>NZ_CP166289.1:0-3190000 GCF_000280725.2 Rhodococcus sp. JVH1 | reverse complement strand
GGATGTGGATGCATGGGACCTGATCTGGTAGTAGCCAAGCGATGGGGTGACGCAGGAAGGTAGCTGAGCCAGTCAGTGGTAATACTGGTGTAAGCCTGTAGGGCGAATGGTAGGCAAATCCGCCATTCATACAGCCTGAGAGGTGACGCATAGCCGAATGAGGCGAATTCAGTGATCCTATGCTGCCGAGAAAAGCCTCTAGCGAGCTTTCACACGGCCCGTACCCCAAACCGACACAGGTGGTCAGGTAGAGAATACTAAGGCGATCGAGATAACTATGGTTAAGGAACTCGGCAAAATGCCCCCGTAACTTCGGGAGAAGGGGGGCCTCGTCCGGTGATCACTCTTGCAGTGTGAGCTGGGTGGGGCCGCAGAGACCAGTGAGAAGCGACTGTTTACTAAAAACACAGGTCCGTGCGAAGTCGTAAGACGATGTATACGGACTGACGCCTGCCCGGTGCTGGAAGGTTAAGAGGACCGGTTAGCCACTTCGGTGGCGAAGCTGAGAATTTAAGCCCCAGTAAACGGCGGTGGTAACTATAACCATCCTAAGGTAGCGAAATTCCTTGTCGGGTAAGTTCCGACCTGCACGAATGGCGTAACGACTTCTCAGCTGTCTCAACCATAGACTCGGCGAAATTGCATTACGAGTAAAGATGCTCGTTACGCGCGGCAGGACGAAAAGACCCCGGGACCTTCACTACAGCTTGGTATTGGTGTTCGGTTCGGTTTGTGTAGGATAGGTGGGAGACTGTGAAGCGCTCACGCCAGTGAGTGTGGAGTCGTTGTTGAAATACCACTCTGATCGTATTGGACCTCTAACCTCGGACCATGATCTGGTTCAGGGACAGTGCCTGGTGGGTAGTTTAACTGGGGCGGTTGCCTCCCAAAATGTAACGGAGGCGCCCAAAGGTTCCCTCAGCCTGGTTGGCAATCAGGTGTCGAGTGCAAGTGCACAAGGGAGCTTGACTGTGAGACTGACAGGTCGAGCAGGGACGAAAGTCGGGACTAGTGATCCGGCACCGGCAAGTGGAAGCGGTGTCGCTCAACGGATAAAAGGTACCCCGGGGATAACAGGCTGATCTTCCCCAAGAGTCCATATCGACGGGATGGTTTGGCACCTCGATGTCGGCTCGTCGCATCCTGGGGCTGGAGTAGGTCCCAAGGGTTGGGCTGTTCGCCCATTAAAGCGGCACGCGAGCTGGGTTTAGAACGTCGTGAGACAGTTCGGTCTCTATCCGCCGCGCGCGTTAGAAACTTGAGGAAGGCTGTCCCTAGTACGAGAGGACCGGGACGGACGAACCTCTGGTGTGCCAGTTGTTCCACCAGGAGCACCGCTGGTTAGCTACGTTCGGAAGGGATAACCGCTGAAAGCATCTAAGCGGGAAGCCTGTTCCAAGATGAGGTTTCTCACCCCCTCGAGGGGGTAAGGCCCCCGGCAGACCACCGGGTTGATAGGCCAGAACTGGAAGTCCGGTAACGGATGCAGGTGACTGGTACTAATAGGCCGAGGACTTACCACAAAGAAGCTACGCGTCCACTGTGCAGTATCTGAAACAACACACACGTTTCAGAACAGAAGAAAGAAGAACACCACCAACAACACTGTTTGTTGTGTGTTTCTTCGCTGATGTTCCGTGTGACAGTTTCATAGAGTTACGGCGGCCATAGCGGAGGGGAAACGCCCGGTCCCATTCCGAACCCGGAAGCTAAGCCCTCCAGCGCCGATGGTACTGCACCCGACAGGGTGTGGGAGAGTAGGACACCGCCGAACATCCGTTACCGAAAGCCCCCCAACCTTGTTGGGGGGCTTTCGGCATTCCCGGGGACATTCGCCGACCGCTATTTGATAACGCTGCGGTAACGTCCCCCCGGTTCCCCTATGGCGGATCCTTCGCCTGCGTAACGTGGCCCGGGCAGATCCGTTGGGATCGTGCCGTGCGGTGCGCGTCCTCCCGGATCACCCGAGGTGACGAAGGGAATCTGTGGTGACGAGCACGATGTCGAAACAACGTCCGGCAGTCAGGGCGGCTGTCGCCTTCGCAGGCATGATGGTGGCCGCCGGCTCCCTGGCGGGATGCACGAAGACCGACACGACCAGCGGCGGATCACTCCTCCAGCAGCTGCAGGACAGCGGAACGGTGACCGTCGGCTTCGCCGGCGAGGCCCCGTACAGCTTCGAGCAGGACGGCCAGCTGACCGGCGCCACCGTGGCCCTGCACCGCGAGATCTTCAAGAACCTGGGCATCGACAACGTCGAGGGCGTGAGTACCGACTTCGGAGCGCTCATTCCCGGACTGCAGGCCCGCCGCTTCGACGTCGTCAGCGCCGGCATGTCGATCCTGCCGCAGCGGTGCGAGCAGGCAGCGTTCAGTGAACCGGAGTTCAATTACACGACCGCGCTGATGGTGCCCAAGGGTAATCCCGCGAAGCTCACCGATATGCAGTCGGTGCAGCAGAGCGGGGTGCGGATGGCCGCGATGACCGGGGCGATCGAATCGGACTACGCGCAGCAACTCGGGATCGATGCGATGCAGGTGGCGTCGCCGCAGGACGGAATGGACGCCGTCGCCAACGGGCGCGCGGATGTCTTTGCGCTCACCGGAATCTCACTGAACTGGCTGGCGCAGAACAACCCGCAGGCCCCGGTGGAGGTGACGAACTCGTTCGTCGCCGAGATCGACGGGGTACCCCAGGTCGGTGCCGGGGGCACGGTCTTCCGCAAGGAAGACACCGAGTTGCGAGACGCCTACAACGCCGAGCTGGCCAAGATCACCTCCGACAAGGACAAGTACCTGTCCATCGTCGGACCGTTCGGATTCACCGCGGAGGAACTGCCCGATCCGAACCTGACCACCGCCAAACTCTGCGGCGGGGCCGGCTGATCGTCGTAGAGGTCTGCTGCCTGTGAAGGAAAACATCGATGCCTTCCTCGATGCGTGGCCGAGCATCCAGGAAGGCATCGTCGTCACGCTCCAACTGACTGCGGGAGGCGCCCTCCTCGCGTTCGTCCTCGCGCTCGCGCTCGGACTGGCTGCGCGTGCGCACAACATCGTGATCAGGGGATCGGCGCGCGCGTTCATCGAATTCTTCCGGGGTACTTCGCTGTTGGTGCAGCTGTTCTGGTTGTTCTACGTGGTTCCGTTGTTCGGCTACCTCCTCGACCCGGTGCTTTGCGGGATCCTCGCGCTCGGGCTGAACTACGGCGCCTACGGAGCCGAGGTGGTGCGGGGCGCGATCAACTCGGTGCCGCAATCGCAATGGGAGGCGGCGACAGCCCTGGACTTCAGTCACTGGCAGCGGTTGCGCCGGGTGGTCTTCCCGCAGGCCTGGGCGGAGATGATTCCTCCGTTGACCAATCTCCTGATCCAACTCCTCAAGGGCACGGCGCTCGCGAGCTATATCCTTCTGCAGGACTTGACCTTCGAGATCGACCAACTCCGGCAGACGACCGGAAACACGCTCTTCGCCTTCGGCGTCGGGCTCGTCATCTACTTCGTCATCGGCTACGTGCTGACACTGGTGATGAACGCGCTTGAGGTGCGGGCGAAGAATCGCCTCGGCACAGGTCCGTCCCTGCGTGAGATCTTCAGCCTCGCACCCTCCGATCCACGGGGACTGGAGGCGGCGAAGCAATGAGCGTCCAGTGGAGTTGGGATCGAGCGTTCGAGGCACTGCCCGTGCTGCTCGAGGGTTTCAAGATCACCCTCATCGCGACCGTTCTCGGGTTCCTGATCTCCGTCGTTCTCGGTCTCGTCATCGCATTGATCCGGCAGGCGGCGCCGCGGTGGGTGAGTGTCCCGGTCCGCGCCGTCAGCGAGTTCATCCGGCTGACCCCGCTCGTCGTGCAACTGCTGTTCGTGTACTACACGTTCACGGGACTGTCGCCGCTGCAGATCGGTGTCGTCGTACTCGGAATCCACTATTCGACATACATGGCCGAGGTGTACCGGGCGGGTATTGAAGCGGTGCCCGTCGGCCAGTGGGAGGCGGCGCGGGCGTTGTCCATCGCGCCCACCCGGACGTGGCGTGCGATCATCCTGCCGCAGGCCATCCGTCGCGTCGTCCCGGCGCTGGGCAACTACGCGGTGTCGATGTTCAAAGACACCCCGTTCCTGTTCGCCATCACGGTGGTGGAGATGGTGACGGCCGCGCAGCAGTTCGGCGCCCGGCATTTCCAGTACCTCGAACCGTTGACGCTGGCGGGTGTGATCTTCCTGGTCGCCAGCTACCCGACGTCCCTGCTCATACGGCGATTGGAGAGACGTCTTGCCCGATGACGCGAGCGCAGCAACCCCGATGATCCGATTCGACGATGTCGTGAAGCAGTTCGGCGACCACGTCGTGCTCGACCACCTGGACTTCCAGGTCGCGCGCGGTGACCGGGTGACCCTGATCGGTCCGAGCGGATCGGGGAAGACGACCATCCTGCGGCTACTCATGACCCTCGAGAAGGTGAACGAGGGCGTCATCTGGGTGGACGGGATACCTCTGACCCACGAGGAGAAGGGAAGCAAACTCGTGCCGGCGTCGGAGAAGTACGTGCGCCGGATACGACGCCGGATCGGCATGGTCTTCCAGCAGTTCAACCTGTTCCCCAACATGAACGTGATCGAGAACATCACCGAAGCGCCGATCCACGTGCTCGGTCTGGACAAGGCCGCGGCCGTGACGAGGGCACGCGAGTTGCTCGAGACGGTCGGTCTGTCGGACAAGGAGACCGCGCACCCGACGCAACTGTCCGGTGGCCAGCAGCAGCGGGTCGCGATCGCGAGAGCACTCGCCATGGACCCCGACATTCTGCTGCTCGACGAGGTCACGTCGGCGCTGGATCCGGAGTTGGTGGCGGACGTCCTCGACGTGCTGAGGAACGTCGCGCGCACCACCGACATCACGATGCTGATCGTCACGCACGAGATGCAGTTCGCGCGGGACGTGTCGAACCGGGTGATGATGTTCGACGCCGGGCGGGTCGTGGAAGAAGGCGACCCGGCGACGATCTTCACCGCGCCGAAGAACGAGCGCACCAAGACCTTCCTGAAGGCCGTATTGGCCGAATGATTTCCGGCTAGCTCGAACTGGTCGCGAGTTCCGTCTCCTCGGTGGCGGCGCGTCGGGCCAGCCGGCCCGCCATCCACGCGCACACCAGCAACTGCAGTTGGTGGAACAGCATGAGCGGCAGGACGATCAGGCCGATCGGCTGGCTCGCGAACAGGACGGTGGCCATCGGAAGCCCGGTGGCGAGGCTCTTCTTCGACCCGCAGAACGTGATCGTGATCTGGTCGGCCCGGTCGAAGCCGAGTCGCTTCGACCCGAACCACGTGACGGACAGGACCACGCCGAGCAGCACCGCGCACACCGCGAGCAGAGCCAGGAGCCGGCCGACGGACAGTGTGCCCCAGATGCCCTCGTTCATTCCCTCACTGAATGCGACGTAGACGACCAGCAGGATCGATCCCCGGTCGACGAGCTTGAGCGGTGCGCCGTGCTTCTTCACCCAGGGACCGATCCACCGTCGCACCGCCTGGCCGGCGATGAACGGGAGCAGGAGCATGACGAGAATGCCGATCGCGGAGGACGCGTCGAATCCTGCCCCCTCGCTCGTCATCAGCAATGCCACGAGGAGTGGTGTCACGAAGATGCCGAGGATGTTGGAGAACGAGGCGCTGACGATGGCGCCGGGCACGTTGCCCCGGGCGATCGACACGAAGGCGATCGACGACTGGACGGTCGACGGCAGCAGGCAGACGTAGAGGAGGCCCAGGTACAGCGGTTGGGTCAGGATCGTCGGAACCAGCACGCGCGCAGCGATTCCGAGTAGCGGGAAGATCACGAACGTCGCCGCGAGGATGGTGACGTGCAGACGCCAGTGACGCAGGCCGTGCAGCGCCTCCTGCGTGGACAGTCGGGCGCCGTAGAGGAAGAACAGAATTCCGACGGCAACCTTCGTGGCCCACGTGAACGCGGTCAGGGCCGTGCCGTCCGCGGGGATCAGGCTGGCGATCCCGACGGTGATCAGGATGCCGAGAATGAACGGATCGAGTCTTCTGAGCAGCGGGATCTTCGTCAGCATGGTTCGACCGTAAGGAATGCGCGGATATTTCGAAAGACGATAGTCGCGTTTACTGTAATGCCGAACCGTGATAACAATGGGTGATGTTCGATCCCGTTCATCTGCGGAGCTTTCTCGCGGTCGCGCGCACCCGCAGTTTCACCGCCGCGGCCCAGCGACTGAACCTGCGGCAGTCGACGGTCAGCCAGCACGTGGGAAAGCTGGAACTGGCCGCCGGGCGCCGCCTGTTTCTGCGGGACACGCATTCGGTCGAGCTGACCGCGGACGGCTCGGTGATGGTGGGTTTCGCGACGTCGATTCTCGAGCGGCACTCGGACGCCGAGCGCTACTTCACCCAGTCCGGTGTGCGGGGACGCGTCCGGTTCGGGGCGTCCGAAGATCTGGTTCTGCACGAGCTACCTCATATTCTGGGCGAGTTCCGCCGCAGCCATCCGCTCGTCGATCTCGAACTCACGGTGGCGTTGAGCGAAGTGTTGTTCCGGCAACTGCACGAAGGCCGGCTGGACCTGGTCTTCGGGAAGCGTCGCAGAGGAGACCGGCACGGCGAACTGGTGTGGTCCGACCGGTTGGCGTTCTTCGCGGCCCCCGACTTCGTTCCGGATACCGAGGGGCCGGTGCCGCTGGTGACGTATCCGCCGCCGTCGATCACGAGGGAAGCGGCGCTCGACGTCCTGGAGAAATCCGGGCGCGGCGCGCGGGTGGCCTGTGTGACGGACAGTTTGAACGGGTTGCGGGCCGCGTGTCTTGCGGGTCTCGGCGTCGTGTTCCATGCGGAGACGCTGCCGCCCGCGGGACTGGCGCCGGTGCGGATGCGCTCGTGCGACGAGTGGGGGCCCGCCGTCGACGTCGAATTCGTGCTGGAGGCCCGCCGGAGTGTTCTCAGCGAACCGGAGCAGGCGCTGCGCGCCGCCATCCTCGAGAACGCGGATCGACTGCGCGCGTGACCTCGGCGGGGAAACCGCCCCGCCGAGGTCGTCGAACTGTCAGAAGATGAGCACCGACAGCGCGGTGGACAGCAGCAGGCCGGACACCACGGGCACGAAACACTTCCTGGCGAGTTCGAGGACGGGCACACGGGCGAAGCCGGCCACCGCGATCAACGACGACCAGGCGACGAGCGTTCCACCGCCGGACCAGATGTTCCCCATCTGACCGATCGCCGCCAGGGTTGCGGGGTCCATCCCGACGGCAGGCCCGAGCGCGCCCGCGAGTGAACCGGTGAGCGGCAGCCCGGTGAATCCGGAGCCCTCGAGGCCCGCGATCATGCCGATGGCGAGAATGCCGAACGACGTGACGAACGCGTTCTGCGGCAGGTGGGACTGCGCGGCGTTGACCAGGTCGAAGAGCAGCGTCGGACCGGTCGCATCCGCGGGAAGTCCGAGAATGGCGGCGGAGAAGTCACCGTTGCCGATGAAGAAGAATCCGGCGATCGGGATCACGATGCCCATGGCCTTGAATGCGAAGACCAGGCCGTCGATCAGGTGCTCGGACGTCGTCTCGAGGAAGCCCTTCTTGTCGTTGGTCGCGGCCGCGGCGAACAGGATGAGCGCGGCGATGCCGCCGACCATCGCCGCCGCGTCGCCGCCCTTGAGGTCGGGCACCAGGTCGGTGAACTTGCCGACCATGAGGTAGACGATGAACGCCAGATACGCCGTGGGAACGAGTACTGCGAAAGTCTTTGCGGCACGGATGCTCTTGAACGTGTCGTCGATGACCTGCCGCGCGGAGGCCGTGACCGGTTCGGCGAGGACCGCCGTCGACGTCGGGGGAGTGGCACTCGTCGCCGCTTCGGCCGGTGTGCGACTGATCGCGGCGCCGCCGGTGGGGGTCGCACCGCCGTCGGGGGCGTCGCCGCCGGGCTTGCCGAAGTCGCTCTCCGCGCGTGACTCCCAGTCGGTGAGCAGTTCCGGCGCGGGGCGGCGCATGTGCCTGCGCTGCGTGAAGTAGGCGATGAGGAGTGCGGTGAGACCGACGATCAGGGACATCACCAGGGCGCGGTCCGCGACGACGTCCGGATCGACTCCTGCCGACTTCGCCGACAGGCCCGGCGCCACCTTGATGATGTAGTCGGACGACAGCGCCATGCCCTGTCC
Organism: Rhodococcus sp. JVH1; assembly: GCF_000280725.2. Lineage (NCBI taxonomy): Bacteria > Bacillati > Actinomycetota > Actinomycetes > Mycobacteriales > Nocardiaceae > Rhodococcus > Rhodococcus sp. JVH1. The sequence goes on along the minus strand of NZ_CP166289.1, from coordinate 3,181,834 downwards.
GCAGATCGCGATCGCCATGCCGACCGCCATCGGGGGAAGGCCGGCGCGGATGGCGACGGGGATGAGGACGGCTCCGATCAACGGAACCGCAGGGGTGGGCCAGAAGAACAGCGAGATCGTGTAGGTGACGACGGCCAGGACGATGAAGCTGCTGGTGCCGCCGCGCATGACGCGCCGGAACGGGGCGACCATCAACCGGTCGGCCCCCATCTGCCGGAGTGCGCCGAGCATCGCCGTCACCAGCGAGATGATGAGGAAGATGTTGAACAGCTCGCGGGCGGCGACGAGGCTCGCATTGAAAATCGACGCGAGGCCGGTGACGAGGCTGTCCGAGAACACGAAGGCGGTCAGGAACGTGCCGATGACGGCGGGGACGACGATGTTCTTCCGCATGAGCATCGTCCCGAGGATGACGATGATTCCTCCGAGATACACCCAATGTGCGGCGGTGAGACTTACATCCACGGTGCGCCCCTTCGAAATAGGTACAGACTAGTGGCACTAGTCACAGTGCAGTGATACTGCGCGGGGCGTTTTCCAGGGTCAACGTCCAGAGTGCACATCGATAACCAGCGTATTTGTGCATTGTGCCCGGCATTTTTCGCCGGGATTGCTTGTTGTCACGCGCAAGTAAAGGAATGCTCGGCAGAAGCCGTTTCACGGAATCCTGTGTTCATAATCAGGCTTGCCTAACCAAATGTGGCGAGCGGGGTGCGGCAGGGGTTTCCGGCGAGAACGGGCATCGCCGGAACGCGAATTCTCGGATGAAAGTGGACTCTATGAACACGGCGGTCGGTCAGGCTCAGAGTGCAACAGCGGGTGACGAACGCGGACCCGGCACGTCGCCCGCGCTGGCGGCGCTGCTCGCCGGAACGTTCGTCGGCACGGTCAGCAACAACATCGTCAACGTTCCGTTGAACGCGATCCTCACCGACTTCGACGCCGGTCTCGGCAGCGGCATCTTCGTCGTCGTCGGATTTCTCCTCACCTTCGCGGCGACGATGCCGCTGGCCGGGTGGATCGGAGACCGGTTCGGGCGCAGGCGCGTGTACTGCGCGGCCCTACTGGGAACCGCGGTCTGTTCGCTCGGCGCGGCGCTCGCACCGTCCCTGCCCGTGCTCGTGATGTGGCGGTCGCTCGGCGGGATCGCCGCGGCCGCGTTCGCGCCCGCGGTTATGGGCCTGATCGCGTGGCTGTTCGGGCCCGCACGGCGGGCGCGCGCCGTCGGCGCCTGGGCTGCGGTGAACGGGATCGGGCAGGCCGTGGGCCCGTCCATGGGCGGAATCGTCAGCGACTGGTGGGGCTGGCGGTGGGCGTTCGTGCCATTGGTGCCGGTCGCCCTGATCGGGTTCGCCGCAACCCTCCGCTACATCCCGCGCTACCCCGGCAAGAAGATGCGACTCGACGTGATCGGAGCGTCCACCGTCACGCTCGGCGCCGTCCTGCTGATCCTCGGCCTCACGACCGTCTCGATGGAGCAGGTGCCCGCCTGGGTCAGCATCGCGACCGTCGGCGGCGGAGTCGTCGTCACGGCCGGGTTCGTGCTCCACTGCCGGCGGGCGGCGAACCCGTTCGTGCCCATCGACCTGGTGATCGAATCGCGGTTCCTGCGCAGTGCGCTCGCTGCCTTCACCCAGATGTTCGCGCTGGGGGCCCTGCTGCTCGCGCTTCCGCTCTACCTGACGGGCTCGGGCAGTTCGACCACACAGGCGGGGCTGATGCTCTTCGTGCTACCGGTCGTCATGACATGTGTGGCACCCGTCGTCGGGCGTCTCGTCGACAGGATCGGGGCCCGGGTGGTGATGCGAACCGGGCTGGCCGTCTTGATCAGTAGTCAAGTGGCACTGGCGATCACGTTGTCCGCGGGCGTCCGGAACCCGGTCGCCGTCGGCGCCGTGCTCCTCGTCGCCGGAGTGGGGATCGGCATGGTCCAGACACCCGCCGCGGCCGGTTCGACCCGATCGCCCGCCGGGGCCGTCGGAACCGGCCTGGGACTGTTCAACCTCATCCGCTTCGGCGGCTCGGCCGTGGGCGCCGCCTGGGTGGGCGTGGCCGCACACCTGTCGGCCAATCCGTACGGACTGCTGTTCGCAGTGGCGGCACTCGTCGTGCTCGCCGGACTGGTCGGGACGTTCGCCGGCGAGAACCCGGTGGCGGGCTGAGGGCTAGCGGGTCACGATCTCGTGGTTGACGGTGTCCTGCACCTGGGAGAGCAGATCGAGACGGAGGGCCAGCCACAGCGTGAACTGGTTCTCGGGTTCCCGGATGTCCATGCCGATGAGCCGTGACGTGCGATCGAGCTTGGCGATCATCGTGTTCCGGTGGATCCGGAGGCGCCGCGCGGCGGCGTTGATGTTGCCGCCCTCCTCGAGGTAGGCGAACAGCAACTCCTCGGTGTCGGCGTGCGAACTCGACGCCCGAAGGGGACCCAGGACGTCACGGATGAGCCGTCGGCTCTCGTCGGTGTCGGTGGCGCGGGCGAGCACACTGAACCCGCGCAGGTCGTTGTAGGCCACCGAACCGGACAGCCCGAGCCGCTGGGCGATGCCCAGGGTGATGCGGGCCTCGCGGTAGCTGTCCCCGATATCGCGGGCGCCCGCCGCGGGACGTCCGTGGGCCACCGGAATCCGCTGACCCAAACGGGTTTCGAGATCGAGCGACATGGCGTGCGCGTACTCGCTGATCTCGGATTCGACACCAGGCGTGTCGACGGAGCTCAACGATCGGATCACCACGAGCACGTCGCCGATGACGGTGACGTGCGACCGTACGCCCGGACGCGGCAGGACGCCGGCGGCGTACCGTGCCAGCCGGACCATGCTCGCGCCGGGCCGTCCCGACGCGCGGTCGACGAGACCGGGAGCGACGAACACGATGTAGTGCAGGTCCAGATCGATTTCGTGCAGCGCGGCCCGGGTGCGCAGGTCGTGGTCGTTGGCGAAGTTGCCGTGCACGAGGGCCTGGACGAAGTCGCCGCGTGCCCGCTCCTCGGCCTCGTCCACGCTCCGCTGCCGGAGCATCTCGGTGCCGATGATCGTCCCGGCCTGTTCGACGACCACCCGGTGCTGCGCGATATCGTGTCTGCGAGGGTTCGCCCCGGGCACGACGACCACGATCCAGCCCTCGTAGCGGCCGGCGAGTTGCATGGCCCCGGCGACTGCCGTCGTGGGCGCGAACAGTCCCTCCGGATGCTCCAGGCGGAACACGTGAACGTTGTGCATCCGTGCCGGTGGTGATTCCTCGAGGCGCGGCAGGGCGTCCGCGAGAGCCTCCAGCAGGGCGACGGTGCCCGCGTCCTCGACATCCGGAAGTCCCGCGTGCGCGAGGAGGCGTCCCCGGACGTCCAGGGCGACGGCGACGTCCGAGGTCAGCGTCGCGACCTCGCGGATCAGCATCGGCAGGCCCGCGCCGCGGTGCAGCAAGCCCGCGAGCGACTGGTGCACGGTGAGGGCGTAGCGCATCACGTGCGCTTCCTGGGTGAGAGCGCGCTCGGCGAGGAGCCGGTTGAGTGCGGTGAACCCGACGGGAAAACCCAGCTCCACGACCGTGAGCCCGGTCGGCCAGACCGTGCCCGCGGGCGCCGACCCGTCGACGAGAAGGACCCCGGCTCCCCGCGCCACCAGCGATTCGAGTTCACGTCCGTGCGCGGGCAGCGTTTCGGGCCGGGTGTACACAGCGACCTCGGCGAGGGAGTCGGGCCTGCTCATCACCTCACCCCACGGCAGGCACCACGTCACCGGACCGCTCAGGGCGTCCGTACCGGACAGCAGCCGGGCCGACGCGAGCAAAGGCTCTTCCAGCAGGCCGCGTAACGACAGTCGCTCGTCCTCTGCGGCCGGTGTCGTGGTGTCGTCCACTGCGGACCCTCCTCGGGTGGTCGAAAAGTGCAGTATGGCGGAGCGCACACCTGCACTGCTTATGCACTATGCCCTGATTTCGCCGAGATTGCCGGATAGTTTGACCATGGTTCCTCCGGCGATGCCGGTGATAGAAATCGGTGCATCACTTCCTCCCGAATACGCAACGGAGAAGACAATGCATCAGGTTCACCGAATCACCCTCGACGACGCACTCCCACTGCTCGCCGCGGGACGCGCGAAAGCCGAGGAAATCGGCGTCAAGCAGACCCTGTGCGTCTGCGACGACGGCGGCAACGTACTGGCCCTGCACCGACTGCCGGGAGCGCGCCTCACCGGCGTCGACATCGCGATCGCCAAAGCGTTCACCGCTGCCGGCCACGAGCGGGCAACACACCTGTTCAACGAGGCTCCCGACGGTCCGGCGTTGCCCGGGAACGAGGCATTCGGCATCAGCCAGATGCTGCCGGGCAAGTTCGCGGTGTTCGTCGGCGGATTTCCCCTCGTCTTCGACGGCCAGATCGTCGGCGGCATAGGCATCAGCGGCGGAAACGGCAAGCAGGACAAAGCAGTCGGAGCTGCGATGCTGGCCGAGTTCGAAGCCCTCGCCGCAGTACCCAGCTGAATGCTCACGATGTGCCGACAACGTGCACATCGAAACCCTTCGAACGCAGTCACTTCGACCGTGGCCGGGCAGACCGCGAGTCGATAACGTCGAATTCACTCCAGTCGGAGCATCCCCAACCATTCTCATACTCGAGGAAGACGAGGCACATCATGACCGAACTTCTAGGCAGGGACGATTTCCGCGCAGCTCTGGAGAACGCCATCAAGGGCCGCGAGGCGAAGAATGCGTCGTTCAGCAAGGCGTGGGCCGAGGGCAAGCTCGAGAAGCACCATTTCGCGCGGTGGGCGGAGAACCACTACCACTACGTCGGCCCCTTCGCCGACTACCTCGCGAACATCTACTCGAACACCCCCGACACCTTCACCAACGCAAAGGATTTCACCCTCCAGAACATGTACGAGGAGGAACTGGCCGACATCCGGCACACCGACCTCCTCATCAAGTTCGCCGAGGCGTGCGGCACCACGAAGGAACGCGTCGAGGACCCGTCGAACATGAACGCGATCACCCGCGGTCTGCAGTCCTGGTGCTACGCGGTGTCGCAGCGTGAGCACTTCGTCGTGGCCACAGCCGCGCTCGTCGTCGGACTCGAGTCGCAGGTACCGAGTATCTACAAGAAGCAGATCGTCCCGCTGCGTGAGGTATACGGGTTCACCGAGGACGAGATCGAATTCTTCGACCTGCACATCACGTCGGACGTCGTGCACGGTGAGCGTGGATACCAGATCGTGCTCGACCACGCCGATACCCCGCAGCTGCAGCAGCGTTGCCTGCAACTCGTGCAGTGGGGAGCCGAGATGCGCTTCTCGTACACGAAGGGGCTCTACGACACGTACGTGGCAACCGACCTCGAGCTCGCGACCGCCTGACCGTGCGCAGGGAGGGGCCCGCATCGGGCCCCTCCCGACGCAGGCATCTCGCCCGACAGGAGAGAACGATGGAGACGAACTGGACCCGGCTGGTCACCGTCCGTGAGCTCGGCCGCCGCCGGAAACTTCGCGTCGAGGTCGGGGACACCGCGGTCGCCCTGTTCCAGGCGGACGACCGGATCTACGCCTTTCGTGATCTGTGCATCCATCAGGATCGGTCACTGGCGAAAGGCACCCTGCTGCACGGGCGGGTCATCTGCCCAGGTCACCAATGGGCGTTCGACCTCGACACCGGCTACGAGGAAGACCAGGACCTGTGCCAGCCGACCTACGCGGTGAAGGTCGAGGACGACATCGTCTACGTGGATCTCACCCGCAGCCCCGATTACGCCGAGACCGCGACTTCGCCGGCCGAAGTCGACTGAGAGAGCGAGTGACCCCATGACGTTGAACACCATCGTCACCATCGGCGCCGGCCAGACCGCTGCCGTCGCGGCGCGCACCCTGCGGCGCCGAGGATTCGACGGCAGGATCCTCCTCGTCGGCGACGAGTCGCACGCGCCGTATCAGCGGCCACCGCTGTCCAAGGAATTCCTTGCCGGGCAGGAGGATCGCGAATCGTTGATGCTGCTTCCCGACGCGTGGCGCGACAAGCAGAACGTCGAACTCCTCACAGACACGACGGTGACCCGGATCGACGCGAGCAGCGGATCGGTCCAACTGTCCGACGGGCGAAGCATCGCGGCCGACGCGGTACTCGTCGCGACCGGCGGCAGACCGCGCACGATGCCGGTGAACGGTCCTGCGCCCGAACGGGTGCACTACCTGAGGACGATCGACGACGCCGAACGGCTCGCCGCCCACCTTCGTCCCGGCGTCGGTCTGGTGCTGATCGGCGGAGGCTTCGTCGGACTCGAAATTGCCGCCACCGCAACAGCCCTGGGAGCCGAGGTGACCGTCCTCGAAGCCGACCAGGTGCCACTCGCCCGAATCCTCGGGCCCGAGATGGGCGAGGTCTGCACTCGATTGCAACGGGAAAACGGAGTCACCGTCCGCGGCGGCGTCCGGGTCGACACCGTGACGACCAGGCCGGACGGCGTGCTCATCGCGCTCGACGGCGGAGAGGTGATTTCGGCCGACGTCGTGGTGGTGGGCATCGGGATCGTTCCCAACGTCGAAGTCGCGCAGGCCTCCGGCCTGGCCGTCGACGGCGGAATCCTCGTGGACGCGCAGGGGCGGACCTCGATTCCACACGTCTACGCCGCCGGCGACGTGGCAGCGCGCTTCTCCGACGCGGCAGGCAGGCACGTTCGCGTCGAACACTTCGACAACGCGAGCAAGCAGGGGGCGGCGACCGCGAACCTCATGCTCGGACGGGTCGGAGTGGTGGACCCCGCGCACTGGTTCTGGTCCGATCAGTTCGGCAAGAACATCCAGTTCACCGGCGCCGCCCGCTACACCGACCTGGTGTTCCGGGGCAGCGCCGACGGCGGCGAGTTCACCGCCTTCTATCTGGACAGCGGTGTCGTGCGCGGCGCCTTCACGCTCGACCGCGGCGACGAGATCAGCGCGGCCAGAGAACTGATCGGCCGGTCGATCGCGCCTGCCCGGTTGGCGGACGAGGACGTCGACCTGTTCGACCTGATGGACGATGACGAGGAATTGGTGACGGTGTCATGATCGAGGGACTCAATCTCATTGACGGGCAGTGGGTCCCGTCGTCTTCCGGAGCGACGTTCGAGCGGCGTAACCCCGCCGATCACGACGACGTGATCGGCGTGTTCCCGGATTCCACCGAGGCCGACGTGGATGCCGCCGTCAGCGCGGTGGCCAAGGCGGCGCCGCAGTGGGCCGCGACGCCCCCGGAACGCCGCGCGGCAATCCTGGAAGCCGCGGCCGCGCACCTCGAGGCACGGACAGGCGACCTCGTCGACGAACTCGTCCGCGAGGAGGGCAAGACCCGGGCCGAGGCGACCATGGAAGTCGGTCGGACTCCGATGAACCTGCGCTTCTACGCGGGCGAGGCGCTCCGCACCACCGGCAGTACATATCCCACCCCGGGGGAGGGACTCGTCATCACCCTGCGCGAACCTGTCGGAATCGTCGGGGCGATCACCCCCTGGAATTTCCCGCTCAACATTCCGTCGCGCAAACTCGGGCCGGCGCTGGCCGCCGGAAACGTCGTGGTGTTCAAACCATCCGAACTCACCCCGCTGATGGGACAGCGGCTGGTCGAGGCGCTGCTGGCCGGGGGACTTCCGGCCGGAGCCCTCGCCCTGGTCCAGGGTTCCGGTCGCGCCGGCGGCGCGGTCGCGGCGGACGAGCGCGTCGATGCCGTGACGTTCACCGGCTCCACCCAGGTGGGCCGTGCGATCCACGCGGCGGTGGGTCCGTCTCGCCGCAGTCAGCTCGAGATGGGCGGCAAGAACCCCGTCGTGGTCCTGGGCGACGCCGACGTGGACAAGGCGGCCGCACTGATCGTCAAGGGCGCCTTCGGATTGTCCGGGCAGGCGTGCACGGGCACCAGCCGGGTGATCGCGGTGGACGCGATCCACGACCGGTTGCTGGACCGCGTGGTCGAACTCGCCGAAGGGATCACCGTCGGCCCGGGCGCCGACCCGGGTGTGGGCATGGGGGCTCTCGCGAGCAAGGCACAGCTCGCCAAGTTCCTCGAGTACGTCCAGATCGGCCGCGACGAAGGAGCCGAACTAGTCTGCGGCGGAGCAAGTCTCGACAGGGGGAACGGCTATTTCGCCGTCCCGACCGTGTTCGCCGGTGGCAGCCCCGACATGCGGGTGGTCACGGACGAAGTGTTCGGACCACTGCTGGTCTTCCTGCGGGCGTCCGGCTTCGACGAGGCCGTCGCGCTCGCGAACGACACCGAATTCGGGCTCAGTGCGGGAATCGTCACCAACGACGTGACGAAGGCTCTCGCATTCGCGGGCCGTTCCGAATCGGGTCTGGTGAAGATCAACCAGCCCACCACCGGCATGAGCATGAACGCGCCGTTCGGCGGATACAAGGCCTCGAGCACGCAGACCCACAAGGAACAGGCCGGCGACTCGATGATGCAGTTCTACCAAGCCGAAAAGACCGTCTACCTCAGCCCTTCGGCCTGAGAACTACCTGTCGACAGAGGGAGAAGACCATGGAATTCACTCGCGTTGCGCGCTCCGGACAGGTTTCCGAAGGCATCGTGCGCCGCTTCTTCGCCGGCGAACACGAGTTCGCCGTGGCCCGCCTCAACGGGAAGGCCTACGCCACATCCAACTACTGCACACACCTGGACTGCCTGCTCTCGTCCGGGAAACTCGTCGACGACGGCATCGGATGCTCCTGCCATGGAAGCGTATTCGATCTCGAGACCGGGGAACCCGTGTGCCCGCCGGCGACGGTGGCCATCAAGACCTACCCGGTCGAGGAACGTGACGGCGAGATCTTCGTCGGCATCGACCCCGACGACACCAGTTCCATCCCGCGCCGGCGGGCCGCGCGGGGGTGCATGAAGTGAACCCTCGACCGTCCACTCTCTCCGCCGACGGCATGGTCTCGTCCAGTCATCCCGCGGCGAGCACGGTAGGTGCCCGCGTTCTGGCCGACGGAGGCAACGCCATCGACGCGACTCTGGCCATGGCCGCGATGACCTGGCTGACGTTGCCGGGGCAATGCGGGATCGGCGGCGACGCGTTCGCCGTCGTCCGCGAACCGGACGGATCGGTGTGGACGGTCGGGGGCAGCGGCTTCGGGCCCGACGGCGGTGACGTGGACTTCTACACCGAACGCGGGCTGCGGTCGATTCCCCTCGACGGGGCGCTGGCGGTGGCGGTTCCCGGGGCGCCGGCCGCCCTCGGCGCATTGCACGCGGGTGGCGCCACCCGCTCGCTGACGGACCTCTGGGCACCGGCGGTGCGCGCGGCAGAGAAGGGGCTTCCCTGCTCGGCCAAGACTCGCGACGACGTGCGAGAAGCGCAGACCGCGATCGCCGCCGACCCCGGACTGCGTGCGGTGTACCTCCCGGACGGCCGATTGCCGCAGGTCGGGGAGCGGCTGCCGCAGCGCGACCTGGCCCGGACCATCGAGGCACTGGCGCGCGGCGTGCACGGTTTCTACACCGGTTCCTTCGCTCAGCAGGCGGTCGAGGCGCTCCGCGCCGGTGGGGCGCCGTTCGGCGGGGACGAGTGGGCGGCAGGCGCCGACGTGCGACCGGAGGCCGCGATCAGCGGGCACTACGCCGGCGCGGTCGTTCACCAGACACCCCTGCCCACCCCCGGATGGATGGTGCTCCAGCAGGCGGCGCTGAACGACGGCGTCGTCGGCTTCTCGCCGTGGCTCACCGCTCCGGCAGTCGATCGCATGGCGCGAGCGGCCCGTCTGGCCTTCGAGGATCGGTTCGCGACCTGCGGCGCCGGCAACGACGGGTGGAGGGCCGTGCTCGAGCCGGCCGCGATCGGGGCGGCGAGAGACCGGCTGGACGGCCGTCGGGCGTCGTCGGGCGCCTTCAGCGTGAGCGCCGGTGACACCACCTCGACCGTGGCGGTGGATTCCGACGGCCGCGCGGTCAGTTTCATCCACTCGCTCGCCTTCACGTTCGGGGCCAAGACGACCGTCCCCGGCACCGGAGTGGTGCTGAACAACCGATTCGGCCGCGGGGCCTATCTGATCCCGGGACATCCCAACGCCGCGGCGCCGCGGCGTAAACCGCTGCACACCCTGAACGCGTGGGTGATCACCGATACGTCCGGGAATCTCCTGCACGTCGGCAACACCCCGGGCGGGGACGGGCAGGTGCAGTGGAACATGCAACTGATCTCGCATCTGCTCGATCACGGACTCGACCCGGCGGAGGCCGTCGCGGCACCCCGCTTCACGGTCTTCCCCGGCAGCGACGCCGATGTGGTCGGCCGCCCGGCGGAACTGCGGTGCGAGTCCCGCATTCCGGAGGAGGTGCGCACGGAGTTGGAGCACCTGGGGCACGACGTCGCACTGCAGGGTCCGTGGGCCGCCGGTGGAAGCGCGCAGATCATCTCCCTCGACGTCGCGCGCGGCCTGCTGTCCGGCGCCGCCGACCCCCGCCAGGAAGGAATAGCACTCGGTGTCTGAGCAGGAATCCGTCGCCGCCGCCCCACGACCCCAGGGCCGCTACATTCCCGCGGTCGTGCACGACGGGATCGCGTACAGCGCCGGGATGACGCCACGCCGCGACGGTGTGCTCACGGTTACCGGCGTCGTCGGACGGGACCTGGACATCCCGCGGGCCCGGGAGGCGGCCGGGGTGGCGGCGAGGAACGCGGTCGCTGCGATAGCCGCGGCCGTCGGCGGCACGGCGGCCATCTCCCGGTGCCTGCGCATGAGCGTCTTCGTCGCGTGTGCCCCGGAATTTCGCGAACTGTCCGCGGTGGCCGACGGCGCGTCGGACGTGCTGGTCGAATGCCTGGGACTCGACGCGCTGCCGGTGCGCAGCGCGATCGGCGTGTACGCCCTGCCGTCCGGCGCCCCCGTGGAGATAGAGCTCACAGTGGCTGTCCGTGTATAGACCTGCACCCGGCTCCGGAGTATAAATACATCTTGTGTCTATGTTGTATTCCGCCGCGGAGCAGGCCTATCGCGAGGTCAAGGAGCTCATCCTGTCGGGCGGTCTGCCCGGCGGTGAGCTGATCAGCGAGGGCGAGATCGCCGGACGCATGGGGCTCAGCCGCACCCCGGTGCGCGAAGCCTTCCTCCGGCTCGAGTCCGAGGGCTGGATGCGGCTGTACCCGAAGCGGGGCGCGCTCGTCGTGCCCGTCGCCGACGGCGAGGCAGAGCACGTGGTCGACGCCCGGCAACTCGTCGAGACGCACAGCGTGCGGGTGCTGGCCGACCAGCCACACGCCCGTGAACTCCTCGTCGCCCGCCTGCGCGAAAACCTCGTGGAGCAGCGGGAGATCGCCGAGCGAGGCGACGTCGCCGCCTTCAGCGCCGCGGACGCCGACTTCCATCGGATGATCGTCGAAGCGGGCGAGAATCCGCTGCTCGCGACGTTCTACTCCAGCATCCGCGAGCGTCAGCGCCGCATGACCGCACACTCGATCACCCGTGACCCGGGACAGCTGCCCCGGATCATCGCCGACCACGAGCAGTTGACGGAACTCGTCGAGGCGGGTGACGCCGCCGGGTTCGACGCCGCGGTGCTCGTCCACATGCGCCAGGTCCACGCCCTCAACCCGAGAGGAGTTGCGCGATGACCGTCGTCCGCGAATCCCCGATCGAGGTGCCGCAGACGCTCGCGTCGCCGCGCGCCTGGCTGCTGGTGGCCGCGACCATGTTCGCGGTGGCGTGGGGCGGCAACGAATTCACGCCGCTCCTCGGCATGTACCGCGCCGATCACGGTTTCTCGCCGGTCACGGTCGATCTGTTCCTGTTCGCCTACGTCGTCGGGATCGTGCCCGCCCTCCTCCTCGGGGGACCACTGTCCGACCGGCTGGGCAGACGGCCGATCCTGCTCCCGGCACCGTTCCTGACGGTCGCCGGCTCCGCGCTCCTGGCCCTCGGCGCCGACTCCGCCGCCATGCTCATCGTCGGCCGCGTCCTGTGCGGTGTCGCGCTCGGCCTCGGCATGGCCGTCGGCGGCAGCTGGGTGAAGGAACTGTCGACCGCGCCGTGGGATCCCGCGGCCACGGACGGTGCCGGTGCGCGTCGGGCAGCGATGAGCCTGACCGGCGGATTCGGCCTCGGTGCGGGCGTCGCCGGCGTCCTCGCGCAGTGGGCGCCGCTGCCGAGTGTCCTGTCGTACGTCGTGCACAGCGCGATCGCCCTTGCCGCTGCCGTCGCACTGTGGCGGGCCCCCGAGACCCGCGCGGCCCAGCCGGTCGCCGAACGAGTCTCGCTCGCCCGCGACCTCGCGATCCCCTCCGCCGCTCACAAGCGATTCCGGTTCGTGATCGCGCCGCTCGCACCCTGGGTGTTCGGCACGGCGGCCGCCGCCTACGCGGTGCTGCCGTCGCTGATGTCCGGGCACACCGGTGGGCTGCCGCTCGCGTTCTCGGCGCTCATGTGCATGGTCGGCCTCGGGGCGGGATTCGCGATCCAGGCGCTCGGCCGCAAGATCGACACCACCCGCAACGCGCGTGCCGTCGTGGTGTCGCTGGTCGTCGTCCTCGTCGGAATGGGCGTTGCCGCCGTCGCCGCGTCGGCGCTGACCGTTCCGCTCGCGCTCGCCGCCGCCGTCGTGCTCGGCTGCGGATACGGCTTGGCCATGGTGTCGGGACTGCAGGAGATTCAGCGGATCGCGGGCTCGGACGACCTGGCCGGACTGACCGCCGTCTTCTACTCGCTCACGTACCTGGGATTCGGGACGCCGGCCGTGATGGCCTATCTGTCCGAGACGTTCCCGGCGGTGACGTACCCGAGAATGTTCCTCTTCGGCGCGATCGCGGCCGCCGGCTGTCTCGCGCTCGCACTCACCAAGTGGCGCGCGCACCTGCCCAACCCGGAGTGACCGCAGCTCACATCGGCGGCAGAGTCTTCTCGCCGAGCCAGGAATCCCACAGCAGGCGCAGCGGCTCGTCGGTGTAGTGGGTGGCCAGGTCGGTGAATTGCTCGCTCGTGACGGTGGAGTGGCGATGGGCCAGCGTCCACTGCCGCAGCAGCCCGAAGAATTTGTCGTCGCCGAGCCGGCGTCGCAACGCGTGGAGTGTCAGCGCGCCGCGCTTGTAGACGCGGTCGTCGAACATCAGCTGCGGTCCCGGATCGGCGATCACCAGGTCCTGCGGTTTGCGGGCCAGGCCCTGATGCGCCTGCTGCGCGAGCTGGTGCGCCGAAGGCCCGCCGGAGTTCTCCGACCAGATCCACTCCGCGTAACAGGCGAAACCTTCGTGCAGCCAGATGTCCCGCCACTGGCCGAGTGTCAGACTGTTGCCGAACCACTGGTGGGCGAGTTCGTGCGCCACCAGACGTTCGTATCCGCGCCGGCCCGTGCAATGGTTGGCACCGAAAATCGACAGTCCCTGAGCCTCGAGCGGGATCTCCAGCTCGTCGTCCGTCACGACCACCGTGTAGTCGGCGAAGGGGTACGGGCCGAACAGTCGGGAGAACACGTCCATCATCTGAGGCTGCCGGCCGAAGTCCACGTCGAACGTCGAACGCAGCCGCGGTGGGTGGACGGCGAACATGGGGACACCGCCGGAACCGAGGCTTCGGCGTTCGTACGGCCCGATCTGGATGGTGGCCAGATAACTCGCCATCGGCTCGGTCTGCTCGTACACCCACGTCGTCTGGCTGGCCCGCGTCTGCCTGCTCACCAGCGCACCGTTGGCCACCGTGTAGTACGGCGAATCGGTCGTGATCGCGATGCGATAACTGGCCTTCGAACTCGGGTGGTCGTCGCACGGGAACCAGGACGCCGCCCCGTTGGGCTGGCTGGCAACCAGCGCGCCCTCGGACAGCTCCTCCCAGCCGACCTCACCCCACACACTGCGGATCGGTTTCGGCGAACCCCCGTACTGGACGGTGAGCACGAGGGCGCCGCCCGCGGGGATCGCCTGCGCGGGCGTGACGATCAGCTTGCCGTTCCGATGCAACCACTTCGTGTTGCGGGAACCGTTGGTGGCGACCTTCGTGACGTGCAGATTGGACGCCAGATCCAGGGCGAACCGGGAGCGGGCCTCGGTGGTGACCGCGGTGATCGTGGCCTTGCCTGCCAGCCGGTTGCTGTGCACCTTGTAGGTGAGGTCGAGTTCGTACCGGGACACCCGGTATCCGCGGTTTCCGTTCTGGGGGAGATACGGGTCGACCGGCTCGTCGATCCCCTTGTCAGCCTTCACGTGGCCGCCCAGGGGGCGATCGGATTTCCCTGCCACCGCGTGGACGGCGGCACGGTGTCGCCGCGCATGACGAGCGAGGCCGGGCCGACCGTGGCGCCTTCGCCGATCCGGGCGGCGGGCAGCGCGACACAGTGCGGGCCGAGGGTGGCGCCGGCTCCGAGGATGACGGTGTCCATGGACATGATCCGATCATGGAACAGGTGAGTCTGCACGACACACCCCCGTTCCACGGTCGCGCCGTCGCCCAGCGTCACGAGATCCGCCTCGGGCAGCCAATAGGTTTCACACCACACACCCTTGCCGATGGTGGCTCCGAGGCCCCGCAACCAGACGTTGAGGACGGCGGTGCCCGTCGCGGCACGGGCGAACCAGGGTGCGGCGACCGTTTCCACGAAGGCGTCCGACACCTCGTTCCGCCACACGAACGAACTCCACAACGGGTGCTCGATCTTCCCGATCCGGCCGACCACCAGCCACTTCGCGATCACGGAGATCAACCCCGCGACCGCACCCGCGACGAGGAGGACGACGCCGCTGGCCAGTGCCGCGAGCCAGAAGCCGATGTGGTGAGCCATCGCCTGCAGCGCGAACAGCACGCCGAGGCCGATTCCGAACGTCACCGTCACCGGGATGAGGCGGCACGTCTCCACGACCGCGCGGGCCACCTTGAGCCGGACCGGGGGACGGAACGTGCGGGAGGCGTCGGTGTCGCCGGGCGCCCTGCGGAGGCGGACCGGGGGACTGCCCAGCCAGGACGAACCGGACTTCGCCTTCGACGGCGTGGCCGACAGCACCGCGACGAGACCGTTCTTGGGCACGCGCCGACCCGGACCGGTCATCCCGGAGTTGCCGAGGAAGGCGCGCTTGCCGACCTTCGCGTGTTCGATGTGCATCCACCCGCCGCCGAGTTCGTAACTCGCGATCATCGTGTCGTCGGCGAGGAATGCGCCGTCCGCCACGGTGGTGAACTTCGGCAGCATGAGCACGGTCGACGCTTCCACGTTCTTGCCGATCCGGGCGCCGAGCAACCGCAGCCATCCCGGCGTCAGGAGGCTCGCGTACAGCGGAAACAGGAACGTGCGGGCGGAGTCCATGAGGCGTTCGGTGGCCCACACCTGCCAGCCGATGCGACTGCGGACCGGGTGGTACCCCTCACGCAACCCGATCGACAGCAGCCGGACGGACACGACCGTGAGGACCGCGAACACGGCGAGGCTGACGAGGGTCGCGGCGGGAAGGATCACCAGCGACTGGAGTACGGCGGACCCGATCGTGCCTGCGTCGCGGATCCACCACCCGATGACCACGATGCCGGCGACGAGGGCGAAGATCGGCAGTCCGGCGATGAGCATCGACGTCACGCCGAACGCGGGAACCCAGTAGGCCGCGCGGCGCGGGGTCTCCTCGGGCCACGGGTGGACGGCCTTGCCGACCTTGACCGCCGGTGAGCCGGCCCAGTGCTGATTGGCCTTGACGCGTCCGAAGACGGCGGAACCGGCCTCGACCTCGGCGTTGCGCCCGATGGTGGCGCCGGGAACCAGCGTGGACCGGGCGCCCACCGACGCACCCGGACCGATCTTGATGACACCGATGTGGACGACGTCGCCGTCCACCCAGTGTCCGGACAGGTCGACCTCGGGTTCGATGGAGCATCCGTCGCCGAGCTCGAGCATGCCGGTGACCGGTGGGAGCGTGTGCAGGTCGACGCCCTTGCCGACCTTCGCGCCGAGCGCCCGCGCGTAGTAGAGCATCCACGGCGCGCCCGACAGGTTCGCGGCACCGCTGGCCTCGGTCAGACGCAGCGCCACCCACAGCCGCAGGTGTTCGCTGCCGCCTCGGGGATACGTTCCCGGCTCGAGTCCGCGCAGCAGGATCCGCGAACCGATCACCGAGATCGCCATCCGGCCGACCGGGCTGATGAACGCGAAGAACGCGAGCAGAATCCACCACCACGACACCGTGGGCGCCCACGGCACTGTCGTGAACCAGGAGAAGACGTTGTTCGCGATGGCCAGCCACGTGACCCACTGCAGGCCCGTGAGCGTCGTCAGGGGAACGGTCGCCGCGATCTGCGCGAGCTGGCTCCGACGCGGAGTCGGCGTGACGAGGCGGGGTTCGGCGGCGTCGATCGGCGCCAGCTCGTCGAGGTATTCCGCGAGCGAACCGAGCCGCGGGTGGTCGTAGAGTTGCGCGACCGTCACCTCGGGGAACCGTTCGCGCAGCGCCGTGACCAGCTGGGCCGCCGAGAGCGATCCACCGCCGAGCTCGAAGAAGTCGTCGTCGGGGCCCGTGATCTCGGCACCGAGAATCGCCGTCCACAGCCCCGCGACCCAGGCCTGCGTGCCCTCGAGACCCAGTTTCTCCGCGGCGTCGTCGACACCCGGCGGAGGCCAGGGCAGGGCGTTCCGGTCGACCTTGCCGGACGTGCGGGTGGGCAGTTCGTCGACCAGCACCAGCCGGGGAACCAGCGCCGCCGGGAGTTGCTCGGTGAGCGCGGTGTGCGCCGCCTTGAGGTCGAAGTCGGGGTTGGTGCTGGCCAGATAGCCGACGAGGACCTGGTGACCGGCACCGGTCCTGCGGACGGCCGCCGCCGCGCCGCCGACGCCGGGAAGGTTCTGCAGGGCGTTGTCGACCTCGCCCAGTTCGATCCGCCTGCCACCGAGTTTCACCTGATCGTCCGCGCGACCCTGGAACAGAAGTCCGCGGCGGTCGAGGCGGACGAGGTCGCCACTGCGGTACGCGCGATCCCAGCCGAGTGTCGGCATCGGTGCGTACTTCTCGGCGTCCTTCTGCGGGTCGAGGTACCGGGCCAGACCGACACCGCCGATGACCAGTTCGCCCACCTCGCCCTCGGGGACGGGTTCACCGGTTGCGTCGACCACTGCGAGGTCCCAGCCGTCCAGCGGGAGGCCGATACTGACCGGACTCTTGCCGTCCATCAGGGCGCCGCACGCCACGACTGTCGCCTCGGTGGGCCCGTACGTGTTCCATACCTCGCGTCCGTCGACGGCGAGTCGCTCCGCCAGTTCGGGCGGGCAGGCCTCGCCGCCGAAGATCAGCAGGCGCACGGCCTCGAGGGCCTCGGCAGGCCACAGCGACGCGAGCGTCGGCACCGTCGAGACGATGCTGACGTCGCGCGCGACGAGCCACGGGCCGAGGTCCATGCCGCTGCGCACCAGGGACCGGGGCGCGGGCACGAGGCAGGCGCCGTGACGCCACGCGAGCCACATCTCCTCGCAGGACGCGTCGAACGCGACCGACAGTCCGGCCAGCACCCGATCGCCGGGCCGGATCGGGTCTTCCTGCAGGAATATCCGGGCTTCGGCATCCACGAACGCCGCCGCGTTGCGATGGTTCACCGCGACCCCCTTGGGGGTGCCGGTGGAACCGGAGGTGAAGATGATCCAGGCGTCGTCGTCGACGGTCGGCGGACGGGCGCTCGGCGACTCGGCCCTGTCGGGGGCGGTGCCCGCGGTGATCCCGGTGCCGGTCATCACGCACCGGACCTGCGCCTCACCGAACACGAGTTCGGCGCGTTCCTCGGGGTCGTCCGCGTCGACCGGCACGTAGGCGGCGCCGACGGCGAGCGTCGCCAGGATCGCGACGTAGAGCGAGCAGGATCCGGACGGCATTCGGATTCCGACGCGATCGCCGGCCCCGACTCCCGATTCGGACAGGACCTCCGCGGTCTGCCGGATCTCCTCGAGCAGTTCCTGGTAGGTGAGCGACGTCGAGCCGTCGTCGATCGCCGGGGCTTCGGGGTTCGCCTCGGCCGTCGCGAACAGGATGTCGACGAGTGTGCGCGGCGCCGGTGCGAATTCACGGCGGAGGAATTCCCGGGGTATACGGAGCGACAGGTCCGAATCCGTCGGCGACTGGAGAGACAATCCAGAATTCCTTCTCTGAGCGGGTGGTGGTGCGTACGGCTCGTTATCTCACGATCAGGTGGCCAGATGGTGAACAGTTGGTGGTCGGTAGGGCTTCTTCGACCATTCTTCACCCGCAGTTGCCGGTTCTCTCACCTCACATGTCGAAGTTTCCCCCGCTACTTCGTCGTCTGGTCAGAAGGAGCACCCGAGTTCCTTCTTTTCGAGGAAGGATGACCTCATGTACTACCTGGCATTGCTGGCGGACGAGAAGAACGCCACCGAATGGCCACCGGACAGTCCGGAGTTCGCGGTGGCCGTTGCGCGCCACCAGGCGTTCACGGAGAGAGCGGGCTCCGCGATCGTCGGAGGTGGTGCCTTGTATCCGAGCGCGGAGGCGGCGACCATCCGGAACGACGGCGGCCGCGCGCTGATCACGGACGGTCCGTTCGCGGAGACCGCGGAGGTGATCGGTGGTTTCTACGTCCTCGAGGGACCGAACCTGGACGAGGTGCTGAATGTGGCGCGGCACATCCCCGAGGCGATCATCGAGTTGTGGCCGATGTTCGAGTGGATGCCCGTGACCGATCAGACAGGCTGCTGGATGGCGCTGCTCCGCGAACCGGTGGCGGCGGCGGTGGCGCCGGGCACACCCCAGTGGGACGAGGGAATGGCCGAGCACGAGAAGTTCGGTCGCCTCGCCGGGTCCGCGGTGCGTGGCGGCGGGGCCCTCTATCCGCCGGACTCCGCGACGACGATCCGCGTTCGCGACGGGGAACTCCTTCTCACCGACGGGCCCTTCGCCGAGACAGCCGAGGTCGCGAACGGCCTGTACGTGCTCGCAGCCGAGGACCGGGAGAGTGCGATCGCGTTGTCGGCGAAGATCCCGGTGACGCCGAAGGGCTGCATCGAGCTCCGGCAGATCGTCGCCTACGCCGAGTAATGGACGGCGACACACTGAGCCGCGTCTTCCGGGAGGAGTCCGGTCGGGCGCTGGCGACCGTGGCACGGATGGTCGGCGACCTGTCCCTCGCGGAAGATGCGGTGCAGGAGGCGTTCGCCGAGGCGATCCGCAGCTGGCCGGAGGCGGGACTGCCCGAGAACCCGGGAGCCTGGATCACGACCGTCGCCCGCAACCGGGCACTGGACCGGTTGCGACGGGAATCGTTGCGCGGCGACAAGGAGCACGATGCGGCGCGGCTCGTTCCACCTCCGGACGAGGAAGAGGTGTGGCCGGTGCGTGACGACCAGTTGCGGCTCATGTTCACGTGCTGCCATCCCGCGCTGTCCCCGGAGTCGCAGGTCGCGTTGACTCTCCGCCTGGTGGCCGGGCTGAGGCCGGCGGAGATCGCCCGGTTGTTCCTTGCCCCGGAACCGACCGTGTCCCAACGGCTCAGCCGCGCGAAGTCGAAGATCCGGACCGCCGGTATCCCGTTCCGGGTCCCGCCCGACCATCTGCTGCCCGAGCGGACCCCGCAGGTACTCGCGTGCATCTATCTGGTGTTCACCGAGGGCTATTCGGCCACGTCGGGCGACACGGCGATCTGCGACGAACTCTGCGAGGAGGCGCTGCGGCTCGGCCGGTTGCTGTGCGAGCTGATGCCGGACGAGGGTGAGGCGTGGGCGCTGATGGCGCTCATGCTGTTTCACGACAGCAGACGCGCTCAGCGAACGGACGGCGTGGGCGATCTCATCCCCCTCGAGGAGCAGGACCGGCGGCGCTGGGACCGGGCGAAGATCGAGGAAGGCGTCGTGTGCCTGCGGGCCGCACGGCGCAGGGGAGGCGGTCCGTACAGCGCGCAGGCCACGATCGCGGCCGCCCACGCGACGGCGCCGGACTGGGCGGCCACCGACTGGAACGCCGTCGTCGCCGGTTACGACGAACTCGGCACGTACGGTGACTCGCCCGCCGCTCGGCTCAATCGCGCTGTCGCAGTGAGCTTCCGGGACGGCCCCGACGCCGGCCTCGCCGAGTTGGACGCACTCGCCGGGGAGCCGAGGCTGGCGCGGACGCACACCGTGCACGCGACCCGCGCCGACCTGCTGCGCCGAGCGGGCAGGCCCGCCGAGGCGAGCGCGGAGTACCGCGCCGCGATCGGTCTGGCGGCGAACGAACCGACCCGGCGATTCCTGGCGAGGCGGCTCGCGGAAGTGGACAGCGAGAACAGTGCCCGCTAGATCCGCCCGCGAGGCTGGTGCTGGGTGATGCAGTGGATGCCGCCGCCCCGCGCGAAGATCTGCCGGGCATCGACCGTGACGACACGGCGACCGGGGTAGACGCTCGACAGGATGTCGCGGGCGAGGGCATCGTGAGGGTCGTCGAAGCCGCACGCAATGACGCCGCCGTTGACGACGAGATGATTGATGTAGCTGTAGTCGACCCAGCCCTCCTCGTCACGCAGGACAGTCGGGGCAGGTACCTCGACGATCCGCCACGGTGCACCGGAACGGTCACGGCTGTCGGACAGTACTTTCAGGATCTCGGCGGACACCTCGTGGTCGGGGTGGGATCGGTCGCGCTGGGAGTGCACGAGGGCCACCCCGGGTGCGGGCAGCGCCGCGACGATGTCGACGTGCCCCTTGGTGCCGAACTTCTCGGAATCCCGCGTGAGGCCGCGGGGGAGCCAGACCACGTGCTCGGCGCCGATCGTGCGCGCGAGTTCCGTCTCGACTCCCGCCGCGTCCAGGCCGGGGTTGCGCAGCGGGTCGAGTTGCACGGTCTCGGTGACGAGCACGGTTCCGCGACCGTCGACCTGGATCCCGCCGCCCTCGTTGACCATCGACGACGGGACCGGCTGCGCACCGGACCACCGGGTGACGGCCCCGCCGATCGACCGGTCGCGATCCCAGGTGGCCCACTCCTGTTGCCCCCAGCCGTTGAACGTCCAGTCGACGGCACCGAGGCGGTCGTCCTCGTCGAGGACGAACGTGGGCCCGATGTCGCGCATCCAGGCGTCGTCGAGGGGAGCCTCGACCACGTCGACGTCCGCGGACAGGTACTGCCGGGCGACGTCCCGGTCCGCCGGATCGACCACCATCGTGACCGGTTCGAATTCGACGATCGCGTGGGCGACGGCCGTCCACGCGGTCCGCGCCTCGTGCGCGTCGTCCTCGGTCGCGGTCATCGAGGCCCCGAGGGGCGGGAACGCCATCCACACCCGTTCCTGCGGTTCGGTCTCACTGGGCATACGCCAGGTCACGACCGGGCCTCCGCGGCCGATACCGTCGTCGGAAGTCCGTAGGGGTGCGCGTGGTCCACGGGATCCGTCAGCCGGGTGTACGTGTCCGGCCTGCGGGTGGTCAGGAACGGGAAGAGATCGAGCCAGTCCTTCCGCTGATCGAGGTCGAGATCGGCCACCAGGACCGCCTCCTCGTCGCGGGGAGCCGACACGAGCACGCGGCCGTACGGGTCGGAGATGAACGAGGAACCGTAGAAGTCGATGCCGCCCTCGTTGCCGCAGCGGTTCGGGACCACCATGAATGTGCCGCTGGTGATGCCGTTTCCGACGATCACGTGCTGCCAGATCGGCTGGGTGTCGAAGGACGGGACGCTCGGCTCCGACCCGATCGCGGTGGGGTAGACGAGGATCTCGGCGCCGCCGAGCGAATACATCCGCGCGACTTCGGGGAACCACTCGTCCCAGCACGTCGGCAAACCGATGGCCGCACCGTCCAGTTCGGCCGGGCGGTGGACGGGGTAGGCGTCGTCGGCGGGACCGCCGCGGAAGTAGGTGTCCTCGTAATAGCCGGCGCTGACGGGGATGTGCAGCTTGCGGGTCCGGGAGAGCAGTTCACCGGACGGGGCGACGAGGATGGCCGTGTTGAAGCCGAGACCGTCCGGGCCGTCGGCTCGTTCGTAGAGGGAAGCGTGGACGCAGACCCCGTGCCGGGCAGCGGCGGCGGCCGCGAAACTGTACGTGGGGCCGGTCGTGAGGTCCTCGGAGTCGCGGCCGGGGGTCCCGGTCGCGCGGGTGTCGGCGGGGTACTTCGACAACGTGAGTTCCGGCAGGAACACCACCGCGGCGCCGAGTGCGGCGGCCTCGCCGATCGCGTCGGTCAACGCGGTGCGCAGTGCGTTCGCGTCCGGTCGCCAGCGGTGCTGCACCAGCCCGGCCCGCAGCGGTGTGCGGGCGGATTCGGTGAAGCGCGCCGGTGAGGACGGTGCGGGCAGTGCGGTGATCGTGCGAATGGTCATCGTTATTCCTTCGGTGTGGGTGTGACGGGAGTGTCGGCAGTGTGGTGGGTGGGCTCGGACATCACGACGTCGATCGCGCCGAGCAGATGGGAGCGGGCGTCCTCGGTGGAGATCTCCTTGCAGAGCCACCGCCCGGACAGGCCCTCGACGAGGGCGGTCATCGTGACCGCGGTGGGCTGGGGGTCGAGCGAGCGGGAGATCTCGCCGGTGGCCTGCGCCTGCACGATCGCGTCGGCGATCTCCGACACCCACGCCGCGGTGGTCCGCGCGAGGGGATCCCGCAGCGCCTCCTCGTACACGGCGGAGGCGCGTAACTCGTTCCAGGCCAACGAGTTCTCCACGACCTCGGGACGGTCCTGGATCTCCCCGAGGAGGGAGCGGGTGAGGCGGTCGCGAGCGGAGTCGCCGGATCCCTCACCCTCGCTGCGGTACGCGCGGGCACGGTCGTTGATGTAGTTCAGGGCGGCCTCGAGGAGGCCGATGCGATCCTTGAAGTGGTAGTACAGCAGTCCCGGCGACACACCCGCGACCTCCGCGACATCGTTGACGCGAAGCCCGCGGATACCTCGTTGGGCAATGGCCGTCGCGCTGGCCTTCAGAATCGCATCGCGTCGCTCGCTCATCGGTGAATCTCCTTCGGTTCGTGCCGTCCTAGGGCCTCGGCGCCTCGACCGGGGCCACGTGTTCGGGCCACAGTCGCAGCGCGACGAGGTAGCCGGCCACGGCGATGGCCGACGATCCGACAAGACTGACATCGACACCGTGCGCGATGTCGGCAAGGGGCCCGGAGTACAGCGACGTGTCGACGGCGAGGACGCCGAACACGGATCCGGCCGCCCACGGGATGACGGCGCGCAGGTTCCAGCCCCGGGTGAACCAGTAGCGTCCACCCTTGCGGCCCAGGTTGAAGGCCTGGAGGTCGACCGCGTCGTACTGCCCTCGCCGCGCAACCAGGAAGCCGGCGACGTTGATCGCCACCCACGGCGCGGCGAAACCGTTGAGCACCAAGGTCATTGCGGTGATCGAATCGGCGGCGTCGACGACGAACACGCCGATGTAGAGCAGGGCCACCGCGAGCGCCGACGTGATCAGCGTGGTGTGGACGCGGCGCAACCGGGGGATCAGCGCTTCCAGGTCGAGGCCGCTGGCGTAGACGTTGAGGACGCCCTGGCCGAGTCCTCCTGCGAGGGCGACGAGGACGATCGGCAGCACGTACCAACCGGGCGCCTCGGCCACCAGGTCGGCAACGTAGGAGTCGCTCAGCGTGGTGAACGTCGACGCGGTGAACGATCCGAAAGCCGCGGTCAGGAACAGCCCGAAGAAGATGCCTGCCATGGTGGCCGCGACGATCGCACGGTCGCTGAACCGCACCCGGGAGATCCGCCTGCTGTAGTCGCCGAGCGTCGGGGCGTACGACAGCGGACCGCCGACGGCGAGGACCACGGCCAGAATCCAGGTGGGCCAGAACCCGCCGAGGAGATAGTCGCCGCTGCCCGCTCCGCCGTCGAAGCGACCCCCGAACGCGAACACACCGAGCAGGAGCAGCGCGGCGACGACGGGCAGCACGAACTTCTGGAGCGCGACCACCGTGCCGTGGCCGAACAGCGCGACGGCCACGATCTCGGCGGCGATGATGCCGTAGCCGAGGGCGAGCATGCCGTTGTCGACCGGTGTGCCGAGCAGGCGGTGGGCGGCGGCGATCAGCGCGTCACCCGAGGTCCAGACCGCGATCGCGGCGTACGCGAGGGCGAAGAGCAGGGTGAGCCCCGAGCCGATCATCCGTCCGCTCACTCCGAAGTGCGCACCACTCGACACGGTGTTGTTCGTGCCGGTGCGCGGGCCCAGAAGTGACAGAGGGGCGATGAGGAGCGTGCCGAGTCCGATGCCGACCGCGCTGGCCGCGACCGCACTGCCGAACCCGAGTCCGAACGTGATCGGGAGCCAGCCGAACACGATCACCGAGAACGCCAGATTGCCGCCGAAGAACACGGCGAGCATGTTGAGCGGTCGCGAATCGCGTTCCGCTTCGGGGATGTACTCCACGCCGATCGTCTCGACGTGTCCGAAGCGGTCCTCCGGCGGGGAGGGAGCGGTGTCGTCGACGGGCGTCGTCGGATCGAGATTCGTGGACACTGCGGACCTCACATTCTGGGGCGGAGGTGACAGTCATCACGTCCTGTTGGGAAACGAACGTATTCCAAACTGAAAATTCAGTCAAGGCCGGGGAGTGACGTGTGCCACCGAGGGCGGTGCGGAGTTTGCGCTGCTACGGCGACCGGACTAGATATATGTGTGACTTCTCGTCTCATGTATCCCTCTGTCATCGGAGTGCCTGTGCCTGTCGCCACCATCACCAGTCGTCTCGCGAACCGGTGCCGGCTCCCCGAAGTGGGGACGACGTTCGGTCGACGCGACATCGAGGGTGGACGGTGAGGTCGCCGCTCGTCCGGTGGCAGCTGATCGGCTTCGTTCTCGTGGCCCTCATGGGCCTCGTCTACGTGGGTGCCAACTACGTGCGCCTGGGCAATCTCCTCGGGTTCGGCGAATACACCGTGAACCTCGAATTGGAGACGTCGGGCGGCATCTTCACCAATGCGGAAGTCACGTACCGCGGCGTGCCGGTCGGCCGCGTCGGGGACTTGTCCCTGACCCCGGACGGCGTCGTCGTCGAACTGCGGATCGACACGAGCGCGCCCGACATTCCCGCGTCTGCGAAAGCCGTCGTGGCCAACAGGTCGGCGATCGGCGAGCAGTACGTCGACCTTCGGCCCGCCGCCGATCGCGGGCCCTTCCTCGCGGACGGATCCCGTATCGCCGTCGCCGACACGTCGACGCCGGTACCCGTCGAAGAATTGCTGGCCAGCACACAGGGATTGACGGAATCCGTGCCGATCGACGCGCTCCACACCGTCGTGACGGAACTCGGCGCGGCGTTCGACGGCAAGGGCGAAGACCTTCAGTCGCTCGCGGACTCGTTGTCGGGGCTGTCGGCGTCGGGCGCGGAATCGCTCGACCGGACGTTGGCTCTGGTGCGCGACGGTCGCACCGTGCTGGACACGCAGTCCGAACAGTCCTCGGCGATCAAGGATTTCAGTGCCGACCTGGACTCGCTCGCGGATCGGCTGCGCAGCAGCGACCCGGACGTCCGGCGGCTGATCGACAACGGAAATCCGGCGAGCGATCAAGTGGGACAACTCGTCTCGGAGGCCGGACCCGGTGCCACGACGAACCTCACCAACCTGTCCGCCACGGCGAAGACGATCGCGGTGCAGGCCACGGCTCTGCAGACCCTGTTCGTGTACCTGCCGGGGGTGGCGGCGGCGTCGTCGACCATTGCGCCCGACGACGGAACCGTGCACCTGGGCCTGGTGGCCGAGACAAACAATCCGCCGTCGTGCACCGTCGGCTACGAGGGCACCCAGGCGATCCTCCAGGAGATGAGGCGGAACGACCCGAACTTCGACGACACGCAGCAGGACTTCCCGCAGAACACCGCCGCGTCCTGCGAAGCCCCACAGGGCAGTCTCACCGGCGTCCGCAGTGCGAACCGGATCGTGTTCGGCGACCCCGCCACAATTCAGCCGTGGGACTCCACGCCCAAGAAGGACCCGAACAAGCTGGACCTCAACCCGATTGCGAATCAGCTCGCCCCGCTCCTCGGGGTGACCCCCAACTGACGCGAGTTCCGCGGCCCGGATCCCGGCCCTCCCGGTTCCGGGTTGACAACTGCGCGTCGATCCTGCAATCTTCGAAACAGGTCACGAGTACCAGCGTCAAGCCCCGGCTAGCTGGTCGGCAACCCTCCACCGCGGCGGGGTGCTCCGGGTGACGACCAGGCTGAGGTCCATACCGGACCCGGCAAGCGCGGACTCCGAGAGGGCACCGACCCTGCGACGAGTCCCTGACTACGAGGGATGTCGTGATGACTGCTGTACTGACCGCTGACGTGTGTGTTGCCCCCCTAGCCCAGGTTTCGGGCTCCGACCTGCGGGTTCCGCTCGTTCAGGGCGGCGACTGTGCCTACGTCAACTTCGACTACGCCGCCAGTGCGCCGGCGTTGGCACAGGTGACCGACCGGATCGGGGCACTGCTCCCGACGTACTCCAGCGTGCACCGCGGCGCCGGCTACGCGTCGCGGGTCTCGACCGAGTGCTACGAGAAGGCCCGCGACTCGGTCGCCCGATTCGTCGGAGCGAGTGAGGACCAGGTGGTGGTCTTCACCCGGAACACGACCGACTCGCTGAATCTGCTCGCCGGCTGCGTCCCCGGCAGCACCGTGGTCCTCGACATCGAGCACCACGCGAACCTGCTGCCGTGGAAGAACTCCCGCGTCGTGAGGGCGGCGGACACGCTGGAGGAGACTATCCGCCTGCTCGTCGCCGAACTGTGCTCCAAGCCCACCGCCCTGCTCGCGGTGACGGGTGCATCCAACGTGACCGGCGAGGTTCTGCCGATCGCCACCCTCGCCGAGGTGGCGCATCGTTGCGGCGCACGGATTCTCGTCGACGCCGCTCAGCTCGCGCCGCACCGGCGCATCGACGTCGAGGAGTGGGGCGTCGACTACCTCGCGTTCTCCGGGCACAAGCTGTATGCCCCCTTCGGTGCCGGTGTGCTGGTGGGCCGCCGGGACTGGCTGGACGCCGCCGAGCCCTATCTCGCAGGCGGCGGGGCAGTCCGGAACGTGACCGTCGAATCGACCCAGTGGGCGCCCGCCCCTGCCCGGCACGAGGCGGGAACCCCCAACGTGCTCGGCGCGGCGGCGCTCGCCGCCGCGTGCGATGCACTGTCCGAGCTGGACTTCGGCACGGTGGCCGCACACGAGGCCGCGCTCACCGGCCGGCTCCTCGACGGCCTCGGCTCCGTCGACGGCCTGGAATTCCTGCGGCTGTGGTCGGACGCCCCCGACACCGTGGGGATCGTGACGTTCACGATCGACGGGTTCGAGCCGGGAGAGATCGCCGCCTACCTCTCCGCCGAACACGGAATCGGAGTTCGCGACGGGCGGTTCTGCGCCCACCCGCTGCTGGGGCGCCTCGGCAGGCCCGACGGCGCCGTGCGGGTGAGTGTGGGTCTCGGAAGCTGCTCAGAGGACGTGGATCGGCTGGTCGACGCGGTGCGCACCCTGGTGGCGGGCCGCCGGAGCTGGACCTACGCCAAGGAGAGCGGCCAGTGGAATCCGGTGCCGGAGACGCGTTTTTCGCGGGACGCGCTAGTATGACGGCATGGCATCGCGGGCTGGGAGCACAATGATTGCTCACTGGTGCCGTCGGCATGTCGATCTGTGCCGAACCGCCTCGGGTATGTGTTCGAGCTGACCGTTCTTCCAGCTCTGTTTCATTCACACGTCATTCCCGAGGAACCCCTATGTCTCGAGACAATGCCTTCGTATCCCGTCCCCTTCGCATCGCCGTCGAACTGACCGGCTCCGGCCACCACCCGGCGGCCGAGGGTGCCACCGGTACGCGGCCGATCAACGGCGCGGACTACTGGGTGGACCTGACCGCCGACTCGACGGATCAGCTCGACCTCACGTCGTTCCCGCCGAACGTCGTCCGGATCCGGGCGTCCGATCTGCGTGAGGCGCAGCAGGAACGCGCGCGGATCCGCGCCGAACTCGTCGCCGACGGTCGCGACCCCGACAGCGTCACCGTCCTGGTGGACCTCGAGGTGCTCATCGCCGGAGAGGCCCGCGCCGCCCGCAAGGAGCTGGCCCTCCTCGACAGCGCCCTGGAGGCGCCGCGTGCTCCGGTGTCGTTGCAGTACATCGGAACTCCGGTCGGCCTCGCCGGGCTCATCGCAGACATCCAGGCGGCCGGCGTCGCCGACGGTGTGACCGTGCTGCCGCTGTCGCTGCCCAGAGTTCTGGAGCAGCTCGTCGACGGCACCCTTCCGTGGCTGGAGGAGCGAGGTCTCGTCACCTCCGCCGACGCCGTCGACGAAGCGCTGCGCCGCTTCGACCTCCCGCTCCGCGAGCGGGTACTGGCATCCTGACCAGGTCAGTTGCCGTCGTTCGCTGAACCGAGAGGAGTGGGCCGGTAATACCGGCCCTCGTGATACAGCAGGGGAGCCGAAGCGGAGTCGTCGTCTGCCTCGGCATGGACGCGGGTGACGAGGCCGATGACGAGCGTGTGATCGCCGACGGGGATCAGCTGGTCCACAATGACCCGCAACCAGCTGGGAGTTCCGTGGAGGACCGGTTCGCCGGTGTCGAGTCGCGCCCAGAGCGACTCGTCGGCGAACCGCTGGTCGGCGCTTCGGGAGAATCGCTGAGCCAGGTGCTGCTGGTGCTCCCCGAGGAGGTGGATCACCAGCGAATCCGCGGAATGAAGTGCATCGATACTGGACGACGTGTTCGCGATGTTGAACGACACCAACGGTGGGTCCAGCGAGACCGAGGAGAACGAGGACGCGGTGAAGCCGACCGGGCCGGACCCCGAATCGAGGGTCACGATGGTGACGCCCGCCGGGTGACGGCGCAGGGCTGCGCGGTAATCCTCGGCGCCGATTCCGGGCGCGAGGTGAGGGTCGCGGGGGAGGTCCGAACCATCGACGGTTTCGGCGTTCTCGGCTCTGTCGGACAAATCATTCTCCGGGTCGGCCCGTGTGGGCACTGTGTCATTCTCGTTCACGTCACTCTCGTTCACGAGATCTGACGTCAACTATAGGGGCGTGAACCGCCCGGGATTCAGTCGACGTCGATCGCCAGGCCCGCGGTGATCCGCACCAACTCGGAGAACGATGTGCGGAAGACCGTGTCCGGGTGCCCGGCGGCCGCCCACAGTTCCGCGTACTCCGACAGGGCGTTGTCGACGTACGTCGGAAGGTTCGTGGGATGTCCGAGCGGAGCGATACCCCCGATCGGCTGTCCGGTCGCGATCCGCACCATGTCGAGGGGCGCCCGGGTCAGATTTCCCTGCAGTCGTTTGCCCGTGTTCGCCAGATCCACCTCGTGCGCGCCCGACACGAGGAGCAGGATCGGATCGTCGTCCAGGAGGAAGACCAGCGACTTGGTGATGGCCCCGATATCGACCCCCAGAGACTCCGCCGCCTCGGCCGCGGAGTGGGTGGAGTCGGGCTGGGTCACGATCACCCCATGGTGTCCTCGCGCGATCAGAGTCTCGGCGACATGCGCGGCGTGGGGGTGCAGGGGCGTCGGCATGAACCAAGAGTAGGTCCATTCCTCCGGCACGACATCAAGAAGCGTCGTCCGACACGACATCGGAACGGGGCGTAGTCGATTCCGGCTTCCGGAGGCGCCGGGCGGTGAACCCGAACAGCAGTCCGAGCCCGACCGCGGAGTAGAGCGCGAGGGCGAGCGCGGGCTGCCCCAGCCCCACGTCGTCGAAGTACACGATGCTGCGAATTCCCTCGGTGCCGGCGCCAGGGGTGATCCAGCGTCCGATGGCCGCGTAGAAGGCGGGGATCACGTTCGAACCGAACGCACCGCCGGCGCTGGGATTGCCGAGAATGACGAAGACGGCGATCGCGAGGGGGACGGCGAGGATGCCGACCGAGGCGCGCAACCCCAGCGTGAACACGGCGGTGCCGAAGACGACACCTGTTCCGAGGAGCCACAGCGGGAACCAGTGGCCTGCGAATGTGCCGAGCACGTGAGTGGTGATCAGGGCGCCGAGGGCGCCGGACAGCACGGCGTAGCCGAACAGGACAGCCGCGTGCACGGACGCCTGACGGAGGCTTCGCGGGGCGCCGACGAACAGGCCGATCGCCGCCGCGAGCAGGTAGCCGCCGACAACCCACCCGACCGCCAGATAGAAGCCGGACAGTCCGCGGTTGTCGTGCGCACCGACCGGAATTTCGTCGCGGACGGTGAACTGGCGACCCTGGCTGTTCTCCGCCTCGGCGAAGACCGATTCGAGCGCGCTGGAGATGGAACTGCCGCCCGCACTCGCCGTGATCAGGGTGTCGGGGCCGACGGGGTTCATGACGAACGCACCCTGGATCTCGCGGTCGTGGAGGAGCCGCCGGGCTTCCGCGGTGTCCGAGACGACACGGGCGCGCAGCGGCCTGCCGTCGATCGCATCGAGCCGGTCGGCGACCTGCTGGTCCGTGCCTGCGGGCAGTCCCTCCCCCGCGACGACACCGATCTCGATGTCGCGGGGCGTGGGCTGATGGAACGCGGCCACGTAGCTGAGGATGAAGCCGAGCTGGAGGAGGAGAACGCCGAAGACCAGCGCGACCATCACCTTGGGTGCGCCGTACTTCGACACCGGACTGTCGTGGTGCACGGGAGCCGGGGTGGGGGGTTCGCTGTCGGTCATGGTCATCGGACGTCCTCGATCCTTGTCGATACCGTGGGTATTGAATACCCTAAGTATCGTGACTGAAGATCGTCAACCGGACAGTCGTCACACCGAATGGGCGCCCACGACGCGTCCCGGACGTGACGTCGTGCGTCAGCGCCTCCTCGACGCCGCGGCGGAGGAATTCGCCGAGCGCGGCTTCAGCGCGGCCAGGCTCGCCGAGGTGGCACGCCGGGCCGGATTCACCAAGGGGGCGGTCTACTCGAACTTCGAGTCGAAGCAGGACCTGTTCGCCGAACTCTTCGCCGCGCGCTCACTCGAACTGGCGGGACGGGTCCTCGCCGAGATCGCCGGCATGAACCCCTCGGACGCCGCGGGCAAAGGCGGCGAGGCGATCGCGTCGTGGATGGTGCGCGAGCCGGGATGGTCGCTGCTGGTTCTCGAATTCGGCGTGCTCGCGGCACGTGACCCGCAGATCGCGCAGGCCTACCTGCGGGAGCGGCGGCAACTGCGGGGAAAGCTCGTCGAACTGATCGGTGAACGCGCGCAGGAATGGGGGGTCGACGACACGTTCGACGTCCGCACCACGGCCATCTCGCTGATGGCCCTCATCTCCGGTCTCGTGCTCGAGCACTCCGTAGACCCCGAGGAAGTGGATCAATCGACGATGGGCGCCGCAGTCACCGCCCTGTTCGCGGGTGCCGTCGCGAGGGCCGGGCTGACCTGATCTCAGGCGGTGTGCGCGACGACCCCGTCGAGGAAGCCGTCGATGTGCGCCCACGTGGAGTCCCTCGCCTTCGGGCCCGCGACGAGTCCCAGGTGGCTGCCCGGCGCGGACTCGAACCGCACCGACGGAGAACCGGTGAACACGTCCGTCGCCGCCCGGACCGACGGGATCGGGGCGATGACGTCCTCGGTGCCGCCGATCGCGAGAACCGGCACCGCGAGATCGGCCAGCGCGATCGCGCCGTTCCGGGTCTCGAAACTTCCCGCGGCGAGCGCGTTCCCGAGGATCAGCTGGGTGCAGACCTGGCGGAAGAACCGTGCGGGATAACCCGGCATGTCGGCCATGAACCGGTCGATGGACTCCATGCGCGCGAGGGTCTCGGTGTCGTGCAGGTTCCGGGCGATGAACCACGGCTTGGTGAGCTCGCGCTGAAGCGCGGTGAAGCGGTAGCTCGCCTGGACCAGCGGGGCAGGCAGCCCGCCCATCGCCTGAGTCGCGGTGGTAAGGGGGCGATCGCCGGTGAACCGGCCGACCATCCGCAGCGGCGCGATCATGGTCACCGACTCGTAATCGATCGGCGTGCCGATCGCCGTCACGGAACCGATCGGCAGATAGTTCCGGCACGCAGCCGTGAGCAGCGACATCGTTCCCCCGAGGCTCCAGCCGATGAGGTCGACGGGTGCACCGTCGTGGAGTCGGGACACACGCTCGACCGCCGCCGGGATGAAGTCGTCTATCCAGTCCTCGAACCCGAGGCCGCGGTCGGAGTAGCCCATGGTGCCGTAGTCGACGAGATACGCCGCCTTGCCCGAACCGGCCAGGTGCGCGGCCAGGCTCTGGCCCGGCCGGAGGTCGAAGCAGTGTGCGGGCGCCGCGAGCGGGGGGACGAGTAGGACGGGCCGGCCGCCGTCGGTCTCGGTGGCGTCGAACCGGTAGAGGTCCTGATGGGGCGCCTCGTGGATGCGCGTCGACGGGGTTCGCTGGACCGGCGCGATTCCGCCGCCGAAGGACAGTCGCCAGGCGTTGCGGGTCAGCGTGTTCAGCGTCGGGTTCCAGGCGATGTCGAGCACGGATTTCCTCTCGTGGCGGCGCAGATCGTTGAGATATCTGTGACTTCAATATACAGGTAATCTCGCGGTCGCCCGTCAGCGGGAGGCGAGCAGAACCCGCAACACCGTCGCCGGCCGGAGCAGCGCCCCCGGACGGTCCAGAAGATGCGTCACCCGGAGGAACGCCGACCCCACGGCCGGGTCGACGGACGCCGCCCGATCGAGCCGTGACGTGTACGCATTGACCAACCGGACCCGCGCCGACCGCCGACCGGGCACGGCCGGGATCCGCAGGTCGTTGTCGACGGTAAGCGTCCACGCGGCATCGATACACCGGTTCGCCCCACGGAGGAACCGGCGACCGAGATGCGTCCGCCCCGACCGCAGGCAGTCCCGCAGGATCGTCGCCTCCACCGCGGCCACGCTCATGCCCTGGCCGTAGATCGGGTTGAACGAGCAGATGGCGTCCGCGAACGGTAGATAGTTCGACGGCAGATCGTCCGCGGAATAGTGCCGCCGGACGGTCGTCGGGATCCGGTACTGCACTCCGGCGTCCACCGGCTCGGCCGTGCGCAGTGCGTCGTACATGTCGGGGGCGGGAAACGACTTCACGAAGTCGAGGAAACCGTCCGGATCCAGTGGCGGCACGTCGTCCCCGTACCCGGCGAGAGTGACGATCCAGGTGCCGTCCTCCTGCACGCCCATGAATCCGCTGCGCGGACTCGACGGTCCCGGCGCCATCCCGATGCCGGAATCCCCGTCCAGATGCGGCGGGTCGAGCCGGAAGTGCCTCGTCGCGTAGCTGACGTCCACGGCCAGCTGCGTCTCGGCCGGCGGCGCGAACCCCAGCTCGCCGAGCCGGGCGACAGTCTGCGAACTGCGGCCGGACGAGTCCACGACGAGATCGGTCTCGACGACCTCCGGTGGGACGCCGCCCCGGTGCTGCATGGTCACGCCGGTCACCCGGCCGCCGTCGACGGTGACACCCGTGACGTCGGAACGGTCCCGTATCCGCACGTTCGGCAGGGCCTCGACCCGGCTGCGCATCTGCCACTCCACGAGCGGCCTGCTCGCGAGAATGCCGGGGACGCCACTGATCTCGCGCGCCATCCGATGCCCGTCGACGATCCACCGGATGTCGCCAAGTGCGTCGCCCGCGGTGGCGCCGAGGGCCAGGAGCTCGGACACGAACCCCGGCAGGAGGTCCTCCATCGCGGCCTGCCCGCCTGCGAGAAGCGCGTGCACGTGCCGGGCCTGCGGCACGCACCTGCGCGGGACGGCCGTGTCGGGCAGGATGTCGCGGTCGAGGACGACGACGCTCCGGAACGAGCCGGCGAGAGCCGCCGCGGCAAGCAGTCCCCCCATTCCGGCGCCGACGACTACGGCGTTGCCGGCCGGGGTCGTCCGGTGCGTCATGGCGGCTGTCCGTTCACAAGACGGTGCAGAGACCTCCAGGGTATTTCGCCTGACCTCGGAGAGCGGTGGTTACTCTGGAGTAATGACCGAACAGAAGACCTGGAATGCGTTCTCCGTCGAGCGCAAGGATCACGTCGCGCAGGTGACGCTCATCGGACCCGGAAAGGGCAACGCGATGGGCCCGGATTTCTGGAGCGAGCTTCCCGAGATCTTCGGGGAACTCGACACCGATCCGGACGTGCGGGCCGTGGTGATCGCCGGCTCCGGCAAGAACTTCTCCTTCGGTCTCGACCTGCCCGCCATGAGCGGCAGCTTCGGGTCCGTCCTCGCCGACAAGGCGCAGGCCGGCCCGCGTACCACGTTCCACGACATGATCAAGCGGATGCAGTCCGGCATCAACGCGGTCGCCGACTGCCGCAAGCCGGTAGTCGCGGCCGTCCAGGGCTGGTGCATCGGCGGCGGCGTCGACCTGATCTCCGCGTGCGACATCCGCTACGCCAGCACCGACGCGAAGTTCAGCATCCGTGAGGTGAAGGTCGCGATCGTCGCCGACATGGGCAGCTTCGCCAGGCTGCCCGCCATCATCGGCGACGGCCACCTGCGGGAACTCGCGCTCACCGGCAAGGACATCGACTCCGGGCGCGCCGAGAAGATCGGTCTCGTCAACGACGTCTTCGCGGACGCCGACGCCGTCCTCGCCGCCGCGCACGCGACCGCGGCCGAGATCGCGGCGAACCCGCCGCTCGTCGTGCACGGCATCAAGGACGTCCTCGACCACTCCCGCGCGGCCGCCGTCGACGACAGTCTCCGCTACGTCGCCGCGTGGAACGCCGCGTTCCTGCCGTCGCAGGACCTGACCGAGGCGATCACCGCCGTCTTCGAGAAGCGCGCCCCCGAATTCACGGGCGAATAATCGGTCCGCCGACGCGGCCGCACCTCCGGGACGGGGTGCGGCTGTGTCGCAGACGCTTATCCGCAGGTAAAGCCCAGTTCATCAGTTGCCCGAAACCTCGACGCCCTCGCATACTTGCGGACTACAAGTAAACGACAGCGCAGCGAGGAAACAGTGTCGAATTCGGTCGAAACGCCGGTGGCCTACACCCACCGGCAGATCCTGGCTGTACTCAGTGGGTTGATGCTCGGCATGTTCCTCGCCGCGCTCGACCAGACGATCGTGGCGACGGCGATCCGGACCATCGCCGACGACCTCGACGGGTATTCGCTGCAGGCGTGGGCCACCACCGCGTACCTCGTCACCGCCACCCTGGCGACGCCGCTCTACGGCAAACTGTCCGACATCTACGGCCGCAAGCCGTTCTTCATGTTCGCGATCACGGTGTTCGTGATCGGCTCGGTGATGTGCACGTTCTCGACGTCGATGTACATGCTCGCGGCCTTTCGCGCAGTGCAGGGACTCGGCGCAGGCGGTCTGTTCTCGTTGGCGCTCACCATCATCGGCGACATCGTCTCCCCGCGTGAACGGGCCAAATACCAGGGCTACTTCCTGGCCGTGTTCGGCACCTCCAGCGTCCTCGGCCCCGTCCTCGGCGGAGTGTTCGCCGGGCAGGACGTGATCCTCGGAATCGATGGCTGGCGTTGGGTTTTCCTCGTCAACGTGCCGGTGGGACTGGTCGCGCTCACGGTCGTCTCCCGCGTGCTGCACCTGCCGCGACGACCGAGCGGAAGCCGGCGGATCGACTGGTGGGGCGCGATCGCCCTCGCAGTGGGTGTGGTGCCGCTGCTCGTGGTCGCCGAACAGGGGCACAGCTGGGGATGGGGCAGCTCGAAGTCGTTGGCGTGCTACGTGATCGGCGTCATCGGTGTGCTCGCCTTCGTGTCGGTGGAACTGGCGATGAAGGACGACGCACTCATCCCGATGCGCTTCTTCCGCAACAGCACCTTCGCGCTCGGTGTCGTGATCAGCCTCGTCGTTGGCGCCGTCATGTTCGGCGGCATCACCCTGCTACCGCAGTACCTACAGGTGGTGAAGGGCTCGAGCCCCACCCTGGCCGGGTTCCAGATCCTGCCGATGGTCCTCGGGCTCATGGCCGGCTCGGTGGTCAGCGGTCAGATGATCTCGCGGACCGGGCGGTACCGGTACTTCCCGATCCTGGGCACCGCCCTGATCGGGATCGGCGCGTTCCTGCTGCACACGCTGGCCGCGGACACCCCGATGCCCGTCGTGATGGTGTTCATGCTGATCCTCGGACTCGGTCTCGGAAACCTGATGCAGCCCCTCACCCTCGCCATTCAGAACGCACTGCCCCCGCAGGACATGGGGGTGTCGACCGGAGCGGCCACGTTCTTCCGGCAGATCGGCGGCACCGCAGGCGTCGCAATCTTCCTGTCGATCCTCTTCTCCCGCCTCACCCCTGCCATCGGCGAGCGGGTGACAGCCGCCGCCGGCACAGCCGACTTCCGTCGAGCCGTGGCCGCGGCCGCACAGAGCAACGACCCCGCGGAGGCCGCCATGGGCCAGGGCATGCTCAGCCCCGACCACACCGGCGTCAGCGGAGTCCTCACGGACAGCTCGGTGATCGGAAAACTCGACGACGTGCTGGCCCTGCCCTTCCGGGAAGGATTCGCCGACGCAATCGGATCCGTCTTCCTCAGCGTGTCGATGCTCGCCGTCGTCGCCTTCGTCCTCACCCTGATGTGGAAGGAAGTGCCGCTCCGCAGCGAGTCCGGCCTCCAGGCCGCGGCGCGGGGAGACGCGCAGGAGTGAGACGCCAACGGCGCCCACCCCCCGCGGGGGTGGGCGCCGTTGCCGCAAATATCGGGAGGCTCAGTGCCAGACGGTTCGCCGCCGGCTCAGTGCCCGCCGTTGTCCTTCAGACGCTTGAACGAGGCCTCGACCTCGGCCTTCGCCTCGGCCACCCCGACCCAGTCGGCGGCCTCGACGTGCTTGCCCGGCTCGAGGTCCTTGTAGTGGACGAAGAAGTGCTTGATGGCATCCAGTTCGAACTGCGGGACGTCGCCGATGTCCTGGATGTGATCCCAGCGCGGGTCGCCGGCCGGCACACACAGCACCTTGTCGTCGCCGCCGGCCTCGTCGACCATCTTGA
Organism: Rhodococcus sp. JVH1; assembly: GCF_000280725.2. NCBI lineage: Bacteria > Bacillati > Actinomycetota > Actinomycetes > Mycobacteriales > Nocardiaceae > Rhodococcus > Rhodococcus sp. JVH1. Next base: position 3,145,103 of record NZ_CP166289.1, on the reverse strand, counting down.
ACATGCCGACCGGACGTGCCTCGACGATGACGCCGGGGAACACGGACTCGGGGAGCAGGACCAGCGCGTCCAGCGGGTCGCCGTCCTCGCCGAGCGTGTTCTCGATGAAGCCGTAGTCGGCCGGGTAGCCGAACGCGGTGTAGAGGTAGCGGTCCAGCTTCACGCGACCGGTCACGTGGTCGACCTCGTATTTGTTTCGCTGACCCTTGGGGATCTCGATGGTGACGTCGAACTCCACGCCGATTCCTCGCTGTCGTGTCGATGATGATTCGGGGAGAGGATATCGGGTCGAGGATAAGGTTGGTTGTCTGACCACCCACGAATCACAGTGAAGACGGAGGCGCGTTGCCGGGCCAGGGAAAGAAGAAGATGGGCTCGTTGGCGGGACGCCACCGTCGGAACATGCGAATTCTGTTCGCGTCGGTCGTCGTCGTGGTGCTCGCGATGGCGGCTGTACTCGTGGTCGCGGTGACCGCGCACAACGCGTCGGCGGGCCGCGGTGAACTGACGATCGCGCCCGAACCGGCGCCGATCACGGCGGCCCCGCAGGTCACGCCGGTGCCGGACGACGCCCCGATGCCGACGGCGCAGGGGATCGCCGCCGCGGTCGGTCCGGCCGCCGCGAACCCCGACCTCGGCAAGTTCAGCGGAACGGTCGCCGACGCGGTCACCGGTCAGGTCCTGTGGAGCGTCAACCCGCAGACCCCGATGACCCCGGCGTCGACCACCAAGGTCCTCACCGCGGGATCCGCGTTGCTGGCGTTGCCGACCGACCGCCGTGTGACGACGAAGGTGGTGCAGGGCGCGACTCCCGGCGAGATCGTCCTCGTCGCCGGTGGTGATCCCACTCTCACCGCGAAACCGGTCGGGGAGAACGGCTACTACCCGGGTGCGGCGCACATCTCGCAACTGGTCGATCAGATCCGGAACGCGGGCATCCAGGTCACGAGCATCGTGGTCGACACCAGCATCTACTCGGGCGACACCATGGCGCAGGGGTGGTTCCCGACGGACGTCGGCGCCGGATTCATCACCCCCACCGAACCGATCATGATCGACGGCGGACGGGCCGACCCGCTCGTGGACGAATCGCCGCGCAGTTCGACACCCGCGCTCGACGCCGGGCGGACGCTCGCCGGTGCGCTCGGCGTCGCCCCGTCGGCGGTCACGTCGGGGGTCGCGGCGCCCGGTGCGGCTACCGTGGCGAGCGTGCAGTCCGCGCCGCTGCGCGACCGGTTGCGGCAGATGATGGAACACTCGGACAATGTGCTTGCCGAAGCGATCGGGCGGGAGGTTGCCATGAATGCCGGCGCGGAAGCATCGTTCGACGGCGCCGTCGCGACCATCGGCCAGACGCTGACCGCGGCCGGATTCGATCTGTCGGGGTTCACCCTGCACGATGCCAGCGGGTTGTCCGTCGACGACCGCATCGCCCCGCACACGCTCGACCAGGTCCTCACGGCCGCCGCGGGCGACGGCAATCCCGCCCTGCGGCCGATGCTCGACTACCTGCCGGTGGCCGGTGCCACGGGCAGTCTGTCGGACCGGTACGCGTCGGGGAACCGCACGGGCGCCGGATGGGTGCGGGCGAAGACCGGCACCCTGTCCACGGCCAGCGCGCTCGCCGGCTACGTGGTGGACCAGAACGGGCGTGTGCTCACGTTCGCGCTGATGTCCAACGACCGCCCGCCGGAGGTCAGCCGTCCCGCGCTCGACGCACTGGCGGCCGCGCTCCGCACGTGCGGGTGCCAGTGATGGCCGCCGAGGGAAATGCCTTCAGCGGTGCCGTCGACTGGAAGCTTGCAGCCAGGACGGGGGTGAAGCTCGCGCGCAGCGGACCGGTGACGTCGCGGTACACCGCCGAAACCGTGGTCGCGGAACTGGCCGACGCGTCGATGCGCGCGGAACTGCCCGTCCGGGAAGTCACCGGCCTCGCCGACGGACTTCCGGTGCCGACCGCCCAGATCCTCGACCGGGCCGGGTGGATCCACGCCGCCGCGCACTCGATGTCGCAACTCACGGGCGGCGACGCCGCTCCCGGCACGCTGGTCGGCAAGCCGGCAGGCATTCAGGCCGGGGCGATGCTCGCGTACCTGTCGTCGGCGATCCTCGGCCAGTACGACCCGTTCACCGGCGACAACGGAACCCTGCTGCTCGTGGCGCCCAACGTGGTGTCCGTCGAGCGCACATTGCGGGTGCGGCCCAGCGACTTCCGGCTCTGGGTGTGCCTCCACGAGGTGACGCACCGGGTGCAGTTCTCGTCCTCACCGTGGCTCACCGGATACATGCAGGAGTCGGTGGAGACCCTCGGATCCGCCGAGGACGAGTCCGTCACCGACATGGTCGGCCGATTGTCGTCCGCGCTGCGCGCCCGCGGGCGCACGGAACCGGACGAGTCGGGCGCACCGGGCGGCATCGTCGGACTGCTGCGCGCGGCTCAGGCGGAGCCGCAACGCGAAGCACTCGACCGTCTGCTGGTACTCGGCACCCTCCTCGAGGGACATGCGGACCACGTGATGGACGCCGTCGGCCCCGCGGTCGTGCCGTCGGTGGCCGCGATCCGGGCGGCGTTCGATCAGCGGCGCCGCCGCAAGAGCAATCCGGTGCAGCGTCTCATCCGGGCACTGCTCGGGATGGACGCCAAGATGGCGCAGTACGTGCGCGGCAAGGCATTCGTCGACGCGGTCGTGGACAGGGTCGGGATGGACCGGTTCAACGTCGTGTGGACCGGCCCCGACACCTTGCCGCGGCTCGCGGAGATCGACGCGCCGGACGCCTGGGTGTCCCGGGTTCTGGGCTGATTCGAGGAAGGGCTGAGCGGTGATGGTGCTTCCCGAGGAGCCGGCGATCCTCGAGGTTCGTCACGCCGTGCGGCGCTGGATCGCGGCGCACGCCCCGGACGGTGAGATCGCGGTCGCGTTGTCGGGTGGCGCCGACTCACTGGCACTGACCGCGGCGGCCGCCGCCGAGGCACGGTCGGTGTGTGTCCTCGTCGTCGATCATCGGCTGCAGCCGGGTTCCGCCGACGTGGCCGACGAGGCGGCCGCCCGTGCCCGAGCGCTCGGCTGCGCGTCCGCCGAGGTGCTTCCCGTCGATGTGACCGGGTCGGGCGGACTCGAGGCGGCCGCCAGGCAGGCCCGTTACCGCGCCCTCGACTCGGCGCGCGGAACCCGTCCGGTGCTGCTGGGACACACCCTCGACGACCAGGCCGAAACGGTGTTACTGGGGTTGTCGCGCGGTTCGGGCGGTCGATCCATCTGGGGGATGAGCGCGTACGACAGCCCGTGGGGGCGTCCGCTACTGGACGTGCGCCGCGCGGTGACCCGGCAGGCCTGCGCGGAACTGGGACTGAGCCCGCACGAGGACCCGCACAACGCCTCCCCCGACTTCGTGCGGGTGCGGCTGCGCACCGAGGTGCTGCCGCTGCTCGAGGACGTCCTGGGCGGCGGCGTCGCCGGGGCCCTCGCCCGCACCGGGGAACACCTGCGCGAGGAAGGTGCGGTCCTCGACGCGATGGCCGCCGACGCCCAGGCAAAAGTCGTGGTGGAAGGCGAAATCGACACCGCCCTGCTCGCTCTGTCGGCGCCACCGGTCCGCCGGCGGGTGCTGCGCAGCTGGCTCCTCGCGGCCGGTGCGCGCGGTCTCGGAGACACCCAGCTGCGGGCCGTGGACGACCTCGTCGCACGGTGGCGGGGACAGGGGCAGGTGGCGATCGGGGGCGGAACACCGGACGCGAGGTTGGTGGTCCGCCGACGACGTGGCAGGCTGAACGTCGGATTGGACGACCGACGAAGGGTTTGATCGCGTGTACGAAGGCGACATCGCATCGGTACTGATCTCCGAGGACGAGATCCGTCGACGTACCGTCGAACTGGCCGAGGAGATCGCCAAGCGCTACCCGGAGGGCGCCCCGGAGGGGGATCTGCTCCTGGTGGGTGTCCTCAAGGGCGCCATCTTCTTCATGACCGACTTCGCGCGGGCCCTCCCCATCCCCACCCAGATGGAGTTCATGGCCGTCAGCTCCTACGGGTCGTCCACGTCGTCCTCGGGCGTCGTGCGCATCCTCAAGGACCTCGACAAGGACATCGCAGGCCGGCACGTGCTGATCGTCGAGGACATCATCGACTCCGGTCTGACGCTGTCCTGGCTGATGCGCAACCTGTCGAGCCGCAACCCCGCGTCGCTCGAGGTCGTCACGCTGCTGCGCAAGCCCGACGCCATCAAGGTCGACGTCAACGTCGCGAACGTCGGCTTCGACATTCCCAACGAATTCGTCGTCGGGTACGGCCTCGACTACGCCGAGCGTTACCGCGACCTGCCGTACATCGGGACCCTCGAGCCTTCCGTCTACGGCGGCTGATCTCCGCGCCGCCCGTCAGCGGACGGGTTCGTGGGACACGGCGAGCTCCAGCGCCCGCAGGTCCTGCTCCAGTTGCCGGAACAGCCAGTACACGCCGACGAACGCGAAGATGCCGCCGACGCACAGGATGCGGACCGCGATGATCACCAGCGTGATCTCGTCGGGCGACAGGAACGTCACCCCGGCCACACCGGCCAGCGGAACCGAGGCGGCCACCGCGAGATACAGCGTGCTCCGGCGGTCGAGACCCCGCAGTTTGTGCGCGTCGGCGCTGCTGGCGATGTCCTGCGGCAGCAGGGTCGGGTAGATGCAGCGCACCGCGAAGAACGCCACCACGAAGAACGGGTACGCCACCGACACGGCACCGCACACGATCAGTGATGCGATGAAGTGCACGTACGCGCCCGGCGGCACGTTCCCCGCCGCGAGCTGCAGGGAAATCGGATAGGCGATGCCCGCGATGACCCACAACCCGAACACCACGAGCACGACGCGGTCGCCGAGCAGCAGCGTGTCGGTGCGGGCCCGGGCCAGCGTCTGGCGGTCGTACGTTTTTCCCTTACGCAGACCCCGCGGAACGAGCAGCGGATATCGGCACCAATAGAGCAGCATGATCGCGCCCAACGGGAACGCGATCGAATTGATCACCAATTGGATCGATTCGAACGAGTGCTGGGCCTCCGGCGTCAGATTGCTGATGATCAGCATCTTGTTGTGGTGATAGTTGTAGGCGCCCGCGAGGGCATTCGGCACCGCGATACCGATCACCAGAATCGGGAGCGCGAATCGGCGCAGCCGCATGCGCCAACTGTTCGGCGGCGGATCGACGAGGTCCCGGGCCCGCGGATTCAGGCACAGGTCGAATTGCTGGGCCAGTTCGGCGCCGGACGACCACCGGTCCTCCGGTTTCGGTGCCAGACACGTCAGCAGCACCCGTCGCAGCGACGGCGGGCAGTCGTAGGGCAACTGGTCCAGAAATTCGGGGTCGATGTCGCGGCTGCGGCGGTCCAGCATCGCTTCGAGTGCGACGAGCGACTCGCTCGACACGTCCTCGTCCTCGAACGGACGCCGCCCGCACATCAGCTCCCACAGCATCACCCCGAGGGCGAAGATGTCGCTGCGGGTGTCGAGGTCCGCCGCCGTCCCCGGCATGCCGCGGTGACACGCCTCGAGTTGTTCGGGCGACATGTACGCCAGGGATCCGCCGAAGTAGGCGAGCGGAGACGCCCCGGTGACGGTGTCGCTGAAACTGATGTTGAAATCGGCGAGCTTCGGCACACCCTCGGCCGTCAACAGGATGTTGGCGGGCTTGATGTCGCGGTGCAGGACGCCGCGCTTACCGGCGTAGTCGAGGGCTTCGGCCAGTCGCCGCCCCAGCCACGCGATGGTCTCCGGCCAGGTGAGCGACGCGATCTCGTCCCGCACACTCGAGTCGGTGGGCCTTAGCTCGCCCTTCTCCCGCATCTCCTCGTCGACCACGTCCAGCAGCAGACTGCCCGTCCGGTCCTGTTCCGGGGTCACACGCACGCGGCGCAGCACCCGCAGCAGGGTGCCACCCGGGAGGTACTGCATGTAGAGGAGGCGCAGCTGGCGGTCTTCGAGCAACCGCTGGTCGAACACACGCACGATGTAGTTGTGGTCGAGCTGAGCGAGGGTCTGCGGCTCGTTCCCCTTGTCGTGCGAGATCTTCACCGCGACGAGTCGCTGCATCGACCGCTGTCGTGCCAGGAACACGCGGCCGAACGCGCCGCTGCCCAGGCCCATCAGCAAGTCGAAGTCGTCGACCTGCTGACCGACCTCCACATCGTCGAGAGCCGCATTGCTCGGCGGCTTGGTGATGAGCGTGTCCGGCTGCCTGGCGGTCACGGTCGGACCGGCGGCCGCGGTTTGTTCGGCCGCGGCGGTCTGCTCGGCGGCGGCGGTTTGTTCGGCGGCGGCGGTCTGCTCGGCGGTCATCGTCCGTGCGGACACGGTGTGCGCAGCAACCACCGTCGACGGGCCGGCCGCGACCGTCGCTTCGCTGCTCTCGTGTTCGGAGTTCGTGACTCCGACGGTCCGTTCGGCAGAGTCCGATCCAGCGGCCGATCCGTCTCTGCCCGACCCGTTTCCTCTGGTCATTGCACATCGAGGGTTCTACTGGGCGGGTTCTCTGGGCACATCGAGGTTGTCTGGAGCGGTGTGAAGAGTCCCATCCAGGGACAAGCGAATGGTAACCCCACAGACCTACCGTATCCAGCGCGAATACTCGAAATGCCTGCTTCGCTGCACCATATACTCGGGTAATGGGGGACTCCCCGTTCACCTCAGCCGTCGTCGTCGCCGAGCAGGTTCGCTCGGGCGTCTCGAGCCCGATGGAGCATGTCGAGGCCGCGCTCGCGGCCATCGAACAGCGTGAACCGAAGATTCAGGCGTTCGTCACCGTCCTCGCCGAACAGGCCCGAGCCGACGCGCTCGCCCTCTCCCGCAGGCCGGATCTGTCCACACTTCCGCTGGCAGGAGTGCCCGTCGCGATCAAAGACGTCATCTCGGTGGCCGGGCTGCCGATGCGCGAGGGATCGGGTGCGACCAGTGCCGAACCGAGGGTCGCCGATCACCCGGTCGTCGCGCGACTGCGGGCGGCGGGAGCGGTGGTCGTGGGTCTGACCACCCTCCCCGAACTGGCGGTGTGGGGAACCACCGACGCGCCCGGCCACATCACCCGCAATCCGTGGAATCCGTCCCTGACCTGTGGGGGTTCGTCCGGGGGAGCGGCCGCCGCCGTCGCCGCGGGGATGGTGCCCCTGGCCCACGGGACCGACGGTCTGGGGTCGATCCGCATCCCGTCGGCGAACTGCGGAGTGTTCGGTATCAAACCGGGCAGGGGAGTCGTGCCGTCCGAACTCGGCGCCACCTCGTGGTTCGGCATGGCCGAGAACGGGCCCATCGCCACGACCGTCGACGACGCTGCCCTCATGCTGTCCGTCCTCGCCGATCGACCCGAACTCGCGCGGATCGGCGCATCGGAACCGTTGCGGATCGCGGTGGCGGCAGGGTCGCCGACGTTCCTTGCCACGGTCGATCCGCAGTGGCGGGACGCGGCCGTGCGCGCCGGCACGGAACTGACCGGCTCGGGTCACGACGTCGAGCCCGCGACGTTGCCCTACCCGGTCAACCTGCTCCCCGTGCTCGCCCGCTGGACCGCGGGAACGGCCGCCGACGCGAAGGGACTCGATCTGCGGCGACTGCAGCCGCGGACCCGCAGGCACGTCGCGCTGGGCCGCGCGCTGGGCCGGTTCGTCCGCCCGGAGCAGGTGGGCAGGCTCGAAGAGTCGCTACGCGCTTTCTTCGAGAACTACGACGTGGTGATCACACCCGCTCTCGCGCAGCCGCCGCTCGCGGCGACGACGTGGAGCGAGCGGTCGTGGCTGTCGAACATCGTGGCCAACGTGCGGTACGCCCCGCTCAGCGCGCTGTGGAATCTCGTCGGGTGGCCTGCGGCGAGTGTCCCCGTCGGCACGCACTCGCATTCGGGCACCCCGCTGGCCGTGCAGATCGCGGCGCCGCCCGGGGGTGAGGCCAGGATCCTGGCCCTGGCCGCTCACATCGAGCGGGTGGGCGGCGGCTGGCCGAGGGTCGCGCCCGCGCGGTGAACTCCCGCACATTCGGACCCGGATCGAGTCCGAGGGAACCGATGGGCAACCGCATGCGTTGAAAGAAAAGAGACCGCTCCCAACGGCGGTTGGCTGCTACCTGGAGTCGCCGGGGTGCCTTCGCGGTAACCTGGTTTGTCCGGTTGGCAGCCGGAAGGCGCACCCGGAAGACCCGCACTCTCGAAAGGACCGGCCATATCGGCCGACCTGTATGAACCGTAAGACTGTGTTTCGAAACCTGGCGATAGTTGCCGGCATCCTGCTGGTGATCTACGCCTTCAGCTACTTCGGCAACGACACGCGCGGATTCCAGGGTGTCGACACCTCCGTGGCGATCGCGCAGCTCGACGCGAACAACGTCGACAAGGCGCAGATCGACGACCGGGAGCAGCAGGTGCGCCTGTGGCTGAAGGACGGCAACGACGCCACCGACGGCAAGACCGAGATCCTCGCGAAGTATCCGGCGTCGGCGTCCGAGCAGATCTTCAACGAGATCTCGGACAAGGGCCTGCAGAGCTACAACACCACGGTCACGCAGGAGAGCTGGCTCACGTCCATCCTGCTGTTCGTCCTGCCGATGGTGATTCTGCTCGGCATCTTCTTCTTCGTGATGAGTCGCATGCAGGGCGGCGGTCGCGGCGGCGTCATGGGCTTCGGCAAGTCGAAGGCCAAGCAGCTCAACAAGGACATGCCGAAGACCACGTTCGCCGACGTCGCGGGTGCGGACGAGGCCGTCGAAGAGCTGTACGAGATCAAGGACTTCCTGCAGAACCCGATGCGCTACCAGTCGCTGGGCGCGAAGATCCCGCGCGGTGTGCTGCTGTACGGGCCGCCCGGAACCGGTAAGACCCTGCTCGCCCGCGCGGTGGCAGGTGAGGCCGGCGTCCCGTTCTTCACAATCTCCGGTTCGGACTTCGTCGAGATGTTCGTCGGTGTGGGTGCGTCCCGCGTGCGCGACATGTTCGACCAGGCCAAACAGAACAGCCCCTGCATCATCTTCGTCGACGAGATCGACGCCGTCGGACGCCAGCGTGGCGCCGGCCTCGGCGGCGGTCACGACGAGCGCGAGCAGACCCTCAACCAGTTGCTGGTCGAGATGGACGGTTTCGGTGACCGCACCGGCGTCATCCTCATCGCCGCCACCAACCGCCCCGACATCCTCGACCCGGCGTTGCTGCGCCCGGGCCGCTTCGACCGTCAGATCCCGGTCGGCGCCCCCGACCTCGCCGGTCGTCGCGCCATCCTGAAGGTCCACTCGCAGGGCAAGCCGATCGATCAGCACGCCGACCTCGAGGGCCTGGCCAAGCGCACCGTCGGAATGTCGGGTGCCGATCTGGCCAACGTCATCAACGAGGCCGCGCTGCTCACGGCCCGCGAGAACGGCACCGTCATCACGGAGGCCGCGCTCGAGGAGTCCGTCGACCGTGTCGTCGGCGGTCCCCGCCGCAAGAGCCGCATCATCAGCGAGCACGAAAAGAAGATCACCGCGTACCACGAGGGCGGGCACACGCTCGCCGCGTGGGCGATGCCCGACATCGAGCCCGTCTACAAGGTCACCATCCTCGCCCGCGGCCGCACCGGCGGTCACGCGATGACGGTGCCCGAGGACGACAAGGGCCTGATGACGCGGTCCGAGATGATCGCTCGACTCGTCATGGCGATGGGTGGCCGCGCGGCCGAGGAACTCGTGTTCCACGAGCCGACCACCGGTGCGTCCTCCGACATCGACATGGCGACGAAGATCGCCCGGTCGATGGTCACCGAGTACGGCATGAGCGCCAAGCTGGGTGCGGTGCGGTACGGCCAGGAGGGTGGAGACCCGTTCCTGGGCCGGTCGATGGGTCAGCAGTCCGACTACTCGCACGAGGTCGCGCGCGAGATCGACGAAGAGGTCCGCAACCTCATCGAGGCCGCGCACACCGAGGCGTGGGCGATCCTCAACGAGTACCGCGACGTGCTGGACATCCTGGCCACCGAACTGCTCGAACGCGAGACGCTCACCCGCAAGGATCTCGAGAAGATCTTCCACAGCGTCGAGAAGCGCCCGCGTATCACCGCGTTCAACGACTTCGGTCACCGGACGCCGTCCGACAAGCCGCCGGTCAAGACGCCGCGGGAACTCGCGGTCGAGCGCGGCGAGCCGTGGCCCCAGCAGCCCGAGCCGGTGTTCGCCCAGCAGCAGTCGCAGCAGGCTCCGCCGCAGCAGCAGTACCCGCAGCCGGCGCCCGCCAACGGTTACTCGCAGCCGGCACCGGCCCGGCCGCAGGGTGGGATGACGCAGCCGCGTCCGGACTACGGCGCCCCCGCGGGTTGGTCGGCTCCGGGCTGGCCGCCTCGCGATCCGGGCAACCAGAACCCGGAGGGGCAGTACCCCGGGAACCAGGGTCCGGGGAACCAGTGGAACCCGCCGCACGAGCAGCGTGGCACCGGCGACGACGACGCGCAGACGAGGGCCTGGAAAGGACCGGACGGATCCAACTGATCCGCCCGACACTAGGCTGTTGCTTCGGGACGATCGGTCCCGGTACTGGAGGAGTTTCGGTTGTCGGTGAATCATCTCGGTAGTGAGCCCGTGGCACTCGAGACGGGCCGGGTGTTCGATCAGCCGCGTGCCGAAGCTGCGGTGCGCGAACTGCTGATCGCGATCGGTGAAGATCCGGACCGTCCCGGACTCCGGGATACGCCCTCCCGCGTGGCGCGGTCGTACCGCGAGGTCTTCGCGGGCCTCTACACCGACCCGGACACGGTGCTGAACACGACGTTCGACGAGGGGCACCAGGAGCTGGTGCTCGTTCGCGACATTCCGCTGTACTCCACGTGTGAGCACCATCTCGTGTCGTTCCACGGGGTTGCCCACGTCGGGTACATCCCCGGTAAGACGGGCAAGGTGACCGGGCTGTCGAAGCTGGCGCGCGTCGTCGACCTGTACGCCAAGCGTCCGCAGGTCCAGGAGCGTCTGACCAGCCAGATCGCCGACGCCGTCATGCGCAAGCTCGACCCGCGCGGTGCGATCGTGGTCATCGAGGCCGAGCACCTGTGCATGGCGATGCGGGGCATCCGCAAGCCTGGTGCGAGTACCACCACCTCCGCGGTGCGTGGTCTGCTCCAGTCCAGCGCGGCCTCACGTTCCGAGGCTCTGGACCTTATTCTGCGGAAGTGACCGTGATCGAGCTGCCCTCGCCAGGCCGAACCGTGGTGATGGGCGTCCTGAACGTCACCACCGATTCCTTCTCCGACGGCGGACGCTTCCTCGATCGTGACGCCGCACTCGCGCGCGGTCTCGAGCTGAAGCGTCTCGGCGTCGACATCGTCGACGTCGGTGGCGAGTCCACCCGCCCGGGCGCGGCGCGGGTCGATCCCGACGTCGAAGCTGGTCGCGTCGCACCCGTGATCGCGGATCTGGTGGGCGAGGGCATCTGCGTCAGTGTCGACACGATGCGGGCGTCCGTCGCGGAGGCCGCGATCGAGGCGGGTGCGTCGATCATCAACGACGTCGCCGGTGGCCGCGCGGATGCCGCGATGGCCTCGGTGGTCGCGGACGCCGGAGTGCCGTGGATCCTGATGCACTGGCGTTCGGCTGCCGACTACGTGCACCGCGGCACCGCCGATCACTACGACGACGTGGTCCGGGAGGTTCGGGACGAGCTGATGACCCAGGTCGACCTGGCCGTGAAGGCCGGGGTGGATCCGGGTTCCCTGGTGCTGGATCCGGGTCTGGGTTTTGCGAAGAACGCCGACCACAACTGGGCGCTGCTGAAGGCGCTGCCCGAGTTCAACGAGCTGGGATTCCCCGTCCTGATCGGCGCGTCGCGCAAGCGGTTCCTGGGTTCGCTGTTGGCGGATGCGGACGGGGAGCCGCGGCCGCCCTCCGGACGGGAGATCGCGACCGCCGTCGTTTCGGCGCTCGCCGCGACCCACGGGGCGTGGGGAGTGCGCGTGCACGATGCGCAGGGTTCCCTCGACGCCATCGCGGTCGCCGAGGCCTGGGCAAAGGGTGCAGCCGGACGTGAGTGATCGAATCGAGTTGCGCGGCTTGAAGGTTCGTGGCAATCACGGCGTCTTCGAACACGAGAAGCGGGACGGTCAGGACTTCTACGTCGACATCACCGTGTGGATGGACCTCGCCCCGGCGGCCGCATCGGACGACCTCGACGACACCCTCGACTACGGCGGACTGGCCGAGCGCGCGGCCGCGATCGTCGCGGGGCCCCCACGGGACCTCATCGAGACCGTCGCCGCGGAGATCGCGGACGGGGTGATGACCGACCCTCGCGTCCGGAGCACGGAGGTGGTGTTGCACAAGCCGTCCGCGCCGATCCCGCTGACGTTCGCGGACGTCGCGGTGGTCGCGCACAGGTCGCGGCCATGAGTCGCGCGGTGTTGTCGATCGGATCGAACGTCGGCGACAGTCTTGCCCATCTGCAGTCCGTTCTCGACGGGCTGGGTGACGCGGTCGTGGCGGTCTCTCCGGTGTATTCGACGGCGCCGTGGGGCGGTGTGGAGCAGCAGGACTTCCTCAACGCGGTTCTCGTCGTCGACGATCCCGCACTCGACGGTTACGGCTGGCTGCGACGCGGGCAGGAACTCGAGGCCGCAGCCGACCGGGTGCGGATCGAACGGTGGGGCCCCCGCACGCTCGACGTCGACGTCGTCACGTGCGACGACGTCCGCAGCGACGACCCGGAACTGACGTTGCCGCACCCGAGAGCACACGAGCGTGCGTTCGTGCTGATTCCGTGGCTGGACGTCGAACCCGAGGCCGTCCTGCGGGTCGACGGGACGACGACCCGGGTGGATGCGCTGCTGCCACTGCTGGACGACGACGAACGGGCCGGCGTGCACCGGACGCAACTCGTTCTGGACCGGCGGTCGCGATGAAGCCGGAACCGACGGGCACGATGAAACCCACCCGGATCTGGGATCTGCTGTTCCTGGCCGCTCTCGCCGTCGCCGCCACCTGGATCCTGGTCCGGGTGTTCTACGGCTCGTTTCCGCCGATTCCCGTGTACGCCGGGGCGTCGCTGTACCCGGTCGCGCTGATCGAGGTCGTGCTCGCGTTCATGGTGCGATCCCGGGTCAGCAATCATCAGGTGGGCGACGGACCGCGTCAGCTGCACCCGATCACCGCCGCCCGGGTGGCGGCGCTCGCCAAGGCGTCCGCGCTCGTCGGTGCCGCAACGGCGGGGGTGTGGGGCGGTTTCCTGCTGTACCTGCTTCCGCAGCGGTCGGTGCTCCGGGCCGCGGTCTCGGACACTCCCGGCGCATGGGTGGGTCTCGTCGCCGCGCTTGCCCTCGTCGGCGCGGCGCTGTGGTTGGAACACTGCTGCCGCACCCCCGACGACCCCTCGGACGAGCCGGCGCATTAGGGACACGGGGGATCGCCGCAGGTCCGATGGAATGCGCGGCGCACCCTTCACGGCCAAGTACCCTGGCACCATGACGAATCCTGGTCGCCTCAAGTCTGCGCGCCGCAACAGGCGCAGCGCGAGCCAGATGATCGTTGCGGGGTTGCTCGCCCTCGCGGTGATCGCGTCCCTCTTCCTGATCTTCAGCGACAGCGTCCAACTCCTGCGGGTGGGCCTGGTGGCCGCACTGTGGGCCGCCACTGTCGGTGCCATCGCCATGACGAAGTACCGGCGCGAGTCGGCGCTCGACAAGGCGAAGGTCAACGACCTGCAGACCGTCTACGAGTTGCAGCTCGAGCGGGAGATCTCGGCACGGCGCGAATACGAGCTCACCGTCGAGAAGCGGGTGCGCAGCGAGGTGCGCGCCGACGCCGAAGAACTCGCCGCGCTGCGTGCCGAACTCTCGTCGCTCCGCAAGAATCTCGAGGCCCTGTTCGACGGCGCGATGCCGACCGAACGGATCGCGCTGCGGGCGGATTCGACGCGTGTGCAGGAACTTGCCGGCGGGTCGTACAGCAGCTACCAGCCTGCTGCGTCGGGCCTGTACATCCCGGGAGCGGGACATGCCGCCGGGGCGGGGCATCAGAGCGGTTCCGCCCAGTCGTCGCACCATTTCGCGAATCCGGACGACGACCCGGTCACCGCCGAGACGTCCATCGTCGAGCCCGCCTATGCCGGATCCACCGAACCCGAGATCGAGGTCGAGCCGGAACCGGAGCCCGAGCAGGTGGCCGAGACCCGGCAGGCACCCGAGCCGGAGCCGGTCGCGGAGGTCGAGCCCGAACCTGTCGCGAAGCCCGAGCCGGAGCCCGACTCAGAGGCAGCGGCAGGGGCAGAGGCCGAGTCCGAAGCGCGGCCGGGCCGCCGACGGGCGCCCGAGGACGACGAACGGCCGGGTGCGCACTCCAACGGGCTGTCCGTCGCCGAGATCATGGCCAACATGCAGTCGGCATCGGGGGCCGCCCAGAGCACCGGCGGCAGGCGTCGCCGGGCCGAATAAGGCCGGACGCGCCCGAGGATCAACCCGCATCGTGTGAGGCATATATCACTCTGCCTGCGCATGGCGGGGTGTGTTCGAGCCGGGCTATCCTCACCCTGGAACGTCTGGTACCCGCCGAGCGGGACTGGAACGAACGAGAGGACGAAGGTGACCTCTTTCGGGATCACTAATGGCCCTGCGCCTGCGAGGTTGACGGTGGGAATCGTCTCCGCCGGCCGGGTCGGTACAGCAATCGGTGCCGCGTTGGAGCGGGCAGGTCACGTCGTCGTCGCCTGCTCGGCCGTTTCCGACGCGTCACGTCACCGGGCGCGGACCCGGCTTCCCGAGACCGAGATTCTGCCGGTGGCAGAGGTCGCGGCCCGCTCCGAACTGCTCGTTCTCGCCGTCCCCGACGCCGAACTGCCGTCGCTGATCGCGGGGCTGGCCTCCACCCGTGCGGTGCCGAGTCGCGCAATCGTGGCCCACACGTCCGGCGCGAACGGCATCGGGATCCTCGACCCCCTCACCGAGCAGGGCGTCGTTCCGCTCGCGATTCACCCCGCGATGACGTTCACCGGGCACGACGAGGACACCGTCCGTCTCGCGTCCGCCTGTTTCGGCATCACCGCTGCCGACGACATCGGTTACGCCATCGCGCAGTCGCTGGTCCTCGAGATCGGCGGCGAGCCCGTCCGGGTCCGCGAGGACATGCGACCGCTGTACCACGCCGCTCTCGCCCACGGCAGCAACCATCTGGTGACGCTCGTCGTCGACGCCGTGGCCGCGCTGCGAGTCGCCCTCGAAGGCCAGGAACTGCTCGGCCAGGAGTTGATCGGCGACGATCCGAACGGCCTGGCCGAACGGGTTCTCCAGCCGCTGCTGTCAGCGGCGCTCGACAACGCCCTGCGGCGCGGGCCTTCGGCGCTGACCGGGCCGGTCGCGCGGGGCGATTCGGAAGCGGTGGCCACGCATCTGCGGGTGCTCGAAGAGGTCGATCCGCGGATCGCGGCCGGCTACCGCGCCCTGTCCCTGAGGTCGGCGCAACGCGCCGGTCCGACACCTGAACTGCTGGAAATCCTGGAAGACCGGAGGTGAGTTCCGTGAGCGACCTGCAGGGCGGATACAAGCGCGGCGAACTGACCGTGCACCACGACCCGAGCGTGCTGACCCGGGTCTCGAAGGCGCTGCGCGGTGTCGGCCGCCAGGTCGCGCTCGTGCCGACGATGGGGGCCCTCCACACGGGTCATCTGGAGCTGGTGCGGCAGGCCAAGCTCACCGGCGCGGTGGTGATCGTCTCGATCTTCGTCAACCCGTTACAGTTCGGTGCCGGCGAAGACCTCGACGCCTACCCGCGCACCCTCGACGCCGATCTCGAACTGCTGCGCGAGGCCGGAGTCGAGCTGGCGTTCGTGCCCACCGCAGCCACCATGTACCCGGCAGGACCGCGGACCACGATCCATCCCGGACCGCTGGGCGCCGAGTTGGAGGGCGCGTCCAGGCCGACGCACTTCGCGGGCATGCTCACCGTCGTCGCCAAGCTGCTGCAGATCGCGGCGCCCAACGTCGCGTATTTCGGTGAGAAGGACTACCAGCAGCTGACGTTGATCCGGCAGATGGTGACCGACCTGAATTTCGACGTCCGGATCTTCGGCGTGCCCACGGTGCGTGAGCACGACGGACTGGCACTGTCTTCGCGCAACCGCTACCTCGACGAGGCGCAGCGCAGCGCGGCGACGGCACTGTCCGCGGCTCTGATCGCCGGCGCCCACGCCGCCGCCGGTGGCGCCGAGGCGATCCTCGCCACTGCGCGCGAGGTGCTGGCGTCCGTCCCGGAGGTCGAGGTCGACTACCTCGAGGTGCGAGGCGTCGATCTCGGCCCCGCCCCCGAGCGCGGCGACGGCAGGCTGCTCGTCGCCGCCAAGCTCGGGACCACCCGCCTGATCGACAACGTCGGTGTCGCCGTCGGCACCGGATTCCTCGAACGCGACGCCGAACCACCGTCGGACGCGTCGGCCGCAGACGAACTTCTTTCCCGCTAGAAGAGTAAGGACCACAACATGTTTCGCACCATGATGAAGTCGAAGATTCATCGCGCCACCGTCACGCACGCCGACCTGCACTACGTGGGCTCGGTGACGGTCGACCAGGATCTGATGGACGCCGCCGACCTTCTCGAGGGCGAGCAGGTGTGCATCGTCGACATCGACAACGGCGCGCGGCTCGAAACCTATGTGATCGCAGGCGAGCGGGGAAGTGGCGTCATCGGGATCAACGGTGCGGCAGCACATCTGGTCAAGCCCGGCGACCTCGTCATCCTCATCGCGTACGGCGTCATGAACGAGCAGGAGGTGCGCGACTACGAGCCGCGTGTCGTGTTCGTCGACGCCGCCAACTCGCCGATCGAGCTCGGCGCCGACCCGGCGCACGCGCCGGAGGGCTCCGGTCTCATCACCCCGCGCATGCTGTCGACGCTCGACGCCGAGCGCGAATCCAGTTTGGTGTAACCCATGCTCCTCACCGTCGACGTCCGGAACACGAACATCGTTCTCGGACTGTTCACCGGTTCCGGTGAACACTCGAAGTTGGTGCAGGACTGGCGGATGCGCACCGATGCGAGGATGACGGCGGACGAACTGGCCCTCATCTTCCGGGGGCTCCTCGGCACGCACACCGATCAGATCACCGGTGTGTCCGCGCTGTCGACGGTGCCGTCGGTGCTGCGGGAGATCCGCGTGATGCTGACGCGGTACTGGGGGCACGTCCCGCACGTGCTGGTGGAACCCGGGGTG
The DNA here is from genome assembly GCF_000280725.2 of Rhodococcus sp. JVH1. Taxonomy (NCBI): domain Bacteria; kingdom Bacillati; phylum Actinomycetota; class Actinomycetes; order Mycobacteriales; family Nocardiaceae; genus Rhodococcus; species Rhodococcus sp. JVH1. The sequence goes on along the minus strand of NZ_CP166289.1, from coordinate 3,127,941 downwards.
CGAACCGGTGTTCCGCTGCTCGTCGACAACCCCAAGGAGGTGGGCGCCGACCGGATCGTGAACAGTCTTGCGGCGCATCACCTCTACGACGCACCGTGCATCGTGGTCGACTTCGGGACGTCCACATGTGTCGACGTCGTGTCCGCCAAGGGCGAGTTTCTCGGCGGCGCCATCGCGCCCGGCCTCGAGATCTCCTCGGACGCACTCGCGTCGCAGTCGGCGGCGCTGCGCAAGGTCGAACTGGTGCGGCCCCGCTCCGTCGTCGGCAAGAACACCGTCGAGTGCATGCAGTCGGGTGCGGTGTTCGGTTTCGCCGGCCTCGTCGACGGGCTGGTCCGCCGCGTGCGCAAGGAACTGCCCGCCTTCTCCGGTTCCGACGTGGTGGTGATCGCGACCGGTGACCGCGCGCCGCTGATCATGCCCGAGACGGAAACCGTCGACGAGCACGAACCGGATCTCACGCTCGAAGGGCTGCGCCTGGTCTACGAGCGAAATCAGGCTCGCCGGGGTGCGCGTCGCAGCCCGCTCGAGTGACGGGTTCCCTCTTCGCGGAAGTTATGTCAGAATGGTCCCCGTGAATCTCTGCACGAGTGCTCAGGAGTGTTGTCGAGGCTGAACGCTGCCTTGACCAATTCACACTTCTGGGAGTCTCTCTCGTGCTCGCAACGTATTCTTCTGCATCTGTACCTACCCGTCTTCGCCCGGCTGACCTGCTGCGCATCACCGATCAGGGTGCATCCGAGGTACTCGACGGCCGCCACGACGTCCTGCTCCCGCAGAGCTGGCCCACCGACGAGCGCTGGTCGACCCGGCTCTACTCGGACGACGACGTCGACGTCTGGCTGATCAGCTGGGTTCCCGACCGGAACACCGAATTGCACGACCACGCAGGCTCTTTCGGCGCACTCACGGTTCTCAGTGGTGCACTGTCCGAGTTTCGTTGGGCGGGTGACCGTCTGCGTCACCGCACTCTCGAGGCCGGCGATCAGGCCTCGTTCCCGCTCGGCTGGGTCCACGACGTGGTGCGTGCGCCGGACGCGCCCGGGGCGGAGGTGGTGACGCCGACGCTGAGCGTGCACGCCTACTCACCGCCACTATCGGCCATGTCCTATTACGAGGTCACCGACCACGGCACGCTGCGCCGTACCCGGACCGAGCTCACCGATCTCCCCGAGGGTGGTTCGAAGTGAACATCGACCAGATGCTCGAAGAGGCCCGCACCCAGATCGACCGCATGTACGCATTCGAGCTGCCCGAGGCCGTGGCGCGTGGCGCGATCGTCGTGGACATCCGCCCGCAGGCGCAGCGGGCGATCGAGGGAACGCTCCCCGGCGCACTCGCCATCGAACGCAACGTCCTCGAGTGGCGTTGCGATCCCACCAGCTCGGCGCACCTGGCGCTCGCGGTGGACCACGACGTCGAGTGGATCATCGTCTGCTCCGAGGGCTACACGTCGAGTCTCGCCGCGGCGGCGCTGCAGCAGCTGGGTCTGCACAAGGCGACCGATCTCGTCGGCGGGTACAAGGCGATCAAGGCTGCGGGGTTGCTGGGCTCGCTCATCGCCACGCAGCACTGCGTGCGGGAGCTGGCCACCGTCTCGGCTCACTGACCTCTCAATAGGGGCACGCGCGGGCGTCGATTAGGCTGGTGACCCGTGAGTGAAGTAGCAGCCCAGCCAGTCGACGACACCCCCGAGCAGCTTCGCATCCGCCAGGAGAAGCGTGAGCGCATCCTCGCGGAGGGACGCGAGGCGTACCCGGTGTCGGTGGCGCGCACCCACTCGCTGGCGGAGATCCGGGCCAAGTACCCGGAACTCGAGCCCGACACGGCCACCGGCGACCAGGTCGGTGTCGTCGGCCGGGTGATCTTCGTGCGCAACACGGGCAAGTTGTGCTTCGCGACGCTGCAGGAAGGCGACGGCACCCAGCTGCAGGCGATGATCAGTCTCGCCGCTGTCGGTGAGGATGCTCTCGCGTTGTGGAAGGCCGATGTCGACCTCGGTGACTTCGTGTTCGTGCACGGCGAGGTGATCAGTTCCCGTCGCGGTGAGCTGAGCGTGATGGCCGATTCGTGGCAGATCGCGTCCAAGTCGCTCCGGCCCCTGCCGGTTGCGCACAAGGAGATGAACGAGGAGTCGCGGGTCCGGCAGCGTTACGCCGATCTGATCGTGCGCTCCGAGGCGCGGGAGAATGCGCGTAAGCGGGTGGCTGTCGTCCGTGAGCTCCGGAACGCGCTCGAGCTGCGCGGGTTCCTCGAGGTCGAGACGCCGATGCTGCAGACGGTGGCGGGTGGCGCCGCGGCCCGCCCGTTCATCACTCATTCCAATGCCCTGGATATCGACCTCTATCTCCGTATCGCTCCCGAACTGTTCCTGAAGCGGTGCGTCGTCGGCGGTATCGAGAAGGTCTTCGAGATCAACCGGAATTTCCGCAACGAGGGTGTCGATTCGACGCACTCGCCGGAATTCGCGATGCTCGAGACATACGAGGCGTACGGCACGTACGACGATTCCGCCGTGATGATCCGCGAACTCGTCCAGGAAGTGGCGCAGGCCGCTTTCGGTTCGCAGGTCGTCACACTCGCCGACGGCACCGAATACGACCTCAGTGGTGAATGGAAGACCCTCGAGATGTACCCGTCGCTGTCGCAGGCGATCGGTGTCGAGGTCACTCCGGATACCACCGTCGAGGAATTGCTGGCGCTCGCCGAGAAGGTGGGCCTCGAGGTCCCCAAGGACAAGGGTTACGGGCACGGGAAGCTCGTCGAGGAACTGTGGGAGCACCAGTGCGGCGACCAGCTGTTCGAGCCGACGTTCGTCCGTGATTTCCCGGTCGAGACGTCGCCGCTGACTCGTGACCACCGCAGCAAGGCCGGGGTCACCGAGAAGTGGGACCTCTACATCCGCGGGTTCGAGTTGGCCACGGGCTATTCGGAATTGGTCGATCCGGTCATCCAGCGTGAGCGGTTCGTCGATCAGGCGCGTCTCGCGTCGGCTGGTGACGACGAGGCGATGGCCCTCGACGAAGAATTCCTCGCCGCTATGGAGCAGGGAATGCCGCCGACCACCGGCACCGGAATGGGAATCGACCGTCTGCTGATGGCTTTGACAGGATTGGGAATCCGCGAAACAATCCTCTTTCCCATTGTTCGCCCTTCTTCTCGCTGATTCACCAGGGTGAATTCGCGCGGATAAATTCGATCCATTCCTCGTATTCCGAATCGGAAGAACAGGGGTATGGTTACCTCCGGGTCGTAGCTCACGTTGACGATGAGACGTCGCTTCATTCGAGAGGAATTTCATCCCATGGCTAAGAAGGTCACTGTCACCCTGATCGACGATGTCGATCAAGAGGCGTCTGCCGACGAGACGGTCGAGTTCGGCCTCGACGGTGTTCAGTACGAGATCGACCTTTCCTCGGAGAATGCGGCGAAATTGCGCGAGCAACTCGACGTGTGGGTTTCCCACGCGCGCAAGGTGAGCTCGCGCAAGCGCGGCAAGGCCGTGGCGGCTCCGGCCGCCACCAAGTCCCGAGTTTCGGTCGATCGAGAACAGAGCGCCGCTATCCGGGAATGGGCGCGCAAGAACAACAAAAAGGTTTCTGCGCGCGGACGTATCTCCGCGGAAATTATCGACGCCTACAACAAGGCGAACTGAAAGTTAGCTGGGGACAGAATTTGCTGATTCGCTCCGCGAGGTGACCTGCACTGTTACCGTCCCGCACTGATTCGTTAATCGGGAAGTCGGGGGGTAGCCGTGCGGCGCTGCGTGACCGTTTCAGGGATTCTGTTCCTGGCGTTCGTGATGTGGGCCGGGGTGGCGTCCGCGGCGCCGACCTATCCGGTGCCGGATTCGTTCCTCGCCGGCGTGCCTCTCGAATTGCGAAATCCGGGCGGTTCGGCCCCGGGTTCGAACGACTGGTCCTGCCGACCGAGTGACGCGCATCCCGAACCGGTGGTCCTCGTCCACGGCACGGGAGGCGCACGCCAGACCAACTGGGCGGTGTACGCACCGCTCATTGCCAACGAGGGCTACTGCGTGTATTCCCTCACCTACGGCAACTTCCCCGACCTGCCGTGGCCGCTCGATGCGATCGGCGGGATGACTCCCATCGATACAGGCACCGCTCAGATCGCCGTATTCGTCGATCAGGTGCTGTCGAGCACAGGCGCCTCGAAAGTCGACCTGGTGGGACATTCCCAGGGCACTCTGCAGGCGAACAACTACGTGAAGTTCTTCGGCGGAGCAGACAAGGTCGCGAAAGTCGTGTCACTGGCACCGCCGTGGCACGGCACGTACGGCACCGATCAGATCAGCGTCGGGCGGTACATGCGGTCGCTCGGCATCGACGACGAGGTGGCGGCAGGTTTCCCCGTCTGCCGGGCCTGCCCCGAGATGCTGCAGGGTTCCGCGTTCATCGACCGCATGCGGGCGGACGGGGTTTACGTCCCCGGCGTCGAGTACACGAACATCGCCACCCGCTACGACGAACTGGTCGTCCCGTACACGAGCGGCATCGAGCCGGGCCCCGACACGACGAACATCGTCGTCCAGGACGGTTGCGAGCAGGACTACTCCGACCACGTCGCCGTCGCCGGTTCTGCGCGGGCCGCGGGATTCGTGCTGAACGCGCTGGATCCCGCGCGCCCGCGCGACGTGCCCTGCCGGTTCGTCGCCCCCATCGCGGGGTAACCCTTTCTGGCCTCGTCGCCGGTTACCGGGAGAGTCCTGAGCAACCCGCTGGGTATCGCGGTCGCCGCCGGCGGAAACGTAAGGGTGGCGAACTCACAGCTCATCGACATACCCTGTCCGGACACGCAGGTCTGGCTTCCTTCGGAAAGCGGGCCGCGAACTTCGCGGGCAAGCGGTTGTCGCATTTCTGTGACACCACGGCCAGGACGTGCCCGGAGGATCCCGTACAGGACCGTCTGGATGGGGAACAACTGGAAAGAAGTGTCCATTCGAGCCGGTCCCGGCGGCTACGACATGGTGGTCCGCATCGGCATCGCGGAACCTGTTCGCTCCAGGCGTACAGCGAAGGGGAAACGATTGCCGGAGCTGGGGCGTTAAATACGGGTAAGCAGGCCTGCACTTCCATCTAAAGGGGTGGAGGGGCAGCAGGTCGATCGGCAGCCAACTAGAGTAATAGCTGGGGTCGTGGAACCTTCGTCGGTTCGGGGCTTCGGCCCTCGCAGCAGGCGCTGGCGATCTGCTTGTAGTGCCGGAGCGAAACGCGGCGAACAGGAACGAGACACCCGGTCTCGTGACTGCACGTCGGAAAGTGTGAGGGAGAGCGATGTTCGAGAGGTTCACCGATCGCGCACGGCGCGTTGTTGTCCTGGCTCAAGAAGAAGCCAGGATGCTCAACCACAACTACATCGGTACGGAGCACATCCTGCTCGGCCTCATTCACGAGGGCGAAGGTGTCGCTGCCAAGTCGCTGGAGTCGTTGGGCATCTCCCTCGAAGGAGTGCGCAGCCAGGTCGAGGAGATCATCGGCCAGGGCCAGCAGGCCCCGTCCGGCCACATCCCCTTCACCCCGCGTGCCAAAAAAGTCCTGGAGCTCAGCCTGCGCGAGGCACTGCAGCTCGGACACAACTACATCGGCACGGAGCACATCCTGCTCGGCCTCATCCGAGAGGGTGAAGGCGTCGCGGCGCAGGTGCTGGTCAAGCTCGGTGCCGACCTCAACCGGGTGCGTCAGCAGGTCATCCAGCTGCTCTCCGGCTACCAGGGCAAGGAGCCGGCCGAGGCCGGCGGCACTCGCGGCGAGGCGGGCACCCCGTCCACGTCGCTGGTGCTCGACCAGTTCGGTCGCAACCTCACCCAGGCCGCCCTCGAAGGCAAGCTCGACCCCGTCATCGGCCGCTCGAAGGAAATCGAGCGCGTCATGCAGGTGCTGTCGCGCCGTACCAAGAACAACCCGGTCCTGATCGGCGAGCCCGGTGTCGGTAAGACCGCCGTCGTCGAGGGTCTCGCTCAGGCCATCGTCAACGGCGAGGTCCCCGAGACGCTCAAGGACAAGCAGCTGTACACGCTCGACCTCGGGTCGCTCGTGGCAGGCAGCCGCTACCGCGGTGACTTCGAAGAGCGCCTGAAGAAGGTCCTCAAGGAGATCAACACCCGCGGCGACATCATCCTGTTCATCGACGAGCTGCACACCCTCGTGGGTGCAGGCGCGGCCGAGGGCGCCATCGACGCGGCCTCGATCCTCAAGCCGAAGCTCGCCCGCGGTGAGCTGCAGACCATCGGTGCCACCACCCTCGACGAGTACCGCAAGTACATCGAGAAGGACGCCGCACTGGAGCGCCGCTTCCAGCCGGTGCAGGTCGGCGAGCCGACGGTGGAACACACCATCGAGATCCTCAAGGGTCTTCGCGACCGTTACGAGGCGCACCACCGCGTGTCCATCACGGACGGTGCACTCGTCGCCGCGGCCACCCTGGCCGATCGCTACATCAACGACCGCTTCCTGCCGGACAAGGCCATCGACCTCATCGACGAGGCCGGAGCCCGGATGCGTATCCGCCGGATGACCGCACCGCCGGACCTCCGCGAGTTCGACGACAAGATCGCCGACGCCCGCCGCGAGAAGGAGTCCGCGATCGACGCGCAGGACTTCGAGAAGGCCGCGAACCTGCGCGACAAGGAGAAGACCCTCGTCGCCCAGCGTGCGGAGCGGGAGAAGCAGTGGCGTTCCGGCGACCTGGACGTCATCGCCGAGGTCGACGACGAGCAGATCGCCGAGGTCCTGGGTAACTGGACCGGCATCCCCGTGTTCAAGCTCACCGAGGAGGAGACCACGCGTCTGCTCCGCATGGAGGAGGAGCTGCACAAGCGGATCATCGGTCAGGAAGACGCGGTCAAGGCTGTCGCCAAGGCCATCCGTCGTACCCGTGCCGGCCTGAAGGACCCGAAGCGTCCGTCCGGTTCGTTCATCTTCGCCGGCCCGTCCGGTGTCGGTAAGACCGAGCTGGCCAAGTCGCTCGCCAACTTCCTGTTCGGTGAGGACGACGCTCTCATCCAGATCGACATGGGTGAGTTCCACGACCGCTTCACCGCGTCGCGGCTGTTCGGTGCCCCTCCCGGCTACGTCGGCTACGAAGAGGGCGGCCAGCTCACCGAGAAGGTGCGCCGCAAGCCGTTCAGCGTGGTGCTGTTCGACGAGATCGAGAAGGCACACCAGGAGATCTACAACACGCTCCTGCAGGTGCTCGAGGACGGCCGTCTCACCGACGGTCAGGGCCGGACCGTGGACTTCAAGAACACGGTGCTCATCTTCACCTCGAACCTCGGTACCTCGGACATCTCCAAGGCTGTGGGTCTCGGCTTCACGTCCGGTAAGGGCGACGAGTCGAACTACGAGCGGATGAAGCTCAAGGTGCACGACGAGCTGAAGAAGCACTTCCGTCCCGAGTTCCTCAACCGCATCGACGACATCGTCGTGTTCCACCAGCTCACCACCGAGCAGATCGTTCAGATGGTGGACCTGATGGTGGCGCGTGTCGAGGTGGCCTTGAAGAACAAGGACATGACGATGGAGGTCACCGACAAGGCCAAGTCGCTGCTGGCCAAGCGTGGCTTCGATCCGGTCCTGGGTGCGCGGCCGCTGCGTCGCACCATCCAGCGCGAGATCGAGGACCAGCTGTCGGAGAAGATCCTCTTCGGCGAGGTCGGCCCCGGTCAGATCGTGTACGTCGACGTCGAGAACTGGGACGGCGAAGGCGCGGGCGAGGACGCGAAGTTCACGTTCCGCGGCGAGACGAAGCCGGTCACGGTTCCCGACGAGGTTCCGGTCGACCTGGCCAAGTCCGGCGCAGCCGACTCGGAGTAGACAGGCAGTAGTCGAACGACAACGGGCCGCCGGTGGTTTTCCACCGGCGGCCCGTTCGTGTGTGCGGGTCAGATGCTCTTGCGTCCCGACCAGTTGGCGAGTCGCTCGGTAGGTCCGGCGGTGGGTTGCGGTTCGACCACGTCCGCGAACGGCACGTGGCCGCCGCGTGTCTCCGCCGGGATCGCGTGCCGTGCGACGGCGAGCATGGCCTCGGCGAGCTCAGGGCGGGTTTCGGAGGGCTGGCCGGTGGCGACGGCCAGGTCCCAGCCGTGCACGAGAGTCTCGTTGATGTAGCCCCAGATCGCGGCCCGGCCGGGGACGGTGCCCCACGGTGCGGTCACCGTCGCGTCGAGCCCGCTGTCGTCGGTCCAGACGGGCCACATGCGGTCCGCGGCGGACCGGTAGGCGTCTGGGTAGCCATCGTCGGGGATGTCGGTGACGACGAGCGGAACGGTGCCCGGGTCGCCGCCCTCACCGATCACGCGGGCACGCTCCACGGTGGCGACGAGGTGGCCGAGCAGGGTGCGGACGTCGAAGTCGGCGCAGGGAGTGGCTGCCGTCAGCTGGTCGTCGCGGACTTTCTCGACGAGGGCGGTGGTCCAGGAGAGGGCTTCGTGGTACAGAGGCCGGGGGTCTGTCGTGTTGTTTGTCATGAGGCAACTATCGCCGTGAAACATGACATCTCCTGTCATGTATTTCTGCCAGACTTTCCGCATGCGCGCCGACCGTCTGCTCTCGCTCGTCCTCCTGCTCCGTAACCGCGGGCGTATGTCGGCGTCGGCGCTGGCCCGCGAACTCGAGGTGTCCCCGCGCACCGTGTTGCGGGACATCGACGCACTGTCGACGGCGGGAATACCGGTGTACGCCGAACGCGGTCGTGACGGCGGCTTCGAGTTGCTTCCGGGATTCACCACCGACCTCACGGGCCTGACCGTCGACGAGGCCAAGGCCCTGCTGGCGGCAGGCTCGGCGATGACGTCGGAATCGCTGGGCATGGCGCCGGCGTTCGCGTCGGCGATGCGCAAGGTGGTGGCGGCGATGCCCGACGCGCACCGGGCGGCGGCGACGAAGGTGGCGGAGCGGGTGTACGTCACCCAGGGATCGTGGCTGACCGATCCGGAACCGGTGGACGATCACCTCGGGCTCATCCAGCAGGCGGTATTCGTGGGCCGGCGGCTGAGCATCCTGTACCCGTCGCGGGGCAACGACGCGGTGTGGCGCGTCATCGACCCGCAGGGGCTCATCCACGCGGCGGGACGGTGGTATCTGGTGGCGACGGACGCCGGCCGCGACCGGACGTACCGGCTCGAGCGCATCGAGGACGTCCGTGAACTCGACGAGCCGGCGCAGCGATCTGCCGACATCGACCTCGCCGCGATCTGGGAGCGTCGCCGTTCGGCGTTCCGGGCGCGCGGGACGCCGGTGGTCGCCGAGGTTCTCGTGGACCGTGAGCGCCGCGACGACCTGGTGGAGCGTGCCTACGCCGTCCGCTCCGAGCGGTCGGTCGGCGACGACCGGGTGCGGCTGGAAGCGGTGTTCGGCGACGACTCCCACGCACGCGGGGTTCTGTGGGCGTTCGGCGAGGCCGCGGAAGTGCTGGCACCGGACGCTCTGCGGGCCGCCCTGCGTTCCCGCGCGCTGCGCATGTCCGCCCGGTACGAGTAGGTTCGACACGTAAACCGAAGAACCACGAGAGGATGTGGCATGCCGACACGTACCGCACGGACCGCTTGGAACGGATCGCTCGAACAGGGAAGCGGTCAGGTGGAACTCACCAGTTCCGGTGTCGCGACCTTCGACGTCTCGTTCCCGAAGCGGGCGGCCGAGGAGGCTGGTGGAACCACCAGCCCGGAGGAGCTGATCGCCGCGGCGCATTCCTCCTGCTATGCGATGCAGTTGTCCGCGCTCATCGCGGAGGCAGGCGGCACCCCGCAGAGCCTCGAGGTGAAGGCGGATGTCTCACTCGGACCGGACAACCCGGGTTTCAAGCTCACCGGCATCAAGCTGACGGTCCGCGGCGAGGTTGACGGTCTCGACGCCGACGGATTCGCGAAGGCCGCTCAGGCCGCGAAGGAGTCGTGCCCGGTGAGCAAGGCGCTCACCGGAGTCGAGATCACGCTGGACGCCGCACTCGAGTCCTGAGTGCAGTCGGCTACTGACGGTTGAACCGTGCGCGCACTTCCTCCATCTTCGCTTGGAGTTCGTCCGGGCTGATGACGCCCTTGTCCATCAACGCGTGAGCGGTGGCGACGACGGACCGGGAGCGGACGGGGAAGTCGCGGTAGATGGTTTCGCCCAGTTGGTCCTCGGTGTGGCGCCTGTCGAGATTGTCCCAGGCGCCACGCCAGGACAGGCATTCCGCGGTGGCTTGCATGCTCGATTCCCACGGGTCGGGCTTGCGGTCGAGGTCCGGTAGCGTGACGTCGTCGCGGGTCGTCTCCGGCGTCAGCGTGTTCAGGATGACGTCGTAGGCCTTGTCCGTCATCATCGCGCGGTTCCTCCGTTGTCCGAGGGTGGTGTGGTCGCGGTCCAGTCGACCTGCGGTACGGCGACACCGATCATGGTGTCGCGGGTGACGATCGACGCCAGTTGCTCCTCACTCCACCCGTCGGTGCCCTCGGGGCGCATCGGCATCACCATGAACCGCGATTTCTGGTTCGAATCATGCACGCGCACTTCGACATCCGGTGGGAAGTGCAAGCCGAATTCGGCGATCACCTCGCGGGGCCAGCGCACCAACCGGCGGCGATAGTTGGGGGTGCGATACCAGTCCGGAGACATACCGAGGACGGGCCGCGGATAGCACGAACACAGCGTGCAGACGATGACGTTGTGGACTTTCGGGGTGTTCTCCAGCACGTAGAAGTACGTGTAGTCGCTCGGCGTGCCTGATCCGGTCGGGTCGCGCCAGTCGATCCCCACTTCCTTGCACGTTTCGGTGCCGTCGGCCAGCAGTCGCTTCTTGAACTCCGGGTCGACCCACGCCTTCGCGACCAATTTCGAACCACCCGACGGCCCTACCGATTCGGCCCATTCGGAGAAACGGCGGTGATCCTCGCGGGAGAACAGTCCGTGCTCGATGGACAGTTCCCGAATGGCGGTCTCCAGGATCTCGAACTCGCTGACCTCCTCCGAGGCCTGGATGGGGGCGTGATCGTCGTGCGAATGCGTCATGTGTCCGCCTCTCCTGCCGGCTCGAGCCAGCGCTCGGAGCACTCGGTTTCCAACGTGTCGATCTCGAATCCGGTGTAGCGGGGCCAGAGGTCGGTCTGCCGGAAGCGGACGACGTAGAACGGCTCGGTCCGGCCGTCCTCCACGCGTCCCCACGCCTCGTCCTCGGGAATCACCCACTCCGGGCGATGTTCGACGACCACGCCGGTGTGCCCGCGGATGAATGCCTGAGTTCGGGTGTGGAACATCGACGTCGCGTCCTTGACGGTGACCCGGTCGCCGATCTCGAACTTCGTCATGACTGGCCTCCAGTCGCGTTCCCGCCACCCGACCGGGCGCGGACCTCGTCGATCTTGGCGGACAGTTCATCGGGCGTGATCAGGCCCTTGTTGATGAGCGTCTTGGCGGCCACCGTGATCCACCGCGCGTAGTACGGCAGCCCGAAGTAGAGCGTGGCGCCCAGGTCGTTCTCGGCGCGACGGCGCTCCTCGGAGTTCCACACACCGCGCCACCCGAGGCATTCGCACGTGACGTATGTGCTCATCTCCCAGTCCTCTTCGACCTTCTCCTCGTACTTGACGGGAAGGGCGGCCTGGCCGCCGACGTCGTGGAGAACGTGCCGCAACGCGTCGAACGCGGAATTGGACAGGTAATACGGCGAATCCATCTCGACGTGATGGATCGGGCCGTACTCCGCGACCCTGTTCGCCTGTGCTTCGAAATCTGCTGGAGAGTTCATCGCGTGCTCCGTCGTGGTGGAACTAGTGACAGGGAACTCCCAGGAGGTGGCGGCCGTCGTGCATCAATTCGTGCAGGTACATGCCACTTCGGGAGATCGCACCCTGGTCGAATCCGACCAGGTAGAGGGTGAGCAGAGCGAGCAGGACGACTCCGACGGCGATCAACACGATTCCGAGTGACTCGACGGACTTGCTCGGTGAGGAGACGTAAACCATGGCTACTCCTGGAGGAGTTCGGATTCCACGATCTTCGGGTTCAATGATCATCGAACCGCCGATTGTCCGGGCATCGCGACGAGCGCCCCTCACTCAGCGGCACGATCGATACGACGTTACTCTCGCCGTGTCGATCCCCTCACCGTACCGTTCGGTCGAATCCGGCGTGCGGAAATGCAGCGCGGCGAACCAAGACAAACACCGCGTCGAACCTTGCGGAACAGAATGCACCATCGATTCGTTCCACTGAACTGTGACGAGACAGCAGAACACCGACAGCGACATCGAGATCGAGATCTGGTCCGACGTCGCCTGCCCCTGGTGCTACATCGGCAAGCACCGTTTCCTGTCGGCCCTCGCGGAGTTCGAAGGGCGCGACCGGGTGAACGTGGTGTGGCGGTCGTATCAGCTGTCGCCGGAGACACCGGTGGGGGAACGGCGCAGTGAACTCGACGCCCTGGTGGAGAGCAAGGGTATGCCCGCCGAGCAGGTCCGTCAGATGTTCGGTCACGTTGCGCGCACGGCGGCCGACGAGGGGCTGAGTCTCGACTTCGACACCGTGATCGCCGCCAACACCTTCGACGCCCACCGGTTGATCCACTTGGCGGGCGATGAGCGAGATGCCGTGGTGGAGGCACTGTTCCGTGCCCACTTCGGTGAGGGGGCCGTGATCGACGACCGCGAGGTGCTCGTCGACATCGCGTCGCGGGCCGGCCTCGACGCCGACACCGTGCGCGCCGAACTCGAGTCCGATGCCGGTGCGGACGCGGTCCGCGCCGACCTCGAGACCGCCCGTCGACTACAGGTGTCGGCGGTGCCGTTCTTCGTCGCCAACCGCCGCGTCGCCGTGTCCGGCGCGCAACCGAAGGACGTGTTCCTGCAGCTTCTGACGCAGGCGAGCGCGGTGCCGGTGAACTAGCGGCGCGTGAAGTACCGGTTGGCGTCGGGCCGGAACATGAGTGCCACCGCCGCGATCACCGCCACGAGATGGGTGAGCCGGGCGGTCGCGATCACCGCGGCGTCGAGGGTCAGGCCGGAGACGGCGGACATCGGGTCGTTGCCGGCCCACATCCAGGTGATCGGTTCCATCACGAGCGAAGCGACACCGAACACGCCGAGACCGATCGCGAGGGTGTTCCGCGCCCACGCCCTGCCACTGCGGAATCGGGTCATGACGAACAGCACCGCGCCGTAGACGACGATGCGGACCACGAGTTGCCGGGCGAGGCTGGCGACGTCGGCGGCCGGGCCCTCCAATGCCGGCGACGTGTGCGCGAGGGCCTCGACCACGCCGGCGAACAGGGCGAGTCCGAGCAGCCGGTACGCGCGCTCGACCGGCTGCGGGACCGAGGGTGCAGTGCGAGTGGTCATGTCCGCATGCTGGTATCGGCGACGTCGCGGCACATCACTCCGGGGAGTGGAGTCCACCCCTACCCGGGTATGGGTGCGACACGCTTGCCATCACCCCGTACGAGGGGCACATTGAAATGCACGTCGTCGGCAGGGAGGCACTGTGCGCGAGCAGACACGGTCCGGAGACGCGTGGCCGGCGTTGAAGGTGGACGACTGGGCGTCGACGCGGAACACCCTGCACATGTGGACGCAGATCGTCGGGAAGATCCGCTTGGCCCACGCACCGCTGATCAACCACTGGTGGCAGGTCCCGCTGTACGTGAGCCCCCGCGGTCTCACGACGTCGACGATTCCGTACGGCACCGACTGTTTCGACATCGAATTCGACTTCGCCGACCATCGACTGGTGATCCGCACCAGCACGGGCGGCACCGGGACGGTCGCCCTCGAACCGAAGTCGGTGGCCGATTTCTATGCGGAGACGATGGACACGCTGGCCGAACTGGGTGTGGCGACGACCATTCTGGCCCGGCCCAACGAGGTGGACCCCGCCGTCCCGTTCGCCGAGGACACGCAGCACTGTTCGTACGACGGTGAGTCGGTGCACCAGTTCTGGCGGCAGCTCGTGCAGGCCGACCGCGTCCTGCACGAGTTCCGTTCCCATTTCATCGGGAAGGTCAGTCCCGTGCACTTCTTCTGGGGTGCGCTCGACCTGGCCTGTACGCGGTTCTCCGGAAGAACAGCACCGACTCATCCTGGTGGAGCGCCGAACTGCGGCGACTGGGTGATGGTCGAGGGTTACTCGCATGAGCTGAGCAGCTGCGGTTTCTGGCCCGGTGGTGGCGTCGAAGGCGCGTTCTACGCGTACGCCTACCCGGAGCCGGACGGGTTCGCCGACTACCCGGTCGGGCCCGACGGAGCCTTCTACAGCAAGGAGAACGGCCAGTTCCTGCTGCCGTACGAGACCGTGCGCACCGCAGACGATCCCGATGCCGCACTGCTGAAGTTCCTGCACAGCACGTATGACGCGGCCGCCGAGCGGGGTGCCTGGGACCGGGCCGCCCTGGAGGCGGACCCGGCCCGATGGGACAAATCCCGCTGACGCCCTGTGGGTCAGGCGGCGTTCGCCGGCGCGGGTGCCGTGGCCCGGGTGGCGCGCTCCGTGAGGAACGCGAATGCCAGTCCGAGAACCAGCCACAACGTGGCCTGCGTCGCGAGGGACGACAGCCGGAACTGCCACAGCAGCACTGCGGGGAAGTCGTCGCCCACTTCGTCGACGGTGGGCAGCACGAGGTAGCCGATGGTCACCACCACGAGGAAGGCGAGAACCGGCGCCGCGATTCGCAGCGACAGGAATTCCTGCGCCGCGACGGCCTTCGCCGCGAAGACCGAGGCCACCACCGCGAGCAGACCCAGCACGACTGCGGCGAGCCACAGCCAGGTGCGCTGAGTGATCGTTTCGGGGTCTCCGACAGCCGGTGGGTTGGCGGGGTACTTGAAGAACGGCACCGCCTCGATTGCCAACCAGCCCAATGTGGCCAATGTCAGACCGAGCAACGGCCCGGACAGCGTCGTCACTCGTCGTGCGTAATTCGCGACGACGGCGAAGATCGCCCCCAGAGCCAGGCCCGCAAGGGACGTGGCGAGGAACAGCCCGAAGCGCTGTCCGTCACGGCTGACCAGTGCCTCTTCCTCGTCGTGCGAGTGCCCGGCCGGCTCGGCCGCCTGAGTGGCGTCGTGTGAGTGGACTTCGGCTTCGGCGGCGCTGTTCGACTCTTCGATCGCGATGGCCGCATCGATGTGCGACTCACCGAGGACGAACGCGACGCCACCGGCCAGGATGCCTGCGATCAGGCCGGCCAGCAGGCCGCGGATGAGGAGTTTCGCGAAGGAATCGGTCAGTGGCATGGCAGACCCAGGAGGTGGCGGCCGTCGTGCATCAGTTCATGCATGTACATGCCACTGCGCGAAATCGCGCCCTGGTCGAAACCAACGAGGTAGAGAGCGAGCATCGCGAACAGAACGATCGCGAAAGAGATGACGGCGAGACGGGTCGTGTCGACCGACGAGCCGGGTGCGTAGGCGAGTGCCATAGTTCCTCCTGGGATTTCGCGTCCCCTAGGTCCAGGCGATGGCCGCAGTATCTGGCTGTCGAGGTGGCTCCCGTGAAGGACTACTCCGATTTACAGTGGCGCGACCGCTCCGGGATTGCACCGGATTCCTGCCGAACCATCGCTTTGTCCTGCGAACTTTTGCACCCGGCGGGCCGTCGTGTCAATCCTCCCGCTCGGCCCCGTCTCTCAGCCCTTGTTCGCTGCCGCGACGTCGAGAACGACCTCGAACTCCAGCAGAGACGCTCCGGACGCCACCGGCTTCTTCTGCTCACCCGCGTGTGCTTCCCGGGCCGGACCGTCGCGCCACGCCGCGAATGCCTCTTCGCTCTCCCACTGGGTGACGACGAAGTAGCGGTTCTCGCCCTTGACGGGGCGCAGAAGCTGGAATCCGAGGAAGCCGGGGGAGTTCTCCACGGCGTGCGCGCGCGCTGCGAAGCGCTTCTCGAGTTCGGGGCCTGAGCCCTCGGGGATTTCGATTGCGTTGATCTTTACCACTGCCATGCGGGCGAGATTACTCCGCTAGCGTCGGAGGGGTGGCAGGTGAGAGTGCGTTGCACGACGAGGGTGGGACGGGGCAGCCGATTCTGCTGTTGCACGGGCTGATGGGCAGCGCGCGGACCTGGGGTCGGCACGTGCCGTGGTTGCGCGAGCACGGCCACGTCTTCACGTTCGACGCCGCAGGTCACGGCAGGCCCGCACCGTCGCGGTTGACGACGGAAGCGTTCGTGGCAGATCTGGCCGCCGCACTCGCGCCCTTCGCCGAGCCGTGGGTGGTGATCGGTCATTCGATGGGCGCCCTGCACGCGTGGTGCCTGGCGGCCGAACACCCCGAGAAGGTGTCGGCGCTCGTGCTCGAAGACATGGCCCCCGACTTCCGGGGCCGGACCGCCGCGGACTGGGCGGCGATGATCTCGAACTGGCCGCAGCCGTTCGCGACACGGGAAGACCTCTTCGAGTTCTTCGGTCCGGTTGCCGGACAGTACTTCCTGGACTCGTTCGAGCAGCGCGCCGACGGCTGGTACCTGCACGGGGACGTCGACACGTTCCGCGACATCTCCGAGGAGTGGGGCGGTAGGCACTTCTGGGACCAATGGGCGTCGATCACCGTTCCTGCCCTGCTGATCGAGGGGGAGTTCACGATCACCCCCGACGGTCAGATGCGGACCATGGCGGAGCGGCATCCCGGCGCCGAGTACGTCCGCATCGAGCACGCCGGGCACCTCGTCCACGACGACCAGCCGGAGCAGTACCGGAAAGTGGTCGAGGAGTTCCTCCACGGGCTGGGCTGAGAGCCACCTCGTCCGCTGCGCAGGAGATTGTGTTCGTTTTTTCGCTTCATGGTTGAGGTATGGCCGCTCGGATGAACCACACGGTGTTGCCGCCGGGCGCCGACGATCGGGACCTTCTCACCGCGTTGAAGTATGTTATCGCTGGTCAGGATGATGTGACGATCTCGACTCCGGAGGGTTCGGCGCCGTTGCCGGACAGTGTCCGGAGGCTGCTCCTCGACGCGGTCACGGCTCTGGATCGGGGGCAGAGCAACCGTGGCTGCCTGTCGGGTGGTTCTCGACGCGTGCGTCCGGCTTCCGCAGCTGGCCGACGAGCAGATCGACTCGTTGCCGCCCGAGGTGCGGCAGACGTACCGGCAGCTTCGTGCGGTGGATCCGGCCGAACTGGTGCGGTTTCTCGGGCATACCGATCTGGTGAATGCGGCGTGGGCATTCCTGATGCCGGTGTGTGTGGACGGGGATCTGCTGTCGGCATGGCCGAATGTGGATCCCGACTTCCGGGCGGTACTGGCGCAGAAGTGGGTGCGTGACAACCACTGTCAGATGACTGTTGACTGTTGACGGTTGGGAAAGTGAGGCGGTTGAGGCTGCCCTTGCCGGGCCGGTGCCGGCTCATCCGCTGTGGGTGCATTTCGACCAGGATGGTCGCCCCGGAGGTCGAGGCGCTCTACGTACTCGACGCCTCGGCGCTAGAGGGCGGTCTGTGGCAGCCGAACGATCCCCGGTACGTGTGCCCGGTCCTCATGCATCTCGTCGACGGGCGTTGGCTGGTGCGAAATCTGGGGTCGGAGTCGGACCCTGCGACTACCACCTGAAGCTACGTCGGTGCGGGCGGGGGGTGAATGGTTGCCAGCCCCTGGGTATCTATCGCGCGATGCGGTGAAACCTCACGCTGGTTGAACGCCCGGCAGTCCGGGAGTTCCACGTATTGCTGTACTCCACGACCTATTCGAAGGCGCACAATGTATTTCGACTTCCGTGACAAGCCCGACCGTCTCTGTGTCAAAGAAATGGTTCATGGTTACAACATATCCAGCTGCTTGTTCGTAGCCGTCGAGCTGGAGCTCGCCGATCTGCTGGCGGCGGGCCCAATGGCGCTTGCCGACCTTGCCCAACGAAGCGGCACTGATCCCGATGCGCTGAAGCGGATCCTCCGCCTACTCATGAGCGCGGGGATCTTCTCCGTGGACGAGCAGGACAGATGCGCACTCACGCCGCGAGCCGAATTCTTGCGCAGGGATAATCCGGAATCGATCGCAAGCGAGGTGGAGCTCTTTGCCGGCGCAGAAACGTACCTGGCCTGGAGCGAGCTGCTCCAATGCGCACGTACGGGACAGACAGGATTCGGCCAGTTCTTCGGCAAATCCCTCTTCGACTACCTGGCCGAGCACCCCGACTCCGCCCAGCGCTTCCATCTGGGCTGGCACGAGATCTCGATCCGCGCCGGTCTCGAGACCGCGGAAGCGATCGATTTCACGGACAATCGGCACGTCGTCGATGTCGGCGGTGGCTACGGCATCGTGACCGCCCAGCTGTTGCGCAAATACGAGCATCTGCGGGGCACGATTTACGACTTGGAGTTCTCGCTGGCCAGGGCCGGTCACACTTTGCGGGAATATGGCGTCGATGAGCGGTGTGGCATTGTGCCCGGCGACGGTTTCACAGAGGTGCCTGGCGGGGGCGACGTCCACCTGCTCAAGAGCGTTCTTCACACGATGAACGACGACGACTCGGTACGCGTCCTCATTAATTGCGCGAACGCACTCGAGCCCGGCGGCAGGATCCTGGTCCTGGAGCGGGTGATCAGCGAGGACGGCGGATACGTCTGGGGAAATGTGGTGGACGTCGCCATGCTGGTCATGACGGGCGGCCGGGAGCGAACGATTCAGGACTACGCGCGCCTATACGAGCGCGCAGGCCTCGAACTCACCGGCAGTACGCTCCTGCCCTGCGGCTTCAGCGCAATCGAGGGCCGGAAGTGAGACCGGCCGGACGAGCGCGACCTCCGGGAATCAGCGGACCTCGAGGAGCTGGGTCGGCATGGCTCACATTTTGATCGTCGGCGGACATGACGAGACTTTCCGAAGGATCGAAGATCTACCGGTCGAGCTGTCTGTGTTTCAGAATTCCGAATCGGTCACCGCGCGGCAGGCCAGGCGTGCCCACCGGCTGTGCGTATTCGACTACCGCAACCAGGCAGAGGCGCTCAGCATGGCGCAGGAGCTGCACGAGGTTGAACCCGTCGATGCCGTCGTGTCATTCACCGAGCACGGCCTCATGCCGGCCGCCGTGATCAAAGAGGCATTGGGCATCAAGGGCAATGCGCGGGAAGCCGTCCGGTTGACCCGCGACAAGATCGCCATGCGCGAGCACCTGGCCGGCCGTGATCTCGGAGCTGTGCTGACCCGAAGCTGCGATTCGGCCTCCGAGGTACGGAGCTTTCTTCGGTCAGTGGGCGGCCCGATCATAGTCAAGCCGGCTGAAGGCGCCGGCAGCTCCGGTGTTTTTCGCGTCTCCAGCCTTGACCAGGTCGAATCCGCATTCGCCTGCTCTCGCGGCGAGTACCCCGGGCCGACCCTCGTCGAAGAGTTCATCGACGGCCCCGAATACAGCGTCGAATCCTTCACCACGGATGGCCGGCACGACGTCATCGCGGTGACCGCAAAAACCACCACCGGCCCGCCACGGTATATCGAAACCGGTCATCTGATGCCGGCCGCGCTCGCGGCATCGGCCCTTGCCGAGCTCCGCCGTCTCGTCACCGATTTCCTCAGTTCGATCGGTCATTCCTTCGGGCCGGCTCATACCGAAGTGCGTATCGGTTCGGCCGGGCCCCGGATCATCGAGGGCAATACCCGTCCTGGAGGCGATTTCATTTGGGAGCTGGTGCACCGTGCGATGGGTCGCGATCTGGTCCGGGAGTCGATCTGTCATCTTGCCGGGCTGCCGCCGCAATCGCGAGCACCCGGGCGCGGTGCAGGCTGCGTCGCATTCTTTGGTTACGAGAATGTGGTGATCGAACGCGTGCAGGGCATCGAAGCCGCGCGTCAGGTCGAGGGGGTCATCCGGTTGCAGTGTTCTCTCGAACCAGGGCAACACCTCGGTCCGCTCCGGTCCTCTGCGGATCGTCAAGGTGTCATAGTCGCGGTCGGCACTGATCTCGTGGACGCCGAGCGCCGGTTGGCTGAGGCGCAGGCTCGGATTCGGGTGGAGACGAGCGTCTACGTAGATCTCGTACTATCTGCCACTGGTGTGGCTGATGGTTGAGATGTACGTGTGTCACGGCTACCCGCATCACCGTGTGGTGGTGTGGGTTGGACCGTGTCCCACACCGACGCTTCGGGTGCAGGAACATGCTGTTTCGGAGTCACCCCCGCCCGCGGCGTTGTGGTGCGGAGGCTGCGGCGGACCCGGCGATGCCGCGGCCGAGGTGGTGTCGGGCTGGTCTTGTCCCGGGACTTGCGCACCGGACCCTGCTTCTCGCGGCTCGGATCGCGATCATCCGCAGACACAATACATCTCATCTAAAGCGGGTCTCCCGCAGCAGCTTTCCTGATCGGCCGACGACCCTGGTGCCCTGCCGAGCCCGACACCCCGCAATGCAGCTTCCACCATCTCCGCCGTCGCTGCCGCACCTTCCGGCGGCGACCTGCGTACCCCAATGACCGACAACCCACGTATTTCGCAGCGTCACCAATTCGCGGTGAACAGACGAATACGAGAATCTGATAGATAGCTTTAGATAAATTGACAACAGCTGACAGCCCTCTCCCGCACTGACCGGGCAGATTCACGTTCTGTCCGGTCAGCCAGGTGTGGGGCATTGCGTGGGCTGCTCAATCGGTACGACTTGCACGGTCGTCAGGATTTCGCGAATGAGTGAGGTCACTTCAGAGGTCGACCGGCCGGCGACGATGCCGCTGACGGGCAATTCGAAATCGAAATAGCTTACGGTCTTCGGAAGAGAAGCGCCCGTCTCCAGTTCCTTCCATCGAACAACGTCTGGGTGGGCCTGAAACCGTTCCCCACCCGATATCGCGCAGTACCGCGACGGAAGCAGGTGACCCGGGAACATGAAATCCCCGTAGACCGTACTGCTCGCCGTACTTTCGAACCACCGTTTCAGTGGATTGATTTCGAGAGGTGACCAATCGAGGTTGCAGGCCAAACCGGCCGCGACCAAGTCGATGCCTGTGGCAAGCCGGAATGTCTCCTTGA
This sequence comes from Rhodococcus sp. JVH1, assembly GCF_000280725.2. Classification (NCBI taxonomy): domain Bacteria; kingdom Bacillati; phylum Actinomycetota; class Actinomycetes; order Mycobacteriales; family Nocardiaceae; genus Rhodococcus; species Rhodococcus sp. JVH1. The sequence continues at coordinate 3,107,008 of NZ_CP166289.1, read as the reverse complement.
TATGTCCGCCGCCAGGGCGGGCGCCGACCTCCAGGAAAACCATTCCATCTGCGGCCTCGATCAGTTCGAGATGGAATGGGCCATTGTCGATACCCACGGCCCGAAGGTACTCGACCGCTACCTTGCAACGCCCACCGTCGTCGTCGACTTGAATCGATCCCTGCGGAACTCCCTGGGCAAACTCGAGGCAAGTGCCCAGATATCTGCTGGCGACGATCGCCACCGGCGCACCGGCAAGCATCAGGCCATCGAAGTGGAAGATCGGCCCCTCCACATATTCTTCGAGCTGGAAGCGTTCCGGATCCCAGTCCTCCAGACCCGTAGGGTGGTTGAGAATCGCAGTGCCGGCGTCAGCGTAGGTGGCGAAAACGAAAACATCCTTGCTGGCGGTTCCATCGAGTGGTTTGAGCACCGTCTTCCCAGCCCAGGGAGTGACATCGGCGGAGGAAGCGGTGAGCGCCTCATCGCAGCGAACAAATCTGGGCACGCGAAGTCCGCATCCTGCGACTGCGGCTTTCATCGCTACCTTGTCGTTCACGATGTGGACCTGCTCCGGTGATACTCCTTCTACTCCGAGGCTCCGTCTTATCTGCGCTGCCTCCATCATCTCGTACTGGGAGACGCTGATGACTCGGTCGAAGGCGTCGTCGGGGGAGAACAGGGTGCGAACTTCCTCGGCCAGACCTGCTCGACCCGGGCGTTCAACCCTCGTGCAAGGAAGGTCGGGCGGCACGGTCGCAAGTTGCGCGCTCGAGCCCACGTAGACGACATCGTGAATTCCATGATCGATTACACGATGGTACTCGATGAAGGAATACGGAACGCGATGGAGAATGAGCAGTTTCATTCAGAAGACCCCACTGGATGGAATATCGTTCGGCGAAATGGACTTCACCTTCCAGTACTATCCCGGGCCGACGGCCGTGAAGCTAGGAACCCTGGGGGGAAGGATGACCCACCTTGCTTGGTCGTCATCGGATCGCGGACCGGCCGTTGGTCAAGTGCCGATACTCGGTTGCTATCGCATCGACCACTGCGGACTTCGCATACCGGATCTCGTCGATGCCGGAAACCTCCATGATTTCGATCGCAGTCCCGCACAGAAATGCGGCGTCGAACGATCCGATCTCGCCGTAGGCGATGTCGCGTTCCGTTACCGAGAGCTTCAGTCGCGGACACAGCTCATCGATTATCACCCTTCGGGTAATCCCGTCGAGGGCCAATTCGGCAGTCGGCGTGAACAATGCGTTTCCCTTGACGAAGAACACGTTCGAGCCGCTCGACTCGCACACAGCGTCGGCTGTCGAGAGGAAGAGCACATCATCGTAACCGTCGGCCCGCCCGCGGTGGCTCAAGTAGCTCAACGCATAGGTAGACGACGTTTTCGCCTGATACGGGTGGCACGAGGCGGGTGCACGCCGCCACGTTGCCGTCGAGAGCCGATATTGCTCCGCGGCCGAATTCGAAGGAAAGGGCAGGGCAAACAGGACCACCTTGCTGGAAGAGCCCTGCGCCTTGAAACTCACATCGGTGTCGTCATAGAAGACCAAGCACTTGATGTACGCATCGGCCAGATCATTGGCCCTCACCAATTCGTGGCAAGCGTCGGCCAAGTCCGCATTCGAATAGTGCACGGTGTGCCCGAACAACTCGGCGGACCGCCGCAACCTCGCTATGTGGTCGTCGCATTTGAAGATGCTGCCGCCGTACGTGCGGATACCGTCGAACACCGACGTGGCATACGACAACCCATGGGTGGCAGGTGACAGGATCACCTCGTCGAATCGCACGCATCTTCCATCTGCCCAGGCTATTTCGCTGATCATCTCAGTCTCCATGTCGCGATCTCGCGTAGTCCTGCATCGCCTGTGTACGCTGTGTGTTGACCGGAATTAGCCAGTTGTCCAGGTCGACAATGTGAATTGCGCCCACCCGGACTTTCGCGTCGATGGCGCCTCGGCCGAGACAGATGTCCGCGAAACCCAGCCGATCCGCGAAACGATACATTTGGTAGTAGTCGGCGATATACAGATTCAACCCACGCGGAATTCGGTCATGGTCCAGTCCCCGAACGAGTTTCGTAAACACGCCACGGTGATCGTCGGCGTAGCTCAGTGATCCGGCCAACGGAGTATTCGAATACTTGTCGTAGTCCAGCTTCACGAAGTATTTCTCACCTTCGGACGAGCGTGCCAGCATACGCAGCACATCGCTCGTATAGAGGTTCTTGGCGTGTCCGTACTTGGCCACATTCAAGGCCTGAAGGCAGGCGAAATTGCGCAGGACCCGATTGTCTTCTGCCACGTCCGAGAGACGGTGTATCTCGGTTGTGCACGCCGCCTCGGCCTTCCTCGTGAGCCTGACGATTGATTTGTATTGGCTGGCTCCTACCGCGGTTCGCAGGGCGAGGTCCACACTTCGCGAAGACCGGAAGAATGCCGCCTTCATGAATGGAACTGCAATGACGTCGGCGCGCCGACGGCGATCGGATCTGCGAAGGGAAGGGACCAACAACCAGTCGGCGGTTGACGCCAGGCTCGACAACTCCGCCAATGTCCGATCGTCGGGCTCGTCGCACACGGGCATGTAGAAGTATCCGGGTGCGACGTACGCTCGCTCGTGATGCAGGGCGTCATTGCTCCTCACGCTGCCCTGGAGTACCGCGTTCCAGTGCGCGATGTTCCTCAGCGGAAGTTGTGGCCGTGGAACGTTGTGACTGTTACAGAACGCATCGCGTTGGGGCAGCCATTCCATGGTCTTCCTCCTGTCCATTCCAGTTCCGATCGGCTGTCGTGTGCGACTGGCCAGAATCCTCGAGGAGGCGTCGCTGGCCGTTGAAGTGGAAGACTCGGTTGGCAAGTTCGGTCAGCCCGGGATTGTGCGTGATGATGAAGAAGAGCGTGTCCGGCAAGGCAGAGATCACGGCCTGCAATATCGAGAGCTCCGCTGTTGTACTCAACTCGGAAGTCGCTTCGTCGAGAATTGCGACCGCCGGGCGATTGATCAACAGGTCGAGGAGCGCCAGCCGCTGCAGTTCCGTCTTGCTCAGATTCAACTGACCGGTGGCAGGGACGGGCTCGTCGAATCCGGACGGTAGTCGCCCGACGACGTCTGCCACGTCGAGATAGTCGACGAAGCGAGCCAATTCGAGCGGTAACGGGCTGTTGAAGTGTTCGATCAATCTGCCCGGCTTGAAGATCGGACTCGACGTCAGGAGGAGGATGTCTTCGGTGTGGGAATTCGAGACGTATCCCGTCGTCCGGCCCAATGTCGAGAGGACGCCTGTTGTCGGCTGCAGACTGCCCACAACCAACTTCGCAAATGTCGACTTACCGACCCCGCTCGGGCCCATGACGACCACGACGTCTCGGCTGGCAAAGGACTCGGAAAGCTCTTCCAGTAGCACCGCCCCGGTGTGCGGCGCGACGTACGTTACCTCCGAAAACGATACGAGCGCTGCGTCTTCAACTGCTGAGCCGGTCCAGCACTGCGCCGGGCCGGTCGGAGGCGTGAGGAGACGATCCGCGCTGTCGAGAACCTGTCTGAGGTCCACCAGGCAACGGCCCACTCGGGCGAAGACAGCGATGAGGCTGTACGAGAGACTGAGCGCGAGAACACCGCTGAGGCCGGATCCGCCGCCGGCCTGGACAAACACGGTTGAACCGACGACGACCGACAGGAAGAGCACACCCATCAAATCGAGCTTGTAATTGAACCAGCGGCGCGCGCCCGCATTGTCCATCGAAGCGAAGGCGCGATTCATCAAACTCTTGTTCAGCCAATTGACGAGGGCCGAGTTGTCGCGTGCCAAGTCGAATCTCGCTGAGCTCCAGGTAATGGCCTCGACCCGCTCCAACACGGTCGACGTCGTACCGATCTCTCTATCGTTGAAGTCCTGCAGTCGCCTTCCCGATCGCTTCGAACTGTGCCAGTAGGCGAAGCACATCCCGACAAGGGGCAGCAGGACGAAAATGTTCTTGCTCAATACGAACGCGGCGGTCGTGAGCAGCAACGTAACCGCACCCAGCGTATTCAGAAGTACTTCTGGCAGAAGTTCGTCGATACGTCGTTGATCCCAAGTCAGTTTGCTCTGATAGTCCTGATCGACCTCGTCGAAGGCCGGCCTGGGCTTTGGACTCATGACGGTCGAGAAGTAATTCCGACATTTGCGGGATGCCGCCACGATGCTGCGTTTGACTATGAACAGGGAGGTGAAAATCGACAGGAGGGCCCCGGCGGACAGTGCGGCGATGAGGGTTGTCGCTGCTGTCCGCGCATTCGTGGTCGAAATTCCGCTGGCAGCTGTGTAGTCACCGACAATCGTCAGAACGTCGCGGCACGCAAACAGGACGCATGCGACAACCGCGACCTTCGCGACGCCCAGGCTCATCAGACTGCGGCGTGACGAAGTCGAGAATTCCGCTCGGTCCACGCCCTGGGGACGGCGAGCGACCGACCGATCCTCTCGAGCGAGAAGCCTTTTGCGTTCTCGAGCGGGATTCGCCGCACGTGGTGTGAGGTTTCGCATCACCTCCACGACTTCGCCTCCGGCCACTAGCCATATCTCGTCTGCAGCATCTTTTTCATCGGGCTTGTCCGTTGCATAAATGACCGTGGTGTCGTGCCACGGCCCGCGCAGAAGGGAGGCCAACAGCCCATTCGCCAGGTCGTCGTCCAGCCCTGCTGTGGGCTGATCCAGGTAAACGAACTTCGGTTCGGCCAGTATTGCCCGTGCCAGTTCCAGCCGCTTCCCCTGCCCGCGGGACACGTTCCAGCCCTCGGTCCGGTCGCGTGACTTGCTCGAGAGGTAGTCGCCGTAGAAGGTTCCGGGAAGTCGGGACAGTGCCAAGGCTCGACGGGCCTCGTCGTCGGTGAATTCGCTTCGATAGAGACACAAATTCTCGTAGAGCCCGCCAGGGAATATCCACGGTTCATCCGGTACGAAGAACGTTTTGCTGTTCACCTGGCTGCTGTGGCGTGCACCGATTTTCAGAACGGACGTCTTGCCACTGCCTGCGGCGCCGACAACGGCGATGTGCTTCGCCGTTGTTGCCGGTAGGCGCGTTGCGGTCGCATCGGTGTCCAGCGAGTGCGGACTGGATAGATACTTCGCAACGTTGGTGTGCCCGACAATGCCCTGGGACAGACTCTGAACAATGAAGGGGATATTGTTGGCGACGGATTTCAAGCCTCCGACCAGCGCCATTGTGGACAACAGGCCTGCTGGATCGACGTAACCAACGTGGGCCAGCTGGGTAAACACCGCGGCAAGCATGGCAACGATCGGAGTGAGTGTCGATATGAGGTTGATCCGCGCGATGAGACGCGCCGCTTTCAGGAGCGCGCGCTCCTCGCCATCTCGCTTGTCGGCATAGCGCCGAAAGAGTTCGTCGTTCCAGTTCTTGAGCCACGCGAGCAGGCGATTGTTCAGCGAAAACAGGCCGACTTCGATGCGATCTGCCGCCGTCGCCGACAGTGCAGCGTGCGCGGCATTCAATTGTTTGGCGTTCCAGTAGATCACCGCGGAACTGACGAGAATCACCGACAGTGCCGCCAGAGCGCTCAGTCCCAACGCCACGAAGAAGTACGCGGAGGTAAAGGTGATGGTTGCGAGTGCCAGGATGATGAAAATGAGTCCCGACCAAGCATTTTCGACGCGTGCTGCCTCCCGGTCCAGAAGGGTGACCAGGTCGGCCGGTTGGTCGGAAGGGGCAATGCTGCGTTTCTTGTGCAGCAGCCTTTGTTCGATGTATGTCCGGGCTCCGATGCCTACCACGTCGGCTTGCATGAAGGTGTGATTCAATGCAAGCCACGCCAAGTAGGTCAGCACGATGCAGGTGATACCAAGCGTGAGGTTCGTCGTGAGTGCTGAATCGCCGGTGACGAGGTGCTGGATCAGCGATTTCAGCGTGATCGCAGCACCGAAGGCGCACCCTGCATTGACCGCGATGGCCACGAGCCCGAGCATGATGTCACGACGAAGTCCGCCGAAGACGGATCTGCTCAGTCGCTCGCCTCGGAGCGCGTTCACGCTGTCCCGCTGCGCCGCGTCACACCACCGCTGCCATCTGGCAAGGTGGGAGGCGTTGGGCACAGGGTCGAGTCGAGTTCGGGGTTTGGGAACCTCGAACCAGACGACTTTCCTGAGGACGCTCAGCATGTGGAGTACGTGGGGACCGCCGTGTCGGCCAGGGCGATCGACGCGATTCTGTCGCACAATTGCGTGATCATCTTCCATCCCTCGGCGAGTGCTTCGCGGAGTTCTCGAATCTCGGCCGGCGTTGCGCGATCGAGCAGATCGATCCCCATACTCACGTGCTGGCCGTCGTCTTCTCCGTGTTCTTGGAAGTGCGGAATTGCCGGAAACGCTCGCGCCGCTTCCCGGTGCCAGATTTCGCCGCTACCTTCAAGCACCACATGCATCAGCAGAGTGCGCACCATGTCGCTCCGGTACAGCATTTGATGCCTGAACCACTCCATTGTCGATACGAACGTCTCATCGGTGACCGGCGCGTGCGCTGATCCCCGTTGGTTGCGCAGGTTGTCGTTATGGCCCAGTTCCTCGACCAGATGGTCGAGCGCCACCTGCTTGTGCGCCGTATCGGTGGTCATCGCGACACGCAGGTGCAGCAGGTCCTGAAACACGTCCGACCACGTCTGCTGGCAGTCGAGCAGCCGTTCCCGAACGTGGGGGTCGTCGAACGAGGGGTCATCGATCAGCCGCAACAGGCTGCTGGTACCAAATTGCTGCAGGTACTTCTCGTTGTCCGCCAGGAGCACAGCCGCCCGATTCGGTACCTCGCCTGCAAACACCGCGTTGGGCTTCGCGGCGTCCTCGTAGAGTGCCTTGCCGTTGAACTGGATCGAGAGCGCCCAGAAACCGTCCCGGGTTCCTTCGAAGCCGTGCCAGGAGTCGCCGGGGACGAGGATCATGTCTCCCGCACCGACCTCCTGCTCAGCACTGCCCATCGTTCGTCCGGAACCCTCGCAGATCAGGATCAGACTGGGCTCCGGGTGCTTGTGCACCGCCAGCACCTCACCGCACTCCAACCTGACCCAGCTGATCGCCAAATTGCTGGAAGCAGGAATGAATTGCGCCAACTGAGGGTGTTGGCTGAATATCTTGACGACACCCAGGTTGTGGACACTCCCGCCGACAACGGCTTCGTTGATCGTCTCGAGTGCGCTTCTGGCGATTATGTGCATAGATTTCTTCCTTCTGTGGGATCGACCTGCCTCGAGTTCTGTATCGCTCCCAATCCTGGGCACGTGCCTGCGGGCGGAACAGGCACCCCAGGGTTGAAAACCTCACCCCCCCAGCGGAAAGGGTGTCGAGAAGTCTCCCTAGGGTGTCTATCCGCATTCGCCACGCGTCGTCGAAGCTAGCTGAACACCGCAGTACGGATGAGAGGCGAGTTTCGCATTGATTTCCGAAACGCTGCTCGAAGCCGAGCAGAAATTTGTTCGTTCCGGCGTGATCGGCGTCGGAGGCGCGTGCCTTCAGGCTGCTGAAGCGACGACCGATGAATTGTCTGGACGCAATATCGAGAATGCGCTCCGACAATGGGAGGCGGGACACGCGGAGTTTCCCCATGCGGCTGTCGCGGCCCATTATCAGACGGTCGGGCGTAACGGGGTCCGGCCCCACCTGGTCGCCATGCTGCAAAACTTCCATGACAACAACCGTGCGCATCATGTTCTCGGTGCCTGGCTACCGATGACGTTCGATGCTCAGAATGGCGACTATCTGTCATATGTCGGGCTCGACTATTTCGACCAGGTCGTCCGGTCCGATGACGCGCAGCGCGTGGACGCATTCGTTGCTGCCGCGGCCATGGACCTCGCGTTGTTGGAGGCGCGAGCACTCGGGAGGTCGGCACACGCCCCCCAGGTGGTCCGGACGCGCGCAGTGACACGGGTCGTGACCCAACTCGACAGGCTCGCACCCGATTTCTCGCTCGATCCTTCCGTCGCTGCGGCCGGTCTTGCGGCGCTGGCTCAGCCGGGCGCCGACTACAGTTCGTTTGCTTCACACGCCGCGCCGGCGCTGAACGGTGTCCCCGAAGAGATCGGAAGTGCAGTTCGGCTGACGTTGTTGCCGACGACGCGCCTGCACGACGAGCAGATGTTCATCCGCTGCATCCAGATCTTCGAAGGTCTGTATCGGCAAGTCGCGACAGCGATTTCGATGGCGATCCGTGACCTGGGTCATGGTCTGGCCGCAGTGGCAAAGAGTCGCCTCGACCGGGCGTCGATCCGCCTCGAAGCGGTGCCTGCGCTCTTCCGGGTTCTCACGACGATGCCGGTTGACGCCTTCTCGATTATTCGCGGCTTCACCCATGGGCGGAGCGCGGTGCAGTCGCGCGCGTTTCGTGAAGTGGAGTTCGCCTGCGCTCCACTCGATCCCCGTGACTTCGAGCATATTGGGAAGATCGATGTCGGGGACACTACGTTGCAGGACGTGTATCTCTCGATGCGGAAGACGCATCCGGATGCACACGTTCTCGAGGAGGCGATGCGGCGCCTGGACCGTGCGTGGGTTGCGATGAAGCGCGGCCACTGGGGCATCACCCTGAAAGTCATCGGAACGGTACCTGGCACCGGCGGTACGGCAGGCGCGTCATATTTGAAAGATGCTGCGATGATGTCACTCTTCCCGCGGCTGTCCGAGGTGGCGTGAACATGAGCGATGTCAACCACCGAGTGAGAAAGCAAATCATGGGATACATCGTGTCCCAATCTATTTCAGCCGTCTGCGAACTGGGTGTGCCCGACCGATTGGCGGACGGTGCGTGCTTGCTCGGCGATCTCGCGGCGAGCGTGGGCGCCGACGCCGACGCACTCGGTCGATTCCTGCGGGTCCTCGTCGCGGAAGGCTTGTTTGCGGAAGTCGGTGGAGGGCGATTTGCGTTGACGGAGGCCGGTGAGCTTCTGCGGGCAGACGCTCCGGGCTCGCTTCGTCACTTGGTCGGCTTGATGTCGAACGAGGCCTACCTCGTGTGGGGGCACGCAGCGCATTCGATCCGGACGGGGAAGGAGTCGTTTTCAACGGCGTTCGGAAACCCGTACTTCGAATGGTTGTCCGAGAATCCGTCGGCAGCCGATGAGTTCGCACGGGGCCAAGCAGGGCTGGTCGAGTTGCGTTTGCTGCCTTTGCTCGACCACGACTGGTCTGACGTGGGAACGGTCGTCGACGTCGGTGGCGGGACCGGCGCGCTGATCACCCGGTTGCTCGATCGGCACTCGCATCTACGCGGAGTTTTGTTCGATCTGCCTCATGTGGTCGCGGAAGCGCCGTCGACGTTTGGTTCGGCGGGCATCGGTGAACGAACGACAGTCGTGGGCGGAAGCTTCTTCGACGACGTCCCAGGCGATGGTGACGTGTACGTGCTGTCTCAGATTCTCCACGACTGGGATGACGCGTCCGCCGGCAAGATCCTCGGCAGTTGCCGGCAAGCGATCCCGCCAGGTGGACGATTGATGATTGTCGAGCAGGTCCTGCCGGAATCGGCGACAACCCACCCCATGGCTCTGCTGGATCTCCACATGCTGGTTCTCCTGGGAGGTCGCGAGCGCACGATCACCGAATGGCGCCGACTGTTGACCGACCACGGATTCACGCTGGATTCGATCACGCAAGGTCCCCGGTCATCCGTCATCGAAGCGGTTCCGGTGTGAGCTAGCTGCCCTCGCCCGCGAGGGCGAAGAGTCCGTCGTCGGTCTGTTCGACGAGGCCGTCGATCAGCAGGGAGTGGAGGGCGCGGTCGCGTTGGCCCGGATCGCCCGGCCACACCTGGTCGAGCCGCACGCGTTCGACCGGGGAGGAGCTCTCACGGAGTACGGCCATGAGCTTGCCGCGCACCTGACGGTCGGTTCCGGCGAATTTCTGGACCTTCCGGCGCTCACCGGTGTGCGCGGGACGTCCGGCATCCACCCAGGCGCAGCTGGGGAGCGGGCAGCGGGCGCATTCGGGGGAGCGTGCGGTGCACACGGTGGCCCCGAGTTCCATCAGGGCCGCGGAGAACGTGGCGGCCCGCGCGCGGGTGCGGGGGAGCAGCGCGGACACGTCGGCGAGGTCACGCGTCGTCGACGGATTTCCCGGCTCGGCGCTTCCGTGCACGGCCCTGGCCACCACTCGCCGGACGTTCGTGTCGACGACGGGGACCCGCTGTCCATAGGCGAAGCAGGCGACGGCGCGCGCAGTGTAGGCACCGATACCCGGCAGGCCGAGGAGAGTGTCGACGTCGCTCGGAACCACGTCGCCGTGTTCGGCGGCCAGCACGCCGGCGCACTCGTGGAGCCTCAGCGCGCGACGCGGGTAGCCCAGCTTGCCCCATGCGCGCAGTACGTCGGCCTGGCTCGACGCGGCCATGCGGGACGGGACGGGCCAGCGCCGCACCCATTCCTCCCAGATCGGGGCCACTCGGACGACGGGCGTCTGCTGCAGCATGATCTCGCTCATCAGGATGTGCCAGGCGGTGACGCCGTCGCGGCGCCACGGCAAAGCCCGGGCCTGTACGTCGTACCAGTTGATCAGCGCGGCGGAGTCAACGGCCACTTCGTCCTCACAAGTCCCTTCGTTCACGGGGGAAACAGATTTTCCGCGGTTGTCACATTCCCGTCGCGACGGTGCGTCACGCCCGGTGCACAATGATCCCATGCCTAATTCCAACCCCGTGTCCGCGTGGAAGGCCCTGCGTCAGGGTAACGACAGATTCGTGAGCGGTACCTCGCTCCATCCCAGCCAGGGCATCGCCGATCGCGCGAAGCTCGTCGGCGGCCAGCACCCCACGGCCGTCCTGTTCGGATGCGGAGACTCCCGCGTCGCCGCCGAGATCATCTTCGACCAGGGTCTGGGCGACATGTTCGTCGTCCGCACCGCCGGTCACGTGATCGACGACGCCGTGCTCGGGTCCATCGAGTACGCCGTCGGCGTGCTGAACGTGCCGCTCATCGTCGTGCTCGGTCACGACAGCTGCGGGGCCGTCAAGGCGACGCTCGACGCCCTCGACGACGGCAACGTGCCGCCCGGATTCATCCGCAGCATCGTGGAACGGGTCGCGCCGTCGATCCTCATGGGACGCCGCGAGGGCCTCAGCACCGTCGACGAACTCGAGGGCCGCCACGTGGTGGAGACCGGTGCCCTGCTCATGCAGCGGTCGCGCATCATCGCGGAGAAGGTGGAGAGCGGCGCGTGCGCCATCGCGGGTGTCACCTACAAGCTGTCCGACGGCCGCACCCACCTGCAGGGCGCTGTCGGTGACATCGGTGAGCTCACGGACTGACCGCGACACGCCGCACCCGCTGAGCCGTTGCCGCGCGACGCCGAACTACCGTTGACGTCGTGCTGGAACCGAATGGACCGTTGCCCCCCGAGATTTACTGGCGCCGCAGGGCGCTGGCGATCGGCGGCGCCATCGTCGTGTTGCTGCTCGTGGTGTGGTTGATCAACTCACTTCGTGGTGGCGGTGACTCCGAGACGGATCCGGCGGCAGCGAGTTCCTCGTTGACCACTCCTGTGTCGATTTCCCCGACAGCCTCGGGTTCGTCCACGTCCAGTGGCGGATCGGGCGGTTCCGGTGGCGGCGGGGGTGGCGCCGCTGCCGCCGGCGGGGAGGCCGCCTCGGGCACGTCCGGTTCGTCCGGGGCGTCGAGCAGCGGTGCCTCGAGCAGCGCTGCTCCGAGCGGTCAGCCGGTCGCGGCGGGACAGTGCCCGGACCAGTCGCTGGCCATCAAGGTGGCCGCCGACAAGCCGACGTACCTGGCAGGTGAGGAGCCGAGCTTCACCACGGTCGTCACCAACATCGGTACCACACCGTGCGAACGTGATCTGGGCAGCAGCCTCCAGCAGGTGCTCGTCTACACGATCGACGGTGCCGTGCGGCTGTGGTCCAACATCGACTGCTTCCCGCAGTCCGCAGCCGACGTGCGGACCCTCGCGCCCGGCGAGCAGGCTCAGTTCACCGTGAAGTGGTCGGCCAAGACGTCCGCTCCCGACTGCCTGACGCAACCGGAACCCCAGCGCGATCCGGTGGGGCCCGGTGCGTACACCGTGGTCGGCCAGCTCGGTCAGCTCCGCAGCGCGCCGGAGCCGTTCAACCTCAGCTGATCCTCGGTGCGGGGTCGATGCGTGAGCGTCGATCGAATTCCTTGTCGAGGTCGGTGTGCTCGGGGTCGGCGAGCAGCGCCGCGAGGAGGATGCGGGCCTGACCTGCTCTGAGGTCGGTGGAGAACAGTGCACCCGCCGAGACGAGGTCGTGCCCGCCGCCCCCACCGCCGTACGTGGCGGAGGTCGGGCCGTTCGGCACCCGGGTGGTGACCACGACCGGGATCCCGGCGGACGCGCAGTCCCGCACCGCCTCGACGATCGCCGGGTTCGCATTTCCGGATCCGAGCCCGTCGAGCACCAGCCCCTGGGCCCCGGCGGCCCGGCACGCGTCGATCTGGACGCGGTCGGCCCCCGGATAGGCGGCGACGATGTCGACGCGGGTTCCGGAGATCGGATGCCACGGCAGTGGATCGAGACGTCGGCGCGGGGTGACACCGGCGGGGTGGACGGATCGGAACGCGTCGAGTGACGTCGTGTCGACCTTCCGCGTACCCGACGCCGGGTGCAGGGCGCCTCCGAACGCGATGAGCACACCTGCTCCGCGCAGAGCGGGGTCCGATCCCGCGGCGACCGCGTCGGCCAGATTGGTCTGGGCATCGGATTCCGGGTGGTCGAACGTGCGTTGCGCACCCGTGAACACCACCGGCCGCGGGTCGGCGTGGTGGAGGTCGACCAGGAATGCCGTCTCCTCCATGGTGTCGGTTCCGTGGAGCACGACTACCGCGTCGAGATCGGGATCGCGAAGTTCCGCGGTGACGGCGTCGCGCACCCGGTCCATATCGGCGAACGTGATGCTCGAACTGTCCTTCGACATCACGTCGACGACACGGAGTTCCGTCCCGGTCCACGCATTGCCCAGCAGGTCCGGGCCTGCGACCACCGGCCTGCTGACACCCTGCCCGTCCCGCATGCTGGCGATGGTGCCTCCGGTGGTGACGATGGCGACTTTCGGCACTGTTGTCCTCTCTCGCTATCCGGTCGGGCGGTTCGAGGCCAGGCTGCGGATGCGGTTCCGCGCGCCGAACCAGCCGATCACCAACAGTGGGGCGATGATCGCGATGGACCCGACGGTCCAGGTTCCGACGGGGTGATCGAACGCCATCAGTATGACGACGCATCCGAGGAAGGCCAGCGTCAGGAGCCCGGTGTAGGGGGCGCCGAACATCCGGAAACCGGGCCGGGTGAGTTTCCCTTCTTTGGCGAATTTCCACAGTTTCAGCTGGCACAGCACGATCACGGCCCAAGCGCTGATGATCCCGAGCGCGGCGAGGTTCAGCACGATCTCGAACGCCTGCGCGGGGACGACGGCGTTGAGTCCGACGCCGAGCAGGATGACGAATCCGGTGAGGGCGATGCCGCCATAAGGCACTCCGGATTTGTTCATCCGGGCGGCGAACGAGGGCGCCGATCCGGCCATGGCCATGGAGTGCAGTATTCGGCCGGTGGAGTACAGGCCCGCATTGAGTGAGGAGAGCGCGGCCGTGAGCACCACGAGGTTCATGATCGCGTCGGCGCCCTGCACGTTGATGGAGCCGAAGAACGTGACGAACGGGCTCTCGCCGGCGTGGTACTCGGTGTAGGGGAGCAGCAGCGACAGCAGCAGGACGGACCCGACGTAGAAGACCAGGATCCGGATGATGACCGTGTTGATCGCCTTGGGGATGACCTTCTGTGGGTTCTTCGTCTCGCCCGCAGTGGTTCCCACGAGTTCGATCGAGGCGTAGGCGAAGACGACGCCCTGGATCACCACGACGGCGGGCAGGATTCCGTTGGGGAAGAGTCCGCCGTTGTCGGTGATCATGCTGAAGCCCGACGAATGTCCTTCGATCGGCGTTCCGAACAATACGAAGTAGATGCCGAAGCCGAGGAACGCGGCGAGGGCGACGACCTTGATGAGGGCGAACCAGAACTCCAGTTCACCGAACACTTTGACGGAGACGAGATTCAGTCCGAGGACCAGTACGACTGCGGCGAGGGCGAAGACCCATTGGTCGACGTTCCCGAGCGGTGCCCAGTACTTCTTGAAGAAGTTCATGTACAGCGCGACGGCGGTGACGTCGACGACGGCCGTCATCGCCCAGTTCATCCAGTACAGCCAGCCTGCGGCGAAGGCCATCTTCTCGCCGAAGAATTCGCGCGAGTACGACACGAACGACCCGGAGGTGGGTCGGTGCATCACGAGTTCGCCCAGGGCCCGCAGGATCAGGAATGCGAAGAACCCGCAGAGGGCGTAGACGAGCACGAGTGCGGGGCCGGCTTGCTGGAGGCGCCCGCCCGCGCCCATGAACAGGCCGGTGCCGATCGCTCCGCCGATCGCGATCATCTGGATCTGTCTGGGGCCGAGCGCTTTCCGGTAGCCGAGGTCTTCCTCGACGAAGATGTCTGCGCCGGAGGTGTCGTCCTTCTCGATCGTCACGAGACCACCTCCGCGGCAGCGGCGACGGGTGTCTGCCGTGGCGAACCGGACGCTCTCAAGTTGGCGAGGTGCTCGGGGCTGAGGAGGCGGTCGAGTTCCTCGCGGTCGAGCAGACCCGCCTCGATCACGAGGTCGGCGACCCTGCGGCCGGAGACCAGCGCTTCCTGCGCGATCCGAGTCGAGGCGGTGTAGCCGATGTACGGGTTGAGCGCGGTGACGAGTCCGATGGAGTCCTCGACCCGGGCACGCAGCAGATCGGTGTTGGCCGTGATGCCGAGTACGCAGCGGTCCGCCAGGATCCGGCAGGCGGCGCCGAGGTGGCGCATCCCCTCGGACAGGGAGTGCACGATGATCGGCTCGAACGCATTGAGCTGGAGCTGCCCGGATTCGGCGGCCATCGTGATGGTGACGTCGTTGCCGATGACCTCGTAGGCCACCTGGTTGAGGACTTCCGGGATCACCGGATTGACCTTGCCGGGCATGATCGACGAACCGGCCTGTACCGGTGGGAGATTGATCTCGTTCAGGCCCGCGCGCGGCCCCGACGACAGCAGGCGGAGGTCGTTGCACACCTTCGACAACTTGACCGCGATCCGCTTGAGCACGCCCGAGAGGTGGACGAACTGACCGACGTCCTGGGTTGCCTCGACCAGGTCTGTGGCCAGGACGAGGGGGAATCCGGTGAGTTCCCGCAGCGTGTCGCAGGCTGCCTCGGCGTAGCCGGCGGGGGCGTTCAGGCCCGTGCCGATCGCGGTGGCGCCGAGGTTGATCTCGTGGACGAGGAGAGCGGCCTCGTCGAGGCGGGTGCGGTCCTCGTCGATCATCACCGAGTAGGTGGCGAATTCCTGGCCGAGTGTCATCGGCACCGCGTCCTGGAGTTGGGTGCGCCCCATCTTCACGGTGTCGGTGAACTCGACCGCCTTGGTCGCGAAGGCCTCCTGCAGGACGCGCATCGCGTCCAGCAGGTCGTCGATCGCGAAGATCGTCGCGATGTTGACCGCGGTGGGGTAGACGTCGTTGGTCGACTGGCTGAGGTTCACGTGCTCGTTGGGATGGAGCTCCGCGTACTCCCCGCGCCCGTGTCCGAGGATCTCGAGTGCCCGGTTGGCGATCACCTCGTTGGCGTTCATGTTCGTCGACGTCCCGGCGCCGCCCTGGATGACGTCGACGACGAACTGCTCGTGCCAGCGGCCGTCGACGATCTCCCGGCACGCCTGCCCGATGGCGTCGGCCCGGCGGTGGTCGAGGATCCCGAGTTTCTCGTTGGCGGTTGCCGCGGCCCATTTGACGTAGGCGAGCCCGCGGATCAGATACGGGTTGGTGGAGATCGGCCGGCCGGTGATGGGGAAGTTCTCCACGGCCCGCAGCGTGTGGATTCCCCAGTAGGAATCCGCAGGCACTTGGCGGTCGCCGAGCAGATCGTGTTCTGTTCGCGTTTCGAGCACTTGATCATTCCTCACGGGGATTCGCGCGAGCTGCTGCTCTGCACGGATGCGGTGGACGGAGTCTGCTGCTCGAAGAGGGGTAGATTTCTCGGTCGAGCCACCCGGCTATCCACCTGCCAGGCTGTCAGACAGGTGCAATTGTTACCTCGCTCACTTGCAGGCGTCAACCCCGGGGGGTGTTCCGTATTGACGCTGCGGGCGGGGCGTGAGCAGAATATCCCCATGAACCTGTCAGACAGCTGGGCAGCCAGGCGTCCTGTCACGGCGCGGGTCAGCGCCGCGGAGGCGGTCCTCGCGGATCTTCGTGACGCGATCACGTCGGGTGAGCTGTCGGTCGGTGAACGACTTCCGTCCGAAGCATCCCTCGCGGCGCGGCACGGGGTCAGCCGGTCGGTGATCCGGGAGGCACTGCGGTCGTGCCATGCGCTCGGACTCACGGAGACGAAGTCGGGCCTCGGCACGTTCGTCGTCAGCGATTCGATCGCCCGAGACCTCGACTTCGGGAACTACGCGGCCAACGAACTCGTCGAGGCGCGCCCGCACGTGGAGATTCCCGCCGCCGGATGGGCGGCGCAGCGGCACACCGCCGAAGACCTGGCCGCCCTGCGCGGCCTGGTGGACCAGATGCGGGACGAGGACGATCCCCTCGTGTGGGTGTCCCTGGATGCGCAGTTCCATGCGTTCATCGCCCGGACGAGCCGGAACCGCGTGTTCGAATCCGTGATCGTCGACATCCGCGAGGCGCTCACCCGGCAGTCCGAAACGCTGAATCTCGTTGCGGGGCGGCAGCAGAAGTCGAACGACGAGCACGACCGGATCGTGGAGGGCATCGCCTCCGGAAGCTACGACAAGGCCGCCCGCGCCATGGCCGAACACCTGGACGCGGTCCGGGTCGCACTGGAATCCGTGGTCGGAGAAGCAGGCCCCGACCGCCGGCAGTAAGGACGAGAACAGGCCCTAGTCGTACGGGCCGGAGATCGACGTCTCGGCGAGCCGGGACAGGCCCTCGCGGATGTGCCGGGCCCACAGCCCGCCGATTCCCTCCACCGACTGCAGGTCGGCGGCGGTCGCGGCGAGCAGCGACTGCAGCGTCCCGAACGAGCCGACGAGCCGGTGAATCTGGTTGAACTGCAGTCGGGGAACGCGGGTGAGGACGCGGTAGCCGCGAGGACTCATCGGCGCCTCGAGCGCTTCGATGGTGCCCGGATAGCCGAACGCCCGGGCCAGCGTCGTGAGGTCGAGAAGGTCTGCGTCCGTGATCCGGTCGAGCGCAGAGAGCGACTTCGCGACATCCTCGGCCGGTGCCGGGCCGGTCCCGGCCAGGTAGTCGCGCACGATCAGTTCCCTCGCCACATCGTTGTCGCCGACGAGTTCCTCGAGCTGCAGTGCGAGCTGACGCCCGTCCGTGCCGAGTTCGAGCACGTCCTGCTCGATCTCGACGGACACGCGGCGCACCATCTCCAGGCGCTGCACCACGGTCAGGGCGTCGCGGAGTGTCACGAAATCCTCGATCTCGACCACCGACAGCTGACGGGTCACCTCGTCGAGCCGTGCCTTGTACCGCTCGAGGGTGGCCACCGCCTGATTGGCACGCGACAGGATCGTGGCGGACCCGTCGATGACGTGCCGGATGCCGCCGACGTACACGCTGACGATGCTCATCGACTGACTGACCGACACCACGGGGTACCCGGTCTGCATGGCCGTCCGCTCGGCGGCGCGGTGACGCGTGCCGGACTCGACGGTCGGGATCTTGTGGTCGGGGACCAGCTGGACGTTGGCGCGCACGATGCGGGACCCGTCGGTGGACAGGACCACGGCGCCGTCCATCTTCGACAGCTCACGCAGACGGGTCGGCGCGAACTCGACGTCGAGCTCGAAGCCGCCGTCGCAGATCTCTTCCATCTGCTCGTCGTAGCCGAGGACGATCAGCGCGCCCGTGCGACCGCGCAGAATGCGCTCCAGGCCGTCGCGAAGTGCCGTACCGGGAGCCAGCCGGGCTATCGTTTCGCGCAGCGCAGACGACGACTCGGCATCGTTCATCGCGCAATACTCCCGCTGAGGTAGACGTCACTTGTCGGGGACCGCCGCGTAAACACGTCCGGACCCGCGTTTAGATTACCTATCCATGAGTAGTACCTGGACTTTGCCCGACGACCTGACCCTGCCCGCACCGGTCGGCAGCTTCCCCGCCGCAGGTCAGCCCGTGCCGCAGCACTGGTCACGGTGCTTCGGGTGCGGCGACCAGTCGCCTGCCGGGATGTCGATGAGCTTCACGGCCGGGGAGGGGCTCGACGTGTGGGGCCGACTCGAGGTGGCCCCCCGCTACCAGGGCGGTCCGGGAGTGATCCACGGGGGCATCCTCTCGACCGCATTCGACGAGGCGCTGGGCATGGTGTGCCGATCGATCGTCGACGGTCCGGTGGTCACGGGTCATCTGGAGATCGACTTCGCCAGGCCCATCCCGCTGGGTTCCGTCCTCGAATTCCATGCGCGCATCGACGGATCGGTCCGCCGCAAGGTGTATGCGAGCGCCGAGGCGCGCATCGTCGAGGGGCCGACGGCCGACCCCGACGTGGTGGTGGCGACGTCGCGGGGACTGTTTATCACCGTCACCGCCGAGCACTTCGAGAAGACCAAGGATTTCGTGGACGGCGTGCCGGAGCGTCCGTTCGGCACGTCGTCGATCTGAGCGACATCTCGATCCGACCGTCACCGCAGTGACGCGATGGCTGCCCCCAGGTTCCCGACCTCGGTGACCTTCATGCCCTTCGGGGCCGCCCCGGAGTCGAGGGGAACGATGGCGCGGGTGAATCCGAGGCGGTAGGCCTCCGCGAGCCTGCGCCCGACGCCGGGTACCCGGCGGACCTCGCCGGCCAGTCCCACCTCGCCGAGGATCACCAGTCCGTCCGGAACGGGCTTGTCCTTCACCGCGGACGCGACGGCGAGGGCCAGCGCAAGATCGGCGGACGGCTCGGTCATCCGCATTCCGCCGACGGTGGCCGCGTAGACGTCGTTCTTCGCGATCGGCACCCCGCACCGGCGGTCGAGCACGGCCAGGACCATGGCCACGCGGGCGCTGTCGAGCCCGCTCACGGCGCGCCGGGGTGCGGGCATGGACGTGGCCGCCACAAGCGCCTGCACCTCGCCGAGGAGGGGCCGTTTGCCGTCCATCATGACGGTGACGGCGGTACCGGGAACGGCCTCGGCGCGGTGGTGGAGGAACAGTCCGGACGGGTCGCTGATGCCGGCGATGCCGTCTTCCCGCAGTTCGAAGCAACCGACCTCGTCGGCGGCGCCGAAACGGTTCTTGACGCCGCGCACCATCCGCAGCGTGGAGTGCTTGTCGCCCTCGAAGTGCAGCACCACGTCGACGAGATGCTCGAGCGACCGTGGTCCGGCGACCGCGCCGTCCTTGGTGACGTGGCCGATGAGGAGTACCGGCACGCCGCTTGCCTTCGCGAGGGAGGTGAGGGCGCTGGTGACCGCCTTCACCTGGGTGACTCCGCCGACCACGCCGTCGACGTCTGCGGCCAGCATGGTCTGCACCGAGTCGACGATCAGCAGGGTGGGACGCACCTGCTCGACGTGGCCGAGGATGGTCGCGAGGTCGGATTCGGCGGCGAGGTAGACCCGCTCGTGGACGGCGCCGGTGCGGTCGGCGCGCAGTCGCACCTGCCCGGCGGATTCCTCACCGGTGACGTAGAGGGAACGGTCGTCCGGGCCGCGGCGGGCCCACTGGTGGACCACCTCGAGGAGGAGGGTGGACTTGCCGACGCCGGGTTCGCCGGCGAGGAGAACGACGGAACCGGGCACCACGCCGCCGCCGAGAACACGGTCCAGTTCGTCGATGCCCGTGGGCTTGGCGCGGGTGGACGTGCTGTCGATCCGCGTGATCGGAGTGGCGGGGGTGGACGGAAGTACCGCTCCGGCGCCGGCTTTCGCGAGCGAGGCGCCGGGGCGGCTCGCGACGGACGCGACGATCGGGGCCTCGTCCATCGATCCCCAGCTACCGCACTCGGGGCACCGGCCGACCCATTTGGGAACCGTGCACTGGCACGACGAGCAGCGGAAGCTGGTTTTGAGTTTGGCCACCGGGCCAGCCTAGGTATCGGGTCCGACAGCGGACCCGATACGGCTGCTAGTGTCCGCCGCCCTCGGCTTCGGATCCGGGCGACGTGTCGGAGACGTGGCGCTCGGTCTCGTGGCCCGCGTCGACGGGAACGGACACGGTGACGTCGCCGGCCTTCTCGAACGCAAACGTGACGGGGAAGGTGAGGCCCGGGCGGACGCCCTCCTTCAGGCCGTCCAGGGTGACGAGGACGACGTCGGCCGGTGCGTCGGCGCTCTCGTCCGTCTGACCGGCGGCCTCGGCGCTCGCTTCGGCATCCTCGCCCGGCTGGCCGGCGACGAGAGCGGTCTGCGGCGCGATCTCCAGCCCGCCCGCCGTGTCGCCGAGGGTGACGGACTGCGCGAAGTCGGTGCTGATCCGCGTCAGCTTGTCCGGGGTGTCCTCGTTGTTGTTGATCGCGATGAACGAGAGGACGGCGTTGCCGCCCGGTTCGAGGCTGTACTCGGCGGAGTTGGGGTAGACCACGTGCACGTTGCGCAGGGCGATCGAGCCGACGTTCGCGCTGTTGCCGTTGACCGCGGCGACCTGACTCGACGTCTGAGTGATCTGGCCCGCGCTGCAGGCGGACAGCACGAGTGCTGCGCCGGCAGCGAGAGCGACGGCGGTAGCGACTCGGCGAGTCGACTTGTCGAGAGCAGTCACGAGTTGTCCTCCGGTGTCAGGTTCGCACTTCAACTAGGCAGAGTAGTAGTTCGCCCGCGTGGCCTGCTCGCTGGGTACTCACAATGGTTGTCTGCGTGCGGTTTCGGCGCTGGAGAACCGCCCGATCGGGGTGTCCGGAATGCACGTATCGGGGACCCTGTCAACCCCTACGGTCAGGCCATGATGCCCCTGACCTGCACCGTTGATGCGACCAGCTTCCGGACACGTGTTAAACTCGAATGATCGAAAGGGGCACGGGACAGATGATTTTTAAGGTCGGAGACACCGTCGTATACCCCCATCACGGTGCGGCGCTGATCGAAGCAATTGAAACCCGCACCATCAAGGGTGAGCAGAAGGAATATCTCGTTCTCAAGGTTGCTCAGGGCGATCTCACCGTACGGGTTCCCGCAGACAACGCAGAGTACGTGGGCGTACGCGACGTCGTCGGCCAGGAAGGTCTCGACAAGGTCTTCCAGGTACTGCGGGCACCGCACACCGAGGAACCCACCAACTGGTCACGCCGCTACAAGGCGAATCTCGAAAAGCTCGCGTCAGGTGACGTCAACAAGGTTGCCGAGGTCGTTCGGGACCTGTGGCGTCGTGAGCAGGATCGCGGCCTGTCCGCAGGAGAGAAGCGCATGCTCGCGAAGGCGCGGCAGATTCTTGTGGGCGAGCTCGCACTGGCCGAAGGCACCGACAGCGACAAGGCCGAGACCATCCTCGACGAGGTCCTCGCGGCCGCGTCCTAGACAGTCGCGATACACACAGTGGCCGACGGAAAAGGTCCTGTAGTCGCGCTGGTTCCCGCCGCAGGTCAGGGAGTGCGTTTGGGCGAGAACAAGCCCAAGGCATTCGTTGATCTGGGTGGAACGACCATGCTGACACGCGCGGTCGACGGGCTCCTGCAGTCGGGGGCTGTCGACCGCGTCGTCGTGATCGTTCCGGAGGAGCTCGTCGAGTCGACGCGAACCCTCCTTCCCGGTGAGGTCACCGTCGTGGCCGGCGGAAGTGAGCGGACCGATTCGGTTCGCGCCGGACTGGCCGTCGCGGACGACGCCGACTATGTGCTCGTGCACGACGCCGCCCGCGCGCTCACGCCACCGTCGCTCATCGCGCGGGTGGTCGCGGAGCTGCGATGCGGCCGCAATGCGGTCATCCCCGTCCTGCCGGTGACGGACACCATCAAGACCGTCGACGTTCTCGGCGCGGTCACCGGCACCCCCGAACGGTCCGAACTGCGGGCCGTACAGACGCCGCAGGGTTTCACCGCGGAACTGCTCCGGCGCGCCTACGCCGCCGCCGACGGCATCGCCACGGACGACGCCGGCCTGGTGGAGCGCCTCGGGGAACGGGTCCGCAGCATCGTCGGAGAACCCACAGCATTCAAGATCACCACGCCGCTGGACCTCGTGCTGGCCCGCGCGCTGGTGGAAGAGGGAGCGCACTAGTGCGAGTCGGAATCGGGACGGACGTCCACCCGATCGAGCAGGGGCGGCCGTGCTGGATGGCCGGCCTGCTGTTCGAGGACGAGAACGGCTGCGCGGGTCACTCCGACGGCGACGTCGCCGTTCACGCACTCTGCGACGCCCTGCTCTCCGCCGCCGGACTCGGCGACCTCGGCTCCGTCTTCGGAACCGGGCGGCCCGAGTGGTCCGGGGTGAGCGGTGCCGCGATGCTCGCCGAGGTACGCCGTCTCCTCGAAGAGGACGACTTCGACGTCGCCAACGCCGCGGTCCAGGTGATCGGGAACCGGCCGAAGATCGGCCCACGCCGAAACGAGGCACAGAAGGTGCTGAGCGACATTCTGGGCGCGCCGGTTTCGGTGTCCGCGACCACCACGGACGGGCTCGGCCTCACCGGGCGCGGCGAGGGGATCGCCGCCATGGCCACCGCGTTGGTCATTCCCGGTCGAAGCGCCAGGTAGGATCGCTGGTCGTGACCCTGCGCCTATTCGACACCGAGACGCGGGCCTTGCGTGACTTCGTTCCGCTGGCCCCTGGACACGCATCGGTGTACCTGTGTGGCGCCACGGTGCAGGGCGACCCCCATATCGGCCACGTACGCAGCGGCGTCGCATTCGACGTGCTGCGGCGGTGGCTGCTCGCCCACGACTACGACGTGGCGTTCGTCCGCAACGTCACGGACATCGAAGACAAGATCCTGAACAAGGCCGCGGAGGCGGGCAGGCCGTGGTGGGAGTGGGCCGCCACGTTCGAGCGGTCCTTCACCTGGGCCTACCAGCAGCTGGGTGTGCTGCCGCCGTCCGTCGAGCCGCGAGCCACCGGCCACATCACGCAGATGGTCGAGATGATGCAGCGCCTCATCGACAACGGCCATGCGTACGCGGCGGGCGGGGACGTCTACTTCGACGTCCGCAGCTACCCCCGGTACGGCAGCCTGTCCGGGCACAAGCTCGACGACGTCCACCAGGGCGAGAGCGCAGGCGAATGCAAGCGCGATCCCCGCGACTTCACGCTGTGGAAGGCGGAGAAGCCGGGAGAGCCGTCGTGGCCGACGCCGTGGGGCCGGGGCCGTCCCGGCTGGCACCTCGAATGCTCCGCGATGGCCGAGTTCTACCTCGGCGCCGCGTTCGACATCCACTGCGGTGGTCTGGACCTGGTGTTCCCGCACCACGAGAACGAGATCGCGCAGGCCAAGTGCGCCGGCGACGACTTTGCGCAGTACTGGCTGCACAACGGCTGGGTCACCATGGGTGGCGAGAAGATGTCGAAGTCGCTCGGCAACGTTCTCTCGGTGCCGAACGTGCTGAAAAAGGTTCGCCCGCAAGAGCTTCGGTACTACCTGGGCAGTGCCCACTACCGGTCGATGCTCGAATACTCCGACACCGCGCTCGACGAGGGGGCTGCGGCGTTCCGTCGGATCGAGTCGTTCGTCCTGCGCACGCAGGAACGTGCCGGTGAGGTTCCGGTCGGCCTGTGGACCGAGGCGTTCGCTCGCGCGCTCGACGACGACCTCGCCGTCCCCGCCGCGCTCGCCGAGGTGCACGGAAAGGTCCGCGAGGGCAACATCGCCCTCGACGGCGGAGATCTCGAGGGTGCGCGCGGGATCGCGTCGCAGGTCCGGGCCATGCTCGGAATCCTCGGCGTCGACCCGCTGGACGAGCACTGGACTCAGGAGACCGCGGACGCGTCCGCGGCAACCGATGCCCTGGACGTTCTGGTCCGGGCCGAACTCGAGCGCAGGCAGAGTGCCCGCGCCGAGAAGAACTGGGTTGTGGCCGACGAGGTGCGTGACCGTCTCATCCGGGCGGGCATCGAGGTCACCGATACCCCCAACGGGCCCGAGTGGTCTCTCAAGGCAGGACAGTAGTAATGGCTGGAAATTCGAGTAGGCGTGGAGCCATCCGCAAGACCGGTACCAAGAAGGGGCAGGTCGCCGGTTCCGGTGGCCAGCGCCGCAAGGGGCTGGAAGGCCGCGGCGCCACCCCGCCCGCGGAGGCCCGCACCAAACACCCCGCCGCCAAGCGCGCCGCCCGCGCAGCCAGGGAAGCCGACAAGCAGCCCGGCCGCGGTCGTCAGACCGCCGGACGCAAGGTGCTCGACGGCCCCGAGAACGTGCTGGGCCGCAACCCCGTCGTCGAGTGCCTGCGCGCCGGTGTCCCCGCGACCGCGCTGTACGTCGCGGTCGGGACCGAGAGCGACGATCGCCTGAAGGAATCCGTTCAGCGGGCGGCCGACGCGGGCATCTCCATCCTCGAGGTTCCCCGGACCGATCTCGACCGGCTCAGCGCCAACGGCATGCATCAGGGCATCGCGTTGCAGGTGCCGCCGTACCGCTACGCGCACCCCGACGACCTGATCGCGGAAGCGCGCAAGCACCAGGAGGCGCCGCTGCTCGTGGCCCTCGACAACATCACCGATCCCCGCAACCTCGGTGCCGTCGTGCGGTCGGTGGCCGCGTTCGGCGGTCACGGTGTGGTGATCCCGGAGCGCCGCAGTGCGTCGGTCACCGCGGTCGCGTGGCGGACGAGTGCCGGCGCGGCAGCCCGCCTGCCGATCGCCCGCGCTACCAATCTCACTCGCACGCTGAAGGATTGGGCGTCCAAGGGCGTTCAGGTGGTCGGTCTCGATGCGGGTGGTGACACCACACTCGACGAGTTCGACGGCAGCGGCCCTGTGGTGGTCGTGGTCGGCTCCGAGGGCAAGGGACTGTCGCGTCTCGTCCGCGAGAACTGCGACGCCATCCTCAGCATCCCGATGGCAGGCCCAGTCGAATCGCTCAACGCGTCCGTCGCCGCGGGTGTGGTGCTCGCCGACATCGCTCGCCGTCGCCGCGGCTAGGCTGCGGATCCGCGAACAGCAGGGCGTCCTCGGGGAAGCCCGCACAGTCGGTAGTGGTCCGAGGGCGTCGCTGTCAACGCTGTCGGCACCTACCGTAGACCTACAGTGTTGACAGGCCGCTACCAGCGGCGTTCACTGAGATCATCAGTGGCCGCGAGGTTGGAGGCCGGTCATGGCAATCACCGATATCAAGGAATACGCGCACCTCACCCAGCAAGACGTCGAGGCGCTCGGATTCGAACTCGACGCACTTCGCCGCGACGTCGCGGAGTCCCTCGGGGAGAAGGACGCGACGTACATCCGCCGCACCATCGCGTTCCAGCGCGTGCTCGACGGACTCGCACGACTGGTCATCCACGGCAGCCGGACGACCACGGGCGTGGTTCTCGGCACGACGGCACTGGGTGCGGCCAAGAGCATCGAGAACATGGAGATCAGCCACACGTCTCGCACGGCCAGTGGGACTGGATGAACGATCCCGAGATCCACTCGAGTACCTGGGAGTGGGATCAGGTAGGGCCGTCGTCGCAGTGGAAGTATGCACACAACTTCCGTCACCACAAGTACACCAACGTGCTCGGAATGGACGAGGACGTCGGGTTCGGCGTCATGCGGGTCACTCGTGATCAGGAATGGCGTCCGATCCACCTGCTGCAGCCGATTCAAAATCTGCTGCTTGCGGCGTCGTTCGAATGGGGCATCGCGCTCCACGATCTGCTTCCGCCCAGTGCCGAAGACAAGGCGAGTCGGCGTCTGCGTCCACCGGTGCGAGATCTGCTCGGCAAGATCGCGCGGCAGACGGGCAAGGACTACGTGCTGTTCCCCGTTCTCAGTGGGCGGCGGTGGCGGCGAACGCTGAAGGCGAATCTCGTCGCCAACCTCCTGCGGAACGTGTGGTCGCACGTCGTGATCTTCTGCGGGCACTTCCCCGACGGAGCGGAGAAGTTCACGCTCGCGGAGCTCGAGCACGAAAACCGGGCCGAGTGGTATCTCCGCCAGATGCTCGGCACCGCGAACTTCCGGGCCGGCGCCGTCATGGCCTTCATGAGCGGCAACCTGTGCTATCAGATCGAGCACCACCTCTTCCCCGACCTTCCCAGCAATCGGTACGCCGAGATCTCGACCGCGGTGCGCGGCTTGTGCGAGAAGTACGACTTGCCGTACACCACCGGTTCGCTTGCGCGGCAGTACCTTCTGACGCTGCGCACCATTCATAAACTGGCGCTGCCCAACCGGTTCCTCCGGGCGACGTCCGACGACGCGCCGGAGACGGCGTCGGAAGTGAAGTTCCGCGGGCGGTCGGCGCTCGGCGCCGGTCCCGTGACCGGACGCCTTCGCGGGCTCCGGACCGCCCTGGCCGCGAGGTAGACCGTCACCGCGGGATGGTCGACGCCACCGTTCGGTGGAAGCGGACTCGGTGCCCGGGACGCAATTGCGCGGCCACCGGCAGATCGGCCTCGGCCACCACGGCGATCACCGGATAGCCACCGGTCACCGGATGATCGGCCAGGAACAGGATGGGCCGACCGTTGGGCGGCACCTGCAACGCCCCCGCCACCATCGCCTCGCTCGGCATCTCTTCCGTCACGGCGCGGTGCAACGGTCCCGGACCTTCGAGCCGCGCCCCCACGCGATTGGTGTCGGAGCTGACCGTCCACGTCTCGCGGAGAAGGGCCTCGACGGACGCTGGTGTGAACCAGTCGTCCCGCGGTCCGAGCCGAACGCGCATCATCAGGGGATCCTCGGGAGCGACGGGTGGGGGGATGATCTCGTCCGCAGGCCAGTCGCCGGCATCCGCACCGACCAGCAGCCGATCACCCTCGGCGACAGGATCGGGGCCGATCCCCGACAGAGTGTCGGTGGACCGGCTCCCCATCACCGCGGGCACGTCGAAACCTCCGCGCACCGCGACGTAGCTGCGAAGTCCCTCCGACGCGAACGCGATCTCCAGCAGGTCGCCGGTCGTCAGGTGCAGCATCGTGTAGTCGGGCCGGGGTTCGGAGTTGACGGTGACGGGGTTGCGGGCGCCCGTGACGGCGACGGAGACGGTCCCGGCCGCACGCACCGCGAGCCCACCCAGCGTGACCTCCAGCGTGGCTGCGCCGGAGTGGTTGCCCACCAACCTGTTTGCGCTGTCGTGCGCGTCTCGGTCGGCGGCACCCGACTCGCCGACGCCGATCGACGCGTAACCGGGGCGGCCCCGATCCTGCACGGTGGTGAAGGGTCCGGTGCGCACGACCTCGAGCCAAGCCATCGTTCGATTGTCCCGCATCCACACGTCTGCTGGATACGCTCTCGTCGGATCAGTCGCTCAGGAGACTGCGGTGTAGCCGTGCGCGGCAGCGACTTCGGCGGACAGCAGCTGTCCGTCGTGGGTGGACAGTCCCGCGGCGAGTCCGGGGACGGTCGCGGTGGCTTCCTTCCAGCCCTTGTCGGCGAGCGCGACGACGTAGGGGAGGGTAGCGTTGGTGAGGGCGTAGGTGGAGGTGCGGGGGACGGCGCCGGGCATGTTGGCGACGCAGTAGAAGACGGAGTCGTGGACCTGGTAGGTGGGCTCGGCGTGGGTGGTGGGTCGTGAGTCCTCGAAGCAGCCGCCCTGGTCGATGGCGATGTCGACGAGCACCGAGCCGGGCTTCATCCGTGAGACGAGGTTGTTGGAGACGAGGGTGGGGGCCTTGGCGCCGGGGACGAGGACGGCGCCGATGACGAGGTCGGCGCCCTGGACGGCCTGTTCGAGTTCGAGGCTGTTCGAAGCGATGGTCTTGACCTGGCCGTGGTAGAGGGCGTCGATCTCTCGGAGGCGGGCGATGGACAGGTCCAGGACGGTGACGTCGGCCTGCATGCCGTAGGCGATCGCGATCGCGTTCTTGCCGGAGACGCCGGCGCCGATGACGACGACCTTGGCGGGGCGCACGCCGGGGACGCCGCCCATCAGGACGCCGCGGCCGCCGCCGTGGCGCATGAGGTGGTAGGCGCCGGCCTGTGGGGCGAGGCGTCCGGCGACCTCGCTCATCGGGGCGAGCAGCGGGAGGGAACCGTCGGCGCCGACGACGGTTTCGTAGGCGATGGAGGTGGTCTTCGACGCGAGCAGTGCGTCGGTGCACTCCTTCGATGCGGCCAGGTGCAGGTAGGTGAACAGCACCTGGTCCTGGCGCAGGCGGGCGTATTCCTCGGCGATGGGTTCCTTGACCTTCAGGAGCAGGTCGGCGGTGTCCCATACCTGGTCGGCGGCCTGGAGGATCTGGGCGCCTGCGGCTTTGAAGTCTTCGTCGGCGAAGGACGAGCCGATGCCTGCGCCGGATTCGATGACGACCTCGTGGCCGCGTTCGCTGAGTTCGTGGACACCGGCGGGGCTGATGGCCACGCGGTACTCGTGGTTCTTGATTTCGCGGGGGATGCCGATCTTCATGAGAGCTCCGTGCTGTCGAAAATTCGATTGGTAGGTGCCAATAGTGAAGAAAGCAACCATTCATGCCAAGAGTTGTGAAGATAATTCTCAACATGTCGGTGCTGGCTCGCGACTATTCGAATACGGGCACCCTGAGCCGGTCGTCGTCGAACGATGTTCGAGAATGGCTTCGCCCCGTGAGTACTTGTTAACCGCCCGACGTTTTAATAAGTACTCACGGGTGGCGGAGCCGCAGGATCAGCATGGCCGCGTGCAGCGACGTCCGGGACTCGGCGTCGTCGAGGCCGACACCGAGCAGTCGCTGGATCGTGGCCAGTTTCGCGTAGAGCGTGGGGCGGGAGAGATGGAGCTGTTTCGCGAGTTCCGTCTTGTTGCCACCGAGTTCGAGGAAGCTGCGCAGGACGTCGACGCTGTCGCCGCCGTGCCGCGCCTGATGCTCCAGCAGGCCGCGGAGTTCGGTCTCGGCGAAAGCCTGCACACGCGGATCGGTCCGGATGAGGGCGAGGAGACCGCGCAACCGGATGTCGGCTGCTCGGTGAAAGACCTTGTCGCCCGGTGGCAACGACAGCGCGACCTCGGCGATGTGAGCGGATTCCGTCAGGCCGCCTGCGGCGTCCAGGAGCCGGGTCGATTCGGGACCGACGCCGATCGTGCACTGCAGGACGCCGTCGAGCCGGGTGAGCGCGGCACGGATCGCCGCGCAGAGTTCGGGCAGCGCGTCGGGTGTGGACGCCGGTGGATGGGACAGGAGCAGGTCGATCTGTCCGGCACGGGTGTTCGCGGTGAGTGCGGTTTGCCGCGACGTCCGGACCGCGTGGCGGACGGCGTCCAGCATGTTCACTCGGCGTCGCTGCGCGAGAACCTGGTCGGCGCTGGCGGTTTCGCTGACCCGGACGGTCATCGGCAGGTAGGTCAGCGCCGGCCGGAGGCCGAGCGCATGGGCACGCGCGGTCGCTTCGGCCTCGTCCTGGATGCGTCCGCGGCGGAGTTCGTCGACGAGTCCGCTCTGGGCCTGCTGCTCGAGTGCGGTCCGGTCCTGCTCGACCATGCGGTTCAGTGCGAGCGCCTGCGCGGCACGTTCGAGGGTCATCCGCGCCCGACCTTCGGCGGCGACGGGTCGGGGGGCGACGAGTCGTCCCCATTCCTGCCGACGTGCGCCGACGGGCGTCGTCGTCCACGACTCCGGGCCGTCGACCGCGGTCTGGTGCGACACGGGCGTCAGCCGCGATCGACGTTCCCACTCGGCGAGGAGGTCCGCCGCCGTGGTTCCCTGCGCCGCGAACGCCAGTACCTGCCGGTTGAGGTCCTCGAGGACGATCGGGGCGCCGAGCATGCCGGCTGCGGCGTCGACGATCTCACCGAGTGACGCCCGCTTCATGCTCAGGTCGGTGAAGACCTCGTGCGCGTGCCGTGCGAAGGCGACCTCGTCGTACTGCTCCGCGACGATCGAGCGGTGCACTTCCTCGGTGACCTCGACGAACCGGATCTGACGGTGCAGTGCGATGACCGGAAACGACAGTCTGTCGGCGGCGCGTGCCACCCCGTCCGGCACGGTGTCGACGTGCACGCCGAGTTCGACGACGAGTCCGGCTGCGCCCGCCGCGGCCAGTCCCTCGAGGTACGCCACGCTCGACGAGTCGTCTGCGAGGGGTTGGCCGGTGGTGAGGACGAGTTCGCCACCCTGGAGAAGGTTCGACAGGTCGGGTAGATCGCTGACGTGCACCCATCGGACCGGTCTGTCGAGCGGTCCGCCGCCGATCACCTCGGGTGTTCCCGCCTGCACGACCGGGAGCGCCAGGATGTCGACGATGGTGGGCTGCATTTACGTAGTGTAAATCAGACGTCGAATTTCCTTACAGATCGTCGGGCTCCAGTGCTTGGTTCAGGGACCAGAGTGAAGACATCGCACTTCGCGCGGAGGTTCCGCGTATCGGCTCTCTCGGTAAGGACACCCATGACACACAGCGATGGCGCAGCGCAGACCCGGACCATCACGCACTGGTTCGACAACAAGAGCTTCACGGGTACGAGTGGCAACACCGCTGCGGTGACGAATCCGGCGACCGGTGCCGTCACCGGTCAGGTCGCCCTCGCCAGCGTCGAGGACGCCCGCGCCGTCATCGACGCCGCCGCCGCCGCGTTCCCCGCCTGGCGCGACACCTCCCTCGCCAAGCGCACCCAGGTGATCTTCACGTTCCGGGAACTGCTCAACGCCCGCAAGGGCGAGTTGGCGGAGATCATCACCGCCGAGCACGGCAAGGTCGTCTCCGACGCCCTCGGTGAGGTGAGCCGCGGCCAGGAGGTCGTCGAATTCGCCTGCGGCATCGCGCACCTGCTCGAGGGCGGCATGACCGAGAACGCCTCCACCAACATCGACGTCTCCTCCCTCCGCCAACCCGTCGGCCCGGTCGGGATCATCTCCCCGTTCAACTTCCCCGCCATGGTCCCGATGTGGTTCTTCCCCATCGCCATCGCCGCCGGCAACACCGTCGTCCTCAAGCCCAGCGAGAAGGACCCGACCGCCGCGATCTGGATGGCCGAACTCTGGGCCGAAGCCGGCCTGCCCGCCGGCGTGTTCAACGTCCTGCAGGGCGACAAGACCGCCGTCGACGAACTCCTCACCAACCCCGCCATCAAGGCCATCAGCTTCGTCGGCTCCACCCCCATCGCCCAGTACGTCTACGCCACCGGCACCGCCCACGGCAAACGCGTCCAAGCCCTCGGCGGGGCGAAGAACCACGCCATCGTCCTCCCCGACGCCGACCTCGACCTGGCCGCCGACGCCATGGTCAACGCCGGCTTCGGCT
Organism: Rhodococcus sp. JVH1; assembly: GCF_000280725.2. NCBI lineage: Bacteria > Bacillati > Actinomycetota > Actinomycetes > Mycobacteriales > Nocardiaceae > Rhodococcus > Rhodococcus sp. JVH1. Next base: position 3,075,744 of record NZ_CP166289.1, on the reverse strand, counting down.
CCGCCGGCGAACGCTGCATGGCCATCAGTGCCCTGGTCGCGGTCGGCGACATCGCCGACGAACTGGTCGCCAAGATCAAGGACCGCACCGACACGCTCAAGATCGGCGACGGCACCCAGGACTCCGACATGGGACCGCTGGTGACCAAGGTGCACCGCGACAAGGTCGCCTCCTACATCGACGCCGGCGAAAAGGACGGCGCCACCATCGTCGTCGACGGGCGCACCGTGCAGGCCAATGGCGGTGCGGACGGGTTCTGGCTCGGCCCGACCCTGATCGACCACGTCACCACCGACATGTCCGTGTACACCGACGAAATCTTCGGACCCGTCCTCTCCGTCATCCGCGTCGGGTCCTACGACGAGGCCCTGGAATTGGTGAACTCGAGCCCGTTCGGGAACGGCACCGCCATCTTCACCAACGACGGCGGCGCCGCCCGACGGTTCCAGAACGAGGTCGAGGTCGGCATGGTCGGCATCAACGTCCCCATCCCCGTCCCGATGGCGTACTACTCCTTCGGGGGCTGGAAGAACTCGCTGTTCGGCGACACCCACGCCCACGGCACCGAAGGCGTGCACTTCTTCACCCGCGGCAAGGTCGTCACCACCCGCTGGCTCGACCCCAGCCACGGCGGCCTCAACCTCGGATTCCCCCAGAACAACTGAGCCGGAAAGGACCTACGGTAATGACGACGACAGTCTCCCAGGAACTCCTGCCCACCGGTCAGTCCCTCGATGCGGCGCGCGTCGAAGGGGAGCGCGCATATGCCCTCGACCGTGCGCACGTGTTCCACTCGTGGTCCGCGCAGGAGCAGATCACCCCGATGACGATCCTCGCGTCGGAGGGTTCGTACGTGTGGGACGGCGCCGGGAACCGCATGCTCGACTTCTCGTCCCAGCTCGTCAACACGAACATCGGGCACCAGCACCCCAAAGTCGTTGCCGCCATCCAGGATCAGGCTGCGAAGCTGTGTACCATCGCACCGCAGTACGCGAACGACGCCCGCTCCGAGGCCGCGCGGCTGATCGCCGAGCGGACCCCGGGTGACCTGAACAAGGTGTTCTTCACCAACGGCGGCGCCGACGCCAACGAGCACGCGGTGCGCATGGCCCGGTTGCACACCGGCCGCTACAAGGTGCTGTCGCGGTACCGCTCGTACCACGGCGGCACGGACACCGCGATCAACCTCACCGGCGACCCGCGCCGGTGGCCCAACGACTACGGCAACAGCGGAGTCGTCCACTTCCACGGGCCGTTCCTGTACCGGTCGCAGTTCCACTCGGAGAACGAGCAGCAGGAAACCGAGCGCGCGCTCGAGCACCTCGACCAGCTGATCCGCCTCGAGGGGCCGAACTCGATCGCTGCGATCGTGCTCGAATCGGTTCCCGGGACCGCGGGGATCATGGTGCCCCCGCCCGGCTACATGGCCGGTGTGCGCGAGATCTGCGACCGCTACGGCATCGTGTTCATCGCCGACGAGGTGATGTCCGGGTTCGGCCGGACCGGAAAGTGGTTCGCGATCGACCATGTCGGTGTCGTTCCCGACCTGATCACGTTCGCGAAGGGGGTCAACTCCGGCTACGTGCCGCTCGGTGGTGTCGCGATCAGCGAGAAGATCGCGGCGACGTTCGCCGACCGGCCGTACCCCGGCGGGCTCACCTACTCGGGACACCCGCTCGCCACCGCGGCCGCCGTCGCGACGATCAACGCGATGGAGGACGAGCGGATCGTCGAGAACGCGGCCCGGATCGGCAGCGAGATCCTCGGCCCCGGACTGCGGGGCCTCGCCGACCGGCACCCGTCGATCGGTGAAGTCCGCGGACTCGGCGTGTTCTGGGCGATCGAACTCGTCGCCGACCGTGCCACGAAGGAACCGCTGGCTCCGTACGGCGCCTCCAGCCCGGCGATGAACGAGGTGATCGCGGCGTGCAAGGCAGGAGGATTGCTGCCGTTCGCCAACTTCAATCGCATTCACGCCGTGCCGCCGTGCACCGTCACCGAGGCCGAGGCCCGTGAGGGGCTCGCGATCCTCGACACGGTTCTCGACATCGCGGACGCACACCGCAACTCCTGACACCCGTCTGCCGACACATCCGTGTCCTGACACTCGATCCGTCCCGCGGTCAATGGCGCCCGCGGGACGGATCTTTCTCGTTTTCCACGAAAACACACGGCGCCCGGATCTCAACGGAGAGAATCTATGAGCTCGACCACGTCCACGCTCGCACTGTCCCTGCCGGAAGGCTATGTCGAAGAACGGGATCGGCCGCCCGTTCCCGACGTCGCCGCCTGACCGCCTGACCGCCGACGCATTCGACCTGCAGGTCGACACCGTCGGACCGAACGAGAACCGGCAACTGCGGGTCGCGCTCTACAGCGGAGACTCGACCGTGTCGCTCGAACGGGTGCTGCGACTTCTCGGGAGCCTCGACCTCGAGGTCGAGGGTCAGCGGACGTCGGTGTTCCGCCGCGCCGACGGACTGGTGTGCCGGCTCTACGACTTCCGGGTGTCCGCGGGACCGCTCGTCGCGTCCGCGGTGGCCTCGGGATCCGTCGAACCCGAGTCCGTCCTGGAGACGTTTCGTGCGATGTGGTCGGGCCGCGCGGAGGCGGATCGGTTCAACGTGCTGGTGCTCGTCGCCGGCCTGGACTGGCAGGAGGTGGTGCTCCTGCGCGCGTACGCACGCTTCCTGCGGCAGAGTGCTCTGCCGTACGACCAGGGCCGGATCGAGGCGGTCCTGCTGTTGCGTCCCGAGTTCGCGTCGGCGCTCGTCGAGCTGTTCCATGCGCATTTCGATCCATCCCGTCCCGGTGGCGGCACGTCCCGCGACGACGACGTCGAACAGTGTGCGCGCCGGGTCGAATTGCTGCTCGCAGCCGTGGAAGGCCTCGACGCCGACCGTATCCTGCGCGCCTACTCGGGCCTCGTCGCGGCGACGACCCGCACCAACTTCTATCGGGACGGCGCGCTCGGTCCGGCTCGTCCCCAGTTGTCGCTGAAGTTCCGCTCCGGCGAGGTCGACGAACTTCCGCGGCCGCGGCCGTTCTACGAGGTCTTCGTGTATTCGCCGGACATGGAGGGCGTGCACCTGCGATACGGACCCGTCGCGCGCGGCGGGCTCCGCTGGTCCGACCGCCTCGACGACTACCGCACCGAGATCCTCGGTCTCGTCAAGGCGCAGGCAGTGAAGAACGCCGTCATCGTGCCCGTGGGCGCCAAGGGCGGTTTCGTCGTGCGCAACCCGTCGTCCACCGGCCAGGACTGCTACCGGCAGTTCATCTCCGGGCTGCTCGACGTCACCGACAACCGTTCGGACACAGCCGAATCGGCTCATCCGGAGGGTGTCGTCTGCCGGGACGGCGACGACCCCTACCTCGTGGTGGCGGCGGACAAGGGCACTGCCACGTTCTCCGACACCGCCAACGAGGTGGCCCGGACGTACGACTTCTGGCTCGGTGACGCGTTCGCGTCCGGTGGTTCGGTCGGCTACGACCACAAGAAGATGGGCATCACCGCGAAGGGTGCGTGGGTGAGCGTCACCCGGCATCTGGCCGAACTCGGAATCGACGTCGACCGTGACAGTTTCACGGTGACGGGGATCGGCGACATGAGCGGCGACGTCTTCGGGAACGCCATGCTGGCGAGTGCCGGCATCGGGCTGGTCGCCGCGTTCGACCACCGCCACATCTTCGTCGACCCCACTCCCCGCCGGGAGCAGGCCTGGCAGGAACGCCGCCGGTTGTTCGAGCTGCCGAGGTCGTCGTGGGCCGACTACGACCGGACCCTCATCAGTGAAGGCGGTGGCGTCTGGTCGCGTGAGAGCAAATCGATTCCGGTGAGCAGCCAGATGCGGACGGCGCTCGGTCTCGCCTCGTCGCTGACGACGCTGACGCCGCCGGAGATGATCCGCGCCATCCTCGCCGCCCCGGTGGATCTCCTGTTCAACGGCGGCGTCGGGACGTACGTCAAGGACTCGTCGGAGTCGCACACGGACGCGGGTGACAAAGCGAACGACACCGTCCGGATCGATGCGGGCCGGCTGCGTGCACGCGCTGTCGCCGAGGGCGGCAACCTGGGTATGACGCCGCTCGCTCGCATCGAATACGCCCGCACGGGTGGGCTCGTCAACACCGACGCACTGGACAATTCGGCCGGAGTGGACTGTTCCGACCACGAGGTCAACATCAAGATCCTGCTCGACTCGTTGCCCGTCGACCGGCGGTTGGACCCGGTGCGGCGCTCGGACCTGCTCGGTTCGCTCACCGACGACGTGTCGGAACTCGTGCTCGCGAACAATCGCGCGCAGAACCGGGTACTCGGCGACGCCCGGTCGAATGCCCACCGGATGGTGGACGTGCACGCGAGGATGGTGAACGACCTGGTCGACAAGCGCGGCCTGGACTGCGACCTGGAGGCGCTTCCGAACCCCGACGGCTTCGCCGAACTGTCGGAGGCAGGGGTCGGACTGACCTCGCCGGAACTGGCGACCCTCCTCGCCCACGCCAAGCTGGATCTGAAAGCGGAACTCGAGGATACGGACGTCTTCTCCGACGGGTACTTCTCCGAACGGCTCGGCGCGTACTTCGCCGCCGCGCTGCGCTCCGTCCTCCCCGTCGACGCGCACCCCCTCCGCCAGGAGATCCTCGCCACCGAGATCGTGAACGACATCTTCGCCCGCGGCGGGCTCACGTACGCGTACCGGCTGCGCGAGGAGACGGGGGCCGGACCCGCGGATGTGGTGCGCGCGTTCGTCATCACGTCGGAGGTGTTCGGGCTTGCGGAACTCTGGTCCGACATCGCCGCGGCGAAGCTGCCGCCGGCGACGGAGTACGAACTCGTCGTCGAGGCCCGCAGGCTGCTCGACCGGGCGTCGCGGTGGTTCCTCGCCAACCGTCGTCAGCCGCTGTCGGTGGACGCCGAGATCGACGATTTCCGACGCCACGTCCACATCCATTCCGGTGACGTCGGCGGATGGCTCGGCGGTGCGGAGGTGCTGGCGATGGAGGACACGCGTCGCTCCTACGACGAGGCGGGCGTCGAGACGTCCATCGCCCGTCGTATCGCGGACGGCCTCTACCGGTTCAGCCTGCTCGACATCGTGGACGTCGCCCGCGAACTGGAGCACGACGTCGCCGAGGTGGCGCCGCTCTACTTCGCGCTCTCCGATCACCTCGGCGTGGATCGATGGCTGATCAAGGTGTCGGCGCTTCCGCGGGGCGAGCGGTGGCACACCCTCGCCCGGGTGGCGCTGCGGGACGACCTGTACCGCTCCGTCCGCCTCCTGACCCGGGACGTACTGTCGTCGGGGGAGCCCGGTGACGAACCGGACTCCCGGATTCTGCTGTGGGAGAGTACGAATCGAGCGAGAATCGAGCGTGCTCGCCGGACGCTGTCGGAGATCGACGCCGCGTCCACCCACGATCGATGGCATAATGCGCTTCGCGCCTGTGAGTACTTATTAACGTCGGGCGGTTAATAAGTACTCACGGGCGCGAAGCGCACGACGACGCCGGGGCGGAGCAGGGCGGGGGGAGTGCGTTCGGCATCCCAGATCGGTTCGTCGGTGGTGCCGATGAGTTGCCACCCGCCGGGCGAGCTGCGGGGGTAGATTCCCGTGAACTCCCCGCCCAGTGCCACGGTCCCGGCGGGGACGGAGGTCCGAGGCGTCGCACGGCGCGGCACGTGCAGCTCGGGTGCGCCGCCGGTGAGGTAACCGAAACCCGGGGCGAAGCCGCAGAACGCCACCGTCCACGGTGTTCCGCTGTGTGCGGCGACGACGCCGTCGACACCGAGACCGGTCAGCTCGGCCACGTCCTCGAGGTCGGGACCGTCGTAGCGCACCGCTATCCGGATCTCGTCCGGGGGATCCTCGGCGACAGTCGCCTCCGGTTCCGTGGTCCGCACCCACTTCGCGACGCGGTCACGACTGGTCGCGCCGTGGTCGAACCGCACCAGGACGGTGCGCGCCGCGGGGATCACCTCCACGACCCCGGGTGGCCGGGAGTCGTCCAGCGCACGAAAATGCGCGAGCACGGTGTCGAGGTCCTCGAACTCGGCGAGGACCGCGCTTTCTCCGACGTCGAGGATGCGCATCACACGAACGGCTCCACCGTGATGCCCTCGGCGTCGAGCAACGACCGGATGGCGGTGGCCATCTCGACGGCTGCGGGCGTATCGCCGTGGACGCAGACGGATTCGGCGGTGACCGCGAGGACCGTACCGTCGACCGCTTCGAGGGTGTGATCGACGACGAGTCTGCGGACCCGTTCGGCCACCACCGCGGGATCGTGCAGTACGGCCCCGTCCGTCGTGCGCGGCACCAGCGTCCCCTCGGGTGTGTACGCGCGGTCTGCGAACGCCTCGGTGACCGTCCGCAGTCCGGCCTTCTCGGCCTCCTCGAGGAACACCGAACCGGGCAGGCCGAGGACGGGCAGCGTCTCGTCGTACGCGCTGACCGCCGCGACCACCGCGCGGGCCTGCTCACGATGGTGGACGATCGCGTTGTACAGCGCGCCGTGGGGTTTCACGTACGCCACCGCGGAGCCGGAAACCTGGGCGAGACCGTCGAGAGCACCGATCTGATAGACGACGTCGGCCGTCAGGTCACGCGGCGCGACGTCGATGAACCGGCGCCCGAACCCGGCGAGGTCGTGGTAGCCGACCTGCGCGCCGATCCGGACCGTCAGCTCGGACGCCGCCGAGCAGGTGGCTGACAGGGTTGTGGGATCGCCCGCATGAAAGCCGCAGGCCACATTGGCACTGGTCACGAGCTTCAGCATCGCCAGGTCGTCGCCGAGGGTCCAGGCGCCGTAGCTCTCGCCGAGGTCGCTGTTCAGATCGATTGCCGGCACATATTCGATACTAGGGTTCCGAGTGCAGTCTTGTAGATTCTCTCGCGGGGGCGGGCGGAACCGGTGAGGGCCCTGCTGCGTCAGAACAATTGACCGTGCGTGGTGGACTGCGCAATCGGAGGGGGACACATGACCGACCCGGCATACATCAAGGATCCCGAGAACTTTCACTCGGACCAGTGGGATCACGCGCGGATCGCGAGCGCCGTCGCCGGCATGAATGTCGAGAACGTCAGCGGCATCGCAAGAGCCTGGGCCGAACTGGGGACGACGGCCCACGACGCGATCGTCGAGTTCAGCGACGCGATCAAGAAGACGATCAGCGAGAGCTGGCACGGTGCTGCCTCGTCGGCGGCCTACGGCGAGACCGAACGGTACTCGACCTCCGCGCCGCTGGCGCAGCAGCAACTTCACGGAGTGGCGGACGCGCTGACGCCTCTGGCGGAGACGGTCGCGTCGCTTCGATCGCAGGTTCCCGAAATCATCGGCACCGGCCTGTGGGACAAGCTGACGCCCTGGGACACGGACACCGAAGACGAGTACTACCGGCGCGAGGGCGAAGCGCGCGAGAAGATGGCCACGATCTACAACCCCGGACTCGCGACGTCGGACGGAAACGTCCCGTCGTTCACGAAACCGGAGAGCATCGTCGACGTTCCTTCGGGTCCGGTCGGGCCCGGTGTCGACTACGCGAGCGGCAGCCCGAGTTCGAGCGACCGGTTCGGTGGACCGAGCGGCGGGCAGCCGACTTCCGGCGACGTGCTCGTCAGCGACCCGTCCGATGTGGACGGCGCGCCCGCTGCGGACGGCACGCAGCAGAATGCGGCAACCGCGCCGTCGGCTGCCACCACACCCGCGACGACGGTCCCGGCTTCGGCGACGGGGGATCAGGCGCAGAGCCGGACGGGCATGCCTTCCAGCGCCGATTCGTCCTCGGGTGCCGGCTCGCGATCCGCAGGTGTGGGTGGGGCTTCCGGTGGCGGCGGACTGGGAGTCGGCGGACTCGGCGGTGGCGTCGGCGCCGGGAATCAGCCGGGGGCCGTGGCCCGGCCCGGCACCGCACCCGGGGTTCCGGGGGCCAACGCCGGAGGTCGCGCGGGTGCCGGGATGCGGGGCACCGGCCCGATGGGCGGGGGAATGATGGGCAGCGGAGGAGCTGCCAAGGGCGGCGGCGAGGACAAGGAACACAAGACGCCCGACTACCTGATCACCCTCGACAACGGCAACGAATTGATCGGCAAACTGCCCCTCGTCTCGCCACCGGTGATCGGCGCATGAACATGCGCAACTGGCAGCTGCGTCCCGAACTGTTCGACGCCCTGTGGGTCGGCGCAGGGCTGGACCGCATCCCGTACCCGTTCCGGATCGTGAGCGCGCACCCCGGACTCAATGCGTATGTCGCCGAGCAGAACCGGATACGCGAAGCGTTCGCGGGAGCCGAGCACGACGATGTGAGGTCGGCGTTGGGTGTGCTCGCCGAGCCCGACGTGTATGTCGAGATCTCCGGTTCGACCGCCGACGAGACCCCGATCCGAATCGTCGGTGCACAACAGGGGCAACGGGTGGTGATCGCGTCGCAACTCCCCGGCCGGGCACCGCAGATCGGAGGCGATGTGGTGATCGGCGCCGGTGCGGCCGGGCGGCTGGGCGCCCAACTGGTCGGGCTGATCCCGCAGAACGCCGCCGGCCGCCGCCGGTTTCAGCGGCGCGACGAACAGGACACCCACTTCTCTCAGGGAATCCTGCAGGAGGTCAATCGGGCGGCCCCCGCCCCGCGACTCGAATCCGCCGTGCAGAAGGGATACGCGGGACGCGGGAAGATCCGCGTCTTCCGCGGCCCCCGCTACGGCACCGGCAGGGACGCCGGCGTCGTGCACTGGATCGACATCGCCGGGGACGGACGCTACGCGATCGGACCGCACGACCCATCCGCTGCGCACCCGGCAGGCCCCGAACAGCTCGTATCCTCGCTCGACACCCTGATCAGGGTCGGTACCACTCCTCGAGCGGGGTCGGTCGGTGCCCGCGGTTGGTAGATTGCCACGCGCCGGCGATTGCACAGCACGACACACGGAGGGGACACCGACATGGCGGGGCCAGAAGCACCGGAAGCCGGATGGAAGGCTTTCACCGAGAACGTCACCGGGGGAGGCAGGCTCGAACTCGACCCCGCAGGCATCGAGCAGTGCATCAAGCTGTGCCAGGAGCATGCGGATCTGATGGGCGACTTGGCTGACAACGCTCGTCAGAAACTTCGCGCAGCTGATCTGGGAATTGGAGAGCAGGACATCGACTCGGCGAAGCAGCTGGCACGCAAATTCGACGAGAAGGCCATCGGAGGCGGCGACATCGAGTTCGCGAATACCGCGGTGGGGCTATTCGGTGCGCATCAAACGTATGCGAAGGACATGAAGTCGATGTTCGAGTCGGTCCTCGCGCGATACAACGAGCAGGATGCGGCCATCGCGTCGAGTCTGGGGTCGGTCGGAGGGAACTTGTGAACCGTCGGTCCGGCGGAATCGCCTTCGTAACCGGCCTAATGGGTATTGGCGCAATTGCAGGCTGTTCAACTCCGGTGGATGGCGCAGCTGCGCAGCAACCGGCGAAGGCGATCGCGTTCCACCCCTGTGACGGTCTTGCCCAGGAGGCACTCCAAGCGGCGCAGATCGACGTGCGCGCAGGATCGCGGCTTTCGGATGAGCCGGCGAATCGTTCATGCTCATTTCGATCGCGCAATCCTGACTACGGCGTTGTCATTTCCGCGCTTGCTGAAACCGTCAGCAGCGTCGAGTCGAGCGACCGCTTCGACGTCCTGAGTGAGACGGAGATCGGCGGGCGGCGTGCTCTGGTGTCGGATTTCCGTGGCGGGAGTGCGTGCACGGTGTCGGTGGCGATCGAGCCGGGGATTCTGGAGTTCATGATCGGGTACAGCGAGTTGGAGGATTTCACGAGCGTCGACGCGGCGTGCGATCAGGCGACGAAGGTGGCTACGGCGTTGGCGCCGTATTTCCCCGACCGCTTGTAGGTGACTTGCACTGAGCCTCCACTCTTCGGCGTGGGAGGGCCGGTTCGGCCGTCTGATCGCGGGGAGTGGCGGCTCAGTGCGTGTGTGCGTGGGTGGGGGTGATTCGTCCCGCGTTCTTGCGTCGGGAGGAGCCGCTGAGCCGGCATACGAGGTAGATGACGAACGAGATCGTGGTGACGAAGCTCGACACCGGCACACCGGGTGCGAGGGACAGCAGGATGCCGCCGACGGCGGCGAGTTCGGCGAACACGATCGACAGGATCGTGGCCTTGAGTGGGCTGGCGGTGACGTAGGCGGCGGCCGCCGCGGGGGTAATGAGCAGTGCCATCACCAGCAGTGCCCCGACGATCTGGACGCCGAGCGCGGCCGTGATGCCGACGAGCACGGCGAACACGATCGACAGCGCACGCACCGAGACTCCGCGGGCCTCGGCGACGTCGGGATCGGTGCTCGCGAACAGGAGGGGGCGGTAGATCAGGCCGAGGACCCCGATGACCAGCACGGCGCAGAGCAGCAGCAGCTGGAGGCCGCTGTCTCCGGGTGCCACGATCTGGCCGATCAGCAGCGAGAAACTGGTGCCGGTGCGCCCTTGGTACGACCAGATGAACAGCACCGACAGGCCGAGCCCGAATGCCATGATCACGCCGATGACCGAGTCACGGTCGCGGGCCTTCGCGCCGAGTAGTCCGAACAGGACCGCCGCGACCACCGACCCGGCGATGGCGCCGGCCCCGACGCTGACACCGATGAGCAGGGCCGCCGACGCACCGGTCAGCGACAGTTCGCTCGTGCCGTGCACGGCGAACGACATCTGCCTGCTGACGATGAGGGGGCCGATGGCTCCTGCCAGCAGGCCGAGGATGGCGCCTGCGATCAGCGCTTGCTGGACGAAGTCGTACTGCAGGAGGTCGACGGTGGCCGAGACGTCGAACATGCGCGACATCGCGTCGGTGAACTTGTTGCTCATGCGTGTCCCTCGTCCGTGTGGTGCACACCCTCACCGGGGCGGAGGCCGCCCGCGCTGCCGAGCGCGTCGATGGCGTCGCCGGTGCCGATGACGACGAGGCGGCCGCGTACGTGCAGCACCTCCACGTCGGTGCGGTACAGCTCGGACAGCACCTCCGATGTCATGACCTCTTCGGGTTTGCCGATGCGGAACTGTCCGTCGACGAGGTAGAGCACGCGGTCGACGAGGGGGAGGATCGGGTTGATCTCGTGGGTGACGAACAGCACCGCGGTGTCGTGGGTGCGGCGCCGTCGGTCGATGAGGCCCGACACGAGATTCTGGTTGGCCAGGTCGAGGCTGAGCAGCGGTTCGTCGCACAGCAGGATCTGGGGGTTGCCGACGAGGGCCTGCGCGATCCGCAGTCGTTGCTGCTCACCGCCGGACATGGAACCGATCGGTGCGTCCGCGTAGTTCTCGGCGCCGACTTCGGCGATTGCCGCGTCGACGATCGCACGGCGTCGGCCTCGCCGGAGGAGACCGGTTCCCCACTGGTGGCCGTCGACGCCGAGGCCGACGAGGTCGCGGCCCCGCAGCGGCAGTCCGTCGTCGAGCGACTTCTGCTGGGGGATGTACCCGACGTGCGAATTGCCCTTCCGCGCCGGGGATCCGGCGATGCGCGCGGTACCGGAGCTGAGGGCGAGCTGGCCGAGCAGCACCTTCAGCAGCGACGTCTTGCCCGACCCGTTGGGTCCGAGGACGGCGACGAATTCGCCGGGTTCCACGGTGAGGTCGAGGTCCTGCCAGAGTGTGCGTTCGCCGAAGGACAGTCGCGCCCCCGTCAATTCCAGTGCGGGGACGCGACCGTTGCCGGCGTTCTTCGAAGTGGGTTCTGTCACAAGCCGATCAGTTCTATTGCAGAGCCGCAGCAAGCGACTCGGCGGTGTTGGTCTGCCACTGAATGTAGTCCAGGCCTTCGGGCAGGGTTTCGGTCACCTCGACGACGGGGATTCCCGCCGACTCGGCCGTGGCCCGCACGTCCTGGGTGACCCGGTCCTGCGTCTGCACGTTGTAGACGAGGGCCTGCACCTGCTTGCCGGTGAGCAGCTGTCGCGTCGCGGCGATGGCGGCGGGTGCGGGGTCGTTGCCGTTCTCGATGGCGCTCGTGAAATCGGGCGGGGTGACGTCCTTCAGGCCCGCGGACTGCAGCAGGTAGTAGGCGATCGGTTCGGTCTGGGCGACGGGTGCGTCCTTGTGCGCTGCCACGATGCCGTCGGTGATCGCGGAGATCTGCTCGAGCTGACCGTGGAAGGTGGCGGCGTTGGCCTTGTAGGCGTCGGCGTTGTCGGGGTCGAGTTGGCCGAGCTTGTCCGCGATGGACTGCGCGGTGGCGTCGACGGTGTCGACGTCGAACCAGACGTGCTCGTTGACGTCGCCGTGGTCGTGGCCCTCGTGCGAGTCGCCGCCGTCCGAGTCGCCGCCGCCGGAGTGCTCGTCCTCGCCCGCGTGCGCGCCGCCCTCGAGGAGGTCGAATGCGTTGACGGTGAGCTGGTCGCTGTTGCCGGTGCCGATGATGTCGTCGACGAAGTGGTCGTACCCGCCGCCGTTGTAGACGATCAGGGAGGCGTCGGTGAGCTTGGCGGCGTCGGTGGGGCTCGCCTCGAACGAGTGCGGGTCGGACGACGGTTCGGTGATGATCGAGGTGACGTCCACCTTGTCGCCGGCGACGGCCTGCGCGACGCTGCCCCACACGTTCGTCGACGCGACGACGGTCAGCGTGCCGTCACCGGTCGTGTCGGAGCCGCACGCGGTGAGGGTGAGGGCCGCGGCGAACGACAGCCCGACGGCCGCCGTGGCGGCACGAAAACCTGAGGAAGCGCGCACAGAAAACTCCTGACCGAAGACGAACGCTAAACGCTATTGGAAACCGTTACCGTTGCACTTTAGCGGATAGGTCCTGGTAGTGCACTTTCGGCGCAGCCCCGACGCGCCCGAACGGGGGCCAGGTACTAACGTCCCCCTATGCCCAGGTCTCGACAGCCTCGTCGCCAAGCCACGCTGGCGTCGCTCGCGGCCGAGCTCAATATTTCGCGCACGACGGTGTCCAACGCGTACAACCGGCCGGATCAACTCTCCGCGGAACTGCGCGACCGGGTGTTGCAGGCGGCCAAGCGCCGCGGCTACCCCGGCCCCGACCCGGTGGCCCGATCCCTGCGCACCCGCAGGGCCGGTGCCGTCGGACTGCTGCTCACCGAGGCCCTCAGTTACTCCTTCCGCGACCCCGCCGCGATGAGCTTTCTGTCCGGACTGGCTGAGTCGTGCGAGGCCGCCGGGCAGGGTCTGCTGCTGATTCCGGCCGGCCCGGGACGCGAGGAGGCGGACGCCGCCGCGGTCGTGCAGCAGGCGGGCGTCGACGGGTTCGTCGTGTACTCGGTGGCGGACGACGACCCGTACCTCGCGGCGGTGTGCGAACGTCACCTGCCGATGGTCGTGTGCGATCAGCCGCGCGAGATCCCGGGTGCGTCGCTCGTCGGGATCGACGACCGCGGCGCGATGCGGGGCCTCGCCGACTATCTGATCGGGCTCGGCCACCGCGACATCGGCGTGCTGAGCATGAGGCTGGGGCGCGACCGCTCGGACGGGGTCGCCGACGCCGAGCGTCTGCGGTCACCGAACTTCCACGTGCAGCGCGAACGCATCGAGGGAGTGCGCGACGCCATGTCGGACGCCGGCCTGGACCCTCGGACGCTGACCGTCGTCGAGCGGTTCGAGCACACCGGGAAGTCGGGGCACGCCGCTGCCGCGCAGGCGCTCGGCGTGAATCCGAGAATCACCGCACTCGTGTGCACCACCGACGTCCTCGCGCTCGGCGCGCTGGACTGGGCGCGCTGGCAGGGCATCGACGTGCCCGGCCGGCTGTCGATCACCGGATTCGACGGAGTCGACGACGCACTGCGTGAGGGCCTGACCACCGTGCGGCAACCCCAGGAGGAGAAGGGTCGCCGGGCGGGTGCCCTGCTCATGTCCCCGTCGCACTCCGGCGTCGCGATCGTCGAGATGCTCGAGACCGAACTGCTGCGGGGTTCGACGGCCGGGCCCGCCAAGCGCTGACCCGGCCTCACGTTCAGGCCAGGAGCTGAGCGCAACGCAGCAATCCCAGGTGGCTGTACGCCTGGGGGTGGTTGCCCAGCGACCGCTCGGCGACGGGGTCGTACTCCTCGCTGAGAAGCCCGGTCGGCCCGGCGGCGTCGACCAGTTGCGCGAACAACGCCTCCGCCTGCGACCGCTGACCGATCAGCAGGTACGCCTCGACCAGCCAGGCCGCACAGAGGTGGAACCCGCCCTCGGTGCCGGGCAGCCCGTCGTCGTGGTGGTACCGGTACACGGTCGAGCCGCTGCGCAGTTCCGCCTCGGTGGCCGTGACGGTGGCGGCGAACTTCTCGTCCGACGGGTCGATCAGCCCGGACAGTCCGATGTACAGGGTGGCGGCGTCGAGGTCGGTGCCGTCGTAGGCGGCGGTGTACGAGCGGACCTCGTCCTTCCAGCCCTTCTCGCGCACCTCCTCGGCGATCTTGTCGCGCAACGACGTCCAGCCGGGCTCGACGTCGCGGCCGAAGTGCTCGGCCAGCGCCACCGCACGGTCGACGGTGACCCAGCCCATCACCTTCGAGTACACGTGGTGACGCGGGTTGTCGCGGATCTCCCAGATGCCGTGATCGGGTTCGAACCAGCGACGTTCCACGGCCTCGACCATGGCGCAGACCAGTTCCCAGTCGCGGTCGTTGAGCGCCACTTCGACGCCCTGCTTCTCGCGGGCGTGGGACAGGTCGTGGATGAGTTCGACGATGGGCCCGAACACGTCGAGTTGCACCTGCTGGTTGGCCGCGTTGCCGATGCGGACCGGCCGCGAGCCCGCGTAGCCGGGCAGCGAGTCGATGACGGCCTCGGGCGGCAGACCGCCACCGTGCAGCGTGTAGAGGGGGTGCAGGCGTTCGGGGCCGGGCAGCGTCTCGAGGACGTCGTGCACCCAGTCGAGGTAGCCCTCGGCCTCGCTCAGCGAGCCGAGGCTGACGAGCGCGGACGCGGTAAGCGCCGCGTCGCGCAGCCAGCAGTAGCGGTAGTCCCAGTTGCGGACGCCGCCGATCTCCTCGGGCAGCGAGGTGGTGGCGGCCGCCATGATTGCTCCGGAGTCGACGTGCACCAGACCGCGGAGGGTGAGCGCGGAACGCTTCATCAGGTCGGGTTTGAGGGTGGGCAGGGTGAGGCTCTTCGCCCAGTCCGACCAATACGATTCGGCCAGCGCGCGACGCTCCTCCTCGGGTGTCTCCGACGGTCCGAGTTCTTCGGTACCGCATCGCAATTCCAGGACGACGTCACCGCCGGACGGGTCGACGACGGCATGCGCGGTCTGCTGGTTGCCGTCGGACGTGACGTTCCACTGCACGCCGGGGGAGCGCAGCACGATCGGCTCGTTGGTCCCGTGCACCCGCAGTCCCTCGGAGACCGCCTCGAGGATGACCTGGCCCTGCCCGAACTCGGGCCGCGGTGCGAACGTCACGACGGCGGCGGCCTGCCCGCTGATCACCCGGGTCAGGTCGGTGCGGCCCTGGCGGACGTCGTGCGGCAGGTAGTCGGTGACGGAGAGGCTGGCCCACCGTGTCTGCACAGTCATGGTGCTGTCGATGTACCGCTGGCTCAGCGGCAGCGCGCTGCGGTGCGGGCCGACACTGAAATGGCCGGCCTCCGGTCCGCCGAGCAGATGCGCGAACACGGACGCCGAGTCGGGTTCGGGATGACACAGCCAGGTGAGGGTCGCGTCGGGGGTGACGAGTGCGACGGTCCGCGGGCTGGCGAGCATGGTGAGGCGCTCGATCGGCGGGGCGTGTGCCCCGGACAGCCAGGTGCGGCGCTCCTCGAGCAGGAACGCGAGGGCCGCGGCCACGTCTTCGGTGGTCGACACCCGGAATTCGGCGAGACTCTCGCCGGGGCCCACCTTCACGCCGAGGTCGGGGCCCTGGAGACGCGCGAACGCCTTCTCGTCGGTGACGTCGTCGCCGACGAAGACGGCTGCCGTCGCACCGTCCTGGTGACGGATCAGGTCGAGCGCATGGCCCTTGTCGGTGGCGACGACGGCCAGTTCGATGACGGACTTGCCCTCGGTGACCTGCACGCCAACGCGCTGTCCGGCGTCGGCGCGCACGGCGGCCAGGGCCAGGGCACCTTCCTCGGCGTCGGCGTTGCGGACGTGGAGGGCGACGCTGGCCGGCTTCGCCTCCACCGACGTACCGGCGTGCAGCGTGGCGATCCGGGTGAGTTCCTCGGTGATCTCACCGAGAAGTTTCTTGGCGTCGGCGTCGATCGCATGGATGAACCCGATGTCGAATTCCGAGCCGTGGCTGCCGACCAGCTGAACCTCGGCGGGCAGCCGCGACAGCGCGGCAAGGTCCTTGAGTGCCCGGCCCGAGATCACGGCCGCCGTCGTTCCGGCGAGGCTGGCCAGGGCGCGGAGAGCGCGCACCGATTCGGCGTGGGGGAACGCCTTCTCGGGGTCGGAGACGATGGGGGCCATCGTGCCGTCGTAGTCGGAAGCGACGAGCAGGCGAGGGGTCCGCGCAACCCTCGAGAGGGCACGACGAAGTTCGATGGACAGATCATGGGCGCTCACATGTTCAAATCTAGGGGATGTGACGGCTGTGAGCGCGTTCTCGGCCGGGGCTGTGCCCCGATCGCGTCCTACTCGGGTCTGCGGCTTCCGTCACCGAGCAGCAGTTCGACGGTGAGTTCGAGCCGATTCGCGACATCGGTCGCGGACGAGCGGCGTGTGAGCCAGGCCACCAGGTTCGACAGCCACACGTCGGAGATGACGCGGGCGACGGCCAACTGGTCTTCGGTGGGCTCGGTGTCCGTCATCGCGCGGGCGAACAGGCGGTCCATCAGCTTGCCCACCTGATCGACCTCGGCGGCGGCGGAGGCGTCGGCGAACATGAAGGCGCGCGTCATGGCCTCGGTCAGCAGTGGGTCGCGCTGCATGGCCCGGGTGATCTGGCTGAGGATGAGCTGCATCCGCTCGAGCGGGTTCCGGCCCGGCGGGTTCTTTCCCCGCGAGTCGATTCGCTCGAACTCGCGGGCGAGCGCCGACACCAGCAGGTGCACCTTGGACGGGAAGTAGCGGTACAGCGTCCCCACGGCGACGTCGGCGCGTTCGGCGACGGCCCGCATCTGCACGGCTTCGTATCCGCCCTTGGAGGCCAGGGCCAGGGTCGCGTCGAGGATCCGCTTGCGCCGTTCCTTCTGCGCGTTGGAACTGAGATCGTCCTCGCCCAGCGTCGCCGCAGCGACCGTCGAGGACCGTGATCGAGAGCTGGTCGTCATTACCTGTTTTCCTTCGCGCCTTGACTCATGGCCAGGTGTCATATTAGAACACGTTCTAGACGAATGTGTCATTCAGGAGAGGCGGATACCCGTTGTGACAATCGCCACCACCGAGGAACAGAGGGCTGCAGCGGGTTCGATCCAGGCTTGGGCGCGGTCCACGGACCCGCTGGTCACAGTACGGCAAGGACCAGCAGATTCGTGGCGGACGTCGTGGCCGTCCTTCGCCTCGCTCGGAATTTTCTCGGTCGCCGTCCCCGAAGAGGTCGGGGGGTCGGGAGCGGAGATCGTCGATCTCGCCGCGATGCTCGAACAGGCCGCGACTGAACTCGTCCCGGGCCCTGTTCTCTCGACCGCTCTCGCCGCGCTCGTCGTCGGCCGCAGCTCCGGCGCCGCCGCGAAACGGTGGTCCGAGGACCTCGCCGACGGCGCGATGCCGTGCGCGGTGGCTCTCGGCAGCAACTCCCCGGTGAACGCGACGCTCGGGGCCGACGGCGGGTTGACCGTCACCGGCGACGCGGGCTTCGCGATCGGCGGTGACACGGGGGTGTCCGTGCTGCTGTCCGCCGACGCGGGCGACGGCGTCGTGTGGTGTCTGATCGACGGCGAAGCCGACGGCCTGGACGTCACGGTCGCCGACACGATCGACAAGAGCCGCCCGCTCGCGCGGGTGCGCTGCGATCGTGTGGCGGTGGCGGCCGACCGGGTGGTCACCGGCGTGCGGGACGGGCTCGTGGCCGACCTCGCCGCGACCCTCGCCGCCGTGGAGGCATCCGGGATCGCGGCCTGGTGTCTGCGAACGGCGGTGGAGTACGCCAAGATTCGCGAGCAGTTCGGCAAACCGATCGGATCGTTCCAGGCGATCAAGCATCTGTGCGCGGAGATGCTGTGCCGCGTCGAACAGTCCGGTGCAGCGGCGTGGGATGCGGCCGTGGCGGCGGAGGACGCGTGGGACGCGGACGGCGGCGAGCTGCCGATCGCGGCCGCGGTCGCGGCGTCGCTCACGCTCGACGCCGCCGTCGAGACCGCCAAGGACTGCATCCAGGTGCTCGGCGGGATCGGCTTCACCTGGGAACACGACGCGCACTTCTACCTGCGCCGGGCGACGTCGCTGCGGCAGCTGCTCGGCGGCTCCGCCCGCTGGCGGGCGCGGGTCACGGAACTGACGCGGGCCGGTGCTCGCAGGCACCTGTCGATCGACCTGTCCGGGCTCGACGACGAGCGGGCGCAGATCCGCGCCGAGATCGCCGACCTGGTGGCGCGGCCGGAGTCGGAGCGACGCGCGGCCCTCGCGGAGTCGGGTTACCTGGCCCCGCACTGGCCCGCACCCTACGGACGGGGTGCGCGCGCCGCCGAACAGATCCTGATCGAGGAGGAGCTGGCGGCCGCCGGGGTCGGCAGGCCCGACCTCGTGATCGGCTGGTGGGCCGTGCCGACGATCCTCGAGCACGGCAGCGCCGAGCAGATCGAACGCTTCGCCACCCCGACGCTGCGCGGCGAGATCATCTGGTGCCAGCTGTTCAGCGAACCCGGCGCCGGCTCCGACCTCGCGGCGCTGCGGACGTCGGCGGAGAAGGTGGACGGCGGGTGGCGGCTGAACGGTCAGAAGGTGTGGACGTCGAGGGCGCAGGAAGCGGACTGGGCGATCTGCCTGGCCCGCACCGACCGGGACGCGCCCAAACACAGGGGCATCAGCTACTTCCTCGTCGACATGACGAGCCCCGGCATCACCATCTCGCCGCTGCGCGAGATCACCGGCGACGCCCTGTTCAACGAGGTGTATCTCGAGGACGTGTTCGTGCCGGACGAGCTGGTGGTCGGGAATCTCGGCGACGGCTGGAAGCTGGCCCGCACCACGCTGGCCAACGAGCGGGTCGCGATGGGCGGGGGCTCCTCGCTCGGTGCGGCGATGGAGGAACTGCTCGCGCTCGCGGGGGTCGGCGACCCCGTGACCGACGACAGGCTCGGGCATCTCATCGGTAACGCGCTCGTCGGCTCGCAGCTCGAACTGCGCACCACCCTCCGGCAGCTGGACGGTCAGGACCCGGGACCGGAATCGAGTGTCCGCAAGCTGGTCGGGGTCCGCCAGCGGCAGGCGGTCGCGGAATTCGCGATGGAACTCGGTGGTGTGGACGGCTGGGTGGAGGGGCCGCTGGCGCGGGAGTTCCTCAATACGCGCTGCCTGTCCATTGCGGGCGGAACGACGCAGATCCTGCTGACGGTCGCGGCCGAGCGGATTCTCGGGCTGCCGCGGGGCTGAGCCGCGTCGCGATGGTCTTTCGCGAGGTCCGGGATGGTGATACAACTAGAACACGTTCTAAATTGAAAGTGGGATTGTCAGCGTGGACTTCACTCGAGACGAAACCCAGGAGGCCGTGGCCCAGGTCGCGGCCGGACTGCTGGCCCGCGACCTCGACGACGACGCCCTCTGGGCCGCGTTCGCCGACGCCGACCTGCTGACCCTCGCACTGCCGGAACGTCTCGGCGGTGAAGGGCTCTCGGTCACCGACGTCGGTGCGCTGCTCACCGAGGTCGGGCGGAAGGCGGCGCTGGTCCCGGCCCTCGCAACGCTCGGATTCGGTGTGCTGCCCATCGTCGCGCTGGGCGACGACGCCCAACAGGACGCACTGCTCACCGGTCTCGCCGACGGCCGCACGTTCACCGCGGCGCTCGCCGAACCCGGGGCGCAGTTCCCGGCCCGGCCCTCGGTGACCGCGGTCGCGGACGGGAACGGCTACTCCGTCACCGGGCGCGTGCTCGCGGTTCCCTTCGCCGAGCGGGCACACCGGATCCTCGTGCCCACGGACACCGGGGTGGTGCTGGTGGACCCGGGCGCGGCAGGCGTCACGCTCACGCCGACCCCCTCGGCGTCGGGTAGCCCGGAATTCGCGATCACGTTCGACGGCGCGCGCGGTGAACTGCTCGCGGCCGGCGACGACGCGGTGCAGACGCTGTACCGCATCGCCCTGGCGTCCATCGGAGCGGTCGCGGACGGACTGCTGTCGGGGGCAACGGTTCTGGCAGGAGAACACCTCGCGACGCGCCACCAGTTCGGCAAGCCGCTCGCCACGTTCCAGGCCGTCTCGCAGCAGATCGCCGACGTCTACGTCACGTCCCGTACCCTCCACGTGTCGGCGCTCGCGGCGTCGTGGCGGGTGTCCGAAGGCCTGGACGCCCAGGACGATCTGGACGTGATGGCGTACTGGATCGCCGCCGAAGTGCCTGCCGCCATGCAGGTTCTGCACCACCTGCACGGCGGGATCGGCGTCGATGTCACGTACCCGCTGCACCGCTACTACTCGACCGCCAAAGACCTGGCCCGCCTCGTGGGCGGCGCCTCGTACCGACTCGACCTCGTGGGGGCCCGGTGTTCATCGATCTGACCGACGAGCAGCGTGAGCTGCAAGCGGAACTGCGGCGCTACTTCTCCGGGCTGATCTCGCCTGCCGAGGCCGAGGTGATGCGCACGGAGCGCCACGGCAGCACCTACCGCGAGGTCATCCGCCGGATGGGCAAGGACGGCTGGCTCGGGGTGGGCTGGCCGGTGGACTTCGGGGGCCGCGGCTTCGGCGAGATCGAGCAGCAGATCTTCGTCAACGAGGCGACCCGCGCCGACGTTCCGCTGCCCGCGGTCACGCTGCAAACGGTGGGTCCGACGCTGCAGAAGTACGGGACGGAGGAGCAGAAGCGCAAGTTCCTGCCCGCGATCCTCGCCGGCGAGGTGCACTTCGCGATCGGCTACACCGAACCGGAAGCGGGCACCGACCTCGCGGCGCTGCGGACCACTGCCGTGCGCGTGGGTGACGAGTACATCGTCAACGGGCAGAAGATCTTCACCACCGGCGGTCACGACGCCGACTACCTGTGGCTCGCCGTCCGGACGGGCTCGGCGGATTCGCGTCACCGCGGCATCTCCATCCTGATCATGGACACCAAGGACCCGGGCTACAGCTGGACGCCGATCATCACGTGCGACGGTGCGCATCACGTCAACGCCACCTACTACTCCGACGTCCGGGTTCCCGCCGACATGCTGGTCGGTGAGGAGAATCAGGGCTGGCGACTCATCACCACCCAGCTCAACCACGAACGCGTCATGCTCGGGCCGGCGGGCCGGGTCGGCGGTCTCTACGACCGCATCCGCAACTGGGCGGTCGCGCACGACCTGCTCGACGAGCCGGACGTGCGGCGCGCGCTCGGCGAGATCCACGCGACGTTCCGCCTCAACGAACTACTCAACTGGCAGGTGGCGTCGAGTGAGGCGGACGCCGTCGACATCGCCGACGCGTCCGCGACGAAAGTGTTCGCCACCGAACGTATTCAGCGGATCGGCCGGCTCGTCGAAGAGATCGTCGGACGCTACGGCGACCCGTCCGAGCCGGAGACCGCCGATCTCATGAGGTGGCTCGACATGCAGGTGAAGCGCAACCTCGTCATCACGTTCGGTGGCGGTGTCAACGAGGTGATGCGTGAGCTGATCGCGACAGCCGGCCTGAAACTTCCCCGAGTCCCGCGATAGGAGCGCCGCGCGAAATGAGTTCCGAACAGATTCTCGCTGCCGCGGACGAGGTCCGGTCGGCGGGTCCGAGCGCCCCTCGCCCCGGACGTGACCCGATCAACCTGCCGATGATCCGCAACTGGGTGGAGGCGATCGGCGACCGGAATCCGATCTACGTCGACGAGGCGGCGGCGCGGGCAGCGGGACACGACGGCATCGTGGCCCCGCCCGCGATGGCGCAGGTGTGGACGATGCAGGGGCTGAACGCCGTCCGGCAACCCGACGACCCGCTCGGCCGCATGACGACGATCCTCGACGAGGCCGGGTTCACGTCCGTCGTCGCCACCAACTGCGATCAGATCTACCACCGCTACCTGAGGGTCGGTGAGGAGGTCACCATCACCACGACCCTCGAGGACCTCGTGGGTCCGAAGAAGACGGGCCTCGGTGAGGGGTGGTTCTTCACCACCCGCAGCCTGTGGCAGGTCGCCGGCGACGACGGCACCGACGAGGTCGTCGCCGAGATGCTGTTCCGCATCCTGAAGTTCGCGCCCAAACCCGCCGAACCGGTGTCACCGTCGGCGAACGGGCAGGGTGCATCTTTCGACGATCTGGACCCCACCAAGCTGATGCGGCCCAGCGCCTCGCAGGACACCCAGTTCTTCTGGGACGGGGTGGCCGCGCACGAGTTGCGGATCCAGCAGCGTGAGGACGGATCGCTGCAGCACCCACCGGTGCCCGCGCTGTGGAAGGACAAGACGGAGACGACGGACTACGTCGTCGCGTCGGGCCGCGGCACCGTGTTCAGTTACGTGGTCCACCACGCGCCGAAGGTGCCGGGACGCTCGCTGCCGTTCGTAGTGGCGCTGGTCGAACTGGAGGAAGGCGTCCGCATGCTCGGTGAGCTGCGCGGCGTCGACCCCGCCGAGGTGACGGTCGGGATGCCGGTGGAAGCGATCTACCTCGACTTCCCGGGCGACGACGAGACGGGCGGCACGCCGTGGACCCTGTACGCGTGGCAGCGCGGAGCGAAGGAGCAGTCATGACGTCCACTCTCGATGTCGCGGTGGGAACGACGCTTCCGGAATTGACCGTCACTGGCGACCCGACGTTCGTCGTCTCGGCCGCACTGGCGACACGCGACTTCCAGGACGTCCACCACGACCGCGACCTCGCGCAGCAACGCGGGTCGAAGGACATCTTCGTCAACATCCTCACCGACACGGGTCTGGTGCAGCGGTTCGTCACCGACTGGGCGGGGCCGACCGCGGTGATCAAGTCGATCGCGTTGCGCCTCGGCGTTCCGTGGTACGCGTACGACACCCTCACCCTGAGCGGCACGGTGGCGTCGGTGGGCGACGGCGTCGTCACGCTGGACGTCGTCGGGAAGAACGGTCTCGGCGACCACATCACGTCGAAGGTGACCCTCGTCCTGGACGGACGCACGAACGGAGCGGGTGCATGAGCGGGCTGTCGGGCAAGGCTGTCATCGCCGGTATCGGCGCCACGGACTTCTCGAAGAATTCGGGCCGCAGCGAATTACGGCTGGCGGCAGAGGCGGTCACGGCGGCGCTCGACGACGCCGGGCTGCCCCCCGCGGACGTCGACGGCCTGACATCTTTCACGATGGACACCAACACCGAAGCGGCCGTGGCCCGTTCGGTCGGGATTCCGGATCTGAAGTTCTTCAGCCGCATCCACTACGGCGGAGGTGCGGCGTGCGCGACCGTGCAGCAGGCGGCGATGGCGGTGGCCACCGGTGTCGCCGACGTGGTGGTGGCGTACCGGGCGTTCAACGAGCGGTCGGGGATGCGCTTCGGGCAGGTGAACTCCGGTCTGGTGCAGCAGGTGAACTCGTCGGGTACCGACAACGCGTTCTCCTACCCGCACGGCCTGTCGACGCCGGCGGCGTTCGTCGCGATGGTCGCCCAGCGGTACATGCACGAATACGGCGCTACGAGTGAGGATTTCGGTCGGGTCGCGGTCACCGACCGCAAGCATGCCGCCACCAATCCGAACGCCTTCTTCTACGGCAAACCGATCACGCTCGACGACCACCAGAACTCCCGCTTCATCGCCGAGCCCCTGCACCTGCTCGACTGCTGCCAGGAGTCGGACGGCGGCATCGCGATCGTGGTCACGTCACCGGAGCGGGCGAAGAACCTGAAGCAGAAACCGGCCGTGATCGCGGCGGCGGCCCAGGGGAGCGGCAGCGACCAGTACATCATGACCAGCTACTACCGCCCGGAGCTCGCGGGACTGCCCGAGATGGAGCTGGTCGGCAGGCAGCTGTGGGATCAGGCCGGGCTCGGACCGCAGGACATGGATCTGGCCGTCCTCTACGACCACTTCACCCCGTACGTATTGATGCAGCTCGAAGAACTCGGCTTCTGCGGCCGCGGTGAGGCCAAGGACTTCATCGCCGACGGTGCCATCGACCTCGACGGCAGCCTGCCGCTCAATACCCACGGAGGCCAGCTCGGCGAGGCCTACATCCACGGGATGAACGGCATCGCCGAGGGCGTGCGACAGATCCGCGGCACGTCCGTGAACCAGGTCTCCGGCGTGCAGAACGTCCTGGTCACCGCCGGGACCGGTGTGCCTACGTCAGGGTTGGTGCTGACGGCCTGAGCCCGGTCCGTGTCCGCCTGCGCGCAATGTGTTTCGCGACGTACCGGGCATCCCTGCCCACCCCGCCGGTGAGCATCGACGCGAACGCCTGCAGGAACGGCAGCCCCACGAAATACAGTCCCGGATGGTCCGGTGAGACTCCGCGGGACTGCTCGGGCCACCCGTCGGAGCCGGTGACGGGGATCTGGATCCACGACGTGTCCTTGCGGAACCCGGTGCACCAGATGACGTTGCGGACGTCGAATGCGGTGCCGTCGTCGAGGACCGGTCTGCCGTCGTGGACGCCGGTGACCTTCGCGGGGAAGTGCTCCACACCGGCCGCAGCCAGGTCGGCCCGCTTGACCCGCAGGAGTGGTCCGCCGCCCGAGCGGACGTGGGTGCACATCTTCCGGCCGACGGGGGTGCGTTCCGTCAGAACGTGATTGGCCATGAACCACATGATCGGGACCGCGAGGTGGGCGAGGCGTCCCTCGATGTCGAACGGCACCTCCCCGCGGACGGGCCCGCAGATCGTGGTGCGATGCGAACGGGAGGCCTCCAGCGCGATGTCCGCGCCGGAGTGGCTGCACCCGACCACCAGCACCGGCCCGTCCTGCAGTTGCGACGGATTGCGGTAGTCGCTCGAATGCAGTTGCCGGATCCGGGGGTCGAGGCGCTCGGCGAGATCCGGGACGACCGGGGACTGCCAGGTCCCGGAGGCGACGACGACGTTGTCGGCCTCGAATCGGTCCGTCCCGGCGGTGACGACGTAACGGTCGCCGTCACGGGACAGGCCGTCGACGGTGGTGCCGGTCCGGATCGGGAGCGCGAATCGCTGCGCGTAGGCCTCGAAGTAGTCGGCGACCTCGTCCTTCCCGGGCCAGGACCACGCCGGGGCGGGAATTCCCCAGCCGGGCAGTCCGTCGTACCGGGCGGGACTGTAGAGCCGGAGCGAGTCGAATCGCTCCCGCCACACGTCTCCGACGCGGTCGTGGGCGTCGAGGATCACGAATCGCTGCCCGCATCTTGTGAGGTGGTATCCGGTGGCGAGGCCGGCCTGTCCTGCGCCGATCACGATCGTCTCGAAGCGTTCTGTGGACATCGTCTGCCTTCTTCCCTGAGGTGATCGGTGGTCATGCTCAACGCTATGACCGGGCCCATCTCGGCGCGTCGGGAGAATGGCGCAGATACGTACGACCGTATGGGTACTTTCATGCAGACGGCCCGACGAGGCGATGCTCGTACGCATAGGCCGTGGCCGCGGACCGCGACGAGATCCCCAGCTTGACGAAGATGTTGCTCAGGTGCCGCGCGACCGTCTTCTCGCTGAGGAACAGTTCCGTCGCCACCGCCCGGTTGCTCTTGCCCGCCGCCACGAGGCGGAGCACGCACACCTCACGCGGGGTCAGGGGAGTGCTGACCGCCGGGTCGGGGCGGAACTCCGCCCGGAGTCGCTCGAGATCCGGGACCGCGCCCAGTTGCCGGTAGGTGGCGGACGCGAGGTCGTGCTCCATCTGCGCGGTGTCGTCGTCCCCCAGGTCGCGGCACACCAGCGCGACCGACTCCCGGACCCGCGCGCACTCGTAGGGAGCGCCGATGTCCTGCCAGCGTCGCCACGCGTCGCGCAGAACGGTCAGCGCGTCGCTGCCCCGACCTTCGGCGTGCAGCACCGACCCCGACGCCTGAGCGGACAGTGCGCACAGGTAGGGGATCGCGAATCGTGTTGCAATCGAGTCGAGTTCGTCGGCTGCGGCGCGAGCCGCCGGGACGTCGCCGGCGGCGAGCAGGATGTCCACGCAGGCGGGCAGCAGCCGGGCGCGTTCCACGGCGCCGGTGGACTCGTCCACCGCACAGCGGATCGAAGCGACCGCGCTGCCGACCCGCCCCTGCGCCATCCGCATCAGCGCGAGTCCGGGCTGCGGCCGCCTGCCCCAGCGGTTCGCCTCCAGAAACAGCTTCTCGGCCTGGGCGACCTCGCCGCGCAGGCGATGGAGGTCGGCCATCACGTAGGCGGCGGACCCGGCCGCGGCGTGCGAGGCGAGCCGCTCGTGCGCCCGCCGCGCCGAGTCCATCGCCGTGGGCCACTCGCCCTGCAGTTGCAGGATCTCGGCGCGGTGGACGAGGCACTGACCGCGGTAGGGGACGAGGTCGGGTTGCGAAGAGCACCACTCCTCCAGCGCCACAGTCCATTCCCTGGACCGGCGGAGATCGCACATGTTCTGGCACTGCTCGATCACGGCGCAGTACACGATCCCCGCCACCACCGGGGACACCTCGTCGGACGTCACCCCGACCATCGCCTCGTCGAACGCGGACACCGCGTCGGCGACCTCCCCCAGCAGGACGAGCGAATGACCGGTGCCCAGCACCCCCAGCGTCGTCAGGTCCGGGTCGGCGAACCGGGTGCCGGTCTCCGTGATCGCACGGAAGATGTCGCGCGCGGCGGTGCCGTCACCGGCGTCGATCCGCCTCAGTCCCTGCGGCACCAGTAGGTAGCCGCGTTCGGCGCAGTCCACCCCCGCGGTGTCCAGCAGTCGCTGGGCCTTGCTCAGCCAGCCGCCGCCGCGCGCCTGCTCGCCCCGCATGATCAAAACGAACGAGAGCCAGAACGCGCACCGCGCGGAGCGCACCGGCCGACCCGCGCGGGCCCACTCGTGCACCGCCCGTTCCCACCATTCGGTGCTGGCGTCGTCCTCACCGAGCAGGTAGGCGGCGGTGGCGACCAGTTCGAGGTCGTCACCGGACAGCGGGTCCTGCCGGTCGGCGCCCGACAGTCGGGCGTAGGCGTCGCGCCAGTCTCGTTGTTCGAAGGCCGCACGGCCCGTCCGGAGTTCCGACGCCGCGTCGGACATCACTGTCTCCTGCCGAAGATCTGCGCGCTGACCTGCTCGGATTTCAGACTACCGCCGCACCGGGCCCGCCGGGAACGTCGAATATTTCCTGCAACCTGTCGGTGCCTCGAGTCACACTGGGTCCAGACGCCAACGGATGGGAACTTCTGATGGTCGATGCGATAACGGCAGAGGGTCTGGTCAAGAAGTACGGCAAGGTCACGGCACTGGACGGGGTCGACCTCGCGGTCCCGTCGGGAACGGTGATGGCGCTGCTCGGCCCGAACGGCGCCGGCAAGACGACGGCGGTGCGGGTCTTCACCACCCTTCTCGTCCCGGATGCCGGCCGGGCGGAGGTGGCCGGTCTCGACGTCGTCCACGATGCGCGGGTGCTTCGATCCCGGATCGGGGCGTCGGGTCAGTACGCCGCCGTCGACGAGTACCTCACCGGTTTCGAGAACCTCGAGATGGTGGGGCGGCTCTACCACCTCGGGGGCAAGCGCAGTAAGGCGCGCGCCCGCGAACTGCTCGAACAGTTCGACCTGGTCGAGGCAGGAGATCGCCCCGTCAAGGGCTACTCGGGTGGCATGCGTCGTCGTCTCGACCTCGCGGGAGCACTCGTCGCCGAGCCGGAAGTGTTGTTCCTGGACGAACCGACCACCGGGCTCGACCCCCGCGCCCGGCTGGCGCTCTGGGATGTCATCGACAATCTCGTCGCCAGGGGCACCACGCTTCTCCTGACCACCCAGTACATGGAAGAAGCCGAGCGCCTCGCCGACCAGATCGCCGTGATCGACCACGGTTCGGTCATCGCCCGCGGAACTGCCGACGAATTGAAGGACCGCGTGGGCGGTGAGCGCATCGAGTTGAGCGTCCGGGAGGGCATCGAACTCTCCGTCGTGCGCGACGAACTGGCCCCACTCGCCGCTGGGGACATCCTGGTGGAGGAGAACGTCCGCCGTGTGACGGTGCCGGTGACCGGCGGTGCGGACGCCCTCGTCGAGGCGCTGGGCCGCCTCTCCGATCGAGGAGTGAAGGTGTTCGACGTCGGTCTGCGCCGACCGACCCTGGACGACGTGTTCCTCACCCTGACCGGACACGAAGCCGAAGAGGAGCACGTCTCATGAGCGCCCCACAGACCGCGTCCGTGCACACCGCGCTCGCGGACGGGCTCACGATCGCCAAGCGCAACATGATCAAGATCAAGCGCGTCCCCGACCTCATCGTGTTCACCACGTTGTCGCCGATCATGTTCGTGCTGCTGTTCGCGTACGTGTTCGGTAGTGCCATCCAGGTTCCCGGGATGTCCTACCGCGAGTTCCTGATCGCCGGGATCTTCACGCAGACAGTCATCTTCGGGGCCACGTGGACTGGTCTCGGGATGGTCGAGGATCTGCAGAAGGGGATCATCGACCGGTTCCGGTCGCTGCCGATGGCCCCGTCCGCCGTTCTCCTCGGCCGCACCTCCACCGACGTCCTGATCAACATCGTCAGCCTCGTCGTGATGTCACTGACGGGTCTGATCATCGGGTGGCGCATCCACTCGAGTCTCGGCGAAGCGCTGCTCGGCTACCTGCTCCTGCTGTTGTTCGCCTACGCGCTGTCGTGGGTGATGGCGGTGGTCGGCCTGTGGATCCGCACGCCGGAGGTGTTCAACAACGCCAGCTTCATCGTCATCTTCCCGCTCTCGTTCATCGCGAACACGTTCGTCGAGACCACCAACCTGCCCGGTCCGCTGAAGGTGATCGCGGAATGGAATCCGGTGTCCGCGGTGACGCAGGCCGTGCGAGAACTGTTCGGAAACACCAACCCGGACATGACCGTTCCCGACGCTTGGCCGTTGCAGCACCCGATCATCGCCTCACTGGCATGGTCGGCGGTGCTGCTGGTGATCTTCGTGCCGTTCGCGATCCGGCGCTACAAGAAGGCCGTCAGCCGCTGAGGGGCGGCGGTCACCGCCCCGCAGCCGGGATCACGCCCAACTGCTGGAGCATGGCGAGGACGTCCTTGTCCGACCACTTCTCCGCAATCCGCCCGTTCTCGATGCGGTGGATGACGGTGGCGGTCATTTTCATGCGGTTCCCCGTCGCGGGAATTCCGGGCAGATCACCCGTCTGCGTTCCGGCACACAGTAGCCGGGTAACGACCTTGTCGCCCTCGGCCACCTGATCCTCGATCACGTGCGTCCCCGGTGTGGCCTCCCAGAACAACCGGAACACCTGCTTCAGTCCCTCGCGCCCCGGTGCTTCGAGGCCGGGAAACGGCGGCGGTGAATGGTCGAGGTAATTCTCGTCGACGAGTTCGTCCAGTGCGTCGATGTTGCCTGCGTCGATCTCGGTGTAGAAACGCCGGATCAATTCCTTGTTCGCTTCCAGTGACATGTCTCCATTGTCTGCCGGTCGCGTCGCCGCGTACACCCACCTCCGCCGGACCAACGGGACGCTCGTTGCGGCAGATCGAACGAGCGTCCCGTTCGTTCAGGGGCTAGCGGAGTTCGCGCGGCGAATCGACGTCGCGTCCCGACCCCAGGTCGGAGCAGTCGACCGTCTCGGCGCCGTGTGCCCCGAGGTACGTGCGTGCGCCGGAGTCGCCGGTGAGACTGCGCCGCAACGGTAGCCAGTGGTCCCGGCCGATCAGCACGGGGTGACCCGGACGGCCGGCGTAATGAGCCTGACGGAGCGCCGCTCGGGCGTCGCCGGGCGGCACCGACGCCACCCGCCGGATTGCGTCGACACCGAGGTCGGGGAGATCGACGAGGGTGATGACGACGGCATCGACGTCGTCGAACGTCGCCGCGACCTCCAGCCCCCGGCGCAGGGAGGCGGACAATCCCGACTGCCAGTCCTCCGCGATCCCGACGGTGACGGGGGCGCCGTCGGGAAGTAGGTCCTCGGCCTCCTCGGCGCGGGCACCGAGCACCACGACGGTGGGCTCGCATCCCGCGGCCGACAGCACTCGCACGCCGCGCGCGAGCCACGGTTCTCCGTCCGCGCCGACGACGAGTGACTTGGGCATGCCCATGCGCGAACCGGCCCCGGCCGCGAGCAGCACGCCCCCGATCGTCATCGTGGTCTCACCGGTCCGCGCTGCATGCGTTCAACTTACTTTTCCTTGGCGAAGTTCGCGTTGACGCGCTGGTAGAGGTAGTCCTCGGCGGTGATGTCGGGGTACTTGCCCGCCGGTCCGGAGATGACGACGTCGCGGTTGGCCTGGGCGAAGAACGCGAGGCTGTAGCGGGCGCCGTGGTCGCCGTCCGGTCCGGGGTTCTTCACGCGGTGGAAGTTGGACGGCAACCGGTCGTCGCTCCACCGCATGAGCATGTCACCAATGTTGCAGGTGATCGCGTCCTCGGACGGCTCGATGGGCGTCCACTCCTGGGTGTCCATCTCCTTGCCCGGCAGCACCTGCAGACCGCCCTGGCCCTCCTGCTGGAACAGCAGCGTGAGGCAGTCGAAATCGGTGTGGGCGCCGGCGCGCCACAGGCCGAGGTCGCCGCGAAGGTGCTCCGGGATGGCGAAGTAGTGCAGCATCCGCAGGGTGCTCTGGTAGCTGTCCACCGACGGGTCGTGGGCCTCGGCGAAGAAGTTGCGCTCGAACCCGAGCTTGTCGGCGAAGCACGACAGCAGTCGCATGGCCACGTCCCAGCACTGCGCCTCGAATCCGAGCATCGTGTTGCGGAACCCGGCCAGTTCCTCCTCGGTGGGCCACAGGTCGCCCATGTGCGGCCGGGTGATCTGGTACGACTCCTTCTCGTCGGGGACGCCGATGGACGGGCGCACCTGGGTTTTGCTCTCCCACCCGGAGTTGAAGCCCTTCTTCAGCGGGTACTGCGCCTTCACAGCTGAATCGAGGGCGAAGAACTGCTCGGACATCGCAAACGCCTGGCGCACGTCGGCGAGGTCGATGCCGTGGTTGTAGACCTGGAAGAACCCGACGTCGACCGCCGCGTTCCACAGCTGTTCGGTGATGTCGGAGCGTCGAGCATCGAAGTCCGAGAGGTCGATTCGGCGGATCTCGCGGTCGGTGGACTCGGTCCCGAGCCCACCCATGCGGGATTCCTTGGCGAGCTCGTTCAGCGTGTGGCTGCCGGTCATCGTGTCTCTCCATTCTTGATTACATGCAATCTTGCGTGTTTGGCCCACTATTGCGCGTAAACGTGACGAGGAACGTCTCGGATGTGACGTGCGAGTTAAATGCATGAGCGGCACATAAGTTAAGTCGGCGGCCCGACGGGCCAAACAAAAATTACATGCAATCCATGCTTCGCACCCCCGGCGCGGCATGCACCGTAGACTGGCCGGTGGCCTCGACACGCCAAACAGTCGGAACGGACGGACACATGGTGGATCCGAACAGAGTCGGCGAACCTTCCCGGCAGGAGTTCGCGCAGCAGTGGGGCGGCTCCGGCAGCGTCGTCGACCTCGACGGTCCCGTCCACTGG
Source organism: Rhodococcus sp. JVH1 (assembly GCF_000280725.2). NCBI lineage: Bacteria > Bacillati > Actinomycetota > Actinomycetes > Mycobacteriales > Nocardiaceae > Rhodococcus > Rhodococcus sp. JVH1. The sequence continues at coordinate 3,044,172 of NZ_CP166289.1, read as the reverse complement.
GTCGAATACGGTGCCGACACCGGATCTCCTCCCGTGGTGATGGTTCACGGACTCGGCGGCTCGCATCTCAACTGGGTCCGGATCGCACCGGCCCTCGCGGAGCGCACCCGGGTGCTGACCGTGGATCTCCCCGGATTCGGGCTCAGTCCGTCCGGGCGCCGCCGGACGGGGGTCGGCGCCAATGCGAAGGTGCTGCATCGTTTCCTCCGCGACGTCGTCGGCGGTCCCGTGATCCTGATGGGCAACTCGATGGGCGGCATGATCTCGCTGTTCGAGACGGCGGCGCACCCCGAGACGGTTTCGGCGCTGGTTCTCGTCGACCCCGCACTTCCTGTCGCGCAACGAATCCCGGACCCGCGGATCGCCGCGCAGTTCGCGATGTACTTCACGCCGTTCGTGGGGGAGCGGTTCCTGCAGTACTCGAGCAGGAAGTTGACGGACCGGCAGTTGGTCGAGCGGATGATCGACCTGTGCTTCGCCGAGCCGAGCCGGGCGTCGGAAGATTCCCTCGACGCCGCAGCGGCTCTCGCGGGATACCGGCGCGGGCTGCCGTCCGAGGATGCGGCGTTCCTTCAGGCCAGCCGGTCGCTCATGCGGGTCCTGGCTCGCCCGCGCCGATACCTCGACACCATGCGGTCGATCGCACAACCCGTTCTCCTGCTCCACGGCGACCGCGACCGACTGGTCCCGGTCGCGGCGGCCCGCAAGGTGGCGACGGCAAACCCGCGGTGGGACAGCGTGATTCTCGGCAACGTGGGGCACACCCCGCAGCTCGAGGTTCCCGACACGATGCTCGACCACGTGCTCACGTGGGTGGACCGGCACGGACTGATCGACGCCTAGGTTTCGGCCGATCCGCGGGACCCGGCAATCGACTGTGCAAGCGCGCGGAACAGGTGGGTGAGTTCGGGTCTCGTCGCCGTTCCGCTCCGGACGACCCCGCACACCGGGATGCGCAGTCGGTCGTGCGCCTCGCGCAGAAAGCTCAGTCCGCGACGGGGAGTCGCGTCGGCCGTGTCGGCGTACAGCACCGTCCACGACCGCGGGGTCGTGAGGACGTCGAGGGTGGCGGTGTGGTCGCTGGGAATCGACGGTCCGAGCATGACCCGCTGTCCGACCTGCCGGAACGCGTCCTCGACCACGGTGTGGATCAGGATCTGACTGCTGCGTGGCGGCAGCAGCAGGGGGTACGGCGCCAGTTCGCTCAGATCGACGGTCGAGACCCCTGCCAGCGGGTGTTTGCTCGACGTGACGATCACCAGGTCCTCGAGCCCGAATTCCACGGTTTCGAGGCCCGGCCGGTCGACGCCGCCGCGGATGAGCGCGAGGTCGGCGTCGCCCGACGCGACGGCGGTCATCCGGTCGGTGAAGTCCTTGATGACGAATTCGATGTCGAGTTGTGGGAAGTCTTCGCGGACAGCCGATATCGCCTCGAGGCTCTGTGTCGCGAAGCTCATGCTCGCGCTGATGCGGAGCCGGTTGCGGGGATCGAGTCCCACCGACAGCGCGCGGGCCTCGAGGCCCATCATCTCCGCCGCGATGGGCATGAGCCGTTCGCCGGCCGCGGTCAGCCGCGTCGCGCGTGTCGACCGCTCCAGGAGGGTGGTGCCCAACTCGTGTTCGAGCTTGGCGATCTGGTGGCTGATCGCCGACTGGGAAATGAAGCAGCGTTGCGCCGCGCGCGAGAAACTGCCCTCCTCGCCGACCGCGAGGAAGTAGCGAAGCTGTCGGAACTCCATGACCTGAGGTTACGTCCTTCGGTGAAGACTTATGAGCAATCGAGATAACACAATTTCGATTTCCCCAGCTTACTGGCGATTAACCACGGGCGATCCCTAATGTGGAGCTCATACGCGGCGCTAAGTAGACGCCAGAAGCAGTAGGAGGTTTTCGGTGGATCGCACACAGGTCGTCATCGTGGGATCGGGATTCGGCGCCCTCGCGGCGGCGAAGAAGCTCGGCAAGGCAGGCACGCCGTTCGTGCTGATTTCCGAGACCACCGAGCATCTGTTCCAGCCCCTTCTGTACCAGGTCGCCACCGGTGTCATCTCGCCCGGCGAGATCGCCCCGTCCATCCGCGCGATCCTCGCCAAGTACCCCAGCGGCGACGTCCGGCTCGGACGCGTCGTCGACGTCGACCCGGACAAGAAAGAGGTCGTCTACGAGGCAGGCGGGGTCAGCCACACGATCGGCTACGACAGCCTGATCGCCGCGACCGGCGCCCGGCAGGCCTACTTCGGCCACGACGAGTTCGCCGAGGTCACGTACGCGCTCAAGACGGTCGCCGACGCCGACCGGCTGCGCAGGCAGATCGTCCGCTGCTTCGAGGAGGCGCACACCACCTCCGACCCGGAGCGTCGCCGCGACCTGCTGCACTTCATCGTGATCGGTGCCGGTCCGACCGGTGTCGAACTGGCAGGTCAGATCAAGGAACTGGCGGGCCGCTACTTCGAGAAGTCGCTCCGCGACATCACGTCCGAAGACGTCACCGTCACCCTCGTCGAGGGTGCGGGGGAGACGCTGCCCGTGTTCGGCGGCAAGCTCAGCAAGTACACCCAGGACTCGCTCGAACGGGCCGGTGTCGAGGTGGTGCTGGGCACGATGGTGACCGACATCGACGAACACGGCGCCACCCTGTCGTCGCCGAGCACCGGCTTCGAGAAGCGCCTCACGGCGGACACGATCATCTGGTCGGCAGGCATCCAGGCCAACGACTTCGCTGCGGTGCTCGCGGAACGGACCGGCTGCGAGACCGGCCGCGGCGGCCGTCTGCTGGTCGACGAGGACCTCACGGTGGGTCGCTACGACGACATCTACGCGATCGGCGACATGGCGTCGCTGAACAACCTGCCCGCACAGTCGCCGTTCGCGATGCAGGGTGGGCGGCACGTCGCGGCCATCATCACCGGGAAACGCGCCCTCGGTACGCCGTTCACGTACCGCGACAAGGGCAGCATGGCGATCATCAACCGGTTCCGTGCGATCACCCGCGTGGGCAAGATCGAGCTGACCGGTGTGCTCGCCTGGTTCCTGTGGCTCGCCGTGCACCTCGTCTACCTGGTCGGATTCCGCAACCGGTACGTCGCGGTGATGTCGTGGTGCGGTTCGTTCCTCGGACACCGGCGCCCGCACTTCCACTACGCCCAGGAAATCGAACCTGCCGAGCTGCGCGAGCAGCGGGAGGACGCCGCGGCCTAGCCTGGGTCCATGACCGTCACCAGCGCTGGAGTACTCCTGTATCGCACCGACGATGCGGGGGTGCTCCAGTTGTGGATCGTGCACATGGGTGGCCCGTTCTGGGCGCGCAAGGACGAGGCCGCGTGGTCGATCCCCAAGGGCGAATACGTCGAGGGCGAGGATCCCTACGCGGCCGCACTGCGCGAGTTCGAGGAAGAGATCGGCGCGCCGCCGCCGGCCGTCGAGTACGAGCTGCTCGGCGAATTCCGGCAACCCTCACGCAAGCTGATCACCGTCTACGCGGCGGAGGTGAGCGAGGACGTCACGTTCGTCGAGAGCAACACGTTCGAACTGGAGTGGCCGCCGCGGTCGGGGAAGCGTCAACAGTTCCCCGAGGTCGACGACGCCCGCTGGTTCCCGGCGGATGTGGCCGAGACGAAACTGGTCAAGGGGCAGCGTCCGATAATCCAGGCCTTGCGCCTTCGCCGCCCGTGAGTACTTATTAACCGCCGGACGTTAATAAGTACTCACGGGCGCGGGAGCGCACGCCAGACGGCGGCGGGGGTCATCGGGATCCGACGGAGCCGGGCGCCGGTGGCGTCCGCGATCGCATTGGCCAGGGCAGGGGCCACCGGGTTGTACGGGGACTCGCTCATCGACTTGGCGCCGTGCGGGCCCAGTTCGTCGTAGGTGTCCGCGAAGTAGACCTCGGTGTCCGGCACGTCCACGAGCTGCGGGAGGTGATAATTCCGGAGCTGCGGGTTGAGCACCGTCCCGGCGCCGTCGAGCAGGATCTCCTCGTACAGTGCGCTGCCGATCGCCTGCGCGACACCGCCCTCGACCTGCCCGCGGCACTGCTGCGGGTTGAGGACCGTACCCGCATCCGCCGCCTGGATGGACTGCAGGATGCGGACCTCCCCGGTGACGGTGTCGACGGCCACCCGGAACGCGTGCACGTTGAACACCACCGAGCGGGGGGTGCCGTCGTGCCTGCCCTCGGCGCGGATCGGGCCCTCGGGCACCAGCTTGTCGAGTTCGACGACCCTCCCAGCCACCTCGACGGCGTCGGGTGTCAGCGCGCAGTCGGCGTCCTCGGTCACACCCGCGACGCGGCGAGCAACCTCGAACAGCTGCTCCCGTAACCGGGTTCCCGCAAGATGCACCGCCTTCCCGGCGACCACCGTGCCTGCCGAACCGAACGCGCCGGTGTCGTACCCGGCGACGTCGGTGTCGGACTGCAGCACGCTGATCCGGTCGGCGGTGGTGCCCAACGCGGACGCGGCGAGCTGGGCGTGGACGGTGGTGGTGCCGTTGCCGAACTCCGCGGTGCCCACCCGCAGTTCGTACCGGCCACCTTCGACGAGGGTGCAGGACACGTCCGCGAAGTGCCCCCGCGGCGGAATGGTCGCGATCATCGACGCCGCCATGCCCTCACCGACCCGCCACTGCGGGCCATCCGGCGGGCGCACGTCGTTGCCGCGGCGCAGCGCGGCCTCCGCCAGGTCGAGGCATTGATCGAGTCCGTAACTGCCGTACGTGAGGTCGCCGTGCTCCACCTCGACGTCGACGAAATCGTCACCCGGAACGACCACGTTGCGGCGGCGCAGTTCGAACGGATCGATGCCCAGCTGCGTCGCCAGCTGATCGAGCGCGGATTCCACCGCGAAGATGACCTGGCCCAGACCGTAGCCGCGGAACGCCCCGGACGGCAGGTTGTTGGTGTAGACGGCCTGGGCGTCCACCCGCTTGTTCGGCGACCGGTACAGGGCAACGGATTCGCTGCAGCCGTGGAACATCACGCCCACCGAATGATTGCCGTACGCACCGGCGTCCGAGAGCACGTCGACGGCGAGCGCCGTCAGTTTTCCGTCGCCGTCGGCGCCGACCTTCACCGAGACCCGCATGGGATGCCGGCACGGGGCGATCGTGAACTGGTCGGAGCGGGTGAACTCGTACTGGACCGGTCTGCCGGTACGCAGAACGGCGAGGGCGACGAGATCCTCGACCAGCAATTCCTGCTTCGCACCGAAACCGCCCCCGATGCGGGCGGTGAACACCCGGACCTGTGAGCGGTCGCGCGAGAACAGGTGGGCGAGTTCGTCGCGGACGAGGAAGGGCACCTGGGTGCTGCTGCGGAGGGTGAGACGCCCGTCGGAGTCGAGCCAGCCGATGGCCGAGTGGGTTTCGAGATGCGCGTGCTGCACGCGTTGCGTCTGCCACGTGCCCTCCACCACGGCACCCGTGTCCCGCGCCGCCGCGAGCCCGGCAGCGAGGTCGCCGACTTCGCCGTGGACTTCCGCCACCAGGTTCCGTGCCGGGTCCGCGATCCGGGAATCGGCGCCCTTGTCACCGTGCAGCAGGGGGGCACCGGGACGGCGTGCCAGGTCGGGATCGAAGACCGCTTCCAGTACTTCGTACTCCACGTCGATCAGTTCCACTGCACGCCGGGCGATGTCGACGGAGTCGGCCACGACGGCCGCGACCCGTTGCCCCCGGAACCGGAGGATCGTGTCGAACACGTAGGTGTCGTCGGGGTCGTCGGTGCGGAACTCGTGGCGGGCCGTGGAGAAGGCGACGTCGGGACTGTCGCGGTGGGTGAGCACCGCGTGGACGCCGGGCAGCCTCTCCGCGGCGGACGTGTCGAGTCGGGTGATGCGGGCGTGCGCATGCGGGCTGCCGAGTATCTGGATGTGCGTCAGACCCTCGACGGCCAGGTCGAGTGTGTAGGGCTCGGCGCCGCACACCACCCGGGCGGCTGCGGGCGCGGGAATGGACCGGCCGAACGACTCACCGGCACGGTCCGATTCGGTGGTGCACACGCCGCCGACAGCGTCGCGAATGGCGCGATAGCCGGTGCAGCGGCACAGATTTCCCTTCAGTGAGCGCGGCAGGTCGGCGCGTTGACCGGAGTCGAGCGCGGACGCGGTCACGACAATCCCGGGTGTACAGAACCCGCACTGGAAGCCCGCCGCGTCGACGAACTGCTGCTGCACGGGGTGGAGTCGGTCGGGACTGCCGAGACCGGCCGCAGTGGTCACCTCGCGGTTCTCGGCGCGGTGCGCCGGCACCACACACGAGTGCACCGGGACGCCGTCGAGCAGTACGGAACAGGCGCCGCAATCGCCGGCGTCACAGCCCTTCTTGACCGCGAACCGCTGCTGTTCCCGCAGGAAGGTGCGCAGGCACTGACCGGGCCGGGGGTCGGCATCCACCGACTGTCCGTCGACCGTCAACTTCATTCCAGCTCCCTCCTGATCTCCTCGGCGAGTACTCCCGTGACGTGACGCCGCCAGTCCGCGGCGCCATGCGCGTCGGTCAGGTAGTCGTCGGGGGAGATCCGTTCCGACAGGGACTCGCTCACCACGCCGGGGCCGGGAACGGCGGGGAAGCGGAGGACGAACGGGCGGACGGTCGACGCGGTGACGGTCAGCGCGAAACCGTCCGCGTCGACCCGTCCGGCCAGCAGCGCGCCGGACCGTCCGAGCGGCGAGTACGCGATCTTGCGCAGCGACGTGCGGCCCCGCAACGCGCTGGCGGGGAGGTGGATGCTGCGGATCAGGTCACCGGCTCCGAGCACCGTGCGACCGGCATCGGTGACGAATCGGTCGACCGGAACCCGGCGATCGTCCCCGTCGGCCGTCCAGATCAGGAGTTCGGCGTCGAGCGCGCAGCACAGCGTGATCATGGCCCCGGCCGGGAGCGCCAGCGCGAGGTTGCCGCCGACGGTCGCGGTGTGCCAGATCTTCCACGACGCGACCAGGGACTCGGCGCACGGCCGGAACAGGCTCGTCGCCGTCCACTCGGCGGGAAGCGGTGCATTGCAGAGGTTCTCGATGGTGCACGTCGCGGCGAGCTCGAGTCCGTCGTCGTGGACGGTGATCGCAGGCCAGTCGAGGGTGGTCAGGTCCACCAATCGGGTCACCGTCGGCTGGGGTTCCGAATACAGCCAGGTTCCGCCCGCCAGGAACGCCGTTCCGGGTTCCGGGGCCGGCAGGTCGTCACGGCTGCGCGGCACCGAGAGTTCCGTCACGAACGACAGATCCATCGACTCACCCCGCCTTACGCACCAGGGCCCGGTGGGCCTGCTCGACCTCCGCGGCGACGTTCTCCTCGTTCACGGTGATCACTCTCCCACGCTCGACGACGGCCCGCCCGTTCACCAGAAGCAACTCCAGCGGCGGTGTGACTCCGAGCACGAGCGCCGCCACCGGGTCGGTGATGCCGGAATGTGCGAGGGTGTCGACCCGCCACAGTGCGAGATCGGCCAGTTTGCCGGGCTCGAGGGAGCCGAGTTCGTCCTCCCTGCCGAGGACCCGGGCCCCGCCGCGGGTGGCGAGTTCGAGGGCGGTGCGCACCGTCATCTCGCCCGGGCCGCCGCGGGCCCGGGCGAACAGCACGGCGTGCCGGGCCTCCTCGAGCATGTTGCACGCCTCGTTGCTGGCGGCGCCGTCGACTCCGAGCCCCAGCGGAACCCCCGCTGCGTGGAGATCCTTGGCGCGGGCGATCCCGGCGCCGAGGCGGGCATTGGACGTGGGGCAGTGGGCCGCCCCGGTTCCGGTGCCTGCCATCGCCGCGATCGCGACGTCGTCCAGGTGGACGGCATGCGCGTACCAGACGTCGGGGCCCACCCAGCCGAGTTGCTCCATGTACTGCACCGGGGTGCAGCCGAACCGCTCGTGGCAGAAGTCCTGCTCGTCAAAGGTTTCCGCGAGATGGGTGTGCAGCCGCACGCCTGCCGAACGGGCCAGGGCCGCGGCCTCGGTCAGGAGGTCGCCGGTGACGGAGAACGGCGAGCAGGGGGCCACCGCGATCCTCAGCATCGAGTCGGGAGCCGGGTCGTGCCAGCGGTCGATGACGTCCTGGGTGCCCTTCAGAACGTCCTCGAGACGCTCCACCACCGAATCCGGTGGCAGCCCGCCCTGACTGTGGCCGAGGTCCATCGACCCTCGGCTGGGGTGGAATCGGAGCCCGACGGTCTGCGCGGCCTCGATCTCGGCGCCGAACACGTCGCCGCCGTCGCGTGGCACGACGTAGTGGTGGTCCGTAGTGGTCGTGCACCCGTGCTTCGCCAGCCAGGCGAGACCGCCGGTGGCGGCGGTCCGGACGGCGTCGGCGTCGATGCCCGCCCAGATCGGGTAGAGGGTGGTCAGCCAGCCGAACAGGGTGTCGTCGGCCGCGAGCCCGCGGGTGATCCACTGGTACAGGTGATGGTGCGTGTTCACCAGCCCGGGAGTGAGCATGCAACCCCGTCCGTCGACCACCCGCGCACCGTCGATCACGGGCGCGCGGCCGGCACCGACGTCGACGATGCGGTTGCCCTGCACGACGACGTACCCGTCCGGGTACTCGGTGCCCGCCGCGTCGACAGTGGCGACGTACGCGCCGGAGACGACGACGGTGCCCGGGCCGGCGTTCATCAGCTGAGCCAGCCCGCGTACGCCGACCAGGCGGGTCCGGCGTCCGGAGCGTCGGACCGCTGCACCGTCGCCTGGATCAGGCCGTAGGGGCGGTCGGCGGCGTGGAAGACCTCGTTGTCGTTCTCCACACCGAAGCGGGCGAGGTCGTGGGCGAAGTGGTGCTTGTTCGGCGCGGACAGGCGCACTTCCGCGAGCACGGGGTAGCGTTCGAGGATCGCCTTGCCGATCTCGTACAGCGTCTGCTGGAGTGCGAGCGAGTGGACGGTCGCGAACGTCGCGACGATCTGCTCCTTGATGCCGGCGTAGACACCGTTCCAGTCCACGTCGGTGGTGACGAACCGCCATTGCACGACAAGCGAAGTCGCCATCACGCGGTCGTGGGTCTCCTCGAGGATCGTGTACTCGTCCTTCAGGAATCCGAAGAACTCGCTGCCCGTGGACTTGAGGATCACCAGATCCTTCAGCCCGCCGACCACCCACGTGCCGTCGCCGTCGACGGTGATCGCCGCGGTGCGCACCTCCTCACCCTTGCGCACCCAGGTGTGGTCGTGCTCCGCTCCGTCGACCACCGCGCGCTGCCAGGCGTATTCCTCGATCTCGATGCGGGCGCCCTCGACCGGGGCCACGTCGTCCACGAAGTGCCGTGCCAGCGTGAGCCCGTACTCCTCGATGGAGTCGAGTCCCTTCTCCTTCGCGTAGGAGAACGCCGTCTGCTTCTGGGTGTCGGTGGGCAGCACCGAACTCTGGTCGCCGGCGAGATGCGCCGCCGAGAAGTCACCGCGCAGGCAGGTCGACACGCTCACGTCCCGGATCTCGTGCCGGGGGGTGTCGCGGTAGATCCGCACGATGCGGTTCTCGGCTTTGCCGTACTGGTGGTCGCCCAGGACGATGGCGCCGGTGAGGTCGGTCATTCTTCAGCTCCCGCGGTAGGTGGAATAGGCGTAGGGGGACAACAGCAACGGGACGTGGTAACCGCGCTGCGGGTCGTCGAGGACGAACGTGACGGAGACCTCCGGGTAGAACGTCTCCTGGCCGCGGGCGGCGAAGTACTCGCCGGTCTCGAAGACCAGCGAATAGGTGGCCGCGATCAGACCCTCGGGAGCGATCTCGGCTATGCGGCCGTCCGCATCGGTCGACGCGCTCGCGATGACGTCGCGTTCAGGTGACAGCAGGTGAACGAACATCCCGGCCGCGGGTGTGCCGTCGGTGGCGTCGAGCACATGGGTGCTGAGGATCTTGGACATCAGTGTTCGGTGTCTCCGATCTCGCCGAGAAGGCGTTCGAGGCGTATCCGGTTGATGGCGGCCAGTTCGGTCCGCAGGATCTTGCGCTCCGTCGCGCTGTCGTTGCCGAGGCGGTCGCGCAGCACGTCCAGTAGTTCCTGCGCCGACCGGCCGGACGCGCACACCAGGTAGACGTGCCCGAACTTCTGCTCGTACTCCTCGTTCCCGGCCCGCAGGCGCGCGCGGACGTCGTCGTCGGCGGAGGCGACCGCCGATTGTTCGCGAGCGGAGGACGGGTTGTCGGCCCGGTCGCCGATCCTCGGGTGGCCGGCCAGGGCCGCGTCGATCTCGGACTCCGTCAGGTCGCCGAGAACGTTGTCGGCGGCGGTGTACAGCGCGTCGGCGGACGGAAACGGGCGGCCCGCGGCGACCCGCTCCGCCCACACCGCCGACGAGCAGCACTGCACGAGCAGATCGGCGGCCCGCGCGTCGCTCAGTGCGTTGAACGCGATCAGGCCGGGCGGTTCGGTCATGAGGGCTCCTCGCTCGTGCGCCTTTTCGGTACCTCTGGCTACCACTATGGCGCACCGGTGGCGGTCAATTCGGCGATAAGCCCCGCTTCGTCGACCCTGGTGCTGTGCCCGTCCCGGATCAGTACTTCGCCGTCGACCAGGACGGTGTCGACGATCTGCCGGCTCCCGGTGGTCAACAGCGTCGCGCCCGGATCGCGGACCGGCAGGCAACCGAAGTCGCGCTCGAAGCGGATCACGGTCAGGTCGGCCGGGCCACCGACGGAAACACCGTCCGGGCGGGACGCGAAACCGAGATTCCCGTTCGCGCCGTTCGTCGCGAGGTCCATCATGGCGTCGAATCCGAACAGGTCGGCCGTCTTGCGGTGGGCCCGCTGCACGTAGGCGCCCATGCGCAGCGTTTCGAGCATGTCCTGGGTGTCGTTGCTGGCGGCGCCGTCGACGCCGAGCCCGACCGCGATCCCCGCCGCGAGCATCTCCGGGACCGGGGCGACACCGCTTCCGAGTCGCATGTTGCTCATCGGGTTGTACGAGACGGCCACACCGCAGCGGGCCAGCACCTCGCGCCCGTGGGCGTCGAGTTCGCAGCAGTGCACGGCGAGCAACCGGTCCCACAGGAATTCGTTCGTGTCGAGATAGTCGACCGCGCCTGCGCCGGCATGCTCACGGCACATCACGTCGTCGGTGGGCGTCTCCAGCAGGTGGATCGACACGGTCATGTCGCGTTCGCCGGCGAACTGCCGCACCGCTGCCATCCCCTCCGGCGTCAGCGATCGGGGATTCGGGACGGCCAGACCGACCGTGACGCGTGTGCCGTCGGCCTGCTTGACCAGCTGGTCGGTGTGCTCGAGCACCCCGGCCAGCGGCTGCAGGAGGCGCGGGTCGACGCCCCACTTGCGCGTTGCGTCCGCCCGGTCCGCGACTCCGCGACCGAGGAGCGCCCGCACCCCGGTGTGCTCCAGGGCGCGCAGCACCGCGTCGTGCACGTCCGGAGACGGATGCGGCCACATGTGCTCGACCAGCGCCGTGGTGCCGCTGCGCAGGGCGTCGAGACTTGCGGCGACCGCGGCCAGATACGCCCGCTCGTGGGTGATGACCGCGGACTCCTCACCCACGGTCAGCAGCCAGCTGAGCAGCGGCTGCCCCTCGCCGATGCCGCGCATCAACGACTGCTGCAGGTGGGTGTGGGTGTTGACGAATCCGGGGATCAGGTAGGCACCCGACCCGTCGACGGCCGTGGCCCCTGACGGCGCCGGAGCGGTCGGGCGGATCTCGGTGATCAGACCGTCGGCGATCAGGACGTCGCGGTGCGGCAGCCAGCTGCCGTTCGAGTAGACGGTGACATCGGAAATCAGATCGGCATGCATCCGCATCCTCCATGGGTTCTCGGGAGTGCGGCTGGTTCGCGCCCGCCGGACACGGGTTCGCCCGTTGCTCGTTTCAGCCATGGGCAACGTGCTCCGAAATATAGGAGGCTCGTGTGTCCATCAGATTTCCCGTGCGGAAACAGTTCTCGGACCGACCGAGGCGCAGAAGTCGACGAGTGCCGTGAGCAGGGCCGCGCGCGCCGACAGCTGCGGGGCGTGATCGCTGTCCAGTGTCACCACCCGCGCGCCCGGCACCCGGGCCTGCATCGCACGCTGCGTCACGAGCGGCACCGAACGGTCGAGCGTCGCCTCCACGTACAGGCGGGGGACGGAGCCGAACCGCTCCGGCGTCCACGCCGGGGCCATCAGACGTGCAGTCTCGAGTTGCGGCAGCAGCTTTCGCGCAGCAGCAATTGCAGCACCGGCCGACGACTCGTGAAAGAACACGGCGGCCGCAGCTTCCGGCGGCACGACGGTTCCGGACCCGTCGGGGGTGGACTCCAGCCAGGCCGAGATCCCGACCGGTTCCGGTAGACCCAGGTCTCCGCAGAGGTCGCCGAAAGTGCTTCCCGAGGGCAGCATCATTCCGGCGACATACGCCGCACCCGAGATCCGGTGCGGAAGGCGTTCGACCACCTGGGTGGCCACGATGCCGCCTCCGGAGTGGCCGACCACGAACACGGGCCCGTCCAGCGAATCGATATGTGCGACCACCACATCCGCGACGTCGTCCAGATCGGTTCGCGCGCCGTCCGGCCAGCTCCCCACGCCGGGAAGATCGAGCGGGTGCGGCTCGTACCCGCTGTTGCGCAACGGCTCCAGAAGTGTGTCCCACACCCAGCTGCCCGCCCACGCGCCGTGAATCAATACGACGTGCCCACGATTCACCGGGCGGCCGCCCGTTCCGCGGCGGCGAGGACCCGCTCGGTCTCCCGCCCCGCGGCGGTGTTCTTCTTGCCGTGACGGGAACCCGCCAGTTTCGCCTTGATGTGCTCACGGACCGTCACCGGCGCGTACCCGTCGTCGGAGTGTTCGCACAGTCCCGGCAGGGTCGCGATCACCGCGTCGACGTTGCCGTCGTGGAAGAACGCCGCCGATCGGCGGCGCTTGATCGTTCCGTCGACGACGGGCGGAGTCACCCGGTGCAGCGTCGACATCCACCGGTCGTTCGTGAGCCGGGCGGTGAGGTCGCCGAGGTTGACGAGCAGTGCGCCCTCCGCGGGACTCACATCGTGCCAGCGCTCGTCGCGCCCGAGAACCTGCAGGCCGGCCACCCGGTCGGCCCACAGCACCGTAACCAGTCCGAAGTCGGTGTGCTCACCCATGCCGGTCAGCTCGCCGTCCAGGGTGACACTGCCTTCCGGCAGCGCGTAGTTGTTCATGCGGAGGACGTCGATGGAATGGTCGGTCAGGGCGGTGAAGAAACCCGGATCGAGCCCGAGGGCGTCGGCGAAGATCCGCGTCAGGGTGTGGGCGACGCGCTCGCCGTGCGCGTAGTACTCCTGGACGGAGTCGGTGAACGAGGGCACCTCGGGCCACACGTTCAGTCCGTAGTCGGCCTCGGAAAGGTTCAGGTCCGGGAACGACCGGGCCTCCGTCCCGACGTTGTAGGCCTCGAAGAAGTCGTTCATCCGGGTGGCCGATTCGACGCCCAGGCTCAGGCTGAGCGACTCGCTCTTCGGCGGGCTGTACCCGCGGTTCGCGCCCTCCACGCGATACGTCTTCTTCGTCTCCAGGGGCAGCGCGAAGAAGTCGTCGACGGCGCCGGCGAGTCCCTCGATCACCGGTTCGGGGATGCCGTGACCGAGGATCTGGATGAATCCGACGGTGGCGCAGGCGGAGTCGATCTCGCGCGCCACCCGGGCGCGTTCCGAGTCGGACCCGCCGGTCACGTACGAGGAGATGTCGATGACGGGGACGTCGAACGGCTCAGGCACGGGCGGCAACATGCGGCTCCTCGGAGGTCGGGGAAACGGGGTCGGCTGCGATGACGGGTGCGGAGGCGGCGCGGGCCGCGGCGCCGATCCGGGTGTGATTGAACAGCAGGTTCAGGGAGAACGCGGAGATCGCGGCGAGTGTGATGCCGCTGCCGAGCAGGATCTGGGCGGACGAGTTGAAATGCTCGAACATGCCCTCGGCGAACTCGGGGAGCAGGCCGATGCCCACCGACACCGCGACGATGGTGGTGTTGATCCGGTCGCTGAGATCCACCTTGCGGAGCGTGTTCATCCCCACCACGGCGACCGTCGAGAACAGGATGATGCCGACACCGCCGACGACCGGGGCGGGCAGGGCCGCGACGACGGTGCCCATCTTCGGGATGAGTCCGAGGACGATCAGGATGGCACCGCTGGTAGCCGTCACGTACCGGCTGTGGATGCGGGTGGTGGCGACGGCTCCGACGTTCTGCGTGAAGATCGTGTCGACGAATGCGTTGAAGATGCCGCCGAGTACGCCGGACAGCGCATCGCCGACGAGTCCGCGAGCCACGTCGCCCTTGGTGAGTGGCTTGCCGGTGATCTCGCCGAGGGCCAGCATGCTCGCCGTCGACTCCGCGAACACCACGGCCATCACGATGCTCATCGCCACCACTGCCGTGATCGGGAACTCCGGTGCCCCGAAGTGGAACGGCGCGGTGATGCCGAACCAGGGGCTGCCGGAGACGCCGCCCAGGTCGATCAGGCCCATCGGAATTGCGACGAGCGTGCCGATCACGAGGGCGAGGAGCACGCCGAGCTGGGTCCAGATCCCGCGGCCGAGGCAGAGGAATGCGATCGCGACGAGCACGACGACCCCGGCGAGCATGATGTTGCCGGGATCCGCGAAAGTGGCTGCCGTCGGATCGTTTCCGACGACGAGACCGGCGGCGACGCCGATCAGGGAGATGCCGACGACGGTGAGGACGACGCCGGTGACCAGCGGTGGGAAGAACCGGATCAGCCGCGCGAAGGGTACGGCGAGGGCGAGTCCGACGACGCCGCCTGCGAGCATCGAGCCGTACACCGCCTGCAGCCCGTATTCCTTGGCGATGAGGATCATCGGAGTCAGCCCGGCGAACGTCGCGCCACAGACGATCGGCAGCCGTGCGCCCGCAAGCTTCCCCACCCCGAGGCTCTGGATGATCGTGATGATCCCGGCGATCAGAAGGTCGGCGCTGATCAGTAACGCGACGGTGGACTTGTCGAGTCCTACTGCGGCCCCGAAGACCAGCGGAACGGTGATGCAGCCGGTGTACATGATGAGCACGTGCTGCAGACCGAAGGCCGCCTGCCGCACCAAGGGCAGGCGCTGGTCGACTGCGTGGAAGGACATGGGTCGATCTCCGTCCGAGTGAAGGGAGCGTTCGAGTTCACGTTCTATTGAGCACGCCAATCTTTACTAAGCAGGGTCAATTTCGTTTCGTCCGTGTTATCAGTCGCGGATTCCGCGAAACACGGTGCTAGCGTTCGCCTCATGGACGAGGATCAACACCTGCTGGCCGTCGCCATCGGCACCGCGATCAGATCGGCCCGGCATGACGCGGGGCTGACGCTGCGCGACGTGGCGGCCAAAACGGGACTGTCGCAGCCGTTCCTGAGTCAGGCCGAGAACGGCCACTCGGTGCCGAGCGTCATGAATCTGCACCGGGTAGCCCAGGTACTGGGAACCACGGCGCACGCCCTGCTCGAACAAGGTGCGCGCACGCCGACGAGTCTGGTGCGCAGCCGCGAGGGCAGACGCTTCGCACTGTCGGACGGAGCCGTGCTCCGGTTCTGTTCCACGGGGGTGCGCGCGATGGAACCGAACGAGGTGACGGCGCAACCGGGTTCGCAGGCCGGCGAGCACACCGAACACGCCGGCGAGGAGTTCATCTACGTCATCGACGGCAGCGTCCGCGTGGAAGTCGGCGTCGAGGAGAGTTACGTGCTCGACAAGGGAGACACTCTGTACTACCCGGCCACCGTGCCGCACCGGTGGTTCAACGACGCCGCGGAACCGGCGAGGTTCCTCATCACGAGCACCCCGCCGTCCTTCTGACCGTCAGCGGCCGAAACCCTCGAGCAGTCCGGTGTACTTCTTGGGCAGGGGAGCCGCGAATTCTCCGCGCGCGCCGGTCCGCAATCCGAGCATCACGAGGGACTGCACCATGAGGGTGGCCGCCGCCACGCCGTCGACCACCGGCACCCCGAGTTCCGCCGAGATGACGGCGCACAGGTCCGCCATGCCCGCGCACCCCAGCACGATCGCGTCCGAACCGTCCCGGTCGAGGGCGACGCGGCAGGCCTCGGTGATTACCTTCATTGCATCCGGATCGCGGTCGAGGTCGAGGACGGCGATCTCGCACGCGTGCACACCGAGGCAGAAGCGTTGCATCCCATACCGTTCGGCCAGTTCCCAGGCCCGGCCCCGGGTTCGTCCCAGCGTCGTGACGACGCTGAACCCGCGGCCGAGGAAACTCGCGGCGTGCATGGCCGCCTCTGCGATCCCGAGGACGGGCCCGGAGGCCAGTTCACGGGCCGCGTCGAGGCCGGGGTCGCCGAAGCAGGCGATCACGTACCCGTCCACCCCGGCCGCCTCACCACGTGCGATCTCCTCGAGAAGGCCGGGGACGCTGAGTGCTTCGTCGTAATGACTCTCGATCGAAGCCGGACCCATCTGGGGGCTCACCGCCTCGACGAGCGTCCCAGGCCCCGCGACGGAGCGCGCGCAGTCGCCGATCTTGTCGGTCATCGACTGGGTGGTGTTGGGATTGATGATCTTGATGTGCACGTTCGTCGACCTACGCTTCGATCGGGGCCGTGCGATTCGCACGACGGGCACCGGCGGACAACCCGAGGTAGCAGACGAATCCGACACCCATGCCGAGGAACCACGAGTACTGGGCCGCACCCGCCATGCCCCACACTTCGAGTCCGAACGGCTGGGCTTTGAGGATCACGGGAATCATCGCGACCAGAGCTCCGACGACGGTGGAGATGATCGCAGCCGGGTTGTAACCCTTCTTGTACCAGTATGTTCCGCTCTCGGACATGGTGAACATGTCGTCCAGGATCACCCGCTGCCTGCGCACCAGGTAGTAGTCCGCGATGAGGATTCCGAACAGCGGTCCGATGAACGCTCCCAGCGTCTCGAGCGTGTAGTGGATCACCTCGGGGTTGTTGTACAGGTTCCACGGTGTGATCAGGACGGATCCGACGGCGGCGATCATTCCGCCCGTACGCCAGCTGATGCGCTGCGGGCTGACGTGCGAGAAGTCGAAGGCAGGAGAGACGAAGTTGGCGACGATGTTGATACCGATGGTGGCGACGATGAAGGTGAGGAGGCCGAGGACGACGGCGAACAGGTTGTCCATCTGCGCGACCGTCTCGACGGGATCGGTGATCAGGCGGCCGTACACGGGCAGGGTCGCGGAGGCGGTGACGACGGTGAGGATCGAGAAGAACAGGAAGTTCACCGGGAGACCGAGGAAGTTGCCGCGCTTGACCGCGCCGAACGTCTTGCCGTATCGGGAGAAGTCGCCGAAGTTGAGCATCGGGCCCGAGAAGTACGACACGACAAGGGCGATCGCGCCCAGCACCACGGGCACAGCGGACCAGCCGGTGTAGTTGACCTCGCCGAGGTTCAGGCTGATGTTCGACCATCCGGCCTCACTGATCAGGTAGATCGCGAGCATCAGCATCACGACGTAGACCGCGGGACCGCAGAAGTCGATGAACTTGCGGATGCTCTCCATGCCGCGCCAGAAGACCAGCGCCTGCAGCACCCACATCGTCATGAACCCGGCCCAGCCGAGCGCCGACAGTCCGAGGAATCCGTGCTCGTGCACGTCCGCCCAGGGCGCCAGACCCGGCCAGATCTTCAGGCCGAGGATCACGAACGCATGCGACGCCAGGTACGTCTGGATTCCGTACCAGGCCACCGCGATGAGTCCACGGATGATGGCAGGCACGTTGGCGCCCAGAACACCGAAGGCGCTGCGGCACATGACCGGGTAGGGGACACCGGTGACCTGGCTGGGCTTGGCCACCAGGTTCGCGAACACGTTGACGATCGCGATGCCGACCACCAGGGCGACGAGGACCTGCCAGCTGGTCAGCCCGAGCGCGAACAGGCTGCCCGCGGTGACGTAGCCGCCGACGCTGTGCACGTCGGACATCCAGAACGCGAAGATGTTGTACGAAGACCACGACTGCGTCTTCAGCGGCGCGAGATCGTCGTTGGTGAGTCTCGGGTGATAGCCGGGCTTGATCAGCCCGGCGCCGGCCAGGTGTGCACCGGGGACGGTTTCCCCCTCGTTGGAGGGCGCTGTCTGAGTCATCGTTTTGCTCCCTGGTGCAGTACGGACACGACTGCGTCGACGTAAGGGGTGCCTCGGTGAAAAGCACACCACCGAAGTGCTGGGAGCAAAAGTAGTTTTCGGATATTTCCTGCCTGTGACGGCGAAGATATATTCTCGCCGGGCGCCGGTGTGAGCTGAGAATATATCTTGCCGGACGGCTTACCCGGGCGTGTCCCGGAAGATTCCGGTGTCCGTGGGGAGGGCGGCGATCACCGTGTCGAGTTGTTCGTTGTGCCGGTCGGTGGCCGCCTTCAACGCCGCGGCGTCGCGGGCGAGGAACGCCGCAAGCATGTCCCGGTGCCCGAGATGGAGTTGCAGCCGCGCCGGCGTTCCCACCTGCGACATCGGCTGCACCGGCTCGGTGATGTTCCACGCCGATTCGAACATGTGCAGCAGTCGCTGCATCCGGCAGGGCGACGCCAGGGCCAGGTGGAAGTTGCGGCTCTCCCGGTGGTACGCGGTCAGGTCGTCCTCGAGAACCGAGCGGTCGAGTGCCGCGTACGCCTGCCTGGCCCGGGTGTCGTCGGCGTCGTCGGCGAGGGTGATCGCCACGGAGTGCGCCGCCGACTCGAGGACGCCCCGCACCAGGTAGAGCTCCTCGAGTTCGTCGACGGTCAGCCGGGCGACCGTGTACCCGGCGTTGGCCCGGTGGTCGACGAGACCCTCGCCGATCAGCGTCTTCAGCGACTCCCGGATCGGGATACGGCTGACGCCGAAGTGCTCGGCCACCTCGTCCACCGGGATCGGGGTGCCGGGTGGGGCGCCGCCGCTGAGGATCACCCGGCGCAACTCCTCCAGGATCACGGTCTGAGAGCTGCCGGGATCGCGGTTGGCCAGGTTCGTGACCAGCATCGACGGTCGTCGCGGGGGCATGGGTCCGTCCTCAGGCGGGGTGTACGTCGCGCCAGTGGCGGGCGATCTCGATGCGCCGGGCGACCCAGACGTCGTCGTGGGACTGCACGTGATCGAGGAAACGCTCCAGCGCCGCGGTGCGGGCGGGCCTGCCGACGATGCGGCAGTGCAGGCCCACGGACAGCATCTTCGGCGCCCCGACCGTTCCCTCCGCGTACAGGACGTCGAAGGCGTCCCGCAGGTGCGCGAAGAACTGCTCGCCGCTCGGGAAACCGCCGGGCGACGCGAACCGCATGTCGTTGGTGTCGAGGGTGTACGGCACCACCAGGTGGTCGACGAGGCCCTTCCCGGGGGCATCGACCTTCACCCAGTACGGGAGGTCGTCGGCGTACGAATCGGAGTCGTACTCGAAGCCGCCGTGCTCGACGACCAGCTGCCGGGTGAGCGGGGAGTCGCGGCCGGTGTACCAGCCCAGCGGTGCCTCGCCGGTGAGGTCGCGCAGTATCTCCACCGCCTCGGCCAGGTCCTTGCGCTCGGCGTCCTCGTCGGAGAGCTGGTACGACTTCCACCACAGACCGTGGCAGGCGATCTCGTGTCCGAGTTCGCGAAAGGCACTGACGGCTTCGGGGTTCCGCTGCATCGCCTTCGCCACCGCGAAGATCGTGAGCGGGAGCCCTCGTCGCTCGAATGCCCGGAGCACGCGCCACAGTCCGGCGCGGGATCCGTATTCGTAGATCGATTCCATGCTCATGTGCCGGTTCGGGAACGGCTGGGCCCCGACCATCTCGGACAGGAACGTTTCCGACGCCTCGTCGCCGTGGAGCACGTTGTTCTCGGCGCCCTCCTCGTAGTTGAGGACGAACTGGACGGCGATCTTCGCGCCGCCCGGCCACTGCGGATCGGGCGGGTGCTGGCCGTATCCGACCAGGTCGCGTGGGTAGCTGGAGTCGAAACCGTGGGTCATGATGCCAAGCCTGCCCGACCGGCCTCGGTCACGGAACCCCACCGGCGCAACCGCGCCGTGCCGCCGTCCGGGACGATCTTCCCGCCGAGTGTGCGTACCTCCAGGTCCGGCAGACTCCGGAAGCCGGGCGGGGTCAAGGTGTTCGGGCTCACGGGTGCGGCTACCTCCTGATCGGGCGTGGGGCAAGTGTAGGGCGTCGAAGTGGGTGTTGCGGGCGGTCCTCGTGCGCGGCGAGGTGCTCAGCTCCCCGGAATCACCGCCCGGGTGAGGAGGTCGCGCAGGGTGTCCACCGTGCATCCCGGGGCCTGCGCGCGGACGGCGTCCTCGTCGAACGCGCCGCACGCCAGTCCCCGCAGGATCACCGTCGCGAGGGCCTGCGCGGTCGCCGGTTCGTCCATCACCCCGCCACCCTGGCGGTCGAGGTACGCCTGCACGCGGGTGGCCGCGGCGGGCAGCGCGGCGCGGTAGAAGTCGAACGTCGCGAGCCAGCGGGTGATCAGGTGCCCGGGATGCATGTCCCATCCCTGGTAGTACCCGCGTTCGAGCGAACGGGTGACGAGCCGGTAGTGCCGGGCCAGCGCGACGTGGATCTCCTCGTCGCTGCCCTGCGGGATGACCTGGGTGGATCCGTCGCACACCCACACCCCAGTCTGGGCCGCCGCCACCAGCATCACAGACTTGGCGTGGTCGGCCACCGGGTGCTCGAGCGACTGGAACCGGGACGCGATTCCGCAGGACGCGCTGTAGTCGTAAGTGCCGTAGTGCAATCCGGTGCAGCGCCCGTCGGCGAGGTGGATGGCCTTCGCGACGGTCACGGTGCCGTCGGGTCCGAGCACGGCCTGCGGGCTCTCGATCTGCAACTCGAAGAGCAGCGACCTGTCGGGGAGCCCGTACGCGCGCTCGAGTTCCTCGCACAACGCGACGACGGCGGTGACCTGCTGGGCCGCACGCAGTTTCGGCACCGTGAACACGAAGCCGTCGGGAACCCCACCCGCGCCTTCGAGGACGAGTTCGAGCGTCCGGATCCCGCGGCGGCGCTCGTGCGGGGCCAGACCCTTCGCGCGGATGCCCAGCGACCGCGGGCCGGACGGGTCGGACGAGAGCAGTCGCAGCGTGCGCCCCGCCTCCAGTGCGGCCGCGTCCTCGACGTCGTCGCTCCGCCAGCCGTAGCCGTCCTCGAAATCGATCCGCAGATCCATGACCGGACGGTGCTCGAGCATCGCGCGGACGTCGGGAAGCGCACCGGTCGTTCCGATTTCGGACAGCGCATTCGTGTGCCTGTCCAGCAGTTCGACAGCCTGCTCGCCCCACACCCTCGGCGTGTCCGGTCCGGCGTCCGCCGCACTCACATAGACGGTGTGGACGGGCTGCGGTTGCTGCCGATCACCCGGAAAGGCGTCCGCGAGGTCGGTGTCGACGGGGTCGAGGAGTGCGTCGACGCGGTCGAAACCGCTGTCGGGGAGACGGCTGAGGTACTGGGGGTTCACGCCACGATCTTGGCAGAAATGCGGGATTCTCGTCGTCCACACCGCGCCGGGTGACCTTCGTTCAGGCCGTCACACCGCGCAGATACGACTCGACGGCGCGGGCCAGCTGCCGCACGCTGCGTTCGGTGCCGGGCTCGATGCCGTCGAGTGACCTGGCTCCTGCGAAACGGTCGAAGACCAGGCCTTCGACGACGCTGACGAAGTCCGCGCCCGCGTTCTCGGGGTCGGTGACGCCGAGGGCGTCGAACAATTCGGTGGCGCGGGCACGGGAGAACAGGCACGTCGCGAGGAGTGCGTGCAGTTCGGCATCGCCGGACAGTTCGACGGTCAGAGCGTGCCGCGCGACGACGTCGTCGTGGCGGGTGTGCAGCAGCCGGTCCAGCGACCGGGCCACGCCCTCGGCGAGGGATGCGAGGTCGAGCGGCGGGGCCGCCGTGGTCTCGAATTCCCGCCGCGAGCGTTCGGCGAGCCGGCGGACGGCGGATTCGATCAGGGCACGCCGGGTGCGGAAGTAGTAGGACGTGGACCCGCCCGGAAGATCCAGGGCGCGGTCGACGGCCCGATGCGTCAGCGCCCGCATGCCCTCGCGCGCGATGATCGCGATGGCCGCGTCGGCTATCTGCTCACGCCGCTCGGGCACGGTGTCTTCCTCCTCACATCGGCTTGTCGCCCGAGACTCTACATTCGTAGTGTTTCCTCTGTGGATGTAGAGGTTCTGTTGGACGACGCGCAGCGCGCGGCCGCGGCCGTCCTGCACGAGACCGCCGAGGGCCTGGAGCAGGGGAGGCCCGGAGTTCGCGGCGTGTACCTGTGGGGGCCCGTCGGACGTGGCAAGACGTGGTTGATGGACCGCTTCTACGGGTCGGCCGCGGTCCCGAAGCGGCGCGTGCACTTCCACTCGTTCTTCCGCCGACTCCACGCCGACGCGCACGCGCTGGGGTCCATCGACCTCGCGATCGACGCGGCACTCGGGGATGTCCGGCTCCTGTGCTTCGACGAGTTCCACCTGCACGACGTCGGGGACGCGATGCTGGTCGCGCGACTGCTGAAGGTCCTGTTCACCCGCGGAATCACGCTGGTCGCCACGTCGAACTATCCACCGGACGGGCTGTTGCCGAATCCGCTGTTCCATCACCTGTTCGCGCCGGCGATCGCCGTGCTGAAACAGAATCTGACCGTCGTGCGGGTGGCCGGTCCCGTCGACTACCGCACCGTGGCCACGGCGGACGCCGGGTTCGCTTCCGGACGCTTCGTCCGGGTTTCCGAGACCGAGCCCCCGGCCCTGTGCGAGCGCGTCGCTCTGACCGTCGGGACCCGCACGGTGACGGCCGCCGCGGTGCGGGACCGCACGGTCTGGTTCGAGTTCGCGGTGCTGTGCGGCACCCCGACCGCACCCGCCGACTACCTCGAACTGTCGGAGCGGTTCGGGTGCTGGGTGATCACCGGTGTCCCCCGACTGCGGGAGGCAGGCGCGGAGACCGTGCGGCGGTTCGCGAACGTCGTCGACGTGCTGTACGACCGGGGAACCGCGCTGACCCTGGTCGCCGACGCGTCGCGGGACGACGTGTTCGCCGGGCTCGACGGCACGCTCGACTTCGACCGGCTTGTGAGCAGACTGTCGACGCTGAGCCGGTGACCACCGAGGCAGACCCGTACGTGGGTCTACCTCGGTGAATCGATCAGACGTACCGGCTGTACGCGGGGAGGTCCAGCTGGCCGTTGCCGGACAGTCCGATGACCACGACCTCCGGTTCGGTGACCGTGCGGGCGTGCTCGATGGCAGCGGCCACGGCGTGCGTGGATTCCGGCGCGGGGATGATGCCTTCGGCGCGGGCGAAGAGCAGGCCCGCGGCGAGTGCGTCGTCCTGTTCGATCGCGGTCGCGTCCATCAGCCCGAGGGCGACGGCGTGCGAGACCATCGGCGACATGCCGTGGTATCGCAGTCCGCCCGCGTGGATGGCGGGCGGAACGAAGTCGTTGCCGAGGGTGTACATCTTCAACAGCGGCGTCAGGCCTGCGACGTCCCCGAAGTCGTAGCGGTACTCGCCCTGCGTCAGCGACGGGCAGGCCGCCGGCTCACACGCGACGAGGCGGGTGGTGGTGCCCTCGCGCAGATTGCGACCCAGGAACGGGAACGTCAGGCCCGCGAGGTTGGAACCACCTCCGGCGCAACCGAATACCGTGTGCGCGACAGGCTCACCCGCCTCCTCCAACTGGACCAGAGCTTCCTGGCCGATCACGGTCTGGTGGAGCATGACGTGGTTGAGGACGCTGCCCAGCGAGTAGTGCGCGCCGGGATCGTTGGCGGCCACCTCGACGGCCTCGCTGATCGCCATGCCCAGCGAACCGGTGGTGTCGGGGTGCTCGGCCAGGATGGCCCGACCGGCTTCGGTCAGGTCGGACGGAGACGGATGACAGATGCCGCCGTATGCCTCCATCTGGAGTCGGCGGTACGGCTTGGCGTCGAACGAGGCGCGAACCTGCCAGACCTCCACCTCGAGGCCGAGCAGGGCGCCGGCGAACGACAGCGACGCGCCCCACTGGCCCGCGCCGGTCTCGGTGGTGAGCTTGGTGGTGCCCTCGAGTGCGTTGTAATAGGCCTGTGCCACAGCCGTGTTCGGCTTGTGTGATCCGACCGGGCTGACACCTTCGTACTTGTAGTAGATCCGTGCCGGCGTGCCGAGCACTCGCTCGAGCCTGCGTGCGCGCACCAGCGGCGACGGCCGCCACATGCCGTAGATCTCGCGGACCGTCTCGGGGATCTCGATGTACCGTTCGGTCGCGACCTCCTGCTCGATCAGTCTCGCGGGGAACAGAGGTGCCAGGTCTTCCGGTCCGAGCGGCTCACGAGTGCCGGGATGCAGATGCGGCGGAACGGGTTCCGGAAGATCGGCTGCAAGGTTGCACCAGTGCGTGGGCACGGCCGAGGGGACCGCAACCCCCAGAGGTTCCAGCGAACGCGCCAGTTCGGCTCCGGTTACCGGGGACGTGGTCAAGTAACTCTCCTTCGTGGATGGATACGTCCCGAACATGCTGCGCTGTCCGCCGCCGTGAACGGGTGATTTTCCCGGTCCCCGCGTGTCACGATGGAGGGGCAACTCGGGAGTGAGGATGCCGGACCGTCGCGTGCGAACCAGGCTCGTCCACACGGTCGCCCTGCTGGCGGCCGTCGTGACGGTCACCCTTGCCGTCCGGGTGGTCCCCGCGCCCGACACCCCCGCGACACCGTCGGAGCCGGGCGCAGGTGCGACGCGCGCTCTCGTCATCCTCTCGGCGATCGCCGTCGTCGTCGCGGCGGTGGCGCTCGCGTCCGCCTTTCGCAGCGGTCGGCCGAGGGCCGCACCCGACCCGCCGCCGGTCGGGCTCACCGGAAACACCGGGTCCTCGGTCTCGCGCCGACACATTCTCGGATGGGCGGCGTTCGCCGCGCTTCTCGTGACCGCGGCGTTCCTCCTCGGGTCCGTCGGCGGTGACGAGCCGGTCGACCGTCAGCGGTCGACGGCGAGCCCGACCACCGACGACGGGGCCGACCGAACCGACGCGTCCGTGCCCACCGACACACGCCCACCGCCCGACATGGTGAACGAATCCCGCGAGGACCTGGCGGAATTGTGGACCGCGGCAGCGATTGTCGGTCCGATACTGGTGACCGTGCTGATCCTCGGCGCCGTGGCTCGGCGCCCCCTCCGGGCCCGGGTCGGCGGCTGGACCGCGGCGAGTTCCCCCGACGGTCCGGCTGCCTCGCAGTCGCTGGCCCGGGCGGCGGAGGAAGGTCTCGCCGTGGTCGTGGCACCGAGTCTGCCGCCGCGTGAGGCCATCATCGCCAGCTACGCCGCCATGGAAGATGCGCTGTGCGAGGCACCGGGCGCCGAACCGCGGGAGTCGGACACCCCGTCCGAAGTGCTCGCTCGCGCAGTACAATTCGGAGCGCTGCGCTTCGAGGCGGCGGCGCCGCTGGTGCGGCTGTTCTCCGAGGCACGGTTCAGCCTGCATCCGATGGGCGAACAGCACCGTGACGAGGCCGCCGATCTGCTCCGGCGCGTGCTCGACGACCTGGGGAGCGACGCGTGCTCGCCCTCGCCGTAGCCGGTGTCGGGGCAGTGCTGGCCGTGGAGGTCCCGCTGGTGGCCGCCGGCCGGTACAGTGCGGCCGTGCTGGTCGCGGGAGCGGTGACCGCGCTGGTGCTCTTCGAGATTCGACGACGCATGGCACCCGGGGAAGTCGACGACCAGCCGCCGGGCCTGGAGGCGGAACGGGCCGAGGTGACGGCCCGCTGGATGGCGCGGACGGAATCATTGATCAGCTGGGCGGACGGTACGCGCGGCGACTGGGATCACCATCTGCGTCCGCTCCTGGCGCGCGAGTTCCAGCAGTCCACCGGACATCGGCAGGGACTCGACCCCGCCGACACGGCGGCCGCGGGTGAGGTGTTCTTCGGCGACTTGTGGCAGTGGGTCGATCCCGAGTGCGTGCAGCGCTCCGACAGGGCCGCACCCGGTCCGGGCCGGGACGTGCTCGACCGGATCCTGCAACGGCTGGAGCAGCTGTGACGATGCCCGCCGAGGTCACCACCGCGCGCGCCCACGCGGTGCTGGCGGAGGTCGAACGGGCGGTGGTCGGCAAGCACGACGAACTCACGTCGATCCTGCTCGCGGTACTCGCCGGCGGGCACGTGCTCATCGAGGATCTGCCCGGACTCGGAAAGACCCTGGTGGCACGATCTTTCGCTGCCGCGCTCGGGCTCGACTTCACGCGGGTCCAGTTCACCCCCGACCTGTTGCCCGCCGACCTGCTCGGCGCCACCATCTACGACATGCCGTCGGGGCGCTTCGAGTTTCGTCCGGGCCCGATCTTCACCAACCTGCTCCTGGCCGACGAGATCAACCGCACCCCGCCCAAGACCCAGGCCGCACTGCTCGAGGCGATGGCCGAGGGGCAGGTCAGCGTCGACGGCACCACCCGGATCCTGCCGCGTCCCTTCGTCGTGCTCGCCACCGACAACCCCATCGAATACGAGGGAACCTACCCGCTGCCCGAGGCGCAGCTGGACCGGTTCGCGCTCCGCCTGCGACTGGGGTACCTCACCGAGACCGACGAGCACGAGATGCTGCGCCGACGGCTCGACCGGGGATCCGCCGCCGTCGTCGTCGAGCAGGTGGTCGATGCGGCTGACCTCCTGGCGATGCGCGAATCGCTCGAGCAGGTCAGCGTTCATCACGACGTCCTCGGGTATGTCGTCGCGCTCGCGAACGCCACCCGGCATCACCCGCAGGTCGAGGTCGGGGCCAGCCCCCGCGCGGAACTCGACCTCGTGCAGCTCGCTCGGGCGCGTGCGCTCCTCTCGGGCCGCGACTTCGTCATACCCGAGGACATCAAGGCCCTGGCCGTTCCCGCTGTCGCGCATCGCATCAGCCTGCGCCCGGAGATGTGGGTGCGCCGCATCCGCAGCGACGACGTCCTCGCGGAACTGTTGCGCCGTCTCCCCGCGCCGAGGGCACGATGACGGAGCACCGGCTGACGTGGCGTGCGTCGCCTGCAGCCCTCGCGCTGACGACCTGCGCGGCCGTGGCGCTGACGGCGGGTGTCGTGGGGCGGTGGTGGGAACTGATCGTGTTCGCCGCCCCGATGCTGGGAGCGCTCGGCACGGTGATGTGGTTGCCCCGCCCGGCCACCGGCGTCCGCGTCGAGGCGTCGGCACGCATGCTGCGGTGTTTCGAATCCGAGTCCGTGCACTTCTCGGTGGACGTGACGGCGTGCGATGGTGCGGCGCAACTCGCGGTGGCGCCGACGCCGTCCGACGGCTACACGGTCGAGCAGGTCGGTGACGGCGACTATGTGGTGTCGGCCGACCGGTGGGGCCGGTACGAACCGGCGCTGACGGTCACAGCACGTGCAGGCGGCGGCCTGCTCACGGCGTCGCTGCCGGTTCCCGTCGCGGAACTGCGAGTGTTCCCGTTGGCGCCGCCGATGCCGACTCCGTTGCCCCACGCCACCCTTCCGGACCGGATCGGCGCGCACCGCACCCGCCGATTCGGTTCGGGCGTCGAGTTCGGGGACATCCGGCCGCACGCGCCGGGGGATCCGTTGCGCAGCGTCAACTGGCCGGTGAGTGCCCGGCGCGGCCGCCTCCACGTCACCGAACGGATCATGGACCGCGCCGCGGACGTCGTCGCCGTACTCGACACCACCCCGCAGGCACCGGGCCCGGCGTCGGAGAGCCTGCACCGGACCGTGCGCGGGGCCACGCAGGTGGTGCAGACGGCCCTGCAGCGCGGCGACCGCGCCGGGGTCGTCGCCCACGGGCTCCGGCTGCGATGGCTCGGCGCAGACATCGGACGCAGGCAGTTCTATCGGATCCTCGACACCGTCCTCGACTCCGACGCCGGCGCCGCCGAAGGCACACTCGTCCCGCGGGTCGCGTTGCCGCCGCGGGCGGTGGTCATCGCGTTCTCCACCATGCTGGACACCAACTTCGCGCTGTCGTTGCTGGAGTTGAGGCGTCGCGGTCACGTCGTCGTGGCCGTCGACGTGCTGCGCGGCCCGCCGTTCGAGTACGAACTCGATGCGATGACCGGCAGGATGTGGCGGCTCGAGCGGCGGAACATGTACCGGAACATGGGTGTGCTCGGTGTTCCGGTGGTGGCGTGGGACGACGATTCCGCACTGGATCTGGCGCTGGCCCTCGCCGATCGAGCCCGTCGGCCGTCGGGGGCACTCCGATGAGATGGGTCGCGGTGGTCGCGGTGCAGGCAGCGTTGATCGCGCTCGTCCTGGGCGACGCGTCGGCGTTCGCGGCCGCCGCCGCGGGGGTCGCCGCGACGGCACTGTTGCTCGTCGCGTACGCCGGCCTCGCACCGGGAATCTCGACGCTACTGCTGGGCGCGGTCGTCACGGCGGCCGCCGCCGGTCTGGCAGCGACACTGCCGGAAGGGCCGGCGTGGGCGTCCCTCTTCGGGCCGGTGGCGGTGGTGGTGCTGTTCCTCGTCGCGGTGTGGCCGTACGTCGGCAGACGCACGACCGAGAGTCAGAACCGGCGGATGCTGTAGATGTGGAACTGCGACAGCGGCGCCAGACCTACGGGGACGCCGCGTCCGTACGCATTGAAGACCTGGCCGAAGCCCGCGTAGATACCGATGTGCGACGCGTCAGGGTTGAGCACCACGATGTCGCCGGGAGCCAGCGCCCACAGTGGAATGGGTGCGCCGACCTCAGCCTGCTCCCACGTGGTGCGTGGCAGATTCACCCCCGCCTGCCGGAATGCCCACTGCACCAGCCCCGAGCAGTCCCACGCGTCCGGACCCGTCCCACCCCACAGATAGGGCTTGCCCGTCTGGGTCGTCGCGGCCGCGAGCGCAGCCAGCCCGGTCGGGGTGGGAATGGGCGTCGGGAGAACGGACGAACCCATCGAACTGCCGCCGGTGCTGCCGCTGTCGGAACTGCCCGCCACGGGTGCGGCGTTCGCGGGGAGAGCGACGAGGGCGGTCGCACAGAACGCGAGAGCACCGGCAACGGCAGCGCGCCGCACGGGACGGAGATGTCTGCGCTGGGACACGAGGTCCCCCCTTTGTTCGCTACTGCTCGTGGAGAGCCGTGAAACCGCCCCGACCATCGGTTGACACGTCTCGATGAGGTCACGGAAAGCGTACAAAGTGTTGCGGCATCGTGCCTGATATTCGCGAATATCCGCCCGAACTGGGCACATTCGGTCAAATTTCGGTAACTGTCACCCCCTGGGCCAGGGTCAGCACCACGTCGGCCAGGGCCGGAGCATGATCACGCTCGGGAACCGTGGCCGAGATGAGGAGCCTGCCCTCGTCCCGCCAGATCCGCGTGTGCAGCGTCTCGCCGGGAAAGACCACGCCCGCGAACCGGACTCGGAAGCCCGCGACCTGCGATGCGTCCGAGTCGAGTACTGCGTCGACGGCCGCTTTGCACACCATCCCGTAGGTGCACAGGCCGTGCAGGATCGGGGCGGGAAACCCTGCGGCGGAAGCGAACTTCGGGTCGGAATGCAGGGGGTTGCGGTCGCCGCACATCCGGTACATCAGCGCCTGCTGCGGAAGGACGGGGGTGTCGACCTCGACGTCGGCAGGCCGGTCGGGCAACTCCACGGACTGGGACGGCCCGCGCTCACCGCCGAAACCGCCTTCACCGCGGGCGAAGATGGACGACCGCCCGCTCCACAGGGCAGTGCCGTCGAGGTCGGTGGTCGTCGACTCCTGCACGATGACGGCGGCCTTGCCCTTGTCCCACACCTCGGCTATGCGGGTGGTGGTGCGGGCCGTGCCCTCCGGGGGAATCGGCTGGTGCACGGTCACTTCCTGGCTGCCGTGGACCACCTTGGCGAGGTCGATCTCGACGCCCGGGAACGACACACGCGGGGCCTCGGTCGCGTGAAAATTCGCGGCCACCGTGGCGAACGTGGGGAGCACCTGCGGCTTCCCGTCGGTCAGGTACCGCAACTCCCTCTCGTCCAGCGGACGGGATCCGGCACCGAGCGCGAGGTGGTAGTGCTGCACGTCGGAACTGGTCCAGGAGAACTCCTGAACGGGCAGTTCTGCTCCGATGGCGATGTTCGGATCAATGGGCATTTGTGGTGTCTCCGGTGAGTGACGTCGGGGAATCGGCCTGCGAGGACTTGTCGAGGATATCGAGAACCGCGAGATAGCCGAACGTCATCGCCGGGCCGATGGTCGCGCCGGGTCCGGCGTAGGTGTGGCCCATCACCGGGCCGCTGGCATTGCCCACCGCATAGAGGTTCTCGATGGTGCTGCCGTCCTCCCGCAGCACGCGGGCGTTGCGGTCGGTGCGGAGACCGCCCTTGGTGCCGAGGTCGCCCGGGACCATCTTGACGGCGAAGAACGGCGCCTTCTCCAGCGCCCCGAGGCTCGGGTTGGGCTTGTTGCGGGGATCCCCGTAGTAGTGGTCGTACCCGCTCTCACCACGGCCGAAGTCCTCGTCCTTGCCGTTGCGGGCGAAAGTGTTGAAACGCGATACCGTTTCGGTGAGCGAGTCGACCGGCACGCCGATCTTCCCGGCCAGCTCGGCGACGGTGCCCGCCTTGACGATGACACCGGCCTTCAGCCAGCGACCGGGGAACGGGGACCGCGGGGTGACTCCGGCGAACGCGTACCGGTCGCGGTAACGCTGGTCGAGGACGAGCCAGCAGGGCACGTTCTCGCCCGGTCCGTCGCCCTGGCCGTGCGTGCCGCCGTACATCGCGTGCGTCGCCTCGACGTACGGTGCGGATTCGTTGACGAAGCGCTTGCCGGATCCGTTGATCATGATGCAGCCCGGCAGGCTCCGCTCGGACAGCGCGAACCACGGGCCGCCGGTGAGCGGGATGGACGGTCCCCACCAGGCGTCTTCCATCAGATCGAGCGCGGCACCGAGCTTTTCGCCCGCCCAGATGCCGTCGCCGGTGTTGGCCTTCGCGCCGACGGTCCACTCGGTGCCGATCGGTGCCCGCTGGTACTTCTTGCGGGCCTCGTCGTTGTGCTCGAAACCGCCCGACGCGATCACCACGCCGCGGCGTGCCCGGAACACCTGCGGCTGTCCGTCGACCGTGGCGTTGACGCCCTTGACCACGCCGTCCTCCACATACAGGTCGGTGAGCGGGGTGTCGAGCAGGATCGGGACGCCGGCGGCCTTCAGTCCGGCCTGCAGTCCCGCGACGAGCGCCTGACCGCGGACGAGCAGGCGCTTCCCGGTGAGCTTGGCGCCGAGGAAGCGGAGGCCGACCCGGGCTGCGCGCAGCGGGCCGCGTGGGTTGCGCATCAGGAGATTCAGCCAGCGGTAATCGGCCTGGGTGATCACGAAATTCGACGGCGCCTTGACGTAGTCGGGTTCGAGCTTCGCGAGGTCGGCGCCGAGTTTCCTGCCGTCGAACGGTGTCGGCTCGACGGACCGTCCGCCGAGCCGTCCGCCGGGGGCCTCGGGGTAGTAGTCGGAGTATTCGGGCACCCACTGCAGTTTCAGTGGGCTGTTCTTCAGCACGAACGACAGCATCTCGGGGCCGCGGTCGATGTAGGCGTCGATCCGGTCCTTCGGGACGACGTCGCCGATGATGCTGTGCAGGTAGGTCCGCGCGGCGTCCGTGGTGTCCTCGACTCCCGCGGCGATCAGCGCCTCGTTGTTCGGGATCCACACGCCACCGCCGGAGCGCGCGGTGGAGCCGCCGAAGTGCGGCGCCTTTTCGAGGATGACGACGCTGAGTCCCTTGTGGGCCGCGGTGAGGGCCGCGGTCATTCCACCGGCACCGCTACCGACGACCACGATGTCGTATTCGTGCTTGCTCATGTAGAACACGTTATAGAATGATGGGGTTGTCAGTCCATCCTTTCTGCCAGGAAGTATTACTGACGCCAACAAACAAGAACGAAACACGTTGCAGTGGAAACCGGTGGGCGTGCGCACGCAAACGAACTTCAGGGAAGGTCCTCACACCATGCTCTCGACCCAACTACGCACCGAGTTGGCGAATCAGCTCGACGCCGCGGAACGGGGCCGCGCTCCCATCGGCCCCCTGACCGCCGACCATCCCGACATCGACGTCGTCGACGCCTACGAGATCCAGCTGATCAACATCCGCCGCCGGCTGCAGGACGGCGCGAAGGTCGTCGGGCACAAGGTCGGCCTGTCGTCCCTCGCCATGCAGCAGATGATGGGCGTCGACGAACCCGACTACGGCCACCTGCTCGCCGACATGGAGGTCTTCGAGGACCAGCCCGTCGACACGGCGCGGTTCTGCTTCCCGCGCGTCGAGGTCGAGGTCGCATTCGTGCTGGGCGCCGACCTCCCCGGCGCCGGCTGCACCGAGCAGGACGTCCTGGACGCCACCGTGGCGTTCGCACCGTCCATCGAGCTGATCGACAGCCGGATCACCGACTGGAAGATCACGCTGCCGGACACGATCGCCGACAACGCGTCGTCCGCCGGGTTCGTGCTCGGCAAGAACCGGGTGCGGCCCGAGGACATCGACATCAAGTCCATCGACGCGGTTCTGACCAGTAACGGCGAGACCAAGGCCGAGGGACGCAGCGACGCCGTGCTCGGCAACCCGGTGACGGCCGTCGCCTGGCTCGCGCAGAAGGTCGAGAGCTTCGGCGTCCGGTTGAAAGCCGGCGACATCGTGCTGCCCGGATCGTGCACCCGTGCCATCGACGCGCACCCGGGCGATCACTTCCGCGCCGAGTTCAGTGGGCTCGGATCCGTATCCCTGCAGTTCAAGTAGGAGTTTGTTCATGACCAAGGCAAGTGTGGCGATCGTCGGTTCGGGAAACATCAGCACCGACCTGCTCTACAAGCTGCAGCGATCCGAGTGGCTCGAACCCCGCTGGATGATCGGGATCGACCCCGAGAGCGAAGGCCTGGCACGGGCCCGCAAGTTGGGACTGGAGACGTCGGCCGAGGGCGTCGACTGGTTGCTGAACCAGCCGGAGAAACCCGACCTCGTCTTCGAGGCCACGTCCGCGTACGTGCACCGGGAGGCCGCACCGCGGTACGAGGCCGCCGGCATCCGCGCCGTCGACCTGACACCCGCCGCCGTCGGACCGGCCGTGGTCCCGCCGGCGAACCTGCGCGAACACCTCGGCGCCCCCAACGTCAACATGATCACGTGCGGAGGGCAGGCCACGATCCCGATCGTGTACGCCGTCTCCCGCGTCGTCGACGTGCCGTACGCCGAGATCGTCGCGTCGGTGGCGTCCGTCTCCGCAGGCCCGGGCACCCGCGCCAACATCGACGAGTTCACCAAGACGACCAGTCGCGGCATCGAGACCATCGGCGGAGCGCAGCGCGGCAAGGCCATCATCATCCTCAACCCGGCCGACCCGCCGATGATCATGCGCGACACGATCTTCTGCGCGATCCCCGAGGACGCCGACCGTGCCGCCATCACCGATTCCATCCACCGCGTTGTCGCGGACATCCAGCAGTACGTCCCCGGCTACCGGCTGCTCAACGAACCGCAGTTCGACGACCCGAGCGTCGTGTCGGGCGGGCAGGCGACGGTCACCACGTTCGTCGAGGTCGAGGGCGCAGGCGACTTCCTGCCGCCGTACGCGGGCAACCTCGACATCATGACCGCAGCGGCGACCAAGGTGGGCGAGGAGATCGCCCAGAAGCTCCTGAGCGTGGAGGCATGAGCACTATGGTTCATTTCGACGGGGCGAGCGGAGCGACGGGAAATATGCGCAGCAGCTGGGACATTCGAGTCACCGACACCTCCCTGCGGGACGGTTCGCACCACAAGCGGCACCAGTTCACTGGTGAGGAGGTCCGGGCCATCGTCGGAGCGCTCGACCACGCCGGGGTCCCGGTCATCGAGGTGACGCACGGCGACGGACTGGGTGGGTCCTCGTTCAACTACGGGTTCTCCAAGGTCCCTGAGCAGGAACTCATCTCGATCGCCGTCGACACGGCGAAGAACGCGAAGATCGCCTTCCTCATGCTGCCCGGGCTGGGCATCAAGGACGACATCATCGTCGCCCAGGACAACGGCGCCTCGATCTGCCGCATCGCGACGCACTGCACCGAGGCGGACGTGTCCATCCAGCACTTCGGGCTGGCCCGCGACCGCGGTCTCGAGACCGTCGGCTTCCTGATGATGGCGCATTCGATCGCACCGGAAAAGCTCGCCAAGCAGGCCCGCATCATGGCCGACGCGGGCTGCCAGTGCGTGTACGTCGTCGACTCCGCAGGCGCGCTCGTGCTCGAGCAGGTGTCGGACCGCGTCGAGGCGCTGGTGCAGGAGCTCGGCTCGGACGCCCAGGTGGGATTCCACGGTCACGAGAACCTCGGACTCGGTGTGGCCAACTCGATCGCCGCCGTGCGGGCAGGTGCCAAGCAGATCGACGGCAGCACAAGACGATTCGGTGCCGGTGCGGGTAACGCGCCGGTCGAGGCGTTCGTCGGCGTGTGCGACAAGATCGGAGTCAAGACGGGGATCGACTTCTTCGCGATCGCCGATGCCGCCGAGGACGTGGTGCGTCCGGCGATGCCCGCCGAATGCCTCCTCGACCGCCAGGCGCTGATGATGGGGTACGCCGGCGTCTACTCGAGCTTCCTCAAGCACGCCGAACGCCAGGCCGAACGGTACGGCGTCTCGTCCGCCGAACTCCTCGTCCGCGCCGGGAAGCGCAAGCTCGTCGGCGGCCAGGAAGACCAGCTCATCGACATCGCGCTCGAACTGCAACGCGAGCGCCTGTGAGTACTTGTTAACGTCCCGCGGTTAATAAGTACTCACGGGTCAGCGGGCGGTCTCCCACAGCCCGACGACGTTGCCCTCGGAGTCGGTGAAGTAGGCGGCGAATCCCATGTTCCCGACGGGGGTCCTGCCGGTGACGGTTTTGCCACCGAGGGATTCGATCCTTTCGAGGGCGGATTCGATGCTCTCGACGTCGACGGTGACCACGGGAGTGGTCACCTCCCCGCGCTGCATCATGCCGCCGTTGATGTAACCGGGTTCGTCGGGCATGCCGCTCTCACCGACGGGTCCGGTGGTGACCATGCTGTAGTCCATGTCGGGGATCTCGGCGATGGCCCACCCGAATGCGTCCCGATAGAACGCTCGTGCGCGGTCACCGTCGTCGAAGGGGATTTCGAAGTGCACGATTCGGCCTGTCATGGCACGCCTCCGGTTCGGCTGGAACCGCCGTATCCGACGGCACATCCAGCCTAAGCGCCCAATGTGACATTCGTGCAGCCTGACTGCACGAATGTCACATTGGGCGACGCATCCGCGTCGCAGCGGTACCGACGACTATTCGACGCGATCTCGCACGTCGATGAACCCCTCCATCACCGCGTGGTTGATGCTGTCCCACAGTCGCGGGCACCCCTCGCGGAGCGCGGTGGACTGTCCCTCGCCGACGGCGTCCCGGAACGTCGGGCACGTCTTCGCAGGATCGTCCGTCCACTGGACGCTCGTGTGCTTGAGGCTGTTCTTCCGCACCAGCACACAGGTTCCGCACGTACGGCACTCGACTTCGTTCATGCCGTCGTCGAGGTAGTTGGCCTTGTCGGCCAACGTCTGCGCATGAATGGCCTCGAGCCGAGCAGGCTGCCCGGCGAAGTCGGGAGCTTTGGCCCATTCGGTCGAGGCACTCATGATCAGACCTGCGCTTCCCGGTTCTCGGACCGCTCCGCAGTCGTGTTCTCGGACCGCTCCGCAGTCGTGTTCTCGGACCGCTCCGCGGCCTCGCGTTCGGCCTTCTGACGGGCCAGGTTCTCCTCCACCTCGTGCTGCCAGGCCTCGTTGGCCTTGGTGGTGTCGACCTCGAACTCGAAACGCTGCGTCATCTTGTCGGTGACGTCGGCGACGTCGACGTAGAACTGGTCGTACCAGCGTCGCAGCTGGTAGACCGGACCGTCTTCGTCGCAGAGCAGGGGGTTGTCGATCTTGGTCTTGTTCTTCCAGATCTCGACATCCTGCAGGAAGCCCTCGGCGATGCCCTCGGTGAACTTCGCGGCCAGCTTGTCGGCTGTTTCGTCGTCGATGCCGGTCGGCTTCTTGACGGTCACGCCGTACTGGAGCATGAACGAATTGTTCGTCACCGGATAGTGGCAGTTGATGAGGACGCTCTCGACCTCGTACCCGCCGTAGCTGTTCCACAGCGGATTGACCATGTAGGACGGCCCGTAGTACGCGGCCTCGGAGCGCAGCAGCGATTCCATGCCGTACTGCGTCGCCATCCCGACGTCCGGGCGACCCTTCGTGTTGAGGTACTGCGTCGCGATGTGGCCTTCGAAGACGTTCTTGAAGTACGTCGGGAACGCGTAATGGATGTAGAAGAAGTGCGCCATGTCGACCACGTTGTCGATGATCTCGCGGCAGTTGGACCCTTCGATCAGCATGGAGTTCCAGGTCCAGTCGGTCCACTCGTCGCTGTAGGCGCCCTCGATGCGGGGGATGGTCACGTTCTCGGGCGGGGGATTGCCCTCCGGGTCGTTCCAGACGAACAGCTGACCGTTCTGCTCGAGGGTGAGCCATGCCCGGGTGCGGGCGATCGGGGGAACCCGGCGGGCGTAGGGAATGCTGGTGCACTTGCCGTTGCCGCCCCAGCGCCAGTCGTGGAACGGGCAGGCCACGGAATCGCCCTTCACGGTGCCCTGCGACAGGTCGCCGCCCATGTGCCGGCAATACGCGTCCAGAACCTTCAGTTCGCCCTTGCTGTCGGCGAAGACGACGAGTTTGGTGCCGAATGCCTCGATCGAATGCGGTTTGCCGTCCTTGAACGTCTTGGTCAAACCGAGGCAGTGCCAACCACGCGCGAAGCGGGTCTGGACCGTGCCCACATCGATCTCGCGAATCTGCGCCATTGTGCCCTCACATCCCTTCATGCTGTTAGTAGAACACGTTATAGAACTTCGACACGATCCGCCAGATTTTCGGGGGCTTTCTTCCAGACCCGGGCCGTCAAACAGCACCTTTGCCGGTATCTCGACATAAATGGGAACGTGTTCTAGTCTCAGAAGATAAGTGAACCATCGAACGAGACAGGAGCGTCCTGTGGGTGACCATGACAGTCACGAGGTGATGCAGCGGCTCGACGCACTACTGCCGACGCTGCGAGAGCGTGCGCAGGAGACCGAGGATCTACGTCGTATTCCCGACGATTCCATGAAGGCGCTCCAGGAGACCGGATTCTTCCGGTTGCTCCAGCCCGAACAGTGGGGTGGTTACCAGGCGGATCCGGTGCTGTTCTACTCCGCGGTGCGGAAGATCGCGAGCGCTTGCGGTTCCACCGGGTGGGTCTCGTCGATCATCGGTGTCCACAACTGGCACCTCGCCCTGTTCTCGCAACAGGCTCAGGAAGACGTGTGGGGCAACGACACCGACGTCCGCATCTCGTCCTCGTACGCGCCGATGGGCGCCGGGCAGGTCGTCGACGGCGGATACACGGTCAACGGCGCCTGGGCCTGGTCGTCCGGCTGTGATCACGCCAGCTGGGCGGTGCTCGGCGGACCCGTCATCAAGGGCGGACGCCCCGTCGACTTCGTCAGCTTCCTGATCCCGCGCGAGGACTACCGAATCGACGACGTGTGGAATGTCGTGGGACTTCGCGGAACCGGCAGCAACACCGTGGTGGTAGAGGACGTGTTCGTTCCGACGCACCGCGTCC
This sequence comes from Rhodococcus sp. JVH1, assembly GCF_000280725.2. Taxonomy (NCBI): domain Bacteria; kingdom Bacillati; phylum Actinomycetota; class Actinomycetes; order Mycobacteriales; family Nocardiaceae; genus Rhodococcus; species Rhodococcus sp. JVH1. Next base: position 3,006,712 of record NZ_CP166289.1, on the reverse strand, counting down.
TCAGCTTCAAGGCGATGAGCAACCTCACCGCTCCCGGGCTCGAGTGCAACACCGCACCCGTCTACAAGATGCCCTGGGGAACAATTCATCCCACCACCATCTCCGCGCCGATCGTCGGGATGGCCTACGGCGCCTACGACGCGCACGTCGAACATCAGGGCAAGCGGGTCCGCGCCGCGTTCGCCGGTGAGAAAGCGAAGGACGACCCGTTCGCCAAGGTCCGCATCGCCGAGGCCTCGAGCGACATCGACGCCGCCTGGCGCCAGCTGTCCGGAAACGTCGCCGACGAATACGCACTGCTCGTCGCGGGTGAGGAAGTCCCATTCGAGCTGCGGCTGCGGGCACGCCGCGACCAGGTGCGCGCCACGGGCCGCGCCATTTCGTCCATCGACAAACTGTTCGAGAGCTCGGGGGCCACCGCGCTGGCCAACGGCACGCCGCTGCAGCGTTTCTGGCGGGACGCGCACGCTGGACGCGTCCACGCGGCCAACGATCCCGAGCGCGCCTACGTCATGTACGGCACAGGCGAATTCGGTCTGCCCATCACCGACACGATGGTCTAGGAGAACACGTGACGACTACCGAAGAGGCCCTCACGTTCGAGTTCACCTCGAAGTTCGCCCAGGTCCGGCCCGACCTGAAGTTGCACTACCACGAGGCCGGAGTCGGCAACGACACCACGATCGTGCTGCTGCACGGCGGCGGGCCGGGCGCTTCGTCGTGGTCGAACTTCGCCGGGAACATCCCGGTTCTCGCCGAGAAGTTCCACGTGCTCGCAGTCGATCAGCCGGGATACGGGTTGTCGGACAAGCCGACCGAGCACCCGCAGTACTTCGTGCACAGTGCGTCCGCGTTGAAGGATCTGCTCGACACCCTCGGCGTCGGCGGGCGTGTCCACCTGCTCGGCAACTCCCTCGGTGGCGGTGCCGCAGTGCGTTTCGCGCTGGACTACCCGGACCGCGCGGGCCGGCTGGTGCTCATGGGCCCGGGCGGACTGAGCGTCAACCTGTTTGCCCCGGACCCGACCGAGGGCGTCAAGAACCTCGGAAAATTCGGCTACCAACCCACTCGCGAGAATCTCGAGGCGTTCCTGCGCATCATGGTGTTCGACCAGAAGTTGATCACCGACGAACTGATCGACGAACGTTTCGCCGCCGCGAGCACACCCGAGTCGCTCGCGGCCGCCAAGGCGATGGGAAAGTCGTTCTCCTCGGCCGATTTCGAGCTGGGAATGCTGTGGCGCGACGCATACAAGCTGCGCCAGCGCGTGCTGCTGATCTGGGGCCGCGAGGACCGGGTCAACCCGCTCGACGGGGCGCTGGTGGCGCTGAAGATGATTCCGCGGGCACAGTTGCACGTCTTCGGCGGGTGCGGACACTGGGCGCAGCTGGAGAAGTTCGACGAGTTCAATCGTCTGGCCACCGATTTCCTTCTGGACGGGGGTAAGTGATGAGTATTCGTTCACTGGCGTACATGCGCATCGAGGCCACCGACATGGCCGCGTGGCGCGAGTACGGTCTCAAGGTGCTGGGCATGGTCGAGGGCAAGGGCTCCGACCCGGACGCCCTGTATCTGCGGATGGACGACTTCCCGGCGCGCCTCGTGATCTTCCCCGGGGAGCACGACCGGCTGTCGGTGTCGGGCTGGGAGACGGCCAATGCCGCGGAGCTGCAGGAGGTCCGCGACAACCTGTCGGCGGCAGGCGTCGCGTTCAAGGAGGGGACGGCCGAACAGCTGCAGGACCGCAGGGTCGACGAGCTGATCACGTTCGAGGACCCGTCGGGCAACACGCTCGAGGCGTTTCACGGCGCGGCGCTGGAGCACCGGCGCGTGGTCAGCCCGTATGGGCACAAGTTCGTCACCGGTGAGCAGGGCCTCGGGCACGTGGTCCTCTCGACCACGGACGACGAGGCGTCGCTGCGCTTCTACCGCGACGTTCTCGGCTTCCGCCTGCGCGATTCGATGCGGTTGCCCCCGCAATTGGTCGGGCGGCCCGCGGACGGTAAGCCGGCGTGGTTGCGGTTCTTCGGCTGCAACCCGCGGCATCACAGTCTCGCGTTCCTGCCGATGCCGACGCCGAGCGGCATCGTGCACCTGATGATCGAGGTCGAGAACTCCGACGATGTCGGATTGTGCCTCGACCGCGCGCTCCGCAAGAAGGTCAAGATGTCGGCCACGCTCGGCCGCCACGTCAACGACCTGATGCTGTCGTTCTACATGAAGACTCCCGGCGGCTTCGACATCGAGTTCGGTTGCGAGGGACGTCAGGTGGAGGACGAGAGCTGGATCGCGAGGGAGAGCACGGCCGTCAGCCTGTGGGGTCACGACTTCAGTGTCGGGATGCAGCCGTGAGCGAGGTGACCGGGGACGGGGCCGTCGCGGCCGAGGCGATCGATCCGCGACGGTTCCGGACGGTGCTCGGCCAGTTCTGCACCGGCGTCACCATCATCACGACGATCGACGACGGCGTGCCCGTGGGGTTCGCGTGCCAGTCGTTCGCCGCGCTGTCGCTCGAACCTCCGCTCGTGCTGTTCTGCCCGACCAAGACGTCGCGGTCGTGGGCGGCTATCGAGCGCAGTGGCATCTTCTGCGTCAACGTGCTCGCGGAAGAACAGCAGTCGACCTGCGCCCGCTTCGGTTCCCGCGACCCGGACAAGTTCACCGGGATCGACTGGACGGTGTCGCCTCTGGGCTCACCGATCCTCACCGGTTCGCTCGCCCACATCGACTGCTCGCTCGAGAGCGTGCACGACGGCGGCGACCACTGGGTCGCGTTCGGCCGGGTCTCCTCCCTGAGCGAGATCAGGGAGGAGCGACCGCTGCTGTTCTACCGCGGGCAATACACCGGCATCGAACCGGACAAGACGGTGCCTGCGCCGTGGCGCGACGACCTCGAGGCGTTCCTCACGACGTCGTCGGAAGACACCTGGCTCTAGCTCCTAGACGGCGACGCCGATGTACTTCGTCTCGAGGAATTCGTCGATGCCGGTGGTTCCGCCTTCGCGCCCGAGTCCGGATTCCTTCACGCCGCCGAACGGCGCGGCCGGATTCGACACCACACCCTGGTTGAGGCCGACCATGCCCGACTCCAGCGCCTCGCACACGCGGATGCCGCGCTTGAGGCTCTCGGTGTACACGTAGGCCACCAGCCCGTAGGGGGTGTCGTTGGCCCGCTCGACGGCCTCGGCCTCGGTCTCGAACGTGCTGATCGCGGCCACCGGACCGAAGATCTCGTTGTGGCACATCTCGGCGTCGTCGGGCACACCAGTCAGGACCGTTGCCGGGTAGAAGTTGCCCGGACGGTCGAGTGCCTCGCCGCCGGTGAGCACCGAGGCGCCGCGTTCGACCGCGTCCGCGACGAGACTGCTCACCTTCGCGACGGCCGCCTCGTCGATCAGCGGTCCGACCACGACGCCGTCCTCCGTGCCGCGCCCGACGGGCAGGGCCTCCATCCGCTGTGTGAGTTTGCGTGTGAATTCTTCGGCGACCGAACTGTGCACGAGGATTCGGTTGGCAGCCGTGCAGGCCTGGCCGATGTTGCGCATCTTCGCCGCCATGGCCCCGTCGACGGCGTCGTCGAGATTCGCGTCGTCGAAGACGAGGAACGGCGCGTTGCCGCCCAATTCCATGGATGTGCGCATCACCGTGCGCGCGCACAGTTCGAGCAGATGCTTCCCGACCTTGGTGGAACCGGTGAACGACAGCTTGCGGGCCCTGCCGTCGAGGATGAGGGGAGTGATGACCTCGTCGGGGCTGGACGTGGTGACGACGTTGACGACGCCGTCCGGCAGCCCGGCCTCGGTGAGGATGTCGGCGAGCGCCAGGATCGACAGCGGCGTCTGGGCCGCCGGCTTGATGACGGACGTGCACCCGGCGGCGATCGCGGGCCCGATCTTCCGGGTGCCCATCGCCATCGGGAAGTTCCACGGGGTGATGAGCAGGCTCGGCCCCACGGGCTGGCGGGTCACGAGAAACCGCGACCCGCCGCCGGGCGCCGTCATGTAGCCGCCGTCGATGCGGACGGCCTCCTCCGCGAACCAGCGGAAGAACTCTGCGGCGTAGGCGATTTCACCCCGAGCCTCGGTGAGGGGCTTGCCCATCTCGAGCGTCATGACCAGCGCGAGCCGGTCGACGTTCTCGAGCAGAAGTCGGTGTGCGTTCATGAGGATGGTGCTGCGTTCGCGGGGTGTCGTGGCCGCCCACGACGGTTGCGCCGCCACCGCCGCGTCGAGCGCCTCGCGGGCCTCCGCGGCGTCGGCGTCGGCGACCGTGCACAGGATCTGTCCATTGGACGGGTCGTGGACCGGCATGGTGCGGGCGCTGTCGCGCCACTTGCCGCCGATGAACAGGCCGGTCTGCACCGATGCGATTGCTGCTTCCTCGAGCATGATTTTTCCCCATTCTCCGTTGCCGAAGGGACGCTCCCCATGTTATACAGATTGTCAACAATCTGACAATGCACTTGCCGACATCCGCCGGCATCTACGCGTGGGAGGGTTCTCGTGACTCGGCTATCTCCACTGCTCGCACAGGCCACACCCGTGACGGTCGATCACGGTGAAGGGTGCTACCTCTACGGCACCGACGGCAGGCGCTATCTCGACTTCACCGCGGGCATCGGCGTCACCAGTACCGGGCACTGCCACCCGCACGTCGTGGAAGCCGCGCGTAGGCAGATCGGCTCCCTGATCCACGGCCAGTACACGACGGTCATGCACCAGCCGATGCTCGAACTGGTCGATCGGCTGGGGTCGGTGCTGCCCCCGGGGCTCGACTCGCTGTTCTTCGCGAACTCGGGGAGCGAGGCCGTCGAGGCGTCGCTGCGACTGTCGCGGCAGGCGACCGGCCGCCCCAACGTGATCGTCTTCCACGGCGGATTCCACGGACGCACGGTCGCGACGGCGACGATGACCACGTCCGGCACCCGGTTCTCGGCCGGCTTCAGCCCGCTGATGGGCGGGGTGCACGTGGCACCGTTCCCCAACGCCTACCGCTACGGCTGGTCCGAGGAGGAGGCGACCGCGTTCGCGCTGAAGGAACTCGACTACATCTTCGCGACGCTCACCGCCCCGAACGAGACGGCGGCGTTCGTCGTCGAGCCCGTCCTCGGCGAGGGCGGATACGTGCCCGGCAACACCGCGTTCTTCCAGGGGCTCCGCGAGCGCGCCGACCGCTACGGCATCCTGCTCGTCATCGACGAGATCCAGACCGGTTTCGGCCGCACCGGCAAGTTCTTCGGGCACCAGCACTTCGACGTCCGGCCCGACATCATCACCATCGCCAAGGGTCTGGCCAGCGGCTTCCCGCTGTCGGGCATCGCGGCGTCCGAGGAGCTCATGGCCAAGGGCTGGCCGGGGTCGCAGGGGGGAACGTACGGGGGCAACGCCGTGTCCTGCGCGGCCGCGGTCGCGACGCTCGAGGTGATCGAGAAGGAAGACCTCGTGGCCAACGCCGCCGCGCGAGGAGTCCAGTTGCTCGACGGTGCCCGCGCCCGCGCCATCGACGGGATCGGCGACGTCCGTGGTCTCGGACTGCTCGTGGGAAGCGAGTTCACGGCCGCCGACGGCAGCGCGGACCGCACGAAAGCGTCTGCGGCGCAGCAGCTGGCCGCGAAGAAGGGGCTGCTGCTGTTGACCTGCGGCGCCCACATGAACGTGGTACGGATGATTCCACCGCTCATCGTGACGGCGGAACAGATCGAGGACGCCCTGAAGATCTGGTCCGAAGTACTCGACGAAGTGTGACAAGCACCCGTGAGTACTTATTAACCGCGGGCGGTTAAGAAGTACTCACGGGCTCCGAAGGAGGAATCGTGGCTCGCTACATCACCATCAGCCTGGACAAGCGCGGCGTGACCTGCCGTGCCCGGCTTCTCGACGAGGACGCACCACTCACGTGCGACGCGGTGTGGAACGTGCTCCCGCAGAGCGGCGACGCGTACCACGCCAAGTACGCGCGCAACGAGGTGTACACGCTGATCCCGCGGATCACCGCGGCGCCGCGGCGGGAAAATCCCACCGTCACACCGATTCCCGGCGACGTCTGCCTGTTCGACTTCGAACCCTGGGAGATCGGCAACTCCGCCTACGGGTACGAGCCGGGCTCCGAGGCGCACGCCGCGCAGGGCGCCACCGACCTCGCGATCTTCTACGGCCGCAACAACCTCCTGCTCAACGGCGACGTCGGCTGGGTGCCGGGCAACGTGTTCGCCGCCATCGAGGAGGGACTGCCGGAACTGGCGGCCGCGTGCAACGACCTGTGGATGCGCGGCGTCGAAGGCGAGACGATGAGCTTCGCGCGAGCCTGACGTCGGGACCGGTCCAGCGTGTGCGCGATGGCTCTCGACGGGCGCCGGATCGTCCACCACCATCGGACGCTATGAAGCTGGATATCTATCAGATCGACGCATTCGCCGCCGGACCCTTCGAGGGCAACCCGGCGGCGGTCATGCCGCTGACCGACTGGCTGGACGATTCGGTGCTTCAGCAACTCGCCGAAGAAAACAACCTGTCCGAGACGGCGTTCTACACCGCCGGGCTTCCCGCGGACGCGGGGCCCCACGACCCGGAACATCCGGCGTATCACCTGCGGTGGTTCACCCCTGCCGTCGAGGTGGACCTGTGCGGTCATGCCACCCTCGCGACCGCCGCGCAGATCTTCGAGGACGTACACCCGGACGCCGACCGCATCCAGTTCCGAGCCGCCGGTGCCGACCGCGGCCGATCCCCGGATCGTCGCGGCACTCGGCATTCCGGTGCGGGAGTGCCTGAAGGCAACCGACCTCGTGTTCGTCGCCGAATCCGAACACGACATCGTGTCGATGGCACCCGACTTCGCCGTTTTCAGCCCGCTGAAGGTGCGCGGAATCGTCGTCACCGCGGCATCCGACGTCGAGGGACTCGACTTCGTGTCGCGATGGTTCGGCGCCGCGGCCGGCGTGCAGGAGGATCCGGTGACGGGGTCCGCGCACTCGCAGATCGCACCGTACTGGGCTGACGTCCTGGGCCGAAACAGCCTTGTCGGACGCCAACTGTCGGCGCGGGGAGGAACCGTTCACTGCGAGGTGCGCGGCGACCGCGTCCACCTGTCCGGGGCGTATCGGCGGTACCTCAGGGGCACCGTCGAGTTCTAGCGCTAGCTGAAGACCTCCGAATACAGCGTCTCGATCTGGCCGGCGGTGGGGACGACCGGATTGTTGCCGGGCGATCCGGACGCCAGCGCCTGCTCTGCCATCAACGGAATGAGGCCGTCCCAGGCGTCGCGGTCGATCCCGTAGGCGAGCGGCGTCGGAACCTTCAGGTCGTGACACAGCGTGCTCAGGGTCTCGACGAGGAACTGCGCGGCGACGGAATCGCCGGCCGATTCGGGTGCAGCGCCGAACGCTCGCGCGCAGTCGGCGTAGCGGCTCTCCGCTCCGTTCACGGAGAACGCCGTGATCGCGGGAAGCAGCATGGCATTCGACAGTCCGTGTGCGACATGAAAATGCGCACCGATCGGCCTGCTCATCCCGTGCACCAGCGCCACGCTCGAGTTGGAGAACGCCATACCGGCCTGCATGGACGCGACCATCATCGCTTCTCTCGCGGTGCGGTCTTCACCGTCGGCGTACGCGGTGCCGATGTGCTTGCCGATGGTGCGGATCGCGGACAGCGCGAGTCCGTCGGTGAACGGCTGGGCCTTCTTGCTGACGTACGCCTCGATGGCGTGGGTGAGCGCATCGATTCCGGTGTCGGCGGTCAACCGCGGCGGCATCGACATCGTGAGTTCGAAATCCACGATCGCGGCGATCGGCAGGAAGGAGAGTCCCGGACACAGCATCTTCTCGTCGGAAGCGCTGTCACTGATGACGGTGAATTGCGTCGCCTCCGAGCCGCTTCCGGCGGTGGTCGGTATCGCGATGATCGGCAGCGCCTTCCCGGCGTACACGTGAGGTGCCTTGTACGACCGCATCTGGCCGCCGTTCGCGGACAGCACTGCCAATGCCTTCGCGGTGTCCATCGGACTACCGCCGCCGAACCCGATCACCGAATCCGCGTTGTGCTCGGCGACGATCCTCAGCCCCTCCTCCAGAGAATCGGTGGTGGGGTCGGGCACGGTGCCGGAGAACAGTGCCGGCTCCTTGCCCGCGGACCTGAGGAGGCTCATGATCCGGTCGGCCGCGCCGGTGCCGGTCAGATAGGAGTCGGTGACGAGAACCGGTCTCTGCAAGCCAAGTTGGTCGACAACCGAGCCGATCTCGTCGACTGCTCCGGCCCCGATCCTGGCGAAACGGGGGAGTGAGAGGTGTGCGGTCATGGGAGAGGTTCCTTAGTTGTTCTGGGGGAAGCCGAGGTTGAGGCCGCCGTGGCTGGGGTCGAGCCAGCGGGTGGTGACGACCTTGCCGCGGGTGAAGAAGTGCACGCCTTCGGTGCCGTGGGCGTGGGTGTCGCCGAACAGGGAGTTCTTCCAGCCCCCGAAGGAGTAGTACGCCATCGGGACGGGGATGGGGACGTTGATGCCGACCATGCCGACCTCGACCTCGTTCTGGAATCGTCGGGCGGCGCCGCCGTCGTTGGTGAAGATGGCGGTGCCGTTGCCGAACGGGCTGGAGTTCACCAGTTCCAGGGCGTCGTCGTAGGAGCCGACGCGGATGACGGAGAGGACGGGTCCGAAGATTTCGTCGGTGTAGACGGACATGTCGGTGGTGACGTGGTCGATCAGGGTGGGTCCGAGCCAGAACCCGTCCTTGCCGCCATTGGCCTGCACGGTGCGCCCGTCGACGACGATGGTGGCGCCGTCGTTTTCGCCGGCGTCGATGTAGGAGGCGACCTTGTCGCGGTGCACCTTGGTCACCAGTGGTCCCATGTCGGAGTCCTGGGTGCCGTCGCCGATCTTGAGCGTGTCGGTGCGGTCCTTGATCTTGGCGACCAGTTCGTCGGCGATGTCGCCGACCGCGACCAGGGCACTGATGGCCATGCAGCGTTCGCCGGCGGAGCCGAAGCCGGCGTTGACCATGGCGTCGGCGGCCAGGTCGAGGTCGGCGTCGGGGAGGACGATGGCGTGGTTCTTCGCCCCGCCGAGGGCTTGGACGCGTTTGCCGTGGGCGGTGCCGGTGGCGTAGACGTACTGGGCGATGGGGGTGGAGCCGACGAAGCTGATGGCCTTGATGGCGGGGTTGGTGAGGAGTTCGTCGACGGCGGTCTTGTCGCCCTGCAGGACGTTGAACACGCCGGCGGGCAGGCCGGCTTCGGCCCAGAGTTCGGCCATCCAGATCGCGGCGGTCGGGTCCTTCTCGCTGGGCTTGAGGACGACGGTGTTGCCGGCGGCGATGGCGATGGGGAAGAACCACATCGGGACCATGGCGGGGAAGTTGAACGGGGAGATGATCCCGACCGGGCCGACGGGTTGGCGGAGGGAGGAGACGTCGATGTTGGTGGAGGCGTTCTCGGTCATGCCGCCCTTGAGCAGGTGCGCGATGCCGCAGGCGAATTCGACGACCTCCTGGCCGCGGCTCACCTCACCGAGGGCGTCGGAGACGACCTTGCCGTGCTCGGCGGTGATGATCTCCGCCAACTCGCCCTTGCGGGCGTTGAGCAGTTCCCGGAACGTGAAGATCACCTGGGTGCGCTTGGCGAGGGAGGTGTCGCGCCAGGCGGGGAACGCGGCGGCGGCGGCGTCGATGACGGCGCGGGCGTCCCCGACGCTGGCCAGGGCGACCTGACCGGTGACGGCACCGGTCGCCGGATTCGTCACCGGAGCGGTATCGGCACGCGTTCCGGGGTAGGACTTGTTGTTGAGCCAATGCGAGATAACGGCCATGGGGTTCACTCCTGGGAAAGGTGGGGTGCCCACGAGTCTGCTGGGCAACAATGCCTGCGTCAACGAGTAAAATGGCACTTCGGACTGCACTTTTGCACGAGGATGAGGGCGATGTTCACCGCAGACAACATGCGTTACCTCCTGGAGTTGTCGAGAACCGGCCGCCTCGCCGATGCGGCGAAGCGACTCGGTGTCGATCACACGACCGTCTCGCGGAGAATCACCCGGCTCGAGAAGGACACGGGCACGAGACTTTTCGATCGTGGCGTGTCGGGGTGGCAGCTCACCGAGGCGGGCCGGCGACTGGTTCCCCACGCGGAGGCGGTGGAATCCGCGGTGCTCGCCGCTCTCGACGAAACGTCGTCCCTGGGCGGGCTGACGGGCACCGTCCGGATCATCACTCCGGACGGTTTCGGGTCGTTCGTGCTGGTGCCGGGGTTGGCCGCACTGCGGTCCGAGCACCCCGACCTGTTCACCGAACTCGTCACGTCCACCACCCACGACCTGCTGACCGGGCGCGACTTCGACATCGCGGTCACCCTCGAGCGTCCGTCGCCGCGGTCCGTGGTGGTCCGCAAACTGGCCGACTACGACCTTCGTCTGTACGCGTCGCGGCGCTACCTGGGCGCACACGACCCCATCACGTCACTCGAGGATCTCCGGCACCACACGCTCATCTGGTACGTGGATGCGTTCCTGGACGTCGAGCCGCTGCGGATCCTCGACGCGCTGATTCCCGACTTCCAGGCCCAGATCCAGACCAACAACATCGCGGGCCACTACCAGGCCGTGAAGCACGGAGTCGGGATCGCGCCGCTGCCGAGCTACATCGGGGCGCTGGACGAGGATCTGGTGCCGGTTCTCCGCGACGACTTCATCGCCCACCGCACCTACTGGCTGGTGGTACCGCGGGAACTGACGCGACTCGCGCGGGTGAAGGCGATCACCGAGGCGCTCTACTCCATCGTCGACGGCAATCCCGAACTGCGAGGTGCAGCAGGGTAACTTACCGGTCCGCAGTGACGGGTCCGGCGCTCTCGCGGACGACGAGCTCGGTGGGGAGTGTGATTTCCCGTCCCGCTCCGCCACCGATGATGTCGAGCAGCAGTTGCGCGGCCTCGCGGCCCTTGTCGACGAGTGGTTGCCGGACCGTCGTGAGTCCGGCGGCCCGGGCCGCGGGAATGTCGTCGAAACCGACCACCGACAGATCTTGCGGCACCCGGAGACCACGTTCGTGTGCGACGTCGATGGCCGCGAGGGCCAGCAGGTCGGAGGCGGCGATGACGGCGGTCACGGGACCGGCATCGAGCAGCGTCTCGACGGCGGTGCGCGACAGTTCGTAGTCGAACCCGCCTGCTTCGACGACCACGGTGGACGACCACGGCACCGTGTATTTGCGGCAGGCGGACGCGTATCCGGCGAGGCGTTCCTTCATCACGTGGTCTCGTGCGGCCCGGGTGCGGGCGGCGTCGACGGGCCCACCCTTGCCGTCGGGGACGAGCCGGTCGACGAGAAACCCGACACGCCGGTGCCCGAGCGACAGAACGTGCTCCGCGATCTCCTTGGCGGCCTGCCGATCCCGGATTCCGACCCGCGGCAGTCCGCCAGGGTTGGGGCCGTCGATCACGACTATCGGCAGCCGGCGGCTCATCGCCGTCTGCATTCCGGGATGGCCGTCCGGCATCGCATACGCGAGGAAGCCGTCCACCGCGCCCCGCACGAGCACGCCGGAACCCTCGGCCACCCGGGTCGACTCGAGTGGGCAGGGCAGCAGCGTCAGCGCGACCTCGGCGAGTTCACCGACCTCCGATATGCCTTTGAGCAACTGCGAGGTGGCCGGGTCGTCGAATGCGTAGCGCAACGAGTCGGTGATCATCAGCCCCAGCGCACCGACCTGCCCTGTGCGGAGATTGCGTCCCGCGGGGTTGGGGCCGGCATACCCGAGTTCCGCGGCCACCTGGAATATGTGGGCGCGCCGCGCTGCCGACAGTTTGTGGGGCTGGTTGTACGCGTACGAGACCGCGGCCTGGGACACGCCTGCGGCTCGGGCGACGTCGTGCATCGTGGTCACGAATGCCGATCCTCTCCGTCGCACGGTTACCGAGCCCAGCTTATCGGCCGGACCGTGCGCGTCCCCCGGGTGTCAGCTCGCTCTGGCGACAACGGTGTCATCGTCGTCCTCACCCCGGTCGAGGAGAACGAGTTTGCCCATGACGTTGCGTGCCGCCACCTGTTGATCGGTGACGGTCATCTGTCCCCGCCACGACCCGACGAAGGTCCACGTCCACGACATGAGCGTGGACAGCCGGCTCCGGAACCCGACGACGTAGACGACGTGGACGGCCAGCCACAGGATCCACGCCAACAGTCCCGCGAGTTCGATACCCCCGACTTTCACGACCGCGTGGAACCTCGAGATCGTGGCCATCGCCCCCTTGTCCCGGTATTGGAAGGGAACGCGGTCGGGTGACGAGTCACGTCCTCGGGCGCCGGCCGCGATCTGCTTTGCCGCGTAGCGGCCACCCTGGATCGCGACCTGCGCCACCCCGGGAAGGCGGTCGCGCGCCATCATGTCTCCGATCACGAATACCTCGGGGTGTCCCGGCACCGTCAGGTCCTCGTGTACGGCGATCCGCCCGGCGCGGTCGAGTTCGGCCCCCGACTGCTCGGCCAGCTGCCTGGCCAGCGGGCTGGCTTCCACGCCCGCCGACCACACCTTGCACGCGGATTCGATGCGGACGGTCTCGCCTCGCCCGTCCTTGATCGTCACGCCGTCCGCGTCGACGTCGGTGACGGCCGCCCCGAGCCGCACCTCGACACCGATCTTCTCGAGGCGTTCGGCGGCGGTGGACCCGAGCCGGTCGCCGAACGGCGGCAACACCGCGGACGCGGCGTCGAGCAGGACGATCCGGGCGTCGCGGGTGTCGATGTTCCGGTACGCGCCGACGAGGGTTCGGTGGGCCAGTTCCGCTATCTGACCGGCCATCTCCACCCCGGTGGGTCCTGCGCCGACCACCACGAACGTCAGGAGGCGGGCCCGCTCCTCGGGGTCGGTGGACAGCTCGGCGCGTTCGAACGCGCCCAGGATCCGGCCGCGGAGTTCGAGTGCGTCGTCGATGGTCTTCATGCCGGGGGCGTGTTCGGCGAAGTGGTCGTTACCGAAGTACGACTGCCGGGCTCCGGCCGAGACGATCAGACTGTCGTACTCGGTGGTGGTGGTGGTTCTGCCCTGGTGGGTCGAGGTGATCCTGCGCGCGGTCAGGTCGATGTCGGTGACGTCCCCCAGCATCACCGAGGCGTTCGACTGCTTCTTCAGCACCATCCGCGTCGACGGTGCGATTTCTCCCTCGGACAGGATTCCGGTCGCCACCTGGTACAGCAGCGGCTGGAACAGGTGGTGGCTGGTGCGGTCGACGACGAGCACGTCGACGTCGGCGCGGCGCAACGCCTTCGCGGCGAACAGGCCGCCGAATCCGGAACCGATGATCACCACGCGATGACGTGCCTCGGTGCGGGCAGGAGTATTCATCACACGCTCTTCCCGGATCGCGCCTATCGCCATCCGCAGTACTGGTAGGGGTGAAGCGTGCCGCCCGACACACGGGGTGTCGGGCGGCACGATGGACACGACGCACCGGAGACTCGAATGTCGGTTCAGGACCCGGCGTGCCGCGAGATCACCTGCGGGACCGGCGACGCCGTTGTCAGCTGCCCTGGGTGCGGGTGATCAGATCGGTGAGGTAGGTGTAGCTCTTCTTCGCGGCGTCGAGGCCACCGCACTCGACCGACAGGACGACGTCGTGGTCGGCCTTATCCAGTGTGTTGACGATCCGTTCCCAGTCGATGACGCCGTCGCCGCAGGCGCAGCCGAGCATGCCGCGGACCTTGCCGCGCAGCCGCTTCGCGTCCTCGATCCCGATGTCCTTGGCGTGCAGGTGCGTGACGCCGCCGATGATCTGCTCGAGCCACTCGTGCGGGTCGTTCTCACTGAGATAGCTGTTGCCGGTATCGAGGTTGATCGTCAATGCCGGGCTGTCGATCAGCGTCGTGATCTTCTCGAGCCGCTCCGGGGTCGCGGTGTACTCGCCGTGCGTTTCGATCGCAATCTTGATGCCGCGCGGTTCGGCCACCTTCGCCGCCTCCTGAAGTGTGTACCGCATCAGCGTGTAGTTCTCCGCCTCGGTGGTCCACGTCGGCAGCGGCCCGTCGTCGACCATGATCATCGGCGAACCGACCTCGGCCGCGTAGCGGATCGACTGCTTGAGATAGTCGACGCTCACGTCCGGCTTGGCCAGCGGCGCATGACTGGACAGCGAGGAGATGTTCAGCCCGCGTGATTCGGCGGCGTCCCGCATGATGAGCGGGTCGTCGAGCATCGACCGGGTGTGGAAGTACCCGGCCGTGCTCAGCAACTCGCGGCCCCAGTAGACCATCGGCTCCACGTACTTGTAGCCGATCTCCGCGGCCTGGTCCATGGCCCAGTCGAACGACCCGTTCTCGAATCGGGCGAACTCCAGGTTCAGGCCGAGCTTGATCTCTCCCATGCCGGTCTCCGATCAGAATCCGCGTTGCGCGACGTAGTCGTCACGGACCTCGCCGTGGTAGGCGGGAACGGTGATGTCCCACCAGCCGGTCGGGTGCATCTCGGTCCACGGCAGCTCGTGGGCGCTCATCGCCTCGATGATCACCGGGCCCGGCGTCGCGAAGGCGCGCTCGATCGCGTCGGCCAGCTTCTCCGGGTCCTCGACGCGCTCGGCGCTGCAGCCGAGTGACTGGGCGAACCGGGTGATGTCGGCGAAATACGGTGTCCCGTCGAGGTTCTTCCACCCGGAGATGATTTCGCGTTCTTCGCCGAACAGGCTGATCTGGAGGTCCTTGATCGCTTCCCAGCCGCCGTTGTTGAGCACGACGATCACCAGCGGCACTCCGAGCATCGCGGCGGTCGCGATCTCGGTGCCGGTCTGGAGGAAGCTGCCGTCGCCGACCATCGCCAGGACCGGGGTGTCCGGGGCGCCGATCTGCGCGCCGATCGCGGCGGGCACACCGAATCCGATGCCAGAGAAGCCGCCGGCCACGATGTTGGTCTTCGGGCCGTAGATCGGGAACTCGTTGAACGCCTGGTTCGCGGGGTTCGACGAGTCGGTGACCAGAATGCCTTCGCGCGGAAGGGCCTTGCGGATCTCGACCATCGCCCGCGAGTTGGTCATCGGCAGGTAGTCGGTGGTCCGCATCGGCCGCAGGTGCTCTTCCCACTGCGCCTTGAGGTCCTGCAGTTCGGCGAAGTAGTCGGTGCTGCGGTAGTCGAGGGCAGGCCCGAGGTCGGCGAGCACGTCGCGCAGCGCGGCGAGGGACGTTTTCGCGTCGCCGACGACGCCGACCTCGACCGGGTAGTTGCGGCCGATCTCGAAACCGTCGATGTCGATCTGCACGAGCTTGGTGTTCGGGATGTCGAACGTGACGCCGGGGCGGTACGACGACGTGATGCGGTCGCTGAACCGGCAGCCGACGGCGAGGATCACGTCGGCGGTGCGTGTGACGCCGTTGCCGGGGATCGACCCCATGTCGCCGCACGGCCACGCGTAGAGGTCGTGGTCGGCGGGGAACGCGCCCTTGCCCTGGAACGAATGGGTCACCGGCGCGCCGAGGTGCTCGGCGACGGCCATCAGTTCGGCGGCGGCCTCGGCGTGGATGACGCCGCCACCGGCCACGATGACGGGACGTTTCGCACCGGCGAGCAGGCGTGCGGCCTCGGCGATCACGGCCGGGTCGCCGGTCGCGCGGGTGGCGGGACGGCGGGCACCGGTGTCGGGGGTGTAGTCGCCGTACTCGGCCTGCAGGTCCTGCGGGATGTCGACGAGCACGGGTCCGCGCCTGCCCTCGTGCATCGTGTTGAACGCCTGCGCGAGCGCCACCGGCAGCTGTTCGAGGCGGCTGGGCTGCCACCACCGCTTGACCACCGGCTCCACCATGCGGGGGAAGTTGTTGCCGTGCGGGCGGTCGATTTCCTGGAGCACCCCGCGGTTCTCCATGTAGGTGTGCACGGCGCCGGTGATCAGGAGCATCGGCATCGAGTCGGCGAACGCGGTCGCGAGCCCGGTGAGGGTGTTGGTCGCGCCCGGTCCGATGGAGGTACAGATCGCGGCGATCTTGCCGGACGCCCGGTAGTAGCCGTCGGCCATGTGGGCGGCGCCCTGTTCGTGCATGGCCGGCACCAATTCGATCTCGTCGGCTCGGTCGACGAACGCGTCGAGGAGGGCGGTGTTGCCGTGTCCGGGGATCGCGAAGACCTTCTCGACTCCCTCGCGGATGAGGAAGTCGACGACCATCTGTCCGCCGGTGAGTTTCTGTGTTGTCATCGAAGAGGCTTTCTGGGTGTGGTGGGGCGAAGCGTCACAGGGACGCGGACTGGGCCGGGGTGTCGTGGGAACGGGTCTTGCCGACTCGGTCGGCGATGCTCTCGGCGACGCGGAAGGCGTTGGCCGCGATGGACAGGGCAGGGTTCATCACGGGCAGGGACGGGAAGAACGACGAGTCGACGACGTACAGGTTGCCGACGTCGTGGGCGCGGCAGTCGGCGTCGAGCACGGAGGTCGCGGGGTCGGTTCCGGCCCGCACGGTGCCGGCCTGGTGGGAGTTGACCTCGATGCCGGTGCCCTGGCTGAAGACGAACGGATAGCCGATCTTCCGGAGGATCTTGCGCACCTCGCGGACGAGTACCTCGTGGGCGCGAGTGTTGTTGGGGGTCCACGCGATCTGGATGTTGCCGTCGTCGGTGAGGGTGACGCGGTTGTCCGGATCGGGCAGATCCTCGGTGAACAGCCACCAGTCCATGCTGCGGGCCGTGGCCTGGCTCAATGCCCACTTGGGGATCAGCGGCCGTTGGCCCTTGATCATCTCGTCCTGCAACTTGCCGATGAGTTGCACGTGTCCCAGCGGGTAGGGGTGGTCGGCGGTGCCGTGCGTGTAGAAATCGTTGATGTACAACGTCTTCTGGAACTCGGACGTGTTCTTCTTCAGCGGGTTGACGCCGACCATGATGGAGTTGTTGTGCACCATGTAGTTTCGTCCGACCATACCGGAGGAGTTGGCGAGACCGTCCGGGTGTGCGGCGTTCGCCGACCGGAGCAGCAGCGCCGCGGAGTTGACGGCGCCACAGGACACCACCACGGTGCGTGCATCGACGACGAGTTCGGTGCCGCGGTGCCGGATCTGCACGCCGGTCGCCCGGTGCCCGGTCTCGTCGGTGAGCACGCGCTCGGCGTACGCGTTGGTCAGCAGTTCCACCGAGCCCGACGCGATGGCAGGCCGGACGCAGCACACATCCGCGTCCGACTTCGCCAGCACCCGGCAGGGGAACCCGTCGCAGGTCCGACATCGGATACATCCTCCGCCGTCGCGCAGGTCGATGCCCAGTGGGATGTTCGACGGCGTGTACCCGAGGCGCCGCAGTGCGTCGGCCGCCTCCTGCACCGGTGGCTCGTGTCCGATCGCCGGGTAGGGGAACGGTTCGTCGCGGGGGAGCGTCGGGTCGTCGGTGTGATCGCCGTGGACCCGGTACACCTGTTCTGCCCGTGCGTAATACGGGGCGAAGTCGTCGTACGAGAAGGGCCACTCGGGAGATTCGCCGGCCTCGTGTTGCGTCGACTGGAAGTCTTCACGCCGGAACCGCACCAGCGACGAGCCGTACAGCTTCGTGTTCCCGCCGACGTAGTAGTACGTGCCGGGGCTGAACGGCCTGCCCTCGGTGTCGTACCACTGCTCGGCGTTCGCATACCGGTGACCTTCGAAGACTTCCTGCGGGTCCCAGTTCTGCTTCTCCTGCGGCAGGAAGTCGCCGCGCTCGATCAGAAGCACATCGACTCCCGAGTCCGCGAGCGCGTAGGCGAGCGTTCCGCCGCCCATTCCGCTGCCGACGATGACGACGTCGTAGCTGTGTTTGCTCGGGCCTGTGGGCTCCCCCACGGATGCGTCTCTCATGGGTCCTGCTCCTCGGTCGTAGAGAGTGGTGTCACGGATCTGCCGGGCGGGTCGACGCGAACCGGCAGTCGGTGAATGGTTATACGTATAACTAAAGGTTAGCGGCAGTGTCGGGGATGTCAACCCCGCACGAGCAACTCATCCCGGCGGGGGATGAGCTGCCCGCGGCCGTCAGGGCACGAGCGGTCGAGTGAGGTTCTCCGGCCGCAGCACGTCGTCGAGTTGCTCGCGGCTGAGCAGACCCCGCTCGAGCACGAGCGCGGCGACGGTGCGCCCGGTCGCGAGTGCGTCGGCGGCGATCGCGGTGGCCGCGGTGTACCCGATGTGCGGGTTGAGGGCCGTGACCACGCCGATGGACGCGTCCACCATGTTCTTCAGATGGTCGATGTTCGCGCCGATACCGACCACGCAGCGTTCACGCAGGACGGTGCATCCACGAGTGAGCAGTTCGATCGTCTCGAACAGGCTGTGCGCGATCACCGGCTCGAAGGCATTGAGCTGAAGCTGCCCACCCTCGGCCGCCATCGTCACCGTCAGGTCGTTACCGACCACCCGGAAGGCGATCTGGTTCACCACCTCCGGGATCACCGGGTTCACCTTGCCCGGCATGATCGACGATCCTGCCTGCACGGGCGGCAACGTGATCTCACCGAAACCGGCACGCGGGCCCGACGACAGGAGCCGAAGGTCGTTGCAGATCTTGGACAGCTTCACCGCGGTGCGTTTGAGCACCCCGGACAGCTGGACGAACGCCCCGACGTCCTGCGTGGCTTCGATCAGGTCGGACGCCGTCGTCACCTCGATCCCGGTGATCGCGGCAAGATGTTCGCGCACCCGCCACGCGTACTCGTGGTGCGCGTTGAGACCGGTCCCGATCGCCGTTCCGCCCAGATTGATCTCGGAGATGAGCGTCGCCGCCTCCCCGAGCCGCTGGGAATCCTCGTCGATCATGAGAGCGAACGTCGCGATCTCCTGGCCCAGGGTCATCGGAACCGCATCCTGCAACTGGGTGCGGCCGACCTTGAGGACGTCGGAGAACTCCGTCGACTTCACCGCGAACTCCGCCGCCAAGTCCCGCATGGCCGCCCGCAGCCTGGTCAGGGCGGTTTGCAGGCCGGCCTTGATCGCGGTGGGGTAGACGTCGTTCGTGCTCTGGCTCATGTTCACGTGCTCGAGCGGATGGAGATACTCGTAGCGACCGCGCCGGTGACCGAGCAATTCCAGAGCCCGGTTGGCCACCACCTCGTTCGCGTTCATGTTCGTCGACGTGCCTGCACCGCCCTGGATGACGTCCACGACGAACTGGTCGCGCAGGGCGCCGGCCCGGATCTCCTCGCAGGCCGCCACGATGGCGTCCGCCTCGCGCCGCGGCAACAGGCCGAGGCCCGCGTTGGTCTGCGCCGCAGCCTGCTTGACGGACGCCAGCGCCGACACGAGGTCGGGATGGCTGGCCAGCGGAATGCCGGTGATCGGGAAGTTCTCCGTCGCCCGCAAAGTGTGGATGCCGTAGTAGGCGTCCTCGGGGACCTCGCGGTCGCCGAGGAGGTCGTGTTCGGTGCGGGTCATCGTTCCGACGTCACCCGGGTCGGGATGTCGCCCCACGGGAGCGGGGCGTTGCCGAACTTGGCGGCGCGAAGGTCGCCGGAGCGGGCGTGCCCCTCGAACTTCTCCAGCCGCGACAGGCGGCCGCACACCTCGCCGAGTTTCGCGCTGCTGCCGAGATCGCGCACCTCCTGGTAGGTGAGCGTCTTGAGGAACTTGCCCACCCACAGACCGCCCGTGTAGCGGGCCGCACCGAGCGTCGGGAGAACGTGGTTGGTTCCGATCAGCTTGTCGCCGTAGGGAACACACGTGCCTTCGCCGAGGAACAGGGCGCCGTAGTTCCGCATGGAGGTCAGGGCCTGACGGGGGTCCTCGGTGAGGATCTGGACGTGCTCCGACGCGAAGACGTCGGCGAGCCGGTACGCCTCGTCGAGCGTGTCCACCACGTGGATCTGACCGTGATCACGCCACGCGGGGCCGGCGATGGCGTTGGTGACCAAGCCGGGGAGCAGGGCGTCGATATGGTCGATCACCGCCCGTCCCACGGACTCCGACGTGGTGATCAGCACGCACGGCGAATCGGGGCCGTGCTCGGCCTGGCTCAGCAGGTCGACGGCGATGGTGAACGGGTCGGCCAGGTCGTCGGCGACGATGAGCGTTTCGGTCGGCCCGGCGAAGAGGTCGATCCCGACCTCGCCGAACAGCTGGCGCTTCGCCTCGGCCACGTAGGCGTTGCCGGGGCCGGTGAGGATGGACACCGGGTCGATGGTCTCGGTGCCCAGCGCGAGTGCGGCGACCGCCTGTACTCCGCCGAGAACGAAGATCTCGTCGGCGCCGGCGAGGTGCATCGCCGCGACACTGATCTGCGGCGGCTCGCCGGCATTCGGGGGCGTCGTCGCGGCGACGCGTTCGACACCTGCGACCTTCGCGGTGAGCACCGTCATGTGTGCGGACGCGGTCAGTGGGTAGCGCCCGCCGGGTACGTAGGCGGCGGCCGCGTCGATCGGGACGTTGCGGTGCCCGAGGAACACCCCCGGCAGGGTCTCGACCTCGAGGTCCTGGATGGAGTCCCGCTGCGCCTGGGCGAAGTCGCGGATCTGGCGCTGCGCGAATCGCAGATCGTCGAGGACGGTCTCGGGAACGGACTTCACGATCTCCGCCACCCTGTCCTCACTCAGCCGGAACGATTCGGGGGACCAGCCGTCGAACTTCTCGGAGTACTTCCGGACGGCCTCGTCGCCGTTCGCGCGGACATCGGCGATGACGGCGGCGACGGTGTCGACCACGGCGGGGTTGCTCGCCCGCTGCGCTGGTTCACCGACGGCGGCCTTGAGAACGAATGACATGGGATGCTTCCTTCGGATGAGCGAGGGGCTGGATCTGTTGCCACTCAGCATCGCGGTGCCACACACGTTTCCGACAGTTGCATTGTGGGAACTATTTGCGTCGGTTCATGCACGTTCTGTGTACCATTGAGCATGGTCTTCACCGTCGCCGACGCTCTCGACATCGATCTCCTGAAAGACGCGGGAGCCCGTGTCCTGACCGGATCGGACAGCCTCGACCGTGAGGTCCGCTGGGTGCATTCGTCGGAGATCTCGGATATCGCCCGCTTCCTCCGGGGTGGAGAATTACTCCTGACCGCCGGGCTCGGAATGGGCAGCACGGACGCCCTTCAGCAGGTGTTCGTCCGCGCAGCCGCTCATGCCGGGGCCGCCGCTCTCGTCATCGAGGAGTCGGGACGGATGTTCGACCGCGTACCGGATGCGGTAGTCGCCGAAGGGCAGGCCTGCGGCCTGCCGATCATCGCCCTTGCCCGCGAGGTGTCGTTCGCCGGCGTCTCGTCGCAGGTGCACGAGATCCTGACCGACAAGCGCCTGCAGGCGCTCACCCACGAACGGGAAGTCGAGTCCACGTTCTCGAATCTCCTCCTGGACGGCGCCGACTACCTCTCCATCGTGCAGACGCTGGCCGAACTCACCGACGGCACGGTGGTACTCGAGAACATCGCACATCGCGTGATGGCGTACGTCGGCGAATTCGACGAAGAGGCCGGCATCGAGGACTGGGACCGGCACGCGCGGGGCCTCCACAGCGACGACAGTGGATGCGTCCGCAGGCCGGTGCTGATGCGCGGTCAGCCGTGGGGCTGGATTCACGTCTTCACCGACCGGCCCGCGACCGAACGGTCCACCGCGGGCTTCGCGACCGAGCGTGCCGCCGCGTCCGTCGCGATCTCGCTGCTGACCGACCGGAGCCGCGAAGCGAGGGACGATCAGCGGAGCACGGCACTGATCACGCGACTGCTGATCGGCGATCTCTCCGGCGCCGAATTCGTCGACCAGGCAGGAAGACTCGGGTACCAGCTGGGGTCGGGACAGATCGTCGTCGTCATCGCGAACAAGGATGCCCGCGACGAGTCGTCCGGTCCGCGCGCCGGCCGTCAGATCGACACGGGTGCGATCAGCGCCGACATGGGCGACTACGTCGTGGCCGTGGCGGCGGAGTCCGGCCGGACCCGCGCCGAGCTCGCGGGCCTGCTCGGGACAATGGAGCACGGCGGCGGCATGAGCCGCACGGTGCCCGCATCGATGCTGCAGGTCGCGGTCACGCAGGCGAAGAGTGCCGCCGCGGTGTCGCGCTCCCTCCCTGCCTCACCCATGCTGCATTTCGACGACCTCGGCGTCGAACGTCTGCTCGTGACGTTGGCGCAGGGGCCCGAGCTCGCCAGCTTCGTCGAGGACGAGCTCGGCCCACTGCTCACGAAGGACGCGCAGTCCACGACCCCGCTGCTGCCGACACTGCGAGCATTCCTCGCCGTCGACGGCCGCAAGACCGAAGCGGCGGAGAAACTCTTCATCCAGCGCCGGACCTTGTACAACCGGCTCGACCGCATCGCCGCGATTCTGGGCAAGTCCCTGGACGACGCCGCCACCCGCCAAAGCCTGCTGCTCGCGGTGAAGGGGCTGGATCTGCTCGAAGGGTCGTCGGTCGTGGCTCGGCGGAGCTCGCGACCATGACACTGTCGCCGGGTTCTCATTCTGTGCAGTCTGCGCGCAGGAGGTACACGGTCTGTACCTGTTGTGCGGCGCGTCACCTTCGTAGTGTTTTCACCAAGATTCCGGCCATCCAGTCGGCGTTGATCGAAAGTTCACGCACTCGCTACTCGCTGAACGGACGCCTACCCCCGTAGGCGTCCGCGGCGGTCCGAGACCTACCGCAAGGACGAAATCATGGCAACACATGGAGCAGGCACCGCTCCCGTGCTCGACCATACACGCGTGCGTAAGGCGCGAATCGCGACATTCTTCGGCTTCTTCCAGCTGGGCGCCGTGATGTTGATGTGGTCGACGAGCACCACCTCGTTGCGTAGTCACCTCGGATGGGAAGGCGACGGCGGCGACTCCCAGTTCGGCCTCCTCGCGCTGTCGATCGGCATCGGCGCCGCCGTCGGCTGCTTCGCCATCGGCCCCTTCATCGATCGGTACGGTCCGAGAAACACGGCCATGCCCACGATGGTCGTCTACCCCCTCTGTTACATCCCACTCGCGTTCCTCGACGGACTGGTCGGAGCGATGGTGATCGGCGTGCTCATCGGACTGCTCCGCGGTGCCTTCGACACGGCGTTCAACACCCACGGTGTGCAGGTCGAGCGGTACTACGGGCGACCCATCATGTCTGCGTTCCACGCCGCCTACCCGGCAGGTGGCTTCGTGCTCGGCCTCGTCGGCAGCGCTTTGGCCCGGCACTTCACCGACAGCCCGGCCGTCGCCTACATCTCGATCGGCGTGGTCCTGTCGGTACTCGGTGTCGTCTTCGGCAAATGGCTTCTGTCTCTCGACGAGTTGCTGCCTCCGGAACAGGACGAGATTCCGGGCGCCGCCGACCCCGCGCACCCGGGAAAGCGTTCGGCCACCACCGCGACGCTCCTCGTGATGATCGGATTCGGTGTGCTTCTGCTCGGATCGATGTTGAGCGAGGGCGCGGTCCTGGACTGGGGTCAGGAATTCGTTCGCCGCGCGGTCGGCACCACGGCAGGCCTGGCAGCGACGGCTGTCACGCTCTACTCGGGAGCTCAGTTCGTCGGCCGGTTGTTCGGCGACAAGCTGGCCGAGTACTTCGGTGCGCGACTCATCGTCGGTGCGAGCGGTGTCATCGGCGCCGCCGGTGCGCTTCTCGCGATGCTGGGCGGCTCGGCTCCGCTCGCCCTCACCGGCTTCGTGCTGCTGGGACTCGGCCTGGCGTGCATGGCGCCGCTCATGCTGTCGGCGGCCGGGCGACGCGATCCCGAGAACGCCGGACGGAACATCGGACTGGTCAACGCAATCGGCTACGTGGGCATGCTCGTGGGGCCTGCCGCGATCACCGTCGTCGTCGACAACCTCGGTATCGAATGGATGCCGCTGCTGCCGGCTATCCTCCTCGCGCTGATCGCGATCGGCGGCCCCGCGCTGATGCGCCTGGTGCCGCGCTACCACAAGCCGTCGTCGGAGACGACCAGGCACGAGGTCGCGACCGGGTAGGTCTTGCTCTTCCGGTTCTGCGGTCCGGTACCTCTCCCGAGGTGCCGGACCGCCTTTCGTGTCATGAGCGGGTGATACGATTAACCATCCCCCGACACGAACAGGAGACAGCTGTGCCTACCGAGAGTCCGCCGTTGAAGCGGGGCGAGCGTGGCTGGAAAACAGCAACTTTCGTCATCTTCGTCGGGACGGGGATCACCTATGCGTCCTGGGTGACCCGCACTCCGGCCATTCGCTCCTCCCTCGGAGTCGGCACGGGCGACATGGGGCTGATCATCCTCGGACTGTCGATCGGATCGATGGCGGGACTGCTGCTCGCCGGTCCCGTCGTCGCCCGGATCGGCGCCCGTCACGTCATTACGGCCGCGGCCACCGTCGCGAGCCTCGGCCTGTTCACGGTGGGACTCGGTTCGGGTGTCGCGATCGCGGCCCTGGTCGGTCTGGGACTCGCGTTCACCGGTGCGGGATTCGGCATGTGCGAGGTGGCGCTCAACGTCGAGGGCGCAGCGATCGAGAAGCGTATGGGACGCAGCTTTCTGCCGTCGCTGCACGGTGCGTTCAGTCTCGGAACGCTCGCCGGCGCCGGCCTCGGGGCGATCGCCGAACTGCTCGACGTTCCGGTGCCGGTACATCTCGGGGTGCTGGCCGTCGTGGTCATCGTGTCGAGCGTGAGCGTCGTGGCACTACTCCCTCCGGCTACCGGACGAGAGGTCGGGCGCACGCGTCGACGATCCGGCACGTCCGGCCTGACCATCTGGCGGGACACCCGGATCGTTCTCCTCGGCCTGATCGCGCTCGGCATGGCGTTCGCGGAAGGCAGCGCCAACGATTGGCTGCCACTGGGAATCGTCGACGGGTACGGCGTCGGATCGGCCACCGGCGCCGCGTTCTACGTCGTGTTCGTGGCCGCGATGACGTCGGGCCGCCTGCTCGGCGGGCGCGTCGTCGACCGGTACGGCCGCTCTGCGACCGTCCGCTGGTCCGCGGCGCTCGCGGTGGCGGGGGTCCTGATCGTGATCCTGGCCGGGAACCTGGTTCTCGCCGCGCTCGGCTGCGTGTTGTGGGGTGCCGGTGTCGCTCTCGGATTTCCGCTCGCGCTGTCCGCGGCGGCCGACTCGGGTGCCGACGCCGCGCGACGCGTCAGCGCGGTGTCGACGCTCGGCTACATGGCATTTCTGGTCGGGCCGCCGCTCCTCGGGCTGCTCGGGGAGCAGTTCGGACTCCTGCAGGCCTTCTACGTCGTCCTCGCCGGCGCCGTCCTCGCCGGGCTGGTCGCGAGTGCGACCGGGGAAACCCGTGAGACCGAGGAGTCTCCGCTCGCCTGCGTGAGGTGAGAGTGGCTCGAGGTGAGCACGCAATCGCCCGGCCTCTGAGAACGAGGCCGGGCGAACCGTGATCGGATCACATCACACTGCGGCAGAAGCGATCTCCGGCGCCACGCGCAGCGCATTGGCCGCGATGGTCAGCGCGGGATTGAGCGCCGCCGACGACGGGAAGAACGAACCGTCCACGACCCACAGATTGTCGACGTCGTGACTGCGACAGTTCGGGTCGAGGACACTCGCCGCCGGATCGGTACCCGCGACCGCGGTTCCGCACATGTGCGAGTTCGTCGCGATCCCCATCCGCTCGGTGAGGATGATCGGATACCCCGCCTTGCGGACCGCCGCGGAGACGCGGCGAACCAGTTCACTGTGCGGTGCCGTGTTGTTGGGAGTCCAGTCGACGATGATCCGGTCGCCGTCGACCCGGACCCGGTTGTTCCGCGTCGGCAGATCCTCGGTGGTGAGGTAGATGTCGAGGCTGCGATCCACCACCGCCTTCAGCGCCCACATCGGAGCCCAGGGCCGCGCCCCCTTCACGTGCGCGGCCTGCAGTTTGCCGAGCATCTGCAGATTGCCGAGCGGGTACTCGTTGTTCGGGCCCGCGACGTACCAGTCGTTGATTCCCAGCGTCTTCTGCCACGCAGTCGTATTCGTCCGGAAGGGGTTGACGCCCATGAAGAACGTGCTGTTGTGCACCATGTAGTTCCGGCCCAGCAGCCCCGACGAGTTGCCGAGTCCGTCCGGATTCCGTTCGTCGGCCGAGCGGAGCAACAGCGCCGCGGTGTTGACCGCCCCTGCCGAGACCACGAACTGGTTGGCCGTGATCCGGATCGTGCGACCACGGAACTCGGCCTCCGCGGCGACGATTCGCGTGCCCTTCGCGTCGGTGAGCAGACGCGTCACCTTCGCTTCGGTGAGCAGACGCACCCGCTCCGACTGGAGAGCGGGCCGCAACGCCCGGTTCTCCGCCTCACTCTTGTGATCGGTCTGCGACGGGGTGCCGTCCGACGCCGTCGACTGCCGGCGATGCTCCTGTGTGGTCAGGTTCATGCCGTTCGGCGTGTGGAACGGGTGCAGGCCCTGCCGGCGAAGCGAGGACGCGAAACGCTCGATCGTCGGCTCGTGCGGCAGCGGTGGCAACGGGTACGGAGACGACCGCGGCGGTTCCGTCGGATCCTCGCCGTCGATGCCGTGCACCTGATAGAGACGCTCCGCCTCGGCGTAGAAAGGTTCGAGATCGGCGTAGTTGAACGGCCACCTCGGTGAGATGCCGTCGTAGTGCTGTGTCTCCTCGAAATCCGTGACTCGGAAGCGGGGGAGGCTGCCGCCGTAGAACTTGGTGTTGCCTCCCACCCAGTAGTACACGCCCGGCTGGAACGGTTCACCGTTTCTGCCGTCGAACCACGGTTCCGCGGTCTTGTACCGGCCCTCGAGGAACATTTCCGCGGCCTGTGAGTTCTCCACCTCGCGGGGGAGGAATCGTCCGCGCTCGACGACCAGGACGTCGACGTCCCGATCGCGGAGCGCCCACGCCAGCGTCGAACCACCCATCCCGGATCCGACGACCACGACATCGGCCGTGACCGTGTCGGAGTCGCCCACATCGACCACCGCGCCCTCGCGCAGCGGTGAATACGCGTCGATCTGATCGTGTCCGGACGTTCTCACAGGTGCTGTTCCTTGGCTCGGGTCGCCCAGTACTCGTCCTGACGCTCGTCCTCGATGTACGCGGGAACGGGGAAGTCCCACCAGCCGGGAACCCAGGGTCCCGCCGCATCACGATCGGTCGGGATTTCGATCAGCGCAGGCGCTTTCGAGTCGAAGGCCTTCCGGTAGGTGCTCTCGAGGTCGGCCGGGTCCTCCACCCGGAACGATTCGAGTCCGAACGACTGGCCGAGTGCCTTGAAATCGGGGCTGTACGGGGTGCCGTCCGGGCGGTTGAACTCGGTGCCGATGTGCCGGCTGGTCTGCTTGCGCTGGCCACCGCGGATCGACATGAAGCCCGCGTTGTCCTGGACCACGAAGACCACCGGAATGTCGTGCTGCACGCAGACACCGATCTCCTGCGACGTCATGAGGAAGTCGCCGTCACCGAGCACGCACGCCACCTGCCGGTCGGGGGCGGCGAGCTTGGCGCCGATCGCGGCGGGCACGGCCCAGCCCATGGACGAGAATCCACCCGACGTCAGGTGGGTGCGCGGGTGATACACCGGGAACGTCTGCTTCACGGCGCCCTGGGTGTTGCCGGAGCCGGCGACGATGATGCCGTCCCGTTCCATCACCGATCGCAGACCGCCGAGGGGGCGCTGGGAGGTGAACGGGAACCGGTCGGAATCGCGACGGCCTGCGAGCTTGGTCTCCCACTCCGCCTTCAGCTGCTCGAGTTCGGCGAGGTATTCGGACCGGTCGGCGCTGCTGCGGGGGAGGGAGGCGACGATCGCGGCGACGGTCGGCTTGGCGTCGGCGACGATGCCGACCTCGGCGGGGTAGTTCTTGCCGATCTCGTGCGGATCGATGTCGATGTGAATGAGCTTGGCGGGCGGAATCGAGAACGTGACTCCCTGCGCGTAGCTGGAGGACGACCAGTCGGTGAACCGGCAACCGATGGAGATCACCACGTCGGCGCGGGACGCGACGGCGTTGCCCACGATCGTTCCGGTCTGGCCGACGCTGCCCGCGAACAGTGCGTGGTCCTCGGGGAACGCGCCCTTGCCGTTCCACGTGGTGACGACGGGGATCTGCCACGTCTCGGCGAGGGCGAGCACCTCGTCTGCCGAGTCGGACGTGATGGCGCCGCCGCCGACGACGATCACCGGCCGTCGAGAGTCACGGAGCACGTCGACGGCCTTGTCGATCGCCAACGGGTCGGGCTGCTGGAGCCCGACCGGCAGCCGCCGTGCGAGGTCGTGGAGCGAGACGTCGGCGGCCTCGGCCTGCACGTCCATCGGCACCTCGATGTGCGCAGGCCCCGGGCGACCGGTCAGCATCGTGCTGAACGCACGGTGCATGATGAACGGCAATTCCTCCACGCGGGTGGCGACCCAGCTGCGCTTCGACACTGCGTCGGTGACCTGCGGAAAGCCGTTGTCGGTGTGCCGCTCGAGTTCCTGGAGCAGACCACGCCCGCGCATGTGGGTGGGCGGCCCGCCGGTGATGCACAGCAGACTCGTCGAATCGCTGTACGCGGTCGCGAGACCGAGCACGGTGTTCGCCGCACCCGCCCCGATCGACGCCACCGCGGCCATCGGCTTCCCGGACACCCGGTAGTACCCGTCCGCAAGGTGCGTGGCGCTCTGCTCGTGGTAGACCTGGATGAACGGGATCTCGGACCCCTTCTCCAGGAACGCATCGGTGAGCGACCAGATCCCGTGGCCGGGAATTCCGGTGACGTACTCGACGCCGTACTGCTTCAGGACCTGGGCGACCACCTGCCCGCCGGTCAATTTCGCCATGATCGTTTCTCCTTGCTGTGTCAGTTCGCTACGCGGGCGGCGTAGCGCAGTCCCTGCTTGGTCAGTCGGCGCACGTTCGGCTCCGACAGGTCTGCCGGCGTGTGGCCGATCGAGTGGTAGAAGACCCGGCCGGCGCCCCACTGGCGCACCCACGCCACCGGGCTGCGCAGTCCCTCCAGCCAGGGCAGGTGCTCGCCGCTGAACTCGGTCTCCGCGAGCACCCGGTTGTTCGGGTCGACGTGCATGTAGTACTGCTCGGACGCCACCGCGAAGTCCTCGACACCGGCGGTCACCTCGTGCTCGCGGTCGGTGATGGTCACCTTGTACGGCTGCGGGAAAGCCTCTCCCGCAGGATGTTCGACGAAGTCGCCGCCGAGGAGGAAGTGGTACTTCAGGCTCGCCCGGAACGCGGCGGCTGCGCCGTGCCACGCTGCGACCCCGGTTCCGGCCACGACGGCGTCGAGCAGGTTCTTCTCCTGTGAGTCGCTCAGGTCTTCGGTGGTGAGCGCGTTGTTCCAGCCGAGCACGATCAGGTCGTATCCGGTCAGGTCACGGTCGAGGGTGAAGATGTCCTGCGACTCCTCGACCTGGTAGTTCAGCTCGGAAAACAGTTCGCGTGCCCATGCGGCGATGTCGTACGGATGGTGGCCGGGCCAGCCGCCGTAGAGGTAGAGGACCTTGGTCATGAGTGCTCCCGTGGATGATGAAACCGCAAATGGTGAAACGATTAACTTATGGTGGTGAATCGTATCACCGGCTGGGGAGCTGTCAATGGCTGATGCCGAGGGGGACGTGGGGAGCGTCCGGACGCGGACTAGGATCGGGCTTTGCCAATTGTGCGCTCCGGTGCGCAACGGCCGGTTGCGGCCGATGATCGCCGACGAGGGAGCACCACTTGGTCACGATGAAGGACGTCGCCCGAGCGGCCGGAGTATCGGTCGCCACCGTCTCCTACGCTTTCAGCAAATCGTCGAAGGTCTCTGCGACACAACGGGAACGCATCTATTCCGTCGCCGCGGAACTCGGTTACGCCGGGCCGAACATCGCCGGGAGCAGTCTGCGGTCGGGGCGAATCGGCGCGGTCGGCGTGATCGTGCCCGATTCCCCGGTGCAAGCGCTCGAGGATCCGTCCGTGACCCTGCTGATGAAGGGCATCGCGGAGATCGGGAACTCGGCCGACATCGCCCTCACCCTGTTTCCGGCCTCACGTGGTGGCTCCCCGGATTCACCACCGAACTCGCTGGTTCTCCGTGGACTCGTGGACGGTGTGGTCATCCACAACGTCCCCGACGGTCACCCCCTGGTCGAGGCGATCATCGCGCGCGGTATCCCGGCCGTCGTCGTCGATTCGCCCAGAAGTGCGGGACTGCCGTTCGTGGCCATCGACGACCGGCACGGCGCCTATCTGCAGATGGACCACATCCTGAGCCTGGGCCATCGACGCATCGGGATCATCGTCGACAAACTCGGCCAGGACTCCGACTGCCGGATGGTCACGGCGGACGACGTCGGCGCAGCGACCGAACGCAACGCGCGGGAGCGGCTTGCCGGTTACTACGCCGCGGCCCGTGACCACCACCTCCCGGTGGAGGAACTGTCGATCGTCGTGGCGGGCAACATCGATCGCGCCGCCGGTGCCGAGGCCACCCGGATCCTGCTCGACGCCGCTCGGCCGACCGCTCTCGTGGCGACCTCCGATGTGCACGCGGTGGCGGCGTGGCAGGTGTTACGCGAGCGCGGCCTGACGGTGCCCGACGACATGTCCGTCATCGGATTCGACGACGCACCCGTTGCAGAGCTTCTCGGTCTCAGCACAATTCATCAGCCGATCGTCGAGAAGGGCCGCGCGGCCGCGACGATCCTGCTCGATCGGCTGGGCGGCGGCACCCGCACGCGATCGATGATGAAGACGTCGCTGGTCGTCCGCACCAGTACTGCGCCGCCGCGCGAATCCAGCACCGCGCCGCCGCGCGAATCCAGCACCGCGCCGCCGCGCGAATGATGGCGATGCCCCGCGACGGCCGGGCGTCATCCTCCATGATGGATCGATGACGACTGCGGTGCCGCGACTGTGCGTGACGTTCCTCCCGACGATCGAACCCGAGAGGTTGAAGGACTTCGCGCGGGTGGCCGAGGACAGTGGTCTCGACGAGATCTGGTTGTGGGAAGACTGTTTCAAGGAGAGCGGCGTGGCTACGGCGGCCGCGGCACTCGCGTGGACGGAGCGCATCCACGTCGGCGTCGGGTTGATGCCCGTCCCGCTGCGCAATGTCGCGCTCACCGCGATGGAGATCGCCACGCTCGCTCGGTTGTTTCCGGGTCGAGTGATCGCGGGTATCGGACACGGTGTGCAGGGCTGGATGGAGCAGGTGGGTGCGCGGGCGGCGTCGCCGATGACCCTCCTCGAGGAATACACGGTGGCGCTCCGGGCACTGCTGGACGGCGAGTCGGTGAGCACGCAGGGGCGGTACGTTCGGCTCGACGGGGTGAGACTCGACTGGCCTCCCGCCGAACGGGTTCCGCTGATGCTCGGCGGCGAAGGTTCCAAATCGGTCCGCCTGGCGGCACGTCTGGGTGACGGCAACCTCCTCGCGTCCGCGGTCGGCGAAGGCGACATCCGCAGAACCCGCGACCTGATCCTCGACGAAATCGGAGCGGACGGGGTGTCATCGCATCACCTGGTCGTCCCGAAGATCGCCGCTACCGGGGAGGGTGCGCGGCAACGGGTGGACGAGGAACTGGCGCGGTGGGAGAAGCCGGCCGACACCGGAATCGGGGTCGCGGGTGACGCGAACACCGTCGCCGAGGAGGTGCGAAGGCTTGCCCGCCTGGGCGCGACGTCGGTGGCTTTCGCGCCGACCGAGGATGAACCGGACCTGCTGGGCTTCGTCGAGTTCCTCGGCCGCGCCGTCAAACCCCTTATCCCCACGTGAGTGGGAAAGAGTGCCCGAGCACACTTTCCCACTCACGTGCGGGTCAGTTGCCGGTCGGCCAGGTGTCGGACAGGGTGTAGCCGGTAGGGAACGGGTCGGCGGGGTCGAGCCCGACCTGGCTGAGCTCGGTGATGTACGCCTGGCCGCTGACGCGGGGAACCACGGCGTCGTACGTTCCGACCTTCGTCAGTCTGTCGATCCGGCTCTCGAAGCGACTGCCGATCACCGATTCGTGCACGAACTTCTCCCCGACCTCGATGAGGCCCTTCGCCTTCAGCACCGCCAGGCGGGCGGACGTGCCGGTGCCGCAGGGCGAGCGGTCGAGTCGGCCGGGGGAGACCACCACGGCATTCCGGGCGGTCAGCACCCCGTCGGTGCGTGAGAGCGGGCCGACGAACTCGGTCTGAGTGATTCCGGCGAACTCGGGATTGGTCGGGTGCACCGCGGGGATCTGCTCGGCGGCGGCGGTCTTGACCTTCTGTCCGAGGTCGCAGATCTCGCGCGCCTCGTCGGGTTGCAACTTCAATCCGAGTTGGTCGGCGTCGGCGAGCACGTAGGCCATGCCACCCCACGCCACGTCGACGGTCAGGGTGCCGTAGCCGTCGAGTTCGAGCGGCACCCCGATCTCGTAGGCGAACGCAGGCTGGTTCTCGAATTCGACGCTCGTCACCTTGCCGTTCTCGCAGGTGCAGCGAATGCGGATGAGCCCGGCGGGTGCTTCCAGCACGATGTCGGTGACCGGTTCGACCATGGGAATCATGCCGGTCTCGAGCAGCGCGGTGGCGACGCACATGGTGTTGCTGCCCGACATGGCCGGGTACTCCGTGGACTCGGCGATGACGTAACCCATCTGGGCTTCGGGGTCCGTCGCCGGGACGACGAAGTTGACGCACTGGGTCACCGAGCCCCGCGGCTCGTGGAGCAGAAGCTGACGGAGGTCGTCGCGATGCTCGCGGAAATGCTTCATCTTGTCGAAGACCGTGGCGCCGGGGACGTCGCCGATTCCGCCGGTGACGACGTTGTTGATCTCGCCCCCGACGTGACACTTCACTACGTTGACTACTCGACTCCAGCGCACGATCTTCCTCCGTGTGTTCGTCTGCGTTGCGGTGGCCTGGTTCCACCCTGCCAGGGCTGAACTTCTCTGCGCCTGCCGGCGAGAGGCGAGGCCGGCAGCAGAGTGATTGCTGCCGGCCTCTGCGCACGTGTCGGGGAAGGGTCACTCCGTGATGAACGCGCGCGGTCTTCTTGGTGGTGACTAGCGGGCGTAGGTGAGTCCGGTCTCGGCGATGAGCTTGGTGAGCTCTTCCTTCTTGTCCGCGGGCAGCTCACCGTACGGTGCGCGGGGCACTCCGAGGTCCACGCCGACGGCCTGAGCGGCCGCCTTGGTGGCCACGGCGTAGCCCTCCTTGCCGAGGAAGTCGAGGACGTTCCACAGCCGCTTGAAGATTTCGAGGGCCTCGGTGTACTTGCCGGCCTTGGCGAGTTCGTAGATCGCGACGCACTCCTTGGGGGCGAAGTTGGGCGCACCCCAGATGGAACCGGCGGCACCGGCGGAGAAGGCGGGCAGCACGATCGTGTCCCAGCCGACGAAGGTGTCGATGGCGTCGCCGAGGTTGAAGATGAGGTCGAAGGCCTGCTCGATCGACCCGGACGTGTCCTTGATGTACCGGACGGCGTCCGTGCGTTCCAGCAGTTCACGGTAGAACGGGCGATCCAGGTTCATTCCCGTGACACCCGGCAGGTTGTATGCGATCACCGGGATGTTCGCCGCTTCGCCGACGGTGGCGAAGTATTCGATGACCTCGTGGCGCGTGGGGGCCTCGTAGAAGGGCTGCACCAGCAGGACGGCGTCGGCGCCTGCGTCGGCTGCGTGGCGGGACAGTTCGATGGCCTCCGCGGTGCGGGTGGAGCCGGTCTGGGGTGCGACGGGCACGCGGCCGGCGGCCTGGTCGATGACGACCGTGTTGACGAGCTTGCGCTCGTCGAGCGTGAGGGCTGCGAACTCTCCGGTGCTGCCGCCGGGTACCAGGCCGTGCAGTCCGTTCTCGATCAGGAAGTCGACGTGGTTGCGCAGTGCGCCTTCGTCGACCGAGCCGTCCTGGGCGAAGGGCGTGGAGACGGCGGCGAGGATGCCACCCAGCTTCTTGGTCATGTCGTGTCCTTGTT
This sequence comes from Rhodococcus sp. JVH1, assembly GCF_000280725.2. NCBI lineage: Bacteria > Bacillati > Actinomycetota > Actinomycetes > Mycobacteriales > Nocardiaceae > Rhodococcus > Rhodococcus sp. JVH1. The sequence goes on along the minus strand of NZ_CP166289.1, from coordinate 2,972,993 downwards.
CGGTGGTGGTGGTCGATGCCCGTTGTGGGGGTCCTCGACTGGTGAACTTTCGGGAACTCGCTCTCGCCTTCGACAATTGTTGAATTGGCGATTGTCGACAAGAGAACGATGTCAAACCTAAGGTCGATCCTCGGTGGTGTCAAGGGATCGGCAGGGGATCTTCGGCCGCTATTCGCCGACGGTGATGGGATCGCGGCGAAGGGGCTCCGCCTCCGCCCTCGCGTCGACTTTCCGGCCCGCGGTTTCGTGTAGCGTCGCCGCCGCCACGATGGCCATCACGCCCGTCACGATCAGGATGACCGAGGGGGCCAACGGACTGCCGGTTGCCGCGATCAGATACGTCGCCACATACGGCGCGGTGCCGCCGAAAACTGCGACCGAGATGTTGAATCCGATCGAGAATCCTGCGTACCGAACACGACTCGGGAAGATCTCCACCATCGCTGCGCCCGACGCGGACATGAACATGGCGAGGCAGATCCCCATCACGGCGTGCGCCACGACGATTGCGGGGACATTCCCCGTCGCGAACACCATGAACGCGGGATAGACGATGAGCGTGCTCGAGACGGCGCCGAGGATGATCACCGGTTTGCGGCCGTAGCGGTCGGAGAAGCGGGCGAACACGAAGATGGCGACCGCCGCCGAGCACAGGCAGGTGACCGTCGACGCGGAGGCCAGGCCGAACGAGAATCCCACCTCCGACTGCAGATACGTCTCCATGTAGACGAAGATGAAGTAGAAGGCTGCGGCCTGCAGCGCAATGCACCCGACCACCTGCACGATCTGCCGGCGACTGGTCGCGAGGGCGTCCTTGACCGGGGACTCGCTGACTTCTCCCGACGACTGGAGTCGCTCGAATTCTGCTGTGTCGCTGAGCTTCAGCCGAATGTAGAGACCGACCAGCCCGAGCGGTCCGGCGATGAGGAAGGGGATCCGCCAGCCCCATTCGAACATTGCCGTTTCGCTCAGTGCGGCGTTGAGGCCGAGGATGAGAACCGAGGCCGCCGCGTTGGCGAGGTAACTCGAGCAGTGCCAGAAGCTGACGGTGCGCGCCCGCCTGCCACGTTTCGCGGATTCGACGAGGAACGTCGCCGCACCGCCGGGCTCGCCGCCGGCGGCGAAACCCTGGATGATCCGCAGTGTCACCAGCAGTGCCGGGGCCGCGAGGCCGATGGTGGCGTATCCCGGCAGCAGGCCGACCGCGAACGTCGACAGCGACATCAAAATGATCACCGTCGCAAGGATCTTCTTGCGGCCGACCTTGTCTCCGAGCCGGCCGAAGACGAAGCCGCCGATCGGATTCATCAGGAACGCGACTCCGAATGCGGCGAACGTTGCGAGCAGACTCGTCGCCGGATTTTCGGAGGGGAAGAAGATCCTGCCGAGCAGGACGGCGAGGAATCCGTATGCGGCGAAGTCGAACCAGGTGATGAAGTTTCCGATCGCGGCGGCCGTGATGGCCCGCCGCATCTCGGGGCCGTGCAAACCGCCCTGTACTTCCGTCATGTGTCTTCCGATCGATCGAGGTTTATTGTCGACAATCTGTGTGTGAGCTGAACGAGAGAGTGTGTCGGGGTGTGCTCAGCTGCAGCGGGTCGGGATGAATTCCCCTGCCGCGTTGCGCATGGTTTCCTCGTGAGGCGCGTTCGCCAGACCGACGGTCACGGGCCCCTGGGCCGGGTCGACGGCATCCATGATCGACCACGGCACGCGGAAGACCCGCCCCGGTGACGCGGCCCACGGCAGCGCCTTGGTCGCGACGACGTGACCCCGCTGCGAGACAGTCACCTTCGGGAACCGGACCAGCTGATCGGTCCACAGCAGCAGGCGCCGGCGTGGTGGGGCCGGGTCGCCTGCCCGGAGCAGTCCCGGGGAAACCCAGCGGAACGGCGGGGCCGCGAGGATGCGCACCGCGGTCGCACCCGGATCGATCGCTTCGCCGGCGTCGAGGAACGCGGCCACCCGGTCTGCGACGAACGTGCCGTCGAGGGCTGCGATGTCGGCGGTGTCGACCGGGTGCAGGACGTTGCCCGCGGCGAAGACGCCCGGCCTGCTGGTGCGCAGGGCGGTGTCGACCAGCGGTCCCTTCGTTCCGGGGTCGATGGCGATACCCGCCGTGCGCGCGAGTTCGTGGTCCGGGATCCAGTCACCGGTGAAGACGACGGTGTCGCACTCGACGATCTCGCGTGCGCCGGTGTCGAGATTCTCGATCTCGACCGCCTCCAGATTGCCGTGGCCGATGACGCGCACGACGCGGGTGCGGGTAGCGATCGGGAGCCGGAACAGCGCCTTGCCGGGAATGGTGAAGGCGGCGTAGGACTCCGGTGACGGGTACTGCGTCGTCATGAGCACGGTCGTGCACCCGGCGTGCTTCAGCGTCATGACAGCCGACCAGCTCACCAGTTCGCCTCCGACGACCACCGCGCGTGTTCCGACCCGTCCGCGGTGCAGGTGCACCATGTTCTGCAGTTGTCCGGTGGTGTAGACCCCGGACGGTCTGTCGCCGGGAATCATGCGGGCCGGACGGGCACGCTCACGGGCGCCGGTGGCCAGGACGAGCGCCCTGGACTCGATGCGGAGGAGCCCCGCGGGTGAGGTGACGTCGAGCGCGCCACCGGGGTGCACCGCCGTCACCATCGCGTTCGGCATGATGTCGGCTCCCGCGGACTTCGCCTCCCGCACCAGGCGTTCGGCGTAGGCCGGGCCGCCGATGAACGTGTGCATGTCTCGGATGCCGTAGCCGGGGTGATCGCAATGGCGCGGGATCCCACCGGCACGGCTTTCACGGTCGAGGACGAGAGCCTGCCGCCCGTGGACCTTTCCGAGCTGTGTGGCCGCAGCCAACCCGGCGGGGCCTGCGCCGACGATGGCGACATCGGCGGTGATCACGGTGCGTGAGGTGTCGGGAGCGCTCATCGGACGGCTTCCTTCCGGGTCACGGCCGCCTCGGGCGAACCTACGGGGCATCGGTGTGCAGCGACGAGCGAACCGACCTCGGCGCCGCAGAAGAAGCCCTGGCACCGGCCGTTCATCGCCCTGGTGCGACGACGGAGCCCTTCGAGTCCGGCCGGGGGGATCAGCGACTGGTACGCGTCGCGGATCTCACCCGCCGTGACGCGCTCGCAGAAGCAGACGACCCTGCCGTATTCACTGTCACGCGCGATGAGTTCGGCGTCCTGATACGGGCGAGTGAATGCCTCGCCGATGTTCGGCATCCGGGGCGGCGGCGGCAATTCGGTGCGTGCGCTGTCGAGAGCGCCTGCCTTGGTGAGCAGTTCGCCGACGTACTCGGCCACCGCCATCCCGGACGTCAGTCCGGTCGAGCGGATTCCACCGACCAGGACGTAACGCTGATCGTGGTCGACCTCGACGAGGTAGTCGCCGTGGTCGGTGGCGGCACGGAGTCCGGCGTACGTGGCGGTGACCTCCTCCTCGAGTAGGCGCGGCATCAGCTTGGCGCCCTTGTCCAGCAGGAACTCGAAGCCGGCTTCCGACGTCGCCGTCGCGGACCGGTCGGTGAGGTCTTCCGCGGTGGGTCCGAGCATCACGTTGCCGTAGATCGTCGGGCTGACCAGAACACCCTTGCCGCGGGACGACGGGACGGGGAGCACGATCTTGTCGATCAGCGGTCGCGCGAGCTTGTCGTAGACGAGCAGTTCGCCGCGCCGCGGGGTGACGTGGAATCGTTCGTAGCCGAATTCCTTGTCGATGTAGTCGGCTCCCAGCCCGGCGGCGTTGATCACCCACCGCGCGCCGATGTCGCCGCTCGAGGTGTGCAGGATCGTCCGCTCGGGCAGGGCGGTCACCGACTCGGCGCGGGTCCGCGTCCGCAGCGTCACTCCGCGAGCGACGGCATCCGTCGCCAGCGCGAGGTTGGTGGTCCAGGTGCAGATGATCGACTCGTCGGGGACGGTGAGCCCGCCGAGCGCGCCGTCGCCGAGCGCGGGCACGAGCCGGTAGATCTCGTCGGCGTCGATGATGTCGCAGTGGGTGTAGCCGTTGTCGGCTGCCTTGTCGCGCAGGCCCGGCAGTGCGGCCAGTTCCTCGTCGTTCCACGCGACGAGGATGGCCCCCGACCGTTCGACGGGAATCCCGGTCTGCTGTGCGTATTCGGAGAGCAGCGTGTAGCCGCGGCTCACCATGCGGGATTCGAGTGTGCCGGGCTTCGCGTCGAATCCGGTGTGCAGGATCGCCGTGTTCGCCTTGCTCGTCCCGTCGCCCACGTCGTCCCGCGCCTCGACGAGTGCCACGGTGTGCCGGTATCCGGCCAGCTCCCGCGCGATCGCCGAGCCGACGATGCCCGCGCCGAGCACGACGAAATCGTAGTCAGGGGGCGGAGGGGTGTCAGTCATCGCTTTTCTCCTGTGGCAGCGCCGCTCGTGCGGCCGCCCGCCAGTGGTGTCGGAATTCTGCCGCGCGGTCGACCGACCACCGCGGCTCGTAGGTGGTCGCCGGTTCCCAGTCGGCTACCGCGTCCTCCAGGGACAGGTCGGGGTTCAGTGACAATCTGGCGCACGCCGCCGCACCGAGAGCGGTGGCGTGGGACGACGGATAGACGTCGAGGGGGATCTGGATCAGATCGGCCGTGGCCTGCATGAGCCGGCGGGACCGAGTGAGACCGCCGTCCACCCGCAGCCGGGTGAGGGGAGCGCCCAGGTCACCTTCGACGGCAGACACCAACTCCGCTGTCTGCGCCGCCAGCCCCTCGAGGACGGCGGCCACCAACTGGGACCGATCGGTGGACAACGTCATCCCGGAGAACGACGCCGTCGCGTCCGGCCGCCACCACGGTGCGGCGAGACCGGCCAGTGCGGGCACGAAATACGTTCCACCGGAATCGTGTGCGGCCACACTGTCGAGGTCGCGCGCCGACTCGATCAAGCCGAGGTCCTGGATCCACCGGATGGCGGAGGCGGCGGTGTAGGCCTGGCCGTCGACGCAGTACGACGTCTTCCCGCGCACATTCCACGCGACGCAGGACGCCAACCCGGCTGCCGAGCGGACCGGGAGCGTGCCGGTGTTGGCCAGCAGGAACGCCCCGGTGCCGAACGTGCACTTGGCGGTGCCCGCGTCGAAGCACCGCTCCGCCAGCAGAGCCGCCTGCTGATCGACGACGAGACCGCCGACGGCAGCGTCGGATCCGAAGACATCCGTGGTTCCCACGACGACGTCGTTGGCGACGATGGCAGGCATCCGCTCGGCGGAGAGCTCGAACAGCTCGAGCAGCTTCGGATCCCACGCGACCGTGTCGAGGTCGGTGAGCAAGGAACGGCTGGCAGTGGCGGAATCGGTCACGAACTCCCCGGTCAGGTAGTGCACGATCCAGGTGTCCGTCGTGGTGACCACCCCCGCCGTGGTGGCGTTCTGCCGCAGCCACTGCATCTTCGGCGCCGAGAAATAGGGATCCAGCACGAGGCCCGTCCGCTGTTCGACCCATGACTTGGACTCGGACTTGGTGCGGCACAGCTGGTCCGACCGGCGGTCCTGCCACACCACGGCCTGACTGAGGGGTCGGCCGGTGTCCGGGTCCCACACCAGGACGGTCTCACCCTGGTTGGCGAGGGAGACGGCAGACACGGGCACACCCGCTTTCGCGACCGCGCTCCGTCCCGCCTCGAGGACCGAACCCAGCAGTTCCATCGGGTCCTGCTCCACGCCGCCTGAGGCGAGATACGCCGGCCGGACCGGTGTTTCGGCGATCGCGAGGACGTCGCCGTCCTCGGAGACGACGACAGCCTTCGTGCCGGACGTGCCCTGGTCGATGGCAAGGACTGTCACGCGCTCTTCCTTTCGGGTCGGAGGGGTGGAACAGGTCTAGTCGGTCGGAGTGCGAAAATCGAACTCGTATCTCGCGGTCGTGTCGTCGACCCGCCACACGTCGACGTTGCCGTCCCACAGCGTCACCAACCAGCACGTGCGCCCTCGCGACGGCACGACCATGGTGGCGTGCGCCCAGGGCGACGTCGTTCCGCTGCGCAGGTCGATCCGCCGGATCGCCCGTCCGACCGCGTCTTCCGGCTCTACCGGATCCCACGTGCCCCACGCGGTGTCGTGGCGGCTCGGCGCCGTCACGACAGGCTCACGATGACGTGCTTGACCCGGGTGAATTCCTCGAGACCGGCCGCGCCGCCCTCCTTGCCGTAACCGGAGCCCTTGAAGCCGCCGAGCGGTCCTTCCGGGCCGACCGCCATGTGGTTGTTCACCCACACGACCCCGGACTCGATCGCGTTGACGTTCCGCAGGGCTCGGCCGATGTCGCGGGTCCAGACCGACGCGGCGAGTCCCTGCTCGACCGCATTGGCCTTCTCCAGCGCGTCCGCCTCGTCCGTGAACGTCTGGACCGTCGCCACCGGGCCGAAGATCTCTTCCTGCACCAGCTGATCGTCCTGCTGCAGACCGTCGATGAGGGTGGCCTCGTAGAAGTAGCCGGGACCGTCGACGATCTTGCCGCCGGTCACGACCCGTGCGTGGTCGGGCCTGCCGTCGACGAGCTCGGCGACGCGGGCGCGCTGGCCCTCCGAGATGAGAGGTCCGAGAACCGTCGACGTGTCGGCGGCGTCACCGATCCTGGCCGCCCGCAGGCTGTCGGCCAGCGCCGCGACGAACGTGTCGTGGATGGTCTCGCTCACCAGCAGCCGGGTTGCCGACATGCACTCCTGGCCGGCGTTGAACAGGATGCCGTTGGTGAGGATCGGGAGTGCGGCCTCGAGGTCGACGTCGTCGTAGACGACGACGGGAGCGTTCCCGCCCAGCTCGAGCACCAGCCGTTTGGGTGTGGCACCCGCAGCCTCGGCGATCCGCTGTCCCGCGGACGTCGAGCCGGTGAAGGAGACGAGGTTGACGTCGGGGTGACGAACGAGAGCGTCCCCGACCACACTGCCCTTGCCGTGCACGACATTGAGAACACCCGCGGGCAGCAGCTGCTGCGCGAGCTCCGCGAACCGGGTGGTGGCCAGCGGGGTCAGCTCGGCCGGCTTGACGACCACGGTGTTACCGGCGACCAGTGCGGGTGCCAGCTTCCAGATCGCCTGCCAGAGAGGGAAATTCCACGGTGTGATGCCGAGGACGACGCCCAGGGGTTCGCGCCGGACGAAGCTGGTGTTGCCTGCGGTGAATTCACCGGCGGCCTGCGCGGACAACGCCCGGCCCGCTCCGGCGAAGTGCCGGAACGCCGCGACGATGCCGGGAAGCTCGTCACCCTTCGCCGCCGTCGTCGGCTTGCCGGCATCGAGCGTCTCGAGGTCGGCGAGTTCGTCCAGGTTCGCCTCGAGGAGGTTGGCGAGGTCGTGCAGAATCTGCGAGCGCTCGCCGGGCGTCTTCGCGGCCCAGGCGGGGAAGGCGGCGCGGGCCGCGTCGACGGCGCGGTAGCCGTCCTCGACGGTCGATTCCTGGAGTTCGGCGACGACCTCGCCGGTGGACGGGTTGCGGACCTGTCGCACCTGCTCGGAGGATCCTGCCACGGCCTTGCCGTCGATGATGTTGGTGACGGAACGAAGCGTGGTTGACATGAAAGTCCTTTCGAAAGTGGGTCGGTGGTCGGGGAGGTGGGTTGTCAGAGGTGTCCGGCCTGGGTGTCGATGGACTTGCCGCGCCTGCTCTTGGGGATCAGCATGTAGATGACGGCGCCCGACGCGATGACCAGCAGCATGCCGAGGCCGACATGGGTGGGGTCGGAGTAGATCAGGAGCGCGCACAGCACGACCGACCAGGCGATCGCCAGGACGAAGATGACCGGGCTGACGATGCCGTAGTGCCACGGGTGGGACGGCAGCTTGCGCTTGACCAGTCCGTAGAAGCCGACGACGACCACGACACCGTAGGCCATTCCCCAGGCGAGTGCCGTCATCGCTGCGAGTACGGACAGCAGCGAGGACCACAGCGCGAACACCACGGAGATCGCGAAGATCGTGAGAGTCGCGTTGATCGGGATCCGCTGGGTACTGACCTTGCGCAGCCAGGAGGCCGCGGGGATCTGGCCGTCGCGTGCCTGTGACCACAGGACGCGAATGCCGGTGAGCTGCAGCATGACCAGGGCGGCGAACAGGGCGACGATCGCGACCGCTTCGAAGATGTTCGCGAACGCGGTACCGACCGCGGTGTCGAGGATCAGCTTCACCGGGGTGGTGCTTTCCATGACCGCCGGGAGATCCTGGATGGCGAGCATGATCAACGCGACCATGAAGATGCCGACGACGTAGGAGGAGACGTTGGCCATGACCGATGCCATCGGCGCCTTGCGGGCGGCGTCCTTGGTCTCCTCGGAGGCGTTTCCGGTCGCGTCGAACGACGAGATCGCATATGCGGGAAGGATCATCGCGAGGAGGAAGGGGACGAACCAGTTGCCGCCGGTGGTCGTTCCGCCGGACTCGCTCAGGAACGACAGCGGCTGGGTCGGGTGCTTCACGATCAGCAGCACGGCTACCAGCGCGACGACGCAGAGCACTTCCGCCACCACGCCGATGTTGTTGAGCACGGCGGCGACCTTGACTCCGGCGATGTTGATGACGGTGCCGAGCACGATCAGGCCGAGCGCCCAGGGGAGTGCGTCCGTGTTGTCCTCGAACGTGACGCCGAACCAGCCGGCGACGAAGGGGGCGATGCTCACGGCGACGGTGGTGACCGCGACGGTGTGCGCGATCAGCAGCCACCATCCGGTTTGCCAGGCCAGCCATGGCTTCCCGGTGATCCGCCCGGTGATCTGGTACACGCCGCCGGCCAGTGGGTAGGCGGAGACGAGCTGCGCGACCGCGAGTCCCACGGTGAACACCTGCAGGCCGCCGCCGACGAGGAACGACCAGAACGACGCGGGCCCGAAGAATCCGAAGCCGACGATCAGGGTCGTGAAGATTCCGGAGGCGATCGCAATCGAGGTGAACTGGACTCCGAAGGCGGAGAACAGTCCCAGCGTTCGGTTGAGTTCCTGCTTGTAGCCGAGCTTCTCCAGATACGCGGAATCGGTGTCCGCTCCGGAGTCGAGGAGCGGACGCTCGGGCTCGGTGGGCGGTTGAGTGGACACCGGAGGCTCTTCCGGGGTTATGGCCATCGTGACCTCGCTGGTCTCTGTCGCGGGTATCTCGGCGGGGGATGTGCCGAGACGAGGTTCGGTTGTCGTGGAAGAAGGCGAAAGGATGCGTCGCGCTTGTTCTACTGTCGACAATCTACCACAAATCGGTGTGACCTCAATCACCAGTTGTTTCGGCTGGATTACGTCTGCGTCAACCGCGCCCGAGGCGACGGTCGCCGGCACTCAGATCGACCAGGGAGCGCGCGGTGTCGTAACCGACGCGCTCGAGCCGGGACGCCAGTGCGAGGAACACCTGTGCCGTGGTGACGGCGTCGCCAAGCGCGTGGTGGGGATCGACGACGGGCAGGCCGAGCGTGTCGGCCAGCCATTCCAGGTTCGGCTCACACCGGTGCTGCCGCGGCGCCACGCCGACCGCGCGGGCGAGGGCTGCGGTGTCGACGACCGTCGGCCGGAACTTCAGCCCGCTGTCGCGGAAGGCGCGGGAGAGGAAGGCCGTCTCGACCCAGGCCGCGTGGGCGACGAGGACACGATCGGTGAGGAGGCGTCGCAGGACTCCGACGGCCTCGCTCGACGGTGGGGCGTCGGCGACATCCGCCTCCCGGAGCGTGTGAACGGCAACGGCCTCCGGGCGGATGTCGCACTCAGGGTGGACCAGTCCGTAGACGCTCTCCGACACGACGATGCGACCGTGCCGGACCACGACCGCCCCGTAGGACACGATGGTGTCGCGCACGAGGTCCAGTCCGGTCGTCTCCAGATCGACGACCGCGAACTCGGCGTCGCGCCACGGGCGCACCAGAGCGTCGGCGCGGCGGAACCTCCGGTGTGCCCTCACGGAAGACGCGCCACCCATTCACTTTCCAGCCGGTTCTGGACCTCGGCCACCGCGCGGAACGATTCACGCAGATACCGGCGGGTGAGCGTATCCAGTTGGTTGGGCGCGACCCACGTCGTCGCGTCGGTGCTGCCCTTGATGGCCTCGATCTCGCGGCCCAGGACCAATCCGTAGACGTACTCGAACGCGCGCACGAGCGTCTCGGTTTCGTCCGCGGTGAGCAGACCGGCGGCCTCGCCGCGCCGCAACCGGGTGAGGGTGGAGCCGCGATCGTCACCGGTGACGACGGCGATCCACCGGCCGAGGGAGGCGATCGGCACGAGTCCGCCCGCCTTGAGGTCGAGGTGGCCGCGGTTGGCGCCGGAGTGCTCGACGACGAAGTTGCGCACGAACCCGACCGGAGGTCGCCGGGAGGTGGTGAAGCGCAACAGGGCCGACAGATACTCGCGGCTGCGTGTGGTCGCGAGCATGGCGTCGGACACCGAACGTCCGAGCGACATCCCGCTGACGGGTCTGCTGTCGGCGATCATCGACGACAGCAGCAGAGCGTTCTTCTGGGTGGGATTCGTGATCCACGACGTCGCGGCGGCGACCGCGTCGGTGCGCGAGCGCGCGAACAGGGGGTTGGTCGCGTTGGCGCCGTCGGCGCAGCGGGGCAGGCCGCAGCGTTCCATGTTGTCCAGGACGCGCCCGGCCCAGTTCTGCAACTTCCGGGCGGGCGAGTCGGTGCCGGGCAGGTCTTCCCAGACGAGGCCGGTGTCGACATCCGACTTGGGGAGGGGTTCGCGCCGGGCCACCGACCCGAGAAGCAGCCAGGACGTCCGATGGGGAACGTGGTCGGCGCCGACGTCGGTCAGCTCGACGAGCCGCCTGATGATCGCGTCGATCACCGCGGACATCAGTCCCGCGACGTGCATGACGGACGCGCCGGTGTCGTACAACTCGACCCACGTTCCGGGGAGCAGGGCCGCCGCGGACGCCAAGTCCTCCACCGTGGTCGCGTCGTCGATCGCCCGGCGGACGACGAGGGGGTTGCGCACTTCGGCCGACGCGAGGTCGACGACGCGGAGAATCCCCACCGGCCTTTCACCGGTGCCGGTCACGACCAGGTGGTGCACCCCCGACTCGACCATCGTCAGGAACGCATCGCCCACGAGAGTCTCCGCTGGGACGGATCGGGCGGGGAACGAGGCGATGACCGATGCCGGGCTGTGCGCGTCGACGTGCCCGTCGGCGAACGCCCGCCGGAAGTCGTTGTCCGTGACGATGCCGATCACGCCGCCCCGGTCCATCAACGCGTACGACTGGCCTGCGTCGGTGATCACAGACGCGGCCTCGCTCACGGTCGCGTCGGCGGGACACCAGACGACAGGTCGCATCTGATGCCGGGCCGCGCGCAACGCCTGATCGACCAGTCCCGAGCGGGCCAACCGTTCCCGCGTGACAAGGGTGCCGTAATGCCCGAACTGGAGTCGCTGCGGGTGCCGCAGCACCGGCCGCGGGTCCGGGAAGCGGTAGCAGAGTGTGTCTTCCGAGGCGCGGATCGCGAGAGGCGGAGGCAGACCGGACAGCACCGAGATCTGCCCGAACGTTTCGCCGGGGCCGAGGAGGTCGACGACCCGGCCGCGGTCGATCACCTCGACCTCTCCGGTGCGGACTACGAAGAAGTGATCGAGTGGGGCCTCGCCTGCCTCGACGATCTTTGCGCCGGCGGCGAAGTACTCGACCTCCACCGTCCGAGCCAGGGCATCGAGGTCGGCGGAGTCCAGCGCGTCGTAGGGCGGCTGACTGCCGAGGAAGTCGACGTACTCACGCATTCGACGGTTGAGAACCGTCGACTGGAGCGGTTGCGTCCGGGGCAGCGTCGGTCGAACCGTGGACGTGCCGGTCGATCTCGCGGGTGATCGCCTCGAGGTCGCCGGTGTCGATGATGGTGAGCAGGCGCTCGTGTTCGGCGACGACGTCGTGGAGATCGGGGAACGACTGATGATCCGCCGAGAGGAACAACTGGAGCTGGGATTCCCAGCTGCGCCACAGGTCGAGCAGGAGGCCGTGCTCGGACAGTTCGTAGATCACCCGGTGGAAGCTCATGTGCGCGTCGATGGTCCGGGTCAGGTCGCCGTCGTCCGCGCCCCGGGCCATGTCCTGGAGAGTCCGCACGATCTTGGTCCGGCCTGCCCCCGACAGTCGTGGCAGTGCCAACTCGATCGCGTAGGGCTCGAGTCGTTTGCGCAGGCTGGCGATCTCGGCCATCCCTTTCGCGCTGACCTCGGCCACGAACGCGCCCTTGTACGCGATCTTCACCACGAGGCCTTCGTCGGCGAGGATGCTCAGCGCCTCCCGCAGTGGCGCCCGGCTCACGCCCAGGTCGGCGGCGATGTGTGCCTCGCGGAGCTGACTGCCGGGGGCCAGGGTGCCGTCGAGGATCGCCGTGCGCAGGACGCCCGCGACCGTGCCCGGAGTGGTGCGCTGATGGATCCGCCCGAGGGAGATGTCGCCGTCCTCGCGTCGACCTACAGTCGATCCCGGTGGACGATTCGGTGACAGAGTCATCGGGTTGTCCTTTCTGATGGTGGTTGTTTCGACGTTGACCACGCCGGGAGCCTCTTGTCGACAATAGATCAACAGTGCGGAACGGGGGAGCGTCCGAGCAGGCTATTCGCCGTTCGCGGACACGTAGAAGTGTCCGCGTTCGAGCACCGGATCGAGTATCCCGGTGTCCAGTTCGTTGGCGGCATCCTCGAATCCGGCGGCGTCGCGGTGCTGCCCCGGGTACCCGATCAACGCCTTGACCTGGGGAGTCATGAAGTAGGCGCCGGCGAGGATCGACGACAGCGGATCGAACGTGAACTTGTCTTCGGCCCACATCCGCTTGAGCTCCGCGCGCAGGACGTCGCCGTGCAGCTCGGCCGCCTTGTCGACCGCGGAGAGGACCGTATCGAAGACGTCGGCCCGGGCGGCCAGCGCCAGATTCAGGTAGCGGAGGTATTCGTCGGCCTCACTGGCGGCGGGATTCTCACCGGACGCGGGGATCAGACAGTCTGCGATCCGCAGGAGCGTCGTCAGTTCGGAGTCCGTGAGCGGCCGCGGCGGTGCCGTGTGCCTGCCCGGTACCGACAGTCGCCGTTTCGGCGTCGAGTGCAGGTCGAGGGATGTGGTGCTCATACCGATGCCTTCCGTGCGGTGACGTCTTCGACGACCTTCTTGCCCACCCTGAGGGCGAGGGCGCTGATCGTGCAGGTCGGGTTGGCGGAGCCGGACGTGACGAAGATGCTGCCGTCCGCGATGTAGAGGTTCTCGACATCGTGTGCCCGGCCGTGCGAATCGACCACGGACGTCGCCGGGTCGTCGCCCATCCGGGCCGTTCCGAGGAGGTGCCCCGGCTGGTCGACCCACAATTCCTGCGTGAAGATCTGCTTCGCGCCCGCCGCCTCGTGGAGTTCGACCATGCGGTCGACGGTGTACTTCAGGATCTTGCGGGTGTTTTCGCTGACGCGGTACTCGACCTTCGGCGCAGGCAGGCCGTCGGCATCGAACTCCTCGGTGGAGAGGGTGACCCGGTTGTGTTCCTCGGGCAGATCCTCCACGTTGGCCGCCCAGAGAATGCCGTTGGACGCCGCGCGCGCGACATCGTGGATGGCCGGTCCCCACAGGTCGTCGAAATCGAGCTGCCGGTGGGTCTCGATCGTGTTCAGCGGTCCCGGAGTCGGGAGGGCGTGCAGCTTGGCGCCGCGGACGAACCCGCGGGAGGTGTCCGTGTCGTAGAACTGCATGGAGTGAATGAGCTGTCCGGCCGGCCCACGCCAGCTCTCCAGGTTGTCCTCGTAGTACCCGATGGCGGTGCAGTTGGGGTGCAGCATGAGGTTCCTGCCGACCTGGCCCGAGGAATTCGCCAGGCCGTCCGGATGCTTCTCGTCAGCCGACAGCAGGAGCAGCCGCGGTGTTCCGATGCCGTTCGCGCAGACGATCACTGCCCGGGCCGGCTGGAAATGGACGGCGCCGGTGCGGTCCACCCATTCGGCGCCTGCCGCGCGTCCGTCGTCGCCGGTGACGATCCGGCGGACACGCGCACCGGTCTCCACGCGGGCGCCGGCCTGCTGCGCCTGCGGCATGTAGATCAAGTCGAACGAGGCCTTCGCGCCCTGCGGACAACCCCATTCGCAGACGCCCCAGCGACCGCACTGCTCGAGTGTCTTGTTCTTCTGGCTGGGAATCGCGTTGGTGCCCGGCCACCAGTGCCAGCCGAGCGTGTTCGCGGCTTCGGCCGCTTTCATCCCGGGCTTGCCCAACGGGTGTGGCGGCAACGGATATTCGAGACCTTCGGGGTAGGCAGTGTCGCCGTCGACTCCGGAGACGCCGATGAATTCGTCGACCTCGTCGTGGTACGGCTTGAGGTCGTCGTAGCTGATCGGCCAGTCGTCCGCGACACCGTCGAGCGTCTTGACCCGGAAGTCCGAGGGCAGCAGCCGCGGCCACTCCGCGCCGTAGAAGATGGAACTTCCCCCGACGGCGTTGAACATCACGGGCCACATGTCGGATTCCGTTACGTCGACCGGGTAGTCGGACGGCAGGGCACGGACATTCGGATCGTGCGCCCAGTCGTGCTGGATGAGCAGTTCCCACTCGGGGTGGTTGGCGGGGAAGTCGCTGGGGTTGACCCAGTCGCCCTGCTCGAGGCAGAGGGTGCTCAGTCCCGCCGTGGCGGCGGTGTGCGTGACCACCGCGCCGGACGGACCCGCGCCGATCACCAACACGTCGACAACGTCGTGCTGGGTCACATCGGAGTCAGTGGAAGTCATCGGGGTCGACCTCATTTCGTCTAATTGTCGACATTACGTCAATGGTGATGGGAGTCACGTCGGCTGTCAAATGGGATTGTGGTGGGAGCCCTGTGGCGGCAGGGCTCCCACCGCAAGACTGGGTGTGTCAGGCCCCGGCGAGAACGCCGCCGTCGACGACGAACGCCGTCCCGGTGATGGCGGTGGAGTGGTCCGACAGCAGGAAGGCGACGGAGTGCGCGATCTCGATCGGGAGGATGGCGCGTCCGATCGGCTGGAAGTCGGGGAGCCCGGCCTCGAGTTCCTCGCGGCCGCCGAGCGCCGTGTAGTGCGGCACGTTCAGCGGGGTGTCGACGAAGCCCGGGCAGAGGGTGTTGGCGCGGATGCCCTGCGCGCCGAAGTCCAGGGCGATGGCCTTGGTCAGCGTGAGCACGGCGCCCTTGCTCGCCGTGTATGTCGTCAGCAGTTTCTCGGCGCCGATCGAGTTGATGGAACCGAAGTTGACGATCGACCCGCCGCCCACCTTCAGCATCTCGGGAATCGCGTACTTCGAACCCAGGAACACGCCTTTCACGTTGACGTCGAACGTCTTCTGGTAGTCCTCGACCGACGCGTCCAGAATGGTGCCGGGCTTGAGGATGCCGGCGTTGTTGACGATGCCGTCGAGCTTGCCGAACGTCGCAACCGTGAAGTCGACGAGGTCCTTGACCTGCTCTTCCTCGGTGACATCGACGACACGGCCGATCAGGCGATCGTCGTCGACCTTCAGCTGGGGAAGGCTCGACTCGGAGTGCACGGTGGCGACCACCTGTGCCCCCTCGTCGTGGAGATGCAAGGCCGTCGCGAGGCCGATTCCTCCGCCTGCGCCCGTAACGATGACTGTCTTACCCTGCAGCAGCTGGCCCATGGTGTTCTCCCTCGAGGGTCATGTGGATGTGGAAGCGCGAAGACGCGGAAGCGATTGACTCTTTGTCGACAATCGACCAGGCAAGTGTGCGCCCTCTCCGGACGATCGGTCAAGCGTTGGATCTGGATTCGTTCAGTGCTTGACCTCCGGGCAGGGACGTCTTAGATTTCTAGTCGATTGTCGACTAGAGCACATTCTGTGCCCGGCACGCTGCGCCGCACACTTCACGCCCTCGATCGAAGGACGAATCCCATGGCACCAAAAACCCGATTGCTGCACGAACGCCTCGCCGCCGTCGTGAGCCAGCTCCGGCACGGCGAGATGATCTACGTCGCGGACGCCGGAAGCGGCACGTCTTCCGCGAGCCTCGTTCCACTGTCGCCGCAGGTCGAGACGATCGATCTCGGCCTCGCGCCGGGATTGCCGTCGGTCGGGGATCTGCTGTCGGTGCTGTGCGAGGTAGGCGATTTCGAAGCAGCCATCGTCACCGAGGACATGGTGACCGCCAGCCCCGAAGCCCGGAAGTTCGTCTCCGTACTGGTGGGGGAGGAGAACGTCCACGAGTTGCGGTACCTCCCCGAGTTCTACAACCTCCGCGACCGCGTGAAGGTCTTCGTCCAGACCGGCGACTACTCGGTGCACGGCAACGTCGTTCTCGTCGCGGGCTACCCGAGCCCGCCGATCCCGCTGAACTGGCTCACGTCACCGACCTGGTTCGACGACTTGCCCACCGCGCCGCCGTCGAACGGTCCGGAAAGCCCAGAGGCCTGACATGCCCTTCTTCGACGGCGTCAGGAACAAGGTCTACTACCGGCAGTGGGAAGCCTCGCAGCCCTGGGCGCGGATCCTGCTCCTGCACGGATTCGGTGAGCACTCCGGGCACTATCACCGGCTCGCGGGGCAGCTGAACTCGGCCGGTCTGGACGTGTGGGCCCCCGATCACCTCGGCCACGGTCACACCGGCGGACCTGCAGGGCTCTTTCCTTCGGTGGACGAACTCGCCTCCAATGCAGGCGTTCTCGTCGACATCATGGCCGGCGACGAGCCCGGCCTGCCGGTGGTCGTCCTGGGCCACTCGCTCGGCGCACTGACCGGGGCTCTCCTCTCGGTGCGCACACCGTCCCTGCGGACCGGACTGATCATGACGGGGGCGCCCCTCTGGGGACTGCCGCGTGAGGCGGAGGGACGGACTGACCTCGTCATGGCGAAGGACCGGTCGTACCTCGATGCGCTCGAGAACGATCCGCTCGGTTTCGACACAGCTCCCGCCGAACCGAACCTCTGGCAGGCGCTCACCGTGGCCGGAGGAAAGGTGCGGGCGTGTCTGCCCGCGATGACGATGCCGATCCTGTTGGTCAACGGCGAATTCGACGCCTTCGCGACGCCACACCGGGCCGCCGAGTTCGCACGAGAACTGCAGCACGGACAGAGCGTCGTCATCCCGGGCGGCTACCACGACATTCCGAACGACGTCGCCCACCGGGAGGTCGCGTCGCTGATGATCGAGGCGATCTCGGGATGGTGCCGGACCGTGCGTCCACTCACAGCGGGTTCCCGATGAGCGCGCCCCACCGGGGCCCGCGCCCCACGAATCACGAGGAATCCATGAGAAAGATCTTTCTGGCCTGCCCCTACAGCCATGCCGATCCGGCGGTGACGCACGAGCGGTTTCTCGCCAGCAACGAGGTAGCGGGATACATCGTCGAATCCGGCCATGCGGTGTTCAGTCAGGTGTCGATGTCTCATCCCGTCAACCTGACCTTCACCGGAAAGGACAACACGGCGATCGGCAGGATGTGGGGACCCGTCGACCGGGTGTTCATGGACGCGATGGAGGAACTGATCATCCTCGACCTCCCCGGATGGGATCAGAGTTCCGGCATCAGACGCGAGATCGAGTTCTTCGAGAGCCGGGACAGGCGGGTGAGCCTGTGGTCCGAGGCCTCCACCGAGTTCGTCGCACCCGAAAGTTCCCCGGTCCGCTGACAGTCCTCCAACTCCCCATGCCGGGCGGTCGTTTCCGTGGGACGGTGGACGGGTAGCCGACCGTGCGGCGAGCAGACGAGATGACGACGGAGGACCATGAACCCCGAGATCCATCACGAGCCCAGCGAGATCAGCTACGACGAGCAGTTCTACCCGGCGCGCCCTCGGCCGTTGAAACCGTCGGTCCGCCGTGCGACCAGGGTCGATGCGCAGACGGGTGAGCCCGTGCCGGACAACCCGAACTATGTGGAGTGGCTGATCAATCAGTCGATCCTGCACGATGCGAAGTTGATCGCGGAGCAGTTGTCCGGCAAGGGCAGCATGTGGCAGAACCCGTATGCCGATCCGAATCCGCGCGCAGCGGTGGAACGCGGATCGGTGTGGTTCACGGCGTACCCGATTTCGATCATCACGGCACCGGGCGCGAGTTTCCTGAGTTCCCTCGGTGACGAGTCCCTGTGGCAGGCGTTCTCCGAGATCGGGGTGACGGCCGTCCACACCGGGCCGGTGAAGCAGGCGGGCGGGATCAACGGGTGGCGGGCCACGCCGTCGGTGGACGGCCACTTCGATCGCATCAGCATGCAGATCGACTCGGCATTCGGGACCGAGGAGGAGTTCCGCAGGCTCTGCGTCGTCGCCGCCGCGTACGACGGCATCGTCATCGACGATATCGTCCCCGGTCACACCGGCAAGGGCGCCGACTTCCGGCTCGCCGAGATGGCGTACGCCGACTACCCCGGCATCTACCACATGGTGGAGATCGAACAGCAGGATTGGCACCTGCTTCCCCGTGTGCCGGAAGGCCGGGACTCGGTCAACATCGACGCCGACACGGAGGCGCAACTCGCCAGGGCCGGGTACATCATCGGCCAACTCCAGCGCGTCATCTTCTACGAACTCGGTGTCAAGGAAACCAACTGGAGTGTCACCCCCGTGGTGACGGGGGTGGACGGCATCGAGCGGAGATGGGTGTACCTGCACTATTTCAAGGCCGGGCAGCCCTCTATCAACTGGCTGGATCCGTCGTTCGCGGGCATGCGTCTCGTCATCGGCGACGCGTGCCACTCCATCGCGGACCTCGGTGCGGGCGCGCTTCGACTGGACGCCAACGGATTCCTCGGGGTCGAACGCCGAACCGAAGGGTTGCCCGGGTGGTCGGAGGGGCATCCACTGTCCGAGGCGGCGAATCACCTGATCGCCAGCATCGTGCGGAAGATGGGGGGATTCACGTTCCAGGAACTGAACCTCACCATCGACGACATCAAGGCGATGGGCACGACCGGAGCCGACCTGTCCTACGACTTCATCAATCGTCCCGCCTACCATCACGCCCTCGTCATGGGGAACACCGAATTTCTCCGGCTCACCATGAACCTCGCCCGCGATCACGGTGTCGACGCCGCGTCGCTCGTCCACGCCCTGCAGAACCACGACGAGCTGACGTTCGAACTGGTCCACTTCGCGACGCTGCACAAGGACGACGAGTTCGCGTACGGCGGCGAGTCGATCACGGGGTCGGATCTCGGTGACCGCATCCGTAAAGATCTGTGCGAGAGGCTCACCGGACGCTGGGCCCCGTACAACCGCACGTTCACGACCAACGGGATCGCCTGCACGACCGCCAGTGTCATCACCGCGGCGCTCGGCATCCGCGACCTGGACAGGATGGATGCCGCCGACATCGACACCGTCAAGCAGGCACATCTGCTCCTGGCGATGTTCAACGCACTCCAGCCCGGTGTCTTCGCCCTGTCGGGCTGGGATCTGTGCGGGCTGCTGCCCGTGCCGTCCGAGGACGTCGCCGACCTTCTCGCCGAAGGCGACACCCGGTGGATCAACCGCGGTGCGCACGACCTGATGGGGGTCAATCCCGAAGCCGCCCGGTCGGAGTCGGGCATTCCCCGGGGCACCAGCCTGTACGGGAGTCTGCCGGTGCAACTGCAGGACCCGACGTCCTTCGCTCGCGGTCTAGCCCGGATCATCGACGTCCGTAACCGGTTCGGCATCGCCACCGCGGTCCAGCTCGACGTGCCCACGGTGTCGCACAAGGGGCTGCTCGTCATGGTCCACGAACTGGCGGACGCGAGTCTCGAAGTGACGGTTCTCAACTTCACGTCAGAGGAGATCGCCGCGACCGTGCAGTCCCAGTGCCTGCCGGCCGGATCGCCTGCGGTCAATCTGTTCACCGACGAACAGATCGGCACCGTCGACGAACTCCACAGCTTCCCGATCACCCTGGCCCCGTACGAGGGGGTTCCCGTCGTCGTGCGACCGGGCAGGGCGGACGACGCGGGCTGATCCGGTCACGCTTGTGCGTCCCTGTTGCCCTGGAGCTCGGCCTCGGCGAAGACTGAACTCATGGCCGGCACACAGAGCGAGGCCGAGTTCCACCAGCTACGGACTCCACGGGCCGCGGCCGTCGCCGGTGTCGTCTTCGGTGTCCTTTTCGCCTCCAGCATCGTGCTGCTGCGCACCGGGCTGCCCGGCGAAGCCGCCACCCCGTGGTTACACCACCAACGGCAGATCACGACGGCGCTGATACTCGCACCGTTTGCGGGCATCGCGTTCCTGTGGTTCATCGGTGTCATCCGCGACCGGCTCGGGGACCTCGAGGACCGATTCTTCTCGACCGTCTTCCTCGGCAGTGGGCTGCTGTTTCTCGCCATGACGTTCGTGTCGACGGCAATCGCCGGCGGGCTCCTCGCCGTCTCCCGGCTCACCAACGTTCCGCAGAACGACCTCGTCTTCTTCGGGCGCGAGGTGATGTTGCATGTGAACAACGTCTACGGGGTGCGCATGGCCGGGGTGTTCATGATTTCGCTGGGAACAATCTGGCTGCGCACCGGATTGATGCCGCGGTGGCTGGCTGTCGCCACCTACGCGCTGTCCCTCACCTTGCTGGTGGTCGTGAGTTTCAGTCTCTGGGTGACGTTGGTCTTCCCGGCCTGGGTGATGGTGATCAGCGTGTACATCCTCACCGTGGATCGGCCGCCCTCGATCCCCCCGGACTGACCGCCGTTCCGGTACACGAGGTTCTCACCCGGTACGGGTGATGTGGCGCGAGGGCGCCGCGAGCAACGTCATGACTGCGATTCCCCCGATGATGCGAGGAGAGACAGATGACGGACGCGAAACCCAACATCCTGGTCATCTGGGGCGACGACATCGGTATCACCAATCTCAGCTGCTACAGCGACGGACTGATGGGGTACCGGACGCCGAACATCGACCGCCTCGCCGACGAGGGCATGAAGTTCACCGACTCCTACGGTGAGCAGAGCTGCACGGCGGGTCGCGCGTCGTTCATCACCGGTCAGAGCGTGTACCGCACCGGCATGAGCAAGGTGGGGATTCCGGGCGTCGACATCGGATTGTCGCCCGAAGACCCCACCATCGCCGAACTGCTCAAGCCCCTCGGATACGCCACCGGACAGTTCGGGAAGAACCATCTCGGCGACCTGAACAAGTATCTGCCGACCGTGCACGGGTTCGACGAGTTCTTCGGCAACCTCTATCACCTCAATGCCGAGGAAGAACCCGAACTGCCGGACTTCCCGAGCGCCCTGGACTATCCCAAACTGCACGAGTTGGTCAAGCCGCGCGGTGTGCTCCATTGCTGGGCAACCGAGGAGGATGCCGGTGAGGTCGATCCGCGGTACGGGCCGCTCGGGAAGCAGCGCATCGAGGACACCGGGCCGCTGAACAAGAAGCGGATGGAGACCATCGACGACGAGACGGTAACGGCGGCAATCGACTTCATGACGCGGCAGAAGGAAGCGGACACACCGTTCTTCGTGTGGATGAACACGACGCACATGCACCTGCGGACCCACACGAAGCCGGAAAGCATCGGCCAGGCCGGGCACTGGCAGTCGCCGTACCACGACACGATGATCGATCACGACAAGCATGTCGGCCAACTGCTCGACGCGGTCGACGAACTCGGCCTCGCCGAGAACACCATCGTCATCTACAGCACCGACAACGGTCCCCACGCGAACACCTGGCCGGACGGTGCGACCACCCCGTTCCGCAGTGAGAAGGACACCAACTGGGAGGGTGCGTTCCGCGTCCCGGAGGTGATCCGCTGGCCGGGCAGGATCCCCGCGGGCAGCGTGTCCAACGAGATCGTGCAGCACCACGACTGGCTTCCCACCTTCCTTGCCGCCGCGGGTGCACCGGATGTCGTCGAGCAGCTGAAGACCGGCTACGAGATCGGTGAGAAGACCTTCACGGTGCACATCGACGGCTACAACCTGCTCCCGTACCTCACCGGTGAGGTCGAGACATCCCCGCGCCGGGGAATGATCTACTTCTCCGACGACTGCGACGTGCTGGGCATCAGGTTCGACAATTGGAAGATCGTGTTCATGGAGCAGCGGGCGCAGGGCACCCTCGGGCTGTGGGCGGAGCCGTTCACCGCCCTGCGGGTACCCAAGGTGTTCAACCTGCGCACCGACCCCTTCGAGCGGGCCGACATCACTTCGAACACCTACTGGGACTGGTTCCTCGACCACGACTACATCACGATCTATGGAACATTCATCACGACCCAATTCCTCGAGACGTTCAAGGAGTTCCCACCGCGACAGGAGCCGGCCAGTTTCACCATCGACCACGCGGTGGCCAAGCTGCACGCGTACCTGTCGAGGGACTGACCGACGTGGGCGCCGGGCTCGGTGGTTCCTGGTCGGACGGATCGACGCGGTCCGCGATCGAGGACTTCGTCGCACGGGTGACGTCGGCGGGCGGACCGGACTTCGTCGAGCCCGCCGACCGGGTGGCCGTGTTCGACAACGACGGCACACTCTGGTGTGAGAAGCCGATGCCCATCCAGCTCGACTTCACCATCCGGCGCTTCGCCGAGATGGCCGCGAAGGATCCCGGCCTCCAGCAGACGCAACCGTGGAAGGCGGCCCACGAGCACGACCTTCAGTGGCTCGGTGCGGCGATGGTCAAGCACTATCAGGGCGACGACGGCGATCTGAAATTGTTGATGGGCGCAGTCACCGAAGCATTCGATTCGATCACCGTCGAGAATTACGACGCAAGGGTGCGGGCCTTCTTCGACGACGCGGATCACCCGACGCTCGGCCGCCCGTACGCAGGCTGCGGATACGCGCCGATGGTCGAGTTGCTGCGCTATCTCGAGGCGAACGGATTCACGATCTACATCGCGTCCGGTGGTGATCGGGACTTCATGCGCCCGGTCGCCGGAGGGCTCTACGGGATTCCGCCGGAACGCGTCATCGGCAGTGCCCTCGGCCTCTCGTACCGTGCAGGGGCGGACACGAGCGACCTGCTCTACAAGGCCGCGATGGACTTCTTCGACGACGGGCCGGAGAAACCGGTTCGAATCTGGAGCAGGATCGGGCGACGGCCGATCCTGTCGGTCGGCAACTCCAACGGCGACCTGCCGATGCTCGCGTTCTCCGGGCTACCCGACCGCCCGTCGCTTCGGGTGCTGATCCTGCACGACGACGCCGATCGCGAATTCGACTACGTCGCGGGCGCGGAACAGGCCCTCGAACACGCACGAGAAAAGAACTGGACCGTGGTAAGCATGAAGAACGATTGGACGAGCGTCTTCTCGCCGGCCGTCACCT
Source organism: Rhodococcus sp. JVH1 (assembly GCF_000280725.2). NCBI lineage: Bacteria > Bacillati > Actinomycetota > Actinomycetes > Mycobacteriales > Nocardiaceae > Rhodococcus > Rhodococcus sp. JVH1. The sequence goes on along the minus strand of NZ_CP166289.1, from coordinate 2,949,853 downwards.
GATCAGGCAGAAGGGCAGGCGTGTGGATACCCAGACCGTCTCCGAAGTCCGGCACATCCCCGCTCAGACCTTCACGATGGGTTCGGATCGGCACTATCCGGAAGAAGGTCCGGCGCATCGGGTCGCGGTCGACGCCTTCGCCATCGAGACCCACCAGGTCACCACCGCGCAATTCGCCCGGTTCGTCGGCGACACCGGGTACGTGACGGTCGCCGAGCGGCCGCTGGACCCCGCCGAATTCCCCGGTGCTCCCGCCGAGAATCTGCAACCCGGATCGATGGTGTTCACCCCCACTCGGGGCCCGGTCGATCTGCGTCACCTCAGTCAGTGGTGGACCTGGACCGTCGGTGCGTCGTGGCGGCACCCCACGGGACCGGGTTCGACGATCACCGGCCGCGAAACGCATCCCGTCGTCCACGTCGCCCACGAGGATGCGGCAGCGTACGCGGAGTGGGCCGGGCGGTCCCTCCCCACCGAGGCGCAATGGGAGGCCGCGGCGCGCGGCGGACTCGACCACACCGAATTCACCTGGGGTGACACCGCCGAGAGCGAATCCCCTCCGCTGGCGAACTACTGGCACGGGGAGTTCCCGTGGCGCCCGGACCCCGGGTACGGCACCACGACCGCCGTCGGTAGCTATCCGCCCAACGACTACGGTCTGTTCGACATGGCGGGAAACGTGTGGGAATGGACCGCCGACTGGTACTCGGATCGGCACGCCGACACAGCGGAGTCGTGCTGCGCACCACGCAATCCGCGTGGGCCCGGAATGTCGGAGAGCTTCGACGCCCGGCAGCCCCAATTCCGGGTGCCCCGGCGGGTGATCAAGGGTGGGTCGTTCCTGTGTGCGGACAGTTACTGCCGGCGGTATCGGCCCGCGGCACGGCGGCCGCAGATGGTCGACACCGGGATGAGCCACATCGGATTCCGCTGCGTCACGGCCCTGCCCGGGTCAGAGTAGGACCACCACGGCGAGGAGCGCGAGCACTGTGACGATGCTGGAGGTGACCACGGCGGTGAACGTCGCCGGTGCGAATTCCCCGGATTCGATCTGCCTGCTGATGACCCGATAGCGGATGGTGCCGTACGCGGACACCAGTAGTCCCGCGCCGATCAGGATCAGTCCGGCTGCCACGGCATGACCGCCGCGATTCGGTGCGAACTTGGCGACCGCCACACCGAGCGCGGCGACGCTGATGCCGGTGCGATGCCAGGCGAGGTAGGTCCGCTCGTTGGCGAGATGGTCGCGCGCGGTGCTACCCGTGTTCGGCTGGGTGGGTCCGAAAATGTTGGGGCTCATGCGCCGCTACCCACGAAGCCGATCTCCGACAGGCGCGACTGGAACCCGGACTCGCCGCCTGACAGTCCCGAGATCCAGATGAGGACCCGGTCGGTGGGTGCAGGCGTTCGGGCCACGATCTGGGTGACCCCGTCGCCGAGCGTGGCGCTGCCGATCAGCTGGGTGCGATCGATGCTCGCCCACGCGACGGGCGCGGTCCGGATCTCGACCGTGGTGCCCGGTGTCGGGGAGTCGATCCAGACGGTCCGCAGATCGACGGGCCCGGGAAACGACACGATCAGACCCATTCCTTGCTTCGCCGCCGACAGTTGCTGTGGGTAACGGTCGGTCGCCCAGGATGTCGCGGGGTTCGCGTCGACGGCGAGGGAGGCAGTGGCACCGTTGTCGGGGAAGCGCAGAGGGGAGTAGGCGGCCGCGGACGATGGGGTGAGCGGTGCCTGACGGGGGTCCGGAACCGGCGCGATCTGGCTGAGCATGCTGTCTGCGACGGCGGCCGGGGGAGCGTCCGACGAGCTGAATGTGGCGCCCGCCGCCCACCCGGCGGCGCCGAGCGCGACGATCAGGGCGAGTGCACCGCTCAACGCGGGAAGCGGCGCATTCGGCCGGGGTGACAGGTTGGTGGGTGCCGGGCGGGCTCTCTTCGTAGTCGTGGCGAATGCGGATGCCGAGCGGGCCCGCGCGTCCGCCAAGATGCGGTCGAGGGCGTCGACGATCGCCTGCGCGGTGGCCATCCCGGGTCGCCGGGCAAGCGCGTTCATGGCCACGTCGGACAGACGTCGTGGAATCGCGGGCCGCACACGATGCGGCGGGACGACGGAACCGTCACCACGCCTGCCGGCCGGGGGCAGCCCGGCTGCGCGGGTCGCGCCGGACGAGGACAACGGCCACGTGCCGAGCAGCAGGGCGTACAGCAGCGCACCGAGCCCCGCGACGTCGTCGGCTGCGCTGCCGTCGGCAAGTGTGGCGGGGAAGGCGAGGACCGCGAGTCCGTCGTGGGAGATCCGCACCCGGTTGGGATGATCGAGTGAGATGCGGGCACCGAAATGGTGTGCGTCTGCGGTCGCGGCGGCCAGGTGCCGCACGGTGCGAGCGGCATCCAACGGCCGTGGGACCGTGTGCGCGACATCCGCGACACGCCACCCCGGCGTCCATTCTGCGACCACGGCGATCCGGTCGCCGACCGCCGCGATGTCGTAGACCTGTGCGATCCGGCCCTCGTGGCTGAAGCTGGTTCCGGTGGTGTTCCGGCAGAAGCGCGCCACCGGATCCGGACGTGTGTCGGTGGCGCGGACGTGCGCCGAGTCGACGAGGCTGAGCGCGACGTCCCGGCACAGTTCGGTGTCGTGCGCGTGCCACCACTGCACCCAGTCGGGTCCGGCGAACCGGCCCAGGAGCCGGTATCGGGTGGCGACGAGCATGCCCGGGGCGAGCGGATCCGGGCCCTGCGGCGAATGCGGCAGGCCCCCGGACACCGGCGTCGCTGTCATCTACTCTCCCGGGCTCTCCCCGACCCCGAAAATCCCTGTCAGGCAACTGTCACCCGGCAGCAGAGCAGATATTCGCACGGCACCGGGCCTACTGCTGATCATCCTCGGATGCCGAGCGAACCGTGTGCTTTTCGGCCGACCTAGCCGAGGACGTGCTCCGCGTATCGCGCGACCGCGAGCACCAGATCGTCCGAGTGCCGGGGGCCGATGATCTGCAGACCCACCGGCAGACCCGCTGCGGTGCGGCCGACGGGGATGCTGATCGCCGGCTGCTGCGTCAGGTTGAACGGGTAGGTGAACGGAGTCCACTGCGGCCAGCTCGTGAGATCGCTGCCCGGCGGCACGTCGTAACCGGCCTCGAAGGCCGGAATCGGGACCGTGGGGGTGAGCAGGACGTTGTGCGTCAGATGGAATTTGCCCATCCTGATGCCGATGTCCGCGGCGACCGCGCGAGCGTCGAGATAGTCGACCGCGCTGAACTTCTCGCCCCGTTCCCAGACCTTGCCGAGCCCCGGGTCGACCTTGTCGCGCGCACCCTCCGGGAAGTTCTTCAGCATGGCCGCGGCGCCGGCCGCCCACAGCAACTCGAAGGCCTCGATCGGATCGCTGAAGCCGGGGTCGGCGGCGGTGACCGGCAGACCGGCCGCGTCGAGGGCCTGCACCGCTCGGTCGACGATCGCCCGGACCTCCGGATCGACGGTCACGTAGCCGAGCGTGGGGGAGTACGCGACTCCGAGTCCGACCACGTCGCGGCCGATCTCGCCGCGGAAGGTGGTCGCGAACGGCGCGAGCGACGTCGGGTCACGCGGGTCGGGCAGCGACAGGATGTCCATCAGCAGTGCCGCATCCTCGACCGTGCGGGTGAGGGGGCCGGCGTGCGCCAGCGGCCCGAAAGGGCTCGCCGGGAACAGGGGGATCCGACCATGGGTGGGTTTGAAACCGACGACGCCGCAGAACGAGGCGGGGATGCGCACGCTGCCGCCGCCGTCGGTGCCGACGGAGCAGGGACCGAGACCGGCCGCGACCGCCGCGGCACTGCCGCCCGAGGATCCGCCGGCCGTCTTGGTCGGGTCGGCCGGGTTGCGGGTGATCCCGCACAGGGCGCTGTCGGTCACGGCCTTCCAGGCGATCTCGGGGGTCGTGGTCTTGCCGAGGAACACCATGCCGTCCTCACGAAGCCGGGCGGCCACGGGACTGTCGACGTCCCACGGCTGGTCCTCGTCGACGGCCTGTGATCCCCGCAGCGTCGGCCAGCCGTCGGTGAGGAAGATGTCCTTGATCGAGATCGGCACGCCGTCGAGCAGCCCCTTGGAGTAGCCGGTGGTCCAGCGCTCCTCGGATTTCCGGGCCTGCGCGAGGGCTCGCTCCTCGTCGACGAGGCAGTAGGAATTGATGGTGCGGTCACGCTCGGTGATGGCGTCGAGCATCGCCTGCGTCGCTTCCACCGGCGAAAGTTCTCCGGACGAGAAGGCCGTGACCAGTTCGACGGCGGTCATGTCGGTGGGATTCATGAGAACTCCTTCAGCCTGGACGTTCGGGCCCTGTCTTCATCGGCTCGGTACGTACCCGAGGTGCTTGTCAACTACGTTCTCGAGCGGGTACCCCGCAACCCAGCGTTCGAAATTGTCGGTGAACACGGTTACGAGGTCATCTCGCCAGCCGGCGAAGTCGCCCGAATTGTGGGGCGTGATCGAGACGTTCGGCATGTCCCAGAGTGGATGGCCGGCGGGGAGCGGTTCCGTGTCGAACACGTCGAGCGCGGCGCCCGCGATCGTCCCCGCCCGGAGCGCTGCGACGAGGTCGTCGGTGCGGACGAGCTCACCGCGTCCGACGTTCACGAACCGGGCTCCCGGCTTCATCGCGGCGAACGTCGAGTCGCGGAACAGGTGGCGGGTCTGGTCGGTGAGCGGTGCCACCGCGATCACGTAGTCGGCGGCGGCGAGCTGCTCCGGGAGATCTTCCGTTGCGGTGACCGTCCCGAAGTCGGGGTCGGCGTTGCGTGCGGTGCGGCCCGACCCGCTGACCTTCATACCCGCCGCGCGGAGAAGCCGTGCGATCGCGCGGCCGATGGGACCGGTGCCGACGATCAGGGCGGTGCGGCCCGCGATCCGTTCGGATTCGCGGTGCTGCCACGTGTGGGACTGCTGCAGGCGCAGCGAGCCCGGCAGATCCTTCGCGAACGAGAGGATCTGGGCGAGCACGTACTCGGCGATCGCCCCGTCGAACACGCCCCGTGAGTTGGTGATCGTGACGTCGCTGTCGCGGGCCTCGGGGAACATCACGGGATCGACGCCTGCCGCGGCGATGTGCAGCCACTGCAGCGAGCCGGCGGCGTGCCAGGCGCCCGGCACCGCGTCGGTGAGGAAGTCGTAGAGGAACAGCACGTCCGCGCCGTCGAGGGCGTCGCTCAGCCCCGCCTTGCCGGTGTAGCGAACTTCGGCACGGGACGCGACGGGTGCCATGAGTTCGTCGCTCGGCAGGACGTGGGCATGTAGCACCGCGACGATCGGGTTCCGACTCACGTTGACACCGTATGAGTAACTCGTATGATTGTCAACAATCTGATAATGCTCGGGCGTGGCCGAAACGAAGGTGAGGCCTGGTGTTGGAACTGAACATTCCCGAATTCGAGGGGCCTATCGCGCAACGGGGAATCGGCATCATCGCCCCGTTCGACCTGGCGCTCGAACGAGAACTGTGGCGATGGGCTCCCCTCGAGGTGAGCCTGCATCTGGCGCGCACGCCGTACGAACCCGTGCCCGTCAGCCTGGAGATGGCCGAACTCGTGTCCGAGCGAAGACACCTCATGGCGGCGACGCGCGACGTCCTGCACGTCGAGCCCGAGGTCGTGGCCTATCTGTGCACGTCGGGAAGTTTCATCAAGGGCCTCGAATACGAGCGAACCCTGTGCGACGCGATCTGCGAGGCCGGCGCCCAGCACGCGATCACCACGTCCGGTGCGCTGGTCGAGGCGATCGAACACCTCGAGCTGAGCAGGCTGTCGGTGATCACGCCGTACGACGCCCCGCTGACCGAACGGCTTCATGCGTTCCTCCACGAGGCGGGCACCGAGGTGGTGCGCTCCGATCATCTCGGGCTCGGCGGTGGCATCTGGAAGGTCAACTACCGCACGATCGCCGAGCGGATCATCGCCGCGGACGACCCCAGGTCGGAGGCGATCTTCGTGAGCTGCACGAATCTGCCGACGTACGACGTCATCGCCCCGCTCGAGCAGGAGCTCGGGAAACCGGTCCTCACCGCCAACCAGCTCACGATCTGGGCCTGTCTCGGCCGGATGAAACTCCCCATGACGGGCCCCGGCAAGTGGCTCCGCAACGTCTTCTGACATCACCCCTCACGACACGGAAAGAGGAGAACGTATGACGAGCACGCCGACCCCCACTGTGGGATTCATCTACCCCGATCACGCCGCCGAGGACGACTACCCCTTCGCCGCGGAGATGCTCGGAGTGGATCTGCCGGTCGTGCACATCTACGGCACCGACCTGCACGCCGTGCCCGAACTACTCGACCTCGGGAGCCCCGAGAAGCTCGCAGGCGGGGCCGCACTCCTCGCCGAGGAGAAGCCGGACGCCGTCGTGTGGGCCTGCACCTCGGGCAGCTTCGTCTACGGTCCCGACGGGGCGAAGCAGCAGGCCGAGACGCTCGCCGCGACCACCGGTGTACCCACGTCCAGCACCAGTTTCGCGTTCGTCCACGCCCTGCACGCGCTGGGGATCACCCGCGTCGCGGTGGCCGCGAGCTACCCGGAGGACGTCGCGAAGCTGTTCGTCGAGTTCCTCGCCGCCGCCGGTATCGAAGTGCTGTCGATGTCGAGTGCGGGAATCGACACCGCGGCCGAGGTCGGTCTCCTCAGCCCGGAATCCGTGGTGGAACTCGCGGTGGAGAACGACCACCCGGACGCCGAAGCCCTGCTCATCCCCGACACGGCCATGAGGACGCTGGGCGCGCTGAGTACTCTCGAGCAGCGCCTCGGCAAGCCGGTCCTCACGGCAAACCAGGTGACCATCTGGGAAGGCCTGCGTCTTGCGGGCCACACGGCGGTGCACCCGTCGTTAGGAACCTTGTTCGAGAAAGGCCACAGTCATGGCTCTGACTGACCTGGAACCCGTCAGTCGTCAATCGACTGCCGAATTCATCGCGGACCGCCTGCGGGTCGCCATCATGAAGGGTGCGCTCGAACCGGGTGCACAGCTGGGCGAGGCGGAACTGGCCGCGCATTTCCAGGTCTCGCGAGGGCCGCTGCGCGAAGCCATGCAGAGACTGGTGTCCGAGGGCATACTGCACAGCATCCGTCATCGCGGGATCTTCGTGACGGAGCTGACCCTCGACGACGTCGTCGACGTGTACCGCAGCCGCTCGGTCATCGAGCGCGGGGCGCTCGAGATGATTCTCGACGACGGCCGCCGGGAAGCCACCTACCTGGCGCTCGAACCCACCGTGCTCGTGATGCAGGCCGCGGCCGAACGCGGCGACGCCGCCGCCGTCTCGGACGCCGACCAGCAGTTCCATCAGATCCTGGTGGAGAGTTCGGAGAGCCCGCGGCTCATTCGCGCGGCGAGGACGCTGCTGATCGAGACCCGGATGTGCCTGGGTGCGTTGCAGACCACCTACGACGACATCCGCGAGCAGGCGCAGGAACATGCCACCCTGCGCGAGGCGATCCGGACGGGTACAGCTGGAGAGGTGCAGAAACTGCTCGCCGAACACCTGGACGACGCCGTCCAGCGGCTCCGCGCCGACCAGAAGACTCTGTCGTCGTAGCGACAGAGAAGTAGAGGTAAGTGCCGAGGAGGGACAATGACTCAGGTAGCTGAGGTTCAGGGATACACCAACCACCACGATCGCTACCCCACTCGGATCGCCGCCGAGCCGTCGATGCTCCAACGGGCCGAACCCGCCGTGTGGGGCACACCCGCCGACGGGCCGTTCGATTCGTCGGCCCTCGCCGGACACGAGTCACGCGGCTTCACCATCATCGACAACATCCTGAACGCCGGCGAAGTGAAGTCGTGCCGGGAGGAACTCGACCGGCTGTCCCGGGACCCCGCGATGCGTGACAGCGGGCGCGTCATCTGCGAACGCGGCACCGACGAGGTCCGTTCCGTCTTCGACGTGCACCGGCGCAGCGACGTGGTCGCCGAGCTGATCCGCGACGGCAGAATTCTCGACCGCGCACGGCAACTCCTCGGCTCCGACGTCTACATCCACCAGAGCCGGATCAACTCGATGCCCGGGTTCAAGGGCACCGGCTTCTACTGGCACTCGGACTTCGAGACCTGGCACGCCGAGGACGGTCTCCCCGTCCCGCGGGCCGTCAGCTGCTCGATCACGCTCACCGAGAACTACCCGTTCAACGGGTCGCTGATGTTGATGCCCGGTTCGCACAAGCGATTCGTCCAGTGCGTCGGCGCCACCCCCGACGAGAACTACACGTCGTCTCTCGTCGCCCAGGAGGTCGGGGTTCCGCGTCGTGAAGACGTGACCCGGATGGCGGGGGAGTTCGGGATCGACCAGTTCACCGGTGCCGCAGGCACCGCGCTGTGGTTCGACTCGAACGTCATGCACGGGTCGGGGAACAACATCACGCCCTACCCCCGGTCGAACCTGTTCCTCGTGTTCAACAGTGTCGAGAACACCCTCGTCGAGCCGTTCGCCGCGGCGCGTCCGCGGCCCGAGTACATCGCGTCACGCGACTTCACGCCGCTGTCCTGACGTGAGTGGCACAGCGTGCTCCGGCACGCTGTGCCACTCACCTATGCGGGGACTTCGTGCAGGGCTCGGGCGAGATGGGCGAGCTCGGGAATGTCGGCGGCCCGATCGAGCGCCGCCTCCAGCGTGGCGTCGTGAGTGGGACGAGCCTCGTCCAGTGCGGCCCGGCCGGCCGGTGTGAGCTCGGTGTAGATGCCGCGGCGGTCGTCGTCGCACAGAATGCGGGTGAGCAGTCCGCGGTTCTCCAGACGGTTCACGAGCCTGGTCGTAGCGCTGCTGCTCAACGCCGCCGCGCGGGCGAGTTGCGCCATGCGCATGTGCCAGCCGTCCTGGCGGCTGAGGGCGTCGAGCACCGTGTACTCGACCACCGAGAGATCGTGCCCACGCTGCAGGGCGCGTTCGAGCTCCGCCTCGAGTAGCCCGTGCAGGGCCGCGAGCGTGCGCCATCCCTGCGACCGGATCTCGACGGCGTCGTCAGCGACTGCCATGGCCCACCTCCTGCGGATACGACTGCCACGTCAGAATACCAGCTTGCGCACATAGAAGGCGTGTGCAACTATTTATACCGCGTCTGCAACTAATGCAGACGCGGTATTCGAGCTAGCGCTCTTATCTCCCAGTCTGTACGGAAGGAGTGGCTGCGATGCCACTGGGTCTGCTCGCCCTCGCAATGGGCGGCTTCGGGATCGGTCTCACCGAATTCGTCATCATGGGATTGCTGCCGGAGGTGTCGGCCGATTTCCAGGTGAGCGAGTCGGTGGCCGGCTACCTCATTTCCGGCTACGCCCTCTCCGTCGCCATCGGAGCGATCGTCATCACCGCAGCCGTCACCCGCTTCGACCGCAAACGTGTGCTCCAGGCGCTGATGGTGCTGTTCATCGGCGGCAACCTGCTGTCGGCCCTGGCCCCGACGTACGAGGTCATGATGGGCGGACGCGTCCTCGCGGCCCTCTGCCACGGCGCGTTCTTCGGCATCGGCTCGGTCCTCGCCGCCGACCTCGTGCCCGCAAGCAAGCGGGCAGGCGCGATCGCGACGATGTTCGCGGGTCTGACCATCGCCAACGTTCTCGGTGTCCCGTTCGGCACGTTCCTCGGTCAGCAGTTCGGCTGGCGCTCCACGTTCTGGGCCATCACCGTCATCGGTGTCGTGGCGCTGATCGGCATCGCAACGCTGGTGCCGTCCGTGTCCCGTCCGGCGGACGCACCGGAATCCGCCGGTCTGCGTAGCGAACTGCGGGCCTTCCGATCTCCGCAGGTGTGGTTCTCGATCGCCGTCACCATCCTCGGATTCGGCGGCATGTTCGGCGCGTTCACGTACATCGCGTTCACCCTCACCGAGGTCGGCGGATTCGCCTCGACCAGTGTCCCCTGGCTCCTCGTGCTCTTCGGCGGCGGTCTGTTCGTCGGCAACGTCCTCGGTGGACGTGCCGCCGACAAGGCACTCACCCGCACGCTGATCACGATCCTCGCCGTGCTCACCGTCGTGCTCGTCGTGTTCGCCCTCACCGCGGGGAGCAAGCCGATGACGATCGTGGCCCTGTTCTTCATGGGCGCCTTCGGTTTCGCGACCGTCCCCGGACTGCAGATGCGGATCATGAACTACGCGGCGCAGGCGCCGACCATGGCGTCCGGCGCGAACATCGCCGCGTTCAACGTGGGCAACGCACTCGGGGCCTGGCTCGGCGGCATCACCATCGCCGCGGGACTCGGCTTCACGTCCCCGATCTGGATGGGTGCCGCACTGACCGTGGGTGCGCTCGCCGTTCTCGTCCTCGCCACCGCACTCGACCGTCGGCCGAAAGGTCAGTCGGTGGAGGAGGATCCGGCGGTGGTGTCGGTCTGACGTCAGCGCGGCAGCGTCGCGTCGCCCGGTGCGCGCGAGATGGTGGCGATCGTGTTCTCGTTCTGACTGGTGGCGTAGGCCCTCGCGCCGTCGGCGGAGACCGCGACGCCACCGGCGCTGCCGCCGACGGCGAGCGACGTCACCTCGGTGTTGGTGCCCGGATCGAACACGGTGACGGCCCCACCCTCGGAGTCGACGACGTACAGGGTGTGTCCGTCCGCGGTCACCGCGGAACCGCCCATCGTCCCGTCGACACCGAACGTGGCGGTCACCGTGTTGGTGGCCGCGTCGATCACCGACATCTCCGCGCCGCTCCGCACGTAGGCCCGGTCGTTCGTGGCCGTCACGGCACTGGGGTGGGAGGCGACGGGAATCGTGTCGACGACGGTCGTCGTCGCCGTGTCGATCACCGTCACCGTGTTGTCGGAGGAGTTGGTGACGTACACGTGCGTGCCGTTGGCCGCGAGCTGGATGGGGAAGGCGCCGACCGGAACCGTGGCGGTCACCGTATTCGTGGCGGTGTCGATCACGGAGACGGTGCTCTCGACGCCGTTGGTGACGTAGGCGTGGGCCCCGTCTGCGGATACCGCGACCGCCAAGGCGAATTCGCCGACCGCAATCGTGGCCGCCACGGTGTTGGTGGCGGTGTCGATCACGGACACGCTCCGGTCGGCGGTGTTCACGACGAACGCCCTCGCACCGTTCGGGGTAACGGCGATTCCGGTGGGTCCGCCGCCCACCGGGACGGTGGCGGTGACGGCGTTCGTGGCGGTGTCGATGACGGAGACGCTGTTGGCCCCGGAGTTCGTGGCGTACGTGACGGCGCCGCCTGGTGCGACCGCCACCTGCATCGGCGTCTGCCCGACGGGAACGGTGGCGGTCACGGCATACGTCGGCGCCGCACCGGCGGTGGTGGCCAGGAGGCCCAGCGTGGCGACGCCGATCGTCAGGACAGTCGAAGTGCGGGCGAACATCACCGTCGTAGTGTCTCTCGCACCGTGGCCGTCGTCCGGGATGTCCGCAAGATCACGTGGCAGGCCCGGCGAGTCCCCCCGAGTTCGCGGTCTCGCGGGTTCGCTGCGCCAGCTCGCTCAGGCGACGGGCGCGGGCGATCTCGGCCGGAGTGAACGGCTCGTCCGCCGGCCGCACGAAGACGAGCGGCTCACCCTCACCCGACGGGATCTCGACGGACGCGGCCGTGCGCGGATGGTCGCTCACGCGCGAATCGACGTACTGGGCGCCGAGAAGCTCCGCGATCGACAGGGGCAGTTCGGACGGATCGGCCGCCACCCGCGACGCCAACGTCAGTGCCTTGGTCTGGCCGTCGATCAGCGCGAGCGCCGACGCCGGCCAGATTCCCACACTGCGTCCGCCTCCGGCCCGGACGGCATGCGCGAGCGCCTCCGGCGACGTCCCGCGGCACGCGCCGACGATCAACTCGTCGAGCGAACCGCCGTCCAGGTGATGGACGTGCACCGTCAGGATGTTCGCCTCCAGCTTCGCGAGATTGTGGGCCAGCGATTCGAGCTGTCCCGGTTGGTCGCTCACCCGGACACGGATGCGCCAGAGCGACTGCCCCGTCGGGAGAGGGCCGTGCTTGCCGTCGGGCGGACCGTGCAGCCAGCCGCCGAGCAGTCTCATCGCCGACGGCTCCACCACCCAGATCACCAGCACCGTGGTGCTGACGGTCAGGACCGTGACGGTCATCAGATAGGAGACGTGGAAGTGAATGACCAGGGCATGAAGCAGTAATTCGACGGGAAAGACGGCGCACAGTTTCGCGAGCGCCAAGCGGACGCGACGGGGGTGCGGAAGCCGGCCGCACGCCTCGCACGCGTTGACATGAACTCCGGGTTCTCTCTCGGCATCGTTCATGCACCCACTGTCGTCCCGAAGTATTGCCGGGTAGTTTCATCCCACGGTCGGTGGTGTGACGGATGATCGTGAAATACGTTGGGGTGCAACGCCGATGTGGTGGGACAGACACCGCGTCACCGCGTGTGATCGGGGGCACGTGGACGGCTATCCGACCTCGAATTCGTTCGACGTCCCGGTGAACGAGGTGATCGCGCCTGCCGCGTCGCGGCTGTTGCCGAAGTGCTGCACACGGTAGCGCCCGGCGGGAGTTCCGGCGGGGACGTCCCACGTGATCCGCGCGACCGACCGGTTCGACCCGGTGCGCGTCCAGCGGTACTTGGTCGACCAGTCGCCGTCGTCGGCGTGACGCACCCAGCCGTCGCCGCCCCGGCGCTGGATCTCGAGGAACGTGCCACGCCGGCGCGGGTCGTTCCGGGGGTGGCCGGTGACGAACTCGACCGTGACCTGTTCGCCCGCAGACGCTTTCGCGGCGGGCTGGGTCAGTACGTCGCCGAAGACGCGGCCTGCCGGTGGTTCGTCGTGGTCGACGCCCGGACCGGCGTACGGCTGGAACTGCGACAGGTCGCGGGGCGCTGGGCCGCGGGGAACGTCGCGGCCGGTGCGCATCGCGTCCGCGAGCGCCGCGAATCCCTGCTGGTACGCGGGCAGCGTGTAGCGGCCGAAGAGGGTCGAGCCGCCCTCGTACTGCTGCGCGTCGTACTCCTGCGGGGTGGTGCAGTAACTCGCGTACGAGTTGGCGTAGCCCTGGAAGATCACGTTCTCCAGCGGCACACCGAGTCTGTCGGCGACGGTGCGGCGGATCCGTAGCCCGGACACGATCGTGAATTCCGCCGGGCCGCCCACCACGTACACGCCGCCGATGCGGATGATCTGAATCTTCAGCACGTGCGGAACCCACCCGTCGGGTGGCAGCAGACCGACGGCCACGAGCACGAGTTTCGGGGCCTGCGCGTCCTGCAGCCACTGCGGGATCGGAGCGTCCATCCCGCCGAGCGTGTCGACGAGCGGGTTGGTGGTGCTTTCCGGGAAGATCGGGATGGCCGGACCGTCCTCGGTGCTGCCCGCGCTCATGGCGGCCCCGACACACGCGGGGGACGTGCGATAGGTGCGGCCGTCGGGGGTGAATTCGCCGCCGACCTCCTGATTCGCCATGTCGAGGTACATGATTCGGCTGTCCACACCGCCGGTGAGAATGTCTGACGCCGATTCCCACGCCGTGCGTGCGGCCGCGACCTGCCGTTGCCCGATGATGCGGGTGTTCTCGAATTCGTCGTCGGTGGGTCCGTGGCCGGGCCGGAGGTCGAGGTTGGGGGACATGTCGCCGGTGTTCGTCTGCGCGAACGCGGCGACGAAACGAGGCTTGTCGTCGTCGAGGTAGCGGACACCTTCGTGGTCGTGCTCCCAGAAGTAGGCGGCCGCACCCTTGTTGTCGCCGGATATCAGATGGTTCGTGTTGGTGAGCGAAGCGCCGTGGGTGGGGAACCAGTTGATCGCCCCGACGTCTCTGCCGCCTTGCGTGATTCGCAGGACCCGCATCGACGTGTCGATGCCCAGGGGGTAGTAATCCCGGTCCTCGGAGGGGTTGCGGTCGAAGGCGATCCGCGAACGGTTGACACTGGCATCGGTGAGTTCGCTGCGCCCGTACGACACCGAACCTGGAGCGAGGGAATCGTGCGCTGCGGTGATCGCCTCGACGATGCCGCAGACCTCGGCGTCGAACACCTGACGATTGTGGCCGAGCACGGCGAGGTTGTAGGCGTAGTCGTGGGACGCCCCGCCGCACGCCGCGTGGGAGTGCACCGCCGTGAGCATGACGTTCCGCTCCGTGTACAGGCCGCCGTGGAGTTCCGCGAGCCGGGCCAGCACGGCGTCGTGCACGGACTGAAAGATCATGCACACGTCGACGCACACGTAGACCACGCGCTGCCGACCGGGCTCGGCGAACACGAACGCCCGCGCACGGGTCCGCTGATGCAGTCCCTCGGCGCGCTGCTCGAAGCTGGAGTACCCCATCATCCCGACGTCGGCGACCGGCCCGGTGGCGTCGGAAATGCCGACCCCGACGAGGAATTCGGAGTCGGGGTCGGGATTTGCGGCCGCCGTCCCGGAACCGAGCGTGGCGAACGCCGGAGTCAGGGCCGCCCCCGCGAGCACGCTGCGTCGTCTGATCTGCACTACCGATCGTCCTTTCGGCGGCCGTCCCCCCAGGGGTGCCACGAATTGGTCAAGCGTCCAGAACCGTAGCCGGTATTGGACCCCAGTTCGGTCATCGGCGCAACCCCCCCACGTGAGTGGCGAAGCGTGCGCGGGCACGCTTCGCCACTCACGTGCGGTCAGACGGGCTGCGCGTCCCCGAACGTCATCGTCAATTCGGGGATCCAGGACGTGACGAGTGCCCGATTCGGAAGTCCCAGCGACCGTAGTTCGTCCGCGATCGGGTGGCTGCCCAGTTTGAGCTCCGCCCCTCCGGGCCGGGAGCGGATCCCGGTCGGGTGCATGTCCCAGGTGGTGAATCGGGTGAGCCCGTCGAGGTGCGAATAGGCGGTGAGCGACGTGCCTGCCCCCGAACCCGGCACCGCAATACCCGGCTTGACGCTCAACTGTGCGATCAGCCGGCCGTCCCGGCTCACCGAACCGCGCCTGACGGAACCGGTGTGGTCGACGTCGAAATCGGCCAGGATCTTCGGGAAGCCCCAGATGCCTCGGCCGGCGGCCAGACTGAAGTCGCCGTCGACGGGCAGGCGATGAATCAGCGCACCCGCCCGGCCCCGGGCCAGCGCCTTCAGGTCCCGGGGGACCGAGGTGCTGTCGGCCCGGTGGTCGCGGACGAGGAACGCCACCCCGAATTCGTTGTACGGGCCGAGGTCGCCGTCCACGTAGTCGACGAACACGAGGACGCAGATGCCGCGTCCCGGCCGGAACTGCAGGATCTCGAGGCCGGTGTAGTCGATCAGCGACTGGGCGGCGCGGGACGGCACCGAATACATCGCCATGAACGCCGACGCGGCCCGGATCTGCACGGGCATGTCGACCTGCTTGCCGAGAACCTGGTGCGACGTCACGGCCCGACCACCCCGCGCAGACCGTCGGCGCCGAACATGGGCTCGAACATCGACGTGAAGTCGGGTCCACGACGCAACATCTGGCCGCCGTCGACGTTGATGATCTGCCCCGTGATCCAGGTGGAGTCGGGGCCGAGGAGGAACTCGGCGAGCGCGGCGATGTCGGTGACCTCGCCGACCCGTGCGATCGGGGTGTTGGCCAGGTAGTCGTCCAGGACGGGCCCGCCGTCGGTGATGAGCGCGACGAGGTCGGTGCGGGTCAGTCCGGGGCGGATGCAGTTGACGCGGACGTTGCTGGCCCCGAGTTCGTCGGCGGCGAGTTGCGTCAGGTTGTCGACACCCGCCTTGGACGGGCCGTATGCGCCGAACCAGCGGTGCGTGTTGCTGCTCGCGATCGAGGAGATGGTGACGATGGAACCGCCGCCTCCGGCGACGAGGGCCCGCGCGGAATGCTTGATCGTCAGCATGGTGCCGGTGACGTTCAGGTCCACGGTCCGCCGCCACGCGTCCACGTCGAGTTGGGTCACGGGTCCCACCGTTTCGTTCCCGCCTGCGCAGGTGACGACGCCGTGAAGCTGCCCGGTGCGCTCGGCCGCTGTTGCGACCGCGCGGATGATGTCGTCCTCGTTCGTGACGTCGGCGGTGACCGTGTCGACCGTCCCCGCGGGATCGCCGGCGGTGATCTGCTCCGCTGCGCGTGCCAGTTTCTCCTCGTTGCGACCGCAGATCGTGACGTGGACGCCGTCGACCGCGAGGGCGGTGGCGACACCCAGTCCGATGCCACTGCCGCCACCGGTGACGAGTACGGACGTCTTCGCGAGCCCGCTGCTGCCGTCGTTGGTAACCACGTACACCTCCAGGTAATAGAACTCGTGTCAATTATCGAGCCGAGGATCTGTGAACTTGCCGCTATACCACTGCGTCATAGTAGGAACACGTTCTATTATCGGGGCACGATCGGCGGGATTCAATGCGGAGGAGTGCCTCGATGACGAACAGGCCGGATTTCGATCTGATCGACGGACGGTTCTACTCGGGCGAACTCGGTGACCCGCGGCAGGCCTACGCATGGATGCGCGCCCACGAACCCGTGTATCGGGCGGACGGGATTCTCGGCGCCGCGTCGTACGAGGCCGTCCTGGCGGCCGAACGCGACCCGGAGTTGTTCTCGAACGCGGGTGGCATCCGCCCCGGGGTGGGCCCGTTGCCGCAGATGATCGACATGGACGATCCACAGCACCTGCAACACCGTCGCCTCGTCAACGCCGGCTTCACCCGTAAACAGGTGGAAGCGAAGATCGGCCGGATCCGGGAGATCTGCGATCACCTCATCGACGCCGCGTGCGACAAGGACGACGTGGACTTCGTGCGCGACCTGGCCGCGCCGCTCCCCATGGCCGTCGTCGGCGACATGCTCGGCGTGCGGCCCGAGGAACGCGACACGTTCCTGCAATGGTCCGACGACCTGATGAACGCACTCGGCAGCAACGCCACCCCGGAAGAACTCCAGGCCCAGGCCAACGCGTACCTGGCATTCAACGAATTCACGCTCCGGACCATCGAGGAGCGGCGGCAGAATCCGACGGACGACCTCACCAGCATCCTCGTGCACAGCGAGATCGACGGGCACCGGCTCAGCGACCCGGACATCGTCGGCGAAACCCTGCTGATCCTGATCGGCGGCGACGAGACCACCCGGCACGTCCTCAGCGGCGGCATGGAACAACTGATGCGTCACCCCGACCAGCATCAGCGGCTCGTGAACGACCCCGACGGCATCCCGGCGGCGGTCGAGGAGATGCTGCGCTGGTCTTCGCCGATCAAGAACATGTGCCGCACCGTCACCCGCGACGTCGAATTCTTCGGAACCGACCTGCGTCAGGGCGAGAAGATGATGCTGCTCTTCGAATCCGCCAACTTCGACGACGCCGTGTTCGACAGTCCCGAGGTGTTCGACATCGAACGGTCCCCGAACCCGCACGTCGCATTCGGTTTCGGCACCCACTTCTGCCTGGGCAACCAACTCGCCCGGCTCGAAGCGAAGATCATGTTCGAGCAACTGCTGTCGCGGCTGCCGGACATGGTGCTCGTCGACGACGGCCCACTGCGGCGTCGTCCCGCCAACTTCGTGTCCGGGCTCGAGGAGATGCCGGTGAAGCTCTAGTGTCCTGAGTCTTTAATTCTGGCGCAGTAGTGTGCGATGGAGTCGAGGATCTGGTCGGCGGTCTTGACCCAGACGTAAGGTCTGGGGTTGTCGTTCCAGGTCTCGATCCATGCTCGGATGTCTTTGTTGAGCTGTTGGACCGAGGTATGGGTGGAGCGTTGGAGCTTCTTGGTGGTCAGTTCGGCGAACCAGCGTTCGACGAGGTTCATCCACGATGAGCTGGTCGGTGTGAAGTGGATGACGAAGCGCGGGTGCGCGAGGAGCCATCGTTTGACCGCGGGAGTCTTGTGGGTCGATGCATTGTCCATCACGAGGTGGACATCGAGATCGTCGGGCACCTGAGCGTCGATCTTGCGAAGAAATGCGATGAATTCTTGTGCGCGGTGGCGTGAATGGAGTGATCCGATCACCTTCCCTGAGGCGATGTCTAGAGCAGCGTACAGGCTCGAGGTGCCATTGCGGACGTAGTCGTGACTGGCGCGTTGCGGGGTGGTGGGAAGCATCGGGAATATCGGTTGGGTCCGGTCCAGTGCTTGGATCTGAGTTTTTTCGTCGACGCAGAGCACCAGAGCCCGCTCGGGCGGGTTCATGTACAGGCCGACGACGTCACGGACCTTCTCGGTGAACAGTGGATCCTTCGACAGTTTCCACGAGTCTTGTTTGTGCGGGGCCAAACCGAACGCGCGCCACACTCTCGAGACCGTCGATTGCGAAATATCGAGATGCTCTGCCATTGATCGTGTGGACCAGTGTGTGGCATTCTTCGGTGTCGTTTCGAGGGTCGAGGTAATCAGATCCTTGATCTTGTCGTCGTCGATCGTCCGCGGACGGCCCGGGCGTGGTTCGTCGAGCAACCCGTCGCATCGGTCCTCGACGAACCTGTCGCGCCACCGCCGCACCGTGCCTCGGTTCAACCCCAACCTCTGCGCCACTTCGGTATTCGATCCACCATCGGCGGCAGCGAGAATGATTCGCGACCTTACTGCCAAACCTGCAGCGGTCTTGCGTCGCCGCGACCACCCCTCGAGTTCTACGCGTTCGGCCTCGGTCAGCACAATCTCCGTCGGTCGCGGACCACGAGTTGCCATGACCAATCTTAACAACCGATGGCTTATTTATGACTCAGGACACTAGGCGCTCCGCGCCCGTGCGCGGTCGACGAGTCTCTGGACTCGTTAACCACTCACGGGCGGCGAAGCCGCCTACTCCGGTGCGTCGATGTTCAAGTCGTCCGGGTGGGCTCCGACGCGGACGCCGTCGTCCATCGTCTCGATCTCGCTGAGGTCCTGTTCGCTGAGCTCGAAATCGAACACGTCGATGTTCTCGCGGATCCGCGACTCGTGCACCGACTTGGGGATGACGATCAGCCCACTCTGCAGGTGCCAGCGGATCAGCACCTGGGCCGGGCTCTTGCTGTGGCGGTCGCCGATGCGGGTGATGATCGGGTCGGTGAGCAGCGTGTTCGGCTTCGAGTCGTCGCCCCACCCCGAGTTGCTGGTGCCGCCGAGCGGGCTCCACGATTCGACGGCGATGCCGTGCTCGATGGCGAACGTCCGGATCTCCTGCTGCGCCAGATGCGGATGCAACTCCACCTGGTCGACCGCCGGAACGACGCCGCCCCGGTCGATCAGCAACTGCAGGTGACGCGGTTCGAAATTGCACACACCGATCGCCTTCGCGCGACCCGACTCGGCGATCTTCTCCAGCGCATCCCACGTGCGGAGGATGCGGTCGTCGTCCTGCAGCGGCCAATGGATCAGGTAAAGGTCGACATAATCGACGCCGAGACGTCCGAGGCTGGCGTCGAACGCCTTCAACGCCGGCTCGTAGCCCTGATCGGCGTTCCACAACTTGGTGGTGAGAAAGATGTCTTCGCGGGCGACTCCCGAGTTCGCGATGCCGCGGCCGACCCCTTCCTCGTTGCCGTATGCGGCGGCGGTGTCGATGTGCCGGTAGCCCGCCTCGTCCAGGGCGAACCCCACGGCGTGTTCGGTCTCGTCGTTGTCCGCCTGCCAGACGCCCAAGCCGAGCTGCGGGAGGATGGTTCCGGAATTCAGCACGATGCTGGGTACTCGAGGACTCATGCTGTCCAGGCTATCGACTGTGGTGGGGTCGTGAGGGGTACATGCGCCCTGGCATCATGCGGAGGTGACGCAAATTCGGCTGTTGGCGACGGACCTCGACGGCACCCTGCTGCGGTCGGACCGCACGATCTCCCCTCGCACCGCGCAGGCAATGGAGGACGCGCGACTGTCGGGGGTGGAGGTGGTGTGGGCAACGGCCCGCGCCCGGCACTCGGTCCACGAGCTGGCGCAGTCGTGCGGATTCCGCGGCAAGGCGATCTGCGCGAACGGCGCGGTGGTACTCGACCTGGCCGACGGAACCCCGGTGATCACGGCGACGACGACCATCGCGATGGCGTCGGCCGCAGCGGCCATGGACCGGGTGCGGACCCTGATGCCCGGTGTCGTGTTCGCGAACATCGGTCCGACGCGCTTCGTCGCCGAACCGGCGTACGCAGCGTTGTGCGAGTTCGCCGACCACCACCGGCACCCGCACCAGATGGCGCTGTCGGAACTGCTGCCCGACATCGACGAGCCGATGGTGAAGATCGTCGCCCGGCACCCCGAGGTTCCCAGCGCGGAGCTGTACCGGGCGGCGGTGGCGGCCGGCGTCGACGGCGTCGAACTGACGCACTCCGGTGCGCCGTACGTCGAGATGGCGGCGTCCGGCGTGTCCAAGGCGAGCGCGCTCGCCGAGCTCTGCGCGGTCGACGGGATCTCGACGGAGGAGGTCGCCGTCGCCGGGGACGCCATCAACGACGTCCCGATGCTGACGTGGGCGGGCACGGCTCTCTGCCCGTCCAACGCGCTGCCGGAAGTCCTCGCCCTCGCCGACCACATCCTGCCCAGCAACGACGAAGACGGGGTCGCCAGCTACTTGGAGCGGCTCCGCCGCCCGTGAGTGGTTAACGAGCACAGAGACTCTTTAACCACGCACGGGCGGCGGAGCCGCCTACAGTCCGGCGGCGGTGGCCAGTTGCGGCAGGTACTCCCGCGGCTGCCCGAACAGCTGTGCGCTGCCGTGCGCACGTTTGAAGTACAGCTGCGCGTCGTGTTCCCACGTGATCGCGATGCCGCCGTGCAGCTGGATGGCCTCGGCCGCGACGTGCTGCAGTGCCTCCGAGCAGTACACCTTCGCGATGACGGCGTCCTCGTGCGTCCCCGACAGCGCCGCGGCGTACGACATGGACCTGGCCGTCTCGACGAGGGCGTACATGTCGGCCATGCGGTGCTTGAGTGCCTGGAACGACCCGATCGCCCGGCCGAACTGCTTGCGCGACTTCGCGTACTCGACCGTCTGCTCCAGCGCCGCGGACGCCGCACCCACCTGTTCCGCCGACAACGCGACCAGTGCGACCGTGCGCAACTGGTCGACGAGGTCGGTGGGGGAGACGAGCCTGCGCGCCGCGACCCCGTCGAACACGACCTCCGACAGCGGACGCGTCGGGTCCATCGCCGGGACGCGGCGACGCGTGACGCCGTCCGCCGCCGGATCGACCTCGAACAATCCGGCGGACGTGAGAACCAGGAGCACGTCCGCGACGGCACCGCCGAACACGTACGACGCCGTCCCCGACAGCGTCTCGCCCGATGCGGTGACCCCGAATCCGGACCAGCCGTCCGCACCTGCCCAGCACAGCGCGGCGACAGTACCGGCCGCGATGCCGGGCAGCAGTCGGGCGCACGCGTCGTCGTCCCCCGACAGCACCAGCGTCTGCGCGGCCAGCACGGCGCTGCCCAGCATCGGCGACGGCGCCAGCGTGCGGCCCAGTTCTTCCTGCACCACATGCACTTCCAGCAGCGACGCCCCCACGCCGTCGTATTTCTCCGGCACGGCCAGCGCGGCGACGCCGATCTGCTCGCACAGCTTCGACCACAGGGTGTCGTCGTAGCCGTGCTCGGTGGTGATCGCACGGCGGACGGCGGCCGAGTCGGAATGCTTACCCAGCAGATCCCGGACCGACGACCGGAGCGCGGCCCGCTCCTCGTTGTCGAAACTCATGACGCCTCCACGAGCGAGTCGACGACGCGGCCGCGGTGGTACGCGGGCGTGCCCCAGGCGGTGACCAGCGCCCGGACCTTGGTGAGCCACAGCGACAGGTCGTGCTCCTGGGTGTAGCCGATGGCGCCGTGCACCTGCAGCGCCACCCGCGCCGCCCGGTACGCGGCATCCCCGCACGCGACCTTCGCCGCGGAGACGTCCCGGGAACTGTCGACGGACCCGTCCCGCACGGACAGTGCTGCACCGTGCAGCAGCGGCCGCGACATCTCCAGCCCGACCGCGACCTCGGCCAGGTGATGTTTGATGGCCTGGAACTGTCCGATCACCTTGCCGAACTGCTTGCGCTGCTTGGCATAGTCGGTGGTCACGTCCAGCAGGGTCTGCCCGAGTCCCTGCAGTTGGGCGGCGGTGGCCAGGGCGCCGAGATCGCATGCGGGCGCGAAGTCGGCGTCGCCGAGTGCGTCCCCGGCGGTCAGTGGATACAGCCGTCGCGACTGATCCACCGAGTTCTGCACCGCCCCGGCCTGTCCGAGGCTCACGGTGGCGCCGTCGACGAGCAGGACGAGGTCGGCCGAGTCGGCATCGACGGCGAACGGCACGTGCGGCGCGGCCGCGACCGTGGCGAGTGAACCGGAAGCCAACGCCGCCAACCGGTCCGGGGCCACCTGCGCGAGCAGGGCGGGCGCGACGGCCACGGTTTCGGCCACCGGACCGGGAACGGCATGGCGTCCGAGTTGCTCGACGGCCACGACGAGGTCGACGGCGTCGGCGCCCAGCCCGTCGTGCTCGTCCGCGACGAGCAGTCCGTTGACGCCGGTCTCGGCGAGGCGCTGCCACACCTTCAGGCCCGGACCCGTGTCGCCGGTGTTCCACGACCGGATCACCGCCGGCATGTCCGCCTTCGACAGCAACGCGTCGATGCTGGAAGCGAAGTCCTGATGGGAGGAGTCGAGTGTGAATCTCATCGATCCGCCTTCGGTAGGCCGAGCAGCCGCTCGGCGATCACGTTCTTCTGAATCTCGTTGGTGCCGGCGTAGATCGGCCCGGACAGGGAGAACAAATAGCCGTCCATCCAGTTGTCCGCGAGCTCCGCCGAGGCGCCCTGCAATTCGAGTGCGGTCTCGTGCGTGGCGATGTCCCACTCCGACCAGAACACCTTGTTGATCGACGATTCGGCGCCCAGTTGCCCGCCGTCGGCCAGTCGGGTGACGGTGCCGAACGTGTTCAGCTGGTACGCGCGGGCGCCGATCCAGGCGTCGGCGACCTGGTTTCGCAGGGCCGTGTCGTCGGTGCGTCCGCTGTTCCGGAACAACTCGATCAGCCGATCGACCGTCGCGAGGAAACGGCCCGGGCTGCGCAGCGACAGTCCGCGTTCGTTGGACGCGGTGCTCATCGCCACGCGCCAGCCCTGGTTCACGCCGCCGATCACCCCGGACTCGCCGGGGTTCGCGGGGTCGTCCGGGACGAAGACGTCCTCGAGGAAGATCTCCGCGAAACCGGGTTCGCCGTCCAGCTGATCGATCGGGCGCACGGTCACGCCCTTCGAGCGCAGGTCGAACATGAAATACGTGATGCCCTTGTGCCGCTGGGCATCCGGGTCGGACCGGAACAGTCCGAAGCCCCAGTCCGCGAAGCTCGCCCGCGAACTCCACATCTTCTGCCCGTTCAGCACCCAGCCACCGTCGACGCGCCGCGCGGTGGAACGGAGCGACGCGAGGTCGCTACCCGACTCCGGCTCCGACCAGGCCTGCGCCCAGATGTCGTCGGCGCGGGCCATCCGCGGCATGATGCGGGCCAACTGCTCGGCGTTCGCGTGCTCGAACAGCGTCGGGGCGAGCAGGAAGATGCCGTTCTGGCTGACGCGTCCGGGCGCACCCGAACGGTAGTACTCCTCCTCGAACACCACCCATTCCAGCAGCGACGCGTCCCGTCCACCCAGCTCCTCCGGCCACGACACCACCGACAGCCGGGCGTCGGCGAGTGTGCGTTCCCACTCGCGGTGCGCCTCGAAACCCTCGGCGGTGTCCATCGACGGCAGCGGCTCGGCGGGAACGTTGTCGCGCAGGAAGGTTCGCACCTCCTCGCGGAAGGCGACGGTGGCGGCGCCGAACTCGAGATCCACTTACTTCGCCCCTTCGTTCGAGTTGCGTGCACTGGCCGCCATCGACTTGGCATCCATGCCGCCGAGCGGATCGGTGTCGATCTCGGCGTTGTGCGCGTGCGCGAAGTGGTGGAGGCCGAAGACGGAGTCCATGCCGTTCCGCATGCCCATCTGGTCCTCGCACTGGTTGACGGCCTTCTTGGTGAGCGCGAGCCCGAACCGGGGCATGGCGGCGATGCGCCCGGCGATCGCGAGCGTCTCCTGCTCCAGGTCCTCGCGGGGCACGACGCGGTTGACCATGCCCACCTCGTACGCGCGCTGCGCGGTGAACCGGTCGCCGGTGAAGAGGATTTCCTTCGCGAACCGCGGTCCGAGCATCCACGGATGCGCGAAGTACTCGACCCCCGGAATGCCCATACGTACGACCGGGTCGGAGAAGAACGCGTCGTCCGATGCCACGATGAGGTCGCACACCCACGCCAGCATCAGCCCGCCGGCGATGCAGGCGCCCTGGATCATCGCGATGGTCGGCTTCGGGATCTCGCGCCAGCGACGGCACATCCCGAGATAGACCTCCATCTCGCGCGCGAACCGCTGGTCGCCACCCGGCTTGTCGACGTGGTCCCACCACATGACGGCCTTGTTGTCGTAGTGCACGTGATGGTCCCGGCCCGGGGTCCCGATGTCGTGCCCGGCGCTGAAGTGCTTCCCGTTGCCGGCGAGGACGATCACCTTCACGTCGTCGTCCTCGACGGCCCGCTCGAACGCGGCGTCGAGGGCGTACGTCATCACCGAGTTCTGGGCGTTGCGGTAGTCGGGGCGGTTGAGCGTCACGAATGCGACACCGTCACGCACCTCGTAGGTGACGACGTCACCCTCGTCCGGAACCGTCATTTCTTCTCCTCACGCAGAACGTTTTTCATGACCTTCCCGGAGGGGTTCCGGGGGAGGGAGTCGACGAAGCGCACCGATCGGGGCACCTTGAAGTTGGCGAGTCGCTCCTTGCAGAACGCGACCACGTCGTCCTCGGCGAGCGTGACGCCCGGCTTGGCGACCACGTAGGCCCGCCCGACCTCGCCCATCCGCTCGTCGGGAACACCGATGACGGCAGACTCCGCGACGCCGTCGAGTCGGGCAAGGGCGTTCTCCACCTCAGCGGGATACACGTTGAAACCGCCGGAGATGTACATGTCCTTGAGGCGGTCGGTGATGTCGACGTAACCGCGGTCGTCCAGGGTGCCGACGTCGCCGGTGTGCAGCCAGCCGTCCGCATCGATGGTCTTGGCAGTCGATTCGGGGTCGTCGAGGTAACCGAGCATCACGTTCTCGCCGCGCACCAGGATCTCGCCCTGGTCGCCGATCCGGACCTCCATCCCGGGGATGGCGCGACCCGACGTGGTCGAGACGGTCACCGGGTCGTCGTCGGTCCGGCACATCGTGACCACCACCGCCTCCGTCTGGCCGTAGGCGGTGAGGACGGCGTCGAAGCTCAGCTCCGACTGCATCCGTTCCACCAGGGCGACCGGCACCGTGGCCGCGCCCGTGATCGCGACCCGCAGGCTGGACAGGTCGTACTTCGGCCGGTCGGGGTGGTCGAGGATCGACTGGAAGATCGTGGGGGCGCCGGGCAGCACGGTGATCTGCTCGTCGTGCACGGTCGCCATCACCTTCGGCACGTCGAACACCGCCATCGGTACCACCGTCGCCCCGTTCAGCAGGCACACCAGGAACCCCGCCTTGTATCCGAAGGTGTGGAAGAACGGGTTGATGATCAGGTAGTTGTCGTCGGAGGTCACCTCGGCGCACTCACCCCACGCCTGTGCGATGCCCACCGACTGCCGGTGCGCACTCATCACGCCCTTGCTGCGGCCCGTCGTGCCCGACGTGAACATGACGTCGGAGACGTCGTCGGGGGAGACGGCGGCCGCGCGGGCGTCGGCCTCGGCACGCGTGTCCTCGTCGGCGAGGGCGAGGAAGTCGTCGAAGTCGAAGACGCCGGGCAACTCGGCGTCGCCGCCGTCGACCGGAACCCGGACGACGGTCGGCAGGTCGAAGGTGCTCGACTCGTCGCGCAGCGACGCGTACCGGTCGGTGCCGAGGAAGTTGCCCGCGACCACCAGTGCGGTGGTCTTGGTGCGCTCGAGAATGTCGAGGGCCTCCGTGGCCGTGTACCGGGTGTTGATCGGGACGAGAGTCGCACCGGCGTAGTGGATGCCGAGCGCCGCGACCACCCAGTGATACGTGTTGGGCGACCACACCGCGACGTGATCGCCGGGTCGCACGTCCTGTGAGCTGAGTGCTGCGGCGAAATCGCGGACACGGTCGTGCAGTTGTGTGAAGGTCAGACGGACGTCGCCGTCCGCCACGGCTGTGAGCTCGCCGAATTCGCGTGCGGCCCGTTTCAGGGCGGACGGGGTGGTTGTCGGTTGTTCGGTCACTGGGCTCCCTACCTACCTAGCAAGTGCTTGGTAGGTTATCTTACAGACGTGGACCAGAGCGAGAGCCCGGACGGGCTGATCACCGACGACGACTTTGCGCAGACCGTCAGGACGTGGCTGAACGACAACCTCACCGGCGACTTCGCCCGGCTGAAAGGCAAGGGCGGCCCCGGCAGCGAGCACGAGTTCTTCGAGGAACGGCTCGCGTGGGACCGTCATCTCGCCGCGGCGGGATGGACCTGCCTCGGCTGGCCGAAGGAGCACGGCGGGCGCGGAGCCACGCTGGCCCAGCAGGTGGTGTTCCATCAGGAGTACGCGAAGTCGGGGGCGCCGGCGCGGGTCAGCCACGTCGGCGAGGAACTGCTCGGCCCGACGCTCATCGCGTTCGGCACCGAGGAACAGAAGCGTCGCTTCCTTCCCGGCATCAACACCGTGACCGAACTGTGGGCGCAGGGCTATTCCGAGCCGGGCGCCGGTTCCGACCTCGCGAACGTATCCACCACCGCCCGCCTCGACGGCGACAAGTGGGTGATCAACGGGCAGAAGGTGTGGACGTCCCTCGCGCACGTCGCCCAGTGGGCGTTCGTCCTCTGCCGCACCGAACCGGGATCCAAGCGGCACCAGGGCCTGAGCTTCCTGCTCGTCCCGCTCGACCAGCCCGGCGTCACGGTCCGGCCCATCCAGCAGTTGACCGGCACGTCCGAGTTCAACGAGGTGTTCTTCGACGACGCCGTCACGGACGCGGATCTGGTGGTCGGGGAGCCGGGTGACGGCTGGCGCGTCGCGATGGGTCTGCTCACCTTCGAGCGCGGCGTGTCCACGCTCGGGCAGCAGATCGGATTCGCCCGCGAACTGCAGGGCGTCGTCGACCTCGCGAAAGCCAACGGTGCGGCGACGGACCCGAACATCCGCGAGAAGATCGCCCGTGCGTGGGTCGGGCTGCGGGTGATGCGGGCGCACGCACTGCGCACCCTGGAGGCGGTCGACGCCGGGACCTCCGGCGCGGAGGCGTCCGTCGCGAAGCTGCTCTGGGCCAACTGGCACCGCGACCTCGGACAGCTGGCCATGGAAGTGCAGGGCGCGGCGTCGCTGCTCGCCCCGGCCGATCCGGCGTCCGACGTCACGGACCCCGAACATCTCGAACTCGGCGACTGGCAGCGGCTCTTCCTCTTCACCCGCGCCGACACGATCTACGGCGGATCCAACGAGATCCAGCGCAACATCATCTCCGAGCGCGTGCTCGGACTCCCCCGAGAGGCACGACCGTGACACAGACATCCCCACTCGCCACCGCGCCCGTCGAGACTCCGGGACACGACCTGCTGAAAGACAAGAAGGTCGTCGTCACCGCCGCGGCGGGCACCGGCATCGGCTACGCGTCCGCGCGACGCGCCCTGCTCGAGGGCGCCGACGTGCTGGTGTCCGACTGGCACGAACGACGGCTCGGCGAGACGCAGGAAAAGCTCGCCGCCGAATTCCCGGGCCAGGTGGTCGAGGCGCTGACGTGTGACGTGTCCAGCACGGAGCAGGTGAATGCGCTGATCGCCGCCGCCGCCGAACGACTCGGCCGGATCGACGTCCTCGTCAACAACGCCGGACTCGGCGGCGAGACACCGCTCGTCGACATGACGGACGAGGAGTGGGACCGCGTCCTCGACATCACGCTCAACGGAACGTTCCGCGCCACCCGCGCCGCGCTGCGCTACTTCAAGGAGGTCCCGCACAACGGTGTACTGGTCAACAATGCGTCGGTCCTCGGGTGGCGGGCCCAGCACTCGCAGGCGCACTACGCGGCCGCGAAGGCCGGCGTCATGGCCCTGACCCGCTGCAGCGCGATCGAGGCCGCCGAGTACGGCGTCCGGATCAACGCCGTCGCGCCGTCCATCGCGCGGCACGCGTTCCTCGCGAAGGTCACCAGCGAGGAACTCCTCGACAAGCTGGCGTCCGGCGAGGCGTTCGGCCGCGCCGCCGAGGTGTGGGAAATCGCCGCCACCATCGCCATGCTCGCCAGCGACTACACCACGTACCTCACCGGCGAGGTCGTGTCGATCTCGTCGCAGAGGGCGTAGCCGCCCCGTGCGTGGTTAACGAGTGTCTGGACTCCTTAACCACGCACGGGGCCGAAGGCCCTAACAAGCGCTTGGTTGATAGGATGTGACGATGACGCCACCCCCCGCCGACGACACGTCCGGCAAGTCCGGACGCCGGACCGAACTCCTCGACATCGCGGCCACCCTGTTCGCCGAACGCGGCCTGCGGGCCACCACCGTGCGCGACATCGCCGACGCCGCGGGCATCCTGTCGGGCAGCCTGTACCACCACTTCGACTCGAAGGAGTCGATGGTCGACGAGATCCTACGGGGCTTCCTCGACGACCTGTTCGGCAAGTACCGCGAGATCGTCGCGTCCGGCCTCGACAGCCGCGCCACCCTCGAAGCGCTGGTCACCACGTCCTACGAGGCGATCGACGCGTCGCATTCCGCGGTCGCGATCTATCAGGACGAGGTGAAGCACCTCGTCGCGAACGAGCGCTTCACGTACCTGTCCGAACTGAACACCGAATTCCGCGAGCTGTGGATGGGTGTGCTCGAGGCGGGTGTGAAGGACGGCAGCTTCCGATCCGACATCGACGTCGAGCTCGCCTTCCGATTCCTCCGCGACACCGCCTGGGTCGCCGTCCGCTGGTACCGGCCCGGCGGCTCGGTCACGGTCGACACCGTCGCCAAGCAATACCTCTCGATCGTCCTCGACGGACTTGCGAGTCCCCATAACTGACTAGGAGTTTCACATGACCGAGGCCTACATCGTCGACGCCGTTCGCACACCGATCGGCAAGAAGAACGGTGGCCTGTCCGGCGTGCACCCCGCCGACCTGGGCGCGCACGTCATCAAGGCCCTCGTCGAGCGCACGGGCATCGACCCGGCGGGTGTCGACGACGTCGTCTTCGGTTGCGTCGACGCGATCGGCGGGCAGGCGGGCAACATCGCCCGCACCGCATGGCTGGCCGCCGGCTACCCGGAGGAGGTCCCGGGGGTCACGGTGGACCGGCAGTGCGGGTCGAGTCAGCAGGCCGTGCACTTCGGTGCGCAGGCGATCCTGAGCGGCACCGCCGACCTGATCGTCGCCGGCGGTGTGCAGAACATGAGCCAGATCCCGATCGCCTCGGCGATGGTGGTCGGTCAGCAGTACGGATTCGACACCCCGTTCGGCGGATCGACGGGCTGGACGGAACGCTACGGCGACCAGGAGGTGTCGCAGTTCAACGGCGCCGAACTGATCGCGGACAAGTGGGACATCAGCCGCGAGGAACTCGAGCGCTGGGCGTTGCAGAGCCACGAACGGGCGCGGACGGCCATCGCCGAGGGGCGCTTCGACCGCGAGATCGTTCCGTTCGGTGACGTGACGACGGACGAGGGTCCCCGCGAGACCAGCCTCGAGAAGATGGCGGCGCTGAAGACCCTCACCGAAGGGGGACGTCTCACGGCCGCGGTCGCGAGCCAGATCTCCGACGGTGCGAGCGCGGTGCTGCTGGCCTCACCGGAAGCGGTCGAGAGGTACGGCCTGACTCCCCGTGCCCGCATCCACCACCTCAGCGCCCGCGGCGCCGACCCGATCTTCATGCTCAGCGCCCCGATCCCCGCCACGCGTTACGCGCTGGAGAAGACGGGCCTGAGCATCGACGACATCGACGTGATCGAGATCAACGAGGCCTTCGCGCCGGTCGTCCTCGCATGGATCAAGGAGATCGGCGCCGACCCGGCGAAGGTCAACGTCAACGGCGGCGCGATCGCCCTCGGACACCCCCTCGGCGCGACCGGCACGAAGCTGATGGCCACCCTCCTCAACGAACTCGAACGCACCGGCGGCCGCTACGGTCTGCAGACCATCTGCGAAGGCGGCGGCACAGCCAACGCCACCATCATCGAACGCCTGTGAGTACTTGTTAACCGCGGGCGGTTGACAAGTACTCACAGGTCAGGTGCGGGCGTGACCGGCGATGTCCTCCGTGAACGCCTGCATCATCTCGGCGGTGAGGGTGGGACGCACCGTGCCGATCACGTCCAGGTAGTCCTGGGTACCGGCATGGCAGCGTCCCCCCGAGTCGACGCTGCACTCGAACGTCGCCTGCGCAACGGTCCGTGCCGCGTGCGCGACGTCGGCGGGCGTGTAGCCCTCGGTCGCGGCGACGAGGGCGGACACGTCGACCTGCTCGTTGCCGAGGTACCGCTCCCACAGGGCGTGCCGGGCCTCCGCGTCCGGCGCGCCGATCGGCAGCACATAGTCGAAACGTCCGTGACGTAGGAACGCATCATCCAGTGCGCGAACGGAATTGGTGGCGCACACCAGCAACCGTCCGCCGCGTTCACGGAAGTGGACGATCGATTTCAGCAGTTCGTTCACCACCCCGATGGACTGCGATCCGGGCCTGCGCCGCGCCGCCACCTCCTCCACCTCGTCGATGAAGACGACGACGTGCTCGAGTTCGCCCATCGACGTGAACGCCTCTCCGAGACCGGCAGCGAGACCGTTCTCGCCGGCCGCGAGCCGCGACGGGAACAGTTCGACGAACGGCCAGCCGAGCCGGCTGGCGATGGCACGCGCGAACGTCGTCTTCCCGGTTCCCGGCGGTCCGAACAGGACCACGGCGCGCGGCGGTGCCACGCCGTGGTCGGCGGCCAGCGCGGGCCGCGACAGGGGGAGCACGATCTTGCGTTCGATCAGCGACTTCTCCCGGGACATGCCGGCGACCTGTTTCCACAGTCCGGCGGGCGGTACCGCGCCGCCGAGCGTCGCCAGGACCCCGGCCGTACGGGGCGACACCGTCCCGAGCTTCTCGTAGTACGTGACTCCGCTGCGGGCGGTGAATCCGGAATTGCTCAGCGCGGTGGCACCGGTCTCACCTTCGGGGAGGAGCGCGCTCACCCGCCGCACTCCTCTGGCGAGGAGCTGGTGCTCGAGCTGCGACAGCAGGGCGCTGCCGAGCCCTTGGGCACGCCATTCGGGATCGAGGGAGAGGCGCATGACCCAGGCGCGGTCCTCATCGACGCGAGCGACCGCCGTCCCGATGATGAGACCGTCCTTCGTCGCGACGACCGCCGGGTGACGGTTCAGCAGACTTCCGACCACGTCCGACAGCGCGAACAGGGGCGGTTGGTCCGTGGTGGTGGAACTGCTGTCCATGCGCACGACGGACTCGAGATCCTCCGGTTCGAAGTCTCGGATGCTCCAGGCGTCCATGCGCCCTCCCTGATGTGGATGGCGGATCCTCAGACTACGTCTGCTGTGAGTACTTATTAACCGCCCGCGGTTAATAAGTACTCACGGGCGCGAAGCGCTACGCTCGAATCCACAGGTGACGAGTCCTGAACGGGGCCGTGATGCACGAGTTGGCAATCACCCAGAGCGTCGTCGACGCCGTCTGCGAGACCGCCGCGGGACGGACGGTCCACAGTGTGCGCGTGCAGGTGGGGGCGTTGACGGCCGTGGTCGCCGATTCGATGCAGTTCTGTTTCGAACTGGTCACCGAAGGGACCGTCGCGCACGGTGCCCGTCTCGACATCGACCACACCCCGGGCGGTGCGCACTGCCGTGAGTGCGGCGCGGACTTCGCGCTCACGGACCTGGTGTTGCTGTGCCCGTGCGGAAGTGCGGACGTGGAGGTCACGTCGGGTCGGGAACTACGAATCCTCTCGATGGAAGTGAGCTGACGCAAAATGTGTGCCACCTGTGGATGCGGAGACGAGACCGGAACCAGGATCACGGTGCCCCACGAGCACCCCCACGACCACGAGCACCCCCACGACCACGACCACGAGCATCCGCACGACCACGAGCATCCGCACGACCACGACCACGAGCACACCCACGAACACCCGCACGAGCCTGCGACCGAGACGGTGACCCTCGAGCAGAAGGTGTTGGCGAAAAACGACCTCACCGCGGAGCGCAACCGGGGCTGGCTGGCGGGGCGCGGGGTGCTCGCCCTGAACGTAATGAGTTCGCCGGGGTCGGGGAAGACGACACTCCTCGAACGCACCATCGCCGACATCGGTGGGCAGCGACGCGTGTCGGTGGTGGAGGGTGACCAGGAGACGATGCTCGACGCCAACCGCATCAAGGCGACGGGATGTGCTGTGGTGCAGGTGAACACGGGAGCCGGGTGTCACCTCGACGCCGAGATGATGCGGGACGCGCTGACCGCCCTCGACCCCGAGCCCAACTCGCTGCTGTTCATCGAGAACGTGGGGAACCTGGTCTGTCCGGCACTGTTCGATCTCGGTGAGAAGAGCAGGGTGGTGGTGATCTCGGTGACCGAGGGGACGGACAAGCCGCTCAAGTATCCGCACATGTTCGCGGCGGCGAACCTGGTGATCGTGAACAAGGCGGACCTGTTGCCGTACGTGGACTTCGACGTCGATCTCTGCACGAAGTACGCACGGTCGGTGAACCCCGACCTGCAGATGATCACGCTGTCGGCGACGACGGGTCAGGGCATTGCGCAGTGGTACGACTGGATTGCGAAGCAATGACGCCCATACACGACGGGGTCGAACTGCGCGGTGCGACGCGCCGAGGACCGTTGACATCCGCTCGACGGCGGAGCTAAATAAATATCAGCGCCACACAGGTGGGCCGACGGTCGACTCCGGTGGCGACAGGAGTTGTGTTCACTCCGGAAAGCGACCTGATATGCCGACACAGGAAGCAATCAACGCCGAGGACACCCTGATTCACGTGCTGTGGATCAATGCGGGACTCAGTTGCGACGGCGATTCGGTGGCCTTGACGGCTGCGACGCAGCCCAGTGTCGAGGAGATTGCTCTGGGAGCCCTGCCGGGCCTACCCAAAGTGGCCGTTCACTGGCCGCTGATCGACTTCGAGAACGGCCCCGAGGGCGGCGCCGACGACTTCCTGGAGTGGTTCTGGAAGGCGGATCGCGGCGAGCTCGAACCCTTCGTCCTGGTGGTGGAGGGTTCCATCCCGAACGAGCAACTTCACGACGAGGGTTACTGGTGCGGGTTCGGCAACAATCCCGAGACGGGCCAGCCGGTGACGACGAGTGAATGGCTCGATCGTCTGGCTCCGAAGGCGACGGCGATCGTCGCGGCGGGCACGTGCGCCACGTATGGCGGTATCCACGCGATGGCGGGTAACCCGACCGGTGCGATGGGCGTTCCCGACTATCTCGGCTGGGATTGGAAGTCGAAGGCGGGCATCCCGATCGTCTGCGTTCCCGGCTGCCCGATCCAACCGGACAACCTGTCGGAGACGCTGACGTATCTCCTCTACATGGCCACCGAGCAGGCGCCCATGATTCCGCTCGACGACGCTCTGCGTCCGCAGTGGCTGTTCGGGGCCACGGTGCATGAGGGCTGCGACCGCGCCGGCTACTACGAACAGGGTGATTTCGCCACCGAGTACGGCTCGCCCAAGTGCATCGTGAAGCTGGGGTGCTGGGGTCCGGTCGTCAAGTGCAACGTCCCGAAGCGGGGCTGGATCAACGGTGTCGGTGGGTGCCCGAATGTGGGCGGTATCTGCATCGGGTGCACGATGCCGGGCTTCCCGGACAAGTTCATGCCGTTCATGGACGAACCGCCGGGCGGCAAGATCTCCGCCGCGGCGTCCGGACTGTACGGATCCGCCATTCGGAGCCTCCGCAAGATCACCAAGACCACTTTGGACAAAGAGCCGCACTGGCGCAGTCGCGGTACGAAACTGACCACGGGCGCCACACGCACCTGGTAGTCCCGCTCGGGGTCTCGGGCGGTAGTCCGACGGCCTCGAACACTGAGAGGTACGTCGATGACAACGATCATTCCGGAACCTTCGCACAAGTCGGAATCCGACGGCCTGGTCGAGATGGCGTGGGATCCGATCACGCGCATCGTGGGCAGCCTGGGCATCTACACGAAGATCGATTTCAAACAGAAGGAAGTCGTGGAGTGCCACAGCACCTCGTCGATCTTCCGCGGCTATTCGATCTTCATGAAGGGTAAGGATCCCCGCGACGCCCACTTCATCACCAGCCGCATCTGCGGAATCTGTGGTGACAACCATGCGACGTGTTCGTGCTACACCCAGAACATGGCCTACGGTGTGCAGCCCCCGCACATCGGCGAGTGGATCGTCAACCTCGGCGAGGCCGCGGAATACATGTTCGACCACAACATCTTCCAGGAGAACCTCGTCGGTGTGGACTTCTGCGAGAAGATGGTCTCCGAGACCAATCCGGGGGTGCTCGCGCAGGCCGAGAAGACCGAGGCGCCGCACGCCGGCGAGCACGGCTACAAGACCATCGCCGACATCATGCGTTCGCTCAACCCGTTCACCGGTGAATTCTATCGGGAGGCGTTGCAGGTCAGCAGGTGGACGCGAGAGATGTTCTGCCTCATGGAAGGTCGGCACGTCCATCCGTCCACCCTGTATCCGGGTGGCGTGGGCACGGTCGCGACGATCCAGTTGATGACCGATTACACGACGCGTCTGATGCGCTACGTGGAGTTCATGAAGAAGGTCGTCCCCATGCACGACGACCTGTTCGACTTCTTCTACGAGGCCATGCCCGGCTACGAGAAGGTCGGCCTGCGCCGGACGCTCCTCGGCTGCTGGGGATCCTTCCAGGATCCCGCGGTGTGCAACTTCTCCTACAAGGACATGGAGAAGTGGGGACGGGCCATGTTCGTCACGCCCGGCATCGTGGTCGACGGCAAACTGATCACCACGTCCCTCGTCGACATCAATCTGGGTATCCGGATCCTGCTGGGCAGTTCCTATTACGACGACTGGACCGACCAGGAAATGTTCGTGAAGAACGATCCGCTCGGGAACCCGGTCGACCGCAGGCACCCGTGGAACCAGCACACCAACCCGCACCCGCAGAAACGCGACATGGAGGACAAGTACAGCTGGGTGATGTCGCCGCGGTGGTTCGACGGCACGGACCATCTCGCGCTGGACACCGGCGGCGGGCCGCTGGCCCGGCTCTGGAGTACCGCCCTCGCGGGTCTCGTCGACATCGGGTACGTGCAGTCGACCGGTCACAGCGTGAAGATCAACCTGCCGAAGACCGCGCTGAAGGGCCCGGTCGAGCTGGAATGGAAGATCCCGCGGTACGGCAGCAACACGATCGAGCGTGACCGGGCGCGGACGTACTTCCAGGCCTACGCGGCGGCGTGTGCGCTGCATTTCGCGGAGAAGGCGCTCGCCGAGATCCGGGCCGGGCACACGAAGACGTGGGAGAAGTTCGAGGTCCCCGACGAGGGCATCGGCTGCGGCTTCACGGAAGCGGTGCGCGGAGTTCTGTCGCACCACATGGTGATTCGCGACGGCAAGATCGCGAACTACCACCCGTATCCGCCGACCCCGTGGAACGCCAATCCCCGCGACAGCTTCGGTACGCCGGGACCGTACGAGGACGCGGTGCAGGGGCAGCCGATCTTCGAGGAGAACGATCGGGAGCACTTCAAGGGCATCGACATCATGCGGACCGTCCGCAGTTTCGATCCCTGCCTGCCCTGCGGTGTGCACATGTATCTCGGTGAGGGAAAGACGCTGGAGAAGCTGCATTCGCCCACCCAGTCCGTGACCGGCGAGTGACGAGGTACGCATGGAGAGTGGCGGATCGGAGACGTGGGGGAGTGACGAAGTAGGAGACGACCCCGATCGGTGGCGGACAGCCGGCGAGAGGATCGACAGCCTGTTGGACGCGAGTTCGACAGGTGGCTCGGTGGCACGTGAGCGCGCCGAGCAACTGGTCCGCGAGGTGGTCGAACTCTACGGCGCCGGGCTGCAGCGTGTCCTCGAGATCATCGGCGAGCGCGACGACGACCTCGTCGAACGACTGGCCGCCGACGAACTGGTGGCCAGCCTGCTGCTGGTGAACGGACTTCATCCGCACGACGTCGAGACGAGGGTCGCCACCGCGCTCGACAGTGTGCGCCCCTACCTGGGCTCCCACGGCGGTGACGTCGAACTGCTCGGCGTGGTGGAGGGTGTGGTGCGGCTTCGGCTGACCGGCAGTTGCCAGAGCTGTCCGTCCTCGGCGGTGACGTTGGAACTCGCCGTCAAGGACGCCGTGCTGGCCGCCGCACCGGAGACCGTGGACATCGAGGTGGTGGGTGCCACCCCCGCGGCCGGTTCGGGGCTGATTTCCGCGGAATCGCTGTTCTCCCACGTTCATCCGGACGGATCGGACGGGTCGAGCGGTACCGGGACGTGGGTGTCGGTGCCCGAACTCGAGGACCTCACGCCCGGGGAGGTGGCCGGATTCTCCGTGGCCGGGCTCCCGATTCTGGTGTGCCGGATCGGGGAGCAGTTGTTCGCCTACCGCGACCGCTGCGCCGCCTGCACCAACTCGCTGGCCGGGGCCACGCTGCAGCGGAAAGCGGGCGGGCAGGTGGGTGACGCGGTGCTGCGCTGTCCGTCGTGCCGGGCGCACTTCGACCCGCGCCGGGCAGGCCTCCGTCTGGACGGCGACGCCGATGCCGACACGCTGTCGCCGCTGCCGGTCCTCGTCCGTGACGGCGTCGTCTCCGTCGCGGTGCCCGCCGCGGAGGTGGCGTGATGAGCCCGTCGGGGAACGGACTGCGCATCCTGCAGCGCATCGCGTCCGAACGGCCCGCACCGGTGGTCGGGGAACGGTGCGACATGTGCGCCGTGCCGATCGCCGACGCCCATCAGCACGTCGTGAACGTTCAGGACCGGCAACTGATGTGCGTGTGCCGTGGGTGCTACCTGCTGTTCACCGACGAGAGCGCCGAACTGCGCTTCCGGGCCGTCCCGGACCGCTACCTGTCGTTCCCCGACTTCGAACTCGCACCGGGCCGCTGGGACGAACTGGAGATCCCTGTCGGGCTCGCCTTCGTGTTCCGGAACTCGCTGCTGGCCAAGACCGTCGCCTTCTATCCCGGACCGGCAGGTGCCACCGAATCGGAGCTGCCGCTCGACGCCTGGGACAGCGTCCTCGCGGCCAACCCGGCCCTCGACCGGCTGTCCGCAGACACGGAGGCGTTGCTCCTGCGGGTCCCCGAGCACGGAGACCCCGAGTGCTACCTCGTTCCCATCGACGCCTGCTACCAGCTGGTGGGCGAATTGCGGCAGGTGTGGCGGGGGTTCGACGGCGGCCAGGACGCCCGCCGGGTCATCGACACGTTCTTCCAGACGGTGCGTGCGCGCAGTCGCGTCGCGAAGGAGCCGACATGACCGAATTGTCGTTCCGCGTGGAGGACGTGTTTCCGGAACCGTTCGCGGTTGCGCCGAATCTCACTGCGCGAGTAGAGGTGACGGAGTCCAGCGGTGCCACCGTACACGCGATGGCCGTCCGCTGCCAGGTTCGCATCGACCCGCAACGTCGCCGCTACACGGACGGCGAGGCGGAGGGCCTCCTCGATCTGTTCGGGCCCCGCGAGCGGTGGACGGCCACCCTCAAACCCTTCCAATGGATGCAGACCAGCACCGTGGCCCAGGGGTTCACCGGGTCGAGTGTGGTGGAGTTGCCGCTGCCGTGCACGTACGACTTCGAGGTGACGGCCTCGAAGTATCTGCACGCCCTGGACGAGGCCGGGTCGACGGTGCCGCTCGTGTTCCTGTTCAGCGGAACGGTCTTCACTCGCGGGGTCGCCGGTTTCGGGGTGGAACGGATCCCGTGGGACCGCGAGTCGACCTACGACCTGCCGGTCGGCGTGTGGCGCGAACTGGTTCAGGCGCACTACCCGAACACGGGGTGGGTGCGCCTCGACCACGACACGCTCGCCGCGCTGGCGCGCTACAAGGCGGCGCACGGTCTGATCGGACTGGACGTCGCCATTTCGGACCTGCTGCAGGGAGCCGGGGAGGTGATCGCATGATCTCCCCGGCGTCCCTGCAGCGAGTACGTGCCGTGGCTGACGCGGTCCTGTACGAGGGCTACCTGCTGTATCCGTATCGTGCGAGTTCGTCGAAGAATCAGTCGCGGTGGCAGTTCGGAGTCCTCGGACCGTCGGGTGCGGCGGAGTCGGGGGTCGGCGAGGAACCGCGCATGTCCTGTCAGACCCTGATGCAGGCAGGCGACGGAGCGGGGGTCAACGTCACCCTCCGCTTCCTGCAGCTTCAGGTGCGCAGCATCGAACGCGTGGTCGCAGACTCGGCGGAGTTCGTTCCCGTCGACGAACTGACGGTCGCGGGCGCGAGCTGGCTCAGCTGGGACGAGGCGGTGGAGCGCGAATTCGATCTCGGCATCCTGCGCCCCGCGGAGTGGCCGGGCGAACGCCGTCTCGACGTCCACATCGACGGCGGCACGGAGGTGGAGGAACTGCGGGACGAGGACGGATCCCTCGCCGGCCGGGTGGTGCGCACCCGGTGGCCCGCGCACGCGGTCGTGACGGTGGGCAGCGACGGCGTCGACAGGCTGAACCGCGTGCGGGTGTCGGTCGAGAACGCGACCACCGCGCAGGACGCCGCCGGCTGGGACAAGGACTCGGCGATCCGGCAGTCGCTGATCGGCGCCCATCTGATCCTGGCGGCGGAGAACACCGAGTTCGTCTCACTCCTCGAACCTCCCGCGGAGGCGGAGCAACTCGCGGGAACGTGCGCGCACGAACGGTGCTACCCGGTACTGGCCGGGCTGCCGGGGGAGACGGATCTCGTCCTGGTGTCGCCGATCATCCTGTACGACCACCCCGAGGTGGCCGAGCAGAGCGACGGGGCACTGTTCGACGCCACCGAGATCGACGAGATCCTCACACTGCGCGTCATGACCCTCACCGAGGAGGAGAAGCGGCAGGCCCGCGCCACCGACCCGCTCGCCGCCCAGATCATCGACCGGTGCGACCAGATGTCGCCGGCGACGCTCGCTCAGATGCACGGCATCCTCCGAGATCCGCACCTCCCGGACCCGGATTTCCCGGACCCGCACCTCCCGGATACGGGCCTCCCCGACATGGGGCTCGTCCCGGAACTGACCGACGACATGCCGTGGTGGGATCCGGATGCCGACACAGCCGTTCGCCCCGACGTCGACGGCGTGATCGTGAACGGCGTCCGGGTGGCGAAGGGCACTGTCGTGCGGATCCACCCGTCGCGGCGGGCCGACGCCCAGGACCTGTTCTTCGCGGGACAGCTGGCTCGCGTGGTGACCGTGCACGCCGACGTCGACGGTGGCACCCACGTCGGCGTCGTGCTGGAGGACGACCCTGCGTCGGAGTTGCACGAGTGGTACGGACGGTATCTGTACTTCGCCCCGGACGAGGTGGAGCCGGTCTCGGCAGACACCGGAAAGGATGGACAGCCATGAAGATTCTCGGAGAGATGACCACCGCGGCTCTGGCGTTGGTTGTGGTCGCGGGCGTCGCGGTCGCCGTCATCGCGATCCCCGACATCAGGCGATATCTGCGTATCCGGAAAATGTGAGACGCACGTGACGGTGGGCAGGCGGGTTCTGGTTGCCGGTGTGGGCAACATCTTCTTCGGCGACGACGGTTTCGGACCCGAGGTGCTGCGCGGGGTCGCGACGAGGACGCTGCCGCCGGGAGTCCGCGCCGTCGATTTCGGCATTCGTGGAACGCATCTGGCCTACGAGCTGCTCGACGGGTGGGGCGCCCTGCTGCTGGTGGACGCGGTGCCCGGCCGTGGTGAGCCCGGCGCGCTGAGGGCATTCGAGGTGGGGCCCGATTCCGTCCCGGTTGCGCCGCTGGACGCGCACAGCATGGATCCGGGGGCGGTGTTCGGGAGTCTGCGCGCGCTCGGCGGAACCCTGCCACGGACCGTGGTCCTCGGCTGCCAGGTGGCGAACACCGGCGAGGGAATCGGGCTCTCACCGCGGGTCGAGGCCGCCGTCGGACCGGCCGTGGACTTGGTGTTCGAGATCGTGGATCAACTGCTGGAGTCCGACTCCGCGGCAACGCTGCAACCGGACGGGACGGAGGGCTGAATCATGTGTCTCGGTATTCCCGGTCAGGTGGTGCGCATGTTGGAGGGTTACGGCAACCAACTCGCGCTCGTCGACGTCGTCGGCGAACAGCGCAAGGTGAACGTCGGTATGCTGCCCGAGGACGTCAGCCTGGAACCGGGCGACTGGATCGTCATCCACATGGGTTTCGCCATGGAGAAGGTGGACCAGGCGGGGGCGGAGAAGGCCATGGCCGGGCTGGAGATGATGGGGCGGTCGCGGACGGCCGACGACGACTGACGACGCAGATCACGGCATCCCGGCCTCACGGACGTCCGGTGGTCCGGCGACGAAGTCGCGTGCCCGGTTCCAGCGGGCGTGGTAGCGCTCGCCGAATCGTGACCGGGCCCGGGCCATCCGGCGCGGTTTGTTCGGGTAGCGGCGCATCGCCCACCAGGAGTCGGGTTTGGCGAGGCGGATGGCGCCGATGATCGCCACCGGCTGGAACACGATCCCCACGATCCCGGTGACGAATTTGCCCTTGAGCATGCAGATCACCGAGATGGCGAGGGAGATGGCCAGATAGCCGATCGACGACCACCACTCCGGGGTGCCGATCCGGCCGGTCACGAGTTCGGCGCCGCCGATCATCAGACCGGTGATCATGAGCGCACAGAAGATCGCGTCCACCGACTTCCGGCCGGACGTGCTCCAATACACGTCGTCGAGGTGCACCCACAGCGCGAACTCGTCGAAGGTGAGCGCGAGGCCCACTCCGAAGAGGG
Organism: Rhodococcus sp. JVH1; assembly: GCF_000280725.2. Taxonomy (NCBI): domain Bacteria; kingdom Bacillati; phylum Actinomycetota; class Actinomycetes; order Mycobacteriales; family Nocardiaceae; genus Rhodococcus; species Rhodococcus sp. JVH1. The sequence goes on along the minus strand of NZ_CP166289.1, from coordinate 2,909,132 downwards.
CGGCGAACACGTTGAGCGCGGTGCCCTCCGGGGTGGTGGCGATCAATGCCAGCCCGGCAAGCGTCATGAACAGGATCCCGAACACCTGGTGGTGCAGGTGCACGCCGCCGACGGTGATGTCGTTGATCAGACCGCCCCCCGACTCCGCGCCGTCGTCCGTGGGCGCCGCTCCCGACCGCGACCGGATACGGCGGGTGATGGTCCGGGTGACGACGAACGTGACCAGGACCGCGAAGAACAACCACATCATGGGAAACAGGACCACTACCCGGCTGTCGCCTTCGGTGTCCACGACGATCTCGGCGAGAAGGGCCATCTCGACACTCCGTCAGGTGGGGGAAATCATCCTCTATCCGGGTATACACCCCGCTCGTGGACGGCGGACGAAGACGGGATGTTCCGCTCGACGGAGAGTCCGAGTCCGTGGCCGTCCCCGGACTCGTCGGCGGACGTCACGCCCGGAAGTGGTCCAGGGGACCGTGGTCGACGGTCGCGCCCGTGGCGGTCCACAGGCGGGTGGGGTCGTACCAGTGGTCGCGGCCGATCAGGTCGAGGTGTCGTTCGGTGAGGCCGTGCCGGGCGCCGGCGGTCAACGCGTCGTCGAAGGTGAGGCTCGTGGCCGGCAACCGGAGGCGGCCCGAGTCCGCGAGTGCCTGCCCGAGTTCGCGGACGGTCACCGAGTCGGGGTGGCAGGCGTGGAACACGTCGCCGGGGCATGCGGGGTACTGCGCGGCGAGGGCGGCGAGGAGTCGGGCGAGATCGTTCACCGCGATGATCGAGATCCGGGATCGTCCCTCGTCGACCCAGGCCCCCAACGCCTCGACGATCTGGATGAATCCGGGGACGAACCAGCGGTCGCCGGGGCCGTGGACGAAGCCGGGCCGGACGACGCAACCACCCCGCTCGAGGACGCGGTGTTCGGCGGTCAGCCTGCTCGCGCTCACCGCCGAGACGGGTGCGGGCGTGGCCTCGAACTCGCCGATTCCGGTGTGCGGCCCGGACCCGTACACGCCGATGGTGCTGACATAGATCACCCGGTTGATGCCGTTCCGGGCCGCCGCGGCAAGCAGATTCTCGGTGCCCGCGACGTTGACGGTGACGCAGTGCGCCGGGTCGTTCCCGGTGTGGGAGGCGGCATGGATCACGACATCGGCGCCGGTGAACGCCGTTTCGAGGCTCGCCGGATCGGTGAGATCCGCCCGGGCCGACACGACGCCCGGAATCTCGGACTGTGAAGGTGTGCGCGCCACCGCGGTGCAGTGGATTCCGGCCGACGCCAGTGCCGTCACGGTGGCCGATCCGACGAAGCCGGTGGCTCCCACCACCGCGACACGGACCGGCGTGGAGGGTGTTCGACCATCGTCGGTCGCGGTCGACGCTGGTACCGTCTCTCCGGGCAATGGGCGCGTAGTCCGTGCTTTCATCGTCATCGTTCTTCTCTCGTGCGGCAGGGAAAGGTGTGAACGTGGTTCAGCAGGCGCGTGCTGCGGCGACCCGACAGCAGATCGTCCGCGGGGCGGCGGAGATGTTCGAGAAGTCGGGGTTCGAAGGAGCCAGACTCGGCAACATCGTCGAGAACGCCGGAATCACGAAGGGGGCCTTGTACTTCCATTTCCGCTCGAAAGAGGACCTGGCGCGGTTCATCATCGGTGAGCAACACCGGATCTCCATCGCGTCGGTCGAGGCGATCGGCCGCGAGCAGGTTTCGGCGATCGAGCAGATCGTGATGCTCTGTCACGAGATGGCCCGGCAGATCGTGAACGACCCGATCGTGCGGGCCGGTATCCGGATCACCCTCGAACTCAGCGCCGACGACCAGGGCCCCGCCGACCCCTATCTCGACTGGATCAACAGTTGCGAGATGCTCGCCACGCGGGCCGTCGAGCAGGGGGATCTCCTCGCGGACATCGACCCGCCGAGGCTGGCGCGGTTCGTCATCGGCGCCTTCACCGGTGTCCAGACCGTCTCCCAGGTGCTGACGCAGCGCACCGACCTCGAGCAACGTGTCGACGACATGTGGGGGTTCCTGCTCCCCGGGATCATGCCCGCGGCCCGGCATCAGGACATCACCCGGATCCGCCGGGCCCGCTGGACACCCGACGACGCCGACTAGCGAGCGCATGCGCTCACCGTGGTAGGGGCCAGCGCCGCGGTCCCTCGCACGACCGCCAGTCCGCCCTGCACCAACGATCCGCGGATCGACAGCGCGCCGTCGTCGACGACGTCCAGCCGGATCGTGGCCCGCTCGTCGACTTCGGCGAAACGGTGGAACGTGGCGCCCAGGGAAACGAGGTGCGCTTCCGGCACGCCGAGCCGGGCGTAGGCGGCCTGCCGGAATGCCTCCAGCATCAGCATCCCGGGAATGTGATCACACGGGTGGTCGAACAGCACGGGGTGCGCGTCGTCGATCCGCAACTCCCACTCGTTCTCGGAACACCGGGGACCCAGGACGACGTGTGCGTCGTCGACGTGACCGACCAGCCCCGCCGGGCCGGGTGCGGGACACCACGGCGCCCCGATCGACCGCGGCCCGCGCTCACCCCACCGGGCCCGCGAGTACGCGGCCGGCGGAAACACTGACGCATGACCCGTCGCGGTGCCCACGTCCTGTCCGCCGAGCCGGAACCGCAGGTCCACGCGGAAGGCGGACAGCGCCTCGCCGCGGTACACATGCTCGGACACGGTGACCTCGACGATCACGTCGGCGGCCGACGTGCCCACTGCGAGCGCGCCGGGCACCGCCTGCACCCGGAGATGCTGCATGACGAACCGGTTCGGCAGCGGGACGGAGAAACGGGTGTGCCCCAGGTAGATCGCGGTCTGCCGGAGCGTTTCCGCCAACAGCATCGTGTCGTAGCGCCCATCCCGGGCGCGGTAGAAGCCGTGCAGGCGGGGCCACTGCGCGGCGACCACGAACCGATCCGGCCCCGGCAGCGACACACAGTCGGTGAGGAAGACCTCGGCCACGGATTGGCGATGGACGTACCTGCGCGGAACGGTCCGCTCGAACGACATCGGGGGAAGCGCATCGGGTATCGGCCGGGAAATTCGCGCCACAACCCCATCTCCCCACAGAACCGGTCGGCCCGATGCCGCGGACCCGCCGAACTATAGAACACAGACCGCGCGGTCTGTGATGTGGGGAGTGCGTCGCTACCGGCCCTTCAAGCTTCCGATCCGAAGTGACCCCGCGCTGCTGTCCTCGTCGAGTTCCTCCTCGACCTCCCGGACGTACTCCTGCGGATCTTTGTCCGAGGTGTCCACATCCTTCGTGGACCGGTGAACGAGGAAGTATTCGGCGAAGCGCCGCCCGAGCGACTCGCGAAGATCCCCCGATGCGCTGCGGAAGTCAGCGAGACCCTCGCGTTCCTCCTCGGCCATGTGCTCGTCGTTGGCCCGGCGCGTCCGGTCGACTTCCGCCCACCACTCCTCGGAGAGGATGGGGTATCCCGCCGCGGCTCGGACGCCGTCGCGGATGTCGTTGTGGTCCCCGATCGCGTCGAGGGTTTCCTCCTCGGCGTCCTCCTCGCCGACGCGGAGAAGCTGGGGATAGAAGATTTCCTCTTCGGCTGCCGCGTGCAGATCCAGGCGTTTCGCCAACGGTGTCCACACCCCCTCGACGGCAGTGATATCCACCCGACGGTGAGCCTTCAATTCGTCCAGTGCGGCGAACTGTCGTCGGAACCACTCGTGGTCGGCGAAGATCAACTCGATGATGTCAGGCATGATGCAATCCATCGTCGCACATCGGACTTATCGCTTGTCCTTCTTCGCTTGCCGCCGTGCGCCTGCGGCGATGGTGGATGCTTCGAACTTCTTGCGGCCGGAGGATTTCCGGGTGGCGTCTACGCGCGCCTTGCCGGACGAGCCGACCTTGCCGTCGCTGTCGCCGAGCTCGCTGAAGGACGGGGCGTCGCTCCGGGCGCGGGCGAGTCGCGCGTCCTTCAGGTCGCGTGCGCTTGCGCGGGCAGCCGTCGCCAATTGGCCGCTCACCCTGCTCAGCGCTGCCTCGAAGACTTCCACCTTGTCGGCATTGCGCTTGTTGGCCGCCTTACCGGCTCCGCGCGCGCCCTTGTCCGCGACCTTCGCCGCGCCTTCCTGGCGGTACAGCTTCACGTGCTTGTTGCGGGCACGGCGGACGCGGGTGTGCAGTGTGATCAGCTTGTCCTCGTCCAAGTCGGCCATCTGAGCCTTCTTGGTCTCGCGGATCAGGACGAACTCTTCTTCGGACAGCGAGTTCAGAATCTTCTTCATGTCGGCTCCGATCCGGCCACAGGCCGTGAGTTCCAGTCATGGTAGCCGGGAAACGTTCGTGTCGGTCCGTTTCCGCGAGGCCGGGGTCGCTTGCCGAAGCAGGCGCTGATTGGTCTGTGCAAGTTGCCATTCCGTCTGCTCGCGCAACCGGCCCACCCGATCCGGATCGAGACGGTCGCACACGAAATCCCAGTGCACGGCCACCCGGTCACCCACGGTGAGGTCGTTCACGAAAGCCCCCTCTGGCACGCGGTAGTCGGCCGGGTCGTCCTGCTCGGGGCCGAGGGACAACCGGGTGCCGTCCCACGACAGGCGGCGCGACCGGACGACGGCACGATCGTGATCGATGCCGACCACCTCACCCCAGCGGATGCGGCACGAGTCGAGAACCTGCAGCGGCTGAGGCATTCCGGTGTCCAATAACCGCGACCACGGATACACGCCGAACACGTGGAAGTTGTGGGTGGGGGCCGCCTCCCCGAGCAGGTCCTCGGTGAGGTGCTTCCAGTAGTGGCCGGCCTGCGACGCGAGGCGGGCGAGCAGGGCGGCGCCGAACTCGGCGCGGTCGATGCGGCCCGAGAGTTCGTCCGACGTCCAGTAGGCTCGAACAACCCTCTCGTCCAAGGGGTCCGGGATTCCGGCGAGCTGGGCGATCACCTCCTGGTACGGCCAGGCGCCGCTGAACTGCTTCGCCAGCGCCACCACGTCGGTGTCCGGCGCCCCACCGCACGCGACCGCCTGCAGGCGCTCCGAACCGGGAGGGCCGCAGTAGCCCAGGGCATTCGGGGCGTGCGCGTATTGCGCGAACACACGGTGCCCGGACGGCATCCTGTGTTCGCGCGGCATCACCGGTCAGCCTCGCTGACCCAGCAATTGCGCCGTCTCGCGGTGGAGTCGGCCGAAGTTGTAGTACGCGGCGCACGCGCCCTCGGGCGACACCATGCACGTGCCGATCGGCGTCTCCGGTGTGCAGGCCGTCCCGAACACCTTGCATTCCCACGGTTTGATGACGCCCTTGAGGACCTCACCGCACTGGCACGCCTTCGGATCCGCCACCCGCACCCCCGGCATCGAGAACTTCTCCTCGGCGTCGAACTCGGCGTAGTTCCGGTGGACCTTGAGCGCGCTCTGCGAGATGAACCCGAGCCCGCGCCATTCGAAGTGCGGACGCAGTTCGAACGTCTCGGCCATCAGTTTCAGCGCCTGCACGTTGCCCTCCGCGCGCACGACCCTCTTGTACTGGTTCTCGATCTCGCAGCGGCCCTCCCGGATCTGCTGGAGCAGCATGTGCACCGACGCGAGGATGTCGAGGGGCTCGAAGCCCGCGACCACCATCGGTTTGCCGTACACCTCGGACACGAACCGGTACGGCCGCAGGCCCACCACGGTGGACACGTGGCCCGGGCCGAGGAAGCCCGACAACCGCAGGTCGGGGGACTCGAGGATGGCCTTGATCGGCGGCACGATGGTGACGTGGTTGCAGAACACACTGAAGTTCTTCACGCCCAGCGCCCGCGCGCGCACCAACGTCACCGCGGTGGACGGCGCCGTCGTCTCGAACCCGACGGCGAAGAACACCACCTGGTGGTCGGGATTGTCGAGCGCCACCTTGAGCGCGTCCAGCGGCGAGTACACGAAGCGGACGTCCGCGCCGCGGGCCTTGGCCTCGATGAGATTGCCCTTGGATCCGGGCACCCGCATCATGTCGCCGAACGTCGTGAAGATGACGCCGGGCTGTTCGGCCAGCCACATGGCGTCGTCGACACGGCCCATGGGGATGACGCACACCGGACAGCCCGGTCCGTGCACCAGTTCGACCGATTCCGGCAGGAGATGCTCGATGCCGTGACGGTAGATGGTGTGGGTGTGCCCGCCGCACACCTCCATGAACTTGAACTCGTCACCACGGGCCAGTTCGGTGATGGATTTGACCAGGGCGCGAGCCGCCGCCGGGTCCCGGAATTCGTCGACGAACTTCATCCCTGTTACCTCGTTCTTGCTGTTGTCACGCGATTTCGGACGAGTTGAACGCGTCGATCTCGTTCACGTAGTCGGCGCCCATCTTCTGCACCTGATCCAGCGTCAGCTGCGCCTCGATCTCGTCGATCTTCGCCATCGCGAAACCGACGTGCACGAGCACCCAGTCACCGACGACGAGACCTTCTTCGGCGAGCAGTCGCACACTGATCGTTCTCTGGACGCCGTTCACGTCCACCTTGGCCAGATGCTGTTCGGCGTCGACGATGTCGACCACCTGACCGGGTATCCCCAGACACATCGTGGTTCTCCTTCTCGGGCTGTTCTTCAGCAGATTCGGGGGAGCGGGTCACCGACGAGCATGTCGACGATCCGGCTGCCGCCGAACGAGGTTCGCAGTGCGACGATGCCCGGCGGTTCGGCCAGGATCTCGCCGACTACGGTGGCATCGGCTCCCCGCGGATGGGCTCGCAGCGCCGCGACGGCCGCATCCGCCTCGTCCGCCGCGACGACGGCCACGAACTTCCCCTCGTTCGCGACGTACAGCGGGTCGATGCCGAGCATGTCGCAGGCGCCCAGCACCTGCGGCTCGATGGGCAGGGACTGCTCGTCCACGATCACCGCGAGCTGGCAGGCGTGAGCCAGTTCGTTGCACACGGTGCCGACGCCGCCGCGGGTGGCGTCCCGCATCCACCGCGTCGACGGGGCCGCCTTCAGCAGCGTCTCCACCAGCGCGTTTACCGGGGCCGTGTCGGAGGCGATGTCGGCCTCGATCGCCAGGTCACCGCGTGCGAGCATGACCGCCATGCCGTGGGCGCCGATGGTGCCCGACAACAGAACCTTGTCGCCGGCGCGCACGAGATCGGGCGACAGCCGCCTGCCCTCCGGGATGACACCGACACCGGCGGTGGAGATGTAGACGCCGTCGGCGGCGCCCTTGCCGACGACCTTGGTGTCGCCGGTCACGATCTGCACTCCGGACAGGACGGCCGCCTCGCTCATGTCGGCGACGATCTCCCGCAGTTCGGCGATCGGGAAACCCTCCTCGATGACGAACGCCGCCGACAACCACTGCGGGCGCGCACCGGACACGGCGAGATCGTTCACGGTCCCGTGCACCGCGAGATGCCCGATGGAACCGCCGGGAAAACGCAGTGGCTGAACCACGTACGAGTCGGTGGAGAACGCGAGCCGCTCACCTGAGGGCATGGTGAGCGCGGCCGCGTCACCGAGTTGCTCGAGTTCCTCGTTGCGGAACGCCTCGACGAACACCGCGTCGACGAGGGCCGCCGACGACTTCCCGCCCGCACCGTGAGCGAGTGTCACCACCTCGTCCAGCAGCCGCGGCCGGCGTTGCCGGAACTTGTCGATCCGCTCGAGGACCCGGTCTTCGCGTTCCGCCGAGGTGGCCGGTTCGGTGGTGCTCATGAAGCCTCCACGGAGTTGGGAGCGGGCCGCGTCATGTGTTCCTGGGCCACCGACCACAGCCGGTACCCGAGCATCGCGTGGCTCTCCTGGATCCGGTGGATGCTCTGCGAGTGGACGGTGTAGCAGAAGTCGAGTTCGCCGGCGGACGCCATCGCCGCCATCCGGCCGCCCTCGTGCCCCGCGAACCCGATTGTCAGCAGCCCCCGCTGTTTCGCCTCGGTGAGCGCGGTCATCAGGTCGTCGGAGTTGCCCGACGTCGACAATGCGATCGCGACGTCGCGGTCCCGGGCGTGGGCGATGATCTGCCGCTTGAAGATCAGATCGAAGCCGACGTCGTTGCCCAGCGCCGTCACCACGGCCTGATCGGCGGCGAGCGACCACGCCGCCACCGGACGTCCGCGAGCGGGACGGCTGAACAGCGATGCCAGCGTGGCGGCGTCGGTGGAGCTGCCACCGTTGCCGAACGTGTAGAGCCGGCCGCCGCGACGGAACCTGTCGGCCATGTCGATGCCGGCCGCGGTCAGTCCGTCGCCGTACTCGTCGAGGGACTCCTTCTGCAGGCGCGCGCTCTCGGCGGCCTTCCCCCGCGCGGACGCGGCGAGGTCGTCGAGGAGGCTCTGGGCGTCGGTTTCCTCCGAGTCGATGAACGGGTAGAGGAAGCTGGTGCTCTCCGAGTCGTGTGTCGTCATCGGTTCGCCTCCTGACCGGCGTCGTCGAGTCGTGTGATCGCGGCACCCGCGTGCACCAGGACGAGGTCGTTGGGCTGGACGTCGCCGAGGACGCTGACGTCCACCCACTCCTCGCCCGCGGCGGTGCGGACCAGGGCGGGTCCGAGCGGTTCGGCCGGCTCGATCACCACCTCACCGAGACGACCCTCGTCGCTGCACGTGACGCAGACCGTCTCGTCGCACTCCTCGGCGTCGGGTTTCAGCAGTCCCGAGTGCTCGAAGCAGACGTGGGTGAGTTCCCACAGCAGGTGATACATGAGGACGAACCGCCCGGTGGCCGGCACCATCGGATCCTCCGAGTCGACCCAGAGGATGTGGTTCGCCGCACCGGCCGGAGGTCGGGGGCCTGCCCCGATCCACAGCGTCATCGCGCCCCACGCCGGTGCGCGGCGCATCGCGTCGACCACGGCGGGCTCGTTCGCCGACGCCACGGCCAGCAGGATGTCGCCGGGCCTGCTCGCCACCCGGGCCTGCGCCACCGGATCGGGTTCGACGAGTGCCACCGACGGCAGCGCCCGTTTGCCCATGATCACGGGATGCACGAATTCGACGGCGACGTGATGGGCATGTGGTTCCCACTGGGGTGAGATCACCCAGAGTGTCGCACCGTCATGGAATCTGCGGGCGAGTGACAATGCTGCGGCGGCGAGATCCGCAGACAGGTCCGTGTCGACAAGGTGCCCGCCCGCCTCTGCGGTGGTGGTCATTCACTAGCTCCCGTCCCGGACCGGCCGGTCGGGGGCTGCCGACGTCACGGTCCGCGCATGGTTGCCGCGGCACCGATCACCGCCTGGCCGAGGGAGAGTCCTCCGTCGTTGGGAGGCACCCGGTGGTGGGTGAGGACTCGATAACCGCTGCTCTCCCAGTGTGCTCTCACCAGTGCGAGGAATAAACGGTTTTGAAAGACTCCTCCGGTGAGTCCGATCGTCGACGCGCCGGTCACGGTGGCGGCCCGGTCGACGAGGTCGGCGGTGGCGGCGGCGAGGGCATGGTGGAAGCCCACTGCGAGGGCCGCGGGCGGGGTCCCGTCGCGGAGTCCGGCGACCAGTCCGGACAGCAGAAGAGGCAGCCTGAGCTGGTCGTTCTGCACTTCCATGACCAGGGGAGCCGGGTGCGGGGCGGTCCGGGCGAGGGCCTCGAGTTCGATGGCCGCCTGCGCCTCGTAGGTGACCCGGTGCCTGACCCCGAGCAGCGACGCGACGCCGTCGAACAGGCGGCCCGCGCTCGTCGTCCTGACGCAACCGAGACCCGACTGAAGTTGCGACTCCACGGCCGCGCGTTCCGTGGTGGGGATCGCCTCCACGCACGGCAACCCGTCGACGTCGGTGATCCCGCACTCGTGCAGCAGAGCCAGCGCCACCCGCACCGGATTCCGGACCGCGGCGTCACCGCCCGGCAACGAGAAGGGCTGGATGTGTCCCACCCTCCTCGTGTCGAGGACGTTCGGGCCGACGAGGAGGAGTTCGCCGCCCCACACGGTGGTGTCGCAGCCGTACCCGGTCCCGTCGAACGCGACACCGAGCACCGTCGTCCCGACCAGTCCGTGTTCGGCCATCAGCGACGCGACGTGCGCGTGGTGGTGCTGCACGGTGAGCAGGGGGACGCCGGTCCTGTCGCTGTAGCGCCGGGCCCAGTGGTGCGTCGAATATCCGGGGTGCCGGTCGGCGACCACGGCCTCCGGGGTGATCCCGTGCAGATGCGTCAACTGCCGCACCGACGTCTCGAAGGCGCGCTGACTCTCCAGGCTGCCCATGTCGCCGAGATGCGCCGAGCAGAACGCGTAGTCCTGCCGGGTCAGGCAGAAGGTGTTCTTGATCTCCGCGCCCACCGCGAGGATCTCCGGGCCGTGCGCGGGGAGCACGACCGGCAGCGGTGCGAACCCGCGCGAGCGGCGGATCGGCAGCACCGCCCCGGCCTCGACCGCGAGCACGGAATCCTCACAGGGCACCGCGATGCGGCGGTCGTGCATCAGGAACACGTCGGCGATGTCCGCCAATCGAGTGCGGGCGTCGTCGTTGTCGAAACAGAGGGGTTCGCCGCTCAGATTGCCGGACGTCATCACCAGCACCCGCGGTGGGTCGACGCCGGCGCCGGGGGTCCGGGTGAACAGGAGGTGGTGCAGCGGGGTGTAGGGGAGCATCACGCCGAGGTCGTCGATCCCGGGTGCGATGCCGTCGGCAACCGACGCAGTGTTCTTCTTGCGCAGCAACAGGATCGGCCGGGCCGGGTGTCGCAGCAGTGCGCTCTCGGGCTCGGAGATCTCGCACAGCTCGGCGGCGGCGGACAGGTCCGCGGTCATCACCGCGAACGGCTTGTCCGGGCGGTGCTTGCGCGCCCGCACAGTCTCGACGGCGGCGGGGTTCGCGGCATCGCAGACGAGGTGGAATCCACCGAGGCCCTTGACCGCCACGATCCGGCCGTCCCGCAACGCCCCCTGCACCGCGGTGAGGACGGCGTCGTCCCCGTCGATCCGGTGCCCGTCGACCTCGGCGAACAGGTGCGGACCACAGTCGGGGCAGCACACCGGCTGGGCGTGGAACCGTCGATCCGCGGGGTCGCGGTACTCGGCGAGGCACTTCGCGCACAGCGGGAACTCGGCCATCGTGGTGTTGGGCCGGTCGTAGGGGAGGTCGGTGATCACCGTGAACCGGGGCCCGCAGTTGGTGCAGTTGACGAACGGGTGGCGATACCGCCGATCGTGCGGATCGGCCAGTTCGCGAAGACAATCCGCGCACGTCGCCACGTCCGGCGACACCAGCGTCCGCGCACCGGGGACGTGCCTGCTGTCGATGATCCGGAACGACTCGTCGCCGCGCACCGGCACGGGCTGGGCGGTCGCGTCGACGATCACGGCCATCGGCGGTGCGTTCGTGCGCAGCCGGCGCACGAACTCGGACACCGACGCGGACTTGCCCTCGATCTCGATGAACACGCTGACGTCGTCGTTGCCGCAGTGGCCGTGCAGTCCCAGGTCGTCGGCCAGTCGCGCGACGAACGGGCGGAAGCCGACCCCCTGCACGACCCCGTGGACCGTGATGCGCGATCGTTCGACCGTCATCCTCGGATGATTCCCCCGTCGAGGTGCTGGGCGCAAGAGTCCTCCCGCGGACGTCCGGGGGCACAGACGCACCCCTTCTCGGTTCGCGCACGCGAAATTGCGCCCGAAAACGTGCGCGGGAGCCGAAAAGGAGTGCGGCTGCCGGTCTACTCGCTGTCGACGGAGCGCGCGCCGGTGACGGCGTCGATCAACCCGTAGTCGCGCGCCTCGTCTGCGGTGAGGATCCGGTGGTCCCGCATGTCACCGCTCACCGCGTCGACGGGGCGCCCGCAGGAGTCGGCGATCCGCTGCTGCAGCCGCCGCAGCTGCTGCTCGTGGTGTTCGGCGGCGATGGCGACGTCCGACGCCGGACCGGTGCAGGAGGTCTGCGGTTCACGGAGGTGGAACGTGGCGTGCGACGCCGCCGTCCGGCGGTCGGCGGGCGCGAGGAGGGCGACCGCCATACCGCGGACGTCGCCGCGGCAGTGGACGTGCAGCGGAACCCCCATCAGGTCGAGGGTGTCGAGGAGCGTGGCGGCCGCATCGACGTCGGCGTCGACGCCGTGCAGCCACAACTGGACCTCCCCGTCGCCCGAGGCGTCGAGCAACGCGAGCGACGCCGCCGCACGGTTGGTGGCCTCGGCGTCGAGTCGGCCGGTCAGCGACACGATCCGTTTGTCGAACAGGCGCTCGGCCAGCCAGTCGGGACCGGGAGCGGGAGCGGGCACGGACGTGACGGGCATCGGCGCGGGTGGTTGCCGGGGGTCCGGCTGCCAGGGCGTGTGAAACGGCGGGACCGGTGGTGGGGTGGGTGGTGGCCAGATCATGATGATGACTCCCGATGCGCTGAGATCGTCCAGTCGACCGTCCGGCCCACGGCCTCCGCATACCGTTCGAGCGTCGACAGGCGGGGGTCGACGTCGCCGCGTTCGAGCCGTGCCACGGCCGATTGCGACGTGCCCATGTGGGCGGCGATCTCCGTCTGCGTCAGGCCGTGCTCGCGGCGGGTGGTGACGAGCTCGTCCAGCAGCGCTCGACGCCGATCGGACAGGTGCTCCAGTCCGGGAAAAGACGTGCGTCGAGGGGTGGTCGACATACCATCGATGGTATCTCGAAAACGGTATATACGGAGGGGTGCTCATGGCGAAGATTCGTGCCGCCGTCATCGGCGGCGGCATCATCGGTCTGGCGGTCGCCCGGGAACTTCTGCACCGCATGGACGCCGTCGAGGTGACGCTGTTCGAAAAGGAGACCCGGGTCGCGGCCCACCAGACCGGACACAACAGCGGCGTCGTCCACGCCGGCCTGTACTACCCGCCGGGCAGCCTCAAAGCGCGCCTGTGCCGACGTGGTGTCACCCTCCTGCAGCAGTACGCGGAGAACAAGGGCGTGGCCTACGAGGAATGCGGCAAAGTGGTGGTTGCCCACGACTCGTCCGAAGTGGCGCGGATGGACGCCATCTTCGACAGAGCGGTGGCCAACGGGGTCCCCGGCATCCGCAAGGTCGCGGGGGAGGAGATCCCCGAGATCGAACCGCACGCGCGGGGAGTCGCCGCCGTGCACTCGCCGCACACCGCGATCATCGACTACGTGGCGGTCGCGGAGGCTCTCGCCGCGGACATCGCCGCCGCGGGTGGACGCGTGCGCCTCGGCCGGGAGGTCGTGGGCCTGGACAGCCGGACCGCGGAAACGGTGGTCACCACCGGGCAGGGCAGTGAGGTCTTCGACCTGGTGGTCACGTGCGCCGGACTCCAGTCCGACCGGGTGGCACTGATGTCGGGTGAACCGCGATCGCCTCGCGTGGTGCCCTTCTTCGGCGACTACTTCCTGCTCGAACCCGAGCGGTCCTCGCTCGTGAAGGGGCTGATCTACCCGGTTCCGGACCCGCGGTACCCGTTCCTCGGCGTCCACCTCACCAAGCGGATCGACGGACGAATCATGCTCGGACCGAACGCCTTTCTCTCCTTCGGGCGGGAGGCGTACGACCGTCGGGGATGGTCGGCGTCGGACGTGATGTCGGCGGTCGGGTTTCCCGGGTTCTGGCGGTTCGCCGTGCACAACACCGCGGCGGCGGTCCGCGAGGCCCGCACCGTCCTCAGCACGGGCCAGTTCGTGAAGGAGGCGCAGAAGTACGTGCCCGACGTGCGCCGCTCCGACGTCACCCGCGGGCCCCGGGGCATCCGCGCTCAGGCGATGAACGCCGACGGCAGCCTCGAGGACGACTTCGTCATCACCGGGTCGGAACGCGTAATCCACGTCCGGAACGCGCCCTCACCGGGTGCGACGTCGTCCCTCGCCATCGCCGAACACGTCGTGACGGAAGTTCTGGCCCGCGCGACCACGTGACACGCTTCGCCCGATGTCACATCGGTGCAGTCGAAGTAGACCGATGTGACATTAAGCGACCGAAGCGGGGGTCAACGCCGGCGGAGCTGCAGCGTGAAGCCCTCGGGCATGAGGGTGAGGCGCTCGGCGACCTTCAGTCGATAGTCCGGGTCGCCCACGATGTCGTATCGACGCAGGATCGTGCCGAGGACCAGGACCGACTCGTGGAGGGCGAACTGCCTTCCGATGCAGGCGCGTTCGCCGGTCCCGAACGGCTTGTACACGTGCGCGGGGCGGGACCGGATGCGCTCGGGGAGGAAATGGTCGGGGTCGAACACCTCGGGATCGTCACCCCACACGGGGTCGCGGTGCAGGGCGGGGATGAGGACGAGCACCCAGTCGCCGACCTTCATCGGGTACTTGCCGACGAGGGTGGTGTCGACGGTTGCCTCCCTGCCGTACGCGGGGGCTGTCGGCCACAGCCGCAACGATTCGTCGAGCACCCGGCGCACGTAGCGGAGCTTCGCGATCTGCTCGAATGCGGGCTCTTCGTCGCCCCAGACCGCATCGACCTCCGCCTGCGCCTTCGCGAGGACGTCGGGATGCCGCGACAGGTAGTACAGGGCGAACGACAGTGCACCGGAGGTGGTCTCGTGTCCCGCGACCAGGAACGTCACCACCTGGTGGCGGATGTTCAACTCGTCGATGCGATGGGGGTCGTTCTCCCGGGCGGCCCGCAGCATGAGTTCGAGCAGGTCCTCGGGGCCGTCCTCGGCGCTGTCGCGGCGGGCGCGGATCACCTCGTCGACGACCTCGGCCATGTGTTCCAGGTTGGCGATGTTGCGTCGATCCGACCGTCGCATCAGCAGGCGCCCGAGCGCGCTGGACTTCACGAACGTGGTGCGCTGCGAATGGCTCAGCGCACCGACCATCGCCTGCACGAAGGGGTGCGGGCGCTCGCGTCCGAACGAGTCGAAGGAATAGCTGAAGCCGGTGCGGCCGATGGTCTCGAGCGTCAGCTTCGTCATGTCGGAGGAGACGTCGACGGGGGAGCCGTCCACCCGCTCGTCCCAGTGCTCCGTCAGTTCGCCTGCGACATCCAGCATCGTGCGGTGATACGACCGCATCGCGGATTTCGTGAACGCTGGGGCGAGGAGGTTGTGCGCCTTGCTCCAGTTCGGCTCGTGGTTGTACGCGGTGAACAAGCCGTCGCCGCCCACCTCGCGCAACGACGCGACGCCGGGTGCGAGGTGTTTCGCGAACCGGGATTCGTCGGAGAGTTCTGCGACCATGTCGGCACCGGAGGCGAATACGAACCGATTGCCGAGGACGTTGCGCTCGAAGATGGGCCCGAGTTTTCTGCCGATCTCCATCGAATTCTGCAAGGGAGTGCGGATGCTGATCCCGAAGACGTCGCCGACGACGGGAAGCCGCCATCGAGGATGCGGGATGGTCGCATCCGCCGTGGTGTGCAGTGATTCGACGCTCATGTCGACCCCCGTGTCGATGTGGCCTGCGTTACTGAATTGATGTCTAGTACGCAAGGTACCCCTTACTGAAACGGTGTCAAGCAGTACGGTGACTGGCATGACCAGCGCCCGCCGACGACTCGCCCCGGAACAGCGGCGCGCGCAGTTACTCGACATCGGCGCGCGGCTGTTCGCGGACCGCCCCTACGAGGACGTGTGGATCGAGGAGGTAGCCGAACTCGCCGAGGTGTCGCGCGGATTGATGTACCACTACTTCCCGACGAAGCGGGATTTCTTCGCCGCGATCGTCGAACGCGAATCCGAACGACTGCTCGACGTGACGGCCCCCGACTCCACCCTCCCCGTCGAGGAACAGGTCGCGGCCGGCCTCGACGCGTACTTCGAGCACGTCGCGAGCCACCGGCACGGAGTCCGGGCCATCAACCACGGCGCGCTGTCGGCCGACGCCGACATCCGGGCCATCGTCGAGCGGGAACTCGACGCCCAGCAGCGCCGCATCGTCGACGCGCTCGATCCCCCCGACGGTGAGCGGGAACTCGTCGGCGTCGCGGTGCGCGGATGGATCGCCTTCGTCCGTGCCGTCTGCATGGACTGGCTCGACCACCCGTCGATCGCCGAGGGCGAGCTACGTGAACTCTGCCTGCGCTCGCTGCGGGGCATGCTGGGTGGGCGGCTCGACTGATCCGAGGGCTGGCACTTAAATAAATCGCTTGATATATTTAAGCCGAAATCCCTTCGGTGATCAAGGAGATCCCGCATGAGTGCACCCACCGTTACGTCGCAGGGCCGAACGAGCCCGGCGAAGACCGAGGCGGAACTGCGTCGTGAACTGGCGGCGGTGTACCGCCTGCTCGCGCATTTCAAGATGACCGACCTCATCTTCACGCACGTCTCGGTCCGGATTCCCGGGCCCGAACATCATTTCCTCATCAACCCGTACGGCCTGCTCTTCGAGGAGATCACCGCCTCCAACCTGGTGAAGATCGATCTCGACGGCGAACTCGTCGAACCGTCCGAATATCACGTCAACCCTGCGGGATTCGTGATCCACGGCGCGATTCACGAGGCCCGGCCGGACGCGCAGTGCGTGCTGCACACCCACACGAAGGCCGGGTGTGCGGTGGCCGCGCAGGAGCAGGGACTGCTGCCGCTGAACCAGATCTCGATGGAGTTCTACAACCGGGTCGGCTACCACGACTACGAGGGCATCGCCCTCAACACGGCCGAACGCGTGCGGTTGGTCGAGGATCTCCGCGACCACCCCGCGATGATCCTGCGCAATCACGGACTGCTCACCGTGGGTGAATCCGCCGCCGAGGCGTTTCTGCGAATGTTCTATCTGGAGAAGGCGTGTGACATCCAGATCGCCGCCCAGGCGTCGGGTGAACTGCGCGTTCCGTCGCCCGAGATCGCCGAGCACACCGCGCGGCAGTTCGCCGGCGAGGCCACGGACGACTACGCCGACGATCAGGCTTACGAGATGGCGTGGGCGGCGCTTCTGCGGATGCTGGACCGCACCGCCCCCGACTACAAGGACTGACAGCGGCTTACAAGGACGGGCGATCACATCCCCGGTGCGGCGACGACGCCCACCGGGGATGCGCCCGTCAGGACCGCCGCGACATTGCGGGCCGACTGCTGCGCCAGGGTGCGCGCGACCTGCGGTGAGTACCACGCGGCGTGCGGGGTGATCACGAGGTTCGGGATCTGCAGGATCGGATCGTCCTGTGCGGGCGGCTCGTTCGGAAGAACATCGACGGCCGCACCGGCGAGGTGTCCACTGCGCAGCGCGGCGCCGAGCGCGTCGTGATCGACGAGTCCGCCGCGGGAGACGTTCACCAGATATCCGCCGCGCTTCATCGCGGCCAGCGCACGCTCGCCGATCAGACCCCGCGTCTCGGAAGTCAGGGGGACGTGCAGGCTCAGCACGTCGGTGCGGCGCAGCAGGTCCTCGAACTCGACCACCTCGATGCCCTCGGCCGCCAGTTCCCCGGCGCGGTCGCCCAGCCCGCGGCCGCTGACGAGGACGGTCATCCCGAGGGCTCGGGCGCGCAGTGCGAAAGCACCGGCGATCCGGCCGAAACCGTAGAGGCCCAGCACGGTTCCCGCGATCCGCCGCGGCGGCGCGGCGGTGACGTCCCACACGCCGGCATGCACGGAGCGGTCGAGGGCGTGGGTGGATCGGAGCAGTCCGAGGGTGAGCGTGAGCGCGTGATCCGCGACCTCCTCGGTGCAGTAGTCCACCGCCCGCGTGACCCAGAGGCCGCGTTCGTGGGCCGCCGACACCGGCAGGTGGTCGTACCCGGCGGACGTGGCCGACAGCAGTCGCAGGTCCGGGAGATCCGCCAGGTGACGGGGCCCCAGGCCGGTGTTCTCCGGGCCCACGAGCAAGGCGATGACGCCCGGGCCGGACGGGAACTCGGACTGGTGCACGACGTCCGCGGAAATACCCGCGGCGGCAAGCGAATCGGACAGCGCTTCGGCCGGAATGAAGTCGTCGAGGACGACGACGCGGTCGGTCATCTACCTACTGCTCCCGCATCTTCGGTGGTCCGTCGCACGGCGGCGTCCACGCAGCGCGCGGCCGCGTCCTCCGCGCTGATCGCCTTCATGACAACGGGATCCAGGATGGCCTGCAATGCAAGACCGTCGGTCAGTGCCACCAGCGCGACGGTGACGGCGTCCGCGTCGAGGTCGGTGGAGACGGTGCCCTCCCGCTGTGCGGCGACGACCGACTCGCGCACGACGCCCCGCCAGCGGGCGAGGAAGGCCGCGATCTCACCGCGCGCCGTTTCCTCGGCCGCACCCTCCGCGTAGAAGAACAGGAACACGCGGGTCATCGCCAGTCGGCGTTCGTCGAGCGGCAGGATGCTGGCGGTGATGTTCCGCAGCTTCTCGATCGGGCCGGCGCCCTCCTCGTCGAGGATCGTGCGGTACCGGTCGCCCTGGATGTCGCCGGCCCGGCGCAGCGCCGCGAGGAGCAGTTCGTGCCGGGATCCGAAGTAGTGGTTCAACACTCCGGTCGACCACCCGCTCTCCTCCGCCACCGCTCGCGTGGTGACGGCGGAGATCCCCTCCCGGGCGATCAACGCGAGAACGGCGTCGGCGAGCGCCCGTCTCCGCTCGTCGTGGTCGACGATCTTCGGCACGATCATTCCTCCCGCTCGTGCGCACTCACTTTCGTGCGCTGATGCCACTCAGGCTATCGGTGCCGGGACCGGAACCGGGTCTTCCTCGTCCTTTCCCGACACTCGCGCGTTCCACACCGACATCACGTTCGCCGGGGTGGGTTCGGTGATCAGGCTGGTGGCCACGAACAGCACCAGGGCGCTGACGAGTCCGACGTACACCGGTTCGTTCGCCATGACGTCACCGACGACGAACATCGTCGCGATTGTCGCCACGGTACCCACCGCCATGGCCGCCATGGCCGCGGTTCCGGTGGCGCGCTTCCAGACCAGGCCACCGAGGATCGGGACGAGGAGCCCGCCGACCAGGATGTCGTAGGCGATCGTGAGCGCGGAGACGATGTCGTTGATGAGCGCGGCGATCACGATGCTGACGAGGCCGATCACGATCACGTAGAGGCGGTTGCCGCGTACGTCGGCTTCCGGATCGGACGTGTCCAGCTCGGGGCGTGTGCGGCCGAAGATCTGGGCGACCAGCGGAAGGACGTCCTGCCGGGCTACGGTGGCGGTGGCGATCAGTGCGCCGGACGCGGTTGACATCATCGCGGCCACCGCGGCGGCGAGGACGATGCCGCTGAGGCCGACGGGCAGGACGTGGACGGCGACGTCGGCGTACACGTCGTCGGACGACCCGATGTCGGGCATGAGGGCCGACGCGGCCAGGCCGATCAGTGCGCCCGCGACGCCGTACAGCAGGCAGTAGATGCCGGCGGTGACGCCGCCCCACCGTGCGACCTCCGGCGACTTCGCGGTGAACACCCGCTGCCAGATGTCCTGTCCGATGAGGATGCCGAGCGTATAGACGACGAAGAACGTGATGATGGTGCCGGTGCCGATGGTGCCGAGCCCGAGTGCCTGTTCGCCCACGCGCTCCTTGATGCCGGCGTACCCGCCCGCCTTGCTCCATGTGAACGGGAGGAGCAGGACGAAGACGCCGATGGTCTTGATGACGAACTGGACGACGTCGGTGAGCGTGATCGACCACATGCCGCCCATCGCCGAGTAGGCCACGACGATGAGGCCGCCGAGGACCACCGACAGTGTCCGGTCGAAGCCGAACAGCACGTTGAAGATGGTGGCGTAGGCGATCGTGGAGGTGACGGTGAGCATGAGGGTGTAGGCCATCATCACGAGACCGGACGCGCCGGTGGCGTCGATGCCGTACCGGAGTTTCAGCATCCCGGAGACGGTGTAGACCTTCAGGCGCTGGATCCGCGCGGCGAAGAGCAGGCTGAGCAGGAGAACGCCGGCGGCGATCGACACGACCAGCCACATTCCGGAGATGCCGTACTTGTAGCCGAGGCCGACGCCGCCGACGGTGGAGGCGCCGCCGATGACGACCGCCGCCATCGTGCTGGTGTAGAGGAATCCGCCGAGGCGGCGGCCGGCGACGAGGTATTCGCTGGAGTTGCTCGCCCGGCGTTTGCCCCACCAGCCGAACGCGAGCATCGCGCCCAGGTAGATCAGGATGATGGTGATGTCCATGGTGCGTCCTTCACGTGTCCTAGCGGATCGGTGATGACGGGCGCGGTGGTCCCGTCGGTGCCGGTCTCGTCAGACCGTTGCCCTAGACGGTAGGAGAACATTGACGTGAAATAAATCACTTGATACAAATAATCACTTCAGAAAATCGTGAAGTAATGGTGCGAGCCAGCTCACACCCTGTTTTCGACCCCGCCGGAGGAGTGCGATGCGCAGCTCGCTGCCCGATCTGAAGCTCCTCCAGATCTTCGCGGCCGTTGTCCGCCACCAGGGGTTCGCGCCCGCGCAGCAGGAACTCGGACTGTCCGCCTCCGCGATCAGCACCTACATGAGCCAGCTCGAACGGCACCTCGGCATCGTCCTGTGTCACCGCGGCCGGGCCGGATTCGGTCTCACCAGCAAGGGCGAGCTCTACCACAAGGAATGCCTGCGCATCCTCGGCGAACTCGAGGGCTTCGAACGCTACGGCGCCGCGCTGCAGGGGGAGCTCCGGGGAACCCTCACCATCGGCGTTCTCGATTCCACCGTCACCGACGCCACGCTGCCGCTCGCCGACGTGATCGGCGTGTTCAGCAAGGACCACCCCGCCGTCTACCTCGACCTGAAGATCCAGACCCCGCACGAATTGCAGGTCGGCGTGCTCGACGACCGGATCGACGTCGCAGTCGGCGCGTTCGCCTCACCGATGAACGGTCTCGTCTCCCAGGCGCTGCACCGGGAGCAGCACTGGCTGTACTGCAGCGACAAGCATCCGCTGTTCGGCAGGAAGCGGGTGCCGCCGGAGGTCATCACGCAACAGCGGATGGTGACCCGCGGCTACTGGTCCGAGCAGGAACTCGCCCGCCAGGGGTTCCCCCAACCGTCGGCGACGGTGGAGAACATGGAGGCGCAGCTCATCCTCGTGCTGTCCGGCGCGTACATCGGATACCTGCCCGAGCACTACGCGGAGTACTGGGTGGACCGGAACCGGCTCCGCCCGATCCTGCCGGCGTCGTTCGGCTATCAAGCACCGTTTTCGCTGATCTACCGGCGGGGCCGGGCCCGCGAACCGATGGTCCTCACGTTCCGCGAGTTCGTCCGGACCAGCATGGGTAGCTGACCGCCGCTCACCGGGTCGGGGAGCCCAGTTCGGCCGACAGCGCACGGCAACGCTCGACGAGAACCTGACCGTGCTGGGCGCAGAGTGCGTCGTCGAGGCGGAACGTCGGCCCGATGATGCTGAGCGCGCCCACGATCCGCCCCACCGCGTCGTAGATCGGGGCCGCCACACCCGTCGACTGGTCCTCGATGGTGTCGTGGGCGATCGCGTATCCCTCGCTCTGCAGGTCGCCCCGCAGCGCGGCGCCGACGGCCGTGCCCTCGAGCGGCACCGTCTGCCCCACCCATCCCATGTGCCGGATCGCGTGGGTGCCCTCGATCTGCGCGAGATACAGGGCTGTGCCCTTCGGGCCGTGGGTCGACAGGTACGTGGATTCGCGGGTTCCCTCCGCGATCGCGACCATCGCGGGCCGGGCCCGGGACAGCAGCTGGTTGTCGCTGATCGCCCGGGCGCCGATCTGGAGAAGTCGCGGCCCGGCCCGGTAGACGTTGTCGTCGCCGCGGACCAGGAATTCGCTCTGCTCCATGCTGCGGATCAGGCGCAGTGCGGTACTCGTGGCGAGGCCGGCGGCTTTCGCGGCGTCGCCGAGCGTCAAGCCGCCCTGCTCGGTGATCGCGCCGAGCAGTTCGAAGGTGCGGCTCGCGCTGCGGGTCACATCTCCGGGGGCCATGGGTTCTC
The DNA here is from genome assembly GCF_000280725.2 of Rhodococcus sp. JVH1. Taxonomy (NCBI): domain Bacteria; kingdom Bacillati; phylum Actinomycetota; class Actinomycetes; order Mycobacteriales; family Nocardiaceae; genus Rhodococcus; species Rhodococcus sp. JVH1. The sequence continues at coordinate 2,887,446 of NZ_CP166289.1, read as the reverse complement.
TCCTGATTGTCGCGGGTGTCGGCGTGAATCTACCGCGACGCGATCTCGGACAGCAGGGGCTGCCGGTGTTCGTCGAGCAGCGGGCTGCGGCGGACCCCGGGGCGCGCGCTGTCGCCGAACACGACCGGCTGCCGGACGTAGTCGATCGTTCCCGCGACCGGATGATCGAACGACTCCACGAGTCCCCGGTGCCTGCTCTGCTCGGACGACAACGCCTGTTCCACGTTCCAGATCTCGGAGCTCGCCAGTCCGGCCGCGCCGAGGACCGCGACCACCTCGGCAACCGTCTTGTCCTTCGCCCAGATCTCGATCTCCGCGCGCAGGGCCGGTTCGTGATCGGTGCGGGACGTGTCGTCGGCGAAACGGTTGTCGCCGAGAAGGTCTGCGCGATCCATGGTGCGGGCGAGCTTCTCGAATCCGGACTGGCTGGCGACGGCCAGGACGAACTGGCCGTCCGACGCCCGGTACGTGTCGAACGGGGTGGAGACGGGATGGCGATTGCCCACTCCCACCGGTGCGACCCCCGACGCCTGCAACTGGCTGTGCGCGGTGGGGAGCATGGCCAGCATGCTGTCGAACATGGCGACGTCGAGGTGTTGCCCCACACCCGATTCCCGCGTGCCGACCAGGGCGGAGCTGATGCCCCACGCCGCGAACAGTCCCGCGACGAGGTCGCCGAACGATTCGCCGAGCCGGGTCGGCCCGGATTCGGGGGAACCGGTGATGCTCATGATCCCCGACATCGCCTGCACGACGAGGTCGTAGGCGGCCGAACCCGCGAGCGGCCCGTCCTGCCCGAAACCAGAGATGGACGCGTAGACGAGCCGGGGGTTGCGGGTGTGGACGGTGTCGTAGTCGATGCCGAGGCGGGCGGTCACGCCGGGCCGGAAATTCTCGACGAGAACATCCGCCGTGTCGAGCAGGTCGAACAGCACCTTCCGGTCCGAGTCGTCCTTGAGATTCAGTGCCAGCGAGCGTTTTCCGCGGTTCAGCACGTTGAAATAGATGCTCTCGCCGTCGCGGAACGGGCCCAGGTGCCGCGAGTCCTCGCCGGCGGCGGGCTCGATCTTGACGACGTCGGCGCCGGCGTCTGCGAGCAGCGCCGTGCAATACGGTCCGGCGAGGACGCGGGAGAGATCGACGACGCGGACGCCGTCCAGGGGAGGCAGGGGAGGCATCACAGGCCCTCTCAGAAGTCGGTCGAGCGCGGGGACGGCGCGTTGGAGGCGATGGTGAGCAGCTGGATCTGCGAGGTGCCCTCGAAGATCCGGAGGATCCGGCAGTCGCGGTAGAGGCGTTCGATCTCGGATTCGCGCATGAAACCGGCGCCGCCGTGAATCTGCACGGTCTGGTCGACGATCGAGAAGCAGGCCTCCGTGGCCACGTACTTCGACACGGACGCGGCGCGGCGCAGGTCGGCCCCGGCATCCTTCACGTCCGCCGCCCAGTCCGCGGTGACGCGGGAGGCGACGAGCTGCGCGTCGCACGCGCCCAGCAGCAGCTGAATCGCCTGGAATTCGGCGATGGGGTGTCCGAACTGCTTGCGCTCGGCCGCGTAGGAGCGTCCCAGTTCCCAAGCGCGCAGGGCGATTCCGTTGGCCATCGCGGCCACATCGATGCGGGCGCGGTTGAGGGCGGTGAGCGCGATGTTGCCGCCGCGGCCCTCCGTTCCCACCACGGCGTCGGGGGGAAGCACCACGTCGTCGAGGAAGACGGTGTAGGTGGGGGCGGACCGGATGCCCAGCTTGTCCTGGGGCTCGGAGTAACTCACGCCGGGGGTGCCCTGGGGGAGGACGAAGGCGGTGATGCCGCGGAAGCCAGCGGACGGATCGGTCTTGGCGAAGAGGACGACCAGGTCGGCCTCCTTGGCGTTGGAGATGTACGTCTTCGAACCGGACAGGTGCCACCCGTCGTCCTCGCGCCGCGCCGTCGTGCGCATCGAGGCGATGTCGGAGCCGGCGTCCGGTTCGGTGAGGGCGAACCCGGCGAGCAGCTCACCGGACGCGAGCCGGGGCAGCCACCGGCGCTTCTGCTCCTCGGTTCCGCCGACGAGGATCGGCTCGAGCCCCAGGTAGTGCGCGGTGTAGATCGAGGCGAGGGCGGCGTCGGTGCGGGCCACCTCCTCGATCGCGATCAGCTGTGTCTTGGTGGACAGGCCCAGTCCGCCGAACTCCTCGGGCACCGAGATGCCCATCAGGTCCTGTTCGCCCAGTCGCTTCACCAACTCCGCCGGGAACTCCCGCGTCTCGTCACGGAACGCCGCGCCGGGGTGGATCTCACGGTTGGCGAATGCACGCACTGCGCCGCGGAACTCGGCGGCGTCGAGCAGCTGATCGGTCACGGAAACTCCTGTCGGAAGATCGGGATTGCCACCTAGTGAAATGACAATGCCACTTGGTGGCATATCGACTATGAAGGAGACCGGCGAATTTGTCCAGGGGTGCCGGTGTCCACGGCACGGAAGCGGGTACTCGACCACGGACGCACAGCGCACACTCCGTGCGGCACGGCAGAGGGAGGCTTCATGCGCACGATCACACGAGGGATCGTCACCGCGGGAACGATGATCGGCGCGGTTTTCGCCGGCGCGGGGACGGGCGTGGCGGAACCCGCCGTGCCGTCCGGCACGTATCAGGGAACGACCACCGCGCCGGCGGGTGAGTTGATCTGGAAGGGCAAGACGTTCCAGGGCGGCACGGTCGTCAACAACTTCGCGTTCGGTCTGACCGGTCTCGCGGGCACGACCTCGCAGGACGGGAACGGAAACACCGTCATCGACTACGGCCCATCGGGTCTGGGGTTCCTGACCGACAGGATTTCCCCCAACGCAGACGGGACCTACACCGGGGCCGTGTACGTGGGCGGCAACCAGGTGGGAAGCTTCGGCCTCGCGAGATAGCTGTCCCGGGGCCTGTCACCACAACGAGGCCGCACCGCTCGGGTGCGACCTCGTCACAGTGTCATCTGCGACCTCGTCGCAGTGTCATCGGGGCGTCGGTCAGACGGCCCGGACATTCTGGGCCTGCGGGCCCTTCTGGCCCTGTCCGACCTCGAATTCCACCCGCTGGTTCTCCTCCAGCGACTTGTAGCCGCTGCCCGAGATCTCGGAGTAGTGAACGAACACGTCCGCGCTGCCGTCGTCCGGCGCTATGAATCCGAAGCCCTTCTCGCTGTTGAACCACTTCACAACACCCTGCGCCATACCGTTCACTCCCTGCAGTTGCCGCCCGGGACCTCACATCGAGATCCCGTTCGCGTGGATATCATCCTGTCATCAAGGCGCGCGTGCTTCCAGTGGTACGCCCACGATTCCTGCGAATCCGGGGCGCTGTACCAGGTCTGCGGAAGAAATTTTCCCCCTCGACCGATGATTCTGCCCCTCGGGGGCGGTCCTACCTGCGACCGAGAATCACCATCCCGAACGAGGAGAACCGATGAATTCCACATCGACCGCCACCGCCGACGCCCGGATCCTCGACGTCCCCGGTGCCGGGCTGTACTACGAAGTGCGGGGCACGGGTCCCGTCGTGGTGCTCGTCGGCGCCCCGATGGACGCCGACTCCTTCGCGCCGGCGGCGGATCTGCTCTCGTCCGACTACACCGTGCTCACGACGGACCCGCGGGGCATCCACCGCAGCCCGGTCGACGACCGGGATCGCGATTCGACCCCGGAGATGCGCGCGGACGACCTCGCCCGGCTCCTGATGCACCTCGACGCGGGCCCTGCCGTGGTGTTCGGCTCCAGCGGCGGCGCCGTCAGTGCGCTCGCGCTGGTGCAGGCGCATTCCGAGCTGGTCCACACCGTGATCGCCCACGAGCCGCCGCTGGACGAGTTACTCGACGACCGCGAGCAGCTGCGCGTGAAGACCGACGAGATCATCGACACCCACCTGACCGGGGATGTCGTGGGGGCGTGGAGGAAGTTCCTGGCCCTGGCGAACATCCACCTGCCCGAGGAAGCGTTCCAGCAGATGTTCGCGGGCGAACGGGATGCGCAGACGGAGGCGGACGACTACTTCCAGCACGCGCACATGCTGCGCCCCACCACCCGCTGGTGCCCGGACGTCACCGCCCTGAGCTCGGCGCCCACCCGCGTCGTGGTCGGGATCGGCGAGGAGTCGGGTGGCCAACTCTGCGACCGTACGTCGCGGGCGCTCGCCGCCGGACTGGGCGTCGAGCCCACTATGTTCCCCGGCGACCACATCGGCTTCGCCCACGACCCCGCCGCGTTCGTCACCCGTCTGCGCGCAGTGCTGGGGGAGGTCTGAGCGGACGCTCCCGGGTGACCTCACACCGCGATCGGGATGCGTTTCGTGACGATCCGATGGATCAACCGGGCGGCGGTGCGGGCCGTGCGGTTGTCGATGTCGAACGACGGATTGAGCTCGGCCACATCGCACACCGCGAGTTTTCCGCTGGCGGCGACGGCGTCGCACACGAATTGGATCGTCTCCGCCGGAACGCCGTACGCGGCGGGAGCGCTCACTCCCGGCGCGACCGCGGCGGGAAGGACGTCGAGGTCGATGGTGAGGTAGACGAGATCGACGTCCGACAGGAACTCGCTGACGAAGACGGCCACCCGGTGCCGGTCGGAGACCGAGCAGTCGTCGTCCAGGAGGTAGCGGACGTCGTATCCGCGTGCGGTGTCGAACAGTGCGGTGGTGTTGCTCGGCTGGCTGATGCCGAGCACGGAGTACTGCAGGGCGGTGCCCGACGCATGCTCCTGTTCGAGGATCTGCCGGAACGGTGTGCCCGAACTCGGGACCGGATCGGACCGCAGGTCGAAGTGGGCGTCCAGGTTCAGGATCCCGATCCGCCGCTTGGGTGTGCGGACGGCGGCCTGTGCCAGACCGAGGTACGTCCCGTAGGCCACCTCGTGGCCGCCGCCGAGGACCACCGGGAACTGGCCGGCGTCGAGCGTCGCGGCGACCACGGAGCCGAGCGCCATCTGCCCGGCCTCGAGACGATTGTCGGTGACCGCGACGGTGCCGGCGTCGTAGACGCGGAGCGGCTCGGCGAGCGCCATCGACGACAGCGCGCCCCGCAGCGCGTCCGGGCCGCGCGCCGCCCCGCGGCGTCCCTTGTTCCGCTCCACGCCCTCGTCGCTCGAGAAACCGATCAGCACGCAGGCGCCGGGCTCGGCGCCGTCGTGAAGGGGCGTCACGGCCTGGTGCCAGCGGAGGTGGTGACTCGACGTGCCGTCCACCCTGCCGACCCAGGGGGGCGGGGGAATCAGCAGGTTCTCCATCATCGCAGGGCCCTCGCTTTCTCGTGACCGGTGTGCGCGGACCAGGCGAGTTCGCCGCCCCGCCACACATCGCTGACCAGGGGGACGCCGGGCCGGTAGGCCAAGTGTAGGTACGACGGCGCGTCCAGCGCGAGGACATCGGCCCGCGCGCCGGGACGCAGGACCCCGACGTCGGCACGTTGCAGCGCGCGGGCACCGCCCGCCGTGGCCGCCCAGATGGCTTCGTCCGGGGTCATGTGCATGTCCCGCACCGCGATCGCGATGCAGAACGGCAGGCTGGTGGTGTAGCTGGTGCCGGGGTTGCAATCCGCACCGAGCGCCACCGTGACACCCGCGTCGAGCAGGGCCCGGGCGTCCGGGTACTTGTTGCGGGTCGAGAAATCCGCGCCGGGCAGGAGAGTGGCCACCGTCGAACTCTGCGCCAGCGCATCGATGTCGGCCTGCGTGGTGTAGCAGACGTGGTCGACGGACGCGGCCCCCAGTTCGACGGCGAGCTGGACCCCGGGGCCCTCGCGGAGCTGGTTGCCGTGGACGCGGGGGATCAGGCCCTTCGCCATCCCGGCGGTGAGAACGGCGTGTGCCTGATCGCGGTCGAACGCGCCGGTCTCGCAGAACACGTCGATCCATTTCGCCTGCGGTGCACAGGCGTCGATCATCTCCGAGCACACCATGGCGACGTAGTCGTCGGCCCGCCCCGCGTATTCCGGCGGCGGAACGTGAGCGGCGAGCAGCGTCACCTCGTCGGTGAGGGAGGCTGCGATCCTCGTGCTGCGCAGTTCGTGCGCGACCGTCTGCCCGTACCCGGTCTTGCACTCCACGGTGGTGCTGCCCGACCGCAGGGACTCGTCCAGCAGTCGCCGCGTGTTCGCCTGCAGTTGTTCGTCGGTCGCGTTCCGTGTCGCCTCGATCGTGTTGCGGATGCCACCCGCCGCGTACGGCTGTCCCGCCATCCGCGCCGCGAATTCCTCCGCCCGTTCCCCGCCGAACACGAGATGCGAGTGGCTCTCCACGAAGCCCGGCAGCACCGCCCGGCCGTCGAGATCGTGCCCGACGTCCCCGGCCGGCGCCGAGTCGGCGCTGCCGACCCAGGCCACCACGCCGCCGTCGAAGACGACGGCGGCGTCGCGGATCAGCCCGAGCGGACCTTCCCCCACTGTCGGGTCGTTGGTCACCAGGGTGCCGATGCCGGTCAGCACTGTGGAGCGGGAGGTGTTCGCTGTCACTGCTGTTCCTTCCAGTGGTTCGAAAATACGGTCGCTCGGGCCTGCGATCATCCTTCGGACATCGGCACGCGCACGCCACGCTCCTTGGCGACGTCGATCGCATGGTCGTATCCGGCGTCGACGTGCCGGATGACGCCCATGCCGGGATCGTTGGTCAGAACCCGCTCCAGCTTCTCGGCGGCCAGGTCGGTGCCGTCCGCGATGCACACCTGACCGGCGTGGATGGACCGTCCCATGCCGACGCCGCCGCCCTGGTGGATGGACACCCACGACGCCCCCGACGCGGTGTTGACGAGTGCGTTGAGCAACGGCCAGTCGGCGATCGCGTCGGAGCCGTCGAGCATCGACTCGGTCTCGCGGTACGGGGAGGCGACGGATCCGGAATCGAGGTGATCGCGGCCGATGGCGACGGGCGCGGACAGCTCGCCGGACGCCACCATCTCGTTGAACTTCAGGCCGGCCTTGTGCCGTTCGCCGTAGCCGAGCCAGCAGATCCGGGCCGGCAGACCCTCGAACGCCACCTTCTCGCCCGCCATCGTGATCCAGCGCTTCAGGTGCTCGTTCTCGGGGAACAGTTCGAGGATCGCCTTGTCGGTGGCGGCGATGTCCTTCGGGTCACCCGACAGCGCGGCCCAGCGGAACGGGCCGAGGCCCTCCTCGAACAGCGGACGGATGTAGGCGGGCACGAATCCGGGGAAGTCGAACGCGCGGTAGTAGCCGGCCTTGCGGGCCTCGTCACGGATGGAGTTGCCGTAGTCGAACACCTCGGCGCCCTTGTCGAGGAAGCCGACCATCGCGGCGACGTGCCGTGCCATCGATGCGCGGGAGTCCTCGGTGAACTTCACCGGGTCCTTGTCGGCCATCGCCTTCATGTCGGCGAAATCGATCCCGAGCGGCAGGTACGACAGCGGGTCGTGTGCCGACGTCTGGTCGGTGACGATGTCGATGGGGGCGTTCATGGCGAGCAGTTCGGGGAAGATCTCCGCGGCGTTGCCTTCGAGGCCGATCGACAGCGGGCGCTTCGCGTCGCGGGCCTCGATCGCGAGACGCAGGGCGTCGTGGATGTCGGTGGCCTTGGTGTCGAGGTACTTGTGCGCGATCCGGCGGTCGATGCGAGTGACGTCGCAGTCGACGCAGATCGCGACGCCGTCGTTCATCGTCACGGCGAGGGGCTGGGCGCCGCCCATGCCGCCGAGTCCGGCCGTCAGCGTGATGGTGCCTGCGAGCGAGCCGCCGAAGCGCTTCCGGGCGACCGCGCCGAACGTCTCGTACGTGCCCTGCAGGATGCCCTGCGTGCCGATGTAGATCCACGACCCGGCCGTCATCTGCCCGTACATGATCAGGCCGAGGGCGTCGAGCTTGCGGAACTCCTCCCAGTTGGCCCAGTCGCCCACCAGGTTCGAGTTCGCGAGGAGGACGCGGGGCGCCCACTCGCTGGTGCGGAACACGCCGACCGGCTTCCCGGACTGCACCAGCATCGTCTCGTCCGACTTCAGGGTCTTCAACGTCCGGACCATCGCGTCGAACGCCTCCCAGCTGCGCGCGGCCTTGCCGGTGCCGCCGTAGACGACGAGCGAGTCGGGATGCTCGGCGACCTCGGGGTCGAGGTTGTTCATCAGCATGCGCAGGGCGCCTTCTTGCTGCCAGCCGAGAGTCGTCAGTTCGGTGCCGCGGGGCGCCGACACGTGGCGGGGTCCGGAAACCGGAGGCGTCGTGGTGGTCATGTCGTGTACTCCTTGATGGTCGAACGAGGAAGAGGGAATAGTCTGGGTGTCAGCGTGATTCACAGTCGCGAATCCGCCATCGCGGTATTCGCCGGATAGATCATCGACGGGGGCGGGTTGCTGCTGCGCCGCGCGAGTGGGTAGTAGATGGCGCCGGTGAAGACGATGCCGACGATCCACGAGATGTCCGCGCCGCCCAGCATTTCCGTGACGGGCCCGGTGTAGAGCTTCTGGGCGAGGAACGGGATCTGCGCGAGAACGCCGACGGTGTAACAGATCATCGCCGTCTTGTTCCAGCGGCCGTAGCGGCCCGCCGGGTCGTACAGCGCCGGGATGTCCACGCGCTCCTTGGAGATGAGGTAGTAGTCGATCAGGTTGATGGCGCTCCAGGGGGTGAAGACCATCAGCAGGACGAGGACGAAGTTCTTGAAGTTGTTGAGGAAGTCGGCGCTGGCGCCGATCGCGATCAGCATCGAGATGGCGACGAACCCGATGATGTACAGGGTGCGGGCCCGGGACGAGATACGCGACTGTCCGTTGAAAGCGGTCACCGTGGTGAGGATCGACATGAATCCGCCGTAGGCGTTGAGGCAGTTGACGGTGAGCTTCCCGACCAGGATCACCAGGTAGATCATCAGGGCGATCGCGGCGGGTCCGGCGAGTTCGCCGATGAAGCCGACCTGGTCGCTGAGGAACGCATCCCCGGCCACGGCGGCGACGAGTGCGCCCAGCGTCATCGACCACTGCGAGCCGATCACGCTGCCCGCGAACGTCGACCAGAACGTCGTCCGCTCGCTCGTCGAGCGCGGCAGGTAGCGGGAGTAGTCCGCGACGTACGGTCCGAACGTCAGCTGCCAGCCGGCGCCGAGCGAGATCGCGAGAAGGAACGTGACGATGTCGAAGTCCTTGTTCCCGACGAACGCGGCCACGTCGTACTCGGCGAACAAGCGGATCGCGAGGTAGGTGAATCCGAGGATGCCGACGACGGTCGCGATCTTGCCGACCACGTGAATGAGTTTGTATCCGGTCACTGCCACGAATGCGGTCATCGCGCCGAAGATGAGGATGCCGACCGTCGGGCTGTCGATGTGGAGGATCTCGTTCACGGCCTGACCTGCGAGGACGCTGCCGGTGGCGGCGAAACCGAGGTACATCAGGACGACGAGGACCAGCGGGAGCACGGCGCCCAGAACGCCGAACTGGGCCCGGCTCGAGATCATCTGGGGCAGGCCGAGACGCGGTCCCTGGGCGGAGTGCAGCGCCATGACGGCACCGCCGAAGACATTGCCGATCAGCAGGCCCACGATGGCCCACAGTGCGTCGGCGCCGAAGACGACCGCGAGGGCGCCGTCGACGATCGCGGTGATCTGCATGTTGGCGCCGAACCAGAGCGTGAACTGGCTGCGCGGAGATCCGTGACGCTCGTCGTCCGGAACGACGTCGATGGTGCGACGCTCCGGCGCGAGGCTGATCTCGGGAGGTCCCTCGTGTGTCATAGGCCTGTTTGTCTCTCTGTGACGAGTCCGGCGCTGCTGGGTCGGTCCCGGGTGCTCTGTCCCATGTCCTGAATCCAGTGTGCTCTGACTCACGTTTTTTATCGCCTTAGATGTATAGTCCTGTATAGACAACCCCCTGTCAAGCGTTCTCCAAGGACCCAGCCGAGAGGCGTGCCGGCCCGCCACTGCACCAGTCGGGAGTGTCGATGCTTCCGACGGAAGGTACTGACATGAGAGTAATTTCGACGTCCTCACATTCGCTCGAGCGCGATGAACAGCAGTTTTCCGCTCCGGAAGCGCCCGAGCGTTTCCGCGACCTCTACCTCCGCACCGCCGGCCATCCCTCCGCCGACGGCGCAGATCCGCAGGCGCGTGATCGCATCGCGAACACGCACCTCGAGACCGGGTGGAACCGGAACCCCGGGACCGCGGTGGTGCGCGGAATCGACGCCGCAGACCCCAGCGGGATCGGGCCCGCGGTGCAGATCGTCACCGACGACATGGCCCTGCTCGTCGAATCGGTACTGCTGACCGCGGCCAGGGTCGGCGCCCCGATCGAGGAGGCGCTGCATCCGGTCCTCGTCGCCCGCCGCTCGGAGTCGGGCACCCTCACCGACCTTCTCCCGATCTCCGACTCCGGGACGGCGGAGTCGTGGATTCACGCGGGTCTGCGCTCCGACACGCCGGACTCGGTCGTCGCCGCACTGGTCGAGGCGTTGAACACCGTCCTCGCCGACGTACGCCGGGTGGACCGCGATCTGGCGCGCATGCGCGAACTGCAGATCCAGGTCTCCGACCGACTCGACTCGCAGACCGGGCAGGATTCGCTGTCCGAAGAACTCCGCGAGGCCGCCGACTTCCTGCGCTGGTGCGAGGCGGGCAACTTCACCGTCCTCGGGTACGCGCGGTACGGCGCCGACGGCGCACCCGAGGAGAGTCTCGGCGTGCTCCACGACCGGGAGGGCGATCGGGCGCCGGCCCCGGAACCCGGCCCCGTCCTCGCGATCGGGCAGGCGGCGCTTCCGGTGTCCGTGCACCGGTCGTCGTACCCGTCGGTGGTCGGAGTTCGGGCCGGAGGAGTGGAGCACCGCTTCGTCGGCGCGTTCACCCCCGCGGGAAGGCACGAGAACGTCCTGGACATCCCGGGCGCGGGACGCAGGGTGCGGGCCCTGCTCGACCGGGCCGGTTTCGACATCGACTCGTTCTCCGGGCAGGCCGTGCTGCAGGTCGTGCAGGCGCTGCCGCTGACCGAGTTGTTCGCGGCGAGCCCGGACTCGCTGCACTCGGCCCTCACCGAGGTCGCCGGCATCACCGCGCGCGAGCACATTCACCTCTTCCTGCGCACGGACGTCCCGGGCGAGAGCATGTCGGCGCTGGTGTTCATTCCCCGCGATCGGTACAACACCCGGACGCGCCTGGCGGCCCAGCGCGTCCTGCTGGACGAACTGGACGGCACCGCAGTCGAATACACCACGAACGTGTCGGAGTACCCGCTCGCGATGGTGCACTTCACGATGCGGGTCCCGGTGGACACCGAGGTGACGGACACCCGGCGACTGGAGATTCAGCGTCGAATCTCCCGGGCCTGCCGGACCTGGGACGACCGGTTCCGCGACGAACTCGACACCGCCGAACGTGATCTCCTCGCACACTATTCGGAGCATTTCCCGGAGGTGTACAAGCACGATTTCGACGCCCGGCGAGCCCATGCCGATCTGGTGGTGTTCGAGAGACTGACGGACGGCGCGATCGACACGCGGCTCGACGCGAACGCGGCGGAGTGGCGCTTCACGTTCTTCGTCGGCGGTGCACCCGCCTCGCTCAGCGATGTACTCCCGATCCTGCAGAGCATGGGTGTCGCGGTCCTCGACGAGCGCCCGTACACGGTCGCGAACAGTCGCGGAACGGTGTGCTGGATGTACGAGTTCGGGATCCGCTACGCGTCGCCGGGGCCGGTGGACGACGCGCTGCCGCGTCGTTTCACGGAGACCTTCGCCGCGGCCTGGGCGTCCCGCGCCGAGACGGACAGCTTCAACGAACTCGTGCTCCGCGCGGGCCTGGACTGGCGTGAGGTGGAGGTGCTGCGGGCATACGCGCGGTACCTGCGGCAGGGTGGATTCCCGTACAGCCAGAACCACATCGCCACGGTCCTCGGTGATCATCCGGAGATCTCCCAGGCGCTGATCCGGCTGTTCGCCGCGAGGTTCGATCCGGACGGCACGGATCCGGACGGCGCTCAGGAGTGCGGCGAACTGATCGCGTCGCTGGAAACGGCGATCGGCGACGTCCTCGGCCTGGACGCCGACCGCATCCTGCGCGCCTACCTGAACGTGGTGCTGGCGACGCTGCGCACCAACCGCTACGCCCGCCCGGGCCGGGAACGGCAGGTCCTGTCGTTCAAGTTCGATCCGCAGCGGATCCCGGAACTGCCGCAGCCGAGACCCCGCTTCGAGATCTACGTCTACTCGCCGTGGGTCGAGGGCGTGCACATGCGGTTCGGCGCCGTGGCGCGGGGAGGGCTGCGGTGGTCCGACCGCAAGGAGGACTTCCGCACCGAGGTGCTCGGCCTGGTGAAGGCGCAGGCGGTCAAGAACTCGGTGATCGTGCCTGTCGGCGCGAAGGGCGGGTTCGTCGTCGCGCGCCCGCCCGCGCCCACCGGCGACCCGCTGCGCGATCGGGACGCCCAGCGCGCCGAGGGTGTTCGCTGCTACCGCAGCTTCATCAGCGGACTGCTGGACGTCACCGACAACGTGGACCTCGCGACCGGTGCCGTGATCCCGGCGCCGCGGGTGGTGCGGCACGACGGCGACGACACGTACCTCGTCGTCGCCGCGGACAAGGGCACCGCGACGTTCTCCGACATCGCCAACGACGTTGCGGCACGGTACGGGTTCTGGCTGGGTGACGCGTTCGCGTCGGGCGGATCCGTCGGGTACGACCACAAGGCGCTCGGCATCACCGCCCGCGGCGCGTGGGAGAGCGTGAAGCGGCACTTCCGGGAAATGGGGATCGACACCCAGTCGCAGGAGTTCACGGCCGTCGGGATCGGCGACATGAGCGGCGACGTGTTCGGCAACGGAATGCTTGCGAGCCCGCACATCCGGCTCGTCGCCGCGTTCGACCACCGGCACGTGTTCCTCGACCCGAACCCCGACGCGGCCACGTCCTTCGCGGAGCGGGAACGGCTCTTCGCGCTGCCGAGGTCGTCGTGGGCGGACTATGCGCCCGGTCTGATCAGCGCCGGCGGCGGAGTGTGGGAACGATCGAGGAAGAGTGTTCCGATCAGCGAGGAGGCGCGGCGCGCTCTCGGACTGAACCCCGGGACCACCGAACTGTCCCCACCCGACCTCGTCCGCGCGATCCTGCGGGCACCGGTGGATCTGCTGTGGAACGGCGGCATCGGGACATACGTGAAGTCGGGCACCGAAACCCACCTCGACGTGGGGGACAAGAGCAACGACGGCGTCCGCGTCGACGGCGCCGACGTGCGGGCCCGGGTGGTCGGTGAGGGCGGCAACCTCGGCTTCACCCAGTTGGGACGCATCGAATTCTCCCGCTCCGGAGGGCGAATCAACACGGACGCTCTCGACAACTCGGCGGGCGTGAACTGCTCCGACCACGAGGTCAACATCAAGGTCCTGCTCGACGCCCTGGTCAGCGGCGGCCGTCTCCCCGCCGACGACCGCGCCGGTCTGCTCGCCGAGATGTCCGGGGAGGTGTCGCGACTCGTACTCTCCGACAACGTCGCCCAGAACGACGTGCTGGGCACGTGCCGGGCCGACGCCGCCGCGTCCCTCACGGTGCACGGACGGCTCATCGGCCATCTGGAAGGGCGCTACGGTCTGGACCGCGCCATCGAGGTGCTGCCGTCCAGGAAGGAGATCGCCGCCCGGGAGCGCGCGGAGACGGGACTCACCTCGCCGGAACTCGCGACCCTCATGGCGCACGTCAAGCTGGCGCTGAAGTCGGACCTGCTGGCCGGCGACCTCCCCGACAGTCCGGCATTCTCGGACGCCCTCGCCGGGTATTTCCCGCGCAGGCTCCGGGAGTCCTTCGGCGACGCCATCGGCGACCATCCGCTGCGCCGGGAGATCGTCGCGACGGTCCTCACCAACGACGTCGTCGACAACGGCGGCATCACCTACGCCTTCCGGTTGGGCGAGGAGGCCGGGGCGAGCAGCGCCGACGCCGTGCGGGCCTTCGCGGTGGTGTCGGCCGTGTTCGACCTGCCGTCGCTCCGGCGCGACATCCGCGACGCCGACCTCGACGCCGCGCTCTCGGACGACCTCACGCTGTTCACCCGGCGGCTGCTCGACCGGGCGTCGCGCTGGATGCTGACCCGCAGGCCCCAGCCGCTCGCGGTCGGGGCGGAGATCGCCCGATTCCGTGACCGCGTCGCGGACCTGACACCGCACGTCGCGGGCTGGCTTTGCGGTGAGGACGCGGAGAATCTCCGGAGTCGAACGGCCGCGCTGGTGGCCCGCGGTGTCCCCGCGGACCTGGCCGGACGTGTGCAACTGCTCCTGGACCGGTTCGCGCTGCTGGACATCGTCGAGATCGCCGACATCACCCAACGCGATCCCCGCGAAGTGGCCGAGGTGTACTACCGGCTCGGGGAGTGCCTCGGGTTGGTGCACCTCCTGGTGGGGGTCTCGCAGCTGGGACGGGGAACCCGGTGGAACGCGCTGGCCCGGTTGTCGTTGCGCGACGAGTTGTACGACACGGTCCGGGCCCTGTGCCTCGACGTGATCTCGGGCAGTGAAGTGGTCGACACCGCGGAACAGAAGATCGGGGAGTGGGAGGACCGCAATGCCGCCCGGCTGGCGCGCGCCCGGCACACGCTCGACGCCGTCGAGGAATCGGGGGAGCACGACCTCGCCGCCCTCTCCGTCGCGACCAGGCAACTGCGCAGCATGGTGAGGTGACACGAGGCGCACCGCGCGATGAGGGCTTACCCGTGCAGTCGGCCGATAGACTGCAACGGCCGACTGCACGGGAAGTTCATCGGTGTTGCAGAGGGATGGGTGTCAGTGGTGGAGATCGCAGTAGTCGACGCGGAGCTTGCTGCGTTGTACAACGGACCGGGGACGGAGTCGGCCCCGGCGTACGAACGCGTCAAGCAGCTGATCGTGTCGCAGATCAACGCCGGCCGCTGGCAGGAGGGCGATCAGCTGCCCTCGGAGAATCAGCTCGTGGGCGCTCTCGGCCTCTCCCGCATGACCATCAACCGCGCGCTGCGCGAACTCAGCGCCGAGGGTCTCGTGGTGCGCCTGATGGGTGTGGGGACGTTCGTCGCGGCCACGAAGACAGCGTCGTCCCTGTTCGAGGTCAAGAACATCGCGGACGAGATCCAGCAACGCGGACACCGCCATCGAACCGAAGTGGTGTACGTGCGTGAGGAAGACGCCGATCCGGCGAACGCCTTCATCCGGGATTCGATCCGCGGCAAGGTGTTCCACTCGCTGATGATCCACTACGAGGACGACACACCGATCCAGCTCGAAGACCGGTTCGTCAATCCCGCCGAGGCGCCCGGGTACCTCGATCAGGACTTCACCCAGCAGACGCCCAATCACTATCTGAGCGTGGAAGCTCCCCTGACGAGGGGCGAGCACGTCGTCGAAGCGATCCTCGCGTCGCCCGAGGAATGCCGGCTCCTCCACATCGACCGCGCTGAACCGTGCCTGATGATCCGGCGCCGCACGTGGTCCTCGCGGGGGCTCGTCAGCGCCGCGCGTCTTGTCCATCCCGGTTCGCGGAACCGGCTCGAAGGGACGTTCGGAACAGCCTGACCGGGGTAGATGCGGACAGGAGACTCACGGCTGCACGTCCTTCGTCTGCGGGGCGGGCCACGTGAGGTGGCCCGCGTGGATGTCGGAGATCGTCGACGTGATCCAGGCGAGTTCGCTCCGCGCCGCGTGGAGTGCGTAATCCGCTTCGACGACGAACAGCGCGGGCACTCCGTCGTCGAGCGCTCGGGTGAGCCGTTCCTGGTCGGATTCGATTCTCGCGGTGAGTCGTTCGGCGCGCTCGGTCAGTGCGTCGACGGCGCCCTCGCCTCCCAGCGCGCCGAGGTAGCTGATCGCCGCGAAGAACGGTGAGAACTCTCGTGCGGCACTGCGGATCTGGAGGTCGAGTCGCCTCACGAGTTCCGCGTGCCCGGCCTCGGTGAGGGCGTAGACGGTGCGGGCGGGCCGACCTTCCCGTTGCGCACGTTCGTGTTCCTCGATCCAGCCCGCCGCGGCGAGGGCCGCGACCACATTGTTCAGCGAACCGCGATTGAGCGGCCACTGGCCCTCCTCGCTGCGCTCGCGCAGCGTGACCTCCAACTGGTACGGGTGCATCGGCGATTCGAGGAGCAGGCCGAGCACCGGCAGGACGAGAGGATTGTCGAGGGCGCGCGCAGGCATGGTTGAAATATATCAGTTTAAATAAACTATGACGAAGTGCGCGGTTCGGGTACCACGACCTCGCCTTTGTCACGATTGGGTCACGGCCCGCTACGGTGGATCGTTGACCACGACGCCGATCATGAAAGAACAAATTCTTGTTACAGAGTGAATCGAAGTTCAGGGCTTATCGTCTCCACGCCGTCGCGCTCCTTGTGGGCGTCCTCTCCTTGGGGGCGGTGGCCTACCGGGAGTTCGATGCGGCGACGGGCTACCTGATGGACCTTTCCGTGTTCCGCGACGCCGGCTACGCCTTCGTCAGCGGGCTGCCGCTCTACTCCCCGGACTTCCCGAGCAGTTCCGGGTTCAGGTTCATCTACGCACCCTTCGCGGCGATCCTCTTCGCGCCGATGGCGGAGATCGACCCCGCGGTCCTGCAGGCGCTGTGGTGCGCCCTCAATCTCGGGCTCGTGTGGTGGATGGTCAAGGCGGCGCTGTCGAAGCTCGACGTCGCACGCCCCGAACTTCTCGCTCTGCTGTCGATGGGCCCGGTGCTTCTCCTCGAGCCGATGCGCTCGAACTTCGACTTCGGTCAGATCAATATCATCCTGATGGCACTGGTGGTCGCCGACTGCACTGGTGCGATCCCGAAGCGGTTCCGCGGAGTCGCCATCGGCCTCGCCGCGGCCGTCAAGATCACCCCGGCAGCCTTTCTCCTGGTCCTGCTCGTCCGCCGCGACTTCCGCTCGATCGGACGATCCCTCGCCACCATCCTGGTCACCGTCGGCCTCGGGTTCTGGCTCCTGCCGCAGTCGTCGGTGTGGTTCTGGACCACCGAGTTCTTCGCCACCGGCCGTGCGGGCGCGCCCGACTTCTTCCGCAACCAGGCCGTCACCGGCGTCATCGCGCGACTCGGGGCGGAGGGCCGGCTGGCCAGCGTGCTGTGGGTGCTCAGCGCAGCCGTCATCGTGTCCGCCGCGGCGTGGTCGGCGTACCGCTTCACCCGGTCCGGTGAGCACCTGATCGCGCTGTCGATCGTAGCCCTGGCATCCCTGCTCGCCGCGCCGTTCGCCGTCACCCACCACTGGGCGTACAGCATCCTGCTGATCCCGATCCTGATCGCACCGCAGTACCGCAGCTGGCGACCCCTCATCGGCGCCGCCACCCTGATCTTCCTGATCGGCCCGAACTTCGTGCTGCAGTCCTCGTCGTCCGGCTGGGTGGAAGCGGCCGTGCGTGAGGTGATCGGAAGCTCGCAGTGCCTCATCGCGCTGGTCCTGCTCGGCGCGGCCGTCGTGGCCGCGCGGTCCCGCACCCCACTACCGGACGTCGAGACGGACGCCGTGCCCGCGGACGAAGACGCGCTGGAGCCCGCCCGCAGCTGAGGCCGCGCTACCCCCCGGCGGGCAAATGTACTTTCCGGCGCCTCAGGTGCGCCGAAAGGTACATTCGCCCAGTGCCGAGGAGCCGCGCAGAGGGCCGGGCGGCGCTATCGTCGAGTCATGTGCCGAAACATCACCGAGTTGCGCGGACTCGAACCGGCGGCCACCGCGGAGGAGATCGAGGCGGCGGCGCGTCAGTACGTTCGGAAGGTCAGCGGAATACAGAAGCTGTCGGACGCCAACCGTGAGCCCTTCGAGGAGGCGGTAGCCGTCGTCACCGAGGCCACCACGAAGCTGCTCGCGGCACTGCCGCCGCGGAAGCAGCCGCCGCAGACGATGCCCCCGCTGCGACGGCCGGAGGTCCGGGCGCGCATCGCGGCGAAGGCCGCGTCATCCAGCTGAGCGCGGCGAAGGCCGCGTCATCCAGCTGAGCGCGGCGGAGGCCGCCACCGCCTAGCCCGACGAACGGGACGCTCGTCGCGTCCGATCGAACGAGCGTCCCGTTGGTTCAGGCGCGGAGGGCGCCGAGTGCGTCGATGCGTTTGATGGCGTCGGCGACGATGCCGTCGATGAGGTCCTTGCATGTGGGCAGGTCGTCGAGCAGCCCGACGACCTGCCCGGAGGCGAGGACGCCGGCGTGGGTGTTGCCTTCGACGAGCCCGGCCTTGAGCAGCATCGGGGTGTTGGCGGCCATGATGATCTGCTGCCAGGTGCGGTCGCTGGACTTCTTCATGGCGAGGCCGTCCTTGACGAGCGTCGACCATTTCATGCCGGTCATGGCCTTGAACTTGGACGCGTTGCGGGCGGCCGCGACCAGGCCGCGCATGTTGCCGGAGTGTTCGAGGCTGTTGACGAGGTCGGTGTTGAGGACCCGGTGGGGCATGCCGTCGACCTTGCGGGAGACGGTGGTGTCCTGCAGTCCCCGGGCGAGGTATTCCTGTTTGACGGAGTCGGGGACCGTCGATTCCTGGGTGAGCAGGAAGCGGGTGCCCATCGCGACGCCTGCGGCGCCGTAGGCGAGGGCGGCCGCGAGCCCGCGTCCGTCGTAGAAGCCGCCCGCTGCGACGACGGGGATGTCGACGGCGTCGAGCACCGAGGGCAGTAGCAGTGTGGTGGCCACGGGCCCGGTGTGCCCGCCGCCCTCGCCGCCCTGCACGATCACCGCGTCGGCGCCCCACGACGCGACCTTCTTGGCGTGTTTGGCGGCGCCGATCGACGGGATGACCACCACGCCAGCGGCTTTCAGCTTCGCGATCAGTTCCTGCTTCGGTGCCAGCGCGAACGACGCGACGCGCACGTTCTCCCGGATGAGCAGGTCGATGCGATGCGGGGCGTCGGACGCGTCGGCGCGGATGTTGACGCCGAACGGTTTGTCGGTGAGGGTCTTCGTCTTCGCGATCGCCGATTCGAGTTCGGTGTATGTCATCGTCGCCGATGCCAGGATGCCGAGACCGCCGGCGTTGGCGGTGCCGGCGACGAGCCGCGGTCCGGCCACCCAGCCCATCCCGGTCTGGACCACCGGGTGCTGCACGCCGACCAACTCGGTCAGCGCGGTGCGGAGCGTGCTCATACCGACACCTCCCGGTCGCGCAGGCTGCGGGGGTCGAGGACCTCGCGGATCAGCCGCAGTTCTTCGTCGGTGGGTTCGCGGGTCACGCCGGCGTCGGCGAGCCCTGCGACCTCGAACGAGGTGTTGTCGGCGACCTGGTCGGCGGTGACGCCGGGGTGCAGCGACAGCGCCCGGAACGTGTGGTCGGGTCCGCCGAAGTCGAACACCCCGAGGTTGCTCACCACCCGGTGCAGGTGGTGGAAGCGGTAGGCGGGGTTCTCCGGGTCGATCTGGTCGTAGCCGACGCCCGAGACGATGTCGACCGTGTCGCAGAACACCCGCGACGAGTGCTTGCCCACCCAGTAGCTGGTGGGGTGGTTGATCGTGTTGCCGGGTGCGCCGCGGACGCCGAACATCTGACGCGTCGGCTGCTGCAGCGGACCGAACGCCGACAGGTTCTGGTTGCCGTGCCGGTCGATCTGGTTGGCGCCCATCACCACGTGCCGGCGGCCGGAGGCGACGACGTCGAATACCTTCCGGAACGGCATCCAGCCCTCGATCGGGGCCTTCACGCCGACGGCGGGGGTGTCCGCGAAGATCAGGGCCTCACCGTCGGTGATCAGCAGGTCGGGTTCGGTGGTCAGTCGCGCGAGCCGGGCGCCGATCAGGGGCAGGGTGGCCATCGGGCTGGCCATGATCTCGCCTGCCCCGGAGAAGATGTCGGCGCACGCGATCGCGCAGTACTCCGCGCGGGTGACTTCGGTGATCGTCTCGCTCATGCCTGCTCCTCTGCAAATTTCTTCACGGCGGCCTGGTAGTCGTCCTCGCTGCCGGACAGGTAGGTGGCGACGAACTGCTGCCACGCCTCGGGGGTCTTCGCCGATTCGGCGTAGTGGCGCTGGAACTTCTCGTCGCGTCCGTAGCTGTCTCCGGCGAGGGTGAAGTGGGCGCCGTTCGGGGCCTCCACCACGCCGTCGACCATCATGCGGTTGAGGATGAGGTTCTGCAGTGGAACGGTTTTCACCAGTTCCTCGGTTTCCACCACGCGTTCGACGGAGACGAACCGCTTCTCGGCGGCCGCGCAGTACAGGTCGTCGAAGTAGGGGTCGACTCCGGTGTAGGCGGCGTTGCCGTGCTTGTCACCGAGGTTCAGATGGACCAGGGCCGCATCGAGATTGAGGGCGGGCATCGCGATCAGCGTCTCCGACTTGCCGGACGCGTCGGGGTAGGGGGAGGTGACGGTGCGCAGTTCGTCGCCCCAGAATCTCCGGACGTCGGAGCCGAGCCCGGCGCGGATCGGCAGGAACGGCAGCCGGGCGGCGGCGGCCTCGAGGCCGCACTTGACCATGCCCTCGTCCATTTCGCGGACCTCGATCTCACCCGCGGTCCGCGCCTTCGCGAACCACGGGTCGTAGAACGGGGCCGAATCGAGGGACACGAAACCGTAGTACGCCTTCGTGACCTTGCCCGCCGAGCACAGCAACCCCAGGTCGGGGCCGCCGTAGGTGACGACGGTGAGGTCGGTGACATCCGAACGCAGCAGCGCCCGCACCAGCGCCATCGGCTTGCGGCGCGAACCCCACCCGCCGATGCCGATGGTCATCCCGCTGCGCAGTTCCCCGACCGCGTCGTCGAGCGAGATCCTCTTGTCGCGCTTGCTCGCCATCGATGTCAGCCTTTCCTGTTGTTCGAGTGGGAGCGGGGCTTGCCGGTCTCGACGAACTCGTCGCGGTGCTCGTCCGAGACGCCGGCCAGGTTGAGCTCGAAGGTGTAGCCCTGCTCGAGGCGGTAACTGGTCTTCACGTCGACGGGGTCGATGCCGTTGATGGCTTCCTTGGCGCAGCGGATGACCCGGGTGTCCTTGGCCGCGATCTTGGCGGCGATGTCGCGGGCGGTGTCGTCGAGTTTCTCGCGCGGCACCACCTCGTACACCGATCCGAAGTGCTGGAGTTGCTGGGCGGTGACGTTCTGCGCCGTGTAGTACAGCGTGCGCATCATGTGCTGGGGGACGAGCCGGGCGAGGTGGGTGGCGGCGCCGAGTGCGCCGCGGTCGACCTCGGGCAGTCCGAAAACGGCGTCGTCGGACGCCACGATCACGTCGGCGTTCCCGACCAGGCCGATGCCGCCGCCGACGCAGAATCCGTTGACCGCGACCACCACGGGCACGGCGCAGTCGTAGACGGCGGCGAACGCGGCCGCGCAGCCCCGGTTGGCGTCGACCAGCGCGCCGTAACCGTCGGTGGCCTGCATTTCCTTGATGTCGACGCCGGCGTTGAACCCGCGTCCCTCCGCTCTCAGGATCACCACGTGGGTGTCCGGATTCCGGCCCGCGTCGAGTACGGCGTCGGCCAACTCGAACCAGCCCCGGGACGGGATGGCGTTCACGGGCGGGTAGTCGACGGTGACCGTGGTGATGCCGTCTCCGTCGGTGGTGGAGGTGATGCCCATGGCATGTTCCTAACGTCTTGTACCGAACCAAGCGATTGCTTGGTAAGTTAGCACATGTGCGGGCCCGACAGCTCTGAGCTGGGCCTGCCGGAACATGCAACAGCGGAGGTATTCGTGGATTCAGGTCTGAACGGGGCGATCGTGCTCGTGACCGGCGGCGTTCGCGGGGTGGGCGCAGGCATCAGCCGCACCTTCCTGCGGGCGGGCGCAACGGTGGTGGCCTGCGCCCGCCGGCCGGGAGAGGCGCCGGTGGAGGTGGACGGCCGGGCGATCGAATTCCTGCCCTGCGACATCCGTGACCCGGAGCAGGTGCAGGGTCTCGCCGATCGGATCGTGCAACGGCACGGACGGCTGGACGTCCTGGTCAACAACGCCGGCGGCGCACCGTTCGCGCTCGCCGCGGATGCGAGTCCGAAGTTCCACTCCAAGATCGTCGAGCTGAATCTGCTCGCCCCGCTGCTGGTGTCGCAGATCGCGAATGCGGTGATGCAGAAGCAGGATTCGGGCGGTGCGATCGTGAACATCTCCAGCGTCAGCGGCTCGCGACCGTCGCCCGGCACCGCGGCATACGGTGCGGCGAAGGCGGGGGTCGACAGTCTCACCGGCAGTCTCGCGGTCGAGTGGGCACCCAAGGTGCGGGTCAACTCGGTGGTCGTCGGCCTGGTCCGCACCGAACTCGCGCATCTGCACTACGGCGACGAGGCGGGGATCGCGGCGGTCGGGGACACGGTCCCGCTGGGCCGGATGGCCTGCCCCGAGGACATCGGCAACTGCGCGGTGTTCCTGGCTTCACCGCTGGCGGCGTACGTCAGCGGTTCGACACTGACCGTCCACGGCGGCGGAGAACGTCCCGCCTTCCTGGCGGCAGCTACAGCATCTACAGAGGAGAAGGCATGAGTGGAGTGGTCGACGGTCGCGTCGTCATCGTGACGGGCGCCGGACGCGGAATCGGACGCGCCCACGCGCTGGCGTTCGCCGCCGAGGGCGCCAAGGTCGTGGTCAACGACATCGGAGCCGGCATCGACGGTTCCGCCACCGGGGAGAGCCCCGCCGAACAGGTGGTCGCGGAGATCGTCGCCGCGGGCGGCGAGGCCGTCGTGAACGGCGACGACGTCGCGGACTGGGCGGGCGCCGAGAACCTGATCAACACCGCCATTCACACGTACGGACGCCTGGACGTGCTGGTGAACAACGCCGGGTTCCTGCGCGACCGCATGCTCGTCGGGATGAGCGAGCAGGAGTGGGACGCCGTCGTGCGCGTCCATCTGAAGGGACACTTCGCGACGCTGCGCCACGCCGCCGCGTACTGGCGCGCCGAGGCGAAGGCGGGTAACCCGGTCGACGCCCGGATCGTCAACACCAGTTCCGGTGCCGGACTGCAGGGTTCGATCGGCCAGGGCAATTACGCCGCCGCGAAGGCGGGCATCGCGGAGATGACCATTCAGGCGGCCGCGGAACTGAAGAACTACGGCGTCACCGTCAATGCGATCGCCCCGGCCGCACGCACCCGGATGACCGTCGGCGCCGGCGGTGCGATGGCGGAGGCGATGGCCGCCCCCGAGGAGGGTTTCGACGCGATGGCGCCGGAGAACATCTCCCCGCTCGTCGTGTGGCTGGGCAGCACGGAGTCGAAGGACGTCACCGGACGCGTGTTCGAGGTGGAGGGAGGCAAGATCACCGTCGCCGAGGGCTGGCGGCACGGCCCCACCCAGGACAAGGGTGCGCGCTGGGAACCGAAGGAGATCGGACCCGTCGTCGCCGACCTGCTCGCGAAGGCCGAAACCCCGGTTCCGGTGTACGGCGCCTGAGCAGGTGAGTGGCGAAGTGTGCTGGGGCACGCATTGCCACTCACCTGCTGCGCGGAGAACTGGAGAGTTGTTTGGACACATTGATAAACAGGTGTCCAGAAGTTAGTGTGCAAGAAGGAAAAGGCTAACGGCCAAGGAGAATTCGTGAAATTCGGCATTACGTTGTTTACGAGTGACCGCGGGATCGGGCCGGCCTCGGCTGCGAGGGGTGCAGAGGCCAACGGGTTCGACTCGTTCTACGTGCCCGAGCACACGCACATTCCGGTGAAACGCGATGCGGCGCATCCTCAGACGGGCGACGCTTCGCTGCCCGACGACCGCTACATGCGCACCCTCGACCCGTGGGTGGCGCTGGCGTCGGCGTCGGCGGTCACGGAGCGGATCGAACTGGGGACGTCGGTGGCGCTGCCGGTGGAGCACGACCCGATCACGCTGGCCAAGACGATCGCCTCGCTCGACCACCTCAGCGGCGGGCGGGTGACCCTCGGCGTGGGGTATGGGTGGAATCTGGACGAGCTCACCGATCACAACGTTCCGCCCGGACGGCGCCGGACGATGCTGCGCGAGTACCTCGAGGCGATGCGTGCGCTGTGGACGCAGGACGAGGCGTCCTACGACGGCGAGTTCGTGAGCTTCGGTCCGAGCTGGGCGTGGCCCAAGCCGTCCCGGGTGCCTCCGGTGATCGTCGGCGCCGCCGGCAACGACAAGAACTTCCGATGGATCGTGAAATCGGCCGACGGGTGGATGACCACTCCGATCGAGCAGGACATCGACGACCGCGTTGCGACGCTACGACGGATGTGGCGTGAGGCCGGCCGGGCCGGCGAACCGCGGATCGTGGTGCTCGACGGCAAGCCGGACGTGGACAAACTGCGGCGGTGGAAGGACCTCGGCGTCACCGAGGTCGTGTACGGACTGCCCGACCGCAGTGAGGAAGAGGTCTTGGCGTACCTGGGCCGTCTGTCCGGAAAACTCGAGGGATTGCGCGAGTCGACCGCGGTGGGATGAGTGAGTGCGGTTGGATGGGATGAGGGCACACCCGAGTAGGAACGTGTTCTAGTATGCTGCCAACTGCTCGAGGAGAGGCCGAAGTCCGTGCGCATCGCACTCTTGTCGTATCGAAGCAAGCCCCACTGTGGTGGGCAGGGTGTGTACGTACGCCATCTCAGCCGTGAGCTGGTCGAACTCGGCCATCAGGTCGAGGTGTTCTCGGGGCAGCCGTACCCGGACGTCGACCCGCGGGTGACGCTGACGAAGGTCCCCAGCCTCGACCTGTATCGCGAGCCGGATCCGTTCAGAACGCCGCACCCGCGCGAGTTCCGCGACGCCGTCGACGTGCTCGAGGTCGCGACCATGTGGACGGCCGGTTTCCCGGAGCCGCTCACGTTCAGCCTCCGCGCCGCGCGACTGCTGAAGCAGCGCGCCGACGAGTTCGACGTGGTGCACGACAATCAGTGCCTCGGCTACGGGCTGCTACAACTCCAGAAGGCCGGACTCCCCGTCGTCGCCACCATCCACCACCCGATCACCCGCGACCGGGAACTGGACCTGGCGTCGGCGAAGTGGTGGCGCCAGGTGACGGTCCGGCGCTGGTACGGATTCCTGCGGATGCAGAAGCGGGTGGCGCGTGCCATCCCCGCGCTGTTGACGGTGTCGCAGTCCTCCGCCGACGACATCAGCGCGGCCTTCGACGTTCCTGCCGGAAACCTGCAGACCATCCCGTTGGGCGTCGATACCGAGGTGTTCCGGCCCCCGGCCGCCGCACGGGTTCCGGGCCGCGTCGTGTGCGTCGCCAGCGCCGACATGCCCCTCAAGGGGGTGTCGACGCTCCTCGAGGCGGTGGCGAAGGTGCACACCGAGCGCGCCGTCGAACTGGTGCTGGTCACCAAACTCGCGCCCGGGGGAGTGACGGAGAAGCTCATCGAGGAGCTGGCCATCGGCGACGTCGTCCGGACGGTGTCGGGTATCGACGACGCCGAACTGGCGTCGCTGCTGGCGTCGGCCGACGTCGCGTGCGTCCCGTCGCTGTACGAGGGCTTCTCGCTGCCCGCCGTCGAGGCGATGGCGTGCGGCACCCCGCTGGTGGCGAGCCGCGCCGGTGCCATTCCCGAGGTGGTGGGAACGGACGAGGAGGCGTGTGTGCTGGTGACGCCGGGCGACCCCCAGGAACTTGCGGACGTGCTGGGCGCGTTACTCGACGATCCGCAGCGCCGCGCCCGGCTCGGCGACGGTGGCCGTCGGCGAGTGCTCGAGCGCTACAGCTGGGCCGCCGTGGCCGCGAAAACCGCGCAGACCTATGCCGAAGCGATAGCGCAGACCCGTCAAGGAGGCCGACCGTGCTGACCGTGGACTTCGACCGGCTGGGTGTGAAGCCCGGCGACAAGGTGATCGACATCGGGGCGGGCGCCGGGCGGCACTCGTTCGAGCTGTATCGACGCGGCGCCGACGTCATCGCCTTCGACCAGAACGCCGACGAACTTGCGGATGTCGAGAAGATGTTCGTGGCGATGGCCGAGGTCGGTGAGGTCCCGGCTGGAGCCTCGGCTCGGGTGGAGGTCGGCGATGCGCTGAACCTGCCGTACGAGGATGCGACGTTCGACGTGGTTCTCATCTCCGAGGTCCTCGAACACGTGCCGCGCGACGGCCGGGCCATCGCCGAGCTGACCCGCATTCTCAAGCCGGGTGGTGTTGCGGCGGTGACGGTTCCGCGGTGGCTGCCGGAGAAGATCTGCTGGGCGCTGTCCGACGCGTACCACGAGGTGGAGGGTGGCCACGTCCGCATCTACCGCGCCGACGAGCTGGCGGAGAAGCTGACGGCCGCCGGCCTGGAGGTCCGGGGCCGGGATCACGCCCACGCCCTCCATTCGCCGTACTGGTGGCTCAAGTGTGCGGTGGGGGTGGAAAACAACGACAACCCCCTCGCGAAGGCGTATCACCAGGTTCTGGTGTGGGACATGATGAAAGCCCCCTGGCTCACGCGCACCGCAGAGATGGTCCTCAACCCCGTGGTCGGCAAGAGCGTCGTGTTCTACCTCGAGAAGCCGAGGGAACCGAGCGTGGTGAAGGCGCCGCGGTGAGAGCCGCCGGCGTCCCGTCGGTTCCGAACGTGTTGTCGGAGAGCCAGGTCAGGCAGACGGCACGGTCGATCGCGGCAGCGCAGGAGTCGTCGGGGGCGCTGCCGTGGTTTCCCGGTGGGCACACCGACCCGTGGGATCACGTCGAGTCTGCTATGGCACTCACCGTCGCCGGCCTGATCGACGAGGCGGAGGGCGCGTACGAGTGGTCGCGGCGCACACAACGACCGGACGGTTCGTGGCCGATGAAGTTCCGTGACGGGGCCGTGGAGAATCACGATTCCGACAGCAACTTCTGCGCCTATCTCGCGGTGGGGGTGTGGCACCACTACCTGATCACCGGCAACCGGGATTTCGTCGACACCCTATGGCCGTCCGTGCAGGGCGGTCTCGATTTCGTGGTCGACATGCAGTCGTCGAGCGGCGAAATTTGGTGGGCCCGCGGCGAGAACGGTCAGGACTGCCCCGAGGCGCTGCTGACCGGGAACTCCAGCATTCACCACAGCCTGCACTGCGGGCTGCTCCTCGCCCGGCTGGTCGACGAACCGCAGCCGGAATGGGAGTTCGCGAAATATACCCTGGGTCACGCGATCAGGCAGCACCCGGAGGCGTTCGCGATCAAGGACGAATACTCGATGGACTGGTACTACCCGATCCTCGGGGGCGCCGTCCGCGGTGAGGTCGCGTCGGACCGCATCGCGTCGCGGTGGGACGACTTCGTGGTCGAGGGACTCGGCATCCGCTGCGTGGACCACCGGCCATGGGTGACCGGCGCCGAAACATGCGAACTGGTGCTGGCGCTCGACGCGATGGGGGAACACAGCCGCGCGCTCGCACAGTTCACCGCCATGCAGCATCTGCGGGATCCGGACGGCTCGTACTGGACGGGGCTCGTCTACAACGACGGCAAGCGGTGGCCGGTCGAGCAGACCACGTGGACGGGCGGGGCGATGATCCTCGCCGCGGACGCGTTGTCCCGCACCACGCCCGGACACGGGATCTTCCGGGACGCGGCGCTGCCCGTGGGACTACCGATCGGCCTCGACCGCTGCGGCGACTACTGTCACGCCAGCGGTTCGCCCGTCTGACCGCCCACCCGCTCGAGAACGCGAAGCGACCCGGTGACGGACGTTTCCTTGAATTGTCCTGTCGCCAGCGCCCGTTCGTAGATCTCGAACGGCGGGCGTCCGCCGTCCGCCGGGTCGGGGAACACGTCGTGGATCACCAGGGCGCCGCCGACGTTCACCCACGGCGCCCACCCCTCGAGATCCGCCGACGCCGCCTCCGACGTGTGGCCGCCGTCGATGAACACGAAGTGCACGGGAGTGCGCCAGAATGTCGCGACCGTCGACGACCGGCCCAGCACACCCACGACGTAGTCCTCGAGCCCCGAGTCGGCCATCGTGTGCCGGAACCGGCCGACCGTGTCGAGCAGACCGGTGTGCGGGTCGACGAACGCCGGTTCGTGATATTCCCAGCCGGGCTGATGCTCCTCGGAACCGTGGTGGTGATCGATCGTGACGATGCGGGCGGCCCGCGCCTTTGCCGCCGCCCCGAGATAGATCGTCGAACGACCGCAGTACGTGCCGATCTCGACGCCTACCCCGCCGGGGGGCAGGTACTGCATCGCGGCCTCGTGCAGGGCCGTCCCCTCGTCCTCCGGCATGAAGCCGGGCGTGGAGTCGGCGAGTCGGAGAAGCTCTGGTGTCAGGTGTTCGGTGCTCATGTGGCCTCTGCATCCGGGGCGGCCGCTCTGGCCGCTTTCTTCCGCTTGTGTAGCACCCCGCCGATCATCGAGTCGAGTTTCGTCCCCAACGGCCAGCCCACGTAGTGGCACAGGAACAGCGCGATCTCCCGGAGTTGGTCCTCGTCCAGTTCCTCGTTGTGCAGGGCCGCCCCCACCTGGATCTCGGCGACGTCGACGAGCCCCTGCGCGGTGAGCGCACCGAGGAGGAGAAGCCGGCGGTCGCGGATGCTCAGCCCGGGCCGCGACCAGATGTCGGCGAACAGGTGGTCGGCGGTGACGGCGAAATGCGCGCCGGGCCCGTCCTGCATCTCGAATCCGTAGACCTTCTCCATCATGGCCAGGCCGCGGGTGCGGGTGTCGTCCGTCATGGTTGCTCCTTCTTGTCGACGGTGCTGTCG
The DNA here is from genome assembly GCF_000280725.2 of Rhodococcus sp. JVH1. Classification (NCBI taxonomy): domain Bacteria; kingdom Bacillati; phylum Actinomycetota; class Actinomycetes; order Mycobacteriales; family Nocardiaceae; genus Rhodococcus; species Rhodococcus sp. JVH1. Next base: position 2,858,960 of record NZ_CP166289.1, on the reverse strand, counting down.
ACGCCGAGTCCAGGACCCAGGCCCGTGAGCGCGAGCCGGGCGAGCGGCAGCGCGACGTCGAGTCGTTCGCCGAGCCCGATCGCCAGCGACAGGTCCTTCTCCCCGAGGTCTCGGACGTGGGTCATGATCGGGTACCAGTTGTCGGTCTCGTCGAGAGCGTCAGTGGTGTCGCGGAGCATGATCGCGCCGGCGCCACCGGTGATCGCGTCGGTGTGCCGGACGACCTTGCCGAGTTCGGTGATGTCGAGACCGGCGGCCTCGGCGAGCCGCTGCGCCTCGGCGGCAGCCGTGAACGAGATGAAATGCAGCAGGTTGCGGGCCAGCTTCATCCGCGTTCCCGCGCCCACATCTCCGGCGTGCACGACGAGTTCGGCCCAGTGCCCGAACGGCTCCCGCACCTTCTCGAACGCGTCGTCGCTCGCCCCGACCATCACCGCGAGCTTCCCCTCGAGCGCGCCGGGGGCGCCGCCGCTGACGGGCGCGTCGATCAGGTCGACGCCGTGCGCCCGGCAGCGGTCGGCGAGTTCGACGGCGGTGACGTCGCTGATGGTGGAGTGCACTGCCACGACGGTGCCCGGCCGCGCGGTGTCGAGGATCTGTGTGACGACCGCGCGCACCTGCTCGTCGTTCAGCACGGTCACCGAGATGACGTCCGCGTTCTCCGCCACCTCCCGCGGGCTCGACGTCACCCTCGCGCCCGCCTTGCCGAACGGTTCCAGCGCCTCCGGCCGGGTGTCGCACACGATGAGTCCGCCGGGGCGGTTCAGCAGCCGCTTGGCCATGGGCGCACCCATGTTGCCGAGGCCGATGTAGCCGACGGATACCTGTTCGGTCGTGGTCATGACCGAAAAATCTGTCCGCCGTCGACGTTGAAGATCTGCCCGGTTATCCAGCCGGCCTCGTCGGAGAGCAGGAACAGGCAGGCACCGACGAGGTCGTCGGGGGTGCCCATCCGCTTCAGCGGCAACGTCTTGACCATGTCTGCCACCATATTTCCCGGCGTGACGGTGCGGGTGGCTTCGGTGTCGATCGGTCCGGGCGCGATGGCGTTGACCCGGATGTTCATGCCGCCCACCTCGTGGGCGAGCTGCTGGGTGAGGCCGTTGATCCCGACTTTCGCGAGTCCGTAGAAGCCGGAGTACAGCCAGGCGGCCGTGGACGACTGGTTGACGATCGATCCGCCACCGCCGCTGTTCATGTGCGGCCACACCGCGCGGGTCACGTTGAGGGCGCCGTCGAAGTTCACGGCCATGAACTTCTTGTAGTAGTCCCACGGCACGGTGATGAGGAGGTCGAGCTTCATGCCGCCGTAGATCGCGGCGTTGTTCACGAGATGGTCGATGCCGCCGAACTTCTCGACCGTGAAATCGGCGAGGTGCTTCGCCGAGTCCTCGTCGGCGACGTCGACGTCCTTGAACACCGCGATCCCGCCGTCCGCGCTGATCTGCTTGGCCACGGTCTCACCGAGCTCCGCATTGAGATCGGCCACCACCACGTTCGCACCCTCGCGGGCGAGGGCGCGCGCGTAGCCCTCGCCGATGCCCTGGGCGGCGCCGGTGACGATGGCGGTCTTCCCGTCGAAACGTCCCATATCGATTGACTCCCTCTTACTGGGCCGGTTCCGCGACCAGCTTGGTTTCCACGTATTCCTCGAAGCCGGCCACACCCATCTCGCGGCCGATTCCGGACTGCTTGTAACCGCCGAACGGGGCGTCGGCGGAATACCAGACGCCGCCGTTGACGCTGAGCGTTCCGGTGCGCACGCCGTCGACCACTCGCTTCACGCGTGCGGGGTCCGCGCCCCACACCGACCCGGACAGCCCGTACGGCGAGTCGTTGGCGATGCTGATCGCGTCCTCGTCGCCGTCGTGGGGAATGATCACCAGCACGGGTCCGAAGATCTCTTCCCGCGCCACCCGCGCGGTGTTGTCGAGGCCGGCGATCAGAGTGGGTTCGACGAAGAATCCGCGGTCCCGATCGGCCGGGCGGCCACCACCGACCACGATCGTGCCACCCTCTTCACGCGCGAGCCGCAGGTAGTCCTCGACGCGGGCGCGTTGCCGCGCGGAGACGAGGGGACCGCAGATGGTGCCGGGCTTCGCAGGATCATCCGCGTGCAATCCGCGGAGTGTCCGGGCCGTGGCCTCGACCGCCTCGTCGTACTTCTCGCGGGGAACGAGCAGCCGGGTGGTGATGGCACAGCCCTGCCCCGCATGGGTGGACACGGTGAACGCGGCGACCCCGCACGCACCGGCGAGGTCGGCGTCGTCGAGCACGATGAACGCCGATTTGCCGCCGAGTTCGAGGAACACCTTCTTCAGCGAATCGGACGCGGCCGCCATCACGGCCTTGCCCGTCGTGGTCGATCCGGTGAACGACACGAGGTCGACGCGGGGGTCGGTGGAGAGCTGAGCGCCGAGGGAGTGGTCGCTCGACGTGACGATGTTGACGACACCGGCCGGGAGGTCGGTCTCCTCGGCGATCAGATGCCCGACGAGGGCGGCGCACCACGGAGTGTCGGGGGCGGGCTTGAGGACCACCGTGTTGCCGGCCGCCAGCGCGGGGCCGATCTTGGCGAAGTTGATCTGGTGCGGGAAGTTCCACGGTGTGATGGCCCCGACGACGCCGACGGCCTCCTTGAGGACGCGTCGGCGGGTCTTGATGCCCATCGGTGTGGCGATGCCCAGATCCTGTTCCCAGGAATAGCTTTCGGCGAGGTCCGCGAAGTACCCGAGGTCGGCGACCGGGCCTTCGAGTTGCGGTCCGCTGGTGAGGAAGGCCGGGGCGCCGACCTCGGCGATGGTGATGTCGCGCAGTTCCTCGATGTGGGACTGCAGTACGTCGCGCAGCTGCCGCAGGCAGCGGGCGCGGAAGGCGTGGTCGCGGGACCACGTGGTGTCGTCGAAGGCCCGCCGGGCCGCTGCGATCGCGGCGTCCATGTCGGACGCGGTGGCGTCGGCGGCCCTCCCCAGTACCTCCTCGGTGGCCGGGTTGATCACCTCGAACGTGCCGCCGGAGCCGGGAATCAGTTTGCCGTCGACCAGGAGAGCGGAGCTGTCGGTGGGGCGCAGAGTCATGGATTTTCGCTTCCGAATCGGGTGGGTGTCACAGCGATCTCTGAAAACTGGACATGTGTCTGGACTATAGTTTGAACAACTGGATGCCGCAATGACGAGTTGCCGGAGGTGCGATGAATTCACGCGACGAGAGACGGCTGGACGGGCGAGGCGCCGTCGTCACCGGCTCGAGCCGGGGGATCGGCCGGGCGGTCGCGCACGCGCTCGCGGCGGAGGGAGCCGGCGTGGTGGTCAACGGCCGTGATCCCGATGCGGCGGAGAAGGTCGCCGAGGAGATCGTGCTCGGCGGTGGCCGGGCGATCGCGGTGGCTGGTTCGGCCGCCGTCGACGGCGTCGCGGAGGCGCTGGTCGATGCCGCGGAATGTGCATTCGGCCAGGTGGACGTGCTGATCAACTGCGCCGGCGTCGCGGAGCCTGCCGGGTCGTCCATCCTCACCGTCACCGACGAACAGTGGCGCGAACTCGTCGATGCGCACCTGACGGCGACGTTCCGCACTTGCCGGGCCGCGGCGCCCCTGATGGCGGAACGGAGGCGCGGAGCCATCGTGAACACGAGTTCGTTCGCGTTCCTCGGCGATTACGGCGGAACCGGATATCCCGCCGGCAAGGGGGCGGTCAACAGCCTGACCCTCGCCATCGCGGCCGAACTGGCCGAGTCCGGCGTCCGCGCCAACGTCGTGTGCCCCGGGGCGAAGACCCGGTTGTCGGTGGGAGCGGAGTACGAGCGGCACATCGAGGAACTGCACAGACGCGGGATGCTCGACGACGCAACGCGCTACGGCTCGCTGCATCCGGCACCCGCCGACTACGTCGCCCAGCTGTACGCGTTCCTGGCCACCGACCTCGCTGCCGGAATCACCGGCGGGATCTTCGCCGGATCAGGGTGCTTTGTCGGCAGATTCGGCCGGCCGACGCCGACGGTGCTGGCCTACCGCGACCACGAGACCGAGCCGCCGTGGTCGCTCGACGAGTTGGCGGAGTTGGTGGGTTCCGCTCACGGTGAGCGGTGATTGAATGGTCCGGCATCACATGGGCCACGACTTCGTCGTAGGCGGCCGGCCGCGACGTGTCCCGGAATGATCAGCCCTACGTCCCGTAGGGATAAGTCTTTCGGACCCCGTGCCACTACTATGGAATGCATCACGCCGCGGGAACTCGACGCCTACATCGGCAGAACCCGCGTCCCGCACGGGCGAGTGAAATCGTCCCGCCGTACGCGGCGGGCGACGCCGCGTACGAATCAAGGTCGAAAATAGCACGAGCGCAAATACTCTCGGTGATCACGTCGCTCTGGCGGCGGATAGCGGCTCGTGGAATCGACTTGTGCCTGGGCGAAAGCGGCCCAATGAAGCTGACGCAGAGGCCCGCGGATAGCCGAGCACTTGGTGTCGGAATTACGCACGGAGAGAATGTATGTTGTTTTGCACCAAAATTGTTCGACAGTGTCCTCCCGGTGAATGTGCTGGTGACGGACGATCGCATGCAACGATAATTCCACGATCTGGCCGACGATCGACGTTGCCTCCACTGTTCGGTCTGGCACGGTTCGATGTGTTGGTCCGCTGGGTGAGACGGAGGTGGGCGTCGGCAGGGCCGGGTAGGGACAGGCGACGGTCGGACCCGAACACCGCGCTGGGCTATTTGGAGCAGCTTCCGGCGCTGAGGTTGCTCGAGCGGCTTCCGGTTCCCGCCCTCGCTGTCGATGATGAGGGGGTGATTGTGCATGCCAACCCGGCACTCCAGCGGATGCTGGGGTATCCCGAGCACTGGTTTGCCGGGTGTTCGGTCGCGGACGTGGTCGTTTCGGCGTCGTCGCCGGGCGGCCCCGCATCGGTGGCGTTGCTGCGGGACTTTGCGGGGAAGGTAATCGAACTCGCCCATCGCGAAGGTTTCGTTGTGCGTGCAGCGGTGAGCAGGTCGGTGTTGCGCCGGAAGGATGACCCCGTCACGTTCGTGTGTTTCCAGGACCTCACAGAGCAGTTGTGGGGCGGTGGGCGGGCCCCCGAATTCGAGTGATGTCGTCGCCCGGTTTCCTCGCAGTACCGAGGGTGAGCCTGCGCGGCCAGCTCACCGCCAGTGTCGTCTCTCCACGCGCCGGCGGGCTAGGGGACGAGGTGATCTCCTCCGACGTGCCGACCACCCGGGCGCGCGAGGGATTCGCGGCAACCGAACGGTGTCGCCGGCTGTTGCGTGGGCCCGGGTGTCGGCGAACGTGATCGCCGCGATCTCGACGTGGCGGCCGAACCCTTCTGACGCCTGGGTCTGAGAACGGCAACAATTGGGGTAATGGCCTTTCAGGACGGGGTGTGCGTTCGCTCCGGCCACCCGACGCTGGACAGTGCTCCGCGCAGCACCGATTCGTAGATCGAGTCCAGGTCGAGTTCGTCGCCGAGGAAGTCGGTGTTCACCAGCATGACGAAACCGTGCATGGCGGCGAAGATGCTGACGGCCGCGTCGAGGGTGTCCTCGGGCGGCAGTCCGCACGACGCCAGCATCGTGCGCAGCGCCGTGTTCGCATCGAGTGCCGCGGAGATGAAGGCGTCGCGGTCCACCGGGCTGGTGGTCAGCGTCTGATACCGATGCGGATGGCGAGTTGCCCAGACGCGGTGCGCGTCGACGAGTGCGCGGAGGCCGTCGGGACCGGTCCGGCCCATGGCGATCTCGCGCAGATGGGCACCGAGTTCCGCCATGGTGCGCACCTGGACTGCACCGCGGATGTCGTCGAGGTTGCGGACGTGGTTGTAGAGCGATGCGGTGACGACGTTCAGCCGGGCGGAGAGACTCGTCATCGACAGTGGCTCCCAGCCGAGTTCGTCGATGATCTCGATCGCGGCATCCACGACCTTGTCTCGCGTGAGTGTGCGACGTCGGATCGGTCCGTTCTGCCCTTTCGCCATGGGCCCAGCATAAGGGCTTCCATTATAAATGAAAGTGTGTAGTTTAAGACGCATCCCATTCGTTTATCGATCGAGGAGCAGTGTATGACCGCGTCTCGGATTGATCTCAAGTCCCCCGACGTCTACGCGGAAGGGGTCCCCTACGCGTTCTTCGACCACCTGCGGGCGAGCGAACCCGTCTATTGGCAGCCCGAGGAGAACGGCACCGGATTCTGGGCGGTCACCAAGCATGCCGACGTCGTCGCCGTGTCCCGCGACAGCGCGACGTTCTCGTCGGCGGTGGGCACCACTCAGATCGACGATTTCGACGAGCTGACCCGCGCGAAGCAGGCCGCCATGCTCGTCAACCTCGACCCGCCCGACCACACCCGGCTGCGGCAGCTCGTCAGCCGCGGATTCACCCCGCGCACAGTCAAAGTGCTCGAGGGTCACATCCGCAACATCTGTGCCCGGATCGTCGATCGGCTGCTCGAGGCACGCGACGTCGACTTCGTTCCCGAGGCGGCGGCACCGTTGCCGCTCGAGGTCATCGCGGCGCTGCTGGGTGCGCCCGCCGGGGACGTGGACAAGCTCTACGACTGGTCCAACCGGATGATCGGCTTCGACGATCCCGAGTACGGCACCACCCAGGCGGACGGCGAAATGGCCGCGGCGGAGATCTTTCTGTACGCCAACGAGCTTGCGGCGCAACGCCGCATCGAGCCTCGCGACGACATCGTCACCAGGCTCGTGCAGCCGGACGAGAACGGCGACACGCTCACCGAGATGGAATTCAACATGTTCTTCGTCCTCCTCGTGGTGGCGGGGAACGAAACGACGCGCAACGCGACCGCCGGTGGGATGCAGGCCTTCATCGATCATCCCGATCAGTGGCGACGACTGCAGTCCGAGCCGGAACTGGCTGCGAGCGCGGTGGAGGAGATCCTGCGGTGGGTGACCCCGGTGATGGATTTCCGGCGCACCGCCACCCGGGACGCCTACATCGGCGATCAGTTGGTCAGGGCCGGCGACAAGGTGGTGATCTATTATCCGAGCGCCAACCGGGACGAGGACGTCTTCGACGAGCCGTACCGGTTCGACATCGGCCGGAGCCCCAACCCGCAGGTCGCGTTCGGCGGTAGCGGGGTGCACTTCTGCCTCGGTGCCCACCTGGCGCGGCTCGAATTGAAGATCCTCTTCGAGACGCTCGCCGCGCGGATCGACCGCGTCGAACCCACCGGGCCAGTCGTCCGGCTGCGGTCGAATTTCATCAGCGGCATCAAGACGATGCCCGTGCGAATTCACCCGCGCAGTCCCGTGTGAGAGCCGATTTTCGTTGCCAGCCGACGGCAACTGTAGTAGCGTCCAGACACGTGTCCAGTAGTATGAATTTCGAGTCCACCCGCCGCCGTCTGACCGAGAAGCAGGCCGACACCGTCGACCGCCTCACCAAAGCGGCAGTCGAAGTACTGCGCGAAGAGGGATTCGCGGGACTCACCGTCCGCTCGGTGGCCGGCATCGCCGGGGTCGCGCCCGCGACGGCCTACACGTACTTCTCGTCCAAGGAGCACCTCGTCGCCGAGGTCTTCTGGCGGCGCCTCGCCGCCTCACCGCAGCCGGTGGACGAGGGACTCGATCGCACCGGACGCGTGGTCGCCGTGCTCCGCCACATCGCACTCCTGGTGGCGGACGAACCCGAACTCGCCGGAGCCGTCACCAACGCACTGCTCGGCCGCGACCCCGACGTGGAACACCTCCGAGCCCGCATCGGGCTGGAGATCCGCGACCGCCTCGCCACCGCACTGGGCGAGGGCCACGATCCCGACGTCCTCGAGGCGCTGGAGCTGTTGTACGCCGGCGGCCTGGTTCGCGCCGGAATGGGATACGGGTCCTACGCCCAATTCGCCGATCGACTCGAAACTTCCGCCAAGCTGATTCTGGAGTAGATGCCATGACCGCAGCCTCGATGCCCGGGGTGTCACACAATCCGGTGACGTTCAACCCGTACGACTATGGCTTCCATGAAGATCCGTACGTCACGTATCGAAGACTGCGGGAAGAAGCGCCGCTCTACTACAACGAGGAACTCGACTTCTGGGCGTTGTCCCGGCACGAGGACGTCGTCGCGGCGTTCCGCGACAACCAGCGCCTGTCGAGCGCGAACGGGGTGTCGCTCGACCCGGCGGCCTACGGTCCGCACGCCCACAAGACGATGTCCTTTCTGGCGCTCGACGATCCGCGGCACATGCGGATGCGGCAGCTGGTGTCCCGCGGCTTCACCCCGCGGCGGGTGAACGAACTGGAGGGGCGGATCCTGGATCTGACGCGACAGTACCTCGACCCGGCGCTCGCGGCGGGTGAGTTCGACTGGATCGGCGAGTTCGCCGGCAAGCTCCCGATGGACGTGATCTCGGAACTGATGGGGGTGCCGGAGGCCGACCGCGTCGAACTCCGGCGCCTCGCCGACCTGGTGGTGCACCGCGAGGAGGGCGTCCTCGACGTGCCCCACGCCGCGATGGAGGCGTCGCTCTACCTCGTCGGCTACTACGCCGACATGCTGGCCGAGCGGCGCAGGAAACCGACCGAGGACCTCACGTCCGCCCTGCTCGAGGCGGAGATCGACGGCGACCGGCTCACCGACGACGAGATCATCGCCTTCATGTTCCTGATGGTCGTGGCGGGCAACGAGACCACCACCAAACTCCTCGGCAATGCGCTGTACTGGGGTTTCCGCTATCCGGGCCAGGCTCGGAACGTGTTCGAGGATGCGAGTCGGGTGCCGGAGTGGGTGGAGGAGACCCTGCGCTTCGACACGTCCAGCCAGATGGTCGCGCGGACGGCGTCCGTCGACCTGGACTTCCACGATCGGACGATTCCCGCCGGCGACAAGGTGCTGATCCTCATCGGCTCCGCGAACCGCGACTCGGCGGTGTTCGAGGACGCCGACGAATACCGGATCGGCCGGGACACGTCCAACAAGCTCGCGAGCTTCGGCGGCGGCACCCACTTCTGCCTGGGCGCCCACATGGCGCGGCTCGAAGCGCGGATCGCGCTCACCGAACTCGTCTCCCGCATCGACGACTACGACATCGACGAGGCGAACAGTGTGCGCGTCCACTCGACCAACGTGCGCGGTTTCGCCACCCTCCCCATGAAAGTGCAGGTCCGCGATGCCTAGGTTCGAGCCCAACCCGCAGCGTCGCCCGTCGATCGTCGCCGGGGCGTCGTCGGGAATCGGCACGGCGACCGCCTACGCGCTGGCCGAGGCCGGTCACCCCGTCGCGCTCGGTGCCCGCCGGGTGGCCGACTGTGAGGAGATCGCGGAGAAGATCCGCAGCAACGGGGGAGAGGCGTTCGCGCACTACCTCGACGTCACCGACACCGCATCCGTCGACGAATTCGTCACGGCGGCGGAAGAGGTGCTCGGTCCCACCGAGATCGCGTTGTCGGGGGCCGGCGACCTGGAGTTCTCCGTCGCGCACGAGATGGACCCTGACCAGTTCCTGGGACAGGTCGACGTCCACCTGGTCGGTGCGCAGCGTCTCGCGCACCGCATCCTTCCCGGCATGATCGAACGCAGGCGCGGAGACTTCGTCCTGATCGGATCCGATTGCGCCGACACCCCCCGGCCCCGGATGGGCGCCTACAACGCCGCGAAGGCCGGTGTCGAGATGATGGGCCGGCAGATGCGAATGGAACTGGAAGGCACCGGCGTCCGGGCGTCGGTCGTGCGTCCGGGACCCACGCAGACGTCCATGGGGATGAACACCACCGAGGAGGTCATCGGACCCGTCCTCGAAGACTGGGCGAAATGGGGATTCGCCCGGCACTCGTACTTCCTGCGCGCCTCCGCGATCGCGGACGCCGTCGTCGCCGCCGTCAGTGCGCCCCGCGGTGCACACGTGGTGCTGATCGAGGTGCAGCCCGAGGCGCCCCTGCGAAAGGACGGAGAATGAACCTGGCTACCCCGCAACGTGTGTCCGGCGGTGAGCACGAGCACGGACATCTCGAAGAATTGCGCACCGACCCGATCGCGCTGATGCGCCGTGTCCGGGAGGAGTGCGGCAACGTCGGCGTGTTCCAGCTCGCCGACAAGAAGGTGGTGCTGCTGTCCGGCGCCGAGGCCAACGAATTCTTCTTCCGCTCCACCGACGAGGATCTCGACCAGCAGGCCGCCTACCCGTTCATGAAGCCGATCTTCGGCGAGGGGGTCGTCTTCGACGCGAGCCCCGAACGTCGCAAGGAGATGCTGCACAACCAGGCGTTGCGCGGCGAGCAGATGAAGGGCCACGCCGCGACGATCGCGCACGAGGTCGACCGCATGGTGGCGCAGTGGGGCGACGAGGGGGAGATCGATCTCCTCGAATTCTTCGCGGAGCTGACCATTTACACGTCCTCGGCCTGCCTGATCGGTAAGAAGTTCCGGGAGCAACTCGACGGCCGGTTCGCGCACCTCTACCACGAGCTCGAGCAGGGCACCGACCCCATCGCGTACGTCGACGCCTACGCCCCGATCGAGAGCTTCCGCCGGCGGGACGAGGCGAGGGTGCAGTTGGTGGCCCTCGTCCAGGAGATCATGAACGGGCGCATCGAGAACCCTCCTCAGGGCAAGGAGGATCGCGACATGCTCGACGTGCTCGTCTCGATCAAGGACGAGGACGGCAACGAGCGCTTCACGGCGGACGAGATCACCGGCATGTTCATCTCGATGATGTTCGCCGGGCACCACACCACGTCCGGCACCGCGGCCTGGACCCTGATCGAGTTGCTGCGGCACCCGGACTACGCGAAACAGGTGGTCGCCGAACTCGACGACCTCTATTCGGACGGCTCCGACATCAGCTTCGGGGCGCTCCGGCAGATCCCGAAACTCGAAGCGGTGCTGAAGGAGACGCTGCGGTTGCACCCGCCGCTGATCATCCTGCTGCGCGTCGCGCGGGGCGAGTTCGAAGTCGGGGGCTACCGGATCGCCGAGAACGACCTGGTGGCAGCCACACCGGCGATATCCAACCGGATCGCGGAGGACTTCCCGAACCCCGACACGTTCGATCCCGAGCGTTACATCGACCCCAACCAGGAAGACATCGTCAACCGCTGGACGTGGATTCCGTTCGGCGCGGGCAGGCACCGCTGCGTCGGGGCCGCGTTCGCGCTGATGCAGTTGAAGGCGATCTTCTCGATTCTTCTGCAGGACTGGGAGTTCGAGATGGCACAACCCTCCGAGACGTACCGCAACGATCACAGCAAGATGGTGGTGCAGCTGCAGCAGCCGTGCACCGTGAGGTACCGGAAGCGAAGCACGTGATGAAGGTCGAAGCCGATCTCGACCTGTGCCAGGGTCATGCCGTGTGCGAGATGGAGGCACCCGACGTCTTCGTCGTCCCGAAGCACGGCAAGGTCGAGATCCTCGACACCGACCCACCCGAGAACCTGCGCGCGGAAGTCGAGAGCGCCGTGCGTTTCTGCCCGACCCAGGCCCTGCGGATCCTCGCGGACGACGACTCTGAAGGAGACAGCTGATGGTGCAGTTCGATCGAAGGATCGGCCCGGAGGTGCAGTTCGATCGTGCGGAGCTCGATGAGATGGTGCAGCGTTGGGTGGACGAGAACAAGCGGTGCGAATCGCTCGGCGACTGGAAGCCGCTGGCCGAGATGTACACCGAGGACGCCACGTACGGATGGAACTACGGGCCGAAGGACGACTTCATGGCCGTCGGCCGGGACGAGATCCGCGACCTTGCACTCGGGCAGGAAATGGACGGGCTCGAGGGCTGGGAGTACCCGTACCAGCAGTTCGTCATCGACGACCGCAGCGGCGACGTCATCGGATTCTGGAAGCAGGTGTCCGAACGAACCCGCGACGACGGCACGCACTATCAGGTGACGGGAATCGGCGGCAGCTGGTTTCGGTACGGCGGAAACTTCCAATGGTCCTGGCAGCGTGACTTCTTCGACTTCGGTAACGTCTCGAGCCTGTTCCTCGAGATGATCACGAACAACGCGATGTCCGACGGCATGAACGCGCGGATCGAGCGCGCGACGTCCGGTCGGCCGCCGGGGTGGTATCCGGTCGGCAAGGCCCCGGTCCCGCTGTGGTGAGTACGGTGAAGGTTCCGTCGTCGTTCGCCGATCTGTCCCGCGAGGATCTCGCGATTCTCGTTCCGGAACTGCTCCTGTGCGGTCATCTCATCGACCGCTCCGGTATGCCGCACCTGATCGGGGCGTTCGGTCGCGAGGGCATGACGCAGGTCGCAATCGAGGAGTGGATGGCGTCGAGCCCCCTCTACACGCGGCGGATGCAACGTGCGCTGGGATTCGAGGGCGACGGCGTCGTGACGATCTTCAAGGGTCTGCAACTCGACATCGGTGCGCCGCCCCAGTTCATGGACTTCCGGTACCACGTCACCGATCACGATCACGGCGAGTTCTGGCTGGATCACTGCGGGGCGTTGATGGACGTCGAACCGATGGGCGACGAGTACGTCACGGCGATGTGCCACGACATCGAGGACCCGACGTTCGACGCCACCGCACTGGCCACCAACCCGCACGCGCAGGTGCGTCCCGTGCACCGTCCGCCCCGCAGACCTGCGGACCGGACACCGCACTGCCTCTGGACGGTCACCATCGACGACACAAACGTGCCACCTCCGATTCCGGAAGGGCTGGTGACGGTGGGGAAGTCGCGGGCGGCGACGGTCGAGTTGTCGCCGATCGTCACCGGCGGGCCGGGACAGCACGACTACGCGGGTGCGCTCCTCGACGACCTGCGGTTCCCGGACTTCTCCCATTCGGCTCTGACCCGGATCGCGGAGGAGGTGTGCCTGCAGCAGCACCTGCTGACCCTCGGTTTCCTGCTCGCGGTGCGGGCCCGCACCGATGCCGAAGCCGCACTCGACATCGCGCGCAAGCAACTCACCGGCATCGCCGGCCTCACGTCGGAACGGATCCGGAACGCGCTCGGGCTACCCGCTGATCTCGAGGGTCTCGCCGTCGTCCTCGCCGTGCATCCGGCGTTCAATCCCCGTCAGTACGTGGACGTCACGATCACCCTCGGCGACCGCATGCTGCTGACCCTCGGCCGGAACTGCGGAGCCGGGGAGGACGGCGCGTGGCCGTCCATGATCGACGCCGAGCACCTCGGGCCGTTGACTGCGCTCGTGCGCGGGGTGTCGCCGCGGTTCGCGGTGCAGGTGGTCGAGGAGACGGAAGCGGTGCTGACCGTGGAGATCGTGATCGGTGAGCCGCCCGCGAAGGAAGCACCCGAGGTGGCGCTCACCCGGTTCAGCACGGGAGCCGACTTCGCGTTCACCGATCGAGGAATACCCCTACCACTCACAGTCGTCTGAGAGAGGACGCCCCCCGTGGCTTACAACCTTGCAGACCTCTTCGACCATTCCGTCGACGCGATGCCGGAACGGGTGGCGCTGATCTGCGGCGCCCGACGCGTCACCTACCGCGAGCTGGAGGACCGCGCCAACAGGCTGGCCCACCACTTCCTGGAGGTCGGGCTGACCACCGGCTCGCACATCGGCGTGCACCTGCACAACTCCATCGAGACCATGGAGACGTTGCTGGCGGCGTACAAGATTCGTGCGGTCCCGGTCAACATCAACTACCGCTACACCAGCGACGAACTCGCCTACGTCTACGGCAACGCGGAACTCGACGCCGTGGTCCATCATCGGCTCTATTCGCCGCGCATCGCGGAGGTCCTGCCTTCGCTGCCGAGGATCCGGCACACCGTTGTCGTCGAGGACGATCTCGGCGGCGCCGGTGTGCCCAGCGACTCGGTGCCGTACGAGGAGGCGCTGTCCGGCAGTGGCGACCGGGATTTCGGCGAACGGAGCTCCGAAGACCTGTTCATCATGTACACCGGCGGCACCACCGGACGTCCGAAGGGTGTGGTGTGGACGCACGAGGCGATCTGGCGCGTCCTCGCGGGCGGTCTCGACTTCTACACCGGTGAGGCGATCGAGGACGAGTACCAGCAGTCGCGGGTCGGGTCGCAGAGTGAGCCGACCCTGTGGTTCGCGTTGCCGCCGTTGATCCACGCGGCCGCGATGATGCCGACGTTCACCGCGCTGTTCAGCGGAAACACCGTGCTGCTGGAATCGAAGTTCGACGCCGACCGGACGTGGGAACTCGTCGAGCGGCACAAGGTACAGATCCTCATCATCACCGGCGACGCGATGGGACGGCCGCTGATCGAGGCGCATCAGCCGTCGCGCACCGACACGTCGAGCCTGGGTGTCGTGGCATCCGGGGCCGCGCTGTTCTCACCGGTGATCAAGGACGCCTTCCTCGACGCGTTCCCGGGACTGCTGGTGTCCGATTCGATCGGCGCGTCGGAAACAGGCTTCGGCGGAATCGGTTTCGCGACCAAGGGGGAGAAACAGGTGGGCGGTCCCCGGGTACCTGCCGGCCGGTACGCCCTGGTGATCGACGAGGACGACGTTCCCGTCGAGCCGGGCTCGGGGAGGGACGGCTGGTTCGCGAAGGGCGGGTACGTCCCGCTGGGTTACTACAACGACCCGGAGAAGACCCGGGAGATCTTCCGGGAGGTCGACGGGCGACCGGTCGTCGTCACCGGCGACCGCGCGCGGATCGAGGCCGACGGATCGATCACCCTGCTCGGCCGCGGCAACATGGTGATCAACACCGGCGGCGAGAAGGTGTTCGCCGAAGAGGTCGAGAGTGCGGTGAAGTCATACCGCGACGTCTACGACGCCATCGTGGTCGGCGTCCCCGACGAACGGTGGGGGCACCGGGTCTCCGCGGTCGTGCAGGCGCGCGACGGTCGGGGCGTCGACTTCGCCGGACTCGAGGAATACGTGCGGCAGAGCCTGGCCGGCTACAAGATTCCGCGGCTGGTGTGGGTGGAAGACACCGTCCAGCGCACACCGAGTGGCAAGCCCGATTACCGCTGGGCTCAGGGCGTCACCAAACAGCGCGACCCCGACCACCGCACGTGAGTGGCGAAGCGTGCGGGAGCACGCTTCGCCACTCACGTACGGGTCAGGCGGGAGCGCGGACGACCAGGACCGTTCCCGGGAACTCCGCGGCAAGCTCCTGACGGCTGTGCTTCACGGCCGCGGTGCCGTAGCCCTTCTTCCGGGCGTCGGGGGCGATCCAGATGGCCACGTCGACCTCGCGTCCCGACAGTTCACCGAACACCATGCCGACGGCCGTGTTCTCCGCGGTGTCCTCGCACACGAACCATGCCGCGGACTCGTCGTCGACTCGGCTCAGGCCTTCCGTGCGTTCCTTCTCGACCCGCTCCGCGGACCACTGCGTGCCCGCGTCGTCGACCTGCTCGCCGCAGCGGCGCCGGAACAGTTCGGCGTCTTCCTCGGTGTCGGTGAACGGACGGAGGCGGAAGTTCCGCCCGGTGCTCGCCGGCCGGTCCGTCGACGTCCATTCGAGGGTGGCGTCGAGGTCCTTCAGTTCCGTCTGGATGCGGAGCCGTTCGACCTTGGTGAGGCGGCGGAACGTCAGGTTGAGGACGGCTTCCGCGTACGCCTCGGACGTGTCGAGGAGCCCGGCGACGGTGGTGAGGGCCTCGGCGTGATCCTCGCTGTCGACGATGGCGTCGAGCACCTCGTGGCGCTGCTCGAGTGCACGCAGCAGTACCGCGGTGAGCTCTCGACGGTCGTGTATCCGATCTTGAACCTGTGTACTCATGTCTGCAATTCCTCGCCTCGGCCGTCGTACAAGTCCGTACGCGTCAATACTGCAAGAAGTCGTCCGACATGGCACCCGTTACTCGGCGGTACATACACGCTCTATCGGGGAGTGCAGACCACGACGGGGATCGTGCGGTCGGTCCAGGCCTGGTAGTTGTCGAAATCCGGATACATGTCGACGAGCCGCGGCCACAGGCGCGCGCGTTCCTCGGGGTCCGCCACGTGGGCGGTCATCGGCCGGACCCGCGACTTCACCTGGACGGTCACGTCGGGGTTCGCGCGCAGGTTGAGGTACCACATCGGGTGCTTCGGGAGGCCGCCCTGCGAGGCGACGAGGACGATGCGGTCGCCGTCCTCGAGGAACAGCAGCGGGCTGATCCGCGGCTCGCCGCTCTTCCGTCCCGTGGTGGTGAGCAGGCAGACGGGCAACCCGCGGGGGAAGGCGCTGCCCACCCGCCACTTGCTGCCCAGTCGCCCGCCCGTCCGCCGGTACAGCACGACGTTGATCTTCGACATCCACTTGATGAAGGAGACCGTCCACTTCGAGTCGAGGCCGGGCGGTCGGGCGGGTGCGGGTGCGTTCATCAGGAAATCCTAGATCCGCTCGATGATGGTTCCGGTGGCGAGTGCGCCGCCGGCGCACATCGTGATCAGTGCCGTCGACCCGTCGGTGCGCTCGAGTTCGTGCAGCGCGGTGGTGATGAGCCGAGAGCCGGTGCTGCCCACGGGATGTCCGAGTGCGAGCGCACCGCCGTTGACGTTGACCCTGTCCATGTCGGGCTCGTGCACCGACGCCCACGACAGCAGCACCGACGCGAACGCTTCGTTCACCTCGAACAAGTCGAGGTCGCCGATCTTCATGCCGCTGCGTTCGAGGACGCGCGCCGTGGCCTGGACGGGACCGTCGAGGTGGAATTCGGGTTCGGAGCCGACGAGCGCCTGGGAGATGATGCGGGCCCGGGGTTTCAGACCGAGGGCGCGCGCCCTGGCCTCGTCCATCAGCATGACGGCGGCGGCGCCGTCGGAGATCTGCGAGGACGTGCCCGCCGTGTGGATGCCGCCCTCGAGTACGGGCTTCAGCTTGGCGAGCGACTCCGCGGTGGTGTCGCGCAGACCCTGATCGCGCGTCACGACCCGGGTCTCACCGGTGAGGTTGCCGTCCTTGTCGACGACGGGTGCGGTCACCTGCAGCACTTCCCGGTCGAAACGCCCTTCGTCCCAGGCCTGCTTGGCGCGTGCCTGCGAACGGACTCCGAGCGCCTCGACGTCGGCGCGGGTGATTCCGCGGCGACGGGCGATGCGTTCGGCCGCCTCGAACTGGTTGGGCATGTCGATGTCCCAGTCGGCGGGCCTGCGCGGTCCGGCGTTCTCGCCGACGTTCGCGCCGAGCGGCACCTGGCTCATCGCTTCGATGCCGCAGGCGATTCCGACGTCGATCGCGTCGGTGGCGATCAGACCGGCGACGAGGTGGTTGGCCTGCTGCGCGGAGCCGCACTGGCAGTCGATCGTGGTGGCGCCGACCTGCCAGGGCAGTCCGGCATGCAGCCACGCTGTCCGGGTGATGTTGTTCGACTGCGCACCGGCCTGGGTGACGCAACCACCGATCACCTGCTCCACCAGTTCGGGGTCGATGCCGGAGCGGTCGATGATGCCCCGCTGAGCGGCGCCGAGGATCTCGACGGCGTGCAATCCGGACAGCCAGCCACCGCGCTTTCCGATCGGGGTGCGTACTGCCTCGACGATTACTGGTGTGCCCACGGTGGGCTCCTTTCCTTGTCCTCAGAAAATAGAACAGGTTCTGCTGTCCGGGCAAGGTCTGAATGAGCTTTCCTTTGCTAGTCGCCCGGCTTGTGCTTCAATGCTAGTAGAACGTGTTCCACATCACGGAGTGGTGTATGGCTTAGGGCAGGAGACAGCAGTGGCGCAGCCCAATCTTCCAGAGGGTTTCGACTTCACCGACCCGGACGTCTACGCAGAGCGCATCCCCTACCAGGAATTCGCCGAACTGCGGAAGACTGCCCCGATCTGGTGGAACCCGCAGCCGCCGGAGATCGGTGGCTTCCACGACGACGGCTACTGGGTCGTCAGCAAGCTCGAGGACGTCAAGGAGGTGTCGCGGCGCAGCGACGTCTTCTCCACACACGAGAACACCGCGATCGTGCGCTTCGCCGACGACATTCCGCGCGAGAACATCGAGATGCAGCGGTTCATCCTCATCAACAAGGACGCTCCCGAGCACACCAAGCTCCGCAAACTCGTCTCCCGCGGCTTCACGCCCCGCGCGATCAACAGCCTGCGCGAAGAACTCACCGAACGCGCCGAGAAGATCGTGAAGGAGGCCGCCGAATCGGGGGCAGGCGACTTCGTCACCCAGGTGGCGTGTGAACTTCCGCTGCAGGCGATCGCCGAACTGCTCGGTGTGCCGCAGGAGGATCGCCTGAAGGTCTTCGACTGGTCGAACCAGATGACGGGCTACGACGACCCCGAACTGGACATCGACCCGCAGGCCGCGTCGATGGAGATCCTCGGCTACGCGTACCAGATGGCGGACGAGCGCAAGAAGTGCCCCGCCGACGACATCGTCACGACGCTGATCGAAGCGGATATCGATGGAAATGAGCTTTCTCCCGAGGAATTCGGTTTCTTCGTGATCCTGCTGGCGGTCGCAGGCAACGAGACCACCCGCAATGCCATCACACACGGGATGATGGCGTTCCTGGACCATCCCGATCAGTGGGAGCTCTATAAGAAGGAGCGCCCCAAGACGACGGCGGACGAGATCGTCCGGTGGGCGACCCCGGTCAACTCGTTCCAGCGCACCGCACTGGAAGACACCGAACTCGGCGGAGTGCAGATCAAGAAGGGGCAGCGAGTCGTAATGCTGTACGGCTCCGCGAACTTCGACGAGGACGCGTTCGAGAACCCGGAGAAGTTCGACATCATGCGGGAGAACAACCCGCACGTCGGATTCGGCGGAACGGGCGCACACTTCTGCCTCGGCGCCAATCTGGCGCGACTCGAGATCGACCTGATCTTCAATGCGATTGCGGATCACCTGCCCGATATCAGTAAGCTGGGAGATCCGCGGCGGTTGCGCTCGGGCTGGCTCAACGGTATCAAGGAGTTTCAGGTCGATTACAAGACTGCGTCAGGCGGTTGCCCGGTCAGACACTGACCCCCTGATTCAGCGGCGTCGGAGGGCACCCTCATCCTCTCCGACGCCGCTGTTCTCCTTCTGTCCGAGGAAGGTGGGAGTAGGTCGTGACTGTGCGGTCCATCGTCCACGACCTGGGTGGCATGTTCTCGGCGCCGGGAGACCCGAGCGTCACCGCTGCCATCGGCGCATTCCTCCGCCGCCTGGACCCCGCGCCCCGTCTCCTCGGGTTCGGCGAGCCCATGCACGGGGAGGAGAGCTTCCTGCTGCTCCGCAATCAGGTGTTCCGGTTCCTCGTCGAACACGAGGGCTATCGCTCCATCGCGATCGAAAGCAGTTGCCTGAAGGGGATACTCGTCGACTCCTTCGTGCGGGGCGCGGACCACCGGTCGCTCGACGACGTCATGCAGCACGGTTTCAGCCACGGCTTCGGTGAGTCCCGGGCGAACCGCGACCTGATCGAGTGGATGGCCGAATACAACCGTCGACGCGAACCGGACGAGCAACTCCGATTCTTCGGATTCGACGCCCCCATCGAGATGACGTCCGCGGACAGCCCGAGGCAGGCCCTGACCTTCCTCGACACCTACCTGCGGACCCACCTCGACGAGCAGGATCTGCCCTGCACTCCGGACAGGATCTCCGCGCTGATCGGCGACGACGACCGCTGGAGCAACCCGGCCGTCGCCGTGGACCCGGCCCAGGCCGTCGGTGCCACCCACGAGGCCGTCGAGTTGCGTCTCGTCGCCGACGACCTGATGGCGCTGCTCGCGTCGCAGGTGCCTCGCCTCGTCGACGAAGGCACGCGAGACGAAGTGTGGGAGGCCGAGCTTCACGGTCGCGTTGCCACCCGCCTGCTCAGCTATCACGCGGGAATGGCAGAGAACTCTCCACGCCGCATCACGAGGCTCCTGGGAATCCGCGACACCCTCATGGCGGACAACCTGTCCGCGCTGGTGCAGCGGGAGGCCGACCGAGGCCCGACGTTCGTCTTCGCTCACAACGGCCATCTGTCGACAGGCGAAACCCACTGGGATCTCGCTGGACTGCATCTGCACTGGTGGTGCGCCGGTGCCCACCTGGGCCTGCGGCTCGGCGATGCGTACACGGTCATAGGTGGGGCCGTCGGGGAGGCGCCCGGCCACGGCATCGGGACGCCGCCACCCGACTCCGTCGAGGGCCGGCTCTTCGCCGTGGGGGAGAGCTGTCTCGTACCTGCCGCGCCGGTGGCCCGCAGGACCGGCGACGTGGAGAAGCGTGCCGATCCGTCGGGCAACTCCACGTACTTCCCGCTGGACCCCGCCGGCCTCGGCGAACTCGACGCGATCCTCTTCGTCCGGCACCTCGACGACGCCGGCACGTGAGCCGGGCGCTCAGACCTTGCGCAGTGTCTTCATCGCCCGCTCGACCTCCCAGAAGGCCCGCAGGGACGTGATCTTGCCGTCCTCGTTCACGCGATAGATGATTACGCACTCGGCGTCGATCTGCGATCCCCCAACGATCGACCGTATGGTCCCGATGTTCGCGTTCTCGTTCCCGCACACCAGTGAATCGGAGATGAGGAACTCGATCGATTCGGTGGTCGCGATCGTCATGTCGTAGAACCGGGAGATCGCGTCGAGGCCGCGGTGACCCTTGCCTTCGGGGTCGAAACCCGAAGGGCCGACCGGGTCTTCGACAATCGCGTCCTCGGCGAACAGGGCCAGCCACTCGTCCTTGCGCCTGCCGCTCGCCGCCTCGCGGGAAGCCTGCCCGGCGAGGCGGGCAGGATGGTCCGTCGTCGTCATGTCCACACCCCTATCCGATGTACTGGTCGGCGAACTTGCGCAGCGAGTCCTGCTTGGCCTCGAGTGGTCCGTCGAAGCCGATGCCGTCGAAAACCCACGGGACGACGATCGTGTCGGTCACTCCGGCGTCCGCCAATTCGGCGTAGCCGTCCTTGCCGAAACGGTCGATGCACACGGTCTGGATCTCGTAGGGCAGATCGGCTCGGCCGTACTCCTCCCGGAGTTCCCGCAATCGCGTGATGACCTGGACGAGATCGTCGAACTTGATCATCGCGGACGTCCAGCCGTCGCCCACCCGGGCGGCGCGCCGCAGCGCGACATCGGTGTGTCCGCCGACGTAGAACGGCACCGGCTTCGTCGGCGCCGGGCTCATCTGCAGGCGGTCGAAGTCGAAGAACTCGCCGTGGTACTCGACCATGCCGCCGCCGAGGATCAGCTTGATGACGTCGATCATCTCGTCGACGCGCGCACCACGCTTCTTGTACGGCACTCCGCACCATTCGAATTCTTCGGGTGCCCAGCCGATCCCGACGCCGAACCCGAAACGGTTACCGATGAGGTTGGCGACCGAACCCACCTGGCGGGCGAGGAGCACCGGGTTGCGGGAGCCCAGTTTGAGGACCTGGGTGTAGAACTCAATCTTCGACGTCACCGCGCCCATCGCGGCCGCCGCGATCAGCGGATCCACCCACGGGGTTTCCTCGTTCCACATCCGCGAGCCGTCCGGTGTGTACGGGTAGTCGGCGCTCTGCTTCTCCATGAAGAACAGTGAGTCGGGGAGGGCGATGGACGAGAACCCGCACTCCTCGGCTGTTCTCGCGAGAGCAGGCAGTTGGTCGAGGGGATTCATGGCGATGCCGACGGTGAACTTCATGGTGATGTCCCGCTCCTAATTGTTCGGCCGGTCGGAACCGACCACCCACATCGAGAAGTACTGCGAACCGCCGCCATAGGCGTGGCCGAGTGCCTTGCGTGCGTCCTTCACCTGATGGTCTCCGGCGCGGTGCATCACCTGCATCGCCGACTCGGCGAACCGGATCATGCCCGAGGCGCCGATGGGATTGGACGACAGGACGCCGCCGGACGCGTTGAGCGGAAGCCGGCCGCCGATCGCGGTCTCGCCCGCCTCGGTGAGTTTCCAGCCCTCACCCTCGGAGACGAAGCCCAGATTCTCGAGCCACATCGGTTCGAACCAGGAGAAGGGGACGTAGATTTCGGCCACGTCGATCTCGTCGAGCGGGTCCTTGATGCCCGCGGCCTTCCACAGCGCGGCCGCCGCGTCCCGGCCGGCCTGCGGATTCACCTGGTCGCGTCCCGCGAACGTGGTGGGCTCGGTGCGCATCGCGGTGGCGTGGATCCAGGCCACCTCACGACCGTCCGCCGTGACCTGCTCGGCTGCCTCCTCGTTGCCGATCACCATCGCGCAGGCGCCGTCCGAGGACGGACACGTCTCGTCGTAGCGGATGGGATCCCACAGCATCTGCGAGGCCTGCACGGATTCGAGCGTGATGTCGGGTTGCTTGAGGTGGGCGTACGGATTGAGGCTGCCGTTCAGCCGGTCCTTCACCGCCACCATCGCGCCGATGTGATCGGGTGCGCCCGACCGCCGGATGTACGAGCGGACGTGCGGGGCGAAGTAGCCGCCCGCGCCCGCGCCGACCGGCATGTGGAATGGAATGGGGGTGGACAGCGCCCACATGGCATTCGACTCGGACTGCTTCTCCCACGCCACCGTCAGCACCCGCTTGTGCACCCCCGACTTCACGAGACTCGACGCGACCACCGCGGTCGAGCCCCCGACCGAGCCTGCGGTGTGCACGCGCAGGAGCGGTTTGCCGTTGGCGCCCAGCGCGTCCGACATCGCGAGCTCCGGCATCATCGAACCCTCGAAGAGGTCGGGGGCCTTCCCGATCACGACGGCGTCGATGTCGTCCCAGCCCACCCGGGCGTCTTCCATCGCGCGGTCGATCGCCTCGCGAACCAGCCCCGCCATGGACACGTCGTGCCGCTTCGCCACGTAATGCGTCTGACCGGTGCCGAGCACCGCGGCCAATTGATTCGCCATCAGTTGCGTCCCTCCAAGACTGCGACCAGATTCTGTTGCAGCACAGCACCACTCGTAGCGTGCGCCAGCGTGCGCCCGGCGTTGCCGTCCATGATGGCCTTGGCTGCGTAACCTATGCGTTCCAGACCCGCCGCGAACATCGGATTCCCGCTCAGCGGGCCGCCCGACGGATTGATCGCCGTCGCATCGGACAGTCCGATGGCCTCGCGGAGGATCAGTTCCTGATGGGTGAACGGCCCGTGCAGTTCGGCCACGTCGATTCCGCCGACGTCCCCTCCGGTGGCGGCGCGGGCGGACGCCGTCGTCGACGGCGAGACCGTCAGGTCGCGGGCACCGAAGTTCGGGGAATCGATCCGATGCTCGATCCCGGTGATCCACGCCGGCCGCTCACACAGCTCACGGGCACGATCGCCCGCGGCGAGCACGACAGCGGCGGCGCCGTCCGTGATCGGTGCACAGTCGTGGGCGCGCAACGGGTCCGCGACGAACGGGCTGGCGAGCAGTGCGTTGATGTCGACGTGCCCCGACAGCTGGGTGTTCGGATTGCTCTCCGCCGCGGCCCGGCTGCGCGCGGCCACGGCCGCCATCTCCTCGGACGTCCACTTTCCGGCATCGAGTCCGAGGCGGGCCTGCAGTCCGGCGAGCGACACGGAGTCGAGCGCGAGCGGGGTGACCAGGTAGGGGTCGAGTTGCATCGACAGGATCTTGCGGAGGTTGCCCGCCGACGACTTCCCGAAGCCGTAGACGAGGGCTGTGTCGACCTCGCCGGTCATGATCTTGATCCAGGCCTCGTAGAACGCCCACGCCGCATCCATCTCGACGTGCGACTCGTTGATCGGCGGAACCGCCCCGATCGAGTCGACGGCGGAGATGAAGGAGAATGAACGGCCGGCCAGGTAGTCCGACGACCCCGAACACCAGAAACCGATGTCGGACTTGGTGATTCCGAGGTCCTCGTACAGCTGCTGGAAGCAGGGAACCAGCATCTCGACGCCGTTGGTGGTGCCGGTGGTCTCGCGCACGTGCGGTGCGTGCGCGAACCCGACGACTGCGATATCTGTCATTGTGCCGCGCCCTTACAGGTGGTGTTTGTAGGTGTCGTACTCGGCGTCGGGCTCACCCGTCGGCCTGAAGTACTCGATGTTCTCGAGGGTGTAACCCCACTCCTCGCGCGGCTTCCACTTGGCCTCCACGCGCATGCCCATCCGCACGTCGGTGGCGTCGCAGTCGAGGATCAGGTGCAGGAACGCGATGTCCGCGCCGTCGAGAAGCACGTAGGCGGCGACGTACGGCGGCTTGATCCGCTGTCCGAGGAACGGGACGTTCACGATGCAGAACGTGGTGACGATGCCCCTGTCCGGCAGTTCCACCTGTTCCTTCGTCGGGATGCCGTCGGTGGGGTTGGCGCTGCGCGGCGGGATGTACACCTTGCCGTCCGGTCCGGTGCGACCACCGATCAGCTTGCCCGCCTTCAGCCCTCGGAGGTAGTAGCTCTCCTCTGCGGAGGCGGAGTGCATGTAGTCGAGATCGATCGGCGTCGTGACCATCGTGACCGGTTCCGACTCCGTGGTCGGTTCGGGTTCGCCCGCCGACTCCCCGGGCTCGAAGCACACGATGTCCTGGATGCGCCCGACGCGCTCCTGCGCCCATCTCGCCCGGACCCGCATACCCGTGCTCATTGCGGCGGGGGAGCCGACGTCCACGGCATGCACCAGGGACGTGTCGGCGCCGTCGAGCTTGATCAGCGCCCACGCGAAGGGCGTGGTGAGTGGCTGTCCGGCAATCGGTTCCGGCATCCACGTCCAGCTCACCACGGTCCCGGCGTCGGAAACCCCGACGAAGTCGGTGAGAGGTTCGGCGGTGTTCGGGTCGAATTCGGGCGGTGGCACGTAGACGCGTCCGTCCGAACCGCGGGCGCCGATGACCTTGCGGTCGCGCAGCGCGGTCACGAAGGCTCCGATGGTCGGACCCACCGATCGGGTGTAGTCGAATTGAAGTTTCAGCGGGGCGCTCAACGGTTCGTTCGAGAATTTTTCGGCCACCGCGCTCTTTCCCATGCTCACAACTTCGAGTAGAACAGGTTCTAGTGTTTGTGGCAAGGGTCACTTATGACGACGGTCGATGCGGAGGCACACGATGAAGCTCGGGTTGCAACTGGGATACTGGGGCGCACAGCCGCCGGCGAATGTCCCGGAATTGATCGCCGCCGCCGAAGCCGAAGGATTCGACGCCGTCTTCGCCGCCGAATCGTGGGGATCCGACGCCTTCACCCCCCTCGCCTGGTGGGGTTCGAGCACCCGACGCGTCCGTCTGGGCACGTCCGTCGTCCAGACCTCCGCCCGCACACCCACCAGCACCGCCATGCACGCACTCACCCTCGACCACCTCAGCGGCGGCCGGGCCATCCTCGGACTCGGCGTGTCCGGGCCGCAGGTCGTCGAAGGGTGGTACGGGCAGCCGTTCACGAAACCGCTCGCCCGCACCCGCGAATACGTCTCCATCATCCGGAAGGTGCTGTCGCGGGAGGAACCCGTCACCAGCGACGGCCCGCACTTCCCGCTGCCCTACACCGGGCCCGGCAGCACCGGCCTCGGGAAACCGCTCAAGCCGATCACTCACCCGCTCCGTGCCGACATCCCCATCTGGCTCGGCGCCGAAGGTCCGAAGAACGTCGCGCTCACCGCCGAGATCGCCGACGGCTGGCTCGCCATCTACTACTCGCCGCGCCTCGCGCCCATGTACAACGAATGGCTCGACGAAGGCTTCGCCCGCCCCGGAGCCCGACGCAGCCGCGAAGACTTCGAAGTCGCAGCCACCTGTCAGGTGATCGTCACCGAAGACCGCGCCGCCGCCATCGCCGGCCTCAAACCGATCACCGCGCTGTACGTCGGCGGCATGGGCGCCCCCGAACTCAACTTCCACGCCCAGGTCTACACCCGCATGGGCTACGGCGAGCAGGTCGAGGAAATCGGGCGCCTCTTCCGCGCAGGCCGCAAAGACGAAGCGGCCGCCGTCGTCCCCGACGAGATGGTCACCGAGACCATGATCATCGGCAACGTCGACGAAGTCCGCGCCGACGTCAAACGCTGGGCCGACGCCGGCGTCACCATGCTCCTCGTCTCCTGCCGCGACGCCGACCACGTCCGCGAACTGTCCGCGGCGGTCCTCGGCTGACCTCCCCCGGCCGGGCGAATGTACCTTTCGGCGCACCTGAGGCGTTGAACGGTGCATTCACCCGCGCGCTTCGAGCATCCGGACCTCCGGCCGGGGGCGGGACGACGCCAGCTGATAGTGCGACCGGAGGTCGGCGATCACGCGGTCGGGGTCGTCGCGGACAGCGCTCGGTAGCGTCGGCAGCACGATGATGCCGTGGTTCTGCATCCGGGTGCGGCGCTCGACGGTCGACTTGTACGCCTTCGGTGCCAGATGCCAGTCGAGGGAGTCGATGTCCCACGCAAATGCGACGTCGTCGATCCAGCCGTCCGGCATGGCGATGAACTGCCCGGCGGCATCGACGATCCTACGGTTGAAGACCATTCGTGGCAGTCCGCTGCGCAACCACAGTCTGCGGGCTTCGGCTTCGGACACCGAGTGGACGTCGGCACTCACTTCGCGCAGCACTGTCCGGGGGAGTGCTGCACCCCGTCCACTACCCGAGTCCAACTCCGCGATCAGCTCGGCGACGCTCACCTCGCCTCGCTGGACCACCTCGGCGATGAGGGATCGAGTGCTGTCCAGGGTGCGGCACCGTCGTGCCGCATCGAGCAACGCGCGTGGTAGCGGGGCGCAGGGAAGCCCGTTGCGCGTCACCGGCACCGGCAACCGCGTCGTACGTTCGACGAGAACGAAGCCCGTGGACTGCACGCGCCGATGCGTGGCGATCAGAACATGGGCGTCGCCCGAGTACGACGTTCCGTAGCCGTATTCGTGCAGCGCGGCCCGCCCGGTGAGCACTGCGTTCTCGCCGCTGAGCACGATCGCGGCCACCGCACACTGACGCGCGGTCGGCCGACCGTTGCCGAGCATCACGACACCCGGAAGGATGCGTTGCCACGGCCCGCCCGGACGGCATCGAGCGTCGATCGCCGAATTCGACACTCCCCACTGCCTCAACTCGGCGGTGCGGATGATTCCGGACCGGCTCACTCCGTACAGGTCTTCGAGGCGATGCCCCCACTCTCCCCGTCGCATGGAGTCGATGATGGCTCATACGGTGTCGGCGGCGTGCTCGGTCACCAGGCGATTTGGTGAGCCTGTGGATAAGTAGGGGGCTGTGGATAGCCCTCACACCCTGGGCGAATGTACCTCTCGGCGCCCTAGCTGCGCCGAACGGTACATTCACCCGGGATCAGTGCACGCCGGGTCAGCGGCCCTCGAACTTCGGCGCGCGCTTTTCGGAGAAGGCGCGGGGGCCTTCCTTCGCGTCGGCGCTCTTGAAGACCTCGGTGCCGAGGGCGGCGTCGACTTGAAATGCCTCCTCCTCGTGCATGCCTTCGGTGTCGCGGATGGTCTTCAGGATCGCCTGGACGGCGAGGGGTCCGTTGGCGGAGATGAGGTCGGCGAGTTCGAGGGCCTTGTCGAGGGCCTGACCGTCGGGGACGACGTGTCCGATGAGGCCGATCTCTTTGGCCTCGGGGGCTTTGATGTGGCGTCCGGTGAGCAGGATGTCGGCGGCGACGGTGTATGGGATCTGCCGGACGAGGCGCACGGCGGAGCCGCCGAGGGGGAAGAGTCCCCATTTGGCTTCGGAGACACCGAATTTGGCGCTCTCTCCGGCGACGCGGATGTCGGTGCCCTGCAGGATCTCGGTACCGCCGGCGATGGCGGGACCCTCGACTGCGGCGATGAGGGGCTTGGTGAGGCGCCGTCCCTTCAGGAGCGCCTCGATCTTGGACAGGTCCCAGCCGCCGCCGGAGAACGAGTCGCCGGGGTGCTGCGATGTCATGGCCTTGAGGTCGGCGCCCGCGCAGAATGCGCCGCCTGCGCCGGTGAGGATGGCGACCCGGATGTCCGGGTCGGAGTCGACCTGATCCCACGCGTCCCGCATGATCGCCATCATTTCGCCGGACAGCGCGTTCTTCGCCTCGGGGCGGTTCATCGTGACGATGAGGACGTGCCCGCGCTTCTCCACGAGGCAGTGCGGCGACTGTGCCGAAATGTCGGATTTCTCGGTCGTTGTAGAGGACACTGAAGTCTCCCGAAGGGTGTGTGAGCTGGCTCTCAAATTGGGTCTTGCCAGAAACGGTAACACGTTCTACTTTGTTGACGTGGCCCTTAATATCGCAGACCTCGTAGAGCACGCAATCGACCTCGTTCCGGACCGCGTCGCGTTGGTGTCCGACGACCGGGAAGTGACGTACGCGCAGATGGAGGAGAGGGCCAATCGCCTCGGCCACTACCTGCGCGAACAGGGTGTTCAGCCCGGCGACAAAGTGGGCATCTACTGCCGGAACACCATCGAGGCCATCGAGGCCATGGTGGCGGTCTTCAAGATCCGTGCCGTGATGGTGAACGTCAACTACCGGTACATCGAGAACGAGTTGCAATACATCTTCGACAATTCGGACATGGTCGCGCTCGTTCACGAGCGCCGCTACTCCGACAAGGTGGCGAACGTGCTCCCCGAGACGCCGCTCCTGAAGACCACCGTCGTGGTCGAGGACGGCACCGATCTCGAGTACGAGGGCATCGAATACGAGGCCGCACTCGCGCAGGGTTCCCCCGACCGCGACTTCGGCGAGCGCACTGGCGACGACCTGTACATGCTCTACACCGGTGGCACCACCGGCAAGCCCAAGGGCGTCATGTGGCGTCACGAGGACGTCTGGCGGGTGCTCGGCGGCGGCATCAACTTCATGACCGGTGAATACGTCGAGGACGAGTGGGATCTCGCGAAGCTGGGCGCCGAGAGCCCCGGCATGACCCGCTTCCCGATCCCGCCGATGATCCACGGCGGCAGCCAGTGGGCGGTGTTCCAGAGTCTGTTCGGCGGCGGAAAGTGCGTGATGCACCCCGAATTCGACGGCCACGACGTGTGGCGGATCGTCGATCAGCACAAGGTCAACCTCATCTTCATCACCGGCGACGCGATGGCGCGACCGATGCTCGACGCGCTGGTGGAGGGCGACAAGGCGAGCGGCGAGCCCTACGACCTGTCGTCGCTGTTCCTGATGGCGAGTTCGGCGGCACTGTTCTCGCCCAGCATCAAGGAGAAGTACCTCGAACTGCTGCCCAACCGGATGATCACCGACTCCATCGGTTCGTCCGAGACCGGTTTCGGCGGCCTCAGCGTGGTCGCGAAGGGCGACTCGCACGGCGGCGGCCCGACGGTGAAGATCGACGCGTCCACGTCCGTCCTCGGTGAGGACGGGAACCCGGTGGAGCCCGGGTCCGGCGTGGTCGGCATCCTGGCGCGCAAGGGGCACATCCCGATCGGCTACTACAAGGACGAAGAGAAGACCAAGGCCACGTTCAAGGAGATCAACGGCATCCGTTACTCCATCCCGGGCGACTTCGCGCAGGTGGAGGCGGACGGCACGGTGACGATGCTCGGCCGCGGCTCGGTGTCCATCAACAGCGGCGGCGAGAAGATCTTCCCCGAGGAGGTCGAGGGCGCACTCAAGTCGCATCCCGACGTCTTCGACGCGCTCGTGGTCGGCATTCCCGACGAACGCTTCGGCCAGCGCGTCGCCGCCGTCATCCAGACCCGGGGTGGGGCGCGGCCGGGCCTGCACGAGATCGCCGACGCGGCGCGCAAGGAGATTGCGGGATACAAGGTTCCGCGCAGCCTCTGGTTCGTCGACGAGATCAAGCGCTCGCCGGCGGGTAAGCCCGACTACCGCTGGGCCAAGGAACAGACCGAGACCCGACCGGCCGACGACCACAACGGCAACGGCTCGCCAGAAAGCAAAGGCGCGTAAATGCACACGAGTTTGAGCGAGAAGTTCGGCATCGAGTACCCGGTCTTCGGGTTCACTCCCTCCGAAGACGTTGCCGCGGCGATCTCCCGGGCCGGCGGTCTGGGTGTGCTCGGCTGCGTCCGGTTCAACGACCCCGAGGAACTCGAGGCCGTCCTGTCGTGGATGGACGAGAACACCGACGGCAAGCCGTACGGCGTCGACATCGTGATGCCCGCAAAGGTCCCCACCGAGGGCACGTCGGTAGACCTCGAGTCGCTGATCCCCGCGGAACACCGCGCGTTCGTCGACCGGACCCTGGCCGATCTGGGGGTGCCGCCGTTGGATTCGGGTGCCGAACACGCGACCGGTGTGCTCGGCTGGCTGCACTCGGTGGCGCGTTCGCATGTGGACGTCGCGCTGAATCATCGAATTGCGTTGATCGCCAACGCCCTCGGTTCGCCACCGAAGGACGTCATCGACCAGGCCCACGAGAAGGGCGTTCCGGTGGCCGCGCTGGCCGGCGCCGTCGAGCACGCGCGCAGGCACGTCGCGAACGGTGTCGACATCGTCATCGCGCAGGGGTACGAGGCCGGTGGGCACACCGGTGAGATCGCGTCGATGGTGCTGGTTCCCGAGATCGTCGATGCCATCGGTGATTCCGCCGCGGTCCTCGCGGCCGGGGGTATCGGCAGTGGACGTCAGGTCGCTGCTGCGCTGTCGCTGGGGGCGGCGGGGGTGTGGATGGGGTCGTACTGGCTCACCACGTCCGAGTACAAACTCGGCAGCGCGTCGTCCGAGGGGCCGTCGGCGATCCAGCGTGCCCTGCTGGGTGCGACGTCCGCCGACACGGTGCGGTCCCGGATCTACTCGGGGAAGCCCGCGCGCCTGCTCAAGACCAAGTGGACCGACGCCTGGTCGAAGCCGGACGCACCGGCGCCGCTGCCGATGCCGCTGCAGAATTTGCTGGTCAGCGAGGCGCATCAGCGGATCGCCGCGTCCGAGAACCCGGATGTCGTCGCGATGCCGGTGGGGCAGATCGTCGGCCGGATGAACGAGATCCGTCCGGTGGCCGAGGTGATGGACGAACTCGTCAAGGGCTTCGACTCGGCGGTCTCCCGCCTCGACAGCTTCCGGTAGCCGGTGTGAGTGGCAAAGTATGCGTCAGCACACTTTGCCACTCACCTGGGGGAGTAGCCGGTTCCGTCGCGGACCCACACCGGATCGGTGCACTCGGCGGCCTCGGCGCTCAACACGCGGGTGAGGACCTTGAACGTGGCGGTCCGCGGGAACTCGGCACACACCCGGATCAGACTCGGACGCTGCTTCGGACCCAGGTCGGACTGCGCGTCGAGGAAGCGTGTGAAGGCCACCGGGTCGAAGTCACGCGTCGGGACGACGGCCGCCATCACCCGGTCCCCGGTTTCGGGGTCGGGCACCGCGTACACCGACACCTGGGCGAAGCCGTCGTACCGCATCAGGATGCGTTCGATGGGCGCCGAACCGATGTTCTCGCCGTCGACGCGCAACCATCCGGAACTACGCCCCGCGAAGTACACGAACCCGTCGGCGTCCCGGTACGCGAGGTCGCCGCTCCAGTACTTGCCGTCGCGGATCCGCTCGGCGTCGGCCTCGGGATTGTTGTAGTAGCCCGCGAACGCACCGGACCCCGCGACGTTGACGAGTTCGCCGGTCGCGGCCTCGGCATTGAGCACCCGGCCTGCGGAATCGAATTCGGCGGGGGGACAAGGCTTGCCGGTCTCGGGGTCGAGGATCGCGATGCCCTCGGGGAGCTTGCCCAGAGAACCTGCCGGCGCCCCGGGGGTGCCGGAGATGGCGACACCGCCCTCGGTGGAGCCGAATCCGTCGACCACCGCGGTGCCGAAGCGGCGCGCGAACGCCGCGACCGCGGGCGCGGACCCCTCGTTGCCGTACATCACTCGCAGGGTGTTGTGGGCGTCGTCGGGCAACTCCGGGGTAGCCAGCACATACG
This sequence comes from Rhodococcus sp. JVH1, assembly GCF_000280725.2. NCBI lineage: Bacteria > Bacillati > Actinomycetota > Actinomycetes > Mycobacteriales > Nocardiaceae > Rhodococcus > Rhodococcus sp. JVH1. Next base: position 2,827,427 of record NZ_CP166289.1, on the reverse strand, counting down.
ACAGCGGCTTTCCGACGTAGTTGGCGTACGTGACGCCGAATTTCCGCACATCGGACAGGAAGTTGGACGCGGAGAACTTGCGCCGCAGCGCAATCGAGCTGTGCCCCGCGAGTGCCACGGACCAGGCCGCCATCATGGCGTTGGAATGGAACATGGGCATCGACATGTAGACGACGTCGTCCGGGGTCAGGCCGAAGCGTCCGGCGAGCATGATGCCGGGCCCGGTGATCTTCGCGTGGGTGCAGCGCACCGCCTTCGGATCGCCGCTCGTGCCGGACGTGAAGATGAGCATGAACAGGTCGCGGGCCGCGGCTGCCCTCGGCGTGAATTCGGGGCGCTTCTCGGCGAGCAGGGCGGACCATGCGCGGGAATCCATGTCGACGACGGGAACACCCGGGTCGAGACCGTCCAGCAGCGCGGACTGCCCGGATTCGGTGAAGACCACCTGGCAGTCGGCCAGCGCGATGTCGCGGGCCAGCGCCTCTCCGCGTCGAGTGGTGTTGAGCCCCACGAGGACGGCGCCGGACAGCGCCGCAGCCCCGGCGAGGAGCGAGAACTCGGGGACGTTGTCCATCAGGACACCGAAGTGCCGGGGCCGCCGTGCGTCGAGCAGATCTTCGAGGATCGCGGCGCGCCGCAGGCTCGCCCGTACGTGTTCGGACCACGACAGGAACCGGTCCTCGAAGTACAGGCCCTGGGCGCCCGACTTCGAGACGCCCAGGAGCAGATCCGATACCGTGCGCGCGAGCGTGGCGGTCATGCCGGGACGGTGGCCAGTTCGGCGCCGAGGATCCGCAGCTGCTGGGTGGCCGAGCCGAGCCGGAACTCGAGTGCCTTGGCGGCGAGGAAGTACCGGTGCACGGGGTGGTCCTCGTCGAGTCCGACGCCACCGTGGACGTGGACGAGGGTGTGGGCCACCCGGTGCCCGGCGTCGGACGCCCAGAAGTTGGCGGTCTGGATGTCGCCTTCGCTGGGCAGGCCCTCGCTGAGCCGCCACGCCGCCTGCCACAGCGTGAGCCGGACGCCCTTCACATCGATGTAGCCGTCCGCGAGGCGCTGGGCCACGGCCTGGAAACTGCCGATGGGCCGCCCGAACTGCACCCGCTCGCGGGCGTAGGCGGCGGTGAGTTTCAGGGCTTCGTCGAGGACGCCGTACTGGTACGCGCAGGCGCCGAGCGAGCCGCGCTCGACGAGCCATGCCACGATCTCGCTGCCCCGGTCGACGGCGCCGAGCACGCGGTCCTCGGCCAGCGACACTCCGTGGAGGGTCACCTCACCGGTGCTGGCCAGGTCGACGGTCTGCTGGCGGGTGACGGTCACTCCGGCGTCGTCGGGGCGGACGAGGAAGACGGCCACACCGTCCGGGGTGGTCGCCGGGACCAGGAAGAGGTCGCCGGACGGTGCCGCGTCGACGACGATCTTGGTGCCGTCGAGGGTCCAGCCGTCCGCGCCGCGTTCGGCGCGCGTGACGGGTGCACCCGGATTGTCGTTGAGTTCCTCGTCGAGGGCGACGGTGAGGATCTTCTCTCCACTCGCGGCCGGAGTACCCCAGTCGGACCGCTGCTGTTCGGTCCCGTATTTCGCGATCGCGCCTGCCGCCATCACGATCGACGACAGATAGGGCACCGGCGCGACGGCGCGGCCCAGTTCGACGAGGATGCTGCACTGCTCGAGGACGCCGAAACCGTCGCCGCCCAACGACTCCGGCAGCGCGGCGCTCAGGACGCCGGACGACGCGAGTGCCGACCACAGCCTGCGATCGAGGCGGTCCTCCGCGTCGTCGAGTTCACGGAGACGGTCGTTGGTGACGAGGTCCGAGACGATTCCTCGGGTGAGGCCGGCCAGATCCTGCTGGGCCTCGGTGGGGGTGAAGTCCATTGTCGTAGTCCTAACGCTTCGCTGGGGGCAGGCCGAGGGCGGTCATGGCGATGATGTCGCGCTGCACCTCGTTGGTTCCGCCGCCGAACGTGAGGATCAGCGACGACCGGTGCATCCGTTCGAGTCGCCCGCGCAGCAGGACACCGGGGGAGTTCTGCCGCAGCGTGGCCGAAGGCCCGAGGATCTCCATCAGCAGCCGGTACGCCTCCGTGGCGAACTCCGTGCCGTAGACCTTGTTGGCCGACGCCGCCTCCGGGCCCGGCGCGTGGTCGGTGGACGAGGCGATCTCCCAGTTCATCAACTTGAGGTACTCGGCCTTGGCGTGGACCCGGGCCAGATTGATCTGCACCCATTCCTGGTCGATGACGCGGCGGCCGTCCGGCAGTTTGGTGTTCTGCGCCCATTCGCGCACTTCACGCTGGGCGGTGAGGACCGGCCCGGCGGAGGTCAGGGCGACGCGCTCGTGGTTGAGCTGATTGGTGATCAGTGCCCAGCCGCCGTGTTCGGGGCCGACCAGCGCGGACGACGGAACCCGAACGTCCTGGTAGTAGGTGGCGCTCGTGTCCGGACCCGCCATCGTGTGGACGGGGGTGTACGAGAAGCCTTCGGCGGTGGTCGGGACGATCAGCATGCTGATGCCCTTGTGCTTCTTGGCTTCGGGATCGGTACGGCAGGCCAGCCACACGTAGTCGGCGTACGCGATCAGGCTCGTCCACATCTTCTGGCCGTTGATGACGTAGTCGTCGCCGTCCTTGACGGCGGTCGTGCGCAGGCTGGCGAGGTCGGTGCCCGCTTCGGGCTCGGAGTAGCCGATGGAGAAGTGCAGTTCGCCGGCGGAGATCTTGGGCAGGAAGAACGACTTCTGCTCGGGGGTGCCGAAGTGCATGATCGTCGGTGCCACCGAGTTGATGGTGAGGAAGGGGACCGGGGCGCCGGCGATGGCGGCCTCATCCGTGAAGATCAGCTGCTCCATGGCCGACCGTTCCTGGCCGCCGTACTCCTTGGGCCACCCGAGCGTCAGCCAGCCGTCCTTGCCCATCTGGGCGACGACGTCGCGGTAGACGTTGCCCTCGCCGTATTCGCCGGTGGTGGCGGCCAGTGCCTCTCGACGCTCCGGCGTCATCAGCTTCGCGAAGTACGCGCGCAGCTCTTCCCGCAGCTGCTGCTGCTGCGGTGTGTAGGTGATGTGCATCGAAATACCTCTCCAGTCCGAGAGCGGAATCAGCTGAAATCTGGCACAGGTTCCAGTCTCTGCGGTGCATTCGCGGAGCCGGCCCCGACCGGCCCCGGAGCGTGCCCGGTAGGCGTGCTCGCAGTCGTGGAACGAATCATTGCACACGACTGGAACAGGTTCTAGTGTTATCGCAGGAACGAAGTGCGCCACAGCCCGGCGGCACCCGGATCCGCGAGTGGCGAGACGAGGAGAAGTGAGGGTTGCCATGGAGGTCAGAGTTGATTTCGACCGTTGCGAGGCCAATGGTGTGTGCGTGGGGGTCGCACCCGACATCTTCGAGCTCGACGACGACGATCAGCTGCACATTTCGAGTGCCGTTCCTCCCGCTGACCGGGAGGAAGACGTGCGTACGGCGATCGCCCAGTGTCCGAGGGCCGCACTCACCGAGCACCCCTGAGGATTGTTGCCCGGAATGAGAACACGTTCTACAGTGACGTCGACCTACCGCCGTGTCGTGTTCGCGACCTCCGGCGAGTGCACAGAACCAGGAGAGCGTGTTCATGAATGCTGTGGCTGACCGCGATGTGAACGTGGACGGCAAGGTCGCCGTCGTGACCGGCGCCGGATCCGGCCTCGGAAAGTTCGAGGCGATCGCACTGGCCCGCGCCGGTGCGTCCGTCGTCGTCAACGACCTGGTCGCGAACGACGCCGTGGAGGCAACCCTAGACGAGATCCGGGGCCTGGGCGCGAAGGTCGAGTTCGTGGCAGGCGACATCGGGGAACGGTCCACCGCCGACGCGATCATGGAGGCGGCGCAGAGCCGGCTCGGCAGCCTCGACATCCTGGTGAACAACGCGGGCATCACGCGGGATCGCATGCTGTTCAACATGTCCGACGAGGACTGGGATCTGGTGCTGAAAGTTCATCTGCGCGGACACTTCCTGCTGTGCCGCGCAGCCGCCTCGTACTGGCGGGGCAAGTCCAAGGAAGCCGGTGCGCCCGTGTACGGGCGCATCGTCAACACCTCGTCCGAGGCGGGACTGCTCGGCCCCGAGGGGCAGGCGAACTACGGCGCCGCCAAGGCGGGTATCACGGCGCTCACGCTGTCGGCGGCCCGTGGGCTGTCGCGGTACGGCGTCCGAGCCAACGCGATCTGCCCCCGGGCCCGCACGTCGATGACGGAGAACGTCTTCGGCGAGGCACCGGCCGAGGGGGTCGACCCGTTGTCTCCCGAGCACGTGGCCGCGCTGGTCGCCTACCTCGCATCGCCTGCCGCCGACTCCGTGAACGGTCAGGTCTTCGTCGTCTACGGCCCGATGGTGGCGTTGATGGCGGCACCGGTCGTGGAGCGGCGTTTCGACGCCGCGGACGGTCGGTGGACACCCGGCGCGCTCGCGGCGGAGCTCGGAAACTACTTCGTGGATCGGGATCCTGCCGCCATGTTCTCGGCCTCCGCGGCGCTCCGCGAACTGGGCTGATCTGCGTCCCCGGGGCCGAAGAACCGACACGAAGGTTGTTTCCGTATCGTTTCCGCAGGTAATGCCCCCGCGATGGGCGATACTGAAGGCAACTGAAGAGCGGCGGAACGGGGGCCGGGTGACCGTGGAGGGGTGTTCGAGTGGTGTGCCGGATATGACTAGATCGTGTTCTAGTTCTGCTGTCGTCGAACAGTTCGATCGAGCGTGCCCAGCCGGTCTGGCGACTCCCGGGGCCGGCCTCCTCGTGCGGTCGCCTGGAACCGGGGCCGACGACGATTTCGACGGTCGTCGGTTTGCGATGAAATTCGTTCAAAGTTCTTGTGCCATAACCTCTTGAGTCCACATCTCGGCCTCCCGCTCAGCGCGAACCGTCGGTTCCGATCGGGCGGAGACACGCCCGGCATTTCAGTCGAATTCGGCCCTCGGGGCGTGCTGAATGTGGGACGATTCTTGCTGATGAGCGACCACCTTTGACAGGTGAACACGTTCTAGTTAATATGGCCTGAGTCGCAGACCGCTGGGGGGCTGGGCTCGAACTGACAGTCGGTGCTGGGCGAGAACATGGACGAGGAGGACGGATGGTAGACCTCCTCGAGGTGCCGTTGCGTGCGGTCGGCGGGTTCTTCACGATGTCGGGCGAAACGTTGAGGGCAGTCTTCTCGAGGCCCTTCCAGCGTCGCGAGTTCGTGGACCAGGCGTGGTTCGTCGCCCGGGTCTCGATGGTGCCCACCGTGCTGGTGGCCATCCCGTTCACCGTCCTGGTGAGCTTCACGATCAACATCCTCCTCCGCGAGATCGGCGCCGCCGACCTCAGTGGCGCCGGCGCCGCTCTCGGCACCGTCACCCAGGTCGGTCCCATCGTCACCGTGCTCATCGTGGCGGGTGCAGGCGCCACCGCCATCTGCGCAGACCTCTCCGCCCGCACCATCCGCGAAGAGATCGACGCGATGCGGGTGCTGGGCATCAATCCGATCCACCGCCTGGTCGTGCCACGAGTGCTGGCGTCGACCGTCGTGGCGCTCCTGCTCAACGGGCTGGTCTGCACCATCGGCATCCTCGGTGGCTTCGTCTTCTCGGTCTACATCCAGGACGTCAACCCGGGTGCGTTCGTCAACGGCATCACCCTGCTCACCGGATTCGGGGAGCTCGTCATCTCGGAAGTCAAAGCCGGTCTGTTCGGCATGATCGCCGGTCTCGTCGCCGCCTACCTCGGCCTGAACGTCAGGGGTGGCGCGAAGAGCGTCGGTGACGCCGTCAACCAGACCGTCGTGTTCTCGTTCATGGCCCTGTTCGTGGTCAACGTTCTCGTCACCGCCGTCGGCATCAAGCTGACGGCAGGGTGATCGACATGGTGGTGGAGTAGATGGCACTAGCGGCGGCCGGGCGCTTTCCCCGAACTCGCAAACGGTTCGCGTCGGCGTCCCGCTCGATCGACCGGCTCGGTGAGCAGGCGCTGTTCTTCGCGCGTGCCATCGGATGGGCGCCCCGCGCCCTGATGCACTACCCGAAGGAGACGCTGCGGCTCATCGCCGAGATCAGCATGGGCACGGGTGCGCTCGCGGTAATCGGCGGAACGGTCGTCATCGTCGGCTTCCTGACCCTGTTCACCGGCGGCACCATCGCGGTGCAGGGGTACAGCTCGCTCGGCAACATCGGCGTCGAGGCCCTCACCGGCTTCTTCGCGGCCTTCATCAACGTGCGTATCGCGGCGCCTGTCATCGCGGGCATCGGGCTTGCGGCCACCATCGGCGCCGGCTCCACCGCCCAGCTCGGCGCCATGCGCGTCTCGGAGGAGATCGACGCGCTGGAGACGATGGCGATCCCGTCGATTCCGTACCTGGTCAGCACCCGTGTGATGGCGGGGATGATCGCCATCATCCCGCTGTACGCCCTCGCGGTGATCGCGTCGTTCATGGCCAGCCGGTTCGCGACCGTGGTGCTGTACGACCAGTCGTCCGGCGTGTACGACCACTACTTCTCGACGTTCCTGATACCGACGGACATCCTGTGGTCGTTCGCGCAGGCCATCGTCATGGCGATCGCGATCATGCTCATCCACACCTACTACGGTTTCAACGCCTCGGGCGGTCCGGTCGGCGTCGGTGTGGCCGTCGGCAACGCGGTGCGCTCCTCGCTGATCGCCGTCGTCACCGTCACCCTGCTCATCTCGCTCGCCATCTACGGCGGGTCCGGCAACTTCAACCTTTCGGGATAGGAGTGCCGGTAGATGACTGATTCGGGTGGGAAGAAGAAGCTCGCGGCACTCGTCCTCGTGGTGAGTCTTCTCGCGATCATCGGTGTGTCACTGGCCATGTTCAACGGAACCTTCAGCGAGACCACGCCCGTCACCGTCACGTCGGATCGTTCCGGGCTGGTGATGGAACCCGACGCCAAGGTCAAGCTCCTCGGTGTCGAGGTCGGCCGCGTCGGCTCCATCGAACACGTGACGGACGGCGCCGAGCTGAAACTGGCGATGTACCCCGACATGATGTCGCTGATTCCCTCCAACGCCACCGTGGAGATCAAGTCCACCACCGTGTTCGGCGCCAAGTACGTCAACTTCGTGATGCCGGACAACCCGTCGTCCACCCCTCTTCAGGCAGGGGACGTCATCGCGTCCGACAACGTCACCGTCGAGTTCAACACGGTCTTCCAGCACCTGTCCGACGTGCTGGCGCAGGTACAGCCGGAGAAGCTCAACGCCACCCTCGGCGCGATCTCCTCGGCGCTGCGCGGGCGCGGCGAGGAACTCGGCGCCCTGCTCGAGCAGAGCGACAGCTACCTGGCGAAGATGAATCCGAGTCTTCCTCAGCTGCAGGAAGATTTCGCGAAGGCCGCGCAGGTCACCGACGTGTACGCCGACACCGCACCGGATCTGCTGCGAGTGCTCGACAACGCGACGGCCACCAGCGGCACCGTCGTCGACGAACAGGACAACCTGGATGCCGTGCTGCTCAACGTCACCGGGCTGGCCGACACGGCCAACACCGTACTGACCGAGAACGAGCAGAACCTGAACTCCTCTCTCGACCTGTTGCTCCCGACGACGGATCTACTGGCCGAGTACTCGCCCGAGATCTCCTGCTTCATCGTCGGCCTGAACAATGTGATCCCCCTCGCCGAACAGCTCATCGGTGGCAATCAGCCGGGCATCGCGCTGAGCGCCAGCTTCATGTACGGGCAGGAGCCGTACACCTATCCGAAGGACCTGCCGAAAGTGAATGCGACAGGTGGGCCGAACTGCCACGGTCTTCCCAATCCTGATCTCAGCAAGCATGCGAACTTCGTCGTGGCCGACACCGGAACGGTGCCGTTCGTGCCGTCGACGGAAGTCCAGGTGCACCTGCCCAAGGTGTTCCAGCTGTTGTTCGCGGGTGTGTACCCCGGGCAGGGTGGGCAGTGACAGTGCGAGCGACCACGGTCAAGCTGTTGATCTTCGCGACGGTGATGTCGGTGATCTTCGCCGGACTCGCCCTGGTGTTCAGCCAGTACCGGTTCAGCAGCTCCGACGGGTACCACGCCACGTTCACCGACGTGTCCGGGCTCAAGCCCGGCGACAAGGTGCGCATCGCCGGCGTTCCCGTCGGCGCCGTCGAGAAGGTGAGCATCGACGACGACAACCTCGCCGACGTCGACTTCACCGTCGACACCAAGTACTCGCTGTTCGACGGGACCAAGGCCACGGTGCGGTACGAGAACCTCGTCGGCGACCGGTACATGGAACTTCTCGAAGGCGCCGGTTCGGTGGAACCGCTACCGGACGGTGGATCCATTCCCGTCGAGAACACTTCTCCTGCACTCGATCTCGACCTTCTGCTGGGTGGGTTCAAACCGTTGCTGCGGGCCTTGGACCCGCAGCAGGTCAACGACCTGTCCCAGGCGCTGGTCCAGGTGTTCCAGGGGCAGGGCGGAACGCTCGTCTCGCTCCTCGGCAGCACGAGTTCGTTCACGAACACCCTCGCCGACCGGGACCAGTTGATCGGTGAGGTGATCACGAACCTCAACCAGGTGCTCGGCACCATCAACGACCGCGGCGACCAGTTCCGGTCGACGCTCGACCAGTTGCAGCAGCTGGTCAGCGGGCTCTCCCAGGACCGCGATCAGATCGGTGACGCCATTCCCCGCATCGCGGGGGCGACGGGCGATCTCGCGAATCTGCTCGAAGGTGCGCGGCCACCGTTGCAGAGCACGATCGCCGAGGCCAACCGCACTGCAACCCAGCTCCAGGCGGGGGAGGACGACCTCGACTGGGTGTTCCAGAATCTGCCCGACGCCTACCGGAGGCTCATCCGCATCGGCACGTACGGCAGCTTCTTCCAGATGTACGTCTGCACGGCGACTTTCAAGTTCTCCGGCCCGGACGGATCGGATCTGCTCCTCAACATGCCGGGCGGTCAGACGGCAGGGAGGTGTGCACCGTAGCCATGAAACGCGAACGTAATCCCGTGCAGGTGGGAATCATCGGTGTCGCCATCGCGAGCATGATCGTGATCGCGACCCTGCAATACGATCAGCTGCAATTCCTTTCGGGCGGAACGCAGTACTCCGCCTACTTCGAGGACGCGGGTGGGCTGATGACCGGCGACGCGGTGACGCTCGCCGGCGTCGACGTCGGGAAGGTCGCCGAGGTCGAACTCGACGAGCAGCACGTGCTCGTCACGTTCACGATCGAGGACGGCATCGTCCTGGGCGACGCAACCGAGGCGAACATCAAGACCAACACCGTTCTCGGGCGCAAGTCGCTGGCCGTCACCCCGCTCGGGTACGAGACGATGCCGGTGGGGTCGACGATTCCGTTGGAACGCACCAACTCTCCGTACTCCCTCAACGACGCGCTCGGGGACCTGTCGAACACCGTGTCCGAGCTCGACACCGATGAGGTCAACAACGCGTTGAACGCAATGTCCGGCGCTCTCGAGAACACACCGCCCGAGCTGCGTACAGCACTGGACGGCCTGACCCGGTTGTCGGAGAGCATCAATTCGCGGGACGAGACGCTGCGACAGCTGCTCTCGCGTGCCGAGAACGTGACGGGAATCCTCGCCGAGCGCAGCGGGCAGATCAACTCGCTGATCGTCGACGGGAATCAGCTGTTCGGCGAGCTCGACCGTCGCCGCACGGCGATCAGCCAGCTGATCGTGAACATCTCCGCGGTGTCCCGGCAGCTCACGGGACTCGTCCAGGACAACGAGGAGCAGATGAAACCGACGCTCGACAAACTGAACTCGGTGGTCGATGTCCTGCAGCGGAACAAGGACAACATCTCGCAGGCGCTCGACGGCCTCGCGCCGTACGCCACTCAACTCGGCGAGTCGGTCGGTAGCGGGCCGTTCTTCATGGCGTACGTCTACAACATCGGCATCGGCAACCTGCTCCAGGGGCTCAGCGACGCGGTGACGTGGCCGGAGCACCTCCCCAACGACCTTCAGGCCTACCTGCAGACAGGTCCGTCCATCGAGCTGAGGGAACCGCCGCGATGACGACGAACCCGGAGATCACCAACACGCGGAAGAAGTGGCTGATCCGCGGCGGCGTCGCCGCGGTCGTGGTGGTGCTGATCGTCGGCGCCGCAGTGATGTTCGTGCCCAAGCTCTTCCAGAACACGATCACCGCGTACTTCCCGACGACCACCGGGCTGTACTCGGGCGACGACGTCCGCGTCCTCGGTGTGAAGGTGGGGACGATCGACTCGATCGAGCCCGGCGCCGATTTCGCACGGGTGACGATGAACGTGCAGAAGAGCGTCGAGATCCCGGCCGACGCGAAGGCCGTCATCGTCGCACCCAGCCTGGTGTCGGGACGGTTCGTTCAGCTGACACCCGTGTACGCGGGTGGGCCGACGATGGGCGACGGCGCGAGCATCCCCGTGGAGCGCTCGGCCGTTCCGGTGGAGTGGGACGAGATCAAGACCGAGCTGAACAAGCTGTCGGAGGCACTCGGGCCGCAGGGCGCCGACCCGCAGGGGTCGCTCGGCACGTTCATCGACACCGCCGCCGACAATCTCGACGGCAACGGAGAGTCGTTGCGGAACACGCTGCGGGAACTGTCGGAGACCATGCGGACCCTGTCCGACGGTCGGACCGACCTGTTCTCCACCATCCGCAACCTGCAGACGTTCGTGGCGGCTCTGTCGTCGAGCAACGAGCAGATCGTGCAGTTCGAGGGACGGCTCGCGTCGGTGTCGAACATGCTCGCTACCAACTCCGACGAACTCGGAACCGCGCTGAACGATCTCGACCTCGCGCTCGGTGACGTCAACCGGTTCGTGGCGGAGAACCGCGCCGCCCTCAGTGAGCAGGTCGGCCGTCTGGCGGACGCCACCCAGGTGCTCGCCGACAAGAGGCCGCAGATCGAGCAGGTGCTCCACGTGGCGCCCACGGCGCTGGCCAACTTCAGCAACATCTACAAGCCGGCGCAGGGGTCACTGGTCGGTGCGGTCGCGTTTGCGAACCTCGCGAACCCCGTGAACTTCATGTGCGGCGCCATCCAGAGCCTCCAGGCCAACGAGGCGAATCGGAGTGCGGACCTGTGCACGCAGTACCTGTCGCCGGTCCTGAACTCGCTGACGATGAACTATCTGCCCGTCCTCACCAACCCGACGACGGGAGTGAATGCGTTCCCGGATCAGATCGAGTACACCCCGCCGAGCCTCGAGGCCTCCGTACCTCCGCGGTCCGCGCCGCCGATGACCGGGGCCCTCGCCGGGATGCCGACCGTCGCCGTGCCCAAGGACCTGAACGATCTGCTGCAGCCGGGAGGTGGGCGATGACGAAGCACACACGGGTGCGTCGCGGCGGTATCGCGGCCGTGGCGATCACGTTGTCCCTCACCCTCACCGGGTGTGAGTGGGAAGGGCTGAACTCGCTTCCCCTGCCGGGCACCGAGGGACAGGGCGACGACGCCTACACGGTCGAGATCCAGATGCCCAATGTCACGACGCTGTCGCAGAACTCGCCCGTCCGCGTGAACGACGTGACGGTGGGCTCGGTGACGGGCATCGACGTGCAGGACTGGCACGCACTGGTCACCGTCTCGATCAACGGCGACGTCCAACTGCCTGCCAACGCGACCGCCAAGATCGGCCAGACCAGCCTCCTCGGCTCGCAGCACCTCGAACTGGCTCCGCCGACCGACGCCGAGCCCGAGGGCCGGCTCGAGAACGGCGACGTGATCCCCATCGAGCGGGCGGGCGCCTACCCGACCACCGAGCAGACGTTGTCGTCCCTGTCGGTGGTGCTCAACGGTGGCGGCATCGCCCAGGTCCGGGACATCACCACGGAACTCAACGCCGCACTGGACGGCCGGGAGGACTCGATCCGCGACCTTCTTCCGCAGCTCGACCAGCTCGTCACGAGCCTCGACCGGCAGCGCGGCGACATCATCGGGGCGATGGAGGGGCTGGACCGTCTTGCGGGCACCGTCAACGAGCAGAAGGCCACCCTGGACGCGGCGCTGGACGGTATCCCGCCCGCGCTGGAAGTGCTCGTCACCCAACGGCAGAACCTCACCACCGCACTGGTCGAGGTGGGCAAGCTCAGCGACACCGCGTCGCGTCTCGTGGAGAGTAGCGGCGAGGAACTGAAGGCGAATCTGGCAAACCTCACACCGGTGCTGCGTGAGCTCGCCAACTCAGGGAGCGCGTTGACCGAGGTGCTCACGCTGATGCTCACGTACCCGTTCCCGATGAAGACGATGGACAAGGCGATTCAGGGTGACTACGCGAACCTCATGATGACGATCGACATGACCAACGAACGCCTCGACAACAACTTCCTGACCGGAACCGGCCTCGGCGGATCGCTCGGCGGCGTCGAGGGCGCCGTGGGATCGCTCGCCGGGGTGGCCGGGCAGTCGGGTGATCCCCTGCAGGCGCCCCTGCAGCCGGCTCCCGCACCGCCGGTGATTCCGGGGCTTCCGCAGATACCCGGGCTTCCGCAGATCCCGGGCCTTCCGCCGCAACTGGGAGGGGCGCCGACACCATGAGAATGACGAGATTCGTTCGCATTCAGCTGATCATCTTCTCGATTCTCACCGTCATCGGGCTCGTGGTGATGTCGATCCAGTACGTGAAGGTGCCGGTGCTGTTCGGCGTCGGGCGCTACGAGGTGAGCGTCCGACTGCCGTCTACCGGTGGGCTCTACTCGCACGCCAATGTCGCCTACCGCGGCACCAACATCGGTGTCGTCGAGAACGTGACCCTCACCGGCGACGGTGTGGAAGCGAAGATGTCACTCGACAGCGACTACAAGATTCCGGCCGATGTCGACGCGGCAGTCAAGAGCGTGTCGGCGGTCGGCGAACAGTACGTCGATCTGATTCCCCGGGACGGCGCCGCCGAGGCGAACGGCCCGTACCTCGCGGACGGCGACGTGATCCCGTTGGACCGGGCCACCATTCCGCAGGATGTCGGCGAAATGCTCGACCAGGCCGACGAACTGCTCGCCAGCATTTCGGACACCAGGCTGCAGACGGTGATCGACGAGGCGTTCACGGCGTTCAACGGATCGGGCCCCGACCTGCAGCGGCTCATCGACTCGGCCCGGTTGTTCGTCGAGGAGGCCGACGCGAACAGCGACGCGACGAAGGCCCTGATCGACCAGGTCGGCCCACTGCTCGACACCCAGGTGGTCAGCAGCGACGCCATCCGGTCGTGGTCCCAGGACCTGGTGACGTTCACCGACCAGTTGCGGGCGAGCGACCCGAGCCTGCGGTCGGTGCTGGAGAAGGGCCCGGGAACGGCGCAGGAAGCCACCCAGCTGTTCCAGGACCTGCAGCCGACACTGCCGATTCTGCTGCGGAATCTGGTGAGCGTCGGCCAGGTCGGGGTGATCTACAACAAGAGCATCGAACAGGTGCTGGTCATCTACCCACCCCTGACCGCGGCGCTCGTGACGGCCGCGACCGGCGGGCCGGTGGAGGACGGCGCGATCGTCGACTTCGCCCTGCAACTGCACGACCCGCCGGCCTGCACGACGGGATTCCTGCCCCCGGAGCAACGCCGGTCGGGAGATCAGACCGACCCGATCGCAACACCGAACGACCTGTACTGCAAGGCCGCTCCGGACGACCCGGCCGTGGTGCGCGGCGCGCGGAACCTGCCGTGCATGGAGTTCCCGGGACGTCGCGCGCCGACGGTCGAGGCGTGCCGCGAGGGCTGGGAGGCGTCGGGCAACAACCCGCCGTACGGGCCGATCATGCCGCCGGATGTACCCTCGTACACAGCCGTTCCGAGTTCCTACGAAGGCGCCGCGGGTGCACCGGTCGCGGCCGTGCCCTACGACCCGGCCACCGGTAGCTTCATTGGTTCGGATGGAAAGACGTACACCCAACCGGATCTGGCGGTGCAGGGAAAGGACGCGACGTGGCAGACGATGATGACAGGTCAGCAGATTTGAGTTCCAGCACAGACGAGCGCGCAACCGACCCCGCGGAGCAGGCGACCGAGCAGACCTCCGCCGCGAAGGACCGGAGCAGGCGCAGGGCGGTCCGGCACGCCGGCCCGCCGGTGGGGGAGACCGACGCCCCGAAGCCGGTGGTCCTCGCCAAGCCGGCGGACATGCACGCCGCGCCCGACGCGGGAAAGGTGTCGACGGCGAAGGCCGCGTCCCCGGACGCTCCGGCCCCCGACGCACCGAAGCAGCGTCGTCCCCTGAAGTCGTTGCTCGTGTGGGGTGTTACCGCGGTGGTCGTCGTCGCACTGGTCGTCGCGGCGGTGGTCCTGCTGCTCGACCAACAGTCCGCACGGGAACGGGACGACCGCCGTCAGGCCTTCGTCGACACGGCCCGGCAGACGGTGCTCAACCTGACAACCATCCATCCCGAGACCGCGAAGGAAGACGTCGACCGGATCATCGCCGGCGCATCGGGTCAGTTCCTCGAAGAGTTCCAGGGCCGTGAGGATCCGTTCGTCGGCGTCGTGCGGGACGCGAATGTGACCACCGAGGGCCAGGTTGTCGAGGCCGGTGTCGAGAACGGGAGCGAGACGTCGATCTCGGCGAACGTTCTGGTGGCCGCGCGGACGATGGTCAGCAGCAAGGAACAGCCCGAACCCTCACCGCGCGACTTCCGAATGCGAGTGACCGTCAGCGACGTCGACGGCAAGTTGACCGCATCGAAGGTGGAGTTCGTCCCATGACCGACAACAACGAAGACAAGCGAAAGTTCGCCGTCACCAAGCAGACAGCGCTGAAGATCGCGGCCGCGGTGGTGGTGGTCGCCCTTGCCGTGGTGGTGGGATTCCTCTGGTACGACCACCGGCAGGACCAACTCGCGGAGCAGGCGCGCACCGAGGCCGTCGACGCCGCGGGCAAGCAGGCCGTCGCGATGCTGGCCTACGATTTCGCCGACGTCGACAACCAGCTGGCCGCTGCCGCAGACGGACTCACCGGTTCGTTCCGCGACGACTACACCACCCTCGTGCAGGAAACCATCGCGCCGGGCGCCAAGGAGAAGCAACTCACCGTGCAGGTGTCGGTTCAGGCCGCCGCGCCCGTGTCGACCACACCCGACGAGGCGGTGGTTCTGCTGTACCTCAACCAGACGACGACGAGCGCCGACGCTCCCGACGCCCGGACGTCGGGCAGCCGCGTACGGGTGTCGCTGCAGAAGGTCGACGACCGCTGGCTCGTCGATCAGCTGACCCCGGTGTAGCGGTGCCGGACCCCACGCCGACCGTAGCGGAACTACTTGCTGCCGTGGGGCGTTCACCGTCCGCGGTCGCGGTGCACGACCGCGCCGCGTGGGTCGGGCTGTTCTCGGACGGCGCTCGGGTCAACGACCCGGTGGGCTCGCGGGCACACGTCGGCACGGCGGCGATCGAACGGCTCTACGACACGTTCATCGCCCCAAACGCGATCACGTTCCATGTGAAGCGGGACGTGGTGTGCGGAATGACAGTGGTCCGTGACCTCGACCTCGAGACCCGGATGTCGACGGGAGTGGTGCTGACGGTGCCGATGCACCTGCGCTACGACCTCGTGGCGGAGTCGGATGTCGTGGCCGTCGACGGGTTGTATGCGCACTGGGAACTGTCCGTGATGATCGCCCAGCTGGCCGCGGCGGGGTGGCGGGGCGCGGCGGCGTCGGTGAAGCTGGCACCGCAACTTCTCGCGAATCAGGGCGTGCTCGGTGTAACAGGTTTTATGCGGGGCCTGCGGACCGTCGGGCGCCCAGGCAGGAATGCCGCCACCGGATTTCTGGTCGCCGTCCGCCGTCAGGACACGACCGCAATGTCGGAGAGACTCGCTCCCGGTGCGGTTCTCGAACTGTCACCGGGTGTCCCGCTTTCACCCGCTCGCTTCGCGGACAGTCTCCGTGACCTGCAGTGGAGCAAGATGATCGTGGCGGGGCGTGCCGTCACCGCATCCGTGCGCGCGGCCGCGTGGGAGGGTGTGGCCCTGCTGGAGTTCGCACACCGATCCCATGAGATCTCACGAGTGCGAATGTTCGTCGAGGCGGTCACCCCCTTCACAAAGTGAAACAAGTTCTAGTACTGTCGGGGTCTCCTGGCCGACTGCCGACGCACGATGTTGCGTCGCGGGGCCACAACCGAACGGGGAGTCGTCGATGAAGGTTGCAGTAACCGGCGCCGCGGGATTCGTGGGCAACAATCTGCTGAATCTGCTGGTCGAGGCGGGGCACGAGGTGACCGCAATCGACCGCGTGCGTTCCCGGTACGCACCCGAATACGGGGTCACGTGGGTGAACGCCGACGTCCTCGACGTCGAATCCATGAAGCGGGCGCTCGAGGGCGCCGAGGTGGTCTACCACCTGGTCGCGATGATCACCCTCGCCCAGAAGGACGACCTGGCCTGGACCGTCAACACCAAGGGTGTGCGTACCGTCGCCGAAGCCGCTCTCGCAGTGGGTGTTCGGCGGATGGTGCATTGCAGTTCCGTGCACTCCTTCGATCAGAGCAGTTGCGGCGGAACGCTCGACGAGAACTCGCCCCGGTCCGTCGACGCGTCGATCCCGGTGTACGACAGGTCCAAATGGGCGGGCGAGATCGAACTCCGCGAAGTGGTCGAGGCCGGGCTCGACGCGGTGATCTGCAATCCCACCGGGGTGTACGGGCCCGTCGACTACGGACTGTCACGAGTGAACGCATTGCTGCGCAACGCCGCTCGCGGCCGGGTTCCCGCGGCGGTGCAGGGCGGGTTCGACTTCGTCGACGTCCGGGACGTCGCCGCCGGACTGATCGCCGCCGGGGAGAAGGGCCGGACCGGTGAGAACTACCTGATCTCGGGGCACATGCTCGGCATGCACGATGCCGTGAGGAGGGCTGCGCGTGCGGCGGGTCGTCGGGGGCCGCTGTACTCGTTCCCACTCAGCGTCATCGAACGCGTGCTGCCGATCGCCGAACCGATCGGGACCCGGTTCGGCTCCGACGTGCTGTCGCGGTCCGCGATGTCGGCGCTGCTCGCGGCGCCCGTCATCGACGGCAGCAAGGCGCGGTCCGAACTCGGCTACGTTCCGCGTCCCGCCGACGAGACGATCCGCGACTTCGTCGGTTTCCTGGTGACGTCCGGTCAGCTGAGCCGGGGAGGTCAGTTCTCCCCGGTCGCGTCCTCGTTGTAGTCGGACTCGGAGGCCTCGGCGGGCGCGATCAGCGCGGGGCCGGCGGCGCCGCCGTGAGCGAGGGCGTCGAGGAAGGACCTGGCCCACCGGTCGACGTCGTGTGCGAGGACCTGCCTGCGCAGGGCCCGCATGTGGCGTCGGCCGTCCTCCTTCGGCTGGCCCAGGGCCTGCTCCATCGCGTCCTTGACGCTGTCGAGATCGTGCGGATTGCACAGGAACGCCTGACGCAGTTCGGCGGCCGCGCCCGTGAACTCGCTGAGCAGCAGTGCGCCGCCGAGGTCACTGCGGCACGCCACGTACTCCTTGGCGACGAGGTTCATGCCGTCGCGCAGCGGAGTCACCAGCATCACGTCGGCGGCGACGAAGAACGCGATCAGCTCCTCGCGGGGGATCGGCCGGTGCAGGTAGTGCACCACCGGCCTGCCGACCTCGCTGTACTCGCCGTTGATCCGCGACACCTTGCGTTCGATGTCGTCGCGCATCTGCACGTAGCTGTCGACCCGCTCGCGGCTCGGCGTGGCCAGCTGCACCATCACCGTGTCGGCGGGATCGATGCGCTGCTCGTCGAGCAACTCGTGCAGCGCGGCGAGGCGGACGTCGATGCCCTTCGTGTAATCGAGGCGGTCGACGCCGAGCATGATGTGCTTGGGATTGCCCAGTTCGTTGCGGATCTTCTTGGCGCGGTCCCGGATCGACTTGGATCGGGACTGTTCGTCCAGCTGCCCCGAATCGATGGAGATCGGAAACGCGCCGACGCGCACCGTGCGGAACCCCACCTGCACGACGCCCAGCTTGGAGCGGACACCCACGTTGCCGCGGGACGTCTGCTGACCGGCGAGTTTGCGGGCCAGGTAGAGGAAGTTCTGGGCACCGCCCGGGAGGTGGAACCCGATCAGGTCGGCACCGAGCAGGCCCTCGATGATCTCGGTGCGCCACGGCATCTGCATGAACAGTTCCACCGGCGGGAACGGAATGTGCAGGAAGAACCCGATCGTGAGGTCGGGGCGGAGCATGCGCAGCATCTTCGGAACGAGCTGCAGCTGATAATCCTGGATCCACACCGTGGCCCCGTGCGCGGCCGCCTTCGACGTGGCCTCCGCGAAACGCCGGTTGACCTCGACGTAGGCGTTCCACCAGTCGCGGTTGTATTCGGGCTTGACGATGACGTCGTGGTAGAGCGGCCAGAGGGTGGCGTTGGAGAAGCCCTCGTAGTAGTCGGCGATCTCCGCGGCGCTGAGCGGAACCGGGTAGAGCTCGAGGTCGTCCTCCACGACGGGGTCGAGTTCGGCGTCCGCGACCCCCGCCCAGCCGACCCATGCGCCCTTGTTGCGGCGCAGGATCGGCTCGAGCGCGGTGACGAGGCCACCGGGGCTGCGCTTCCAGCGCGTGGTGCCGTCCGGAAGGCGTTCGAGGTCGACGGGGAGTCGGTTCGCTACGACGACGAAGTCGGCTTGCCCGGAAACAGGATCAGAAGTCGAGCGTGATGACGATGCTGACGATTCCGAACTGGCAGCCACGGGCTTCCTTCGCAGTCGAAGTGGATGAAATTCTCAGTCGAGCTTGCTGGTGGGTCCGATTCCGAGCATGGAGAGCAGCATCCTGCACTCGTCGGCATCTTCGGCGTATGCAGCGACAACGCGCTGCGCCTGGCGGGCGGTCTCGTCGGCTAGGGGTTCGAGATCCTCGTCCGCGATGTCGTTTTCGGCGGTCGTCTTCGCGGCCATCTTTGTCCTCTCGGGCTTGCTGCTGCATCACGCGCAGTAGTTCGTATCGGCGACTCTATGAGAACCGGGCATGTCAACGCTAGTTGCCCATCGATTAGGGTTCATCTAGTTAGGGTCTGCTTACTTCGTAGGTGGGTGGGGAAGCGTCGGCATTGGGAGTTACGCGCGTGAAGACTGGTGGCACCGCAATTCTGCTTCGCACGCTCGTGCGGAATCGTGTTCGGCTGGGGATCGGCACCGTGCTCGTCTGCCTGCATCAGGTGGCCGAGACACTGGTCCCGATCTCGATCGGCGTGATCGTCGACCGGGCCGTCGCGACCGGAGACGTGTTCGCTCTCGCGGTGTGGCTGTGCGCCCTGGCGCTGCTGTTCCTGGTGCTCACCGCGGCGTGGCGTTTCGGTGCGCGGTTCATCGTCGTGGCGATGCAGAACGAGGCGCACCAGCTGCGGATGGAGGTCGCGCACCGCATCCTCGACCCGCGGGGAGTGCGCACCGACCTGCGTGCCGGTGAACTGCTGTCCGTGTCGACGTCGGACGCCGACCGCGCGGCGTGGATCGCGGACATCACACCCCGGGCCGCGGCGGCCCTCACCGCGGCAATCGGATCCGCCGTCGCCCTGCTGCTGATCGACGTTCCCCTCGGACTCGCCGTTCTGATCGGCACCCCCGTCATCCTCGGTCTCCTCCAGCTCGCGGCGCCGCTGATCACCCGCCGGGCCACCGATCAGCAGGCCGCCGTCGCGCGGGCGTCCGCCATGGCCACCGACCTCGTGAGCGGGCTCCGGCCCCTGCGCGGGATCGGCGCCGAGGTGTCGGCGTCGCGGCGCTACCGGACGTCCAGCCGCGAGGCGCTCGGCGCCACCCTGCACACGGCGAAGAGTTCCGCCGTGTTCGCCGGGGTGTCGATGACCGTCAGCGCCCTCCTCGCCGTCGGTGTCGCGGGTGTCGCCGGCTGGTTCGCCCTCGAGGGACGCATCACCATCGGCGAACTGATCACCGTCGTCGGACTGTCCCAGTTCTTCATCGAGCCGCTCGGCGTCCTGGCCGGTCTGCCCGGGTTCCTCGCCCTCGCCCGCGCGTCGGCGGACCGTCTCGCGCTGGTCCTGGACGCGGAACCCCTGCTGCCCGCCGGGTCCGGCCGAACACTCGACGGCAGCGAGCTCAGCCTGACCGGCGTGTCCTACCGGTCCCTGAGCGCGCTGGATCTCCGGGTCACCCCCGGCGAACTGCTCGGCGTCGTCGCGTACCGCCCGCAGGACGCGGAGGCGCTGGCCGCGCTGCTGTCCGGGCAGGTTCCGCCCGACCGGTACGACGGCGAACTGACGGTGGGCGGAGTGCGGCTGTCGGACGCGGATCTCGCGCAGGCCCGCCGGGCGCTGCTCGTCGAACCGCACAACGGCGACCTGTTCTCCGGAACCGTCGCGTCGAACGTGACCGCGGGCAGGCCCGGCGCCACGGCGTCCGAGGTGCAGGCGGCGCTCTCCGCGTCCGCGGCGGTGGACGTCGTCGAGGCACACCCCGAGGGCCTCGACCACGACGTCGCCGACCGCGGGTCCTCGCTGTCCGGCGGTCAGCGGCAGCGGGTCGCCCTCGCACGTGCACTGGTGGCGCAGTCGCCGGTGATGGTGCTGCACGATCCGACGACCGCCGTGGACGCGGTCACCGAACACACGATCGCGGGCGGCATCGCGGACCTGCGGCATCGCGGCTCCGCGGACCGCCAGACGACGATCCTCATCACGAGCAGCCCCGCGCTGCTGTCCGTGACCGACCGCGTCGTCGTCCTCGACGACGGAACGGTGGTCGGCGAGGGCACGCACTCGCAGTTGGCGACCGAAAACGCGAACTACCGTCAGGCGGTCCTGCGATGAGTGAACTGCTGCCCATCGCGAACGCACGCGACACGTGGGCGTGGCTGAGATCCGAACTGGGACGCCGCCGCGGCCGGAGCGTCTTCACCCTGCTGGTCGCCGCCGTCGCGGCCGGTATGGCGCTGGTTCCCGTCTACGTCTTCGGTGTCCTCGTCGACCGGGTGCAGGACGGTGCGCCGCCGTCCACCATCGGGTGGGTGGTCGCGGTGATCGCGTCCGCCGCGGTGATCGGCGGCGTGTGCGCCGGGTTTGCGTCGTTCCTGATCCGCAGCCTCGGCGAGGGAATCCTGGCGGATCTGCGCGAACGCACCGTCGACCGGGCGCTCCGGCTGCCGATCCAGACGGTCGAACGCGTCGGCAAGGGCGACCTGCTGTCGCGGGTCGGCGACGACGTCGCGGTGATCGGCAAGGCCGTCACCGACGTGGTCCCCAACCTCGTGACGGCTGTCCTGCTGGTGGTGCTCAGCATGGTCACGATGCTCGGCATCGACTGGCGGCTCGGGCTCGCAGGCATGGTCGCGCTGCCGATGTACGCGCTGGCGATGCGCTGGTACCTACCGCGGTCCGCACCGGTGTACGCCGCCGAACGCGTGGCGATGGGAGAGCGTTCGCAGGCCCTGATCAGCAGCATGCAGGGCGCCCGGACGGTGCGTGCCTACGGTCTGGAAGACAGCCATCTGGCGCAGATCAACGATGCGTCGGAAAAAGCCCGCGACCTGTCCGTCGGTGTCTTCGCACTGTTCACCCGGTTCGCTGGGCGCGGCAACCGGGCCGAGTTCGTGGGGCTCGCCACCATCCTCGCCGCCGGATTCGCCCTGGTGAACGCGGACATCGTCACCGTCGGCCAAACCACAACCGCGGCACTGCTCTTCCACCGGTTGTTCAATCCGATCGGCATGCTCATGTACACGTTCGACGAGGTGCAGTCGGCGGGTGCGAGCCTGGCCCGGCTCGTCGGCGTCGTCGACCTCGATGACGAGTCGAGCACCGGGACCGCCACCGTCCGGGAGGCCGCCGATTTGACGCTCGAACTCGCCGACGTCCGGCATACCTACGACGGCAGCCACGAAGTGGTGCACGGAATCAGCCTGCACGTGAAGTCCGGTGAACGTGTCGCCCTCGTCGGCTCGACCGGAGCGGGCAAGACGACGGTCGCGGCGATCGCGGCCGGCTCGATCGTCCCGACGTCCGGGTCGGTGCGCATCGGCGGCACCGCGCTGCCCGATCTGGAGCCGGGCGGTCTCCGCCGCCGGGTCGCCATCGTCAGCCAGGAAGTCCACGTGTTCGCCGGACCGCTGATCGACGACCTTCGGCTCGCCGCGCCCGACGCCTCCGAGGAGGACGCGGCGATGGCACTGAAGGCCGTCGGCGCCGACGACTGGGTGAACGCACTGGACGACGGCGTCCAGACCGTGGTCGGGGAGGGCGGCCACGAACTGACCGCCGCCCGGGCGCAGCAATTGGCCTTGGCGCGGCTCGTCCTCGCCAACCCGTCGGTCGCGATCCTGGACGAGGCGACGGCCGAAGCAGGCAGTGCGGGTGCGCGGGAACTCGAGGCGTCGGCCGAGGCGGCGACCCGTGGTCGCACGACGCTGGTGGTGGCCCACCGGTTGACGCAGGCGGCCGCCGCCGATCGGGTCGTCGTCCTCGAACACGGCCGGATCGTCGAGCAGGGTCCACATGCAGATCTCGTCGCCGCCGGTGGGCGCTACGCCGAACTCTGGTCGGCATGGGAGGGTCGCTGACCCCCGCAAACACGTCGGGTGAATGTGCCGTTCGGCGCTTCTGAGGCGTTGAAAGGCACATTCCCCCGGAGATGGTGTCGGCGCGGGACCGTCAGCTGAGGTAGCCGCCGCCGTGGGGGAAGAATTCGGTGCCGGCGAGTTCGGTGCCGTCGTCGAGCCGGACGCGCTGGATCTTGAGACCCTTGTTCCTGCCCATGCGGGCGTCGGGTCCGGCGACGATGACCATTCCGTCGCCTTCGTGGATGAAGACACGCCCGGGCGTTCCACCGTAATTTCCCTCGGATACGGCGGCCTTCAGAACCCGGACACGCTGTCCCTTGTAATGGGTGAAGGCGTTCGGATACGGGTCGGACTGCGCGCGGACGAGCCGTTCGATCGCGTCGGCGGGCCACGTCCAGTCGATGAGGCTGTCTTCGGGGGCACGCTTGTGGAAGAACGTGGCCTGCGAGCGGTCCTGCGGCGTCCAGTCCGTGCGACCGGACGCGATCAGCTCGAGTGCGTCGAGGGTGATCGGGCCGATCATGTCGACGGTGCGGTGGAACAGATCGGTGACGGTGTCCGTCGGCCCGACGGGCGTCGACCTCTGCAAAACGATGTCGCCGGCGTCGAGTTCCTCGTCCATCAGGTGCGCGGTGAGGCCTACTTCTTCTTCACCGTTGATGAGCGCCCAGATGAGCGGGGAGAATCCTGTGTACTTGGGCAGGAGCGAGTCGTGAATATTGAGGGTGCCGTAACGGGGAGAGTCGAAGACGTCCCGTGGCAGCCAGGTGCGCCAGTTGTTGGCGACGACGATGTCGGGGTCGGCCTGCTTCAGCGCAGCCTTGAAGTTTTCGTCCGGCTTGGTGGCGATGTGCACGGGCACCCCGTGCTCGGTGGCCAGGTCGGCGACGGAGTCCGCCCACATCTGTTCGTAGACGTGGTCGCTCTTGGGGTGGGTGATCGCGAGGACGACCTCATGGTCGGACTGGAGCAGGGCCTGCAGGGTACGGTGACCCCAGGTTTGATATCCGAGTGTGGCGACTCTCAACGCGGTCCTCCTGGACGAGCTTGTCGGTCAGCGCCGCATGCAAGCGGCAGTCAAGCCAGCTTAGGCTATCCAATCTAAACGGTGAGACCGCCCATGGAAGGAAGGCAACATGACGATCGCCACGATCAACGGGATCCCCCTGAATTACCAGGTCAAGGGATCCGGCGATTTAGTGGTGCTCATCATGGGAACCGGGAGTCCGGGACGGGTGTGGGATCTGCATCAGACCCCTGCGCTCGTCGACGCCGGCTACCGCGTCTGCACGTTCGACAACCGTGGCATCGCGCCGTCCGGTGAGAGCGTCGACGGGATCACCATGGACGACCTCGTCGCCGACACCGCGGGACTGATCGAGCACCTCGGCGGCGGACCGGCCCGTGTCGTCGGCACCTCGATGGGTGCCCGCGTCGCGCAGGAACTGGCCCTGACCCGGCCCGACCTCGTGCACAAGGCGGCGTTCCTCGCCGGTCACGCCCGTATGGACTACTTCCAGCAGACCCTCACCGAGGGTGAGCGCGCCCTGCACGACAGTGGTGTCGAACTCCCGGCGAAGTACCGGGCCGCGGTGACGGCCGTGATGAATCTGTCGCCCGCGTCGCTCGTCGACCCGCACACGGCCCGCGACTGGCTCGACCTGTTCGAGTTCAGCGGCGGCCGGACGTCGGACGGCGTGCGCGCGCAGATGGAGATGGACCGCAGCTTCGACCGCAGGCAGGCCTACCGGGCGATCACGGCACCGTGCCTGTCCATCGGTTTCGCCGACGACAGGATGATCCCGCCGTATCTCTCGCGTGAGGTGGCCGAGGCGATCCCGTCGGCCCGGTACTACGAGATCTCCGACGTGGGGCACTACGGCTACCTCGAACAGCCCGAAGTGGTGAACAAGGTGCTGCTCGAGTTCCTCGCCAACTGACGCGCCGGCACCCGCCGAGTTGTGAGTAGGGTGGAATTTCGAGCGGCTGGGGGCAATCACGGTGACGGCGAGGTTCTGATGGCGTTGGGTATTCCGCGCCTCGGGGTGGGCATCGTCCGGTACGACGTCGTGAACGGGGCCTTGTGGTGGGATGAGAAGGCCGCCGCCATCTTCGGGGACGACGGTTCCCGGCCACCGCTCGAATTGTGGCGGGAGCGGGTCCATTCCGATGACATCGGCGCGGTGCGCCGCATGTTCGGTGACACCGCCGGGTCCGTCGGCGCGGAATGCGTGTTCCGGATCGTGCTGGCGGATCGGTCGACCCGGTACATCCTCACCCGCAGCATCGACGTCACCACCGATGCGTCGGGCGCCCCTGTCGAGCTGACGGGAGTGGTCATCGAACTCGGGCACGTTGCCGGCCGGGACGCGCAACTTGCGGCGTTGCTCGATCGGGTGGGCCTGGGGTTCATGGCGCTCGACGTGGACCTGCGGATCATCTACGTCAATTCCGGCTGCCTGCGGCACGTGCGGCGGTCGCGGGACGAACTGCTCGGGCGTGTCGTCACCGAGGTTCTTCCCGAAACGCAGGGCAGCTACTTCGACGCACTGTGCCGCAAGGTTCTCGCCACCGGCCGCGAGCAGCAGACCCGGGTGGACTCGCTGTATTCGCCGGGGATGACGATCGAGGTGACCGCCGCAGCCGATTCCGGCGCGCTGGTCGTGCATTTCCGGGACGTCACCGCGGAGGTCACCGCTCAGCAGCAGGCGGAGGAGGCGCACGCTCTTCTTCTTCACGCTGCCACGCACGACAGTCTCACCGGACTGCTCAATCGCGCCGCCATCACGGAGTATCTGCAGCGTCTGTTCGAGCCCGGCGCGGGACCTGCTGTCGCATTGTTCCTCGACGTCGACGGTTTCAAGGACGTCAACGACACCCGTGGGCATCGCGTCGGTGATCGCATCCTGCAGGGGGTGTCCGAGCATTTGCGCCACGCGATGCGCGCGCCGTCCGCGGTCGGCAGGCTCGGCGGCGACGAGTTCGTCGCCATCCTTCCCGACGTCGACGAATACGACGTCGACGACGTGGTGACCCGGATGCTCGCGTCGATCACGACGCCGATCGACGTCGGCGACGAACTCCTCGTCGTGACGATCAGCGTGGGGATGGCGCGCAGCACGACGGCACGCACGGTCGACGAACTGCTCCATCACGCGGACACCGCCCTCTACGCGGCCAAGCGTCGTGGCGGGAACACCGCGGTCTGGCACCACTAGGTTGCTGGGCGGCTGCCCCCGGCATTCGAGGCCGCCACTCGTGTGCCGAACCCGCGAACGCGCGGTATGTTCGACGCGGTCGAAGGCGACGTCGGGACCGCTTCGTCGGGGTGAATGCCGGCAGCGGTGCGGGGGACACGCGTTCGTGGTGATTGAACTCGAATTATCGCTGTGATATCCGGCACCTGCGAACTTGCTGGCAACCGGCTTGTTGCTGGTGGGTAGCCTAACCTAAACTCCTTCGGGTGCCCGTCGTTGGACGGGCGCTCTCGACGGACGATCGGATCACTATGTCTCCGGACCACTCGGCGGCTGCTCGCCCACAGCGCACTTCGGCTGAGGGCACTTCCTTCTCGGCTCGCGTCGGTTCGACGCCTGTCGCGTTGCCGGTGACGGCCGCGCAGTCCGAGGTGTGGGTCGGGCAGCAGTTGAACCCGGGCAGCCCGGTCTACAACCTCTCGCTCGTCGTCGAGGTCGCGGGCCGGATCGACCTGGACCGTGCCGCCGAGGCGATCCGGAAGACCGTCGAACGGGCCGAGGCCCTGCACGTGCGTTTCGAGCGCGGTGCAGGCAACGAACTGCTGCAGGTGCCGACAGCCCCCGACGGCTGGACGCTCGCGGTCGTGGACCTGCGCGGCGACGAGGATCCCGAAGCGTGTGCGCGTGTGTGGATGGACCGCGACATGGAGACCGTGGTCGCCATCGAGAGCGACGAACCGCTGTTCCGGCACGCTCTGCTGCGCACCGGGGACGAGTCGGTGATCTGGTACCAGCGTTACCACCACAGCCTCATCGACGGGTACGGCATCACCCTGCTCGTGGCCGACGTCGTCGATCGATACGAGCACCCGGAACTCGAGACGTCCACGGCGCCGTGGCCCCTCGACACGCTCGTGGCGTCCGAGCGCGACTACCGTGCGTCGACGCGCTTCGAGTCCGACCGCGACTTCTGGGTTCAGCAGGTGATCGACGCGCCGGAGCCGCCTCGGCTGCTCCCACAGGTCGTCGACCACACCGGGGCGCCGATCTCCGCCCTCGTCGAGATCGACGGGGACGACGCCGACGCGATCTACGCCTTCGCCTCCGACGCCGGGATCAGGCGCACCCGGCTGCCGCTCGCCGCGGTCGTGGCGTACATCCACCGCTTCACCGGCCGCCGCGACCTCACGTTGTCGCTGCCGATGACGGCGCGGGTCGGACGCGAACTGCGCCGCATCCCCGGAATGTGCTCGACGATCCTGCCGCTCCGGGTGCAGGTGGATCCCGAGATGACGGTGGGTGAGCTCGCCACCCGCATCGACACGACGCTGATCTCGGTGCTGCGGCACGGGCGCTACCGCGGCGAGGACCTCGCCCGCGACCTGCGGTCGATCGATCCGGACCGTCAGATCTTCGGTCCCGGAATCAATTCCATGATGTTCGAGCATTCGCTGACGTTCGGCGGGTTTCCGGCGTGGGTGCGGGGTTCGGCCACCGGACCGGTCCGCGACCTCGATTTCTCCATCCGCGGTGGGCAGGATTCGGAGCCCATCCAGATCGATCTCCGGGCCCCGGCCGGTCTCGGCGCCGAACTCGAGGAGCATCGCCGCAGGCTCGAGCACTTCGTCGGGCAGTTCGTCGCCGACCCGTCACAGCCCATCGCCTCGCTCGATCCGATGACCGAGGCCGAGCGCAGGCAGTTGCTGGTGGAGTTCAACGACACGGCGTCCCCGCAGGAATCGGTGACGGTTCCCGACCTGTTCCACGCTCAGGTCTCGCGGACGCCGGATGCCGAGGCCCTGATCGCCGGCGGCACCCGGCTCAGCTACCGCGAACTCGGGGAACGCGTGGCGCAGCTGTCCCATCACCTGCGCGCCCGCGGTGTCGGGGCGGAAACAGTTGTGGCGGTCGGTCTTCCGCGATCGGCGGAAATGGTCATCGGACTGCTCGCCGTCATGTGTTCGGGTGGGGCGTTCGTGCCCCTCGACCCGTCGTGGCCGGAGGACCGCCGGACGTCGGTCCTCGCCGACGCCGGGGCCGCGCTCGTGCTCACCGGACGCGGTGGAGTCACCGACGCGGGGGAGCGGGCCGTGCCGGTCGACCTCGCGGCGTGGGCGTACGCCGACCAGCCCACCGAGCCGCCCGCGGTGACCGTGCAGGGTTCGCGGCTGGCGTATGTCATCTTCACGTCGGGTTCGACGGGCAGGCCCAAGGGTGCCATGATCCGTCACGAGGCCGTCTGCGCGCGTCTGCTGTGGCAGCGCGACGAGATCCTGGGCTTCGGGCCCGCGGACGCGTCGCTGTTCAAGGCGCCGCTGTCGTTCGACATCTCCGTGAACGAGATTCTGCTGCCCCTGGTGGCGGGTGGCCGGCTGGTTGTTGCCGAGCCCGGCGGGGAACGGGACCCGCAGTATCTGCTGGACCTGATCGCCGGCGAATCGGTGACGTTCGTCTACCTCGTGTCGTCGATGCTGGACGTGCTGCTCGACCTGTCGCGGGGCACGGATCTGCTGGCATCGCTGAAGCATGTGTGGTGTGGCGGTGAGGTTCTCACGCCGCGCCTGTTCGAGAGGTTCCGGTCGCAGCTCGCCATCACGCTGTACCACGGCTACGGCCCGGCGGAGGCGACGATCGGGGTGTCGCACGTGATCTACCGGGAGAACGCGGCGCGGATCGCGACGTCGATCGGTCGCCCGAACCCCAACACCCAGCTGTACGTGCTGGACGAACACCTGAACCCGGTGCCGCTCGGCACCGGCGGCGAGCTGTACGCAGGCGGATTCCTCCTCGGCCGCGGTTACGTGGACGCTCCCGGGTTGACGGCGTCCCGCTTCGTCGCCAACCCGTTCGCGAACGACGGCTCCCGGTTGTATCGAACCGGTGACCTCGCGCGGTGGGCGCCGGACGGGTCCCTCGACTTCCTCGGCCGCGCCGACAATCAGGTGAAGATCCGGGGCATGCGACTCGAACTCGAGGACGTCGAGGCGGGCATCGTGTCGCATCCCGACGTCCGGCACAGTGCCGTCGTCGTTCGGGAGACGCCCTCGGGGGCAAAGTATCTCGCCGCCTACGTCGTGGCGAAGCAGGATTCGGTTCCGGACGTCGCCGAACTGCGGGTCTGGGCGTCGTCGAAGCTGCCGGAGTACATGGTGCCGTCGGCGTTCGTCGTCCTCGATCGGTTCCCGCTCACCCCCAACGGAAAACTGGACCGGCGGGCACTGCCCGAGCCGGACCTCGGCGCGGCCGGCGAGAACGTCGCGCCCCGCACCGCTGCCGAGGAAACCCTGTGTGCGCTGATGGCGGGTGTCCTCGGGGTGGAGTCGGTGGGCGTCACCGACGACTTCTTCGCGTTGGGTGGCGACAGCATCGTCGCGATCCAATTGGTCAACCACGCTCGGCGGGAAGGTCTTTCGATCAGCCCGCGGGAGATCTTCCAGCTCCGCACCGCCGAGGCGCTCGCCCGGATCCAGGAGGGCCGGACCGCGGCCGCCGTGGACTCCGACGACGTCGCCGTCGGTGACGTCCGCAGCACCCCGATCGTCGCCCGCATTGCGGAACGGGGTGGCGAGATCGCCGCGTTCCACCAGTCGGTGCTCGTGCAGACTCCGGCCGCCCTCGACGAGCATGCCGCGAAGGCGGCCCTCGCCGCGGTGCTCGAGCGGCACGATGCCCTGCGCGCGACGCTCGTCCGTGGTGGTGGAAGCGTCCTCCGCCGCGGGGGCGACCGCTGGGCACTGTCCGTGCCGGAACCGTCCCCGGCGACGGTCGACGGAATCCTGCGGGTCGTCGAATTCGACGGCAGCGCCGAGCAACTCGACATCGAGACCCGGGCGGCCGTCGGAAGGCTCGACCCGGATGCGGGCGCGATGGTGCAGGCCGTCCTCTTCTCCGCGGCCGAGGGTCCCGGCCGGTTGCTGCTGATCGGACACCATCTGGTGGTCGACGGGGTGTCCTGGCGCGTCATCCTCGAAGACCTCGCCCGCGCGGGAACGGCCGTGGCGGCCGGGGGCGTCCCCGAACTCGCTCCGGTCGGGACGTCGCTGCGCCGCTGGTCCGAGCTGCTCGACGAGCAGACGCGGTCGGGTGCCTTCGACCACGAACTGTCCTTCTGGTCAGAGGCGGCGACCACAGAAGACCCGCTCCTCGGTTCGCGTGCGCTCGATCCGGCCCTCGACCTCGCCGGCGACGCCGAAACCCTCACGGTGACATTGCCTCCGGAGTTCACCCGGCCGCTGCTCTCCACCGTGCCCGCAGCGTTCCACGGCCACGTCAACGACGCGCTTCTCACCGGTGCCGCGGTGGCGCTGCAGAGGTGGCGAGCCGGGGAGCCCGGCCCCGTGCTTCTCGACCTCGAGGGGCACGGACGCGAGGAAGACCTCGTGCGCCGCAGCGACGGACCCGCCCTCGACCTCTCCCGGACCGTCGGCTGGTTCACCACCGTCTACCCGGTGGTGCTCGAACCCGGTGCGGCAGCGGACGAGACGGGAATCGCCGACGCGCTGAAGGCGGTGAAGGACCAGTTGCGCCGCATCCCGGGTTCCGGGTTCGGCTACGGCGCGTTGCGCTACCTCGGTGTCCCGAAGCCGGAACTCGCGCACGCGCCGACCCCGCAGGTGCTGTTCAACTACCTCGGACGGGTGACGTCCGCGGAGGGCGTCGACTGGCTGCCCCGCGCCATGGGCGGCGCCGACGACCCGCGGATGCCGCTCGGACATGCCCTGGCGTTCGACGTGATCGCCGAGGACGGCGCCGACGGCCCCGTCCTGCGCACGACATTGACGTGGGCGCCCGGTGTGCTCGATCGCGACGCCGTCGTGGCGCTCACCGACGAGTGGACCGCGGTGCTGCGGGTGCTGGCCGGAATCGACCGTCTCGGCGGTCACACGCCGTCGGACTTCCCGCTGGTGTCGCTGACGCAGCCGGATGTGGACATGCTGGCGGGGGCGGCCGACGTGCTTCCGCTGACACCGCTGCAGGAGGGCATCTACTTCCAGTCGGCGTTCGAGGACACCGGCACCGACCCGTACGTGGTGCAGCAGGTGATCGAACTGACCGGGCCCGTCGACGCGGCGGCGTTGCACCGCGGGCTGCAGGCGG
Source organism: Rhodococcus sp. JVH1 (assembly GCF_000280725.2). Classification (NCBI taxonomy): domain Bacteria; kingdom Bacillati; phylum Actinomycetota; class Actinomycetes; order Mycobacteriales; family Nocardiaceae; genus Rhodococcus; species Rhodococcus sp. JVH1. The sequence goes on along the minus strand of NZ_CP166289.1, from coordinate 2,796,687 downwards.
TCGTCGACCGGCACGCGGCCCTCCGCGTCGGCGTGCGGGCGGTATCGGACGGCCGGGTCGTGCAGGTGGTCGGCGAAAACGTCCAGGTGCCGATGGAAGTGCTCGATCTCACCGCAGTCGCGGATCCGGAGCAGCGCGTGGAACAGGTGCTGGCGGCGGACCGGGCCCGGGGTTTCGACTTCGGCCGCGGCCCCCTGCTGCGCTACACGCTCGTTCGGGTGGAGCCCGGGGCGAGGGAAGCGACGGGGGATCTGCAACAGAAGTTCCTTCTGCTGCAGTCGATTCATCACATCGTCGCCGACGGGTGGTCGGTGCCGGTGATGTTGCGGGAACTGATGGCCCTGTACAGCGTCGAGGGGAAGCCGCTGGCACTGCCGACGCCCACGCCGTACCGGAGCTACCTCGAATGGCTGGGGGCGCGGGACCGTCAGGCGTCGCTCGCCGTGTGGCGGGAGGCGCTCGCCGACGCCCCCGAGCCGGTGGACCTGCCGACGCCGTCGTCGAAGGGGGAGTCCGGGATCCGCAGTGTCCGGGTGACACTGCCGGCTGACGACACCGCCGCGCTCTCCGCGGTGGGCCGGGCCCGGGGGTTGACGCTCAGCACCCTCGTGCACGGCACGTGGGGTCTGGTCCTCGGCCGCCTCACCGGCCGGGAGGACGTGGTGTTCGGTTCGACGGTGTCGGGCCGCGGCGGGGACCTGCCCGGTATCGAGGCCATGGTCGGCCTGTTCATCAACACCGTGCCCACCCGGCTGCGGTACCGGCCCACCGACACGGTGGCCGAGACCCTCGCGCGGTGGCAGCACGAGCAGTCGACGCTGCTCGATCACCAGTACCTCGGCCTGCCCGAGCTGCGCCGGGAAGCGGGACTGCAGAACCTGTTCGAGACGCTCGTCGTGTTCGAGAACTATCCGCTCGGCGACGGCGCGGTGGCGGATCCCACCGGTGCGGTGCAGTTGACCGGCATCCGGTTCGACGAGCACCCGCCGTACCCGATGACGCTGATCGTCGTGCCCGGCGACGCGCTGGCACTCGAGCTGAAGTACGACGCCGCCCGCATCGATGCGGCGACCGCGACCCGGTTCGCGGCGTCGACGGTGGGGTATCTCGCGGAGCTGACCCGGGACGTCGACCAGAACGTGTCTTCCGTCCCGCTGGCGTCGCGTGAACCGATCGACGCGGCACTGCGTGACGTCGCGGTGGAGTTCCCCGACACGACGGTGACGGCGCTGCTCGAGGAGCAGGCCGAGCGGACACCCGACGCGGTGGCCGTCGTGTTCGAGGACGAACACCTCACCTACGCCGAACTGCACGCGCGCGCCAACCGCCTCGCCCGGCTGCTCGTCGACCGCGGGGTGGCACCCGAGTCGAAGGTGGCGGTGGCACTGCCCCGTTCGCTGGACCTGATGGTGGCGCTCCTCGCGGTCGGGAAGGCGGGCGGTGCCTACGTTCCGCTCGACACCGGTTACCCCGCAGACCGGCTGGCGTACATGCTGGAGGACGCGGAGCCGGTGTGCGTTCTCACCGACGGCACCGTGCCGTTCGCCGGGTCCGGCGTTCCGCAGGTCCGGGTGTCCGACGCCGCCGCGTTCTCGCCCGAGCCGCTGACCGGTGTCGCGCTCGCGCCGCAGCACCCCGCGTACGTGATCTACACGTCGGGCTCGACGGGACGGCCCAAGGGGGTTGTCGTGCCGCACGCCGGCATCGTCAACCGACTGCTGTGGGTTCAGCGGTTCCGGCCGATCACCCCCTCGGACACCGTGTTCCAGAAGACGCCGTCCAGCTTCGACGTCTCGGTGCTCGAGTTCTTCGGACCGCTCCTCGCCGGGGCGACCCTCGTGCTGGCGCGGCCGGACGGCCACAAGGACCCGGCGTACCTCGCCGACGTCATCATCCGGCGGTCGATCACGCGTGTGCATTTCGTGCCCTCGATGCTCGAGGTGTTCCTCGCCGAACCCGCCGCGGCCCGGTGCACCGGGCTCCGGATCATCTCCTGCAGCGGTGAGGCGCTTCCCGTGGCCTCCGCCCGGCGCGTCGCCGAACTCCTGCCGGGAGTGGAACTCGACAACCTCTACGGTCCGACCGAGGCGTCGGTCGACGTCAGCTACGCCGCGTCCGTGCAGGGAATCGACGCATCCGCGCCGTCCGTGCCGATCGGCCTGCCGACGTCCAACACCGGCCTCTACGTGCTCGATCGGTACCTGCAGCCGGTGCCCGTGGGCGCCGCCGGAGAGCTGTACCTGTCGGGACCGCAGCTGGCCCGCGGCTACCTGGGCAGGCCCGGGTTGAGCGCAGAGCGCTTCGTCGCCGACCCGTTCTCCCGCACCGGGTCCCGCATGTACCGTACCGGTGACGTCGCTCGGGTCAATGCCGACGGCGCGGTCGAGTACGTCGGCCGGGTCGACGATCAGGTGAAGTTGCGCGGCTTCCGCATCGAACTGGGCGAGATCGAAGCGCAGATGGCCGCGTGCCCCGGAGTGCGGCAGGCCGCTGCCGTCGTGCGCACGGACCGGCCCGGTCAGCAACAACTGGTCGGGTACGTCGTCGGGGACGCCGACGTCGACGACGTCCGTGCGCGCCTGACTGCGGCGCTGCCGGAGTTCATGGTGCCCGTCGCGTTCGTGACCGTGCCCGAGTTCCCGGTCGGACCCAGCGGGAAGCTGGACCGCACAGCGCTTCCCGCGCCGGACTTCTCCGCGCACACGAGTTCGGGGCAGACGACGTCGCTGCCGGTCCTCGAAAGCGGACCGGCAGCGGTGCTGGCCGCCCACTACGCCGAGGTTCTCGGCCTCGGGACCGTCGGCGTGGACGACGACTTCTTCGCGCTCGGCGGCGACAGCATCCTCGCCATCCGCCTCGTGAATCTCGCTCGCCGGGAGGGAATCACCGTCACCCCGCGGCAGATCTTCGAACAGCGGACGCCTGCCGCGCTCGCGCGGCTCGTCGCGGCCACCGTCGTCGCGCCGGCCCCGCGCGTGGAGGAGTCGGGCACGGGCGTCCTGTCGCCTCTGCCGGTGGTCCATCGGCTGTCCGAGTGGAGTGGCGGAAAGAACCGCTTCAACCAGGCCGTTCTGCTCCACACACCGGCGGGCACCAGCGCCACGGTCCTGACGGCCGCCCTGCACTCGGTGATCGGTCACCACGACGGCCTGCGGCAGAAGCTCACCCGGCACGCGCCGGGTGTGTGGTCGCTCGAGATCACCGAATCCGCAGACCTGGAACTGCGTCGTGTCGACGTCACCGGACTCGACGCCGCCGCGCTGCGCGAAACCGTGGCAGCAGAATCCGACGCCGCGACCGACCGGCTCGCCCCCGACGACGGCGCCATGCTGTCGGCGGTGTGGTTCGACGCCGGCCCGCAGGAGCTGGGCAGGCTCCTTCTCGTCGCCCACCATCTGGTGATCGACGGGGTGTCGTGGCGGACGCTGATCGAAGATCTCGCCATGGCGTGGGTGGCGGCCGACAGCGGCCAGGACGCGGCGCTCGACCCGGTGCCCACGTCGCTGCGCGGATTCGCCCACATCGTCACCGAGCAGGCGCAGGCCCCCGCCCGGCTCGCCGAACTCGACCACTGGCTGCGCGTCACCGAACCCGGTGCCGATCTGGTGCGGGGCACCGACGGGCACGCGGTGGTGAGCAGTGGCGCACGACGGACGGTGCTGCTGGATCCGCAACTCACGACGGCGCTGCTGACCACCGTTCCCGCCGTGGTCGGCGCCGACGTCACCGATGTGCTGCTGGCGGCCCTGCGGCTGTCGGTCGATCGGTGGCTCGCCGGCCGTGGGCGCGAGAACGACCTGCTGGTGGACCTCGAGCGGCACGGCCGCGAAGAACTCGCCGAGGGCGTGGATCTGTCCCGGACCGTCGGCTGGATCACCAACGTCACCCCCGTCCGGTTGCGCAGCCGGACGGGCGCACTCGAGACGCTCAAGGACGTCAAGGAGCAGTTGCGCGGCGCCCCCGACGGCGGCATCGGCTACGGCATGCTGCGGTACGTCAATGGGCGCACCGCGGGCCTTCTGGCGGCACGGGCGGAATCGCAGGTGCTGTTCAACTACCTCGGCCGCATGCCGCACGCGGTGCCCGGACCTTGGACGCCCGCGGTCGAATCCGATTCGCTGGCAACCGATCCCGATGCAGATCTCGGTGGACCGTACCGGCTGGTGATCAACGCCCTGTGTGAGGAGTCCGAGCGGGGCACCGAACTGCGGGCCGTCTTCGCCTGGTCGGACGCCGACCTGGGCGAGGCCGACGTCCTCGCGTTGAGCGACGGCTGGGTGGCCGCACTGCGTGAACTGACCGACGCCGCAGGAGAGCACAACGGACCGGCGATGCTCACCCCGTCCGACCTTCCCCTCGTGACGCTGACGCAGGAGGAGATCGACCGGATCGTCGAGGCGAGCCCGAGTGGGGTCGACACGGTGCTGCCGCTGTCGCCGCTGCAGGAGGGTCTCTACTTCCAGGCCGGGTTCGACTCCGGCGCCGACCTCTACACGGCACAGTTCTCACTCGACTTCGAGCACCGCCTCGACACCGACAGGCTCGCCGCCGCGCTGCGCACCCTGCAGCGTCGCAACCCCACGCTGCGAGCGGGATTCGTCAGTGCGGGCCTGCCTGCGCCGGTGCAGTTCTTCGGCGCGGGTCTGGACGTGGCCATCGCCGAGTTCGACCTCCGGGAACTCGACGAGCCCGAACGCGCGGCCTACGCCGAACAGCTGACCGCGCAGGACCGGCTGACACCGTTCGACCTCACCTCCCCGCCACTGTGGCGGGCAATGGTGTTGCGGCTCGGCGACTCCCACGACCGACTGGTGATCAACCGGCAGTTCCTGCTGTGGGACGGATGGTCCAACGGCCTCGTCGTCAGCCAGCTGCTCGCGCTCTACGAATCGGGTGGCGACGACTCCGGATTCGCCGCCCCGGAAGGATCTTTCGAGGACTACCTCCAGTGGCTGGCCACCCGGGACGCGGACGCCGCGCAGGCGGCGTGGACCGACGCGCTCGGCGGGCTCGACGAACCGACGCTGCTGGCCGCGACGGTCGCGGGGGAGCTGCAGCCGCCGCAGCGCCGGGACGCCGTGCTGTCCGAGGAACTGAGCGAACGGCTCCGTGCCGGTGCCCGCGGTGCCGGTGTCACGTTCAACGTGGTGCTGAACGCCGCGCTGGCCGTCGTCCTCGGAATCGAGACCGGGCGACGGGACCTCGTGTTCGGCACCACCGTGGCCGGACGCCCACCGGAAGTCCCGGGCATCGACGCGGTGGCCGGAATGTTCCTCAACACCGTCCCCGTCCGGACGACGCTGCGCGCCGACGAGACCGTCACCGACCTGCTTCGGCGAATCCAGTCGGAGCGGCTGGCGCTGACCCCGTACGACTACCTCGGGCTCGCCTCCATCCAGCGGGTGTCCGAGCACCGGCAGCTGTTCGACGTGCTGTACGTGCTGCAGAACTTCGTCGACGAGAAGCAGGTGTCGGCGCTCAATGCGGCGCACGACATCAGCGGCGGCGACAGCATCGATCACACGCACTACCCGGTCACGGTCGTCGTGACGCCGGGCGCGAGCGTGAAGGTGAAGTTCGAGTTCCACCCCGAGAAGATCTCGGAGTCGCGGGTCGAACGCATGCTGTCGCGGTACTTCACCGTGCTCGAGGAATGGTCCACCGACCTGTCGGGTGTGGTCGGCGGAATCGCTGGTGCCGCAACACCCGTGCCGGTCGAGCGGAAGGCCCTACCCGACAGAACCATCGCCGATCTGTTCGCCGACGCGGCCCGCGGCCGACCCGAAGACACGGCTCTGGTGTTCGGCGACCGCCGCGTGAGCTACGCCGAACTCGACGCCGACGTGAATCGGATGGCCCGGGTCCTGCTCGGCCACGGCGCGGGCCCGGAGCGGATCGTCGCGCTCGCACTGCCGCGGTCGGTGGAGATGGTGGTCGCGCTGTTTGCCGTACTGCGCACCGGATCCGCGTACCTGCCGCTCGAACTGGACCACCCCGCCGAGCGACTCGTCGCGATGCTCGACGACGCGCGTCCGACGGTCCTGGTCACCACGTCGGAGGTCGCCGGAACGCTCGCCGCTGCGTCGGTCGACACGCTGTCCGTCGACACCGTGGACTTCGGCGCGGTCGCGTCCGCACCGCTGTCGGAGGCCGAACTCGGCGGTTTCGCGCCCGGAACCCCCGGGCGCCTGGACCATCCGGCGTACGTCATCTACACGTCCGGGTCCACGGGCAAGCCGAAGGGCGTCGTCACCCCGTACCGCGGTCTGACCAACATGCAGTTCAACCATCGTGAGGCAATCTTCGAACCCGTCGTGACCGCCGCGGGCGGTCGGCGGCTGCGCATCGCGCACACCGTGTCGTTCGCGTTCGACATGTCGTGGGAGGAACTGCTGTGGCTGGTGGAAGGCCACGAGGTCCACATCTGCGACGAGAACCTGCGGCGTGACGCCGAGGCGCTCGTGGCCTACTGCGACACCCATGCGATCGACGTCGTCAACGTGACGCCGACGTACGCGCAGCACCTCGTCGAGGAGGGTCTGCTCGACGACGGTCCGGGACGGCACCGGCCGCCGCTCGTACTCCTCGGCGGCGAGGCAGTGTCGGATTCGGTGTGGAACCGGTTGCGCAACACGGACGGAACGGTCGGGTACAACCTCTACGGACCCACCGAGTACACGATCAACACCCTCGGTGCCGGTACCGCCGACAGCGCGACACCCACCGTCGGCACCCCGATCTGGAACACCTCCGCCTACGTGCTGGACGCGTGGTTGCGTCCGGTTCCGGACGGCGTTCCCGGCGAGCTGTACATCTCCGGGGTCGGGTTGGCGCGCGGCTACCTCGACCGGTTCGCGCTGACGGCGGAGCGTTTCGTCGCCGACCCGTTCGAGGAATCCGTACGTATGTATCGGACGGGCGATCTCGTGCGCCGCCGTGAGGACGGGAACCTCGACTTCCTCGGCCGGACCGACGATCAGGTGAAGATCCGCGGTCATCGGGTGGAACTCGGCGAAATCGCGTCCGCGCTCGAAGCTCTGGACGACGTGCGCCAGGCCGCCGTCGTCGTCGATTCGGGCCCAGGTGGTTTCAAGCGGCTCGTCGGCTACGCCGTACCCGTGAGTACTTGTCAACCGCGGGACGTCAACAAGTACTCACAGGCGCTGCGCGCAACGTTGCCGGACTACATGGTGCCCGCCGCGGTCATCGAGGTCGACAGTCTGCCGATGACGGTCAACGGCAAACTCGACGTCAAGGCGCTGCCGTCGGCGGACGACGTGCTCGGCCGCAGCGGCGGCGCGCGCACGGAACCCCGCACCGACACCGAACGGGTGCTGTCCGGCTTGTTCGGGGAGATCCTCGGCGTCCCCGCCCCCGGGGTCGACGACGACTTCTTCGACCTCGGCGGTCACTCGCTGCTGGCCACCAGGCTGATCAGCCGGGCACGGGCCGCGCTCGACACCGACCTCACCCTGCGCGACCTGTTCGAGGCACCGACGGTCGCCGAACTCGCCACCCGGATCGGCGACGACACCGGTTCGACGGGTCCGGTGCTGGTCGCCCGGCCGCGGCCCGAGCATCTGCCGCTCTCCGCTGCGCAGCAACGCCTGTGGCTCCTGCAGCAGATGGAAGGCACCTCGGCCGCGTACAATTTCCCGATCGTCCTGCGACTGCAGGGTCCACTGGACCCCGGGGTGTTCGAGCAGGCGCTGACCGACGTCGTGTTCCGGCACGAGTCGCTGCGAACGGTGTTCGGGGAGCACGACGGCGAACCGGTGCAGGTGATCCTGGACGACGCCCGGCCCGGCGTCGCGGTGGTGGACGGCACCGAGGCCGATCTGGTGCGGCTCGTCACCGAGACCGTCGGCCGCCCGTTCGACCTGGCGACGGAGATCCCGGTGCGCGCGAGTCTCATCCGGGTCGCGGACCAACAGGTGCTGGCCATCGTGCTGCACCACATCGCCACCGACGAATGGTCGGACCGCCCGTTCCTGCGGGACCTGATGTCGGCGTACGCCGCTCGCGCGCAGGGCTCGGCACCGGCGTGGGAACCGCTCGACGTGCAGTACGCCGACTACACGCTGTGGCAGCGCGACATCCTGGGTGATCCGCAGGACCCGTTCAGTCTCGTCAGCCGTCAACTCGACTACTGGGCGAAGACTCTCGACGGGGCGCCGGAGGAGTTGGTGCTCCCCGCCGACCGCACCCGCCCGGCGCGGCCCAGCTTCGCGGGCGGCGCGATCGAGGCGACGCTCGACGCCGCGACGACGCGGGCCCTGCGTGCGCTCGCCCGGACGTCGGGAACCAGCATGTTCATGGTGCTGCACGCGGCGTCGGCGGCGTTGCTGCACCGTCTCGGTGCGGGCGACGACCTGCCGATCGGCGCGCCGGTCGCCGGCCGCAGCGAACAGGGTCTCGACGACCTGATCGGATTCTTCGTCAACACCGTGGTGCTGCGGACGGACGTGTCGGGCAACCCCACGTTCGACCAGTTGCTGGCACGGGTCCGCGACACCGACCTGGCGGCCTTCTCGCATGCGGACGTTCCGTTCGAAACCGTTGTGGAGAAGGTGAATCCGGCGCGGACCCTGGCCCGGAACCCGCTGTTCCAGGTGATGGTCGGCTACCACAGCCGGACGTCCGATTCGGCGCTCGCACCCGGCTTGGCCCTCACCCCGGTGGCATTCGAGGAACGCACCGCCAAGTTCGACCTGGTGTTCAACTTCACCGAGTACCTCGACGACGACCGGGTCGACCTGCGCCTCGAATACGGCTCCGACCTGTTCGACCGGGCCACCGCGGAGAAGATCGCGCGCAGGCAGGTCGTGGTGCTGGACGTCCTCGCATCCGACTCGGGTCGCGCGGTCGGCGACCTCGACGTGTTCCTCGGCGACGAACGCGAACTCGTGGTGCGCGGGTTCAACGACACGTCACAGCCGGTGGCGGAGGAGACGTTCTACGAGGCGTTCGCGCGCCACGTGGCGGCGACCCCCGACGCCGTGGCCGTCGTCGACGCCGGCGGTGAGGTGACGTACGCGGAACTGAGTGTTCGCGCCGACCGTATTGCCGCACTGCTGCATCGTCGCGGCGTCTCCGTCGAAGACGTTGTGGGACTGGCGGTACCGAGATCGGCGCAGATGGTCGCGGTCGTGCTCGGGGTGCTGAAACTCGGGGCGGCGTACCTCCCGCTCGACCTGAACCACCCGTCCGACCGCATCTCCTACATGCTCGCCGACTCCGCCGCGCGGGTGCTGGTGACCACGGTGGGGGAGAGCCCGCGCATCGCGGACATCGACGGCCTCACTCGCGTTCTCCTCGACGACGAGTCCGTCGTCACGGAACTCGAGACCGGGCCCGCCGTGCAGGTGCCGCGGCCCCCGCAGGGCCTGGACCACGCCGCATACGTCATCTACACCTCGGGCTCCACCGGTAAACCCAAGGGCGCGATCCTCACTCACGACGGGATTCCCAGCCTCGTCGCGACCGCCGAACGGCGGATGAAGCTGGTCCCGGGTTCGGTGGTGATGCAGTTCGCGTCGATCGGATTCGACGTCGCGGTCTTCGAGTTGTCGATGGCGCTGTGCACGGGGTCACGCCTGGTCATTGTCCCCGACGAGTCCCGTGTCGCCGGACCGGAACTCACCGATTTCATGGCCGCACACGCCGTGACGCACGCGATCATTCCGCCGTCCCTGCTGGCTGCTCTGCCGTCGGGTTGCGACGTCCCGGAAGGCTGCACCGTGCTGGTGGGCACCGAGACCGTGCCGCCGGAACTGATCGGACGCTGGGCGGAACGGCTCAACCTGCTGGCCGCGTACGGTCTCACCGAGGCCACCGTCAACAACACGCTGTGGCAGGCGCAGCCCGGATGGGACTCGGCTGTGCCGATCGGCATCCCCGATCCCAACGAGCAGGCGTACGTCCTCGACGACCGCCTGCAGCCGGTGCCGCCGGGGGTGGCGGGCGAGTTGTACATCGCCGGTCGCGGACTGGCCCGCGGATACCTCGGCCGGCCCGACCTCACGTCGGTCCGGTTCGTGCCCAGCCCCTTCGGCGACGCGGGCACCCGGATGTACCGGACCGGTGACCGGGCGCGCTGGCGGGCCGACGGCAACATCGACTTCCTCGGACGCGTTGACGACCAGGTGAAGATCCGTGGATTCCGCGTCGAACTCGGCGAGATCATCGCGGCCCTCGGAAGCCATCCTGAGGTGAAGCAGTCGGCTGTCGTCGCGGACCGGTCCGGCGACATCGTCCGGCTCGTGGGCTATGTGACATCGGCCGATGGTCACGCAGCCGGGCAGATCGATCCGCGGGCCGTGCGGGAACACGCCGCCGCGCGGCTGCCCGACTACATGGTGCCGACTCTCGTGGTCGTGCTGGACGAGGATCTCCCGTTGACACCCAACGGCAAACTCGACCGCAAGGCGCTCCCGCTGCCGGACTGGTCGGCCCTGACGGGGGACGGCACGCCGCAGACGCCGGAGCAGAAGGAGATCGCCGCAGCGTTCGCCGACATCCTGCATCTGCCGTCGGTGGGCATCCACGACGACTTCTTCGACCTCGGCGGCAACTCCATGGCATCGATGCGGTTGGTGGGGCGGATCCGCGGGCGGTTCGCCGTCGACATCGGTATCCGGGACGTGTTCGACAGTTCCACGGTGGCCGAACTCGCCGCGATCGTCGCGGGCGCCTCGTCCACCGGCAGGCCGGTGCTGACGGCGGCGCACCCGCGACCGGAGGCGCTCCCGCTGTCCGGGCCGCAACGCCGGTTCTGGAAGCAGTTCCGGGCGGCAGGCGCCGAGGCGCGGGCCAGTCACGCACTGTCGCTGCAGCTTCGCGACACCGTCGACCCCGAGATCCTGGCGCAGGCTCTCGACGACGTCACGTCCCGGCACGAACCGCTGCGGACCGTGTACGTGGAGGCCGGGGACACCGTCGTCGCGCAGGAAGCGGTGCGGCCCGCGCTCGAACTCGTCGACGTCGGGGACGGAGACGTCCACCGCACGGTCTTCGAATTGGCGCAGGAGCCCCTCGATCTCACCGAGCACGCACCGCTCCGGGTGCATTTCGTGACCGGCGCCGACGGCACCCAGGCACTGCTTCTCGCGATGCACTACATCGCCGTCGACGAGTGGTCCGTGGTGCCGTTGCTCGGTGATCTGATGCGCGCATACGCCGCGCGCTCGCGCGGCGAGGAACCCGCATGGGAACCGCTGCCCGTCGGATACGCCGACTACGTCGTGTGGTCGCAGGCGCTCGTCGGCGAGCCCGAGGACCCGGACAGCCGTCGGTCGCGTCAGCTCGACTACTGGCGGGAGACGCTGGACGGCATGCCGTCCCGGCTCGAACTGCCCGCCCCGGCCGTGCGCGGACCGAGGACGGCGGAGATCGTGCCGGTCGAGATCGACGCGGAACTCCACAGCGCAGCCCGGAAGTTCGCGAGCGACACGGGCACCAGCCTGTTCATGGTGTTGCAGGCCGCACTCGCCACCGTGTTGACACGGCACGGCGCCGGCACGGACATTCCGCTGGGGTCACTCGTCGCGGGACGTACGGAGGAGGCGCTGGACGCCCTGGTCGGCTGCTTCTTCAATATCGTTCTGTTGCGAACGGATACGAGCGGTGCTCCCGATCCCGTGGAGTTGCTCCGGCGTATCCGGACCGCGAATCTCGACGCGCTGGACAACCAGGACGTGGCGTTCGCCGACGTCGTGGAGGCGGTCGGCGAGACGCCGGTGGTCCGTCCGCAGGTCATGCTCGTTCATCACGAGCAGGCCAGGCTCGGTCATCTCGACGCGCTGGGCGGCTTGATGCCGGTGCCGGTGGGTGTTCCGGATTCGGACCTGACGCTGAGCTTCTACGAGCCGATCGGTGACGGACCCGTCCACGCGTATTTCTCGTTCTCCTCGGATGTGCTGGACGCCGGGGAGGTCCGTGGCTGGGCGTCGGAGTTGTCGTCGCTGGTCACCGCATGGGCGGAAGGAGCCCGATGATCAAGAGTGATCCAGATCGCAGTTCCGGGGCGGAGTTCGCCGCCGCGAGGGCCGGAAGTACTTGGTACTGTGCTGGAAATAAGGATAGGCTTCACTATCTTTTCAGAAGGCAGACGGCGGCTGGGTCGGGTGCGGCGCGGCGTCGAGGACGGACAACGAGCTATGAGTGAATCGCCGGAAACGGTCGGTACAGATCTCCCAGTGCGAGATGTCGTGGGTGTCGGGTTCGGTCCCGCTAACCTCGCCCTGGCCATTGCCATCGAGGAACACAATGCGGAGTGCCCCCCGCGCGAGCGGATCAGCGCGCAGTTCGTCGAGAAGCAGGATCGATTCGGGTGGCATCCCGGGATGCTTCTCGACGGCGCGACGATGCAGATCGCGTTTCCGAAGGACCTGGTGACGTTCCGGAATCCGCGTAGCGCATTCACCTTCTTCAACTACCTCTTCGATCAGGGTCGCCTCGTCGACTTCGTCAATCACCAGACCTTCTTTCCGACACGTCACGAGTTTCACGACTACCTGCAGTGGGCGGCGCGCCGAGTCGACGCCGACGTGCGATACGGCACCGCTGTGGAGACCGTACGCGGAATCCGCGGTGACGACGGGGTGATCGACCGTTTCGAGGTCCGCACCGCCGACGGCAGCACGGTGATCGCGCGCAACGTCGTGATGGGCGCCGGTCTGCGGGAACGAATCCCCGAGTGGGCCAACCCCTCTGCGCGGTGCTTCCACAACCACCAGTTCCTGTTCCGGCTCGGCGAGATGCCGGCCCCGGTCCACCATCGGTTCGTCGTCCTCGGGGCAGGCCAGAGCGCCGCCGAGATCGTGCAGTACCTGCACGGAAACTACCCCGAAGCCGAAGTCCACAGCGTCTTCTCGCGGTACGGGTACAGCCCGGCCGACGACAGCCCGTACGCCAACCGCATCTTCGATCCCGAGGCGGTCGACGACCTGCACGGCGCCCCGGAGGCGGAGCGACTGCGATTGCTGGATGTCCATAGGAGTACTAACTATTCGGTGGTCGACATCGAGCTCATCAACGAGCTCTACGCGACCGAATACCAGGAACGCGTGCGTGGGCGTCGCCGCCTCTTCATGCGACGCGCGTCGGAGATCATTGCCGTCGACGAGACTTCGGACGGAATCGAGGTGGCTGTCCGCAGCGGTGTGGACGGCCTCACCGACACTCTCGCTTGCGACGCACTGATTCTGGCCACCGGTTTCACTCCCGCACCCCTCGAGCCTCTTCTCGGAGATCTCGCGCCGAAAATCCACCCGCCGCGTGAAGTGGGCCGAGATTACAGATTGGCGGTTTCACCGGACGTCACAGCGGGAATCTATCTGCAGGGCGGCACGGAGAAAACGCACGGAATCACGTCGTCGCTCCTGTCGAATGTTGCCGTGCGGGCGGGAGAGATCGTTACATCTGTCGTAACAAGGCGTGGCCGCAACGGCACGCTTGCTAGTGTGAACGCACAGGACACGTATGCGACAAGCGAGGCGAGATGAGCACCAATCCATTCGATGACGAAGAAGGCCGCTTCTACGTGCTGGTGAACGATGAGGACCAGCACTCACTGTGGCCCACGTTCTCTGAGGTGCCGGCAGGCTGGCGCGTAGTTTTCGGCGAGGAAAGCCGGGCCGCGTGCCTCGAGTACGTGGAGAAGAACTGGACCGACATGCGGCCGAAGAGCCTGCGTGAGGCCATGGAGGCCGACGAGAAGTCGGGCGGACGGCACAGCGTCGACAAGAGCTGACCTCCCCGGCGCCGCGTTTCGGCGACGATGTGCCGGGACGACCGTCCGGTGAGACACCGGCGGTCGTACCCGGCAGACGGCCCACAGGCCGTCACCTGAAACTGCCTCAGGCCGCCTTCTGTGCGTGTGTTTCGACCGCCTTCCGCCGCCTCGTCTTGAAGACGGGGCGGCGGATGTCGTCTGTGCGACGCAGGATGCGCGGCCTCCGCATGGTCCGGGCAATCCATTCGCCTAGCGTGACGCCCGCCGCGAGCGCGCAACCGATACCGAACGCCGCCAGCAGCGAGCTCAGTCCGATCACCACTTCGTTGTTGAGCAGGGCGTACAGACCTCGGTACAGAGACAGACCCGGCAGCAGTGGTGTGATACCCGCCACCACGACGACCAGCGGCGGCGTGAGCGCGCGGCGGGCCATCAGACCACCGGCGAACCCGACCACTGTGGCCGCGAGTGCCGAACCGATGATGGGGCCGATGCCGAACTGGTGCGCCACCATGTAGACCAGGGCGCCGGCCGCACCGCCGAACCACGCGGCCGTGAGCGCGCGCTGCTCGGCGTAACAGGCCAGCGCATAGAACATCGACGCGAACGCGCCCGACATCACCAGCACGGGTAGTTGCACGAGTTCCGTGATCTCGACGTTGACGGGTGGCAGCGTCGAACCCAGCACGCCGGTCAGACGCAACGAGATGGCCACACCGGCGATGATGCCACCGGTCATCATGACCACTTCGAAGAATCGCGCCGCCGCCGTGATCGGTGCCCCCGTGATGGCGTCCTGCACCGAACCGACCAGCGACAGCCCGGACAACAGCACCACCACACCGGCCGAAATGATCTGCGAGGGTCTGATGTCGACACCCAGCTGATCCTGGAACGTATAGAGCGTCGCCGCCGGGGTCGCGGCCACCAGACCGCCCGCCACCTGCTGGAAGAAGAACGGCAGGCCGATGCGGTTGAGGACGCGGTTGACCCGGTAGATCACCATCGTCGTCAGGAAGGCGACCGATGCGACCAGCACCCCACCGCCCATCAACACGGAGACCGACGCGGCCATGGACGCCCAGGCGAGCGTCGCGATCCAGCGGTTGTACGGGTGCGGCGCCGTGGTGACCGCGGTCAGGGCCTCGTGTGCCTCGCTGGGGGTGACGGCCTCACGGCGGATCCGCCGCGTGAGCCGGTCCACCGCCGCGAGACGGGTGAAGTCCATCGAGCGGTAGTGCACTATCCGCATCGTGCTCGCCGGCGGGAGGGTTGGCCCCCGGTATGCGGACAGCACGATGGAGTTGTACGTGACATCCACATCGCACTGGGCGAGGCCGTACGTGGCGGCGATGAACTGCACCTGCTCGGCGGTGTCCATCGCACCGGTGCCCGACGCGAGGAGCACTTCACCGACACGCACGGCGAGGTCGAGTACTTCGGCGACCACAGCGTCGTCGGTGAGGTCGATCGGCTGCAGCGGTGTGGGTGCAGCGGTGACCGCATCGACCGTTGCGCGACGGTCGCCTGTGAGACGTTGGAGGGTTTCTGTGAGCTTGGCCATACTACGTGTCGGAGACAAGGTCTTTCTCGGTCAAATCGGTAGCGGAGAGTGCAGACTCGAGTGTCTCGTGGCGGAACGTGGAGATGACCTGATCGTGGACGACACGGAATGCAGAGGCCAGGATACGCGTCTCCTCGGGGTCCGCCCACGTGGCCTGCTGTTCGACCACCAGCACCCCGTCGTAGTAATACATTCGCTGCGGAATCAGCGTGATGCCCGCGGTAGACGCCCATTCCCGCAACGCCGCCAGGCCCTGGGTGGCGCCTTTCGGCCCACCCATCTCGATGTCGTCGCTCGACAGCGACAGCAGAGTGTCGATGTCACCGGAGTTGAGGGCGTCGTGCCAAGCGAGGACAGTGGCGATCTCCGAGGTACTCATGGCTCCAACGCTATCCAATGTGGGCGGAAGTGGCCGACGTTCCTGCAATGGATATGATGGGCGCGCGTGTCCGCCTCCTTAGCTCAGTGGTAGAGCACTCGCCTTGTAAGCGAGCGGTCGTCAGTTCAATCCTGACAGGAGGCTCCACCGCGGAATTGCCTCCGCACACAGAGGGCCACCTTCCCCCGGGAAGGTGGCCCTCCGTCTTCCCCGCACGCTCACCCCTGGGTGGGCAGTTCGTCACCCTGGGGTCCCTGTCTCCGACCCCGCCGGTCATTGACGATGAGTACATGCAAGTGAATTCGTGCAGGTCGGCGGTACTGGATGCAATGGAAGCGCTGCCCGCCCTCGAAAGGGAGGCACTGGCCCTCGTGTACTACCGGGGAATGTCCTGCGACGAGGTGGCGGACACGATGCAGATCAGCGTCGCCACCGTCCGGGACCGCCTCCACGAGGGGGCGCGCAGACTGCTCGCCGGGGTCGGCGCCGTCTGATCGGACCGCGCCCTCACATGCCGATCGGCTGACCGAGCAGGCTCGCGATCGTGTCGCCGACGATCGACGACCACACCGGCCACGTCGCCTGGTCGAGGGCCATCGATCCCACGTCGTGGGTGCTGCATCCGGTCTCGGCCGGGACCCCGGCGAACCGGTCCCGCAGCCACATCAGGGCGCGCGCCGCCGCGACCGGTTCGAGGGACAGGTGCTCGCTGGCGTGGTCGCGGGTGTACGTCACCCGGGCGTCCGGGTCCTGGCAGTAGGTGTCGACGAGTGTGTCGACGGGCCCGACCGGCACCAGCCAGTCCGGGTTCGCCTGGTACATGAACATCGGAACGTCCGGGACCCGGTGACCCATCTTCGTCCGGTCGAGTACCGACTCGACCACCGGATCGCGCAGCGGGTCGCCGCTCGGGCTGTCGAACAGGCCCCGCAGGTTCGCGAACGGCAGGAGCGCCGATTGGTAGCTCACGCAGAGGTTGCTCTTGGCGGCCAGGAGCTGTTTGCCGAGTGGATTCAGGTGGGTGTCGAGATACTCCGCGAGCTCGGGATAATCACGGCTCACGCCGAACACGCCGCCCAGCACGATTCCCGCGCTCAGGTTGTTGTCGGCGAGATCGACGAGGGCGCCGAGATCGGCCGGGATGCCGCCTTCGGCCGCACCGACGATGTTCAGGTCCGGTGCGTAGCTCGCGTGGAGTTCGGCGGCGTGACCCGTCGCGATCGCGCCTCCGGAATAGCCCATCAACCCGACCGGAGTCTGCCTGCCTGTCAGGCCCAGTGGGCCGAAGTTCTCCGCCGCCCGGATCCCGTCCAGGGTGATGCGGCCCGCGAGGGGCCCGGCCGCATACGCGGCGTTCGGGCCCTGGTGATCCGGCAGCACGACGGCCCATCCCTGGGCGAGGGCGGCCTGCGCCTCGAGGAACTGCAGCGGCGCGACGATCTGACCGGTCAGCGGCGCGGGCACGGACCACTGCTGCAGTGCGTACGAAGCGGCGCAGTACTTGCCGAGGGAGTCTTCCGCCGGCTGGAGCGAGAGCAGATTGCGGACGCCGTCGATCGTGCCCCGGGGCTTGACGACCGTCGCGACCGCCGGGATCGGCTCGTCCCGCGAGTTGGTGGAGCGATACGACAGCTGCCACGCGTCGACGTTTACCGGAAACACCGACAGGTTCGCCAGGTCCACTTCGCGGGCGGCGATGATTTCGCCCGGCTCGGCCGCCGCGACCACGTCCGCCGGTGGTTCGTAGAACCCCCGGTCGGCCTCGGGCCAGGCGGGGACGGTGGTAGCCGGCTGCACGTCCACCGGAGTTCCGTCGTCGGCGGGAGCCCCGACCGACGGCGCGGCGACGGCGAGCTGTGCGCCCACCACCATCGCTCCCACCAGCAGCATTCGACGTCGTCGTGCTCTCGATCCGATCATGTGGTCCTCCCCGGGCCGAAGTGAGACGTCTATGTCTCACTTTGAGCAGACCTTAGATGAGGTGTGACGGGTATCGCAATACTCGCGAGTAAGTTCGGTTCAGGTCTGGTCGGTGACCAGCGCGATGAGCATCGTGCTCAGAACGTCCACCAGCACCGACGGGGACGGCCTGGGGGAGGCGGTGCTCCAGTGGTGGGCGAGATCGTTGACCGCCCCGATGAAGGCGATCGACACCATCGCGAACCGCTCGGGCGGGTCGACGATGCCGCCGTCGATCGTGCGGGTGACGGTTTCGAAGAGTTGCGCCCACTGCGTGCGGCGCTCGAGGCGGTACTGCTCGACCCGCGGGCCCGCCCCGACCACCTCCACGAAGATGATCCTGGCCCGCCGCTCGTCCGTGCCGACCGATTCGATGTAGGCCGTCATGACGGTGCCGGCGACGGTCCGGGGATCCCGCGAGGGCGCCCGGTCGTTCGCGGCGAGCACCGCGTCCCGGGCCTCGTCCTGAATCGTGTCGTAGAGCGCGAGGAGGATGTCCTCGCGGCTGCCGAACTCCTCGTAGAACTGGCGACGCGACAGGCCGGCGTGGGCACAGATGTCGCTGATCGAACTGTGGGCGTACGTCTTCTCCGCGAAGACCGACAGGGCGGAGTCGAGGAACCGCGCCCGGCGGGCTACGCGACGTTCCGCAACCGGTTGGCCGCTGTACGTCCGATTCGACTCTGCTCGGGACACGATCTCAGCCTACGGTGACGGGACGTGGGGGCCCGCCTGGGCTCACATCAGTTCCCGCATCCGCTCGTGCAGGATGATGCGCCCCGCGGCCTCGATCAGCGCGAGGTGGGAGAACGCCTGCGGGAAATTGCCGAGATGACGGCCGGTGCTCGTGTCGAACTCTTCGGCGTACAGCCCCAGGGGCGAGGACACGCTGAGCAACCGCTCCATCAAATCGGTTGCCTCCTGTACCTGTTCGACCACGGTCAGTGCCGACACCAGCCAGAACGAGCAGATCAGGAAGCTGCCCTCCTTCCCCGACAGTCCGTCGTCGGTTTCGCCGGTGCGGTAGCGCAGGACGAATCCGTCTTCGGTGAGATCGGTTGCGATGGCGTCGACCGTGGCACGCAGGAGCTGGTCCCCGCGGGGAAGGAATCCGAACACCGCGGCGAGCAGGGTCGACGCGTCCAGCGCCTCGGTGTCGTAGTGCTGGCGCAGCACCCCGTTCCTCACCCCGTGCTCGAGGATGTCGGCACGGATCTCTTCGGCTGTGGCACAACAGGTTTCCTCGGCCGAGCGATCGCCGCGGATGCCCGCGATCTTCGACGCCCGGTCGAGTGCCACCCAGCACATCAGCTTCGACGACACGTAGTGCTGCGGTGCGCCGCGAGCCTCCCAGATCCCCTGATCGGGGTTGCGCCACACCGCCGCCGCGCACGTCGCCTGCTGCTGTACGAGCGGCCACAGCCGGCGGGGGAGGCGCTTGCTGCGGACCG
Source organism: Rhodococcus sp. JVH1 (assembly GCF_000280725.2). Classification (NCBI taxonomy): domain Bacteria; kingdom Bacillati; phylum Actinomycetota; class Actinomycetes; order Mycobacteriales; family Nocardiaceae; genus Rhodococcus; species Rhodococcus sp. JVH1. The sequence continues at coordinate 2,777,599 of NZ_CP166289.1, read as the reverse complement.
TGTGCAACAGGATCGAGTCGAGGACGGCGCCGAACACGTCGTTCTGCCGCTGGTCGAACGCGCCGTTGCCGATGCGCACCGGTCGCGCGCCCGCGTAGCCGGACAGGTCGTCGCGGGTCGACTCCGTCAGGTCGCGGGTGCCGTCGATTCCGTACATGATCTGCAGTGCGCCATCGCCGTTCGACTCGAGATCGGCGATGAACTGCATGAACTCGTCGGCCTCCCAGTCCAGGTTCAGATAGTGCAGGGCCTGCAGAGTGAACGTGGAGTCACGCATCCACGTGTATCGGTAGTCCCAATTGCGTTCGCCGCCGGGAGTTTCCGGCAGGGATGTGGTGAGTGCCGCGACGGTGGCGCCGGTCGGCATGTACGTGAGTCCCTTGATGGTCAGAGCGGATCGCTGGATCGCCTCCCGCCACCGGTGGTCGGGGAACTGCAGTAGAGGGTTTCACCCTTCTCCAGCACGTGGCGGGCGCGGACCCGCCCACCCTCGATGCCGAGCGCCATGTCCGTCCGCAGGCGCAGGGTCCGACCCGCGCCGCTCGCGTCGGCGGTGTACCGATCGCCGTCCACCAGAACCCACTCCGCCGGTGTGCGCCCGTAGTCGAACACGGGCTCGCACACCAACTCCACCTCCACACTGCCGTCGAGGCAGGTGACCGTGCGGACCAGCATGTGAGCGGCATCTTCGTCTGCGGGTGGCCGTGTGTGGGGAGTGACGGTGTCCTCGCCGCGGCTCGGACCCATCGTCAACGCACTGCGCACGGTCACCCAGCCGGTCGGCGTGTTCCACACCGCCGAGATGGTGTTGCTTCCCGGCTCGTACTGCCGGGACGCCGGAACGTTGAGCCCGAACGGGCCGATCCGGAACATCCCCGCCCCGCGGTCGAGGAGGGACCCGAACACGCTGGGTGAGTCGAACCGGGGCACGCACAGCCAGTCGACGGAACCGTCCGGCGCGATCAGCGCCCCGGTGTGGCAGTTCGAGAGGAAGGCGTAGTCGGCGATCGGCGGGAACGGGGACGGCGCGGCCGCGCTCTGGGGTGGGGCATCGTCGTCCGAGGCAGTAGTCACGTTCGCGCCCCTCTCCCGGCAGTGTCGACCACCTCCATGCTGCGGGTCGGGGCGCGCAGGGTCATCACCCTGTACGGGTGACCGGCGTCCCGTCAGTCATCGAGCACCGCGAGATCGAGTCGCCGGACGCGATCGGGTTCTGCGATGACGTCGATCTCGGTGATCCTGCCGTCCGCGATTGTGAACGCCAGCACCAGGTGCAGCCGACCGTGGAGAGCCATCACGAGCCCGGCCGCCCCGTTCACCAGGGCGACCTGCGTGGACCGGGCCCGTTCCGAAGAGGCGAGCGCGCCCCTGGCCACGACCCGGGCACCCCGGATAAGGAGAGGTGCCGGGGTGGGTCCGACCGCCGGATCCGCCCGAAGCACCACGTCCGGATCGAGCAGGGCGACCAGAGCGTCGAAGTCGCCGCCGCGGGTCGCGGCCAGATAGGCGTCGACGACACGGCGCTGGCGGTCCAGATCCGCCGTGTCCGGCGCCGGGGAGGCCCCTTTCACCCGTCGACGGGCGCGGCTGGCGAGTTGCCGCACCGCCGGGGAGGAGCGGCCCACGACGGGGGCGACGTCGTCGAAGGGCACGTCGAACATGTCGTGCAGGACGAACGCGAGCCGCTCGGCCGGGGTCAGCGTGTCGAGCACCACGAGCAGGGCCAGGCCGACCGAGTCCGCCAGCATCGCTTCGTGTTCGGGGTCGCCACCGTCCCCGTGACCGACGACCGGATCGTGTGCCTGCACGTCGAGAGGTTCCTCGCGCCGCTGCTCGCGTGAGCGGAGCACGTTCAGGCACACCCGCGACACCACCGTGATCAGCCACGCCTCGAGATTGTCCACGTCATCGGTGTCGGCGCGGCTCGTGCGCAGCCACGCCTCCTGGACGGCGTCGTCGGCCTCGCTCACCGAGCCCAGCATCCGGTACGCGACGGCCCGCAGCCGGGGCCGGTGTTCCTCGAAACGCTCCGTCAGCCGATCGCGGTCGTCCACCGTGTCACATTCCTTCCTCGCCGCGTGTCTTAGCAGTAGATCCACCGAACACCAGCTGTCGGGACCGGGAAACCGAGTCCCACACCCAACGAATCTGGAGAGATCATGTCATCACCCATTCTGATCACCGGCGGCACGGGCACGCTCGGACGTCAGGTCGTCCCACTGCTGCGGGCGGCGGGACGGGACGTGCGCGTTCTCAGCCGGCACGGCCGCGAGCCGGGCGACGGCGTCGAGTATCTGGCCGGTGACCTGTTCGAGGGCAAGGGAATAGAGCCCGCACTGGAGGGCGTCGAGACCGTTCTGCACCTGGCGGGCGGACCCAAGGGCGACGAGGTGGCGACGCGGAACCTGGTGGACGCCGCCTCGCGCGCCGGGGTGCAGCACCTGGTGTACATCTCGGTGATCGGTGCCGACGGCGTTCCGCTCGGCTGGTTCGGATCCAAGCTGGCCGCGGAACGAGCGGTGGCCGACTCGGGTGTGCCGTGGACGACGCTGCGCGCGGCCCAGTTCCACGACCTGGTGCTGACCATGCTGCAGAAGATGGTGAAACTGCCGGTGATTCCGGTCCCGGGCGGACTGCGGTTCCAGCCGGTCGACTCGGGGGAGGTCGCGGCGCGTCTGGTGGAACTGACCCTTGGGGCACCGGCGGGCCTGGTTCCCGACCTGCCCGGGCCGGCCGTGTACGGGATGGCCGAGCTGGTGCGCGGATACCTGCAGGCGACCGGACGGCGTCGGCTGATGATGCCGGTGCGGATGCCGGGGAAGGCCGGCCGCGCGTACCGGGAGGGCGCGAACCTGTCACTCGACGTCGCAGCGACGGGCAAGCGGACGTGGGAGGACTTCCTGGCCGCCTACGAGAGCATCTGACCGCCCACCTCGGCGAGTTTCCCGCGCAGGTCCGCCAGCGTCTTGGTCAGGAGCCGGGACACCTGCATCTGCGACACACCTACCCGCGCCGCGATCTGCGACTGGGTCATGTTGCCGAAGAAGCGCAGGACCAGCACGGTGCGTTCGAGGTCGGGAAGTGATTCCAGCAGAGGTGCGAGGACCACGTGGTCCTCGACGTGTGCGAGGGCCGGGTCGACGTCGCCGATCGTCTCCGACAGCGGGCGTTCGTTCTCGCCGAGTGGGAAATCGGTGGAGAGGGTGCTGTACGCGTCGGCGACCCGGAGCCCCTGCACCACTTCGTCCTTGTCGATCCCGACGGCCTCGGCCAGTTCGCTCGCCGTCGGGGCGCGTCCGAGTGTGGTGGTCAGTTCGGTCGTCGCGTTGGTGAGGGAGAGGTGCAGTTCCTGCATGCTGCGCGGGACGCGCATGGCCCACCCCGTGTCGCGGAAGTGCCTGCGAACTTCGCCGGTGATGGTCGGGACGGCGTAGGACACGAAGTTCGCTCCGCAGCGGGCGTCGAAGCGGTCGACGGCCTTGACGAGACCGAGGCGGGCGACCTGGATCAGGTCGTCGAGCGGTTCTCCGCGACCGTGGAAACGCCGGGCGATGTGTTCGGCGAGCGGCAGGCAACGTTCGATCAGCCGCTGGCGCAACACTTCGCGGCGGGGGTCGGAGGCTGCGAGCCGGCCGATGGCCTCGCACTGCGCGGGCACGTCGCGGTATTGGTCGCGCTCGCGGCGCGCGGGCTCGAGCCGTCGGTCGGCTGCTGCGACATCTGCCGCAGGCTTCGAGCGATGCGTCGGCGTCGTCCTCGTGGGGATGCGACGGATTTCGCACGATGGTGCGACGAGCTGGGTGGACACGTTCATGGCTCTGCCCTTCTCTGACCTGCCGGCATCGGCAATGGCGTCGCTATTCGACGAGTGCGGGGGAGGTGTCGGTGACCTCGTCGGCGAACATCGCCTCGATCCGGGCCTTGATTTCCTCGGTGCTCATCGTTGCTCCGCCTCGCGTGGCAGTAGTGGTGGCGGAAGCGTGGGATGTGGAGCTGGCGGGCATGAGCGCTGTGTCCTGTCGGGTGTGAAGGGTCGGTGTGGAAAAGGTGGCCGGGCAGGCCGTCAGATCGGCAGCGACGAGAGGAGAGTGAGCGCGCTGAGGGCCAGCGTGGCGATCAGGCCGCCGGCGATCGCTCCGCCGCTGCCTGCGCCGAGAACGAGGACTTCTCCGTCGTGGGGAGCGTTCTGCGGGTCGTGTGTGGTCATCGGTTCTCCTTGGTGCCCACCTCGTGGTGAGAACTTATCTGCGTTCAAGAATATAGATTTGTTCTACAGCCATCGCGCAGGAAGTTCAAGCGGAATGAGCAAGATTGCTGCTCGAGAGGGCGAGCGCCGGACGGAGAACCGGACGGGTAAGGAATCAGATGAGGCAGGGTGACACTCAGGCCACCCGGGGAACTGCGGTGCAGGAGCGCGGAAGCGCGGTCCGCGTAGGGCAGAGCGAACCTGCACCCCCTGCGGCACATTGTGTCTTCCGGGCCTTGATAGGATTGATGCGCCCTGAGAAGAAGGGAGATCCGGTGACGTCCTCTCATGTGCCGCTTCGATCGCAGCGGGGTGTGTACGGGATCTCGGTAACGTCGGAGCTGACGGGTATCGGGCCGCAGACGCTGCGCTTGTACGAGCGGCGAGGGTTGATCACACCGACTCGCACGGGCGGTGGAACACGCCGGTACAGCGAGGACGATGTCGCGCGCCTCCAGAAGATCACCGAACTCGTCGCGGCCGGTGTCAATCTGATCGGAATCGGTCAGATTCTTCAGCTCGAAGCCGAGAACGCGATCCTCGCGGCCCGCAACGCCGAGCTGGAGCAGCTCGTGAAGTCCGAGGTCCCTGGTCGGGCCTGAGTCGCGCCTACCGGCTCAGCTGGTGGACTGGTCGTCGGTGGAGTTGAACGCGTCGAACGAGGCGTCGGCCGACTGCCATTTGCCCTCGGCCCGGATATCGGCGAACGCGAGGTCGAACGCGTCGACGAGCCATGCGTGCTCGGCGGCTGCCAGCAGTTCGTCCGAAGTTCCGTCGGTGACTCCCTGGTAGAGGCTCACCCGCCATTCGGATGTGTCGTCGGCGGCATCGGTCAGTCCGTCGGCAGCGTTGGATGCGAGAAGGTAGCGGTTGTACTCGAAATCGACCCGGATCGCATAGCCCGCACCGGTGTTGACCACATTTGCCGGTCGCTGGGTAGCCGCGGTGAGCGCAGTGAGGGCGTCGCGGTAACGATCTGCGTGTTCCTGAGTGCGGGGCACCGTCTTCTCGTCTCTGGCGCAGCGGCCGTGGCACTCGCGGCCACGACACCTCCACGAACCCTGCCCGGGTGGCGTCGGTTCGCGTTCGGTTCGGCTCCGAGATTACGTCACCCTGCCCTGGCCCTCGCCGCAGCCGAGGGTGCATGCTGAGTGGAATATGCAAAATCTATATCCGGTGTTGCAGATTCATTTCGTTCGTTTGTTAACATCGGGTGTTCCTTAAGCAGAAGGGAGCCTGTTGTGACCATCGACGCCTTACCCCGCTCCTGTCGCGGGGTCTACGGAATTGCGGTGACGTCGGAGTTGACGGGCATCGGCCCGCAGACCCTGCGCCTGTACGAGCGTCGCGGATTGCTGACCCCTGCCCGGACCAGCGGCGGCACCCGTAGATACAGCGACGACGATCTGGTCAGGTTGGAGCGCATAGCGCAGCTCATGGAGGACGGAGTGAACGTCCCGGGCATTCAGAGGATCCTCGCGCTCGAATCCGAGAACGCAGATCTGGCGTCCCGGTTGGAGGGGTCGGAAAGCGGCGCATCCGGAGAGTGATCAAGTTGCCGGGTTCGACCGATCGTCGGGTCGATGTCGGTGCCCGCCCCCGGTCTTCTCGAGCACTGGGATCCGCTGTATGTGTCATTCTCGCTGGTCCCGGCGGTTTCGGTGTCGCCGTCCCCACATCGACCGATTCTCTTGCTTGGATGGGTTGAACTTTACTGCTGAGTAGATAAGATGAAATCTATATCAGCCAGAGCAGATAAGTTGACGATCCGAACGCGCCGCACGCAGACGAGCATGTGACGTTGCGGCAGGGAGAGAACACGCAATGGCCGAACCCGACACTGCCCGTGCAGTCGATGTCGTCAGCGAACTGACGCTGTAAATCGCGAAACCCGGGATCTGCACGAAGGCGCCGACAGCGTCGTCCGGCGAACATTCCCTCGTGTAGTCCCGACTCTGGTCCGCATTCGACTCCAGACGGGAAATCGAACAATGACCCTTGCCCACAATGCAGCCCGCACGAGCACTCCCCGGCACGCGAAGAACCAGCAGGACGAGCCCGACGGTCGTTTCTCGCTCGGGACCGCTCTCGTCGCTGCGCTCGTTGCCGCCGTGCCCGCGATGTCCGTGACCGGATCGGCGGTCCTCGCGGCCGTCACCGCCGCGGCCGTTCTCGCCGGCGTCCTACTCGCGGCGTATCTCATCTCCAGCCTGATCTGACCGCACGCCCGATCCGACCGCACCCCACGAACTGGAAAGGACACATCATGACCGTTACCACCGTCCCCACTCTGATCACCCAGCTGCACGCCGTACTCGATCTGACCAACACCGAGATCCAGGTCGCCGAAACCCGCGTCGCGCAAGCGCGCACCGAGGCCGTGCGCCGAGAACTCACCGAGAACGCCGAGAACGGGCGCCTCCGCGCAGAGGCGATCGAACGCGCCATCCGCGATCTCGGGGGAGTGCCGGAGATCGTCGGTCCGCTGTTCGGCCGGCTGGCGGCGTCGCTGAAGGCGATGGCGGAGCAGGCGCAGCCGTTCGACGAGGCCCTGCTCGGCGACCTCGCCCTCGAACACCAGTTGCTCGACCGGGCGCGGTACGTGAAGGCCCTCGCGACCGCGGCCGGGAAGCAGGACGTCGTCCGGTTGGCCGATCGATTGGTCACCGCGCACGCCGCGACCGTCGACTGGTTGACCACGGTGCTCGCGGAGGAGGCGCTCGGTGGGCCGGCGGCCCTGCGACGCACCCCGTTCCAGGCGGCGACCGGCGCCACGATCCGGCTGATCAACGTCCCCGTCTCGTGGTCCGCGCGTGGCATCGACCGTGCCCTCGACACGGCCCGCACCACCCCGCCGATGCTGAGCGCGTTGCTCGGTCGAGGCGCCCACGCGGGCGACGTCGCCGTGAAGACGCTTGCCGCCTCGCGTGATGCCGCCCTCGAAACGGCGGAGCAGGTCACTCGCAACGAAGGCGCCGACGGAATCGCCGACGCGATCCATTCCGCACGCGCCGCCGGTGGCGTCCTGGAGGCGGACGAACTCCCGATCGCCGACTACGACGACCTCAACGTGTCCCAGGCGGTAGCCGCGGTCAAGGAACTGACCGATCCCTCCGACGTACGCATCGTCGTCGCCTACGAGGAGGCCCACAAGAATCGCCAGGGCGTGGTCTCCGCGGCCCAGACGCGACTGGCCGGAATCGCACAGGAGGTTGCCGGTATCGGCAACTGACGCAACACCGTCGACGAACTCGCCGGCCCCGCCGCCCGGGGCCGGCGGTTTCGTCGTGTCGCGCTCAGCGGAGTCCGGCGAAGAACTCCCGGATGTCCGCGGTCAGGGTCTCGGGCTCTTCGAGTGCGGCGAAGTGACCGCCACGGTCCTCGACGTCGGTCCACCGCGTGATCGCGTGTTCCTGTTCGGCGTAGCGGCGGATGCCGACGTCGTGGGCGAACACGATGACCGCGGTCGGAACCCCGGACGCGGATTTGTCGGCCCCACGATGATTCCTGCATGTAGCCGACGTACGCGGACGACGACGCGGTGTCGGTGAGCCAGTACAGCATGACGTTGGTGAGAAGTCGGTCGATGCCGACGACGTCGTGGGGGAGCGCCCCGCGGGGATGCGTCCACTCGCGAAACTTGGCGACGATCCACGCGAGCTGACCCACCGGCGAATCGGCAAGGGCGGCTCCGAGAGTCGCGGGTCTGGTGGACTGGATGGCGATGTAGCCGAACTCCTCGGTCGCGGCGGTCCTGTTCCAGCGGTGACCGGCTCGCCTGCTCCGCCTCGTCCAGCTCGTGGAACGGGACCCCGACGTTGCCGTTGAGATGCACCCCGACCACCGCGTCCGGGGCGATGCGGGCGACCTCGGGTGAGACGTCCGCACCGATGTCCCCGCCCTGGACCCCGTAGCGCTGGTAGCCGAGCCGGCTCATCAGCTCTGCCCACGCGGTAGCGATACGGGGAGTGTCCCAGCCCGATTCGCGGACCGGTCCGGAGAATCCGAATCCGGGCAGCGACGGCACGACCACATCGAACGCGTCGGCGGGGTCGCCTCCGTGCGCTGCGGGGTCGGTGAGCGGGCCGATCACGTCGAGGAACTCGACGAACGAACCCGGCCAGCCATGGGTGAGGACGAGGGGCAGTGCGTCCGGTTCGGGGGAGCGCACGTGGAGGAAGTGGATGTTCTGCCCGTCGATCTCGGTCACGAACTGCGGGATGGTGTTGAGCGATTTCTCCTGCGCCCGCCAGTCGAACTCGTCGCGCCAGTACGTGACGAGTTCGACCAAGTAGGACGTGGGCACGCCGGTCGCCCAGTCGTCATCCGGAAGGGGTGTGCCGAACCGGGTGCGCGCACGCTACGAAGAATTGAGGACAGTTCCGGTCCTTGATTCCGAAGCTGGTCAGCAGGCCCCGGTCTTGGCGGCGTCGTAGGCCTGGCTCATCTGATCCTTGCGCTCCTGCGGAGCGTCCTTCCACTCCGGCGTCTCCGCCGACTGGGTGAAGAGGTCGTCGAGGGCCTTCGTGCGGTCGAACGTCTCGCCGCTCTGCTGCGCGCGAGCCTCCGCGCCGTTCGCGTACTGGAGCAGGCCCTTGCACAGATCCGCGACAGCGGGCAGGTCTGCGGAGGATGCCTCGGTGGCCTCGGTCGTTGCGCTCGCGGGGGACTCGGCCTCGGTGGTGGTCGATTCGGAACTGCACGCCCCGAGCAGGAGGGCGGCAGGGATCAACAGCGCAACGATGGTTCGTGTCATGCGAAATACATACCAGAGGCACGGGTCGGGGGCTGTCGGCCGGTCGGTCCTATGCGCGAAGTGGTAACAGTCCGGCGAGCTGCCGGGCCACCTCGCCCGGCCGCTCACCCAGTTCGCTCACGACGACATGATCGGCGCCGGCCGCGAGGTGGCTGTGTACCCGCGCGACGATCGCGTCCGCGTCACCCCAGGCGACCAGGTCGTCGACAAGCCGGTCGCTCAGCCCCGAGATGTCGTCGGCGCCGAAACCCATCCGTTCGAAATTCGTGGCATAGCCGCCCACCCCGGACAGGAATCGGAGCGGAACGCGGGCGGTGTCGCGGGCCTGCGCGGCGTCGGTGCCGAGCACCGTCATCAGCGAGACGACCAGCGTGGCGTCCGGGCCGAGGCTGCGCCGCGCCTCGGCTGTGTAGTCGGGGGTGACGAGGAGCGCGACGGCCCCCGCGGCTCTGTCCCGCGCGAGTTCCAGCTTGCGTGGGCCCAGCGCGGCCAGAATCCGTCGCTCCGCCGGCACCGGCGGATCGGACCGGTCGAGCCGGTCGAGATACTCGTTCAACGCCCGGAGCGGCCGGGGGACCTGCGGGCCGCCCAGCCCGACGACGAACCGGTCCGGCGCCGTGGTCTGCAGATCCGCAAAAAGCTGTGCGACAGCGTCCGAGTCGTACACGCCGACCGGGATGATGCCGGTCGCGACGGGGATCGAGTCGGTCGCCCGGACGACGGCCGGGATCCGGTCCAGGCTGTCGATCTGACCGCCCCGCAGCCAGATCGCCGAGTAGCCGAGGGATTCCAGCCGGGCCGCCTCGTCGAGGTACGTCTCGTCCGGTGAGATGTTCAGGGTGATGCCGACGGGTCCGAGGCCTTCGATGCGAGTCATGACCCGACCGTAAAACCTCGAGTTGCGTTCAGGTCAAGGCGTCAGGCGGGCCCGAGCGTGTAGTCGACGCCCGGGCGGTCGCCCTTGCCCTTGAGCCAGCGTCCCGGCAACTTGCCGGCGAGGTCGCCGAGCGGCCCGACCGCGGCGCTGAGAATCCCCACCGTTTCCTGCAGCAGGTCGATGCTGGCGCTCATCCGCTCGAGGTTGGGCGCCAGGGCCGTCAACGTCTCGGACAGCGCCACGATCTGGTCGAGCGGGCCACCCTCGGCGATCAGCCGTTCGAACGCACCGCCCTCCGACAGCAGGGCCTCGAGGATGCCGTTCTCGGCGAGCGCCCGGTCCACGATTCCGCCCGGCGCCGTGAGCCGCTCGACCGCACCGTCCCGCGCGGTCAGCCGTTCGAGAGGTCCCTGCTCGGCGGTGAGACGGTCGAGCAGACCGTCCTTTGCGAGAAGCCGTTCCAGGGTGCCGTCCTCGGCGAGCACCCGGTCGAGCGGGCCGTCCTTGGCGAGCACCCGCTCGAGCGGGCCGCCCGGCTCGAGCAGGCGTTCGAGGGTGCCGCCCTCCGACGTGAGACGGTCGACGGGACCGCCCGGAGCGAGGAGGCGGTCGAGCGGACCACCCGGCTGGAGGGCCTGCCCGAGCGGGCGGTCGTTGGCCGCGAGCGACGACAGCTGGCTGATCACCTGCAACGGGCTGCCCTGGGTTCCCATCCCCGTGACCACACCGGTTCCGGCGACCGCCGTCCGGACGGTCACCAGGCTGGCTTCGGCGATTCCGAGACCGACATCGGCCGCAGCGAGACCGACGCGCACCGGGAGGGTCATCAACGACACCAGGTTCATGGAATTACTGTAACCCGCGACACACAAGCATCGAGTGTCACTGATCCGGTCAGTGCAGGACCTTCAGCCCGACGACGCATCCCACGATGCCCAGGATCAGGAGGATCTTCACCAGCGAGGAGCTCTCGGCGCCGGTCACCATCGCGAACCCGACCGTGAGGGCTGCGCCGATGCCGACCCAGACCGCGTACGACGTTCCGATGGGGAGACTGCGCATCGCGAACGCCAGACCCGCCATGCTGAGAATCAACGCGACACCGAATACGACACTGGGTCCGAGTTTGGTGAACCCTTCCGATCGGCCGAGCGCGGTGGCCCAGACGGCCTCCAGGATTCCCGACAGCACAAGCACGATCCACGCCATGACAAACCTCCGGGCACCGTCTTGTCGCTGGCCGGGTACGGTGCGCTCGTCCGGATGTCGTGTCGACGATTTCCACGGTACCCAACGGGGCGCTCCGCGCCTGTGAGTGGTGAGCGAGTACACGCACTCCTCGAACGCGCACGGGTCGCGAATGCGCCGATTATCTCGCAGATCGGGGTCGTCTCATTTATTGTCGAGCGAAACAGTGAATTCTGTGCATATACCACGGAAGATAACGAGGCACATCATGATGCTCGGACTGCTCGCCGCAATCAACAGCGCTTTCACCCTCGGGCTCGCCAACACGATCGGGACGTTCGGTGGAGTGGTATTCAACCTGAATGTCGTAGCCTGAACTTCCTGCCTGTCAAGACAACTCCGCTCCCGCAACCCCGCTGTCGGATCGACGGCGGGGTTGTCCCGTGTGCGACGACCGGAGGCGCCGGCGCGCGGAGCGCAACTTTCCCATCCTTGCTCATGAACCGAGAATTTCCCCCTTTTTTCGGTAAAGAGGAATGGGTGATTTTATTTCGAATTTGCTCGCGTGTGTCGCCGCGAATTCTTCCGAGTTGACCTAGTGTTCTCCGCAACGCGCACGGACAGCGCGCAACCACCCCTTCCCCGGGGCGACGATGGAGGTCATGATGCTCGGACTGCTCGGGGCACTCAACAGCGGTGTCACACTCGGATTGGCCAACACGATCCTGACGTTCGGCGGAGTAGTACTCAACCTCAACATCGTGGTGAACTGACGACCGGAATCCCACCCGCACAAGCAGGCGGTACCGGCTCACAGCAATCTCCAAGGAAACCTACAGCGACGATCCAGCGTCACAAGTGATGATGGGTTGCGTGAATGAGAAGCCTGTCGAAGCCCGCGTCCTCGTCGTCGACGACGAACCGAACATCCTCGAGTTGCTCTCCGTGAGCCTGCGTTTTCAGGGATTCGAGGTGGCGACGGCGTCGACCGGGGCCGAGGGACTCGACACGGCGCGCACGTTCCGCCCCGACGCCGTGATCCTCGACGTCATGATGCCGGGAATGGACGGGTTCGGCCTGCTCAAGCGGCTGCGCGCCGACGGAGTGGACGCTCCGGTGCTGTTCCTCACCGCGAAGGACGCGGTGGAGGACAAGATCAGCGGCCTCACCCTCGGCGCGGACGACTATGTCACCAAGCCGTTCAGTCTCGAGGAAGTGGTGACCCGGCTCCGCGTCATCCTGCGGCGGGCCGGCAAGGTGTCGGTGGAGGAGCAGTCCGCCCGCATCAAGTTCGCCGACATCGAACTCGACGACGACACGCGGGAGGTCTGGAAGGCGGGCGACCTGGTGTCGCTGTCGCCGACGGAGTTCACGCTGCTGCGGTACTTCATGGTCAACGCCGGCACCGTGCTGAGCAAGCCGCGGATCCTCGACCACGTCTGGAACTACGACTTCGGCGGTGAGGTCGGGGTGGTCGAGTCGTACGTGTCCTACCTCCGACGGAAGGTCGACACCGGCGAGACGCCGCTGATCCACACCCTCCGCGGAGTCGGCTACGTGATGCGAGAACCGCGGCGATGACCGCGCCCGCGGCTCCGCGGGAGTCGGCCGAGGCGGTCGCCACTGTGCCGAACGGGCCTGCGCGACGGTGGATTCGTGCGATGCCGCTGCGCATCACCCTCGTCGGCGCCGTGCTCCTGCTCTCTGCGCTCGGGCTCCTCGCGTCCGGTGTCGCGGTGACGTCGGCGCTCGAGAATTCGCTGACCAACCGCGTCGACCACCAGCTGCACGACGCGGCTCAGGGGTGGGCGAAGCCCGGCAAGTCGCGCCAGCTGCCGCCGCCGGACGAACCGAACCCCGGCCGCCCACCGAGCCCGTTCTACGTCCGCACGACGCTCGCGAACGGAACGGTCCTGCGCGAGATCAACGACGAATCCGTCTCCCCCGCACTACCCGAGAACCCCGCGTCCGGGCCCGAGACGGTCGGCTCGACCGACAACTCCGACGTGCGGTGGCGGGTGCTGACGACGACCGCGCCGGACGGAACCGAGACCACCGTCGCGATGACACTCACCGAGAACGACGAAACGGTGAACCGGCTGATCGTGCTGCAACTCATCATCGGTGTGGTCGTGCTGATCGCGCTCGGAGTGGTCGCGTACTTCGTGGTCCGGCGTAGTCTGCGTCCCCTCGTCGAAGTGGAGGAGACCGCCGCGGCGATCGCCTCGGGCGACTTGCACCGGCGTGTTCCGGAACGGGACGATCGTACCGAGATCGGTCGACTGTCCGTGGCGCTCAACGGAATGCTCGCCCAGATCCAGCACGCGTTCGCCGCCACCGAGGCGTCGGAGGAATCGGCGCGCCGCTCCGAGGAGAAGATGCGGCGATTCGTCGCCGACGCGAGTCACGAGCTGCGCACCCCGCTCACCACGATCCGCGGCTTCGCCGAGTTGTATCGACAAGGCGCGATGACCGACACGGAAACCCTGATGAGTCGCATCGAAGGGGAGGCGTCGCGGATGGGGCTCCTCGTGGAGGATCTCCTCATGCTCGCCCGGCTCGATGCCCAGCGTCCCCTCGAGACCCGGCCCGTCGACCTGCTGTCGGTGGCGTCGGACGCCGTGCACGGGGCGCGCGCCGTCGCCCCCGATCGGTCCATCGTGCTCGACGTCCGCCCCGGACCCGGGACACCCGAGGTGATCGGTGACGAGGCGCGGCTGCGGCAGGTCCTCGGCAACCTGCTCGCCAACGCCGTCAAACACACCCCCGCCACCGCGGACGTGACGGTGCGGCTGAGCACCACCGAACACAGCGTCGTGCTCGAGGTGGCCGACACCGGACCGGGACTCAGCGAGGAGGACGCGGCCCGGGTGTTCGAGAGGTTCTACCGCACCGACGCGTCGCGGACCCGGGAGAGCGGTGGCAGTGGCCTCGGGTTGTCGATCGTGGCCGCCCTCGTCGCCGCCCACCGGGGGTCGGTGACCGTCGACAGCCGGCCCGGCGAGGGTGCCACGTTCCGGGTGGAACTGCCCCGGTCGAACTGACCGTCAGTCGGGGACGTTCTCCCCGTGACCGAGTTCGCGCAGCGCAGCCTTGAGCTTCGCCTGCGCCTCGACGAGCGATTCCTGGGACGGATTCTGCTCGGCGTTGCTGATGTTGAAATCGCCGAGGTCGTAGGCCGGGAAGACGTGCACGTGCAGGTGCGGCACCTCGAGACCCGCGATCAGCAGGCCTGCCCGCGGTGCGTCGAACGCGGGGCGGACGGCCTGCCCGATCGTGCGGGCGACGTCCATGACCTTCGTCCAGATCTCACCGTCGACGTCCTGCCACTGGTCCACCTCCTTGCGGGGTACGACGAGGGCATGGCCCTGCGTGACGGGGGCGATGGTGAGGAACGCGACGACGTCCTCGTCCTCCCACACGAAACGTCCGGGCAGATCTCCGTTGATGATGGCGCTGAATACAGATCCCATGGCCGCCATTATGCGGCTTCGCCCCCCGTGAGTACTTATTAACCTCCCGCGGTTAACAAGTACTCACGGGCGCGAAGCGCACAGGAAACTCCCAGCCTCCGTCCAGAGTCATCGGAGCGTACGGGACGAATCTTGGACGCATGACGACGAATTCCCTCTCCCGCGCACCGGGCGCCATGGGACGACTCGAGATCCCCGAAACCTCCGAGACCGCGCCCGTGCTCGACGTTGTCGTGCCGGTCTACAACGAGGAAGCCGGACTCGAACGTTGCGTGCGGCGGCTGCGGCGGCACCTCGACGAGAACGTTCCCTACTCCGCCCGCATCACCATCGCCGACAACGCCAGCGTCGACGCCACCCTCGCCGTGGCGCACCGGCTGGCCGCCGAGATCGACGGCATCCACGTCGTGCACCTCGACGAGAAGGGGCGAGGCCGCGCTCTGCGCGCGGTGTGGAGTGCCTCCGACGCCGAGGTGGTGGCGTACATGGACGTCGACCTGTCGACGGACCTCAACGCCCTGATGCCGCTCATCGCGCCCTTGCTGTCGGGGCATTCGGACCTCGCGATCGGTTCCCGCCTCGCCCGCTCGTCGCGGGTGGTCCGGGGACCGAAGCGCGAGTTCATCTCCCGCAGCTACAACCTCATCCTCCGCAGCGCACTGCACGCGCGGTTCTCCGACGCGCAGTGCGGGTTCAAGGCGATGCGGGCGGACGTCGCGCAGCGCCTGCTGCCGCTGGTCGAGGACACTGGGTGGTTCTTCGACACCGAGTTGCTGGTGCTCGCGGAACGTGCCGGCCTCCGCATCCACGAGGTCCCCGTCGACTGGGTCGACGACCCGGACAGTCGCGTCGACATCGTCGCGACCGCCGTCGCCGACCTCAAGGGCGTGTGGCGGGTGGGCCGGGCACTGTCCACCGGATCGCTGCCCATCGGCAGCCTGCGCGACAGTTTCGGGCGCGAGCCGCTGGTGCCCGGAGTTCCCCGCGGCATGGTCGGGCAGCTGGCCCGGTTCGCCGTGATCGGCGTCGCGTCCACCGTCGCGTACGCGCTGCTCTACTTGATCCTGCATCCGATCATGGGTGCGCAGTGGGCCAACGCCGTCTCACTGCTCGTCACCGCCGTGCTCAACACGGCGGCGAACCGCGCGTTCACCTTCGGTGTCCGCGGATCCGAGGGTGCCGCCCGGCATCAGATGCAGGGTCTGCTCGTGTTCGCCTTCGGACTGCTGCTCACCAGCGGTTCGCTGTACGTCCTCCACTCGGCGGCCCCGGACGTGTCCAAGCACGTCGAACTCGCCGTCCTCGTCCTCGCCAATCTCGTTGCCACCATCAGCCGTTTCATAGCCCTTCGCTGGGTCTTCAGGAACGCACGCCCCGAAGGAGCTCACGCATGACGACGACCCTCGAACAACCGAAGGTCGACGCGGCCGAACCACCTCCCGCCCGCAGGCGGTGGGAGACCTGGGCGCTCGCCGCACTGCTGGTCGGGACCGCGATCGCGTACATCTGGGGGCTCGGCGCGTCCGGCTGGGCCAACTCGTTCTACGCGGCCGCGGTGCAGGCGGGGTCGGGGTCGTGGAAGGCGTTCTTCTTCGGATCCTCCGACGCCGCCAACTCCATCACCGTCGACAAGCCCCCGATGTCGCTGTGGCTGATGTCGCTGTCGGTGCGGGTCTTCGGGCTCAGCTCGTGGGCGATGCTGGTACCGCAGGCGCTGCTCGGTGTCGGTTCCGTCGCCCTGCTGTACGCCACGGTGAAGCGGTGGTTCGGCGCCCCGGCCGGTCTGCTCGCGGGTCTGGTGCTGGCGCTGACGCCGATCGCGGTGCTGATGTTCCGGTTCAACAACCCCGACGCCCTGCTGGTGTTGCTGATGATCGCCTCCGTGTGGGCGATGCTGCGGGCCGTGGAGGACGGACGCACCCGGTGGATGGTGCTGACCGGCGTGTTCGTCGGTCTGGGGTTCCTGACCAAGCAGCTTCAGGTGATGCTCGTCGTCCCGCCGCTCGCCCTGACCTATCTCGTCGCGGGACCGCCGAAGTTCGGCAAACGCCTCGCTCAGTGCTTCGCCGCGCTCGGCGCGATGATCGTCTCCGCGGGCTGGTGGCTGCTGATCGTCGAACTGTGGCCGGCGTCGTCGCGGCCCTGGATCGGTGGTTCGCAGAACAACTCGATCCTCGAACTCACGCTGGGCTACAACGGTCTCGGCCGGTTGAACGGTGAGGAGACCGGCAGCGTCACGCCCGGCGGCGGTCGCGGTGACGCCACTGCGGCGTTGGGAGGTGCCGGCGAGGCCATGGCGGGTGGCGGCTTCCCCGCAGGTGGCCCCGGCGGCGGTGGCGGTATGTGGGGCAGCACCGGCATCACGCGCATGTTCGAGTCGGCTCAGGGCGGTCAGATCGCCTGGCTGATCCCGGCCGCGCTGATCCTGCTGGTCGCCGGTCTCGCGCTGCGCGGCAGGGCGCCTCGCGTCGACACCCAGCGTGCGTCGTTCCTCGTGTGGGGGTTGTGGCTGCTCGTCACCGGGCTGACGTTCAGCTTCATGGCGGGCATCTTCCACGCGTACTACACCGTCGCGCTCGCACCGGCGGTGGCAGCGCTGGTGGCGATCGGTTCGGTGACGCTGTGGCGTCGACGGGACGCGCTGTGGGTGCGGGCGGTTCTCGCGGCGACACTGCTGGCCACCGCTGCCATGTCCTGGGTTCTGCTCGGACGCAGCGCGTCGTTCGTGCCGTGGCTGAAGTGGGCGGTGGTCGTCGTCGGCGTCGTCGCCGCGGTTGCCGTGCTGGTTCCGGCGCTGACCCGAGGCCGGATCGCGGCCGTCGTCGCGCTGGCCGCACTGTTCACCGGGCTCGCGGGACCGACGGCCTACGCCGTCGACACCATCGCGACGCCGCATACCGGTTCGATCGTCTCGGCCGGACCCAACGTCGCAGGCGCCCGCGGAGGGCCCGGTGGAATGGGTGGCCCCGGCGGCATGGACGGCGCCGGACGCATGGGCGGCCGCACCGACGGTGCCGCGGTTCCCGCCGCACCGGGCGGTGCCGTCGCCGGCGCTACGGACGGCGCGCCGGCAGGAGCCCCCGACGGAATGGGCGGTATGGGTGCCATGGGCGGCGGCGCCGCCGGGGGACTGCTCTCCGGTAGCGAGCCGGGCGCGGAACTGGTGGCGTTGCTCGAACAGGATTCCGGCAACTACACCTGGGTGGCAGCGGCCATCGGATCCAACAGTGCGTCCGGCTATCAGCTGGCCACCGAGGACCCGGTCATGCCGATCGGCGGATTCAACGGCAGCGATCCGTCACCCACGCTGGAGCAGTTCCAGCAGTACGTGGCGGACGGAAAGATCCACTACTTCATCGCCGGCGGTCGAGGCGGCGGAATGGGTGGAGACGGAACGGCATCGGAGATCTCCACCTGGGTGCAGGAGAACTTCACCGCCGTCACCGTCGACGGCGTGACCCTGTACGACCTCACGTCCTGACCGAAACCCCCTGTGAGTACTTGTTAACCGCCCGCGGTTAACAAGTACTCACAGCTGTGTCAGACGTCGAACGAGATCTCGGGCGTGCGGCAGATCAGCAACCTCCGCACGAGGCCCGAATCGTCGAGTTGCGCCGACGTGTTGAACGAGGCCTCGAATTCGCCGTTCCGGGTGGTGCGTCCCAGCGCCAGTTCGACGTCTCCCACACGAGCACCCGCGAGGACCTCGTGGACGAGCACACTCTTCTCGCGTTGCTGCAGGTACTCGACGAGTCCGGCGCGATCCCCGATGAATTCGGCGGCATTCCCTCCGCCGGTGGAGAATTGAACCGACATCCGGAAATCGTCGGTGATCATGTTCAGGACGCGGTCGGGATCGTCCGAATCCATGATCGCGAACCACGCGACCAGCACGGGAGTCGCAGAAGTCGTCTCGTTCAGTTCAGTCGCGCTTCCCATGGGCCAACTCCTTTGTGAGAATGCTGAATTCCGTGTCGAAGGACACCTCGTACGCGTCGACGGCGCCATCGCTGTCGAGGTGCATCGCGGCGAGGAAGTAGCCGGTTGTCTTCACGTCGTTCTCGACGACGGAACCGTAGGCGAACTGGACGTCGCCGGCGCTGCTCGTTCGGAGCAGCACGTGTCGTCGATCGACCGGGGGCCGTCCCCTCAGGTAGTCGAGCATGTCGGCGCGGCTGTACCCCCGGCGGACGGTACCCGGGAGGACTATGGCGAACTCGATCGATTCGTCGAGCAGGGCAACTGCGTCGTCGATCCGGCCGCTGTCGAGGATCGCGTAGTACCGCTCGATCACGAGTGCATCGGTCATGAAATGAACTTAGTTCAACCCAACGCCGCTTGTCGAGACTCCTTGCCGCGACGGCTGCGGCAAAACTAAACTGAACTCACGTCAATTTGAGGAGAGTTCCATGCCGTTGCCCCATTCCCATCCCTGGCCCGAGACCGAACCCCCGGCGATGACGCCTGTCGCCGAGCACGACGATATCCGGGCGGTGGTCCGCCAATTGCTGGATCGGCATTCGACGCTCGAGGCCGGCAGACTCGCCGCCGAGTCGGAAATCGGCTATTCACCCGAGTTGTGGTCGCTTCTCGTCGAGGAGATGAACGTCGCCGCCCTGACGGTGCCGGAGGATCGCGGCGGTCTGGGTTACGGCGTGGTCGAACTCGGGATCGTTCTCGAAGAATGCGGGCGCGCGCTGGTCTGCGAACCCGTACTCACGTCCGCGACACTGGGAGTGCAGGCCCTGCTCGCCGCCGACAGGTGCCCGCAGGTCGACGAACTGCTGGGGCGAGTCGTCCAGGGCGAACTCGTCGCAACCGTGACAGCCCTGAGCGCGGAGACCGATTTCGTCGACGCCACCCGAACCGGAGGTCGCTGGTCGGTGTCCGGCCGCGCGACCAACGTCGTGCAGGGCGGCGCGGCCGATATCGTCGTGTTACTCGGGCGCGGTGACGAGGGACCCGGCCTCTACGCGGTCGATCTGCCGACCGCCCCGGTGCGGCGCACGGAGCTTCCGGTCATCGATCCCAGTCGGCGGCAGGCGAATCTGCTCTTCGACGATGCGGCCGCGGTGCGTCTCGTCGGATCCGGCGACGCACTGCGGGCGGCCGCATCGCTGCGGAGCCTGGGAGTGATCGGGCTGGCGTGCGAACATGTGGGAATAGTCGATCGTTTACTCGAAAGCACAACGGAATACACGATGCAGCGCCACCAGTTCGGGCGAGCGATCGGCTCCTTCCAGGCCGTCAAGCATCGACTGGCCAACACTTTGGTCGAGTTGGAGAAGGCACGATCGGCGGCGCGATATGCGGCCGCCGTGTTCTCGGAAGACCCGGACTCCGCGGCGCTCCCGGCCGCGGTCGCGGGAGCGATCTGCACCGAGGCCGCGATTGCCACCGCCCTCGAGGCCGTGCAATTGCATGGCGGTGTCGGCTTCACCTGGGAACATGCGGCGCATTCCTACGTTCGCCGCGCGCTCGGCGACGAACCGCTTCTCGGTGATTCGCGGGCACACCGCAGTCGCGTCGCGGATCTCGTCGGGCTTTGAATCGGGGGCGCCTGCCCTCGGCTGAATCGAAACCTCTTGCCCCGCCCTATTGACGGACCATCTCCCACCCAGTAGAACTGAAGTGAATCCAGTTCAGTTTATCCCCTCGAAAGGACACCGACATGGTGGACACCGACCACATCGTGCTCGAGAAGGACGGCGACGTCGCCCGCGTGTGGCTCAACCGCCCGCACAAGAAGAACGCGGTCACCGTCGAGCTGCTGCATCGCCTCGACGAGATCATCGTGGAGGTCGACAACGACCCCAGCCTCAAGGTGCTCGTCCTGCGTGGACGTGACGGCACCTTCTGCTCGGGCTTCGATCTCGACGAACTGCGGGAGAAGTACGTCGGCTCCACCACCGCGATGGACGTCGCCGTGCTGTCCGCCAGGGTCTGCGACCGCCTGTACTCGATGAATACACCGTCCGTCGCGGTCCTCGAAGGCTTCGTCACCGCAGGCGGTTTCGAGCTCATGATCTCCTGCGACTTCGCCATCGCCGCCGAGGACGCCCGGATCGGCGACTTCCACATCCGTCGCGCGCTGTTCGGTGGGGCAGGCCCGATCTACCGGCTCCCGCGGATGATCGGAATTCGAAAGACCAAGGAGCTCATGCTGACCGGCAAACTCCTGACCGGCAAGGAGGCGGAGGCCTTCGACCTGATCAACGCGTCGGCGCCGGCCGAGGACCTCGAAAAGCTTCTCGCCGAGTTCATCGCCCCGATCGTCGACAAGAGCCCGTTCATGATGAAGCTCACGAAGATGTGCATCGACCGCGGTCTCGACGCGGACATCCAGTCGCTGATGGTGATGGAGCACCTCGCCGTCGGCAACGCGCTGCAGTCCGAGGACGCACGAGAAGGCGTGAACGCCTTCCTCGAAAAGCGTGACCCGGTCTGGGTCGGTCGCTGATCCGAACGCCGTCGACGAATCCCGAGGAGAGAATGAGGATGGGCGAGACACATACCGCGCCTGCGCTCGGCGCGAGCCGGTGCTCCCACTGCTCGACTGTCGCGTTCCCGGCCACCGGCCTGTGCTCGCAGTGCTCACGACCGGCGATGTCGCCGTTCACGCTCAGCACACGCGGAACGGTCTGGGCGTACACGGTTCAGCGGTTCGCCCCGAAATCCCCGCCGTACGTCCCGCCGCCGAACGGTTTCGCGCCGTTCGCCGTCGGATACGTCGAACTCCCCGAGGGAATCAAGATCGAAGCCGTGCTCGAATGCCACGACTTCGACGAGTTGGACGACGGGGCGCCGGTGACCTTGATCGCCACGGCGCCGGTGCCCCGGTTCGCCACCGACGCCTATCTGAAGGAGACCCGCTGATGTCCACCGTGTCGATCATCGGGGCCGGACTCTCGAAGTTCGGCCGTCAGCCGAGCAAGAGCGGTCGCGAGCTGGCCCTGGACGCAATCGCGTCCGCCTTGGCCGACGCCTGCATCGCGTGGACCGATGTTCAGGTCGCATTCGGTGGCAGCGACGGTTCCGGGCTCGCCGACACCTTGGTCGCCGAACTCGGGCTCACCGGCATACCCTTCACCAACGTCAAGAACGGTTGCGCGACCGGCGGTAGCGCGCTGGTGTCGGCCGTCAACGCGATTCGCGCGGGTGCCGCCGACATCGCGCTCGCCGTCGGCTTCGACAAACATCCGCGCGGCGCCTTCGACCCGGCACCGGAGGATTGGGGCCTGCCCCTCGGCTACGGCGAGGCGGGCCTGATGGTCACCACCCAGTTCTTCGGCATCAAGATCGCGCGGTACATGCGCGAACACGCGATCAGCGCACCGACTCTGGCCGCCGTGGCGGAGAAGGCGTACCGCAACGGCTCGCTGAACCCGAATGCCTGGCGCCGCGAACCGATGTCCGCTGAGGCGATCGCCGCAGCGGACATGGTCAACGACCCGCTCACTCGATACATGTTCTGTTCTCCCGGCGAGGGCGGTGCCGCCGTCATCGTGGCGAGTGAGGCTGCAGTCCGGCGCCTCGGCGGCAGACCCGTTCAACTACGGGGCATTTCGGCGGGCACCCGCCGCTTCGGCTCCTTCGAGGTGTTCGGTCCGTCGATACAGGGCGAGGGAACCCCTTCGAGCGTAAGTGCGTCCACCGCTGCCGCCGCGTTCGAGCAGGCCGGACTCGGTCCGTCCGATGTGGACGTCGCGCAACTCCAGGACACGGAGAGCGGCGCCGAGATCATGCACATGGCCGAGTGCGGATTCTGCGAGCACGGCGAACAGGAGAAACTGATCGCGTCCGGCGAGACGGAGATCGGTGGCCGGATCCCCATCAACACCGACGGCGGATGCATCGCCAACGGGGAACCGATCGGCGCCTCCGGACTCCGGCAGCTACACGAGATCGTCACGCAGTTGCGCGGGGAGGCCGGTGCCCGACAGGTTCCCGGACACCCGCGCATCGGATTCACCCATGTCTACGGTGCGCCCGGAATCAGCGCCTGCACCGTCCTGTCCGTCTGAGGAAGAGCTATGAATCAAGCAACGATTCCCGACCTGGACCAGTTCGTGGACGAAGCGCGGGCGTGGCTGAGAACCGTCGCCGAACCGCGCACCCAGATCAAGTGGGGGGTGGGATCCGACTCCGTCGCCGTCTTCGAGAATTGGACCGCGGAGCAGGAGCGCGACGAGACCGACCATATCCGGGCGTACGAGCAGACGAAGTTCGACGCCGGCTGGGGCTCGATGAATTGGCCGGACGAGTACGGTGGCCGTGGCCTGCCGATGTCCTACGTCCTTGCGTTCCGTCGGGAGGAGAACGCGTTCGACGTGCCGCGCCGGACCGAAATGTTCTCGGTGACGCAGCAACTGGTGGCCCCGGCAATCGCCCAGTGGGGAACACCGGAACAGTGCGAGCGGTATGTGCGCGCGATGCTCCGGACCGATATCATTGCCTGTCAGCTGTTTTCGGAGACCGAAGCCGGATCCGACCTTGCCGCCGTCCGGACGAGGGCAGTCGAACGGAATGGCCGCTGGACGATCACCGGGCACAAGGTGTGGACGTCCGGCGCCCGCGTCGCCGATGTGGGGGTGGCGGTGTGCCGCACCGACCCCGACGCGCCCAAACACGCAGGACTCACGGTGTTCCTGGTTCCGATGGATGCTCCCGGGGTCACCGTCCGGCCGATCCGCCAGATGACCGGGGGCAGTTCCTTCAACGAGGTCTATCTCGACGGTGTCGAACTGTCGGACGACCACCGGTTGGGTCCGGTGGGGGAGGGGTGGCCGGTCGCCTTGACGGTGCTGGCGGCCGAACGACTCGATGCCGGGAACCTGGGTCTGGCCAACGCCGATCACGCCGTCGAACTCGCCCGTCACCTCGACCGTCAGCTCACCGAAATCGAGCGTGACAAGGTCGCGGATCTCGTGACCCGCAGCTATGTCCAGCGCGTCACCGGTATGCGGGTGGCCGCGGCAGTGGTCGCCGACAAGGACCCCGGACCCGAGGCATCGGTGGGCAAATTGCTCGCCACGGACACCATGGCGCGTACGTCGGAGGTTGTCCGGCTGTTGCTGGGGCGCGATCTGATTGCCGACTCGGGCGAGTGGGGAACGTTCGCATGGACGGAGCATGTGCTCGGCGCACCCGGGTACCGGATCGCGGGCGGGACCGACGAGATCCAGCGCAACATCCTCGCCGAGCGTGTTCTCGGTCTGCCGAGGGAGCCGCGCCGATGACCACGAACAGTACTCTCGGCGACCGGGTGGCCCACCGCCTGCGTGAGCAGAGCCCGGGCCTGGACGTCGGCACACTCGAGCCGCTGCTCGGCGGGCATTCCGGTTTGACATACAAAGTGCAGACCAGCGATGGCGACCTCGTAGTCAAGGCGGTCCCCGAGGGACAACGCCCCATCGGACGGCACGACATGGTGCGCCAGGCGAGGATCATGGAAACACTCGGTGCGACAGAGGTTCCCGTGCCACGGATCGTCGCCGTCGACGAGGACGGGCCGGCGTGGTTCGCGATGGAGTGCGTGGCCGGGGAATCACTCGAGCCGGTGCTCGATTCCCCGCCGGTCGAACCCGCTGTCGCGGCAGCGCGGATGCGCCGGGCCGCCGCGGTGCTGCCGCTGCTGCACGCGGTGCCGGTCGACACGATCCCGGCGGCCGGGGACCCGTTGTCACCCGGTGCGGAGCTGGCGCGGTGGAAACGCACCCTCGACGCCGTTCCTCCCGACCTCGTCAGCGGCGGCGACGAACTACTACGCCTCCTCGTCGCCGATCTCCCCGACGCGCTGGCACCGACGTTGGTGCACGGCGATTACCGGCTCGGCAACATCATTGCGCGTGACACCGAGCCCGCGGCTTTGATCGACTGGGAGATCTGGAGCCTGGGCGATCCGCGGGTCGAATTGGGCTGGTTCCTCGTCTTCGCCGACGGTGCGAATTTTCCCGGGGTGGGACGCGCGGTGCCGGACCTGCCGTCCGCGGACGAACTGATCGACCTCTACACCGGGGATCACCCGGCGCTGCCGGATATGAACTGGTTCAACGCGCTCGGCCGTCTGAAGATGGCGGCGATCATGGGCCACAACTTGCGCCGGCACCGTGAGGGCCGTCACCACGACCCCGACCAGGAACGGCTGCCCGACACCATCTCGCAGCTCATCCGCAGCGGAACCGCGCTACTTGCCTGATCAACCTCCGATCATCGCGTGACGCGATGACGGAACAGAGAGGACCTCACGTGGACTTCGAATACTCCGCGCGCACCGAGCAACTGCTCGAGCAGCTGCGGAACTTCATGGAAGAGCACGTCTATCCGGCCGAGGCCGTGTACGACGAGCAGATCAAGTCGAACGACAACCCACACGAGCAGCCCAAGGTCATGCTGGACCTGCAGGCGAAGGCGCGCGAGCTCGGGTTGTGGAATCTCTTCATGACGCACGGCGAGTGGGGCGCCGGTCTCACCAACCTCGAGTACGCCCCGCTCGCCGAGGTGGTCGGACGCTCGGTGATCGGCAACGAAGCCATCAACTGTTCGGCGCCCGACACCGGCAACATGGAGATCCTCGCCATGTACGGCACCGAGCAACAGCAGTCCCGGTGGCTCGCGCCGCTCCTCGACTGCACGATCCGGTCGGCGTTCGCCATGACGGAACCGGATGTGGCGAGCTCGGACGCCACCAATATCACGTCGACCATCCGCCGGGACGGCGACGAATACGTCCTGAACGGCCGGAAGTGGTACACCTCGGGCATTCTCGACCCCGACTGCAAGCTCGTCATCTTCATGGGCAAGTCCGATCCCGACGCTCCGACCTACCGGCAGCAGAGCATGATCCTGGTGCCCGCGGATTCTCCCGGTATCGAGGTGCTCCGCGATCTGCCCATGTTCGGGTATCGCGACCGGCTCGGTCACGGCGAGGTCCAGTTCACGGACGTCCGGGTGCCTGCCGATCACATGCTCGGCGCCGAGGGCGACGGTTTCGCGATCGCGCAGGGCCGGCTGGGGCCGGGCCGCATGCACTACGCGATGCGGGCGATAGGCATGGCCGAGCGCGCCCTCGAGCTGATGTGCCGACGAGCTCTGCAGCGCAATGCCTTCGGTGCGCCGCTCGCCGACCGCGGTGTGGTACGGGAGTGGATCGCACGCAGCCGGATGGAGATCGACCAGATCCGGCTGCTGGTTCTCCAGTCGTCGTGGCTGATGGACACCCGGGGCAACGCCGCGGCCCGGTCGGAAGTCGCCGCGATCAAGGTCGCGGCCATGGAGGTCGCTCATCGAGTGGTCGACCATGCCGTCCAGACCTACGGCGCGGCAGGGGTGAGTGACGACACGATCCTGGCCCGGCTGTATGCGATCACCCGGGCGCTGCAGATCGCCGACGGTCCGAACGAAGTCCATCTGCGCACCATCGCGCGCCTCGAGCTGAAGAAGTACGCATGAATGCACCGCGAGAACTGACAGGCAAGGTCGCACTCGTCACGGGGGCCACCCGTGGGCTCGGATACGCCATCGCCAGCGGGCTGGCCGCCGCGGGGGCCACGGTGATCGTGTCGAGTCGCAAGGAGGACGCGTGCATCTCCGCGGCCCTCGCGATCACGAGGGACACCGGTGGCATCGCCGAACCGCTCGCACTGCACGTCGGGAAGTGGGACGCGATCGAACTCGCCGTCGACCACATTCTCGCGCAGTTCGGGAGCCTCGACATCGTCGTCAACAACGCCGGCATCGCACCTCTCTCGCCGAACCTCGAGTCGGTCTCCGAGTCGCTCTTCGACAAGACGATCGAGGTCAACCTCAAGGGCCCGTTCCGGCTCATGGCGGTGGCCGGTGCCAGGATGAGCGCGGCCGGGGGCGGTTCGATCATCAACATCTCGAGCATCGGGGCATTGCGGCCCAGCCCGCCGGAGGCGATGTACGCGGCATCGAAGAACGGTCTCAACGCGCTGACGATGGCCTTCGCTCAGGAATACGCGCCCCGGGTACGGGTGAACTGCATCATGCCGGGCGGATTCGCGACCGACATGGCGGCGGATTGGGACGATGAGTTCGTCGGCAAGATCATCGACCGACTCCCTGCCGGCCGCCTGGGGCACCCGGACGAAATCGCCGGTCTCGTTGTGCATCTGGCGGGCGACCGTGCCGGTTACACCACGGGTGCCGTCATCCCGGTAGACGGCGGGCGCACCGCCGTCTACTGACGCGCGCGTGCCACGAACACGAGTAGGAGCCAACCACATGCAGGTACCCGAGCTGTTCCAGCTGAGCGGTCGCGTCGCCGTCGTCACGGGTGCGTCGTCCGGACTGGGAACGGGATTCGCGCGGACACTGGCGTCGGCGGGCGCGACGGTCTTCGCGGCCGCCCGCCGTGTCGAGCGCCTCACGGCGCTGGCCGACGAGGTCGAGGGGGTCGTCCCCGTCGAGTGCGACATCACCGTGGACGCGGATCGGCGCTCGCTGGTCGATCGGGTACTCGCGGAGGCCGGACGAATCGACGTCCTCGTCAACAACGCAGGCAGACCCGGCAGGCCGAACGCCGAGGACGAGAGCCCGGAGGAATTCTCCTCGATTCTCGACGTCAATCTGGCCGCGGGATTTCATCTCGCCACGTCCGTCGCCTCGATCACACCGGCAGGCGAGGCCGCGTCGATCATCAATATCTCCTCGGTCGTCGGGCTGGTGTCGACGGCACCCATCGGCGGGGCGAGCTATGCGGCATCGAAAGCCGGCGTGCTCGGGCTGACCCGCGAACTCGCCGGGCAGTGGGGCAGGCGTGGGATCCGCGTGAACGCCATCGTGCCGGGCTGGTTCGACACGGAAATGACCGATGGATTGTTCAGTAACCAGCGTTCGGCGGACTGGGTGCGCCGCAACACGATGCTCGCCCGCGGTGGACGCCCCGGCGAGGTGGACGGCGCGGTGCTCTTTCTGGCGTCGGACGCGTCGTCGTACGTCACAGGCCAGACTCTGGTGGTCGATGGCGGCTGGACCGCCCGGTAGGCAAAGGTGACACTCATGGCAGTTCCGATGATGCGCGCAGTACGCCTGACCGGCTGGGGTGACGGTGCACGGGTTGTGCGCATCCCGGTTCCCGAACCGCGGGGGCATCAGCTGCTTCTCCGGGTCGAGGCCGCCGGGCTGTGCAGATCCGATCTGCACGTGATGGACGCACCCGCGGGAGTATTCGACTATCCCCTTCCGTTCACGCTCGGGCACGAGGTGGCGGGAACCGTCGTCGGTGCGGGCCCGTCGGCGGACAAGTCCTGGATCGGCGAGTCCGTCGTCGTCCATGGTGTCTGGTCGTGCGGGCAATGCCGCAACTGCCGCCGAAGTCGGGAGAACTATTGCTTCGAACTGAGCCCACGCGAGGACGGTCGTCTCACCGCGATCGGCAACGGCATCGGGTATGACGGCGGTCTGGCCGACACCATGATCGTTCCATCGGAGCGGTGCCTGGTCCGTACCCATGGGCTCGCTCCCGAGAGCGCCGCCCCACTCGCCGATGCCGCCCTGACGGCCTATCACGCAATCCGTACCAACCGGGACGTCGTCGACGCCGACTCCGTGTCCGTGGTGGTCGGTGTCGGGGGACTGGGCCACCTCGCGATCCAGGTTCTTCGCGCATTGGGCGTCGGAACGATCGTCGCGGTCGATCCGCGGGCAAGTTCGCGCGACCTCGCGCGTCGATTGGGGGCGGACGTGGCGGTGTCGGACATCGCGGAGGTTGCGACCTTGCGGTCCGGCGTGGCCCGGCGTCACTGCGCTGATGTGGTCTTCGATTTCGTCGGAGCGCCGGACACGATGGAATCGGCGGCACAGTTGCTCGCCCCCGGGGGCCGACTGGTCACCGTCGGCAGCGCCGGCGGTCGGCTCACGGTGGGAAAAGACGTGGGACTCGCGGCGGGGTGGCAGGTGACTGCGCCGTTCTGGGGAACTCGAGCGGACCTCGAGGCCGTGGTCGACCTCGCGAACCGGGGCCTGCTGGCCGTCGAGGCGACCGCGTACCCGTTGGACGACGTTCTCGACGTGTATTCGAAGTTGCGGCGCGGCGAGATCACCGGGAGGGCCGTCGTGATCCCGTGACGGACGAAAAGCTGGGCGCGGTGCGCGTCGTAGTCAATAATGAAACTAGTTCACTTCAATGAAAGGGTCGGCGGAATGTGGGAGCTGGCACGCGAATTCGTTGCTCGCGCAGCGAATTCTCCGGATGACATCGCAGTCGTCGATGCGACGGGGGAGCACACGGTGGCGGAGGTGGTCGCGGCGGCAACCGGGCTCGCCGCCCAACTGAACGCCGCGACGGGTGGCTCACCGACGGTGTTGGTGCAGGCCGACAACACGTGGCGCACACTCGCCGCGGCCATCGCCGTCGGACTGCGCGGCGGCCTGATCGCGGTGTTCAGCCGACATGCCACCCCGTCGGAGTTCGCCGTGGCCCTGAACGACATCGCACCCGACGTGGTGATCGCCGACCGGCAGTCGCTCTCGCACTGGGGTGTACCGGAGGACCGCTTCTGCGAGGAGGCGGCCGCGCCGGCCGGCTGGGTGATTCGCTGGTCGCGATCACCGGTCAGCGACGTCGAGCGATGGAACGGCGGGATCGCGATCGCGATGACGTCCGGGTCGACCGGACATCCCAAGTGTGTGGTGCAGTCCGAATCCGCAATCCGGTACGCCTGCCGTTGCACGGTCGAGGCGGTCGGCCTCGAACCTGGAGATCCTGTCGCGGCGTTCGTGCCACTGTCGTCGGTAGCCGCTTTCTGCTTCGGGCTCTATCTCCCCGCCATGCTGGCCGCGCCGATGGTCTGCATGGACGGCTGGAAGCCTGCGACAGCCCTCCAGATCGTCCGGGAACACCGGGTCGCGTGGACGATGCTCGTCCCGACCATGGCGCTTCAGCTGGCCGTTGCGCCGGATGCTGCGGGAGCGCTGACGTCGCTGCGCGCAATGACCGTCGGCGGTGGTCCCATGGATGCCGGCGCGCTCGGTCGCGCCGAACAGACCCTCGGCACCACGTTCCTGCGTGTGTTCGGTATGTCCGAGTGTCTCGGGCACACGACCCCGCTGCCCGCGGACGAACCGGGCGTCCGCCTGGGGCGGGACGGTCGTCCCTTCCCCGGGACCGTCGTCCGGGCGGTCGACGCACACGGCACTCCTCTGCCACCGGGCCGCGTGGGCGATGCCCAGGTCAAGGGTCCCTCCCTCTTCGTCGGCTATGCACGGTCAGGGGTTCCCGCGCCCCCCGAACTCACCGCGGACGGATTCCTGCCCACCGGCGACCTCGTCGAAGTCGCGGAGGACGGCACCATCCGGGTCATGGGGCGCCAGAAGCAGATCATCATTCGCGGGGGCCGCAACATCGACATCAACGAGGTCGAGGCCGCGATCGCACGCATCCCGACCGTGTCCCAGGTGTGTGTGGTCCCGGTTCCGGACGAGCTACTCGGTGAGCGTGCTGCGGCCCTGGTCGTGAGTACCGGCGATCCGATCACCCTCGACGAGGTCGTCGCATATCTCGGAGACATCGAATTCCCGAAGTTCAAGTGGCCGGAGTTCGTCTTCGCGATCGACGATCTGCCGCAGAATCGGGTGGGGAAGCTGTCTCGGCCGGATGCGGTAGTTCTTGCAACACGCCTGCTCGCGGGTACCGACAGCCACTCATATTGACCCGACTTCACCTCAGTTCAGGTAGTCTCTGAGGTACCGACCCGAACAAACAGATGGATGGGGGACTCGTGTCCGTAGAAGCCATGACGCTCCGCGATGGTCCGCGTTCGAAGCGCGGGCTCATTCTGACGGCCGCGATCGAACGCTTCGGGGAGGTCGGCTTCGAGCACACGAAGTGGGCGTCGATTGCCGACGAGGTGGGCATCGGCCAGACGGCGCTCTATCACTATTTCGAGTCGAAGGGTCACTGCCTGCTGACCATCATGCGTCTCGAACTGGCGCAGTCGCTCGAGCGATTCACCGCCGCGATCGAGGGCGTCGACGACCCGGTCGAGGCGTTGAGTGCCGCCGTCACCAGCGCTCTGGAAGCGACCCCGCGGGACGCCCTTCAGCGGCGCATCCTTCAAAGCCACATGGATCTGCTCGCCACTCCCCGCCAATCGGAGAAGGAAGAGGCCGAGCGTCAGACCTCGCGCGCGCTGGTGAACTCGATCGAAGAAGAATGGTCTCTTCTCATTGCGCGGGGGATGGGTGCGGGCGTATTCGCCGACAGTGATCCACGATTGATGGCCCGGCTGATTCTCGGACTCGTCGTCAGTGTGTGGCGGTGGTATCGACCCGGCGGGGACATGACCCTCGACCAGCTCAACCAGCACGTTCGCGACGCCACCCTGCGCATCGTCCGCGCGTAGCGCGGGCGTGTGCGGAGGGGTGGTTTTTCTTACTCTCGATATTTGAACTAAATTCAGGTCAGTTATGGAGTGATGATGTACAACTTGATCGTCTTGGCCGCTCGTCCGCACGACTGGAGCCATGAGCAGTTCATCGAGTGGTGGCGCGGTGAACATGCGGACGTGACCTACCCGCTGCCGGGCCTGCGGCGCTGGCAGCACACCGAGGTGCTCGACGCCATGGACGACCGGTCCCGGGAATGGGACGGCGTCTCGATTCTGAGCTTCGACTCCCGCGAGGACCTCGATGCCGCACTCGCCAGCCCGGAATGGCAAGCCGCAGTGGACAACGTCGGCCAGATGCGTGGTAAGCGCATCCTCGTCATGGGGGACGAGAAAACGATGGTCGAAGTGGACAACGGTGAATCATGAGGGCGCACTGGATGGAACCGGGCTGCTACGAGGTGGCGCCCGGTGTGCATCGAGTGCCCCTCCAGATGCCGGGCGACGGCCTGGGAGCAGTGAACGTCTATGCCCTCGAGACCGAGGACGGGCTTGCCCTCATCGACGGCGGCTGGCGAGTCGGCACGACCTTCGACGAGATGGAGCGCGCACTGCTCCACATCGGTCACAGCACCGAGCAGATTCACGACATCTATGTCACCCACGTGCACCGCGATCACTACACGTTCGCGATCGAACTCCGCCGCCGTCACGGCTCTCGCGTCCACCTCGGCGTGGCCGAGGCTGACGGATTGGCGGCCGTCAGTGCACTCGGCAGTAACGTGCCGACGGACTCGCTGCACGAACTCCGCCGTGCCGGTGCCCCTCTCCTGGCAGACACGGTCGAGGTCATGACCGCCGCGGAACCGTTCCACCCCTCGGACTGGGAACAGCCCGACCACTGGCTCACCGCAGGTCCGCTTCGGATCGGACGGCGCACACTCGACGTGGTGCACACGCCCGGCCACACGAAGGGGCACATGGTTTTCCACGACGACGAGCAGGGGGTGCTCTTCAGTGGCGACCACGTCCTGCCCACGATCACGCCGTCGATCGGCTTCGAACTCGGCGACTGGGATCTGCCGTTGGGGCGCTACCTCGAGTCGCTGACCCGACTGCTCGAACGCCCCGACTCGCGACTGCTTCCGGCGCACGGAGATCCGGCACCGAGTGTGCACCTGCGCGTCGAAGAACTTCTCGCGCATCATGACCGGCGCTTCATGACCATGCACGACGCGCTGGTCTCGCTCGGGCCGGCGACCGCGATTGCCGTCGCGGACGCGGTTACGTGGACGCGTCGCGAGAGGCCGTTCTCCACCCTCGACCCGTTCAATCAAATGATCGCGACCTGTGAGACCCTCGCCCACCTCGACACGTTGGTCGATCGCGGCCGGCTCACAGTCCGAAGACGAGGCGACAGCGACGTGTTCTCCGTCGTCTGACTGCGGAAGGATTCCCATGCAGAGTCATGAGCTGAAACTGGCGCGCCATCCCCGGGGGAAGGTCCGGCCGTCGGACTTCCACCTCGACGTGGTGACGGTTCCCGAAGAACTCGCGCCCGGCGACATTCTCGTGCGCAACTCGTGGTCGTCGATCGACCCGTCGGTCAGGATGCGTCTCGGCCCGACCGGCCCCGCGGGCTACCTCCCACCGTTCCGCATCGGGGAGACGCTGAGCGGGTTGGCTGTCGGCGAGGTACTCGAGTCCCGTGACCCCGGCTTCGAGAAGGGCGACACGGTTCTGCACATCAAGGGTTTTCGCGAGTTCGCGGTGGTCCGGCAGGGGAGCGAAACCTTGGGCGGGGCCGGCGGCGTGACACGTCTCGAGACGAGCGTGCACCCGCCGCAATCCTATCTGGGAGCGCTGGGCAGTTCCGGGCTCACGGCGTACGTGGGATTGCAGTGCATCGGTGGACTCACGAGCGGAGACGTCGTGTGGATCTCCTCGGCCGCGGGTGCGGTCGGCAGCCTCGCCGCGCAGATCGCGAAGCTCCGAGGTCACTACGTGGTCGGCAGCACCGGTTCCGGCGAGAAGGTCAGGTTCCTGCTGGACGAACTGAAACTCGATGCCGCATTCGACTACCACAGCCCGGACCTGGCCGGAGCGCTCGCAAACGCGGCACCGGACGGCATCGACCTGTATTTCGACAACGTGGGTGGAACGCATCTCGAGGCCGCCCTGTATCACCTCCGGCCGGGCGGCCGGGTGGCCATGGCGGGAGCCGTCGCCTCCTATGACGCGGACACGGCGGCACCGACTCCGGGCAATCTCTTTCAGATCGTCGCGAAGAACCTGACGGTGCAGGGTTTCCGGGCCGGAGCGTACGACCATCTGCTCGGCGACATGCGGGACGAGGTCGGGAGCTACCTCCGTGACGGTCGCCTCGTTGTCGAGGAGACCGTGTTCGACGGCCTCGGGTCGGCGCCGGACGCCATCGTCGCGATGCTGCACGGCCGCACCGTGGGAAAGACGCTGTGCCGCTTACGCTGATGCTCCAGCGGCTACACCGAAGAATATGGCCCCCGCATCACGCGGGGGCCATATTCGTCTGTCTCGCTCAGGCCGCAGTCCACCCGCCGTCGGCGTAGATCTCCGAGCCGGTGACGAAGGTGGAGTCGTCGCCCGCCAGGAAGGCAACGACGGCCGCGATCTCCTCACCCCGCCCGAGTCGACCCATCGGGGTGCCGGCCAGCATCTCGCGGTGACGCTCGCTGCCCTCCCAGCGCTCGAGCAGTGGGGGCGTGCCGATGAATCCCGGATGCAGAGAGTTGACGCGCACTCCCGCTTTCGCCCAATGCAGGGCGGCGTTCTTGGTCATCGTGCGGACTGCGCCTTTGGCGGCTGCATAGGCAACGCTGTTGCCCAGACCGCCCACCGTTCCCAGTATCGAGCACATGTTCACGATCGAACCGCCGCCGCTCCGCTCGATCAGCGGGCCGGCATGTTTCATGCCCAGCCACGTGCCGGTCTGGCCGACCCCGATGACCCGGTCCCAGTGTGATCGGGTTTCCTCGTCGACGGTGGCGACGCTGCCGATGGCGGCGTTGTTGACCAAGGCGTGCAGCGCGCCGAACGTGCTCTCGGTTGCTGCCACGACGTCTTCCCACTGCCTCTCGGACGAGACGTCGAGCGCGAGCGCCGCATGTCGCTCGGGCTGGGTGAGCGTATCGAGCAAGTCCTGGCAGGCTGATTTCTCGAGATCGGTGACGACGACGTGAGCGCCCTCGTCGGCGAGCCTTCGGGCGATCTCGGCGCCGATACCGCCGGTCGCCCCCGTCAGCAGGACGACCTTGTCGCGCAGTCGGTCAGGGCCGACAGTCATCTGGACTCCTTGTCACTCGTTCGGCTCGGGCAGGTAGATCGACATCAGAGGTTGCTCAATACGTTTCGGCCACCGACGAGCATCGCGACCACGACACCGATGCTGGTCACCGCGGTCATGAGAAGAGCCATCGCGGCCACCAGCGGGTAGGAACCGTTCTCCCACAGGTCGAACAGCAGCGTACCCATCACCTGTGTCGTGGCGGCACGGACGAGCAGTGAGGCGGCGAACTCGTGGGTCAGCAGGATGAACATCAAGGCGACGGAACTGAGCACGGTCGGCCTCATCAGCGGCAGGATCACCCGGATGTTGGTGACGAACGGGCTCGCGCCGCTCGTTGCCGACGCCTCGGCGTAGGTCTCTCCGAGCGACAGCATCGCCGTCATTTGCATCCGGGTGGAGAAGGGCACCATCAGCACGATGTAGACGAGGATGATGACAGCCTTGGTCCCGTAGAGGATCAGCGGAGGCTGGGTGTACGTGAGCAGGAACCCGACGCCGAAGATCACCGCTGGAATACCCAGGGGGAGAGCGGTGATGACGTCACCGATGGTTCCCAGCACTCTGTGTTTGCGCCCTCGTACGAGCAGCGTGGCGGTGAGGTAACCGATCGGCACGCAGACGGCGACGGCCACCACCGAGGTGAGGAGACTCGTGTACACGGAGTCGACGATGCTCGCCGTCCGGAACAGCGCCCGGAAGTTGTCGAGTGTGAGGAGATTCCAGGACAGTGTCTCCGACCAATAGGGAGACACGGCGACGATGGCGAGTCCGATCAACGGAACGACGAGTGCGAGCATGGCGTATGTCGAGATGCACACGGCGGCCCAGGCCGAGCGGCCGGTGTTCGGCGCGAACGCCTTTCCCCCGTGCGTGACGAAGCGTGACTGATTGCCGAGAAGCATCTTCTGCGCCAGCACGACGACGACACCGAAGATGACGAGCGGCGAACCGGCCGCGGCTGCAGCGGCGAAGTCCGCAGGCGACTCGGATACCCGTCGATACATTTCGGTGGTGAGGACCTTCACGCCGGTGTTCTGTCCCAGCAGGAGCGGCCCGGTGAACTGGCCCAAACCGAGAAGCAGCGCAATTCCACCGCCGTACACCAGGGACGGGCGAAGCAGCGGGAGCACTACCCGAAAGAACACCCCGAACGTCGACGAACCGCTGATCTGTGCTGCCTCGAGGTGCTCGGAACTGATGTTCTGCATTCCCGCGCTGACGAAGAGGTAGACGAAGGACGTGAGTCCGAAGCCCGTGAGAATGATGATCCACGGTGTGCTGTAGACATCGATCGGTCCGGAGTCGACGTTGCTCCACCAGGGAAGCTTGCGGAGGAGTGCGTTCAGGTACCCGGGTCCGGGGGAGAGGAGAAAGGCCCAGCCGACCACATTGGCCACCGCGGGCATCACGATGGGCAGGATGGGGACGATCCTGAGAAAGCTCAGCCGGCGTGGCAGCCTGGTCGCCGCGAACGCGAGAATCGTTCCCAGGACCATGGCGATGGCGAGTGACGAGACTGCGAGGGCGACCGTGGTCCGGATGGTCTGACCGATGTCGTATCGTCCGTACTGGGCTTGATATCCGCGACCGCCGTCCTCGAACGCCAGCGACTGCAATCGGAAGAGCGGGAGCACGACGAGATACGCCAGAACCGCCAGCAGTGCGCCGTACCCGAGTCGGGTACGCCACACCGTACTGACGACGAACGGACGTGCGCTGCGACTCACCGCAACCGTAGCCATCACGCCTCCGATCGGGCGGCCTGGGCGAGCACGGGAACCTGGAGATCCACGTGACCGTCCGGATGCGGAAACACTCGCAGCTTGGTGGGCGAGAAGCTGACCACCAGAGGAGATCCGACGGTGGCGCCACGCAACCAGCGTCCGTGCAGCTCCGCATCTGCGCGGACGTACAACTGCTCGCCCCCGGCATCGACCGTTACGTCGAAATAGCGGCCTCCGTACTCCGAGGTGACGAGTTCGCCGACGAAGCCGACGTCACCCGCGCGGACCTCGTCGAGTGAATGATGAAGGGCGAGGTCCTCGGGCCGGAGTCGTCCCACAGCCGTATCGCCGGTGATGTAGTCGCCCTGGACGACGGCCGCGTCGAGGTCGACGGGGGCCCCCGCTCGCGTGGTCCACCCCTCGTGCCTGCGGACGAGTTCGAGCCGGTTCGCCATCCCGATGAACGCGGCGACATAGTCGGAGGAAGGGGTCTGGTAGACCCGCTCCGGGGTGTCGTACTGTTCGATCTTGCCCGCCTTCATGATGGCGAGTCGGTCACCGAGCGCAAATGCCTCGGCCTGATCGTGGGTGACGAATACGGCAGTGAAGCCCAGTCGTTGGTGTAGTTGATGAATCTGGGACCGCACCTGATCGCGCAGCCGTGCGTCGAGATTGCTCAGGGGCTCGTCGAACAGCACCAGGTCGGGTTGGGCGACCAGGCCGCGGGCCACGGCGACTCGCTGTTGCTGTCCACCACTGAGCTGGGACGGATACCGGTCGAGCAGGGCACCGCAGTCCACCATGCCGGCCGCGGTCTCGACCTGTCCTGCGGCGATGGCGCTCTTCATCCGTCGAACCTTCAACGGGTACCGGATGTTTTCTCGCACTGTCATGTTGGGCCACAGCGCGTAGGACTGGAAGACCATGCCGATGTTGCGCTTGTAGGCCGGAACGTTGATGCGGGTCGACGCATCGAAGACGGTGTGGTCCTTGAACGTGATCGACCCGTGCTCGGGTGTTTCGAGGCCGGCGATGCATCGTAGGGTGGTCGTCTTCCCGCAACCGCTGGGGCCGAGTAGGACGAGAAATTCACCGTCCTGAATGTCGAGGTCGAGTTGATCGACGATGGTGTTGGACCCGAAGGTCTTGGTCAGGTTGGAAACGCTGAATTGCGATGTCACCTTGGCACCTGCTTGGTTGCGAGTGGTTTGTCGGAAAAAAGTGAATTCAGTTCATCTCATGATTGCGTCGGGCGCTTCGGAGTCCTGGCGCCCGCGGAGGTTCCGCCGTCGATCATGAGATCGGAGCCCGTGATGTAACTGCTGTCCTCGCACGCGAGGAACAGGATGGCTTTCGCCACCTCGAGCGGTAGACCTCGGCGTTGCAGCGGAATGCTTTTCACATACGCGTCCATGTCGTCGTCGCCGAAGTCGGCGCCGGCGGTGATTGCCGTCTCGATGCTGCCCGGGCACACGGCGTTGACCCGGATATTCGATTCCGCGAACTCCAACGCCGCGACTCGGGTCAGGGCGCGAACGCCGAACTTCGACGCGCCGTATGCGCCGAGCTCGGCCGTCGCGAGGACGCCACGCAGTGAGGACAGGTTGACGACGGACCCGCCCGTGGTCATGGCGGCGCCTGCGGCTTGCAAGCCGAGGAAAGTCCCCACGAGGTTGAGGTCGATCATGCGTCGTAGGTCGGCGAGCGACGTCTGCATGATGGGCGCTTTGGATGCGGCGCCCGCGGAGTTGACGAGAACACGCATCGGATGCCCGCGATCCGCCATCTCGGTGGTGACGCGCGTCCACTGAGATTCGTCGGTGACGTCGAGGTGCCGGTAGTGCGCGCGCGCACCGATTTTCGCCGCGACACTTTCTCCCAGTTCGTCGTCGACGTCGCCGAGGTAGACCGTGGCGCCGTGGGCGTGGAAGAGTTCTGCGGTCGCGGCACCTATCCCTCGTGCGGCACCGGTGACGAGAGCGCAGGTGTCGCGCAGTCGCGCGTCGTCGGTCGTCACTGGATGAATCTCTTTTCCCAATCGGACTGGTATTCGGTGAGCGATTCGGGTGTCAGGTCGGACGGGTTGGGCAGCGCGATGTCCTGGGCCTGTGCGACGCTTCCTTCGATGCCGGGGAGTGCGCTCGCGTAACCGAGTGACAACGCCTTCTGGCCGGCGGGGGTGACCATGAAGTTCGCCAGCACCTGTGCGGCATTCGGGTGCGGCGCCGCGGACAGTGCGTGCGTGAACCACGGGGTTCCCCACGGGGGCGAGGGCAGTGCCCAGTCCACCGGTGCTCCCGATTCCTTTTCTCGCACCAGCGGTTGCACCACAGGGGTTGCGACGATCTCGCCCGAGGTCAAGGCCTGCGCGATCCCCAGTGAACTCGGGTAGATTCGCGGCTTCAGCTCCGCGAGCTTCTGGAGATAGTCGGCGCCGAAGTTTTTCTCGAAGAATCGGTAGAAGTCGACGTACGAGGCGATGCCGGACGGGTTGACGATTCCGATCTTGCCCTTCAACGCCGGGTCGAGGAGGTCTGCCGGCTTCTGCAGACCTCCCGGAAGTGCTGTCGTGTTCCAGCCGAGAGCGAACACCGCCGCGCTGGTCAGGAAGAACTTGTCGGAAATGATGCTCTTCTGCGGTTGGTACTCTGGCGCATCGAATGCCGGGCCGACGAGATCGGTCGAGTAGGTGCCCGACGCGGCGGCAGTCTCGATCCAGGCGGCGTCGGTCATCATGTGCACATCAGCCGTACCCCGCTTCGTCTGATTCTCGACCTCGACCTTCGGGTTGATGTCGGCGTCGGTGCCCCGGACGTATTCGAGGGAGATCTCGGGATACTCCTGCTCGAACGCCACTTTGAGAGCTTCGAGATTGGCGGGGTTCTGGCTCGAGTACAGCAGGACACTGCCTTCGCCCTTGGCTGCGGCGACGACGTCGTCCCACGTGCCGGACACGGGACCGGTGGAACCGGAACCGCCGGATCCACAAGCGGCGGAGGCGAAAGCGGTGACCACTGCGACGGCCATCAGCTTTATCGGCATACTTCTCATGGCATGAAAGCCCTTCCGGTATCGGTTCGACGAATGCGAACCCGTGTGTTCGGTGACGGATGGAGGAGTCGGATGAGGCCTACGGCGCGACACCGTTGAGCAGCGCGGCAACGCGATCGGGAATCGTGACCATGGCCATGTGGCCGGATTCGAGGAATGCGGTGTCGCCGCCGACGAGGGCAGCCGATCTTTCCTGGAGTTCGGGTGGATAGCAGGTGTCCTTGGTCAAACGTACGTATGTACGCGGTATATCGGCGCGGAGACCGGACAGGTCGACGCGCTCTGTGAGTAGCGCGCCGCAATCGTCGACCAACCGGTCGATCATCCAGTCGGTCTGTTCCGCGTCCATGTCGTTGCAGAGCATCGCGGCGGCGCCCATCGGATCCTGGCGGTACACACCACCTTCTATCGAGGCTTCCACCGCGGCGCGGACGCCCGGGTCGATCTGGTCGATCACTCGCGTCCCGTCGGGCGGGACGACGGCGGACAGGAAGACGACGTGCCGTAGTCGGTGTGCGAGTGCCTGCATGACCCGAGGGGCCGTCACTCCCGCGAAAGAGTGTGCGACGAGGACTATGTCCTCGAGGTTCGCCGCCTCCACATCGTCGATGACGGCGGCGGCACAGTCGTCGAGGGTGACGGACCGCGGGTCGACTGAGCGCCGTTGTCCCCGTCCCGGGAGATCGACTGCGAGAGTGTCACCTTCGAGTAAGGGGAGGAGGGGCGCCCAGCACGAGGCGCCCATTCCTGCGCCATGGACGAGAACGAACGACATGTTGCTCCTCGCTAATTGAACTGATATCAGTTTGAATCTAAGGAAATCGTCCTGTGATGTCAATCACCTGATAATGTGAAGTGAATCCAGTTCACTTAGGAGGTCCGTGTGACGACTCCACGTGCAGCGCGGCCGCTGCAGCTCGGTTCGCTTCGGTTGGCAAACCGGCTCGTCGGTACGCCGCACGCGTCAGGCGCCGTCGCCGGCGGCATCCCCTCGCGCGGCGACGACGACTACTGGCGGCGCTGCGCGGCCGGCGGTGCCGCGATGCTCATCGTCGGCGGCACGGTGGTGTCGCCCGGTTCGACCAATCGCAACGGCAACATCACCGAGGCCTGGCGTCCCGAAGCCCTCGCGGGACTGGAGGCTCGGGCGCGGGCGATCACCGAGGAAGGAGCCATCGCGGCCTGCCAGCTGGTGCACCTCGGACGCGAAACTCTGGGCGCCGAGATGTGGAGTCACCCCGTCGCGCCGTCCGCTGTCCGCTCGCCCCGCGAACCGACGCGACCGCGCGCCCTCTCGGGCGCCGACGTCGACGCGATCGTCGACGCATTCCGCACATCCGCGGTCCACGCGTGGTCGGCCGGCTTCCCGGTCGTCGAACTGCATGCAGCCCACGGATATCTACTTGCGCAATTCCTCTCCCCGAACACGAACCTCGGACGAGACGCTGCGACGGGTGCGCAGCGTGTGCGGATCCTCGACCGCATCGCCTCAACGGTCCGCGACGCCTGCCCCGGCGTCGTACTCGGAGTCCGCGTCTCTTCCGACGGCGGCGACGAGGCCGGCCTGAGCATGGACGGTCTCTGCGACGTACTACCGCACCTCTCCGATTTCGACTACGTCAACGTCACGGTCGGCGTACGCACCACCTACGTCCGGGACATGGCCGTAACCGACCCGCCGCTGCTCGAGTCGGTCGGACAATTACGCGCCGCCGCAGTGACCCCGCTGCTCGTGTCACAGTCGTTCCGGACCGGTGCGTCCATCGAAAGTGCACTGCAATCGGGAGCCGACCTCGTCGGTGTGGCACGACCGCTGATCGCCGACCCGAACTTCCCGCGGAAGATACTGACCGGCCGCGAGGCGTCGATCCGCCCGTGCGTGTCCTGCAACGAGGACTGCCGGGCGTTCGACCCCGTCCTACTGTGCTCGGTCAATCCCGACCTCGCGCCGCCGGGTCATTCCGCACGTCCCGCGTACCCGCTGACGCTGGGGCCCACGCGCGGGTCGCGAGTGCGGAGACGGATCGCCGTCGTCGGTGCAGGCCCCGCCGGGCTCGAGTGCGCGATGCGGCTCGGGCCCGACCACGACGTCACACTCTTCGAACAACGAGAGCGAATCGGAGGCCAGCTTGCGACAGCGGCAGACGCGCCGCATCGCAGCGGCTGGCGTCGCCTCCTCGACTACTACGCCGACAACATGCCGAAGGTGGCAATCCGTCTGGCGCACAACGTCAATGCCGACGACCTGGCGGACTTCGACGACGTAGTCCTGGCCGTCGGTGCCGTGGAAGAACTTCCCCAGGGATTGGCGGGAACGTCGTCCGTGCTCACCTCTCAGGCGCTGCTCGGTGCGGGAGGCGCTCTTCGCGGCGCCGGCCACGTCGTGGTGGTCGACGACGGATTCGGGCTCTGGCCCGCAGCGAGCACGGTCGAAGCGGCGCTTGCCGCGGGTGCCGACCGCGTCACGGTTCTGACGCCCGCCGCGGCCTTCGCGTCGGGTCTTCCCGCGGAGGGCCGGGTGCAGTACCTGCGTCGGCTGTCGGGCGAACCGGTCGACGTGCGCGTGCTGTCGTCGCTCGTCGCGGTCACCGACGGCTCGGTCGAGTTCGAGAACACGCTGTCGGGAGAAAGGACGCGCCTCGACGTCGATCGGGTGGTCGTGGCCGGTGAGCGGCGCCCGCG
This sequence comes from Rhodococcus sp. JVH1, assembly GCF_000280725.2. NCBI lineage: Bacteria > Bacillati > Actinomycetota > Actinomycetes > Mycobacteriales > Nocardiaceae > Rhodococcus > Rhodococcus sp. JVH1. Next base: position 2,735,928 of record NZ_CP166289.1, on the reverse strand, counting down.
CGACTGGTCGCAGCTCGCACCGGAAAGCGCACGCGTGCACGTCATCGGCGACGCTCTCGTACCGCGAAAGGTCGCACACGCCATCTCCGAAGGCCGTGCTGTCGCCTGTGAGTACTTATTAACCGCGGGCGGTTAATAAGTACTCACAGGGGGTGCTCCCCGACATCCGCGGCGGCGAGGGTGATGACCAGCAATGGCACCACTTTCGCTGCCGCGATGCGGTAGTGGTTCCTCGACTCCTGTTCGACGATGCGTGCCCCGCCGAGGGCGCGCAGGTGGTGGTAGAGCTGACCGGGCGAGGACAGCCCGACCGCGGTCTGCAGCTCGGCCGCGCCGGCGGGACCGCGCAGCAGGGTGCGGACGATCTCGAGGCGGGTCGGATGTCCCAGGGCGGCGAGCACGTTCGACACGGCGGTGGGTGACAGGTCGAGGGTGGCGCCGGCGTCGTAGCGGATCGTCCATTGGATCTCGCCGCCCAGGTCGACGGTGCCCTGATACCCGATCTGCCCGATGCTCTCGCCGACGTCGGGTGTCGGGGTTTCGGCGGGCCGGGCCGATTCGAGGGCGTGGACGCGTGCCTCGAGGTCGGCGAGCCGGGCGTCGTACTCGTCGTTCACACGGCACAACTTAGCTGCGACGTCGTGTCGGGATCGGTCATCGCCTCGGTGACCACTCCGGGAAGGTTGCCGCCCTTGAAACCCAGCCCGTCCAGCCCGGGCGGGGCGGGCTGCCATTCGAGTGTTCGGCGTGCGACGTGGGAGCCGGGTCCGAATTCGCCGCTCGCGATCGCGCGGTGCAGTGAGGCGAGGCCCGCGGCCCTGCCCTTCACCCCGGACTCCTGCACCCCGGCCGTGACCGCCGGGAAGTCGTCGCCGGGCGACATCCGCATCACCAGTTCACGGTAGGCGCCGTCGTGTGCGTAGCGCTGGGCGGCGTCCCACCGGGCATCCCGCGACATCGCCGGATCGAGGAGGGCGATGGTCGAGCCCAGCAGGGTCGGGACCTCGAGGTCGTCCCAGCCGCCCTGCGCGGCGGCGTCGGCGAGGGCGGCGTCGCCGAGTCGGTCGCGCAGATAGTCGGGGACGGCGTTGTCGCTCTCCTGGATCATCGCGGTCACCATCTGCTCGAGCGTGACGGTGGCGTCGGGTTCGGTGACGCCGAGCCGCTGCAGGGCCTTCGGGTGGGCGCCGCCGTCGGTGTTCGCTGCTGTGAGGGCGCTCAGCTTCCTGGTCATCGAGAAGATCCCTCCACCTGTGGAAATTCGATAATTCGGAATTGCGGAATTATAGAAGTACGGTAACGCGAACCGGTAGGACTGTCGAGACCGCACGCTCCGAACGTCCCGTTCGGCGCGGCCCGTAGGCTGACACCCGTGCGCGTACTCGTTATCGGCTCCGGAGCCCGTGAACATGCCCTCCTTCTCGCCCTCGCTCGCGATCCGGGTGTCAGTGCCCTGATGTGCGCGCCCGGCAACGCCGGGATCGGCAAGATCGCCGAGCAGCACCCCGTCGACATCGCATCCGGGGAGGCGGTGGCCGCCCTCGCGAAGAAGCTCGACGCCGACCTCGTCGTGGTGGGGCCCGAGGTCCCGCTGGTGCTGGGTGTCGCAGACGCCGTCCGCGCGGCAGGCATCGCCTGCTTCGGCCCGTCGGCCGACGCCGCGCGCATCGAGGGTTCCAAGGCGTTCGCCAAGGACGTCATGGCCGCCGCCGGTGTGAAGACCGCGCACAGCGAGATCGTCGACTCGCCCGCCAAGCTGGACGAGGCGCTCGACCGCTTCGGGCCCAACTGGGTGGTCAAGGACGACGGCCTCGCGGCAGGCAAGGGTGTCGTGGTCACCACCGATCGGGACGCCGCCCGCGATCACGCGGCCGAACTGCTCGAGAACGGTCACCCCGTTCTCCTCGAATCCTTCCTCGACGGTCCCGAGGTGTCGCTGTTCTGCGTCGTCGACGGCGAGACCGTCGTGCCGCTGCTGCCTGCCCAGGACCATAAGCGCGTCGGCGACGGCGACACCGGACCCAACACCGGCGGCATGGGCGCCTACACGCCGCTGCCGTGGCTGCCCGAGCAGACCGTGACCCAGATCGTCGACGACGTCGTGAAGCCGGTCGCGGCCGAGCTCGTCGCCCGGGGCAGCGCCTTCAGCGGCCTGCTGTATGCCGGTCTGGCGATCGGCAAGGACGGCCCCGCCGTGGTCGAGTTCAACTGCCGCTTCGGCGACCCCGAGACGCAGGCGGTCCTCGCGCTGCTGAAGAGCCCGCTCGGCGAACTGCTGAACGCCGCGGCCACCGGAACGCTCGATCAGGTCGCGCCGCTCGAATGGCAGGACGGCTCGGCGGTGACCGTCGTGGTCGCGGCCGAGCACTACCCGGCCACCCCGCGCACCGGTGACGTGATCACCGGCGCCGACGGTGACGGCGTCCTCCACGCAGGCACGAAGCTCGTCGACGATCAGGTGGTCTCCGCCGGCGGACGCGTGCTCAGCGTGGTCGGAGTCGGAGCCGACCTCGACGCGGCGCGCGCGGATGCGTACTCCAAGATCTCCGCGATCAAGCTGCCGGGAAGCCACTTCCGCAAGGACATCGGACTGGCCGCTGTCGAGGGACGCATCGCCATTCCCTGAGGTCGAGGCACTCCGACGACTGACAGGCGTGCACCCCCGGAAGATCCGGGGGTGCACGCCTTTCTTGTCACGTCAGCGGGCGGTCCATCCTCCGTCGATCGTGTAGGAGGCGCCGGTGACCATGCCTGCGTCGGCGGATGCGAGCCACGCGACGAGGGACGCCACCTCCGACGGTTCCACCAGTCGCTTGATCGCGCTCTCGGTGAGCATCACCTTTTCGATCACGTCGGCCTCGCTGATGCCGTGCACCTGTGCCTGATCCGCGATCTGCTTCTGCACCAACGGTGTCAGCACGTAGCCGGGATTGACGCAGTTGCTGGTGACGCCGTGCGGACCGCCCTCGAGCGCCGTCACCTTCGACAGTCCCTCGAGTCCGTGCTTGGCGGTGACGTATGCGGCTTTGAACGCCGATGCGCGGAGCCCGTGCACGGACGAGACGTTGATAATGCGCCCGAATCCCGTGGAATACATGTGCGGCAGCGCGGCACGGATCAGCAGGAACGGTGCCTCGACCATCAGGGTCTGGATGCGCCGGAAGTCCTCGGGGCGGAATTCCTCGATGGGACTGATGGTTTGGATCCCGGCGTTGTTGACGAGGATGTCGGTCTCGAGCCGCAGTTCGGTGAGCGGATCGGTGTCGAGGAGATCGACGTGCCACGCGGTTCCGTCGATCTCGTCGGCGAGACTCTTGGCGGCCACGTCGTCGAGGTCGGCGACCGTGACGTGGGCTCCGCATGCGGCGAGCGTCCGGGCGCAGGCCGCGCCGATCCCGCTGGCGCCGCCGGTGACGAGCGCGGTGCGTCCGGTCAGGTTCTGCTCGGTCATGCGGGGACCCCGTCCTTCGCGCCGGCAGCCTTCTCGTCCGCCAGGATCTGGGCGTCCGCCTCGTCGATCGATTCGAGCGAGATGCCCTTGGTCTCCCGGGCGACGATCACGGCGACGACGGTGACGAGGCACGCGATCGCCAGGTAGATCGCAATCGGAACGGACGAGTCGTACTTGCTGAGCAGGCTGGCGGCGATGATCGGCGCCAGCGAACCGGCCACGATCGACGTCACCTGGTAGCCGAGGGAGACACCCGAGTACCGCATGCGGGTCGGGAACATCTCGGCCATGATCGCGGGCTGACCGGCGTACATGAAGGCGTGGAACACCAGGCCGATGATGATCGCTCCGAGGATGACGGCGTTGTGCCCGCTGTTCATCATCGGGAAGGCGAAGAAGCCCCACGTGCCCGCGGTCACCGCGCCGATCATGTAGACGGGGCGTCGGCCGATGGTGTCGGAGAGTCGCCCGACGAGCGGGATCACCGCGAAGTGCACGGCGTGCGCGATCAGCATCCACCAGAGGATCTGCGCGGTGTCCGTGTGGACGACCACCTTGAGGTAGGTGATCGAGAACGTGACCACCAGGTAGTACATGACGTTCTCACCGAAACGCAGGCCCATCGCCGTCAGCACGCCGCGGGGGTAGCGCTTGAGCACCTCGAAGACGCTGAACGACGTCTCCTTGATGTGTTCCGCTTCCTTCTGCGCCTGGATGAAGATCGGGGCGTCGGTGACCTTCGTGCGGATGTAGTAGCCGACGAGGACGATCACGGCCGACAGCCAGAACGCCACGCGCCAGCCCCAGCTGAGGAACGCCGCATCGGACAGCGTCGTCGTCAGGATCAGCAGGACGACGGTCGCGACGAGGTTGCCCGCAGGCACGCCGGCCTGCGGCCACGACGACCAGAAGCCGCGGGAGCGGTTCGGGCTGTGCTCGGCGACCAGCAGCACGGCGCCACCCCACTCGCCGCCGACGGCGAATCCCTGGATGAAGCGGAGAGTGACGAGCAGGGCAGGGGCCCAGTACCCGATCTGGTTGTACGTGGGTAGGCAGCCCATCAGGAACGTGGCCGCGCCGACGAGGAGCAGGCTGAACTGGAGCAGTTGCTTGCGGCCGAACTTGTCGCCGAAGTGACCGAAGACGATGCCGCCGAGAGGCCGGGCAACGAAGCCGACGGCGTAGGTCACGAACGCCGCGATGATCGCGTCGAGTTCGTTGCCGCCGGCGGCGAAGAACACCTTGCTGAACACCAGCGTCGCCGCGGTCCCGTATAGGAAGAACTCGTACCACTCGACGACGGTGCCGGCCATCGATGCGCCGACAACCTTCTTCAGCCCGGACGGCGGGGCTTCCTTCACGTGCGATGTTTCGTCGACGTTCATCTGTCGCTCCTCGTTACACTCCGCACCCCGTTGTGACTGGGGACACAGTTCGTTGGTCCTGCCGAGTATTGATGCATATTTGTGCGCACACAATGACGCAACCTGCAGTCGGTATGTGCAAATATGCAGAAGTGACCTCCGGAACAGCCCTGCCCAGCGCCGACGACCTGCTCGTACTGCTGGCAGTGGGGCGCACCGGCCGCTTCAACACCGCCGCCGACGACCTGGGTGTCAACCACACGACCATCTCGCGTCGGATCGCGAGTCTGGAGAAAAGCCTCGGCGGCCGGGTGCTGGTGAAGGCCGCGGGCGGGTGGGAACTCACCGACCTCGGGCGGCAGGCCTTGACCGCGGCCGAGCGTGTGGAGGCCGCCGTCCACGGACTCGTCGCCGAACCCGGTCGCGCCGACCACCTGAAGGGCGTGGTCCGGGTGTCGGCGACCGACGGGTTCAGCGCCTACATCGCGGCACCCGCCGGCGCACTGATCCGCAGCAGGCACCCCGAGGTGTCCGTGGAGATCGTCGCGATCACCCGCCGGGCCTCGCAACATCGCTCGGGCCTCGACATCGAGATCGTCGTGGGCAAGCCGCAGGTACACAGGGCGGAGGCGCTGTGGCTGGCCGACTACACCCTCGGCCTGTACGGCGCGAAGTCGTACCTGTCCGCGCACGGCACCCCCAGACAGGTGGGTGATCTGGCCGATCATTCACTCGTCTACTTCATCGACTCGATGCTGCAGGTCGACGAACTCGACCTCGCGCGCCGCCTCACCGTCTCGATGCGCGAATCGGTGACGTCGACCAACGTGTTCGTGCACGTCGAGGCCACCCGGGCGTCGGCGGGTATCGGATTGCTGCCGTGCTTCATGGCCGACCGCCACGACGACCTCGTGCGGGTGCTGCCCGGGCAGGTCGAGGCCACGCTGGCGTACTGGCTCGTGGCGCGCCCCGAGTCGTTGCGCCGACCGGAGGTCGCGGCGGTGGTGGGGGCGATCCGGGAGACGGTGGAGTCGCAGCGGGACGCGTTGGCGGGGCAGTGAGCGCGTCACGCTAGCGTCAAGGGGTGCGTCCCGAATCCCAGCGGTCCAACATCCAGACCTTCCACGTGATGGACGTGTGGAAGGCGGCCACCGAACGTCAGCGCACTCACGGTGACGTGCTGACGCTCGCGGCGGGGCAGCCGTCCACTCCCGCTCCGCAGCCGGTTCTCCGCGCGACGCGGGAAGTGCTCGACGGACACCTTCTCGGCTACACGGAGACGTTCGGCATTCTGCCGTTGCGGGAGGCGATCGCCGGATACCACTCCGCCAAGTCCGGCATCGACGTCGACGCCGAGGACGTCGTCGTGACCACCGGATCCTCGGGTGCGTTCACGCTGCTGTTCCTCGCCGCGTTCGACGTCGGCGACACCGTCTTGGTGGCCCGCCCCGGCTACCCGGCCTACCGGAACACGCTCGCCGCGCTCGGCTGTACCGTCATCGAGATCGACTGCGGAGCGGACACCCGGTTCCAACCGACGGTCGCGATGCTCGAGGCTCTGCCCGAGCCGCCGGCCGGACTGATCGTCGCGAGCCCCGCCAACCCCACGGGCACCGTCATCGACCCCGACGAACTGGCCGCGCTCGCCCGCTGGTGCGACGACCACGGGACGCTGCTGATCTCCGACGAGATCTATCACGGCATCGGATACGGCGAGCAGGCGATGACCAGCTCGTGGGAGACGTCGCGCGAATCCGTCGTCGTCGGGTCGGTGTCCAAGTACTTCTCGATGACGGGCTGGCGGCTGGGCTGGATGCTGGTCCCCGAGGGGCTGCGTCGCCCGTTGCAACGGCTCGCGTCGAACATGACGGTGTGCCCGCCCGCAATCTCCCAGTATGCGGCGATCGCCGCGTTCACCGAGGAGTCGAGGGTCGAGCTCGACGGCCACGTCCAGCGCTACGCCGTCAACCGGGAGCTGTTGCTCACCGGACTCCCGGAACTGGGTATCACCGACCTGGCGCCCGCCGACGGCGCGTTCTACGTGTACGCCGACATCGGGCACCTGCTCGGCGGATCCCACGGCGCGACGTCGACGGAATGGTGTTCGCGACTGCTGCAGGACACCGGTCTGGCGCTGGCCCCGGGCATCGATTTCGACACCGTCCACGGCGACCGGACGGTCCGGCTGTCGTTCGCCGGGTCCACCGCCGAGGTCCGGGAATCGCTGGTGCGACTGGGTCGCTGGCTGTAGGCGGAGTTTCCCGGCCACGGCTCTTGCGGCGCCGCCGCAGCAGTTGTTCGATGGACTTGGGCGCACTGCGTGTTCGGGCGTGCCAGGCAAGGAGAACGGCGATGCTGTACGTCGCGTTGTTCGCATTCGTGTTGTGGGTCCTGTGCTTCGCCGACGCCATCACCACCGACGACGACCAGTTCCGGAACCTCTCGAAGGAGGGCTGGCTGGTGATCGTGCTGCTGCTTCCGCTCATCGGGTCGGTGTTGTGGCTCGTCGTCGGACGGCCGCAGAAGGACCCGGGTGATCAGCTGCCCGCCGACCCGGAGGAAGCCGAGTTCGTGCGGCGATGCCGGGAACGTGCCGAGGAGCAGCGCCGGGAAGGTTTCCACGGGCGCGACCAGGAGTAGAAGGCCTACACTGTGGCTAGGATTACAGTGTTACACACCGGCCCTGAGGCGACGACATGAGCGACATCAGTCATCCACAGCCACCCGTTCCCGGCGGAGTCCGCATCGGGACCGTGGAACGGGAGCAAGCCGCGGCGGCACTCGCCGAACATTTCGCAGCCGGACGGCTCGAGACCGACGAGTTCGACGCGAGGGTCCGCCAGGCGTACCTCGCCAAGACTGCCGCCGACCTCACGCCGCTGTTCGCGGACCTTCCGGACAAGCAGCGCTTCGTGCCCGAGCCCGATCGTGTGCGACGTGATCCGGGACGGGAGGCGGCCGCGCTGCGGACGCTCGTGTTCGTGGTGGCCGTGCTCGCCGCGATCCTGTGGGTCGCCCTGGTCCGCGTCCCCCCGCTCGTCTTCCTGCCCATCGTCTGGCTCGTGCTGGCCCGGCGGGGCCTCGGCAGGCGGTCGTGCCGGGCGTGGTGACGGGCTGACACAGCTCTGTGCTCCGAAGTGAAAACTACCGCGAGGTCGGTTGTCGCTCCCGTACTCTGACAGGCAGGTCCACGCCGTCGAGCGATCGAGGAGCCACGATGACCACCAGAATTGTGCGATGTGCGAGCCTGATCCCGGTTGTCGCGGCCTCCGCGCTGCTGCTGGGCGGGTGCGGTTCCGACAGCAGCGACACCTCGTCGACATCTGCCAGTGCCACGGCGTCGGCCACGGCCACGACTGCAGCGCCGACGACTACGGGCACCGCGGTGGCGTCGGCGGTCACCAAGCAGCAGGCGGAGCAGATCGCTGTCGCGACGGTCCCGGGTGGCACGGTCGCGAACTCCGAGGAACAACAGCGAGACGGTAAGACGGTGTGGCACGTCCACATCCGCGACACACGGGGCTACGACTACGACGTGAATGTCGACGCGGCGACTGGCGCGGTGGTGCCCGACAGTCAGAACAGGGAGACCACCGCGACACCCGCACCCGCGCCCCCCGCCGGCGGGGCGGTCACCCAGCAGCAGGCGGAACAGATCGCTGTCGCGACCGTCCCGGGTGGCACGGTCGCGAACGCCGAGCAACAGGAGCGGGACGGTATGACGGTGTGGCACATTCACATCCGCGACACCAAGGGCTGGGATTACGACGTGAACGTGGACGCGTCGACCGGAGCCGTCCTTCCCGACAACTGACCGCAGTGGGTAGAACGACCCATGTTCCGCCCGGGCGGGATGGGTGAATCTGCCGATGCCCGGGTGGTGACCTGGCTTTAGCGTCGAAGGCATGGTCACCACGTCAGTTCTCGTGCCGCGCTCCGACTTCCAGCGGTGGGCCGCCCGTGCGGGCGCAGCGGGACCGCTGCTGTTCACCGCGGGGTTCGTCGCCCAGGAGACATTCCTCCGGGACGACTACAGCCCGATCGCCGACCCGATCAGCGCTCTCGAGGCGGACCCGAGTGGGTGGATCCAGCAGCTGAACTTCCTGGCTTTCGCTGCGCTACTGCTGATCTTCGTGGCCGGACTGCACCGCGGCATCGCGGCGACGTGCTTCGGCTGGGCGGGACCGGCCCTGCTCGGCACGGCAGCGGTCGGGCTGACCCTCGCCGCCGTGTTCCCGTTGCGTGAGGATCAGGCCGGGGTGGCCTACGACCCGGGCCATCATGTGATCTCGGGGGTGACGTTCTTCTCCTGCAGTGCCCTGGCCCTGGTGGTGCTGTCGCGCCGGTTCGCCGCCGATCCGCGGTGGCGTGACCTGGCGCGGTACACCGCGGTCGCCGGGGTGCTCGGATTGGGATGCTTTGTGATGCTGGGCCGGTTCGCGATGCCGGAGGGTGCCCCACTGCACGCCGTCGCCGGACTTCTCCAGCGATTCACGCTTCTCGCCGTGACGTTCCCGGCGCTGGTGACGATCGCCCTGCGGCTCCGTCGCCTCGCCGGTCGGCCCCTGAATCTCATCCGGTCGTGAAGGCCGGCATCTGTACTCGCGCGAGGCTCTCGTGTCGTAGCTGCCGGCCGGCTTCTCGAGAAAGCCGACCGTCACGGCCAGTTCGATCCGTCGTCCGCCCGGACGCTATCGGTCCTCCGGCACGGTCAGGGTTCCGCAGCTGAAGTCGGGTCCGAGGTCCAGTCGCGGCACCCCGGGGACGTTCGGGACGGGCACGCCGCGGCGGTGTACGCGGCCGCGGACGACGTCTCCGGATCCGGTGCGGAGCCGCACGCCGACACGAGGGCCATCGGCGCCGTCGCCGCACATCCCAGGGCCGGCATCCGCACCGACACCCGCATGGTTCCGACGCTACGCGGGCGGGCTCCACCGCCCACATACTTCACGGTCTGTCGTCCAATTTGCCCTGGTGCGGCACCCGCGGCTGGCAGGATGAATTGGTGTCATCTGCGGCAACTCCGAAGGGCGAACGGCGCCGACAGGCGCTGGTCGAGGCTGCCGCCGATCTGTTGCTCGAGGGCGGATTCGACGCGGTCCGGCACCGCTCGGTGGCCACCCGCGCCGACCTTCCGCTCGCGTCGACCACCTACTATTTCGAGTCGCTGGACGACCTGATCGCGAAGGCCGTCGAATGCAACGGCAACCGCGATCTCGCGGTCATGCGCAGCCGCGTCGACGACGTCACGCACCGGCGGCGCGGCCGCGAATCCACCGTCGACCTCCTCCTCGACCTACTCGTCGGACCGGCCCTGATCAGTGAGGACTGCCGCGAGAGGCTGATCTCCCGGTACGAGCGGTTCACGGCCTGCGCGCGTCGCCCCGAACTGCGCGAGGTGCAGTTGCGGTTGCGCGCGCAACTCGACGACATACTCACCGAGGCCCTGCGACGCTCCGACCGCGACGTCCGGCAGGAGCAACTACGGCGGCTCGTCGCCGTCGTCGACGGAGCCCTGGTGACCGCGCTCGGCGAACACGACCCCGACCTGCGGGCCCTCGCCCGGGCCATGCTGCTCGACGTCGTCGACGTCGTCGCGCCCGCCCTGGACCGGCCGGACCACGTCGAGCTGTAGCACCGCCGTAAACTGAGGACTCGTGAGCCGCATCCCGAACGTCCTTGCCAACCGTTACGCCAGCCCCGAACTCGTCGAGTTGTGGTCGCCCGAGCACAAGATCGTCCTCGAGCGTCAGCTGTGGCTCGCCGTGCTGCGTGCCCAGGCGGAACTCGGGATCGACGTGCCTGCCGAGGCGCTCGCCGACTACGAGCGGGTGCTCGAGCAGGTGGACCTCGACTCCATCGCCGACCGTGAGCGCGTCACGCGCCACGACGTGAAGGCCCGCATCGAGGAGTTCAACGCGCTCGCCGGGCACGAGCAGGTTCACAAGGGTCTGACCAGCCGCGACCTCACCGAGAACGTCGAGCAGTTGCAGATCCTGCGGTCGCTCGAGCACGTCCACGCGCACGGTGTCGCGGTCGCGGCCCGGCTGGCCGAGCGGGCCGCCGAGTACGGCAGCCTCGTCATGGCAGGCCGGTCGCACAACGTCGCGGCGCAGGCCACCACGCTGGGCAAGCGGTTCGCGTCGGCCGCCGACGAACTGCTCGTCGCGCTCACCCGGCTGCGCGAGCTGATCGACCGCTACCCGCTGCGCGGCATCAAGGGACCCATGGGCACCGCGCAGGACATGCTCGACCTCCTCGACGGTGACGCGTCCAAGCTGGAGGCGCTGGAGCAGAAGGTCGCCGAGCACCTCGGCTTCTCCCACGTGTTCACGAGCGTCGGCCAGGTGTACCCGCGGTCGCTGGACCACGACGTGCTGTCCGCGCTGGTGCAGGTAGCGGCCGGGCCGTCGTCGTTCGCGCACACCATCCGCCTGATGGCCGGCCACGAACTGGTCACCGAGGGGTTCCAGCCCGGCCAGGTCGGGTCGTCCGCGATGCCGCACAAGATGAACACCCGTTCCTGCGAGCGCGTCAACGGACTGCAGGTCGTGCTGCGCGGATACGCGTCCATGGCCGCCGAGCTCGCGGGCGCGCAGTGGAACGAGGGCGACGTGTTCTGCTCGGTGGTGCGCCGCGTCGCGCTGCCGGACGCATTCTTCGCGATCGACGGACTGATCGAGACGTTCCTGACGGTGCTCGCCGAATTCGGCGCCTACCCCGCCGTCATCGAGAAGGAACTCACCCGGTACCTGCCGTTCCTCGCCACGACCAAGGTCCTGATGGCTCTGGTGCGGGCAGGAGTTGGCCGGGAGACGGCGCACGAGGTCATCAAGGAACACGCCGTCGCCGTCGCGCTGGCGATGCGCGAGGAGGGCAGGGAACCCGACCTCCTCGACCGCCTGGCCGCCGACGACCGCCTGCCCCTCGACCGGGCCGCCCTCGACGAGGCCCTTGCCGACAAGAAGGCGTTCATCGGTGCCGCCGAGGCGCAGGTCGCCACGGTCGTCGCGCAGGTGCAGAAGCTCGTCGACGCCGACCCCGAGGCGGCCGCGTACCAGCCGTCCCCGATCCTGTAGGCGGCTTCGCCGCCCGTGCGTGGTTAACGAGTGCAGGCACTCGTCAACCACGCACAAGCACCGGAGGTGCCTACCCCGTGAACTGCATTTTCTGCGAGATCGTGTCGGGCCGATCCGACGCCAGCGTCGTGCACGAGGACGACGACGTGATGGCGTTCATGGACATCCGGCCGTGGACGTCCGGACACCTGCTGGTGGTCCCGAAGCGGCACGCGAGCGGGCTCGCCGACCTCGACCCGGGCGACGGCGCGGCGGTGTTCGCGGTGGGACAGCGCATCGCGACCGCACTGCGTCACGGGCCGATGCGGGCCCAGGGCGTCAACCTGTTCCTGGCCGACGGGATCGCCGCCGGCCAGGAGGTCTTCCACGTCCACCTGCACGTCGTTCCCCGGACGGCCGGTGACGGGTTCGGGCTGCGCGGAATGCCGAAGTCGCCGAGCCGGATCGCGCTCGATCAGACGGCGGGCGTCATCCGTTCCTCCCTCGCCTGACGTGAGTGGCAAAGCGTGCGGGAGCACACTTTGTCACTCACGTGCGGGGAAGCGGACCTCGCCGGTGGGGCCGTTCTCGTTGAACCGTCGTTCGGTGATGTCGAAGGTGCCGTCCGGCCGGACCCGCAGCAGTGTCGACGCCCGCGTCCCGTAGTCGCCGTAGTGAATGAACCGGGACGACAGGGCGCGTTCGAGTTCGGGTTCGATGCCCGTGTCGGGCAGTGAGTCCCACGGTGCGGGGTCGCTGTCGGCGAGCACGTCGAAGTACGTCCCCGGGTCGGCATCGGGGCTGCCGTCATCGGCGTCTAGCGCGGCGGCGAACGCCTGCTTGCCGCCGGTCACCTTCGGCCACGGCGTGTCGAGTTCGGCGTTGGAGAGGCCGTGGACGCCGGGTTCCACCCGCTGCTGCCTGCCGTGGGGCCGGTTGGTGGCCCACCGCAGTTCCGTGGGGTCGCCGACGAGCAGGTTGAAACTGCCGTACTCGACGCCGGTCGCGGCCACCTGTTCGGCGTAGTCGGCGGGGGACAGTCGGCCGCGGAGGTAGTCGACGGGCAGGGCGCCGCGGGACCGTGCCCCGGTCGAGGGGGCGCCGCCCCGGACGTTGGTGACGGCCGCGAATCGCAGGGAGTCGGCAATTCCCATCCAGGTGCCGCCTGCGAGCAGGTCGCGGCCCGCGAGGAACCCGTCGTCCCACCTGCTCAGCGGTTCGGTGGGGCGGGCGTAGAACTCGTCGCGGTTGGCCGCGACGACGAGGGGGAGATCGGGGCGGGTATGCCAGGCGAACAGGACCAGGCACATGCAGACGTCTCCTCGTCACCTCGATCATCCGAATCGCTTTTGCATGCCCGAGCGTAGCCGCCCTCGTAATACCTCTGAAACAGAGCTATATTGTTTTCATGGCACAGAACGAGTCGCCTGCCGAACAGCTCTTCGCCGCAATCGGATTGCTGCGCCGGCACACGCGCCGTCGGGTCGGGCGGCCGTGGCCGGAGACCCCGTTGACGGGGTCACAGGTGGAGTTGGTCCGTCTGCTCCGCCGCAGGCCCGGCACGTCCGTAGCGGAGGCCGCGGCGGCTCTGGGACTCGCGGCGAACACGGTCTCCACCCTCGTGCGGCAACTGACCGACGCCGGGCTGGTCGAACGGGTGCGGGACGAGTCCGACCGCCGCGTCGCCCGCCTGGCGCTCACCGACGACGCTCGGGCACAGGTCGAGCGTTGGCGCGACCGCCGCAACATCGAGGTCGCCGCCGCATTCGACGGGCTGAGTGCCGAGGACAGGAAGGCCATCGAATCCGCCATACCCGCCATCACCCGCCTCGCCGGAGCACTCCACCCGGACCAGGCGGGGCCGAGCGATCAGGAGGTCGTCAGATGATGTTTCGGAGGGCGCAGACCGCCGCACGACTGCGGCCGACAGGCGGCGCGTTGGAACTGTCGCACGTGACCTACTCGTTCGGGGACTACGCCGCGGTGAAGGACCTGAGTCTCGTGATCGAGGCGGGGGAGTGCTTCGGCCTTCTCGGCCCCAACGGGGCGGGGAAGACCACCACGATCCGACTGCTCAACACGCTTCTCCCACTGCAGGGCGGCGACGTGAGCATCTTCGGGTACGACGTGCGCACCCAGGCCATGGCCGTTCGACGGCTGCTCGGGTATGTGCCGCAACAGTTGTCGATCGAAGGCGCGCTCACCGCCCGTGAGAACGTGTCCTGGTTCGCCCGCCTCTACGACGTACCCCGGTCCGAACGCAGGCGCCGGGTGGACGAGGTGCTGGAGATGGTCGACCTCGCCGATGTCGCCGATCGGGTGGCGTCGAGTTTCTCGGGCGGCATGGTCCGGCGTCTCGAACTCGCGCAGGCGTTGGTCAACCGGCCGTCGTTGCTGGTGCTCGACGAACCGACGGTCGGGCTCGATCCGGTCGCACGGGATTCGGTGTGGACCCGCGTCACCGAGATGCAGAAGCAGTACGGGATGACGGTCCTGCTCACCACCCACTACATGGAAGAGGCCGAGGCACTGTGTGATCGGGTCGCGTTGATGCACCGCGGCGAACTGCGGGCGGTCGGTTCCCCATCGGGACTCGTCGCCGAACTGGGGCCGGACGCGACGCTCGACGACGTCTTCCGCCACTTCACCGGTGACAGTCTCACCGCCGACGAGAAGGGAGGGCTCCGGGATGTCCGCAGCGCCCGCCGCACTGCCCGCCGTATGGGCTGAACCGCCGACCCGGGGTGTGCTCCGGTTGTTGTCGCGGATCGTCACGTTCTGTCTGGTCGAAGTGCAGAAGCTCCGCCACGACCGCACCGAGTTGGTGACCCGGGTGATCCAGCCGATCCTGTGGCTCGTCATCTTCGGGGAGACGTTCAGCCGCATTCGCGCGATCCCGACCGGCGACGTCCCCTACCTGGACTATCTGGCGCCGGGCATCATCGCCCAGTCGGCGCTCTTCGTCGCGATCTTCTACGGCATCCAGATCATCTGGGAACGCGACGCCGGGGTCCTGACCAAACTGCTCGTGACTCCCACTCCGCGAGCGGCTCTCGTGACGGGCAAGGCGTTCGCGGCCGGTGTTCGCGCAGTGGCCCAGGCCGTGGTCGTCGTGGTCGTGGCGGCGCTGCTCGGCGTCGGAATGACGTGGAATCCGGTGCGACTTCTAGGTGTCGTCGCGGTCGTGGTGCTGGGAGCGGCGTTCTTCTCGTGCCTGTCGGTGGCCATCGCCGGGGTGGTGCTCAAACGCGACCGGCTGATGGGGATCGGGCAGGCGATCACGATGCCGCTGTTCTTCGCGTCGAACGCGCTGTACCCGGTGGAATTGATGCCGGGGTGGGTCCAGGCGATCAGCCGCGTGAACCCCCTGAGTTACGAGGTGTCCGCACTCAGGGGGCTGCTGATCGGCCAGCCAACGAACTACTGGCTGGACTTCGGGGTGCTCGTGGCGGCCGCGGTGCTCGGGATCGCCGTCGCGTCCGCGCTGCTGGGGAGACTGTCCCGATAGCGGGGTCGGGTTACGAAGTCACGAACGTCTTCTCCAGTGCCCGGCGCAGGTCGGACTTGCTGATCTTGCCGACGCCGGTGACGGGGAACTCGTCGACGAACACCACCTTGTCCGGCACCTTGTACTCGGCGAGTCCGCGGCCGCGGACGAACTTCTTGAGTTCGACCGCCTTCGGCTGCTCGCCCTGGACCACGACGAACGCGCAACTGCGCTCGCCGAGATACGGATCGGGCATCGACACCACCGCGACGTCGGCGACGGCGGGGTGTGCGAGCAGATGGTTCTCGACCTCTTCCGCGGCCACCTTCTCGCCGCCGCGGTTGATCTGATCCTTCGCGCGGCCCTCGACGACGAGGTAGCCGTCGTCCGTGAGCCGGACGATGTCGCCGGTGCGGTAGAAGCCGTCCTCGGTGAACGCCGTCGAATTGTGTTCGGGAGCCTGGTAATACCCGCGGACGGTGTACGGGCCGCGGGTGAGCAGATGACCGGACGTGCCGTTCGGGACGGGCTCGCCCCGGTCATCGACGACCCGGACCTCGTCGTCGGGGCTGATCGGTCTGCCCTGGGTGGTGACGATCGTGTCTTCCGGGTCGTCGAGGCGGGTGTAGTTGACCAGGCCCTCCGCCATCCCGAAGACCTGCTGCAGCGTGCACCCGAGTTCGGGACGGACCCGCTTCGCGGCCTCGGCGCTGAACTTGGCACCGCCCACCTGTAGCACCTCGAGGCTCGAGAGGTCGCGTTCCGTGCGACCACTGGCGGCCAGCCACGCCAACGCGAGCGGCGGCACCAGCGACGTAATCGTGACGCCCTCCTTCTCGATGAGCGCGAACGCGGTGTCGGGACTCGGATCCGGCGCGAGCACCACGCGACCACCGGCGTGCAGCACGCCGAGGATGCCCGGTGAGCTCATCGGAAAATTGTGCGCCGCAGGCAGAACGACGAGCATGCGCGTGCTCTCGTCGACGCCGCAGATGCGGTCCGACTCGCGCACCGAGTACAGGTAGTCGGTGTGGGTGCGCGGGATCAGCTTCGACACCCCGGTGGTTCCGCCCGAGAGCTGCAGGAACGCCACCGATTCCGGACCCACCGCCGGCCAGTCCGACATCGGTTCCGCCGCCCGGAGTTCGTCGAGTGACGTGAACTCCTCTGCGTCCCCGGCCACGATGATCCGGGGCGGATTCTCGGCCGAGGACACCACGTCGCGGGCGAGGGTGCGGTAGTCGAATCCGGCGTGCGTATCGGTGACGACGTAGGCCGCGGCGTCGGTGAAGCTGCAGAAGTAGGAGATCTCCTGGGCGCGGTGCGCGGGGAGCGCGAACACCGGCAGTGCGCCGAGCCGGAAGACCGCGAAGATCACCTCGACGTACTCGACGATGTTCGGCAGTTGCACCACCACCCGGTCGCCGGGCTGCACCCCCGACGACTGCAGCCCGGCGGTGAGCCGGTCGGCGCGGTCGGACAGTTCCCGGTAGGTGAGGGCAATGTCGACCCCGGACGCGTCCGGCCCGGTCACGGCGATCGCGTCCCCGAATTGCTCGGCGCGGGCGCCCAGGAACTGCTGGAACGTCTCGTCCGTCCAGTACCCGGCGTCACGGTAGCGTGCGGCGAGGTCGGCGGGGTAACCGACGGTGATCTCCAGGGGAGCGCGAACGCTCGTGCTCATCGAAAGTCCTTTCACGGGCATGGCTGTTCGGGGCGTCAGGCTCGGAGGGTAGCGCCGCCGTCGACGTAGAGCGCCTGCATGGTGATGTGACGCGCCCGCTCCGACAGGAGGAACTCGACGGAGTCCGCGATGTCGGCGGCGTCGGCGATGCGGCCCAGCGGGATTCCGACCTTGAACGTGCCCAGGTCGCCGTCGATCGCCCCGCGCGCGCCGGTGTCGTCGGCGGGGTCCGCCCACAGCGACCGCTGCATCGCGGTGTCCGTCGAGCCGGGGGCGACGATGTTGGCGCGGATCCCGTATTCGGCCAGCTCGAGGCCGAGTACCCGGACGATCATCGACACGGCGGCCTTGGACGCGCCGTACGCGCCCATGCCGGTGCGGGGGACGCCCGCGGCGTTGGAGCCGACCACGACGATGGAACCGGCTGCACGCTCGCGCATTCCGGTGCCGACCGCCCGCAGCACGTTGACGAGGCCGGTGACGTTGACGTCGAACACGCGCTGCCAGCTCTCGGGGTCGGCGTCGAGCACCGATCCGGTCTCGAGCACACCCGCCACGTGTGCGAGTGCGGTGATGGGACCGTGCTCGTCCTCGATCCGGCGGACGGTGTCGGTGACGGCGTCGGTGTCGCGGATGTCGGTGACGGCGGTACCGAGCGGCGGGGTGTCGAGCAGTGCCGCGGTGGCGGCGAGGCCGTCGGCGTCACGATCGAGCAGTACCAGGCGGTGACCGGACCGCGACAGGGTGACGGCCGTTGCCCGCCCGATGCCCTGGGCCGCCCCGACGACCAGTGTGGTGCCGCTCATCGGGGGAGCCCCAGTGCGGCGAGGACGGTGCCCAGTTTGGTTGTGGTCTCGGCGAGTTCGTCGTCCGGTTCGGATGCGGCGACGATGCCGCCGCCGGCGTACGCCGTGACGGTGGTGCGGTCGGTGTCGATCTGCGCGCACCGGATGGTGACCATCCATTCGCCGTCTCCGTCGGCGTCGGCCCAGCCCACGGCGCCGGCGTAGAAGCCGCGGTCGCCCTCGAGTGCGCCGATCAGCGCACGCGCCGCGTCGGTGGGGGTGCCGCACACGGCCGGGGTCGGGTGCACGGCGAAGGCGAGGTCCAGTGCGGTCACCGAGCGGTCCCGCAGCCGTCCCGACACGGGCGTGCCGAGATGCCACAGTTGCGGTGTGCTGGTGAGGGTGGGCCTGTCCGGGATGTCGAGTTCGGTGCAGAACGGTTCGAGGCTCGCTCGCAGCGCCTCGACGACGAGGGCGTGTTCACGCAGGTTCTTCTCCGACGACGCAAGGTTTTCGGCGGTCAGCCGGTCGATCTCGGGATCGGTGTGCCGGGGAGCGGATCCGGCGAGAGGATGGCAGGTCACGGTGTTGCCGCGGCGGCGGATGAGCACCTCGGGACTCGAGCCGACGAGGTGCCGTCCCGACCAGCCGGTGCCTGCGGCACTCAGATCGACGCTGAAGCCGTTGCCGCCGAGGTCGTTCGCCACGAGCTGCGCGAGCAGTGCGTGCGGATGCAGCGGTTCGTCGGCGTGCAGGACGACCGATCGGGCGAGTACCACCTTGTGCAGTGTGGCATCGGGTTCCCGCAGCACGTGAATGGCGGCGGCGACCCGGGAAATGTGCTCGTCCTCCGGGGGAATCGACTCACCGGCGCGCACGCGCGGAAGGGCCTGCAGGCGAGGGGTCCAGCTTCCCGGGTGATGACGCAGCGCCTGTGGTGCGATCAGCGCGGCGGGATGTGACGGGTCGAAGGCGAGCGCGCCGACCACCGACGTCGAGGTGCCGTTCCGCAGGGCGGCGGCGGCGTCGCGGGCGGAGTCGTAACCGGTGCGGATGCCGTCGGCGATCACAGTGCCGTGCGGGCGGGAGAGAACGAACGGCGCGCCCGGCGGGAGGTCCGCCGAAGTCTCTGCGGACTCGGCAATGGCCGTCGACTGCATCTGCGATCCCCTTTCGTAGCGGATAACTGTGGTGCGCGGCGATGCGTGCCGCCCCGCCTCGACCATATACGGTTAGCCTAACCTTTGGTGATCGAGAGTGTTCGTCTGCGGTTCTGGCGTGTGGCGTGTTCTGTTGCAGACCAGCGGTTTCGAACACGATGCCCGGGCGCGATATCAGCTGCGAACAGGATCTGGATTCTCGCCACCATCGACTGGCCTAACATCGCATGCACACGTTGCATGGAGGGCAGGCGGCTGCAATGACCGAACGCAGGTTCTCGCTCGATCAGCGGATCGTCGCCGCCCTCCAGGTCGATGGGCGGTGCTCCTGGAGCCGCATCGCCCAGGCGCTCGGCGAACCCGAGCGGAACGTCACCCGGCACGGCATCGCGCTCCTCGAGTCCGGCCGGGTGGCCGTCACCGCCGTCGCGAACAGCGGCGGCACCGCGATCGTCCGCCTCCAGTGCTCGCCGGGAACGGTGCGAGTGGCGGCGAGCGCCCTCGCCCAGCGCAGCGACTGCATCTTCGTGTACATCCTCACCGGCACCGCCGATTGTGTGGCCGAGATCCACGTGTCCCGGGACCGCCTCCCGAAGCTCGTCATGGACGAACTGCCCGCGACGATGGGCGTGGTCCGAAGCTGGACCGACCCCGTGCTGCGGTACTTCCGCACGGTCCGCGAATGGGAGGCCGGGGTGCTGACCCCCGCCGAGAAGGAAGCGATCGGCGGGGTGTCGCCTCCGGCGACATTCCTCACGGACCTGGAACGCGGCACCCGGGATCCCGTCGACCGGACGATCATCCGCGAGCTGATGCAGAACGGGCGGGTGGGCACCACGGCGCTCGCCCGGACCGCGGGCGTGTCCGAGGCGACGGCCCGGCGACGCGTCCAGTCGCTGCTCGCCGAGGGTGCGATCAGCCTCCGGGTGGTGGTGGATCCGGTCTTGTTCGGGCTGCGTGCCGAGGCGATGCTGTTCATCAAGACTCAGCGCAACCGGATCGAACCGCTCGTGCGGGGGATGCTCGAGATGCCGTACGTGCGGTACGCCGCCGGCACGGCGGGCGAGTACCAGGTGGTCGCCAACATCGCCGCGCCCGACGAGTCGGTGCTCTACGACTACATCACCACCGCGCCGTGGGTGGCGGACGCGGCCGCCCTGGAAACCAACATGGTGGTGCAGGCGGTCAAACGCAGCGGGCGGGCGATGTGACGGATTTCGACATCGGGCGGCCCCTCCGGCGCACCTGATTGCGATCTCCGACAGGCTGGTGGCCGATTTCGCCGAACCTCGTCCAGCTGTTGAGTGCTGTGATCCGCACCACGCATGCTTCCTCTACTCCCCGGATGGAAGAAGGAACAGCATGCAACGAGACGCCATTCTCGGGGCGATCGAGGATTCGCCGCAGCGCCGCTGGCTGCTGCTCGTCCCGGTCGCCCCGGTGCTCGCACTCGTCACCGCCGTGTGGCTGCCGTTTGTGAACACCGCCGACCTGTGGCTGGGAATGCCCCGGCTGCTGGTCTGGTGCTCGGCCTGGGTGCTCCTGCTGCTGCCCGCGCTGGCGGCGGTGGAGTTCGGCCTCGTCCGGCCGCACGAGGAGCGGAGCGACGACCTCCAGCTCGAGGAGGCGACGCTATGACGAACTCAGCTCTGTGGATCACCCTGGCCGGCATGATCGGATTGGCCGTGATCGCGGTCGGTGGACGCCGGAAACGCGCTCAGAACTTGAGCGAGTGGACGGTCGGCACACGGAACTTCGGTGTGGTCACCAGTTTCTTCCTGCAAGCCGGTGAATCGTTCACCACGTTCACGTTCCTCGGTGTCGCCGGTATCGCGTTCACCGCGGGCATCGGCGCCACCTACGCCATCCCGTACATCCCGCTCGGCTACGTGGCCCTGTATTTCATCGGACCGCGGATCTGGAAGCTCAGCAAGGACCGCGGCTACATCACCCAGGCCGACTTCTTCGCGGACCGGTACCGCAGCCCGCTCCTCGGCCGGCTCGTCGCCCTGTGCGGCATCATCTTCCTGCTGCCGTACCTGCAGTTGCAGATCACCGGCCTCGGTCTGATCGTCCGTCTCGTCACGGGCAGCGCGAGTTCGGGCACGCTGAGCATGATCGTCGCGACCGTCCTCGTCGTCGGGTTCGTGCTGTGGGCCGGCATTCACGGCCTCGCGCGCACCGCATACGTCAAGGACGTCCTGATCCTGCTCGCCGTCGTGGTGCTGTCCATCGTGATCCCGCTGCACTTCGCCGGTGGCATCGGCGACGTGTTCGGCCAGATCGCCCAGACCCACAGCGAGATGCTGACCGTGAATCCCGGCGACTACGACAAGGTCTGGTGGACCACGAGCCTGCTGATCTCCGCGATCGGCTGCGGGTTCCTCACCACCCCGCACC
This sequence comes from Rhodococcus sp. JVH1, assembly GCF_000280725.2. Lineage (NCBI taxonomy): Bacteria > Bacillati > Actinomycetota > Actinomycetes > Mycobacteriales > Nocardiaceae > Rhodococcus > Rhodococcus sp. JVH1. Next base: position 2,714,539 of record NZ_CP166289.1, on the reverse strand, counting down.
TCTGGCCGCCGCTGCTGGCCGCGAAGAACGGTCGAGTGATCCGTTCCAACAACACTTTTCTGCCGATGTACCAGGTGGTCATGATTCTTCCGATCATGCTGGGTTTCGTCGGGATCCTCGCGCTGAATCCCAACACCAGCAGCAACGCCGTCCTGCTCACGCTGGCCGGGGGAGCCCTGCCGAACTGGGCGCTCGGACTGATCGCGATCGCCGCAGCCTCCGCCGCGATGCTGCCTGCCGGCGCCATCTGCATCGGCATCTCGACGCTGGCGTCGCACAACCTGGTGAAGATCGAAAGCGAGCGCACGAAGCTCCGGTTCAACCACCTGGTCGTGATCGCCGCTGCCACCATGGCTCTCGTGCTCGGCCTGACGCGCCCCGATCTGCTGGCCAACCTGTTGCTGCTCACGTTCGGCGGTCTCAGCCAACTCGCCCCCGGCCTGGCGCTGGCCCTGCCCGAGAAGCCTTTGCTCGCCAAGCAATCCGTGTTCGCGGGTCTCGTCGTCGGAATGCTCACCGTCATCGTGATGACCGTCTTCGAACTGAACCTCGCCAACATCGACGCCGGCATCTGCGGCCTGGTCCTCAACCTCGCGGTGATCGCCGTCGTGGAGGCCGTCGTCCGCGCCACCCGTCCCCGCACCCCGGCCCCCGCGTCGTCGGAAGACCTTCCGGCCGCCACCCCGATCCTGGAGACCACGTAATGACCATCGATCACTACTCGACCGCGCGAGAGATGCTGGCCGCACTCCGTAGCAAAGACATCTCGGCCCGCGAGCTGCTCGACCTGCACACGGACCGGATCGCGCAGGTGAATCCGACGGTCAACGCGATCGTCAGCCTCGACCTGGACCGGGCGCACGCCACCGCCGCCGCGGCCGACGCACAGACGGCCGCCGGGACCCCGGTGGGGCCGCTGCACGGACTGCCGTTCGCCTTCAAGGACACTCACGACGTCGCCGGTTTCCCCACGGTGGCGGGCTCGCCGCTCCTCGTCGACAACGTGCCCGAGACCAGTGAGCTGATCGCCGAACGCGTCATCGCGGCCGGGGCCGTCACGATCGGCAAGACCAACGTCCCCGAATTCGCCGCCGGCTCGCACACGTTCAACCCCGTCTTCGGGACCACCACCAACCCGTACGACCCCACCCAGAGCGCGGGTGGCTCGAGCGGCGGCGCCGCGTCGGCGCTCGGTGCGGGACTCGTCCCGCTCGCCGACGGCAGCGACATGGGCGGTTCGCTGCGCAACCCGGCGTCCTTCTGCAACGTCGTCGGATTGCGCCCCACTCCGGGCCGCGTCCCGTGCTGGCCGAACAGTGCGCCCTGGGACGCACTCGTGACACAGGGACCGATGGCCCGGAACGTCGACGACCTGGAACTGCTGCTGTCGGTGATCTCCGGACCCGACGCGCGGATCCGCAGTTCGCTCAGCGCCGACGCCCTCGCGCCGCGTCTCGGTGTCGCCGGCCTGCAGGGTCTGCGCGTCGCGGTGTCCGTGAATCTGAACGGCATCTTCCCCGTGGACGCGCCGGTCCGCGAGATCCACGACCGGCAGTCGTCGATCTTCGCCGCCGCGGGTGCCGTGGTGGCCGAAGACGCGCCGTCGATTCCCGACGCCGAGTGGGTGTTCCGCACACTGCGGGCGTGGCGGTTCAAGATCGACCTCGGTGACCGCGCCGACGCCACCCCCGACCTGCTGAAGCCGTCGCTGCTCGACAACATCCGGCAGGCAGACCGGCTCTCCGCCGACGATGTCGCGAAAGCCATGGTGGCGCAGGCGGAGATCCAGCAGCGCGCCGTCGAGTTCTTCGCCCACCACGACATCCTGGTGATGCCCGTGTCGCAGGTACTTCCGTTCGACGCAGAGCTCGAGTACCCGGCAGCGGTCGACGGCCGTCGCTGCGACGACTACCTCGACTGGATGACGTCCGCGCTGACCGTGACGGTGCTGGGTTGCCCCGCGATCTCCGTTCCCGCCGGATTCAGCGCCGACGGTCTGCCCGTCGGCGTGCAGATCGTCGCCGCCCCGGGCAACGACCTGTTCCTGCTCGACGTGGCACGAGCCTACGAGCAGCTCGACCCCGTCGGAGCCACGCGTCCGCACCTTCTCGAGAGGGCGGCAGCGTCTACTTCGTGAAGTCGTCTTCGCCGATTCGGTGGACGTGGATGAGGTTGGTGGATCCGACGGTGTGTGGGGGTGAGCCGGCGACGATGACGACGAGGTCGCCGCGCCGGTAGCGGCCCAGCCGGAGGAGGGCGGTGTCGACCTGGCGGATCATCTCGTCGGTCGATGCGACCGGGTCGACGAGGAAGGTTTCGGTGCCCCAGGTGAGGGCGAGTTCGTTGCGCACCTGGGGTACCGGGGTGAATGCGAGCAGTGGCAGTGGGGTGTGGAGCCGGGCGAGGCGTCGTGCTGTGTCGCCGGACTGGGTGAATGCCACCAGCGCTGTGGCGTTCAGGCGTTCGCCGATGTCGCGGGCGGCGAAGGAGAGGACGCCGCCGTGGGTGCGCGGGATGTGTGTGAGGTCCGGGACGGTGGTGGACTGGTGTTCGACGGCGGAGAGGATCCGCGCCATCGTCGCGACCGTCTCGATCGGGTAGGCGCCGACGGAGGTTTCCCCGGACAGCATTACCGCGTCGGCGCCGTCGAGGACGGCGTTGGCCACGTCCGATGCCTCGGCCCGGGTGGGGCGGGAGTTGTCGATCATCGATTCGAGCATCTGCGTCGCGACGATCACCGGCCGGGCGTTCTCCCGGGCGATCTGCACGATGCGTTTCTGTACCAGCGGTACGTGTTCGAGGGGGACCTCGACGCCGAGGTCGCCGCGCGCGACCATGACGGCGTCGAAGGCGCGCACGATCGCCTCGATGTCGTCGACGGCTTCGGGTTTTTCGATTTTCGCGATCACCGGGACCCGCCGGCCGATCCGGTCCATCACGTCGTGGACGCGGTCGATGTCGGTGGGGGCGCGGACGAAGGACAGGGCGATCAGGTCGACGCCGAGCCGCAGGGCGAATTCGAGGTCGTCGATGTCCTTGCCGGACAGGGCGGGGACGGAGACGTTCATTCCGGGCAGGGAGACGCCCTTGTTGTTGCTGATCGGGCCGCCCTCGGTGACCCGGCACACCACGTCGTTGCGGTCGACGTCGATGACGGTCAGTGCGATCTTGCCGTCGTCGACGAGGAGGCGGTCCCCGGGCCGGGCGTCCTGGGCGAGGTGGGTGTAGGTGGTCGAGACCCGGTCGTGGGTGCCCTGGCATTCCTCGACGGTGATCCGGACCTGTTCGCCGGCCGCCCACACCGCCGCGCCGTCGGCGAAGCGGCCGAGGCGGATCTTCGGTCCCTGCAAGTCCGCGAGGATTCCCACGGCTCGGCCGGTGTTGTCGGCTGCGGCGCGGACGCGCCGGTAGTTGGCCTCGTGGTCGGTGTGGTCGCCGTGGCTGAAATTCAGTCGGGCGATGTCCATCCCGGTTTCGACGAGTGTGCGGGTGCGCTCGTCGGTGGCGGTGGCAGGCCCGAGCGTGCAGACGATCTTCGCCCTGCGGGACAACAGGGCAGACGTGTCGACCACATCGGTGAGCGGCGATTCGATGTCGGTGAGAGTCATCGTGGTCCTTCGTTGTGGAGAAGTGAGCTGCGGCCGATGTCGCGCCCGATGTGGGTGAGGAGTTCGCCGGTCAGCTCCGGGTCGCTGGCCGTGTTCCGGTCGGTGTAGTCACCGAGAGCATGGATGTATTCGAAACCATGAGGTGCCCAACGGTTCCGGGAGAGCGTGTTGCGGCCCGCGACGGCGATCACCGGGACCGGGTGGGCGCGGCGGGCGAGGACGGTGAGGAGTTTGCCGTGTTCGGTCTGCTCGTCGATGCTGCCCTCGCCGGTGATCACCAAGTCCATCCCTGGGAGGCAGCCGTCGAAATCGAGCAGGTCGAGGAAGTACTCGGCACCCGAGACCATGCGTGCTCCGAGCATCATGGCGGCGAATCCGATGCCGCCCGCGCTACCGGCGCCGGGGGAGTTCGCGATCGCACGCGCCTGCGGGTGGCCGCTGCGGGTGAACGCCTCGACGAGGTTGTCGAGGCCGGCGTCGAGATAGCGCACGGTCGCGGGGTCGGCGCCCTTCTGCGGGCCGTACACGGCGGCGGCGCCGTGCGGTCCGGTCAGCGGGTTGGTGACGTCGCCGGCGATCACGATCTCGACGTCGGTCATGTTCACCGTTCGGGAGGAATCGACCGTGTGGACCTGGTGCAGGGTCCGGCCGCAGGCCCGCAGTTGCCGGCCGTCGGCGTCGGCGAACGTGAATCCCAGCGCGGCGAGCATGCCCGTCCCGCCGTCGGTGCCGGCGCTTCCGCCCAGGGCGAGGACCAGCCGGCGGGGTCGAAACCGCAACACCTGCGAGATCGCTTGCCCCATCCCGAGGCTGGAGGCGTCGAGTGGAGCGCGGCGGCCGCCCGGGAGGGTGGCCAGTCCGCAGGTATTGGCGACCTCGACCACCGCTGTGGTGCCGTTGACTGCGATACGTCCGCGCTGGGGTGTTCCCGTGGCGCCGGCGACGGTGACCGGGTGCGGAGTGAACCCGACTGCCACCGCCGCGTCGACGCTGCCGTCGCCGCCGTCGGCGAGGGGAAGCTGTCTGCTCTCGATTCCCGCCGAGGCGAGTCCGGCCGAGAGGTGTTCGGCGACATCGGCTGCGGAGAGCGAGCCCTTGAACTTGTCCGGGGCAACCAGAACCCTCATCGGCCTTCCTTTCTCGTGTGCAGTGCGGATGCGGTCATCGCTGTGTGGAGTGCGCGGGCGTCGTCGCCGCGGGGTCGATCCGTTCGTGGTCGATGTGTACCGCGTCCGGTTCCTTGATCATGTGGTGGTGCTTGTCCCGTGGCTCCTGTTCCAGGATCTCCATGTCGAAGTCGTTCTCGACGTCACCGTCGGGCGGGGGAAGTACCTCGCCGGAGAAGACGCGGCGGGCGCGGTCGACGTCGAGTTCGTGGTTCCATTTGGCGACGAACAGGGTGGCGACGGCGTTGCCGATGAAGTTCACCAGGGCGCGGCATTCGGACATGAACTTGTCGATACCGAAGATGAGCATGATGCCGGCTGCGGGGATGGTGCCGAGGGTACTCAATGTTGCTGTCAGCGCGATGAATCCGCCTCCGGCGACACCTGCGGCGCCCTTGGAGGTCAACAACATGACGCCGAGGAGGCCGAGCTGCTGCGGAATCGACAGGTCGGTGTTGGTGGCCTGCGCGATGTACAGCGCCGCGAGAGAGAGGTAGATGGCTGCCCCGTCGAGGTTGAAACTGTAGCCGGTGGGCACGACGAGTCCCACCGTGGGCTTCTTGACGCCGGCGTACTCCAGTTTGCGCATCAAGCCGGGCAGCGCGGGCTCGGCGGTGGAGGTTCCGAGAATGAGCAGGAGTTCTTCCTTGAAGAAGCCGAGCATCCGGAAGATGTTGAGCCGCAGGTACGCCATGACCGATCCGAGGACCACGAAGACGAAGAACGCGGACGTGACGTAGAACAGCAGGATCAGGCTACCGAGGCTGGTGAGGGTGGAGACACCGTACTTGCCGATGGCGAAGGCCATGGCACCGAACGCACCGAGGGGTGCGAGCTTCATGATGAAGCTCAGAACCTTGAATACCACCGCGGTGAGACGTTCGACGGCGTCCCGGATCGGTGCGGCGATCTGGCCTACCGCGTTGATGGCGACACCGAAGATGACGGCGAGGAAGATGACCTGCAGGATGTCGCCCTCGACGAACGGGCCGAACACACTGTCCGGAACCAGGTGGGTGATGAACTCCCACCACTGTTTCTCTTCACCGGTCTGAATCAGCTTGTTGGCGGAGTCGGTCGTTTCCAGCGAGGCGGCGTCGGCGTTCACCCCGTCCCCGAGGCGGAAGAGGTTGATCGCGACGAGGCCGGTGAGCAGCGCGAGGATCGTTCCGACCTGGAAGTAGGTCAGCGCCTTGATTCCGGTCAGCCCGACCTTCTTCAGGTCCGCGACACTCGCGATGCCGCCGACGATCGTCAGGAACACGATCGGGCAGATCAGCATCTTCATCGCGGTGATGAAGGTGGTGCCGATCGGCTCCATCGCCTCGCCGGTGTCCGGCCAGAGCCACCCGACCAGGATGCCGAGCACGATCGCGATGAGAACCCAGAAGTACAGTTGCCTGTACCACGGTTTCTTCACAGTCGCCGGTTGGTAAGTCGCTGCGCTGCTGGGTATTTCCATGACGTTCACCTCAGGTGAGAGTGTTCGGGTGTGAAGGCGGGGTGGCCGAGAGTTACCGACCGTTCGAGGGGTGAGGGCCCGACTCGGCAGATCCTGCCGAGTCGGGTCGGCTGTGCAGATGGAAGGCGGTCAGGCCGGGGTCAGCGCGGTCTGCAGAGCGTGCACGATCGCCTCGGTGACGGCGTCGGTGTCCGACGAGCCGCCGATGTCGCGGGTCAGTGCTCCGCTCGCGGTGGCGGCCTCGATGGCGGCTTCGACGCGGCGTGCCTCGTCGTGTAGCCCGAAGTGGTCGAGCATCAGGGCGGCACTGGCGATCGCGCCGATCGGGTTGCTGATGCCCTGGCCCGCGATGTCGGGTGCGGAACCGTGGACGGGTTCGAACATGCTCGGGAAGCGTCGTTCCGGGTTGAGGTTCGCGCTCGCCGCGACACCGAGGCTTCCCGCCAGCGCGGAGCCGAGGTCGGAGAGGATGTCGGCGTTGAGATTCGACGCCACCACCACCGACAGATCCTCCGGGTGCAGGATGAACTTCGCGCTCATCGCGTCGACGAGGACGCTTTCGGTCGCGACGTCCGGGTAGTCGAGGGCGACGCGGTTGAAGACCTCGTCCCACAGGACCATGCCGTACTGCTGGGCGTTGGACTTGGTGACGCTGGAAACCTTCTTCACCGTGCGGGTGCGGGCAAGGTCGAACGCGAACCGCATGATGCGCTCGCAGCCCTTCTCGGTGAACAGCGCGGTCTGCAGGGCGACCTCGTTGCCCGGACCGCGGCCACTGAGGTTACGTCCGCCGAGGCCGGCGTACTCGCCCTCGCTGTTCTCCCGGACGACGACCCAGTCGAGTTCGGTGTCGTCGGCCTTGCGCAGCGGCGACTGCACGCCGGGGAGGAACTTCACGGGCCGTACGTTGGCCCACTGGTCGAAGTTCTGGGTGATGTTGAGCCGCAGCCCCCAGAGGCTGATGTGGTCGGGGACGTTCTCCCATCCGACCGCACCGAAGTAGATGGCGTCGAAAGCCTTCAGCGTGTCGAGGCCGTCGTCGGCCATCATCTTCCCGGTCTGCTCGTAGTACCCGCATCCCCAGGGAAATTCTTCCCACTCGAAGGCGAAACGCCCACCGGACTGTTCTGCGAGGACGTCGAGCACGCGCCGCCCGGCAGCGACGACCTCCTTGCCGACGCCGTCGGCGGGGATCGATGCAATCTTGAACGTCTGCGGTGCCATGTCGTTGCCTCCATCGTGTTGTGCTCGTCACAGTGTGTGATGCATTCATTAACCCGTCACAATCACGCAGCGTCCATGACCAAGAGTCGATCCGGCTTATAGGTTTGACCTAATCGAAACGCATCTTCGCAGGTAGAGTGAGTGTCCACGCAGCGGACGCACTCCAGGGTTCGGCGCGGATCGACGGAGATGAGGGGTTCGGATGGACGCGCGTCAGTTGAGGTACTTCCTGGCCGTGGTCGATCAGGGAGGCATCAACCGCGCAGCGGAAACACTGCTGATCGCGCAGCCCTCGCTGTCCCAGTCGATATCCGCGCTCGAACGGGAACTCGGGGTACCGCTCTTTCACCGCGTCGGACGCCGGCTGGTGCTCAGTGACGCCGGCGAAACGCTCGTCGGTCCCGCCCGCGTGGTGCTGCGCGATCTCGAGGACGCGAAGGCCTCCGTCGATGCGCTGAAAGGGTTGCGCGCCGGTCGCGTGGACCTGATCACGATGCCGTCACCCGGGATCGAACCACTCACCACGATCCTCACCAGCTTCAGCCGCACCTATCCCTCGGTCACCGTCAATGCCGAGGCGGCGTTCACTCCCGAAGAGGTGCTGCACGCCGTGCGCACCGGCGTCTGTGAGATCGGCATCCTGGGTTCACCCGCCGCGGTGCGTGCCCCCGAACTCGACGTCGTGGCGCTCGAAAGCCAGCCGCTGATCCTCCTCTCCGGTCCGGGCGCCGAAACACCGGCCCGCCCGGAGATCCGGAGATCGGAACTGTCGGGCTTCCGCCTGATCGTCTCGCAGCGGGGGTCGTTGATGCGAACACTCGTCGACGAGGTCCTCGCCAGTGGCGTCGCCGCCACCATCGTCGCCGAGGTCGCCCACCGGACGTCGATCCTGCCGATGGTGCTCAGCGGATTCGGGCAGGCCGTCATGCCGTCGTCGTGGGCGCCGTCGGCCCGGCAGGCCGGCGCCACCGTGCACCGCATCGTCCCCGAGTCCTACCTGCACGTCGCCGCCGTCTGCCGGCGAACCCACCTCACGCCACCCGCGCGGGCGCTCATGGACGAGGCACGACAGTACGCAGGACGCACACCGGCTGCCTGGGAAGCGCCGGCAGCGGAGGGCCCGCAAAACTCCTGAACGACGGTGGTGCCCACGACCCGTGCGGTGTCGAGGTGTTGGGGATTCAGCCCAGGTCTGTCCCTTCGCCCGAGTTCTGTGGTGTCGTGTCCGGGATCCGCCTCATGCGGAACGAGTTGAACACCCCGATGAGGCCGGCGAGGATGGGGATGAGCAGGGCGACCTGAAGGGCGAGGGGTCGTGCGCCGGTGTTGATGCGGACGATCTCGTCCTGAATCGCCGGGGGTTGGTCGACGAGTAGTTGTTCGAGCTGGGTGTTGCTCATGACTTCGGCGTCGTCCTCGAGCACCTGCGCGACCTGTTGCTGCTCTGCCGGCGGGAGCACGGTGCTCGATTCCGTCATCGCCGTGAAGGTGAGGGACAGTGTTGCCAGCATGATGGCGCCGGCGAACGCCAGCCCGAACGAGAGCCCGAACGATCCCGCTGCGGAATTGACGCTGGCGGCCTCGCTGATCCGTTCCTCCTCGATCGGGGCGAGTGTGTAGTTGTTGAGCTGGGATACCAGCAATCCCAACCCGGATCCGGCGATCACCAACGGGATCACCAGGCCCCAGCCGAACTCGGCGCGTGGCACGATCGGGATCAGCGCCGCGATCCCGATCGTCAGAAGCACGAATCCCCACCGGATGATGCTGCTCGGGCGCCGGTCGCCGGCCTTCTTGCCCGCGAGCAACGCCACCGCGAACATGCTGAGGGAGAGGGGTGCGAGGGACAATCCCGCCTGCATCGCGTTGTACTCGAGCACCATCTGCAGGTAGATCGGCAGCGCGATCATCGTGCCGCCCAGGGCGATCTGCTGGAGCATCTGCCCCGAGATGCCCAGTCGGAAGATTTTGGAGCGGAACAGATCCGGGTCCAGCAAGGCCGGCTTCCCGCCACGTTTGCGCCGCACGAGCCAGTAGGCCAGCGCGGCCAGTGCGACCGCACCGATCACCAGGAGCGCCGCAACGGATTCGCCACCCTCCTGCCACACCAGGATTCCCAGCACGATGCCGCCCATCCCCAGAACGGAGAGGACCGCGCCCACCAGATCGATCACCCGGGGCCCGGTGTACGGCACATCCTGGACCAGTGTGATGCCGGACAGCACGACCGCGATGATGACGACCTCGAGCACGAACCCGACGCGCCACGAGAGGTAGGTGGTGATGAAACCGCCGAGCAGCGGTCCGACGGCGGCGGCGATCGCGGCCGCCGCCCCGACGAGGGCGTAGACCTTCTTCTGCGCGGCGCCTTCGAAGTTGCCGTGGATGAGGGACTGCATGGCGGGCAACAGGAGTGACGCGCCGATTCCACCGAGTATCGCCCAGAAGATGATGATCGCGGTCAGGCTCTGTGCGAGCGCCATCGCGGACGCACCGACTGCGTAGCCGAGCAGGCCCAGCACGTACGCCCGTTTGCGTCCGATGAGATCGCCGACCTTGCCGCCGATCAGGATGAACGCGGCAGAAACCAGCGCCTCGAGTGCGATCGCGGCCTGGACGCCGCTGACGGTGGTGTCGAGGTCGCGAACCACCGACGAGATCGACACGTTCATCAGCGACGTGTCGACGACGAGCACGAACATCGCCATTGCCAGCAGGATCGCGAGTGTCCGCCGAGGGCCCGTTGCCCGCTCGGAATCACCGTTGGTCGGTTCTTCGGTCATAGGAGGCCCACCGTCCGTCCATTCCGCTGCACCCGAGTGTCCCATGCGCGGGGACGGCGAAGCTACAGAGTCGGATTGTTATCCGTTCGATCCGGGCACCGGTCTCGCGACGGTTACGGTGATGAGACACTGCACCGAGGTGAGGAGTCGCCGTGCCCAAGCTGGAGATCAAGAGGAAGTCCGAACTCTCCCGGAAAGAGGTGTCCGACCGGCTCATCGCGCTCGGGCAGGCCCTCGCGAGCGGCTCCGAGGTGGAACTGGGCTCCGGTGGCGACTCGATTTCGGTCGTCGTCGGCGACCGTGTCCAGTGGGAGCTCGAGATCGAGGTCGACGGCGACGAGACCGAGATCGAGATCGAAATCAGTTGGCGCGACGATCCGTCCGAAGAATCCACCGCCGACGCGGAACCGGAACCGGAACCGGAATCGGAATCGGAGACTCCGCCGGTCAAGACTGCGCCTCCGGCCAAGACCACCGCGCGTCGTGGGCGGCCCCGCAAGAGCACCGCCAAGTGAGCTGGGCGAAGTCAGGCCGGTGAGATCGGTTCGAAGGGCCGGATTTCGTCGTCGCCCGGACGGACCACGGCGGCCGAGGATTCCGGCACTTCGTTCCACGCGCCTTCGAGGTCGCGGAGAGGCTCGGAGACCACGAAGCGGGTCTCCCCGCTCAATTCGCGCAGCACCTCGACCTCCGGGTGCAGTGCGCGCACCTTCGCGACCTCGGTGGAGAAGAACAGCGACCTCGACTGCCGCTCACTCGAATAACGAAAGACCCACAGCGATTCACCGTCGGTGGTCGCGACGGTCATCTGCACCGGATGCTCGACCCCGTACGTGCGGCCGACGTCTTCGACGAAGCCGACCGCCCGGGCGACGGCACCGAAGGGGTCGTCGGCGAGGCCGAACGTCAGTGCGAGGAAGAACAGGGCCTCGGAGTCCGTCGACCCCTCGATGTCGGAGAACAGCGTCGGGTCGACGGCCATCACCAGGTCGCGTCTGATCTCGTGAAAACCGCGCAGGGCGCCGTTGTGCACCCACAACCACCGGCCGTGCCGGAAGGGATGACAATTGCTGCGCTGCACCGGCGTCCCGGTCGAGGCCCGCACGTGCGCGAGCAGCATCGGTGTTCGCACCTGACCGGCGATCTCCCGCAGATTGCCGTCGTTCCAGGCCGGTTCGATGCTCTTGTACACCGCCGGCTCACTGCCTTCGCCGTACCAGCCGACTCCGAACCCGTCCCCGTTCGTGGTGGTCGCCCCGAGCCGCGAGTGCAGACTCTGGTCGATCAGCGAATGCACCGGTCGGAACAACAGGTCCTCCGCGAGGATCGGCTCGCCCGAGTACGCCATCCATCGGCACATACAACAATTCAAGCAGAACGGAACCGGCGAGCCCACCCCCCTTTGTCGATGAACCTGCTGGTATTTGCCGCCAACGCCGTCCGCGCGGAGGAGAATGGGCAACCGACAAGCCATATCGCGTCGCTCGAGGAAGGCAGACAGCCATGTCCGAGGAATCTACGGCGGCCCGATGACGAACTCCGCGGAACACGACGAACGGGTGGCCCATCCGAGCCGGGCCGAGCGCGCACAACGAGGGACGGCCGCCCGTCGAGACACTCCACCGTCCGCGCTGGCGGAGCACGGTGTGGCCGATCGGCGCGACCCGGTGGGCCTCCTCGAGAAGCAGGCGACGGAGAGAGTCGCGGAACTCGTTCCGATCCGGTACGGGCGCATGGCGGCGACGGCCTTCGCCTTCTACCGCGGCGGTGCCGCGATCATGGCCGACGACCTGTCCCACTCGCCCACCACGGGCCTGCGCACGCAGCTCTGCGGCGACGCGCACCTGAGTAACTTCGGAATCTTCGCCACCCCGGAACGCCTGCTGGCATTCGACGTCAACGACTTCGACGAGACACATCCCGGACCCTTCGAATGGGATGTCAAACGCCTGGTCTCGAGCCTCGCGATCGCGGCGCGGGAGAACGGATTCAGCGGCAGGAAGAGCAGGAAGATCGCCCGCGCCTGCGCCGCCGAATACCGCGAAACCATCGCCAGACAGGCACAACTGGGAAATCTGGCCGTCTGGTACTCCCACATCGAGCCCACAGCGGAACTCGTGGAGCTTCGAGACGAGCTGGACAAGTCGCAGAAGAAGCGCGCCCGCACAGCTCTGGAGAAGGCGCGGCGCCGGGACAGCGTCCAAGCGCTTTCCAAACTGACCGCCGTCGTGGACGGTGAGAGGCGGATCATCAGCAACCCGCCACTGTTGGTCCCGGCCGAGGAGCTGTACGCGGGCGACGACCTCGACTCGGTGTACCGAGACCTGCGACACCGTCTGGGCGTGTACGCGCAGTCTCTGCGGTGGGACCACCGCGTCCTCTACGACCAGTTCCGGATGGTGCAGATCGCCCGCAAGGTCGTGGGGGTCGGCAGTGTGGGCACCCGCACCTGGATCATCCTGATGCTCGGAGCGGACGACGACGATCCGCTGTTCCTCCAGGTCAAGGAGGCGGGTCCGTCGGTGCTGTCGCGTTACGTCGACGGGCCGTCGTTCGCGACCGAGGGCGAGCGGGTAGTCAGCGGACAGCGGCTGATGCAGGCCGCGAGCGACATCTTCCTGGGCTGGGAACGGGGTGCCGGTCCCGACGGCGTCGAGCGGGACTTCTACGTACGCCAACTGCGGGACGGGAAGGGTTCGGCGGTGGTCGAATCCCAGACCCCCACCGTGATGATGCTGTACGGGCGATTGTGCGCCCGGGCCCTCGCCTACGCGCACGCGCGGGCAGGCGACCGGATCGCGATCGCCGCCTACCTGGGGGACGACACCGAATTCGACCACGCGATGGAGGAATTCGCCGAAACGTACGCCGACCAGAACACCCGAGATCATGCGGCGCTGCTCGAGGCCGTCGCCGGGGGCCGCATCGTCGCAGCCACCGGTCTCTGAAGCAGCGACGCGGTCGACTGGCTTCGACAGTCGGCGCGGCTCAGAAGATCTGCATGAACCGGTACCAGTCGGATTCGATGTGCTGATATCCGATCTCACCGTCACGCTGGGGTCGCCCGATCTTGTCGGTCCCGTCCGGCAGACGAGCGACTCCGACAAGGTTGACCAGGCCGCCTTCGAGGAAGAAGTGGCAGCCGGTGTCCAGCGGCTCGACGCGCCAGGTGTCGTACAGTCCTATCCGCTGGTCGTCGGACGACGGTGTGCACGTCTGCGCGTACGCGGTCAGTTCGCCTACCGACAGCCGCCACCCGAGGTCGGACGGCACACCGAAGAATACGAGGGTCGCCGTCAGCGCCACGATGGCCGGTGCCAGGCAGATGCGTCGATCCCACCGGAACCGCCAGAGCTGAACGCCGGCGAGGATCAGCCACACGGCACCCAGAATCAGCAGGGCGAAACCAGCGAGCACGACGTACGGGAAGACCGGGTCGAGCGGAATCGTGATCACCAGCGTCGCAGCGCAGGCGAACGCGACGAGGGCGGTGAGGACGATCCCGGTCGCCAACCGCCACCACCGCGGCGTGTCGGTCCGGTGGCGGGGCCCGTGCTGGGCTGACTGTTCGTCGCGGCCGTCCATCAGGGGTCTCCGTTCGCAGGCGCTCTCCGAGAGGTGGTCAGGTCGATGACCTCCGGTCAGGCTCGCATGGGCGGTGGGCACGCCGAAGCCGCGGAGGTCGCGGGCGGTGGCACCGGGTTCGAAGGTGCTGCCGCCGGGGCCGAATCGTCCGATCACGGTGTGCCGGCTGTCCCAGAGCACGCCGCGAGTGGGAAGTGCCCAGCGGGTCGAGAAGGTGGACGCGGCGTCCTCGTCGTCCGCGGACGGGTCGTGCGCCGCGGCGATGTGCGCGGCGTAGGCGCGCAGCGCGACCGCGAAGGCGTTGGGTTCGCGGCCGGTGTCGAGGAAGTGCGCTCGGTCGCCGCACTGCGGGCAGTGCCACGACGCGCGGTCGCATCCGCCGGCCAGGCCCACGGCAGGTGGTTCGCCTCCGGGCGGACCGGCGGTGCGATACGCGTCGAACGGGTCCGGTTGCTCGAGCGGATCGGTCGCCTGCCGTGCCGCCGCAACCATGTCCCGCCAGGCGGCATGCACGTCGAATCCACCGGGCATCAGCACTTCTTCGGGCATCGGCCCGATGAACGCCGAGCCCGCGCACAGCACAATGCTGTGATCGCGGGCGTAGCTGTACGCCGGGTCGAGTGCCCGGGCGTGCCGCATCTGCTGCATGCGTTCGGTGATCGGGAGCCCGTGCCATTCGCGTCCGCAGTGCGGGCACAGGTCCTGGTTCACGGTCGAGTCGTGCCCGGATCGGTTGTCGTGGTTCGCGAGTTGGTCGTAAACGAGCCGGTCGATCCGGTCGACGAGGTCACGGTCGGTCATGGTGGGTACCCACGGTAGCGGGGGCGGTCGTTCGGCGCAGTCAGTATCCCGCGTCGAAGTCGAACTCGTTGAGCAGCGCCGCGTCACCCGACAGGTAGCGTCCGAGATTCTCGACGAACAAATCCACGATCTTTCCGTTCTCGGACGGCACATTGGCGGCACTGTGCGGGCTGAGAATGACATTGTCGGCCGTCCACAACGGCGAGTCCTCGCGGAGCGGTTCGGTGGAGGTGACGTCCAGGACCGCCCCGCCCAGCCTGCCCGTCGACAGTGCTTCTGCGAGAGCATCTTCGTCGATGATCGGTCCCCGGCCGAGATTGACGACCAGCGCGCCGTCGGGGAGCGCGGCGAGTTCGCGGCGTCCGATCAGTCCGCGAGTGTCGTCGGTGAGGGCGCAGGAGATCACGAGAATGTCCGCGGTGGGCAGGTGCTCGGCGATCCGGTCGGTGGTGGTCATGCTCTCGAAGGGGGCGCCGGCAGGTCGTGGGTTGCGGGCGACCCCGTCGGCGGTGACGGAGAAGCACCGGAGGAGTTCCGCTGTGCGCGAGCCGATCTTGCCTGCGCCCACGACGAGCGCGTGGCGTCCGGCGAGCTCGGTCGTTTCCTGCTTGCGCCAGGTCCGGGTCTGCCGGTCGGCGATCAGCCGGGGGAGTCCGCGCGTGAAATGCAGAATGCCGGCGAGCGCGAACTCGGCCAGCGGATCGGCGTGGACTCCCGCGGCGGTCGTCACCGTGAGCGGCGCACCCGACAGCCCGAATTTCTCGATCAGTTGCCCGGCGCCTGCGGACGTCGCCTGGATCCATGTCAGATTCGGCGACTGTTCCAGTGTGTGTTCGGGGTGGCGCCAGTCGAAATCGAACATGACGTCGGCGGTCCGCAACATCGACGTCCATCGGTCGTGCTCGCCGGCCGTCAGCTCACGCGGCACCCCCACGTGGTCGCTGTGCCATCGAGGCCGGGGGAGCAGTTCGGGTGCGTACGACACCCGGATCCGAGGGTCGCAGGCTGCGATCCTGTCGACCAGGTCCTGCTCGAGATACGACGCGATCAGCACGTCGAGGCGCGGGTCGGGCACGGTCACTCCTTCAGCGCCGGCGGTCGGGCGTCGGTGCGCCCGACTCGATCTCCGGTGCGGAGGCGGACTTCGGCATCGCGGCCGCGGCGACGACGAGTACGACGGCCGCGCCGAGGGCGGCCACGAACACCAGATGCAGGGCGCCGGCCAGGTCGCCGGGGGCGGGGTTGTCGGCGCCACCCAGTCGCGCGTTGACGAGGGCGCCGAACAGGGCGACCCCCACGGCGCTGCCGATGGACCGGGCGAACATGTTGGTCGACGTGACGACGCCGCGCTCCGACCAGTCGACGCTCGACTGCGCCGCGATGAGGGTCGGGCTCGCGACGAGTCCCATGCCCCCGCCGATGACGAAGCAGCAGATCGCCACCTGCCACACCGCCGATTCGACGGACAGGCTCAACGTGAGAGCGGTGCCCGCCACGACCAGCAGACTCCCCGCGGTGGCCGTGACACGGAAGCCGAAACGCAGGTACACGCGCCCGGACTGTGACGCGGCGATCGGCCAGCCGATGGTCAGGGTGGCCAGCGCGAACCCGGCGACCAGCGCGCCCGTCCCGAGGACGCCCTGGGTGAAGGTCGGCACGTAGGTGGTCAGGCCCAGGACGATCGCCCCGACCAGCAGTGACACGAGGCTGCTCGCCGCGAGAACCCGCCGGGTGAACACCCCCAGCGGCAGCACCGGTTCGGCGGCGCAGCGTTCCACGAGGACGAAGACGATCAGGAACACGAATCCTGCCGCGAAGATGCCGAGACTGATCGGTGAACTCCACGCCCAGGCCTGCCCGCCCTCGAGGAGTCCGAGGATGAGCAGCGTCGCCCCGACTGCCAGGACTCCGGCGCCGGCGTAGTCGATGGACCGCTGTGTGCGCACCTGCTTCTCGTCGAAGTTGCGGATCAGCATCACGGCCGCGAGCAGGCAGAGAGGAATGTTGACGAAGAAGATCCACCGCCACGACAGGTACTCGGAGAACACCCCGCCGAGGGTCGGGCCGACCACCGCCGACATGCCCCACACGCTGGCCAGATAACCCTGGGCCTTGGCGCGTTCGGCGAGGGTGTAGATGTCTCCGGCGATGGTCATGCTCATCGGCTGGACGGCGCCGGCGCCGAGACCCTGCACAGCACGGAACGCGATCAGCGCGGGCATGCTCCACGCGATCCCGCACAGCACCGAGCCGACGCCGAACAGGGCGATGCCCAGGAGCATCACCGGCCTGCGGCCGAAGATGTCGGCCAGCTTGCCGTAGATCGGCACCGACACGGCCTGGGTGAGCAGGTAGATCGAGAACAGCCACGGGAACTGCGAGAAGCCGCCGAGGTCCCCGACGATGGTGAAGACGGCGGTGGAGATGATGGTCGCATCGAGCGCGACCAGTGACGTCGTGAGCATCAGTGACACGAGAATCGGTCCGCGTTCCGAACGGAACCCGACGTCGACCGGGGTCGTGTCCGTCGCCATTACCCACCTTCTCCGGTTACCGCGCTCACAAGAGTTCCTGACCAACGGTAACGACAACGGGAGACGAAGTGTTCCGCGGCTGTGCCCCGTGACGCCGTCACGCGGTCGCCGAGGATCCGCGGAACGCCGCGCGGTACGAGTGGGGGCTGGTGCCCACGACGCGCTTGAACCGGTCGCGGAACGCGGTCGGCGACCCGAAGCCCACCTGCGCGGCGATGCGGTCGACGGAGTGAGTGGTGGTCTCCAGGAGGTACTGCGCCTGATGAATCCGGACGCGGTGAAGCCACTGCAACGGTGTGGTGCCGGTCTGCTCGCGGAATCTCCGATTGAGGGTGCGGGGGCTCGTCCCGGCTCGCCGGGCGAGGTCGTCGAGCGTCAGGTCTTCGCGGCTGTTCTCGTGCATCCACCGGAGCAGCGGTTCGAGGCTCGTCAGCTCCGCGGACGGTGGTCGTTCGTGAACGATGAACTGCGCCTGTCCGCCTTCGCGTTCCAACGGCATGACCGACAACCGTGCAGCGTCGGCGGCGACCGCCGACCCGTGATCCGAACGGATCATGTGCAGACACAGATCGAGGCCTGCCGCGGCACCGGCCGAGGTCAGGAACTGGCCGTTGTCGACGTAGAGCACGGCCGGATCCACGTCGACCAGCGGGTGACGCGCGGCGAGGAGTTCGGCAGCCGCCCAGTGCGTCGTCGCCCGTCTGCCGTCGAGTAGTCCGGTGGCGGCCAGGATGAACGCTCCCACGCAGATCGACGCGATGCGGGTGCCACTGTCGGCTGCCCGGCGCAGCGCCTCGAGAACTTCGGGTGCAAGCGGAGCGGTGGGGTCGGCCAGACCCGGCAAAATGATCGTGTCGGCCGCGTCCAGAATGCTCAGATCCCACGGCGCGCGGAGTGTGAATGCGCCGGCATCCACGTCACCGCCGGGGGCGCACACCTTCACCCGGTAGGCCGCGCGTCCGTCCGGCAGCCTGGTGCGGCCGAAGACCTCGATCGGGGTGGCGAGATCGAACGCGATGACACCGTCGAGTGCCAGGACTGCCACGGTGTGCATGGCTACAACCTACGCAGTCGATCGATTTCCGCCAAGGGCGCATAACGGCGGTAAACGACGATGTGAAAGGAAGAGATCTGCGGGGATGGCGTGGCGATAATCCGTTGATCTGTGGCGAAAATGCCAGTTCTCAGGTCTCGATCGGCTGGCTGGCGTCACTGGCGGCCCGTGTACTCGGCACGCGGCACACAGGGAAAGGCACCACGGATGCATGTCCAGATCGCGCTGTTCGACGGATTCGATCCGCTCGACGTCATCGCTCCCTTCGAGGTACTGCACGCAGGCGGTCTGTACGCCGACGGCGCGCTGACCGTCGAACTGGCCTCCGCCGAGGGCGTGCGTGAGGTCCCGAGTGGAACGGCGCCGCTGAGTCTGCGGGCCGCCGCGACGCTCGACGTGGGGCGGGCCGATGTGATCGTCGTGCCGGGTGCGTCGGGGCGCGTGGAAGAGCGCGCCGAGGGCGAAGACACCATCCCGAGAATTCTCGGACGGACCCTGGAGACGCGGCTTCCCGACGTACTGCGGGAGGCCTGTGCCGACCCGGACCTGATCGTCGCCACCGTCTGCGGCGGGTCGCTCGTGCTCGCGATGGCCGGACTCGTCGAAGGCCGCCACGCCGTCACCCATCACCTGGGGATGGATCTGCTCGACGCCACCGGGGTGGTCGCCGTGGACGCCCGCGTCGTCGACGACGGTGACCTCGTCACCGCGGCCGGCGTCACCTCAGGTCTGGACCTCGGACTGTATTTACTCGAACGGGAACTGGGACCGCGCATCGCGCACGCGGTCGAGACATTGTTCGCCTACGAGCGCCGCGGCACCGTCTGGCGTGCCCGTGGGCTCGAACCCACCACCATCTGAGGAGCAGAGCCATGTCTGTCGACGGCACCTGGAACGTCTTGATCGCCACGCCCATCGGGAAGCAACGAGTCGAACTCACCTTCGTCACGCAGGACGGGGAACTTCGCGGCATCGCTCGCGGAGCCGCCGAGGAAGTGCCGCTCACCGACCCGACGCTCGACGGGAACCGGCTCACCTGGTCTCAGTCCATCACCAAGCCGCTGCGCCTCCACTTGCAGTTCGATGTCCTCGTCGAGGGCGACGAGATGACGGGGAAGTCGACGGCGGGACGTCTGCCCAGCTCGAAGGTCAGCGGCCGCCGGTCGGTGCCCGACCGATAGGCTGGGTCACCGTGCGCCCCTCACTCGATTCATACGCCCATCTGGCCGGTGGCAAGGTCCGCGACCTCTACACGATCGACGACGAGCACCTCCTGTTGGTCGCGAGCGACCGGATCTCCGCCTACGACCACGTCCTCAGCACCCCGATCCCGGACAAGGGGCGGGTGCTCACCGCGATGAGCGTCTTCTTCTTCGGCGTCCTCGGTGGCAACAACCATCTGGCCGGTGAACCCGACGACAGCCGGATCCCCGAAGAGGTCCTCGGCCGCGCGCTGGTGGTCCGGAAGCTGGACATGGTCCCCGTCGAGTGCGTGGCCCGCGGCTACCTCACGGGGTCGG
This sequence comes from Rhodococcus sp. JVH1, assembly GCF_000280725.2. Lineage (NCBI taxonomy): Bacteria > Bacillati > Actinomycetota > Actinomycetes > Mycobacteriales > Nocardiaceae > Rhodococcus > Rhodococcus sp. JVH1. Next base: position 2,694,802 of record NZ_CP166289.1, on the reverse strand, counting down.
GGCTGCTCGACTACAACGAGACCGGCGCGGTGTGCGGCGTCGCACTGCCCGAGGGGTTGGTGGAGGCGAGCCAGCTTCCCGACCCGATCTTCACGCCCGCCAGCAAGGCCGAACTGGGCGAGCACGACGAGAACATCAGTTTCGAGGCCGTGGTCGAGAAGGTGGGTCAGGACCTGGCCGTGAAGCTGCGCGACGACACCCTCGACATCTACGGCCGGGCGTCCAACTTCGCCGCGGACCGGGGCATCATCCTCGCGGACACCAAGCTCGAGTTCGGACTGGACCCGCAGGGCAACCTGGTTCTCGCCGACGAGGTCCTCACCCCCGACTCGTCCCGGTACTGGCCGGCCGACGGGTACGAGGCCGGGAAGGTGCAGCCGAGCTTCGACAAGCAGTTCGTCCGCAACTGGCTCACCGGACCCGAATCCGGCTGGGACCGCGCGTCCGACACTCCGCCGCCGCCGCTGCCCGCCGAGATCGTGGAGGCGACCCGCGAGCGGTACATCGAAGCGTACGAGCGGATCTCGGGTCTGTCGTTCGCGGACTGGGTGGGCTGAGACATGACCTCCGAAGGCGCGAAACTGACCCCGCCGGTCGCGAAGAAGGTGCCTACCGAACGCGTCCACCACGGTCACACGTTCGTCGACGAGTACGAGTGGCTGCGCGACAAGGAAGACGCCGAAGTCGTCGCGTATCTCGAGGCCGAGAACGCGTACACCGAGCAGCAGACCGCGCATCTCGCGCCGCTGCGGGACCAGATCTTCCAGGAGATCAAGTCGCGCACGCAGGAGACCGACATGTCGGTTCCCACCCGGATGGGCGACTGGTGGTACTACGCCCGCACCATCGAGGGCAAGCAGTACGGCGTCCAGTGCCGGGCACCGATCGCCGGCCCCGACGACTGGACCCCGCCGGAACTGGCTCCGGGTGTCGAACTGCCCGGTGAGCAGGTGCTGCTCGACGGCAACGCCGAGGCCGAGGGGCACGACTTCTTCTCGATCGGCGCTTTCTCCCTCAGCCACGACGGCACGCTCCTCGCGTACTCGGTCGACGTGGTCGGCGACGAGCGCTACACGCTGCGTTTCAAGAACCTCGTGACCGGCGAACTGCTGCCCGACGAAATCCCCGAGACCGCGCCGGGTGCTACCTGGGCCATCGACCACAGTCACGTCTTCTATCTCACCGTCGACGAGTCCTGGCGCCCCGACACCGTGTGGCGGCACAAGCTCGGCACCGACCGTGCGCAGGACGTCACCGTGTTCCACGAGCCGGACGAGCGGTTCTGGGTGTCGGTCGGGTCCACGCGGAGCGAGAAGTACCTCATGATCTGGGTGGGGTCGAAGATCACCAGCGAAGGCTGGGTGCTCGAATCGGAGAATCCCGAGGGCGAGTTCCGGGTGGTGCTGCCGCGACGCGAGGGCGTCGAATACGGCGTGGAGCACGCGGTCGTCGCGGGGGAAGACCGCTTCCTGATCATGCACAACGACGTCGTCGACGGTGAGAAGGCCGAGAACTTCGTGCTCGCCGAGGCGCCGGTGTCCGATCCGACGTCGCAGACCATTCTCATTTCGCACCGCTCCGACGTGCGGTTGGAGGAGGTCGACGCGTTCGCCGACCACCTCGTGCTCGGTTACCGCCGGGAGGCGTTGACCCGGCTGGCCATCTGGCCGCTCGGTGAGGACGGCTACGGCGAGTTCACGGAGATCGAATTCGACGAGGAACTCTTCAGCGTCGGGCTCGGGGCCAACCCGGAATGGCGGCAGCCGACACTGCGGATGGCGTTCACGTCGTTCATCACGCCCGGCCAGGTGTACGACTACGTGCTGTCGACGGGTGAACTCGCCCTGCGCAAGTCGCAACCCGTGCTCGGCGAATTCGACGCCGGAAACTACGAGCAGCAACGCGACTGGGCCGTCGCCGAGGACGGGACGCGCATCCCGCTGTCGATCGTCCGGCGGAAGACGAACGGCGTCGACGACCCCGCCCCCACGCTCCTCTACGGGTACGGATCGTACGAGGCCAGCATGGATCCCGCGTTCTCCGTCGCGCGGCTGTCCCTGCTCGACCGGGGAGTGGTGTTCGTGGTCGCGCACGTGCGCGGCGGGGGCGAGATGGGCAGGCACTGGTACGAGACCGGCAAGACGCTCACGAAGAAGAATACCTTCACAGACTTCGTCACGAGCGCACAGCATTTGATCGACACCGGGCGTACCACGCCGCGGCAGATGGTCGCCGACGGCGGCAGCGCAGGCGGCCTGCTGATGGGTGCGGTGGCCAACCTGGCCCCCGAACTGTTCGCCGGAATCCTCGCCAACGTTCCCTTCGTGGACCCGCTGACGTCGATCCTCGACCCCTCACTGCCGCTGACCGTCATCGAATGGGACGAGTGGGGCAACCCGCTCGAGAACCCCGAGGTCTACGAATACATGCGCTCGTACAGTCCGTACGAGAACGTCGAGGCCAAGGACTACCCGGCGATCCTCGCGATCACCAGCATCAACGACACCCGGGTGCTCTACGTCGAACCGGCGAAGTGGGTCGCCAAACTGCGCGCCACCAAGACCGGCGACTCGCCGCTCCTCCTCAAGACGGAGATGAGCGCCGGGCACGGCGGTGTCAGCGGACGCTACGAGAAGTGGAAGGAAGTAGCGTTCGAATTCGCCTGGGTGCTCGACACGATCGGCGAGTAGGTAGGGGGCACCCGCGCCGAGGATGCGATATCTCGGCGTGTGAAAAGCATCGGCGAGCGAGGCGGAAATCGGAGGGTCAGGGGGCTTTCCGCCTCGCATGGCTCAGATGCAGAAGCTGATGCTGGCCGACCCCAGTGGCAGGTTGAGGCAGACGGCGATCGAACCGACTGCCGGGGTCGGTGAGGGCGCAGCCGGTGCGGCGACAGCTGCGGGAGCAGCCAGAGTACCGAGTGACAGGGTCATTGCGATTGCGGCGAGTGTGGTGGCAATTCTGCTAGACATTGTGAAGGTCCTTGACTGAGTTACTGCGAGCCGGAGGTGACTCCTCTACAATCGTCCACCGATGTGATCCAGGTCACAACCTCTGACGGAGCTTTTCTCGACCGCCTCCGGTGGTCCCGTCCGCGTCATGTCAATGCCGTTGTGCCACAGCGGTAGTCGGAGGTCAGTTGTAGGAGTCGAGCATCTCCTGCGGCAGCGGCTGCTCCATCACGACCCGGGACCCGTCCCAGGAGTAGGTGATCACCGCGGGTCCGCCCGACGGGCAGCAGTTGGCGTCCTGCTCGCCGAGCCACCTGTACTGCACCGATACGGAGTCGCCGGTGGACTCGACCACCCGCGTGTAGGCATACGATTCGGCTGTCGCGGTGCCGAGATACGCGCCGTCGTGGAAGAAGAGCACCGGGGTCGGCGAACTCACCGTCCCCATGAGCGTCTCCGCCGTGGCCCACAGCAGCGCGGGGCAGTCCCCGCCGGCGGCATCGGACGCGGTTCCCGGTACCCACGGATCGCCGCCCGGTGCGTCGCCGAGCGACGCGAACGCGTCGGTGACCAGTGCCGAATCGAGGTCGAGGCACCGTCCGCTGCGTACTTCTGCGGCAGAAGCGGCCTGTGGGACCGGGGAGGCAGCGGATTCTGCCGCGTCGTCGCTTCCGGTGCACCCGGTGAGCGCGGTCGCAGCCACGACGGTCAGAAATGCTGCCACGCGAGTCTTCATGTGTTCTCCCTGCATCGTCCCCGGCAGGAATTACTTCGCCTCCCTCACTGTCTCGCGCGGCGTGGCCGGTTCGTTACGGGAGTCAGCGCAGCGCGTAGCGAATCTGTGGGCGCCCCGCACGGCCGTACTCGGTGTGCCGGGTGAGCACGCCGTCGTCGGCCAGACGTTCGAGATACCGCCAGGCCGTGACCCGGGAGACCCCGATACTGGCCGCCACCTCGGCCGCCGTCAGCGGTCCCACAGCGTCGCGGACGCAGGCGGAGATGTGGTCGAGTGTCTGTGGTGCAACGCCTTTCGGGGACGCCGCGCGGTCGTCGGAGGTGCGCAGCGCCGACATCGCCCGATCGATGTCGTGCTGACTCAGCGCGTTGCTTCCGGCGGGCAGGGCGTCGCGGAATTCCCGGTACCGCTCGAGTTTGTCGCGGAACGCCGCGAACGTGAACGGTTTCAGGAGATACAACGCGATTCCGCGCGCCACGGCGGTGCGGACCATCTCGAGGTCGCGGGCCGAGGTCACCGCGATCACGTCGGGACTCGGTCGCACGCCGCTCAGTGCCGCCGCCACGTCGAGTCCGCTGGCATCCGGCAGGCCGATGTCGAGCAGGACGAGGTCGATGGGGTCGTCGCTGCCGTTCGCGGCGGCGACCGCGCGCATCGCGCTGTTACCGTCGTGCACGACGGTGTGGACCGAAAAACCCGGAATGCGTTCCACATACGCCCGATGCGCCTCGGCGATGAGTGGTTCGTCCTCGACGATCATCACACGGATCACGAGGCGGCCCCGTCGATCGGGATCTCGACGACGATCATCGATCCGAGCGACGGCTCCGTGTGGATCGTCCCGCCGTGCCGCGCCACCACCTGCGCCACCAGCGCCAGCCCGAGCCCGCGCTGACCCGACTTGGTGGAGTAGCCGCGCGTGACCGCCTTGTCGAGTTCGTCGGCGGGAATACCGGGGCCGCTGTCGGCCACCCGTACCACCATCATCGAATCCTCCTGACGGACGGTCACTTCCACCCACGCATCCTCTCCGGGGGACTCCGTCGCACCGCGGGCGGCGTCGATCGCATTGTCCACGAGATTACCCACCAGCGTGACGAGTTCACGCGCACTGAGCGACGCGACGGGTCCGAGGGCGGTGTCTTCGGTGACGGTCAGGTCGACTCCCCGTTCGGCGGCCACACCCACCTTGCCGAGCAGCAGTGCGGCCAGAGCGGGTTCGTGCACCGCCGTCATCAGGCGGTCGATCAGTTCCTGCGACAACCGCAGATCCTCGGTGGCGAACGCGATCGCGTCGTCGTAGCGGCCCAGTTCGACCATCGTGATGATCGTGTGCAGACGGTTCGCCGATTCGTGGGCCTGCGACCGCAGCGATTCCGCGAATCCGCGCACGGAGTCGAGTTCACCCATGATGCTTTGCAATTCGGTGCGATCGCGCAGTGTCAGCACCGTCCCCAGACGCTGCCCCTCCCACGTCACGGGCTCCCGGCTGACGAGCAGCACGCGGTCGGGGGTCACGTGCACCTCGTCCCGGGAATCGTCGCCCTGCGACTGCCGCAACGACTCCGGCAGCGCAGCCACCGGGACCGGGCCTTCCGGGAGATCGAGGAGGCGGCGCGCTTCGTCGTTCACCACTTCGGCCTTCGCGGAGTCGCCGCTGTCGCGGCCGAGCACCAGCAGGCCCTCGCCGATCGAGTGCAGGACGGCGTCGTGATGTTCGTACATCTGCCGCAGCTCGTCCGGCGCCATCCCCAGTGTCTGACGGCGCAGGCGCCGGCTCAGCAGGAACGAGCCGGCCGCCGACACCGCCAGACCGATCGCGGCGACCGCGAAGATGGTCGGCAGGCTCGCGGCGAACTGGTCGCCGATCTTCTCGCGCGTGACGCCGACGGACACGAGACCCGCGATCCGGTCGCCGTCGTACACCGGGGCCACGGCCCGGATCGACGGTCCCAGCGAGCCGGCATACGTCTCCGTGAACGTCTCCCCGCGGAGCGCGCGCTCGATGTTGCCGGAGAACACGCCGCCGATCAGCTCCGGATTGGTGTGGGTGAAGCGGATGCCGGCGGGCGTCATCACGACGATGAAATCGGTGCCGGTCGCGGCACGGATCCGCTCGGTCTGGGGCTGGAGAACCGCCGTCGGGTCGGGGGACCGCAATGCCTCGACGGTGCCGTCCGACAGCGCGAGCGTGGTCGCGACGGCCGTGACGGCACGTCGGGTGGTCTCGTCGCTGTCGCGACGCTGATCGACGATAGCCAGCGCGGTCCCGGCGCCGATGACCAGCACCAACACGACGAGCTGCAGGAGGAAGAGCTGCCTCGCGACGCTCATGGGACGTCTCGGCGGATGGTGAGGCAATGCATTTCTCCTGAACGTAATGAACACAAACTTCTCCAGCCAAGCGATCGCTTAGAAGATTCTTCCAAGACGTGATCGCGGTCACTAACCGGCCTCACCGATCAGCTTGCCACTCGAATTGGAGGACAATCCCATGAGTACTGCGACAGGGAAGACCAAGAAGCGCGACCGGACACACTGGTTGTACATGGGGGTCATCGTCGCCGTCGTCGCGGGCGTCCTCGTCGGATGGCTGGCTCCGGGAGTCGGCAAGTCGCTCGGCGTGCTCGGCACGATGTTCGTCGACCTCATCAAGATGATGATCAGCCCCGTCATCTTCTGCACGATCGTGCTCGGCATCGGATCGGTGAAGGCCGCAGCCAAGGTCGGCAAGGTCGGCGGACTCGCCCTCACCTACTTCATCGGGATGTCCACGGTCGCGCTCGGCATCGGCCTGGTGGTCGGCAACCTGCTCAACCCGGGCTCCGGCCTGAACATCAGCGCCGACACCGCGGGCACCGGAGCGGCGCTCGCCGAGAAGGCCCACGGCGCCGGCGGCACCATGGACTTCCTCCAGTCGATCATCCCCACGTCGCTGATGTCGGCACTGACCGAGGGAAGCGTGCTGCAGACCCTGTTCGTCGCGCTGCTCGTCGGCTTCGGACTGCAGGCCCTCGGCAAGCAGGGTGAGCCGATCCTGCGCGGTGTCGCCTCCGTGCAGAAGCTCGTCTTCAAGATCCTGTCGATGATCCTGTGGCTCGCACCGATCGGTGCCTTCGGTGCCATCGCGAACGTCGTCGGCCAGACCGGTCTCAGCGCCGTCGTCCAGCTCGCCACGCTCATGCTCGGCTTCTACCTCACCTGCCTGATCTTCGTGTTCGGTGTCCTCGGATCCGTGCTCCGCGTCGTCGCAGGCGTCTCGATCTTCAAGCTGGTCAAGTACCTGGCCCGCGAGTACCTGCTGATCTTCGCCACGTCCTCGTCCGAGTCGGCCCTGCCCCGTCTGATCGCGAAGATGGAACACGTCGGCGTCGAGCGCACCACCGTCGGTGTCGTCGTCCCCACCGGCTACTCGTTCAACCTCGACGGCACGGCCATCTACCTGACCATGGCGTCGATCTTCATCGCCGACGCGATGGGCCAGCCGCTGTCCTTCCCCGAGCAGCTGTCGCTGCTGGTGTTCATGATCATCGCGTCCAAGGGTGCTGCCGGAGTCAGCGGCGCCGGGCTCGCCACCCTCGCGGGCGGCCTGCAGAGCCACCGTCCCGAACTGCTCGACGGCGTCGGCCTCATCGTCGGTATCGACCGGTTCATGTCCGAGGCCCGCGCGGTCACGAACTTCTCCGGCAACGCCGTCGCCACCCTGCTCGTCGGTTCCTGGACCAACACGATCGACAACGAGCGCGTCCGCACCGTCCTCGACGGCAAGCTCCCGTTCGACGAGTCGACGATGGTCGACGACGGCCACGGCGAGGTCGTCGAAGAGCAGGCCACCGAGACCCCTGCCGCCGACGAGCCGCGGGTCCTCGTGAAGAGCTGACACCCACTCCGAAGTAAACCTCTGTGCGCCCGGGCGATTCGAAGCCTGGGCGCACAGAGGTTTGTTGGCTACGTTGGTGCGCATGACGACACCTGTTCAGAACATCGGCATCAACACACTCGGCGGCACCCCGACCTCACTCGGCGAATACGACGGTCGCGCCGTCCTCGTGGTGAACGTCGCCTCGAAGTGTGGACTGACCCCGCAGTACAAGGGCCTCGAGAAGCTCGCCACCGATTACGCCGACCGCGGACTGACCGTGATCGGCGTCCCGTGCAACCAGTTCATGGGTCAAGAGCCCGGCACCGCCGAAGAGATCGAGACCTTCTGCTCCACCACCTACGGCGTCACGTTCCCCCTGCTGGAGAAGATCGAGGTGAACGGCGAGAACCGGCACCCGCTCTACGAGGAACTGACCAAGGCCACCGACGCCGAGGGCGCCGCGGGCGACATCCAGTGGAACTTCGAGAAGTTCCTCGTCGCACCCGACGGCACCGTAGTGAAGCGGTTCCGTCCCCGCACCGAGCCCGACTCCCCCGAGGTCGTCGAGGCCATCGAGGCGGTCCTGCCCAAGTAGTAGGCGCTCCGCGCTCCTGCGCCTTTTCGGTAGCTCCCACTACCGGAAAGGCGCACGAGCTTTGCTCGCTGTTCACGTTCACCTGTCACGCTGAGGACCATGACCGGACAACTGATCGTGTCGGTGTCAGGAATCAAGGACGAGACGCGCGACTTCGCGGCCGCGTTCGCCGAGGAGATGGATGCGCGCGGCGTGCCGCTGTCGCTGCTCGTCGCCCCGCGCCTGAAAGACAAGTATCGACTGGTCAACGACCATGCGACGCAGGACTGGGTCCGTGCGCGCCGATCCCGAGGCGACGCCGTCGTCCTCCACGGGTACGACCAGGCCGCGACCAAACGTCGCCGGGCCGAGTTCGCCTCGCTTCCCGAACACGAGGCGCGGCTGCGACTGCTCGCGGCGGACCGGGTGATGGAACAGACCGGACTGCGCACCAGACTGTTCGCTCCGCCCCGCTGGCTGGCGTCGCAGGGCGCCGTCACGGCACTGCCGTCGGCCGGGTTCCGGCTGCTGGCCGCGATGACCGCCATCCACGACCTCGAACGCGAGACGTCGGTGCGGTCGCGGGTGCTGGGGATCGGCGAGGGATTCCGCGCCGAACCGTGGTGGTGCCGGGCCCTCGTCCTCGGCTCCGGACGGACCGCCAGGCGTGGGGGCGTGGTGCGCCTCGCCGTCACCGCGAAGCAGTTGGGCACGTCGGGACCGCGGCAGGCGATGCTCGACGCCGTCGACCTCGCGCTCTACCACCACGCGCGGCCCCAGGTGTACCGCTGGGAGCCGCGGATCCCGCAGATCGGTGCCGCCTGACCCGTGAGTACTTATTAACCGCGGGCGGTTAATAAGTACTCACGGGGCCGTCAGGCCACCTCGACGCTCGTCTCGCTCGGCATCGTGCGGAACTCGGTGCCCGCGGGAGCCATGTCCGAGTAGCGGCCGTAGAAGATGCCGGTGGCCTCGTTCGCGATGATCGCCTGGTGGATGGGCACCGCGACCCGCGGTGCGACGGCGCGCAGGTAGTCGATGGCCTCGGAGATCTTCAGCCACGGCGCCGCGGCGGGCAGCGCCAGCACGTCGACTTTCTGTTCCGGGACGAACAGCGAGTCGCCCGGGTGCATCAGGCGGGCGGGGTTGTCGCCGTCGCCGAGCAGGAACGCCGCGTTGTCGATCACCGGGATGTCGGGGTGGATTACCGCGTGCCTCCCACCGGTGCCGGTGACGTGCACGTCGCCGATGTCGAACTCGTCGCCGGCGTGCACCCCCGTCCACGCGCCGCCGAGTTGGGCCGCGGTCTGCGGGTCCGAGTACAGCGCCGCGCCGGGGTTCGCCTCGACGAGGGCGGGCAGTCGTTGCTGGTCGACGTGGTCGGGGTGCTGGTGGGTGACCAGGATCGCGTCCAGTCCGGTGATGCCTTCGAATCCGTGGGAGAAGTTGCCCGGATCGAAGAGGATGGTGGAACCGTTCAACTCGACGAGGACGCAGCTGTGGCCGAAGTGAGTCAGTCGCATGAAATCGAGTATGCGCCTGCATGCATGGCTCGTCCCGTTCGTCCGATGCGAACCGCAGGCAGGTAGCCCGGTAAACTTCCGGGTGCCCGGTGTTCCACTCTGGGCTCGCGCACTACTACAAGGAGCAGCACGTGGCCCGTGTCGTCGTCGAAGTCATGCCCAAGGCCGAGATTCTCGACCCCCAGGGGCAGGCCATTGTCGGAGCGCTGCCGCGGCTCGGCTTCGCTGGAGTTTCCGATGTCCGTCAGGGCAAGCGGTTCGAGCTCGAGGTCGACGGCAGTGTCGACGACGCTCAGCTCGAGAAGATCGCCGAGGCCCTGCTGGCCAACACGGTGATCGAGGACTGGACCGTGAGGCGCGTCGAAGCATGAGCGCCCGCGTCGGAGTCATCACTTTCCCCGGCACCCTCGACGACGTCGACGCCGCCCGCGCGGTGACCCTCGCCGGCGGCGAGGCCGTGAGCCTGTGGCACGGCGACGCCGACCTCAAGGGTGTCGACGCCGTCATCGTCCCCGGTGGCTTCTCCTACGGCGACTACCTGCGGTGCGGTGCCATCGCACGGTTCGCGCCCGTCATGGGCAAGGTCGTGCAGGCCGCGCAGGGCGGCATGCCCGTCCTCGGTATCTGCAACGGCTTCCAGGTTCTCTGCGAAGCGGGCCTCCTGCCCGGCGCGCTCACCCGCAACGAGGGCCTGCACTTCATCTGCCGCGACGAGTGGCTGAAGGTCGAGGCCACGTCGACGGCGTGGACGTCCCGCTACGAGTCGGGTGCCGAGATCCTCGTCCCGCTCAAGTCCGGCGAGGGCCGCTACCAGGCGTCGGAGAACGTCCTCGACGAACTCGAGGGCGAGGGACGCGTCGTGTTCCGCTACGTCGGCGACAACCCGAACGGTTCGCAGCGCGGCATCGCGGGCATCTCCTCGGCCAACGGCCGCGTCGTGGGCCTCATGCCGCACCCCGAGCACGCCACCGAGGCCCTCACCGGCCCCAGCGACGACGGGCTCGGCATGTTCTACTCCGTCCTCGACAGCGTCATCTCCGCCTGAGCCGACCGGCACCGTGTGTGGCCGCGGGCCTGCACGGTGCCGGGATCAGACGGCGACGATTCCCTCGCCGTGCTGCGTGATGCCGCGGCGTTCGGACGCGGTGAGCCCGCCCCAGATTCCGAACGGTTCGGTCACGCTCAGGGCGTGGTCCCGGCATTCGACGAGAACGGGGCAGCGCCGGCAGATCGCTTTTGCGCGACGTTCTCGGTTGCTGCGGGCGTTTCCCCGCTCGCCGTCGGGATGAAAGAACACGGACGATTCGACGCCGCGGCACAGGGCGTGGATCTGCCAGTCCCAGCTCTCGGTGTTGGGGCTGGGAAGGCGAGTGGATGACGGCATGTCGGCTCCCTCGGAGTGTCGTCGGCACGGAAAAGCGTTGTGGCGCAATATCGATTTCTACTTGACGGCGCGGATCACCACGATCTCTTCGCGGGTCTGGCCGGCCTCGATGAGTCCTCTCCGCTCGAGCATGCCTCTGCGTTCGGCCAGCACCGGTCCGAAGGGGATCTCGGCGCTCGCGGCGACGTCGACCCGCATGTTCTGTTCCTCGAGCATCGTCAGCGTCTTCTCGACTCCGCTGAGGCTGGACTGCGCCAGCAGCAGCACACCACCGGCGACCAGAACGTCGGGAGCCTGGCAACAGATTCGGTCGAGCAGTGCGCGACCGTTCTTTCCCGCGTCCCAGGCCCGCGCCGGACCGCGGTCGGGCACGGCGTCGATCATTGCCGGAACGTACGGCGGGTTGGACACGACGACGTCGAAGCGCTCGTCGCGAACCTGCTCGACGAGATCGCCGTGGATCACCCGGATGCGGTGCCCGCCGACGAGGGAATTGAGTCTGATGCTGATCGCGGCTCGCCTCGACACATCCACCGCGGTCACCCGGCCCGCACCCGCAGCGGCGGCGCGCACGCTCAGCGCACCGGTTCCCGCGCAAAGGTCGAGCACTCGGGAATGGGGTCCGAGATGCTCCGCCGCCAGGACATCGGCCAACAACTGCGTATCGTGTTGCGGGCGATAGACTCCGGGAAGGCGTAGCAGCATCGAAGACTCCTCGGTCGCCGGTCGCATCGTGGTGCGTCCACGGTGTGCCCTCGCGGACTCACCGTGGACGCCGTGCGTCTGATTACTCCACAATTACCCCGCTGGGCGCAGGGCCAATCACGCCGATGCGCTCCGACCGCGGTGGCACGGGTCGGAAGTCGCGCAGGTTCCGAGGTGACCTGGCACGATCGACGGGGTGACGTACACCGAGCAGTTGCGTGACCTCGCGGCCCGGCACGGGGTGGCGACGTCGTACCGGGGTTGGGATCAGCACCGCCGCGACGTGAGTGACGACACACTCCGCAGCGTCCTCGCAGCCCTGGACGTTCCCGCCGCAACGGAGTACGACGTGCGGCGCGCCCTGTCCGAATGCGACGCGGCACCGTGGCGACGGATGCTGCCGCCCGTCGTCGTCGGCAGGGAAGGGTCCGAGACCCGTTTCGTGGTCCACGTTCCGCACGGCGAGGCGGTGGACGTCACGATCGACTCGGAGTCGGGCGGGACGGTCCCGGCACGCCAACTCCAGGTGTGGGTCGATCCTCGGGAGGTCGACGGCGCCCTGGTCGGCCGCGCGACGTTCGTCGTCCCCTCCGACGTTCCGTGCGGGTGGCACACGCTGCGGGCTTCGACCTCGCACACGTCCTCGTCGTGCACGCTTGTGGTGACGCCGGACCGATTGTCGACGTCCGACGCGCTCAGCGACCGCCGACGCTGGGGTGTGCTCACGCAGTTGTACTCGATCCGGTCGCATCGGTCCTGGGGTGTCGGGGACTTCGGCGACCTCGCGGATCTCGCCGCGATCTTCGGTTCCGTGCACGGCGCCGACTACGTGCTGGTCAATCCACTGCACGCCGCCCAGCCCCGGCCACCGATCGAGGCGTCGCCGTATCTGCCGACCACGCGCCGCTACGTCAACCCGATGTACATCCGTGTCGAGAACATCCCGGAGACGGCGTACCTCTCGACGCGACGCCATGCGCGGATGCGCGAGGCCGCAGCGCGATTCGAGCGGGCGAACGACCGGTCCGACCGGATCGACCGCAACCCGTCGTACCGGGCCAAACTCCGCGTGCTCGAACGGGTCTTCCGGATCGAGCGCAGCCCGAGCAGGCAGCACGCGTTCGAGGAGTTCTGCCGCGTCGAGGGCGACGGACTGCAGGACTTCGCCACCTGGTGCGCGCTGACCGAGAAACTGCCGCCCGACGACCCGCGATGGACGACGCAGGCCGGTGCGCCCGACAGCGACTGGGTGCAGGCGCAGCGGCGCAAGCTCGCGCCGCGAATCGAGTTCTACTCGTGGCTGCAATGGGTATGCGACGAGCAGCTTTCCGACGCCCAGGACGCGGCGCGGGCGGCAGGCATGGACATCGGGATCGTGCACGATCTGGCGGTCGGGGTCCAGCGCGGGGGTGCGGACGCGTGGTCGCTGGGAACGGCCCTGGCAGAGGGCATTACCGTCGGCGCTCCCCCCGACGACTTCAATCAGCAGGGTCAGCAATGGAATCAGCCGCCCTGGCGACCGGATCGGCTGGCCGAACTGGGGTATGCCCCGTACCGCGACATGCTGCGCACCGTGCTGAAGCACGCGGGTGGGCTGCGGGTCGATCACATCCTGGGGCTGTTCCGGCTGTGGTGGATCCCCGCCGATGCGGAGTCGCCTGCGGACGGAACGTACGTCTCCTACGACCACGAGGCTCTCGTCGGAATCCTCGCGCTCGAGGCGGAGCGGGCGGGCGCCGTGGTGATCGGTGAGGACCTCGGGGTTTTCGAACCCGAGGTCCAGGACTACCTCGCCGAGCGCGGAATCCTGGGGACGTCGATCCTGTGGTTCGAGCACGACGGCGAGCGGCCGACACCGCCGGAGCAGTACCGGACCCTGTGCCTGACATCCGTTACCACGCACGATCTTCCGCCGACCGCCGGATACCTGGCCGGCGAACACATCGAATTGCGCTCGCGGCTCGGGCTCCTCGAACGCGACCTCGAACTCGAGAAGGAACGCGACGCCCGGCAGCGTGAGGCCGTACTGCAATTGGCGCGCGACCGCGGACTGCTGGCCGACGACGCGTCGATATCCGACACCGTGAAGGCGTTGTACCGGCTGATCAACCGCAGCCCGTCGCTGCTGACGGGTGTCGCGCTCGCCGATCTTGTGGGGGAGTACCGCGTCCAGAATCAGCCGGGCACCGACGAGACCCAGTATTCGAATTGGAAGATTCCCCTCGCCGACGCGGCGGGGCGTGCCGTACACGTCGAGGACCTGGCGGACGGCGATTTCGGGTTCGTGGGCGGCGCCCGCTGATCCCGGTCGTCAGGGTGCGAGGGCGCGCATCGCCAGGTCGACGACGGCGTCCGCGTGGTCGTGGGTGAGGGGATGGGCTCCGCTCTGCCAGCGGTAGAACATCGGCGCCATGAACAACTCGAACGCGAGGGTGAGGTCGACGTCGGGCCGCACCTGCCCGGCGTCCTGCGCGGAACGGAACCGCGCCGCGACGAACTCGAACTGCGGCTGGTAGATCCGCTCGACGATCTGTTCCTGCAGCGCGGGGTCCTGCAGCGATTCGATCGACAGCGCCCGGAACAGCGGTTCGAAATCGGGTGAGGTGAACTCGTCGACCGTGGCCCGCAGGACCAGGCGCATGTCGGCGGCGAGGTCGCCGGTGTCCGGCAGGGCCATGGCCTCCTGTGCCCCGGCCGCATTCTGTTCGTGCAGGGCGTCCACGACGAGTGCGCCCTTGGATCGCCACCACCGGTAGATGGTCTGTTTGCCGACCTTGGCGCGCGCGGCGATGCCTTCGATGCTGATCTTCCCGTAGGGCTGTTCGCGGATCAGTTCCTGCGTGGCCTGCAGGATCGCAGCGCGGGACCGTTCGGAACGGCGGGGAGTGTCGGCGGACGGCATGAACGGATCGTAGACCAGACGAGACGTATCGTCTTGACTCGACTGGAGTCGCGGGTCACTCTGTAGCGAGACGGACCGTTCCGTATCGGAAAGGATGAAGATGACCCGCTCACACATCGCCATGGTCAGCATTCCGGCGCCCGGGCACGTCAACCCGAGCCTGGAGATTCTCCGCGAACTCGTCACGCGTGGTCACCGCGTGACATACGCCAACGACGCCGCCGTGAAGGACGTCGTCGAGGGCATCGGAGCGGAGTTCACGGAGTACGCCTCGACGTTGCCGCGCGTGAACACCGCGGGTGCGACGGAGGAGTCCGGGAAGTCCTGGGACGGTGACACCATCGATCAGCTCACACTGTTCCAGGCCGAGTACGAGTCGATGCTGCCCCAACTGCGGGCGCTGTACGAGGACGACCGCCCCGACCTGTTCCTGTACGACATCGCGGGAGGACCCGCCCGCGTCCTCGCCGAGGAATGGGGCGTGCCGATCGTGCAATTGTCGCCGACGTACGTCGCGTGGGAGGGCTACGAGGACGACATGAAGTCGTTCGTGGACACGATGCGGGCGGACCCACGCGGGGCGGCACTGTACGAGCGGCAGGGGAAGTTGCTGCGGGACAACGGTGTCGAGACGGACCCGGACGAGTTCTACGGGCGCCCGGCGCGGGCGGTCGTGCTGATCGCGAAATCGATGCAGCCCAACGCCGACCGGGTGAACGAGGACGTCTACACGTTCGTCGGACCGGCTCTGCCCACCCGGCGGCCCGCCGACGGCCGGTGGCAGCGCCCTGCAGGCGCGGGGAAGGTGCTGCTCGTCTCGCTCGGCACTGCGTTCACCGATCACGCCGACTTCTACCGGCGCTGCATCGAGGCGTTCGGCGACCTCGACGGCTGGCACGTCGTCCTGCAGATCGGACAGCACGTCGACGTCGCCGAACTCGGGACCGTGCCCGGCAACGTCGACGTCCACCGGTGGGTGCCCCAGTTCGACATCCTCGGGCAGGCCGACGCGTTCCTCACCCACGCCGGCATGGGCGGGTCCAGCGAAGGAATGTTCACGGGAACGCCGATGATCGCCGCGCCGCAGGCCACCGACCAGTTCGAGAACGCCGACGCGCTCGTCGCCGCGGGAGTCGCGGTGCGAGTGGACAGTTCGGACGTGTCGGCAGCCGAGTTGCGGGACGCCCTCACGCACGTCGCCGCCGAGCCGGTCCGGCGCCGCAGCGCGGAGCTCGCCGCCGAGTTGCGTTCTGCGGGTGGAGTGGACGCCGCCGTGAGGGTGATCGAGGAGTTCCTCTGAAGCCACGAAACGTGTCGGTGGTCACGTCTACTCTGCGGGCATGGCACTCACACTCGGCATGATCACGTTCGACACCACGGATCCGGGGCCGCTCGCGAAATGGTGGGCGAAGCAGACGGCGGGCACGATCGAGCAGGAGAACGACGGCTGGTTCTACGTCGTCGCCCTACCGGATTCCGCGCAGAAGCTGGCGTTCCAGAAGGTCGGCGACCCCACTCCGGGAAAGAACCGCATCCACCTCGACCTGGCGTCCGACGACCTCGACGGCGAGGTGGGCAGGCTGAGTGCCGAGGGCGCGACGGAGGTCGCGCAGCACGAGATGGGCGATTTCCGATGGGTCACGCTCGCCGATCCCGACGGCAACCAGTTCTGCGTCTCGGGTCCCCACACGTAACAGCGGGTCCTGCATGATTGACCCCATGCCTTCCACTACGTGGGCCGACGCCCAGGGACTCTGCACCTTCGTCGATGCATCACCGTCGCCCTTCCATGTGTGCGCGACGGTGTCGATGTTGCTGACCGGCAACGGTTTCACCGAGTTGCACGAGACCGACTCGTGGCCCGGCGAGCCCGGCCGGTACTTCCTGGTGCGCGGCGGTTCCCTCATCGCGTGGAGTACCGACGGGCTGGGCCGGACGGCGCCGTTCCGCATCGTAGGCGGGCACACCGACAGCCCGAACCTGCGCGTCAAGCAGCACCCGGACCTGTCGTCGGCAGGGTGGCAGCTGGTGGGTCTCGAACCGTACGGCGGCGCGTGGCTCAACTCGTGGCTCGACCGCGACCTGGGCATCTCCGGGCGGTTGAGCGTGCGGGCCGGCAACGCGGTCGAGGAGAAACTCGTCCGCGTCGACGAACCGATCCTGCGCGTCCCGCAGCTGGCGATCCACCTGTCCGAGGACCGCAAGGGCGTCCACCTCGATCCGCAGCGCCACCTCAACGGGGTGTGGGGCGTGGGGTCCGAACGCCGCTCGTTCATCGACTTCATGGCCGACCGGGCGGAGGTGCCCGCCGACGCGGTGCTCGGGTGGGAACTGATGACCCACGATCTCGCGCCCAGCACCCTCGTCGGAACGGGACAGGACCTTGTCAGCGCGCCGCGACTCGACAACCAGGGCACCTGCTACGCGGGCACCCAGGCGCTGCTGGCGGCGGCCGAGAACCCCGGTGACCGGGTGCCGGTGCTCGCGCTGTTCGACCACGAGGAGGTGGGGAGCATGTCCGATCGGGGCGCGTTCTCCGATCTGCTGAGCACCGTCCTCGAGCGCATCGTCCTCGGCCGTGGCGGTGGTCGCGAAGAATTCCTGCAGACGATGGCCGGATCGATCTGCGCGTCCGGGGACATGGCGCACGCGACCCACCCCAACTACCCGGAGCGGCACGAGCCCGCACACCACATCGCCGTCAACGGGGGACCGGTGCTCAAGGTCAACCAGAACCTGCGCTACGCCACCGACGCGGCCGGAGCCGGCGCGTTCGCCCTCGCCTGCGACCAGGCCGGCGTGCCGCTGCAGCGGTACGTGCACCGGGCCGACCTGCCGTGCGGTTCGACCATCGGCCCGATCACCGCGTCCAGGACCGGGCTGAGCACCGTCGACGTGGGTGCTGCCCAGCTCGGAATGCACTCGTCGCGGGAGCTGATGGGCGCCCGTGACGTGCGTGCCTACTCCGACGCGCTTGCGGCCTTCCTCACACCGACGGCGTGAGGAAGCGGGGCGAGGAGCGCCAGGTCGGTACCGGAACGAGCCGCCGGATAGACTGACGTACGGCTCGTCGCCACCCGGCTTGCGCCGACCGTGACTCCCGGCTTGCCTCTCTTGACTCCCGTAGGGAAGGGACCCCACCTCCAGTGTCAGCACACCCGGTCGATACCGTCACCGCCGCCACCGCGACCCCCGACGTCGCACAGCCCTTCAAGGAACTGGGGCTGAAGGACGACGAGTACGCCCGCATCAAGGAGATCCTGGGCCGCCGCCCCACCGAGGCCGAGCTGGCGATGTACTCGGTGATGTGGAGCGAGCACTGCTCCTACAAGTCGTCCAAGGTGCACCTGAAGTACTTCGGTGAGACCACGACCGACGAGATGCGTTCCTCGATGCTCGCGGGCATCGGCGAGAACGCCGGCGTCGTCGACATCGGCGACGGCTGGGCCGTCACGTTCAAGGTCGAGAGCCACAACCACCCCTCCTACGTGGAGCCCTACCAGGGTGCGGCCACCGGCGTCGGCGGCATCGTCCGCGACATCATGGCCATGGGTGCACGGCCCATCGCCGTCATGGACCAGCTGCGCTTCGGTGCGGCGGACGCCCCCGACACCCGACGCGTCGTCGACGGTGTGGTGCGCGGTGTCGGCGGCTACGGCAACTCGCTCGGCCTCCCGAACGTCGGCGGCGAGACCGTGTTCGACGAGTCGTACGCCGGTAACCCCCTGGTCAACGCTCTGTGTGCCGGCGCGATGCGCGTCGAGGACCTGCACCTCGCGTTCGCATCCGGTGCCGGCAACAAGATCATCCTGTTCGGTGCGCGCACCGGCCTCGACGGCATCGGCGGCGTGTCCGTCCTCGCGTCGGAGACGTTCGACGGCGACGAGAGTGGCACCGGCCGGAAGAAGCTTCCGGCGGTGCAGGTGGGTGACCCGTTCACCGAGAAGGTGCTCATCGAGTGCTGTCTCGAGCTGTACGCCGCGAAGCTCGTGGTCGGTATCCAGGACCTCGGCGGCGCCGGCCTGTCCTGCGCCACGTCCGAGCTCGCCGCGGCCGGCGACGGCGGCATGCACATCAACCTCGAGCAGGTCCCGATGCGCGCCACCGGCATGACCGCGGCCGAGGTGCTGTCCAGCGAGTCCCAGGAACGCATGTGCGCGGTCGTCACCCCCGACAACGTCGACGCGTTCATGGAGGTCTGCAAGAAGTGGGACGTCCTCGCCACCGTCATCGGTGAGGTCACCGACGGCGAGCGGCTCACCATCTCCTGGCACGGCGAGACCGTCGTCGACGTGCCGCCGCGCACCGTCGCCCACGAGGGTCCCGTGTACGAGCGTCCCGTGCAGCGTCCCGCGAGCCAGGACGCCCTCGTCGCCAACACCACCGCCGGACTGACGCGTCCCGAATCGGCCGACGAACTGAAGGCCACCCTGCTGAAGATGCTCGCGTCCCCGGCGCTGTGCAGCCGCAAGTGGATCACCGAGCAGTACGACCGCTACGTGCGCGGCAACACCGTCCTGGCCGAGAACGCCGACTCCGGCGTGATCCGCGTCGACGAGAAGACGGGCCGCGGCATCGCCCTCGCCACCGACGCGTCCGGCCGCTACACGGCGCTCGACCCGTACGCCGGCGCCCAGCTGGCGCTCGCCGAGGCCTTCCGCAACGTCGCCGTCACCGGCGCGACGCCGAAGGCCGTCAGCAACTGCCTGAACTTCGGGTCCCCCGAGGATCCGGGCGTCATGTGGCAGTTCCAGCAGGCCGTCCGCGGCCTGGCGGACGGCTGCGCGAAGCTCGGCATCCCCGTCACCGGCGGCAACGTCAGCTTCTACAACCAGACCGGGTCGACCCCGATCCTGCCCACCCCGGTGGTGGCCGTGCTCGGCGTCATCGACGACGTGCACCGTCGCATCCCCACCGGTCTCGGACTGGAACCGGGCGAAACGCTGATCCTGCTCGGCGACACCCGCGACGAGTTCGACGGGTCCATCTGGTCGCAGGTCGAGCACGGCCACCTCGGCGGCGTGCCGCCGAAGGTCGACCTCGAGCGGGAGCAGTTGCTGGCCGACATCCTCCTCGCGGCGTCCCGCGACGGACTGGTGTCCGCGGCGCACGACCTGTCCGAAGGCGGTCTCGCGCAGACCGTCGTCGAGGCCGCGCTGGCCGGGGAGACGGGCTGCCGCATCCTGCTTCCCGACGACGCCGATCCGTTCGTCACCCTGTTCTCCGAGTCGTCGGGCCGCGTGCTCGTCGCGGTCCCGCGCACCGAGGAAACGCGCTTTACCGGTATGTGCACGGCCCGTAATCTCCCGTGGGTGCGCATCGGTGTGGTGGACGAGGGGTCCGATTCCGTCGAGGTCCAGGGCCAGTTCTCGGTCTCGCTGGCCGAGCTGCGCACGACGTTCGAGGGAACTCTGCCGGCATTGTTCGGGTGATGAATGGTCGAATCGGGGGCATTGGAGAGGGTTGACAGGGGGCCGCGGGAATTCTCGCGGCTGGTTGATCCTGCACTCCTCCACGGTCCCCGACTCGACCGGACCTGGCGTTTACTTCGGCTCGACTTCACCGGCATCGGGTTCGCGACGCTGTTCTTCTGCTGGTCGCTGACGCCGTCGCTGCTGCCCCGCGACTGGCTGTTCCAGGGGCTCATTGGCGGCATCAACGCCGCGATCGGTTACACGGTGGGAACGGTGGTCGGCTGGCTGGTGCGTCGCTACTTCCTGCGGCACCGGTCGTGGTGGCCGCTGCCGGAACCGTGGTCCACCGGCCTGCGCGTCGTCGTGACGGTGACGTGCGTGGTCGTGAGTCTCGTGATGCTCGCGTACTCCGCGGCATGGCAGCGTGAGATCGCCGCACTGATGGGGGCGGAGGGCACCACCACCACCGGTTACATCCGCACGGGCGGACTGAGTCTGCTGGTGGGCGCCGCGATCATCTCGGTGTGGCGGCTGTTGCGCGAACTGGTGCGGTGGATCGCGGCACGACTCATCCGGCGGTGGCGCCTCGCGATCCCGACGGCCACCACCGTCGGCATCCTCATCGTGACGGTGCTGTTCTTCCTGCTCGTCGACGGTGTTCTGATGCGCGGCGTCTACGCAGCCACGAATGCGGCGTTCAGCCTGCAGAATTCGACCACCCGCGACGGCACCGAGCAACCACTCGACCCCGAGAAGTCGGGCAGCCCCGAGTCGCGCGCGCCCTGGGACACCCTCGGGTACGAGGGTCGGAACTTCGTGTCCCGAGGCCTCGACGCCGACGAACTCACGGCAGCCAACGGCACACCGGCCAAGGACCCCATCCGCGTCTACGCCGGGCTGGAGACCGCCGAGGACCCGGACGCGCGCATGGACATCGTCATCGACGAACTCGAGCGGACCGGCGCGTTCTCGCGCACGGTCCTCGTCGTCATCCCCACCACCGGCACCGGCTGGGTCAATCCGACTGCGGCGCAGGCGATCGAGCTGGTCCACAACGGTGACACGGCATTGGTGGCCAGCCAGTACTCGTTCCTGCCGAGCTGGATCTCGTTCCTCGCCGACCGCGAGAAGGCCGCGGAGGCGGGGAAGAAACTGATCGACCGCGTGCACGAGCGGTGGTTGCAGGAACCCGAGGCGACGCGCCCCAAACTGCTGGTCTACGGCGAAAGTCTCGGCACCCAGGCGGGGGAGGGCGCCTTCGGCACGCTGAGCGACATCCGGCAGACCGTCGACGGCGTGTTGTGGGTCGGGCCGCCCAACTCGAACCGCCTGTGGGGGCAGCTGATCCAGCGCCGCGACCCCGGCACGCCCGAGGTGGATCCCGAGTACGCGGCGGGTCTGGTGGTGCGGTTCGCCGACGACTCCGCCGACATGGTCGAGGAAACCGGCGAGTGGCTGTCACCGCGCATCCTGTACGTGCAGCACCCGTCCGATCCCGTGGTGTGGTGGTCGCCCGACCTGGCGTTCACCCGCCCCGACTGGTTGAAGGAACCACCGGGCGAGGATCGTTCGCCGTCCATGAAATGGTTTCCGTTCGTGACGTTCTGGCAGGTCTCCGCCGACCTCACCAACGCCGCAGGCGTGCCGGACGGGCACGGCCACAATTACGGGACTCTCGTCCTCGACGGCTGGATCACGGTCGCCCAGCCCGAGGGATGGACGCCCGTCGACACCGAACGCGTCCGGTCCACTCTCGAATCCCTCTCCGGGACAGAGGGCCCGGAGAAGTGAGCAGGCTCGCCTCCGTTGCCGGCGCGGCGGCGGCCGTGCTGTGGAGCAACGTGGTGCTGCCCGGTTCGGGGCTCGGCCCGTACGGGCGGGCGGTCGCGGGAGGCGCGCTCGGGCTGTCGGTCGTGGGAGCAGTACGCGCCGCGGGTTATGGCATCGACGAACTCGGCCTGTCCGCGTCGAAGGCCCGGTCCGGGTTGCGGTACGGCGCCCTGGCGTCGGTGATCCCACTCGCCGGATACGTGATCACGCTGAGTGTGCCCGCACTGCGCAGGCGTGTGCCGACCGGCGACGACGTCACCGATTTCGCCGGCTGGGTGGGGTTCCGGATTCCGGTGGGGACCGTGGCGCACGAGGAACTGCTGTTCCGCAGCGTCCTGTCCGCGATGCTGCGACGGGCCTGGCCACCTGCGACGGCCCACGTCCTGCACGCCGCCACGTTCGGGCTGTGGCACGTGCGCGCGGCCCGGATCGCCGGTGACGGCGTCGCCGTGAGCGTGCTGCTCACCGGCTGCTCCGCGTGGCTGTTCGAGTGGGCGCGTCGCCGCAGCGGCAGCGTCGTAGCCCCTGCACTGCTGCACCTTTCGATCAACGTCGGTGGGGCGGTTGCCGCCGAACTCGTGCGGGCCCGCACAGTAGATTGAGCGTATGCCGCCGCGCCGAGCCGTAGATCCCGCCGAACTGAGAGCCGCCGTACTCGAGGTCGGCCCGTGGCTGCGCGGCGATTCCGAGGAGAAACCGTCCCGCACCCAGCTGGCCGCGGCGGTCCGGCTCAGCGCGCGGACGCTCGAGCAGGTCGCGCCCGGTTCGAGCGTGGAGGTCCGGGTTCCGCCGTTCGTCGCGGTCCAGTGCATCGAGGGCCCGCGGCACACCCGCGGCACCCCACCCAACGTCGTGGAAACCGACCCCCGGACGTGGCTGCTGATGGTGACCGGACTGCTGGAGTTCGACAGCGCGACCGCCGGCGGCGGGGTGTCGGTGTCGGGGAGTCGCGCCGGGGAGATCGCCCACTGGCTGCCGCTGCTGCGCGTGTAGTCAGCCCAGCCACAACGCGCGGGTGCGCGGCAGGCCGCTCGACCCGTCGTCGGACGGGCGCACGGCCAGCACCTGATGGATCGTCAGCCGGCCCTTCTCCTCGAACCCCAGGGCGCTGGCCGCGAGGTACAGCAACCAGGTGCGGGCCCGCTCCGCGCCGGCGAGCCGGCTCGCGTCGTCCCAGGAGTCGCGGAGTCTGCCCACCCACGCCCGCAGGGTGAGTGCGTAGTGCTCCCGGAGGGCCTCGACGTCGCGCACCTCGAGTCCGGCGCGCTCGAAGGCGTCGAGCGTTCTGCTCAGCGGCAGCACCTCGCCGTCCGGGAAGATGTAGTTCTCGATCAACCCCGACGAGGTGTCGGTGCCGGTGAGCGACCGGACCGAGGCGATCGCGTGGTTGAGCAGCCGGCCTTCGGGACGCAGAAGGTCGAGTAGGTGCTGCGCATATTCCGGCAGCGCGGAGTCGCCGACGTGTTCGGACATGCCGATGCTGGAGATCGCGTCGAACGGACCGTCGACGACGTCGCGGTAGTCCTGCACGCGGATCTCGATCAGATCCGACAGCCCGGCCTCGGAGACCCTCGCCCGCGCCCATTCGGCCTGTTCGTGGCTGAGAGTGACCCCGACGACGGACACGTCGTACTTCTCGGCGGCGTGGATCGCCATCGAACCCCAGCCGCAGCCCACGTCCAGCAGTCGCATGCCCGACTGGAGACCGAGCTTGCGGCAGACCAGGTCCAGCTTGTCGTTCTGCGCTTCCTCGAGCGTCCCGATCGCACCGCGGTCGTCGGATCGCTGGTCCCAGTAGCCGCAGGAGTAGACCATCGTCGGACCGAGGAACAGGCGGTAGAAATCGTTGCCGACGTCGTAGTGATGTGAGACCGAGGACGCGTCGCGCGCCTTGCTGTGCTTGGCGCCGCGGCGCCGCGACACCTCCACCGACGGCGGTGTCGGCCGGAGTCCGAGGCCGCCGAGCCGGACGAACGTCGACAGCGACTTCAGGACGGTGCCGCGGTCGAATCCGCGGACGCCGAGAGTGCCCAGCCGGTCGACGAGGTCCGGAAGCGTCAGCAGCCGGAAGACGTCGCCCTCGATCTCGAGGTCACCGGACACGTAGGCCCGGACGAGACCGAGTTCGTTCGGCGACCAGAGCACCCTCCGGATGGCCCGGCGGTTGCGGAAGACGATGGTGACATCGGAGTCGGGGCCGGCTTCCGAGCCGTCCCAGCATCGGACGTGCACGGGAATGGGGATGCCCATCGCACCTTCGAAGGCGCTCAGCAGGCGTTCTGCGGCGGTCGGTGCGGTGCTGCGGACGTTCATCGGACAAGCCCCCGCTCTGTGGTTCGAGGATGCTGATCGATACCGAAACTAATCTATTTTCGGCCGTCCGTCCGGGAGTCGGGCCGGTTCGATCGGCACCGTGGGCGAAGCGACGGCGCAGGGCACGTAGACTGACCTTGCCCCTCACACGCCCATCCCCAGGGAGCACCCCGGTGACCAGAGCCGATCTGTCGGTCCACAGTCCTAATCTTCTCTCTTCGAACCCGTCCGACGAGGACGAAAACGAGCCCCGCGAGGAATGCGGAGTCTTCGGCGTCTGGGCGCCGGGAGAGGATGTGGCGAAACTCACCTACTACGGACTTTATGCTCTGCAGCACCGTGGGCAGGAAGCGGCGGGCATCGCCGTTGCCGACGGTTCGCAGGTGCTGGTCTTCAAGGACCTCGGGTTGGTCAGCCAGGTGTTCGACGAACAGACCCTGGCAGCGATGCCGGGCCACGTCGCCGTCGGTCACTGTCGCTACTCCACCACGGGCTCGACCACGTGGGAGAACGCGCAGCCGATCTTCCGCACCACCGCCGCGGGCAGCGGCATCGCCCTCGGGCACAACGGCAACCTCGTCAACACGGCGGAGCTGGCGCAGCGCGCCCGTGAAGCCGGACTGGTCAACGACAAGCGGCCCGGCGGCGCCACGTCCGACTCGGACGTCGTCGGGGCCCTTCTTGCGCACGCCGCCGCCGACAGCACCATCGAGCAGGCCGCCATGAAGCTCCTGCCGACATTGCGCGGCGCGTTCTGCCTCACCTTCATGGACGAGCACACGCTCTACGCGGCCCGTGACCCGCACGGCATCCGTCCGCTGTGCCTCGGACGCCTGGACCGCGGCTGGGTCGTGGCCAGCGAGACGGCCGCACTCGACATCGTCGGCGCGTCCTTCGTCCGCGACATCGAGCCCGGCGAACTGCTCGCCATCGACGCCGACGGCGTCCGCTCCTCCCGTTTCGCGAACCCCGAGCCCAAGGGCTGCGTGTTCGAGTACGTGTACCTGGCCCGTCCGGACAGTGTCATCGCCGGACGTTCGGTGCATTCCACCCGCGTCGAGATCGGCCGTCGCCTCGCCACCGAGCACCCCGCCGAGGGCGACCTCGTCATCCCGGTCCCCGAATCGGGCACTCCGGCCGCGGTCGGTTACGCGCAGGGGTCGGGCATTCCGTACGGCCAGGGTCTGATGAAGAACGCCTACGTCGGCCGCACGTTCATCCAGCCGTCGCAGACGATCCGCCAGCTCGGTATCCGCCTCAAGCTCAACCCGCTCAAGGAAGTCATCCGCGGCAAGCGCCTCGTGGTGGTGGACGATTCGATCGTCCGCGGCAACACCCAGCGCGCGCTCATCCGGATGCTCCGCGAGGCCGGCGCACTGGAGATCCATGTCCGGATCGCGTCGCCGCCGGTCAAGTGGCCCTGCTTCTACGGCATCGACTTCGCCTCCCCGGCCGAGCTGATCGCCAACGGCGCGGGCGGCGGCGGCGAGCCCGGGAGCTTCGACGAGATGCTCGAAGGCGTGCGCCGTTCCATCGGCGCCGACACCCTCGGCTACATCTCCACCGAAGGCATGATCGCCGCCACCGAGCAGCCTGCGTCGCGATTGTGCGCGGCCTGCTTCGACGGCACGTACCCCATCGCGCTCCCCACGGAGACGTCGATCGGAAAGAACGTTCTCGAGGGAATGCTCGAGAGCGCGGCAGGCGGTCCCGCGACGCGGGAGAACGACAACGCGAACGCCCTCAGTCGGCCGTAGGCCGGTACATCGGGATCCGGCCGGAGAACGTACTCCGGTACCGTAAGGACGCAATCACAGCACTCGATTGCCCGACCGACACGATTTTGACGAGCAACAGAAGGCTGGAGTAACAACCACATGACCGAGGATCCGACAAGTCGCCCTGGCGCGTCCTACGCCGCCGCAGGAGTGGACATCGCCGCAGGCGATCGGGCGGTGGAACTCTTCGCTCCCTTGGCCAAGCGCGCCAGCCGTCCCGAGGTTCTCGGTGGTCTCGGTGGATTCGCGGGTCTGTTCTCGCTCAAGGGTGACTACAAGGAGCCGCTGCTCGCGGCGTCCACGGACGGGGTGGGCACCAAGCTCGCCGTCGCTCAGGCACTCGACAAGCACGACACCGTGGGCCTGGACCTGGTCGCGATGGTCGTCGACGACCTCGTCGTCTGTGGTGCCGAGCCCCTGTTCCTGCAGGACTACATCGCCGTCGGGCGGGTCGTCCCGGAGCGTGTCGCCGAACTCGTCAGCGGCATCGCCGAAGGCTGCATCCAGGCCGGTTGCGCGCTGCTCGGTGGCGAGACGGCGGAGCACCCCGGTGTGATGGCGGACGGCGACTACGACCTGTCCGCGACCGGCGTCGGTGTGGTCGAAGCCGACCAGGTGCTGGGGCCCGACCGGGTCCGTCCCGGCGACGTCGTGATCGCCATGGGTTCGTCCGGACTGCATTCCAACGGTTACTCGCTGGCCCGCAAGGTCCTGCTCGAGATCGACCACATGAGCCTGACGGCGCACGTCGACGAGTTCGGCCGCACCCTGGGCGAGGAGATGCTCGAGCCCACGAAGATTTACGCCAAGGACTGCCTGGCTCTCGCCGCCGAGACGGACGTGCGCACGTTCTGCCATGTCACCGGCGGTGGCTTGGCCAACAACCTCGCTCGGGTCATGCCGAAGGGTCTGGTCGCCGAACTCGACCGCGGCACGTGGAGCCCGGCTCCGATCTTCGCGATGATCGCGCAGCGTGGCCGGGTGGAGCGGGCCGAGATGGAGCAGACGTTCAACATGGGCGTCGGCATGGTCGCGATCGTGGCGCCCGAGGACGTCGATCGTGCGCTGGCCGTCCTGACGGCGCGCCACATCGACTGCTGGACGCTGGGCAGCATCAAGAAGTCGCACGACGTGTCGGCGGAGCGCGCAATTCTCGCCGGCGATCACCCGCGGTTCTAGGGTCGGGCGCCGTTTGTCGGAACGGGGCGAGCTAGTGGCCCCGACCGGCTGAAGATGTGGAAATGAGGGGGAGCCGGTATCGGCTCCCCCTCATTTCGTTGTCTTCAGATCTCAGCGCCGCCAGTCGTCGTCGTCCTCCCGGGAGTGACCCTCCCTGTCGGCACGCTGGTCAGCGAAGACCTCGTCCCGATGCGAGTTGGACGACCCACCTGAGAGCTCTCGTTGCAGGCTGTCAAAATCCGTGGTCGGTACGCTGTACTTCAGCTCGCGTGCAACCTTGGTCTGCTTTGCCTTAGCCCGGCCGCGGCCCATGGCTGACCCCCTCGCGCTTTCGCGGGGCGGCCTGGGGAATTTGGCGGCCCCGTTTGAGTGTGTAAGTTCCTGTCCCACACTCTAGCGTGGAAAAGTCCCTCGCGCTTCCATCCACACCCCGAAGCGGTGTCGGTTTAGTCTCACCGGGCTCGCGAGCTGCCGCGATGCCGACATTTCGCCCTCAGAAGACTCCCGGAATTGCCCGGACCGTCCCCACCCGGACGCCGCCGCCGAGCACGGGCTGCGATGCGAGAGCCGCCAGATCCTCGGTCCACTCGGCGCCCATCCGGTGGAGAAGTGCTGCGGCGAGGGGTAACCGGGCCCGTTCGTGGCCGTCGTCGATCTTCAGCGCGAACGCCGAGCCGTCGGGGAGCGCGCCGGCGTAGACACCGTCGGCTCCGGCCTTCGTCATCAGCCCGGGCACGACCGGCATCAGTCGCGCGTCGTCCTTGCCGGTGCCCGAGACGAGGTAGGGGTGCTCGCGGACGGCGTCGGCGACGGCGAGCTCGGGGGAGTCGGGTTCGGCGGTGACGAGCCGGGCGAACGCGCGCGCCAGATGCGTCAGCGACAGCGGGACGATCGGCAGCCCGCATCCGTCGATGCCGAGTTCGGCGTCGACGTCGCCGCTGATCGACCCGAGCGTCTCGACGACCGCGAGTTGCAGCGGATGCGTCGGCTCGAGGTAGCTGTCCACCGGCCAGTCGTTGGCCAGGCAGGTCGCGAGCATCGCCGCGTGCTTGCCGGAGCAGTTCATGTACACCGGGCGGGGGAGCTCACCGGCGGCCAGCAATTCGGCCCGGGCGAGTTCGTTGGAGGGCAGATCGGCGGGGCAGCGGAGCTGGTCCTCGTCGAGGCCGTACCGGGCGAGCAGCTGCTCGACGAGTTCGATGTGGTCCGATTCGCCCTCGTGGGATGCGGTCGCGATCGCGAGCTCTTCGGAACTGGTCGGCTCGAAGCCGTTCCGCAGCATCGTCACGGCCTGCCACGGCTTGTTCGACGACCGCGGGTAGATCGGCGTGTGCACCTCACCGAGGGTGAGCGCGATCTCGCCGTCCGCGCGGAGGATCACCGCGGAACCGCGGTGGACGCACTCACGGAATCCCGAACGGACGACCTCGACCAGTTCGATGCTCAATACGTGACCTGCACTTCCAGTCCGGCGATCCGTCGGCGGGCCTTGTCCGCGACGGTCGGAGAGAGGTTCTCCTGCTGTTCGAGCAGCGCCACGAAGCGTTCCGGGTCGCGGCCGGTGAACAGATCGCGCACGGTGACGCCGTGGCCGGGCACGTGGATGCGCTGGACGGTGTCGCCGGCGCTGACCGACCCCTCCGTCACCACCCGCAGGTACGCGCCCGTGTCACCGCGTTCGGAGAACCGCTTGACCCACCGGGGCTCGGCGGCCCAGACGCCGAACGTGCCGCACGGTGTCCGCGGGCTGGTCACCTCCAGTTCGGTGGTGCCGATCCGCCAGCGCTCGCCGATCACGGCGTCGGTCGCGGCGATCCCGTCGAGGCGGAGGTTCTCGCCGAACCATCCCGGGGGCAGTTCGCGGCCGAGCTCCGACGCCCAGCGCTCCGCCTCGTCCTCCTGGTAGGCGTAGACGGCCTTGAACGGGCCACCGTGGTACTCGGTGTCGCAGACCCGGTCGCCGACCAGTCCGGTGGTCGTGACGCGCACCGGGCCGTCGACGGGCCGCTTGTCGATCGCCGTCCGGGTCACCCGGCGGGTGCCGCTGTCCCGTTCGGTGTGCAGCACGCAGACGGCCAGCACCTCGCCGGCCGTCGCGGTCGCCTCGCTCACCGGCCCCGGAGCCGGTCGACGGCGGCGCGGCCCGCCTGGACCGTGTCGTCTGCAGGCACCGAGTCGGGGTCGATGGACGCGGCGCACGAGCCGGCCACCAACTCGGTGTCGGTGGGGATGGACCGTTTGACGAGGGCCAGCGCGATGGGTCCGAGCTCGTGGTGGTCGATCACCGTGCCGATCCGTCCGACCGCACGACCTCCCGCCGTCACCGGGTCGCCCGGTTCGGGCCTGCCCTCGGCGCTGCCGTCGAGGTGCAGCAGGACGAGGTGACGGGGCGGTTTGCCGAGATTGTGGACGCGGGCCACCGTCTCCTGGCCGCGGTAGCAGCCCTTCTCGAGGTGGACGGCGCCGTGGTCGGCGGGACCGCCGATCCAGCGGACCTCGTGCGGGATGGTGCGATCGTCGGTGTCGAGTCCGATCCGGGGCCGTGCGGCGGCCACCCGCAGTGCCTCAAACGCCCACGTTCCCGCGGGTGCGGCGCCGGCGGCGGTGAGCCGGCCCCACCACGTCGCGAGTCCTTCCCGCGGGATCAGCAGGTCGAAGGACTCGGCGGCCGGCCACGGCATGCGGCGGACGAATCCGCCCCCGGGCACCGCGACGGCGGCGTACGGCTCGGCGGGTGCCACGACGCCGGCCGCGTCGAGGACCGTCACGGCGTCGGGGCCGAGCACGCTGAGCACCGCGAGCTCGTTGCCCTCGCGGGGCTCGGCCTTGGACCAGAACACCATCTTGGTGAGGAACGACAGGAGGTCGGGTCCGCGGTCGGCCTCGGTGTCGATCCAGGTGACGCCGTCCAGATCGGTCTGGACGAAGTGGTGCTCGACGCGGCCGTTGACGTCGAGGCTGAGGTTCTCGGCGCTCGCGCCGTCGGGGAGCGCGGCGACGTGCTGGCTCGAGATGGTGTGCAGCCAGGTGAGTCGTTCGGGTCCGCTGATCGCGATGACGAACCGGTGGGAACGGTCGACGACCGCCGCGGAACGTTCGGCGCTGCGTTGTTCGCCGAGTGGATCGCCGTGATGCCAGGCGACGCCGGCGTCGGGAGAGCCTTCGGGCGCAGGAACCGCGCCCGGGGCCGTGAGGAGTGGACTGGGTGAGACGGGCAGTTTGTCGACCACGAACCCAGTCTAGGGACCATGGACCACGGGTGGCGGTCAGCAGGGTCGATAGGCTGGGCGTCATGTCTGATCGAGTGCTGGTGACACTGGACCACGAGGTGCGGGACGCGGATGCCCCGCTGCTGCACGCGGACGATCTGGCGGTGGTGCGCGGCGACGGTGTCTTCGAGACGCTGTTGGTGCGTGGCGGTCGCGCACTGAAGGTCGAGGCCCACCTCACCCGTCTCGTCGCGTCGGCGCGCGCCCTCGGATTGCCCATTCAGGACCTGGACGAGTGGCGCCTGGCACTCGAGCTGGCCGTCGAGGAGTGGGGGTCCGAGCGGGAGGGTGCGATGCGACTCGTGCTCAGCCGCGGCCGCGAGTCCGGTGGCGACCCGACTGCTTTCGTCACCGTCGGGCCGGTGTCCGAGCGGATTCTGGAGGCGCGGCGCGACGGGGTGTCGGTACTCACATTGGCCCGGGGCTATTCGGTGGATCTGTCGGCGAGTGCGCCGTGGCAGCTGCTCGGGGCGAAGACCTTGTCGTATGCCACGAACATGGCGGCGCTGCGGTATGCGGCGACACTCGGTGCCGACGATGTGATCTTCGTCAGCAGCGAGGGCAATGTGTTGGAAGGGCCACGTTCCACGGTGGTCATCGCCCGCGACAAACACCTCCTCACGCCGCCGCCGGAGCACGGAATCCTGCCCGGAACGACGCAGCAGGCGCTGTACGAGGTGGCGTCCGGCAAGGGGTTCCGCTGCGAGTACGCGGCGCTGCGGCCGGCGGATCTCATTACGGCGGAAGGTGTTTGGCTCATCTCCAGTGTCACCATGGTCGCGCGGGTGCGCAAGATCGACGGACTTGCCCTGCCCGACGCACCGCTCGCCGACGAGATCGTGGAGCTGGTCGGCCTCGCGGTCGAGGCGGCGGGTACCGAGTCTGCGGAGGCTTGACAGGTCTACTACATTTCGTAGTAGCAAAGTACTGCGGGGGAAACGACCCCGCAGTACGTTGTTTTCAAGGGTCGGGCGGAAGCCCACGCTCCGGCCCTGAAGCCTGTCCTACGGGCCCAGTTTCGGAGTAGCCATGGATGCCTTGGATGTCTCCCGGTGGCAGTTCGGCATAACCACCGTCTATCACTTCATCCTCGTTCCGCTGACGATCGGGCTCGCCCCGCTGATCGCCGTCATGCAGACGATGTGGGTGGTCACCGGAAAGGACCACTGGTATCGGCTCACCAAGTTCTTCGGGAAGCTGTTCCTGATCAACTTCGCGCTCGGCGTCGCCACCGGCATCGTGCAGGAATTCCAGTTCGGGATGAACTGGAGCGAGTACTCACGCTTCGTCGGTGACGTGTTCGGCGCACCCCTCGCCCTCGAGGGGCTGGTCGCCTTCTTCCTCGAGTCGACGTTCCTGGGCCTCTGGATCTTCGGCTGGGGACGGCTGCCCAAGCTCGTCCACCTCGCCACCATCTGGCTCGTCGCAATCGGTGTGAACGCGTCCGCGTACTTCATCATCACCGCCAACTCGTTCATGCAGCACCCGGTCGGGGCCGTCTACAACCCCGAGACCGGACGCGCGGAACTCACCAGCATCTGGGAACTGCTCACCAACAACACGGCGCTCGCGGCCTTCCCACACGTCGTGGCCGGAGCGTTCCTCACGGCAGGGACGTTCGTGGCCGGCGTCGGCGGCTGGTGGATGGTGCGCAGCATGCGCAAGTCGAAGGAAGCCACCGAACCCGACGTGGCGAAGAAGCACGAGGAAACCGCGAGGACGATGTTCCGCCCGGTCACCATCCTCGCGCTGTGGGTGATGGTCGCCGCGGGCATCGGACTCGCGATCACCGGCGACATCCAGGGCAAGCTGATGTTCGAACAGCAACCCATGAAGATGGCATCGGCCGAATCGCTGTGCCACACCGAAACCGGTGCCGACTTCTCCATCCTCACCGTCGGCACCCAGAACAACTGCGAGAGCATCACCCAGCTCATCAAGATCCCCGGCCTCACCTCGTTCCTGGCGGACGGCACGTTCGACTCCACCGTCGAGGGCGTCACCGAGATCCAGGCCCGCTACGAGGAGACGTACGGGCCCGGCAACTACAAGCCCAACCTGTTCGTCACCTACTGGACGTTCCGCGCGATGATCGGCTGGGCCGCCGGGTCGGCGCTGCTCGCCGTGGTCGGTCTGTGGATGACCCGCGGCGGCCGCGTACCGGACAAGAAGTGGTTCGGCTGGCTGTCGATCGCCGTCATCCCGACACCCTTCCTCGGGAACAGCGCGGGCTGGGTCTTCACCGAGATGGGTCGTCAACCGTGGGTCGTGGCACCCAACCCGACCGGTGTCGACATGATCAGACTGACTGTCGACCAAGGCGTCTCGAATCACTCCCCGTGGACCGTCTGGGTCTCGCTCATCACGTTCACGGTGGTCTACGGGGCGCTGGCCGTCGTGTGGTTCACACTGATCCGCCGCTACACGATCGAGGGACCACTCGAACACGACGCGCATCCACCGGGTGACGACCACGACGAGCCCGAAGAACCGGGCAAGCCCGAGCAACTCTCGTTCGCGTACTAGGGGAGACGGTCATGGGACTTCAAGAAGTGTGGTTCATCCTGATCGCGGTGCTCTTCATCGGGTACTTCGTCCTCGAGGGATTCGATTTCGGTGTCGGCATGCTGATGCCGGTGCTGGGCAGGCGCAAGGACCCGAACGGGGACACACGGCGGCGGGTGGTGCTCAACACCATCGGCCCCGTGTGGGACGGCAACGAGGTGTGGCTCATCACCGGTGGCGGCGCGTTGTTCGCCGCGTTCCCGGAGTGGTATGCCACGTTGTTCTCCGGCTTCTATCTGCCGCTGCTGATCATTCTCGTCGCGCTCATCGTCCGGATCTGCGCCATCGAGTACCGCGGCAAGATCGACGACGACACCTGGCGCAGGCGGTGCGACTGGGGCATCGTCTTCGGGTCCTGGGTGCCTGCCGTGCTGTGGGGTGTCGCGTTCGCGAACATCGTCCGGGGCGTCGACATCGACGCCGACAAGCAGGTCACCTCGAGCCTCTTCGATCTGCTCAATCCCTATGCGTTGCTGGGTGGTCTGACGACCGCCCTCGTGTTCGCCCTGCACGGCGCGGTGTTCCTCGCCCTGAAGACGGCCGACGAAGTACGCACGGACGCCGTCGAACTGGCGTCCCGGCTGGCGATCCCGGCCGTTCCGGTGGCAGGCGCGTTCGTGCTGTGGACACAGCTGGCGCACGGCAAGGGCTGGACGTGGATCCTCGTCGCGATCGCCGCCGCCGCACTCCTCGGGGTGGTCGCGTTCACCCGCGCCGAACGGGAGGGCTGGGCCTTCCTGCTCACGTCGATTGCGGTCATCGCCACGGTGGCACTGCTGTTCGGCTCGCTGTTCCCCAACGTCATGCCGTCCACACTGGACGCCGCGTACAACCTGACCATCGACAACGCCTCGTCGAGTCCGTACACGCTGAAGGTGATGACGTGGGCCGCCGCCTTCCTCACCCCGGTGGTGCTGATCTACCAGGGTTGGACGTACTGGGTGTTCCGCCAACGGATCTCGACCAAGCACATCCCGCCGTCGATCGGTCTCCCGCTCGGGCGCAGATGAGCACAGCGGTAGGCGACGCACCCCGCCCGGCTGACGAGCGCCCGGGCGGGGAGCGAGGTTCCCGGCGTCCCGTCGATCCCCGCCTCTGGCGCTACTCCGCGGCGGCACGCGGGTACCTCGTCCTCACGGTCGCGCTGTCGGTCGTCAACGTCGCGATGGTCATCGTGTCGGCGCTGATGATCGGCCGGGTGCTCGGTGGGGTCATCGTCGGCGACGCCACCGACGTCGGCCGGTGGTCCACCGAACTGGCGGTCCTCGCGACGGCGGTGGCAGTGCGGGTGCTCGGCACCTGGCTGCAGTCCCGGTTCGCGCACCGGTCCGCCACGCGGGTCGTGGCGGAGCTGAAGGGGGAGGTCCTCGGCGTCGCCACCCGCCTGCAACCACGCGAACTCGATCCGCGGCGGGACGAGATCGCGACCGTGCTCACCCGCGGAATCGACGGTCTCGTGCCGTATCTCACCGGGTACCTCCCGGCACTGGTCCTCGCGGCGACGCTCACTCCGGCGACGCTCGCGGTCATCACGTTTCAGGATCTGACGTCGGCGGCGATCATCTTCGTCACGCTGCCGCTCATCCCGCTCTTCATGATCCTCATCGGCCTGCTCACCAAGGGCAAGGCCGCCAAGACGCTGACCGCGATGACCACCCTGTCGTCCCAACTGCTCGACCTCCTGGCCGGCCTGCCCACGCTCCGCGCGCTGGGCCGCGAACAGGGACCGGCGACGCGGGTGCGTGAACTCGGCGACGCCCACCGCCACACCACGATGTCGGCGCTGCGGGTGGCGTTCCTGTCGTCGATGGTGCTGGAACTGCTGGCCACGCTCTGCGTCGCACTCGTCGCTGTGAGCATCGGACTGCGGCTGGTGTACGGGGGGATGGAACTCGAAGCCGGAATCGTGGCGCTGATTCTCGCGCCCGAGGTGTACCTCCCGCTGCGGATGGTCGGAACCCAGTTCCACGCCGCCGAGGACGGAATGGCCGCGGCGAGCCGGGCCTTCGCCGTCATCGATACCGATCGTCCCGACGACGCCGCCGCCGCCGACGGTGCGGTCGTGGTCGACGCGGCCGGGGCGCGAATCGAATTCGACGGCATCGACGTCCCGTCACGGCACGGCCTGGCGCCGCGCGGACTGACCGGCGCCCTCGAACCCGGTGCGGTGACCGTGCTGACCGGACCCAACGGTTCCGGGAAATCGACTGCGGTGCAGGCACTCCTCGGCCTCGTCGAACCCGAGCGCGGGGAGGTGCGCGTGGCGGGCACCCCCGTGAGTTCGCTCGACCGGTCCGCGTGGTGGGCGCAGGTGGCGTGGCTCCCGCAGCACCCCGTCCTCGTTCCCGGCACCCTGGACGAGAACCTCCGGCTCATCGGTGAGGTCGTCGACCTCGAACAGTCCTGTGCGGCGACGGGTTTCGACGAGGTCCTCGCTGAACTCCCCGACGGCTGGAACACGCGCGTCGGGTCCGGTGGAACGGGACTGTCGCTCGGACAGCGGCAGCGGCTCGCGCTGACCCGCGTGCTGGCCACCCGGCGTCCCGTCCTGGTGCTCGACGAACCCACCGCGCACCTCGACGACGCGTCGGAGCGCACCGTGCTCGATTCGCTGCGGAGCCTGGCCGCCGCCGGCCGGACGGTCGTCGTGGTGGGGCACCGGCCGACCGTGCTCGCGGCCGCCGACCGGGTAATCGAGGTGAGCGCAGATGTCGCGTGACCCGCTGATCCGGGCGTTGCCGCTCCTCGACCTGCAACCGGGGCGGGTGGTGCGGGCCGTCGCCGCCGGTGTGGCCACACTGGGCAGTGCGCTCGCGCTGGCGGCGCTGTCGGCGTGGTTGATCACGAGGGCATGGCAGATGCCGCCCGTCCTGGACCTCAGCGTGGCCGTCGTGGCGGTGCGCGCGCTGGGCATCTCCCGCGGCGTCTTCCGGTACCTCGAGCGGCTGGCCACCCACGACACCGCGCTGCGGGGGACCACGTCCGCCCGCACCCAGCTGTACCAGCGGCTGGCCGACGGCGACCCCGCGGCCGCTGCCGGCCTGCGCCGCGGCGAACTGCTCGCCCGCACCGGGGCCGACGTCGACACCCTCGGTGACGTCGTCGTCCGCGCGATCGTCCCCATCGCCGTGTCCGTCGTCCTGGCCGTGGCCGCCGTCGGCATCCTCGCGGTGATCTCGCCCGCGTCCGCGCTCGTGCTCGCCGTGGCGCTCGCGGTGTCGGGGGTCGCGGCGCCCTGGTTGTCCGCACGGGCCGCCCGCCTCGCCGAGACGTCCGGCGCCGACGCGCGTGCCCGGTTCAGCGAGGACGCCGTCACCGCGCTCGATCACGCCGCGGAACTCCGCGTCGCGGGTCGCCTCGACCGGACCGTGTCGCGGGCGGTCCGCTCCGAACACGCCGCGGTCGCGGCCACCGACCGTGCCGCCGCACCCAGCGCGTTCGCGGACGCCGCCACACCGCTCGCGGTGGGCGTGAGCGTGATCGCGTCGCTACTCATCGGCATGGACCTGTACTCGTCGGGGACGATGAGCCCGATGGCGATGGGCGTCCTCGTGCTCCTGCCGCTGTCCGCGTTCGAGGCCACGGGCGCGCTGCCCGCCGCGGCGGTCGCGCTGACCAGGGCCCGGATCGCGTCGCGCCGCATACTCGCCGTGCTCGACGCCGCCGTCGCGGATCCGCACCCAGGGGACCGGGAACTGGACGGGCCCGCCGAGGTCGTCGCGAAGCACCTGCGGTGCGGCTGGCCCGGAGGGCAGGTCACCGCCCCGCTCGACCTCGACCTACGGCCGGGCGCGCGGGTCGCGATCGTGGGCGGCAGCGGGTCCGGGAAGACAACCACCCTGATGACCCTGGCGGGGTTGCTCCCGCCGGTGTCGGGGACGGTCCAGGTCGACGGACTCGACCTCCACCGGATCAGGTCCGAGGCTCTCCGCCGGAACGTCGGATTCTTCGCGGAGGACGCGCACCTCTTCGCCACGTCCGTGCTCGAGAATCTGCGGGTGGCGCGCGGCGACCTCCAGGACGCGGAGGCGCTGACCGTTCTGGAGTCCGTCGGGCTCGGGGGATGGGTGTCGGGGCTGCCGGAGGGCGTGCACACGACCCTCACGGGCGGTGCCCGGGCGGTGTCCGGCGGACAGCGTCGCCGGCTGCTGCTCGCCAGGGCGCTGCTGGCGCCCGCCCGGGTGTTGTTGCTCGACGAACCGACCGAGCACCTCGACGCCGACGCGGGCGCCGACCTGCTCCGGCGACTGCTCTCGCGCGACGGCGGACTGGTGCCGCCGCAGCGCACCGTCGTGGTGGTCACCCACCAGCTCCCAGAGGATACCAGCGCTGACCTGGTGATACGGGTGGAGAAAGCTGAGAGAGAAAATGCGTTGCCGACTCCGTGAGTGCGGCGTACTTTCTTCAGTACACGAGGAAGGAGGTGGTCTGAAATTGAATGACAGACGGACACGTGAGGTGGCTGCCAGCTAGCCGCTACCGCTGACGGAATTCACTGACCGCGCGAGCGGCGAGCGAATCCCAGGCAGCTACCCGGCCCCCGAGCCCCCGGTCTGGTCCAGACCGGACCCGGTGCACACGCACCGGAAGGCTCGGGGGCCGTTGTGCGCTCCGCGCCCGTGAGTACTTATTAACCGCCCGTGGTTAATAAGTACTCACGGCAGCGCGGGCACGGGTTCGGACCACTCCAGCCGCCCCGCTCGAGCACCGTCCGCACCTCGGCCGCGACGTCGCACGAGCGCCGTGTCACCTCCTCCCAGCCGTAGACCAGCGTCGCCTTGCCTGCGAGTTCAGCCGCGTTGCCGCGACGCCGATCGCGCAGAGCCACCGACCGCGACGAGTGGTACCGCAGTCCGTCCAGCCGCACGAGGAGCGGAACGCCGCTGTCCGAGTAGTCGACATCCTCGTAGAGGGTTCTTCCGTCGACCAGAACAGGCGACTGTCGTCGGGCGGCCGGTAGTCCGTGCGCGAGTTCCACGTCGACGGCGTATCGGTGCTCGAGAATCGACTGGACTCCGCCGGAGACGAACGTCAGAGCGTCGGTCAGAGCCTTGCGGTATCTGCGCGGTGGACGCTGCTCGATCCGTCGAAGAAGTTCGTGGACCGGAATGTCGCTGCCGGTGACCGCCGACACGAGGAGCCGTGCGGCCGCGACCGCCGACGGCTCCGCGACAGCGAGATCGACGACGGTGTCGGCCCGGGACGTTCGAGGCGGAAGCGTCGGGACGAGGATGTGGGCGTGCGCACGGGATCGGTGCACCACGACCCCGGGGTGCAGGAGATCGCCCTCGCGGGGAACGGGACGGTCGGATCGCCGGCCGACCTTCCGATACGTCGGTCCCTGCGGCTCCGCAGACAATCCGTAGGGCACGGTGACGTGAATCGGCCCGTCAGGGTCGACGGGCATCAGCCCCCACTCCTCGGCGGCCGTCCGATGGCTGAGAATCGCTCGGGGGCCGCCGAACAGCAGTGCCGCCCACAGTCTCATCGGCCGGTCGAGCGGACCGTTGGTGACGGCGTAGACGCCGTGCAGAACCGCCGACCACTGGCCGGACTCCACCATGTGCTGAATCTGCCGGGTCGAGATACCCAGTCCGCGCAGTTGCCGGGCCGTGACGAGGCCGTGCTGATAGTCGAGGACTGTTTGGAATTCGGGCCTGAAGTCGATCGTCGCAGTCGTCATGGTCGCGACGGTGCGCACGCCGACCGACAGGATTCGCCCGAAACAGGCCGATCTCAACTGACCTGTGGATGAACCTCAGGTTGTGGATAACCCGAGCCGTGAGTACTTGTTAACCGCCCGTGGTTAATAAGTACTCACGGGCGCTAGCCGACGTAGCGGGACAGACGCGCGGAGAGATGGGGACGCAGCTCACCGTCGGCGATGATGCGTTCCTCGACGTAGGCGAGGTCGCCGCCCTCGACGATGCCGTAGAGACGCTTGGCGCCGCCGACGAGAACACCGGAAGTGCTGCGGATCACGACGTCGGTCGCGAGTTCCCACGACGACTGTGTGAGGGCCTGACCGTAGAACAGTTCGACGATGCCGGAGCTGTGGGCGAGGAGGAGTTCGACGACTTCCTCGTTGGTGCTGCCGGGGATGCCGTCTCCGCTGATCCGCCAGAAGCCGGTTTCGTGGAGGTCGGGGCGCACGTATTCGCCGTCGGCGTCGAGGACCCAGGTCTGGGATTCCCACTTGAGGTAGTTGCCACCGTTGTGGGAGACGATGATCTGCTGCCCGAAGGGGTAGTCGCCTGTGTCGGGGTCGTGGCCTTCCCCTTCACCGCGCCACACACCGACGAGGGGCAGTACTGCGAGGAGTTCGTTGTTCAGATCCGGGCCGAGGCGCAGATTTGCGGTGTCCTCGGGCAGCGGAAGGTCCGGAAGCTGCGGGATGTTCCGCGCCGCCGTCGTCTTGGAACGCTCGATGGCGTCCGCGACGGCTGCATCACCGCTACCACGACGCACGGCGGGGGTGTCCCCAGCGGGCGCGCTCGTAGTCGGGTGCTCGGAAGGCGGATCTGCGCCTGCGTCCGGGTTCTGACTCACGACTCGTCGGTGACCAGGCGGTAGATCGTGTAGAGCGAGAACCACGTGATCAACACGGCGGCAAGGACAAGAAGTACCTCGAAGAAGATAACCACGGGGACATCCTAAACCGAACTCGTCGAACGGTCGAAACGGGAGGCGACTAACCGTGACTGCGGCTACGGTTTCTCGAAGGCGACCACCAGGTCGGTTCCGAACATCCTCATGCGGTCGTCTCGTCTCCCGTCCCTCCCGGAGGTCCCATGCTTCGATCGAGTACTGCCGTCGCCGGTCCGGTGCGGGCCGCGATCGCGGCGACGGCGCTGCTGCTGAGCGTGTCCGCGTTCGGCGCTCCTGGTCTTGCCGTCGCCGCGCCCGACACCGGTAGCGCGGGTTCGGGGAGTGCCGACACGGATCGTGTCGATCCGAACAACTACGCCGCCGACTGCCCCGACGTGATGATCGTCGCCGTGTCCGGCGCCACCGACTCGACGGCGGACCGCAACCCTCTGGCGGACGAGAATCGGCAGCTCTGGTCGAACTGGGTGGGCAACGTGACGGTGCCGACCGGCGAGGCCAACAAGGACGATCCGGGAACGGTGGGGTGGATGTACGTTCCCTACCCGTCCACGTACGGTCTTGGTCTGCTGCAACCTGTTCCGACATACCAGGATTCGATGGCCGCGGGTGTCGCGTCGACCAACAGGATCCTCGACGAGAACAAGACGAAGTGCGGCGACGACACCAAGTACGTACTGCTCGGGTACAGCGTCGGTGCCGAGGTGGTCGAAAGGGTGTCGCGCGAACTCGGCCACCGCGACAGCAACGCTCTGGTTACCGCCGACGACATTGCCGGCGTCGCGCTGATCGGCGACCCGTACCGTCCCGCGGGCACCCCCTCGATGGGCGAACCCGGCCCGCCCGGAGGCGGATTCATGTCTTCCGGGCCGGCCGACTACGGCGCTCTCGACGGCAAGATCACGTACGCGTGCCGCCCGTACGACATCGCCTGCGACGCGCCGCGGGAGATCGCCGTCCTCGAACTGGCACTCGGGGTGCTGGGACAGATGCACTTCACCCTGCTGAACCCGGGCCAGACGGTCTCCGACTTCGCGAATGCGGTGACGAACATGGCGGCGCGGACGATTGTGCACATCGTCACACACGAAGACTGGTTCGCCTCCGACGAGTCCTTCCTCGACGTTCTCCGCGAGGTCGCCGACCGGACCTACGACCCCGACGGCCCGGACCGGAACATGCAGGTGTCCCAGGGGCAGATCGTCGAGGCGCTCAACTGGGCGATGGGTCCCGGTTCGGAGGTCGTGAAGGCGAAGCTCGCCGACGAGGGCCCGGGGTTCGTGGAGGACAACAGGGACGTCTTCGAACTGGTGATCAAGCCGTACATCTTCCTGGGCTTCATCCAGCACCTGTTCTACTGGAACAACAATCCGAACGACCCCTGGTACTGGGAGAGCGAGAAGGTCGTGGACTGGATCACGGCGCTCGCGCGGTCCGAGAAGGGCGGCGAGACCATTCCAGCGGCACCGGGCAAGTAGAGTCCGCACGACAGAAGGGCCCCGCTCCGGATGCGGAGCGGGGCCCTTCTGGTGTCGTCAGCTGGTGATTACTTGCCGACCGTGACGTCGACGTTGTGCACGCCTGCGCTCGACGGGCTCACCGTCGAGGTGCCGTTGCCGGAGCTGGACAGTGCGCGCACGGTCCACTCGCCGGGAGCGGCGAAGAAGCGGAAGTCTCCGGTGCCCGAGGCGACGACCTCGGCGGTGAACTCTCCGCCGCCGTCGAGGAGACGCACGAACGCTCCACCGATCGGCTGGCCGTCAGCGGCGAGAACGCGGCCGGTGATGACCGTTTCCTTCTCGACGTCGACGCCCGCGGGCAGGGTCTGGGTCTGTACAGGTGCTCCACACATGGCTCAGTGAACCTCCAACTCGATGGGTGCGCCGACGAGCGAGCCGTATTCGACCCAGCTGCCGTCGTAGTTCTTGACATCGGACTTGCCGAGGATCTCCTTGAGCACGAACCAGGTGTGGCTGGAGCGCTCGCCGATACGGCAGTACGCGATGGTGGGCTTGGACTCGTCGTAGCCCTTCTCCGAGTACAGCTTCTCCAGGTCGTCGTCCGACTTGAACGTGCCGTCCTCGTTTGCGGTGGTGCTCCACGGGATGTTGATGGCCGTGGGGATGTGTCCACGCTGCTGCGCCTGCTCCTGCGGCAGGTGCGCGGGAGCGAGGATCTTGCCGGAGAACTCGTCGGGCGAACGCACGTCGACGAGGTTCTTGCTGCCGATGGCGTCGATGACCTCGTCACGGAACGCGCGGATCGACAGGTCGGGGGCCTCGGCCTTGTACTGGGTGGCCTCGCGGGTGACGGTCTCCTTGGAGAGGGGACGCCCGTCGAGCTCCCACTTCTTGCGGCCGCCGTCGATCAGCTTGACGTCCTGGTGGCCGTACAGCTTGAAGTACCAGTACGCGTAGGCCGCGAACCAGTTGTTGTTGCCGCCGTACAGAACGATGGTGTCGTCGTTGGCGACGCCCTTGGCGGACAGGAGATCGGAGAACTGCTGCTGGTTCAGGAAGTCACGACGGACGCCGTCCTGCAGGTCCTTCCGCCAGTCGAGGCGGATGGCGCCTTCGATGTGGCCGCCGTCGTATGCGCTGGTGTCCTCATCCACCTCGACGAAAACGGTCTTGGGGGCGTTGAGGTTCTGCTCAGCCCAGTCGGCGGAGACTAGGACATCGGAGCGAGCCATGGTGTTCCTTTCGATGTGTACTTACTTGTGTCGGGTGGATCGTGCAGTGGTTCTGGGTGTGAAACTTTCAGGCCGCCGTGCGGAAGCGTGCGACGAGTGGATAGATCTGGCAGCCGAGGCAGATGCCGAACGCAGCATTGAGAAACGCCGCGAACAGGGCGAATGCGGTGGCTACGGCGCCGACGACGCCGGAGCCGGCGAAGAAGCCGACGGTGCCGACGGCGGCGAAGACGAAACCGACGAGCTGCGCGAAGCGAAGCGGTGCGACGGGTTCGCGTGCACTCACCGGGGCGAGTCGCGGCGCGACGAGGGTGCCGAAGATCCGGCCGTACGGGCTGCGTCGCGGCCCGGTGGCTGCGCCTGCCGCGAAGACGACCGCTTGCAGCGCCAGCAAAATTCCTGCTGCGACCAGCGAGAACGTCGACACGACGAGGACGGCGACGAGGACGGCGGTGGTGACCCAGGCGGCGAACCGGGGGCCACGAACGTCGACCTGCTCGAGCTCGAGTGTTGTGGACATGAGAAGTGCTCCTGCGGTGAGTCCTGAATGCTTGCCTGGCGCCGAACGACGACGGACGACGTCGTCATCGGGGGTTCGATCACGTGCGCGGAGTCCGCGGTGTCAGCAGAAAGCGACAGCCCTGGTGATCAGCAACAGGTACAGCAACAAGCCCCGAGGCGGCACAGGTCAACTGTGCGGCGACGGGTGAGCATGAGCTCGTGGCTGGATTGCACGACGACGAGTTTACCCGGTTCTTCAGGAATTTGAAGCCGGGGGCCGGGTGAGGGGTTCCAGCGCGGCCCGCAGGTTGGTCGCGGCGGGCACTCCGGACACCCGGAAGCGTTGCTGCAGGTCGGCGTCGAGAATGAACGTCGTCGGCAACGACAGAACGCCGAGTTCCTTGGCGAGAGCGGGATACTCGTCGATGTTGACCTCCACTTCGACGGGAGGTTCCGGCTCACCTGCGAGGTCCGCGACGACCTGTCCCACCACCCTGCGCACCGCCGCGCACGGTCCGCACCAGTCGGCGGAGAAATGGAGAACGGTGGCCCGTCGAGGGTGCTCGGGCGACGCCGGCCCGACGCCCGCCGCCTCGAGGAGTAGCCGTCGCTGGTCGGTCACGACCGCGGTCGTCCCGCCGGTACTCCGGACCGTCCCCTGGCGGCGTTGCCAGACGAGCCCGAACGCGACGGCGGCGAACAGTGCGATCAGTAACAGTGTGATTCCGGTCATCGGCTCTGCAGTTCGTTCAGGTCGATCGTGACGTTGTTGCCGACGCCCTCGATGACGATCTGCGAGCCTTCCGCGTAGACCTCCGTCGGCTGGACGCCGAACGGTAGTTCCCGGGGGTCGATCGTCCGGGTGAAGAGGCCGAGGATCGCGGGGGCGAGGGGTTCGGGGATGGTGAAGTCGGCGTGGCCTTCGGGGCCGAAGTAGAAGTCGCTGGCGACGATCTTCACCTGACCGCTGTCGAGAACCAGGTCGGCCTGCACGCTGACCGTGGTTTCGATGGGCCCGACGGGGACCGTGCCGGTGAGGACGACGCCGCCCGCGGTCGGCATCCCCGAGCCGCCGGAGCCGCCGGTGCCGTCCGACTTACTGGCCGGCGGGGCCGAAACCTGCAGGTCGGGGATGTCGAGGAAGCGTCCCAGGTCGGTGGCGTCGATGAGCATGCGGCCGGAGAGGTGATCGACCGGAAGGGTCTTCACGGAGCCGTCGACGAGGTCGGACAGCGGCGCGGAGACACCCAGGAGGGTGGACTCGACCGTCACCTCACCCACGACGTCACTCTGTACTCCCTGCGCGCGGATCTCGATGTTCTCGTACTTTCCGTCCCACGCCTGGTTGAGGAACGGAAAGCCGTGAACCGTCACCTCGGGATCCGCTGTGAGGGACGCGCCTGCCCGGAGTTCCCGCGACACCCGGTACTCCGCGTAGGCCGCCGAACCGAAGTCGACGACGAGACCGAGAGCCACGAGGAAGACGATTCCGATGATGAGTTTCCGCACGGCCCCATTGTGACGGACACCGGTCGGGGGAGTGTCGGTGCGACCTCCGCGCCGCTTGCCGGGGTTCGGTGCAACGAACGCCGACGGCGGCGCGCTACTCTGTCACCGACAAAAGTGTCGATACCTTCAGTGTCGATCTACCTGGACCGGCGGATGAACGATCCGTCGGCCGGCCGGGTACGACGGCGACGAGATGGGAGGCTGTGTGGAGCTACTGCTTCTTACCTCCGACCCCAACCCCGAGGCAGTGCTGCCTGCCCTCGCCCTGCTGGCGCATTCGGTGCGGCCAGCCCCGACGGA
The DNA here is from genome assembly GCF_000280725.2 of Rhodococcus sp. JVH1. Taxonomy (NCBI): domain Bacteria; kingdom Bacillati; phylum Actinomycetota; class Actinomycetes; order Mycobacteriales; family Nocardiaceae; genus Rhodococcus; species Rhodococcus sp. JVH1. The sequence goes on along the minus strand of NZ_CP166289.1, from coordinate 2,650,209 downwards.
GGTGTCCTCTCTCCTGGAAGCGAGCTCCGCCGACATCGCCCTGGTGGATGCGCGCACCGATCTCGCGGCGGCTCGCGGCCTCTGCCGGCTGCTGGGCAGCACGGGTTCCGCGGTTCCCGTGGTGGCGGTGCTCACCGAAGGTGGCCTGGTGGCGGTCAATTCCGACTGGGGCCTCGACGACATCCTGCTCCCGGGCACCGGTCCGGCCGAGGTGGACGCCCGTCTCCGACTGCTGGTCGGACGCACCGGCGGCGTCGCCAGCCCGGAGGCCTCCGGCAAGATCACGCTGGGCGAACTGGTCATCGACGAGGGCACGTACACGGCCCGTCTGCGCGGCCGGCCCCTCGACCTCACCTACAAGGAGTTCGAACTCCTCAAATACCTGGCACAGCACGCGGGTCGCGTCTTCACCCGCGCGCAGTTGCTGCAGGAGGTGTGGGGTTACGACTTCTTCGGCGGTACCCGCACGGTCGACGTCCACGTGCGTCGTCTGCGCGCCAAGCTGGGCAGCGAGTACGAATCCTTGATCGGTACAGTCCGCAACGTCGGCTACAAGGCCGTCCGTCCCACCCGCAGCAAGTCGGGTGTGCCGGTGCCGCCCGTCGACGACCTCGACGCCGAGGATGCGGACTTCGAATCCGCGGAAGGGCCGGCGATCCAGTGAGTGCTTCGGTTCAGTCCTGGACTGATCGACTCGACGGCAAGCAGGCTGCGGACGTGTCCGCACTGCTCGAACGCGCGACGGCCGTGGACGGAACCGCGCCGGTGTCGGAGCAGGGTGTGCACGCCGTGTCCGGCGCCGGTAGCGACGGTGTCCGTCATCTCGTGGAGACCGACGCCGATCGGATCGTCGGGTATGCGCAGCTGCAGCCGGGGCGCGGGGATCATCCTGCGATGGCCGAACTCGCCGTCGACCCTGCGGCGCGTGGCCGCGGAATCGGTGGCCGGCTGGTCGCCGAGGTCCTGTCCGCGGGTGGTCCGGACGCCCGGGTGTGGGCGCACGGCAACCTGCCTGCGGCGCAGGCGGTGGCGCAGCGCCTCGGGCTGATCGGTGCGCGCGAACTCCTGCAGCTCCGGCGTCCACTCGCCGATGCGGAACTCCCTGAACTCGTTGTGCCGGAAGATATTTCACTCCGTGTGTACCGTGGCGTCGAGGACGATCCCGAGGTCCTGCGGGTCAACGCTGCCGCCTTCGCCTGGCATCCCGAGCAGGGGTCGTGGACCGAACGCGAATTGGCCGAACGCTGCGCGGAGGCCTGGTTCGATCCGTCCGGCCTGTTCATGGCGTTCGCCGCTTCGGACGATCAGCGGTTGCTCGGATTCCACTGGACCAAGGTGCATCCGAAGCAGGGCGACGAGCCGGCCATCGGTGAGGTCTACGTGGTGGCGATCGGCCCCGACGCCCAGGGACGTGGTCTCGGCCGGTTGCTGACGCTCGCCGGGCTGCACTACCTGCGCGACCGCGGGCTCGGTGCGGTGCTGCTCTACGTCGAGGGCGACAACGAATCGGCGCTGCACACCTACGACCGGCTCGGATTCGAGCGGTTCCACACCGACGTCGCGTACGCGCGCGCCTGAGGTGCTCCTCTACTTCCGCACTCGTTGTTCGTCTCGGAAATGTGGACAAATGCGCGGTCTGTTCACCTTCCGTTCACCGATAGTGGTCCAACTGGACATTAGCTACCCCTAGGTTTCTCCGTGGGCAGCGCCGTGTTGCCTGGTGCAGATTTCAACGAAGCGCACCTCATGTCGCCGCCCGATCGCGGGCGAGACGGTATTTCCGGAGGACTAGGTGAATCTCAAGCGCAGTGGCGCCCTGCTCGGTGCAGTGGCCCTGGGTGCCATGACCTTGGCCGCGTGTGGCAGCGACAACAACGCGGCGTCGAGCGGCGTCGACGCATCGTCGTCCAACGCGACGTGCGAGGGCAAGGCCAACCTCTCCGCGGCCGGTTCCTCGGCCCAGAAGAACGCCATGGATCAGTTCGTCTCCACCTACATCTCCGTCTGCCAGGAAAAGGGCAAGACCGTCAACCTGGCGTACAACCCCAGCGGTTCCGGCGACGGACGGACCCAGTTCATCGCGGGCCAGATCGACTTCGCCGGCTCCGACTCGGCGATCAAGGCCGAGCAGGCCGAGCAGGCCAAGGCCCGGTGCGTCGGCGGCGAGGCCTGGAACCTTCCGCTGGTCTTCGGACCCGTCGCGATCGCCTACAACCTCGACGGCGTCGAGGACCTGGTGCTGAACGGTGAGGTGACCGCCAAGATCTTCAACGGCACCATCAAGAAGTGGAACGACCCGGCCATCGCCGCGCTCAACCCCGGCGCCACCCTGCCCGACCAGGACGTCACCGCCATCATCCGCTCGGATTCGTCGGGAACCACCGACAACTTCCAGCAGTACCTGACGGCCGCCTCCAACGGCGCCTGGACCACCGGTGCCGGTTCCGACTTCACCGGCGGAATCGGTGAGGGCGCCAAGGGTTCGGCCGGTGTCGCGCAGGCAGTGGCCTCCGCCCCGGGCTCGATCACCTACGTCGAGAAGTCCTACGCCGACCAGAACAAGCTTGCTGCCGCGCAGATCGACACCGGCTCCGGCCCCGTCGCGCTGTCCGACGAGTCCGCGGCGAAGGCCATCGAGGGTGCGCAGTTCAAGGGTCAGGGTGTGGGCGATCTGACCCTCGACCTCGGCTCGATCTTCGGTACCAAGGAAGCGGGCGCGTACCCGCTGGTGCTCGCCACCTACGAGATCGTGTGCTCGAAGGGCTACGACGCCGACACCTCCGCTGCGGTCAAGTCGTTCCTGACCAGCGCAGCCAACGAGGGGCAGGGCAACCTGGCCGAGCAGGGTTACGTGCCGCTGCCCGACTCCATGAAGGAGAAGCTGAACGCATCGATCGCCGCCATCGGCTGATCGCACCGTTAATCGTTCGGACCCGCCCATGACTCGATATTCTGACCAGGAAAGATTGCGAGCGCAGATGAGTGAAGCGCACATCGAATCAGCACCTCGCGCCTCCGGCTCCGCTTCCGGCGGAGTCGGGGTGGGCGGTCCGAACGGCACCCCGGAGGCCGAGTTGAGTACCACCAAGGCCGAAACCCCGACTCCGGCAGGTGCACCCCGCGGCAAGGCCGCCGCCAGGCCTGGGGATCGGATTTTCAAATCCCTCGCAACGACCTCGGCCGTCTTCATCTCCATCCTCATCGCCGCGATCGGCATCTTCCTGATCTGGCGCGCAGTTCCCGCACTGAGCCGGAATCAGGTCAACTTCCTCACCAGCCGCGAGTGGGTCACCCAGAACATCAACGCCATGGCGTTCGGTGTTCTCGACCTGTTCCAGGTGACGGTGCTCGTCTCGCTGTTCGCTCTGGTCCTCGCGATGCCGGTCGCACTCGGTATCGCGATCTTCCTCACCGAGTACTCGCCGAACTGGCTCAAACGTCCGCTGGCGTACGTGATCGACCTGCTGGCCGCCGTGCCGTCGATCGTCTACGGCCTCTGGGGTCTGCTGGTGTTCGCTCCCGCGATCAGGCCGCTTGCCATGTGGCTCAACGAAAAGCTCGGCTGGTTCCCGCTGTTCGCGACAGGAAGCGGTTCCATCACCGGCGGTGGCACCATTTTCACCGCAGGTATCGTCCTCGCCGTCATGATCCTTCCCGTCATCACCGCGGTGACCCGCGAGGTGTTCGTGCAGACTCCGACGCCCCAGATCGAGGCAGCGCTCGCGCTGGGTGCCACCCGGTGGGAAGTGGTGCGAACCACGATCATTCCGTTCGGCAAGTCGGGCTACATCAGCGGATCGATGCTCGGTTTGGGTCGCGCCCTCGGCGAGACCATGGCGCTCTACCTGATCCTGCGCACCACGTCGCAGCCCTTCGGATGGTCGCTGTTCGACGGCGGCGCCACCATCGCCTCCAAGATCGCCCTCGGCTACGCGGAATTCAACAACAACATTCAGGCCGGCGCTTACATCGCCGCAGGTCTGGTGCTCTTCGTGCTCACCTTCGTCGTGAACGCCGCTGCCCGCGCCGTGATCGCAGGAAAGAAGGACTGACCCATGACCGCGACACTCGACAAGCCGGTCAAGGCCCCCACCTTCCAGGGGGTCGGTGTCCGCCGACGCATCATCGATCTGACCGCCACCGTCCTCGTGACGCTGGCAGTGCTCGTGGCGCTGGTCCCGCTGGTGTGGGTCCTGGTCACCGCGGTCATCAAGGGAATCCCTGCCCTGACGTCGGCCACGTGGTTCACCCACTCGCTCAGCGGACTGACGTCCTCGGCGGCAGGCGGCGGCATCTATCACGCGCTGATCGGCACGATTCTGCAGGGAATCGTCTGCGCGGTGCTGTCCATTCCCCTCGGACTGTTCGTCGCGATCTATCTCGTCGAGTACGCCGACCGGAAGTCGCGGCTGGCGAAGCTGACCACGTTCATGGTCGACATCCTGAGCGGTGTCCCGTCCATCGTGGCCGCCCTGTTCATCTACGCCCTGTGGATCGCGACGTTCGGTTTCCCCAAGTCCGGCTTCGCCGTTGCGCTCGCCCTGGTGCTGCTGATGGTTCCCGTCGTCGTCCGCAGCACGGAGGAGATGCTCCGCATCGTTCCGCAGGACCTGCGCGAGGCGTCGTACGCGCTGGGCGTTCCGAAGTGGAAGACGATCGCCAAGATCGTGCTGCCCACCGCACTGCCCGGCATCATCACGGGCGTCATGCTGGCGCTGGCCCGGGTGATGGGCGAAACCGCGCCGCTGCTGATCCTCGTGGGTTACGCACCCTTCATCAATTTCAATCTGTTCGGTGGCGAGATGGGCACGCTGCCCGGCGTCATGGTCGCCGAGATGAACAACCCGACCGATGCCGGTACCAACCGCATCTGGGGCGCGGCGCTCACGCTGATTCTCCTCATTGCCGTCCTCAACATCCTGGCCAAGGTCATCGGCCACTTCTCACAGGTGCGCAGCAAGTGACACATACACTCGATCTCGAACACCAATCAGTAGGGAGCCGGTAATGGCCAAGCGTCTGGATCTCAAGGACGTCAACATCTACTACGGCAAGTTCCACGCCGTCGCCGATGTCGGGCTGTCCGTCCCCCCGCGGAACGTGACCGCCTTCATCGGCCCATCCGGGTGCGGCAAGTCGACGGTGCTGCGTTCGCTGAACCGCATGCACGAGGTGACTCCCGGTGCGCGCGTGGAGGGTTCGATCCTGCTCGACGGTGAGGACATCTACGGTTCCGGCATCGACCCGGTCGGCGTCCGCAAGACGATCGGCATGGTGTTCCAGCGTCCCAACCCGTTCCCGACGATGTCCATCAAGGACAACGTGGTGGCCGGCCTCAAACTGCAGGGCGAGCGCAGCAAGAAGCGTCTCGACGAGGTGGCCGAGCGGTCGCTGCGCGGCGCCAACCTGTGGACCGAGGTCAAGGACCGTCTCGACAAGCCGGGCGGCGGACTCTCCGGCGGTCAGCAGCAGCGTCTGTGCATTGCCCGGGCCATCGCGGTCTCGCCCGACGTCCTGCTGATGGACGAGCCCTGCTCGGCGCTCGACCCGATCTCGACCCTCGCGATCGAGGACCTGATCACGGAGCTGAAGAAGGACTTCACCATCGTGATCGTCACCCACAACATGCAGCAAGCCGCGCGTGTGAGTGACCAGACGGCGTTCTTCAACCTCGAGGCCACCGGCAAGCCGGGCCGCCTCGTCGAGATCGACGACACCGAGAAGATCTTCTCCAACCCGACGCAGAAGGCCACCGAGGACTACATCTCGGGCCGCTTCGGATAGAGCGAGCACAACGAGAACGCCCCGGCCGGTACTGCGGTCGGGGCGTTCTCGTGTCTGCGGAAGGCGACCTCGGGTGGCCTCGGCCGAACGAACGGGACGCTCGTACGGTCTGACCGTACGAGCGTCCCGTTCGCGCGAAAAGTGTTGGGGGAGTTCTACCGGTCGGGGTACGAGGTGAGGGTGTCGGCGTCGACGGCGGGCGTCTGGGTCTCGTCGGGCAGCTTGCCGGTGACGAGGAAGATCACCCGGCGGCCCACCTCGACGGCGTGGTCGGCGAAACGCTCGTAGAAGCGGCCGAGCAGGGTGACGTCGACCGCCGCGGCCACGCCGTGCTTCCACTCCCGGTCCATGAGGACCGTGAACAGGTGACGGTGAAGGTCGTCCATCGCCTCGTCCTCTTCACGCAGGCGCGCGGCCCGCTCCGGATCGCGCGTCTCGAGAACCTCGCGGGCAGCGGCGCCGATGGAGACGGCGATGCGTCCCATCTCGGCGAAGTAGCCGTTGACCTCTTCGGGAAGCACGTGGTTGGGATGTCGGCGGCGCGCAATCTTGGCGACGTGGAGAGCCAGCGCACCCATGCGGTCGATATCGGCGACGATCTGGATCCCGCTGACGACCGAGCGGAGGTCGCCGGCGACCGGTGCCTGCAGGGCGAGGAGGGCGAACGCCCGCTCCTCGCAGATGGTGCTGAGCTCGGTGATCTTGTCGTGCTCGCCGATCACCTGCTCGGCGAGGGAAAGATCTGCCTGGAGCAGCGACTGGGTGGCTCGCTCCATGGCGACCCCCGCAAGCCCCGCCATCTCACCGAGCAAGTCGGCAAGCTCGGTCATCTGTTCGTTGTAAGCCACGCGCATGAGGTCACAGCCTACGGTGCACGGGAAACCAAGTCACGATCACACGGTAAACGCAGAGTGAACGACGTGACCCGGCGGGCGCTCATTCGCAGGACGTGTCGCCCGCGTTCACAACTGCCAGGTCCGCGGGGATTTCCACGTCCTCCTGCTGGCCCTCTCGCACGCCCGACATACTGAGCGGTGTGTCGATCGGACTGGGCGTCTGGACGGTCCCGGAGAAGTCCGAACCGAGCGCGACCTCGACGACCGTGCCGAGTCCGGTGGTCGATTCGAGCACCGCACCCGGGAACGACGACGCCAGGGTCGCCGCCTCGGCTTCGTGGCCCGGCGAGAACCGGACGACGGTCTCGCCGCTGGTACCCGTGTAGTTGCCGACGTTGTAGATCTGGAACCCCTCGGCGGCCAGTGAATCGGCCACGGTCGCGGCCAGTCCCGACTCACCCGACGCGTTCGACACCTGCACGGTCACGCTGGACGGGTCGACGGCCTGGACCGACAGCGGCGCCGGCGCGGCCTGCGGTTCGGGGGCGGAGGGCAGGGGTTCCGCACGCTTCTCGCCGGGCAGCGCCTCGTCGTCGATGATGGCGCGGAAGATGGCCTTGATGTCGTCGGTGCGGGGAATCTCGTTGCCCCACTCGGTGGTCCCCGCGGTGGGCACCGTCAGGAACGTGACCGCGCCCGCATCGACGTTCTGCAATGAACGTCCGAGCGTGACCAGCGACTTCGTGTCGATGTTCTCGACGAATGTGTCGCGGGTGAACGCGTTGATGAAGCCGTTCAGTTTGCTGGGATTGAGCAGCACCTGACTGGACAGGGCGCCCCGCAGCAGGGCGGACAGGAATCTCTGCTGACGGTTGATGCGGCCGTAGTCGCCGTTGCCCTCCGCCTCGACATGTCGGGCGCGGACGAAGTTCAGTGCGGTCTTGCCGTCGAGCATCTGGGTGCCCGCCTGCGGCAGAACGGTGCCGAGGACGCCGTCCTCGAGCGGCTGGGTGGTACAGACCTTGACCCCGCCGATCTCGTTGACCATCGACTCGAAGCCGGCGAAGTCCATGCCGACGAAGTGGCCGATCTTCAGACCCGACATCTTCTGGATCACCTTCACCAGGCACTTCGGTCCGCCGAGCGCGTAGGTGGCGTTGAGTTTGTCGCCGTCGGCGGCGGGAAAGGTCTCCTCGGTGTAGGTGCCGCTGGCGTTGTCCCAGCCCTGGCAGACGGGCCGCTCGACATCGAGGTCGCGGGGGAACGACACCGCGACCACCCGGCTCCGGTCGGCAGGGATGTTGACGAGCATCACCGTGTCGGCGCGGGATCCCTCGGCGTCGTCGATGGTTCCGGCACCCACTTCGCCGCTCGCGCCGGCGCGGGTGTCGCTGCCGACGATGAGATAGGTCTCGTCACCGGTCTGCCCGACGGCGTCGACGATGTCGGTCGACTCCGTGTCGAGTGCCGCGATCTGGTCGAACTTGCCCTCGGTGGAGCGGAGGTAACCCCAAACGATGCCGGTTCCGGCGAGTGCGATCACCGCCACGAGTGCGACGACTGCGCGTCCTGCTGCACGGAGACGCTTGCGTTTGCGGGTCTTGCTGAGAGCCAGGCGGGTGGTACCCGGGTTACCGACCACCTGCGGGACCGCGGTGGTCTCGGCGGAATCCGCGACCCGTTCGGGCTCGGATTTGCTCTGCGGCGGCTCCGGCTCCGGCGGCGGAGGCGCGGCAGGGGTGTCCCGCGGCGGAACCCCGGGAGGCGGCGGCTGCCGCTCGTCGATCGGGGGAATGATCTCGGTCTTGTCCGGATCGTCCGGCGCGCTCGGTTCCTCCCCGGAGACCTTCTTCACCAGGTCTGCGACGGAGAGCGCTTCGGTGGGCCCACCCGCGGCCCGGCGGCCGATCCGGCCGCTGTCGTGGCGGGACGATTCGGTGCGTTCTACCTGCGCCCGGTGCCCGGGCGGCGCGGTCCGTTCGGGCGGCGCGGTCTGCTCGGGAGGCCGCCGTTCGGGCGGTGGCTGCCGCGGCGGGAGTCGCCGGGGCCGTCCGGACTGGGCTTCTCGGTAGCTGGGATCCGCGAGAGGACGCTCCCAGGGGGCACGGGATTCGGGAGTCGGTGAGTCCGAGCTGTGATCATCACCCACCGATGCAACCTGACCTCTCCGCCGACTCGGACCTCCGTCGGCCTCGACGGATTCCAGCCATAGTACTTATCGAACGTCGAGGCTCCACACATGTAGCGAGGTGACGCGCGTTCGTGCTGCTAACCACCAGAATGCATGAGGTCGGCGCCGGCGGGCACCAGGCAGTCGTCGGGGTCGTCGAGCCACCCCTCGGGGAGCGCGACCGTGCCGGGTGAACCCTGCCGTCCGCGCGGTCCCTCGGCGTCCTTGGGGAACGGGATGGTCGGATCGAGCTGGACGAGGAGGTCGTCGAGTTCGGTCAGGGTGCTCACGAGGGCCATCGCGACCCGCAGCTCGGACCCTGCGGGGAAGCCGCGCAGGTACCAGGACACGTGCTTGCGCAGTTCACGTAGGCCCTTGTCCTCGCCGTGATGATCGGCGAGGAGTTCCGCGTGCCGGCGGATGATCGTGGCCACCTCGCCGAGATTCGGCGGAGTGGGCTGCGGTTTTCCGTTCAGTGCCGCGCTCAGCTCCGCGAACAGCCACGGCCGGCCGAGGCATCCGCGGCCGACGACGACGCCGTCGCAACCGGTCTGCTCCATCATGCGGGCCGCGTCCTCGGCGGCGAAGATGTCGCCGTTCCCGAGAACGGGCACGTCGGTGACGTGCTCCTTGAGCCGGGCGATCTCGTTCCAGTCGGCCGTGCCGGAGTACCGCTGCGAGGCGGTACGCGCGTGCAGTGCGACCGCGGCCGCACCTTCGCCGGCGGCGATCCGGCCTGCGTCGAGATGCGTGTGGTGTTCGGCGTCGATACCGACGCGGAACTTGACGGTCACCGGGACGTCGGTCCCCTCGGTCGCCTTCACGGCGGCGGCGACGATCCGACCGAACAGGGTGCGCTTGTACGGCAGCGCCGCGCCGCCACCCTTGCGGGTCACCTTGGGAACCGGGCAGCCGAAGTTCATGTCGATGTGGTCGGCCATGTTCTCGTCCACGATCATCTTGGCCGCGGCGTACGTGGTGTCGGGGTCGACGGTGTACAGCTGCAGCGACCGCGGGGTCTCGGTCGGGCCGAACGTCGTCATGTGCAGGGTCGCGGGCTGCCGCTCCACCAGGGCGCGCGCGGTCACCATCTCACAGACGTACAGGCCGGACGTGCTGCCTGCGCGCTCCGTCTCGAGCTCACGGCACAGCGTGCGGAACGCGACATTGGTGATCCCGGCCATGGGGGCCAGAACCACCGGACTGCGCAGCTCGAGCGATCCGATACGAAGGGATGACATTGACGACCTCTGCGAAAGTGCTGGAACGAAACTGTGCCCGGTACCGAATCCGGTACCGGGCACAGGATAACTGTTTACGTCACGAAGCCTTCTGCTCGCGCTTCTTGGCCTCGCGGGCCAGCATGCGGTCGCGCTGCTCCTCGAACTTGGTGGCCTGGCCCTCGAGGTTCTCGAGGAACTTGCCGAGGCTCTCGCGGACCTCTTCGCCGCGGGCGGTGAAATCGGTCCGCTCGAAGATGTTCCACTTGCGCAGGACGGGCATCACGACCTCTTCGAGGTGCTGACGCAGGTCGTAGATGCCGTGCTTGGCCATGAGTACACCGTTGCGCCGGAAGTTCGGCATGCCTGCGCCCGGCATCTGGAAGTTCTGGACGATCATGTTGATGGCCTCGAGCGCCTGATCGGGCGCGAGGTCGAGGGCTGCGCCGCACATGTTGCGGTAGAAGATCATGTGCAGGTTCTCGTCGGCGGCGATGCGCTGCAGCATCCTGTCGGCGATCGGGTCCTTGCACGCCTTACCGGTGTTGCGGTGGCTGACGCGGGTGGCCAGTTCCTGGAACGTCACGTAGGCCACGGAGTGGAGGAAGCCGGCGTCGACGTCGGCGGGGGAAGCGAAGCCGTTGGTCATGTGCTCCATGCGGAAACGCTCGAGCTGGACGGGGTCGACGGCGCGGGTCACGACGAGGTAATCGCGCATCACGATGCCGTGACGGTTCTCCTCGGCGGTCCAGCGACCGACCCAGGTTCCCCACGCGCCGTCCTGCGAGAAGTTCTCGGCGATCTCGCGGTGGTACGACGGCAGGTTGTCCTCGGTGAGGAGGTTCGTGATCATCGCGGCCTTGGCGACCTCGTCGAGCTGCGACTGCTCGGGATCCCAGTCGGTGCCGCCCATCGCGGCGAAGTTACGTCCTTCGTCCCACGGAACATAGTCGTGGGGATGCCATTCCTTGGCCATGGAGAGGTGGCGGTTGACGTTCTCTTCTGCAACCGGCGACAACTCCTGCAGCAGTTCGAGTTGGGTCAGATCCCTCGCCATGTGTAATGCCTCCATGTAGCTCAATTTGACTTTGTTCAGCCTACGGCACCGTAAGTAGGTTGGTAAACGCCGTCGGCGGCCCGGGAACCGTCCAAGTTACCGATCCGTAATGGATCTTCCGGGATGTGTCGCCGCGACGCGGCGAACCGTTACATGACAGTGTACTGATGAGCGTGCGTGTGCGGTGACCAGCGTAATCGTCGCAGGGAGAGATCATCACAGCGACGCGCGGGCCGTTGTGGACGATCACAGTTTTGTCGGTCCCCACAGATTCCCCGCCGTAACTCGAGCCGTGTCGGCGGTTGCGCGGGAGCCTGTTCGTCCGAGCTGTCGGTCTCCCGGGAATTCGATCCACCCCAGGTGTGAATATCGCCACCCGGGGGGCGGCGGTGGCCCCGCCGCCCCCGGGGACCTACTTCTTTCCGCCGCCCGCACCCTTTCCGAGCAGGCCACCCAGGACACCGCCGAGCCCGCCGGAACCGCCGCTGCCTCCGAGGAGCCCGCCCAGGACGTCCCCGAGACCTCCGCCCGCCTGGCCGGCGCCCCGCGTCTGCGGAGCGGAACTTCCACCGCCCGTCACCTGCTTGGCGATGTACGCCAGCACGATCGGCGCGAGGATCGGGAGCAACTGCTTCATGAGGTCGCTGCCCACTCCGCTGCCGCCCACACCGCCGAGCGTGCTCGCCACCCGGTCACGTTCGCCGCCGAAGATGTTGGACACGATCTTGTCGCCGTCGGCCGTGTCGACCTGGTCGATGTCGATTCCGCCGTCGAGAAGCGTCGTGCCGCTGTGATCGTGCAGCGCGCTCTGCAGCGACGCGGCGCCGTTCGGGTCTTCGGCGTTGGCGCCGAGCCCGCCGACGAGCGTCGGGAGCGCCGATTTCACCGCGGTCTCGGCGGTGGCCTCGTCGACGCCGAGTTGCCGGGCGATCTGATTGATCGGGATCTGCGACAGAAGGTCGTCGATCGATGCCATTGATGCCGTCCTCGTCATGGGGTTCGTCGTCGACACCCCCGGACACGCGACACTAGTGAATCCCGCGTGTCCGTTATGCCGGTTGCGGTGGGTCGGGGCGCTGCCGACAATCGTCACATGGGCAACAACATGAGCCGCCTGGAACAGATCGTCGCCGAGTTGCCCGAAGCCGTGCGCGTGGACGTCGCCCAATGGGACGGACACCCGACGTTCCGGGTGCGGGGGAAGAATTTCGTGTTCAGTGACGTGGAGGCCACCCGGTTGACGGTGAAGCTCACCGTCGACGAGGCCGAAGCGGTCGTCGCAACGGAACCGGGGGCCGAGCCCGCGGGATACGGTCTCGGTAGACACGGCTGGATCGCAGTGGACGTCGCGGACGCGGACGAGCCCCACTGGGAACAGCTCCGTGAGTGGATCAGGACGTCGTACACGCTCGTCGCCCCGAAGCGACTGGCCGAGCAGGTGCTGGACGAAGAACCGTTGCCGACGCAGGGAGACCAGTCATGACGACCGACAACAGCGCATCCACCTCCACACCGTCGAAATCCGGCCTGCCGGCGTGGGCCAAGAAGGCCATCGGCATCGCAGTCCTGCTGGTGGTACTGGTCATCGCCTACTTCATCCTCGCGGCCTACCTCCCGCGGGCGTGGGCTCAGAACGTGGGAGGGCTGGCGGGCGGCAGCTTCGGCGGCGGCATCCTGTGGGGACTGCTGTTCGGCACCCTGTGCACCCTGCTGCCGCTGCTGCTGTTCCGCGGAGCGTGGCGGCTGTTCCGCCGGCGCCGGTTCAAGCCCGTGCAGATCGTGTTGCTGATCCTCGGTGTCCTGGTGGTGCTGCCCAACCTGCTGACGCTCAGTGTGGTGCTCGGCGGCAACAGCGCAGCGCACGCGGGCGAACGGATCATGGACGTCGACGCGCCCGGATTCCGCGGCGCGTCGCTCGCCGGCGCCATCATCGGAGTGGTGCTGTTCCTGGGCGTCGCCGGAGTCAGCTTCACGTACCGCAAGCGCGGCGAGGATCTCGCCGAGATGCGGAGAGACACGAAAGCGAAGGACGGACAGGTGGGTGACGGGCCGCCGGCCGGACCGTCACCTGCCACGCCCTAGCGAATTCACCACACGAGCACGGGCTTGATCACCGTGCCCGCGGCCTGATCGGCGACGGCGCGGTTGATGTCGTCGAATCGATACTCGGTGACGAGACGGTCGAACGGGAACTTCCCGTCCGCGTGCAGCGCCAGCAACTGCGGGATGAACTGCTGCACCGACGAATCGCCCTCGACGCAGCCGCGGAGGGTCTTGCCGCTCAGCATCAGATCCTGAATGTTCACGGTCACTTCGGGCGCACCCAGCCCGACGACCACCGCGCTGCCGCGCGCCCGCAGGGACGACAAGGCCTGGCCGATGACGGCGGGGATCCCGGTCGTGTCCAGGGTGTGGGTGGCGCCCCCACCGGTCGCCGCACGGATCGCGGCGACCACGTCCTGCGATCCGGGATCGATCGCAACCGCGCCGAATTCCTCCGCGAGCGCACGGCGTGCGGGGACCGGATCGACTGCGAGAAGCGTTGCGACGCCGACTGATCGGGCGGCGAGCAGGGCGGCGAACCCGACGCTGCCCGTGCCGAAGACGACCACACTCGAATCGTTGCCCGGCCGGAGCACGTTCAGTACCGCGCCCGCACCCGTCTGGAATCCGCAGCCGAGCGGCGCCGCGGCGGCGAGGTCGACGGACTTGTCGACGACCACGACGTTGTCGGCCGTCGCGAGGACGTGCTCGGCGAAGCTGGACTGGCCGAAGAACGCGGCGCGCACGGGCTCGCCGTTCTGGGTGACGGTGGCGGAACCGTCCGCGCGCCGGCCCGAACTGTTCAGCCGGTGCGCATCGACGCAGTACGCCGGACCCGCGCTTCGGCACTGGTCGCAGTCGCCGCAGTGGCGGTAGCTGAGAATCACGTGATCACCGGGCGTCACCCCATTCACACGTGACCCGACGTCCACGACGATCCCGGCACCTTCGTGCCCGAGGACGGCGGGGCCGAGGGCATGGGGGAGGGACGCCTTGGTGAAGAGGTCCGTGTGGCACAGGCCGGTGGCGACGATGCGCACCAGGACTTCGTCCGCGCGGGGCTCGTCGAGTTCGACGGTCTCCAGTGTGAACGGAGAATCGGGTCCGCGTGAGAGCGCTGCTGTGACCTGCATTGGGGCTCAGTCTCTTTCGAGCAGGAAGTAGTAGTGCCTGCCGTTGTCGAGGACCAGTGCGGACTTGCCGTTCATGATGCCCATCAGAGTGGAGTCGTCCACCTTCTTGAAGTGATCGAAGATGGGTGCGCCGTCGTACACCATGGTCGCCGTGACCTCTCCCCGGAACTCGATGTTCCACAGGCTCGCTTCGCCGTTGCCGGCCTTGACGTCGGAATAGAGGTTGTCGTCCGCGTCACGGCAGATCAACGGCTTCGCATCCTCGAGGGAGTGGAACGTCTTTCCGTGCCAGCGGCTCGCGAACAGTTTCTCGTGGAGGCGGTGTCCGGTGGCGAAGTCGTCGCCCTTCCAGCTGCCGAGGATGTCTTCGGCCCTGACGGTGTCGAGCGCGGCCCACACGGCGTCGAGTTCGTCGGGGGAGACGCCGCTCTCGCGCCCCCGGAGCTCGTGGAACGTGGTGCGGGCCTGATCGATGTCCATGGAAGGTCCTTGGGGTGAGTGGTGCGAGGTTTACGAACCAAACTGTTCGTCAACTGCGCACGCTACGCCGAACCAGATGGTTCGGCAACGGGCAAATAGGATGTCGGAATGCGAACAGCGGGAGAAGCCACGCGAGAACGGATCCTCGCCGCGGCCAAGGAGGAGTTCGCTCACCACGGAGTCGCCGGAGCCCGGATCAACCGCATCGCAGAGACGGCCCGAGCGAGCAAGGACCGTCTGTACGCGTACTTCGACAGCAAGGAAGCGCTGTTCGACGCCGTCATCGCGCAGTGGATCGCCGAGACGACGGAGCAGACGGCGCTGCGGGGAGACGATCTGCCGGGCTACGCGGGCCGGTTGTTCGACGGCTACGTGGCGCACCCCGAGAACGCGAGGCTGCAGAAGTGGGCCGACCTGGAGATGAGCGAGCAGATCACCGACAGCGATGCGCGGACCCTCGCGCTGCGGCCCAAAATCGCCGAGATCCGGCGAGGTCAGCAGGAGGGGTTCGTCGATCCGTCGTGGAACGCAGGCGAGCTGCTGCTCGTGATCACCGACATCGCCCTGTCGCTGGCCACCGCGCGTGGTGGACGCAAGCCGGCGGGGGGAAAGTCGGGGGAGCGCACGGTGGCACAGCGGCGGCAGAGCGCTGTCGAGGCGGTTCGTCGTCTGATCGGGGCGCCTGCGACGGCGGACGTGCCAGGGCGTGGGTGAGTGCTCGCTCCCTTACCCGGCATGCGCCGGGTAAGGGAGAGTGCCCCCAGTAGGGCTCGAACCTACGACCTGCGGATTAAAAGTCCGTAGCTCTACCAACTGAGCTATAGGGGCGCGGGGCCAGAGTCTAGTGCGCAGACGGTGGCCGAGAAAACAGGACCCCCGGCACGGCGCGCCGCGCGGGGGGTGAAATGGGTCGGCTCGGGTGCGCACCCCCTGCAGCGCACCCGAGCCGACCCAAATTATACCACTTGGTGTGTTTTCGGCGGCGGTCCGGTTTCCACTCCATAAAGGTCTTCAGGTTGGTTTCTGAGAAGTTTCCATGATTTACAGACTGCTGTGTCGGTTTTTTCAAAACGGGGATACTGTTATGTATGGCTCCACGCTCGTCCCGGGAGGGCGAAAAGCGGGGTTACTACATCTGGGAGAGGGATTCACCGTCATGGCACGTCAGCAGGAGCGTGCGCGACGCACTCGCGCTGCGCTGGTGGAGTCGGCCGCCATCGAATTCGCGAAGCGCGGCTATGCGGCGGCGTCGGTCAACACGATCCTCGAAGGCTCGAACGCCACCAAGGGGGCGATGTACTTCCACTTCCAATCGAAGGAAGAGCTCGCCCGTGCCGTCCTTCAATCCGGAGTGGAGCAATTCACCGCCCTGACCGACAGGTGGACGAGTCGCACGGACATCGGGCCGTTCGAAGCCCTCCACGGTTTCGTGATCGACCTGGCGAAGCTCTTCCATTCCAGCGTCATCGTGCGGGCCGAATTCCGGCTGATCGTCGAACCCGAGTTCTATCCGGACGTGCAGTCCGGCGGATCGCAGGTGTGGGGGCGCACCGCGCACGAGTTCGCGATCCGAGCTCAACGCAACGGTCTGCTGCGCGCCGACGCCGACCCGGAGAAGTTCACCCGGGTGCTGGCGGCGTCGCTCGCCGGCCAGCGGTACATGTCCGACATGACGTCGCTGGAGGGTGACCTCGGCGAGCGGTTCGCGGAATCGCTCGAAGTGATCCTCGCCGCGATGGCTTCACCCGAGTGGTTGGAGAAGTTTGCGAGGGAAGGATGGCCGGATTCCGGTTCGGAACTGCCCGATTCGTAGTCTGACCTGGCGATTTGGGAAATTCTCGATCCGTGTCCTAAGCTATCCAAGCTCCCAACGGAACGCCGTTGAGGTACTGGTTCGGAGAAATCCGGCGGGCCCCCTTCGTCTAGCGGCCTAGGACGCCGCCCTTTCAAGGCGGTAGCGCGGGTTCGAATCCCGTAGGGGGTACGTTTGACCGGTGTCGAGCATGCGGTATGGTTCGACGGCAGTAAAAGTGACACGCAGTAACGCTTTACACTTGTAAAGCACAGCAGGACAAAGCAAGGCCCTGTGGCGCAGTTGGTTAGCGCGCCGCCCTGTCACGGCGGAGGTCGCGGGTTCGAGTCCCGTCAGGGTCGCAAGTGTGTTGCCGATACCGAGTATCGGCAACACAATGCGATAGGCATTCGGTTCGGGTGCCGTCCGGCCAGGTAGCTCAGTTGGTACGAGCGTCCGCCTGAAAAGCGGAAGGTCGCCGGTTCGATCCCGGCCCTGGCCACCACGATTCACCGAAGCTCCGTTGTCGAGAACGTCGACAACGGAGTTTTTTCGTCGTCCGTGTACCTACGGGGCGATCCGCAGTGTGTCGACGAGGCCGTCGCTGAGAACGAACTCGTACTTCAATTCCACCGGGCTTCCGGGGAAATTTCCTTCCACTGTGGTGGTGATCACGTACCTGTCGTCGGCGACCGCTTCCGTTCCGGTCACCTCGACCGTGTAGGTGAACTTCGATTCGAGGTCCCTGCGCCATTGCCGGATGCCGTCGTGCCCGCGGACGGTCCGGCCTTCGTCGGTCACGGCCCCGTGCTCGGTGAAGCATGCAGTGAGCGCATCGAGGTCTCCTGCGTCGGCCGCCCGAAAGTAGCGCGTGACGATCTCGGGTGTGGTGGTGCTCATGGTGTTCTCCCTGTCCCTGCCGGTGCGGCAGTACCGCGGTATAGCAACGCTATAGAAGTAGCATAGCGGTGTGACAACAAGGAGTGTGGCCGGTAACGCCCGGGACCGTCTGCTGAACGCGGCTGCCCAACTGCTCGACGAGGCCAAGGGCAAGCCCGTGTCCACCCGGGCCGTCTGCGACCTCGCCGGCGTGCAGGCTCCGACGCTGTACCACCACTTCGGCAGCAAGCAGGGCCTGTTCGACGCGGTCGTGGAGTACGGGTTCGGCCAGTACATCCGGGGCACGAATCGGCGAGGGGACGACCCGGTCGACGATCTGCGGCACGGCTGGGACGATCACGTCCGCTACGGGCTCGACAATCCCTCGTTCTACGTCCTGTTGTACGGCCGGATCGCCCCGGGGGAGCCGTGTGCGGTGACATCCGTCGCCGAGGCGAAGCTCCTCGAGTTGCTGACCGAGATCGCGCGGCAGGGACGCTTGCGGGTGACGCCGGCAGTCGCCGCCGGGCAATTCGTGGCGGCGAACGTCGGCATGACCCTGCACCTCATCGCTCAGCCGGAGGGCCGGGCCGACCTCGCCCTGTCACGGGAACTGCGGGACAACGTGATCGCCGGGCTGATCCGGCCGGCACCCGCTGTGACGTCGGAGGCCTCGCGTGAGGTGGTCGAGAATGCCCAGGCGCTCGCTGACGCCCTCGACGCCGACGCGGGGCGGTCCGGGCTGAGCGCCGGCGAACTTCTCCTGATGCGGGAATGGCTCGACCGGCTGGTGGCAGCCACCTAGCCCTCCGAGCGCCGCCGGAGGGTGTCGAAGATCTCGCGGTAGTGCAGGTGAGCCATGAAATGGCCACCGGTGCGGATGTTCAGCGTGGCACCGGGAATTCGGCGGGCGAGCGCGGGCGGCCAGTGCGTGGGCACGAGTTCGTCCTCGCTTCCACCCCAGACGTCGACCGGCACGGCCAGATCCTCGGGCGCGAACCCCCACGGCCGCATCCACGCGCGGTAGTCCTCCACCATCCCGGGCGCCGTCCGGAGTGCCTCGCCGGACATGAGCGAGAAGTTCCGGACGGGCTCGGATCGGAGAACGGCTGCGTCCGCGGCACCGAGGTCGCGGGCGCCGAGCCGCCGGAACAGCTGCGGAGCACGCAGCGCGACGCCGCCCATGACGCGAAAGCAGATCCGCGCCACCAGCGGGGCGTGCTGGGACAGCCGGGTGAACGCGCGGTCCCCGGCGGGAAGCTGGGCGAACACCCCCGATTCGGTGAGGGGCAGAGCCCCGGCGATCACCGCGACACTGGTCACGCGCGACGCGACCCCGGAGCCCACCGCGAGCGCGTACTGCCCGCCCATCGACCACCCCATGACACCGAAACGGCCGACGCCGAGGTGATTCACGAGGTCTTCGACGTCCCGGACCCAGTCGAGCACCGTCCGGCCCGGCTGCGGATCGGACAGTCCGATCCCGGGACGGTCGGGGGACAGGAGACGGATCCCCGCGTCGCGGGCACTCCGGTCGGCGGCCGCGACGTCGAGGCGGCCGGCGAGTCCGCCGTGCGCGTTCACGACCGTGAATCCGCCGGGGTCGCCGTACTCCGCGATACCCATCAGGCGTCCGTCGCGCAGGCGGATCACACGATCCTCGGGTCCGACATGAACTCTGGGCACGGGAACCTCCGGCGGTCGAGGCGAGTCTATCCGGGGGAGGCCCACGCAATCCGGACATCGTGACGACCGGAACCGGTGCCGTCGCCGGACGACACCGAGGTGACTGTCGCTAGGCTGACGTCCATGAGCAGTGCTGAAGAGCCGCTGACGGCGGGCCGCGACGGACTCCTGTCGTTGCTTCGCAACGGGCAGCTGCCCTCGCGTGGGGCCAAGGCCCCGCAGCGGGAGCGTTACCAGCGGATCGTCGCCGCGGCGATGGAACTCGCCTCCGAGGGCGGGTACGACGCCGTGCAGATGCGGGCCATCGCCGATCGGGCGGGAGTCGCGCTGGGCACCGTGTACCGCTACTTCCCGTCGAAGAACCACATGCTGGTGATGGGCCTGCTGATGGTGTTCGAGGGAATGCGGTCCCGGTTCGAGGACGTCGCGATCCCGGGGGACACGCCGTCCGAGCGGATCCTGTTCGTCCTCCGGAAGAACACGGAAGTCCTCGAGAAGGACCGGCCCCGATACGAGGCCCTGGTGCGCGCGTTCATGTTCGCGGACGCGTCGGCTTCGGCCGAACTGGATGCGTTCGGCGCCCTGATGACCGAGATGTTCGCCAAGACCATCGGTGTCGAGCAGATCTCCGACGACCAGTTGAACGCCATCCGCGTGATCGGCGACGTCTGGATGTCGAGCCTGGTGTCCTGGGTGGCCGGCCGCATCTCGGTGGACGAGGTGATGGCTCACCTCGGGCTCGCGGTCCGTCTCGTGTTCCGGCGACTCGGCGGGTGATTTTTCAGCCGACGCGTCCGAAGTAGGCGTCGCGAATCACCGCTCTGTCGTCGATCCCGCCCGCGTCCGCATCCATGACGACGCGTCCGACGTCGAGGACCGTGACGTGGTCGGCCACGCTCATCGCAGCGTCGACCGCCTGCTCGACGAGGAGTACCGCCAGCCCGGATTCCTTCAGCACGGTCACGCGTTCCATCACTTCGTTGACGATCACGGGCGCCAGTCCGCCGGAAGGCTCGTCGAGCAGAAGCAGGGTGGGGTCGGCCATCAGCGCCTGCCCGATTGCCAGCATCTGCTGCTGCCCGCCGGACAGCGCACCCGCGAGCAGGCCACGTTTCCGGCCGAGGACGGGGAACAAATCGTAGATGCGCGCGACCTCCTCGCGTACGGCCGACCGTCTCATCTTGCGGACGTACCCGCCGAGAATCAGGTTCTGTTCCACGGTCTGTCGGTGGAACACCCTCTTGCCCTCCTGCACGTACGCCATTCCCTGGCGGACCCGCCGGTGCGGCGCCACCTTCGAGATGTCGCGGCCGTCGAACTCGATCGTTCCCGCGGAAACCTTGTTCAGTCCCGAGATGGCGCGCAGGGTGCTGGTCTTCCCTGCGCCGTTCCGCCCGAGCAGTGCGGTGACCTTGCCGGGCCACACGTCGAGCGAGACGTCCCACACCACCCGGAGGTCGCGGTAGCCGGACTGTACATTCCGCAGGCTCAGTAGGGGTTTCGTCGTCTGCTCGCTCATGAGGTCGCCTCTCCGGCCAGTTCCGTGCCCTCGGCGACCACGCCGAGGTATTCGCTGAGTACGCGCGGGTTGTGTTCGATCTCGGACGGCGCACCCGCCGCGATGACGTGTCCCTGGGCGAGTACGACGATGGTGTCGGCGAGTGCCAGTACCAAGCGGAAGTTGTGCTCGACCAGCACGATCGTGCATCCGGCATCCCTGAGCTGCCGGAGCAGGCCGGCGAGCCGTTCCACTTCGTCCTCGTCGAGGCCGGACGCCACTTCGTCGAGTAGCAGAAGCCGTGGCTCGGCGACCACCGACCGGGCGACCTCGAGAAGCCTCCGCATTCCCAGGGGAAGTGCGGTGGCGGTCTCGTCGCGGAGATGCGACAGCCCCACGATGTCGAGCGCGCGTTCCGCCTCGGCGATGTCGCCGGCGCGGACCTTGTGGTGGCGGGGAAGCCGCAGCACGGTCGAGAGCATCGACACTCGATCGGTGCTGTACCGACCCGAGGCCACGGCCTCGAGAACAGTGACGCCGTCGGGGATGTCGGGTGTCTGGAAGGTTCGTGCCACTCCGCATCTGGCGACCTGTTCCGGCGCCCTGCCCTGGACTTCGTTGTCACCGATCAGGATTCGCCCGCTGTCGGGACGGTAGAACCCGCAGATCATGTTCAGCATCGTGGTCTTGCCCGAACCGTTCGGTCCGATCAGTGCGGTGATGTTGCCGGGTTCCGCACGCAGCGACGCGTTGTCGAGTGCCTGGTTGCCGCCGAATGCCTTCGAGATGCCGTCGACCACGAGCGTCCGACCCGACATCGGGTCCATCGCGGATCGATCCGTCTCCGCGGGGCGGGTTCCTGTTCGACTGCCGGTCAGGCCTGCCGCCCGGTCCAACCGCGCCGTGGCCTGTTTGGCGACCTTCGCGAGGCCACCACTGAGGAGGACGCCGCCGAGTATCAGGAATCCACCGTAGAAGACCAGCGCGTACTGCTGGAACTCGGACGACTGGTTCGGACCGAGCTGCATGATCGCCGCCCCGACCGCGGCGCCGTAGACGCTCGTCGCGCCGCCGAGGATGCACGCCGCCAGAACTGCCGTCGCGAAGGTGAACCCGAACGCCTCGGGAGAGACGTACATGTCGATGTTCGCGAACAATGCGCCTGCGAGGCCGGCGGGGAACGCGCCGATCGCATAACCGAGCAGTTTCATCCGGAACACCGAGATACCCACCGAGGAGGCCAGGACGGGGCTCTGTTTCAGTGTGCGGAACGCGATACCGTGCCGGGAGACCACGAGGTTGCGCATGACCGCGAACCAGAGGATCGCGACGACCACGACGACCATGTAGAACCGGTCGGCGTCCACTACTTCACCGAACAGGGTTGCCGGTTCGATGCCGCTGAGTCCGTTCCGGCCACCGGTGGTATCGCCGAAGACGGCGATGATGTCCGGTACGAGGAGAACGAGGAAGAACGAGGTCATCGCCAATGACCAACTGCCGAGCCGCAATCCGGGGATGCCGGTGACGATGCCCACCGCGAGCGCGACCACACCCGAGGCGATCAACTGCAGCACGATGTCCGTGTAACCGGCGATGGACATGAGCCCTGCGGTATACGCCCCGGCCGCGTACATCGCGGCCTGGCCGAGCGCGAGTTCACCCGCATAGCCGAGACCGAGGTTGAGTCCGCTGACGACCAGCGCGAGGATGCAGGCGAGTTGCACCTGGCGGGACAGCGCGAAGTCGAGACCGAACTCCGGCAGGAACAGCACGAGGAGGCCGACGGCGAGCGGGAAGAGCCAACTCGGAACCGATCGAATGAAGCGCCACAAGGACATCGTTCACACCACCCGTTCCCGCACCCGGCCGAACAGTCCGGCCGGACGCACCATGAGGATCGCGATGAGGACCACGAAGACCGCGATGTTGCTGTACTGGCTACCCAGCTCGAGAGCTGCGAACGACTCGACGAGACCGACGGTGAGACCCCCGACCAGTGCGCCGGGGAGCGAGCCGAACCCGCCGATCGCCAATGCGACGAAGCCCTTGATGGCCAGCGTCGAACCCAGGGTGGCCACCGCGAACGTCTTGGGACCGACGAAGAGCCCGAGGAATCCGGCGAGCGCGCCGGAAAAGGCGAACGCACCGAGGGCGAGCGCCCGGACGTTGACACCGCGCAGCAGGGCGGTTTCGCGGTCCTCGGAGATGCCCAGGAGGGCGAGTCCGGTCATGGTCCGTGTGCCGACCCGGCCGAGCACGACCACCAGCACGATCGCCAGAATGAGCAGCACGATCTCGACCGGATACGTGCGGCCGCCGAGTACCGTGATCGGATCGTTCGAACCGAAGAACGGGACGGTGAGCGGTTCGCTTCCCCAGATCAGTTGCGTCGCACCGTTGATCAGTGTCGCGGCGCCAAGTGTGGTGACGAGCTGATTCTGGTGATCCCGGACCGGCCGGACTGCGACGATCTCCTCGATGCCGGCCAGGATCGTCACCGTGGCCGTCGCTGTCACCGCCACGACGAGGATCGGCAACTTCAGGGTGACCAGCCCGGTGTAGGCGACGAAGGTTCCGACCATCATCAGCTGGGCCTGAGCGAAGTTGAACGTGTGGGACGAGATGAAGACGATGTTGTAGCCGATCGCGACGAGCGTGTAGACCGCCCCCAGCGCGAGGCCCGACCAGACGATGGTCATCGGGATCTCCTGTGGTCGAGTGTCACGCGCTCGGGTTTCCGTACTGGCCGTTGAGGAGTGGGCTCGGAGGCACGAACTTGTACGCCTCGTCTCCGGGTTTCGACGCATGCGAGTCTGCCGAGAAGTGATAGGAGGGGGAGAACGCGGTTTCGGCGCTGTCGAGGACTTCCTGGTTCTCGAGCGCGTCGGCGAGAGCCTCGGGGTCGGAGGAAGATCCGGCCTTGTTCGCGGCGGCCACGACGAGGGGCAGTGCGTCGTAGTTGTCGGCGAGGATCAGCGTCGACGGGATGTCGCCCATGGCCTTCATGTTGTCGACCATGGTGTTGACAGCGGTGTCGTTGGCGTCGTAGACGGTGCTCGAGAGGACGTGCATGACCAGATTCGCCGTTGCCGGAGTGCCGAGCACGCCTTCCGGTGCAGCCTTCGAAACCAGTGACGTCCCCGCGACCGAGGTGTTGCCGACGAGCGGAATGTTCCAGTCGAGCCGCTGAAGGCTCGCGAGAAGATATCCGAGTGGCGCCCCGTAGGCGTCCACGACCAGCGCCTGCGTGCCCCGGTTCTTCAGCGATTGCAGCTGCGCCGTCATGTCGAGGGCGGCGGTGTCGTACTCCTCGGATCCGGTGCTGCTCACACCTTCACCGCTCAGCGCGTCGTCCATCGCCTGTCCGAACACTTCACCGTAGGCGCTGCTCCCGTGGACGACGCCGACGGACTGATATCCCTTGCCCTTGATGTATCGCGCGATGGTCTCGGCGTTCTCGGCCGGCCCCGACGCGAGGTCGAAGTTGAGCGGGTACTTCTCCGGATTCGCCGAATCCTCGGTGGGCCCGATGTTGAACGAGAGGATCTTGTTCTGCGCGAGGATCGGCAGGGTCGCCGTGGTGATGGTCGACGGGCCGGAGTTGAGGAAGAGGTCGGGCTTCTTTCCCGACGCGATGGCCTCCCGCAGCTTGGACACGGCGGTGGTGGCGTCGCCCGCGTCGTCGACGACGGTGATCTCCACTTGGCGTCCGCCGACGCCGCCGGCCAGGTTCACCGCCTCGGCGCTGGCTTTCGCTGCGAGCACGGACGTCTGAGCATTCGCGGCGAGCGCACCCTGCCCGCTGATTCCGCCGGTCACGAGCACCCGGTACGGGCCGTCTGCGGCGTCGGCGGAGTCTGCGCCCGCGCCGGAACAGCCGGTGAGCGCGAGTGCGGTCACGGCGAGCGCCGCAGTGAGAGCTGTGGATCGAATTCGCATGGGCGCCCCTTTGACGTCACGGAAAGCAAGCAAGTGCTTGGTTCGGCAAAAGGTAGCAGAACTAACGGTCGGTGTCCGCCGAATGTCCCACTCGGCGGGAGGATCTCGACGGACCGCGCTCAGCGGAACGACTGCCGGATCACCGGTTCTCGCCGCTCGAGGATGGTGGCGGTGTGCTGGCGCACCATGCTGTCGAGGTGCTCACCCTGCGGTGCGAGCCAGAAGTCGCCCCGGTCGATGCCCGCGAAGACCAACTCGGCGAACGTGTCTGGGTCGAGTCCGTCGGTGCCGAGCAGTTCGCGCATCTGCGCGACCATGTGGTCGACGGCCGGATGGGAGACCGACCCGAACGGGTTGTCGAAGACGGACGTGACGACGGGCCCCGGCGCCAGCACGCTCGCGGACACCGGGGCGCCCACCATGCTCAACTCCATCTGCAGGCACTCGGTGATCGCGACGACCGCGAACTTCGATGCGCTGTACGGCGACATCATCGGACCGGGCGCGAATCCACCGACCGACGCCGTGTTGACGACCCGGCCCCCGCCCTGGTCGATCATGCGCGGAACGAACGCCCGGATCCCGTTGACGACACCCGTGACGTTGACACCGAGGGCGGCGTCCCAGTCGGATTCGCCGAGTTGCCACAGGAACCCGGCGCGCATGATTCCGGCGTTGTTGAAGAGCAGGTCCACCCGGCCGAACGTGTCGAACGCGAGATCGGCCAGGGCGTGAACGGACCCGGAGTCCGCGACGTCCGTTGCGCACGTGAGGGCGGCTCCGCCCAGGTCCGCGGCCAGACGGTCCAGTGCGGCCGTGTCGATGTCGGCGAGCACCACCGTCATACCGCGGGCGTGCGCGTGCCGGGCGATCCCCGCCCCGATTCCCGAGGCCGCGCCGGTGACGACGACAACCTGCTTCTCACGTGTTTCCGGTTCCGTCACGGCTCGACCGTAGGGCCGTCGCCGGCCGCCTCGGCCCGGGTTTCTCTCTCAGCGGGACGTATTCACGTGCCGCGCCGCCACAGCGGTTCGAGGTCCGGGCCCTCCTCGCCCTGCTGTTGCGCGCCCCGGAAGCGTGCCGCGAAGACGATCCAGCCGATGGCGGCCATGAGAAGGAAGCTGACCAGCCGGTAGACGACGATCGCGGATACCGCTTCGGCGCCGGTCATTCCGCTGGCAGTCAACGCGGGGACGAGCACGGCATCCATGACGCCGAGTCCGGCGGGCAGGAGTGGAATGGCCGAGCCCGCGGCGTTGCCCGCCGCGTACGCGACGGCGAGTCCGGCGAACCCGGGATGCGCGCCGACCGCGTAGCACGCGAAGGCGAGGCACGAGGCGTCGGCGATCCAGTTGAACAGCGACCACCCGAACGCGCGGGCCGTGTCGCGGCGATCCATCCGGACGGCGCTCATCTGGTTGACGATGTGCTTCCACTGGCGAACACCGGTCAGCGGAGGCTTCTTTCGAAGCCTGTTGAATCCGCGCAGCGCGGTGATGCCGACCCCCTCGAGGGCGTCGGGTCGCGATGCGGCGTACTGGGCCACCACCAGGAACGCGCACAGGCCGCCGAATGTGAAGATCAGCGAGAACGGGTTGGTCTTCGCCCCGACGAGCAGTGCGCCGGCCAGTCCGACGAGTGCCAGGCCGATCGCCTGGAGGACGCCGGCCATCACCAGTTGCCACGTCGCGAACACCGGTGATGCACCCCAGAGGCGCGTCTGCCGGTACGTGAACGTCGTCGCCAGAACCGGGCCGCCGGGCAGTGTCACGCTCATCGAATTGGAGGCGAACGTCACCGCGAGGGACTGCCGCTGTTTGATGTGCACACCCGCGACCCCCAGCAGGCAGCGCTGGACGCGGGCGAAACTCGACATCGACGCCAGCGACGCCACGACGGCTGCGGCCACCCATCCCCAATGCAGGTCGCCGAGGTTCTGGACGCTCTCCGACAGGTCCGGCCAGATGAGGACGATCTCCACCGTGAGCACGACGACGAGCAGGCCGCCGATCACCCATTCGACACGACGCCTGCGGGGCGTCGGGCGAGTGTCGTCGGCGTCAGTCATACGCGTCCATTACACATGGCCGGTGATCACACCGTGTATCCGCCGTCGACGTCGAGCTTCTGTCCGGTGACGAACCCGGCCCGGTCGCTCGCGAGGAAACAGACCGCCTCGGCGACGTCGACGGCGGTGCCGAACCGGCGTAACGGTATCCGGCTCATGGCGGCGTCGAGTGCGCGCTGATCGAGTTCTTCGGAGCTGATCAGCCGCTCGGCCATGCCGTCGGTGAGCATTCCCGGGCCGACCGAGTTGAAGCGGACGCCGTAGCGGCCCTCCTCGGCGGCGAATCCCTTGACCAGCTGTTCGATCGCGCCCTTCGTGCCCGGCGACAGTCCGTCGCGCACCGGGAATCGGCTGGTGGCCGCGGTCGTGACCGCGACGACGGATCCGGACGCCTCCCGCAGCGCGGGCAGGGCGGCCTTGACGACGGTGAAGAAGGCGACGGCCTCCTGTTCGAGGTGCTCGGCGTAGTCCCGGGGAGCGACCTCGGACAGGTGGATCATCGGAATGTGCGGTCCTGCGGCGTGAACGAGGATGCCGATGCCGCCGAAGTGCTCGACGATCTGCATGACGACACTCGCGACGCGGGGCTGGTCGGTGAGGTCGGCGGAGAACGCCTGCGCTCCGACGCCGCGGCCTTCCAGCTCGCCGACGAGGTCCGCGGCGACGTCGGCATTGGATCGGTAGGTGATGGCCACGTCGTGGCCGTGGGCTGCGAGTTGCCGTGCGATGGCGGAGCCGATGCCGCCGGTGCCGCCCGTGACGAGTGCGGCGCAACGACGTCGGGGGGTGCTGGTGGCGGGTGTCGCCATGAGGAACTCCAAGCGTGTGAGGAACGAGCGTCCCTAACCTAGCAACTGCTTGGTTTCGGTGTGCGGGGAACGGTGCACCCGGCCGAGCGCAGCCTAGCCTGGCTATCCGACCAGGCCTTTTCGTCTTAGCCTGAACGCATGTCAGCAGAGAACGCCGAGCGGGCCGAGCCCTCGGGGCATCCCGACGAGCCGCACGCACCCAGTCTGGCGAGCCGCCTCAACTGGTTGCGGGCCGGGGTCCTCGGCGCCAACGACGGCATCGTGTCGACCGCCGGGCTGGTGGTCGGCGTGGCCGCGGCCACCACCGAGCGAGCGGCAATATTCACCGCCGGATTCGCGGGTCTCGCGGCCGGCGCGGTGTCGATGGCGCTGGGCGAATACGTCTCGGTGAGCACCCAGCGCGACACCGAACGCGCGCTGCTGTCGAAAGAACGGCGCGAACTCACCGAGACCCCCGACGCCGAATTCGAGGAACTCGTCGCGATGTACGAGGCCAAGGGGCTGAGTGACGACACCGCCCGGACGGTCGCGCGCGAACTCACCGATCACGATGCGTTCGCCGCCCACGTGGACGTCGAACTGGGCATCGACCCGGACGATCTGACCAACCCCTGGCAGGCCGCCGGGTCCTCGGCGCTGTCCTTCACGCTCGGCGCCCTGATCCCGTTGCTGGCGATTCTCCTACCGCCCGTGCACCTGCGCATTCCGGTGGCGTTCGTCGCGGTGCTGGTCGCGCTGGCCCTCACGGGCACCGTGAGCGCGGCTCTCGGCGGCGCACAGCGCACCCGGGCAGTGCTCCGCGTCGTGCTGGGCGGAGCACTCGCGATGCTCGTGACGTACGGAATCGGTCAACTGGTGGGGACGGGCATCGCCTAGCGTCGGGCGACCGTCACTCGCTCCGGCAGATCATGACCGGACATTTCGCGTGGTGGAGCAGATTCTGGCTCGTCGAGCCCATCAGCGCGCCGAGCCACGGTCCCCGGCCGTGGCTGCCGACGACGATCAGCTGAGCGTCGTCTGCATGCCGCAGGAGGACGTCGGCTGCGGCGCCCTGTTCGGCCACCCTGGTCACGGACACGTCCGGGTATCGTTCCGATTCGCCCGCGAGGGCCTCGGAGAGCAGCGCCTCCTCTTCCTGCTTGACGGCATCCCAGTCGACGAGCATGCCGGTGCCGCCCGCGCCGAGTGTGGGGGAGCCCTGCCACGTGTGGACGGCGCTCAGCGGCGCCTCGAAGAACGACGCGAACTCGAATGCATGGGCCACCGCGTCACGGCTGAGGTCGCTTCCGTCGACCCCGACCACCACCGGACGCTGGTCGGGGGTGGTGACTTCGCCCCGGAGAACGGTCACGGGGCAGGGTGCGCGGTTGGCGACGTGCAGTGCCGTCGAGCCGAGCAGCACCGAACGGATCGCCCCCGTCCCCGTGGATCCGAGCACGATCAACCGGGCCCAGTCGGCGGCCTCGAGCAGTGCGGTCCCCGCCGGACCGGGACTGATGGTCGTCTCGATCTCGAGACCGGGGAACTTCGGTCCCAGCAGCCTCTTCGCCGTCCCGATGATGGCCTCACCGTCCTCACGCAGCTGACTGAGGAACTGCGATTCCAGCATGATCGCAGCGGGGCTGTACAGCGGACCGTCCTGTGGCAGCGCGTGCACGAGCGACAGCGTGGCACCCCACTTCGACGCGACTGCGGCGCCCCACAGGGCGGCGGCGGTGGAGGCGTCGGATCCGTCCAGGCCGACGACGACGGAATGACTGGCGGGTGTGCTCACGTCTGGCTCCCTTCGCTCACGCTGTTGGGTACTCCCCGACTGTGCCCTACTTCCAGACTTTTCGGGCCACCTTCTTCGCGCTCTTCCACTCCGGTTTCACTTCTGCTGCCAATGCATCGCCGTGCTCCAGTTCGCGCTGCAGCAGCATTCCGAGACCCAGGCTCGACTCGGCGGAGTGCTGATCCTCCGCGACCATCGCCAGGATGTGGTCCCGTGCGACGACCGCGTCCTGGTATTCGCCGAGGATGTCCTGAAAGCCCTTGAACTTCGTCTGAGCGCGGTCGGACGCCTTCGGAGCCAGTGACCGCGTCGCCTCGACCGCATAGCGCATTCGTTTGGCGCGCTTGCGCGCTCGGTGTGTCAGCTCGTCGCGCTCGGCCCGGGCGGTCGCGGCCGCCGCCTTTCCCACGCGCTGGTGCACGGACTTCGACAATGCGCGCAGCGATTTCGTGACGGCCTTCTTCGACGGGCCGCCGCTCCCGGACGCCTCGACGGCGACGAGGAACGTGTCGAGCCCGGCGAGCAGGTCGAGGTAGCGCCGGGAGTTCAGGGCGGCCAGTGCTGCGGGCCGGGCTGTCGCGGCGAGTGCCGAGAAGTATTCGTCGAGGCGTGCCCGCACGACCTCGCGGTCGGGTATTTCCTCGGCGTCGCCGAGCCGATCCACGAGCCGGCTCCACTGCACCTCGGTGTCCCGCGCCGAGCTGAGGGCCTGACCGACCCAGCGGAGTTCGACGATCAACTCGTCGACGGTTTCCTGGTCGCGCAGGCTGGTCCCGTACACCTGGAGGACACTCCGGATGCGCCTGGCCGAGACCCGGAGGTCGTGGACGGACTCGTCGAGGTCGCGGCGCACGCCGAGGTCGGCCGTCACGAGAGAATCCTTCTGCGCCGCCAGATACTCCAGCAGCATCGTCCGGGGAGTGGACCGCTTCTTCCTACCCGCGGGGCGCGGGGTGCCGGTCACCGCGTCGCCGAGCGCCCGCCGCAACTTCGACGGCGCATCCGAACGGGTGATTCCGGCATCGGTCAGCCGGGAGTCGATGGCGTCGAACAGGTTTCGGTCACCGGCTGCGAGTTCGACCTCGACCTCACGCCACACCCGCTCGTCGGATCCGGTCCCCGTCTCGGGGACGGCGGCGATCACGACGTCCGAGACGACCTCGGCGAGCGTCGTTCCCGCCGCGTCCACGAGCCGCCGCCGCTCGCGGTCGGTGCTGATGAGCGCGACCGGGTTCAGGGCCGCGCCGCGGGTGACGGCCGTGAGCAGCTCCGCGAATTCCCGGGGCACCTCCGTCTCGGGGTGCTCGGCGTCGGGCGCCAACTGCAGCTCGGTCCGTTCGTCCGCGCCTGCCGGGATCTTCAGGTGCCAGCCGGCGTCGTCGCCGCCTTCCCGGCGGCGGAGGGTGATTCCGGCGCGGAGCAGCAGGAGTTCGCCCGTGTCGTAGTACAGGGCGGACAGCTGGATCGAGTCGAGCAGAGGTTCGCCGTCCACACCGGGCAGTCCCGAGAGGCTGGGTATCTGCTGCTCCGAACCGGCCTCGTACTTGCGTTCCACTTCGGAGACGGATGTCGCGGTACTCATGTCACCATCCTTCCGGCTGAGCGGGCCGGGGGAAAGAAGCCGAGGTCAGCTCGGCCAGTCGAGGCTCCGGAGGCTCGCGAAGCGTCGCGTGACTCCGGAGTAGGGGTCGACGAACTCGACGGACCGGGCCAGCAGCCGCAGCGGCGTCGAATAGTCGTCGGCGGCAACGTCGTAGAAGTCGGGATAGAAGTTGTCGCCGTGGATCGGGATGCCGAGCGAACTCATGTGCAACCGCAACTGGTGCGTCTTGCCGGTGTGCGGCAGCAGCCGGTACCGGGCCGCGTCGCCGTGGATCTCGAGAAGTTCGATGCGGCTTTCGCTGTTCGCGGGACCGTCCATCTCGTACGCCTTCAAGACGCCCCGCTCCTTGACGATTCGACTGCGGACGGTGGCGGGGAGCCGGAGATCGGGGTCGTAACGGGCGACCGCCTCGTACTCCTTGACCACCCGGCGCTGATCGAACAGCGACTGGTAGTCGCGCCGGACCTCCCGCCGCACCGTGAAGAGCAGCACCCCGGCGGTCAACCGGTCGAGCCGGTGCGCGGGTGTCAGTTCCGGAAGGTCGAGGTCTCGGCGCAACCGGACCAGCGCCGACTCCGCGATGTACGCGCCGCGCGGGGTGCTGGCCAGGAAGTGGGGCTTGTCCACGACGAGGAGATCCTCGTCGCGGTGCAGGATCTCGATGTCGAACGGGACCCGCTTCTCGACCGGCGGATCCCGGTACAGGTACACGAATCTGCGGGGTGCGAACGGGGTGGCCTCGGTGATCGGCTGCCCACGCTCGTCGACGACTTCCGCTGCGGCGACCTTCTCGCGGAGGCGGGTTTCGTCGTGCGGAAAACGTGCGAGCAGGTACTCGAGCACGGTGGGCCACGCGCCGACGTCCGGCATCCTCAGCCGCGTCGGGTTGAGGCCGTCGCGGACGGGAAGCGGGGCGTCGGGCACCTCGTCACGGTAGTCGACAGGCTGCGGAAATCCGTCGTTGACCGCCGGGGGACTCGAGGTTACTATCCGGTAAGTTTGTGACGCGGGCCACCCTGACTGGCCGCTGAGGCGCGTCATCGGGATTTCACGGGGGTTCGAAGTGATCGTGCGTCGATGGGCGTTTCGACCGGGCGCGGTGGCAGTCGCTCTGGCGGTGGGGGTGGGGCTCGCGGTGGTGCCCACGGTGACGGCGTCGGCGGATCCGACGGGTGGGGCGGCCGGGGCCGCGTGGACCGCGGCGGTCGACGCGCCGCCCGAGTACCCGGTGATCGCGATCGACTGGGACGTCCCCATCACCATGAGCGACGGAACGGTGCTGAAGGCCAATGTCTATCGCCCCGCGGACGCCTCCGGCAAGCCGATCGACACCAGGATGCCGTCGGTTCTGGGCGTCACGCCGTACACGAAGCTGGTCGGCAACGTCGTCGATTCCGTGTTCGCGGTGCCGGGACTCGAGGACACGGTCGTCGACCTGGTGAACTCGTTCGATCTCGCCGGAACCCCGTTCGACGGTGTCGGGGAAGCGGCGAAGGTGCTCACCGGTGGCGGCATGCGCGTCTTCGGCATCAACCGCGACCTCATCCGGAACGGGTACACCCAGGTGGTGGTCGATGCGCGGGGCACCGGCTTCTCCCAGGGGGAATGGCAGGCGCTCGGTCCGCTCGAGCAGCAAGACTCCGTCGAGATCATCGACTGGATGAGCAAGCAGGGATGGTCCGACGGCAGGGTCGGCATGGCGGGGGTGTCCTATTCGGGAATCAACTCGCTACAGGCCGCCGGGCATCAGCCGCCGGCATTGAAGGCCATCTTCCCGACCGAACCGGGCAACGATCTGCTCCGCGACATCGTTGGAACGGGCGGTGGTCTCGGTGTGGGATTCATGCCGCTGTGGCTTTCGCTTGTCAACGGTCTCAAGTTCGTTCCCGACATCCAGGCCATCGCGCAGGGGCGTTTCGACCAGCGGTGGCTGCAGGATCGGTTGCGGGATCCGCTGACACTCTTCCCCGCGCTGATCGAGGCCATGACCGCGCCGGACATCAACGGTCTCGACCCCGGCACGCTGCGGGTGGCGCAGGACGGCCAGTTCTACGAGGAGCGGAAGGCGCAGGCCGCGAACATCGAAGTGCCGACGATGCTCTACGGCGCGTGGCACGACATCTTCGCGAACAGCGAGCCGCGGGTCTACAACGACATCCCGCTGCCCGCCGGGGAGAAGCAGCTGATCATGAGCGACGCCTACCACATCTCGTTCGGGGGCGGCTTCGGTGAGCAGGGTGCCCCGCCGCGACTCGACGTCCTCGAACGCGCCTGGTTCGACAAGTGGCTGAAGGGCATCGACAACGGCATCGACGAGTACGGTCCGGTCACGCTGTATCAGCAGGGCAACGGCTGGACCACCACCGATCAGTTCCCGCGGGCGGGTGTCGACTACCAGCGGATGTACCTGTCGGGTGTCTCCAGCGGCACCGCCGGGCACGCCGCCCACGACGGCAGCCTGGTGTCGGCGAAACCCGGCGACGCGGCACAGCTCACCGTCGCACCCGGACTTCGCGGGCTCTGTTCCCGCGACGGCGCGCAGGGCACCGCAGGCGCGGCCGTCGTCTTCGGATCGGTGTGCAGCAAGGACTCCCGGTTCGCCGAGGCCGAGGGACTGACGTTCACCAGTGCCCCGGTCACGCAGCCGACCGAGCTGTCGGGTCCGGTCAATCTGCACCTCGAAACCGTGCTCGACGCCCCGGACGGATTCTGGGCGGTGACGCTCAACGACGTCGCACCGGACGGCACGTCGACTCCGCTCACCAACGGCGCTCTCACCGCTTCCATGCGGGCCGTGGACGATTCGAAGAGCACCAAGTCGGCGAACGGCGACTACACCGAACCGCACCACTATCTGACGGTGGACGCCCGTCAGCCGCTGGTCCCGGGTGAAGTGACACCGGTCGATATCAACTTCGTGCCCACCGACGCGGTCCTCGAACCGGGGCATCGGCTGCGCGTCGATGTGTACGCGGGCAGCGTCCCCCGGTACCTGCCGCTCGGACCGATGCTGGCCGACAGCCAACTGAAGCCGCAGCACGTCGCGTTGTCCCCGGATCGCCCGAGTTTCCTCAATCTGCCGCTGGTCGGAGCGCGGGCGTGGTGAAAGGTTCACGCCATGTCCCGAGATCCGTAGGGTTGACGCCATGACCAAGTGGACAGCTTCGGACATCGTCGATCAGAGCGGCCGCACGTTCGTCGTCACGGGCGCCAACAGTGGTCTGGGGGAGGTGGCCGCGCGGGCTCTGGGCAAGGCTGGCGCGCACGTCGTGCTGGCCTGTCGTAACACCCACAAGGGGGAGGTCGTCGCCCGGTCGATCGGTGACAACGCCGAGGTGCGCCGCCTCGATCTGTCCGACCTCGCCTCGGTGCGCGAGTTCGCCGCCGGCGTCGAGTCCGTCGACGTGCTCGTGAACAACGCCGGCGTGATGGCGGTGCCGCAGCGCACGACCGCCGACGGATTCGAAATGCAGATCGGCACAAACCATCTCGGGCACTTCGCGTTGACCGGCCTGCTGCTCGACAAGATCACCGATCGGGTCGCCACGATGTCGAGTGCCGCACATCAGGCGGGAACGATTCACCTCGACGACCTCAACTGGGAACGCCGCAAGTACAACCGGTGGAGCGCGTACGGGCAGTCGAAACTCGCGAATCTGCTGTTCACATACGAATTGCAGCGCAGGCTGTCCGCGGCGGGGTCACCCGTCAAAGCCGTGGCCGCGCACCCCGGTTACGCGTCGACCAATCTGCAGGCCCACACCGAGTCGGTGCAGGACAAGCTGATGGCCGTCGGCAACCGGATCTTCGCGCAGTCGGCGGAGATGGGGGCGCTGCCGATGCTGTACGCGGCCACCGCTCCCGACGTGATCGGCGGCAGCTACATCGGGCCGGACGGCCTGTTCGAGCAGCGTGGCCACCCGAAAGTGGTGGGCTCCAACAAGAAGTCGCGGGACGAGCACACCGCGCGGGCGCTGTGGTCCCTGTCGGAGGACCTGACGGGCGTCGAGTTCACGTTCCGGTGACCCGACGCCCGTCAGGATTTCTCAGTCTTCGGTGACCTCGAGGGTGACGTCGATGTTGCCGCGGGTGGCGTTGGAGTAGGGGCACACCTGGTGTGCCTTCTCGGTCAGTTCGAGCGCCTCGGCGCGGGGCAGGTGGGGGAGGGAGACCTCGAGGGTGACGGCGAGACCGAATCCGCCGCCGTCCGTCGGGCCGATGCCGACGCGGGCGCCGACGGCCGAGTCGGCGACGTTCGCCTTTGCCTGACGGCCGACCAGCTGGAGTGCGGAGTGGAAGCATGCCGCGTATCCGGCGGCGAACAGCTGCTCGGGGTTGGTGCCGTCGCCGGACCCACCCATCTCCGTGGGGATCGCGAGGTTCAGGTCGAGCCGGCCGTCGGACGTGCGGGCGTGGCCGTTGCGTCCTTCTCCGGTGGCGAGGGCTTCGGCTGTGTAGACGATCTTCATGGTTACTTCTCTCCTGTAGGGGTGTTGACGCTGTGGAGCGATTCGGTGAGCCGCGACAGGGTGTTTCGGAGGGCGACGAGTTCGTCGATGTCCATTCCCGTCGACTGGGCGAGTTCCGCGGGGATGGCCTCCGCGGCGGCGCGGAGGCCCGCACCCTTCTCGGTGAGGTGGATCCCGACGCGGCGCTCGTCGGCGGACGAGCGCCTGCGTTCGACCAGGCCCAGGGTTTCGAGCCGCTTGAGCAGTGGCGACAGCGTGCCGGTGTCGAGGTCGAGGGCGTCGCAGATCTCACGTACTCCGCGACCGTCCTGTTCCCAGAGAACCAGCAGCACGAGGTACTGCGGGTAGGTCACTCCCAGCGAGTCGAGCATCGACCGGTATCTCGCCGTCATCGCCCGGGAAGCCGAGTACAGCGCGAAGCACACCTGGCGGTCGAGGGCGAGGTTGTCGGTCACCACTGAATAGTTGCACACAACTAGGTTGTGCACAACCAAGAATCAAAAACGGTGATTGCGCTTACACTGTTGGCCAGTGACACGGGGTGCTGCCCGGCGACGAGCCGGACGGCTGAGAACACACCCGTCGAACCTGAACTGGGTAATGCCGGCGAAGGGATGTCGCGGAGACGGCCGTATGCGCTCATCCGATATCTCGTCGCCGACCGAACGGAAGGTGACAGCATGCAGCTCGACAAGCAGATCGTCCTGGTGACCGGCGGTGGACGGGGCCTCGGCGCCGCCATCGTGCGGTCGTTCGCGGCGCAGGACGCGCGGGTGATCGTGAACTACCGGAACAGCCGGGAGGCGGCCGAGGAACTCGCGGCCTCCCTGGGCGCGGACCGTGCGGTCGCGCTCCGGGGCGACGTCACCGATGCCGGACAGGTGGCGGCGCTGTTCTCCGCGGCGGAGGAGCACTTCGGCTCCCCGGTGACCACGGTGATCAACAACGCGCTCGCCGACTTCTCCTTCAACGGCGACGCCCGCGACAAGGCGGACGTCATCACGTGGGATGCCTTCGACGCGCAGCTGCGTGGCAGCGTGAAGGCGACACTGCACACGACGCAGGCCGCGCTACCGGGCATGCGTTCGCTCGGGTTCGGCCGGATCGTGAACATCGGCACCAACCTGTTCCAGAACCCGGTCGTCCCGTACCACGACTACACGGCCGCCAAGGCGGCGGCGCTGTCGCTGACCCGCACGCTCGCCTCCGACCTCGGTCCCGACGGCATCACCGTCAACATGGTCTCGGGCGGGCTGCTCCGCACCACCGACGCGAGCGCTGCCACTCCCGACGAGGTGTTCGACCTCATCGCGGCGAGCACCCCGCTGCAGCGGGTCACCACCCCCGACGAGTTCGCCGACGCGGTGCTGTTCTTCGCGTCCCCGTGGTCGCGTGCGGTGACCGGCCAGAACCTCGTCGTCGACGGCGGACTGGTCAAGGACTGACATGAGCGACGCCCGGCAACTGCACTTCAACGCGTTCCTCTACAGCTGCGGGCACCACGGCGCCGCGTGGCGGCACCCCTCGTCCCAGGTCGAGCGACTCTGCGACATCACCTACTACGAGGAGTTGGCGCAGACCGCGGAGCGGGGCTGCCTCGACGCGGTGTTCTTCGCGGACGGGCATTCGGTGCGCGACCCCGCGTCCGGAGGCATGTGGTTCCTCGAACCGCTCACCGCGCTGTCCGCGATGGCGCGGGCGACGGAGCGGGTCGGACTGGTGACGACGGTGTCCACCACGTTCTACACACCGTTCCACGCCGCCCGGATGCTGGCGTCGCTCGACCACATCAGCGGCGGCCGCGTCGGCTGGAACGTGGTGACGTCGATGTTCGACGCCGAAGCGCGCAACCACGGGCTCGAGGAGATGCCGCCGCACGACGAACGCTATTCGCGTGCCGCGGAATTCGTCGACGTGGCACTCGCTCTGTGGGATTCGTGGGGGCCCGACGCGCTCGTACTCGACCGGGACGGCATCTTCGCGGACCCGGCCGAGGTGAAGGCGGTCGAGCATCGGGGCAAGCACTTTCTCGTGGACGGTCCGCTGAACGTGCCGCGCTCGCCGCAGGGTCGTCCCGTGCTGTTCCAGGCGGGCGCGTCCGATCAGGGCCGCGACCTGGCCGCCCGGTGCGCCGAGGGAATCTACGCCGTCGCCTACGACCTCACGGCCGCGCAGAGCTACTACGACGACGTGAAGCGGCGCATCCGCGCGGCAGGCCGCGACGCCGACGCGGTGACCGTGATGCCCGGTCTCGTGACCTACGTCGGCTCCACCACCGAGGAGGCCCGACGGAAGAAGGCGGAACTCGACGCGCTCCTGCCCGTCGAACAGTCGCTGGCGCAGTTGTCGATGTTCGTCCAGCAGGACTGCAGTGCCTGGGAATTGGATGCACCCGTTCCCGCGCTGCCGCAGCTGTCGGAGTTCACCGGGCCGCAGGGCCGGTACGACACGATCCTGCGGATCATCGAGAAGGACCGTCCCACCGTGCGGTCGCTGCTGGGCACGTTGGCGGCCGGCGGCGGGCACTGCACCATGATCGGAACCCCGGAATCGATCGCCGACGAGATCGAAACGTGGTTCCGCGGCGGCGGGGCCGACGGCTTCAACCTGATGCCGCCGTTCTACCCGAACGGCCTCGCCGACTTCGTCGACGAGGTGATCCCCGTCCTGCAGAAGCGGGGGCTGTTCCGCGCGGAGTATGAGACAGAGACTCTGCGCGACCATCTCCGGGGGCGCCCGTAGTTGCCACCACAAAGAACACAACCTTCTCTAAGTACGCAACAGTGACTGTGAGCGTCCCTCCCCCCGACACTGGCTGTTATCGCGATCACACCACGACGCGAGTTCGGACGAGGAGTGGCAATGCTGGTAGCACTCGGCTTTCTGATGGTGGCCGTGTTCATGTTCTTGATCATGTCCAAACGGGCCACTCCCGTGGTCGGGTTGATCGCCGTCCCGGTCGCATTCGGCATCGCGGCCGGGGCGGGCCTCGGAATCGGCGACATGATCACCGACGGGATCAAGTCGCTGGCACCGACGGCCGCGTTGCTGTTCTTCGCGATCATCTTCTTCGGAATCATGATCGACGTCGGCCTGTTCGACCCGCTGGTGAAACTCATCCTCCGGCTCGTCCGCAACGACCCCATGCGGCTCGTCGTCGGCACCGCGGTGCTCGCGATGGTGGTGTCGCTGGACGGTGACGGATCCACGACGTTCATCATCGTGACGTCCGCGCTGTTGCCGCTGTACATGAAGCTGAAGGTCAGCCCCGTGATCCTCACGGTGGTCGCCGGCCTGGCGAACGGCGCGATGAACATCGTCCCCTGGGGCGGACCGACGGTCCGGGCCGCCGCTGCGCTGGGTATCTCGCCGTCGGACGTGTTCGTCCCGATGATCCCGTCGCTGGTGGTCGGACTGCTCGTCGTGCTGCTGTTCGCCGTGCAGCTGGGCTACAGCGAACGCCGCCGCATCGGCACGCTCGAACTCACCGACGAGCGCCTCCTCGTCTCCGCGGGCTCCGGCCTCCGGCGGTCCGCGACCGGCTCCGGGGGTAACGGCGACACACCCCGAACCGGTGGCGGCTCCGGCGATGCCGGATCGGACGACGGCCAGGGCTTCGTCGACGGTCTCGACCCCCAGCGGCCCACGCTGCGCCCGAAGCTGCTGTGGTTCAACGCGCTCGTGACCGTGGCGCTCCTCGTCGTGCTCGTGATGGACGTGCTGCCGATTCCGGTCCTGTTCATGGTGGCCGCATCGATCGCGCTGACGGTGAACTTCCCGCGGGTCAAGGAACAGCAGGAAGCGATCACCCGCCACTCGTCGAGCATCGTCTCCGTGGTCGCGATGGTGTTCGCCGCCGCTGTCCTCACCGGCGTGTTCCAGGGCACCGGAATGGTCGAGGCCATGGCGCAGTGGCTGCTCGAGATCATCCCGGCCTCGCTCGGACCGCACCTGGCCGTCATCACGGGCATCCTGAGCCTGCCGTTCACGTTCTTCATGAGCAACGACGCCTTCTACTTCGGCATCATGCCCGTGCTCGCCGAGACGGCGGCCACGTACGGCATCGAGCCGGTCGAGATGGCCCGCGCATCCATCACCGGCCAGACGTTCCACATGCAGAGCCCCCTCGTCCCGGCCATCCTCCTACTCGTGACCCTGGCGGGTGTCCCGCTGGCGGACCATCACAAGAAGGTGCTGTGGCGCGCAGCGCTGGTGTCGCTGTCGATGCTGGTGATCGGTGTGGTCCTCGGACAGATTCCCTGGTGACCTAGTCCTCTGTGTCGGTGTCGGTGGCGGGCCCCTCGGGGGTCGCGCCACCTTCGCCGCTCCAGTCGGCGCCCGAACTCTTGTCATCCTCGGCCGGATCGGACATCACGTCCTTGTCCGCGCCCGGGGCGCCGCTGTCGGTGGTCGTGGTCTTCGGTCCGGATGAATCCTTGGGTGTCATGTCCGACGAATACCCCGACAACGGGGTGCTCCAATCAGGCGGACCCGGTTCTGCAGTTCGAAAACTCCGTCGGGGATTGGCAGGTGAACAATACTTCGACGTAGTGTTCCCCGGGTTATCGACGATGAAGGAGTGGAACTGTGGCGCGGAAAGTTGTTGTCGAACGCATCGACGACATCGACGGAACTCCGATCAAGAACGGTAAGGGGGAGACCATTCCGTTCTCTGTCGACGGCGTCGACTACGAGATCGATCTGAAGGTCAAGAACGCCAGGGAATTCCACAAGACTCTCGACTACTACATCGAACATGCAACTCGGGTCGGTGGAAGGAAGCGTCGGTCGACTCCTGCAGTGGCATCACCGTCGCAGGGGCGTAGCCAGGCGAAGGAAATTCGAGAATGGGCGACGTCGCAGGGGTATGAGTTGTCCACGCGTGGACGTATTCCTGCCGAGATCGAGGAAGCGTACAACGCCGCTCACTGAGCCCACGGCGCCGCGGGTGGTCACGCCTCTGGCCGCTGTTCAGGTCGACCGGGGGCCGTGGTCGGTCGTCAGTATCGGCGTGCTGCGTGAAATGACATGGAGCTCATGGCTACTCGCGTGACCGGGCGTCCCGGAGCGGGTGCGTGGACGAGCATATCGTTTCCTGCGTAGATCCCCGCGTGGCCGCCCCCGTAGAAGAGGACGACGTCACCGGGCTGCAGGTCGCTCGCGTCCACGGCGGTCCCGTGTCGGAGTTGCTCGTAGGTGGTGCGCGGAACCGGTATGCCGGCCTGCTTGTAGGCCCATTGGACGAGACCGGAGCTGTCGAAGGCGCGGTGGTCGCCGGCGCCGAGGGTGCACGGGATTCCGATTCTGGATGCGGCGGCGTGCAGTGCCTGGCGCCCCGGCCGCACCGGAGGCGGGGGGAACGTGTGAACCAGCTGATATCCGTGGTTCCCGGTGTGTGGGTTCATGCCGTCGTAGCTCCAGTGCACTCGCTGTGGTGTCGCGTCGCGGAGGACGCCTGTTTACAGAGTGGTCCCGTTGCGGTCCGGGCGCATCGGCTGAACTACCCGGGTACGTGCCTGTCTTCTCTGCCTCCGTCCCCCGGACTCGACGGCCTCCGGGTAAATCATTCGATCTGGTCGGTTTGGTACTCGCGAGTAGTGCAGGCCCCTCGTAACGTCGGACGGGTAATTGTCAGGTCAAAGGGAGTGGTCCGCTACGTCCCGTGGACTGGGATGAAGGAGCGGGCGATGACGATCAGAGAATCGGCGAACTGTGCTTTCGGTGTCGCACGCTTGGCGTTCGACGCAGGAGCTGCCCTCCTGTCCGTCGCCGTGGCGGTACCGGTCGCCTTCGCTGCGGGCGAGGCGCGATCGATGGCACACGCGGCACGTGGCGACATCACGCCGGCCACCGAACCGTCGGACAGCGAGCATGTGCACGACCTGGGAACCGTCGTCGAACTGATCTAGCCGGCACACCGGGTGCTGCTCGAACTTGTGGTCCTCGTGGGTTACTACCGGACCCTGTCTCAGATGATGAACGTCTTCGACATCGGGGCACCGGCGGGTCTCGGCGACGAGTAGAACACCGCAGCATCTGTTTCAGCGTCGGCGGGAACGGCGCAGCCGGAGCCGGCTGTAGGTGACGACCGCGAGCACGCAACTGATGAGCACCAGCATGGCGATGCTGAGCAGCCACCACGATGCGGCGTGCTGCCAGAGCGTATCGGGCTCGGTGCCCGTGGCGTTCGTGCGCAGGTCCACCGTCGATGCGGCGGCCGCGAACCCCCAGCGCGACGGGAAGAGCCACGACACCTGTTCGAGCACCGCGCGTCCGGTGATCGTGATCAGTCCTCCGCACATCACCAGCTGCACCATGATCGTGACCACCAGCATCGGCATCACCTGCTCGTTCGAGCGGGCCACCGACGACAACGCCAGTCCGACCAGGACGCAGGAGCAGGTGGTGACGGCGATGTCCACGATCAATTCGACGGAGCCGGAGGGGATCACGCTGCCCCGGCCCGGAAAACCCTTGCCCACGAAGACGATCATCACCATGATCACCGACTGCACGATGGCAGCGGCGCAGAATACGACGATCTTCGCCGTCAGGTAGGCGGACGGGAGCAGACCGGCGGCACGTTCGCGGAGATAGATCATGCGCTCTCCGACCAGATCGCGGATGGTCAGTGAGCAACCCATGAAGGCGGCGCCGAGGATCAGCACGACCAGGATCTGGGTGAGTTCGCCGGATTCGTCGAGGCCCGACGGACCGAATCCCGTGTCGCCGGGCACGAGCACGGCCAGGCCGCCGAGCACGAACGGGAGAAGGGACAGGAAGATCAGGTACCCACGGTCAGCGCGGATCAGCCGCGCCTGGCGGCGGACGACGGTGCTCAACTGCTTGCGTCGCGACGTGTGCGCGGGACTGCCGAGAGGTCCGGGCGGACTCGGTGGTGGCACCTCTACGGCGGGGC
Organism: Rhodococcus sp. JVH1; assembly: GCF_000280725.2. Lineage (NCBI taxonomy): Bacteria > Bacillati > Actinomycetota > Actinomycetes > Mycobacteriales > Nocardiaceae > Rhodococcus > Rhodococcus sp. JVH1. The sequence goes on along the minus strand of NZ_CP166289.1, from coordinate 2,608,047 downwards.
GGGTGGCGCGGTACTCGGCGAACACCCCGTCGGGGTCGGCCGCGACGCGGGCGAAGATGTCGGCCCAATCGGTGCTGCCCAGCGCGGCCCCGACCCGGTCCGGCGGGCCCACGTAGGCGGTCTTGCCGCCCGGTGCGAGGAGCAGGACCTGATCGCACATCTCGAGATACGACAGCGAATGCGTGACGATGACGATGACGCGGCCCGAATCGGCGAGGCGGCGCAACGTCGCCATGATCTGCCGGTCGAGCGCGGGGTCGAGGCCCGAGGTCGGTTCGTCGAGGATCAGCAGGGACGGGCCGGTGAGCAACTCCATTGCGACGGACGCGCGTTTGCGTTGTCCGCCGGACAGCCGGTCGACCCTCGTGTCGGCGTGTTCGGACAGCTGCAGTTCGTCGAGCACCGTCTCGATCACCTCCTCGCGGTCGGTCCGGGTGGTGTCCGGCGGCAGCCTCAGCTCGGCGGCGTAGCCGAGCGCCTGCCGGATGGTCAGCTGCCGGTGCACGACGTCGTCCTGGGGGACCATCCCGATGCGGGAGCGGAGCACCTGGTATTCGGCGTGCACGCTGCGTCCCTCGAACTCGACCACACCTTCCGTGGGGCGTTCCGAACCGGAGATGATGGTGGCCACCGTGGTCTTTCCCGCGCCGGAGGGGCCGATCACCGCGGTGAGACTCCCCGGCTGGGCCGTGAACGTGACGTCCTCGAGCAGCCGCCGCCCGCCTTCGATGGTGAGCCCGACGCCGTCCACCCGCAGCCCGCCTGCGGTCGGAGCCACCGCCTGCCGTGGAACGAGCCGGCCGTCCTTCACACTGAGATCGGTGTTGCCGATCGTGACGACGTCACCTTCGGTCAGCTGCGCGCGCGACACCCGGGCGCCGCCGACGAACGTGCCGTTGACGCTCCCCAGGTCGTCGATCTCGAGGCCGGACGGCACGTTGTGGACGATCGCGTGATGGCGTGAGGCCAGCACGTCCCGGACGACGATGTCGTTGTCGGGTGACCGTCCCACCGTGAGTGATCCCGTCGGGACCGCCTCGTGCGGTGTCGGGGGTGGGGCGCTCGATGCCCCCACGTCGATCGTCGACTCGTCCCATCGGCCGCCCACGTCCTGTCGCGTCGCGTCGGGATCCTCGACCGAGATCCGCACGATCGGTCCCTCGACCGCGTCGCCCAGGCGGACGACGACGTGGTTCGTGACGGGAACCTTTTCTCGACGCTCGCCGTCGACGAAGATCCCGTTCTTGCTGTCGGAATCGACGAGCTGCCATCCCTCGTCCCACGTCAGCCGTGCATGCTCACGTGACACCACGGGATCGATGATCGTGATCTCCAATTGCGGATCCCGGCCGATGCGGACGGCCTTGCCCGCGCGGTAGCTCGCCCGGCCGTGTTCGGTCTCGACCACGACCCGCGGGTGCGCTGTGTTCGCCCGGTCGTCCATCGCCACGGCCTCCGGTCAGGTTCTCGGGCGTAGAGCGTCGACTCCTTCCATGGTCGCACGCACACCCCGGGATACGTCGGCATAACGCTCACTCGGTATCGCCGTGGCCAGGAAGTGAGGAACACTGAGCCGGGTGAGTACGTCCCTGGCGAATCCCGGTGTCGGACTGGCTGTGCTGTGCACCGTGATGGTCGTATGCGCGGCGGTGGTCTACCGCTTCACCCACCTCGGTAGCCCACTCGTCGTGCCCGGTGCGGCGATTCGAGGTGCTGCCCAGCTCGTCGCGGTGTCCTTGATCCTGGCCGCGGCGCTCGCGCATCTGTGGTCGTCGATCCTCGTGCTCGTCGTGATGTTCGCGGCGGCGGTGGGAACGTCCGCTCGCCGCGCGAAAGCCGGGCGGTCCGCCGGGTGGCTGGCGCTGTCCCTCGCCGCGGGTGTCGGCATCGTGTTGCCGTTGATGCTGGTCAGCCGGGTGGTGCCGCTCGAAGGTGTCGCTCTCGTTCCCATCGGGGGAATCGTGCTCGGTGGTGCGATGACGGCCACCTCCCTCGCCGCGCGACGCGCGCTCGATGCTGTCGATCAACGGTGGGGTGAGGTGGAGGCGGGGCTCAGTCTCGGACTCGACGTCCGTGATGCCCGCATGGAAGTGGTCCGGTATGCCGCCTCAGACGCGTTGCTCCCGGGACTCGACCAGACCCGGACCGTCGGGCTGGTCACCCTGCCGGGGGCGTTCGTCGGGGTGCTGCTGGCAAGCGGTTCCGCCGTTCAGGCCGGGGCGGTGCAGATCCTCGTCCTCGTCGGGCTGCTGCTCGCGCAGACGTGTGCGGTGGCCGTCACGATCGAACTGGTGGCCCGGGAAGCCGTTCACCGGCCGAGACTCCACACCTCGCGAACGTGACGGATCCGAGTCTGGCCCGAACGCCGGTCACGTGCATCGTGGGTCCCGCATACTGGTCGGTGGTCGGTCCCTGCTGACGAGGCGGTGTCTTGTGGTGCATCCCGAGGTATTGGTGGTCGGAGCTGGTCCGGTCGGTCTGACGGCGGCGATCGAACTGCGCAGGCGAGGTGTCGCCTGCCGCATCATCGATCCCCTGCTCGAGCCACCGCAGTACGCGAAGGCGGTGGGGATCCAACCTCGCAGCCTCGAGGTCTTCGAGAGCATGGGCGTGCTGCGGCACATCCTGGACGCGGCGATCCAGATGCGCGGGCAGATCGTGTACGTCAACGGCGACGAGGTCGCCCGTCTGGAGTTGTCGCTACCGGCCGACGTCCCGTTCGAATTCATCGGGCTGCCCCAGTACGAGACCGAACGCATCCTCACCGAATACCTGGCCACGTTCGGCACCACGATCGAACGAGGAACGAGACTGACGGCGTTCGAACAGGACGACGACGGCGTCGTCGCCACGGTCGCCGGCGCGGACGGCGACGAAACCGTCCGAACCCAGTACCTTTTCGGCTGCGACGGCGCCCACAGCGTGGTCCGCAAGGGCCTCGGCCTGACCTTCGAGGGCGGTGCGTTCCTCGAGCAGTACATGCTCGGCGACGTCGAAGTCGACTGGACGATGCCCCGCGGCTACGGGATCCGGTCGATGCACCAGACGGACGGCGAGACCGACGACCTGCTCGTGTGCATTCCGCTGCCCGGGCGCCGCCGCTACCGGATGTCGATGCTGGTGCCCAGCGACCTGGCCGGCACCGGCACCCCGGCGGCCGACAAGATCGCGCACGGTTTCGAGGCGGGACCGAAACCGGAGCTGAGCCACATCCAGGCCGTGCTCGACCGCCTGTCGCCCGAGCCGACGCGGGCGTCGAACCTCCGCTGGTCGTCCATCTTCCGGATCAGCCACCGCATCGTCGACTCGTACGGGCGCGGGCGGGTGTTCGTCGCGGGCGACGCCGCCCACATTCATCCGCCGACCGGCGCGCAGGGCATGAACACCGGCATCCAGGACGCGCACAACCTGGCGTGGAAGGTCGCGCTGGCCGTGTCCGGCGCCGCGGCCCCCGACCTGCTGGACAGTTACGACGCCGAACGGCGACCCATCGGGGAGGAGGTGGTGGGACGCACCGTGCGCAGCGCCCGGGAGGGGATCGGGGCGGGGTCGTCGGATCCCGACTATGTGATCCGACGCGAGGCCCAACTCCTCATCAGCTACGCGGACAGTCCGATCGTCGCCCAACCGGAGTCGAATGCGGCGCTCGCGCCCGGCAGTCGGGCGCCAGACGCCCGCGGGCTGACACGCGCCGCGGTCGCATCCCCCCTCCGGCTGTTCACTCTCCTCGCGGGACGCAACCACACGTTGCTGCTGTACGCCGACGAATCGGTCGACGCGCGCGGGCTGGAACTGCTCGAGGCCGCGGCGACGTCGGTGGGCGCGGCGACCCAGGGACTCGTCGACACGTACCTCGTCGCGTCGCCTTCCGCCGAGGTCGGGGAAACGGTGCTTCCCCTCGTCCGGGACCGTGACGGCGAGTTCGCGCACGCGTACGGCGCGGAGGGTTCCGCCGCGTTCGTCGTCCGACCGGACGGCTATCTGGGGTTCCGGCAGAGTCCGGTCGCGGTCGACGGTCTCACGGAGTACCTGAAGTCGACTTTCCGCTGAGCTCGGGAGTGGTGGGCAGGCCGCGCCGGATGTCACCCGGCGCGGGCTTGCCGAGCGGCGCCCCGACCCGGGTGGCCGAATCGAGCAGCCACGGCACGCTTGTGACCATCACGCCGGACGTGAACAGCAACCTGCCCTTGAGGCGCAGCGCATTCTGGTTGTGCAGCAGGTGTTCCCACCATCGACCGACCACGTACTCGGGGATGAAGATGGTGACGACGCCGTCCGGGATCCGCTTCCGGACGGATTTCACGTACCCGACGATGGGCCGGGTGACTTCACGATAGGGCGATTCGAGGACTTTCAACGGCACCGGAATTTCGTACTTCTCCCACTCCCGCTGCAGTTTTCCGGTGTTGTCGCCCAGTACGGTGACGGCTTCCAGGGTCGTCGGATGGGTGGCGCGGGCGTAGGCGAGGGCCCGGGCGGTGGGTTTGTTGAGCACGGACACCAGCACGATCGTGTGCACCTGGGAGGGGAGGGTGAAGCTGTCCTCGTCGACGACGAGGGCAGCTGCAATCCGGTCGTAGTGCCGCCGCACCCCGCGCATCAGGAAGAACAGGATCGGCATGGCGATGACCACGAGGTAGGCGCCCTGGGTGAACTTCGTGATCGTGACGATGATCAGGACGGTGCCGGTGAGGACGGCGCCGGTGCCGTTGAGGGCCCGCCTGCCGTGGATGCGACGACGTTCACGGGCGTCGGATTCGGTTGCCAGCACACCATTCCAGTGCCGGACCATGCCCGCCTGGCTGAGGGTGAAGGACGTGAACACGCCGAGGATGTACAGCTGGATGAGGTGGGTGACGGACGCGTCGAACAGGACGATCAATCCGCCCGCCGTCACGGCGAGGAGCACGATGCCGTTGCTGAACGCCAGCCGGTCGCCGCGGGTGTTCAGCTGGACCGGGAGGTAGCGGTCGCGGCCGAGCACCGAGGCGAGCAGTGGGAAACCGTTGTAGGCGGTGTTCGCGGCGAGCACGAGGATCAGCACGGTCGCGGCCTGGACGTAGAAGAAGCCGATGTTGGTGGTGCCACCGAACACGGCCGCCGCGATCTGGGCGATGACGGTGCGCTGCGGATCGGTCTCGCAGTTTCCGGCGAACCCGATCAGATCGCACGGGTTCACCGCGACGTGCACCTTGGCGACGATGGCCAGCGCGGTGATTCCCGCGAACATCACGATCGCTGTGGCCGCCATCGCCATGAGTGTCTTCGCGGCGTTGGCGCTCTTGGGTTTACGGAACGCGGGCACCCCGTTGGAGATCGCCTCCACACCGGTCAGCGCGGTACATCCGGACGAGAACGCGCGCAGCGCGAAGAACACGAGGGCCAGACCGGTCAGCCCGGACAGTTCCGGTTCGATGGTGTACCCGGCACTTTCGGCGACGGGTGTCGAACCGGCCGCGACACGGACGAACCCCGTCACGATCAGGATCATCACCCCGGCGATGAACCCGTACGTCGGGAAGGCGAACGTGGTTCCCGATTCGCGGATCCCGCGCAGGTTCATCACCGTCAGCAGCACGACGAACGCCACGGCCAGCGCCACCCGGTGCGTGTTCAGCGCGGGCACGGCGGAGATGAGATTGTCGACACCCGCCGACACCGACACCGCCACCGTCATGACGTAATCGATGAGCAGTGCCGACGCCACCGTCAGACCCGCGGACGGCCCGAGGTTCTTCGTCGCCACCTCGTACGAGCCGCCCCCGCTGGGGTAGGCGTACACCACCTGGCGGTACGACAGGGCGACCACGGCGAGAAGCACCACGACCCCGGCCGCCAGATACGGCGTCAGGTAGAAATAGGCGAGACCGCCCAGGGACAGGATCAGCAGGATCTCCTGCGTCGCGTACGCCACGGACGACAGAGGGTCGGACGCGAAGATCGGCAGCGCCAGACGCTTGGTCAGCAACTGTTCCCCGAGGTCGTCACTGCGCAGGGGGCGTCCCAGAGCCAGCCGCCGGACCGCTCGAACGAGAGCCACCACCTGTTCAGGGTAGAACCAGGCGCTTCGCGCCCGTGCGCCTTTCCGGTTGTTCCCGCTACCGAAAAGGCGCACGGGGGCGGAGCGCCTGTCCGCGATGGTCGGCCGAGATCTCGGCGACGCCGCGACCGTGATCGACCGCACCGACCGGGACGAACCGACGGGCGTGGTTGCACTGTCCGAGACGGTGCGGGCCGCTCACGCGCTGGCGGACGATCTGGCGGTCGCCATGGCGGACCTGCCGGGCCTGCGACCGCTGGTGGTCCGCGGCGACCGCAGCATTCTGCTCGGGATCTTTCCCGCGCTGCGCAGGCACCTGGGTTCGGTGGGACTGTGGTGGCCACCCGAGTGCTCGACTTACTCGGACGCACCCTGCCGTGAGCGGGAAGATCCGGGTTCCTGTCGTCGTTGGACTGGGTCGGTACCCGCCACGGACCTTAGTGATCGAGCTCACATCCACCCCCGCCGGGAATTGATCGCAGGGTTGGCACGTTAGTTGAGTGATTAACGCTCAACTTTTAGGAGGCTGAGGAATGCCAGCATTCTTCGGGCCGGAGGGCCCAGGTCGCATCGACATCAGTCGGCTCATGAGTCGCTCCACCCAGGAGCTCATGGCTGCTGCTGCCCGCTTCGCCGCAGGTCGTGGTGATGCGGAACTCGATGCGCTCCACGTTCTGCGCGTCATGACAGAACACGAACCCGTCGCGTCTCTGATGCGCCGCGCAGGCGCGAACGCGTCGGCCGTCGCCGACGCAGTCGAACTGCGTCTGCCCCAGGGGCGTGACACCTCAGGCTTTGCAACGCCCGCACTGAGCGGCGCGCTGAAGACGGCGCTGCTCGAGGCGCACCAACTCGCGCGCGCCCTCGGGTCCACCTACATCGATCCCGAGCACCTCTTCCTGGCGCTCGCCGCGGATCAGGACCACGCCGCCGGCCGACTGCTCGCGTCCGAGGGAATCACCCCGGAGCGGCTGCAGACCGCGGTGCAGGGTGGATCGGTGGAGGAGTCGTCGAACTCCGAGACCCCCACGCTCGACAAGTACGGCTTCGACCTCACCGAACGCGCACGCGGCGGCGGAGTCGACCCGGTGATCGGGCGCGCCGACGAGATCGAGCAGACCATCGAGATCCTGTCGCGCCGCACCAAGAACAACCCCGTGCTGGTCGGTGAGGCCGGCGTCGGCAAGACGGCGGTCGTCGAGGGCCTGGCCCAGCGCATCGTCGATGGCGACGTCCCCGACCGGCTGACGGGTAAGCGCATCGTCCAGCTCGACCTGTCGAGCATGGTGTCGGGCACCCGGTACCGCGGCGACTTCGAGGAACGTCTCAACAAGGTGATCGACGAGATCTCGGCCCACTCGGACGAGCTGATCGTCTTCATCGACGAGGTCCACTCCATCGCCGGTGCCGGTGGCGGCGCCGAGGGTGCGATGGATGCGGGCAACATCCTCAAGCCGAAGCTCGCCCGTGGTGAGCTGCACATCGTCGGTGCGACGACGCTCGACGAGTACCGCAAGCACATCGAGAAGGATCCGGCGCTCGAACGCCGGTTCCAGCCGGTGACGGTTGCGGAGCCGAGTGTGGAGGATGCGGTGGCGATCCTGTCCGGTCTGCGTGACCGGTACGAGGAGCACCACGGCGTCCGCTACACGGACGAGGCGATTTCGGCGGCCGTCGAGTTGTCGGCCCGTTACATCGGTGACCGCTTCCTGCCGGACAAGGCGATCGACCTGATCGATCAGGCCGGGGCCCGGTTGCGGCTGCGGACGCCGAGCGTCGACGTGGATGCTCTGCGGGCGAAGCTCGCGGAACTCGAGCAGGCCAAGGAACAGGCTGTCGCCGACGAGCAGTACGAGAAGGCGTCGCGACTGCGTGACGAGGCCATGGAGGTTCAGGCCCGGATCGACGGGAAGGCGGTCGGCGCGTCCGACGCCGCGCCCGAGGTGACCGCCGAGCAGATCGCCGAGGTCGTGTCGCGGGCCACCGGAATCCCGGCCAGCCAGATGACCGAGGAGGAGAAGGAACGCCTCCGCCGGCTCGAGGACGAACTGCATCGTCGTGTCATCGGCCAGGACGACGCCGTGCGGGCCATAGCCCGGGCGGTGCGCCGCAGCCGTACCGGCATGAACGATCCGGATCGCCCCGTGGGTAGCTTCCTGTTCCTCGGACCGACCGGTGTCGGCAAGACCGAGCTGGCGAAGGCGCTGGCCGCCACGCTGTTCGGTGACGAGAACAAGATGCTGCGACTCGACATGAGCGAGTTCGGTGAACGTCACACGGTCAGCCGGCTCGTCGGTGCTCCTCCCGGCTACGTCGGATACGGGGAGGCGGGGCAGCTCACCGAGCAGGTCCGCCGGAACCCGTACTCGGTGATCCTGCTCGACGAGATCGAGAAGGCGCACCCCGACGTGTTCAACACGCTGCTGCAGGTGCTCGACGACGGTCGGCTCACGGACGGTCAGGGCCGGACGGTGGATTTCAAGAACACCGTTCTGATCATGACCAGCAACCTGGGGTCCGACATCATCTCCAGCAAGTCGGGTGCGCTGGGCTTCAGCACCGGTGACGCGGAGGCTTCGGAGAAGCCGCTGCGGGATCGGGTGATGGGCCGGCTGCGTGAGTCGATGCGTCCGGAGTTCCTGAACCGGATCGACGAGATCGTGATCTTCCGCAAGCTCGACAACGAGCAGCTGCACCGGATCACCGACCTGCTGCTGGACGACAGCCGGAAGCGGCTGCAGTCCAAGGGCATCGAGATCTCGTTCAGCGAGGCCGCGGTCGATTGGATTGCCGAGCACGGACACCAGCCCGAGTTCGGGGCGCGTCCGTTGCGCCGGTCGATCCAGCGGGCCGTCGACGATCGGATCGCCGATCTGTTGCTCGACGACGTCCTCGTCGAGGGTGGCAGCATCGCGGTCGGAGTGTCCGACGACGAGTTGGATCTCGTAGTCGGCTGATCCCCGACGTGAGTGGCAGAGCGTGCTTCGGCACGCTCTGCCACTCACGTGTGTGGGTAGCCCCTTGCCCGCCCTCGCCGTCTCGGATCAGCACCCGGTGATGAGGTGTGCGTCGTGCACCGTCACCTGTGCGGTGTGCAGGGCTGCACTGTGATCCGGGTGTGTGCCCGGAGCGTTGCCCTCCACGCCGGAGAAGAGCCGAATTACCGTCGACTCGCGGTGCGTGCTCGCCTCCGAAACGGTTACCTACCACCCAGCATCGGTCAGTCGAGCAACTCGACTTCCCAATTCTCCTTCTGCACTTGCAGATCGATCTCCCGGATCTGCCGGGCGAGATCGTCTGCCGTCCGCCGCAGCTCCCGGACGGGCAACGCCGCGACGAAGACGAGTTCGGAGCGGAGTTGCCTGCCGTATCGGTCCTGCTCACGACCGGAGGCGGCATCCGCGGCGGCGGACACCACCCGGTGCCGGATTCGCAGCATGTCCCGGCGGGCCAGCGCGTCCGTGATGCTCGCGTCGCCCAGTGGTGCAGCGGTATTCGTCCGATTGATCCTTCGGACCAGGACCTCCAGGCGGTCCAGGACCTCCTCGAGTTCGACGAGCAGCGCCGCGGCATCCTCCGCCGGCGACTCGCCCTCCTGATGTCGTGCATTTGTGAGGATGCGCGACTTCAGATGCTCCACCCGACGGGTCAGATCGCCGCGTTCGGCCAGTGCCTCAGCCAACTTCACGGTTACCTCCTTTCTCGAAGTCGTTGTAGGGCAGCGTCAATGGTGAATGGAGAAGTGTCCGCCAGGGAGCGGACGGGTCGCGGCACCGTGAAGGTCGCGATCGAAGCGCGTCGAACGCGCGGGTGAATTCCCCGAACCATCGTGTCGGAGAGATATCTCGGTGGGCGCTCATGCGCCTTTCGTCGAGTCGAATTCGAGCATCTTCAATAGGTACCACATCCCCGCCCGTGTGGCGACAATCGATTCGCCCCAGGTGAGTGCCGAAGTGTGTTCCGCCGTTCGTTGGCACTCACGTGCTGGTGGGGGCGACTATCGTCGAGGGTATGCGAGCGGAAGACGGCGAATTGACCTCCAAGCACCAACCGTTGCTGGTGCTGAGCAAGATCACGGAGATCCTCGATGCCTTCAGCCTGACGCGTCCGTCGATGACGCTGGGCGAGATCCACCAGGCGACGGGTCTGCCGACGTCGACGGTCCAACGGCTGGTCAGCAACCTGGTGGCGCAGGAATTCCTCGACCGGACCGGCGACCAGATCCGGATCGGCGTGAAGATGGCGTTCTGGGCTGCGACGGCCACCAAGGGACTCGACGTGCTGGCTGTCGTCACGCCGGTGCTGAAGGAGATCCGCGACGCCACCGGCGAGACCGCCAGCTTCTTCCGGGTCGAGCAGGGCTACCGCGTGTGCGTGGCCATCGCGGAAACCGAGCACGCGCTGCGCCGCAACATGTACGTCGGGAAGATCGTCCCCCTGCCCGCGGGATCGGCGGGCCGGGTTCTGCTCGCCTGGAACCCGGACCTCACCGAACAGGTCCTCGCCGGCCCCATCGAACCGATGACGGAGGGCACCGTCACCGACACCGCGGTGCTGCGCGAACTGATCCACCAGGCCCGGGCCGACGGGTACGCCATCACCGCGGGGGAGCGGGAGGACAGCGCCTCGGGATTGGCTGCGCCCGTGTTCGATTCGTCCGCCGACGTGATCGGTGCACTGGCGATCAGCGGGCCGACACTGCGCATGCCACGCGAACAGTGCGAGAAGTGGGTGGATCTGCTCGTCGGCAGCGCCGAGCAGGTCACCCGGACGCTGGGTGGCCGCTACCCGTCATGAGTTGCGCCGCGATCGTGCGGCCGGCGTCGTGCATGGCCACGGCGTCCGTGGCGACGAGTACGCCGGCGAACCGGGACCGGTAGTCGCCGAGATCGTCGCCGACGGAGCCGACGACGGCGTACACCGGCGTGGCGCCCGCGCGGGCGAGGATCGCGGAGATGATCTTGCCCGCCTTCGTCTGTCCGTCCAGCCTGCCCTCGCCGACGACGATCGCCGACGCGTCCGCGGCCACGGTGTCGAAGCCGATCACGTCGAGGATGTAATCGGCGCCCGAGCGGAGTTCGGCGCCGTACCGTGCCCACATCCCACCGGAGAACCCGCCGGCGGCGCCGGTCGCGTCGACACTCGACGGGTCGCGGGGCAGGGCCCGCGCCTTCGCTTCGAGTTGCCGGGTGAGGAGTTGCACGGCGCCCGCGTCGGCTCCCTTCTGCGGTCCGAACACCCTGGCCGCGTCCACGTACCGGGTGGTGACGTCGGTCAGCACGGTGACGGAGGCGCCCCGGAGTCCGCCGCCCGCCTCGATGGCGGCGATGGCCCCGGTGCCGCCGTCCGTGGTGGCGGACCCGCCGGCCGCGACGACGATGCGCCGGGCACCGCGCCGGGCGGCGTCCGCGACGAGCATCCCGGTGCCGTAGGTGGTGGCGGTGACCGGGTCGCGGGGGCCGTCGTGCGGCGTGGTGATCCCGGAGGCGGCGGCGATCTCGATGACCGCGGTCCCGTCGTCGGACAGTCCGTACGTCGGCCGGCACGGACTGCCCCAGGGATTGCGGGACCGGGTGGTGATCGGGCGCAGTCCGAGGGGGACGGTGAGAACGTCGAGGGTGCCCTCACCCCCGTCGGCGACCGGCAGCCGGATCGCGGTACCGCCGGACGACTCGACCCCCGTCGCGACCGCGTCGGCGACCTCTCCGGCGGTGTAGGTGCCCTTGAAGCTGTCGGGGGCGATCAGGACGGTCATGAGTTCCAGGCTTCCGGGTTCACCGGATGTGGGGGAATCCGGTGCTGCGCCAGGGCCACAGCGTTCTCGGCGCACAGCCTCGCCATCTCGGCGCGCACCGACACCGTGGCGCTGCCGAGGTGGGGGAGCAGGACCGTGTTCGACAGTTCCGCGAGCCCCGGGGCGAGCACGGGTTCGTCCTCGTAGACGTCCAGCCCGGCCCCGGCGATCTCCCCGGATTTCAGGGCGGCGACGAGGGCGGCTTCGTCGACGACGGGACCGCGGGCGGTGTTGATCAGGATCGCGGAGGGCTTCATCGCGGCCAGTACGCCGGCGTCGACCAGGTGGCGGGTCTGTGCGTTGAGGGGCACGTGCAGCGACAGGAAGTCGCTGGTGGTGACGAGGGTGTCCCAATCGGTGTGGGTGACGAGTCCGGCGAATTCGCCGAGTTCCTCGTCCGAGACCGGCCGGTCGCCGGGCGGCCGTGGGCAGAACAGCACCTGCATCCCGAAGGCCAGTGCCCGTTTCGCGGTCGCCCGCGCGATCCGGCCGAATCCGGCGAGACCGAGCGTGCGCCCCGAAACATCCTGGCCGAGGAGCAGGTTCGGTTCCCATCCGGTGAACCGTCCGGCGCGGACGAACGTGTCGGCCTCCACGGCGCGGCGGGCGGTGGCCATGATCAGCAGCATCGCGACGTCGGCGGTGGCGTCGGTGAGCACACCGGGTGTGTTGCCGACCAGTATCGAGTTCGCGGTCGCCGCCCCGATGTCGACGTTGTTGAACCCGACCGCGTAGTTGGAGATACCGCGGATCTTCGCGGCGGCCAGGAGATCGGCGTCGAACGTGTCGCGAAGCTGGGACACCACCACGTCGTAGTCGCCGGACACGCAGACCTCCCGCAGCCGGGCGGCGTCCGGAAGCTCGTCGGGAACGTCGACGCTGCCCGCGGCGCGCAGCAGCGTGAGAGCGGGTTCGGGGATCGGGGTGGTGACGTAGAACCGGCCGCCGCTCATCGGCCGCCGCCGATGACCCACTCGAACGCGGTGGCATTGGAGCGTGCGCCCTGCGCGGCCTTGGACCGATTGGCTTCGCCGAGTTCGGCGAGAGTCTTCTCGGACAGTTCCACGAGGGATCCGAACGTGGTGGGGTTCAGCCAGTCCGGGCGCGTGGCGAACAACAGGTCCTCGCTGGCGGTGTTGCCGCTGGCACCGGGTGCGAACGGGCAGCCGCCGAGTCCGCCGAGGGCGCCGTCGACGGTCATCGCGCCGGCCGCGACCGCGGCGAGGCTGTTCGCGACCCCGAGACCCCAGGTGTCGTGACCGTGGAAGACGATTCCGCGCTGCGGGGTTTCGAGCCGGACCCGGGAGACGAGCGAGTACACCTCGGCGGGGACGGCCTGGCCGAGGGTGTCGCAGACGACGACATCGACGGCGCCGTGGGCGCGCGGGTCGTTGGCGATGTCGATGACCCGCTGCTCCGGTACCCGGCCCTCGAACGGGCAGGTGAACGACGTCGCGATGCACAGCTGGATGCTGCCGTCGACCTGCTGCGCGAGTTCGATCGCGGAGGGCATCGCGGCGAGGCTCTCCTCGGTGGAGCGTCCGATGTTCGCCTGATTGTGGGAATCGGAGGCGGAGAAGCAGTACTGGAAATGTCGTGCGCCGGCCGCGGCGGCCTTCTCCACGTGCCGGGGCGTCGCCACCCACACCCAGCAGTGGTCCAGTTCCTCCGGGGTCAGTTCCGAGATCACCTCGACGGTGTTCGCCATCGGCGGGACCAGGTCGGGGCGGGCCATCGACCCGATCTCCAGCGCGGGCACGCCGAGTTCGAGGAGCCGCCGGGCGATCTCGAGCTTCCGGGCGGTGGGCAGCATCTTGCCCGTCAACTGCAACCCGTCACGCAAGGTGACGTCGCGGAGCAGGGTGCGTGATTCGAAGGACTGCGTCATGAGAGGCCACCTACCGTGTCGTTGACGATGGAGTCGATCTGTTCCGGGGTCTTGCCGAGCACCGTTTCCAGGACCTCCCGGGTGTGCTCGCCGAGGTCCGGTCCGACGTTGCGGATGGGCAGCGACTTCCCACCGATGACCGGGACGATGCCGGGGAACCCGACCTGCTTCGGCTCGGCCTCACCGGTGTCGACGGTGAACTGCTGAATCATGTTGCGGGCCGCGTACTGCTCGTCGCTGCAGATGTCGGCGGCGGTGTTGATCGGACCCGACGGCACCCCGGCCGCGTCCAGGATCTTCAGCGCCTCGTCGCGCGAGTACTGAATCGTCCACTGGCCGATCGCCGTGTCGAGTTCGTCGCGGCGCGCCCACCGCCCGGCGTTGGTGGACAGGTCCGGGTCGGCACCGAGGTCGGGGCGGCCGATGGTGTCCATGTAGCGCTGGAAGATGGCGTCACCGTTGCCGGCGATGATGATGCTGTCACCGTCGCTGCAGATGTACGCGTTCGACGGGGCGATGCCCTCCATCCGGCCGCCGACGCGTTCGCGTTTGATGCCGTACGCGAGGTAGTCGGGGATCAGCGACTCCATCATCGACAGGATCGATTCGTTGAGCGCGACGTCGATGATCCGATGCGGCAGGGACGGGCCCGGCGTTCCGGCGACCTTCGCGGCCTCCCGCTGGAACAGGGCCATCACCGCACCGAACGCCGCGTAGAGGCCGGCGATCGAGTCGCCGATCGACACCCCCACCCGCACCGGTGGCCGGTCCGGGTCGCCGACGAGTTCGCGGAATCCGCCCGCGGCCTCCGCGACCGCGGCGAACCCCGGCCGCTGCGACATCGGTCCGGTCTGCCCGAACGCGGAGATGCGGGTGATCACCAGGTCCGGATTGGCCGCGTTCAACGCGTCCGGTCCGATGCCCCACTTCTCCAGGGTGCCGGGCCGGAAGTTCTCCAGCAGGATGTCGCACTTGGCGGCGAGGTCCAGGACGAGCTGCCTGCCTTCCTCGGTGCGCAGGTCCAGCACGATCGACTTCTTGTTGCGGTTGATCGTGCGGTACAGCATCGAGGTGTCGCCGGAGTAGAGCCGCCAGTTGCGCAGTTCGTCGCCGGTCTTCGGGCGCTCCACTTTGATGACCTCGGCCCCGAAGTCGGCGAGCATCCGGCCCGCGGTCGGGGCGGCGATGTAATTGCCCAGCTCGAGTACCCGAACCCCGTCGAGGGGCCGAATGGTGTTGTCGGAGAACATGGTGATCCTTAACTGATAGTGACGCTCAGAGAACGAGGCTCATGGGCAGGACGAGCAGTATTGCGACGACCGATGCCACCGATACTCCCACCGAACATGTCTTCAGCGTGCCTCGTGTGGTCTGACCCATCAAGGACTGCAGCAGCCAGAACGTGTTGCTCGTGACGTGCACCGCGAACAGGGAGCCGGCGCCGGCCGCGAGGGCGATGAGGACGGGGTCGAGGCCGAGGGTCGGTGCGATGGGTGCGAGGACGCCCGCGGCGGTGATGGCGGAGATGGTCACCGAGCCGACGGCGACGTGCAGGACGGCGGCGATCACCCAGACCATGAGCAGCGGAGCGGCGTGATTGGCGGTGAAGTACTTGCCGAGGATGTCGCCGAGGCCGACGGCTGCGATCGTCGCGGCGAGGGACCCGCCGACGCCGGTGAGGATGAGGATCTGGCCGCTCTCGCTGAAACCGCTGGCGATCGCCTTCTGGATGCGGTGCTGGCCGACGGTGAGGCGTCCGACGAAGCTGGTGCCGATCAGTCCGATCAGCAACGCGATGAGCGGCTCGGACACGAACGCGACGACCGGATTGCTGATCTCGGCGATGTCCAGGATCGCGCCGGTCGCGATGAGCAGGAGGGAAACGAGCAGCGGAGCGAGGAGCAGGATGAGGGGGCGGTCGTGCGCCGCGCGCCGGGCCGTGACCTCGGTGACGGTCGCGGCGCGTTGCGCCTGGGCGACGCCGCCGCCGGCGTCGGGCCGCGGGGTGGTCCCGCCGCTGCCGCCGTCGGTCCACTGGTCTTCTTCGTCGTCGACGACCGTCTGATGGAAGTGCTCTTCGTCCTTCTCCGGGTTCCACCAACCGCGGGTGAACAGGAACGACATGATCGCGACCGAGATCGCCACGGTCGGGATCACCAGAATGAGTCCGAAGATCAGCATCTTGCCGAGCGGCACACCGAGAAGTCCGGCGAGGGCGAGGGCGCCGACACCGGGAACCATGAGCACGATGCCGCACTCCAGGCCGATGGCGAGGGCGGTGGCCATGCGTGCGGTCCCGACCCGGCCGACCTTCGGGGCGAGGTTGCGGGCGAGCGGGGCGGAGATGACGAGCAGGACGTCGAGGAAGATGGACTGCAGCAACGTCGCGATCGTCAGCGATAGCGCATAGGGCATTCGTTTCGGCCCGAACACGCGCAGAAGTGTCCCGACCAGGCGCTGGATCGCGCCCATTTCTTTCAGCATGGCGCCCATCAGGACGCCGAAGGCGATCAGAAGTCCCACTTCGGCCATGATGTCGCCGAAGCCGGTGCTGATGACGTCCACCGTTTCGGCCGTGCCGAGTCCCGTCGTGAGTCCGAGGTAGGCGGATCCGACGACCAGTGACACCACTGGGTTGAACTTGAAACGCACGATCATCAGAACGACCGCCGCTACGGCGACCGTGGTGTTGATCAGGATTGCTACGTCTGACATGTGCGCGTCCTTATCGAGGAGGCGGGGTAGTGACTGGTGTCACAGGTACACCCATATTATGAGCACACACTCACGATATAAGCAATGGGCCGCCGGCTCCCGTGCGCCTTTCCGGTTGTTCGGGCAACCAGAAAGGCGCACGGGGCCGAAGGCCCTGCGGGTGGGATACTCGACGCATGGTCGCGCTGGATCCGTTTGCTGTGGGACGGCCACCGGCCGCCGAGCGCAGAACGTCGGAGGACTGGAGCGAGATCCAGCTCTGGTCCGACCGCGTGTACATGCCCTATGTCGTGCGTCCGCTCGGTGTCGGGCTGTCGCCCCGGTCGAGCATGTACTCCACGAAGATCGGCGACATCACCGTCACCCGGTTCTCCTACGGAATCCCCGTCTCGGTCGGCGACTTCTCGTCCGACGCCGGAAACGCGCTCGTCCTCACGACCATTCGGGGCAACGCCCGGCACCACCTCGACCACGACGCCACCGCGGACACACCGGCGGGCGACACGTTCGTCGCCGACTGCAGTCGCGTCGACTACCTCGTCGAGTTCTCGCCCGACCACGTCCAGCTCAATCTCACCGTTCCCCACACGCTGCTCGCGGACACGGCCGTGCGGTGGTGGGGATTCGACCCCGGAGGTCTTCTCTGGCAACGCAAATGCGTCATCGGGGGCGGTGGATCCGGCTGGCAGGCTCTGCTCGGGTACGCCATGCGGACGACGGGAGAGCTACCCGGACACGCCACCGAGGGGCGCATCGGTCTCAACCTGCAGGAGTTGCTGGTCGGTCACCTGCTCACCGAATGGGCGGCTCGCGCCGGAGTGGACCCGGACAGGTCCACCGGCCCGGCGGCGCCCGGCTATGTGCGGCACGCCGTCCAGTACATCCGGGAGTACGCCCGCGAACTGCCGACCGCCTCCGACATCGCCGACGCGGTGGGGGTCAGCGTCCGGACCCTGTCCGGGGCGTTCCGGAAATACCTCGACACCACGCCGGCCGAATACGTGCGTGAGCAGCGGCTCCAGGGCATCCGCGAGGAACTGCTCACCGCATCACCGGGGGAGACCGTCGCCTCGATCGCCGGCGCGTGGGGATACGTCAACCTCGGCCTCTTCGCGGCGGCCTACCGTCGCCGGTTCGGCGAGAATCCGTCGCAGACCAGGGCCTTCGGCCCCGTGAGTGGTTGACGAGTCCAGAGACTCCTCAACCACTCACGGGTGGCGGAGCCGCCTACAGCTCCGCGCGGACCAGCTTCGCCGCGTCGACGAGGTTGCGCAGCGACGCCTCGACCTCGGCGGGACCGCGGGTCTTCAGGCCGCAGTCGGGGTTGACCCACAGCCGTTCCACCGGCACCGCCTTCAGCGCCTCCCGCAGCGACGCCGCGATCTCCTCGACACCGGGCACCCGCGGCGAGTGGATGTCGTACACGCCCGGGCCGACTCCCAGGTCGAAGCCGACGGCATTGAGGTCGTCGAGGACCTCCATGTGCGAACGCGCAGCCTCGATGGAGGTGACGTCGGCGTCGAGCCTCGCGATGGCCTCGATGACCTCACCGAACTCCGAATAGCAGAGGTGGGTGTGGATCTGCGTCGAGTCCGAGACACCCGACGTCGCGAGACGGAACGCCCCGACCGACCAGTCGAGGTACCCCGGCTGATCCGCGGCCCGCAGGGGCAGCAATTCGCGCAGCGCGGGCTCGTCCACCTGGACGATCCGGATGCCCGCCCCCTGCAGATCCACCGTTTCGTTCCGGATGGCCAGCGCCACCTGGTTGGCGGAGTCGGCCAGCGGCTGGTCATCGCGCACGAACGACCACGCCAGGATCGTCACCGGACCGGTGAGCATGCCCTTCACCGGACGCTGCGTCAGCGACTGCGCGTACGTGATCCATTCGACGGTCATCGGGTTGCTGCGGCGCACATCGCCGTACAGGATCGGCGGGCGGACGCAGCGGCTGCCGTACGACTGCACCCAGCCGTTGTCCGTCGCGAAGAACCCGTCCAACTGTTCGGCGAAGTACTGCACCATGTCGTTGCGTTCCGGTTCGCCGTGCACCAGCACGTCGAGGTCCAGCTTTTCTTGCAGCGCAACCACATCGGCGACCTCGGCGCGCATCCGCTTCAGGTACTCGGCCTCGTCGATCTCACCCTTGCGCCGCGCGGCGCGCGCGACGCGGATCTGCGTCGTCTGCGGGTAGGAGCCGATCGTCGTGGTCGGCAGCACCGGAAGCGACAGCGCCGACTGGGCTTCCCGACGTTCCGCCGCGGGACTGCGCCCCGGATCGGACGCGGTGAGCGCGTCCAGCCGAGCACGGACCGTGGCGTCGTGCAGACGCCGGTCGGTGCTGCGGGTGGACGCCGCCGCGCGGGCGAGCGCGAACTCGTCGTCCACGGACTCGCGACCGCTGGTCAGTGCGGTGCCGAGTGTGACGACCTCGCGGACCTTTTCGGTGCCGAACGCCAGCCACGACCGCAGCGCCTTGTCCATGCCGGTTTCCGCGTCGAGCGTGTACGGGACGTGCAGCAGCGAGCACGACGTCGAGACGGCAAGCGAACCGGTACTGCCCAGCAGGGTGCCGAGCGACGCCAGGGCCGCGTCCAAGTCGGTGCGCCAGATGTTGCGTCCGTCGACGACACCGGCGACGACGTGCTTGCGGGTCAGATCGGGAACCGTGGCGAGAGTGTCGGATCCGGCAACCAGATCGATCGCGATCCCCTCGACACCGGTCGACGCGATCGCGGGAAGTGCGTCACCCAGGCTGCCGAAGTACGACGCGACGAGGATCGCCGGTCGCGACTCCAGCCCGGACAACCGGTCGTAGGCCCGCTTGGCCGCCGCGATCTCCTCCGGTGTGCGGTCGGCGACCAGCGCGGGTTCGTCGATCTGCACCCAGTCGGCGCCCGCGTCGGCGAGCCGACCGAGCAGGTCCGCATACAGCGGGACCAGTTCGTCGAGGCGGTCGAGGAGGGGTGCGTCCGAGCCGACAGCCTTCGACAGCAGTAGGAACGTGACCGGACCCACCACCACCGGGCGGGCCGGAATGTCCAGGGCACGTGCCTCTTCGAGTTCGCGGAGCACCTTCGACGGGTCGAGGGCGAACGTCGTCGTCGGGGAGATCTCCGGCACCAGGTAGTGGTAGTTGGTGTCGAACCACTTGGTCATCTCGAGCGGGGCGACCGTGTCGTTGCCGCGGGCGGCGGCGAAGTAGCGGTCGAGGTCGCTCTCGATTCCGGCGACACGGTCGGGCAGGGCGCCGAGCATCGCCGCGGTGTCCAGCACATGGTCGTAGTACGAGAACGTGTTGACGGGCACGGAGTCGAGGCCGGCGTCACGCAGGCTCGTCCAGGTCCGGCGTCGCAGATCCCGGGCGAGAGCGTCGAGCCCTTCGGCGTCGAGGCGGCCTGCCCAGTACGACTCGACGGCCTTCTTCAGTTCGCGATTCGGACCGATGCGAGGTGAGCCCAGCACGGTCGCAGTGAAAGAAAATGTCACGGTATCTCCAGTTGCGTACGCGGTACGGCCACCGCCGGCACACGGGTACACCTCTCGAGCCCAGGGACGTGCTGCAGCGCGAGAAGGTCTACACGCCCAATCCACGAGGCGGTAACCGTCGGGCACGGCGTGCCCGACACAGTCGGCAGGTCTTCGGACTCGCAGGCAGCCGGTGCGAAATCACACCGGACCTAGTGGCCGTCGCTTCCCAGGCGGTTGCCCAGTGCATGGTGACGGCGGTCGTTCCTGCTCACCGCTGCGGGACAGTCCCGGATTTTCACCGGGTTCCCTCTCACACGTGAACTCCGGGGAGTCCGACGTGCTTCGACGCCAGGTGCGGTCTTCGGGGCTCCTCACGACCGCGCCGGGCGAACCAGCTGCACCGGCCAGCATAGGCCTTCGGCCCGTGCGCGGTTAAGGGGTCCCTGGACTCGTCAAGCACTCACGGGCGCGAAGCGCCTACACGCCGAGGACAGGAACAGTGCGGCCGCGATGGAGGCGACCGGCGCACCGTCCCGCGCCGCGCGCAGCACGTCGGTCTCCCGGTCGGTGAGCGGCGATTCCCCACTGACGAGTCGTCGGAGGTGAGCGCGATGAACGCGTCTTCGAGCCCTCGGGAGACGATTTCGAGGTCGCAGGCAGGTGTCTGCGTGAGGAGGTGGCGGGCGACGGCGTCGGTGTCCGTCGAGTGGACGAGGACGCTGTCACCGCGAACCTCGATGCTGTCGGCGCCGGGAATCGCGAACAATTGTTCCCTGTCGGCGCCCGGGAAGTGGGCGCGCACCGTCCGTCCCGCGGCCAGCGCCTTCACCTCGGCGGCGGTGCCGTCGGCGACCACTTTTCCCTTGCGCACCAGGACGATCCGATCGGCGTAGGCGTCGGCCTCCTCGAGGTAGTGCGTCGCGAAGACGACAGTCCGGCCGCTGTCCGCGTCGGCGCGGATCGCCGACCAGAAGTCCCGCCTGCCCTCGACGTCCATGCCCGTGGTCGGCTCGTCGAGGATCAACAGCTCGGGATCGGACAGCAGTGCCATCGCGAACCGCAGTCGCTGTTGCTGAACTCCGGAACATTTGCCCACCAACCGGTTTGCGAGATCGGCGATACCGGCCCGGGTGAGGACCTCGTCGACCGGCCGCGTGTCGGCGAACAGGCTCGCGGTGAGCCGGACGGTCTCCTCGACCGTCAGCTCCTTCAGCAGCCCGCCCGTCTGCATGACCGCCGAGACCAGGCCCTGTGCGATCGCGGTGCGCGGATCGGTGCCGAACACGGACACCTCGCCGGCCGTGGGGCGGGACAGTCCGAGGACCATGTCGACGGTGGTGGTCTTGCCGGCGCCGTTGGGGCCGAGGAACGCGACGATCTCGCCGGGCCGGATCTCGAGGTCCAGGCCCCGGACGGCGTGAACGTCACCGAAGTACTTGTGGACGCCTCGCAGGCTGACTGCCGGAGCCGGCGACGCGGAGGCCTTCGTGGAGGTGCGGAGCTCTGTCGATGTCATGCATTCAGCGTGCGAGCCGGACGGCCGCCGACCCCCACACGTCCGTCACGACCTCACCGTGACAAATGTCAGGGGCCCGGGGTGGGTGTGGCGCCGATCGGGGGCAGCCGTTACTGTGGGCGCCATGCAGCGCGCATATTTCTGGTTTAGCAGGCCGGCCCCGGGTGGGCCGGTCAGCGTAACCACGCGCTGACTTCTTCCACCCCAGAGCCGGATTACAGACCGGCTCGCGGGAATCTCCACAGTCTTCGAGGGCCGGCCTGAGAACAGGAACCCGAACCCATGACTGTCACTCTCGACACCACTACCAGCAGTGATCGGCTGGACGACCAGCGCACCGCCAGCATCAGCCCGCTGGTGGCCCCGTCGGTCGTGCGCCGCGAATACGCCCCCGACGACGTCGCGTCCGCGACCGTCCGCTCCGGCCGCGCCGACACGGTGAACGTGCTGAACGGCGACGATGATCGACTGCTCGTCGTGGTGGGCCCGTGCTCGGTGCACGACCCGGACGCCGCCATGGACTACGCCCGCCGGCTCGCCGCGAAGGCCGAGGAATTGCGCGACGACCTGCACATCGTGATGCGGGTCTACTTCGAGAAGCCGCGCACCACGCTCGGCTGGAAGGGTCTGCTGAACGACCCGCACCTGGACGGCACGTTCGACATCGACACCGGGATCCGCATGGGCCGCAAGCTGCTGCTCGACGTGTCCTCGCTCGGCCTGCCGGTCGGCTGTGAGTTCCTCGACCCGATCATGCCGCAGTACATCGCGGACCTCGTCACGTACGGCGCGATCGGTGCCCGCACCGCCGCCAGCCAGGTGCACCGGCAGCTGTGCAGCGCGCTGTCGATGCCGGTCGGGATCAAGAACTCGACGGAGGGCGACGTGCAGGTGGCGGTCGACGGCACCCGCGCCGCCGCGGCGAGCCACGTGTTCCCCGGCACCGACCTCGACGGGCAGGCCGCGCTGATCCGCACGGTCGGCAACCCCGACTGCCACGTCATCCTCCGCGGCGGCAGCGACGGACCGAACTACGACGTGGAGACGGTGGCGGACACGCTCGCCCGGCTGCGCAAGGGCGGTCTGCCGGAGCGGGTCGTCATCGACGCCAGCCACGGCAACAGCAGCAAGAACCACGAGAAGCAGGTCGACGTGCTGAACGACATCGCGGCCCGGCTCGAGGAGGGCGAGAAGGGGATCGTCGGTGTGATGGTGGAGAGCTTCATCGAAGCCGGTCGTCAGGACCTCACCCTCGGGAAGGCCGAGGACCTCACGTACGGGCAGTCCATCACCGACGCGTGCATCGACTGGAACGCGACGGCAGCGCAGCTGGACCGTCTCGCCCAGGCAGTCGCCGCGCGCCGGAAGTGATCACCGCACGCCTCTCGTGCGGAACTGCACGCTGATCCGCGGTCCGAGCGGGCGGGTGCTCTTCGGTACACAATGCTCCCAGGTGCGCTGGCAGGAACCACCCATCACCAGCAGGTCACCGTGGCCGAGCGAGTACCGGATCGAGTGCCCGCCGCCGCGCGGACGCAGCAGCAGCGGACGCGCGGCGCCGAGCGAGAGGATCGCGACCAGGGTGTCTTCGGTGCGGCTCCGGCCGGTGTCGTCACCGTGCCAGGCGACGCTGTCGGAACCGTCGCGGTAGAAGCACAGCCCGGAAGTGGCGAACTTCTCGCCCAGTTCGGGCAGGTAATGCCTGCTCAGGGTGTCCCGTGCCGTCTCCAGCAGCGGGTCGGGGAGCGGCTCACCCTCCGGGTAGAACCGCACGAGGCGTGGAACATCGACCACCCGGTCGTACATCTGGCGCCGCTCCGCCTTCCACGGCACCGTCTCGGCGAGCGTCGCGAACAACTCGTCGGAACCGGTCAGCCACCCCGGTCGCACGTCGACCCACGCTCCCGCGGTCAGCGTGCGACGCTGCACCGCCGACCCGAGCTCACCCAGTTCGACACCGAACGACGCGTCGTCGAACAGTGAAGCCTGGCGCGCATACCGCGCATCCGCGGAAGTCATGCCGCCATGCTACCGGATATTCGAACGTATGTTCACATCATTTGTGAGGCAGCGGTCGCCGATCGGACGCACCCCTTCTTGGTTCGCGCATTGTTTTCGGGCCCTGGAAGTAGTGCGGCTGCGGAGAAGTGGTGCGTCTGTCCGGAAACCCGGGGAACGGCGGCGGTTACCGCGGCACCGCCGGCTCGCGGTCGTCGCCGGTGTCGACGGTCGCCTTCTGCCTGCTCGGCCACCAGAAGGCGCGACGTTCGAGTGCAGACAGGCTCGGTACCAGCATCGGGGCCATTGCGAAGGCGGCGATGGCGACACCGATCGCGACGCCGAAGCCGAGTTCGGCGAGGTTGGCCAGTCCGGTGAGGGTCAGCGAAGCGAACGTCAGCGCCAGGATCAGACCGGCGGCGGCCACGGTGGGAGCGTCGTTGGAGACGGCGATCCGCGCCGCCTCGCGCGGGGTGTACCCGTTGCGGAATTCCTCGCGCAGTCGCGAGGCCAGCAGGATGTTGTAGTCGGTTCCGATCGCGACGACGAACAGGTAGAGCACGATCGGAATCGAGAAGTCGATCCCGACGTAGCCGAGGCCGTGCAAGAACAGGAGCACCACGGCGCCGAGTGTCGCGACGAATGTGAGTGCCACGCACACCAGCAGGTTGAGCGGGGCCAGGACGGCGAGCAGCAGCAGGGCGAGAATCAGCGCGATCGCGACTGCGGCGACGGGGAACACGAGGCGCGTATCGGCCGCGAGTTGTGCGCGGACGTCGACGAACGTGGACGTCTGCCCGCCCACAACGACTTCCGAACCGGGGACCGCGCCGTGGGCGGCGTCGCGGATCGGGCCCTCGACGAGGTCGAGGGACGCGTTCGAATAGGGATCGTCGGCGAGCACGACGTTGACGAGCGCGGCGCGACCGTCCTGACTGGGCCGCGGCGGGGCGACCGAGGACACTCCCGGCACCTGTGTCAGAGCGGTGACGAGCGGGGTCAGCGACGCGGGATCGAGCGGCCCGGGAGCGAGGACGTACACCTGCGTCGGGCTCAGCGCGCCCGCGGGGAAGGATCGGTCGAGGGTGTCGAACGCCTGCTGTGACGGCGTGTCGGAGGGCAGTTCGCCCAGCGTGTTGTACGTCGACTTGTAGCCGGACGCGAAGGCGCCGAGCGCGATCAACACGACGCCGATCGCGACGGCGAACACGGCGGGACGGCGCCCGATCGCGGCGCCGATCGAGGCGAACGGTGTGTAGGGGCTGTCGTGCCCCGGTCCGAGCGGCCAGAACAGGTGGCGGCCCAGCACGGTGAACACCGCGGGGATGAGCGTCAGCGCCGTCACCAGCATGACGGCCACGGCGACGATGAGTCCCGGCGCCAGCGTGGTGAGCGAGCCGAGTTTCGCCAGCAGCAGGGCGGCGAACGCGACGATGACCGTGAGTGCCGACGACGCGACGACGCGCCCGACGACGTCGGTGGAGAACACGAGGGCTTCTCGATGCGTGTCGGTGGTGGACCCAGCCGCGGCCTGCTGCCGGAGACGTTCGCGATAGCGGAACAACAGGAAGACGATGTAGTCGGTGCCGACACCGAAGAGCACGACCACGAGGATGGATTGCAGCGACGTGCTGACCTGGAAGTCGAACAGATCGGCGAGTACGGCGGTCAGTCCGGTGACCACCGACAGCACCACGCCGATCACGAGAACCGGCAGGACGGCGATGACGGGGCTGCGGAAGATCAGGCCGAGCAGGGCGAGGATCACGATCACCGTGGCGATCGTGATGACCTTGTCGGCGTTGTCGTATGCGGCGGTGGTGTCGACCTGAATGGCCGCGTTCCCGGTCAGCCCGCTCACCAGTCCGGTGCCGTTCAGCTGCTGCTCGGCGTCGCCCCGGATGACCGGCACGGCGTCGTTGACCCGGTCGTCGCCGGGTTGTCCGTCGAACACCACCTGCAGTGCGGCGGCCTTCCCGTCGGCGGACAGCGACGCGGGGGACCCCTGCACGCTCACCACTCCCGGGATCGCCGAATTCTGCAGCGAGGCCGCGAGATTCAGTGCCGTCTGCTGGTCGGCGGGTGACAGCGGGGCGGCATCGGCGCGGACCACCACCAGGCTGCCGGTGGCACCGGACAGGCTGGGGAAGTATTCGTTGCCGACGGCCTGCGCCTCGGACGACTCGAAAGTGCTGGGCAGGAACGTCTGCTGGTTACCGGTGGTGTAGTCGTCGAGACTCGGCGCGAACAGGATGACGGCTATTGCGGCGACTACCCAGGCCGCGATGACCTGCCACGGGTGTGCGACGACGGTGCGCGCGATGTAGGCAAACATCATTCCCCGTTCCGGGAGATGAAGGTTCGGCCGGCGCCCGGCCGGGCGGTCGAACCGTGCCAAGCCATCGTCGCATGCAGGGCGGCGCGAAGGCTACGGGTTTCACGGCATCGACAGACCGCGGCCCCGCTCCGACATCAGGGAGCGGGGCCGCGGTACGTCATGGTGCTCGTTACCGCAAGGGGGTGAAATCCCGGCTGCCGAGGTAGTCGGGGCGCGGGGCGGGCGCCGAGAACGGATCCGTCAGGGTGTTCTCGACACTGTTGAACACAATGAAGAGGTTGGACCGCGCGAACGGCGTGATATTGCCGTTCGACCCGTGCATGCAGTTGGAATCGAACACGGTGGCGGAGCCTGCCGGTCCGGTCATCGTGTCGATGCCGTACTCGTTCGCCATCCGGGTGAGCGTCAGCTGATCGGGCGACCCGGTGGGGGGAACGTAACTGACCAGTGATTCCTTGTAGTAGTCCTCGGGGGTCTCGCCGGCGCAGGAGACGAAGGCACGGTGCGATCCGGGCATGATCATCAGGCCGCCGTTGTGCCCGTAGTTCTCGGTGAGCGCGATCGAGATACTCGCGGCGCGGGGAGTGGGCATGCCGTCCTCGGCGTGCCAGGTCTCGAAGTCGGAGTGCCAGTAGAACGGTCCACCGGTGAAACCGGGCTTGAAATTGAGGCGCGACTGGTGGACGTAGACGTCCGAACCGAGGATCTGCCGGGCGATGCCCACCACCTCTGGGCGTCGGATGATCTCGTCGACGACGTCGCTGAGCCGGTGGACGTCGAACACGGAACGGACGGCGCCGTCGCCGTTCTCCCGCACGACCCGGCCGTCGCCGCGGAGGGAGTCGGTCTCGGCGAGGCGGGTCATCTCGTCGACCAGGTTGAACACGTCGCGTGGCGGGATGATCGCGTCGGCGGAGTGATACCCGCGAGCGTCGTAGTCGGCAATCTGATTCACGGTGAGCGGACCGGACCGGGTATCACCCCGTTTCCCGTCCGACCAGGTGACCGGATCCTGACGGACGGTCATCGTGCACTCGTTGCGGTCCCTCGTGGGGTAGGTGTCGGCTACGGCCGTACGCATAACTCGTGTTTCACCCTTTCGGATTGGACAACGCTCTACTCTTCCGACGTTCCCACTGGTCGTCGACGAATGCAACCCGGACGCAGGTCCACCGAGGCCGGACTGGACCGCGACGGCGCGTCGCCGCGGTGGGATCGTCACGGACATGATCGATTCGGCGGCGGTACTCGGAGTGGCGGCGATCGCCCTCGGTATGGTTCTCACACCTGGACCCAACATGGTGTATCTGCTCTCGCGCAGCATCACTCAGGGCAGGGCGGCGGGACTGCTCTCGCTGGCCGGAGTCGCTCTCGGATTCCTGTGCTATCTGGCTGCTGCGACACTGGGCATTTCGGCGGTGTTCTCCGCCGTCCCGCAGGCGTACACCGCGCTGAAGCTGGCGGGCGCGTGCTATCTAGGCTGGCTGGCCTGGAAGGCGTTGCGGCCCGGCGGGCACACGCCGTTCGCTCCGTCCCGGGCGCTGCCCCGGGATTCGTCCGCCCGGCTGTTCCTGATGGGACTCACGACCAACCTGCTCAATCCGAAGATCGCGGTGATGTATCTGGCGCTGATCCCGCAGTTCGTCCACCCCGGCGCCGGGCCCGTGTGGTTGCAGAGCCTGCTGCTGGGCAGTGTCCAGATCGTGGTGGCGCTCACCGTGAACGCGCTGATCGTCTGCGTCGCAGGAGCTGTCGCGGCGTTCCTGTCCGGACGCCCGACGTGGCTGCGCGCGCAGAAGTTCGTGATGGGAAGCGTCCTCGGCGGCCTCGCCGTTCACCTCGCCCTCGACCGGACGCGGCCCGCGACGGTCTGAATCGGCAGTGGCCTGAATCATGCACACCTGAGCATGTTTCGCGGGTACCGTCGGGAGCGACGACGACGAAGGGGTGAGAGATGGCCGGGACCATGCGGGCGCAGCGATTCCATGCTGACACGAAAACCATTGCTGTGGAGGATGTTCCGATTCCGGAACCCGGGCCCGGTGAAGTGCTCGTCAAAGTGGAGTTCTGCGGCATCTGCCATTCCGACCTGAGTCTGATCGACGGCACGTTCCCCGCGCTGCTGCCCGAGGTGACCCAGGGGCACGAGGCGTCGGGCACCATTGCGAAGCTCGGTGCCGGAGTAACCGGCTGGTCCGAAGGAGACCGCGTCGTGCCGTCCGCGGGCAGGCCCTGCTTCGGGTGCCGCAACTGCCGCCGCGGGGACCTCACGAACTGCCTGAACATCCAGCTCATGGCGTTCGCCTACGACGGCGCGTGGGCCGAGTACACGGTGGCGCAGGCCGGGGGACTGACCCGTATTCCGGACAACGTTCCGTTCGAGCAGGCGGCCATCCTCGCCGACGCGGTGTCGACGCCGTTCGGCGCGGTCGTGCGCACCGGCAAGGTGGTGGTCGGGGAGACCGTGGGGGTGTGGGGTGTGGGCGGAGTCGGCACCCACATCGTGCAGCTGGCACGCCTCGTCGGCGCCGTCCCGGTGATCGCGTTCGACATCAATCCCGCTGTGCGGGAACGCGCCCTGGAACTCGGGGCCGATTACGCGTTCGACTCCCGGGACGAGAACCTGAAGGAGAAGGTCGCCGAGGCTACGGGCGGCCGGATGCTGGACGTCGCGTTCGACGCGGCCGGGCTGAAGGTGACGTTCGAGCAGGCACTCGACTGCCTGACGGTCGGTGGCCGACTCGTCGCGGTCGGGCTGAGCGCGCAGGAGGCGTCGGTGGGCACCACCGCGCAGTTCGGGCTGTCGCAGAAGCAGGTACTCGGCCACCTGGGCTACAAGAACGTGGACATCGAAACCCTCGCCGAACTGGTGTCCCGTGGCCGCCTCGACCTGTCGCGGTCGATCAGCGAGATCGTCCCGCTCGAGGACGTCGCGAAGGGCATCGAGAAACTCGCGAACCACGAGGGCGATCCCATCCGGATCCTCGTCGAACCCTGATACCGGCAGATCCCGGGATTCGGCTCGTCGGGACCTGTCGGTGCACCGCTGTACCGTCGGGCCATGGGATATGAATTTCAAGTCACAGTGGACTCGGAGAACCCGCATACCCTGGCCAAATGGTGGGCGCAGACGCTCGGCTGGGAGGTGGAGCCGAGCAACGAGGAGTTCATCCGCGGGCTCGTCGAGGCTGGCCACGCGCAGGAGTCCGACACCATGGAGTTCGAGGGTGTCCTGGTCTGGCGGGAGGGTCAGGCGATCCGCGATCCGGAGCACCCGGAGCGCCCGCGTGTGCTGTTCCAGCTGGTTCCCGAACGGAAGACGGTGAAGAACCGGCTCCACCTGGACATCCGGGTCGGGGACGCCCGGTACGAGGTGGCCGAGAAGCTGGAGCAGTCCGGCGCCACCGTGCTCCACCGCGGCCGCCAGGGACCGAGCGAGTGGGTCACCATGGCAGACCCCGAGGGCAACGAGTTCTGCGTCAGCTGACGCGCTGTCACGCTCCGCGGTAGGAACTCGGGGTGCTGCCGGTCCAGCGTTTGAAGGCGCGACGGAACGCGCTGGGCTCGGAGAAGCCGAGCCGCGCCGACAGGTCCTCCACGGTCTCGCCGCGCCGGAGCCCGGCGACGGCGGCGTCCCGGAGCACTTCCTCCCGCAGCTGGTTCAGCGACGTCCCCTCCTGCCGGAGCAGGCGGCGCAGGTGTGGGACGCTGATCGACAGCATCTCCGCGATGTCCTCGGCCGTCGACGTCCGGCCTTTCATACCGAGTTCGAGGACCCGGCGCACCTGCGCCGACGCCGTGCTGTCGTAGTCACGCTCCGACATCAGCAACGTCGGTGACTCCCGGAGATAGTCCGCGAGCGTGTCCTCGGTCTGGATGATGGGCGCCCGCATGACCGCGTTGTCGAATTCGATTGCGGGAATGTCGGAATCGAATGTCACCGGGACGCCGAAGATGTGATCGTAGTTCTCGGCGAGCTGCGGCAGCGGCGCCGGATACGGCAGTTCCACCGCCAGCAACCGGACCCTCTTGCCCACGAGCCACGCCGCGAAACGGTGAAGCAGGATCAGTAGGAAATCGGTGGTCACCCGCGTCGCCTCGAGCGACGACTGCACGTCCTCGATGGACCGTTCGGCCGCGGCCGGGCGGATGTCGATGGTCATCCGGGTTCCACCGTTGACACCGGGACCGATGTGCAGGGCCGGAAGTGACGGCAGGGCGCGCAGGATGTCGGCCATCCGCTCGAGGGCCGCGGACAGGTCCGCGGTGTGGATCAGGGCGAGGCAGACGAGCCGAAACGTGCCGCGGGGGACCGGGGCCGGCCCGAGGCCGAACAATTCGTCGCCCGTGATCTGCCAGACCGCCTGGGTGAACGCCGTGACCTGGGTCGGCGTCAACCGGGCCAGCGGATCCTCGAGCGACGCCGCCGTGATCCCCGCCGCCGACAGCGCGGGGGAGAGGTCGACCCCACTGCGCGCCGACAGTTCGAGCGACCGCCGCACGAAGTCGGCGGGGATGGTGCGGGCAGTCACGATCCGGGCTCCCCGAGGGTCCGGAGCCGCCGCGCAGCCTCCTCGAGCACGTGATCCTGCTTGCAGAACGCGAACCGCACCAGCGGGTTCCACGGCACCGGATGGTCGGTGAACACACTGACCGGCACCGCGGCCACGCCGATGCGCTCCGGAAGCCTGCGGCAGAAGTCGATGCCGTCGCGTTCACCGATCGCGGTGATGTCGGCGCACAGGTAGTACGTGCCGCCACCCGAATGGACCTCCAGACCGGACGCGACGAGCGCGTCGTACAGCACGTCCCTCTTGGCCTGGAGACTGTCCCGCAATTCCTTCACCCACTGCTGCTCGTGGCTCAGCGCATGCGCCACCGCGGGCTGGAACGGTCCGCCGCCGACGAAGGACATGTACTGCTTCGCGGTACGGACGGCGTCGATCAGTTCCGCCGGACCGCACGCCCAGCCGATCTTCCAGCCGGTGACATTGAACGTCTTGGCGGCGCTCGACACCGAGACGGTCCGTTCGAACATTCCCGGCAGAGTGGCCAGGGCGGTGTGCTTCCGGCCGTCGAAGACCAGGTGCTCGTACACCTCGTCGCTGAGAACCAGCAGGTCGTGCTCGCAGGCCAGCTCCGCGACGGCGGCGATCTCCTCCGGGGTGAACACGGTGCCGGTCGGATTGTGTGGGGTGTTGATCACCAGCATCCGGGTCTTCGGGGTGATCGCCGCCCGCAGAGCGTCGAGGTCGACGACGAACTTCGTGCCGGAGCGGGCGAGCGGCACGCTGCGTCGCACCGCCCCCGCCAGCGCGACAGACGCCGCGTAGGAGTCGTAGTACGGCTCGATCAGCACCACTTCCTCACCCGGTTCGACCAGCCCCAAAATGGCGGCGCTGATGGCCTCGGTTGCGCCGACGGTGACCAGCACCTCCGAGTCTGGGTCGTGGTCGAGCCCGTACCTGGCGAGCCGGTCGGCCGCGACCGCCTGGCGGAGCACGGGCATGCCGGGGCCGGGCGGGTACTGGTTGAGCCCGTCCGCGATGGCTCGGCGCGCGGTGTCGAGCATGGACGCGGGACCGTCGGTGTCGGGGAAACCCTGACCGAGGTTGATGGCGTCGTGGCGCACGGCGAGCGCGGTCATCTCGGCAAAGATGGTGGACGCGAACGGCTGCAAGCGCTGGACGGTGCGGTTGCGCGGCGTTGCGGGCATTACTGCAGCGTAGTCGGTGTGACGGCGAGGGTTGCACACGGCCGCGTCACGTTCTGCAGGGCTGTCTCGTCTTCTCTGTAGACGGCGCGCGAAGGGCGCCCGGTGACGATGGAGGACGCAATGCCCCGCATTCCCGCAGTGGCCCCGGCGGACGCGAGCCCGCTGGTGAAGGTCGCCTACAAATATGCTGCCCACAAGTTCGACGAGGTGCCCGAGCCGTTCACCGTGCTCGCCCATCACCGCAAGCTGTTCGTCGCGTCGGCCCGGCACGAGCTGGCGGTGCAGAAGGCGTCGACCGTGCTTCCCGCGAACGTGCGGGAGATCGCCGTCTACCGCGTGGCGTGGACGATCGGCTGTTCGTGGTGCGTGGACTTCGGCACGATGCTGCAACGCCTCGACGGCCTGGACGTGGAGCGGCTCCAGCACATCGCCGACTACGCCGTCTCGCCCGCGTACAGCGATGACGAGCGCGCGGCCATCGCATACGCCGACGCGATGACGGCGACGCCCACCACGGTCACCGACGAACAGGTGGCGGACCTCGAGCGCCGGTTCGGCCGGGCCGGTGTCGTCGAACTGTCCTATCAGATCGGCATCGAGAACATGCGTGCCCGGATGTACTCGGCGCTGGGCATCACGGAGCAGGGTTTCGGCACCGATTCGTGCCGGGTGCCGTGGGCCGACGACACCGCGGTCACGAAGGAAGGTCCGGGAGCCTGATCCCGCCGAACTTCTCTGGATTGGCGATGTCGTACGCCGCGTAGACGAGTCCGTCCCGGACGGTGAACCCACCCACTCGCGGCGGCGAGCTGCGGTGGGCATCGTCGCCGGTGAGTGTGGCACTGAAGAAGCCCAGCTGGCCGTTGACCAGGACCGGCTGCATGACGGTGAACACCGCCGGCCCGTACCGCTTGATGAGGCCGAGGAAGAAGCGGGCGAACTTGTCCGCGCCGTGGATGACGTTGACGGCGGTGCTCGTGGTGCCGTTGGCGTCGCCGATGACGAGGGCGTCCGGGTGCAGCGCCGCGATCACCGCGTCGAGGTCACCGGCGGCGAGTGCCTCGAGCAGTCGCTGCACGGCGACGGCATGCTCGTCGTCGGGAACGGCGGGTGTGGTTGCGGCAGCGGCCTTGCGGGCCCGCGACGCGAGCTGACGTGCCGCGGGCGTCTCGATGCCGAGAATCCCGGCTACCTCGTCGAACGGGACCCCGAAACCGTCGTGCAGCACGAAAGCGACCCGTTGCGCAGGGGTGAGCGTGTCGAGCACGATCAGCGCGGCGAGGCGGTTGTCCTCGTCCCGGACGACCGCTTCCAGCGGGTCCGGCTCGGCCGACGGTGACAGTCCGGTGACGATGGGTTCCGGAAGCCATTGGCCGACATACTGTTCCCTCCGCACCGCCGCCGACCGCAACCGGTCGAGGCAGATCCGCCCGACCACCGTCGTGAGCCACGGCCGGAGGTCGCGGATGTTCGCGGCGTCCGCGTCGTCGAGTCGTAGCCACGACTCCTGCACGGCGTCCTCCGCGTCGCTGACGCTTCCCGTCAGCCGGTACGCTACGGAGAGCAGATGCGGCCGGTGGGACTCGAATTCGTCTACCAGCGTCGCAGTGGGCATGCCGATATCCTACGTGCGGTCCAGACATAAAATCCGTCGTGTGCGTAACCGTTGACCCTGGTGGTGGGTCCGGACGTATGGTGTGGCGACCACACCACCTCCAGGGAGTCTGCCATGTTCCAGTGTTTCGGCTGTCGTAGCTGACCTGGCTTTTTCGCACCCCTTTTTCTTCTGCACGTCCTGCTGACCCGTCCGGCGACCGCCGGTCGGGGTTCGCCGAGTGCGCTCGCACGACCCGCCGCTTCGTCGTGTGCGGGCATCACACACTAGGAAGACCTTCGATGATTCGTCCACGTTTCGCGCGGACTCTGGCCGCAGCGGCCGCCCTTCTCACGTTCACCAGCCTTGCTGTCGCGTGCTCCGGTTCGGAAGCGACCACGACAGCCGACGGGAAGACGGTACTTCGCTACGAGGGGACCACGGGACAGGTCTCGTTCCCGGAACTCGCGGCCGACCTGGGCTACTACCAGAAGGTCGAACTGAACTGGATCGGCGACACCACCAGTGGGCCGCAGAGCATTCAGAATGCCGCCACGGGGCAGACCGACTTCGGTGGCGCGTTCAACGGTGCGGTGTTGAAGCTGGCCGCGGCCGACTCGCCGATCACGTCCGTCATCGGCTACTACGGCTCCGACAAGGAGACCTTCAACGGGTACTACGTGCTCGACGGAAGCCCGATCACGTCGGCACGTGACCTGATCGGCAAGAAGGTCGGCATGAACACGCTCGGCGCACATCACGAGTTCCTCGTGCGGGAGTGGCTGGCGCGGGAAGGGCTGACCCCGGACGAGATCAAGCAGGTCGAGCTGACCGTGGTGCCGCCGGTGAACACCGAACAGGCGCTGCGGCAGGGTCAGATCGACGTCGGCACGCTCGGAAGCGTGTTCCGCGACAAGGCAGTCGAACGCGGCGGCATCCGCCCCCTGTTCACCGACGAATCGATCTTCGGTTCCTTCACCTACGGTTCGCTGCTGTTCCGCGACGACTTCATCGCGAAGAACAAGGACGCCGTCGCCGACTTCGTGCAGGGCACGGCCCGCGCCATCCGATGGACCCAGACGACTCCGCGCGACGACGTGATCGCGAAGTTCAGGGACATCATCACCAAGCGCGGCCGCAACGAGACCACCGACCTCGTGGGCTACTGGAAGACGCCGGGTGTGGCGGGTCCCGGTGGCGTGATCACCGACAAGGAGATCCAGACCTGGATCGACTGGCTCGTCCGCAACGGTGAACTCGAGGACGGCAAGCTCACGCCGGCCGACGTCTACACCAACGAGTTCAACCCGTATGCCAACGGCACGTACCCCGCCGACAGCGGCCCCGACGGACAAGCACTGGCCGCCAAGTGAACTCCACCCCAGGTCCCCACGAGAAGAAAGTGACGTCGATGTCCCACTCCCGGTTCCGGCGCGGCGCCGTGCGCGCCCTCGCGGCGACCGCAGCACTGTTCACGTTGGCCTCGGGAGTGGCGGGGTGTGCCGGCTCGTCGGATACCGCCACCACCGAGGACGGAAAGACGGTCCTGCGCTACCAGGGGTGGGCCGGGGACGTGGGCTTCCACGAACTCGCCGAGGACCTGGGGTATTACGACAAGATCAAGCTCGAATGGGTCGGCGACACCACCAGCGGCCCGCAGGACATCCAGTCGGCGGCCACCGGTGACATCGAGTTCGGCTCGGCCTTCAACGGAGCCGTCGTCAAGCTCAATGCCGCGGGGGCACCGATCACGTCGGTGCTGAGTTCCTACGGCGCCGATGCCGGCGAGTACACGGGATACTTCGTCCTCGACGGCAGCCCCATTCGCTCGGCGCGCGACCTGATCGGCAAGAAGGTCGGGATGAACACGCTCGGTGCGCACCACGAGTTCCTGGTCCGGGAGTGGCTGGCCCAGCAGGGGTTGACCCAGGACGAGATCAAGCAGGTGGAGCTGACCGTCGTCCCGCCGGTGAACAACGAAACGGCCCTGCGCGAAGGTCAGATCGACGTGGCGGCCATCAACGGCATCTTCCGCGAAACAGCCCAGGAGCGTGGGGGTATCCGGCCGCTGTTCACGGACCGGGATCTGTTCGGCGCCTTCAGTTACGGCACCTACGTGGTGCGCGACGACTTCCTGGCGAAGAACAAAGACGCCGTCGCGGACTTCGTGCAGGGCACGGCCCGGGCCATCCGATGGACCCAGGTGACTCCGCGTGAGGAGGTCGTCGCACGGTTCAAGAGCATCATCGGCAAGCGTGGCCGCAACGAGAGCGACGAGGCCATCGACTACTGGCGCAGCTCCGGTATTCCCGTCGCCGGGGCCGTGATCCAGGAGAAGGAGCTGCAGACCTGGATCGACTGGCTCGTCCGCAACGGTGAGCTCGACGAGGGCAAGTTGACCGCAACCGACCTCTACACCAACGAATTCAACCCGTACGCCAACGGCACGTTCCAGCCCGAGAGCGGGCCCGACGGAGAAGTACTGGAAGGACAGAAATGAGCATCACCGCCTCGAACCCCGATCGGGTTCAGACGCCCAAGCTCCGCCTCGAGCACGTCACCAAACAGTTCGACGTGCGCGGGTCCAAGGACAAGTTCACCGCGATCGAGGACATCGACATCGATCTCGCGGACGGCGAGTTCCTCGTCCTCGTCGGTCCGAGTGGTTGCGGGAAGTCCACGCTGCTCGACCTGCTCGGCGGGCTCAGCACCCCCACGTCGGGCCGGATCCTGCTCGA
This sequence comes from Rhodococcus sp. JVH1, assembly GCF_000280725.2. Taxonomy (NCBI): domain Bacteria; kingdom Bacillati; phylum Actinomycetota; class Actinomycetes; order Mycobacteriales; family Nocardiaceae; genus Rhodococcus; species Rhodococcus sp. JVH1. The sequence goes on along the minus strand of NZ_CP166289.1, from coordinate 2,572,239 downwards.
CGGGCAGCCGGTGACCGGGCCGGGTCTCGACCGCGGAATCGTCTTCCAGCAGTACGCACTCCTGCCGTGGCGGACGGCTCGGCACAACATCGAATTCGGGCTCGAGGCCAAGGGACTGCCCAGGAAGGAACGGCGCGAACTCGCTGAGCACTACCTCGAGCTCGTCGGCCTGAAGGGCTTCGGCGACCGGTACCCGCACGAGCTGTCGGGCGGCATGAAGCAGCGCGTCGCGATCGCCCGCAGCCTCGCGTTCGATCCCGAGGTGCTGCTGATGGACGAGCCGTTCGCCGCGCTCGATGCGCAGACCCGTGAGTCGCTGCAGGACGAACTGCTGCGCATCTGGAAGGCCACCGGCAAGACCATCCTGTTCATCACGCACGGCATCGACGAGGCCATCTACCTCGGGCAGCGGGTCGCCGTCCTGACGTCGCGGCCCGGCCGGGTGAAGACGTTCGTGGACATCGACATCGACCGCAGCGGCGAGGACGTCCGGTCCAACGAGCAGTTCCGGCACTACCGCCACCGCATCTGGACGCTGCTGCACGGCGAAGTGGAGCGTGCACAGGTAATCGAGAAGGAGGAAGCACATGTCTAGCGCACTCGCGTCACCGGAAGCTCCCGTCGCAATCGATCCACCCGGGACCTCGGCTCCGTCGCCCGCTTCCACCCCACCGCAGCCGGGTGCCGTCCAGCGTGCCGGCGCGGCACTGCGTCCGATCGCCTGGCGGATCCTCAAGCCGTCCGTCGCGATCGTCGCCTTCCTGGCACTCTGGGAGATCGCTCCCCGGGCCGGTCTCGTCGACGAGGTGTTCCTGCCCCCGTTCAGCACGGTGGTCGAGGCGTTCTTCGATCTGGTCAAGAGCGGTGAGCTGTGGCAGCACGTGTCCGCCAGCCTCTCCCGGGCCCTGATCGGGTTCTTCGTGGCGGTCGTGATCGCGATCCCGCTGGGCATCGCGATCGCCTGGTACCGGCCGGTGTCGGATTTCCTGAACCCGATCCTGGAGCTGTTCCGCAACACAGCGGCGCTGGCGTTGCTCCCCGTGTTCATCCTGATCCTCGGCATCGGTGAGGAGTCCAAGATCGCCCTGGTGATCTACGCGTGCACCTTCCCGATCCTGCTGAACACGATCTCCGGTGTGCGGACCGTCGATCCGCTGCTGATCAAGTCGGCGTCCTCGCTGGGACTGTCGCCCGTGCGCCTGTTCCAGAAAGTCGTGCTGCCCGCCGCCGTTCCGACCATCTTCACCGGCATCCGCATGGCGGCGGCGTCGTCGATCCTCGTGCTGATCGCCGCCGAGATGGTCGGGGCCAAGGCCGGCCTCGGCTACCTGATCACGGCCTCCCAGTTCAACTTCCAGATCCCCAACATGTATGCGGGCATCGTCGCCATCTCGGTTCTCGGGCTGACGCTCAACGCCGTTCTCGTACTGATCGAACGCAGGCTGTCCCGCTGGCGGGTCTAGTCACTTACCGGAAAAGAAACTCCACATGTCACAGGATTCCCAGTTCCACCTCAACGCGTTTCTCATGGGTGTGGGACATCACGAGGCGGCGTGGCGCCATCCTCGTACCGAGGCGCACCGCGTTCTGGACGTCGCCCACTTCCAGGAACTCGGCCGGATCGCGGAGCGGGGCAAGCTCGACTCGGTGTTCTTCGCCGACGGCCTCGCCGTCGGACCGCGGATCAAGCACAACACACAGGCGATCTTCGAGCCCGTCACGTTGCTGTCGGCGATCGCCGTCGCCACCGAACACGTGGGGCTGATCGCCACGGCGTCCACGAGTTACTCCGACCCGTACAACCTGGCACGCAAGTTCACGTCGCTCGACCACATCAGCGGCGGCCGGGCGGGGTGGAACATCGTGACCTCGGCCGGTGCGGACGAGGCTGCGAACTTCGGCGTCGACGGCATCCCCGCACACAGCGGACGGTACGAGCGCGCAGAGGAATTCGTCGACGTCACGCTCGCCCTGTGGGACAGCTGGGAGGACGGCGCGGTGGTGCTCGACCCGGAGACCGGCGTGTTCGCCGACCCCGGCAAGGTTCACACCATCGACCACGACGGACCACGGTTCCGGGTCAAGGGCCCGCTCAACTCGCCGCGCTCCGCCCAGGGGCGGCCGCTGCTGGTGCAGGCCGGATCGTCCGAGAGCGGCAAGGAGTTCGCCGCCCGGTACGCCGAGGCCGTGTTCACCGCGCAGCGCACCCTGGAACAGGGGCAGGAGTTCTACCGCGACCTCAAGGCGCGTGTCGTCAAGCACGGCCGCAATGCCGGCGACCTGAAGGTGCTGCCCGGCATCGTGCCGTTCATCGCGGACACCGAGGAGGAGGCGAAGGCGCTCGAGCAGTCGTTCACCGACCTGATCTCGCCCGAGTACTCGCTGCGGCAGCTGTCCACGATGCTCGGTGTCGACCTCACCAAGCATTCCCTGGATGCCCCGCTTCCGCCGCTTCCTCCGCTGGACGAGATCCAGGGCAACAAGAGCCGCTACCAGCTGGTGAAGGATCTCGCGGCGGACGGTTCGCTGACCGTCCGGCAACTGATCGGGCTGCTCGGCGGCGGACGCGGGCACCGCACGTTCGCCGGAACCCCCGAACAGGTGGCCGACGAGCTGCAGACGTGGTTCGAGCAGGGCGCGGCCGACGGTTTCAACATCATGCCGCCCTACCTGCCCGGCGGACTGGACGACTTCGTCGACCGTGTCGTCCCGATCCTGCAGCAGCGCGGACTGTTCCGGACGGAGTACACCGCGACCACCCTGCGCGGTCACTACGGTCTCACGGACGTCGGTAACCGGTTCGCGGGCGCGGTCGACGAAGCGAGCGCATGAGCGGCGAGACCGGTCTGAAACCTCTCGTCACCACCGTCTTCGTCCCCGCCGCGATCTTCGGCATCGGCCAGGGGGCCGCAGCCCCGGTCATGGCACTGACAGCCCGCGAACTGGGCGCGTCCGTGGCCGTGTCCGGGCTGATCGTCGCGGTCGTCGGGCTCGGCGCCGTCCTCGGCGACCTGCCCGCAGGCCGGATCGTCGCCAGGTTCGGGGAGCGGCGGTCCATCATCGGCGGCAGTACCGTCGGCGCCGCCGGAGTGCTGGTCTGTCTGCTCGCGCAGACACCCTGGATGCTGGGCGTGGGGGCACTGCTGACCGGGCTCGCGAACGCCGTGTGGGGGCTGGCCCGCCAGAGCTACCTGGCCGACGCCGTGCCGATCGGGCTGCGTGCCCGGGCGATGTCGTCGTTCGCGGCGATGTGGCGGCTCGGCTTCTTCGTGGGACCGCTGCTCGGCGCCGCCGTGATCCTGGTGGTCGGCGCCCGGGGCGGATTCATGGTGCAGTTCGTCGGCGTCGTGCTGTCCGGGTGGCTGATGTCGAGGGTCCCCGACCCGCCGAGGCACCACGCAGGCACCGCCGGTACCCACGCGACGCTGCCGTCGATTCTGCGCCGGCACCGGAAGCTGCTGGCCACGCTCGGCGCCGGGTCGCTCCTCATGGGTGCGGCCCGCGCCTCGCGGGAGGCGGTGCTGCCGCTGTGGGCTGCCCATCTCGGACTCGACGCCGCCCAGGTCAGCCTCGTCTTCGGAGTCGGAGCGGCCGTCGATCTGCTGTGCTCGTATCCGGCCGGACACTTCATGGACCGGTACGGACGCCGGTTCATCGCGGTGCCCTCGCTTCTGGTGATCGGGGCGTCCTACCTGGCGTTGCCGTTCTCGCACGACCTCCTGTCGATCGGGGTCGTCGCCGTCGTGATGGGCATCGGCAACGGGCTCGGCAACGGCGTCATCATGACGCTCGGCGCCGACATCGCCCCACCGGCGACGCGCGCCGAATTCCTCGCTGCCTGGCGGCTCACCCACGACACCGGCATGTTCGCCGGACCCTTCGGCGTCGGCGCGCTCGCCGCGGTGGTCCCGCTCGGGGCTGCCGTCGCCGCGATCGGGGGAGCGGCGCTGGTCGGCGCAGGTCTCCTGTTCCGGTTCATCCCGGTCTATTCCCCGTGGCCACCGCCGACCGCGTCGGAGCCCGGGTCCTCACCGCTCGAAAAACAGGAAGCATAGGTACATTCGTTTCATGCGCTTCGGATTGTTCGTTCCTCAAGGTTGGCGTCTGGATCTCGTCGGAATCGATCCCTCGGATCAGTGGTCGGTGATGCGCGACTTCGCGTTGCGCGCCGATCAGGGTTCGTCCTGGGATTCGCTGTGGGTCTACGACCACTTCCATACCGTCCCGGCACCGACCGAGGAGGCCACGCACGAGGCGTGGACCCTCATGTCCGCGTTCGCGGCGGTCACCTCACGGGTGCGTCTCGGCCAGATGTGTACGGCGATGAGCTACCGCAACCCGGCCTACCTCGCGAAGGTCGCCGCCACCACCGACCTCATCTCGGGCGGACGCGTCGAGATGGGTATCGGCGGCGGCTGGTACGAGCACGAGTGGCAGGCGTACGGATACGGATTCCCCTCTGCCGGTGTGCGTCTCGGCCGCCTCGACGAGGGCGTGCAGATCATGCGTCAGGCCTGGACCAACGGCATCGCGACCCTCGAAGGCAAGCACTACCAGGTCGACGGGGCCATCGTCCGCCCACTTCCGTTGCAGGAAGGCGGCATCCCGCTGTGGATCGCCGGTGGCGGCGAGAAGGTGACGCTGAAGATCGCGGCAAAGTACGCGCAGTACACCAACTTCGACGGCACACCCGAGGGCTTCGCGCAGAAGTCCGAGATCCTGCGGAAGCACTGCGACACCGTCGGTACCGACTTCGACGCCATCACCCGCTCGGCCAACTACAACGTCGCGATCGGCACCACCGAGGCGGAGGTCGAGCAGCGGTTGCTCACCCTGAAGGACCGCCTCACCCCCCACGTCGGTGCCGACGCCGCCGAGGGTGCCCTAGGAGCCTTCCGCGGAATGCCCGGTGTGGGAACGCCGGAGCAGATCGTCGAGAAACTGTCGGCGCTGAAGGCGCAGGGCATGTCCTACGGCATCTTCTACTTCCCGGAAGCCGCGTACGACACGTCGGGCATCGAACTGTTCGAGAAGGAAGTGCTGCCCGCGCTGCGTTGATCAGCAGGCCGCCTCACCGGGCATAGAGTGGCGGGCATGTTCGTCGTCACCCTCGCCGCCGACACACTGTGGCTGAGCCCGCCGGTCGTCTCCGACGTCGACGAGATCTGCGCGGCGTGCAGCGACGCGTCGATCGCCGAGTGGACGACGATGCCCGCGCCGTACACAAGCTCGGACGCCGAGCAGTTCGTGCGGCAGACGGTGCCGTCCGGGTGGGCCGATCGCAGTCCCACCTGGGCGCTGCGCGACCGCGAGGACGGTCCCGTGCTGGGGATGATCGGTCTGATGGCGCGGGACGTGACGGCGGCGGAGATCGGATACTGGCTGTCGCCGGCGGCACGGTCGCGGGGCCTCATGACGACCGCGGTGAACCTGGTGTGCGATTTCGCGTTTCGGCCGGACGGCATGGGGCTCGAACGCATCGAATGGCGCGCGTTCGTCGGCAACGTCGACTCGGCGGCGGTCGCCCGCCGGGTCGGCTTCCGGTTCGAGGGCGTCCAGCGCGCCGGACTCGTGCAGCGCGGCGTCCGGCGTGATTCGTGGGTGGCCGCCCTGCTCGCCGGCGACCCGCGGCAGCAGGCCGAAGGCTGGCCCTAGCGGCCGATCAGCGCAGGCCCTCCGGAAGGTCGTGCTCGGACACCGCGACCCGCTGGTCGGGGCTGGTCCGGATGTGCTCGGACTCGGGGATCCGGCTCTGCAGGAAATCCCACTCGACCTGATCGATGGCGTCCTCCGCGCGGGAACGCACCGTCGCGTCGCGGGTGCCCCACGCGATCGGCATCGGGCTGACCATCTCCCACGTGTCGGCGTCGTTGTGGGTGCTGCGGTCGTTCAGGAGTGCGACGGACGGCACCCTGTCGCCCACCCGCTGCTTCTGACCGGTCCGGATCGGAACGTTGCGGGTGACGAGGGCGTACGACGCCCGGCCCGCGGAGGGCTTCGCGACGTCGATCAGCGACAGCAGGGTGACCGCGCGGGGATGGACCTCCGAGACGACCGCAGGCACCAGCGGGCTCTTCGCGTACAACTCCTCGATGCTGCCGACTTTCTTCGGCACCCAGAACGCCACCCACACCGACGTCAGCGCGGCGATCGCCACGACGACACCGAGGATGATCGACCAGGGGTGGGCGAGCAGGATCAGACCGGCAGCGGCGGCCGCGAACAGCAGCGCCACCACGATCGCCGACACCTGCAGGCGTCGCATGTCGGCGAACGTCTGGTTGACAGACTTCGCGTAGGCTCGGTCGACGGTGAACTCGAAATGTCGCACGGCCCCAGCTTAGAGCTCCCGGTCCGGTGGCAGGCGGTCACCCGATGGCCGGGCCCAGCAGATCGTCCGCGTCGGTGATCCGGTACGCGTACCCCTGCTCGGCGAGGAAGCGCTGCCGGTGGGCGGCGTACTCGGCGTCGAGCGTGTCGCGTGCCACCACCGAGTAGAAGTGGGCCTGGCCGCCGTCGTGCTTGGGTCGCAGCAGGCGGCCCAGTCGCTGAGCCTCCTCCTGGCGGGAACCGAACGTGCCCGAAACCTGGACGGCGACAGACGCTTCCGGCAGGTCGATCGAGAAGTTCGCGACCTTGCTGACGACCAGCGTCTGGATCTCGCCCGCCCGGAAACGGTCGAACAGTTCCTCGCGCTCCTTGTTCTTGGTCGACCCCTTGATGACCGGGGCGTTCAACGCCTCACCCAGTTCGTCGAGCTGGTCGAGGTACGCGCCGATGATCAACGTCGGTGCGTCGGTATGCCGTTCCAGGATCGACTTCACCACCGCGATCTTGGTGTGCGCGGTGGAACACAGCTTGTACCGCTCGTCGGGTTCGGCGACGGCGTACGACATCCGTTCGGCGTCCGTCAGCGTCACCCGCACCTCGACGCAGTCGGCGGGCGCGATCCACCCCTGCGCCTCGATGTCCTTCCACGGTGCGTCGTACCGCTTGGGTCCGATCAGCGAGAACACGTCGCCCTCACGGCCGTCCTCGCGCACCAGGGTGGCGGTGAGGCCGAGGCGTCGACGGGACTGCAGGTCGGCGGTCATGCGGAACACCGGGGCGGGCAGGAGGTGTACCTCGTCGTAGATCACAAGACCCCAGTCGCGGGAATCGAAGAGCTCCAGATGCTTGTATTCGCCCTTGGTGCGCCGGGTGATCACCTGGTACGTGGCGATCGTGACCGGACGGATCTCCTTGCGCTCGCCCGAGTACTCGCCGATCTCCTCCTCGGTGAGCGACGTGCGCGCGATCAGCTCACGCTTCCACTGCCGTCCCGCGACCGTGTTCGTCACCAGGATCAACGTGGTGGCCTTCGCCTTGGCCATCGCCGCCGCACCGACCATCGTCTTACCCGCACCACAGGGCAGGACGACGACACCGGACCCGCCCGCCCAGAACGAGTCGGCGGCCATCTCCTGATAGTCGCGCAGGTGCCACGTGCCGTCCGCGGACCCGGGGGACGTGCCGTCGAAGTCCAGGTCGATGGCGTGCGCCTCGCCGTCCACGTACCCGGCGAGGTCCTCCGCCGGCCAGCCGACCTTGAGCAGCAACTGCTTGAGACGGCCGCGCTCGCTCGGGTGGACCACGACCGTGTCGTCGTCGACGCGCGCACCGAGCATCGGGGCGATCTTCTTGTGCCGGGTCACCTCGGTGAGGACCGCGCGGTCCAGGCTGACCAGCGTCAGACCATGGGCCGGGTTCTTCACCAGCTGCAGGCGCCCGTACCGGGCCATCGTGTCGACGATGTCGACCAGCAACGGCTGAGGCACCGCGTACCGGGAGAAGTTGACCAGCGCATCGACCACCTGCTCGGCGTCGTGTCCGGCGGCGCGCGCGTTCCACAGGGCCAGCGGGGTGATCCGGTAGGTGTGGACGTGTTCGGGCGCGCGCTCGAGTTCCGCGAACGGCGCGATCGCCTGGCGGGCGTCGTTCGCGCGTTCATGATCGACCTCCAACAGCAGGGTCTTGTCGGATTGGACGATCAACGGTCCGTCGGTCACGGAAGCCTCCTCGAAAATGCGGTGCCGGATGTAGCCAGCCTGTCCATTGTCCTGATCTGAGCGACACCGCGCCACGTCGCGGCCTCCGACGCGGCCCGATACCTGCACATCCGGGGCGGTCGGGGCCTAAATTGAGGGACAGCCGGATGGATCGACCCAGAGACGAGGCTCGCGATGACCCAGCCCCCCGACGACCCCAACCGTCCCGATCCGAACATCCCCGGCGAACCGCCGAACAACCCGCAGCAACCGTACCCGCAGGGCGGGCCGCAGCAGCCGTACCAGCAGGGCCAGTACCCCCAGCAGCCGTACCCGCAGGGGCAGTACGCCCAGCAACCCGGCCAGTACCCGCCCGGCCAGTACGGGCAGCAGCCCGGCCAGTACCCGCCCGGCCAGTACCCGCCGCCGCCGAAGAAATCGCGGAAGGGGCTGTTCATCACTCTCGGCGTCGTCGCCGTCGTGATCCTCGCCGCTATCGCCGCGTTCGCTGTGTTCGCCGTGAAGAGCGCCGACAAGAATGCTCTCGACGTCGGCGACTGCCTCTTCTTCGAGTCCGCGTCGACGACCGCGGCCGACACCTCGCACGAGAAGCGGGACTGCTCCGACAGCGAGGCCACGTACGAGGTGGCGCAGAAGAACGACGGCGACGTCCAGTGCGCGGAGGACTACTTCTCGTACACCCTCGTGAGCGAGGACGAAGACGTGCAGACCACGCTCTGCCTCGTTCCGAACATGCTCGAGGACTCCTGCTACCTGCTCGAGGACGACGGCCGGATCGTGCCGTCCGACTGCACCGAGGCGCAGACCGTGAAGGTCGTCAGACGTGCGGACGGCGAGAACGACGAAACCCTGTGCAACGAGTTCGACAGCGCATTCCCCATCGCGTTCTCCGAACCCGAGCGCACGTACTGCATCGAGGTCAATCTGGGCGGCTAGCCCCAGTGAGTACTTATTAACCGCGGGACGTCAACAAGTACTCACGGGGAGTTAAATTCACGGGAATCGAGTCCGTTGAACTGCACGTTCCCCTTCGTTAGCGTTCGAGATCAATCGAAATCACTGCGCGCGGGGAAGGTGGGAACGATGGCGCGAACCCAGCCCGACACCCGGCGTGGTGCCGGCCGTTCCGGCGCCAGCGCGGGCACGGTGCTGCGCACCGTCCTCGACCGTGGGCCGATCGCGCGCAGCACGATCGCGCGGGTCACCGGGCTCTCACCCGCGACGGTGACCACCGCCAGTGCGCAACTCGTCGAACGCGGCCTGCTGCGGGAACTGCCGGAGATCTCGGGTCCCACCGGTCTGGGACGGCCACACGTCCCGGTGGACCTCGACGACACCCGCTTCGTCGTCTACGGCATCCACCTGGCGATGACCCACGTGACCACCGCGTTGCTCGACCTGCGTGGGCAGGTGGTGGCCCGATCCCGTGATCCACATTTCGGGCTCGGACCGGCCGAGATCCTGCGGAACGCCGTGACGACCCTCGAGGCGCTGGCCGCCCGGCACGGTGACGTGTCTGTCCCGATCGGCGTCGGTTTCGCGGCCGGCGGCTGGATCGACTCGGAATCGGGTGTGGTGCGTGAGCATCCGATCCCCGGGTGGAACGGATACCCGGTCCGGGCGGATCTCGAGCACCGCACGGGTCTGGACGTCCGGATGGATTCGCACGCGCGGGCCCTCATCGACGCGGAGGTGTTGTTCGGGGAGCCGAGGGCGCGAGACAGTGTGGTGCAGCTCTTCGTCGGGAACGTGGTGGACGCCGCGTTCGCGACCGGAGGCGTGGTCCACCACGGCCCGCGCGCGGCGGCAGGCGCGGTGGCGCACGTGCCCGTCGAGAACAGTGTCGAGGAGTGCGCCTGCGGGCGTACCGGATGCGTGCAGGCCACCCTGTCGGATCGGGTGCTGGTGCGCAGGGCGATGCAGCTCGGCACCATCGAGCGGCCGATCTTCGGCGACCTTCTCGACGCGGGTCGACGTCGGCAGCCGGCGGCACTGGCACTGTTCGAGGAACGGGCGCACGGCGTCGGGGTGGTGGCAGCCCGGCTGCTCGATCTGTTCAATCCGGAGGTCCTGATCGTCTGCGACCAAGGCGTGAGCCAGATTCCGGGTACTCTCGACACGGTTCGGCGAGCAGTCGGGGAGTCGTCGGCGACGTGTGACGACCCGTCGCAGTCGGTGTTGTCCACCAGTTTCCCCGGGCGGGCACTGCCGGTATCCGCCGGTTCCGTGATCCTCGCGGAGCTCTACCGGGCGCCTCTCACCAGCTTCGTGCGGCCGTTGGCCGGCATATCGTGACATGTATCACACATCCGGAGTTAATTCGGTGGGAAGCAATGTTGACGTCTATTACGCTGGATCGCAAGGATATTGGTGTGAACACCACCATGGCGGACAGTGTGCGTACAACCTCGTGTCGCTCCGAGTCCTGTTGTCGCCGCACGCGACCGGGTCGCATCTGACGTCTCCGCGCTGACTTCGGCGGACGCTCGAAATACCTTTCTGTTCTTCCTTTCTCGCTCCTCTGTGGCACTCGACGAACTGTCCGATGTGCCCGACCGGAGATCACATCCTTCGAAGGATCAATCATGTCCAGTTCACTCGTGTCTTCCGCCGGGTATCGGCGCCTCACGCGCGCCGCCTTCGCCGGCGTCGTGGCGCTCGGGCTCGCGTCCTGCTCGTCCGGTCCCTCCGGCGGGTTGTCTCTCGATGATGCTGTACCCGATCAGGTTCCGGACGGAACCTCGCTCAGCGTGTCGATAAAGACAACCCGGCTTCAACTCGAGGCGACCGACCAGCTCGCGGACCTCCCGTTCACCGTGTCGGACTGGCCGGACGTCAGTGCCGGTCCCGACGTGATCCAGGCCTTCCGGGGCAACGCGGTCGATCTGGCCACCAACGCCGCGATCCCGCCGATCCAAGCGCACGCCACCGGGCTCGACGCGAAGATCGTCGCGGTCCGAGAGAAGGAACAGCCGCAGTACCTGCTGGCCACCGCTCCCGGCTCGGACATCACGGAACTGCCGGACCTGCGGGGCAAAAAGATCGCGTTCTCACCCGGGCAGGCGCAGGGTGTCGTGATCCTGCGAACGCTGAAGGCGCAGGGTCTGACCACCAAGGACGTCCAGCTCGTCGAGCTCCCCAGCCCGCAGTTCCTCACCGCGCTGCAGTCGAAGCAAGTGGACATCGCGCCGCTGTCGGAGCCGACGGTGACGAAGTACCTGAACCAGTACGGGCCGGACGGAGCCAAGGCGCTGGCCACCGACGCCGTGGACGCGCTCACCGTGCTCTGGGCACCGGTGGAAGTCCTCCAGGACCCGGCCAAGGCCGCGGCGATCAAGGCGTTCATTCCGTTCTGGGCTCGCGGGGAGGTCTGGGCGTGGGAGAACCAGGACGCCTGGATCCAGAAGTACTACGTGGAGAGCGAACAGGTATCGGCCGAGGACGGTAAGCGCATCGTCGCCTCCGTCGGGCAGCGTCCGGTCTACCCGGCCAACTGGGACGCCGCCGTCGAATGGACGCAGGACACCGTCCAATTGCTGTCCGATGCAGGGTACTTCAGTGAGTTCGATGCCGACGAGTTGTTCGACCGACGATTCGAGACGATCGCCGCCGACGCTGTTCCGGCCGAGTACCGGGGCGGTGTGCAGCGATGACCAGCACTCTCTCCGCGCCCGCACCGGCACGCAGTGTCGCCCCCGAGGCCCCGAGGCTCGGCGTCGCCGATCGGCAGATCCGCCGACTCGGGCTGCGCAAGGCGTTTCCGTTCTCCCGGCTGGCCGGTGTCCTGCTCCTCCTCGCGGTGTGGGCAGTGGGAAGTCTCACCGGCTTCATCGACGCACGAAAGCTGTCCGCGCCGTGGACCGTGGTCACCACGGCCGTCGAGCTGATCTCCACCGGCATCCTGCAGGAACACGTCCTCGCATCGTTGAGCCGTGCCGCCATCGGTTTCGCGTTCGGTGTGGTGATCGGGACGGCCCTGGCCGTCGTCGCCGGTCTGACGCGTTCCGGTGACGCTTTGATCGACGGGCCGATCCAGCTCAAACGCGCCATCCCGACGCTCGGCCTCATCCCGCTGCTGATCCTCTGGCTCGGCATCGGCGAGACGTTCAAGATCGTGATCATCGCGCTCGGTGTCGTCGTCCACATGTACATCCAGACGCACAATTCGTTGACGTCGATCGACAACCGGTACGTCGAACTCGCCGAGGTCCTCGGGTTGTCCCGGGCCACGTTCATCCGCAAGGTCGTACTGCCGGGTGCAATGCCGGGATTCTTTCTGGGACTGCGCCTCTCGGTCACCGGTGCCTGGCTCACCCTCATCGTCGTCGAGGGAATCAACGCGGTGACCGGTTTGGGAAAGATGATGTACAACGCGCAGAACTACGGACAGTCCGACGTGATTCTCGTGGGGCTCGCGGTCTACGGCATCTTCGGTCTCCTGTCCGACTCCGTCCTCCGCTACATCGAAAGGCGGTCCCTGTCATGGCGCAAGACGCTCGCCGGCTAGAAGCCGCCGCCGTGCAGGTGCGATCCCTCGTCCGCGGATTCGGCGACAAGACCGTCCTCGACCGCCTGGACCTCGACATTCCCGAAGGCCAGTTCGTGGCCCTGCTCGGAAAGAGCGGGTCCGGCAAGAGCACGCTGCTCCGCGCGCTCGCCGGCCTCGACTACGACGTCGAGGGCCGCGGCGGAACCCTCACCGTGCCCGAGGAGGTGTCGGTGGCATTCCAGGACTCACGGCTGCTGCCGTGGCTGAAGGTGCTGGACAACGTGACGCTCGGACTGGGCCGCACCGGCACGAGCAGGGGAGCGGCGGCGCTCGCGGAGGTCGGGCTCGCGGGCCGGGAGAAGGCGTGGCCCAGCGAACTGTCCGGCGGTGAACAGCAACGGGTGGCGCTGGCCCGAGCGTTGGTCCGCGAGCCCCGACTGTTCCTGGCCGACGAGCCCTTCGGCGCTCTCGACGCGCTGACCCGGATCAAGATGCACGCCCTCCTACAGGAGTTGATCCGTCGCCACCGCCCGACCGTCCTGCTCGTCACACACGACGTCGACGAAGCGATCGCGCTCGCCGACCGGGTACTCGTTCTCGATCGCGGGCAGATCGTCGTCGACGAGATCATCGACATCCCGAAGCCGAGAGCGCTCGGCGACAGCAAGTTCCACGAGTTTCGCACCACGCTGCTCGGCGCCCTCGGCGTCGAGGTAGCGGCACAGTAAGGGAGTTTCACCATGAGTTCGTCACCCCAGCGCCGGCTGCATCTCAACGCATTCCTGATGGCGATCGGACACCACGAGGCCGCCTGGCGCCTACCCGAGAGCGATCCGAACGCCAATCTCGATATCAAGCACTACATTTCGTTGGCGCAGACCGCCGAACGCGGAAAGTTCGACTCGGTGTTCCTCGCCGACAGCCCGGTGCTGTTCAGCAATCCGGAACGCAGGCCGAGCGGCAAGCTGGAGCCGACGATCATCCTGACGGCGATCTCCGCGGCCACCGAGAAGATCGGCCTGATCGCGACCGCGTCGACCAGCTACAACGAGCCGTACAACCTGGCGCGGCGGTTCGCGTCCCTCGACTTCGTCAGCGGTGGACGCGCCGGCTGGAACATCGTCACCACGGCCGGCGCCGATGCGGCACAGAACTTCGGTCTCGACGACACCCCCGCGCACCGGAGCCGGTACGAGCGGGCAGCGGAATTCGTGGAGGTGTCCACCAAGCTGTGGGACAGCTGGGAGGACGACGCCATCGTCGCGGACAAGGACGTCGCGATCCATGCCGACTCCGCCAAGGTGCACGTCATCGAACACGAGGGCCGGTTCTTCAAGGTGCGGGGACCCCTCAACGTGCCGCGGTCGCCGCAGGGATATCCGCTGCTCGTGCAGGCCGGGTCGTCCGAGGACGGGAAGGATTTCGCCGCCAGGTACTCGGAGGCCATCTTCACCGCCCAACCCACCCTCGACGAGGGGAAGGCGTTCTACGCGGACGTCAAGGACCGTGTCGCGAAAGTGGGCCGGGACCCCGAGCAGGTGCTGATCCTGCCCGGCATCGTGCCGGTCATCGCTGACACCGAAGAGGAGGCCCGCGAACTCGAGGCGGAACTGGAGAGGTTGATCTCGCCGGAATACGCCCGCAAGCAGCTGGCGCAGCGGTTCAATCTCGAACCGGAGCAGCTCCCGCTCGACGAGGAACTTCCCGAGGACTTGCCGTCCGAGGACGAGATCGAGGGTGCGAAGAGCCGGTACACGCTGATCGTGGACCTCGCCCGCCGCGAGAAGCTCACCGTCCGGCAGCTGATCGGGCGACTCGGTGGTGGTCGCGGTCACCGCACGTTCGCGGGCACCCCGCTCCAGGTGGCCGACACGATCGAATACTGGTTCAAAAACGGCGCGGCCGACGGATTCAACATCATGCCCGCGGTCCTTCCGTCCGGGCTGGAGAAGTTCGTCGACTCCGTGGTTCCGATTCTGCAGGAACGCGGACTCTTCCGCACCGACTACACCGAGTCCACACTGCGCGGGCACTACGGATTGCCGCGGCCCGCCAATCAGTTTGCGGTCGAGAAGGATTCCACGCTGGTGTCTGCGCAGTGACGACGGAAGTTTCGGGGGAGAACGTCGGCTGGCTGCGGTACCTGTTCGGGTACTGTCTGCGCCAACGCCGCAATCTCGTTCTCGCGTACGGGGCGGCGGCGGTGGCGGCCGCCGCCACCGCCACCATCCCGCTGGCCGTCCGGCACGTGATCGACAACGCCGCGGTCGACACGAATCATGCACTGGCGCCGTGGATCGCGGTGCTCATCGCCCTCGCATCGCTCCGTTTCGCCGCCGCGTACACGCGTCGGTACCGCTCCGGGCAGCTGTCCCTCGGAGTGCAGTACGACCTGCGGGGCGACGCCTTCCGGTCCCTGCTGCGGCTGGACGGCGTCAAGCAGGACGGACTGCAGACCGGGCAGGTGGTCAGCCGGTCGATCTCGGATATCACGCTGATCCAGATGCTCCTGCAGTTACTGCCGCACATGGCAGGGAACCTGCTGATGTTCGCGATCTCCCTGGCCGTGATGGCCGTGCTGTCGCCGATCCTCACCCTGGTCGCTCTCGCCGTCCTGCCTGCGTTGTGGTTCATCTCGATGCGCAGCCGCGTCGACCTGTTCCCCGCCAACTGGCATGCCCAGGAACAGGCGGCGATCGTGGCCGGGGGAGTCGAAGCCGCCGTCACGGGGGTGCGCGTCGTCAAGGGATTCGGCCAGGAAGGCCGCGAACTCGAAGACCTCGAGAAGCGGGCAGGGGACCTCTTCCGTTCCCGGCTGCGCGTCGCACGGCTGACCAGCCGGTACAACCCTGCACTGCAGGCGGTCCCGATGCTCGGGCAGGCACTCGTCCTGGCACTCGGAGGATGGCTGGCGCTGCACGGCACGCTGTCGCTCGGCACGTTCGTCGCCTTCACCACGTATCTGGCGTCGTTCGCCTCGCCCGTGCGTCAGCTCGCCACGCTGCTGACCGTGAGCCAACAGGGCCGGGCCAGCGTCGAGCGTGTCCGCGAGGTGATCGACAACGCCCCGGCCGTCACGACCCCACCCGGCGCCGTGGACTTGCCGGGCGGGCCCCTCGAAGTGGTGTTCGACGACGTGGCGTTCGGATACGACCCGTCGAATCGCCTCCTCGACGGACTGTCCCTGCGGATCGCACCCGGGGAGACGGTGGCGGTGGTCGGCGCCGCCGGATCGGGGAAATCGACTCTGGCCATGCTCGTTCCGCGGTTGTACGACGTCGACGCGGGTGCGGTCACCGTCGGGGGGATCGACACCCGTCGGCTGTCGCTCGGCTCGCTGCGCTCCGCGCTCGGCGTCGTCTTCGAAGACAGCTACCTCATGTCCGAAACCATCCGCGCCAACGTGTCCTACGGCAGGCCGGATGCCGACGAGGCACTGGTGCGTGAGGCGCTCCGCGTGGTGCAGGCGGAGGAATTCGTCGACGCACTGCCGGACGGCCTCGACACCGTCGTGGGGGAGCAGGGGGTGACGTTGTCGGGTGGGCAGCGGCAGCGGATCGCCCTCGCCCGGGCATTGGTGACCGATCCGCGGATCCTGGTGCTCGACGACGCGACATCGGCGGTCGACGCCCGCGTCGAGGCCGCCATCCACCACGAACTGAGCGTCGCGACCAGCGAGCGGACCACGCTGATCATTGCGCATCGCCGGTCGACGCTCGCGTTGGCCGACCGCATCGCGGTCCTGGCGCACGGGCGCATCGTCGATGTGGGCACGAGTGCCGAACTCGACGAAAGGTGCCCCCTGTTCCGCGCGCTGCTGTCGAGCGCGGACGACGTGACCGCTCCGGACACGTCGAACGAGCCGCCGGACGTCGACGGTGTCACCGCCGAACTGTGGCGCCGGGAAGACGGCGACGAGGCATCCGGGGTGTTCGATGCCAGAGCCGCAGCGGCTTTCGCAACCGCGGCCGCGGGTGCCAGTGGACCCTCACGCGGAGGCGCGTCGGGCGGAATCCTCTCGTCGGCGCCGCCCAGCCCCGAAGTCATGGCTCGGCTCGACGACCTGCCGCCACTCACGGGAGACCCCGACGTCGCCGCGGACGAGGCCCGGGCCGCCGACCCGGCGTTCAGCCTCCGCTCACTGCTGCGGCCGCTCCTCCTGCCGCTGGTCGCCGGCTTGGCGCTCGTCGGGCTGGACGCCGTCGCGCAGATCGCGGTGCCGGTCCTCGTCCGTACCGGGGTGGATCGGGGAGTGCTGCAAGGCGCCCGCGACCTGCTGCTGCTCGCGGCGGCCGCGACCAATCTGGTGGTGCTGCTGGACTGGGCCGTCAACATCGCCCAGGCGCGGGTGACCGGGCGGACAGGCGAACGGCTGCTGTACACGTTGCGGGTCAAGACGTTCGCGCAGCTGCAGCGGCTCGGGTTGCAGTACTACGAGCGAGAACTGGCAGGCCGGATCATGACACGCATGACCACCGATGTCGACAGCCTGTCCAACTTCCTGCAGACAGGTCTGGCGACGGCGGTGGTGAGCGCGCTGACGATCTCCGGTGTGCTGGTGGCACTCCCGGTGATCGACGCGGAACTGGCCCTCGTGCTGGTCCTCGTGGTGCCCGTCCTCGTCGCGGCCACGGTGGTGTTCCGCCGAAAGTCCGTGCCCGCCTACGCCGAGGCCCGCGATCGCGTCGGGATCGTCAACGCCTACCTGCAGGAGAACGTGACGAATATTCGCGTCACCCAGGCATTTCGGCGCGAGGACTACAACGCGGCCCAGTTCGCCCGTCGGGCCTGGGACTTCCGTGAGTCGCGGCTACGGGCTCAGCGGTACATGGCCCTGTACTTTCCGTTCGTCGAGTTTCTGTCGGTGGTCGCGACCGGGCTGGTGCTCGCGGCAGGGACGGCGCGGATCCACGGCGGAACCCTCACCGTCGGCACCCTGATCGCCTTCGTGCTCTACGTCGAACTGTTCTTCGCTCCCGTACAACAGCTTTCACAGGTGTTCGACGGCTACCAGCAGGCCGTGATCGGACTCGGTCGACTGCGGGGGCTGATGAGGACGCCGACCACCACGCCGCAGGCGGGCGATCCGATCGTCCTCGACCGCCTCCAGGGCGGCATCGTGTTCGACGACGTCCACTTCGCGTACGAATCCGGCAAGGGAGAGGTGCTGCGGGGGGTCGCGCTTCGCATCGAACCGGGCGAGACGGTCGCCCTCGTCGGTCAGACCGGCGCGGGCAAGTCGACCGTGCTCAAGCTGCTCGCCCGGTTCTACGACCCCACGCAGGGTGCGGTACGCGTCGACGGCATCGACACTCGGTCGCTCGACCTCGCGTCGTTCCGGCAGCGACTCGGTGTCGTTCCGCAGGAGCCGCACCTGTTCGGCGCCACCGTCCGCGACGCCGTCGCCTATGGGCGCCCGGACGCGACCGACGCGGAGGTCGAGGCCGCCAGCCGCGCTGTCGGTGCCCACGAGATGGTGTCCGGGCTCGCCCTCGGATACCTGCAGCCGATCGGGGAGCACGGGCGCAACCTGTCGGCCGGACAACGCCAGTTGCTGGCACTCGCCCGCGCCGAACTGGTGGACCCCGACATCCTGCTGCTGGACGAGGCCACGGCGTCACTGGACCTGGCCACCGAGGACCGCGTCCGGCTCGCGACCGAGAACCTGTCCCGGCGGCGCACCACCGTCGTCGTGGCGCACCGATTGAGCACCGCGGCGCGAGCCGACCGGGTGGTGGTCCTCGACGGCGGGCAGGTCGCGGAAGTCGGAACACACGACGAGCTGCTCGACCGGGGTGGTGTCTACCGGGAACTCTGGGACGCCTATGCGGCTTCGCCGCCCGTGAGTACTTATTAACCGCCGGACGTTAATAAGTACTCACGGGGCCGGAGGCCACGCTCAGGCGCCGATCGACGCCTTCATCATCGGCAGCATGGCCCACAGCTGGTCCTGCCAGTAGCCCCAGCTGTGGGTTCCCGTCGCCGGAAAGTCGTAGTGCGCGCCGATGCCGAGGGTGTCGAGCCGCACCTGGAAGGCACGGTTCTGGGCCAGCGCGATCGCCTCGAGGCCCATGCCGGTTCCGACGTTGAAGACGTCGATGGCGGACTGCGGCTGATCGTGCGGGCCGGGGAGGCCTGCGCCCGCCGAGATCCACATCGGAAGCCCGCGGAGCAGCGGGGCGGCGACGAACGGATCGTTGCGGAGCCACGCCGGATCCCACGGCGGACCCCACATGCAGTCGGAGTTGTAGCCGCCGGAGTCGAGCATCGCCACCCGGATCGCCTCACGCATGCCCGGCGCCGACAGGTTCAGATACCCCGACATCGACCCGGCGAACGTGAACTGGTTCCGGTGGTAGGCGGCGAGGATCAACGCCGCGTTGCCGCCCATCGACAGTCCGGCGATCGCGTTGCTGGTGCGGCTGATGCCGTAATTGTTCGCCAGGAAGTCGGGCAGGTTCTGGGTGAGGAACGACTCCCACTTGTACGTGTAGGGCTGACCGTTGGTGTTGCTGGGCGCGTACCAGTCCGTGTAGAAGCTGGACTGTCCGCCGACCGGTTCGACGACGGTGATCCCGTGGTCGGACAGCCACGCGGCGTTGGTCTCGTGCTCCCACCCGCTGACGTCGTTGGTCGCGCGGAGGCCGTCGAGGAGATAGAGGGCCTTGTTGCTGCCGTTGTTCGCGAGCCACATCCGCACCTTGATCTGCCCGACCCCGCCGGGTGCGTCGACCCAGTGCTCACGCAGACGGCTGTACGGGTCCGCGGAGGCCGTCCCGCCGCCGACGAGGACGAACGCCAGCGGCAGGATCACCACGGCAATCATGAGCCGGACGACGCCTTTTATCCAACTTTGTGACGGCTTCGTTGCTGTGACAATCACGGTTCTGCCTCCTGGTAGTCGTCCCCGGCCAGGTACATATCAGCATCACGGTATTGCGCGCCCCGAAATTCCTCGGCGTTTGCGCAGAATCGTTATCTGACCCGTGAGTAGTTGTTAACCGCCCGTGGTTAACAACTACTCACGGGTCAGTCGACGCGGGCGACGGACGTGATGCGGTGAAGGGTGAACCGCCGGACCGCGCCGCTCGCCGGGTCGAACGCGTCGAGTTGACCGCCGCCGACGCTCACGGGATCGACGATGCGGTGCGTCGCCACGCCCTGCGCGTCGACATAACCGATGGTCACGCTGGTGCGTTCCCGCGCCGCCGCGTTGAGCAAGGCGATGGTCGCGGCGCTGCTGGCCCGCGACCCGTCGGAGCGGATGCTGCCGGATCCCCGGGCCGACGCGGCCAGGTCGCCCGCGCGGAGGGTCCGGACGACCGCGTCGAGTTGGGCGTCCGTGGCGACGGCCGGGGTGCGGCCGGCGGGAGCCTTGCGCCGGGTCACGACCCGGGCGCCGCGGGGACGCAGGTCGACCAGGGCTCCGGACGAGTCCTCGCCTGCGGGCGCGAAACCGGCCGCCCGCAGTTCGCCCAGAACTTCCCGCAGCGGTGCCTGCGACACCGCAACCGTCGGAGCCAACGCGCGCAGGGCCAAAGTTGCAGCCACCGGCGACGCCAGGACCTCCGCGAGCAGGGTGGGGTCCTCGCAGCGGACGAACGACGCCGCGACCCCCGCCCGGAGCCGCCCGTGCCGCCTCGCGACGTCGTCGATCAGATACGACAGCGACTGCGGGACGGGTGTGCGCGACCGGGTCGCGAAGAGGCTGTGCAGTTCGGCCGCCGTCATCCCGACGTCGAGGGCACGCCGGACGCTGTCTTCGCTGATCCGGTACATCGACGCCGCACCGGCGGACTCGATGTCCGCGACCAGGGTGATCTGCTCCAGCAGGTCCGGAGTCAGCGGGCCGGGGGCGACGACGGTGAGGTCGGCCTGGACGAGGACGTGGTCGACGGGTTCGGGCAGCGACGCGTGCATCTCGGCCTCGGCGTCGCCGCCGTGGAGCAGTGCGCGTCCGGGTGAGCTGAGCGCTCCGCGGGCGACGAGACCGAGCGTCGCGGCCTCGTCGAGGGTGCGTTCGACCGCGTGGACCCGCAACCGGGCACCCCAGCGGGGGCGGCGCCACGCCAGCAGTCGGCTGACCTCCGCCGGATCCGCCGAGTGGCCGCTGCCCAGTTCCGCCAGCAGTCCCAGGATCGCCTGCCGGTCGCGCGGCGCGGACGGCGCGCGCACCTCCTCGGACAGCGCGGCGACCGGTTTGTCGTTGGCATCGCGCATGCCGATGAACCACGCCATGCGCGGAAGTTCCAGCCACGCGGCGGCCAGAGCGTGCCACCGCCGGGCGACCGGCGCGGTGAGCCAGTTGTCGACCGCGGTGGTCGGGGCCCAGTAGTTCTCCCCGTTGTCGGACGTCGGCGCCGGATCCGGGGTGCCGCTCGCGATCAGTCCCGCAGCGGAGAGCAGTTCGACGAGCAGGCTCAGCCGGTTCTCGTCGATGCCGGACGTCTTGGCGATCCGGCGCAGTTCGCGGACACCGAGCCCACCTGCCCGCAGGGCGGGCGCCGGGATCTCGCCGAGAGCCTTGACGACGTCCTCGCAGTGGCGAACCAGTTCCAGCGCCTCACCTGCCGCGGCGGCGTTGATGTCGGCCGGCTTGTGCTTGCGGCCCGTGACGGTGGGAGCGGCCAGCGACGTGGGGTCGAAGACGGCCTCCCCGCGCAGGACCTGCCGCACCTGATAGGGCAGTTCGACGGTTTCGTCGTCGATCCACCGCAGCAGCCCGGCGGCGAGGAGTCGCTGCACGGGACGGTCGGGGGGTGTTCCGGGGGCCGCGTCCCGGGTGCGTCCGATCGAACTCGACTTCGACAGGGTCTCCAGGATGTCCCGCTCGACGCTCTGCAGTCCGGCCAGCGCGGCCGTGATGCCGGGTTCGTCCAGCGTCTCGTCGGGTTCGGCGCTGCGTCCGACGCGCCACGGGATGGTGGCCACGACAGCGGGAACGATGCGCAGCGACGTCTTGTCCCCCCAGACGATCCCCACGGACCGCAGGCCGTCCAGCGTGGCGTCGACGGTCTTCTTCGTCGCCCGCGACCCCACTGCGTCCTGCAGCGTGGCCCGCGGCACGGCGACCTCGTCGGCCCGTTCGAGCGCCAGGAGTTCGAGGATGCCGAAGTCCAGCGACGTCAGGTTGTCGGCCGCGCGGGCCACCGATGCCCGCTGTTCGGCGCGGCCGGCGAGGACGACGATCGTGGCAGGCGGTGGAACCGCCAGGTCGGGGCGCTTGCGGAGCAGATCCGTCAGTTCGGCGTCGCTGCGCGCGGCCAGCCAGTCCGCGAGGGTCGCGGCGCCGCGCGGGGAGGCAGCGGTGCCGTTGGTGCTCGCGGTGGCGTCGTCGGTGTCGGTCATCGACTATCAGATTAGAGACCTGGGCTGTACGTCGCCGAATGCTCCTGTCAAAATGGCACCGTGGCTAACAATTCGAAGAAGCAGTACGTGGATCCAGGGTGGCCCGAAACCGCCGATGGAGATAGCGCCGTGACCGAACTGTCGTCGAGCCGTGCGGGCGGATTGTCCCCGTTCGGCGAGGACACCGAGTTCCCGCTGCCGGCGGACTCGCTGCCGTACGCGCATCCGCACACCGTGATCAACCGCTGACCCGACGACACAAGAGGGGCCCTGCACCGGATCGGTGCAGGGCCCCTCTTCTGTGAGTCGCGGGGGATTACTGCGGGAGCAGTCCCTTGTTCGCGTCGATGAGCTGCAGGATCTGGGGATCGATCGCGATGCCCTGAGCCTTGACGGCCTCGATCGCGTTGTCGACGGCACCGGCGTACTGCGACGTGCCGTTGGTGCTGGGGACGCCGCCCGTGAGGTCGGGGAGTGCCGGCGCCGCGGGGGCCTCGGGCACGGTTGCGGGGGCGGTGCGCTGGGTGGGTGCGCTGCTCAGGCCGAGGCTCGAGGAGCAGGACGGCCATGCGCCCCAGCCCTGGGAGTCGAGGACCTTCTCGGCGACGACGATCTGCTCTTCACGCGAGGCCTGGTTGGCGGTGGCCGCGTACTGGGTTCCACCGTGTGCGTTCCAGGTGCTCGGGGAGAACTGGAGTCCGCCCTGGAAGCCGTTTCCGGTGTTGATTCCCCAGTTTCCGCCGGACTCGCACTGCGCGAGGCGGTCCCAGTCGGAGTCGGGTGCCGCGTTCGCGGTGCCCGAGAAGGCTGCTCCGGCGACGCCCATGATGGCGCCGGTGACGGCGACCTTGGCGACGGTGCGGCCGGTGTTGGTGGGCTTGCGATGGCGTCCGCTCATAGTGGTCGAGATCCTCTCCACACGCGCCTGCGAGGTCAGCTGTCGGGTTCGGGCTGAGAGGTCGCCCGGCCTCGCCTCTCCTGGCTGGAGAGGGTCTGGCTTCACCCCAAGATCCGAGTGTGCGAAGCACATTCGGATCGGTGTCCGTCTGAGAACTTGCGTTCCCTGGAGGACTTTGGGTCCCCCGTCCTCGTCCCTGGAATGCTTCGTCGGGACTCCGGTACCCGCGGGACGAGGTTTGGCGCGGCGGGCCGGATGTGACCGATGTTTCCTCGGCCGGTGACGACGGTAACGGGCCGAGGCCGCAGTGTCACCATTTGATAACGCGGAGTGTCTTCGCCTGTTGCGGGGCCTCATTGGGCGCGCAGGGACTCTTCCCAGCTAGTGGCGACAAGACGTGCGTATCGCCGAGCCGTTGCCCTTCCGTTACCGGGCCGTTATGTGAGGAAGCTCACATCACTGGGGGGCGTCGACGATGTCCTTGCCGAGGGGCATGAGCGAGATGGGGATCATCTTGAGATTTGCGACCGCGAGCGGAATCCCGATGATCGTGATCGCCATGGCGATTGCCGTCACGACGTGCCCGATCGCGAGCCACAGACCGGCGATGACGAACCAGATGACGTTGCCGATCAGCGAGGCGACACCGGCCGTCGGCTTGTCGATGACGGTCTTCCCGAACGGCCACAGCGCGTAGACGCCGACCCGGAACGACGCGATGCCGAACGGGATCGTGATGATCAGGATGCAGCACAGGATTCCGGCGACGAAGTACCCCAGCGCCAGCCACAGACCGCCGAAGATCAGCCAGATGATGTTGAGCAGAATTCTCATGATCGTCCCATCGGTCGGTGGTCGGGTGTGTCAGCGCGAGCGTCTGCCCTGTCTGAGCGCCGCGACGATTCCGAGGAGGAAGCCGATCGGGCACGCGAGGGCGATGAGATAGAGAACGAGGCCCGGTTCGGAATCGGAGAGCACCGGGGTCAGGAAGATCGCCACGATCGCGACGAAGCCGATCGCGAAGAGGGCGAGTGCGACGCGCAGGAGTCCGTCGCTCCTCCGGGGTGTGTGAGGAGTGCTCGGAGGAGTCGGTTCGTGGGCCACACCAGCAACGATAGTGCCTGGAAACCCGGATGTCGGAGGGGGTCTCTGCAAGGTAGACTGTGGGCACTGCGCGTCCCGCACCAGAGGTGGGGCGCGCTGTTTTGCATACCAAGTGCAACCAACTGCACTCCAAGTGATGAGCGGGTGAACGCGGTGCCGACCGGCAAGGTGAAGTGGTACGACGTCGAAAAGGGCTTCGGCTTTCTGTCGCAGGAGGAGGGGGAGGACGTCTACGTGCGTTCGTCCGCTCTTCCCGAGGGCGTCGAGGGCCTCAAGGCCGGCCAGCGCGTCGAGTTCGGCATGGCCGCCGGTCGACGCGGCCCCCAGGCTCTGAGCCTGAAGGTGCTCGACCCGGCGCCGTCGCTGCGTCAGAACGCCGCGCGCAAGGAGCCGTCCGCCAAGAAGCACACGCCGGACGAACTCCACGGCATGGTCGAGGACATGATCACGCTGCTCGAGGCGAAGGTCCAGCCCGATCTGCGCAAGGGCAAGTACCCCGACCGCAAGACCGCCCAGCGCATCTCCGAGGTGGTCCGCGCCGTCGCGCGCGAGCTCGACAGCTGATTCGACGGACAACGAAAAGGCCCCTGCGCTCCGGCGCAGGGGCCTTCTTCGTGTGTCGTGCTAGGCGGTCTTGATCGACCAGGCTGCCCGGGCCTGCGTGAGCCCCTGCTCGTCGATGACGGCGGACGGCAGCTGGATCTCGACGCCTGCCAGCTGCAGGTCTTCCGAGGAGGGCACGGTCACGGCGCGGGTCTCACCGGCGCGGTGGGCCTGTTCCTGGACGACGACCTGTCCCGATGCGTCCTGGTAGACGACGAGCATGCGCCACGGCGCGTCGACGATCTCCTGCGGCAGCGACAGCTGCAGCGACGAGCCGGGGGGCACGTCGAGTTCGGCGAGGTCACCGGTTGTGCAGTCCTCGAGATACAGGTTGCAGTACGCCAGCGGGGGGATCTGCTCGGCCCGGTTGTGGGCGAAGGCCGTGATCTCGGGCAGGCGGGGCGAGGAATTGCGGATGAGCGCGTACATGACTCCGACGAAGGCCACCAGGACCACCATCAGGCCCACCACGATCAGTGCCAGGATCTTCTTGGTTCGCGCCTGCATTCTCACTTACGTCACATTTCCTGTCGATCGGTCGGCCCGGTGGGTCGAGTGGGGCTCGGTCACTTCTTGTTCGGCCAGGTCGGGACGTTTTCCGCCGAGCCCGGGCAGGAGGGTGCTCCCGCGGTAGGTGAGGACGGTCTGGACGAGCCCGATGGTCATGACGGCAGAGACCACGGAGAACCCGATCCAGTATTCGGTGGGCAGGAGGACGCCCAGCGCGCCGCCCACGACCCAGCTCAGCTGGAGGACCGTCTCCGACCTACCGAATCCGGACGCGATCGATTCCTCGGGCAGGTCGTGCTGCAGCGACGCGTCGAGCGACACCTTCGCCAGGGCGCTGGCCGCCGACGCGACGAGGGTGGCCAGGGCGGCGGTCAGCAGATTGTCGGTGATCGCGGCCAGGACGGCGATGATCCACACGGCACCCGTGCAGCGCAGCACGATGAGGGCGGGGCGGCCGAGTTTGATCCGGGCGCCCGCGGCGTTGCCTGCGAAGTTGCCGATACCGGCGGCCGCGCCGACCAGGCCGAGCATGGCGGCCTGCACCAGCGGCTCGTGGTCGGTCTTCGACTTCGCGACGAACGCGATGTACAGCGTGAGGAACCCGGTGAGCACGCGGATCGTGCTGTTTCCCCACAACCCGGTGATGACCGCGCGGCCCAGCGGTTGCCTGCGTCTACCGGATTTCGCGGTGGCCGCGGCTTCCGGCTGCAGCACCCGGGTGCGTCCCAGCACCTCGGTCGGGTGCTCGTCGCCGTGGTACGTGAGGGTGGCGGGTACCTCGCCCTCGGTGACCTCGACCCACGACGGGATCCGCATGCTGAGGTACGCGCCGAGGGCGGTGATGACCGCCGCCAGCCACAGCGCGCCGACGGACCCGGTGGCCATGGCGAGACCACCCGCGAGGGCGCCTGCGCCGATGGTTCCGCCGAGAAGTCCGAACACGGTGAGCCGGGAGTTGACCCGCACCAGGTCGATCTCCGGTGGCAGCACACGTGGAGTGACCGCACTCTTGAGCACCGAGAACGACTTGCTGAGCACCATCATTCCGAGCGCGGCCGGATACAGCACCCAGCTGTCGAAGTTGAAGACGAGAACGATCGCCAGGATCGTCCGGAGACCGAACGACGTGGCCAGTGCGACGCGACGGCCGTGCTGAAGCCGGTCGAGCATCGGACCGATCAGCGGAGCGATGACGGCGAACGGGGCGATGGTGATCAAGAGGTACAGCGCGACCTTCGTCTTGTCCTCACCCGTCGCGGCCGAGAAGAACAGGGTGTTCGCGAGGGCGACGGCGATGGCCGCGTCGGTCGCGTTGTTGGCCATCACCGCGTAGGTCAGTGCGGTGAGCCCCGACTTGTCCGCACCGTCCGCCTTGGCCGCGCGATGGAACGTCGCGATGCCCTTGTTGGTGAGTTCCCGGCTGCGCATCGCCGCGACCCGGGTGACGGTGAGCTTGCGCGGCATCGGCGGCGCCTTGGGGGCGTCGGCCCGTTCCTCGTCGGAACGGGGACGCTGCCCGCCGCCGACCGGATGGAGGGGAGGGAGCGGTGTGCGTCGACCTCCCGACCGGGCGGCGGGCGGGTATTTGTCGTAGCCGGGATGAACGGGGGGCCCGGAATTCTCGTCAGGAGCCCGACCGCCGTCAGGCTCGTAGGGTTCGCGCGGTCCGGTCACTCCCTAATTCTGTCCTAGTCGGGAGACATGCGACCACAGCAACCCCGGCCAATGCTGGTCAGATCGGCCTGTCAGGGAACGAACCGCACCTCGAACATGCGCGGCCAGTACTTTCCGGTGACGAGGAAGCGGTCCGTTCCCGGGATCTGCGCGATGCCGTTGAGGACGTCGACGTCCCGCGGGCCGGGCGGGAGCGCGTCGCGGAGGGCCGTGGCGTCGATCTCCGCGGTGACCCGCCCGTCCGAGGGATCGATGCGGACGAAGGCGTCGGTGGTCCAGACGTTCGCGTAGACCGCGCCGTCGTCCGCGCATTCGAGTTCGTTGAGGCGGCCCAGGGGGTTTCCGTCCCGCACCGCCTGCACGGTGCGCCGTGGTTCGAATGTGACCGGGTCGCGGAACGTGAGGGTGGGTGAGCCGTCGCTCGTGACCAGTGCGTCGGGCAATGCGCAGATGCCCCACCCTTCGCCGTCGAACGGGACCCGCCGCTGTTCGGCGAGTGTCGCGCGATCCCGGGCGACGGCGACCCCGTCGCGCCACGTCAGCTGCCAGACCGTGTCGCCGCTCACCGTGATGCCCTCGCCGAACAGGGGCGACGGCAGGTCCGCGCGCGCCCGGACGGTGCCGCTGGCGAGGTCGGTGGCCTGCACCCAGGACTCACCGGGGCGGCCGGTGCCCTCGAGCAACTCGGTGCCGTCGATCTCGAGTCCCTGGGTGAACGCATTCGGGT
Source organism: Rhodococcus sp. JVH1 (assembly GCF_000280725.2). Classification (NCBI taxonomy): domain Bacteria; kingdom Bacillati; phylum Actinomycetota; class Actinomycetes; order Mycobacteriales; family Nocardiaceae; genus Rhodococcus; species Rhodococcus sp. JVH1. The sequence goes on along the minus strand of NZ_CP166289.1, from coordinate 2,544,838 downwards.
CGTGGTCGAGGGTGCGGAGGATCTCCACGCGAAGGTCCGCGCCGGACGCGCCCGCCGCCACGGAACTCTGCGGGGAGCACGCGGTGACCAGCCACGCCACCGCGAGCAGGGCTGGGACGAGGTGCCTCCGGCCGGTCATCGGACCAGCATGACAGCCCAGGTGGGCACGCACTTGCGGTGGTGCGGCAAACTGGTGGTGTGAGTGTTGCTTCTTCCGACGAGCGCGCAGTGGCGCGTCCCGTACTGACCGACGCCGTCGAGCTCGCCCGAACCGCCTTGGTCGAACTGCAGGAAGGGGGAGTCGGCGACTACCTGGGCGTCACGGCCGAGGACGCGTGCGCCGCGACTCACCGTTTCGTTGCGGACCTTCCGGGCTACCGGGGCTGGCAATGGGCGGTGGTGGTGGCTGCCGATCCCGAAGCGGACCATGCCACCGTCAGCGAACTCGCGCTCCTCCCCGGACCCGATGCGCTGGTCGCACCGGAGTGGATTCCGTGGGACCAGCGCATTCGCCCTGGCGATCTGTCCGCGGGCGATCTGCTGGCACCGCCGGCCGGTGACCCCCGCCTCGTCCCGGGCTATGTGGCGACGGGTGACCCCGAGATCGACGAGGTCGCCCTCGAACTCGGCTTGGGCCGCAAGCAGGTGATGAGCCTCGAAGGTCGCGTCGACGCTGCCGAACGCTGGCACGACGGCGACTACGGCCCCGATTCCGAGATGGCCAAGGCCGCGCCGTCGACGTGCGGGCTGTGCGGCTTCTACCTCCCGCTCGCCGGTTCGCTGCACGCGTCGTTCGGGGTGTGCGGCAACGAGATGGCCGCCGACGGGCATGTGGTCGACGCGACCTACGGTTGCGGCGCCCACTCCGACACCCTGCTGCCGACGGGTGCCGGTTCCCCGCAATTCGACGCCTACGACGACGGCGCCGTCGAGGTCGTCGAGCGGGCCGTCGCCGAAACGGAGAACGAACCCGAAGCTGCTGCCGAGGTCACCGAGGCCGAGGAATCCGCATCGACCAGCTAGCCGATCCTTTCGGCACCGCCGCCCTGAGGGATTCGACGCTTCTGGCGTGGCGAACGTCCCCGACCCGTCTGCGGGAGGATGCGGCGGCCGAATCCGATCTAGCCCGCGCCGGCTACCGCGACCGGCTCCTCACCGAGCTGGCGCAGAACGCGGCCGACGCCGCCGCCCGCGCCGAAGTGCCCGGCGAGCTGTCCGTGCAACTCGACGGCCGCGTGCTGAGCGTGTCCAACACGGGCACGCCGCTGGACGAGCCGGGAGTCCAGGCGCTGGTCGCGTTGCGGGCGTCGAACAAGTCCGGCACGACCGTCGGCCGCTACGGTGTCGGTTTCACGGCGGTGCTGTCGGTGAGCGACGAGGTCGAACTGCGGTCGACGTCCGGTTCGGTGCTGTTCTCCGTGGAACGGACGAGGTCGGAGCTGCGGGAACTCGACGGTGCAGACCCGGGAGCGGACGTGCCTGCCCTGCGGCTGGCGTGGCCGACGGACACCCGCCCGGCCGCAGGTGCGGCGTCGGAAGTCGTGTTGACGCTGCGCGAGGACGTGGACGGTGAATCGCTGCTCGCCTACATGGCCCGCGAGGCGCCCGACCTTCTGCTCGAACTGCCGGCGCTCGTCTCGATCACCGTGGGCGACAAGCAGTTCCGCCGCCGTGAACGGCCACTCGATTCCGGATTGACCGAGGTCGCGATCGGCGACGACCGCTGGTGGCAATACGAGTCCGGGCGCGCACGCTGGCTCGTCCCGGTCCGCGACGGCGTCGTCTCACCCGTGACGGAAGACGTCCTGCGCGCGCCCACCCGGTCGGACGAGGAACTGTCGATACCCGCGATCCTCGTCGCGGACATCGCCATGCAACCCGACCGCAGGCGCATCCTGCCGGGCGCCGCGATCGCCGAGTTGGCATCCGGCTACGCCGAGTTCGTGGCCGCGGTGCCGCCCGAGCAGCGACTGACGCTGGTTCCCGTTCCCGCTTTCGCGCGCAGCGAGGTGGACTCGGCGTTGCGTGACCATCTCGTCACCGAACTCCGGGAGCAGCCCTGGCTGCCGACCGTCGGCGGCACGAACAAGGCCCCGGTTCGGGCGTCGGTGGTCCCCGGGCTCACCGACGAACTCGCCGAACTCCTCGCCGAGATCGTCGACGGCCTGGTCGTTCCGGATCTGTCCGGGCCACGCTGGGCGCCCGCCCTGGCGGCCGTCGACGCCCACCGCCTCGGCCTGGCGCGCCTCACCGAACTTCTCAGTGGCATCGAACGGACACCGTCCTGGTGGCAGCGCCTGTATGCGGCGCTCGAACCACTGGCCGTCGACGCCCTCGCGGCGGAGGAACTGGCGTCGATCCCGGTTCCGCTGTCCGACGGCCGCACGGTGACCGGTCCGCGAACGGTGTTGCTGGGCCACGACATCGACGGTGTCCTGGGGGTCGACTGGACGCGGCTCGTCCACCCGGATGCCGCGCACCCGCTGCTGTCACGGCTCGGTGCGAAGACCGCCACCGCCGTAGACCTGCTCTCGGATCCGGCGTTGCGGGCCGAGATCGAGGACCTCGACCCCGACGACGCGGCGGCGGCCGAAAAACTGTCGACCGCGGTGCTCGCACTCGCCGGGCGCGTCGACCCCGGCACCTTGCCGTCGTGGCTCGGACAGCTGCCCCTCCCGGATGTCGATGGGGAGTTGCGTGGTGCGGACGAATTGCTGTTGCCCGGTGCGCCTCTCGCCGACGTCCTGGTGGACGACTCACCGTTCACGTCCGTGGACGCCGCGTTCGCCGAGCGGGTGGGGGAGGACGCCCTCCGCGCCGTGGGCGTCGGCTGGGGTTTCACCGTGCTCCGCGCCGAACTCCCCACCGGTCCCGATCACGACCTCGACGACGAGGACCACTGGTGGGACACACTCGACGACGACCCCGACGAGATCGGGGCGGTGCGCGACCTGGACCTGGTGGACGAGGACCGCTGGCCGCAGGCGCTGACGATGCTCGCCCGCGACCAGTCGACACGTCCGCTGCTCGCCGACCGCGCCGGGTACACGGCCTGGTGGCTGCGTCACAACGCAGAGTTGGACGGTCAGGTGCTCGGTCTGCTCCGCGATCCCGCCGACGCGACGTTCGCCGGACTCCTCGACCCCGCCGAGCACCCGGAGTCCGCCGTGTTCGTGGCGGCCCTCGCGCCGTCGACGGTCGACTCTCCCGAACTCGCACAGCTACTCCTGGATCGACTGGCCGACCCGGATCGCGAACCGAGCCCGGCGGTGATCGCGCGGGCACACAGCCTGCTCGCGGCCGCTGCGGCCGCACATCTTCTCGACCTCGAGGACCTTCACCTGCCCGAACACGTGCGCGGCCTGACGGGCGCCCTCGTCGATCCCGGCGACGCCCTCGTGCTGGACGCACCGTGGCTGGCCGCCGCGGTGCCGCGTGAGCGGCTGGTGGTCGGGAGCCTGGACACCGCCGAGGCTCTCGCCGATCTGCTGGACCTCCCCCTCGCGTCCGCGGCGATCCGCGGCACCGTCACCGGTTCCGGCCGTGAATCCTCATGGGATCGCGAACCTGCCGCGGTGCTCGCCTTCGCCGCACTCGGTCGCGACCTGCCGCACGGGCCCGTCGTCGTCCATCCCCGGCTCACGGTGAAGCTCACGGGCGCGGTCGACACCAAGATCGCGGTCCCGTGGTGGGTGGACGAGCAGGGGACCACCCATTGCTCCGAGTCGTGGGCCGAAGGCACGTGGGGCGCCGGTGTCGTTTGACCAGAGCGTTCTCGACAGCGCCGTCGGGGACCGCACACCGTGGTTGATCGACGTCGTCACCGTCGTCACGCAAAGCGGCGGAACGGTCGCGGCCTGGATCGTGTCCACCGTCCTGACAACGGCCCTCCTGCTCCAGGGCCGTCGGCGCGAGGCCGTCCTCGTGGCCGGCGCCATGCTGTCGGGTCTGGCCGTGATGACCACGCTCAAGAATCTGTTCGAGCGGCAGCGCCCGCCGCTGCCGGATCGGCTGGTGGAGATCTCATCGTTCTCGTTCCCGTCCGGTCACGCGATGATGACCGCGATCCTCGCGAGCGTTCTCGTCGCCGTGACCCTCCGGGTGGTGCTGGTGGGGCACGCCCGGATCGCACTGGTCTTCCTGTTGGTGCTGTACACGCTGGCAGTGGGGCTGTCGCGCGTCTACCTCGCCGCGCACTGGATGACCGACGTCCTCGCCGGGTGGGCGTTCGGTGCGCTGTGGGCGGCGTTCTGGATTCTGCTGACCCGCACCCGGCCCCGCCGCGCCGTGACCTCGAGCGAGATCTAGAGCTAGAGCAGTCCCTGCTGCATCACTAGAGCAGACCCTGCTGTGCCCCGCGGCTGCCGCGCCGGGCCGCCCGCCGCTGCAACGCGAACAGTCCGTAGCCCAGGAATCCGACGACGACCCCCGCTATACACGTCGGAAGCGCATCCGACCACCGGTCGCCCGTGACGATCACCACGACGATCGCGACCGCCCACGCCAGTGTTCCCAGTATCAGCGCAGGTCGCGGGTCGGCGAGGCGCTGAGTGAGGGGTGGGCGATCTGCGGATTCGTTCACCGAATGAACGCTACCCTCGCCGTGGTGCCCTAATCTCCAAGGGCGACGCGCGACTTCTGGCGATGGGGACTGAACAATGGGTGCTGCTCCGAAACTGCTCGACAACTACTTCAAGATCACCGAGCGTGGTTCGACGGTAGGCGCGGAGATCCGCGGCGGAGTGGTGACGTTCGTCGCAATGGCATACATCGTGGTGCTGAACCCGCTCATCCTCGGCAGCTTCTCCGCCGACGACGCCGTCGCGAAGACCGACGTCCTCGGCAACATCCTCCCCGTCAACCAGGTGGCGGCGGTCACAGCTCTGGTGGCGGGACTGATGAGCATCGTGTTCGGGGTCGTCGCGAACTATCCCTTCGCGATCGCGGCGGGCCTCGGCATCAACAGTCTTCTCGCCGTCACCATCGCACCGCAGGTCACCTGGCCCGAGGCGATGGGCCTCGTGGTGATCGACGGTGTCATCATCGTCGTGTTGGCGCTCACCGGTTTCCGGACGGCCGTATTCAATGCCATTCCGGCCGAGCTCAAATCCGCCATCGCCGCCGGTATCGGCATGTTCATCGCGTTCATCGGTCTCGTCGACGCCGGGTTCGTGCGGCGCATCCCGGACGCCGCGGGCACCACCGTCCCCGTCGGCCTGGGCATCAACGGATCGATCTCCTCCTGGCCGACCGTGACGTTCGTGTTCGGTGTGCTGCTGATGGGTGTCCTGGTGGTGCGCAAGGTGCGCGGCGGTCTGCTGATCGGCATCGTCGTCACCACCGTGCTGGCCGCGATCATCGAGGCCGTCGCCGGTGTCGGACCGTCGCTGGGCGTGAACCCTCAGGGCTGGAACCTCAGCGTCCCGGCCGCTCCCGATGTGCTGGCGGAACTTCCGGATCTCAGCCTCGTCGGCGACGTCAGCATCTTCGGCGCGTTCACCCGCATCGGCGTACTCGCCGCCAGCCTGCTGGTGTTCACGCTCGTACTCGCCAACTTCTTCGACGCCATGGGCACGATGACCGGGCTCGGCAAGGAGGCCGGTCTCACCGACGAGGACGGCAACCTGCCCAACATCGGACGGGCCCTGGTCGTCGAGGGCACCGGAGCCATCGTCGGTGGCGGCGCGTCGGCGTCGTCCAACACGGTGTTCGTGGAATCCGCTTCGGGTATCGCCGAGGGCGCCCGTACCGGACTCGCGAATGTGGTGACGGGACTGCTGTTCCTGGCCGCGATGTTCCTGACCCCGCTGTATTCGGTGGTGCCGATCGAGGCGGCCGCGCCGGCACTGGTCGTGGTGGGCGCGATGATGATCGGTCAGGTCCGCGACATCGATTTCACCCAGTTCTCGATCGCGCTGCCCGCGTTCCTCACCATCGTCGTCATGCCGTTCACGTACTCGATCGCCAACGGCATCGGCGTCGGATTCGTGTCGTGGGTCGTCCTCAATGCTGCGAGCGGTGGTATCAAGAAGATTCACCCGTTGATGTGGGTGGTGGCGCTTCTCTTCGTGGCCTACTTCGCGGTCGGTCCGATCACCGACGCAGTAACGTAAACGGCGGCCGACCGGTCCCGTATTGTCATTCCCGTGACCACGGATACGCGAGCACTCGCCAGTGACCTTTCTCTGGCTGTCGTGCGCCTCACGCGTCACCTGCGTGGGCGCCGCGTCGACGCCCAGGTATCGCTGACCCAGCTGTCGGCTCTGGCCACCCTTGCCCGCGACGGCGCCATGACGCCGGGCAATCTCGCCGCTCGGGAGAAGGTGCAGCCGCCGTCGATGACCCGGGTCATCGCGTCGCTGGTCGAACTGGGCCTGGTCGAGCGGGCACCGCATCCCACCGACGGACGGCAGATCATCGTCACGCTGTCGGATGCCGGTCACGCGCTGATCGCCGACGAGACCCACGCCCGCGAGGCATGGATGAACGAGCGGCTGTCCGGGCTCGACGAGGCTCAGCTGAAGACCCTCCGCGACGCGGTCGGCATCATCACGTCCATCGTCGCGGACTCGGAGTAGCCCGAAGGCTGCCTGCAGTCCCCACCCGTACAACGTCATTCGACTGCCCGCACCCCGAGGTGCAGGGAACCCGTTGCCGGAGAACGTAGCCGGCATCCGGAGTGATCTCTCCCCAGGGCCGGTCGATGGTACGCCGGGTCCGGGAGCAAGATGGATGTGTGCCGCCCGAATCCGAGACCACCGCCTCAGCCCAGCCGAAGACCGGCATGTTCGCCGCTCTCCGCACCCGGAACTACCGGTTGTGGGCGTCGGGGCAGATCGTCTCCCTCGTCGGAACCTGGATGCAGCGGGTGGCGCAGGACTGGCTCGTCCTGACGTTGTCGAACGGCAACGCGCTCGCGGTCGGCATCGTGATGGCACTGCAGTTCGGTCCGACCCTGTTCCTGTCCGTGTGGGGCGGGGTGCTCGCCGACCGGTACGACAAGCGGCGCATCCTGATCGCGACGCAGGTGTCGATGGCGTTGTGCGCACTGGTGCTCGGGCTGCTGGACGTCGGCGGGCTGGTGGCCCTGTGGCACGTCTACCTCATCGCGTTTCTGCTCGGCTGCGCGTCGGCGATCGACGCGCCGGCGCGGCAGTCGTTCACGATCGAGATGGTGGGCAAGGAGTCGCTGCCCAATGCCATCGCCCTGAACTCCATGACGTTCAACACCGCTCGCATCATCGGTCCGGCGATCTCCGGTGTGCTGATCACTCTCATCGGCACGGGGTGGGTGTTCCTGCTCAACGTGGGCACGTTCACCGGCGTGCTGATCGCCCTGCTGATGATGAACACCCGCGAACTGTTCACGGCGCCCCAGGCGGAACGCGGGAAAGGGCAGGTCCGCGAGGGTTTCCGGTACGTGTGGGGACGCACCGATCTGCGGGTGCTGATGGTGGCGGTGTTCATGGTGTCGACGTTCGGGCTGAATTTCCCGATCAGTCTCGCCGTTCTCGCCCGCAACACGTTCGATCGCGGTGCGGACGCCTACGGACTGTTGTCGACCACCCTCGCCGTAGGCACGCTCGCCGGCGCCACGATCGCCGCGAGACGCAAGACCCCGCCGCGGCTGCGCACGTTCCTCGGGGCCGCGGCCGCATTCGGGGCCTTCGAGATCCTGGTGGGACTCATGCCCACCTACTTGCTGGTCGCGATCATGCTCGTCCCGACCGGCGCGCTGACGCTGACGTTCACGACGGCGGCGATGAACATCCTGCAGATGTCCGTGCCGTCCGAGATGCGCGGCCGGGTGATGGGCATCTACATGCTCTGTTTCCTCGGCGGCACCCCGCTGGGCAGTCCCGTTCTGGGATGGCTGGCCGACGTCCTCGACCCCCGCGCCCCGCTCGTGATCGGAGGCGCGATCTCGCTGGTGAGCGGGATCGGCGCGGCCCTGTACCTGATGCGGCACCAGCGCGTGCGGGTGACGGTGCGCAGACCGGATGCCGGCAACTATCTCCCGGTGATCGAACTGCACAACGTTCGCGAACCGCACCCCGTGGTGGTCTGCGACGCCACCGAGCAGGCCGTGGAAGCGAGCCGCGACCCGCGGCCCTGACGGCTGCCGGAACCGTTCAGACGTCGACCGCCGTCGCCACGGCCCGCCGGGTCAGCACTTTCGCGAGGTGGCTGCGGTACTCGGCGTCGGCGTTGCCGTCGGTGACCGGGTCGGTGCCCTCGGCGGCGTGCTCGGCCGCCGCCCGGATCAGCTCGGGATCGGCGGCATTGCCGACGAGCGCGTCCTCGACGCCGCGAGCCCGCACCGGCACGGCCCCCATGTTGGTCAGCGCCACCCGGGCCTGCCGGATGATGCCGCCGTCGACCTGGATCGTCGCGGCCACCCCCACGATCGACCACGCTTCCGCGACCGTGTTGAACTTCTCGTACCGCGCCTCCCAGCCGGTGTGCTTGGGAAACCGGACGTCCACGAGGATCTCGTCCGGGCGGAGCGTGGTCGTGTAGTAGCCCTCGAAGAAGTCCGCGACCGGGATGCTCCGCCTGCCCGCGGTACCCACGGCGGTCAGGGTGGCGTCGAGTGCCAGCGCGGGCGCGCACAGGTCACCGGCCGGATCGGCATGCGCCAGAGCACCACCCAGCGTGCCGCGGTGCCGGATCTGCGGATCGGCGACGGTGCGGGTGGCCTCGACGAGCAGCAGTGCGTGCTCGTGGACGAGCGGGTCGCGGATCACGTCGTAGTACGTGGTCATCGCACCGATCACGATGCTGTCCCCGTCGTCGCGGACCCCGCGCAACTCACCGATCCGGCCCAGGTCGACGAGGGTGCTCGGCGAAGACAACCGCAGCCGCAGCACCGGCAGCAGGCTCTGACCGCCCGCGAGTATCTTGGCGTCCTCCCCGGCCTCGGCGAGCGCGGCCACCGCCTGTTCGACGGAGGTCGGGGACACGTAGTCGAAGCTCGACGGAATCACTGGGCACCTCCCTGAGCGGTGTGGATGGCATGCCAGACCCGCATCGGCGTACACGGCATCTCGACGTCACGCACCCCGAACTGGCGAACGGCGTCGAGCACGGCATTGACGACGGCCGGGGTGGACGCGATCGTCCCCGCTTCACCGACCCCCTTGACGCCGAGCGGATTACCGGTGGCGGGAGTCTCGGTGCGGCCCGTGGTGAACGTCGGCAGATCCGCCGCCGACGGTACGTGATATTCGGCGAAGGAACCCGACAGGAGGGTGCCCGACTCGTCGTACACCGCCTCCTCGTACAGGGCCTGCGCGATGCCCTGGGCGAGTCCGCCGTGCACCTGACCCTCGACGATCAGCGGGTTGACCACGTGCCCGATGTCGTCGACACACACGTACGAGCGGATGCCCACCTTCCCGGTCTCGGTGTCCACCTCCACCGCGCACAGGTGCGTGCCGTGCGGGAACGAAAAGTTCTCCGGGTCGTACGCGGCCTCGGAGTCCAGATTCGGCTCCACACCCTCGGGCAGGTCGTGCGCGGCGAACACGGCGAGCGCGACGTCGGCGATCCCGACCGCCTTCTCGGTGCCCTTCACCCGGAACCGGCCCTCGGTGAACTCGAGATCGTCCTCGGCGCACTCCATCAGGTGCGCCGCGATGGGCCTGGCCTTCGCGATCACCTTCTCGGCGGCCTTCACCACCGCGATCGCCCCGACCGCCAGAGACCGGGAACCGTACGTGTCCATGCCCCGCGGCGACGTCTGGGTGTCGCCGTGCAGCACCTCGACGTCCTCGAACGGCACCCCGAGCTGATCCGCGACCACCTGGCTCCACGCGGTCTCGTGCCCCTGGCCGTGCGCCGAGGAACCGGTGACCACCTCGACCTTGCCGGTGGGCAGCATCCGGATCGCCGCGTGTTCCCACCCGCCGGCACCGTAGGCCAGGGCGCCGAGGGTGCGCGACGGCGCCAGACCGCACATCTCGGTGAACGTGGACACCCCGATGCCGAGTTGCACCGGGTCCATCCGCTCGCGGCGCTCCGCCTGTTCGCGCCGGAGCCCGTCGTAGTCGAACAGCTCCCGCGCATGCGCGGTGGCGGCCTCGTAATTGCCGGAGTCGTACGTCAGGCCCGCGACGGTGTCGAACGGGAACTCCTCGTGGGTGATCCAGTTCTTCGCCCGCAATTCCAGCGGATCCAGCGACAGCTCGGTCGCGAGTTCGTCCATCATCCGCTCGATCGCGAACGTCGCCTCCGGGCGGCCCGCCCCGCGATACGCGTCGGTGGGCACCTTGTTGGTGAACACGTTGGTGCACGTGAAGTGATACGCCGGGAACTTGTAGATGCCGTTGAACATGAACGCGCCCAGGATCGGCACCCCCGAGGTGACCAGCCGCAGGTACGCGCCCATGTCGGCGAGCAGTTCCACCTTCATCCCGGTGACGGTGCCGTCGCGGCGGGCGGCCAGTGTCAGTTTCTGGATCTGGTCGCGTCCGTGATGCGCCGCGACCATCGATTCGCTGCGGGACTCGGTGTATTTGACGGGCTTGCCGAGTCGCCGCGCGACGAGCAGCGCGATGACTTCCTCCGGCGTCACCTGAAGCTTGCCGCCGAAACCGCCGCCGACGTCCGGGGCGACGACGCGCAGTTTGTGCTCCGGGATGCCGAGCGTCATCGCCAGCATCAGCCGCAGGATGTGGGGGATCTGCGTGGCCGACCACATCGTGATCTGGGCGCCGGTCGGGTCGACCACCACCGAGCGGGGTTCCATGAACGCCGGGATCAGCCGCTGCTGGCGGAAGGTGCGCTCGACGAGTACCTCGGCGTCGCGGATGGCCTGCTCGACGTCGCCGCCGGTGCCGGCCTCCGCGGAGTCGAAGGTCCAGGTGGCGCTGACGTTCGTCCCGAGATCCGGGTGCACGAGGTCGGCGCCGTCGGCAGCCGCGGCCGCGAGATCGAGCACGACCGGCAGGTCGTCGTACTCGACGTCGATCGCCTCGAGTGCGTCGTGCGCCTCGTAGGCGCTGCGCGCCACCACAACCGCGACGGCCTCGCCTGCAAAATTGACGGCGTCGACCGCGAGGGACGGGGCGGGCGGCGACTTCATGTCCGGTGTGATCGGCCAGGCACACGGCAGGCTGCCCTGCTCGTCGGCGAGATCGGCGCCGGTGAGGACCGCGACGACACCGGGCATCCCACGGGCGGCGGAGGCGTCGACACCGGTGATGCGGGCGTGCGCGAACGGGCTGCGCAGGATCGCCAGGTGCTGCATGCCCGGCAGCACCAGGTTGTCGGTCCAGCGGGTGCGGCCCGTGACCAGATGCTCGTCTTCCTTGCGCTTGCGGGCCTTCCCGATTTCCGGTTCCGTGGTGGCGGTCATCGCACACCTCCCTGCGCGGTGTCGGTCTTCGGTGCATCCGCCGTCGCCGGTGTTTCGGTGGTGCCGCCGCCGCGCAACCGCTGCGCCGCATCCTGCACCGCGCTGACGATGTTCTGGTACCCGGTACAGCGGCACAGGTTGCCTTCCAACCCCAGCCGCACCGTCCGCTCGTCCGGATCGGGTTCCTCGGCGAGCAGGTCGAGGGTCTGCATGATCATGCCGGGGGTGCAGTAACCGCACTGCAGGGCGTGGTTGTCGCGGAACGCCTGCTGCACGGGGTGCAACGTCCCATCCCGGGACAGGCCCTCGACGGTGAGGACGTCGCCGCCGTCGGCCTGCACGGCGAGCACCGAGCAGGACTTGACGCTGTGACCGTTCAGATGAACGGTGCACGCCCCGCAGTTTCCGGTGTCGCAGCCGATGACGGTGCCGACCTTGCCGAGCCGGTCCCGAAGATAGTGGACGAGGAGTAGTCGCGGTTCCACCTCGTCCGTGTATGCCGTTCCGTCGACGGTGACAGTGATGCGCATTGCGCCTCCAAAGCCGGGAGCCTCAGGTGATATGTCCTACTCTGCGCCGACGGAGCGCGAACAACACCCGAAATCGTGGAACCGGTTCCGGATCGGTCACGTTCGGCGCGCAACCTCGAGCAGTTCCTGCAGTGTCGCGAGACTGTGGCCGGCGAGCAGACGATCGACGAACGGCAGGGCGGCCGCGATCCCCGACTGCACCGGCTCGTATCCGTCCGCGCCGGCGTGCGGGTTCACCCACAGCACGGTGCGCGCGAGCCGGCGCAGCTGAGCCATCTGGTCCGCGAGCAGGGCCGGGTCACCGCGCTCCCAGCCGTCGGAGAAGATCATCACGACCGCGCCGCGGGCCACACCGCGCCTGCCCCAGCGGTCCAGGAACGCGCGCAGCGTCTCGCCGAGGCGGGTGCCGCCCGCCCAGTCGGGAACGGCCCGGCCCGCGGCGGCGAGCGCCACTTCCGGGTCGCGGACCCGCAGCGCCCGGGAGAGCCGCGTCAGCCGGGTGCCCAGTGAGAACACCTCGGTGCCTGCGGGGTTGCCGCGGGCGACGACGTGCGCGAAGCGCAGCAGCGCGTCGGCGTACGGGCTCATCGATCCGGACACGTCGATCAGCAGCACCATCCGGCGCGGCCGGGTGGCCTTGCGGTGGTGGCTCGGCCGCACCGGTTCGCCGCCCGCCGCGAGCATGCCCCGCACCGTGCGCCGCGGGTCAACGGCACCCCGGCGGGCCGGCCGCATCCGGATGGCCGGGCGGGTCGGGGGCCGCGGGCGCAGGGCGGCGATCAGTTCGGCGAGGTGCGCGCGTTCGGCCGCGGTGAGGTCGGCGATGTCCCGGTGGCGCAACACCTCGGTGTCGTCCGCGGCGACCCGCAGATGCGGCGCGTTCCCACCGATGTCGCCGCCGTCGGCCGTGGTCAGAGCGGCCGCCGTGGCGCGGCGAGGCTGTTCCCCGGACCGCGGCGTGCGCGCCGGGACGCTGCCGCCGAACCAGCCCGCGAACGCCGAGTCGTACCGCGGGATGTCGTCGGGACCACGGCACAGCGTCGCGCGACCCGCCCAGTACACCTGACTCGGATCGCCCACATCCACCTGGTGGAGGGCCCGCGTGAACGCGGCGACGGCGTCCGACGCGACCGACAGTCCCGCCGCCGCGAGGGCGTGCGCGAACCCGGCGATGCCCACGAGCGGGTCGCCGATGTCCGGGGTCGTGGACGTGCCTCTCATCCCGCCAGGAGCCGGTCCAGTCCGGCACGGGCCACCCGTTCGAGGTCCTCGCGGTACTTGAGGACCGCGCCGAGCGTCGCGGCGGCGGTCTCCGCGTCCAGCACGTCCCGATCGAGTTCCCGCAGTGCGCGGGCCCAGTCCAGCGACTCGGCCACTCCCGGCGGCTTGAGCAGTTCCATCTCACGCAGGGAGTGGACGGCCCGGGCGACCTGACCGGCGAGTTCGGCCCCGATGCCGGGGATGCGGCGGCGCAGGATCGCGACCTCCCGCGCCAGATCGGGGTGTTCGAGCCAGTGGTACAGGCAGCGGCGTTTGAGGGCGTCGTGCACCTCACGGGTGCGGTTGGAGGTGAGCACCACCAGCGGCGGTGTCGCCGCCCGCACCTCGCCGAGTTCGGGGATGGTGACGGCATTCTCGTCGAGCACCTGCAGCAGGAATGCCTCGAACTCGTCGTCGGCGCGGTCGATCTCGTCGACGAGCAGCACACACGGCGCTTCGGTGAGGGCCCGCAGCAAGGGGCGCGCCAGCAGGAACCGCTCGGTGTACAGCGAACGTTCGACCGTGTCGGCCTCGAGCAGGCCGTCGCTCGCCGCCTCCAGCGTCCGCAGGTGCAGCAACTGTCGCGGGAAGTCCCAGTCGTAGAGCGCCTGCGCGGCGTCGATGCCCTCATGGCATTGCAGGCGGATCAGCGGCAGTCCGAATGCCTCCGACAACGCGGCCGCGAGCGACGTCTTGCCGGTGCCGGGTTCGCCCTCGCAGAACAGCGGACGTCCCATGCGTATGGCGAGGAACGCGGCCATCGCGACGCCGTCGTCGGCGAGGTATCCGGTGGCGTCGAGCGCCCGCGCCAGTTCCGCAGGCGAACCGACCGTCGGCGTGGAATCACTCACGCCCGCGAGCCTAGGTGAGTGCCCGCCCCCGGATACGCGACTCGGACAACCCCGGTCGGCGGTCAACCCTCCGGCTCCACCCTGCCGCGGTCCTCGCTCAACCGCCGGAACATCGCGGTGGCGCCGAATCTCGCGGCCGCCCGTTCGACGAGTCCCGGCGCGATCTGCGCCAGCGCGAGCAGCGGGCGGATCGGTGCTCCGCTCTCCACGATCTCGGGCCGGTCACGCTGGATTGCCCGGATCACGGCGGCCGCGACCTTGTCGGTGCTGGTCTCGCCCGTGATCCGGCCGGCCCTGATTCCGCGTTCCGTCATCCGCTGGTACATGCCGTCGCCCGCGATGAATCCGGGACACACGACGGAGAAGCCGACGGGCGAGCCCGCGTACTCCGCGCGCAGCGACTGGGTGAGACCGATCAGCCCGGCCTTCGTCGCCGCATACGGCGCGCAGTACGCCGGACCGATCTTCGCCGCCAGCGACGAGATGAACACCACGTGACCGCGACCGCGGCCCCGCATCCCGGGCACCACTCGGCGCGTGAGAAGCAGTGGCGCGGTGAGATTCACGTCGACCATCGCGGTGAGTTCGCCGGGCTCGAGTCGGGTGAAGGCCGAGACGTTCTCCACGCCGGCATTGTTCACGAGGAGGTCGAGGGGACCGACCGCCGCCTCGGCGCGTTCGACCAGCGAATCGAGCTGACCGAGTCGGTTCAGGTCCGCGGGCACGGCCTCGGCGCGCACACCGAGCGCACGCAATTCTCCGACGACTTCCGCGAGTCGGTCCTCACGCCGCCCGGACACCGCGACGGCGACGCCCTCCCGGGCGAGGGCCCGGGCGACGACGCGGCCGAGACCGCCGGAGGCGCCGGTCACCAGAGCCGTGCGTCCCTGCAGTTGCTTCATTCCTCCGAGCTTTCGCGCTCGGTGGAGGGGAGTCAACGCTGTGACGCCCCGCATACGGCACGATGGACCGGTGGTTCACGTCATCGACATAACAGATCCGGCCGACACCAGGCTGGACGACTTCCGCGATCTCAATTCCTCGGACCGGCGTCCCGACCTCCCCGAGGGCAAGGGCCTGGTGATCGCGGAAGGCGTGCTGGTGGCGCAGCGCCTGCTCACGTCCCGGTTCGACCCGATCGCGCTGCTCGGCGTCGATCGGCGGCTGGAGGAACTCACGGACGACCTCGCAGACGTGGACGTGCCGTTCTACCGGACGACGGCGGATGTCATGGCCGAGGTCGTCGGGTTCCACCTCAACCGGGGCGTGCTCGCGGCGGCGCGTCGCCCCGCGCCGCTCGAACTGCCGGACGTGCTCGAGCACGCCCGGACGGTCGCGGTGCTCGAGGGCGTCAACGATCACGAGAACCTGGGCTCGATGTTCCGTAACGCGGCAGGGCTCGGCGTCGACGCCGTGGTGTTCGGCAAGGGCTGCGCCGACCCGCTGTACCGCCGGGCGGTCCGGGTGTCGATGGGGCACGTGCTCCGGGTCCCGTTCGCGCACGTCACGAAGTGGCCACACGACCTGGACGCCTTGCGGGAGCGGGGTTTCCAGCTGATCTCGCTGACCCCGAACCCCGAGGCGGTGACGCTCGCCGAGGCGATGACAGGGGAGAAGGTGGCGTTGCTGCTGGGCGCGGAAGGCCCCGGACTCACCGAACACGCCATGCGGGCCACGGACATTCGTGCCCGCATCCCGATGGCACCCGGAACGGACTCGCTCAATGTCGCGACGGCGGCGGCGATGGCGTTCTACGAGCGCGTCCGCACGGGTCGGTGAGAATGCTGCACCCTCATTCCCCGTATCCGCAGCCGACGGGAACACCGTGGTTCACGGGACTTCTCGTGGCGGGGTTCGCCGCGGTAGTGGTGGCGGTCGCGATCATGGCCTTCGGCTCGCAGCTCGCCCGGATCCACCTCGCCCTGGCGGTGGTCCTCGAACTCGTCGTGGTCGCCGGGGTCGCACCGTCGGTGTGGCGACTGCGCCGGACGCCGGTCTGGCGGTGGCTGGTGTACGGGGCCGCCGCCGGAGTTGTCGCCGGCTGGACGGCGCTGCTCGTCGGTGCCGCCTGACTGCGCCTGACTCCGGCCGGAGTGGTCAGAAACCGAAGTAACGGCGGAGGAGTCCGCCTTTGCGAGCTGGCGGCGGAGCGGGTGCCGGCACCGGGCCGGGGGCGGGAGCGGGGGCAGGTTGTTCCACCTCGGCTTGTTCCACCTCGGCGGGAGGCTCGATTTCGGGACCCTCGCCGGGCGGGTGAACGGTGAAGCCGAGCACGATGAGCGCCTTCGGGTCGGTCTCGGTGCCCTCGGGGGCGCCCGTGTACCGGAAGCCCAGCCATTCCCGGTTGGCGCCCTCGGCGAACTGCTGCGGGTGGAACGGCAGCGACTGCGGGTCGGGCAGGACACCCGCCGGATGTTTCAGCGGAAACTCGCCCGCCCAGAACGGCCTCTCCCACACCAGGGGGAGGCCGAGGTCCTCGTGGATGTGAACCGGCGTCGCGCTGAACGACCGCGTCAGGTGCCCGTCCTCCCACATCGCGAACGAGCCCCACGCGATGTCCGGCTTGGACGCCACGTAGTACGTCTTTGCGAATTCGGTGGGCCGGACGCGTGTTTCGGGCAGAGTCGACGGCCGGGGGACGGCCAGATCGGGTCCGCATACGACGGTGACGCCGGGGTAGGAACCGATGTGCACGGTCCCGGCGGAGTCGAGCCGTGCGGCCTCGGCCAGCGGAACCGGGCCGGTGGGGGTGGCCACCAGGTCGGGATAGAGACGGGAGGCGAGTTGCTGCGCTGCGCCCGGATCAGGCTCCGGGTGGCCGCGCAGCACAGCCGCAGGGTCGGGGACGTCGACGTACCAGATCGTTGATACCTTGGCCCCCACGGTCATCCCTCTCTTCCGGTGTCTTCCTGAAAGAGTACGACCTCGACCGTGTTCCCGGCCTGCTCACCGCGCAAACGGTCAGCGTCCGCTGCTGCGGACACCGAGCAGGACGTCGTCCCAGGACGGGAGGGCGGGTTTGCCGCGCTTGTCCTTGTTGTTCGTCTGGTGCGGGGCGATCTTGGGTGCGGCGGGCTCTTCGGACGGGGCGGGCTCGTCCTCGGGTTCCTCGGTGACGTCGGCCTCGATGATCTCCTCGGGCTCGATTGTCGGCACCTCCACCTCGGTGGGGAACTCGGCGAGTTCGAGTTGCTCCGGCTCGTCGGACGCCACCGGCGCCAATCCGCGGAGCGGACGGCCGAAGTCGGGATCGATCAGGTCGAACGCGGTGTCGTCGAGCGCGACGATGGTGCCACCGTGCGCGTCCGGCTGGTACCGCCAGTGCGCCGCGTTGGTGGTCCGCCCGGCCTGCCACTGCAGCTGGGCGACCCAGTGATTGTCCTCGTCGCGCCACGCGTCCCAGGTGGCGTCGTCGATGTTGTGCCCCCGAGCGCGGAACGCCTGCGTGACGATCTCGGCGAGAGTGGGAACGGCGGGGCCGTTGTCGCGGACCGGGTGTCCGCCCTGCGCCATCTCGGCCGCACGGGAGCGTTCGAGCAGAACCGGATACGCGAAACGCTCCACCTTCGCCAGGGGGATGCCGGCCTCGTCGGCCACCTGTTCGACGGAGGCGCCGGCACGGATGCGGGCCTGGATTTCACGGGGCCTGAGCTGACTGTCCATTTCGATCTCAATCTGGCCGAGTCGAGCGATGTCCCCGCGGGATGCGGCGCGGAGTTTGTCATCGGCGGGAAGCCGGAATTTTTCGCCGGTACTGGCATCTGCGCACACGACGTGCGATCCATCTGGCTCGAGACCGATCACTCGAAGCTCTCGCACGTTGACCTCCTTATCGCGCCGGCTCGCGACTTTGCACCTGGGCAACTGTAATTCATTCGTGACAGCCCGCGCGGCAGGACACGCGCGGGTAAATCCCGTCCCGGCGTCGCGGCCGCGCTAGGCTTCGTCGTTTCGTGATCGGCCCTTCCTGCGGGGTGTGCGCTGCCTCGTGCGGGTGGCTTCGACCGGGTCGATCGCCGGTGCAGACCAGTGTTCGGCCAGCGCGAGGCTGGGTTCGCGGCCCGACGCGACGTGCCGGTACGCGATCTCGGCGGCGCGGTCGGCGTCGCCCGCAGCAATGGCCTCGTACAAGTCGGCGTGCTCGTCACATTGCTGACCGGGATCGCGTTCCTTGGTGAGGTGGAACAACCACTGCACGCGCGTCGCGAGAGGTTGCAGCATCGACTGCAGCAGCGGACTGCCGGACATCTCCACGATGACGGCGTGGAATGCGGCGTTCGCGGCGGCGATGGCGGGCTTGTCGTCGCGCGCTGTGGCCGAACGCGCCGCGGTGAGTTGGTCGCGCAGTGCCGTGAGGTGGGAGTCGTCCGCTCGCTGCGCGGCGAGCCGGGCCGCGAGCACCTCGAGGCTTTCGCGGACGTCGAAGAGGTCGCGGACCTCGTCGACGCCGAACGGGGCGACGATCGCTCCGCGCCGCGGGACGATCACGACGAGTCCGTCGGTCTGGAGCTGTTGCAGGGCCTCGCGCAGCGGGATCCGGGACACCTGCAGTTCCGCGGCGAGGTCGCGTTCGAGCAGGCGCTGGCCCGGCGCGAGCTGCAGGTTGACGATGCGCCTGGCCAGTTCTTCGTACGCGGTCTCGCGCAGTGACTTCGGCGCCGACGCGTCGGTTGCACCGTTCACGCGGTCTCCTGTCGTCGTGGTGGCCACGTCAGCCACCGTAGAGCGCACAAGCGCGCCGCCCTCGGGTGGATGCGGGTCCTTACGTCTGTGTAACACGGCGGAAATGACGCGCCCCCAAGATTCAAATAACGGTATACCGCTAACTGTGGCGGTTCCTGAGTCAAGGAGTCCAGCGCGTGAACACGACCCTCTCCGCCCGAGCCCGAACCCTCGTCCCCGCGCTGTGCGCGGCCGCGACTCTCGCGACTACCCTGACGGCCTGCGGGTCGTCGGACGCAGGCACCGCCTCCGGTGACACCCTCCGCGTCGGGGTGTTCTTCCCCGGCTCCGTCTCCGACACGGGCTTCATGGAATCGGGGTATCTCGGCTACCAGCGTCTCGAGGAAACCCTCGGCGACCGGGTGGAGCTGAGTTACGTCGAGCAGGTCGCCGCCGCCGACTACCAGCAGGCCCTGGTGCGGTTCGCGACCGCGAACGACGTCGTCGTCTCGCTCGGCGGTCAGACGGACGCCGACGTCCGCAAGGTCGCACCCCAGTTCCCCGACGTGAAATTCGTCGAGATCGGCGGACCCGCCGACGCGTCACCGCTGCCGAACCTCGCCTACTACGACCCGCAGCAGGCGGAGGCCGAGTTCCTCAGCGGAGCGGTCGCGGCGACGGCGTCCAAGACCCCGTCCGTATCGTTCGTCGGCGGCGTCGAACTGCCCGCCATCGTGAACGCCGCGAAGGCCTTCGGCAACGGCGCCGAGTTCGCGCGGCCCGGCACCCAGGTGCTCACCCCGCAGTACCTGGGCGATTTCAACGACCCGGCCAAGGCGAAGCAGGCCGCGCTCGCCAACTACGGCGCCGGCGCGGGCGCGGTGGGGCAGATCGTGAACCTCGGCAAGTCCGGGCTGGAACAGGCCGCCGCGCAGTCGGGCGCGTTGATGGTGGGCGGGCCGATTCCCGGCGACTGCTCGAACCCCGCCTACGTCGGCTACGTGCACACCGACATCGGCAAGGAAGTGGAGTATGCCGTCCAGGCCACCCTGGACGGAACGTGGAAGGCCGAGAACGTGGCGTTCGGCCTGACGTCACCGAACGGCGGCACCGACTTCGTGCTCTGCAGCGCCGACCCCGCCGTCGCCGACGCGCTCGGCAAGGCGAAGACCGCCCTGGCCACCGGTGCCGTCGAGCCCTACCGAGCGGGCTGACATGAGCACACCAGCACTGCAGCTCAACGGAATCGGGAAGAGCTTCGGCGACGTCCGGGCCCTCCGCGGTGTCGACCTGTCGGTGCAACCCGGCACGGTGCACTGCATCCTCGGGGAGAACGGGGCCGGGAAGTCGACGCTCTGCAACGTGGTGTACGGCGGTCTGTGGCCGGACACCGGAACGATGACCCTGGCCGGTCGCCGATACGCGCCCGGTTCGCCCGCGGCCGCGATGGCGGACGGCGTGGCGATGGTGCACCAGCACTTCAGTCTCATCGGCACGATGACCGTCGCCGAGAACCTGCTGCTCACCGGACGGGGACTGCGACTGCGCCGCGCGGAACTACGGACCCGCCTCGATCGACTCGCCGACGACTATCACCTGAGGATCGATCCGGACGCGCTGGTCTCCGCCATGCCGATCGGTGCGCGGCAGAAGGTCGAGATCGTGAAGGCCCTGCTCGCCGACCCCGCGCTGATCCTGCTGGACGAGCCGACCGGGGTACTCGATCCCGGCGAGATCGACGCCCTGATCGAGACGTGCCAGGCGGTCGCGGCGGCGGGCAAGGCGGTCGTCCTCGTCACCCACAAACTCGGTGAGGTGGCCCGGGTCGCGGACGCCGCGACCGTGCTGCGCGGAGGTGAGGTCGCAGGTGGGGGCCGCATGTCGGAGCTGACGATCCCCCAGCTGACGACGGCGATGGTCGGAAGACCGGTGTCCGAACTCGGTCCGGCGCTCGCCGCGGGCGTCGGTACGGAGAGCGACAGCGGCGCGATGCCCGAGCGGCGGGCGACCGGCCCCGTCGTCCTCGGGCTCCGCGGCGTCCGCGCCACCCGGGTGGACGGCAGTGTCGCCCTGTCCGGCGTGGGGCTCGAGGTGCGGGCCGGCGAGATCGTCGGAATCGCGGGCGTCGAGGGGAACGGGCAGAGCGAACTGGTCGCCGTGCTCTCCGGTGCCACCCGACCCGAGTCGGGCACGGTCACGCTCGGCGACGCCGACATCACGTCGGCATCCCCGGCCGAACGCACCCGCCTCGGTCTCGGGGTGGTGCCGGAGGACCGCCACCGGGAGGCGATGGTGGCGGAACTGTCCCTGTCGGAGAACCTCTTCCTCGGCCGCCTGCACCGCTTCCGCCGGATGGGCCTGCTCGACCGAAGTCGGATGGATGCCGCGGCCCGCGACCTGATCGAGCAGTTCTCGGTACGGACACCCGGACCGGGAACCTCCATGGGTGCGCTGTCGGGAGGCAATCAGCAGAAGGTCGTCCTGGCCCGCGAACTGTCCACGGAGAAGCTGCAGTGTCTGGTCGCGGCGCAGCCCACCCGCGGACTCGACATCGGGGCGGTCGAGTACGTCCTGAACCAACTCCGCGGCTGCGCCTCCTCGGGAAACGCAGTCCTGGTCGTGTCCAGCGAGATCTCCGAACTGCTCGCGCTGTGCGACCGCATCTTCGTCAGCTACCGCGGGGCCCTGCTGGGGCCCGTCGACACGGCGGCGGCCTCTGCGGGGCAGCAGATCGGTGAACTGATGACGGGAACGGCGGCATGACTCGACTTCGAACCTGGGCACATCACCCACTTCCGGTGGCGATCGCCGCGATCGCCCTCGCGGGACTCGTCGGAGTGCTCCTCGCCGCGGCCGCGGGTGCCACCGTGACCGAGACCGCCGAAGCGCTGTCCGAGGGGATGTTCGGCAGCAGCTACGCGATCGGAGTCTCGCTCAACACTGCTGCGGTGCTGGCTCTCGTCGCGGCCGGATTCACCGTCGCGCACCGGGCCGGACTGGTGAACGTCGGCGGTGAGGGCCAGCTGTGCGTCGGGGGCATCGCCGCGACCGCGGTCGGCACCACGCTGGGGGCGGGCACCCCCGCGCCGATCGCCGTCACCGCGGTTCTCCTCGCCGCGGCCGGTGCCGGGTGGGCATGGGCTGCGATCGCCGCGTACCTGAGGGTCCGCCGGGGCACGAGCGAGATCATCACGACGCTGCTGCTGAACTTCGTCGGCCTCGCGCTGGTGCTGCTGATGGTGCACGAGCCCAGCCTCCTTCGTCAGCCCGTCACGTCCTCGGAGACACTGCCGCAGTCCGCGCCGCTGATCGAGTCCGCGCACCTGCCGTTGCTGGGGATCGAGCGTTCGCCGGGAACGATCGCGTTGTGGATCGCCGTGGTCGCGGTGCTGATCGTGGGCGTGGTCCTGCGCCGGACGGCGGTCGGCGTGCGACTGCGCTCGGTCGGCCTGAACCCGGACGCGTCGGCGCGGCTGGGACTGCAGGTCGGGCGGCTGCGCTTCCTCAGCCTGTCTTCGGCAGGCGCGTTCTCCGGGCTCGCGGGCGGGATCCTCGTCGCGACGGCACCGTTCGTGCTCGTCGAAGGATTCTCCTCCGGCTATGGGTTCTCCGGGCTGGTCGTCGGACTCCTGGCGCGCGGTTCCATGCTCGCCGTCGGCGCCGTGTCGCTGCTCCTCGGATTCCTCGTGTCCGGCGGAATCAATTTGCAACTCGCAGCCGGTGTTCCGGCATCGACCGTCTCGATCGTGGAATCGCTCATGATCATCCTGATCGCGGGAGCGGTGCTGTGGACCGCGACGGGCCGGAGATCGAGATCCGCGGCCGCGCCGACGGCGAAGACCCACGACGTCCCCGACCTGGCAGGAGCGAAGAAATGATCGACACGGTGTCGGACATCGCCGTCAGCGGCGTGGGATTCGCACTCCCGATCCTGGTGGCCGCGAGCGGGGAACTGGTGAGCGAGCGGGCAGGCGTGCTGAACCTCAGCCTCGAGGGCATGATGCTGACCGGGGCGTTCGCCAGCGTGCTCGGCGCCGTCACCACCGGATCCGCGGTGGGCGGTCTCGCGGCCGGACTGGCGGCCGGGTTGCTGTTCGGGCTGCTGCAGGCACTGCTGAGCGTCACGTTGCGGGCCGACCAGATCGTGGTGGGCATCGCGAGCAACGCCCTCGCGCTCGGTGTCACCACCTACGGCGCCCGGCTGCTGCTCGCGGACGGCAAGGGGCAGAACGCCCCGGGGTTCGCGGCACTCGAGATCCCGCTGTTGCACCGGATCCCGATCCTCGGACCGGCTCTCTTCTCCCAGACGGCTCTCGGCTACCTCTGCATCGCCGTGGTCGGGCTGCTGGCCGTCACCCTGTCGCGCCGGACGCGGACCGGTCTCGTCGTCGACGCGGTCGGGGAAGACGCCAAGTCGGCCGACTGGAGTGGACTGCCGGTGCGGAAGGTCCGCTACCTGTGCGTGCTCGTCGCGGGACTGGTGGCGGGCTTGGCCGGGGCGCAGCTCGCGCTGTCCGAGGTGCGGTCGTTCAGCGACAACATGACCGCCGGAATCGGATACCTGGCCGTCGTGGCCGTGATCGCGGGCAGGTGGCGCGCACTCGGCGTGATCTGCGCGTCCGTGTTCTTCGGGATCGCGCAGGCGCTCCAGTTCGCGTTGCCCGCCCTCGGTGTCAGCGTGCCGTTCGCCCTGCTCGTCATGTTGCCCTACGTGATCGCGATCGTCGCGGTCAGTGGATTCCTCCGCAACAGCCGCTCACCCGCAAACCTGACCGTCGCGTTCGCGCGCATGTCCTGATCGATCTCTCAGCGAGGAAACTCTTGTGACACTGATCCTTTCCCACTCCGACGTGGCCGGCCTCATCGACCGCGCCGAGGTGTTCGCCGCGGTGGAACGGGCGCACGCCGACCTGGCCGCGGGCAGGGCGTTTGCACCCGCCCCACCCGCTATGACCCTGCAGTCCGCGGCGTTCATCCCGATGGTCGCGGCGGCGACCTCGGCCGGCGCGGCCGCGGTGAAGATGCTCGTCGATCTTCCCGGCAACGCCGCCCGCGGTCTGCCCGTGCAACGTTCGGCCGTGCTCGTGACGTCCGCGGACACCGGCGAGTGCGAGGCGCTCCTCGACGGCCGCCTGATCACCGCCGTGCGCACCGCCGCCGCCAGCGCCGTGGCCACGCAACACCTCGCGCGCCGAGGCAGCCGGGTGCTGGGATTGGTGGGCGCCGGGACCCTCGCCGTCGAACACGCCCGGGCGATCACCCGGGTGTCGGACGTCGAGACGGTGCTGGTGTGGTCGCGCTCGGACGCAACGGTCGAGGAATTCCGCAGCCGGACAGAGGATCTCGGAATCTCGGTCAAGCCGATGGACTCGCCCGAGGCGGTCACCCGGTCTTCCGACGTTCTCTGCACACTCACACCGTCGAGGGACCCGATCGTGCGGGGAGCCTGGTTCGGCGAAGGCTTGCACGTCAACGCCGTGGGCGCGCCGCCGCGCGCGGACCACCGGGAGGTCGACGGCGAGGGCATGCGGCGTGCCCGCGTGGTCGTCGACTCGGTGGCCACCACGATGACCAAATCGGGGGAGACGCTGCTGGCGCTCGCCGAGGGCGCGATCATCGAGGACGACGTCGCCGTGGAGTTGGGCGACGTCATCGCGGGCCGCACCGTCGCCCGCACATCCGATCGGGACATCACGCTGTACAACTCCGTCGGGATCGGCCTCCAGGACCTCGCCGCGGCGCGCATACTGATCGACAGAGCCCGGGAACGGGGCGTCGGAACAGAAGTGGATCTGAGTCGATGAGCCAAAGCGATGTCGACGACGTGGACCTAGCGCACCTGCGGCGAGCCATCGAACTCGCCGACGAGACGGGCGACGCGGGCAACAGACCGTTCGGTGCGGTGGCGGTCGGGGCCGACGGTCACGTGATCAGCGAGGGCGCCAACTCCGTCGCGACGTCCGCCGACGTCACCGAGCATGCGGAACTCGACGCGATCACCACCGCCTGCGGTGAGGGACGAACCGGCGACCTCGTCGGCGCCACCATGTACGCCAGCGGCGAGCCGTGCCCGATGTGCAGTGCGGCGATGGTGTGGGCCGGCATCACGCGGGTGGTCTACGCGGCGTCGTCCGCGGACTTCTCCCGGATACTCCCGGACGGTCCACGGTTCACTCTGGGCTGCTCCGACGTACTCGAATCCGCGAGCGTCGAGATCGAGGTCAGCGGACCGCATCTCGGCGACGAGGCGCTCGCACCGTTCCACCGCTTCCTCGACACGGACTGACCCTCGAACGCCGTCAGCCCCCGGCACGGAGGTGCCGGGGGCTGACGGACGTGTGTGCCGGGACTCAGCCGAGCTGCGAGACGACCCAGTCGATGCTCTTGGTGAGCTGCGAGACGTCCTCGGGATCGATCGCCGGGAACATGCCGACACGCAGCTGGTTGCGGCCCAGCTTGCGGTACGGCTCGGTGTCGACGACGCCGTTGGCGCGCAGGATCTTCGCCACCTGGGCCGCGTCGATCTTGTCGTCGAAGTCGATGGTGCCGACCACCTGCGAGCGGTGAGCGGGATCGGTGACGAACGGGGTGGCGTATTCGCTGGCCTCGGCCCACTGGTACAGGCGCGAGGACGAATCGGCGGTACGCGAGGTGGCCCAGTCGAGGCCGCCCTTGCCGTTCAGCCAGTCGATCTGGTTGGCGAGCAGCAGCAGCGTCGCGAGCGCCGGGGTGTTGTACGTCTGATCCTTGGAGCTGTTGTCCACGGCGATGGGCAGCGACAGGAAGTCGGGGGTCCAGCGGCCCGAGTCCTTGATTTCCGCGACGCGCTCGAGCGCCTTAGGGCTCATCAGTGCGATCCACAGGCCACCGTCGGCGGCGAAGCACTTCTGCGGGGCGAAGTAGTACACGTCGGCGTCGGCGACGTTCACCGGCAGGCCGCCGGCGCCGGACGTGGCGTCGATGGCGATGAGCGCATTCTCCGAGCCCGCGGGACGCGAGACGGGGATCGCGACACCGGTGGACGTCTCGTTGTGCGCCCAGCCGATGAGGTCGACGGACGGATCGGAGACCGGCTCGGGCGCACTGCCCGGGTCGGCGGAGACGACGATCGGGTCGCCGATGAACGGGTTGTTCTTCGCGACCGACGCGAACTTGGAGCTGAACTCACCGTTCGTGAGGTGCAGCGACTTCTCCCGGATCAGGCCGAACGCGGCCGCATCCCAGAACGCGGTGGTGCCGCCGTTGCCGAGCACCACCTCGTAGCCCTCGGGCAGGGAGAACAGATCTGCGAGGCCGGACCGCACGCTGGCGACGACGTCCTTGACAGGCTTCTGGCGGTGGCTGGTGCCGAACACCGAGGAGCCCACCTCGACCAGCGACTGCAGCTGTTCGGGCCGAACCTTGGACGGTCCGCAGCCGAAACGTCCGTCGGCGGGCAGGAGGTCTGCGGGGATGATCGGTGTGGAGGTCATCGCTACTTTCTGTTCCTTACTGGTTCTGGCGGGGGAGACGGTCAGCTGGTGTGGGCGATCTGGTCCCAGCCCTCGACGGACTCGGGGGTGCGGGGCGCGGGTCCGGTGTAGATGGCGGCGGGGCGGACGAGCTTGCCGAGACGCTTCTGCTCGAGGATGTGGGCGCACCAGCCGGCGGTGCGGCCGCAGGTGAACATCGCAGGCATCATGTGCGCGGGGACCTCGGCGAAGTCGAGGATGACCGCGGCCCAGAATTCGACGTTGGTTTCGATGGCCCGGTCGGGGCGGCGCTCGCGCAGTTCGGCGAGGGCGGCCTGTTCGAGGGCGGCGGCCGCCTCGTAGCGGGGGGCGTTCAGGCGTTTCGCGGTGGCGCGCAGCACCCGGGCGCGGGGGTCTTCGGCGCGGTAGACGCGGTGCCCGAAGCCCATCAGCTTTTCCTTGCGGTCGAGGATGCCCTTGACCAGGGCGCGGGCGTCGCCGGTCTTTTCGGTGTCCTCGATCATCGGCAGGACGCGGGCGGGGGCGCCGCCGTGCAGCGGGCCGGACATCGCGCCGATCGCCCCGGACAGGGACGCGGCGACGTCGGCGCCGGTGGAAGCGATGACGCGGGCGGTGAAGGTGGAGGCGTTCATGCCATGTTCGGCGGCGGAGACCCAGTAGGCGTCGATGGCGGCGACGTGGGCGGGATCGGGGTCGCCCTTCCAGCGGACCATGAACCGTTCGGTGACGGTCTTGGCTTCGTCGATCCGTTTCTGCGGGACGGCGGGCTGGTAGATGCCGCGGGCGGATTGGGCGACGTAGGACAGGGCCATGACGGAGGCGCGGGCGAGTTGTTCGCGGGCGGTGTCGTCGTCGATGTCGAGGAGGGGCTGGTATCCCCAGATGGGGGCGAGCATGGCGAGGCCGGCCTGGACGTCGACGCGGACGTCGCCGGTGTGCACGGGCAGGGGGAACGGTTCGGCCGGGGGCAGTCCGGGGCCGAAGCGGCCGTCGACGAGCAGGGCCCACACGTTGCCGAACGTGACGTGCTTGGAGACCAGTTCTTCGATGTCGACGCCGCGGTAGCGCAGGGCGCCGCCGTCCTTGTCGGGTTCGGCGATGTCGCTGGTGAACGCGACCACGCCTTCCAGTCCGCTGACGAAATCGTCCGGTATTGCCGCGCTAGCTGACATAGCTCGTGGACTCTCCTCGTTCGAGTGCCCCCGGTCAGAGCGGCACTGTCTCGGCGTTCGACAATTGCGCTGGGCGTGCATGCGGGATGGGCAGGCACCTTCGTCCGCGCAATCGACTTCCCTTCCCCGGGCATCGCACGATCGCGGCTGCAATCCGAGGGGACGGGTTCGGTCCCCAAAACTTTAGCCGGTGTCACCGGAGAGTTGATCAGTGCATACCCGGGAGTAGCGTTCTCGGCTGTGTCTCCAGATGCAGAACAGCCGAAAACGGTGAACAAGGACCTCGCGGGCATGCGCGTCGGGTACGCACACCAGGGCGCTGACGGTCGGTACGTCGACTCCGATCTGGACGCCGACCAGCTGAGCGGCGGCTGGCTTCCCCTGATGCGCCTGTGGCTCGAGGACGCCGTCGAGGCCGGGGTTCCCGAACCCAACGCGATGACGCTCGGAACCGTCGACGAGCACGGACATCCGTGCACCCGCACCGTCCTCTGCAAGGGATTGAGTACCGACGGTGTGCTGTTCTTCACCAACTACGACTCGGACAAGGGCCGCCAGCTGGAGGCGGTGCCCTACGCGTCGGTGACGTTCACCTGGGTGCCCGTCGCCCGGCAGATCACCGTCCGCGGTCCCGTCGAGCGCGTGAGTGCCGAGGTCACGGACGAGTACTGGCACAGCAGGCCCCGCGGATCCCGGCTGGGGGCATGGGCCTCCGAGCAGTCGAAGCCGATCGGTTCGCGGGCCGAATTGGACGCCGCGCTGCTGCACGCGGCGGAGCGCTTTCCCGTCGACGTCGACATCCCGGTCCGGCCGGACTGGGGCGGAATCCTGATTCGCCCCGCGGTCGTGGAGTTCTGGCAGGGCCGCGCGAACCGGATGCACAACCGCATCCGGACGTCGCTGGTCGACGGCTCGTGGACGGTGGAGCGACTGCAGCCGTGACTGCCGGGGAATAGTGAGCATGGGAAACGAGCTAAGGGAAAAATGAGCGACACCGTCACCGAGAAGAAGAAGCGGCGGCTGCTCGCCGACACGGCGCCGCTGCAGAACCGGGACTACCGCCGACTGTGGGCGGCCGGGATCGTGACGGTGATCGGCGGGCAGCTCAGTGTCGTCGCGGTGCCGCAGCAGGTGTACGAGATCACCCGAAGCTCGGCGTACGTGGGTCTGACCGGTGTCTTCGCGCTGGTACCGCTGATCGTGTTCGGGTTGTGGGGCGGCGCGCTGGCCGACGTCATGGACCGGCGGAAACTGCTGACGATCACCACCGTCGGACTCGGTGTGACGTCCGTGCTGTTCTGGGTGCAGGCGGCGCTGGGCCTGGACAACGTGTGGCTGGTGCTCGGACTGCTGGGGTTGCAACAGGCGTTCTTCGCGGTCAACCAGCCCACCCGAAGCGCTATCATCCCGCGGCTCATCCCGGCGGAACAGCTGGCCGCCGCCAACTCGCTCAACATGACGGTCATGCAGTTCGGCGCCATTGCCGGACCGCTGCTCGCCGGCGTGATGATTCCGACGGTCGGGCTGTCGACGCTGTATCTCGTCGATTCGATCGCCCTACTGGCCACACTGTGGGCGGTGCTCCGGCTGCCTGCCATCCCGCCGACGGGGGAGTCGCGCCGGGCCGGGCTGCGTGAGGTGTTCGACGGGTTCGCCTACCTCGCGACGCAGAAGGTGCTGCTCGCGTCGTTCGTCGTCGACATCATCGCCATGGTGTTCGGCATGCCGCGGGCGTTGTTCCCGCAGATCGCGCACGACACGTTCGGCGACCCGGCATCGGGCGGTGTGGCGCTGGGCCTGCTGTTCGCGGCGATGTCCTTCGGCGCGGTGGCCGGTGGGGTGTTCTCCGGCTGGCTGCCGAGGGTCCGGCGCCAGGGCCTCGCCGTGATCGTGTGCATCGTGCTGTGGGGTCTGGCGATGGTCGGTTTCGGCGTGGTGGTGGGGATCGCGTCACCCGGCGACAGTCCGGTCCTGTTGTGGATCGCTCTCGCGTTCCTCGCATTCGGTGGTGCCGTCGACATGGTCTCCGCCGCGTTCCGCAGCACCATGCTCCAGCAGGTCGCCACGGACGAGATGCGCGGACGACTCCAGGGCGTCTTCATCGTCGTCGTGGCCGGGGGCCCGCGGATCGGTGACGTCGTGCACGGCGTGGCAGCGGCTGCGGTCGGGACGAGCGTGGCGGCCGCGGGCGGCGGCGTCCTCGTCGTCGTCGGTGTGGTGATCGCCGCGCTCGCGTTCCCGGCACTGGTGCGGTACAAGGTCACCCGCTAGGTTCCTGTGCGCCATCACATATCTCGCGCCCATCTCGGGCACACTGAAGTGCATGGGTGAACCGCAGTCTTCGAAGACGGACAGGCCTGCCACGGCCGGATTCGAGATCCGGGGAGGCGGCTACCGGGCCGGTATCGCGGCCACCGGCGCCGGACTCCGGCTACTCGAATGGGACGGTCCGGACGGGCCGACGGCGCTCACCGAGACGTGGGACATCGGAACCCGGCCACCGTTGTCGGCCGGTCTGATCCTCGCGCCGTGGCCGAACCGGATCCGCGACGGCCAGTTCGTCTTCGACGGCATCGACCATCAGCTCGAGATCACGGAACCGACATTCGGCAATGCCAGTCACGGATTCGTCCGCCGCCGGGACTGGCGTGTCATGAATCACGCCGACGACCGCATCGAGTTGTCTATCGACGTCGGCCTCCACAAGGGGTGGCCGTACCCGCTGCGGCTCACCGTTGCCTACGTCGTTGGCGACGACGGCCTCACCGTGACGCACACAGCCACCAACACGGGAGCCATCCCGGCACCGTTCGGGATGGGCTTCCACTCCTACGTCCGCGCCGGCGACTTCCCGCTCGACGAGTGCACGCTGCGACTGTCCGCCGGCACCCGGCTGCCGCTCGACGAGCGCATGCTGCCGAGTGGGGGTTCGCAGCCCGTGGCAGGCACCGAATACGACTTCACCAGCCCGCGCACGTTGGCGGGCGTCGCGCTCGACACCCCGTTCAGTGCACTGGACGTCGACGCGGACGGCAGGTCGCGGCACGAATTGCGTGCGCCGGACGGCACCGGAACGATCCTGTGGGCGGCTCGTGAGTTCGGCTGGCTGCAGGCGTTCGTCGCGGATCCCGACGCCGGGAAGTCGTACCCGGGCCGCGGGCGGGCGCTGGCGCTCGAACCGATGACGTGCCCGCCGGACGCGTTCAACTCCGGGATCGATCAGTTGGTGCTCGCTCCGGGGCAGCAGTGGACGGGTGCGTGGGGCATGTCCGCGTTGGGGTCGTAGCGGTTCAACTTTCGAGCATCGAGTGCCCACTTGGTGAGACGGTGTAACACCGGTCGCGGTCCGGCCGATACGTCGGGCGGGGGTTCTTCTGTCGCGGCTGCGGCGCTTTGTGTCACCCTCTGTTCTTCCCTCACCGCTTCGGGCACCGCGGTGTGCGTTCTCCACCGTCTTCGGCATCTGTGCAGGTAACGCGGCCAGTCCAGTCTCAGGTAACTGGCCCTCACCGATTCCGCTCCCGCGCCGTGCGGGCAAATCGGACACTCGCCGATCCCGTTCGGCGACCCTTCCCGGTGGTCGCCGCGCATCCCGCGGCGGACCCGGATCGCGGGCTCTGAGCGGACCCGCCTTCGGCACGCAGGCCAGAGTGGGACTAGTTTCTACCTGAATGAAGTTGTTACTCATTGGTTTGAGCTTGAGAGGGATGCTTCGTGCCTGACAATGACACAAAGCCCACGCTTACCTACCCTGGTGGTGAGCACACGATGTCCATTGCCAGGGCAACCGAGGGCAATGACGGTATCGAACTGGGCAAGCTGCTCGCCAGCACCGGGTACACCACCCTGGACCCGGGTTTCGTCAATACCGCCTCCACCAGCTCCGCGATCACCTACATCGACGGTGAGCACGGGATTCTCCGCTACCGCGGGTACCCGATCGAACAGCTGGCCGAGAAGTCGACCTTCATCGAGGTCAGCTATCTGCTGATCTACGGTGAGCTGCCCACCACGGCGCAGCTCGAGTCGTTCACCGACCGGATCCGGCGCCACACGCTGCTGCACGAGGACCTCAAGAGGTTCTTCGACGGATTCCCGCGGAACGCACACCCGATGCCGGTCCTGTCCAGCGCCGTCAACGCGCTGTCCGCGTACTACCAGGATTCCCTGGACCCGGCCGACCCGGAACAGGTCGAGCTGTCGACCATCCGTCTTCTCGCGAAGCTGCCGACCATCGCGGCCTACGCGTACAAGAAGTCCGTCGGGCAGCCGTTCCTGTACCCGGACAACTCCCTGAACCTGGTCGAGAACTTCCTCCGGATGACGTTCGGCTTCCCCGCGGAGCCCTACGAGATCGATCCCGAGATCGCCAAGGCTCTCGACATGCTTCTGATCCTGCACGCCGACCACGAGCAGAACTGCTCGACGTCGACGGTGCGGCTGGTCGGCTCGTCCGACGCCAACCTGTTCACCTCGATCTCCGGTGGCATCAACGCACTCTGGGGCCCGCTGCACGGCGGCGCCAACCAGGCCGTGCTGGAGATGCTCGACGAGATCAAGGCCAGCGGCAGCAACGCGGACGACTTCGTCCGCAAGGTCAAGAACAAGGAAGACGGTGTGAAGCTCATGGGCTTCGGACACCGTGTCTACCGCAACTACGACCCGCGCGCGGCGATCGTCAAGAAGACGGCTCACACCATCCTCGAGAAGCTCGGCGGCGACGACGAGCTGCTCGACATCGCGATGGCGCTCGAAGAGGCGGCGCTCACCGACGACTACTTCGTCGAGCGCAAGCTGTACCCGAACGTCGACTTCTACACGGGTCTGATCTACCGCGCGATGGGTTTCCCCACGCGCATGTTCACCGTTCTGTTCGCCATGGGCCGCTTGCCCGGGTGGATTGCACACTGGCGCGAGATGCACGAAGATCCCGCTACGAAGATCGGCCGTCCGCGCCAGATCTACACCGGTTACACCGAGCGTGACTACAAGGACGTCACAGGTCGCTGATCGCGAATACCTGTGCCGAACCATAGAGCCCTCACCGAGGAGGACATATGACCAAGCCCGAGATCGAATTCCAAGACGGACCTGCCCCGACCGACCTGGTCATCAAGGACGTGGTGGTCGGAGACGGCGCCGAGGCCGTTCCCGGGGGCACCGTCGAGGTGCACTACGTCGGCGTCGAGTTCGAGTCCGGCGAGGAGTTCGACTCCTCCTGGAGCCGCGGCGAGTCCATCCAGTTCCCGCTGCGCGGCCTCATCAAGGGCTGGCAGGACGGCATCCCCGGCATGAAGGTGGGCGGACGTCGTCAGCTCACGATCCCGCCGGAGCTGGCCTACGGTCCCGCCGGCGCCGGACATCAGCTGTCCGGCAAGACGCTGGTCTTCATGATCGACCTGCTGGACGTGAAGGAATAGTCTCCCCAGCACCGAAAGCCCCGCATCACCTCACGGTGACGCGGGGCTTTCCGCTTTCCGTGCTTCCGCTTTCGGGGGCTGGTGTGGGGTGTCGGTGTGGAGTTCGACGACGAGCCGGGCGCCACCGAGCGGGCTGACTTCGAAACGTGCGCTGCCGTTGTGCAGTGCCGCCTGCTGCGCGACGAGCGCGAGGCCGAGACCCGACCCGCTCTTCGTCGCGTTGGAACCGCGGTGGAACCGTTCGAACACCACGGCCCGTTCGGTCTCGGGCACCCCCGATCCGTTGTCGTCGACGACGACGGTGGTGATGCCGTCGGCCGCTCTCAGCGTGATCGTCACCGCGGTGGCGCCGCCGTGCCGGACCGCGTTCTTGATGGCGTTGTCCAGGGTGAGGCGCAGCCCACCGGGCATGCCGCGAACCGTCACCGGGGTCGCGTCGACGGTCACCTGCAGTCCCGGATTGTGACGCATCGCCTCCTCGGCGGCGAGGTCGCTGATGTCGACGAGGTCGCAGTCCACGAAGTCCTTGTCGGTGGACAGTTCGCCGCGGGCGAGGCGTTCGAGATCGGACAGCGTCGATTCCACCCGGCCTTGTGAGCGGGCGAGGTCGCGGAGGATCTCGTGCTGCTGTTCCGGCGTCAGGTCGAGAGTGGTGAGGACCTCGAGGTCGGTGCGCATCGCGGTGAGCGGGGTCCGGAGTTCGTGTGCCGAGACGGCCGCGAAGTCGCGTGCGGTGGCGAGCGCGGCGGTGGTCGCGTCCTGCGCCTCCGCGACGTCGCGCAGCATCGACTCCGCGGCGGAGGCCAGTTCGTCCGCCTCCCGTACACCGGAGGTCGTGGGCGTCAGCTTCGGTTCGCGGCGCACGATGCGGCCGGTCAAGTCGACCAGCGGTCGCACGGCCCGACCGCCGAACAACCAGCCGAGACCGCTGGCCGCGGCGATGGCGAGCACTCCGACGAGCGCCACCTGTCGTTGCTGCTCCGACGTCACGTCCTGGGCTTCGGCGTACGGCACGGCCAGGGAGATCCGGGTGCCGAGGAGCGGCACGGTCGCGGTGTACGCCCGGTACTTCGTGTCACCGACCTCGACGGTCTGCTGGCCCGGGTCGAGTTCGGGCAGCTGGGTGGGGGTGCTCACGAGCACGGTGTCGCCGTCGGCCGAACGGATCGTGATGGCGAACGCACCCTTGTCGCCCAGTGCCCCGAGGAACAGTCCCGCGGTGGCCGCGTTGGGAACCAGGACGTCCGACGCCGTCTCCAGCCGCCGGTCGAGTTGCGACAGGTTGTTCCGGTTGATCGCCAGCGACACCAGGATGCCGAGCGCCACGACGATGATCGTCGCCCCCAGCGCGGTCGCGGCGGCCACACGGGTCCGGAGGGAGAACGACCGTTTCACGACGGTTCCCGGAGCACGAACCCGACTCCGCGGACCGTGTGCAGGATGCGCGGTTGACCACCGACTTCGAACTTGCGACGCAGGTAGCCGACGAACACGTCCACGACGTTGGTGTCGGCGACGAAGTCGTACCCCCACACCAGTTCGAGGAGCCGTTCACGGCTCAGGACGATGCCGACGTTGCGGGCGAGCACCTCGAGGAGTTCGAATTCCCGTTTGGTCAGCGTGACCTCCTCGCCCGCCATGAAGACCCCGCGTGCGGACGTCCGGATCTCCAGGGCGCCGACGCGGATCGGTGGGGTCGCGGGCGAACCGGCCGGCGCGGCTGCCGTCGTTCCGTGCCGCCGCAGCATCGCCCGGATCCGAGCGATCAGTTCGGCGAGGACGAACGGCTTGACCAGGTAGTCGTCGGCGCCCGATTCGAGGCCGGAGATGCGGTCGTCGACGGTGTCGCGGGCGCTGAGCACGCAGATCGGGATGTCGTTGTTCATCGCGCGCAGGGCGGTCACCACACCGGTGCCGTCGATGACCGGCATGTTCATGTCGAGCACCATCGCGTCCGGACGTCGTTCGCTGACCACCCGGAGCGCGTCGGCGCCGTCGACGGCCGTGAGGACGGTGAATCCGGACAGGCGCAGGCCGCGTTCGAGGGACGTCCGCACGTCCTCGTCGTCGTCGACCACGAGGACACTGGCTGAGTCGGTGACGGTCACTCCTGCATTGTGCCGTGAGCGCGACCACTGAGCGTGCGGATGGCAGTTGTGGGAGCGTGTCTCGTCCGTACACTCGTTGGAGATGTTTTCTTCGCTGCAGGCATTCGAACTGACCGAAACCAACCGTGACTGGCTGATTCACCGCCCGGCCGAGATCGCGACCTACGTCGTCCTGGCGCTCGTGCTGCGTTTCGCGTTGCACCGGATGATCGACCGGATGACGCGGCCCCGGGAGCCTTCCGACAAACCGGCCATGCTCCGTCCCCTGCGGGAACGCGCCCCGCGCGGCGTCAAGGAGGCAATGGTCAACGAGCGCCGCGCGCAACGCGCCCGGACGATCGGGTCCGTCCTCAAATCGACCGTGTCGATCGTGGTGCTCATCTGGGTGGTGCTCCAGGTCCTCGCCGTCCTCGGCGTCAACGTGGCGCCGTTCATCGCGTCCGCCGGAGTGATCGGTGTCGCACTCGGATTCGGTGCGCAGAACCTCGTCCGGGACTTCCTGTCGGGCATCTTCATGCTGCTCGAGGACCAGTACGGGGTCGGGGACGTCGTGGACCTCGGCGAGGCCGTGGGCACGGTCGAGACGGTGGGTCTGCGGGTCACCACGATCCGCGACGTCAACGGCACCCTCTGGTACTGCCGCAACGGTGAGATCGTCCGCGTCGGCAACATGAGCCAGGGTTACGCGGTCGCGGTGGTCGATCTGCCGATCGCGCACGCCGCCAACGTGCAGCGGGCGTGCGAGGTGGCACTGGAGGCCGTCACCGAGGCGGCGAAGGGCGACGCGATCGCGGCCGACGTACTCGAACCCCCGGAACTGCTGGGCGTCAACTCGGTGACCGCGGAATCGGTCACACTGCGGATCACCGCGCGGACCAAGCCCGGCAGGCAGTGGGCGGTGCAGCGGACGTTCGCCCGCGCGGCGCTGTCGGCGTTCGAGCACTACGACATCGACGCGCCGTACCTGTCGGTGCTGTCGTCGGCTCGCTCCACCAACTGATCGGCCCGCGCTTCGTTACCGTGGCAGGTATGGACACCGCACTCGTCTGGTTCCGGCGCGACCTCCGGCTCGGTGATCTGCCGACGCTGCACACGGTGTCCGAGTCGGGGGCGCGGGCGCTCGGGCTGTTCGTCCTCGACGACCGGCTGCTGACAACATCGGGCGGTGCTCGCCGGGACTTCCTGTTCCGCAGTCTCGCCGCACTGGACGACCAACTCGACGGCCGGTTGCTGGTGGTGAAGGGCGATCCCGTCGACGTGGTTCCGAGGGTCGCGAAGAAGGTATCGGCCGAAGAAGTGCACGTGAGCGCGGACTACGGGCCCTACGGTCGCGAGCGTGACGCCGCCGTCGCGGAGCACGTCGATCTGGTGGCCACCGGTTCGCCGTATGCCGTGGCGCCGGGCCGGGTGACGAAGACGGACGGGGAGCCGTACCGCGTGTTCACCCCGTACTTCCGGCAGTGGCTCGAACACGGGTGGCGCGCGCCGATCGACACCGGGTCTGCGACGGTGGAGTGGCTGGACCCGAACGACGTGAAGGCGCGGCGGGTGGCGATCCCCGAACCGGAATCCGACGGGTGCCCCGCGGGTGAGGCGGCGGCGCTGCAGCGGTGGGCGGAGTTCTGCGACGACGACCTCGCCGGCTACGAGGATGCGCGGGATCGTCCCGGTCTCGACGCGACGAGCCGGATGTCCGTCTACCTGAAGTACGGCAACATTCATCCGCGGACGATGCTCCGCGATCTCGCGCGCCGCCGCAGCACGAGCGCCGAACAGTACCGGCGGCAGCTCGCGTGGCGGGACTTCTACGCCGACATCCTCGTCCAGCGCCCCGACAGCGCCCGCGGGAACTATGACCGTCGCTTCGACCACATCCGCTACGACAGCGGTTCCGACGCCGAGGAGGCGTACACGGCGTGGTGCGAGGGCCGCACGGGGTTCCCGATCGTCGACGCCGGGATGCGTCAGCTGAAAGCCGAAGCCTGGATGCACAATCGGGTGCGGATGATCGTCGCATCGTTCTTCGTCAAGGATCTGCATCTGCCGTGGTGGCGGGGTGCCCGCTACTTCATGAACCAGCTCGTCGACGGGGATCTCGCGAACAATCAGCACGGCTGGCAGTGGACCGCGGGATCGGGGACGGACGCGTCGCCGTACTTCCGGGTGTTCAACCCGACGACGCAGGGGGAGAAGTTCGACCCCGACGGCGAGTACGTGCGGCGGTGGGTGCCCGAACTGCGCGGCATCCCCGGCAAGGCCGTCCACGCTCTGAAAGACGGCCGCCCCGAGGACTATCCGCCACCGATCGTCGACCACGCCCACGAACGGCAGGAGGCCCTTGCCCGCTACGGCGAGATCAAGGCCCTGTGAGTACTTGTTAACCGCGGGCGGTTAATAAGTACTCACGGGCGCTTTGCGCATGAGAAGCCCGAGGAAGGCTGCCGCGGCGAGGACGATGACGAGTCCGCCGTAGATGCGGGTGGTGTCGACGAGCCCGACCTTCCCGACGAGGTATCCGGCGATCAGTGCCGGAACGCTGTTGGCGAGGTAGGCGATCACGTAGATGCTCGACAGCAGTCCCGCGCGCTCGTGCGGTTCGGCGAGCGGCATGACGGTGCGGATGGTGCCCTGGAAGCCGGCGCCGAACCCGACGCCCGCCACCGCGGTTCCCGCGAGAATCCACAGCGCCGAGGACGTTTCGGCGCCGACCAGGGTGATGGCGACCCCGGCGACGAGGGCGGACGCTCCGACGTACAGGATGGGGCGTGCCGCCACGTTGCGCAGCAGGAACACCGCGGATGCACCGGTCCCGGTGAGTGTCGCGACCATGACGGCGCCGATCAGCGACGTGTGGACGTCGAGCGCGTTGCGGGCAAGCGACGGTCCGAGTGACAGGTAGAAGCCGCCCAGCGCCCACACGGCGACCAGGCAGGGTCCGGTGAGGACGAGCATGCCCAGTGCGGTGGGCGGGACCGCGAGTGTCGGACGCATCGAGGCCAGAGCCCCCTTCTGCCGGACCGCCGTCTCGGGTGCCGCCCAGATGCCGAGGATTTCGAGGAGGAACAGCGCGAAGAACACCAGGAACACGGTGCTGGTGGGCCGGGGAAGGTGCTCGCTGATCAGGCTCGATCCGATGGCGCCCAGTGCGAGGCCGACGGTGGGCGCGATGCTGTTGACGGTGGCGCCGCGTCCGGGCGTGCGTTCGAGGTCGAGGAGTGTGGAACCGAGTGCGCTGATCGCGGCGCCGGTGGCGAAACCCTGCACGACGCGGGCGAACAGCAGGAGGCCGATGCCTTCGGCTGTCGCGAACATGATCATCGAGGCGGCTTCGACCACGAGTGCCGTGATCAGCACGGGCCGGCGGCCGACGTAGTCCGAGAGCGAACCGACGGTGAGCAGCGCCAGCAGCAGGCTCACGGCGTAGATGCCGAAGACCAGCGTCGACTGCAGCGACGAGAAACCCCAGTTCGACTGGTACACCTCGTACAGCGGTGTGGGTGCGGCAGACGCGCCGAGCAGGGTGGCGATCACGACCGCGACGAGCGTGAAGGCGGCTCCGCGGCGCAGTGCGGGTCGGGACGTCGGTGGTGCTTCGGGCGCGGCAAGCGTCGTCATGGCGTACTCCCGGAAACATTAATGCAAAAGGTTTGCGTTAATGTACGCTACGCCGCCACCATTCTTAATGCAACGTCTTTGCGTTAGCATGGGGGCATGAGTCCGGCTCCAGGTCCACGCCCCGGTGGTCGCAGCGCCCGCATCCAGCAGGCGGTGCACGCGTCCACGCGCAAACTTCTCGACGAGCGCGACCGAGCGGACATCACCGTCCCGATGATCGCCGCCGACGCCGGGGTCACCCCGTCGACCATCTACCGGCGCTGGGGGGACATCACCGAATTGTTCGCGGACGTCGCGCTCGAGCGTCTGCATCCCGACGCGCCCCCGCGTGAAACCGGCAGTGTGCGAGGCGACCTCGTCGCCTGGGCGCAGGACTACCTCGAGGAGATGTCCTCGCCGGTGGGGCGGGCGGCACTGCGCGACGTTGTGATGAGCGCCGACACCCTCAGGTCCGAGGACGGCACCAATCAGTTCAAGTGCGCGACGTT
The DNA here is from genome assembly GCF_000280725.2 of Rhodococcus sp. JVH1. Taxonomy (NCBI): domain Bacteria; kingdom Bacillati; phylum Actinomycetota; class Actinomycetes; order Mycobacteriales; family Nocardiaceae; genus Rhodococcus; species Rhodococcus sp. JVH1. Next base: position 2,505,901 of record NZ_CP166289.1, on the reverse strand, counting down.
CTGCCGCACCCAGATCGAGACGATCCTCGGACGCGGCGAACCCGTGCAGGGCGTGGTCGAGCACGTGATCGACCACGTCGTGGCGCCGATCATCTACCGCATCCTGTTCGACCTCGACCCCCTCGAAGCGGACCGCGTCGAGGAACTGGTGGTTCACGCACTCGACGCGGCCGTCCGGGTCTGAGAGGTCAGCCGCCCAGCTGCTTCTTCAGCGCGTCGAGTACGGCGACGTCCTCGATGGTGGAGGGCACCGTGTACTCCTCGTGGTCGGCGATCTGCCGCATCGTCTTGCGCAGGATCTTGCCCGAGCGGGTCTTGGGCAGTGCCTGCACGACCGTCACGTCGCGGAACGTGGCGACGGCGCCGATCTGCTCGCGCACCATCGCGACCAGTTCGTTGCGGAGCGTGTCCGGGTCGATCTCGACCCCGGCCTTGAGCACCACGTAACCGCTGGGCCGCTGGCCCTTGAGTTCGTCGCGGATCCCGACCACCGCGCACTCGGCCACCGCGGGGTGCCCCGCGACCACCGCCTCCATGCTGCCCGTCGAAAGCCGATGTCCGGCAACGTTGATGACGTCGTCGCTGCGGCCGAGGACGAACACGTACCCGTCCTCGTCGATGTAACCGGAGTCGCCGGTCAGGTAGTAGCCGTCGAACGTGGCGAGATACGACCTCACGTACCGCTCCGGGTCACGCCACAACCCGGCCAGGGTGCCCGGGGGCAGCGGCAGTCCGATCACGATGTTGCCCTCGGCCCCGGCGGGAACCGTGTTCCCTTCGGCGTCGACCACCTGGACCCGGTACCCGGGCACCGGGACGGTGGGGGAGCCGGCCTTCAGCGGCATCGGTTCGAGCCCGCGCAGGTTGGAGCAGATCGCCCAGCCGGTCTCGGTCTGCCACCAGTGGTCGACGACGGGACGGCCGAGGACGCGGGTGGCCCACGCGTACGTGTCGGGGTCGAGGCGCTCGCCTGCCGCGAACAGCGTCTTCAGTGAGGAGATGTCGTACTTCTCGATCTCCTTCGCGTCGGGATCGGCCTTGCGGACGGCGCGGATCGCGGTCGGGGCGGTGAACAGCGCCGACACACCGTGATCGGAGATCACCCGCCAGAACGCGCCCGCATCCGGGGTCCCGACCGGCTTGCCCTCGTAGAGCACGGACGTGGCACCGGCCAGGAGCGGCCCGTAGACGATGTACGAGTGCCCGACCACCCAGCCCACGTCGGACGCGGTCCACCACACGTCGCCCGCGCCGATGTCGTAGATGTTGCGCATCGACCACGTGAGCGCGACGGCATGCCCACCGTTGTCGCGGATCACGCCCTTCGGCTTCCCGGTGGTGCCGGACGTGTAGAGGATGTACAGCGGGTCCGTCGCGGCCACCGGAACCGGCTCCGCGGGTGACGCATCCGCCATCAGCGCGTCCCAGTCGAACCACGCCGCCCCGTCACCCTGGTAGTCGGCGGCCGAACCGGGGACCTGCTCCCGGTCCTTGACGATCACCGTGTGCGGAGGGGTGCCGGACAACTCCAGCGCCTTCGCCACCATCGGCAGGTAGTCGACGGTGCGCCCCGGCTCGAGGCCGCCCGACGCAGTCACCAGGACCACCGGTCCGGCGTCGTCGATGCGGGTGGCGAGTTCCTTCGCGGCGAAACCACCGAACACCACCGAGTGCACGGCGCCGATGCGGGCGCAGGCCAGCATCGCGATCGCCGCTTCGGGGATCATCGGCATGTAGACGATCACCCGGTCACCGGCCACCACGCCCTGGTCCTTCAGGACGCCGGCGAACCGGGACACCTCGTCCAGAAGTTCTGCGTAGGTGTAGGTGCGGGACGCAGCGGGGGCCATCGCCGAGTCGTAGATCAACGCAGCCCGATCCCCGTTGCCGTCCCGGACGTGCCGGTCGAGGGCGTTGAAGCAGGTGTTCAGCGACGCGTCCGGAAACCACCGGTACATCGGGGCGGCGGAATCGTCGAGCGCCCGCGTCGGCGGCTTCACCCATTCCACGGCCTCGGCGGCGGCGAGCCAGAAGTCCTCGGGACTGTCGGTGCTCCGGCGGTACACCTCGGCGTAGCTCTGGCCATGGTCGTCGCTCGAAGGCGGAGTTCCCGGGGAGCTCATCGATGCACGTCCTCTCGTCGTCGTGTGACCCGCAACACCCTATGCGACGTCGGGTGTCCGGGACACCGTCCGGACGGCCGGGGCGGACGCCTGCGCTGGGCGGTGGTTTTTCGTCGCCCAGCGGAATCGCGTCGTGAATCGGTCAGAGGCCGAGGGAACCGGCGATCATCGGCCAGGAGTTGTGCAGGTCGTCCTGCCAGTAGCCCCACGAGTGGGTGCCGGTGGGCCGGAAGTCGTACGTGGCCGGGATTCCCAGAGCGTTCAGTCTGTCGGCCAGCCGATGGGTGCACTCGTTGGTTCCGGCCTCGATGATGCCGCCGATGATCACCTGGTTGGCCAGCACGCCGACGTCTCCGTTGATGTCCGGGCCGTTGAGGTTCTCGTGGATGCCGGGCAGCCCGGTGGCGTTGCTGATGTACAGGTCGATGCCGCGCAGCTTCTCGGCATTGACGACGGGGTCGTTGGCCACCCAAGCGGGGTCGTCGGGCGGTCCCCACATGTTCTCGACGTCGCCGCCTCGGAAGCTGACGACGAAGGTGACGTAGTCCCGGCCCGGTTTGGTGCTCGTCTCGGCGCACCCGCTGAACGCGCCGACTGCGCGATACAGCGACGGGGCCGCCTCGGCCAGGCTCAGGACGGATGTGCCCGACATCGACAGACCCGCGATGGCATTTTCACCGTTCGTTCCGAGTGTGGCGTCGACGATCGGCGGAAGTTCCTCGGTGAGGAAGGTGGTCCACTTGTTCACGCCGAGGACGGGATCGGGCTTCTCCCAGTCGGTGTAGTAGCTGTACGCCCCGCCGACGGGAGTGACGACGTTGACGTTCTTGTCGGCGAAGAAGTCGACCACGTCGGTCCTCGCCTGCCAGGTTGCCGAATCCTCGCCGCCACCGGCACCGTTGAGCAGGTACAGAGTCGGCCGGGGCACGCTCGTGTCGGCGGGGCGGATCACCTCGAGGAGAATCACTTTCTCCATCGCTGCCGAGTAGACGAACATGTTCAGTTGGCGGTCGTCGATCTCCTCGATGTGGTCGAGGACGGATCCGTCTGCCGACGCCGGCTTGTCGGCGGGAAGGGCCCGCCACTCGTCCGCCGACGCCGCTGCCACCTGACCGAACATGGCCGACGACGCAACGACGGCGACCGCCAGGAGTGCCCGACAGTGTCCGATCGCGCTCATAGCCGCTCCTCGTGCTTTGACTGCGGTGCCCGACAACCGTCCGGTGAATACTCAGAACATTGCCCCTTCACGGTAACCGGCAAACATTCCCCGGGGCGGCTGAACGGACACCGGACTTCGCCGCGACGCCCGCCCTATCGTGGAAGCATGACGCTGCTCGCCGAAGACCTGCTGTTGCTGCTGCTCGACGACACTTCGGGAAAGCCCGTCGTCGACGGGACCCGGATGCCGCGCGTCCTCGCCGGCGCCGTCCTTCTGGAACTGGCCCTCGGCGACGTCGTCACCCCGGCCGAACCCGGCGAGGATGTCAAGAAGGGGCGTCTCGTCGTCCGGGACGGAGTGCGGCCGCAGGATCCGCTGCTCGCCCGGGCCGTCGACCGCATCGGTACGTCCAAGCCGATGAAACCGGAAGCAGCCATCGAGAAGCTCGCCAAGAACCTGCGCGACGAACTCGCGAAGCGCATCGTCGACGCGGGATGGGTCCGCGAGGAGAAGGGCAAGGTGCTGGGCATCTTCCCCACCACCCGGTGGCCGGAGGTCGACGGCAGCCACGAACGCGCGCTGCGGTCCGCACTGGGCGCCGCACTCCTCGACGGGATCACCCCCACTCCGCGCACCGCCGCGCTCGTCTCGCTGCTGTCCGCCATCGTCGCGGGGAGTGGGTAGGCGGGCGGGCTCTGATCCGGGTCTTGTGGAGCGCAGGGGATTTCGCTAGCGTAGAACACATGTTCGATACGGGGGTATTCGATCGGGGGGTTCGCGAGACGGTCTGCTGTCTCGTCGACGGGGAATCCGATGTGGGTCTGGTCGAGTTGATGACCGACCTGCATCGCAGTGAGTCGGTGGTGGCCGAACGGAAGCTGGCGGTGATCGCCGAGCTCTTCGTACGCCGCACTGCCGAGGTCGAGTCCGGCGGGGCGTGGACGTCGACCGCACACGAAGTGGTCGAGGCCGAGATCGGTGCCGCGCTCACCATGGGGCGAGCGGCGGCGGGTCGGCTGATCGGCCTGGGCATATCGTTACGTACCCGGTTGCACACCACACGCGAGGTCATGGCGCGCGGTGATCTCGACATGTACCGGGTGCGCCTGATCGACGACGCGACGGCAAACGTCAGCGATGACCGGATCGGCGAGGTCGAACATCAACTCCTCGAACAGGTTCTGGCCCCACTTCGCTCCGGTGGAACCGGGTTGACCGGCCGCAGGCCGACGAATGCCGCCAACCGCATCATCGCAAGGCTCGACCCGGCAGGGGTGCGGGCCAAGCGGGAGAAGGCACAGGCGGACAGCTTCGTCGGAGTCGGTGCGGCGGAGGACGGCATGTGCCGAATCCTCGGTCCCATCCCTGCGGCGCAGGGTCGCGCATTCGACGCGAGATTGCGTGAACCGGCAAACACCGTGTGCCCGAAGGATCTTCGAACGTACGAGCAGAGACGGGCCGACGGATTGTCCGCGCTCATCGACGGGGTCGGGTTCGTGCACTGTGAATGCGGGCGAGTCGATTGCGGCAAGAGCTCCCGCATCGCGACGACCGCGCGCAAGCCCCTCGTGCACCTGATCATGCTCGACTCCACACTTGCGGGCGGCGACGAACCGGCCTACCTCGACGGCTACGGAATCGTCGACGCGGCGCACGCGCGCGAGATCGCAGCCGACGCGGATGTCGAAGCGGCGCGGGCACCGGGTTCTGTCGTCCCGACCACGTACCGTCCCGGCACCGTGCTCGACACCTGGATGCGGGTGCGGGCCGGCGGGTGCGAGTGGTTGCACTGCCTATTGTCGAAATCATCACCGGCTCAAACATTCCGGTCACTGGAGGGTGTCCGCTGGCGGTGGATTCGAGTTGGTCGCGCCCACCGGTCACCGATACCGACCGCGGTCGTCGGGGCTCCTGGGTGCCGGACGGAGCGATGCCGGCGGAAGCGACCACGGTGGCGGAAGCGACCGCGCCGCCGGAAGTGGCCATGCCGCGGCCGCGGCCCGCCGCCGCACCCGTGCGGAGAACACCGCTGCCCGGATTCGGGCGGAGCGCCGCCGACGGCAGGCGCACCTGGATGCGGTGCGGCACCGGTCGCCCGGTGCACGCGCATCCGAGGCCTACGCGACCGACGAACCCGCGCCGTTCCGACCGGCGGTGTTTCCGGGCCCACCGCCTGCGCGCCGAAAAGGGTTACCGTGGAATACAGGTGGTTAGCAAGAGTAAAGAACAGTCAATGTGATTGCTACGGTTCCGACTCGGTTCGCCACCTCGCAACTGACCACGCGCTGAAGGAAGAGCGCCAGCGACAGCCGGAGGAACACATGTGCGGAATCGCCGGATGGATCTCGTTCGAACGCGATCTACGCGTCGAACAGTCCACCGTGGATGCCATGGCCGAGACGATGAACTGCCGGGGACCGGACGATCGCGGTACCTGGGTCGTCGAATACGCCGCGCTCGGGCATCGAAGGCTCGCGATCATCGATCTGCCGGGTGGGCATCAGCCGATGAGCGTGGACACCCCCGGTGGGACCGTTGCGATGGTCTACTCCGGTGAGGTGTACAACTTCGGTGAACTGCGCGAGGAGTTGTACCGGCGCGGTCACCGGTTCGCCACCGACTCCGACACCGAGGTGGTGCTCCACGGATACCTGGAGTGGGGAGAGGCCGTCGCGGAGCGGCTCAACGGCATGTATGCGTTCGCCATCTGGGATTCGCGGACCGACACACTCGTGATGATCCGCGACCGGATGGGCATCAAGCCGTTCTACTACTACGAGACCCGTGACGGCGTCCTGTTCGGTTCGGAACCCAAGGCGATCCTTGCCAATCCGATCGCCGAGTCGACCGTCACAATGGACGGGATCCGGGAGCTGTTCGCGTTCGTGAAGACACCGGGACACGCCGTGTGGGACGGCATGCGTGAGGTGGAACCGGGCACGGTGGTCACCGTCTCGCGCACTGGACTGCGAACGCACCGGTACTGGACCCTGCAGACCCGCCCGCACACCGACGACCGGGACACCTCCGTCGCGCACGTCCGCGCACTCTTCGACGACATCGTGCGGAGGCAACTGGTCGCCGACGTGCCGCGCTGCACCCTGCTGTCCGGTGGTCTCGACTCGTCCGCGATGACCGGCATCGCCGCCGAGCAGCTCGCCGAGGTAGGTGAGACTGTTCGCACGTTCGCCGTCGACTTCGTCGGTCAGACCGAACATTTCGTAGCCGACGAACTGCGGGGCACCCCGGACACTCCGTACGTGCACGACGTGGCCCGGCGATCCCGGACCGCGCACCAGGACATCGTCCTCGACTCCGACGCACTGGCGGACCCCGCCGTGCGCGCGAAGGTCATCCGGGCACGTGACATCCCCATGGGCCTCGGCGACATGGACGCGTCGCTGTATCTGCTGTTCAAGGCGATCCGTCAGCACTCCACGGTGGCGCTGTCCGGTGAGTCGGCCGACGAGGTGTTCGGCGGATACAAACAGTTCTTCGACCCGAAGGCGCAGCAGGCGAACACCTTCCCGTGGCTCGTGCAGTTCGCCGAGCACTTCGGCGACGAGAGCAACATCTTCACCCCGGAGGTCACGGCGGGGCTGAACATGGACGACTACGTGCAGGACTCGTACGACGCAGCGGTGTCCGGGATCGACCGGCTGGACGGCGAATCCGACTTCGAGTGGCGGATGCGCAAGATCTGCTACCTCCATCTGACGCGGTTCGTCCGGGTCCTGCTCGACCGCAAGGACCGCGCGAGCATGGCCGTCGGACTCGAGGTCCGGGTGCCGTTCTGCGATCACCGGTTGGTGGAGTACGTCTACAACACGCCGTGGTCGCTGAAGACGTTCGACGGCAAGGAGAAATCGTTGCTGCGGGCGGCGACCAGGGACGTGCTGCCGCAGTCGGTGATCGACCGGGTGAAGTCGCCGTACCCGTCCACCCAGGACCCGAAGTATGCGGTGGCGTTGCAGCAGCACGGCAAGGACCTGCTCAGCGACCCCTCGCACCCGGTGTTCGGCCTGGTCAGTGCGGACTGGCTGTCCCGGGCGGTGTCCGTCGACACCCCACAGATCAGTCAGGTGTCGCGGCGCGGACTCGAGCGCACGCTCGACCTCGCGCTGTGGATGGACATGTACAACCCGACGATCAAACTGTCTTAGGTAGGCCGAGGTTCCGGTAGCGGGCGAGCCGGGCCGCGAAGCGTTCGCTTTCGGGAACCCCGGTCAGGGCACGGAGTTCCCGGGAGATGGCCTCGCCGACCCGCTTGGAGAAGTCGACGGCCTCGTCGGCGGCGTCCGGATGCTCGGGGATGATGGCGTCGATGACGCCGTCGCGCAGCAGGTCGAGCGAACGGATGCCCTGGGCGGCCGCCATCTCGGGGGCGTGTGAGGTGTCGCGGTGGACGATCGCGCTGGCGCCTTCGGGAGGAAGCGGGGCCAGCCACCCGTTCTGCGCGGCGAGCACCCGGTCGGCGGGGAGGAAGGCGAGCGCCCCGCCGCCCGTGCCCTGACCGAGCAGAACGGACACGGTCGGCGTCTTCAACGTCACGAGGTCGGAGATGCAGCGGGCGATCTCGGGGGCCAGGCCGCGTTCCTCCGCCTCCTGAGACAGTGCTGCACCGAGGGTGTCGATCACCAGGACCAGAGGGATCTGCAGTTCCTCCGCCAACCGCATGCCGCGGCGTGCCTCGCGGAGGGCGGCGGGCCCCATCGTGTTCAGCGCCGACTGCCCGGCGCGGTCCTGGCCCAGCAACACACACGGTGCGCCCCGGAAACGAGCCAGCGACAGCAGCACCGTCCCCTCGGTTTCGCCCTGACCGGTGCCGCTGAGGGGCACCTGCTCGGTGGCCGCGTGCCGTAGCAGGTGCCGGATGCCGGGCCTGTCGGCGCGCCGCGACAGCATCACCGACTGCCACGCGGGCACGTCGGGGATGTCGGCCTCCGGCGCCGGTTCGGTGACGGTGGCGGTCGGCGTCGGCGGATCGATCAGCACCCGCAACGCCCGATGGACGAGCCGGCGCAAGCGGGTGGCGGGGACGACGCCGTCGATGACGCCGTTGCGGTACAGGTTCTCGGACGTCTGCACGCCCTCGGGGAACTTCTCGCCGTACAGGGCCTCGTAGACGCGGGGTCCGAGGAACCCCACGAGCGCACCGGGTTCGGCCACCGTGATGTGCCCGAGGGAACCCCAGGACGCGAACACTCCGCCGGTGGTCGGGTTCCGCAGATACACCAGGTAGGGGAGATGGGCGGCCTTGTGGGTGGCGACGGCCGCCGCGATCTTCACCATCTGCACGAAGGCGACGGTGCCCTCCTGCATGCGCGTGCCCCCCGACGTGGGCGAGGCGAGCAGGGGCAGACCCTCACGGGTGGCGCGTTCGATGGCGGAGACGATCCGCTCGGCGGCGGCCACACCGATAGAACCGGCCAGGAACGCGAACTCGCAGGCGATCACCGCGACCGGGCGCCCGCGAACCGTGCCGACGCCGGTGATCACCGATTCGTCGACGCCCGACTTCTCGGCGGCCTTCTGCAGGTCGGCGCGGTACTTCTCGTTCGGCCGCGCATCGACGGGTGTGGTGTCCCAGGAGACGAAGCTGCCTGCGTCCAGTACCAACTCGAGCACGTCGTGGGCGGAGATCTTGGCGGCCATGGCCCTGAGAGTAGCGGTCGGGCCGGGGCTGCAGATGTCTGCTACGGCGGGTGACGGTCGCCCACGCGGCCGGAACACGGCACACAGCGCCCGGGTGGAACCCGGCAATTAACACCGAGACCGCCGCCACGGTGTCTAAAGTCAGGTGAGTTGACGCAGGCCGGGTACGAGAACGACGACACTTTTCCCGAGTGGAGCAGTCATATGGACCTCAACACCATCACCGATGTCGTTCGGCGTCCAGCCGACCGTCCGGGTGCGGCGTGGCGGGAAGGCGACGCGTGGCTGGCCGGGGGAACGTGGCTGTTCTCCGAGCCGCAGCCCGACCTGCGCCGTCTCGTCGATCTCACGACGCTCGGCTGGGACACCCTGGTGCCGAGCGACGCGGGCCTCGAGATCGGCGCGACGTGCACGGTCCGTGAGCTGTATGCGCTTGCGCCGCCGGACGACTGGAGAGCCGCCTCGCTGTTCGGAACGAGTTGCGAGGCCTTCCTGGCGTCGTTCAAGGTCTGGAACTCGGCGACGGTGGGCGGCAACATCTGTATGTCGCTTCCCGCGGGTCCGATGATCACGCTGACGGTCGCGCTCGAGGCGACGTACACGCTGTGGGCCGCCGACGGGTCCGAGCGCACCGTCGACGCCGCCGACTTCGTGACAGGCAACCGCGAGAACGTGCTCACACCGGGTGAGATCCTGCGCCGCATCGACATCCCGGTCGGTGCCCTCCGCAAGCGTCACACGCATCGCCGCTTCACCCTCACACGCCTCGGCCGTTCGACGGTGTTCATGATCGGCACCCAGGCGCCCGGCGGCGACGACCTGCTGCTCACGATCACGGCGGGCACCGCCCGTCCGATCCGGCTGGCCTTCGACGCCGTACCCGACGCCGACTCGCTCCAGCAGACCATCGACGCGATACCCGACGACGTGTGGTTCGACGATCCCAACGGCACCCCCGACCACCGTCGCCACCTGACGAAGCATTTCGCCGAGGAGATCCGGACCGAATTCACCGCAGGAGACCGGCAATGACGTACATCGTGAACGGCAGGGCGTTCGACGAGGAACCGAATCCGGGGCAGTGTCTGCGCACGTTCGTGCGGTCGCTCGGTCATCACGGCGTCAAGAAAGGTTGCGATGCAGGCGATTGCGGAGCCTGCACGGTGTGGCTCGACGGCGATCCCGTGCACAGTTGCATCACGCCCGCGTTCCGCGCGGAGGGGCGGGAGGTGACCACCATCGAGGGCCTCGGTTCGCCGGACGACCTGCATCCGCTGCAGCGGCAGTTCCGTGACGCCCCCGGGTTCCAGTGCGGATTCTGCACCGCGGGCATGATCATGACGTCGGCGACGTTCACCGACGCCCAGAAGGCAGACCTGCCACGCGCGCTGAAGGGCAATCTCTGCCGCTGCACCGGCTATCGGGCCATCGAGGATGCCGTGAACGGTGTCGCCGCGGTGGAGGTCGCCGAGCCGGGCCGCGCGGTCGGGACCAGCGTCGGGGCACCCGCGGCCACCGATGTGGTGACCGGTCGAGCCGAGTTCACCATGGACACCGAGATCGAGGGCATGCTGCACCTCGAGGTGCTGCATTCTCCGCATGCGCACGCCCGCATCGTGTCGATCGACACGACGGCGGCGCTCGCCGTCCCCGGCGTGCACCGTGTGTACACGTGGGAGGACGTGCCCCGGAAGCGGTTCACGACCGCCATCCACACCGATCATCTCGTCGACCCCGACGACACGTACATCCTCGACGACACGGTCCGCTTCGCCGGTCAGCGGGTGGTCGCGGTGCTGGCCGACACGGTCGGCGCCGCGGAGGAGGGCTGCCGCGAGGTGGTCGTCGAATACGACGTGTTGCCTGCGGTGTTCGACCCGGAGGAGGCGATGGCCGACGGCGCACCGCAGTTGCACGGTTCGGACGACCCGTTCGTCCGCGATCCCGTGCACAACATCCTGCTCGAGCTCCACGGGGAGGTGGGCGACATCGAGGCGGGGTTCGCCGAGGCCGACGTGATCCACGAGGGCACCTACTTCACCCCGCGCGTGCAGCACGCTCATCTCGAGACGCACGGGTCGATCGCCTGGATGGAGGACGGCCGCCTGCACGTGCGCACGAGTTCGCAGTCGCCGTCGATCGCCAAGGTCAAGCTGGCTCACCTGTTCGACCTGCGCCCCGACCAGCTGCGCGTGTTCTGCAAGCGTGTCGGTGGCGCTTTCGGCGGCAAGCAGGAGGTGTTCTCGGAGGATCTCGTCGCGCTCGCGACCCTCGACACGGGCAGGCCGGTCTGCTTCGAGTTCACCCGGGAGGAAGAATTCACGACGGCGTCGCCGCGGCATCCGATGAAGCTGACCATCACGCTCGGCGCCCGGTCGGACGGCACGCTCACCGCGTTCCAGGTGCGCAACGTGTCGAACACGGGGGCGTACGGGAATCACGGGGGTGAGACGTTGTTCGCGGCCGGTGCCGCCATCTCGGCGTACCGGTGTCTCAACAAGAAGTTCGATGCGTATGCCGTCTACACGAACAGCGTGCCCAGCGGAGCGCTGCGGGGCTACGGGATGACCCAGCCCGCCTTCGCGGTGGAGTCCGCGATGCACGAGCTGGCGGTCGCCCTCGATATCGACCCGCTCGAGTTGCGGCGCCGCAACATCGTCCGCCCCGGTGACTCACTCGTGGCGATCGACGACGTCCCCGACGACGTCGGGTTCGGGGAGGACGGACTCGGGCAGTGCATCGACCTCGTCGACGACGCATTGCGGCGGACCGCGAACGGGCAGGTGCTGGGCGACGACTGGCTCGTCGGCGAGGGCACCGCGAGTTCACTGCACGAGACCGCGCCCCCGACCGAACACATCTCCGAGGCGTGGGCGACGCTCGGCGACGACTGTGTGTACGAACTGGCCGTCGGCACCGTCGAATTCGGTGAGGGGACGTCGACTGCGCACGTGCAGATCGCGGCCACCCATCTCGGCACCACACCCGCACGGATCCGTCTCGTGCAGTCCGACACCGACCGTACGGGTTTCGACACGGGAGCCTTCGCCAGCGCCGGCCTCTTCGTCGCGGGCAACGCCGTGTCGAACGCCTCCGTCGCCCTGCGCGACCGCATCCTGGCGTTCGCCGCCGTGCACACCGGAGTCGACGTGACCGAGTGCTCGATGGACGACGACGGGGTGCTCTGCGGGAGCACCCGAGTGCCGTTGACCGACCTCGTCGCCGCGGCCCGTCGCCGGGGCATCCGGTTCACCGAGGCGCGCAAGGCGTACGGGTCGCCGCGCAGCGTCGTCTCCAACACCCACGGTTTCCGCATCGCCGTCCACCGGGTCACGGGCGAGATCCGAATCCTCTACAGCGTTCAGGCCGCGGACGTCGGGGTCGTCATCAACCCGGTGCAGGTGCGCGGCCAGATCGAGGGCGGCGTCGCCCAGGGAATCGGCTTCGCGCTGACCGAGAACTTCCACGTCGACGACAACGGCGTGATGATCAACCCCAGCCTGCGGAACTACCGCATCCCCACCTACGCCGACATTCCCCGCACCGAAGTGCTGCTGGTCGAGTCGAATGACTCCGTCGGGCCGATGCGGGCGAAGGGAATGGCGGAGTGCTGCATCAACCCGGTGGCGCCTGCGCTGGCCAACGCCCTGGAAAACGCGACCGGTGTGCGTTTTCGCGAGTTGCCGCTCACCCCGGAGCGGATCTACCACCGAATCGGCGAGAACCGATCGGTTCCGACGACCTGAGCCGTGAGGAGAGGGCGATGGACACCGAGAAGCCCACCGAGAAATCCACCGGCAACGCCGCGACGGTCATCATCGGCCAGAAGGTGCGCGCCGGATCCGAGGAGGCGTTCGAGGCCTGGCAGCAGGACATGAACACCGCCGCGTCCCACTACCCCGGGTTCCTGGGCGCCGAGATCTCCGCGCCCACCGCCGTGCAACCCGACTGGGTCGTGGTCTACCGCTTCGATTCCGTCGCCCACGTGCAGGCCTGGATCAACAGCGCCACCCGGCAGCAGCGGCTGGACGAGGGACAGCAGTACTTCGACGGCCCCGCTACCCAGCAGGTCATCAGCGGGGGCACACGCGAGTCGGATCCGCTCGTGACGGTCGTCGTGACGCACCGTGTCGGTCCGGAGCACGTCGACGATTTCCTCGCGTGGCAGGATCGACTGCGATTGGAAGAGAGCAAGTTCGACGGCTTCCGCGGCAGCGAACTCTTCCGGCCCATCGAGGGAATCCAGGACGAGTGGACCGCGCTGTACCGCTACGACAACGCCGCCGACCTCGACAGGTGGCTCACCTCGGCGAAGCGTCAGGAACTCCTCGCCGAGGGGGAGAAGTTCCACGACTTCGAATTGCGCACCATCGACAACTCCTTCGGGAGCTGGTTCGCGTTCGACGAGAACGGCAACGAGGCGCCGCCGCCGTCCGAAACCAAGACGTCGATCGCGGTGTGGGTCGGTCTCTATCCCACCGTCGTGATTCTCACCCTCGCGTTGTCGCCGCTGAAGATGCCGCTGTGGCTCGGTCTGCTCGTCGGAAACCTGCTGTCCAGCTTCATCATGAGCTTCGTGACGATGCCGTACTACGTGAACCGGGTTCTCGGGCGCTGGCTGCGGCCGCCACCGGACGTTCCGGAAGCGACGACGAACCGTCGAGGGATCGCGATCGTCGCCGGGGTTATGGTGTTCTGGGTCATCGTCTTCTACCTGGTGACCCGCCAGTTCTGGACCCTGCCCTGAGAAGAAAGAAAAGGGTGCCTCATGTCAGCCTCGGAGATCCGTGTGAGCCGAACGATCGATGCGCCCGTCGGCGCGGTCTGGGTGGTCATCACCGACCTGGACAACGCAGAATCGGTGCTGAGCGGTGTGGAGAAGCTCGAGAGGCTGGACTCGACGGAGTACGAAGTCGGCACGCGGTGGCGCGAGACCCGGGTGCTGTTCGGCAAATCGTCGACCGAGGAAATGTGGGTCACGGAGATCGACCCGGAGAAGCGCACCGTGGTGAAGGCGTCGTCCCATGGCGCGGACTACACGACGGTGTTCACCCTGGAGCCTGCCGGTGACGGCACCACCCTGACCTTCCACTTCTCAGCGGAAGCAAGTGGGCTCGGCGCAGTGTCGAGGTTCATGATGAAAGTGTTCGGTTCCTTCGCACTGAAGGCCACCACCAAGGCGATCCGGCGCGATCTCGACGACATCGCCGACGCCGCCGAGAAGCGGGCCGGCTGACCCCCTGCACCTATCTGCCACCGAGTGGCACGGACCCTTGCGCTGAGGGGAGCGCGGGGAGCGTGCCCAACGGCAGCGGCACCAGTGTGGTCGATCGGGGTTCGGCGCGGCCGAGCCCGAACTTGCGCACCTCCGTGCCGCCCGGCCCCGGACCGCTGACGAGCAGGTCGGCGCCGGTGGTGGTGCTGGTGGTGGCCACCTGAACCCCGCTGCCGGCAGGGCCGCCGGCGAACGGTGCGAACGACGCGATCTGAGTGAACACGACGTCGGCGGAGTGGTGGTTCGGGCTCTCGAGATACATCCTCGGCTCACCGTCGAGGCGTGACCCACTCGACCACACGCGAACAGTGCCGTCGCCGCCCAGCATGCCGGTGACGATGCTCTTCGCTCCGCCTTCGGCGCCGGCCACCCACCCCGTCGAGAGTGAGACACCGCCGAGGTAGCTCTCGTCGAAGGCCAGGAACTCCGACGTCGTCCTCGGTCCGTCGGTGTGGCCGGCGTGCTCGTCCGCGGTGCCGTCGGCAGTCGCGGCGGCGGTCGGCTCGAACAGGTCGTAGCGGAACGTCTTCACACGAGGCGCTTCTCCCGGCCCCGGGGCGGTGACGATGCTTGCCCGGCCGGAGGCGGCGTCGACCAGGCCCGTCGCGACCGTGACCCCGGACTGCGACCCGGGGTAGGGGGTGAAACTCGAGAAGACCTCGGGTGCTGTGCCCTTCTCCGTGGGCAGGCTGGACGAGAACACCTTCACCTGCGATTCGGTGCCGGGGCCCGTGCCGGCGATGATGTTGTCGGCCAGCGCGTTTCCGTCGATGTCTGCACCCGCGACGTTCACGCCTCCGCGGAAGCCGTCGGCGAACGGGGCGAACCGGGTCAGCTCGGCGGTGAACGGGCCGGAGCCGACATCGTTGCCGTCGTACGCGACGACCTCCGGTGCCACGCCCGCACCGGTCCCGGCGACGAGGTCGAGGATCATGTCGCCGTTGACGTCGGCCATCGCCACCGTCGGGGTGCCCTCGAACGACGGGAACGGTGTGACCGCGGCGATCACCTTGTCGCCGTTGCCGTCGTGGACCTGCACGGTCGCGGGGGTGCCCGCAGAACCCGGCACCGCCACCGCGTACGTCGACACCTCGGGAATCACGTTGACGGTGGCCATCAGTCCGTTGTCCTCGTGGTTGAGGCGATGGCAGTGGATCACGAAAGTGCCCGTGTACTCCGTGAATTTCGTGCGCAGCGTCACCGATGCGGGCACGAGCGGGTTCTCGTTCGCGTCGGTGACGGGCGCCGGCACGTTCACGTTGTCCTCACCCCACGGTTGCACCCCGGTCCGGGTGCCCGCGATCGGGTCGACGATCTCCATCACCTGGAAGTCGTTGACGTGGATGTGCATCGGATGTTCGTCGTTGTTGAGGTTCGTGATCAGCCATTCCTCGACCGAATTGAGGCGCGGCTGGATCAGCGGGATGTTCGGGAACGTGTTGTCGTCGAACTCGTAGGTGAAGGCCTTCGGGTCGCTGTTGCTGGCCTTCTCGTTGCCGAATCCGCCCGAGACCGTGAGGGTGCGCTTCACGTCGGGTGTCATCACCGACGTGTCCACGAAAGACGTGTACGCGTCGAGGTTCTGGCCGGGCTCGAACGGCGCGGTCCGCCCTTCACCGCTGTCGGGTGTGACGTGGAGGAGGGTCTGGGTGGGGAAGGTGAAGAAGCCGTCGGCGTAACTGATCACCGACGGGTCGACCGTCACCGTGCCCAGCTCGGCCGGCGGATTGTCGGTGCCGTTGTCGGTGTAGAGCACGCCGGGATTGGTGACGGGTTTCGCCCCTTCCAGCGGTGGCATGTCGAGCACCAGATCGCCGGTGTCCGGCATCGTCACGGCGATCGCGTACCGCGACCCCGGCGGGATGACGAGCCGGGTGCCGTCACCACCGACGGGCAACTGCACCTGGGTGAAGGGGTTTCCGTCCTGGCCGACGACGGAGAACGTCGGGTGGTTGCCCGTCGCGGTCTCGGTGAGTCTGAGCGGCATGTAGGCGAAATCGCTGATGTTCGCCAGCGACCAGATCTCCGTCTGGCCCGGCTTCAGTTTCAGCTCCGGCTGGAACTGCCCGTTGACGGTGTACTGCACGTCGCGTTCGTTGTCCGGCAGCGACGGGTCGGCGGGAATCTTCGTCGAATCACTGCTGAAGCTCTGGAGATTGCCCGGCACGAACTGGTTCTGCCCGCGATGATTCGCCGGCGACAGCGGCCCGGAATACCAGTTGGTGACGTACTGGGAGCCCTCCGTGGTCTCCGAGAAATTCACGGGCGCCAGACTCGGCTGGTACGTTCCGTCGGCGAGCTGGGTCCCCTCCGGCGGCTTCAGTGTGCTCACGAACTGTGGCCAGTTCGGGTCGTTCAGCTGGTGGCCCTTGCCTTTACGGTCGAAGACGAAGTTGTACTGCAGCGCCATGTCTCGGATGGGAACGTCGTTCTGCGTCACCAGCGGAAGGTTGCCGTCGGGCCTGCCGATCTCCAGCAGTCCCGCGAGCCCCGCGTACGTCTGTTGCGCCGTCATCGTGTGACGGTGGCTGTGGTACCAGTACAGCCCGTTCGGCATGTCCTTCGGCACCGCATAGTCGTAGACGTTGCCCATCCCGGCGGGGATGTCGAGCAGCACGTTGTCGGCGTTGCCGTCCGGGCTCACGTGCAGACCGTGGGTGTGCAGGTTCAGCGGCGCCGAGTCGAGGGCCGGGGGGTAAATCGGGACCTCCCCGCCCGCCGGCGTGAACGCGGGGTCGTAGAAGTCCTCGATCGTCAGGTTCCGGAGATCGTTGTCGTAGTGGATGATCAGGCGCTCACCCGGATCGACGCGCAACGTCGGTGCCGGGTAGACGTCGTCGCCCGTCGTCGAGCCGTCCGAACTCGTGCCCTGCAGAACCTCGTATCCGAAGACCAGGAAGCCCGACACCGGTTCCGAGACGGTGTCGAGGTCGACCGTGCCCTGGTGGGCCGACAGCCGAACCTCGAGCACCCCGTTCTCGCTCGACAGCTTCACCGGCTCCTCGTAGGCGACCGGGGTGCCGTCGGGGCCGGCGTTGCCACCGCGCGCAGTGGCCGGCTCGTCGGACGTGCAGGCCGTCAGCATCAACGTCATGGAGGCGACCACGGCGACGGCGATGGCGACGATCGGCTTCCTGCGACGGACGACCATGGGTGTTCCCCGTTCCACGACGGCAGCTGAGCAGCATCGATCGACGATTCGAAGACTACACAGGGAACTTGGCCGTGCGCTGGGAATTCTCTACCTCCCGAGCGCCTCCTTCCACGACACGACCTTGCCGATCCGCAGGATCGAGCGCTGGTAGATCTTCGCGGCCAGCACGCTGAGTGCGGCGGTCACCGCGAGCATCAGGGCCACCGTGACGACCACCTGGACCGGGGACGCCACCCCGGCGGCGATGCGCAGCGGCATCAGGATCGCCGAGAACGGCGGAATCCAGCTGAGGACGTTGCTGAGGGTGCCGTCCGGGTTGCTCACCGAGGAGAAGGCGCTGAAGAACATGATGACGATCAGCACCATCAGCGGCGACGCGGTGGCGTTGACGTCCTCCTGCCGCGACACCATCGACCCTGCCGCGGCGTAGAGGACGGCGAAGAATGCGAATCCGAGCACGAACCAGCCGAGCGTTCCGGCCAACACTCCGATCGCCGTCCCCGTCACGGTGAGCACCCCCGTCGCGAGTCCGGCCGCGACACCGGCCACACCGTAGGCGGTCAACTGGACGAGACCCACCGCGCCGATGCCGATCACCTTGCCCCAGAGCAGTTGCAGCGGGCGGAGGGTCGACAGGAGCAGTTCCACGACGCGGCTCGACTTCTCCTCCACCACACCCATCGCCACGTACATGCCGAACATCATGATCTGCATGTACAGCAGGACGACCACGGCGATGGAGAGGGCCACGCGCTGGCCCTTCTCCGGGTCGGGCGGATCGAGTGCGTCGACGGTGACCACCGCCCGGCCGGTCGCTTCGGCGAGTTGCGCGGGATCCACGCCCTGCGCGGCGAGCGCGCCGGCCTGAGCCTGCTGCAGAACGGCCGCGTCGATCACGGTGCGAAGCCCGGAACCGATCTCGGATTCGGTGACGGCCGTGACGGATCCGTCGATGCCGGGAATCAGGGCGACGTCGAGGTCACCGTTCTCCACCTCGTCCCGTGCGGCCTGTTCGTCCGTGGTCGGGACGACGTCGACCGGCGTCCCGACCGCGTCACCGGTGGCGACGAGAGCAGGCGCGAGCGACTGGTCGCCGACGAGTCCGATGGTGGCGCGTTCGTCGTCGCCGCCCGAGAACAGCGAGTACGCGACGATGCCGCCCACGATGGCCAGCAGGATGATCACGTTGCTGATGACGAAGCTCTTCTTCGCCACCTGTGTCAGGAATTCGCGGCGGGCCACGAGGCCGATCGCGCGGGCGGGGCTCAGTGGGGCACTCATGCCGTGACCACCTCTCGGAACAGATCGGTCAGGGTGGGCCGGTGCAGCGAGAATTCGTGCACCGGTCCGGTCTTCAGGGCGGTGTGCAGGATCAGCTGGTCGTCCACGTGGGCGTCGAGCGACAGCAGGGTCCGGCCGTCGAGGTGACTGATCGTGGTGACGCCCTCGAGATGATGGGCCCAGCCGACCGGCGCCTCCGGAGCGTGGACTTCGAGTTGGGCGTTGCCGCCGCCGCGGAGTTCGTCGACGGTGCCGACGGCACGCATCCGGCCGTGGCTGATGATGCCGACGCGGTGGCACAGGCGCTGGACGAGTTCGAGCTGATGGCTCGAGAAGATCACCGGCACTCCGGTGTTCGCCTTCTCCACCAGCACGTCGCTCATGACGTCCACCGCGACGGGGTCGAGCCCGGAGAAGGGTTCGTCGAGAACCAGCACCGCCGGATCGTGGACGAGCGCGGCGGCCAGCTGGACGCGTTGCTGATTGCCGAGCGAGAGTGCGTCGACGGTGTCGCCGACACGGTCCGCGATGCCGAGGCGTTCGGTCCAGCGGCCGACCGCCTCCCGCGCCGCCGAGCGGGAAATGCCGTGCAGCTCGGCGAGGTATTCGAGTTGCTTGCCCACCTTCATCTTCGGGTACAGCCCGCGTTCCTCCGGCATGTACCCGATGGTGCGCCGCACATCCAGGTCCACCGGCTTGCCGCCGAGCCGGACCTCGCCGGAATCGGCGGACAGGACGCCCAGCGCGATGCGCATGGTGGTGGTCTTGCCGGCACCGTTGCTGCCGACGAAACCGAAGATCTCACCGGGGCGGACCTCGAAGGACAGGTCGTCGAGCGCGACGACCTCGCCGTACCGTTTGGAGATGCCGTCGATCGTGAGGGTGTGAGACATGGGTCCTTCCCGTTCTCGAGTGCGGGTGTTCCTACGAAGCGAGGTCGTCGGGGTCGGGATCGGGTTGCGTCCAGCCGAGGATCATGGCGGGCGTGCACCCCCCGACCATCAGCGCGGTGACGACGAGCAGTCCCGCGGCGTACGGCACGTTGCCGTGATCGCCGTCCAGCGCGCCGACGAAGATCAGGTAGAGCGCGGGAACGAGCGTCAGTAGCTGGGTGACCGTGAGTCCGATCGACCGGGCACTGTTGCGCTGCTGGATCTCCCACTCGTCGAGGGCGTCGCGCGGAGCGTCGCCCTGCCGCCCGGACACGATCTGGAGCATCGTCCACAGCGGGAAGAACAGCAGGCACGCGGGCAACCACAGCAGCGGCCCG
The DNA here is from genome assembly GCF_000280725.2 of Rhodococcus sp. JVH1. Classification (NCBI taxonomy): domain Bacteria; kingdom Bacillati; phylum Actinomycetota; class Actinomycetes; order Mycobacteriales; family Nocardiaceae; genus Rhodococcus; species Rhodococcus sp. JVH1. The sequence continues at coordinate 2,485,981 of NZ_CP166289.1, read as the reverse complement.
ACGACCATGTCGAAATGGCACACGATGCCGACGGCGGTCATGAACACGAACGTCACCGCGAGGGCGATCACCAGGAATCGTCTGCGGCTGCGCGTCCGCCACGCCGGTAGCCACGTCCGGTACCGGCGTTCGTTCTGGAGGAATCTGCGCGTCCGGAACCCCTGGTACCGCTCGATCAGATTGGTCTCAGGCATCGGAACTCTCCCCGTTTCCTGTCGTGGACGGCGGTCGGTCGGTGCGGTACAGCTCGGTGGACAGGGGTCCGAACTCGGTGCGGGAGAAGATGGCCTCCACGGGCAGTTCGAACACCCACGAGATACGGAACGCCAGGTCGAGGCTGGGGTAGTGGTCGCCCCGTTCGAGCGCGCCGACGGTCTGGGGATTGACGTCGATGAGTCCCGCCAGCTGAGCCCGGCTCATCCCGCGTTCGGCGCGAAGGACGCCGATGCGGTTGTAGATGGGGAGGGCGTCCCCCCGCCGCACTGGGCTCATGCAACAAAGTGTTGTGAAAACCCAACAGTTTGTCAATGGGATACAACGGAGTGGGTGTCGCAGACCGCCGTCGACCTCCTCGCCGCCGGGCCGCACGCCGACAGGTTGACCTCGGGAAATTGAGTGGCAGAGTGGAGGCGATTCGCGCGGGACGGCAGGAAAGGACAGGATTACTGACGTGACCTATACCATCGCAGAGCCTTGTGTCGACGTTCTGGACAAGGCATGCATCGAAGAATGTCCTGTCGACTGCATTTACGAGGGCGGTCGGATGCTCTACATCCACCCCGACGAATGCGTCGACTGCGGCGCCTGTGAGCCGGTCTGCCCCGTCGAGGCGATCTTCTACGAGGACGACGTCCCGGACCAGTGGGTGGAGTACACCAAGGCGAACGCCGACTTCTTCGACGACCTCGGTTCCCCCGGCGGCGCGGCGAAGCTGGGCAAGGTCGACTACGACCCGCCGTTCGTCAAGGCGTTGCCGCCGATGGCCGAAGGCGACTGACTACTCCTCGGACAGCCGGCCGCCGTCCATCCGCCACCGGCGCGTGCTGCGCGTCGAATCCAGCATCCGCCGGTCGTGGGTGACGAGCAGCAGCGTGCCGTCGAAGTTCTCCATGGCCTGCTCGAGCTGTTCGATCGCGGGGAGGTCCAGGTGGTTGGTGGGCTCGTCGAGCACCAGCAGGTTGACGCCCCGCGCCTGCAGCAGGGCCAGGGCGGCGCGGGTGCGTTCGCCGGGTGACAGCGACGCCGCCGGCCGCAGCACGTGGTGTCCCTTGAGCCCGAACTTCGCGAGCAGTGTCCGCACGTCGGCGTCCGGCCAGTCCGGGACCTGCGCCGCGAACGCGTCGGCCACCTTCTCGCCGCCCTCGAACAGGCCGCGGGCCTGATCGATCTCGCCGACCGCCACACCCGAACCGAGTGCGGCGGTGCCCGCATCCAGGGCGATCTTGCCGAGCAGCACGTTCAGCAGGGTCGTCTTGCCGGAACCGTTGGCGCCGGTGATGAGGATCCGGTCACCCCAGTCCACCTGAGTGGTGACCGGACCGAACGTGAATTCGCGGTCCCCGCCCCATGCGACGGTGGCGCCGTTCGCCGTCGCCACGACCGATCCGCTGCGCGGGGCGGTGGCGATCTCCATCCGCAGTTCCCACTCCTTGCGCGGCTCCTCCACCACCTCGAGCCGCTCGATCCGGCGTTGAGTCTGCCGGGCCTTCGCGGCCTGCTTCTCGGTGGACTCGGTGCGCAGACCCTTGCCGATCTTGTCGTTGTCCTTCGCCTTACGACGCGCGTTCCGGACGCCGTGCTCCATCCAGTTCCGCTGCATCTGCGCGCGGTCCTCGAGGTCCGAACGGGTCCCGGCGTACTCCTCGTACGCCTCCCGCGCATGCCTGCGCGCGATCTCCCGCTCGGCGAGATACGAGTCGTAGCTGCCGTCGTAGACCGCGATCTGCTGCTGTACCAGGTCGAGTTCCACGATTCCGGTCACGGTGCGCGCCAGGAATTCTCGATCGTGACTCACCACCACCATCGCGGCCCGGCTCTCGGCGACGAAACGCTCGAGCTGCTCGAGCCCCACGAGGTCGAGGTCGTTGGTCGGCTCGTCGAGCAGCAGCACGTCGTACCGGGACAGCAGCAGCGACGCCAATCCGGCGCGCGCGGCCTGCCCACCGGACAGCGACGTCATGTGCGCGTCGAGCGGCACTCCCAGCCCGAGTTCGCTCACGACCTTCTCCGCGCGCTCGGCGAGGTCGGCGCCGCCCAGCGCCAGCCAGCGTTCGAGGGCGGGGGAGTAGAGATCCTCGTCCGACTCGCCGAGCGTTTCCGCGGCCGCGTTCATGGTGTGCTCGGCCTCGGTGACGCCGGTCCTGCGGCCGAGGAAGTCGAGCACCGTCTCGCCGGCGATCCGGTCGGGTTCCTGGGCGAGGTAGCCGACGGCCGCGTCGGGCGGGCTCAGCACGATACTGCCCTCGACGTCCGCCGAGCCGACCCCCGCGAGCGCGGTCAGCAGCGTCGACTTGCCGGCACCGTTCGCCCCCACGAGTCCGGTCACGTCGCCCGGGGCGACAGTCAGGTCGAGGCCGGAAAATAGGGTGCGCTCCCCGCGCGAAGCCGACAGTCCGCTGATGCGCAGTGTTGCAGTCACCAGGCGATTATCCACTCAGCGCTTGACGAGGCGGAACCAGCGGGGGTCGGCCTTCTTGAGCGGTCCCGGCATACCGGTCGTGTCCGCGTCGACGTCCGACACGAGTTTCCACTTCTCGAACGTCCGCTCCACGTCGGAGCGGGAGACCCCGCGCGGCAGGGGGCCGCGGTGCCCCGGCCCGAACGCGAACATCAGCAGGGTGGCGTGCGGTTCGCTCACGGTCGTGACGTTCTCGGCGTACGCGACCCGGTCGTGGTCGCTGAGCCCGTGATAGCACCCCACATCCAGGATCAAGTGGTACCCGCGACCGACGGCGTGCTCGAGGTCGGTGGCGTCCGCGTGCATGAAACGCACGTCGACGCCCGCCTTCCGGGCCTTGGACCGCGCCTTGTCGAGGGCCAGTTGGACGGTGTCGATCCCCGTCACCTGCCACCCCCGCCGGGCCATCTCGATGGCATGGTCACCGGTGCCGCATCCGATGTCGAGGACCTCTCCCGGTGGTGCGTCGAAGGGATCGAGCAACGTGTCGATCTGACTTCCGAAGACGCGGCCCGCTTTCACCCAGGGCGTGATCTTGAACCGATAGGCCAATGTGTATCCGAGGCCCATGTCCGCCCCTTCCACCGGGCGCGTCACCACCTGAACGCCGATGCCGTCGGATTACCCGGTCGTACCGAAACGACACGCGAAAGTCCACATTCTGAGACAGCGGGGAACATCTGGTCCGGGTCCCCGGTTGGACAGTCTCATGGGTTTCAACAATGCACAGAGTCCTGTACCTACGGTCACGCTCAACGACGGGAACAGCATTCCTGCCCTCGGCTTCGGCGTGTGGCAGGTGCCGGACGACGAGAGCCATGCCGCGGTCACCGAGGCGCTGAAGGCCGGCTACCGCAGCATCGACACCGCCAAGATCTACGAGAACGAAACCGGAGTGGGCCGCGCGCTCGCGGACTCCGGAATTGCCCGCGACGAGCTGTTCGTCACCACCAAGCTGTGGAACGAGGACCAGGGGTACGACTCCACGCTCCGCGCATTCGACGCCAGCCTGAACCGCCTCGGGCTCGACTACGTCGACCTCTACCTCATCCACTGGCCCGTGCCGTCCGCGGACCGCTACGTGGACACGTTCAAGGCCTTCCAGAAGATCAAGGCCGACGGGCGTGCGCGGTCGATCGGTGTCTCCAACTTCACCCCGGAGACCCTCGACCGACTGATCGCCGAGACGGGCGAGGTGCCCGCAATCAACCAGGTCGAGCTGCACCCGCGGTTCAACCAGGCCGACCTGCGCGCCTTCCACACCGGCAAGGGCATCGCGACCGAGGCGTGGAGCCCGCTCGGTCAGGGCACCGTCCTCGAGGACGAGTCCATCGCGAAGATCGCTGCAGCGCACGGTAAGACGACCGCACAGGTGATCATTCGCTGGCACCTGCAGATCGGGAACGTGGTGATCCCCAAGTCGGTGACGCCGGAGCGCATCGCCGCCAACTTCGACGTCTTCGACTTCGAGCTGACCCCCGACGAGATCAACACGGTCGGGTCGCTGACCCGGGCCGACGGACGCATCGGCCCCGACCCGGACACGCTGGGCGCGTAGGGCCTAGAGCCGGAAGTCCGCGAAGTCGAAGCCCGGGGTGACGACGCAACTGACGAGAGTCGGTTCGTCGCCCTCGGGCTTCGCTCGCTGCCAGTGTCGCGGCGGGACCAGCAGCTGTGGTTGCTGGCCCGCCGCGACGTCTGCGCCGAGGATCTGCGCGTCCGGATTTGCGGGTTCGCTTCCGTCCCCGCCGAGTTCGAGCCGCAGGGGGCTGCCCCGGTGGTACAGCCAGATCTCGGCGCTGCGCACGCTGTGCCACTCCGACTGCTGGCCGGGCATCAGCAGGAACAGGATCGCGGTACCGGCCGCCCTCGGTCCCGGGTAGTCGCCGGGCAGGCTCCTCTTCGGGATCGTGACGTCGCTGCGCCACGTCTCGCGGTACCAGCCGCCTTCGGGGTGCGGGGCGAGGTCGAGGGTTCGGGCCCATTCCGGTAATTCCGTCATGGCCGCCATTCTGCCGCCCGGCGCCGCGTCCGGGGGTGTGGTCGCACCACCCCTGGGGTGTCTTATCTCGGACGGCCGGAGCCGCGAGAGTCGTAGGTGTTCAGAAAGCGGGGGCACGAATCCCGCACACCAGCGACGAACAGGAGACAACATGCTCGGAATCATGCTCGGACTCGGCGGAGCCGCAATCGGACTCGGAATCGGCGTCATGGCCCTCGGGGTCGGACTCCTTCTCAGTGACGCGACGATCAAGCACGATGTCGGCGAACTCCCCGACTGACTCCATGTGGGTCGACACCCGTCGGGGGCGGGTGCGGGCGCGAACAGCGGCCCGTACCCGCCACCCGCTGGCGTGGTTTCACTCGGTTCTGACCCGCAAACGCGGTGTTGCCGTCCAGACTCCGCCTGCCAGTGCCGGTGAGGTGCTCGAACGCCTCGTCGACCTGCCGCTCAGCGTCTGGACCTACGGTTTCGATCACGAGTCGGTGCGGCACCTGGGCCCGATGGCGCAGGATTTCGCCACCGCATTCGGTCTCGGTTCCAACGACCGCCGGATCGCGATGGTCGATGCGAACGGGGTGTGCATGGCAAGCATTCAGGCCCTGTACCGGCGGGTCATCGCGCTCGAAGCGGAAGTCGAACGCCTGCGGAGGTAGCATCCTCGTCCGGTGCCGCATCCCGGCGTCCGCCCGGCCGCCACCAGTTGGCGTTGCCCAGCAGATACATCGTCGCGGGCACCAGCACCATCCGCACGATCGTCGCGTCGATGAGGACCGCCGTCGCGAGGCCGACGCCCATCATCTTCACGGTCACGTCGCCGTCGAGTGCGAACCCGGCGAACACCGCCACCATGATCGCCGCCGCGCTCGTGATCACCCGGCCCGTGGATGCCAGTCCCTCGACGACGCTCCGGTGCGAGTCGCCCGTGTCGAGCCAGCGCTCCCGTATCCGGGAGAGCAGGAACACCTCGTAGTCCATCGACAGTCCGAACAGGATGGTGAACATCAGGATCGGTACCCAGCTCGACACGGGAAGCGCATGCGGAAGGCCGAGTAGCTCCGCGCCCCAACCCCATTGGAACACCATCACCATCACGCCGTAGGCGGCGGCCACCGACAGCAGGTTCATCACGGCCGCCTTCACCGCGACCACCGGCGCGCGGAACACGAACGTGAGCAGCACGACGGACAGTGCGACGACGAACGCGATCACGAGCCACAGCCGTTCGGCGAGGCGGGCGGAGATGTCGGCGAACGTCGCGGTGAGTCCGGTGACGTGGACGCCGTCGGCGGCGTCGGAGCGGATCCGTTCCAGCAGTTCGGTGCTGCGGGGGTCGCTGGGACCGGTGGTAGGCTGCACGGAGATCAGCGCGGCCGTCGCGTCGGCGTTCGTCAGGACGGGCGTCACCGACGCCACCCCGGGTTCGGCTGCGAGTTCACGCGCGATCGCCGGAAGTTCGGCTGCCGGAACCGTGTTCAGGTCGACCGCCACCATCAGGGGTCCGTTGGCGCCGGGTCCGAACTCGGTGTCGATCAGGTCGTACGCCTGACGGATCGTGTTGGCGGCCGGCGCGCTGCCCGCGTCCTGCGGCCACGTCCGCATGCCCAGAACCGGAGCGGCCAGGAGCAGCAGCACCCCGAGCGCCGTCAGGGCCCACAGCCACGGGCGACGGCTCACCCGGATCGCCCACCGTTCCGTCAGCGGCGACGTCGTGCGACGTTCGGCCCGGGCACGGGACCGCTTGCCGAGCACCCGCGTGCCCGCCAGTCCGCACAGTGCGGGCACCAGCGTGACCGAGGTGAGCATGACGATGCCGACCATCGCGAACGTGGCGTAGCCGAACGACGCGTACATCGGCAGCCCGGACAGCCGCAGTCCGAACAGGGAGACGAGGACGGTGGTTCCGGCGAAGATCACCGACGTCCCGGCCGTGGAGTTGGCCGCGGCGACGGCGTCCCGGACCGACATCCCGGATCGCAGGCCCTCGGTGTACCGGGTGACGAGCAGCAACGCGTAGTCGATGCCGACGCCGATGCCGACCATCGTGGCGATGGTCGGGGCGATGGTGCTGATGCTGGTGAACCCGGCCATGATCGTGATGAGGCCCGACCCGATGCCGACGCCGACGAGCGCGACGGCCAGGGGCAGTCCGGCGGCCACCACGGATCCGAACGCGAACACCAGGATGATCAACGCCAGGACCATGCCGACCGCCTCGGCGGTGCCCGACGGTGTGGAGATGTTCTCCGGGACCTGCCCGCCCAATTCCACCTGCAGTCCCTGCGCCTGGGTGTCGGCGACCGCGGCGTCGAGGGCGTCGACCCCTTCGCTGCCGTGGAAGTCGGTGACCGGGATGCGGTAGTTGAGGCTGATCACCGCGGTGTCGGAATCCTGGGACAGGCGGGGCGGCGACACGGAACTCACGCCGTTCACCTCCGCCAGCCTGGTGCCGAGATCGGTGAGGACCGCGGGGGCGAGCGGGCCGCTGTCCGAGTGCACGACCACCCGCGCGTCCGCTCCCGACATCTCCGGGAATCGCTCGGTCAGCAGATTCGTCCCCTGCTGCGACGGCAGACCGGGCACGTTGTAGTCGTCGTGGTTGGTTCCGCCGAACGCGGACGCGGCGGCGAGCACCAGGACGAGCAGCGTCAGCCACGTGGCGATCACCCGCCAGGGACGGGTGGCGGCAGCCGAGCCGAGGCGCGCGAGCAGGGAACTCATGGGGAGCCTCCAGGAAAGCCGGTTGGTTCTGTCGCCTCCGACTCTGCGCCCGGCGGCTAGTGGCCCACTTGGAACTCGCTTGGGCGGGTCGTCACCCGGGTGCGCGCGGCCTCCACCCACGCCGGGCAACCGCAGCGTTCGGCCAGTTCGAGTGCCGCCGCGTAGTGCCTGCGGGCGTCGTCGGGGCGGCGGAGGAGCATCTCGAGGTCGCCGAGAATGGTGTCGACGGGGCCGACCGCGAACGCCGCCGTGTCGCCGCCGCCGATCTGGCCGCTGTACGGGCTCAGCTCCGCGTGCACCGAAGGCGCCTCGTCCCGCTCACCCAGACCCGCGACGACGATGCCCCGCAGCGACATCATCAGGGAATGGAAGAAGTCGCGGCGGACAGGGCGGAGGTGACGCCGGACCTCCCGCGCCCGGTCCGGTTTGCCGTTGCCGAGGAGTGCGAGGGCGTGCAGATCGGCGATCACGTCCATCGCCGCACTGTCGACGGTCTCGATCACCGCCTCGAGTTCTCCGGCGCGTCCCTCGGTGAGCCGGAGCGTGAACAGCGCGAGCGCGAAGACGCTGTCCGCGTCGAGGCCCGCCCTGGTCATCAGCTCGTGGCCGCGCACGTAGTGTCGTTCCGCCGTGGCCAGATCGCCGGTGAGGTGTGCGACCATCGCGCGGCTCATCTCCCGGGTGGCCTGCGCCTGCTGGAACTGATACCGGTCCGCCAGCTCCGACTGGATGCCCATGTGATGTTCGATCGCCGGGATGTCACCGTTGCCGGACGCGATCTCGGCCAGTAGGTGGTGGCCGAGCATGGTGAACACGGGGAGCTGTGTCCGGTCACCGATCTGGAGCAGCTCGTCACCGATGACGTGGTGGCCGAGCGTGCTGGTCGGGGAACCGGTGCCTGCATGGACGGCGCAGAGCACCAGCCCGAGCAGCACCGGATCGTCCAGGTCACGGGCGAGAGCCTCGGCCTCCCGGACCGCGGAACCGGTGCGCTCGTGATCCTCCGCCCCGATCTCGTGGACGAGGGTGACCAGCAGCCGGCACCGCACCGCAGGTTCCAGTACCTCGTCCCGCAGCAACGCCTCGATCTGATCGACGACGGCCGCGTCCACTTCGCCGTATCGCCGATTGATCCACGGCGTCGGGGTGTCGACGAACGCGAGCGCCCGGATCGCCAGGTCGGTGCGGCCCGCGTCCCGGGCGAGGGCGAGCGCCCGGTTCCGTGAGCGGGATCCCGCCAGTCCGATGCCGGCGGCGAGTTGCGTGCGACTGAGCTCGGTGAGGATTTCGACGCGCTCGTCCACGGACGCCGCCGCGTCCGGCGGCAACCGGTCGGCCGCTCGAAGGGCGTTGTCGAGGAAGCCGATCTCCGCGTCGTGGGCGTAGCGGTCGGCGGCCTGCGCCGCGGCCGCGACATTGTGGTCGAGGGCCTGCCGTGCGGTGGCGGCCGACAGCGCCTCGGTGAAATGGTGGGCGAGGGCCGCGACATCGTGCGGCCGCAACTCCTCGAGTGCCGTCCCGACCCGGGCATGCCAGCGGCTCCTGCGCAGCCGGGTGAGGTCGGAGTAGAGCGTGTCGCGGACGAGGGCGTGCGTGAACCGGACCGTCCCGGCGCGCGGCTCGCCGAGAAGACCGGCGATCACGCCCGACTCGAGGGCGTCGAACACGGTGTCCTCGTCGACCTCGGCGGCGCGGGTGAGGACGTCGATGTCGGATTCGCGGCCCACGACCGCGGCCAGCCGCAGGACGGACACGGTGAGTTCGGGGAGACGGGCGATCCGCCTGCGCAGGACGTCCCGGACCCCCTCGGGCACCTCCGACGTGGCCACCAGCTCGCCCTCACTGGCCAGGAGTCGGGCGCTCTCCTGCAGGTAGAACGGGTTTCCACCGGTCCGGTCGGCGAGCGCGCGGAGGGTGCCGGGATCGGGGTCGCGTCCCGCCACATGCCGGATCAGCTCAGCCGAATCGTCGGGGCCGAGTCCGCCGAGGCGGATGCGGGTCGGTTGTAGCGATGCGAGATCGGCGAAGCAGCTCTCCAGGTTCGGGTCCACCTCGTCCGGGCGGAATGCGAGGAGCAGCAGGATCGGGTGCCGCTGCTGCGCGAGCCGCACGAGGATCGACAGGGTGTCCTCGTCGGCGCGGTGGACGTCGTCGAGGACGACGGCGAGAGGGCCGTGATCGCGGACGGTCCCGATGTAGTCGGCGACGGCGCGGTGCAGCAGGAACCGTCCGCTCGGATCGTCCGGCCGCGCCGCGCGCGAACGGTCGTCGGAGAGCAGGGGTGCCAGCGCGTCGGTCTCGGCGCCGGGGTCGACCGTCTCGCGCAGCGCGCGCAGGATCTCCACCCACGCCCAGGCGGGTGGGGCGCCGTCCACTTCGGGGCAGCGACCCACCGCCACCTGCCACCCCGCGGTGTGCAGTGTTCGACGGAACCGGCGCAGCAGGGACGACTTCCCCGATCCGGCGTCGCCCCCGAGGAGGACGACGGGGGTGCCGGCGTCGGTCATCAGGTCGGTCAGGCTCACCAATTCCTCGGTGCGGCCGAGGAACCAGGTGTCCGGCGTCGTGTCGACCCGCCCGGCTGCGGGGGCGGGTGCGGGTGGAGACGGGACTGTGCCGGTGAGGATCTGTCGTTCGAGTTCGGTCAGGGCGGCACCGGGGTCGAGGCCGAGTTCGTTCGCCAGCCGGCCGCGGGCCTCGCGCAACGCGGCCAGGGCGTCGGCCTGTCTCCCACTGCGGTGCAAGGCCAGGGCGAGCAATCGCCACCCCTCTTCCCGGAGCGGGTGGTCCCGGGTGAGGGCCTGCGCGTCGAGCACGGCGCCGGCCGCATCCCCGCTCGCGACGGCCGCCGCCACCAGACGTTCGCGCGCGACCACCCGCAGTTCCTCGAGCCGGGCGATCTCGGCGAGAGCCCAGTGCTCACCGGCCACCTCGGCGAACGCCGGCCCCCGCCACAGGCTCAGCGCGTGTTCGAGATCTGCGCGCCCGGTATCGGCGGCCGACCGGATCAGGGTCTCGAATTCCCACGCGTCCACACCGGACGGGGGCAGGATGAGCGCGTAACCCGGGGCCCGGCTCACCAGGACGGTGGAGTCCGCCCGGGGCGCGCGGTGCGGCTCCAGCGCGCGCCGCAGATTCGAAATGTATGCCTGAAGTGCGCCGACCGCTCGCGGTGGGGGAGCGCCGTGCCAGAGGTCGTCGATGAGCCGATCCACTGGCACCACCTCGCCGTGCGCGACGAGCAGTAGCGCGAGCACGGCGCGCTGGCGGGGGCCGCCGAGGTCCACCGTCCCCGATTCGTCCTCCGCCTCGAGCGTTCCGAGTACTCGAATACGCAGCATCGTTCAGCCAGCGTAAGCACTAGTGGCCTCCAAGTCCTCTCCAAGACGCCGAACCGACCCTGAGTGCATGACTACGTCAACTGCTCACACAGTCCGTCCCGACACCCGCGAGATGGTGGTGGTCCACAACTGCTTCCGTCGACAGTTCGCCGCGCTGCCCGCACTCGTCCGGGGTGTTCCCGCCGGAGACACCGCCCGCGCCGGGGAGGTGGTGACGTTCTTCGAGGAACTCGCCACCGCCCTCCACCACCATCACACGAGTGAGGACGACCTGCTGTGGCCGAAGCTGCTCGACCGCGCGCCCACCGACGCGGCGCTGGTGCTGCGGATGGAGGAACAGCACGAACGCCTCTCCGAACTGCTGTCGCGGGCGCAGTCGCAGGGCGCCGCGTTCACGGCGGATGCGGTGGACGGCGAACCGCTGGCGAAGACACTGACCGCCCTGTCCGCCGCGCTCGACGAGCACCTCGGCGAGGAGGAACAGCGCATCCTCCCGATGGCGGAGCAGTTCATGACCCTCACCGAGTGGCAGGAGATGGGCGACCGCGGCCGCGCGTCGATCCCCAAGGACCGGCTCCTGGTGTTCCTCGGCTTCATCCTCCAGGGTGCGACCCCCGAGGAACGCCGAATGTTCCTGTCCGAGATGCCCTTCGCGGCCAGAATGGCGTGGTCGATCTTGGGCCGCCGGGCATTCCGCAAGGACTACCGGCGGATCTACCGCACCGAACCGGCCGCCTTCTGACGCCGGATCACCCTGCGTCGCAACCGGCCGCGGCTGGTCCGCTCCCAGAGGCTCGGCGGTGTGCGTTCGGGATCCATCAGTTCGTTCTCGGCAAGCGGACTGTCCTCGTCCTCGACCGTCTCCGGTTCGAACTTCTCGAGCGTCCGGCCGCCACCGCGCAACGCCTCCACGGTGCCCACGAACGACGACGTCTGTGCCAGCGTGTCCTCGAACAGTGTCGCCGGGACACCGAGGTGCTCGCAGACGAGCTGACGGCGAATGCCGAGAATGGTCTGCCGCAGCTCGTCACCGTTCGCGGTGTCGGCGGTGACCTCGACAGCCAGGTCGCACTCGGTGTCGAACCCCATCGACCGGTTGTTGAGGTTCGACGAACCCACGCGCAGGAGACGGTCGTCCATCACCAGCACCTTGGCGTGGACGTAGATCGGCTCACCGCCCGCCGTGACGGGGTAGTAGACGCCCAGCCGGTTCCCGACATCGGCCCGCCACAGCAGGTGCAGCAACCGGCGGCGGGCGCCGTCCATGGCCTTCTGCTCGAGCCAGCCGTCGGCGTTGCGCGGCAGCACCAGCACGATCTCCGGCCCGTCCGGTTCGCGTAGTCGCTCGGCGATCGCCTCGGCGAGGGTGCGGGAGGCCAGGTACTGACTCTCGATGTACAGCGACCGCTCGGCGCCCGCGATCGCAGCGAGATACAGGGCCTCGATCTCCCGGACCTCGTCCCGGTCGGCGAGCTCCGGCAGCGTGCGTGCGATGCCCACGTCCACGGAGCGCATCGCCGGCTTCAGCCCCTCCGGCCACGGCGTCGTGCCCGCGACCTCGTCGACGGGCGCCAGATCCTGTCCCGTGGCCGCCTTCCATCGGGTGCGGGCGAGCTCGCCGATGGCCTTCGCCGCGTCCCCGTCGACGGCGGTCGTCGCGTCGTGCCACGGCCCGTACCGCTTGCCGTTCGGCTGCGTCCGGTAATGGTTGCGATCCCGATGTTCCGGGGTGTCCCACCGGTCGACGGTCATGTCTATGCCGCCGCAGAACGCGAGCGCGTCGTCGATGACGACGATCTTCTGGTGGTGGGCCGAGCCGACCGGGTGGGCGGCGTCGAGTTCGAAGTGCAGGCGGCGGTCGGTCACCCAGTTGACCACGAAGATCGGTGTCATGCCGCGACCGATCGCGGTGAAGGCCCCGATGTTCCATTTGAGCAGGTAGATGTCGAGATCCGGGCGTTCCCGCGTCAGCCAGGCCAGGAACCGGCCGAGCTGGTTGGGGCCGTCGAGCGTCTTCTCGTCCGGCTCGAACTTGATCCTCGTGTCGAAGTCCCAGCCGATGAGGATGATGCGCCTGCGAGCCTGCAGCATCGCGGACTTGGCATGGCGGAAGTAGTCCGCCGCATCGACGATGCACGCGAGACGATCGGCGTGGGCAACCTGCCAGCACGTGTCGCCGGGAGTCAGGATCGTGCCGTCGTCGCTCATGTCTTTTCGGTTCTCCCCGTCGCGTTCGTCCGCCCCCCTGCGGGTGGCCGATTCACAGTACTGCGCCACCCCCACACAGCTACCGTTGAGAGGTGCGGAGGTGGTGGCGCATCGTGGCGTTGCTCGCACTGGTCAGCGTGCTGTGGGCACCAACTGTCGGTGCGGATCCGCTGCGGGCCGGATCGAGCCCCGGCACGGTCGTCGCCTCGTCCGAATTGCCGGCGGAGCTCTGGCTCCGCGGAACCGGCAGTGCCTACCGGATGACGTACCTGACCACCGACCGGCACGGCATCACCCCGTGCACCGGGATGGTGTTCGTGCCGCCCGGTGCACCGCCCGCCGGGGGCTGGCCCGTCATCGCGTGGGCGCACGGAACGGTCGGGGACTCCGACGCCGACGCACCCTCCGCGACCGGGGTCGACAAGGAATCCTCCGACTACGTGAGCAGTTGGCTGCAACTCGGTTACGCCGTGGCCGCCACCGATTACGTGGGCCTGGGTACCCCCGGGGTGCCGCCCTACCTCGACGGGAAGGTGGCCGGGCGCAGCGTCGTGGACTCCGTGCGCGCCGCCCGCGAGGTCGACGCCGATCTTTCCGCCACGTGGATGGCGGTCGGGCTGTCCCAGGGCGGGCAGGCCGCGGTGTTCGCCGCACACGCCGCCACGACGTACGCGCCGGAACTCGACTACCGCGGGGCAGTCGCGAACGGGGTGCCGTCGAACATCGAGATGGTGGCGAACTGGAGCGGTCCCTCGTTTCCGCCGCAGGGCCTCGCCGGACTCACCGTGTACATCTCGTACCTGATCGCCGGGGTCCGTGACGCGTATCCGGAGCTGGACATCGACAGCTACCTGACCCCGGTCGGGAAGCAGTTCGTCGACGCCGCGCCCGAAGTGCCGTTCCGGCAGTTCGCGGCCATGACCCGGAACGTGTCGGTGGCGCAGATGCTGTCGCGGGCACTCGACGTCCCGGCGCTGCAGGACGCGTTGCGCGAATACCTCGCGGTCCCGGTCGCGGGGTACGACCGTCCGCTGCTGCTCGTGCAGGGGGTCACCGACGCGTCGGTGCCGATCCCGCTGACGGAGAAGCTCGTCTTCGAGATGCACAGTGCGGGAACGAATCTCGATTACCGGGTGTACTCGGGTGGTCACTTCGGCAGCATGTACCAGGCCGGCCCCGACCAGGCGGCGTTCGTCGCCTCCCTGATCAGGTAGGGCGCGCTGATCCGGCCGACAGGCCGAGGTGCCGGGTGAGTTCGCGGGCCGCGGCCTGCCCGGCCCGGTTCGCGCCGATCGTCGACGACGACGGGCCGTAGCCCACGAGATGAATCCGCGGATCCGACGCCACCTGGGTGGCCAGGCGTCCGGTCATCGTGATCCCACCGCCCGGCCCGCGCAGCCGCAGCGGGGCGAGGTGATCGAGTGAACTGCGAAAACCGGTGCACCACAAGATGACATCGACCTTCAGTTCGCGGCCGTCGGGCCAGCGGACGCCGTCCGCGGTGATCTCACCGAACATCGGTTGCCGCGCCAGCACCCCGCGTTCGCGGGCGGCGCGGATCGCAGGCGTCACGGGCAGTCCCGTCACCGACACCACCGAGCCCGGCGGCAGCCCGCGACGGACCCGGTCCTCGACGAGAGCGACGGCGGCGCGGCCGATCTCGGGCGTGAACGGCTCGTCCCGGAACTCCGGTGGGCGGCGCGTCACCCACGTGGTGGTCGTGACGCGGGAGATCTCGTCCAGCAACTGCACCGCCGAGATGCCGCCGCCCACGACGAGGACGTGCTGTCCTGCGAAGTCCTGCGCCGAGGAGTAGTCCTTGGTGTGCACCTGGCGGCCGGTGAACGACTCGGCGCCGGGGTACCGGGGAATGAAGGGACGTTCCCACGTACCCGTCGCGTTGATCAGACCGCGGGCCGACACGACGCCGCGGTCGGTCTCGATCCGCAGCCGCTCGTCGCGGGCACACACCACCCGCGTGTGCACGGGACGGTGCACCGGCAGTTCGAACTGTTTCTCGTACGTCGCGAAGTACTGGGGAACCGCGCTCGCCGCATGCACCAGCGCGGCCTCCGGGTCGTTCGGGTCCACGCCGATCGTGTCGGCGAAGCCGAGCCCGGGAAGGTCGTGGACACCGTTGACGGTGCTCAGTGTCAATGACGGCCACCGGAACTGCCACGCGCCGCCGGGCCCCGGGGCGTGATCGAGCACCACGAAACCGGACTCCGGGTCCATCCCGAACCTGCGCAGATAGTAGGCGGCAGACAACCCCGCCTGCCCCGCGCCGATCACGGCCACGTCCACTTCGCTGTTCATGTCGGTCCTCACCTCCACCCTCACAACTACCGGAGAGGCTCGTGTGTTCCGGCCGATTCGAATGTGGTTGGCTGACAGGTGTCCAGTCGGGTGGGCGGGGGAAAATTGTCAGTGGACAGCAATCACGAAGAAAGCGAGTGGACATGATCGGGACGAGTCGTGACGGCGACGTCTTCACCCTCGAACTGCAACGCCCCGACCGTCGCAATGCGTTGAACACCGAGATCTGCGAACTCCTGCGGGAGGAAACCGAGAAGTCCGTCACCGACGGCGCGCGGGTGATCGTCCTCACAGGGCAGGGCAGCGCGTTCTGCGCCGGCGCCGACCTGTCGGGCGACGTGTACGCCGACGGATTCACGGACACCCTGCTCGAGATGCTGCACACCATCGACTCGGTGCCCGTCCCCGTCATCGCCGCGATCAACGGCCCCGCGATCGGTGCGGGCAGCCAGCTGTCGCTCGCCGCGGATCTGCGTGTGGTCGCTCCCGAGGCGCGCTTCGCCATCCCGGCCGCCAAGCTCGGCATCTCCGTGGACCGATGGACGGTGCACCGTCTGGCCGCCCTGATCGGCGGCGGACCGGCGCGAACGATCCTGCTCGGCGCGGAAGAGGTCGGGGCCGACGAGGCGCTCGCGCACGGCCTCGCCAACAAGCGTGGCGACCTCGCCGTCGCGCAGCAGTGGGCGCACTCGATCGCGCGTCTGGCGCCGCTGTCGCTGCAACACCTCAAAATGGTGCTCAACGACGACGGCACCCAGAGCCCGCCGCCGCCCGAGCAGCTCGCTGCGTTGCATGCGGCGTGGAAGAGCTACGACGCGCAGGAAGCGCGCGCGGCACGCGCCGAGAAGCGTCCGCCGGTGTTCCGGGGTCAGTAGCCGCTCGCCGCACCTTTCCCGCACGCGTGGTTACAGTTGTCGGGGTGAAAGCGAAGAACGCTGTGACGACAGTTCTGGCCACCGCCGCCCTCGGGTGGCTGACGCGGGCCGCGTGGGGGCTTCCGTCTCAGATCGGTGCGTCGCGGGCCAAGGTGCGCCCGTACGCCGCGACGTCGCCGCGGTACCGCGACCGGCAGTTCCACAACACCGATCCGAGCAGCACGATGATGCCCGGATCGGAGACCGGGATCGTCAAGGCACTGATCACGCGGGGCGCCGCGGGCCGCCCGCGCAGGCCGATCCCGCTCGCGACACCCCTCGCGCCCGTCGAGGCCGCCGACGTCGCCGTCACCTGGTACGGCCATTCGAGCGTGCTCGTCGAGGTCGACGGGTACCGGGTGCTGGCCGACCCGGTGTGGAGTGATCGGGTGTCGCCGTCCGCGATTCTCGGCCCGTCCCGCATGCACCCGACCCCGGTGCCGCTGGCCGACCTGCCTGTTCTGGATGCCATCGTCATCTCGCACGACCACTACGACCACCTCGACATGGCCACCGTGCAGCAACTCGCCGCCACCCAGAAGGCGCCGTTCGTCGTTCCGGTCGGGCTCGGTGCCCACCTGCGGCAGTGGCGGGTGCCGGAGGAGCGGATCGTGGAACTCGACTGGGACGAGTCGACCACACTCGGCGACCTCACGCTCACGTGCACCGAGGCCCGGCACTTCTCCGGCCGTGGGCTGGTGCGGAACACCACCCAGTGGGCGTCGTGGGTGCTCGCCGGACCGAACCGGAAGGTGTTCTTCGGCGGCGACAGCGGGTACACGCCGCGGTTCGCCGACCTGGGCCGCCGATACGGTCCGTTCGATCTCACACTCCTGCCCGTCGGCGCCTACGACACGCGGTGGGCCGACATCCACATGAACCCGGAGGAGGCGGTGCAGACCCACGCCGACCTCAACGCCGGCGACGCCCGCCGCGGACTGCTGGTTCCGGTGCACTGGGCCACGTTCAATCTCGCGTTCCATTCGTGGTCCGAGCCGATCGTCCGGTTGCTCGCCGCCGCGCAGGAGAAGGGCACCTCGGTGGCCGTGCCGATGCCCGGACAGCGGGTCGACGCGTTGAAGCCGACGGCCCAGACACCGTGGTGGTCCGCGCTCGGCTGAGTCCGGCGCGCATCCCCTCGGAGCGAAGACTCGTTGCGTAGCCTTTGACCATGGCATACGACGAAACGGGCACCGACAGCGTTGCAGTCGTCGCAGTGGAGGGGCTGACGGCCGCCCAGGTGGCGGAGCGGGTGGCGGCCGGCAAGACCAACGACGTTCCCGATCGGGCCAGCCGATCGGTCCGCGACATCGTGCGCGCCAACGTGTTCACCCGGATCAACGCGATCCTCGGTGTCCTCCTGATCATCGTGCTGGCCACCGGTTCGATCATCGACGGCATGTTCGGCCTGCTGATCCTCGCGAACAGCGGGATCGGCATCATCCAGGAAGTGCGAGCCAAGCGGACCCTCGACAAGCTCGCGATCGTCAGCCAGACCAAACCGGTGGTGCGCCGCGACGGTGCCGCGGTGGCGATGGCACCCCGGGAGGTAGTGCTCGACGACATCATCGAGCTCGGTGCCGGCGACCAGATCGTCGTCGACGGTGTGGTGGTGGAGGCGATGTCCCTCGACGTCGACGAATCCCTCCTCACCGGTGAAGCCGACCCCGTGCACAAGGACGCCGGCCAGCAGGTGCTGTCGGGAAGTTTCGTCGCGTCCGGCAGCGGCTGTTACCGCGCCACGAAGGTCGGAAGCGACGCGTACGCCGCCAAACTCGCGGACGAGGCCAGCAAGTTCACGCTGGTGCACTCGGAATTGCGCAGCGGCATCGACAAGATCCTGAAATTCATCACGTATCTGATGATTCCGGCGGGACTGCTGATCATCTACAACCAGTTGTTCTCCAGCGGCGAGTCGATCCGGCCTGCGCTGAGCGGGATGGTGGCCGCGCTGGTCCCGATGGTCCCCGAGGGACTGGTGCTGATGACGTCGATCGCGTTCGCGGTCGGGGTGGTCCGGCTCGGTCAGCGGCAGTGCCTCGTGCAGGAGCTGCCCGCCATCGAAGGTCTCGCGCGCGTCGACGTGGTGTGCGCCGACAAGACCGGAACGCTCACCGAGAACGGCATGCGGCTGTCCGAACTGCGCTGCGCCGACAGCGCCGACACCGCACCGTCCCGTGCGGCCCTCGCCGCGATGGCGGCGTCCGACCCGCGGCCGAACGCCAGCGTCCTCGCGATCAAGGAGGCGTTTCCCGACGACCCCGGGTGGGGTGACGCCACGGCGGAGGCGCCGTTCTCGTCTGCCAGGAAGTGGAGCGGGCAGTCGTACGGCGCCCACGGCAACTGGGTCCTCGGTGCGCCGGACGTGCTGCTCGACCCCGGCAGCGACATGGCCCGGCAGGCCGAGGCAGTGGGGTCCTCGGGACTGCGGGTGCTCCTGCTCGGCAGTTGCGACGTCCCGGTCGACCACCCCGCGGCGCCGGGTGCGATCACCCCGCGCGCGCTGGTGATCCTGGAGCAGCGGGTGCGTCCCGACGCCCGCGGGACCCTCGAGTACTTCGCGAGCCAGAACGTCACGGTGAAGGTCATCTCGGGGGACAACGCCGTGTCGGTCGGTGCGGTGGCCGGATCGCTCGGACTGCCCGGCGGCGACCGTCCCGTCGACGCCCGCGAACTGCCCGACGACCGCGACGCCCTCGCCGAGACCCTGGAGACGTCCACCACGTTCGGCCGCGTGCGCCCCGATCAGAAGCGGGAGATGGTGGGGGCTTTGCAGTCTCGCGGGCACACGGTCGCGATGACGGGCGACGGTGTCAACGACGTGTTGGCCCTCAAGGACGCCGACATCGGGGTGTCGATGGGCTCGGGCAGCCCCGCCACCCGCGCGGTGGCGCAGATCGTGTTGCTGGACAACAAGTTCGCCACCCTGCCCTACGTGGTGGGTGAGGGCCGCCGGGTGATCGGCAACATCGAACGCGTCTCGAACCTGTTCCTCACCAAGACCGTGTACTCGGTGTTGCTGGCGTTCCTCATCGGCATTACCGGTGTGCTGTCGCAGATCTTCCACTTCGAGCCCGTGCCGTATCCGTTCCTGCCGCGGCACGTGACGATCGCCGCCTGGTTCACCATCGGCATTCCCGCGTTCATCCTGTCGCTGGCCCCGAACAACGAGCGGGCGCGCTCCGGGTTCGTGCCGCGCGTGATGCGTCTCGCCGTGCCGTCGGGTGTGATCATCGGTGTCACGACGTTCATTTCGTATCTTCTCGTGTACGCGGGACCGGATCAGACGGAGGCAGAGAAGGTCCAGGCGGGCACGTCGGCGCTGATCACGCTCATCATGATCGCGCTGTGGGTGCTGGCCGTGGTCGCGCGGCCGTACGTGTGGTGGAAACTGGTGCTGATCTTCGGATCCGTAGCGGGATATCTCATCCTGTTCGCGTTGCCGTTCACACGGGAGTTCTTCAAGCTCGATCCGACCGACATCGGAGCCACGACCTCCGCTCTCGTGTGCGGGCTCGTGGGAGTGGTTCTCGTCGAAATCGGTTGGTGGGTGACGGGCCGCCTGCACGGTGAGCATCGCCGCCTGTTCGCTGCGCCGGAAGACCTGCCGGGCGTGCACTGACGCGAATACCGCTCGCGACGATTCGAACGGTTGGCGTCGCCGAGCCAATGCTGTGAGACTGGGTGTACGGCGAGTGATCGAACTCGGTCGGAATGCGTGCGCATGCACCGGAGGAGGAAGAACGATGAGTTTCGTCGACACACTGAAGGGCCTGCTGGGCAAGGGGAGGGAAGCCGCTTCGCAGAACGCGGACAAGGTTCACGGCGCCATCGACAAGGCCGCCGACGTCGCGGACAGCAAGACCGGCGGCAAGTACAGCGACAAGATCGACAAGGCCGCCGACGCGGCGAAGAAGGCTGTTCCTCCGAAGGAGTGAACTCTTCTCACACTCTGACGCGCGTGGGCCCCGGTTCTCGGATCGGGGCCCACACGCGTCTTCGGAGATGACCCGCACACGGCGGGCAGGCGCGGCAGAATCGGTGTCGTGAACGGCGTCCTCGTGCTCCTCGTCATCATCGCGGCCATTGCCGTGACGAGTTTCGCGAAGCGCCGCGACCTCCAGGCGCCGCTGGTGCTCGTGACCATCGGGTCGGTGGCGTCGTTCATCCCCGGGATGCCGCGGCTCGAACTGGACCCGGACGCCATCCTCGGTGTGGTGCTGCCGCCGCTGCTGTACTCCGCGGCGCTCAAGTTCTCGGTGGCCACGTTCCGGCGTCACCTCGCACCGATTCTCCGGCTGGGGATCTTCACCGTCCTGGCGACCGCCATCGGGGTGGCCTTCTTCGCCAACTGGCTGGTCCCCGAATTCACCCTCGGCGCCGCGCTGGTCCTCGGCGCCGTCGTCGCGCCGACGGACGCGGTCAGTGCCGTCGCGGTCGGCCGCAGGCTCGGCCTGCCGAACCGGGTGATCGCAATCCTCACCGGCGAGGGACTCGTCAACGACGCCACCGCGCTGACCCTGTTCACCGTCGCCGTCTCCGCCGTCGTCGGGGCCGCGATCCCGGTCCATCCCGTCGTGTTCTTCGGCTACGAGGTGGTCGGCGGGGTCCTGATCGGACTGGTGCTCGCGAGGATCGTCGAGTGGGTGCGCCATCGCATGTACGATTCCCCGCTGGAAACGGTGCTGGGGCTGATGCTCCCGTTCGTCGCGTACCTCGCCGCCGAGGAGGTGCACGCGTCCGGCGTGCTGTCGGTGGTCGCCGCGGGGTTCCTGATGGGGCACAAGGCCACCGACGCCTCCGTGGCCACCCGCATCCAGGAGCGGTCGCTGTGGGAGAGCGTCGATCTCCTGCTCGAGATGTTCGTGTTCGCCTACATGGGACTGCAACTGAAGTTCGTCATCGACGACGTCCGCGACCAGGGCCTACCGGTTCACCACGTCTTCTTCTACGGCTTCGCGGTCCTCGCCGTGGTCATGGCGATACGGCCGGCGTGGATCCTGCTGCACTGGCTCCGCCGTCGAGTCGGGCTGGCAATCGAGCCGCCGGGAGGCTCGGTGGAACTCGGGTGGCGGGAAAGCCTCGTCGTGTCCTGGGCGGGGATGCGCGGGGTCGTCACACTCGCCGCCGCGTCCGGTGTGCCCGTGGTGATCGCGAGCGGACAGCCGTTTCCGGGACGCGAGGTGATCCAGGCGATCGCGTTCGTCGTGGCCGTCGGCACGCTACTGATCCAAGGTGCCACCATGCCGCTGCTGATCCGGAAACTCGACCTGGCGGATCCCGGCGAACGCGAGCGCGAGGAGGAACAGGTGAAACTGGCGCGCGCGATCTCCCGCGACGCCGGCGAACGGGCGCTCGTCGAATTCACCGAACACCCGCCGGAGGGAATCGACCGAGCCGACCTGACCGACATCCTCGAACGGGTGCGGCGGTCGATGCGGGCCAGGCTCCAGGCCGAGGAGGCGGAGGACGGCGCGGAGAAGCAGCGGGCAGGCGCACTGTTCGACCACTACCGTCGCGCCGCCCTGCGCGCGCAGCGCGAGGCGATCATCGCCGCCCGCGACGCGGGAACGCTCGACGACGAGGTGATGCGTAGCGTGTTGGAAGGCCTCGATGTGGAGGAGGCAGCAGCCGAGGAGCGGGTGCGGAGACGTCGCGAATGAGGTGTGAGGTGGGTGTGCGTCCGGTGCGAACCGCCGTGGTCGCCCTTGTCGCTGTCGTGGTGCTGACCGCCTGCACCACGGACGAGGCGTCCCCGAGTCCGTCTCCTACGAGCTCGGTGGCCGCTGATTCCGGTCCTGTCGGCTCTCCGGCGCCGACCGGCGATCAGCGTGGCGCGCTCACCAGCCGGGAGCCGGTGCCCGACATCGATCCGGCGATTACCGCCCTCGGCGCGACCGCCACCCGCGTCGTCTACCGGTCGACGTCCGGTGTCGACGGCGGCGGCGCGGAGGTCGTGGGCACCGTGTTCACTCCGGGCGGCCCCGCACCGGACGGCGGCAGGCCCGTCGTCACGGTCGGGCACGGCACCACGGGCGTCACCGACGAGTGCGCTCCCTCGTCGTCACCGACCCTGCTGGGCACGACGAACCTCGTCCGCCCGCTGCTGCAGCGGGGCTACGTCGTGACCGTCACCGACTACCAGGGACTCGGCACCGACGGCCCGCATCCCTACCTCGAACCCGACACCGCCGCCTACGACCTGATCGACGCGGTCCGGGCGGCGCGCAACGTGGTGCCGGAGGCGTCGACGCGCTGGGCGGCGATCGGGGTCTCGCAGGGTGGTCAGGCGTCGTGGTCCGCGGCCGAGCACGCCGAGAACTACGGCGGCGGGCTCGAGTTCGTCGGCTCGGCGAATCTCTCACCCGCGGCCGATCTGTCGGGGATCGTCGCCGACGGGACCGTCGAACCACTGTCGTTGCCGCAGAAGATGTTCCTTCCCTACCTCCTCGAGGGACTGAAGGTGGTGCACCCCGAGCTGAATCCGGACGACTACATGCGCGGCGCCCTCGCCGCCACGCCCGACGTCACGCTGTCGTGCGTCGCCGCGAAACTCCCCGAGAAGTGGACGGTGGCAACCCAACTCGCTCCGGCCGACACGGGACCGCGGACGGAGGCCGACGCCGAGCGCATGCGAGGATGGCTCGAGGACGTCGCCCTGCCGAAGAACGGCGCGGGCGGGCCGATGCTCGTCGTGGTGGGGGAGCGGGACAACCTCATTCTGCCGCAATGGACTTCGCAGGCCGTCGACCGCGCGTGCGCACTCGGCGACGTCGTCGAGTTCGACTCCCGGCCCGGGGAAGGGCACGCCGACGGGCGCTCCGTCCCCGGCGCGATGCAGTGGATCGCCGACCGCTTCGCCGACGTGCCCGCCCCCGACACGTGTCCCGAGGGAGGAACACCGTGAAGAAAGCCGACCTCGAACGGCTGCGGACCCTGTGCCTCGCCCTGCCCGAGGCGACGGAACGGGTCAGCCACGGCGAACCGGCGTGGTTCGTCCGCAAGGCGCCGCAGTTCGCGTCACTCGCCGACCGCCACCACGACGACCGGGTGGCGTTCTGGGCGGCGGCTCCGCCGGGCGCGCAGCAGGATTGGGTGCAGCGTGACCCCGGCAGGTTCTTCGTCCCGCCGTACGTCGGGGGACGCGGGTGGATCGGCGTCTATCTCGACGTCCCGCAGGACTGGGCCGACGTCGCCGACGTCGTCGAGGACGCCTACCGCGCCGTCGCCCCGAAAACCCTGATCGCCCGACTGGACGACGGCGAATGACGGGAACCGTCGTCGCCGTCGTCGCGTTGCTCGTCCTCGTTCCCGTCGTCGCGTTCACTGCCGTGTGGCTGCGCGCCCGGCGCGAGCTGACGACACCCACCGAACGGGCCGTTCACACGACCCTCCACACGGCGTCGCTGGCGGCGCGGCCGTTGCGGCGGGGGCTGGACGAGATGTCGGCGGAGGAGGCCGCGCCGCACTTGCGCCAGCTGACCGGCGCGCAGGCGCTGGGCGTTTTCGACGCCGCCGGTGACCTCCTCGCGTGGAGCGGACCCCACGAGGCCATGACCGAACAACTGCACGACGCGGCCGCCCGCGCCGTCGACGGGGAGCGCCGGGTGCTCGTCGCCTACGGCGGCCTCGTCCGGGGCGCAGGCGACGACGCGGTGCGAGGGTTGATCGCCCAGCCCCTGCTCATCGAGGCCATCGGCGTGGTCGGGGTGCTCGGCATCGTCACCACGGAAGACCCCGGTCCGGGCATGCTCGGCGCCGTCACGGAGGTCGCCCGGTACGCGTGCAGCCAGATCGAACTCGCCGACCTCGACGCGTCCCGCGCCCGACTCGACCGCGCCGAGGTCCGGGCGCTGCGCGCACAGATCAGCCCCCATTTCATCTACAACGCGCTGAATACGGTGGCGTCGTTCGTCCGCACCGATCCCGATCGCGCCCGGGAACTGATCCTCGAGTTCGCCGACTTCACGCGGTACTCGTTCCGTTCGGCGGGGGAGTTCACCCTGCTCGCCGACGAACTGCGCAACATCGACCGGTACCTCACTCTCGAGCGCGCCCGGTTCGGCGACGCCCTCGCGGTGAAATTGCAGGTGGCGCCGGAGGTGCTGAACGTGGTGCTGCCGTTCCTCGCGCTGCAACCGCTGGTCGAGAACGCGGTGCGGCACGGGATCGCCGCCAAACCGGACGGCGGCACCGTCAGCATCGTCGCCGCCGACGAGGGCACCGACTGTGTGATCAGCGTCGAGGACGACGGCGTCGGCATGGATCCCGAACTGCTGCGGTCGGGGTCGCTGGACTCGGTCGCCGAGACGTCGGGGGTGAAGGAGGCGGCGCACGTCGGGCTCGCCAACGTCGACGACCGCCTGCGCGCCGCGTTCGGCAACGACTACGGACTCGTGGTGGAGACCGCGCCCGGTGCGGGCACCAAGGTGAGCATGCGCGTCCCGAAGTTCCGGCGGGGGATCTCGACATGAACGGGGAGGGTCCGTGCGACGATTGCTGTCGTTGTGAACCACACTGACGACAAGTCTCCGGACGCACCCCTCACCGTGCTGGCCGTCGACGACGAGAAACCCGCCCTCGACGAGCTGGCGTTCCTGCTGCGCGCCCAGGACGCGGTCGGGGACATCCGGACCGCGGGCGATGCCACCACGGCGCTGCGCATCCTCCGGGACGGGGAGATCGACGCCGTCTTCCTCGACATCAACATGCCCGGACTCGACGGTCTCGAACTGGCCGGGATCCTCGCGAACTTCGCGTCCCCGCCGCAGGTGGTGTTCGTGACCGCCCACGACGACCGGGCCGTCGCCGCATTCGACCTCGGAGCCGTCGACTATCTCCTCAAACCCCTGCGCGAGGAACGGCTGGCGGAATCCGTGCGCCGCATCGTCGAGGGGCGCCGCAGGCGGGTCGACGCCGGACCGGCCGCCCCCACCGACGAGGTGATCCCGGTCGAACTCGGCGGCATCACCACGCTCGTGCACCGGTCCTCCGTCGAGTGGGTCGAAGCGGACGGCGACTACGCCCGCCTGCACACCGCGGACGGCTCCCACCTCGTCCGCATCCCCATCTCGGCGCTGGAGACGCGCTGGGCGGACGCCGGGTTCCTGCGGGTCCACCGCTCGTACCTCGTCGCGTTGCCGCGGGTCACCGGAATCCGGACCGTCGGCAACGGTCTCGTCGTGTGCCTCCGCGCGCACGGCGACCACCCGCCCGTCGAACTGCCCGTCAGCCGCAGGCACACCCGGATGCTCAAGGACCGGCTGGTCCGGGCGCCGAAGCAAACGTGGACCGCGCGATGAGTTCGCCCGAGCGGGTGCGGGTCGTCCTCGCCCAGCGCCGCGGTGCGCGGATCGTCCGCACCCGCGTCGAGGTGCAGGAACAGACCGCGGTCGGGGACGCGATGATCCGGGGGCTCGTGCGCACCCAGCTCGTGCTGGCCATCCGGCTCGCGCTCCTCGCGGCGTGCCTGCTGTGCGCGGTGCCGCTCGTGATGTTCCTGTTCCCGGCGTTGTCCGACGTGGCGGTGCTGGGGATCCGGCTGCCGTGGGTGGTGCTCGGGGCGCTCGTGTACCCGGTGCTCCTGACCACCGGCTGGATCTACGTGCGGCAGGCCGAGCGCAACGAACAGGAATTCGCCGACCTGGTGGACGACTGAGCCTCCCGTGACCCCCGACCAACCCATTCCCTGGCTGACCCTGGCCGGGCTCGCCGCGGCCGCCATCGCGACGGTGGCCATCGGTATCTACGGAGTGCGGTTGGCGCGCACCACCTCCGACTTCCTCGTCGCGTCCCGCAGCGTCGGACCGCGGTGGAACGCCGCCGCCATCTCCGGCGAGTACCTCTCGGCCGCATCCTTTCTCGGCGTCGCCGGCCTGATCGCGAAATACGGTGCGGACGCCCTCTGGTACCCGATCGGGTTCACGGCCGGCTACCTCGGGCTGCTGCTGTTCGTCGCCGCACCGCTGCGACGCTCCGGCGCGTACACGGTGCCCGACTTCGCCGAGTTCCGGCTCGGCTCCCGCCGGCTCCGCACCCTGGCGATGCTCGTCGTCGCCGCCGTCTGCGCGCTGTACCTCGTCCCGCAACTCCAGGGCGCGGGACTGACCCTGAACATCCTGCTCGGGGTGCCGAGCTGGGTCGGCGCCGTCGTCGTCGGGCTCATCGTCATCGCCAACGTGGTGGGCGGCGGCATGCGGTCCATCACGTTCGTCCAGGCCTTCCAGTACTGGCTGAAACTCACCGCGGTCGCGATCCCGGCGCTCGTGCTGTCGGTGTACTTCTTCGGCGACCACCACGAATTGGGCGCCGCCGCACCACCCACCGTGAGCGAGCAGACCACCGTCGACATCACCACCGACGTCGTCGTGCAGGTGTCCGAACCGGTGACGGTCGGCGGGTCGGGGACGATCGACGGGGTCCCGGCCACCGGGGACGTTCGCCTCGAGCCGGGCGAGCACCACCTCGGCGAGGGCACGTCGATGACCCTCGAGGCGGGCGCACCGGTACCC
Source organism: Rhodococcus sp. JVH1 (assembly GCF_000280725.2). Lineage (NCBI taxonomy): Bacteria > Bacillati > Actinomycetota > Actinomycetes > Mycobacteriales > Nocardiaceae > Rhodococcus > Rhodococcus sp. JVH1. The sequence continues at coordinate 2,459,291 of NZ_CP166289.1, read as the reverse complement.
GTGGTCGCGGGCGCTCCCGCCGACAACTCCGACTGGATCGCCCCCGGCTGGGGGTTCGGCGGCGACCACCCGATGTACCAGGTGTACTCGCTGATCCTCGCCACGTTCCTCGGCACGATCGGGCTGCCGCACGTGCTCGTCCGGTTCTACACCAACCCCGACGGGCGGGCCGCACGGCTGACGTCGCTGGCCGTCGTCGGGCTGCTCGGAGTGTTCTACCTGTTCCCGACGCTGCTCGGGGTGTTCGCGCGGCTGTACGTGCCGCAACTGCTCATCACCGGCACGTCCGACGCCGCGGTCCTGCTGCTGCCCGGCTCCGTGATCTCCGGGTGGGCCGGGCAACTCCTCGCCGCGCTCGTGGCGTCTGGGGCCATCGCGGCGTTCCTGTCCACGTCGTCCGGTCTGCTCGTCAGCATCGCCGGGGTGCTCAGCACCGACGTCCTGCGCGGACGGGTCCGGGACTTCCGGATCGCCGCAGTCCTGGCCGGGGCGGTGCCGCTGGTGCTGTCGCTGGCGGTGACGTCGCTGGACCTGTCGCGCACGGTGGGGCTGGTGTTCGCGGTCGCGGCGTCGACCCTCTGCCCGCTGCTCGTGCTCGGCATCTGGTGGCGTGGTCTGACCGCCGCCGGGGCGGGTGCCGGGATGGTCGCAGGCGGGCTCGTCGCCGGCTGTGCCGCCGGGATCTCGGTGCTCGGCGGCTTCACCGTCGACGTCTGGAACGGCTGGCCCGCGGCGATGGTCGCGTATCCGGCCGCCGTCAGCGTTCCGCTGGCCTTCGTCACGATGGTGCTGGTCAGCAAGGTGACCAAGCGTCAGATTCCCGCCGACGTCAGCCGGATCTTCACCCGCATGCACGCCCCCGAACGCCTCGACGTGGGCTCCGACCGCGAGAGGGAGCTCCGCTCCCCGTGAGTGCTTGACGAGTCCCTGCACTCCTCGAGCACGCACGGGTGGCGGAGCCGCTTGTCGCGGTCGGGTGACCGTTCGGCGCACAGTCCCGCAGCTCGCCGTGTGACAGATGCCACAACCTGTTTCTGTGACTCAACTCTCACTAACGTCGGTAGCCAGTTCACTTCACACGACCAAGGAGTCTGCAGTGACCACAGCCGATCTCAGTGAGGGCGCACCGCAGAAGCGGCGCGCTCCTGATGCGCAAGCCTTCGTAGACATGCAGGCGAGCCCGGAGTTCCAGGAGTTGCGACACCGCCTGCGTAGTTTCGTCTTCCCGATGACGGCGTTCTTCCTCGCCTGGTACGCGGCGTACGTCCTGCTGGCCACGTACGCGGCCGAGTTCATGGCCACCAAGGTGATCGGCAACATCAACCTCGGCATCATCCTCGGTCTCGGCCAGTTCGTGACCACGTTCGTGATCACCGCGCTGTACGTCAAGTTCGCCAACCGGGAACTCGACCCGCGCTCCGCCGCGATCCGCGACGAGCTGGAAGGACCCCTCAAGTGATCACCACGCTCGCAGTCGGCACCGACGTCGGCAACCCGCTCCTCAACATCGCCATCTTCGTGGCATTCGTCGTGATCACGATGACCATCGTGATCCGGGCGAGCCGCACCACCAAGAAGGCCTCGGACTTCTACACCGGCGGCGGTCAGTTCTCCGGACCGCAGAACGGTTTCGCCATCGCCGGCGACTACCTGTCGGCCGCCTCGTTCCTCGGCATCGCCGGCGCCATCGCCGTCTACGGCTACGACGGATTCCTGTACTCGGTCGGCTTCCTCGTCGCCTGGCTGGTGGCCCTGCTGCTTGTCGCGGAACTGCTCCGTAACACCGGCCGGTTCACGATGGCGGACGTGCTGAGCTTCCGCCTCAAGCAGCGTCCCGTGCGGATGGCCGCGGCACTGTCCACGCTGGTGGTCTCGCTGTTCTACCTGCTCGCGCAGATGGCAGGAGCCGGCGGACTCGTCGCCCTGCTGTTGAACATCGACGGCAAGGTCGGTCAGGGCGTCGTCGTCGCGGTCGTCGGCGTGTTGATGATCGTGTACGTGCTCGTCGGCGGCATGAAGGGCACCACCTACGTGCAAATGGTCAAGGCGGTGCTGCTGGTCGCCGGAGCCGGCATCATGTTCTTGCTCGTGCTGTTCGCGGTGCGCGGCAACTTCTCCCAGCTGCTCGCCGACGCCCAGGCGACTGTCAGCACTTCCACGAACGAGGCCATCGCGGGCCGCGACATCCTCGCTCCCGGCGCCAAGTACGGCATCAGCTCGATGAGCAAGCTCGACTTCATCTCGCTCGGCATCGCACTCGTCCTCGGCACGGCGGGCCTGCCGCACGTGCTGATGCGGTTCTACACCGTCCCCACCGCCAAGGAAGCCCGCCGCTCGGTCACCTGGGCAATCGGACTGATCGGCGCGTTCTACCTGTTCACGCTCGTCCTCGGCTACGGTGCCGCCAAGATGGTCGGCCCCGACGTCATCCTCGCAGCACCCGGCAAGGAGAACGCGGCGGCGCCGCTGCTCGCGTTCGAACTGGGCGGCACCATCTTCCTGGCGATCATCTCCGCGGTCGCGTTCGCAACGATCCTCGCGGTCGTGGCGGGGCTGGCGATCACGGCGTCCGCGTCGTTCGCCCACGACATCTACGCCAGCGTCATCAAGCGCGGACACGCGTCGGAAGAGTCCCAGGTGCGGGTTTCCCGGATCACCGTCGTCGTGATCGGTCTCGTGTCGATCGTCCTCGGCATCTTGGCCATGGGCCAGAACATCGCGTTCCTGGTGGCGCTCGCCTTCGCGGTGGCCGCCTCGGCCAACCTGCCGACGCTGCTGTACTCGCTGTTCTGGAAGAAGTTCAACACCACCGGCGCCCTGTTCAGCATCTACGGCGGCCTCGTCAGCTGCCTCCTTCTGATCGCGTTCTCCCCGGCCGTGTCCGGCAAGCCGTCGTCGATGTTCCCGAACGCCGACTTCGACTACTTCCCGCTCGCCAACCCGGGCATCGTCTCCATCCCGCTGGCGTTCGTTCTCGGCATCGTCGGCACCTATATCGGCCGCGGCAAGGCGGAGGATCCCGCCAAGCAGGCCGAGATGGAGGTCCGCTCTCTCACCGGTGTCGGTGTGGAGAAGGCCGTCTCCCACTGATGCCTTCGGCCTGTGAGTACTTATTAACCGCCCGCGGTTAATAAGTACTCACAGGCCGTTAGGCTGCACCAATGGCGAAACTCACGGTCAAGACCGATGTTCCCCTCAGCCCCCAGGACACCTGGGACAAGGCCTCGAATCTGCAGGACTTCGACAAGTGGTTCGTGGTCCACGACGGCTGGCGCGGCGAACTTCCCGAGACCCTCACGGCCGGAACCGAGATCAGTTCCGTCGTGACGGTCAAGGGACTCCGCAATCGCGTGAAGTGGACGATCAAGGAGTACGACGCCCCGAACCGCATCGTTCTCAAGGGTGACGGCAAGGGCGGCGTGAAGCTCGGAATGGTGCTCGACGTCAAGGCGAAGGGTGATGCGTCCGAGGTGGCGTTCACCATCGAACTCGGTGGCGCACCGCTGTTCGGGCCCATCGGCTCAGGTGTCGCGAAGGCGCTGAAGGGCGACATCGAGAAGTCCCTGAAGACGTTCGTCGAGCTATACGCCTGATCAGTCGAGGACGTGCGCGCCGCCGGTGTCGGTGATCCACTCGGCGGCAAGGGCGTCCAGCGTCCCGTCGGCGTAGAGCGAATCGACGGCCGCCGAGACGCACGCGGTGAGCGGACTGTTCTTCTCCAGCACGAGGCCGAAGAATTCGGTGACGGCGTTGGGGCGCGGGAACTGCCCGACGAGGACACTGTCCTTCACCTCGTTGGCGGTGATCTGAAATCCGGTCGGGATGTCGACCACCAGTGCGTCGATGTCGCCCGCGGCCAGGGCTGCCTTGGCGTCGTCGGTGGTGGTGAAACTGACCGGTGTCTGGCGGGGCTGCACGGTCTGGGTGATGGCGTCGAAACTGGTGGACCCCACCTGCGCCCCGAGACGGAACGGCGCGAGGTCGGCGAGCGACTTGGCTCGCGCAGCGGGAGAGTTCTTCAGCGCCAGCACCGACTGCGTGACGGCGTAATAGGGCGAACTGAAATCGACCGTCTCGCGCCGGGTGTCGACGATCGTGAACTGGTCGATGGCGAAATCGAAGTTCTTCTCGCCGGGCGCCAGCGCGTCGTTGAATGCGACGGTCTCGAATTGCACCTGGTCCGGACCGTATCCCAGCTTCTCGACCACTTCCCGGGCGACGGCGCCCTCGTAGCCCTTGCCGTTGGACGGGTCACCGTCGACGAACCACGGCTGGTACGACGGACTGTCGGTGGCGATGGTGACCACGCCGTCCCGCGCGGTGACGCCGCTGCCGGGGGCGCAGTCGCCGACCGCGCGGGTGGACGGAAGTTTGGTGAACGCTTCGGGAATCGTCGAGGCTTCGGCCTGGGCGTCGACCTCCGACGCGGTGTCGGTGGAGCAGGATCCGGCGAGCAATGTCAGTGCAGCGGATATGGCGGCGACGGCTGTCTTGGGACCTCGGTGCACCACGCCATCTTGCCTGGCGGGTGGCGATCCGGCCAGCGAAGCGGCCGCGCGGCGCACAATATGTATGTATCGGCGGAGGGAGGCGCGCGTGGCCACTGCGGGAACCCGGCAACTGACGGTCGACGGACATCGCCTGTCCCTGACCAATCTCGGCAAGGTCCTCTACCCGGAATCGGAAACGACGAAGGGCGAGGTCATCGACTATTACACGCGGATCGCCCCCGCCATGCTCCCGCACGTCGTCGACCGCCCCGCCACCCGTAAACGCTGGCCCAACGGGGTGGACAGCGAGCCGTTCTTCGAGAAGAACCTCGCGGCCTCCGCACCGGCGTGGTTGGAGCGCCGTGCACTCGAGCACTCGGATCGGTCGGTGCACTATCCGCTCCTGAACTCGGTCGCGGCCCTGGCGTGGGCGGGGCAGCAGGCCGCACTCGAACTGCACGTGCCGCAGTGGCGGTTCGACGGACCACATCGGGGTCCCGCCACCCGGATCGTCTTCGACCTCGACCCCGGTCCCGGTGTGGGCCTGGTCGAATGCGCGGAGGTGGCACGGGCCGTGCGCGACCTGGTCGCGAACCTCGGCTGGACCGCGTACCCGGTCACCAGCGGCAGCAAGGGTATTCATCTGTACGTGCCGCTCGACCGGAAGCTGGACGGTTCGGGCGCGTCGACCGTCGCGAAGCAGGTGGCGACGGGACTGGAGAAGCTGCGGCCCGAACTCGTCACCGCCACCATGGCCAAAGCGGTGCGCGCGGGAAAGGTCTTCGTCGACTGGAGCCAGAACAATCCGTCCAAGACCACCATCGCGCCGTATTCGCTGCGGGGGCGCGCCCAGCCGTATGTCGCGGCGCCGCGGAGCTGGGACGAACTCGACGACCCCGACCTACGGCAGCTGCGGTTCGAGGAAGTGCTCGAACGGTGGGAGTCGGACGGCGACCTGCTCGCCGGACTCGATCCGCCGATCGAGAACGACGCCACCCTCGCCGAGTACCGCCGCAAGCGTGATCCCGGACGGACACCCGAGCCGATGCCGGACACGGTGCAGCCAGGGGAGGGTAACAGCTTCGTCATCCAGGAACATCACGCCCGGCGTCTCCACTACGATCTGCGGCTCGAACGCGAGGGGGTGCTCGTGTCGTGGGCGGTGCCGAAGAACGTGCCGACGACGACGGGGGAGAACCGGCTCGCGGTGCACACCGAGGATCACCCGCTCGAATACCTCACGTTCTCCGGGACCATCCCGAAGGGCGAGTACGGCGGCGGCGAGATGACCATCTGGGACACGGGAACGTATGACACCGAGAAGTGGCGGGACGACGAGGTGATCGTCCAGTTGCACGGCGAGCAGGTGGAGGGCCGGTTCGCGCTGATCCGCACGAAGGGCGACCAGTGGCTGATGCATCTGATGAAGGATCAGACCCCGGGTGGGTCGCACACGTCCGAACTGCCGCGGGGACTGTCGCCGATGCTCGCGAGCCCCGGCACCCTCGACGGACTGGACGCCGACGAGTGGGCGTTCGAAGGAAAGTGGGACGGGATCAGGGTGATCGCCGAGATCAGTGGCGGCGAGCTGAAGCTGACGAGCCGGGCGGGCAACGACAAGACCCGCGACTACGCCCGATTGGGTTGGCTGGCAGACGCTCTCGGCGACCACGAGGTGGTCCTCGACGGTGAAGTGGTCGCGTTCGACGAGCGGGGTGTCGCGAACTTCGGCCTCCTGCAGCAGGGCAACGAGCCGCACTTCCTCGCGTTCGACGTGCTGTATCTCGACGGAGTGTCGTTGTTACGCAAGAAGTACACCGACCGGCGCCGCGTCCTCGAAGCCCTGGCGGCCAAGGTGGACGACCTGGTCGTTCCGCCGCAACTGCACGGGTCCGCGCAGGACGCTCTGGACGAGAGCCGCGGCAAGGGCTGGGAAGGTGTCGTGGCCAAACGCCGCGAGTCAGTGTACTTGCCGGGCAAGCGGGGGTCGAGCTGGATCAAGGTGAAGAACTGGCGCACACAGGAAGCCGTGATCGGCGGGTGGCGCCGGGGTCAGGGCGGGCGGTCCACGGGAATCGGGTCGGTCCTGCTCGGCGTTCCCGAGGACGGTGGGCTGCGCTACATCGGGCGCGTCGGAACCGGCTTCACCGAACGGGATCTGCAGGAACTCGCATCTACCCTGGGGCCGCTGGAAACCGACACCAGTCCGTTCGTCGAAGACCTGCCCACCGCCGACCGCAAGGGGGCCGTGTGGGTCACCCCGACACTGGTGGCGGAGGTGCGGTTCATGGATTGGACCGGCTCGAAGAGACTGCGGCACCCCAGCTGGCGTGGGCTCAGGGACGACAAGGCACCCGAGGACGTCGAAGTGGAGGTCTCGTGATGACCGGTATCCGATTCCAGTCGACCCCGGAGAACGAGATCCCCGTCTCCGTGCCGGTCGGCACCGTGCTGGCCCGCACCGAGTCGCTCGTGCTGTGGCTGACCGACGTTCACGTGTACAGCTGTGGTGTCGAATTCACGATCCAGGCACGCAGACCCGAGTCCACGGTGCTGCTCGACATGTTCGGCTTCGGCAAACCCGCGTCGGCGAAGAGCAGCGGGCCGTTTCTGTTCGGAATCGAGTACGCGGACGGCAGTGTGTTCACGAACCTTCCCGGCGCTCGCATGACCGACGGCCTGCACGGCGGGGCAGGGCGCGGCGGACCGCTCACCGCGGACAAGACGTATTTTCTCCAGCCGCTCCCGCCGCCGAAACGCTGGTCGATGATCACGGCGTGGCCCTACTTCGGGGTTCCGGAATCTCGGACCGACCTCGATTCCGCCGTCTTCGCCGAAGCCGCCGAGCGGGTGGAGACACTGTGGCCGGAACCGGTTCACGCGCTCGTCGAGGCACCGGACGGTCGACAGCAGCCGCCGGAACTCGAGTTACCGCCAGGGGGCTGGTTCGAATGGGCCGGCCGACGCGGTGTCGAATGACCCGGGCGGTTCCTGTGTCGGGGTGTGCAGCGCCGGGGGTGTGAAGACCGGTAGGGGCGCGGACGTCGTGTCCTCGTCCTGGTGCCGCTCGGAGACACTCACCTCGGCGGTCGGTGACGCCGTGCCGCCGGCGACGGCGATCCCGGCGGCTCCGACGACCGAGAGGACGAAGGCCGCGCCCCCGCCGATCGCGATACGGGTCTTGGTGTGGGACATGGTGTGGATTTCCTCCGGTGATCAGGGGCCGACGACGGTTCCGCCGTCGACGGGGCCGACTCCGCCGGGCGACTGCGGGGCCGCGGGCGGGGCAGGCTTCGGGCCGCCGCCGACGGGGAACGGATTGGTTTCGGGTTCGAGAACGCCCGGCTCGACCTGGCCCGGTCCTTCGAACGGACCCTTCGGCGGGTGAACAGGGTCGACGACGACGGGCGGGTCGACGACGACGGGCGGGTCCACCACGACGGGAGGCTGGGCGATGGGCGGCTGGGCGATGGGCTGCGGGACAACCGGCGGCTGGGCGATCGGTGCTCGGACGATGGGCGGTGCCGCCACGACGGGCGGAACGACACCCGGTCCCGGCGCAACCGTTTCGGTGTCTGCCGGGTAGCCGGGCGCCGAGTACCCGGGATTCACCGAGTAGCCGGGGTCTGCGACGACGATCCGACTCGGGGCCGGCGCGATCGCCGGAGCCGGCTGCTGCTGCGAGACGGCCCCCTCCGAACTCGGGGTCGGAGCCCCGTCGGTATGTCCACCGGCAAGAACGATCACTGCGGCTCCTGCGAGGGAGAACGTGAGGGCGGCGGTTGCGCCGATCGCGATGCGAGTTGCGGTGTGGACGATGGGATGCCTCCGGTGGTTTGGGGTGTCTAGCTGGGCTGATAGACCAAGCTTGCGCCGGGCGCGAGCCTTTCGACAGGCACCCCAGGGTGCGCATCTCCCACCCCGCGGCGGAACCGCGGGCAAACCTGCACAGAATCTTCACAAGCTCTGACGGGGATCCGCACGTGCGCCCAATACAGTCGGGGAATGGGCCAGCGAAGAGTGCTCGTCGTCGACGACGAGGCGACGATCCGCGAGGCGGTCGCGGCGCGGTTGCGGGCGGAAGGCTTCGACGTCGTGACGGCGTCGGACGGTCCCTCCGCCGTCGCTGAGTGCGAGGCCTCGTCGCCCGACGTTCTGGTACTGGACGTGATGCTGCCGGGATACGACGGCCTAGAGGTGTGCCGGCGCGTCCAGGCGTCGCGGCCGGTGCCGGTGCTGATGCTCACCGCGCGCGCCGACGAAACGGACATGCTGATCGGTCTCGGCGTGGGTGCCGACGACTACCTGAGCAAGCCGTTCAGCATGCGGGTGCTGGTGGCGCGGGTGCACGCGCTGCTGCGGCGGGCCGATCGTGCCCAGGAGACCGTGCCGGCCGAGCGGGACGGACTGTCCGTCGGCGACATCGAGGTGGACCTCGTGGAGCGTCGTGTCCGGCGCGGCGTCGACGAAATTCATCTGACGCGAACCGAATTCGACCTGCTTGCGTACTTCGCCTCCCGGCCGCGCGCGGCGATCGCACGGGAGTCGCTCCTCGCGGAGGTGTGGGGGTGGGGTGACGGGGCGGGTAGCCGGACCGTCGACAGTCACGTGAAGGCGCTGCGCCGAAAACTCGGCGGCGACCTGATCCGCACCGTGCACGGCGTCGGCTATGCCCTGGACGTGCAGCGGTGAGCGCGGGCCGGATCCTGGACAGGATGCCCCGACCTCTCGATCCGCTGCGATCGTTCAAGGTGAAGACCGGTCTTCTCGTCGTGGCCGCGTTGTTCTTCGCTTCGCTGACGTTCTGGGTGACCGCTCGCTGGCCGTTCCGATACGCGCTGGTGCTGGCGTTGCTGGTGTCGTTGGCCGTGACCCAGATCCTCGCGCACGGCATGACGTCTCCGCTCCGCGCGATGACCGCCGCGGCCCGCGCGATGGCGACCGGCGACTATTCACGCCGGGTGCGGTCGACGTCGCGGGACGAGATCGGCGAGCTGGCTCGCGCGTTCAACCAGATGGCGGAGGACCTCGAGGCCGCCGACCGGTATCGCCGCGAACTCATCGGCAACGTCTCACACGAACTCCGTACACCGATCTCCGCTCTGCAGGCACTCCTCGAGAACATCGTCGACGGGGTGGAGGAACCCGACCCCGCCCGGATGCGGGTGGCGCTCGACCAGACCGAGCGGCTCGGCCGCCTCGTCGCCGAGTTGCTGGACCTGTCGAGGGTGGAAGGCGGTGCGGTGCAACTCGAACGGGAGAACTTTCCGGTCCGTGAGTTCCTCGAGGACGTGGTGCGGCAGTCGGAGGACCCGCGGCGACCGCGGCAGGTGATCGTCGACGTGCAGCCGCCGCACCTGCGCGCCGACGCGGACACCGCACGCTTGCATCAGGTGGTGACGAATCTCGTTGACAACGCGTTTCGGCACGGCCCGGCGCGCACCCGGGTGGTCGTCCGTGCCAGACCGGACGCGGGCGGCGTGATCATCGAGGTGGAGGACGACGGCCCCGGTATCGCGCCCGGCGAGCGGTCGCGGGTGTTCGAGCGGTTCACCCGCGGCGGCTCCACCGACGGTGGGACCGGCCTCGGACTCGCCATCGCCCGCTGGGCGGTGGATCTCCACGACGGCCGCATCGAGGTCGTCGACACGGCCGAAGGCTGCTGTATCCGGGTGAGTCTGCCCGCCGCCTGACTACCGATCCACAACCGGGACGCGACGTCCCGCGATGACGCCTGCCTTCATCCGGCAGCGACAACCAGGGAGGGAACCATGACCATCGCACCCCCACAACCCGCCGCGCCCCCGTCGGGCGACTTCTGGCCGAGACGTGCCTGGCGCCGCGACCGGACGTCGATGGCTCCACGGCCGATAGTCCTCGCGGCCTTGGCGGCAGGCGTGGTCGCGGCGCTGACGCTGCAGGTCACGGTGGTCGGCCTCGGCTACGTCGTCACCGGCGCCGCGGTTGCCGTCGCGGTGTTCGCGACGCGCAGGACGATGCCGACGGCTGTTCAGTCCGTCGCGATCCTCGGTGCCCTCGCCCTGCTGGCCGTGCTCAGCGTCCGCGGTGCGGGGTGGCTGGCCGCGGTCTGTGTGGCGCTGAGCTGGGTGGTCGGGTCGTTCGCCCTCGTCGGCGGACGCACGTGGACGGGGTTGGCGGCCGGGTCGTTCGCGTTGTGGTTCACACCGCTGCGGGTGGCGCGGTGGACGCGTCGAGGTGTGAGGCGGTGGCATTCGAGCGGGAAGGTGCCGGTGGGTAGGGCTCTCGGTGTCGCGGCCGTGACGGCCGTGCTGCTCCTGGTCTTCGGTTCGCTGTTCGTCGGCGCGGACGCGGGTTTCGCCGCCTTGCTCGGCAGAGCCGCACCGACCGTCCACGTGTCGAATCCGGTCGGGCGGTTCGTGCTCGGCGTCCTGGTGTGCGGGGGAACGCTGGGGGCCGCGTACCTGCTGAGGCGGACGCCCCGCGTCGACGCACTCGCCCCCGGGCCGGGGCGTCCGGTTGCCCGGTGGGAGTGGGCGTTTCCGCTCGCACTGCTGGATCTGTTGTTCCTCGGGTTCGTCGCGGTGCAGTTGACGGTGCTGTTCGGTGGGAGCACGCACGTGCTGACCACGGCAGACCTGACGTACGCCGAGTACGCGCGACAGGGCTTCTGGCAGTTGCTGGCGGTGACCGCGCTGACACTGGTGGTGATCGCCGTCGCGGTCCGGAAGGCGGCGCGAGTGGAGGTGGTGGATCGCATCCTCGTGCGCGTGCTGCTGGGATTGCTCTGCGTGTTGACGCTCGTCATCGTGGCCTCGGCGATCCACCGGATGTCGCTGTACGAGAACCAGTACGGGTACACGCGGCTGCGGGTGACCGTGACGGTGACGGAACTGTGGCTGGGGTTGGTGTTCGTGTTGCTGATCGCGGCAGGCGTCCGGTTGTCGGGGCGGTGGTTGCCGCGTGCCGTCCTGGCATCCGCGGTGGGTGGGGTGCTCCTGCTCGCCGCGATCGATCCGGACGCGTACGTCGCCAGGAAGAATGTGGAGCGGTTCGGCGAGACCGGGCGGATCGACGTGAGCTACCTCGATTCGCTGTCCGTCGACGCCGTCCCCGCTCTGGATCGGCTGCCCGAACCGGAACGGTCGTGCGCCCTGTACCGACTCGACCGGCAGGTGAGGGGAGAGTCGCAATGGTACGAGTACAACGCGGCACGCAGCCGCGCGAAGGATCTGATGGCCGCGCATCCCGTCGGCTCGTGTGAGCGGGCGGGGTCGTAGCGGTTCTCGCGCGGTTTGCCGGCGGATTTGCCCGAGTCACAGGCAATTGCGTGGGAACCGGGCCAATGGCCGTGCGGCTGTGGCGCGCCGAGCGCTACCCACTCACGACCGGTCGCGGAACGTCATGACGAAGCCGGCCATGGCGGCGAGCACGGCCAGGACGTAGACCGGCACCTGCACCCAGACGGGTGCGGTGCGGTTCACGATCATCGCCGCCGCCAGTGCGACGACGATGAGCACCACACCGTAGAACGGGGTGCGCTGAGGGTGGTCGCCTCGTGCCATACCCACCAGTGTGCACCGCGTCGGCGGTTATCCGACCGTCTCGGGCACCCGCGTCTGCGCGACCCACCGCCCGCGTTGCCGGGTGATCTCGATCGGGTGGTCGAAGCATTCGCTGATGGTGTCGGTGGTGAGGACGTCCGTGACGGGGCCCTGTGCGATCACCCGGCCGTCGCGGATGAGGACGGCGTGGGTGGTGGTGGTCGGGATTTCCTCGAGGTGGTGGGTGACGAGGATGCTGGCGAGGCTCGGGTACGTTTCGCGCAGTTCGTCGAGTGCGGTGAGGAGTTGTTCTCGCGCAGCCAGATCCAGGCCGGTGGCGGGCTCGTCGAGCAGGAGGAGTTGCGGCTCGGCCATGAGGGCTCGCGCGATCAGGGCGCGTCCGCGTTCGCCCTGGGACAGGTTGGGCCACAGGGCGTCCGCGTGCTTCTGCATGCCGAGGGACGCGATGAGTTCGTCGGCGCGGGCGACCTGGCCGGCGGTCGGTGCCCACCTCGGCACGAACTCGGGTGTGTTGGTGAGACCGGTGAGCACGACGTCGCGCACCGTCAGCGGCGCGTCGATCCGGTGTCGCGGGTTCACGTGCCCGATGTGGGCGCGCAACTCCCGCATGTCGACCCGGCCCAGCTGATGGCCGAGGACGTGGACGGTGCCGTGGGTCGGATGAGCAAAGGCGCCGAGCATGCTCAGCAGCGTGCTCTTGCCCGCACCGTTCGCGCCGAGCAGCACCCAGTGCTGTCCGCGTTCGATGTGGAGGGTGATGTCGCTGAGCAGATATCGCCCGCTCCGCACGAGGTCGACGTGGTCGGTGCTGACGACCGAGTTGGGGGTGGTCACTGATGTTCGCCTTTCCGCAGAATCGACATGGTCGGATCGAGGTTGGCGGCGGTGGCGGCGACAGCCGCCCCGGCATCGCCTGCTTCCAGCGCGCGCACCAGGTCGTCGTGCGCGCAGCTGGTGTCGGGTCTGCCCGGTTCGTGGTCGACGAGTTCGGCGAGCGCGTCGACGAGCAGCGGCCGGATCGAATCGAACAGGGCGGACAGGATCGAGTTGCCTGCGATCTCCAGGATCGCGGCGTGGAAGTCGAGGTCGGCCGCGACGAAGACGGCGGTCGACTCGGTGGTGCTGTCGTGCCGGGCCGACAGCTGCTCTCGCAGTCGCCGCAGATCCTCGGGGCCTGCGCGTTCCGCGGCGAGTCGGGCGGCCTCGATCTCGAGGGCTCGCCGCACCTCGTACACCTCGAGCAGGCGGGCGCGGCGCAGCAGCTTCCCGAGTCCCGCACCGCCCGTGGGTGGTTTCGCGACGAACGTGCCGACGCCGTGCCGCACGTCGAGCAGGCCGTCGCGGGCGAGCAGCCGGACCGCCTCGCGCACGGAGGAGCGGCCGACACCGAGTTCGGTGGCCAGTTCGGCCTCGCTGGGGATGCGGCTGCCGAGGGCCCACTTGCCGTCACGGATCCAGGCGGTGAGGAGTTCCTCGAGCTGGGGTACCAGCGGTCCGCTGCGGAGGGTGTGACGTCCGGCCATTCGGCGACGCTAGCACAGTCCTCAGACGTCTGAGGACTGTGGTGGAGCCTATGGTGAACCGGAGAGAACCAACGCAGCAGAGGAGAGGTGCACCATGGCCATCGCCACCGCAGACCGTGTCACGCGGGAAGAGTTGCTCGACTTCGTCCGGCCCCGCCATCGCAGCGTGCTGATCACCCGGAAGCGCTCCGGCGGCCTGCAGATCTCCCCGGTCACGTCGGGACTCGACTCGGAAGGGCGGATCGTCGTCTCCACCTACCCGCAGCGCGCCAAGGCCGCGAACGTGCGACACGACCCCGCCGTGAGCGTCTGCGTGCTCTCCGACGAGTTCAACGGCGCTTACGTGCAGATCGACGGAACGGCCGAGGTACTGGACATGCCCGACGCACTCGAGCCGCTGGTGGAGTACTTCCGCGGCATCTCCGGTGAGCATCCCGACTGGGACGAGTACCGGGACGCCATGCGGAAGCAGAACAAGAGCCTCATCCGGATCACCATCGACGAGTGGGGACCCATCGCGACCGGTGGCTTCCCGCCGGACGCCGATCGCGGATAGGTCCCCGTCACCTACTCGACGGCACCCGCCGAGCGCAGCTGCTCGATGCGCGACGGGTCGTAACCGGCCTGCGCGAGGATCGCATCGGTGTCCTGCCCGGGCCGCGGGGCCGGCCGGGGAACGGGCGCCGGGGTGCGGCTGAAGCGCGGTGCCGGTGCGGGCTGGCGGATGCCACCCACCTCGACGAACGTCTCCCGTTCCTTGTTGTGGGGGTGCTCGTGCGCCTCCCACGGCGACAGGACGGGCGACACGCACGCGTCGGAATCGGCGAAGAGTGCCGCCCAGTCGTCCCGCGGCCGGGTCGCGAACACCTCGGCGAGGCGCTTCTTCAGTTCCGGCGCCGCATCGAGGTCGTACTGCAACGGCAGATCCTCGCCGCTCAACCCCAGCACGTCGAGGAGTTCACCGTAGAAGTGCGGTTCGACGCACCCGACCGCCACGTGCAGACCGTCGGCGCACTCGTAGGTGTCGTAGAACGCGGCGGCCCCGTCGAGGACGTTCCGCTCCCGACCCTCCTGCCACAGACCGGCGGCGTTCATGCCGTGGACGAACGCCGTCAGCAGGGCCGCGCCGTCGACCATCGACGCGTCCACCACCTGTCCGCGGCCCGACCGGGAACGCTCGTGCAGCGCGGCCAGGATCCCCATCGTCAACATCAGGCCGCCACCGCCGAAGTCGCCCAACAGGTTCAGCGGCGGCACCGGCCGCTCGCCGGCGCGCCCGATGGGTTCGAGCGCGCCCGCGAGCGCGATGTAGTTGATGTCGTGCCCGGCCCGCGGTGCGAGGGGTCCTTCCTGGCCCCAGCCGGTCATGCGCCCGTAGATCAGTCCGGGGTTGCGGGACAGGCAGTCGTCGGGGCCGATGCCCAGGCGTTCCGCGACGCCGGGACGGAAACCCTCGACGAGGATGTCGGCTGCTTCGACGAGTGTCAGGACGGCCTCCAGCCCCTCCGGAGTCCGCAGGTTCACGGCGATCGATCGTCGTCCGCGGTCGAGTACACCCGACGGCGCCATCAGCCCGCTGCCGCCGTCACCCGCCCGCTCGACGCGGATCACGTCCGCGCCGAGGTCGGCGAGGATCATGCACCCGAACGGGGCGGGCGCGAGGCTCGCAATCTCGACGACGGTCAGCCCGCTCAGCGGCCCGCCGGTCACGACACCCCCTGCGCGTCGCGGGGCAGTCCGAGCATGCGTTCCCCGATCACGTTGAGCTGCACCTCGGTGGTGCCGCCGTAGATGGTGGTGGCGCGGCCGGCGATCAACTGCTCCATCGCCTTGTCGCTCGGCTCCCCGGGAATGCTGACGGCGCCCGCCGCCCCCAGTTCGGCGACGACGAACTCGGCGATCGACTGTCCGAGCCCCATGCCCAGCAGCTTCCCGACGCTGGACGTGGTGCTCACGTCCGCCCCCGACAGTTGCTTCAGCACGATCCGTGCGCCGATCAGATCGATTGCCTGGCTCTCGGCAACCAGTTCGCCGACGCGGAAGCGTGCCAGCGGGCCGAGGTCGCGGCCGCGGGCGAACTGCAGCAGATCCTTGTCGGTGGCGTAGGCCTCCATCTTCTGGCTCAGGGCCACCCGCTCGCCCGCGAGGGTCGTGCGGGCCACGTTCCAGCCGTCGTTCACGTTCCCGACCACGTTCTCGTCCGGGATGAACACGTCGTCGAGGAAGACCTCGTTGAACAGGGCCGACCCGGTCATCTCGCGCAGCGGCCGGACGGTCACCCCCGGCGTCGACATGTCCAGCACGAAGTACGTGATGCCCTCGTGTTTCGGCCTGGACGGGTCGGTGCGGGCGATCAGCATCGCCCAGTCGGAGAACTGTGCCACCGTGGTCCAGATCTTCTGGCCGGTCACCGTCCAGCCGCCGTCGACCTTCTCGGCCTTCGTCGTCAGCGACGCCAGGTCGGAACCAGCCCCCGGTTCGCTGAACAGCTGGCACCACACGAGATCTCCGCGCAGCGTGGGGACGGCGAGATCCCGCTTCTGCGCGTCCGTGCCGTGGGCGACGACGGCCTGCACCGCCCAGCCGCCCATCAGCAGCTGCGGCATCGGGATTCCGGCGGCCTTGATCTCCTGGGCGATGACGATCTGCTCGAGCGGGGACGCGCTGCGCCCGTATGGCTTCGGCAGGTGCGGCTGCACCCATCCGCCGTCGCCGAGTGCGATCAGCTGGTCGTCCTCGTCGAGGCCCACCAGCGGGGCGAGTTCCGCCCGCACCTCGGCGCGGATCGCCTCGGCTTCGCCCGGCAGTTCCAGTTCGGAGGTGCGGGCGATGCCTGCGAGGGACTGGTCGGCAACCCGAGTGGCCCGCTCCTCCCGGGTGCCGAGGAGCCCCCGGATGGCCAGCGCCCGGCGGTAGAACAGGTGCGCGTCGTGCTCCCAGGTGAATCCGATGCCGCCGTGGACCTGGATGCAGTCCTGTGCGCACTGCACCGCGGCGTCGGGAACGACGACGGCGGCGATGTCCGCGGCGAAATCGGCGGTGTCGTCGCCGTTGTCGAGAGCGGAGGCGGCATCCCACAGCACCGCGCGCGCCTTCTCCAGTGCGATGCCCATGTGGGCGCACTTGTGCTTGACGCCCTGGAACTGGCCGATCGGACGCCCGAACTGCACCCGCGTCTTCGCGTACTCGGATGCGGTGGACACGCACCACGACATCACACCGATCGCCTCCGCACCGAGAACGACGGTGGCGACGGACCGGACGCGCTGCGCGCTCAGACCGTCGAGGATCCGGTCGGCGCCCACGTGCACGGCGTCGACCGTGATCCGTGTCGAACCGCGGAGCACGTCGATGCCGTCCTGCACCGTCACGGTGACGTCCGCCGAATCGACGACGGCCCAGCGGACGTCGTCGCCGACGGTGATCGGGAGTAGCAGGATGTCGGCGTGTTCGCCGCCGAGAACCGCGTCCGCGACCCCGGTGACGCGGTATCCGCCTTCGCGCGCCGACGCATCGAGTGGGCGGCCCAACGCGACTGCGGCGGTGTGTGATCCGTCGAGAAGACCCGGCATCACCTCGATGCCGACCTTGGAATCCGCGGCCGCCACGAGCGCGGCGGACAGCGCGGTCGGGACGAACGGACCCGGAGCGGCCGTCCGGCCCAGCGCTTCGAGAGCCACCGCCAACGTGAGGAGCCCGGCGCCGTGACCGCCCTTGTCCTCGGGGATGTGCAGTCCCAGCAGGTCCTGACTGACGAGTGCATCCCAGAACGGCGGGAACTTGTCCTCGCTGGTGGACTCGACCGCGGTCCGGACATGATCGGAGGTGATGGTGCGTTCGGCGAAAGCGCGGACCGAGTCGGCGAGGGCCCGGTGTTCCTCGGTCAGCCCGAGCCCGAGCTCGTACGTGTTCTTGGCCATGTCGGGGCCCTTCAGCCGAGCCGGTCGGCGAGGTCGGCGACGGTCCACGGGCCGTCGCTCTCGATGGTCGTGACGTCGTGCCAGCCGGCGAGCTCGGAGATGGCACCGCCCTGCACGGCGAACACCTTGCCGGTGATCTTGCAGTTCGCGTCGGCGAGACGCGCGACGAGCGGAGAGATGTTGGCGGGGCTGAACGCGTCGAACTCGCCCTCCGGCACCTCCTCGGCGAACAGCGCGCCCATACCCGGGGTGGCCAGGGTGAGCCGGGTGCGGGCGATCGGGGCGATCGCGTTGACCCGGACGCCGTAGCGTTCGAGCTCGTCCGCGGCGACCAGGGTGAGTGCGGCGATGCCGGCCTTCGCGGCGCCGTAGTTGCCCTGGCCCGCATTGGGCATGAACGTGCCCGACGCCGACGCGGTGTTGATCACGGACGCGTTCACGGTCTCACCCGCCTTGGTCTGGGCCTTCCAGTACGCCGCCGCGTGGCGCAGAGTGGCGGCGTGTCCCTTGAGGTGCACGGCGATGACGGCGTCCCACTGGCTTTCGGTCATGCCCGCGATGAAGGCGTCCCGCAGGATGCCCGCGTTGTTGACGAGGACGTCGAGGCGGCCGAATTCGCTCACCGCTTGGTCGACGAGTCCTTCGGCGCCGTCCCAGGACGCGACGTTGTCGGTGTTCGCGACTGCCCTGCCGCCCGCGGCGACGATCTCGTCGACGACCTGCTGCGCCGGGCCCGCGTCCTCGCCGGTGCCGTCGTTCGCGCCGCCGAGGTCGTTGACGACCACGGCAGCGCCCTCACGCGCGAAGAGCAGTGCGTGCTCCCGGCCGATTCCGCGTCCGGCGCCGGTGACGATGGCCACCCGTCCGTCGAGTGTTCCCATGTGTGTACTCCTAGGTTTCTGTGTCCGCGATGACGGCGAGGCCGTCCTTGATGACGAGTGCGTCGCCGACGGTGGTCTCGTAGGCGTACGACGTCGCCCCGCCCGTGGACTCGGCGACCTGCCGGAACTGCGTGGCGATGTCCTGACCGGGCAGGACGGGTTTCGCGAACCGCACCGCGAGCCGGCGGAGCCGTTCGACCCTGCCGTCGGCGAGTTCGGTGAGCGCCGCCCACGACGTGAACGCCATGGTGCACAGGCCGTGGTTGATGATTCCGGGAAGTCCGGACATCCGGGCGATCTCGTCGTCCAGGTGGATCGGCATCGGATCACCGGAGGCGGGCGAGTACCGGAACGTCTGGTCGTCGTCGATGTGCTGGGTGATCGACGCGACCGGGGCCTGTCCGCGCAGGGACTCGTCGAACCGGTGCGCGGGTGCCCGCTCGCCGAGTCCGGCTCCCGCGTCGACCTTCCGGAAGAACGCGGTCATCCACTGCTCGTTGACCAGTTCGCCGTCGTCCGTGGTGGTTTCGACGTAGACGACGACGGTGGAGCCGTTCTCCCGGCCCTCGAATCCGATCGGCTTCGCGCGAACCACGAGGGCGTCGCCGGGACGGATCGGACGGTGGAAGTGGAAATCCTGCTCCCCGTGCACGAGTTTCATGAGCAGTTCGACCGGGGCGACGGACAGTGCCGCCGGTGCCATCGACGTGAACGCGGGGACCACGGCGAACACCGGTGGCGCCACCTCGCCGGCGAGGTGGCGTGCGATGGGATCGTTGGTGGCCGCGGCATAGTCGGCGATGCGCTCGGCGGTGACCTCGAACCGCTGCGGATCGGTCCACTCGCCGAGGCCGTCCGTGTCGAATTCGACTGTGGGGGTGGTCATGCGGATCAGCCCACCATGTCGGCGAACCCCGCCAGGGACGCCTCCAGATCCGCCTTGGCGTTCTTGGCGACGGCCTTGCCGATGGGGCCGACGATCATCGTGCCGGTGAAGCTCGCGTCGATGATCGCCGTGGATCCGGCGCCGTCCGGCTCGACCTTCAGCGTGAATTCGACGGTGACCCCCGCCATGCCGGTGCCGGAGATCTTCACCATCTCGGGCACCTGCACCTCGGTGACGGTCCACTCGATCTTGTTGGCCATGCCCATCACGGAGACGACCTCGGTGAACTTCGATCCGAGTGCCACCTCGGCGGGGATCTCGCTCTTCCACGACTGGTGGATGGTGAGCCACTCCTCCCAGCGGGACAGGTTGGAGAGCGCGTCCCACGCCTTGTCGGGGGAGGCGGGCAGGGACGCTGCGACGGAAACGGAAGCCATGGTGTACTCCTGGTGCTCGACGTGAAAGGAATTGTGGGAGAGAAGAATCAGAGTGCGCGGTAGGCGGTGACGACGACGGCGCCACCGAGGCCGATGTTGTGCTGGAGGGCGACCGCGGCGCCGTCGACCTGGCGCTTGTCGGCCGTGCCGCGGAGTTGCCAGGTGAGTTCGCTGCACTGGGCGAGTCCGGTGGCGCCGAGCGGGTGCCCCTTGGAGATGAGACCACCGGACGGGTTGACCACCCAGCGCCCGCCGTACGTGGTGTCGTCGTTGTCGACGAGTTTGCCGCCCTCGCCCTCGCCGCACAGGCCGAGCGCCTCGTAGGTCAGCAGTTCGTTGGTGGAGAAGCAGTCGTGGAGTTCGATGACGTCGATGTCGTCCGGTCCGATGCCCGCCTGTTCGTACACGCGGGCCGCGGCCGTGCGGGTCATGTCCGCGCCGACCAGGCTGATCGCGCTCCGGTTTTCGAACGTGCTCGGGAGGTCGGTGACCATGGACTGGCCGACGATCTCCACGGCCTGCCCGGCGAGGTCGTGCTTGTCGACGAACTCCTCGCTCACGACGACGACGGCACCGGAGCCGTCGGAGGTGGGGGAGCACTGCAGTTTGGTGAGGGGCCCGTAGATCGGCTTCGAGCCGAGGATCTCGTCGAGCGTGTACTCGTCCTGGAACTGGGCGTACGGGTTGTTCTGTGAGTGGCGATGGTTCTTCACGCCGATCTTGGCGAACTGTTCCGCCGTGGTCCCGAAGCGTTCCATGTGTTCCTTGCCCGCGGCGCCGAACATGTACGGGGCAGGCGGCATCGCGAACTCCTGAAGTTCGGCGAGCGCGAGGAGATGGCGCATCATCGGCTGTTCCCGGTCGTCGTACGTGGACCCGAGCGAACCGGCCTGCATCTTCTCGAAGCCCAGCGCGAGCGCGCAGTCGACCTGACCGCTCCGGACGGCCTGCGTGGCGAGGAAGAGCGCGGTCGACCCCGTCGAACAGTTGTTGTTGACGTTCACGATGGGAATGCCGGTGAGGCCGAGTTCGTAGACGGCCCGCTGTCCCGACGTCGATTCGCCGTACACATATCCGACGTACGCCTGCTCCACGAGCCCGTACTCGATTCCGGCGTCCGCGAGTGCCCTGCCGCCGGCCTCGCGCGCCATGTCGGGGTAGTCCCACTCGCGTGCACCCGGTTTCTCGAACTTCGTCATCCCGACGCCGACGACGAACACCCTGTTACCCATTGCGGCTCCCTAGAGTCCGGAGAAATGTGTGTGTGACACCCTGTCCCACCAAAGTATGTGAGACAGTATGTCCAGTCAACAGTCGGATGGGTAACGTGTGCGTGATGCCGGACAAAGTGGAAACCGCCGCGTCGCCCCAGGGCGACGGCCGCGCCACGCGCTGGGAGGACCACAAGGCGGAACGCCGAAGCCGGATTCTCGAAGCCGCGATGGACGCCATCAACGAGGACGGCCCCGACGTGGGCGTCCAACAGATCGCCAACCGCGCCGACGTGCCGCGGTCGGTGGTCTACCGGATCTTCACCGATCGCGGCGACCTCGACGAGCAGCTGCGCCGACGTATCATCGAACGACTGATGACGGACCTCGCGCCCACGTTGACACCGGAGGGGACCGTGGGCGAGGCGATCGCCCGCGCGGTCGAGACGTACCTGCGGTGGATCGTGGAATATCCACGGCTCCACCAATTCCTCGGCACCGGATCGCCGAGCAGGCGCACGACCGGCTCGCGTGTGGTGACCGGAACGAAGACCGCGATCGCACTTCAGCTGTCGGGTCTGCTCGCGACGGTCCTCGACTCGGTGGCCGGCAATTCGGATCTCGCCGAGTCGCTGGCCTTCGGGTTGGTGGGACTCGTGGATGCCAGCGTCAACCGGTGGCTGAGCAACCCGCAGTCGGCGCTCGGCAGCGACGAGCTGGCCGAGTTCCTCGAGGTGTCGATCTGGCAAGTGCTGCACGGCAATCTGGCGCGGATCGGCGTCACCATCGACCCGTCGACCCCGGTGTCGGAACTGCAGTAGTCCGCTGGGCCTGGCCAGCTACCATGGCTTTCATGCCCTCCCGGCGAGGTTCACCGGCCGCTTCCGAGCAGGCCTGGGTGTCGGACACGGCGGTCGGCGACGCCGTCGCGCGTTTCGCGAGTGCCTGGGAGTCCTCGTCGTCCGCGCCCGATCTGGTCGCCTACCTGCCGGCGTCCCCCGCTCTCCGCCGGGTCACGCTCATCGAACTGGTCAAGGTCGACCTGGAGAACCGCTGGCTGCGCGGCGACCACCCGAAACGGCTCGCCCAATACTGTGAGGAGCTGCCCGAACTGCGGCGGTGGCCGCTGCCACCGGACCTGCTGTACGAGGAATTCCATATCCGGCGGCGCAGCGGGGAGTCGGTCGAGGCGAGCGAATACACGCAGAATTTTCCGGGTCAGGCCGGTCAGCTCGACGAACTGCTCGGCACCGGCGAGTACCAGAGCACCTCGCTCCACCACGGGGAGAAGACCTTGACGGTGTCTGCGGGAAGCGCAGGCACCCTCGACGATCTCGAGGTGGGTCAGCGGATCGACGACTTCGACCTGATGACCGGTCTCGGCCGCGGCGCGTTCGCGCGGGTGTTCCTCGCCCGGCAGCGGTCGCTGCAGAGGCTGGTCGCGGTGAAGATCTCCCAGGATCACGGCACCGAGCCGCAGACCCTGGCCCAGTTCGACCACGACTACATCGTCCGGGTCTTCGATCAACGACTCCTCGCGGGCCGCGACCTGCGACTGCTGTACATGCAGTACGTGCCGGGGGGAACCCTGCTCGACGTGGTCGGGCGGGTCCGTGAGACTCCGCCGGACTCGCGCAGCGGCGCCGTGCTGCTGGACGCGATCGACCGGGCGCTGGTGGGCAGGGGCGAGATCCGGCCCAGCGAATCCGGCGTGCGTCAGGAGATCGCGACGCTGAGCTGGCCGGAGGCGGTGGCCTGGCTCGGCCGCCGGCTGGCGCAGGCGCTCGATTACGCCGGCAGGCACGGCGTCCTCCACCGCGACGTGAAACCGGCAAACGTGTTGCTGACGGCCGAGGGTGTCCCCAAGCTCGCCGACTTCAACATCAGTTTCAGCGGGAACATCGCGGGTGCGAGCCCGGTCGCGTACTTCGGCGGCTCGCTGGCCTACATGTCACCGGAACAGCTCGAGGCGATCCACCCGGACCGGCCGGGCACACCCGGCGATCTCGACACCCGCAGCGACCTGTACTCGCTCGCCGTCGTCCTGTGGGAGTTGCTGACCGGCAGAAGGCCTTTCGATGACAGTGACGCCGAGCTTCACTCCCATCCGCCCGGCGACCGCACCACCCTCGACGCGATGCTCGCGCGGCGGCGGGGGGACGCCGAACCGGCCGCCGACGAACTGCCCGCCGACTGCCCGAACGCGCTGCGGCGAGTGCTGCTGAAATCGCTGGCGCCGGAACCGAAGGATCGGTTCTCCTCCGGTGCCGAACTCGCCCAGCAACTCGACGTCTGCCTCGACGCGCACGCCCGCGATCTGGTCGATCCGCCGCCGGGGAGCTGGAACCTGCGGATGCGCCGGTGGACGCACCCGATCATGTTCCTGGCCATCGCAGTTCCCAATCTGCTGGCCATCCTCTACAGCTACCACCACAACACCACCCTGATCATCAGCAAGCTGCCGCCCGACGCGCAGGAGAGCTTCGAGCGAATCACCCGGATCGACTACACGATTGCATTCCTGATCGGGACCGTGGGCACGCTGTCGATGGTGCTCTACCTGACGGTGGTGGCCGGCGGTCTGCGCCGGGGGAGGGTGTACTCCGGCGCCCAACTCGCCCGCGCCCGCCGGGACACCCTGCTGCTCGGCCAGCGGTGTGCGCTGCTGTGTCTGGGGTTGTGGGTGGTCACCGGCATCATCGTGCCGATCACGCTGGAGGTGAGCGGCAGTGAGGTTCCGTGGAACACCATCGTCCACTTCACCGCGTCACAACTGGTCTGCGGGGCGATCGCCGTGGTTTATCCGTTCTTCTTCGTGAACTTCTTCGCCGTGCGCTGCCTGTACCCGGTCTTTCTGCGGCACGGCGAGATCAGTGCCTCGGACGCCCGGATGCTGCGGCGGCTCGGGCGGCGCAGCACGTTCTTCCTCGCCGCGGCGGCCGCCGTGCCGTTGCTCGGAATCGCGGGGGCCACGTTCATTCCCCCGGAGGACCTGCCCCGGGTGATCGTCGCGCTCCGCGTCCTGTGCGTCGGCAGTGTCGTCGCGTTCGTCGGAGCCTATTGGATGTTCCGGATGCTGTCCGAGGACCTGCAGGCGCTGCATCGCGTCGTCTCCGGTGCGCCGCGACACGAGTGATCAGGCCGAGCCCGTGAACGTCAGCCACAGCAGCGACACGTTGAGCACGACGATCAGCGACGCCGCCACCCAGGCGGCGACCGTGGTGGCCGTCGCGTTGCGGTGGACGCCCATCAGGTCGTGGCTCGACGTCATCCGCACGAGTGGAATCACCGCGAACGGGATGCACAGGCTGAGCACCACCTGACTGAGGACGAGCGCGAACGTGGGATCCACGCCGACCGCCAGCACGACCAGTGCGGGAATCAGGGTGACCACCCGGCGTAGCAGCAGCGGGATGCGCATCGACAGCAGGCCGTACATGATCTCGGAGCCGGCGGCGCAGCCGATCGACGTGGACGCCAGGCCGGAAGCCAGCAGTCCGACGGCGAAGATGACGGCGACGGTGGGGCCGAGCGAACTCTGGATCGCGGCGTGCGCGCCGTCGATCGAATCGGTGCCGGGGATGCCGCGCAGGGCCGAGGCGGCGAGCAGCAGCATGCCGATGTTCACTGCGCCCGCCACGATCAGCGCACCGACCACGTCCCACTTCGTCACCCGTAGCAGCCGCGCGAGGCGTGGTCCTTCCAGGTCGTTCCCGTGCCGGTCGCGGGCGAGGGCGGAGTGCAGGTAGATCGCGTGCGGCATCACGGTGGCGCCGAGCATGCTCGCGGCGAGCAGGACCGTCTCGGTGCCCTCGAAACGCGGCACGAGTCCGGCGAGCGCGTCCGTGCCCGACACGTCGGTGAACGCGAGCCCGGTGAGGAACCCGACGGTGATGATCGTCAGGAGTCCCATCACGACGAACTCGAACGTCCGCTGACCGCGGCGACTCTGGATCGACAGGATGCCCATCGATACGACGCCCGTGATCAGGCCTCCGGCGAAGAGGGGAACGCCGAACAGGAGATTGAGTGCGATCGCGCCGCCGATCACCTCGGCGAGGTCGGTGGCGACGGCCATCGCCTCCGCCTGCAGCCAGAACGCGCGACGGTTACCGGTCCTCAGGCGGGTCCCCAGCATTTCGGGCAGTGATTTGCCGGTGACCAGCCCGAGTTTCGCGGAGAGGTACTGCACCAGCACGGCCATGGCGTTGGCGAGCACGAGGACCCAGACGAGCAGGTACCCGTACTTCGCGCCCGCGGTGAGGTTGGCGGCCACGTTTCCGGGGTCGACGTACGCGATGGCCGCCACGAAGGCGGGCCCGAGGAGCGCGACCGTTCGGATACTGCCCTTGCGGGGCGTGCGGCGCGGGAGGAGAGGGCGGGGTGCCTCGATGCTCACGGAGCTCCTGGTCCTGGTCTGTCGATCTACCTGCTGATTCGTATCTCCGCACTATAGATTTAGGTGGTACGAACTTTCAAGCGTGGGGTGCGGATCGGCTCGGAAATGCCACCTCGCGCTATATTGACTAGAACGTGTTCTACTCACGGTGGAAGGGAGTCCCGATGGGTCGGGTTCTCGACAGAATCGAAGTCGTCGCCGAGGAGATTCGCGGGCAGGCGGTCCAGTCGGAGGCGGACTGCCGGCTCACCGACGCCGCCGCAGGCCTCCTGCGCGACTCCGGGGCGATCCGGTTGCTGCAGCCCAAGCTCTACGGCGGCTACGAGGTGCACCCCCGCGAGTTCGCCGAGACCGTGATGGGAGTCGCCGCACTCGACGGTGCGAGCGGATGGGTCACCGGGATCGTCGGCGTGCACCCGTGGGAACTGGCGTTCGCCGACCCGCAGGTGCAGGAGGAGATCTGGGGCGAGGACAACGACACGTGGATGGCGTCGCCGTATGCGCCCATGGGTGTCGCGACACCGGTCGACGGCGGGTACGTACTGAAGGGGCGATGGTCGTTCTCGTCCGGAACCGACCACTGTCAGTGGGCCTTCCTCGGGGCGATGGTCGGCGACGGCGAGGGTGGCATCGCGATGCCGCCCTCGTCGCTGCACGTGATTCTGCCGCGCACCGACTATCAGATCGTCGAGGACACGTGGGACGTCATCGGCCTGCGCGGAACGGGAAGCAAGGACCTGATCGTCGACGGTGCATTCGTCCCGGGATACCGGACGTTGAACGCGGCGAAGGTGATGGACGGGCGTGCGCAGAAGGAGGCGGGCAGGCCGGAGCCGTTGTTCAACATGCCGTACTCCTGCATGTTCCCGCTCGGCATCACCGCCGCCGTCATCGGCATCACCGAGGGCGCGCTGGCCTGTCACATCGCGGTGCAGAAGGACCGCGTCGCCATCACGGGCCAGAAGATCAAGGAGGATCCCTACGTGCTCAGTGCGATAGGAGAATCCGCCGCCGAGATCAATGCGTCGCGGGTGTCCCTCATCGAGACCGCCGACCGGTTCTACGACAAGGTAGACGCGGGCAAGGAGATCACGTTCGAGGAGCGGGCGATCGGACGCCGCACCCAGATTGCCGCGGCCTGGCGTGCGGTGCGTGCCGCGGACGAGATCTTCGCGCGCGCCGGCGGTGGCGCGTTGCACTACAAGACTCCGATGCAACGGTTCTGGCGGGACGCGCACGCCGGCCTGGCCCACGCGGTTCACGTTCCCGGCCCCACCAACCACGCGAGCGCGCTCACCCAGCTCGGCGGCGAACCGCAGGGGATGATGCGCGCCATGATCTGAAAGCGCCGGGAGGCCGAGGCGCGCGCCTCGGCCTCCCGGCATCGGATCAGACTGCGGCTGCGGCGAATCCGGTCTCGAGGTCGGTGAGGATGTCGTCGATACCCTCGATGCCGACGGCCAGCCGGACCAGTCCGGGCGTCACACCGGCGGCGAGCTGCTCCTCCGGGGTGAGCTGCGAGTGCGTCGTGGACGCCGGGTGGATCACCAGCGAGCGCACGTCGCCGATGTTCGCGACGTGGCTGTGCAGGGTGAGCGCGTTGACGAACTTCTTGCCGGCATCGACACCGCCGGCCAGTTCGAATGTCACGATCGCACCCGGACCCTTCGGGGTGAGCTGCTGTGCGCGCTCGTGCCACTGCGAGGACGGCAGACCCGCGTAGGCCACGGATGTGACCTCCGGGCGGGCCTCGAGGAACTCGGCCACCTTCTGGGCGTTGGCGACGTGCCGCTCCACGCGCAGGCTGAGGGTCTCGATGCCCTGCGCGATGAGGAACGCGTTGAACGGGGCGACCGCGGAACCCAGGTCGCGCAGCAACTGAACGCGCGCCTTCAGCGCGTAGGCCGGGGCGCCGAGGTCCGCGAAGACGACACCGTGGTAGCTCGGGTCCGGGGTGGTGAAGTTGCCGTGGCGGCCCTGGGTCCAGTCGAACGTGCCGCCGTCGACGATGACACCGGCGATCGCCGTGCCGTGACCGCCGAGGTACTTGGTGGCCGAGTGCACCACGATGTCGGCGCCGTGCTTCAGTGGCTGCAGCAGATACGGTGTGGCCACCGTGTTGTCGACGATCAGCGGGATTCCGTTGTCGTGGCCGACCTTCGAGATTCCCGCGATGTCCAGGATGTGATTCTTCGGGTTGGCGATCGTCTCACCGTAGAACGCCTTCGTGTTCGGGCGGACGGCGCTGCGCCACTGCTCGAGGTCGTCGGGGTCCTCGACGAACGAGACCTCGATGCCGAGCTTGGGCAACGTGTAGTGGAAGAGGTTGTAGGTGCCGCCGTACAGGTACGGGCTCGAGACGATGTGGTCGCCCACCTCCGCGAGGTTCAGCACCGCAAAGGTTTCCGCCGCCTGCCCGGAGGACAGCAGCAGGGCGGCGACGCCGCCTTCGAGGGCGGCGATGCGCTGCTCGACCGCGTCCTGGGTGGGGTTCATGATGCGGGTGTAGATGTTGCCCGGCTCGGCCAGACCGAACAGCGCGGCAGCGTGATCGGTGCTGTCGAACGTGTACGAGGTGGTCTGGTAGATCGGCAGCGCCCGCGCCTTGGTGGTCGCGTCGGACGTCTGCCCGGCGTGGATCTGCTTGGTCTCGAACGACCAGTTGACGGTGGGATCGATGCTCTCGGTCACGAGTGGTGTGCTCCAGATTCGGTGAGGTGGATGTGGTGAATCAGTTGTCGCCGGTGAGTGTTTCGACCACGGTGTGGACCGGGGTCTGGTTTCGGGTCAGGTCGAGGACGGGGCAGTGCGCATCCACCGCCTCTTGCAGTTCGAGGTAGCGCTCCCGCGATTCCGGGCCGGTCAGCGTCACGACGACGCGCACTTCGCCGAACCCGGCACGGACGGCGTCGTCGAAGCCGAAGAACCCGCGCACGTCGAGGTCGCCCTCCGCGCGCGCCGAGATGTCGTCGACGCGGACACCGAGCTTCTCGGCCCAGAATCGGTACGTGACCACCTGGCAGGAGAGCAGCGACGCGAGGTAGTACTCCACGGGATTGGCCGCCGAATTGTCGCCGCCGAGCGCCGGCGGCTCGTCCACCTCGACGCTGTACTTGCCGAGCGTGACGGTGCTCGCGACGGCGTCGTGCGCCTGTGCGGAGGCGCGGAAGACGACGTGAGCGTTCGCGGAATCCTCGGACACGGCGTCGCGGGTGACGCCGATGACCGACGCGAGATGCGAAACGGATGCAGTGGTCATGACAGTACGAATCCTTAGAAAACGAGGGTGTGCAGGAAGAACCCGGCGTGAAACGTCACGCCGGGACGGGTCCGATCAGGAGATCGGACACCTCGAGGTACACACCAGTGCGAAATCGACATGGCGACGCCGCGTCAGCAGTTCACCTGAGTCGAGCACGCCGGATTCGGTCACGGATCAGACTGTAACCGCACGACACGCATTCCGACCAGTCCCATAGGAAATTCTGTTCACGGAGTGGGCAGCGCGCGGCACAGGGCGTCCAGAGTGGCCGAGAAACGCGCGGACGACGGTGTGCTGTAGCCGACGACGAGCCCGTCGGACCGGTCCGAGGGACCGTCCGGATGACGGAACGTGCGCAGACCCTCCACTGCGAGACCGAGGGCTGCGGCCCGGTCGAGGGTGGCCGCCTCGGTCCCGTCGGGAAGTTCGAGTACGGCGTGCAGACCGGCCGCGATGCCGGTGACGTGCACGTGTGGTGCACGGGCGGCGAGGGTTTCGACGAGGCTGTCGCGGCGACGACGGTAGAGGGTGCGCATCCTGCGGACGTGCCGATCGAATGCGCCGCTCTCGATGAAGTCTGCCAGGGTGAGCTGGTCCGGCGAGCTGACCCATCTCTCGTATCCGCCCTTGACTGCCAGGACGCGGTCGATCAGGCGTTCCGGCAGCACCATCCAGCCCACGCGGATCGCGGGGGAGAGGGTCTTGCTCACCGTGCCCAGATAGGCCACCTCGTCCGGGGCCAGGCCCTGCAGGGCGCCGACGGGTTGGCGGTCGTACCGGAACTCCCCGTCGTAATCGTCCTCGATCACGATCGCCCCCGTCACACGTGCCCATTCGACGAAAGCCGTTCTCCTGCTGGGATGGAGTGGCCCGCCGGTGGGGAATTGATGCGCCGGGGTGAGTAACGCCGCCGACAGTTGCCTGCCTGTCGCATCCGGGGGTTGCGCTCCGCGGTTGTCGAGGTGCAGGGGGACGGTGGAGACGCCGGCGTCGCCGAGAAGTTCGCGATGAAGATGCAGCCCGTACCCTTCGACGGCGATCGATCCCTTCACGGCGCGGGCGAGCAACCACAGTCCGTGCCCCGAGCTCGCACTGACCACGATGTGGTCGGGATCGGTGCGCACTCCTCGTGCACGAGAGAGGTATTCGGCGAGAGCGTGACGGAGCTCGGGACGTCCCCGCGGATCACCCGGTCCGAAGGCGTCGTTGGGTGCCGCGGTCAATGCGCGGCGGGCCGACGTCATCCAGGCCGTACGAGGAAACTCCCCGACGTCGGGAGAACCGGGCATCAGGCTCAACGCCGGTCGGGGCGTGGCCGCGGAGCGGGTGCGCGGACGCCGAGCAGGCTCGCCTGCCCGATCGGCGACCCGGGTGCCCGACCCCTGCCGGGCGGTGAGCCAGCCCTCGGCCACGAGTTCGGCGTACGCCTCGGCGACGGTGTTGCGGGCGATGCCGAGGTCGAGGGCCAGGGTGCGGGACGGCGGGAGAGTGGTGCCTGCGACGAGCCGTCCCGATCGAACCGACTCGCGCAGAGCGGAAACCAGGTTCGCGCGCACCCCCTGCGCCCGTCCGCCGCCGGACGCGGTGAGGTCGAGATGGAGGTCGCGGCCCAGACCCGAATTGGCCCAAGTTTCCATCACTGAATTGAACCATACAGATGGGCTATTCCGCGACTACTGTTCTCGTATGACCACAACAGAGCGCAAGACCCGAGTCGATCTCGCACGCAAGGCGCCCGCCGTCTACAAGGCCATGATCGCCCTGGACGCCGCGGCACGGCAGGGCCTCGACCCGGAGCTGGTCGAGTTGGTAGTCACCCGTTGCTCCCAGATCAATCACTGTGCCTGGTGCATCGACATGCACACCGCCGACGCCCGCAAGATCGGCATCAGCGAACAGAAGCTGTACCTGCTGAGCGCGTGGGAGGAGGCGCACGGGCTGTACACCGACAAGGAGCGTGCGGCGTTCGCGCTCGCCGAGGCGATCACCGTGCTGACCGACGGCTTCGTCCCCGACTCGGTGTACGAGGAGGCGGAGGAGTACTTCGAGGAGACGGAACTGGCGCAGCTCATCTCGCTGGTGCTCACGATCAACGCGTGGAATCGCATCGCCGTGAGCACGCGGAAGTCCCCGCGGGTGCGCTGATCCCGGGTACGGACCTGCCGCCTCGCGCCCGCTGCACGCCGCCCGCTCAGAAGTTTCCGCGGGCGGCTTGTTCGCGTTCGATGGCCTCGAAGAGGGCTTTGAAGTTGCCGATGCCGAAGCCGAGGGAGCCGTGGCGTTCGATGAGTTCGAAGAACACGGTGGGCCGGTCGACGAGGGGTTTGGTGAAGATCTGCAGCAGGTAGCCGTCTTCGTCGCGGTCGACGAGGATGCCGCGTTTCTGCAGTTCGGCGATGGGGGCGCGGACGTTGCCGATCCGGGCCCGCAGTTCGGGGTCCTCGTAGTAGGAGTCGGGGGTGGCCAGGAACTCGACGCCCTCGGCGGTGAGCTGGTCGACGGCGGTGAGGATGTCATTGGTGGCCAGGGCCAGGTGCTGGGCGCCGGGGCCGCGGTAGAAGTCGAGGTATTCGTCGATCTGCGAGCGTTTCTTGGCGAGGGCGGGTTCGTTGAGGGGGAACTTGACCCGGTGGTTGCCGTTGGAGACGACCTTGCTCATCAGCGCGGAGTAGTCGGTGGCGATGTCCTCGCCGACGAACTCGGCCATGTTCGTAAAGCCCATGACCCGGTTGTAGAAGTCGACCCAGTGGTCCATCTTGCCGAGTTCGACGTTGCCGACGACGTGGTCGAGGGCCTGGAACAGGCGCTTGGGTGCCCCGTCCCGTTTGGTGTGGCCGGAGGTGCGGGCGACGTAGCCGGGCAGGTAGGGGCCGGTGTAGTGGCTGCGGTCGACGAGGGTGTGGCGGGTGTCGCCGTAGGTGGCGATCGCGGCGAGGCGGACGGTGCCGTGGTCGTCGGTCACGTCGTGGGGTTCGTCGAGGACGGTGGCGCCCTGGGCGCGGGCGTGGGCGATGCACTTGTCGACGTCGGGGACGGCGAGGGCGATGTCGACGACGCCGTCGCCGTGGGTGCGGTGGTGGTCGATCAGGGGGCTGTCCGGGTTCACGGCGCCCTTGATGACGAAGCGGACGGCCCCGGATTCGAGGACGAAACTGTGGTGGTCGCGGTTGCCGGTGGTGGGTCCGGAGTAGGCGACGAGGGTCATCCCGAACGCGGACTGGAAGTAGTGGGCGGTCTGGGTGGCGTTGCCGACCACCCAGACGACGGCGTCCCAGCCGCTGACCGGGAACGGGTCGCGGGTGCCGTCGTACTCGACGAGCCCGACCAGCTGCTCGAGCTGGCCGAGGTCGAGACCTGCGAGGCGTTCCTTGTCGGTGAGAGTCTGCTCGATCGTCATGATGGTGCCTTTCCGTGCAAGGGTTTTCGGATACCGGGGATGTGCGTGCGACTGCGCACCGGGGGAGTGGCGAATGCCTGACACAGAGGTAACCGGGCCCCGATCCGGTCGTCAACCGACACCCGGACAACTAGCCGCATCGACGGATGCGGGCGGTCGCGCACCGGCTTTCCTATACAATCTGAATACTTCAATGGGGCAATAGAAATGGACTGCGATGGTTGCGCGGAGTGAGATCGGCGTCGGAGTGCTCGCCCGTGCGGTGGCGATCCTCGACGTCGTCGAGTCGAGCCCGATGGGCGCGAGCGACCTCGCCCGTGAACTCGACCTGTCCCTCTCGACCACGTACCGGCTGGCCACCGACATGGTCAAGCACGGCCTCCTGCGCAAGGATCAGGAAGGCCGTTTCTATCTGGGTCAGCGATTCGTCACCACGGCGTTGAGCGACCTCGCGATCCCGGCGCTGCGGGAATTGAGTGAAACGACAGGGGAATCCGCGCAGTTGTGGGTTCGCCGGGGCGAATCCCGTCTCTGCGCCGCGAGCGTCGATTCCCAGCACGAACTGCGGGTGGCACTGCCCGTCGGAACGTTGGTCCCGCTACCGCAGGGGTCGAGCGGCCACGTGTTGTCCGGAGACTGGGAGGCCGACCCCGAAGCCGTGAAATCGGGTTGGTGGGTGTCGGTTTCGGAACGGACACCGGGATCCGCGTCCATCAGTGCGCCGGTCCGCAGGCATGGCGAGATCGTGGCCGCCGTGTGCGTGTCGGGTCCCGAGGGGCGGATGGGGAAGAACCTGGGTGCGTCGATGGGCCGCGCAGTCGTCGCTGCCGCGCGGCAGATCGAGAAATCCGTTCCGGGCGACTGAGCCGCTCAGGCGATGTCGAACGTGGTGACGTCCGCCGATCGATGTTGCTGCGCCAGTTGACGGTAGACCGCGGCGTTGGCGGCGTTGTGGGCCACCTCGTCGTCGGTCAGTTCGCGACGCACCTTCGCTGGCACGCCTGCGACGAGTGAGCGCGGCGGAATTTGCGTGCCCTCGAGGACCAGTGCGCCGGCCGCGACCAGCGACTGCTCGCCGATCACCGCACCGTTGAGGACGGTGGCCCCCATGCCCACGAGGGCGCCGGCCCCCACGGTGCAGCCGTGCAGGACGGCGTTGTGCCCCACACTGACGTCCCTGCCGACGACGACGGGGAAGCCCGGGTCGACGTGAACGGCCGCCCCGTCCTGGATGTTGCTGCCCTCGCCGAGGGTGATGGAATCGCAATCGGCACGCAGCACCGCGCCGTACCAGACGCTGGTCTCCGCGCCGAGCGTCGTGGCGCCGATCACCGCGGCCGTCGGCGCGACCCAGGTGCTCTTCTCCGCGCGCGGCGAACGTCCATCGATCGCAACGACGTGTGGTTCTCTCACCGTGTTCTCCTCCTGTCGAGCAGCGGAATCCTGCTGCATTGCGCAGCGTCCCGTCGTCCATTGTCGTGTGGTGCGGACTCCGGGCATTGCCAATTGTGACTGCTGCCACTACCGTCATTCTTATCAGACGGGAATCTAACTGCCAAATAATGAGAATTAGCAGGTTAGGAGCCCAGCCGTCATCCAGTTCAGATCGACGAGGGAGAACTCTCACATGCAGGTCCCAGAGAACGGCCCACTGCACGGCATCCGTGTGCTGGAACTCGGCAACTTCATCGCAGCCCCCATGGCGAGCCGCATCTTCGCCGACTTCGGCGCCGAGGTGGTCAAGATCGAGCGACCGGGCGTCGGCGACGAACTGCGGGGTTGGCGTCGCCGCCGTGGCGCGACGTCGATGATGTTCCGCACCATCGCGCGCAACAAACGGTCCGTCACCCTCGACCTCCGGACCGACGAGGGCCGCGCGATCATTCTCGGCCTCGCCGCGAAGTCGGATGTCGTCATCGAGAACTTCCGTCCCGGAACGCTCGAGCGGTGGGGCATCGGTCCCGACCAGCTGACGGCCGCCAACCCCGACATCGTGCTGGTCCGGATCTCCGGCTACGGGCAGACCGGCCCGTACCGGGAGCGCACCGGATTCGGCGGTGTCGCCGAGGCCTTCGGCGGGCTGCGGCACGTCACCGGCTACCCGGACCGTCAATCGGTCCGGGCGGCCGCCCCCATCGCCGACACCCTCGCCGGGCTGCACGGCGCGATCGGCGCCCTGATGATGTTGCTGGCCAAGGCGAGACAGGGCGATCACTCGACCCCGCGGGTGGCGGACGTGGCCCTGTACGAATCGGTGTTCATGGCGATGGAGTCCCTCGTTCCCGATTACGACGCGTACGGCATGGTGCGCGAACGGACCGCGGGCAACCTGCCCGGCGTGGTGCCGAGCGGTGTCTATCCGTGCGACGGCGGCTCCGTGATGATCGCCGGTAACTCGAGCGGCGTGTTCGGCCGGCTGATGCAGGCCGTGGGGCGCGGCGATCTCGCCGACGATCCCGAACTGGCCGACGGGGATCAGCGATTCCGGCGGGAAGCCGAACTCGACGACGCGATCTCCTCGTGGACGTCGCAGCGGCGTCCCCGTGACGTCGTCGCCGAACTCGGCGCCGCAGGCGTGCCGGTGGGCGAGGTGTACGACGCGGTCCAGATCGCGGACGACGAGCACTACAACGCCCGCGGCATGTTGCAGAGCCTGAAGGTGTCCGTCGACGGGGAACCCGAAGAGGTGCGCTTCCCCGGAGTCGTCCCGCAGCTCGACGGCGAACCCACCCAGATCCGCTGGGCCGGACCCGAGCTGGGTGAGCACACCGACGAGATCCTCGGCGGATTGCTGAACCTGTCGGGCGATCAGCTCGACGACTACCGCGCCCGCGACATCGTCTGAATCGGAGAAGTGAAATGACAGTCACCATAACGGATGTCGTACTGCGGGACGGACTGCAGGACGAGAACGCGGTCGTCTCCACCGACCGCAAGATCGCCGTCGCGGACGCACTCGTCGCCGCAGGCGTGAAGCACATCGAAGCGGCATCGTTCGTTTCGCCCACACGCGTCCCGCAGATGGCGGACGCCGACGACATCATCGCCCGGCTGCCCCGCACCGATCCGTCGGTCACCTACAGCGCACTCGCACTCAACCCGCGTGGGGTGCACCGCGCCGCCGCGACCGGCATCGACGAGATCCAGGTCGTGACGTCCGCCAGCGCCGGGCACAGCACTGCGAACACGGGCCGGAATCCGGACGAGGCGCTGACCGGACTCGCCGAGGCATTGCAGAAGTACCCGGACCGGAGTTTCCTCGGAGGTGTGTCGACCGCGTTCGTCTGCCCGTTCGAGGGCATCATCGCCCCCGCCGCGCTGGTGCGGGTGGCGCGCGCGATGGCCGCGATGGGTGTACGCAGGCTCGGGCTGGCCGACACCCTGGGAACGGCCACCACCGAGCAGGTGCTTGCATCGGTCGGGGCGGTGCGCGACGCCCTCCCCGACATCGAACTGAGCCTGCACCTCCACAACGCGCACGGGCAGGCCCTCGGCACCGTGATCGCCGCGCACCGGCACCTCGGCATCACGCACTTCGACAGCGCCATCGGAGGGTACGGCGGCTGCCCGTTCGCCCCGGGCGCCCACGGCAATCTCGCCACCGAGGAACTGGTAGCGCATCTCCACGCGCACGACATCGACACGGGGATCGATCAGCAGGCCCTCGGCCTCGCCGTCGGCACCGTGAAACACGCTCTGGCCCAAGCTCGGCCCCTCTCCGCAGTGTGAACTGCGAACTCACCCCGAAAGGCCGACCATGGTCTACGCAATCTCCATCGTCGCTCTGATCGCGATCTTCACCGTGGCGACACTCACCCCGATCAACATGGGCATCCTCGCGTTTGCCGGAGCATTCGTCATCGGCGGCTGGGTGTCCGGGATCCCGGTCGAGGACATCATCGACGCCTTCCCCGGCAGCACGTTCATCATCGTCGGCGGCATCACGCTGCTGTTCGCCATAGCCAAGACGAACGGGACCATCGACCTCGTCATCGAGGCCTCGCTCCGACTCGTACGCGGCAGGCGGTGGGCGATCCTGTGGATGATGTTCCTGCTGTCCGGACTGCTGATGGCCCTCGGATCCGTCCTCGCGGTCGGGATGCTCGCCCCCATCGCGATGCCTCTCGCGGCCAAGAACAAGATCAACCCGTTCCTGATGGGCATGGTCATCAGTCACGGCGCCCTGGCCTGCGCGTTCTCGCCCATCAATCTCTACGGCGCATTCATCAACGGACTGATGGACTCGTCCGGCGTCGGAGCGAATCCCCTGGTCCTGTTCGCTCTGCCGTTCGTGCTCAACCTGGCCATCGCGATCGTGCTGTTCCTGATCTACGGCCTCGACCTGATCGGTCGCCGCACTCCGCGTCCCGTCGAGGAGACACCCGACGGCGGAGGATTAGGCGGTTTCTCACGTCGGCCGTCCGGTGGCGTGACTCCGGGCAACGGCCCGGGCGGGAACACCGCGACCCTCACCGATCGTGAGGTCATCGAGGAGGCGCTGATCCACGAAGGCGTGAAGCCGGTGAAGATGAATCGGTACCGGTTCGCGACGCTCGCCGGCATCGGCTTCCTCGTCGTCGGGTCGGTCGCGTTCGGAATCGACGTCGGCGTCAGCTCGATCTGCATCAGTGCGGTGCTGCTGCTGATGGCGCCCAAGTCGCACCCCAAGGTCATCGACAACGTGGCATGGCCGGCCGTGGTGCTCGTGTGCGGGATGCTCACCTACATGGCGGTCATGACGCAGAACGGCACGCTCGACTTCCTCGGCGATGCGGCGTCGGCTCTCGGATCGCCGTTGCTGACCGCGTTGATCCTCTGCTACGCGGTTGCGATCATCTCCGCGTTCGGATCGTCGATCGGTACCCTCGGCATCGCGTTGCCCCTCGCCGCGCCGATGCTCGCGATGGGAGAGGTGGGCGCCGTGGGATTCGTCGCGGCCCTGGCATTCTCCGCGACGGTGGTCGACGTCAGCCCGTTCTCGACGAACGGCGTGATGGTGCTCGCCAACGCACAGGTCGAGGACAAGGGTCGTTTCCAGCGCAAGATGCTCGCCTACTGCGGTCTGATCGTGCTGGCGGCCCCGATGTTCGTCTGGGCGCTGGTCGTCGTGCCCACGTCCGTGTAGGCCGGCCCGGCCGTGCCGGTCACCGTTTCCCGCGGTGACCGGCACGTCTCACGGTGCAAGGGTGGGCACGGTGAACTTTGTGTACTTTAAGCTTCATGTAATGGACTGTTGTCCAATAGTTTTCGATTCAACTGGTCGAAAAGCACTGTCACAGTGACACATGCCACAAGATCCCGTCCGTTTCGGGCGTCTCGTCGTTCTCCGCCCGTAAGGTGTCGTCATGTCGATCCTCGAGAACGAGAAAGCACCCCCATCCGGTGCCCCCGCCCCCGGACCGACCCTCGGCGAAAGGTTGCGAGATAACGCGCGATACGACCTGCCCGCGTCGCTGGTCGTCTTCCTCGTCGCACTACCACTGTCGCTCGGTATCGCGATCGCGTCCGACGCCCCGATCATGGCGGGGCTCATCGCGGCGATCGTCGGCGGTGTGGTGGCGGGTTCCATCGGAGGTTCACCGCTCCAGGTCAGTGGTCCCGCCGCCGGATTGACCGTGGTGGTAGCAGAATTGGTCGCCACGTTCGGCTGGAAGGCCACATGCGCGATCACCGTCGCGGCCGGATTCCTTCAAATCATCTTCGGACTCAGTAGAATTGCCCGTGCGGCCCTGGCCATCGCGCCGGTCGTCGTCCACGCCATGCTGGCGGGTATCGGAATCACGATCGCCCTCCAGCAGATTCACGTCCTACTCGGCGGTAGCTCGCACAGCTCGACCGTCGAGAACATCACTCAGCTCCCCGGCCAGCTGACGTCCGCCCGGTACAGTGACGTCCTCGTGGGATCGGTGGTCATCGCCGTCCTGCTGTTCTGGAAGAAGATCCCCGGCAAGCTGCAGGTGCTCCCCGGCCCGCTGGTCGCCGTCGTCGCCGCCACCGTTCTCTCCCTTGTCTTCCCACTCGACATCGATCGAATCACGTTGGACGGCTCCCTGTTCGACGCCGTGGCACTGCCTTCGATGCCGGAGGGCCCGTGGCTCGCAGTGGCCACCGGCGTACTCACGGTCGCGCTGATCGCGAGCGTCGAGAGCCTGCTGTCCGCGGTCGCCGTCGACAAGATGCACGGCGGCACGCGTTCGGAGTTCAATCGTGAACTCGTCGGTCAGGGCTCGGCCAACATGATCTCGGGTCTCATCGGCGGCCTGCCGGTCACCGGTGTGATCGTGCGCAGTTCCACCAACGTGGCCGCCGGGGCGCGCACCCGGGCGTCCGCCGTGCTGCACGGCGTGTGGATCCTCGTCTTCGCCGCGCTCCTCACCGGACTCGTCGAGCAGATCCCGATGGCAGCGCTGGCCGGCCTCCTCATCGTGATCGGCATCCAGCTCGTCAAGATGGCTCATCTGCGGACGGCCCGGCGCACCGGCGACCTGTGGGTGTACGGCGTGACCGTGGCCGGCGTGGTCTTCCTGAACCTGCTCGAGGGCGTGATCATCGGTCTCGCACTCGCGGTGGTCCTGCTGTTGTGGCGGGTCATCCACCCCAAGATGCGGGCCGAACCTGTCGGCTCCGAGGATTCCGGGCGGTGGCGCGTGACCGTCGAGGGGTCGTGCAGCTTCCTGTCCATGCCGGCGTTGACGGGGCTCCTCGCGAAGGTGCCCGGGGGTGCGCACGTCACCGTGGAACTGGCGGTCGACTTCCTCGACCACGCCATGTTCGAGGCGATCGACGACTGGAAGCGTCACCACGAGCGGAACGGCGGAACGGTCGTGATCGATGCGCTCGGCCCCGTCGACATGGACGCCGTCGGCGCGTCCCCGCCCCGGCGCGGCATTGGCGTGGTGAGCCCCCGCGGGTTCGCCCCGTGGAAGAGCTGGCAGCCGCGGCACAGCGACACCGCGGAATCCACCACCACACCGGCGGCGCTCCGACCGGTCCTCGCTGGAGTGTCGGAGTACCACCGACGGAACGCGGCTCAACTGCAACCGCACCTCGACGAACTGCGGGACGGGCAGCGCCCCGACTCGTTGTTCCTCACCTGCTCCGATTCACGCATCGTGCCGAACGTCATCACCAGCAGCGGTCCGGGAGACCTGTTCACGGTGCGCAACGTGGGCAACCTCGTCCCGATCGGGAAGCAGGACGTCTCCGTCGAGGCCGGACTGGCCTTCGCCCTCGACGAACTCGAGGTCAGCTCGGTGATCGTGTGCGGCCACTCCGGCTGTGGCGCGATGAAGGCCGTGCTCGCAAATGCGCAGCCCGAGAACGACAGATCCGATCGCGACGCCGTCGAACAGTGGCTGACGTTCGCGCAGCCGAGCCGCAACGCGTTCCTCAGCGGTCATCCGGTGGCGCGGGCAGCGGCCGAACTCGGATTCGACGAGGTCGACCAGCTGGGCATGGTGAACGTGGCGGTCCAGGTGCAAACCCTCGGGCGCCATCCCCTCGTCGGCGCGGCGGCGGCCGAGGGCCGAGTACGCGTCGCGGGAATGTTCTTCGACATTCCGTCCGCGCGCGTCCTCGAGATCACCTCGACCGGTGTGTCCTACCTGGACCACATCCCCACATGATTCAGAGGAGATGGACCCTCTTGTAGAGGCGCTTGGACGGGCCGCCGACGAGGCCGACGCCATCGAGGAACTGCATCAACTTGGAACCGGACGTACGAACGGTGTCCTTGTAGTGCTGGTTGTTCTTGGCCTCGGCGGCGGCCCGCTCCGGGTCGAGTCCGGCGTTCGCATACACGTCCTTGCGGATCATGCTCTTCATCACGAAATACACGACCACCGCGGTGTTGAGGCGCTCGAACTGCAGTCGTGCCCAGCTGGCACCCTCGATGCGGCGTCCGACCTCTTCGCGGGCGAAGCGGATGTGGCGGGCCTCCTCGAGGACGTGGATCTTGCTCACCGTTCGGGTGACGGGCTGCACGCGTTCGTCCTTCATGAAGTCGCGCTGCATCATGTCGAGGATCTCCTCGGCGGCCATCACACTGGCGTACGCGTTGGCGCCCCGGAAGAAGCCGCCCCAGATGCGTCCGAGCTTGTGGATCGCGGGGTGCGGGCCGTAGCTCGGCATGTTGAGGCGTTCACCGGCGCGGGCGAACATCACCGAGTGGCGGCATTCGTCGGCCACCTCGGTGAGCGCGAACTGGACGTGGCGCGAGTGCTTGTCGCGGCCGTACACGTCACGCAGCAGCATCTGCATGAGCAGGATCTCGAACCACAGTCCGACGCTGGAGACACTGGCGGCCTCGTGCTTGGTGAGTTCGATCTTCTGCTCTTCGGTCATCTCGTCCCACAGGGCGGTGCCGTAGAGCGTGCTCCACTCGGGGGTGAGACCGAACTTGTCGTCGGGGATCGGTGCTTCCCAGTCGACCTCGACCATCGGGTCGTAGGACTTGCGTGCCGACGACGCCAGCAAGCGCTGGGCGGTCTCTTCGCGGTCGGAGACGACGATCGATGCGGTCATCACTACCCCTTGATCTGTGACTAGGCGGCCAACTAACTGTGACATTCAGTAACTGATACTGAACGATACAATGACGGCGGTCACAAGGGCAATGTTCGCTCAGTCGACGTCGGCCAGTTCCTCGTCCTTCCACGGCGCCGGAGACGACCCTTTCCGGCCCGGCGCCCACACCGCGAGCACGACCGCGGATGCAAAGCACACGCAGGCCAGGGCGATGGACGCCTCGTCCATTCCCTCGAGGAACGCTTTCCGGGCGAAGCTCGCGAGCTGCTCACCCTGCGGTCCCGCCGACTGGGCGACGTGCAGCGCGGCGGCCAGGGAACTCGACACGGGCTCCTTCGCGACGTCGGGGACGGCGTCGACGGCCGGCTGGACGTGCCTGCCGTAGCCCGCGGCCAGGATGCTGCCTGCCAGTGCGACGCCGATCGCCGCCCCGATCTCGCGTGCCGTGTCGTTGACGGCGGACGCCACTCCCTGTTTCTCGTCAGGAGTGTTCTGCACGATCGCGGTGGTGGCGGGTGCGGTGCACAGGCCGATGCCGAACGCGGCCACGACCAGCGGCAGAGCCACCTGGGGGTAGCTCGAGTACTCGTCGAGCCGGACCATCAGCAGGATTCCGACACCGAGAATCGCGGCGCCGACGGAGAGCAACGGGCGGAGGCCGACATAGGGGAGGACGAACGGCATCCCCACGGACAGCATCATCACGGGTACCGCGATGGGGGCGAGCGCGAGCGCCGACTCCAGCGGCGAGTAGCTCAGCACCAGTTGCAGGTACTGCACCGCGAAGAAGAAGAGCCCGAGGATGGCGAGGAACTGCACCAGCAACGACATCGACCCCGACCCGAAGGCGCGGTTGGCGAAGAGCCGCACGTCGAGGAGCGGATGCTCGCGGCGCAGCTCGACGAGCGCGAACGCTACCGCGGCGGCGACGCCACCCGCCATGAGTCCGACGACGGTGGGATCCAGCCAGCCGCGGTGCGGCGCCTCGATCGTGCCGAGCACGAACAGGCCCACCGCCGCCGCGATCGTCACGGTGCCGGGAAGGTCGAGCGGTGCCTGGTCGGTCTGGCGTGAGGAGGCGATGGTGAATCCGGTGAGGAAGAGGACGCCGGACACCACGGCGAGGCTCACGAAGATCGCCTTCCACGACCACTGTTCGAGCAGCAGTCCCGAGACCAGCAGTCCGGCGATCGCGCCCGACCCGGCGACACCCGACCAGATGCCGACGGCCCGGCCGCGCTGGGACAGCGGGAAACCTGCGGTGAGCAGCGACAGCGTCGCCGGCATCACGAAGGCTGCGCCGATGCCGGCGACCGCGCGGGACCCGATGATCCACTCCGGGCTGTCGTTCAGGATCGGAATAGCGGCACCCAGGCCGAAGATCAGCAGTCCGAACATGAGGAGGCCGCGGCGACCGTACCGGTCGCCGAGCGCGCCAGCCGGAAGCAGGAGGGCGGCCAGGGTGAGGGTGTAGCCGTCGACGATCCACGTCAGCTGGCTCTGGGTCGCGCCCGTGTCACGCGCGAGGTCGGGCAAGGCGGTGTTCAGCGCGGCCATCGCCGCGACGACGAGCGCGACCGCGCAGCACGCGACGGTCAGCATCCAGATCTGCCGAAGGGTCCAGCCGGTGGTGTTGCTCTGTTCGATGTCCTGCGGTGGTGCGGAGTCCCGAGAGCGCACGATGTAGTCCCTCCGTGGAAGTAACGAGACTGCCAGTATCGTTGGTAGACTGACAGTTCACAAGAGGTCGGGCAGTGGCAGGAACAGGCGGTGCAGATGACCGAGCAGGATCCCCGCAGGCAGCGCTCTCGCGCGAGACTTCTCGACGCCGCGACAACTCTTCTCGCGAAGGGTGGCACCGACGCCGTGACGATCGACGCCGTCACCAAACTCGCGAACGTCGCTCGGGCCACGCTCTACCGCCATTTCGACAACGGCACCGAACTGGTCGCCGCGGCCTTCGGGCGGCTGATCCCACCCGCGCCGACAGTGCCCGCCGACGGCGACCTCCGTGACCGGCTCGTCGAGTTGATGGTCAGTCAGGCGAAACTGATCGAGAGTGCCCCCATGAACGTGACGGCCATGTGCTGGCTCGGCATGGGTCCGGCATTGGACGACTACTCGAGCGCGGCCGCCGTCGAGGCGGACAAACCGGAACTGCGGACGCTGAGGCAGACCATCGTCGAGCAGTACCGGGCGGCGTTCGACCAGGTCTTCGGAACACCCGAGGCGGCCGAACGCCTCGGCGAATTCGACTACGACCTCGCTCTCGCGCAACTCATCGGACCACTCGTCTTCACCCGGCTCGCGACCCTGACCCCACTGGGACGGACCGCGTGTGAGCAGATCGTCGACGACTTCCTCGCCGCACGCGCCGCCCAGGTCGCCGCCGGTCCGGCCACGCCGGCGCTCCTTGAGATACCGCCTGCTCAGGCATTGTGACGTCGACAGCTCCGCACGTCGTCATTACCGTGGCACGTGCGCGCGGCACCGGATGCCGCGCGTATCGAATGAATGGTGTGGGAAGGTTTCTCGATGATCACTGATGCACTCAACTGGCTCCTCGGTGCTTGGGGCGGCGTCGCCGCCGGCAGCAGCGGATACTCCATCCCGCCCGGAACCCTTCCCTTCGGAAGCTGACGGTCGCTAGGCGTCCCGGTCTCGGCGCAGCACGAACTGTTCGAGTCGTCGAATCCCTCGAACACGTCGTGGGCGTAGCTGCTTGAGGTAGTAACCGGGAGCGTCGGCGAGTTCGTGGGCGAGCGCCTCGTCGATCAGCACCGTGCCGGGACGCGCCGAACCGGTGAGTCGCGCCGCGGTGTTGACGACGGAGCCGTAGAGGTCGCCGAACCGGACGAGCACCGGACCCATCGCGAGTCCTACCCGCAGTTCGGGGTCCGTCTCGTCCGGCAGAACCTGCTCCCGCAGCTGCAGGGCGATCTCCGCCGCATCGGCCGGCGACTCGACCGCGAACATCACCTCGTCGCCGACCGTCTTCACCACCCATCCCTGATGCCGGCCGATGACCGACGTCGACGCCGACTCGAATCGTTCCAGAAGGTCGCTCAGTTCCCGGGCACCGAGCTGACGGGTCAGCGACGTGTACCCGACGATGTCCGCGAAGCCGACCACCAGTTTCCGGCTCGCGACCTCCTCGCCGGGATTCCCGACGTTGCGACCGGTGGTCGAGGCGATGTGCCTGCGCCACACGTACGCCTGCAACGACTCGACCGCCGGAAGGATCTCGGCGGTGAGTTCGCGCACCTGCTCCCGGATGGCCTGCTCGTCGCTGCCCGCGGACCCCGCGAGCTGATCGACGATGTGGGTGCTGATCAATGACACCTGCCATTCGGCGAGCCGCGACATCGCCTGGCCGAGTGCACGGGCCGCCGCCACCTCGCGTTCCGGCGAGATGATCCCCTGATCGACGAGCGAGGCGATGGTGCGCAACGCGGCGGCGTCCCCCTCGGTGAACATGACGCCGTCCGGATCGGTGTCGACCGCGAAACCCATCGACACCCACAGGCGGTCCGCCCGTTCGAGGGACACCCCCGCGAAGTCGGCGATCTCGGCCCGCGTGTAACGGCGGGGACCGCCCAGAAGCGATTCCTCGAGATCGGCCTGGACGTCGCGGAGCAGGGTCGGTGAGATCGGCGTCGTCGTTGCGGTCTCGTCGCCGTTCTCCGGTGCTTCCGAGGTCACGTCGTTCCTCTCGATACGTTCGATCCGCACGCATGGTCGCCGGTGCGTCCGTCCCCCTCAATCTGCCACTGTGCGAGCCCGTCCGATGCGGAACCGTCGGTGGGGTGTGCGAGAGTTGCGGTGCTCACGAGCGTAACCAGGACACAGACCAGAAAGGACAGCGCATGCCGCCCCGTAGACGTTCCGGTGCCGCCGCACCGGATCACCTGACCGCGGAGAATCTCGAGACCCTCGCTGCCGCGATCGCGGAAGGTAAGCGGGCCACCGTGTATCTGCGCGAGGCGATGCCCAGCCTCGGGCTCGAGGCCGGAGCCTCGGCGAAAGCTATCTCGGTGCAAGGCAATACGCTCTTGATCCGCCCCAAGGGTGTCGACGACGAGCTCCCCTTCGAAGCGGAGGAGCTTCTGATGAGACGAATTCCGGCCCCCAAGCCTGCGCCCGCACCCGCCGCCCGCGCGACACCGGTCGTGCACCAGGAGATCGAGCCCGGCCCGCCCCCTGCCTCCAAGACGCCCGCCGCCAAGACCGTCGCGACGCCTGCGCCCGTTGCCACCGCGGTTCCGAAACCCGCCACGGCACCGGCCAAACGCACCAGCAAGAAGGTGCCCGCGGGAGTCAGCGTCACCATCCACGCCGGCGCCGACAACGACTGGAGCGTCACCGTCGCGCACGGAGCCAAGCGTCCGGGCAAGGCCGTCCCCGTCTCTCCGGACGCCGTCGAGCGCGCCGTCCGGGAACTCGGCGAGGAGACGGCGATCGAAGCCGTCGAGTCGATCATCGTGGCGGCACGCAACCTCGCGGCGGCCC
Source organism: Rhodococcus sp. JVH1 (assembly GCF_000280725.2). Lineage (NCBI taxonomy): Bacteria > Bacillati > Actinomycetota > Actinomycetes > Mycobacteriales > Nocardiaceae > Rhodococcus > Rhodococcus sp. JVH1. Next base: position 2,414,306 of record NZ_CP166289.1, on the reverse strand, counting down.
GGGTGGACGAGCTGAGCCGGCAACTCGAGGACGCCCGCAAAGCACTGGAGGCACTCGGCGCCGTCGAGTAGCGCCCGGGTGAGTAACGGGTCGCGGTCTCTACATCGGCATTCCCCCACACAGGTCTTGCGTGGGGTGGGATTCTTATGGGGAGACACGCGGCCGTCGGGGCTCATCCGGGAAGGTTCGAAAAATGTTGAAACGATTCGCGGCGGTTGTTGCGGCGACAGCGGGAATTCTGGGATTCGTTGCGGCGGGGTCCGCGACAGCAGCTCCGGCCGCCGTCTTGGGGGGCGGTTCGGGGATCGTGGTGAACGACGAACTCGTCTGCTCACTCACCACCATCGGCCACGACAACGCGGGCAGGCTCGTCGGCCTGACGGCGGGCCACTGCGGTGAGGCGGGCTCCTACGTGGTGCCCGAAGCCAGTCAGGACAGTGGCATCGTCGGAAAGTTCGTCGTCTCCAATCCCGCTCTCGACTACGCGGTGATCCAGTTCGACCCGGCGAAGGTCGTCCCGGTCAACCGGGTCGGCGGCGTCACCATCACCCAAATCGGCGCACCGGCAGCGTTCCCGCAGGTGGCGTGCAAGGAAGGCCGCACCACGGGCAACACCTGCGGCATCGTCTACGGCGACCTAATGCAGACGGGGGAGACGTGGACCCAGGCCTGCGTGATCGAGGGTGACTCGGGCGCACCGATGGTCGTCGGCACCACCCTGGTGGCCATGGTCAACGCCTACCTCGCGGCACCGTGCATCGGCCCGGAGATCGGCACCAACCTCAACTCCATCGTCGCCGATATGAACGCGAGCGGTGGTCCCGGCGCCGGGTTCCGGCCCATCTAGGCGCCTCCGGCGCCCGTGCGTGGTTAACGAGTCTCTGGACTCGTCAACCACGCACGGGCGCGAAGCGCCTACCCGCAGACGGCGCCGCCCGAGGCGGAACCGACGAGCTTCGTGTACTTGGCCAGGACCCCGCGGGTGTAGCGCGGGGGCAGAGGCTCCCACCCGTTCTTGCGGCCGGCGAGTTCCTCTTCGTCGACGAGCAGTTCGAGGGTGCCCGTTCCGACGTCCAGTCGGATCTGGTCGCCGTCGCGGACGAACGCGATGGGACCGCCGTCGACGGCTTCCGGTGCCACGTGGCCGACGCACAGGCCGGTGGTGCCGCCGGAGAATCGGCCGTCGGTGAGCAGGAGGACGTCCTTGCCCAGCCCGGCGCCCTTGATCGCGCCGGTGATCGCGAGCATCTCGCGCATGCCGGGACCGCCCTTGGGGCCCTCGTAGCGGATGACCACGACGTCGCCGTTCGTGATGGTGCCGTCCTCGAGGGCATCCATCGCGGCGCGTTCCCGTTCGAAGACGCGGGCGGTGCCGGTGAAGACGTCGGAGTCGAACCCGGCCGACTTCACCACCGCGCCGCCCGGGGCGAGGGACCCCTTGAGGATCGTGATTCCGCCGGTCGGGTGGATGGGCGAACTCATCGCGCGGAGCACCTTGCCGTCCGGGTCGGGAGGGGCGATGGCCGACAGGTTCTCGGCCATGGTCTTGCCGGTGACGGTGAGGCAGTCGCCGTGCAGCATCCCGGCGTCGAGCAGGGCCTTCATGATGACGGGGACGCCGCCGATGTGGTCGACGTCCTTCATCACGTGCTTGCCGAACGGTTTGACGTCCGCGAGGTGCGGGACGCGGGCGCCGACGCGGGAGAAGTCGTCGAGGGTCAGTTCCACATCCGCTTCGCTCGCGATCGCCAGCAGGTGCAGGACGGCGTTGGTGGAACCGCCGAAGGCCATGACCACGGCGATGGCGTTCTCGAACGCTTCCTTGGTGAGGATGTCCCTGGCGGTGATGCCGCGGCGGAGCAGTTCGACGACGGCTTCACCGCTGCGCCTCGCGAATCCGTCGCGACGACGGTCGGTGGCGGGCGGGGAGGCGCTGCCGGGCAGCGACATGCCGAGCGCCTCGGCGGCACTGGCCATCGTGTTCGCGGTGTACATTCCGCCGCACGCGCCCTCGCCGGGACAGATGGCACGCTCGATGGCGTCGACGTCCTCACGGCTCATCAGTCCGCGCGAACAGGCGCCGACCGCCTCGAACGCGTCGATGATGGTGACGTCGCGTTCGGTGCCGTCGGACATTTTTGCGACACCGGGCAGGATCGAACCGGCGTAGAGGAACACGCTCGCGAGGTCGAGGCGGGCCGCGGCCATCAGCATGCCGGGCAGGGACTTGTCGCAACCGGCGAGGAGCACCGACCCGTCGAGGCGTTCGGCCTGCATCACCGTTTCCACGCTGTCGGCGATCACCTCACGGGAGACGAGGGAGAAGTGCATGCCCTCGTGTCCCATCGAGATGCCGTCGGACACGGAGATGGTGCCGAACTCGAGGGGATACCCGCCTGCGGCGTGGACGCCGTCCTTGACGGCCTTCGCGAGCCGGTCGAGCGACAGGTTGCAGGGGGTGATCTCGTTCCAGGACGACGCCACGCCGATCTGGGATTTCCCCCAGTCGTCGTCGCCCATGCCCACCGCACGGAGCATTCCGCGCGCTGCGGTCTTCTCCAATCCGTCGGTGACGTCACGGCTGCGGGGTTTGGGATCCGGGGTACTCATGTCACCCAGCGTAGGCGGGACCCTCCGCGGCGGTTGGTTAAATGCGTTGCCGGGGATCGCGACCGGTCAGGGCGATCAGGCGATCCTGCAGCGGCGAGTCGTCGGGAACGTCGACGGGGTCGGCGAACAGTCCGCTCTCGGAGAGCATCTCGCGTTGGCCGTCGAGATCCGACCAGACGCCGGCGACGAGGTGCGGGTCGAGTGTGTCGTCGGATCCGGTGGCCTTGGCGAGGTCCCATGCGTGGATGGTGACGTCGGCGATCTGCTGCCGCAGATACGGCTCGAGCGGCACCGTCCCGTAGGACAGGTGGACCTGCGTCTGCGGGTCGGTCGACGACCACGCGTGGATGGCCGCGTCCGAATACCGCTGCCATTCCGACCGCATGTCGCCGTGCAGGGGCTCGATGTCCGGGGTCGCTTCGCCGACCGTCTTCCCGGCAAGCAGTGGGGGAACCCACTGCTGTTCCTCGATGACGTGCCGCACCAGGTGGGTGACGTCCCATTCGCGGTCCGGGGTCGGCGCCGACCAGTCGGTGATCGCGGCGACCCGTGCACCGAACTCGCGGTGGGCGATGCGGGCGAGTTCGAACCAGTCGAATGCCATGTCTTCAGGGTAGAGCCAGCCGGGTCACGATCAGCGCGATTCCAAACGATGCACCTGTCGGGGTGCTCGGGAAGGATGGTGCGCATGACCAACATCCCCACCGTGCAGTTGTCCGAAGGCCTCACCGTCAGCGCGCAGGGCTACGGCGCCATGTCCGTCGCCCCCGTGTACGGCCCCGTCGATGCCGCGGAGGCGCTCGCGACCCTCCACCACGCCATCGACATCGGAGTGACGTTCATCGACACGGCCAACGTGTACGGCGACGGCGCGAGTGAGATCGCGGTGGGCACGGTGCTGAAGGAACGCCGCGACGAGGTGCAGCTGGCCACCAAGTTCGGTCTCGTCGGCAACATCGCGAACGGCCGGCGCAGCATCAACGGCAAGCCCGACTACGTGGCGCAGGCCCTCGACGAATCGCTGTCCCGGCTCGGCGTCGACACCGTCGATCTGTACTACCTGCACCGCGTCGACCCCGAGGTGCCCATCGAGGACACCGTCGGCGCGATCGCGGAACAGGTGAAGGCAGGCAAGGTCCGCAACATCGGACTGTCGGAGGCGACCGGCGACGAACTGCGTCGCGCGTCACAGGTGCACCCCATCGCCGCGATTCAGAGCGAGTGGAGCATCTGGAGCCGCGACGTCGAGAAGCACGTCGTTCCCGCGGCGGCCGAACTGGGCATCGGCTTCGTGCCGTACTCGCCGGTGGGCCGGGGCTTCCTCACCGGAACGTACGACCCGGCCACGCTGGGCGACAAGGATCTGCGCCGCCGGTTCCCGCGTTTCGGCGACGATGCACTGCCGGCGAACCTGAAGGTGCTCGACGTCGTCCGCGAGGTCGCTGCCGAACTCGACGCGACGCCCGCCCAGGTGTCGCTGGCGTGGCTGGACGCGAAGGGCCGCGAGTTCGGGTTGCCGTCCGTGTCGATTCCCGGCACCCGGTTCGCGGCGCGCGTCACGGAGAACGCCGGCGCGCTCGCAGTCACGCTGACCGAGGGGCAGATCGCGCGCCTGGACCTGCTCGCGGATCTCACCGTCGGCGAGCGCACGGCCGATCCGACCTGGGTGTCGCTGGGCCGCGAGTGACTTCACTCAGCGGGTAATGCCTGCTGGGGGGTAGTTTGATCTGCGATGAGCAGAGTGTGGTTGGTGTGGGGCGTCGGGGTTGTCGCTTATATCGTCGCCGTCCTGCATCGAACCTCGTTCGGTGTGTCGGGCCTCGCGGCGACGGAACGATTTTCGATCAGTCCGAGTGTGTTGTCGGGTTTCGTCGTACTCCAGATCGTGGTGTATGCGGGGATGCAGATCCCGGCGGGTGTGCTCCTCGACCGGTACGGGTCGCGGATCATGATTTCCGCGGGCGCCCTCATCATGGCCTCGGCACAGATGCTCCTCGCGCTCACCGAATCGCTGCCGCTGGCGGTCGCCGCGCGCGTTCTCGTCGGCGTCGGCGACGCGATGACGTTCATCTCCGTGCTGCGCCTGGTGCCGCAGTGGTTCGCGCCGCGGCGGGTCCCGCTCGTGTCGCAGCTGACCGGCATCTTCGGTCAGATCGGTCAGATCCTGTCGGCGCTGCCGTTGATGCTGTTGCTGAACGGGCCGGGCTGGAGTTTCGCGTACGGCAGCGCGGCGTCGCTCGGTTTGCTGTCGTTCGTGCTCGCCGTGTCCGTCATCCGCAATGCGCCGCCCGGTCTGGAGGTGGTGGCCGCGCCCGCCGGACTGCGGGAGGTGGGCAAGCAGATCCGCGCCGTGTGGGGTCGTCCCGGCACCCGGCTCGGGTTCTTCACCCACATGGGCACGCAGTTCTCGATGACCACGTTCGCCCTGTTGTGGGGTGTGCCGTACCTGAGGTCGGCGCAGGGGTTGTCGCCGGCGGAGGCCGGTTCGCTGCTGACCCTGTCGGTGATCTCGGCGATCGTGGCCGGGCCGATCATCGGCATCCTCAGCGGCCGGTTCCCGATGCGCCGCTCCTATCTGGTGCTGGCGATCATGATCAGCAACGCGGCGATCTGGACCGTCGTCCTGTCGCTGCCGGGTCCGGCGCCGATCTGGTTGCTGATCGTGCTGGTGATGGTGATCTCGGTGGGCGGCCCCGGTTCGATGATCGGCTTCGACTACGCCCGCATGTTCAATCCCAGCACCAGCATGGGAACGGCGCAGGGAATGGTCAACATCGGCGGCTTCCTGGCGTCGTTGCTGGTCATCCAGGCGATGGGTCTCATCCTCGACGTGATGGGCGGGTACTCGTTCGACGCGTTCCGGGTGGCCTGGCTCGTGCAGTACCCGGTCTGGATCGTGGCGATCACGGGTGTTCTGGTGACGCGTGGGAAGACGCGGAGGCAGATGGGATTGGTGCTGCGGCCCATTCGTCAGGTGTGGCGGGAGCGGGGCGGTCGCTGAAAGGGCTAGTTACACTCTTACATGATGTGTAACACTATAACGCATGAGCAATGAGCGATCGGAAGATCACGCCGTCCTGACGGCACCCCCGATGCAGTGGGACGCCTGGGGTGCGCCGGAAAAGCACAAGGTCCTCTCGGACGGCGTCAAAGGACTGCTCCAGCAGGCCCTCGGCGTCACGATCAGGGAACCCTCCGACCGGGTGGCCGACGACGTCGTCCTGGCTCCCAGCGCACTGTCAGACCAGCAGATCGCCGCGCTCGCGGGCATCGTCGGAGAACAGTTCTGCAGCACCGCGCACTCCGACCGGCTGCTGCGTTCCGGCGGCAAGAGCACGCTCGACCTGCTGCGTCGCCGCAGCACCGAACCGCAGAATGCACCCGACGCCGTGATCACTCCCGGCACCGACGCCGAGGTCGCCGACGTGCTCCGATACTGCGCCGACCACGGCATCGCGGTGGTGCCGTTCGGGGGCGGAACGAGCGTGGTCGGCGGACTCGACCCCGTGCGCGACCGATTCGACGCCGTCGTCTCGCTGGACCTGCGCCGGTTCGACGCGCTCATCGACCTCGACACCGACTCCGGCATCGCGACGCTGGGCGCGGGCGTGACGGGTCCGCTCGCCGAGGAACTGCTCGGCGCGCACGGCTTCTCGCTCGGGCACTTCCCGCAGAGCTTCATGTTCGCGACCATCGGCGGCTTCGCGGCCACCCGGTCGTCGGGGCAGGCGTCCGCGGGGTACGGGCGGTTCGAGGACATGGTGCAGGGACTGCGGGTGGTGACCCCCACCGGGACCCTCGACACGGGGCGCGCCCCGGCCTCCGCGGCGGGTCCGGACCTCGGCGAATTGTTCGTCGGGTCGGAGGGCACGCTCGGCGTGATCACCCGGGTGCGGGTGCGGGTGCACGCGGTCCCCGACACCACCGTCCGGGAAGGGTGGAGTTTCCCCGACTTCGAGACGGGCGCGGCGGCTCTGCGTGCGTTGCGGCAGGAAGGTGCGGTCCCGACCGTGCTGCGACTGTCCGACGAGGCGGAGACGGCGGTGAACCTCGCGACCACCGACAAGATCGGTGAGGAGACCGTCACCGGCGGCTGCCTGGCGATCACGACGTTCGAGGGCACCGCCGAGCACACCGCGGAGCGGACGGCGGAGGCTCGTGCCGTGCTGGTGGCGCACGGCGGCACGTCCCTGGGCGAGGGGCCCGGAAACGGTTGGGAGCACGGCCGTTTCGACGCACCGTACCTGCGCGACTCGCTGCTCGACGCCGGAGCGCTGTGTGAGACACTGGAAACCGCGACCACCTGGGGCAACCTCGCTGCGCTCCGCACGGCCGTGACCACCGCGCTGACGGAGTCGCTGTCCGGGCAGGGCACCCCGCCGCTCGTCCTCTGCCACATCTCGCACACGTACCCGACCGGCGCCTCGCTGTATTTCACCGTCGTGTCCGCGCAGGCGGACGACCCGATCGAACAGTGGCGGAAGGCCAAGACCGCCGCCGGTGATGCGATCGTCGCCGCCGGCGGCACCATCACGCACCACCACGCGGTCGGAGTCGACCACCGCCCGTGGATGCGGGACGAGATCGGCGACCTGGGCGTCGCGATTCTGCGGGCGGTCAAGGACACGGTCGATCCGGTGGGAATCCTCAACCCCGGCAAGCTGATTCCGTGAGCACCCAGCAGGTGATCGAGAAGGTCACCGTCCTCGTCAACCCCCTCGCCGGTCACGGTCACGCACCCGTCGCCGGCCGCAAGGGGGTGGCCCGCCTGCGTGAGCGCGGGGTCGCCGTCACCGAGATCATCGGAACGGATGCCGATCACGCGCGCATGCTGGCCCGCCGGGCGATCGACGACGGCACCGACGCGCTCGTCGTCGTCGGCGGGGACGGCGCCATCAGCATCGGGTTGCAGGCGGCGGCGCAGTCCGGGACGCCGGTCGGGCTGATCCCGGCCGGCACCGGCAACGACCACGCGCGCGAATTCGGTATCCCCGTCGGCGATCCCGTCGCCGCGGCCGACGTGATCGCCGACGGGGAGGTGCAGGAGTCCGACCTCGCCAGGATCACGCTCACGGACGGCACGGTGGTGTGGGCGGGCACCATCGTGGCGAGCGGATTCGACTCGCTCGTCACGGACCGCGCCAACCGGATGTCCTGGCCGAAGGGTCCGATGCGGTACAACCTCGCGATGCTCGCCGAACTGACGCAGCTCCGCCCGCTGCACTACAGCATCGAACTGGACGAGGAGAGGTTCCAGGTGGACGCCACCCTCGTGGCGGTGGGCAACGGACGCTCCTACGGCGGCGGCATGCAGATCTGCCCGGGCGCCGACAAGACCGACGGCCTGCTCGACGTCACGGTCGTCGACTACGGTCGCCGGTCGAGGCTGGTCCGCTTGTTCCCCCGGGTCTACAAGGGCACACACGTGGATCTCCCCGACGTGCAGACCTACCGTTCACGAACGGTGCGATTGCAGTGCGACGGCATCACGGCCTACGCGGACGGCGACCGGGTCGGCCCGCTGCCCGTCACCATCGAGGCGGTGCCGGCCGCCCTGCGCATCCTCAGCCACACCCCGGCCTGAGCGGTCACGACCCGCGCAACCGGTCCATCTCGCGGCGTTCGCGTTTGGTGGGCCTGCCGGCGCCGCGGTCGCGCTGCGGTATCGACGCGAGGACTTCGCGCGGTGGGGGCGGTGGTGTGTTGTCGGTGTAGCACTCGACCGCCACCACCGCGCCGACCCGTTTGGTGATCGGCCGGACAACCTCGACGATGCGTTCGACACCCGCCGCGCGAATGCGGACCTCGTCACCGGCCTTGACCGGCTGCGCCGGTTTGGCGGTGGTGCCGTTGACCCGCACGTGCCCCGACCTGCAGGCGGCCGCCGCCGCGGAGCGCGTCTTGAACAGCCGGGTCGCCCAGGTCCAGCTGTCGACCCGGACGCTCGCGGGATCGGTACCGGAAATCGCCACCCGACCAGGATACGAAAGCGCGCGTGACGGTGTGGCCTGCGGGCGCGTCACCCGTTCGGGGGAGTACGGTTCGACCGGGCGAGGGTCGGTTGCACTGCCGGGCCGGTGACGTCGCAATGTGGTTTGCATGCAACCGAATCCGCGGGGGGAGTCGGCGGGGCGGGCGCCCGGATCAGGGCTGCGGCGATGGTCGCCCCGACCAGGAGCAGTGCGATGCAGATGTACATCGCGATGCGGAAGCCCTGCGAGAAGCTGTCGGGGTCGATCATGCTTTCGGCGTCGATCCCGGCGATCCCGGGGAGTGCGGCCACCGCCAGCAGCTGGCTGGTGCGCGCGACGGCGTTGTTCACCCCGGAGGCGATTCCGGACTGTTCCACCGGGACCGACCCGAGCACGGCGGCGGTCAGCGGCGCGACCATGGCGGACAGTCCGAGGCCGAAGACGACGACGCCGGGGAGCACGACCGTCCAATAGTTCGCACCCGGCCCGATCCGGGTCATCAACAGCAGGCCGATCGCTGCGAGTGCGGGCCCGACGGTCATCGGCAGCCGTGGGCCGTGGGTCTGGGCGTAGCTGCCGGCGCGGGAGGAGAACGCCAGCATCGCCAGCGTGATCGGGATGGTGGCGACTCCGGCTTCGATCGGCGAGTATCCGGCCACCAACTGCAACTGCAGGACCAGGAGGAAGAAGACGCCGCCGAGTGCGGCGTACACGGCGAGCGTCACCAGGTTTGCCACCACGAACATGCGCGACCCGAACAGGCTCGGCGGCACCAGGGCGTTCGGTGAGCGCCGTTCCACCACGACGAACGCGATCAGCGCGACGGTCCCGACCACCCCGGCGATCAGGTTCATCTCGATCAGACCGTAGGTGAGCGCGCCGAGGCCGATCACCGCGCACACCGACCCGAGCACGTCGAGGTGATCGGGCGGATGCGGGTCGCGGCTCTCCGGGACGTGCCGCATCGACGCCCACACGACGACGACGGCGAACGGAAGATTGAGCAGGAACACCGACCGCCAGCCGGCCACCTCCACCAGCCAGCCGCCCAGGAGAGGGCCGATCGCCCCCGCCACCCCGCCGAGTCCCGACCACAGTCCGATCGCGGCACCCCGGTCGTCCTCGTGGATCGAGGCCGAGATCAGAGCGAGGCTGCCGGGGGTCAGCATCGCGGCCCCGACACCCTGCAGAATCCGTGCGATCACGAGCATCGTGATGTCGGGTGCGATGCCGCACAGGAGTGACGCCGCCGCGAACCAGACCGTCCCCCAGACGAAGACGCGGCGCCTGCCCCAGCGATCCCCGAGCGCCCCGCCCAGCAGGATCAGCGACGCCAGGGCGAGGGTGTACCCGCTCAGTACCCACTGCATTCCCGCGACATCCGACCCGAGGTCCTCGCCGATGTGCGGCAGGGCGATGTTCACCACCGTGCCGTCCAGTAGCGCGAGGCTCGAACCGAGAACGGTCGCGGTGATCACCCACCGCCCTTGGCGGGTGCTCAGGCGCAGAACTGTCTCGGTCATCTCCCCATGGTGCGCCGCGGTTCAGGCAGCGCGGTACTCGTTGCGATTTCTCGCGCGGGCTTCGGCATACTCGACATCGTTGCCCGGTCGAAACCGAAAGTCGAGAGCCTGCACGTGTACATCGAAGTCGACGACCTGTCCCGCGAGGCCGTGCACGGACTGTTGGCCGAGCACCTGGCGGACATGCGTGCCACGTCGCCGCCCGACAGTGTTCACGCCCTCGATCTGCCCGGCTTGCGGGACCCGTCGGTCACCGTGTGGACGCTCTGGGACGAGGAGACGGTGCTGGGAACCGTGGCTCTGCGTGAGCTCTCGCCGGCCGAGGGCGAGATCAAGTCGATGCGGACGGCCACCGAGGCGCGCGGGCGGGGTGTGGCCAGCCGGCTCCTCGCGCATCTGGTCGACGAGGCGCGGGCACGCGGGTACGTCCGGCTCAACCTCGAGACCGGCACCGAGGACTTCTTCGCCCCGGCCAGGCGCCTGTACACCGAGCACGGCTTCACCGAATGCCCCCCGTTCGGGAGCTACGGCAACGATCCGAACAGCATCTTCTTCACACTCGCCCTGTGACGGCCCGGTCCGTGCGACACTTTCCGCCACGCACCTCGATATACGGAGAACTCATGGACATCATGCGCAAGGTCGCAGTCGGGGCCGTCGCGGTGGCCGGCCTGTCTTTCTTCGCCGCGGGGACGGCCGCGGCAGACCCGGTGCCGGCGCCCATGCCGCCGCCGCTACCCGCGCCGATGCCGGTCCCATTGCCTGCGGGGACATACCTCGGCACCACCAACGTTCTCGGTGGCGACCTGATCTGGAAGGGCAAGACGTTCGGGCCCGGCTGGGTCATGGACAACTTCGGTGTGTTCTTTCCGTACATCTTCGGCATGACCACCCCGGAAGCGAGCGGTTCCCTCGTCACCGACTACAGCCCTTCCGGGCTGCCGTTCCTGACCGACCGGATCACCCCGAGGCCCGACGGCACCTACGAGGGCACCGTCTACATCAACGGCAACCCCGTGGCGGGGTACGCCCTCCACAAGTAGGCGATCAGCAGGGCTACACCTTCGACGGTGCGAGCGGTTCGGGGGTAATCGAGTTCGGCGCTGCGGGGGTGACGCGGCGAGTGGGGATGGCCAGCGTGATGGCCGCGGCGACCAGTGCGACACCGCAACCGATCAACAGGCCGGTTCGGAAGCCGCCCTCGGTGGGCAGGGTGTGGCCGGCGACCTGGACGCTCATCTGGGCGAGAACCACACCGACGACGGCAGCGGACACCGCGGTACCGACCGAGCGCATCAGAGAATTGACGCTGTTGGCGGAGGCGGTCGCGGACTGCGGCACGGCGCTCATCACCAGGGCGGGCATCGCACCGTAGGCCAGACCGACGCCCGAGCCGCAGATACAGGTCACCACGACCAGGCCCCACGTCGACCCCATCAGGAACATCGACGATCCGTAGCCGAGCGCGATGACGAGGCTTCCGACGAGCAGGGTGACCTTCGGCCCGCGGGTGGATGACAGCTTGGCGCCGAAAGGGGAGACCGCCATCATCATCAGACCCGAGGGGGCCATCCACAGACCCATGGCCAGCATCGACTGTCCCAGGCCGTATCCCGTAGACGCCGGCAACTGCAGGAGCTGTGGAACGATCAGGGACTGGGCGTACATGGCGAAGCCGACGACGACGGACGCGGCGTTGGTCAGCAGCACCTGACGGCCGGCGATCACCCGCAGGTCGACCAGCGGTTCGGGAGTGCGGAGTTCCCACCAGCCCCAGGCCGTCAACGCGACGACCGTGGTCGCGAACAGACCGAGGGTGGTGCTGCTCGCCCAGCCCCAGTCGGCGCCCTTGGACACAGCCAGCAGCAGGGACACCAGTCCGACACCCAGTCCGACTGCGCCGATGGGATCGAAGCGGGCCTTGGGTCCGTGGACGGGTGTGGCAGGCACGAAGAACCAGAGCAGCACGGCGATCAGCGCGCTGAGCCCGGCGGCGCCCCAGAACAGCACGCGCCAGCTCGCATTCTCCGCGACCGTTGCGGCGAGCGGCAGACCGAGGGCGCCGCCGATGCCCATGGACGAGCTCATCAAGGCGATGGAGGAGTGCAGGCGCTCGGGCGGCAGCAGGTCCCGCAGTGCGCTGATTCCCAGCGGAATCATGCCCACACCGATGCCCTGCAGCCCTCGGCCGATCACCATCGGGGCCAGGGACGTCGCGACCGCACAGACCACCGAGCCCAGGACGAGCGGAACCGTGCAGATCAGCATCATCCGCCGCTTGCCGTACAGGTCGCCGAGACGTCCGGTGACCGGTGTCGCCACGGCGCCGGCGAGCAGCGTCGCGGTGATCACCCAGGACGCGTTGGAGGCGGTCGTGTCGAGCAGTCGGGGGAGGTCGCCGATCAGCGGCACCACGAGGGTCTGCATGAGCGCGGCGACGATGCCGGTGAAGGCCAGCACGGCGACGAGGCCGCCCGGTCGGACGGCGGGCGTCGGACTGTCCACACGAATCTCCTCAACTCAGCGAAACACAATTTGTGCACCATACACAGCGTATGCATGGTGCACAACGTATGTATCGTGCAATGAGTTCAGGTGGGGCGTTTTCCGAGGTAGGCGGCGGCGAGTCCGCACGCGACCACGGCAACCACCGACAGTCCGGTCGATGTCCACGCCCACGAGTCCGGCCCCGGCGTGCTCTCGGATCCGACGAGCGGCGCGTACGCCGTCCACCCGTAGTCGGCGATCAGCGGGACGGCCAGCGCGGCCGGCACCGCCAGCGACATCGCGGTGACCGATTCGCTCGACGGCAGACTCGACGCGACCGTGTACGACGCCGCGAGCGGAAGGAGGAGCCACGTCGCACCGGCGTGCAGGTTGTCCCACGGCGGGTGCTCGAACAGCGCCGCCGCGGCCACGACTGCGAGTGCCGCGATGCCGAACACCGGCTGCGGGAAGCGCCTGCCGAGCACGGCACCCGTCAACGCGAGCGCCGCGGGCACCAGCAGCCACGGCCAGGAGTCCGGGAACGCCACGCCGATGTCCCCCGCGGCGACGAAGGCCATCGCGGCAAGCAACACGATCCCGGTGCGGCCCTCCAGCCACAGCGAGGCGGCGATCACCACCACGACGAGGACGAGTCCGAACATCCACCGGCCCTGCGTCGCACCGTAAGTGCCCACGTCCCAGACACGACGAACGAACCACCAGCACAGCACCAGCCCGATCAACGGCAGAACGATCCCGACGACGAGGGCGCGCCCGCTCACCGCGGCGAGCGTCCGCTCACCGAAGTCGCCGGACGCGAGCGTGACGGCCAGAACCACGGCCGTGAGCGCCAGGACGGTCAGCATCACCGGCTCGAACAAGGGTTCCGGAAGGTAGTCCGCGTAGCGCCGGGGAACCGGCGTCCGGAAATGGTCGATCGGTCCGGCGAGGAGGAGTCCGGTGAGAACCCCCGCCGCGAGTGCGGTCTGCGACCACGCCCGGTCGGCGGTGGCGCACAGTCCGACGATGCCGCCGAGCAGAAGGCCCGCACCGACTCCGCCGAGATACACCTCGGACTCCCACGGCCCCGTCGCCGGAGCGACACCCAGCAGCGCCAGGCCGGTGAACGACAGCGTCGACAGGATCCGGCGGGCACGAACCAGCGTTGCCACCAGGACGGCGACGATCGCGGCGAGGAAGGCGCCTGCGGCCGGACCGACATACAACGCTTCCAGGCGGTCGCCGTCGACCACGAACGCGAACTCACTGGACGTGGTGGACCTCAACGCAATTCCCGCGACGAACCCGCCCAGCAGCAGGCACACGTGCGAGATACTGAATGTCATCCCCTGAGCATCGCGTAAGGGCACCGGCCTTGAAGTGACCGACGCGCAGGAGAAGGCTGGAGGTCGTGCTGTGCCCGCGGCAGAGAAGGGGTGGTCCGCTTGGTCATCGACAACGACGTCTACAACCGGGTGGGGGAGTCGTGGTGGGAGGAAGACAACCCACTCAACCTGCTGCACGGAAGTCTGACGCCGGGACGATTCGCCTACTTCCGAAAGGTGCTCGGCGAAACGGTCGGTCGTGACCATCGCGGACTCCGCCCCCTCGACGTCGGTTCGGGCGGCGGGTTCCTCGCGGAGGAGTTCACCCGCATCGGTTTCCAGGTGACGGGCATCGATCCGTCCCCGGTATCGGTCGACACCGCGCGGCGTCACGCGGCCGGCTCGGCACTCGACATCGAGTACCGCATCGGGTCGGGGGAACACCTGCCGGTGCCGGATGCCACGTTCGACGTCGCCTACTGCTGCGACGTCCTCGAGCACGTGTCGGATCTCGACGGAGTGATCGCCGAGACGTCCCGTGTGCTGAAACCTGGCGGCCTGTACCTGTTCGACACCATCAACCGCACATTCGCCAGCAAGCTCGTCGCGATCAAGATCATGCAGGAGTGGCGGATGACCCGGATGTTCGACACTCCCATCCACGACTGGTCGATGTGTATCCGTCCAGCCGAGCTGGCGCCGATCATGGAGCTGCACGGTCTGCGGCTCGGCGAGATCGTCGGGCTCGGGCCTCGGTCGAAGAATCCTCTCCGGCTCCTCGACCTCGCCCGGGCAGGCGGAACACGGCTCAGCTACGGGGAGTTGAGTCGCCGGCTCGACTTCGGGCAGATCCGGAGCACGGCCATCTCCTACATGGGATTTGCGGTCAAGAACGGCGAAAGCCCGCCGCGACGACGCGACGGGCTTCCGGACGGGCGTGATCAGCTGTAGTCGTAGAAGCCCTTGCCGCTCTTCTTGCCGAGCTGTCCGGCGTCGACCTTGCGCTTGAGCAACGTCGGGGGAGCGTAGTGCGGCTCGGCGAACTCCGCGTACAGCGACTCCGCCGCGGCGAGGGTGATGTCGAGACCGACGGTGTCGATGAGCGTCAGCGGGCCCATCGGGTAGCCGCAGCCGCCCTTCATGGCCTCGTCGATGTCCTCGGCGGTGGCGTACCCCGACTCCAGCATCCGGACCGCCGACGTGAGGTACGGGATGAGCAGCGCGTTCACGATGAAGCCCGCGCGGTCACCGGCCCGCACCGTCTTCTTGCGCAGCGTGTTCTTCGCGTAGTCGGTGACCGCGAGGACGGTCTCCTCCGACGTGACCAGGCTGACCACGATCTCCACCAGCGGCATCACTGGCACCGGGTTGAAGAAGTGGACGCCCACAACCTGCCCGGGACGCTGCGTGGCGTTGGCCATCTTGATCAGCGGGATGGACGACGTGTTGGACGCCAGGATGCCCGACGGCTTCACGATCTTGTCGAGCTTCTGGAAGATGTCGACCTTGAGCGACTCGATCTCCGGTGCCGCCTCGATCACGAGGTCGCGGTCCGCGAACTCCTCGATGTCGAGGGTGACCCGCACGCGGGCGAGCGCGGCATCCGCGGCGTCCTGGTCGAGCTTGCCCGCCTTGACCCCGCGAGCCAGGGACTTCTCGATCCGGGCCTGCGCGGCCTCGGCGAATTCCGGCTTGGTCTCGAGGATGAGAACCGAGCTGCCGGCCTTGATACATACCTCGGCGATGCCGGCACCCATGGTGCCGCCGCCGATCACGCCTACTAGTTCCACAAATTCTCCTCACGTAGCCGTGCGTGGTTAGCGAGTCCAGAGACTCGGTAACCACGCACGGGTGGCGTAGCCGCCTACTTCAACAGTGCACGCGACATCACGACGCGCTGGATTTGGTTCGTGCCTTCGTAGATCTGAGTGATCTTTGCATCACGCATCATCCGCTCGACAGGGAAGTCGGTGGTGTAGCCGGCGCCACCGAACAGCTGGACGGCGTCGGTGGTGACCTCCATCGCGACGTCGGAGGCGAAGCACTTGGCGGCCGCGGAGATGAATCCGAGGTTCTTCTCGCCGCGCTCGGCGCGGGCCGCGGAGGTGTAAACCATGAGGCGTGCGGCCTCGACCTTCATCGCCATGTCGGCGAGCATGAACTGCACGGCCTGGAAGTCGCTGATCGACTTGCCGAACTGCTTGCGGTCCTTGGTGTAGGCGAGGGCGGCGTCGAGGGCGCCCTGCGCGAGGCCGACTGCCTGCGCGCCGATGGTGGGACGGGTGTGGTCGAGGGTCTGCAGCGCCGTCTTGAAACCGGTGCCGGGCTCGCCGATGATGCGGTCGCCGGGGATCTTGCAGTTCTCGAAGTAGAGCTCCGCGGTGGGCGAACCCTTGATGCCGAGCTTCTTCTCCTTCGGTCCGACGACGAAGCCCTCGTCGTTCTCGTGGACCATGAACGCGGAGATGCCGTTGGCGCCCTTGTCGGCGTCGGTGACGGCCATGACGGTGTACCAGCTGGACTTGCCACCGTTGGTGATCCAGCACTTGGAGCCGTTGAGGATCCAGTCGTCGCCGTCGGCCTTGGCGCGGGTGCGCATGCTGGCGGCGTCGGAACCGGCCTCACGCTCGGACAGCGCGTAGGACGCCATGGCCTCGCCGGACGCGAGCTGCGGCAGGACCTGCTGCTTGAGTTCTTCGGACCCGTTGAGGATGAGGCCCATGGTGCCGAGCTTGTTGACGGCGGGGATCAGGGAGGAGGAGCCGCAGACGCGGGCGACCTCTTCGATGACGATGCAGGTGGCGACGGAGTCGGCGCCCTGGCCGTCGTATTCCTCGGGGACGTGGATGGCGTTGAACCCGGAGTTCACGAGGGCGACGCGGGCCTCTTCGGGGAAGCGTGCGTCCTCGTCGACCTGCTTCGCGTAGGGGGCGATCTCCTTCTCGGAGAGCGCGCGGATCGCGGACCGCAGTTCGTCGTGCTCTTCACCGAGCTTGAACAGATCGAAGTCCGGATTTCCGGCCATGGGGCGCTCCTTGCTGAGTCTCGACGGCACCGAGTCTGAATAGGCACTCCGTGCCAGGGTTATTGTCGTTCAGGTGGGCCGCAATGTTCGTGGTCGGCAAACTACTGCCACTACAGTGCAGTCAACCACGGCACTGAGTGCCAGTCAAGGGTGGTTGTCGTCACCCGGCCGCCTCAGCCCCGGCGCCGGGACAGCTGGGCCTGGATACGCCCGGTGATCTCGTCCACCGGCGTTCCCGGCGGGTACGACACCACCAGCACGGCGTCCTGTTCCTGCGTCGATGCCCCCGGAGCGACGCCGAACGTCCGGCGCACGTCGAGGAGGGCCCGCTCGAGTTCCTCGGCGGTGGCGTCGGGATCGCCCTTGATCATGTTCCGGAGCAGGAAGTTGTGGCACGCGGTGACAGCGGCCGCGAATCCGATGACCTTCAGGACCGGCTCGGTGGGTACGACACCGCGCAGGTAGTCGACGAACAACCGCTCGTAGCGGAAGCCGGTGACGATCTCCCGGTCGCGCAGGGCGGGCACCCGCTGCACCACCTGGTACCGGCGAGCCGACAGCTCCCGGTTCTCGCGGAACCTGTCGAAGACCAGGCCGGCCGTCCTGCAGACCGCGGCCCACGGGTCATCGGAATCCGTGGACAGATAATCGCCTGCCTGCTGCAACAGTGATTCGTGATCGGCGAAGATCACGTCCTCCTTGGAGCGGAACTGGCGGAAGAACGTCCGCCGGGACACGCCCGCCGCGGACGCGATCTGCTCGACGGTCGTCGCCTCGTACCCGTTCTCGGAGAACAGCCGGATGGCCTGCGCCACGACGTGGACGCGGAAGTCCGCGGGATCGATGCCGGGTGTGTCGACGCGCTCGGTCATGGGGCCCAGTATCCATCGGCGGCATTGGGCCCGCAGTGCCCTGGACCCGGCGCGCCTCGCGGGCGGATACTCGAAAGAGTGCGTCCGTCCTGGTTGGGCGGGGCGAGGTCGAGTTCGAGTGTGCCCTGGACAAGGTGAAGGACCCGTTCCAGGGGCGGGAGAAACGCGCCGCCCCGCGGACGTCCGTGTTCCGGACGGCGGCGAACCGATTCCGCTCTCGGCGGCCCAGCGGGCCACGTGGTTCGCGCAGCAACTCGAACCGCAGGTCCCGATCTCCATCGCCCAGTACGTCGAGTTCCACGGTGTCCTCGACATCGACCTGCTCCGGCAGGAGACGGTGGAAGCGGCCCGCGAATTCGAATCACCCTTCCTCAAGGTGTACGACGTCGACGGCCGGCCGCTGCAGTACGTGGACCATCGGACGGACACGTCCATCGCGTACGTCGATTTCCGCGCGGACGAGGACCCGGTGGCGGCGGCACACGCATGGATGGAACGTGATTACGTCACACCGCTCGATCTGAGCGCCGACCGGCTGGTCGAGACGTCGATCCTGCAGACCGGTGACACGCACTTCCTGTGGTACAGCAGGATTCACCACGTTGCTCTCGACGGTTACGGGGCCATGACGATGCTGCGCCGCATCGCACACCGGTATTCTGCGAAAGTCGCGGGCCGCGAACCGGATCCGAACCGGGCGGTGAGCCTGCGGCAGTTGTACGACATCGACAGCCGGTACCGCGCCTCCGAGCGGTTCGTGACCGATCGGGAGTACTGGGCGGGCCGGGTCGCCGGGCTCGAGGGCACCACGCTGGCGCGGACGGCGGGGCAGGTGTCGGCCACCAGCACGGTGGAGAGTGCCGTCCTCTCGGACGACGTCGTGGCCGTTCTCGATTCCCGCGACAGTCTGTCGGCGGCGACGATCATCGCGGCCGCGGCGTGCTACCTGTCGCGACGTACCGGCAGAACCGATGTGCTGGTGACCATTCCGGTGTCGGCCCGCACCACGGCGGTGCTGCGCAATTCCGGGGGCATGCTCGTCAATGTGGCACCGATGCCCGTCAGCGTCCGGGCCGACGACACCGTCGCGGAGCTGATCGAGAAGGTGCAGCGTGAGCTGGTCGCCGCACTGCGACACCAGCGGTGCAGCCTCGACGACATCCGCCGCGACGCCGGCGACACCGCGACGACGGCACTGTACGGGCCGATGGTGAACGTAATGTTGTTCCGCCAGGAGGTCGCGCTCGGTTCGCTCCTCGGCGATTTCCACATCGTCACATCGGGTCCGGTCGAGGACCTGCTGATCAACGTGTATCAGAGCGGCACCCCCACCAGGATCTTCGTGGACTTCCGCGCGAACCCCAGCCGCTATGAGGACGCGGAACTGCGGGAACACCATCGGCATTTCGTCGAACTGCTCGAGGAACTGGCCACCGCAGACCCGGCCTCCCGGGTGGGCAGCATCCACGAGACCAGTTCCCGCGCCGGCGAACGACTTCTGCGCGAGGCGGCGGAAATCGACTACTGGCGCCGGCAGCTGGACGGGTTGCCCGACCTCCTGCCGTTGCCCACCGACCACCCGCGGCCCGCGAGGTTGTCGCAGGCGAGCGACCGGGTCACCGTGGTGGTGCCGGGGGAGTTGCACCGCCGCGCCGCCGCTCGGGCCGACGCCGCAGGCACCACCGGCCGCACGGTGTTCCTGACGGCCCTGTCGATCCTGTTGGGCAGGGTCACCGGTAGCAGCGACATCGCCGTCGGAACGGCCGTGGACGTGGGCGATCGCACGGACGTCGTGGTGGTGCGGTCGCGGTACGCGAGCGAGGTGTCGTGCCGCGACTATCTGTCGCACGTCCGGGACGTCGCCACCGAGGCGGCCGCGCACACCGGTGTTCCGTTCGACCGTCTGGTGCGGGAACTCGGCGTGTCGGTGTCGGACGCGTACGCACCGATCGTCCAGGTGCTGCTCGACACCCGCGCGCCCGGCGCCACGGGTTCTGCCGTCTCCGGCCTCGACCTATGCGTGACCGTGACCGAAGCGGCCGACGAGTCGGGCGATCCGGCGGGTGTCACCGTCGAATTCGGTTTCGCCGCAGACCTGTTCGACGCCCACACGATCCGGGTGGCCGCCGAGCGGTACCTCCGCATCCTCGACGCGATGGCGGCCGATCCGGAGGTTCCGGTCGGTGACATCGAGATCCTCTCCGCAGACGAACGTTCCGCGCTGACGCCGGTACGAGGACGGCCGGGCCGGTCCGAGCGCACCCTGCCCGACCTCTTCGCGGATGCCGCGGCACTGGATCCGGCGGCGACGGCGCTGTCGCGGCAGGGCGAGGAGTTGTCGTACCGCGAGCTGGACCGGTGGTCGACGCAGGTCGCGCGCATGCTGATCGACCGGGGGGTGGGGCCGGAATCGTTCGTCGCGCTGGCGCTCCCGCGTTCGTTCCGGTCGGTGGCGTCCGTGTGGGCCGTCGCGAAGACCGGGGCGGCCTTCGTTCCCGTGGATCCGAACTACCCGGCCGATCGGATCGACTACATGCTCGCCGATTCGGGTGTGGTGCTGGGCCTGACGGAGGAGGCGGCGCGCGGTCGCCTGCACGACTCGATTCCCTGGTGCGTGCTGGACGATCCCGATTTCCAGGCCGACTGCGCCGCCCGCTCCGGCCGTCCGCTGACCGACTCCGACCGCATCCAGCCCCTGCACCTCGACAATGCCGCGTACCTGATCTACACGTCCGGTTCGACGGGGCGGCCGAAGGGCGTCACCGTCACCCACCGCGGGCTCGACAACTTCGCTGCCGACCAGCAGGAGAGGTTCGGCGCCACGAGATCGTCCCGGACGCTGCACTTCTCGACCCCGAGTTTCGACGCGTCCGTGTTCGAATACCTGCAGGCGTTCGGGGTGGGCGCCACGATGGTGGTCGTGCCGCCGTCCGCGTACGGCGGCTCGGAACTGGCCGATCTGCTGAGGTCGGAACGCGTCACGCACGGCTTCGTCACCACCGCGGCGCTGGGCACGATCCCGCCGGATTCGCTGGGCGACTTCCTCGACGTGGTGGTGGGCGGTGAGGCCTGCCCGCCCGAACTGGTGGCCCGGTGGGCGCCGGACCGCAGGCTGCACAACGCGTACGGTCCCACCGAAACCACCATCATGGCGAACATCAGCGTACCGATGACCCCCGGCGACCCCATCACACTCGGCGGGCCGATCCGGGGCGCCGAGGAAGTGGTGCTCGACGCCCGGCTCCGTCCGGTACCCGTCGGCGTCCCGGGTGAGCTGTACATCGCCGGCGCCGGTGTGGCCCGGGGGTATCACCGGCGGCCCGGTCTCACCGCGGCACGGTTCGTCGCCGACCCGTACGGCCGGGGCCGGATGTACCGCACCGGTGACGTGGTGCGGTGGCGGCCCGACCACACCCTCGAATATTTGCGGCGCAGCGACTTCCAGGTCAAGGTGCGGGGTTTCCGCATCGAACTCGGCGAGATCGACGCGATGCTGCAGACGCATCCGGACGTGCGACTGGCCGTCACCATCGGCAGGCCGGGACCGTCCGGGGACACCGTCCTGGTCTCGTACGTCGTCCCGGCTCCGGGCAGGCCGATCGAGACGACGGAACTGCTGCGACAGGTTCGGAACCGGTTGCCGGCGTACATGGTTCCCTCGGTCGTCGTGGTGCTCGACGAGATCCCGCTGAACCCGGTCGGGAAGCTGGACCGCGCGGCACTGCCGGAACCGCGGTTCCTGTCCGCGGCCGCCGAGTTCAAGGCGCCTACCGACCCGGTCGAGGAGTCGATCGCCGAGGTCTTCACCGAGGTCCTCGGCGTCGAACGGATCAGTGTCGACGACAGCTTCTTCGACCTCGGCGGCAATTCTCTCGTGGCGACGCGGGTGATCGCGCGCGTCAACGCGGCACTCGGATCGGATGTGGGTGTGCGGGCGTTGTTCGAGGCGCCCACCGCCGAACTGCTGGCCGCGTACGTTCGGCGTGCGGGGACGGAATTCGTGGACCGTCCGCCCCTGGTCGTCGGGGAGCGGCCCGAGCGGATCCCGTTGTCGCTGGCGCAGCAACGGATGTGGTTCATCAACCAGTTCGACACGTCGTCGGTGGCGTACAACATCCCGATGGCCGTGCGCCTCACCGGACCGCTGGATGCGGACACGCTGCGGGCCGCGGTGGGCGATGTGATCGAGCGGCACGAGTCGTTGCGCACCGTGTATCCCGCGTCGACGGACGGGCCCTACCAGGTGGTGGTCGACACCGCGGACGTCGTCCCGGACCTCACCCCGCACGTCGACGGCGACGAGTCGCTGCACGAGAGGATCGCGACCCTCCTCGCGGGCGGATTCGACGTGAGCGCGAAGGTCCCGCTGCGCGCGGCGCTGTTGTGGACCGGCCCCGACGAACACGTGCTGGTGATCGTGGTGCATCACATCGCCGCCGACGGGGCGTCGCTCGCGCCGCTGGCCCGCGACCTGATGGTCGCGTACTCGTCGCGCCGGTCCGGGACGCCGCCGAGCTGGGAGCCGCTGCCCGTGCAGTACGCCGACTTCAGCGTGTGGCAGCGTCGCCTTCTCGGCAGTGCCGAGGACGCGGACAGTCTCATGTCCCGGCAACTGCAGTACTGGCGCGGTGTGCTCGCCGAACTGCCGGAGGTCAGCGCCCTGCCGCTCGACCGGAACAGGCCGCCCGCCCGCTCGCTCGAGGGTGCGACCGCGGCGTTCGCGATCGACGCGGGCCTGCACCGGCAACTGCTCCTCCTCGCGCGCGAGCACCAGGCGACGCTGTTCATGGTGATGCACGCGGCGCTGGCCGTGCTGCTGTCGAGGATGTCCGGTTCGGGTGACGTCGCCATCGGCACCCCGATCGCCGGTCGCGGTGAGGCGGCGCTGGACGACCTGGTCGGGATGTTCGTCAACACGCTGGTGCTGCGGACTCCGGTGGAGCCGGGTGAGGTGTTCACCGACGTACTGGCCCGGGCCCGCGACACGGACTTGGGTGCGTTCGGGCACACGGACGTTCCCTTCGAGAGCGTCGTCGACGAGCTGGCTCCAGGCAGGTCGACGTCCCACTCGCCGCTGTTCCAGGTGCTGCTCGAATTCCAGAACACCGTGCGCGCCCACCTCGAACTGCCGGGCCTGACCGTCGAGGCGGTCGACGTCGACCCGGGAGTCGCCAAGTTCGACCTGCAGCTGTCGCTCGCCGAATACCACGATGAGAAGGGCACCGCCGCAGGCATGGCCGCCGCGTTCCTGTATGCGACGGACGTGTTCGACCGGACGTCGGTGGAGGGGTTCGGGGAACGCTTCGTCCGGGTACTGCGGGCGGTGGTCGACGACCCGGCGGCGGTGGTGGGGGACATCCCGGTTCTCGGTGCGGTCGAGCGCGACCTGGTGCTGGACCGGTGGAACCGCGAGGGTGTCACCGCCGACGCGCAGACCGTGGTCGAGTTGTTCGCGCGGGTGGCCGCGTCGACCCCGGACGCCACCGCGGTCGTGTGCGGTGACGAGACGCTGACCTACGGCGAACTGGACGAGCAGGCGAACCGGTTGGCCCGGTTGCTGATCGCCGAGGGGGTGGGAACCGAGTCGCTGGTCGCGGTGATGGTGGATCGCACACCTGCCCTCGTGGTGACGTTGCTGGCGGTGCTCGCCGCCGGTGGCGGGTACGTGCCGGTCGACACCAGCTATCCCGCCGAGCGGGTGGCGGCGATGTTCGACGACGCACGACCCGTCTGCGCCGTGGTGAGCGCCGAATTCGCGTCGCTGGCACCGGCCGGAATCCCGGTGGTGGCGATCGACGATCCGGCGACGGCCGGTGCGATGGCCGAACTGTCCGGGTTGCCGGTCACCGACTCGGATCGGTTGCGGCCGCTGTGGGCCGACGCCGTCGCGTACGTCATCTTCACGTCGGGGTCGACCGGGCGACCAAAAGGCGTCCAGGTGTCGCACCGGTGCGTCGACACGCTGCTCGCCAACACCCGGGAATTGTTCGGGTTCGACTCGTCCGACGTGTGGACGCTGTTCCACTCGTACGCTTTCGACTTCTCCGTCTGGGAACTGTGGGGTGCGCTCGTCCACGGTGGCCGGCTGGTGCTGGTCGACTACTTCACCGCACGGTCGCCGGACACGTTCCTCGAACTGTTGCGCCGGGAACGGGTGACGGTGCTGAACCAGACCCCGACGGCGTTCTACCAGCTGACGGAGGCCGATCGCGCGGCGAACGCCGTCGAGGACGCCGGCGGATCGCCACTGTCGTTGCGGCACGTGATCTTCGGCGGCGAAGCCCTCGACGTCGGGCAACTGGAGCGGTGGTACACCCGGCACGACGACCGGGCCCCCGTGCTGGTGAACATGTACGGCATCACCGAGACCACGGTGCACGTCAGCTTCCTCGCCCTCGACCGCGCGCTGGCGGCGTCCGTGCCGGGCTCGGTGATCGGCGGCGGACTCCCCGGTCTACGGGTCTACGTCCTCGACGGCCGGTTGCATCCGGTACCGCCCGGGGTGGTGGGCGAGCTGTACGTGTCCGGCGACCAGGTGACCCGCGGCTACATCGGCAGGCAGGGTCTGACCTCGACGCGTTTCGTCGCCGACCCGTTCGACCACCACCGGGCGGGGGCGCGCATGTACCGCTCGGGCGACGTCGTGAAGTGGGGTGCGTGCGGCCGGCTCGAGTACATGGGGCGCAGCGACTTCCAGGTGCAGTTGCGCGGATTCCGGGTGGAACTCGGCGAAGTGGAGGCGGCCCTGGCCGCGTGTGCCGGGGTCGCGCAGTCGGTGGTCGTGGTGCGCGGCGACGACCGGGACGGTGACCGGCTGGTGGGTTACGTGGTCCCGGAGACGGGTGCGGATGTCGACGCGGCGGCGGTTCTCGACGCGGTCGGGGAGAGCGTTCCGTCGTACATGGTGCCGGCTGCGGTCGTGGTGATCGACGCGCTGCCCCTGACGGTGAACGGCAAGCTCGACCGGAAAGCCCTGCCCGAAGCGGACTTCGGCACGTCGACGCTGGGTTTCGTCGCCCCGCGCAACCCGGTGGAGGAGATCGTCGCCGCCGTGTTCGCCGATCTGCTCGGCAGCGTCCGGGTGGGGGCGAACGACAGCTTCTTCGCACTCGGCGGGAACTCGCTGACCGCGACCCGGCTCGTCGCCCGCGTCAACGCCGCGGTCGGCAACCGTTTGGGCGTGCGGGACGTGTTCGACGCCCCGACCGTTGCCGGATTGGCCGCCCGGGCCGAGGCCGGGGACTCCCGCCCGGAATCCCGGCCGGCGCCGGCGCCGCGGGATCCGTCGCGGGAGGTCCCCGTCTCGCTCGCACAGCAGCGGATGTGGTTCATCAACCAGTTCGACACGGCCAGTGCGGCGTACAACGTCGCAATCGCGCTGCGCCTCTCCGGCACCCTCGACGCGCAGGCGCTGGACGCGGCCGTCGCCGACGTCGTCGAGCGCCACGAGTCCCTCCGCACCGTCTTTCCCCTCACCGACAACGGTCCGCGGCAGGTGATCCTCCCGGCAGAGAAGGTGGCGCCCCCACTCACACCGCACGCCGTCGCGTCGGCGGACCTCGACGCGGAACTCCACCGCCTGCTCTCCGCCGGGTTCGACGTGACGACGGAGGCGCCGGTGCGGGCCCGGCTGTTCGGAGTGAACGAGCACGAGCACGTGCTGGCCGTGGTCGTCCATCACGTCGCGGCGGACGGCTTCTCGATGGTTCCGCTCGCCCGCGACGTCCTGTCGGCGTACACCGCCCGGTGCCGCGGCGCCGCACCCGACTGGACCCCGCTTCCCGTGCAGTACGCCGATTACACACTGTGGCAACGAGACTGGCTCGGCGACGAAGACGACGACGGTTCGCCTCTCGCCCGCCAGCTCGACTACTGGACCGCGACGCTGGCCGACCTTCCGGATGTGCTGGAACTGCCGACGGACCGGCCCCGCCCGGCCGCCCGCACCCTTGGCGCGGGCCGCGTCGAGTTCGACATCGACCCGGACCTCCACCGGAGCGTCGTGCAACTCGCACGCAGGCACGGATCGACCGTGTTCATGGCACTGCACTCCGCGCTGACGGTCCTGCTGTCGCGGCTGAGTGCGTCGGACGACATCGCCGTGGGCACACCCATCGCGGGCCGCGGCGAGGCCGAGCTCGACGACCTGGTCGGGATGTTCGTGAACACCCTCGTGCTCCGCACCCCCGTCGACGGCGCCCGCACGTTCGCCGAGCTGCTCGCGCAGGTCCGCGAGGCCGATCTGGGGGCGTTCACGCACGCGGACGTCCCGTTCGAGCGTGTCGTGGAGAGCCTGCGGCCCTCCCGTTCGACGGCGTACTCACCGCTGTTCCAGGTGATGCTGGAATTCCAGAACACCGAGCGCCCCGAGTTGGAACTGCCGGGCCTCCATGTCGAACCCCTCGACCTCGCGTTCGACACGATCAATTTCGACCTCCAGCTGACGCTGCGGGAGAATGTCGACGCCGACGGTCATCCCGCGGGGATCAGCGCGGCGCTGGGGTACGCCACCGACATCTTCGACGCGGACACGGTGACCGCGTTCGCCGAGCGCCTGGTCCGGATCCTGAGCGCCGTCACCGAATCGCCGGACGCTCCGGTCGGCGACGTCGACGTCCTCGGCGCCGGCGAGCGGGCCGCACTGACGTCCGCGAGCGGAGGCCCCGGCGTGGCCGCGCGGACACTGCCGCAGATGCTGACGGCCGCCGCAGCCGCGGACCCGGCCGCCGTGGCGCTGGTCTCCGACGGACGTCAGGTGTCCTACCGTGATCTCGACGAGTGGTCGAACAGGCTCGCCCGGCTCCTGATCGAGCGGGGCGTCGGCCCGGAACAGGTGGTGGCTCTGGCACTGCCGCGGTCGATCGAATCCGTGCTGGCCGTCTGGTCGGTGGCCAAGACCGGGGCCGCGTTCCTGCCGGTCGACCCGAACCATCCGGCCGAGCGCATCGAGTACATGCTCGGCGACTCGGGCGCCGTCGCCGGTCTCACCACGGCCGCGCTGCGGTCGGCCCTTCCCGCGTCGATTCCGTGGCTGGTGCCGGGCGACCCCGGGACCGAGGCCGAGTTGGCACTGCTCCCGGCGGCGGCGGTGACCGACACCGACCGAACGTCGGCGTTGCACGTGGACCACCCCGCGTACGTGATCTACACGTCGGGATCGACGGGCAGGCCGAAGGGTGTGGTGACCACGCACCGCGGCCTGGCGAATTTCGCTGCGACGGAGCAGAACACGTTCGGTACCACCGCGGCGTCCCGGACCCTGCACTTCGCGTCGCCGAGCTTCGACGCCTCCGTGCTCGAGCTGATGCTGGCGATCGGGCCGGGCGCGACGATGGTGATCGCGTCCCCATCCGTCTACGGCGGCGACGAGCTGGCGGAACTGCTGCTGCGCGAGCGGGTCACGCACTGCTTCGTCACCCCGGCGGCGCTCGCCTCGGTCGATCCCGCCGGCCTGGAGAGCGTGCAGTGCGTCGTGACCGGCGGCGAGACGTGCCCGCCGGAACTTGTGGCCCGCTGGGCACCGGGCCGGGCCATGTTCGACGCGTACGGTCCGACCGAGTCGACCGTCGTGTCGAGCATCAGCACCCCGCTGGCACCGGGCGAACCGGTCACGATCGGCGCGCCGACGCTCGGGTTCACCGCGGCGGTCCTCGATCAGCGGCTGCATCCCGTACCGGCGGGGGTCGCGGGGGAGCTGTACCTCGCAGGACCGGCGCTCGCGCGCGGCTATCACGGCCGATACCCGCTCACCGCGGAACGCTTCGTGGCCAACCCCTTCGGGCCGCCGGGCAGCCGGATGTACCGGACCGGCGACCTCGTGCGCTGGACGGCGGACGGGCAACTCGACTACCTCGGGCGCACCGACTTCCAGGTGAAGATCCGCGGATTCCGGATCGAGCTGGGCGAGGTCGAGTCGGCGCTGCTCGCACACGGCGACGTGGCGGCGGCGGTCGCCGACGTGCGCCGGGACGAACGCTCGGGCGACCGGCTGATCGGATACGTGGTCCCCGAACCCGGAGCGGACATCGACCCGGGCGAGGTCCTGCAGTTCGCGGGCACGCGGCTCGCGTCGTACATGGTGCCCGCCGCCGTCGTGGTGATCGCGGCGCTCCCGGTGACGGTCCACGGCAAGCTCGACCGGAAGGCGCTGCCGGAACCGGACTTCGGTGTCGTCGTCACCGACAGTCGTCCGCCGCGCACCGAGACGGAGGCGTTGCTCGCCGGCCTGTTCCGGGACGTGCTGGGACTCGGGTCGGTGGGTATGGACGATTCGTTCTTCGCGCTGGGCGGCGACAGCATCATGTCGATCCAGCTGGTGGCCCGCGCGAAGGCGGCGGGTCTGATCCTCTCCCCGCGGGACGTGTTCGAGCGCAGGACCGTCGCCGGTCTCGCCGAGGTGGCCCACTACGAGCGCGCGGATGCCGTGGTGCTGGAGGAACTGCCCGGCGCCGGCGTCGGCCCGGTTCCGCTGACACCCGTCGTCGCGTGGATGCTGGGGCGCAGCGGCGGCCGGCTGAACCGGTTCTCTCAGGCCGTGCTGGTCACCGCGCCGCCCCGGCTCACCCGCGACGATCTCGCCGCCGCCGTCGACGCGGTGCTGGACCGTCACGACATGCTCCGCGCGCGGCTCGCCGTCGACGAGTCGGGGCAGTGGGCCATGACGGTGCTGCCGACCGGATCGGTGCCTGCCGATGCGCTGATCCATCACGTGCCCGTGACGTCGTTCGACGCCGGCGACTTCGATGCGGTGGCGAGAGCGGAACTGAACGCGGCGGCGGACCGCCTGGACCCGGCCTCGGCCAGCATGGTGCAGGTGCTCTGGTTCGACGGTCCCGGCGGGCAGGGGCGGTTGCTGCTGGTCGCGCATCATCTCGTGGTCGACGGCGTGTCGTGGCGGATCCTGATCGCGGATCTGGCGGCGGCCCACGCTCGCGCCGCCGAGGGTCTGCCCGCCGCGCTGCCTGCCGTGGGGACGTCGATGCGGCGGTGGTCGCACGGACTCACCGATGCCGCGGCGGCCCGTCGCACCGAAGCGGGGCGGTGGCAGTCGATCCTGGACGGCCCCGACCCGCTCCTCGGCTTCCGGCCCCTGGATCCGGCCGTCGACGTCGATGCCACGACGGGCCGCGTCAGCGTCGACGTCCCCCCACCCGTCACCGAGGCACTCCTCACCACACTGCCCGCCGCGTTCCACGGCACCGTCGGCGACGGCCTCCTCACCGCGCTCACAATGGCGATGATTCGGTGGCGGCGGCACCGCGGGGTCGAGACGGCCGACGTGCTGATCAACCTCGAGGGTCACGGCCGCGAAGACCACGTCGTGCCCGGCGCCGACCTGTCCCGGACCGTCGGGTGGTTCACCACCCTGTTCCCGGCGCGACTCGACCTCACCGGCATCGGCATCGACGCCGCCCTCGCCGGCGACGACGCGGCCGGGACCGCGATCAAGGCGATCAAGGAACAACTCCTCGCCATCCCCGATCACGGCATCGGTTACGGGATCCTGCGGTACCTGGATCCGGTCGGCTCGGAGGCACTGCGCCGATTCCGGCCACCGCAGGTGAGTTTCAACTACCTCGGCCGGGTGGCGACGAGCGGGGGCGACGTGTCCTGGCTGCCCGTCGCGGGCAGCGGGGACCTCGGCGGAACCCAGAACTACGACATGCCCGCCGCCTGGGTCGTGGACGTCAACGCCGCCACCACCGTCCGGGACGGCGCACCGGTACTCACGGCGACGTGGTCCTACCCCACCGGTGTGCTGGCCGCCGAGGACGTGGAAGAGCTGTCCGCGCTGTGGGTTCGGGGACTCACAGCCCTGGCCGAGCACGCGAGCCGTCCGGGCGCAGGCGGGCTGACGCCGTCCGATCTCGATCTGGTGTCCGTCGGGCAGGCAGACATCGACCGGTTCGAGAGCGCCTACCCGGACCTCGCCGACATCTGGCCGCTGTCACCGTTGCAGGCCGGTCTGCTGTTCCACGCGCAGCTGTCCGAACATCGCCTCGACGCGTATCAGGTGCAACTGGTCCTCGACCTGCGCGGCACCGTCGACTCCGCCAGGCTCCGCCGCGCCGCACAGGGCCTGCTCGACCGGCATGCGAACCTCCGGGTGGCGTTCGCCGACACCGGTGCCGGACCCGTCCAGGTGGTACTCGCCGGGGCGACCGCGCCGTGGACCGACGTCGACCTGTCGGATCTCGCCGACACCCGGATCGCCGCGGAGGCGGAGGCACTCGTCGCGGCAGACCGCGCCGTCCCGTTCGAGATGTCCGAGGCGCCGCTGCTCCGATTCACGTTGCTGCGCACCGCACCCGACCGGTACCGGCTGGTCGTGACCCATCACCACATCCTCCTCGACGGATGGTCGACGCCCCTGGTCATCAAGGACCTGCTGATCCTCTACGCCACGGACGGCGACACGACGGCCCTTCCCCGCGTCACGTCCTACCGCGACTACCTGCAGTGGATCGGCGCGCAGGACCACGAACGCTCCACGGCCGCCTGGGTATCCGCCCTCGCCGGCTCGGACGAACCGACATTCGTGGCCCCCGCGGCGCGCGGCGAGCAGAGCTTCGCCGAACCCGAGGACGTGCGCCTCGACGTGGGCGAGGAGAAGACCCGGGCGCTCGAGGCACTTGCACGGGAGCACGGACTGACGATGAACACCCTCGTCCAGGTGGCGTGGGGGTTGGTGCTGACCACACTCGGCACGCGCGAGGACGTGGTTTTCGGAGCCACGGTGTCCGGCCGCCCACCGGGCGTCGCCGGCATCGAGTCGATGGTGGGGCTGTTCATCAACACGGTGCCCGTCCGGCTGCGCCTGCGCCGCGAGGAGACGCTCGCAGAACTGCTGCAGCGCTTCCAGCGTGAACAGTCGGCCCTGCTCGATCACCACTACGTGGGCCTCACGGAGATCCAGCGCGCCGTCGGGGAAGGCGCCGCCTTCGACACGCTGACCGTGTTCGAGTCCTATCCGGTGGACCGCATGGGATTGTCGGAAGACACCGACATCGACGGCATGCACGTCGCCGGGATCGAGGGGATCGACTCCACCCACTATCCGTTCACCCTGATGGCGCACGTCGACACCGGACTGCACCTGCGCTTGCGGTACCAGCCGAACGTCTTCCGGAGCGAGTTCGCGGAGTCGGTGGCGGCCCGCGTCGCGCGCGTCGTGCAGATCCTGCTGTCGGACATCGAGACACCCATCGCCCACCTCACCCTGCTGTCGGAGGCCGAACTCCAGGAGTACACGGCGGTGTCCGGGGCCCCCGCCGGGCCGCCGAAGACCCTGCCCGAGATCCTCACGGCGTCGGCGGGGAACCGGCCGGAGGCGGCCGCGCTCGTCTGCGACGGACGCGAGACCAGTTACCGCGAGCTCGACGAGCGGTCGAGTGCGCTGGCCCGGGTCCTCATCGAACGCGGTGCCGGGCCGGAGACGTTCGTGGCGCTCGGGTTGCCCCGATCGCGGGAATCGGTGCTGGCGGTGTGGGCGGTCGCGAAGGCGGGCGCGGCGTTCGTGCCCGTCGACCCGAACTATCCCGCCGATCGCATCGAACACATGCTGGCCGATTCCGGTGCGGCACTGGGTGTGACGACGTCGGCCCACCGGCACCGTTTGCCGGGCTCGGTGCCGTGGCTGGTGCTGGACGATGCTGCCTTCGACCGCACGTGGGCCGCCGCATCGCCGGTCCGCGTCACCGATCTGGACCGCCGGTCGGTGCTCGACGTCGACCACGCCGCGTACGCGATCTACACGTCCGGGTCCACCGGCAGGCCGAAGGGCGTCGTCGTCACCCACCGCGGTCTGGCGAACCTGCTCACCGAGCAGACCGAGCACTACACCGTTTCACCCGACTCCCGGTGCCTGCACATCTGTTCACCCAGTTTCGACGTGGCGATACTCGAACTCGTCCAGTCGTGTGCCGCCGGGGCGACGCTCGTGATCGCTCCCCCCGACGTCTACGGCGGGGCGGAACTGGCGGCGCTGCTGCGGCGCGAACGCGTCACCCACGCCTGCATCACCCCGGCCGTCCTGGCCACCGTCGAGCGCGACGGCATCGAGCACCTCGAGGCGCTCGTCGTGGCCGGCGACGCCGTCGGCGACGAACTGGTCGCCGCGTGGGGTGCGGATCGGGCGATGTTCAACGGGTACGGCCCCACCGAGGCCACCATTCTCACCACCTTCAGCCGGCCGATGAGACCGGGCGAGCCGGTCACGATCGGGGGGCCCGTCCGCGGCATCGCGCTGTCGGTCCTCGACGCCCGGTTGCAGCCCGTCCCGGCCGGGGTGCCCGGCGAGTTGTACATCGCGGGACCGGCGCTGGCCCGCGGATATCACCGGCGGCCCGCTCTCACCGCGGAGCGGTTCGTCGCCGACCCCTACGGCGGTGGCCGGATGTACCGCACGGGTGACGTCGTGCGGTGGTCTCGTGACCACACCCTCGAGTACCTCGGGCGCAGCGACTTCCAGGTGAAGATCCGCGGTCAGCGTGTCGAACTGGGCGAGATCGATTCCGTTCTCACCACCCACCCGCACCTCGACTTCGCCGCGACCCTCGGCAGGCCGGGACCGCTGGGGGACACGGCGCTGGTGTCGTACGTGCTGCCGCACGACGGCGAGGAGGTGGCGGCGCCGGACGTGCTCGCGTTCGCGGGCCGGATCCTGCCCAAGTACATGGTGCCCGCCGCGGTGGTCGTCCTCGACGAGATTCCGCTGACCCCCGTCGGCAAGCTCGACCGGAAGGCTCTGCCCGCACCGGAATTCACGTCGGCGACCATCGGGTACCGGGCGCCCACCACTCCGGTCGAGGAGGCTGTCGCGCAGGTGTTCGCCGACGTGCTCGGCGCTCCGCGCGTCGGTGCGGACGACAGCTTCTTCGAACTGGGCGGCGACTCGCTCAGTGCCACCCGGGCGGTCGCCCGCATCAACTCCGCCCTCGACGCCGGGATCGGCGTGGCCGCGCTGTTCGACGCGCCGGTCGTCGCCGATCTCGCAGTCCGGATCGACTCGGCCGTAACGGCGGCCACCCCGTCGGTGGCACTCGCCGCACGACCGCGCCCCGACCGGATCCCGTTGTCGCTGGCGCAGCAACGCATGTGGTTCGTCAACCAGTTCGACACGTCGTCGCCCGCCTACAACATCCCGATCGCTCTGCGACTGACCGGAGTCCTCGATCACGCGGCCCTGCTCGCGGCGGTCGGCGACGTCGTCGCGCGGCACGAATCGCTCCGCACAGTGTTTCCCGGGTCGGTCGACGGACCGCACCAGGTGATCGTCGATGCCGGGCGGGCCACCCCCCGCCTCGATCCGGTGGCCGTCGCCGGTGACCGCGCACTGCGGGACGCCCTCGCAGCCCTGGTCGGCGCCGGTTTCGACGTCAGCGACGAGATCCCGTTCCGCGCAAGGCTGTTCGAGCTGGAACCCGAGCAGCACGTCCTCGCCATCGTCGTGCACCACATCGCGGCCGACGGCTTCTCCATGATGCCGCTGGCCCGTGACGTCATGCTCGCGTACACCGCCCGGACCGTGGGGGAGACGCCCGGCTGGACCCCGCTGCCGGTGCAGTACGCCGACTACAGCGTGTGGCAGCGGGACTTCCTCGGTGCGGTGGACGATCCGGACTCGGTGCTGTCGAGGCAACTGGGCTACTGGACGGACACCCTGTCCGGTGCGCCCGAGGTGCTGCAGATCCCGGTAGACCGGCCGCGCCCCGTCCAGCGGTCCTACCGCGGGGACGTCGTCGAGTTCGACGTGCCTGCCCGGCTGCACCGTGCGTTGAACACGATCGCGGCCCAGCACAATTCGACACTGTTCATGGCGGTCCACGCGGCCTTCGCCGTCCTGCTGTCCCGGTTGTCGGGCACGGACGACGTCACGATGGGAACGCCCGTCGCCGGTCGCGGGCAGGCGGTGCTCGACGACGTGGTGGGCATGTTCGTCAACACGCTCGTCCTGCGGACGGTGGTGGATCCGCGGGCATCGTTCGGTGAGGTACTGACCGCGGTGCGAGCGGCGGACCTCGGTGCGTTCGAGCACGCGGACATCCCGTTCGAGCGGCTGGTCGACCATCTCGCCCCCGAACGGTCCACGTCGCACACCCCACTGTTCCAGGTGCTCATCGAGTTCCGGAACGCGGAGGGCACCCACCTCGAACTGCCCGGACTCACCGTCGATTCGCTCGACGTGGACCTGGGCGTCGCGAAGTTCGACCTGGAACTGAGTCTCGCCGAACAGATCGACAGGGACGGCGCGCCCGCCGGACTCGCTGCCGGACTGCGGTTCGCGACGGACGTGCTCGATCGCGACACCGTGGCCCGATTCGGGGAACGGTTCCTCCGGGTGCTCGAGTCGGTCGCCGCGGCCACGGAGCTTCCCGTGGGCGACATCGAGATCCTGGACACCGCGGAGCGGGACCTGGTGCTGCCGCCGTTCGCCGAGCCCCCGGCCCCGGACGCGACCCTGGCGGAACTCTTCGAGCGGGCCGCTCAGCGATCCCGCCACGCGACGGCCGTCGTGTGCGAAGGCGTCTCGCTCACCTACGACGAGCTGGACACCCGGGCGAATCGCCTGGCGCGGTTGCTGATCGCGCGGGGCGCCGGCCCCGAGACCCTGGTGGCCGTCGCCGCCGCGCGGTCGGTGGAGCTGGTGGTGGCGCTGCTCGCGGTGGTGAAGTCGGGTGCCGGCTACGTGCCCGTGGATGTGACGTACCCGGCGGAGCGGCTCGCGTTCGTGTTCGCCGACGCCCGGCCGGTGTGTGTGCTGACCACCGAGGCCGAATCCGACGCGGTCCGGGCGAGCGGGGTCCCGCTCCTGCTCGTGGACAGCGCGGAAACGGTGGCCGAACTCGACCGTACGTCGCCGCTGCCGGTCACCGACGGCGACCGGACCGGGCCGCTGCGCCCGGACTCGGTGGCGTACGTCATCTACACCTCCGGCTCGACGGGGCAGCCGAAAGGCGTTCAGGTGGCGCACCGCAACGTCGTCACCCTGTTCGCGAACACGCAGCCGCTGTTCCGGTTCGATGCCTGCGACGTGTGGACCATGTTCCACTCGGCGGCGTTCGACTTCTCCGTGTGGGAACTGTGGGGTGCGCTGCTCCACGGCGGCCGGCTGGTGGTGGTCGACTACTTCACGACCCGCTCACCCGACATGTTCCTGCGACTGCTGCGGGACGAGAACGTCACCGTCCTGAATCAGACCCCCACCGCCTTCTACCAGCTTGCCGAGGCGGACCGGGTCGCCGGCGCCACCGAACTGTCCCTCCGCGTCGTCGTGTTCGGCGGCGAGGCCCTCGACCTGGGGCAGCTCACCCGCTGGTACGCGCGACACGTTGACACCGCCCCGGCGCTGGTGAACATGTATGGCATCACGGAAACCACCGTGCACGTCAGCCACCTGCCGCTGGACGCGGAACTCGCCGCGTCCGCGTCGGCCTCCGTGATCGGCCGGGCACTGCCCGGACTGCGCGTGTACGTGCTCGACTCCCGTCTGCACCCGGTGCCGCCGGGAGTGGTCGGGGAACTCTACGTGTCGGGCCCGCAGGTGTCCCGGGGCTATCTCGGACGGTTCGCGCTCACGTCGACCCGGTTCGTGGCCGACCCGCACACCCCCGGGTCGCGGATGTACCGGTCCGGCGACCTCGGCCGGTGGAACGCGGACGGTCAGCTGGAATATCTGGGCCGCAACGATTTCCAGGTTCAGGTCAAGGGCTTCCGCATCGAGCTCGGCGAGGTGGAGTCGGCGCTGCTCGCCTGCGAAGGAGTGGCGCAGTCGGTGGTGCTGGCGCGACGCGAACGACTGGTGGGCTACGTGGTGCCCGAGGCGGGCCGGGTGCTGGATCCGGCCGGAATCGTCGACGCGGTCGCCGGCCGGCTGGCGGCGCACATGGTGCCCGCGGCCGTGGTGGTGCTCGACGCCCTGCCTCTCACCGTGAACGGCAAACTCGACCGCAGGGCGCTGCCCGAACCGGACTTCGGACGGCAGGTGTCGCTCGGCCGCGCACCGGCGACGGAAACGGAGCGGATCCTCGCCGGCCTGTTCGCCGAGGTGCTCGGCCTCGAATCGGTGGGCGTCGACGATTCGTTCTTCGCGGTCGGTGGCGACTCCATCATGTCGATTCAGCTCGTCACCCGGGCGAAGGCGTCCGGGGTGGTGATCACCCCGCGGGACGTGTTCGAACGCAAGACGGTTGCCGCACTCGCGGAGGTCGCGACCGCGGGAGAGGAGGTGGTCACGCTGGAGGAGTTGCCCGGCGGCGGCGTCGGCGAATTCCCCCTCATGCCGATCGTGCACTGGATGCTGGGCAGGGGCGGCGATTTCCGCCGGTACTCGCAGGCCGCGCTGATCACCACCCCCGCCGCACTGGACGAGGACGCGCTGACTGCGGCGCTGCAGGCCGTCCTGGACCGGCACGACATGCTGCGCGCCCGGCTGTACCGGAGCGACCGGGCCGAGCGCGGTGCGGCGATGGCGGTCGCGCCGCCCGGCTGGGTGCGGGCGACCGCGGTGGTGCGCACGGTGTCACTCGACCCCGCGGACTCGTTCACCGTGGCCGCGTCCCGCGAACTGGACGCCGCCGCGGACCGGCTCGACCCGGAGTCGGGTGTGATGGTGCAGGCGGTGTGGTTCGCGAGCAGTGCGACACCGGCAGCCCCGGGCCGGCTGCTGATCGTCGCCCATCACGTGGTGGTCGACGGGGTGTCGTGGCGCATCCTCGTCCCCGACCTCGCCCTCGCCTGCGCCCAGGTGCTGTCGGGTGAGCCGCCGAGCCTGCCCGGCACCGGCACGTCGATGCGCCGGTGGGCGCACGCCCTCACGGATGTGGCGCAGGAGCCCTCTCGCACAGCCGAACTCGACCTGTGGCGGCAGGTGCTCGACACCCCCGACCCACCGCTCGGGTCGCGGGCCCTCACCGCAGCCGACGTCCAGACCTCCGACGTCGAGGTCCGGATTCCCGTCGCGGTGACCGAGGCCCTGCTGACGACGCTGCCCCAGGCCTTCCACGGGAGTGTCGGCGACGGACTGCTGACGGCGCTGGCGTTGGCGCTCGTCCGCTGGCGCCGGGCGCGGGGCATCGAGTCGTCCGGCGCGTTGGTGAATCTCGAGGGGCACGGTCGTGAGGAGCAGGTGGTTCCGGGCGCCGATCTCGCCCGCACCGTCGGCTGGTTCACCACGATCTTCCCGGTGGGCCTCGACCTGAGCGGCGTGGACATCGACGACGCATTCGCAGCCGGCCCCGCTGCCGGGGTCGCGGTCAAGGCGGTGAAGGAGCGGTTGCAGTCGATCCCCGACCACGGCATCGGGTTCGGGCTGCTCCGTTACCTCGACGCCGAGACGGCTCCGGAACTCGCGGCCCTGCCGGGCGCGCAGGTGAGCTTCAACTACCTCGGCAGGCTCGGTTCGGGTTCCGCTCCGGACGGCGACTGGACGCCGGTCTCCGACGAGGGCCTCGCCGCCGCCGCGCACTCCGGGCTGCCCGCGGCGGCCGTCGTCGACGTGAACGCCAGGACCACCGACACCGCCGCCGGTCCCGCACTCACCGCCACGTGGTCGTTCCCCGTCGGGGTGATCGCCGCCGACAACGTCGGCGAACTGGCCAGCCTGTGGGCCGACGCGCTCGAGGCCCTCACCGCGCACGCCCGGTCCGGTGGCGGCGGATTCACCCCGTCCGACCTGAACCTCGTCCGGCTCGGCCAGAGCGCGATCGACGACCTCGAGCGCCGCTACCCGGCGATGACCGACGTCTGGCCGCTGTCGCCGCTGCAGGCGGGCATGCTGTTCCACGCCGAACTGGCCGACGAATCGGTGGACGCCTACCTCGTCCAGCTGATTCTCGACCTCGGCGGCGACGTCGATGCCGCACGACTGCGCCGGGCCGCCGCCGCACTCCTCGACCGTCACCCGAACCTGCGCAGCGCGTTCTGTCACGACGCCGAGGGCGGGGCCGTGCAGGTGGTCTCGGGCCGGGTTGCCGTGCCCTGGCGGGAGAACGACCTGAGCGGACTGGACGAGGACGCGGCAGCCGCCGAGATCGAGCGACTGCTGGCCGCCGACCGGACCACCCCCTTCGACATGGCCACCGCACCACTGATCCGATTCCTGCTGGTGCGGACGGCCGGCGGCCGCTGCCGACTGGTGTCGACGAACCACCACATCCTCCTCGACGGCTGGTCGATGCCGCTGATGATCCGGGAACTGCTCACGCTGTACGCCACGGATGCCGACCCGTCGCCGCTGGCGCGCGTGCGGGACTACCGCGACTACCTGCTGTGGATGAGCGGGCGCGACACCGACGTGTCCGCGCGGGCCTGGGCGGACGCCCTCGCGGGGGTCGAGGAACCGACGCTGCTGGTGCCTGCCGACCGGGCTCGGCAGCTGTCGACCGTGTCGCGGGAGTGGGTGTTCGATCTCGACGAGGACCGGACCGACCGGCTCCGCGAATCCGCGCGGGCGCGCGGGCTCACCCTCAACAGCATTCTGCAGACGGCATGGGGCATCGTGCTGGCGATGCTCACCGGACGCGACGACGTCGTGTTCGGCGCCACCGTCTCCGGCCGGCCGCCGGAACTCTCCGGCATCGAGACGATGATCGGGCTGTTCATCAACACCGTTCCGGTGCGCGTCACGCTGCGCCCGGAGGAGACACTCGGCGCGTTGCTGGAGCGGGTGCAGGCCGAGCAGGCGGCGATGCTCGATCACCACTACACGGGTCTCGCCGAGATCCAGGACGCCGCGGGTCCCGGCGTCGGGTTCGACACCCTCACCGTGTTCGAGTCGTATCCGGTGGACCGGGCGGGGCTGTCGGAAGACACCGACATCGCCGGGCTCCGCGTGACCGGCGTGGATGCCCGCGACGCCGCCCACTACCCGCTGAGTCTCGTCGCGTCGGCGGCGGCGAGCCTGCACCTGAAGTTCGAGTACGTGCCCGACCTGTTCGCCCCCGGCGCGATCGAGGACATCGCCGAGCGGGTGGTGCGGGTGCTCGACGCCTGCACCGGACCCGACGTGCCGCTGGCCCGGCTGTCGCTGCTCACCGAGCGGGAACGCGCGGAACTGGTACCGGTCCGCGGTGGTCCCGCCGGCTCCGTCCGTACGCTCCCGCAGATCTTCACGGACGCCGTCGCGGTCGACCCGGATGCGGTCGCCCTGTCGTCCGGCGACGTCGAGGTGTCCTACCGGGAGCTGGACGAGCGGTCCAACCGGCTCGCCCGTGCTCTGATCGCCCGCGGACTCGGACCGGAAACATCGGTGGCCGTGGGTATCCCGCGCTCGATCGAGTCGGTGCTGTGCGTCTGGGCGGTGGCCAGGATCGGGGCCGTGTTCGTGCCCGTCGACCCGAACTATCCGGGCGAGCGCATCACGCACATGCTCACCGACTCGGAGTGCGCACTCGGGCTCACGACGTCCGAGCATCGCGCCCGTCTGCCCGAGAACATCGGCTGGCTCGTTCTCGACGACCCCGCGTTCGCCGCCGAGTGCGCGGCCGCATCCTCGGCACCGGTCGACGACGGCGACCGCACGGCACCGGTCACCCTCGACACGGCCGCGTATCTCGTCTACACGTCGGGGTCCACCGGCAGGCCGAAGGGCGTGACCGTGACGCACCGCGGTCTCGACAATTTCGCGCGCGACCAACTCGCCCGCTTCGGGGCGGATCCCGGGTCCAGGACGCTGCACTTCTCGACACCGAGCTTCGACGGATCCGTATTCGAATATCTGCAGGCGTTCGGTGCGGCGGCGACGATGGTGATCGTGCCGACCACCGTCTTCGGCGGCGACGAACTCGCCCAGCTGATCCGGGACCGGCACGTCACGCACGCATTCGTCACCACGGCGGCGCTCGCATCCCTCGACCCGGCGGGGCTGGATCACTTCACCGACGTCGCCGTCGGCGGCGAGGCCTGCCCGCCCGAACTCGTGTCCCGGTGGGCGCCGGGGCGCCGGTTGTACAACGCGTACGGGCCGACCGAGACCACGGTCATGTCCAACATCAGCGATCCCCTGACCCCGGGGGACCGCATCACCATCGGCGGACCGATCCGCGGTGTCACGGAGCTGGTGCTGGATTCCCGGTTGCAGCCCGTTCCGGCCGGGGTTCCGGGGGAGTTGTACCTCGCCGGTGCAGGACTGGCGCGCGGCTACCACCGGCGCCCCGGGCTGACGGCGGAGCGGTTCGTCGCCGACCCCGCCGAGGCCGGGCAACGGATGTACCGCACCGGCGACATCGTGCGCTGGACCCCCGAGCGCACCATCGAGTACCTCGGCCGCAGCGACTTCCAGGTGAAGGTGCGCGGGTTCCGCATCGAGCTCGGCGAGATCGACACCACCCTCACGGCCGACCCCGACGTCCGGTTCGCGGTCACGGTCGCCTACCGCGGTCCGGCCGGGGACACACTCCTCGCGTCGTACGTCGTGCCCGCACCCGAGCATGCCCTCGACACCGAGACGATCACCCGCCGTCTCGCGGGCAGACTGCCCTCCCACATGGTGCCGTCCTCGATCACGGTGCTGGACGAGATCCCGCTGAACGCCGTCGGCAAGTTCGACCGCAAAGCCCTGCCCGCACCACGATTCGACGTCGGCGCGCGCGAATACCGGGCACCCGCCGATCCGGTCGAGGAGACGGTGGCCGAGGTCTTCGCGGAGGTCCTCGGACTCGCCCGGGTGAGCGCGGATGCGGGATTCTTCGACCTCGGCGGCAACTCGCTGAGCGCCACCCGTGCCGTGGCCCGCCTGCGCGCCACACTCGACACCGACATCGGCGTGCGGGCGTTGTTCGAGGCGCCCACCGTCGAGGCATTCGCCGCGCGCATCGAGCACGCGGGAGCGGGTCCCTCCGGCCGTCCCGCCCTCACCGCCGGAGCCCGTCCCGACCGCATCCCGCTGTCCTACGCCCAGCAACGCATGTGGTTCATCAACCAGTTCGACACGAGTTCGCCCGCCTACAACATCCCGATGGTGGTGCGGCTCACCGGCGACCTCGACGTGGATGCGCTGACCGCCGCCGTCACGGACGTCGTGACCCGGCACGAGTCGTTGCGCACCCGCTTCCCGCTCCGCGACGGCGAACCAGTCCAGGAGATCCTCGCGCCCACCGCCCCGATGCTCGCGCCGACCGCGGTCGCGGACGACAGTCGGCTCCGGGAAGAACTCACCCGGCTCGTGACGGCCGGCTTCGACGTCGCCCAAGCCGTCCCGCTGCGCGTCGCCCTGTTCTCCCTGGACCCGACGGACCACGTGCTCGCCGTCGTGGTCCACCACATCTCGGCCGACGGCTTCTCCATGGCACCGCTGGTGCGGGATGTGATGGTCGCGTACGAATCCCGCGTCCACGGCCGCACTCCCGGATGGACGCCGCTGCCGGTCCAGTACGCCGACTACACACTGTGGCAACGCAGGCTGCTGGGTTCGGAGGACGACCCCGGGTCGCTGATCTCGCGGCAACTGGCCTACTGGGAGTCGGCGCTGGCCGGGCTGCCCGAACTCCTCGAACTGCCTGCCGACCGCCGGCGTCCCGCACAGCAGTCGTTCCGCGGCGAGCGGGTGCGCTTCGCGATCGACCCGGGCCTGCACGAGCGGATCCGGAAGGCGGCGCGAGAGCACCGGTCCACCGAGTTCATGATCGTGCACGCGGCACTCGCCGTGCTGCTCGGCCGGCTCGGCGGCACCGGGGACGTGGCGATCGGCACCCCGATCGCCGGCCGCGGCGAGGCGGCGCTCGACGACCTCGTCGGCATGTTCGTCGGCACGCTGGCCCTGCGCACCCCGGTGGAGGCGGGACAGCCGTTCCGTGACCTGCTTGCGCGGGTCCGCGACGCCGATCTCGGCGCCTTCGCGCACGCCGACCTGCCTTTCGAACGGGTGGTGGACGCCGTCGGACCGGTGCGGTCGACCGCCCACTCGCCGTTGTTCCAGGTGTCCCTCGAATTCCAGAACACCGAGAATCCCGCCCTGCGGTTGCCGGGGCTGACCGTCGAGGGGCTCGATCCCGACCTCGCCGTCGTGAAGGTGGACCTCGAGGTGATCCTCGACGAGCGGTTCGCCGCCGACGGCAGCGCGGCGGGCATGGTGGGTGCGATCGACTACGCGACCGACCTGTTCGACGCCGACACGGTGCGCGGGTTCGCGGAACGGTTCGTGCGCATCCTCGGCACCGTCACCGCGGAACCCGGTGTTCCGGTCGGCGACATCGAGATCCTCGGCACCGACGAAGTCGCGGCGCTCACCCCGGCGCGTGGCGCATCCGACGCCCCGAATGTCCTGCTGCCGGAACTGCTGTCGGCCGCGGTCGAACGAGACCGGGGCGCCGACGCGGTGTCCTACCGGGGCCGGACGATCGGCTACCGCGAACTGGACGAGGCGTCGAACCGGCTGGCGCGCCGCCTGATCGAGGACGGTGCGGGTCCGGGAACCACTGTCGCGCTGAGCCTGCCGCGCTCGATCGAATCGGTGCTGTCGGTGTGGGCGGTCGCTCGGACGGGCGCCGCGTTCCTGCCGGTCGACCCCGGGTATCCACTCGACCGCATCGAGCACATGCTCACCGATTCCGGGGCGGTGTCCGGGGTGACCCTGCGGGCACACCGGGATCAGCTGCCCGGCACCGTGAACTGGATCGTGCTCGACGACGCCGAAGACGAGGAACGGATCCGGCTGCAGTCG
Source organism: Rhodococcus sp. JVH1 (assembly GCF_000280725.2). Taxonomy (NCBI): domain Bacteria; kingdom Bacillati; phylum Actinomycetota; class Actinomycetes; order Mycobacteriales; family Nocardiaceae; genus Rhodococcus; species Rhodococcus sp. JVH1. The sequence continues at coordinate 2,371,834 of NZ_CP166289.1, read as the reverse complement.
CCTGCCCCCGTCACCGACGCGGACCGGACGGCACCGCTGCACGAAGCACATCCCGCGTACCTCATATACACGTCCGGATCCACGGGCGTCCCCAAGGGAGTGGCCGTCACACACCGTGGGCTGGCGAACCTCGCCGCGGAGGAGCGCGACCGCCTCGCCGTCACACCCGGCGCCCGGGTGCTGCACTTCGCGTCGCCGAGTTTCGACGCGTCCGTGTTCGAACTGGTCATGGCATTCTGCGCGGGAGCGACGCTGGTGATCGCCCCGCCGACGATCTACGGCGGCACCGAACTGGCCGCACTGCTGAGCGACGAGCGGGTGTCCCACGGATTCGTCACCCCGACCGCACTGGCGTCGATGGACCCCCTCGGCTTCGAGTCGCTGCGGATGCTGGTCGTGGCCGGTGAAGCCTGTCCACCCGAACTCGTCGCCCGGTGGGCGCCCGGCCGCCGGATGTTCAACGCCTACGGGCCGACCGAGACGACGATCATGTCGAACATCAGCGACGCGCTGGTGCCGGGCGAGCCGATCACGCTCGGCGCACCCACCCGCGGCGTCTCCGAGGTCGTGCTGGATTCGCGGCTGCGCCCGGTGCCGGTCGGTGTGGTCGGTGAGCTGTACGTGTCGGGACGCGCTCTGGCGTCCGGGTATCACCGTCGGCCCGGTCTGACGGCGTCCCGTTTCGTGGCCGCCCCCTGGGGTCCCCCGGGCGAGCGGATGTACCGCACGGGAGACGTGGTGCGGTGGCGCCGGGACGGCACCCTCGAGTACGTCGGGCGCAGCGACTTCCAGGTGAAGATCCGCGGGTTCCGCATCGAACCCGGCGAGATCGACGCCGTACTCACCGATCATCCGGACGTCGGGTTCGCCGTCACCATCGGCCGTGCAGGGCCCGCCGGGGAACCGCTGCTCGTCTCGTATGTCCGGCCGATCGGCGGCGCGGACGTCGACACCGCGGAACTCACCCGTCTCGTCGGGGAGCGTCTGCCCGCCCACATGGTGCCCGCCGCGATCGTCGTCCTCGAACAGATTCCGCTGACGCCGGTGGGCAAGCTGGATCGCACCGCACTGCCCGCACCCGAGTTCCTGTCGGGCGCCGCCTTCCGGTTGCCGGCGAACGACCTCGAGGCGGCGATCGTGGACGTCTTCGCCGAGGTGCTCGAGCTCGACCGGGTGGGGGCCGAGGACAACTTCTTCGAGAGAAGCGGCAACTCCCTGCTCGCGACGAAGGTGATCGCCGCCCTGCAGGAGAGGCTCGGTCGGAAGATCCCGCTGCAATGGATGTTCCTCGATCCCACCCCGGCCGGCCTCGCTCGCAGGATCGCAGTGCCGTCGGCAGAGAGCGGGGTGACGGAGGCGCTGGGGGTGGTCATCCCGCTGCGAACCGAGGGCACCGGACGACCGCTGTTCTGCGTCCACCCGGGAATCGGGCTCTCCTGGGGATATGCGGGCCTCGTCCGGTATCTGCCCGCCGACCGCCGCGCGTACGGACTGCAGTTGCCCACGATCAGCGGAGACGGCGACTACCGGTCGATCGAACAACTCGCGCACCGGTACGTCGAGGAGATGAAGGCCATCCAGCCGGAGGGACCGTACGACCTGCTCGGCTGGTCGCTGGGCGGGGTCATCGCCCACGCGATGGCCGTCGAACTCCAGCATGCAGGCGACGACGTCGCCTCCCTCACCGTCATGGACAGCTATCCCGACAACGGCGAGGATCCGCTGTTCGGGAAGCTCGACATGCGGGATCTGCTCCGCGGCCTTGGGCTCGTCGTCGCCACCGACGGCGACCTCACGTACGATCGCGCGGCGCAACTGCTGAACGAATCGTGGGGCAGTGACACCGGACTGCGCGGAGAACACCTCGAGCGCATCAACGCCGGATACGAGAATTCGCGAAACCTCGTCCACCGGTTCGAGCCGCAGGTCTACGACGGCGAACTGCTGATCTTCCCCGCGACCGGCGACGACGACGGCACCACGCGCGCCCGGTCGGCGGACGAGTGGCGGCCGCTCGTGACCGGTCGAATCGTGGAGCACCGGGTGGACTGCGGGCACAACGACATGATCGAGCCGCAGTCCCTCGCCGTCATCGGGCCGGTGCTGTCGAGGTATCTCGAGGCCGGTCGCACCCGGCGCCGCGACGACCGAATCCGCTGAACGGGGCCGTGCCGCTGTGCAACGATGGGGTCTGTGCGCCCTGTGGACGGCGAACGAATTTTCTGGGGGACGGCGAAAAGTTACCGCCTCCCGCATTCGCGAGCCAGGATACGGACGCGGTCACGCTGTGAGTGGTCGGGGATACCTTATGGGGAGGAACCGCCGTGAAGCCCGTCGACGCGCGGAAGCCGGCCACACACGATTCGGAAGGGGAGCCGTTCCCGCTGTCTGCGGCGCAGCGTGCCACCTGGTTCGCGCAGCAACTCGACCCCGCGGTGCCGATCTCGGTAGCGCACTACGTGGAACTGCACGGCGACCTCGACATCGACCTGCTGCGCCGGGAGACCATCGCGGTGGCCCGCGAGTTCCAGTCGCCGTTCCTCAAGGTCGTCGAGGTCGACGGCCGACCGATGCAGTACGTGGACCACGCCACCGACACGTCCATCGCCTTCATCGACTTTCGCGGTGAGGACGACCCGGTCGCTGCCGCGCACGAATGGATGGACCGGGACTACCAGGCCCCCCTCGATCTCGACGCGGATCGACTGTTCGAGACCTCGATTCTCTGCGTCGGAGAGTCGCATTACCTGTGGTACAGCCGCATTCACCACGTTGCGCTCGACGGATACGGCGCCATGACGGTGATCAACCGCATCGCGCACCGGTACTCGGCCGTGGTGGCCGGGCGCGAACCGGATCCGAGTCGCGCCGCGACCCTGCACGAGCTGTACGACGTCGACGCCCGCTACCGGTCGTCGGATCGCTTCGTGGCCGACCGGGAGTACTGGGCGAAGCGAGTCGAGGCCGTCGACGGATCGACCCTGGCCGACGCGCCCGCCCCCGCACTCGCCAGGAGCAAGGTCGAGAGTGCCCTGCTGTCCGAGGCCGCCGTGTCCGGTATCCACGGCGCCGACAGTCGGGCAAACGCCACCGCGGCAGTCACGATCATCGCCGCCTTCGCCTGCTACCTGTCGCGGACCACGGCGAAAACTGATGTCCTCGTGAATGTTCCGATGTCCGGCCGGACCACGTCGGTGCTGCGCAACTCCGGCGGCATGATGGTCAGCGTCGCACCGCTGCCGATCACGGTCGACGAGGACGAGACGGTCGCGGACCTCGTGTCGCGGGTCAGACGTGAGCTGATGGGCGCGTTGCGGCATCAGCGGTGCAGTGTCGAGGACATCCGCCGCGACGTGGGCGCGGGCAGCGGCGCCGATCTCCACGGACCGATGGTCAACGTCATGCTGTTCCACCAGAACGTGCAGCTGGGCCCACTGGTCGGCGAATACCACATCGTCACGTCGGGTCCGGTGGAAGACCTCCTGGTCAACGTGTACCCGAGCGGGACGCCGGCCGAGATCTACGTCGATTTCCGGGCCAACCCGAACCGGTACGAGGACGCGGCGCTGCGCCTGCACCACCGGCACTTCGTCGAACTGCTGGAAGAGTTCATCTCGGCCGACCCGCAGGCCCGGGTCGCGACGATTCACGAGGTCACGGCCCGCGACGGCGAGCGACGACGCCTCGAGGCGCATCAACTCGCGTACTGGACGGATCAGCTGTCGGGGATGCCCGAAGTGCTGAATTTGCCGTCCGATCGGCCCCGGCCCGTCGAGCAATCCGGGCGGGAAGACCGCGTCGAAATTCAGATCGGCGCGGAAGCGCATGCCGCGGTGCTGGCCCTCGCGCACGAACACGACACCACCGCGTTCTCGGTTCTGCACGCAGCGTTCACCGTGCTGCTGAGCCGGCTGTCGGGGGCCTCGGACGTGATGATCGGAACCACGACCACGGCGGACCACGGCCGGAACCTCGTGGCGCTCCGTACCCGCGTCGAACCGGACACGCACTTCACGCATCTCCTCGGCCACGTCCGCGACATCGACCGGGAGGCGTTCGAGCACCGCGACGTCCCATTCGAACGGGTGGTCCGGACGCTCGCCCTCGGCGATTCGCCCGCGTACTCGCCGATCGTCCAGGTCCTTCTCGAGTGCCGTGACGAGGCGGAGACGTCCGGGATCGGCCGACTCGACCTCCGGGTGACCGCGACCGAGACCTCCGACGCCGACGGCATCCCGTCCGGCATCACGGCGACTCTCGGGTTCGCCACCGATCTGTTCGACCCCGACACGGTACGTCGCCTCGGCGAACGGTTCCGCCGAATCCTGGAGACGACCGCCGACGACCCCGGGCTCGTCGTCGGCGACCTCGACATCCTGTCCGATACCGAACGGGCCACACTCGTTCCGGTCTCCGGCAGTCCGGGGCGACCGGGCCGCACCTTGCCCGAATTGTTCTCCGCGGCAGCACGAACCAACCCCGACGGTATCGCGCTCTCGTATCGCGGTACCGAGGTGACGTACCGCGAAGTGGACGAGCGCTCGAACCAGTTGGCGCGCGTCCTCGCCGGACGCGGCATCGGGCCGGAGAACTTCGTCGCACTGGGCACGACTCGCTCGATCGAGTCGGTTCTGTCGATGCTGGCGGTGGCGAAGTCGGGTGCGGCCTACGTGCCGGTGGACCCGAACTACCCGGCCGAACGTATCGAGCACATGCTCGGCGATTCGGGTGCCGCCCTGGGCATCACGGTGTCCGCCGTCCGTTCCCTGCTTCCGGACGCGATTCCGTGGCTCGTACTCGACGACGACGAATTCCGGACCCACTGTGCGGCGCACCCGGTATCCGTCGTGACCGATGCCGAGCGGGCGCGGCCTCTCCGCGTGGAGAACCCGTCCTACGTGATCTACACATCCGGTTCCACGGGCAGGCCCAAAGGCGTCGTGGTCACACACGGTGGCCTGGACAACTTCGCGGCCGAGCAGCGCTCACGATTCGGGGCGACGGAGACATCCCGGATTCTGCACTTCTCCACACCGAGTTTCGACGCGTCCGTCTCCGAGTACCTGCACGTGTTCGCCGCCGCGGCAACCATGGTGATCGTGCCGCCCACGGTTTACGGCGGCGCCGAGTTGTCCCGCTTCCTGAAGTCGGAGCGGGTCACTCACGGATTCGTCACCACTGCCGCGCTCGGAACGGTCGAACCGGACGGACTCGCCGACCTCGGCGACGTGGTGTTCGGCGGCGAGGCGTGCCCGCCGGAACTCGTCGAGCGGTGGGCGCCCGGTCGCAGATTGAGCAACGCGTACGGGCCCAGCGAGGCCACCGTGATGTCCAACATCAGTGCACCGATGTCACCGACCGGCACCATCACGGTGGGCGGTCCGCTCCGCGGGTTCCACGAGGTCGTCCTCGACGCGCGGTTGCAACCCGTGCCGCCCGGCGTCGCCGGGGAGCTGTACGTCGCGGGTGACGGCCTCGCCCGCGGGTATCACGGCAAATCAGCGCTGACGGCCGAACGGTTCGTGGCCAACCCCTTCGGCGGCCCCGGCGAGCGGATGTATCGAACCGGGGACGTGGTGCGGTGGCGCACCGACCTTTCACTGGAGTACCTGGGCCGCATCGATTTCCAGGTGAAGATACGCGGATTCCGCATCGAGCCCGGTGAGATCGACACCGTCCTCCACGCCCATCCGCGCGTGCGGACCGCGATGACGATGCCGCGAACGGCACCGTCCGGCGACACGGTGCTCGTGTCGTACGTGCTGCCTGCGGCCGGGCACCAGCTCGCGACTCGCGAGTTGATCGACTATGCCGCAGAGCGATTGCCGACGTACATGGTGCCGGCGGCGATCGTGGTACTGGACGAGATCCCGATGACACCGGTGGGGAAGCTCGATCGTGCGGCACTGCCGGCGCCGGAATTCATCTCCACGGCCACCGAGTTCCGTGCACCTGCCACTCCGGTGGAGCGGGCCGTCGCGCGAGTGTTCGCCGACGTGCTGGGTGTCGAACGAATCGGGCTCGACGACAGCTTCTTCGACCTCGGCGGAAATTCACTGGTCGCGACGAAAGTGGTGGCGCGGGTCAACGCCGCACTCGGCATCGACCTCGTGGTGCGGACCCTGTTCGAGGCACCGACGGTGGAGGCACTGGCAGACCGGATCGAGGGTACTCACGCGAGGCGTCCCGACCGCCCGGACCTGGTGGCGCAGACACGTCCCGACCGGATCCCGCTTTCGCTCGCCCAGCAACGTATGTGGTTCGTCAATCAGTACGACACCTCGTCGCCGGCCTACAACATTCCGATGGCGCTCCGACTGTCCGGAACGCTCGACGTGGAGGCGCTCCGGGCCACGGTTGCGGACGTCCTCGAACGACACGAATCGCTGCGCACGGTGTATCCGGCGTCGGTGGACGGACCGCAACAAGTGATCCTGCCACCGGGGGAGGTGATTCCGGATCTGGAGCCGACGGTCTGCGAAGACGAGGACGCGGTGCGCGCGCGGATCGCCGAATTGACCGCTCGGGGCTTCGACGTGAGCACCGAGGTGCCCGTACGTGGTGCCCTGTTCCGGACCGGCCACGACGAGAACGTCCTCGTGCTGGTGGTGCACCACATTTCGGCGGACGGAGCGTCGCTGGCCCCGCTCGCGCACGACCTGATGGTGGCCTACTCGGCGCGGATACAGCAGCAGGCGCCGGACTGGCGGCCACTCCCGGTGCAGTACGCCGACTACAGCCTGTGGCAGCGGGCGGCCCTCGGCAGTGACGAGAACCCCGACAGCATGATGTCGGCGCAGTTGGAATACTGGAAGCAGACGCTGTCCGGCCTCCCCGACGCGATAGATCTTCCCCTCGATCGACCGAGACCCGCGGACAGAGCATTACGGGGTGGGATCGTCCGGTTCCCGGTGTCGGCGGAACAGCATCGGGCGCTTCTGCGCATTGCGCGGCAGCACAACTCCACGATGTTCATGGTGATGCACGCGGTGCTGGCGGTATTGGCGGCGCGGCTGAGTGGTTCCGGAGACATCGCGATCGGGACGCCGATCGCCGGGCGCGGCGAGGAAGCACTCGACGACGTGGTGGGGATGCTCGTCAACACTCTGGTCCTGCGGACGACCGTCGAGCCCGCAGCAACGTTCGCCGAGGTGCTGTCGCGGGCGCGGGAGGCGGATCTGGCAGCGTTCGGTCATGCCGAGGTGCCGTTCGAGAGCGTGGTGGACACGGTCGCACCGACCCGCTCGACAGCGTACTCACCGCTGTTCCAGGTTCTTCTGGAGTTCCAGAACACCGCCCCGGCGCACCTCGACCTGTCGGGACTGACGGTGGAGATCCTCGATGTCGATTCCGGTGTGTCCAAATTCGATCTGCAGTTGACGCTCGCGGAACGCTACGACGCGTCCGGGACGCCGGCAGGCATCGACGCGTCGTTCACGTTCGCCTCGGACGTGTTCGATCCGGACACGGTCACGGGATTCGGGGAACGGTTCCTCCGGATTCTGGCGGGTCTGGTTGCGGATCCGGACACCGCGGTCGGTGATGTGGAGGTTCTGGGGCCGGGTGAGCGGGCGTTGGTGGTGGGTTCGTGGAATGCGACGGGTCACCCGGTGCCGCACACCACCCTCGTCGACCTGCTCGACGCGCAGGTGGGGCGGACTCCTGGTGCTGCGGCGGTGGTGTGTGGGGATGTGGTGTTGTCGTATGGGGAGTTCGATGCGCGGGTGAATCGGCTGGCGCGGTTCTTGGTCGCGGCGGGGGTGGGTCCGGAGTCGTCGGTGGGTGTGGCCGTGCGTCGTTCGGTGGAGATGTTGGTGGGGATTTACGCGGTGGTGAAGGCGGGTGGGGCGTATGTGCCGATAGATCCGGGTCAGCCTGCCGAGCGGGTGGGGTATGTGGTGGGGATTGCGGATCCGGTGCTGGTGTTGACGTCGTCGGCGGATCGGGTGGTGGTGCCTGCGGGTGTGCGGGTGGTGGAGTTGGACACCCTGGATGTGTCGGGGTTTTCGGCGGGTCCGGTGGGGGACGGCGATCGATCGGGTCCGGTGCGGCCGGAGAATCCGGCGTATGTGATCTTCACGTCGGGGTCGACGGGTCGGCCGAAGGGTGTGGCGGTTCCGCACGAGGGTGTCGTGAATCGGTTGTTGTGGATGCAGGATCGGTATGGGTTGGCGTCGGATGATGTGGTGTTGCAGAAGACGCCGGTGACGTTCGATGTGTCGGTGTGGGAGTTGTTCTGGCCGTTGATCGTCGGTGCGCGGTTGGTGATCGCGGAGCCGGACGGGCACCGCGACCCGGCGTACCTCGAACGGGTGATCCGCGAGGAGTCGGTCACCACTGTGCATTTCGTGCCGTCGATGCTCGAGGTGTTTCTGGCGGGGGCGAACGTGGAGGGGTGCGGTGCGCTGCGCCGGGTGTTCACCAGCGGTGAGGCCTTGCCGTCGGCAACTGCGGCACGTCTGCGCGGGGTGAGCGGGGCGGAGCTGCACAACTTGTACGGTCCGACCGAGGCTGCGGTCGACGTGACGTTCTACGAGGTCTCCGGGTCGGATCGGGCGGTGGTCCCGATCGGGGCGCCGGTGTGGAATACGCAGACCTATGTGCTGGATGGGCGGTTGCGGGTGGTGCCGGTGGGGGTGGCGGGGGAGTTGTATCTCGGGGGCGTGCAGTTGGCGCGGGGGTATCAGGGGCGAGCAGACCTGACGGCGGATCGTTTTGTGGCGAATCCGTTCGGTACGGGGCGGTTGTATCGGACGGGGGATCGGGTCCGGTGGTTGCCGTCCGGTGAGTTGGAGTATTTGGGGCGTACGGATTTTCAGGTGAAGTTGCGGGGTCAGCGGGTCGAGTTGGGGGAGATCGAGGCGGTGTTGTTGCGCCGGGAGGATGTGGCGCAGGCGGTGGTGGTGCTGCGCGGGGATGGGTCGTCGGGTGATTATCTGGCGGGGTATGTGGTGCCGGTGGCCGGGGCGGTGGTGGACGAGCGGGTGGTGCGGGAGTCGGCTGCGGTGGCGTTGCCGGGGTTCATGGTGCCGTCGGTGGTGGTGGTGCTGGCGGAGTTGCCGGTGACGGTGAACGGCAAACTGGACCGCAAAGCGCTGCCCGAACCGGACTTCGTCAGCACCGCGGTGGGTTTCGTCGCTCCCCGATCCCCGATCGAGGGGATAGTGGCCGCCGTGTGCGCCGACCTGCTCGGCCTCCCGCGGGTAGGCATGAACGACGACTTCTTCGCCCTCGGCGGAAACTCTCTGATCGCCACCAGGCTGGTCGCGCGGATCAATGCCGCCGTAGGAGACCGGATCGGCATTCGCGACGTGTTCGACGCCCCCACCGTGGCAGGTCTGGCGGCACTGGCGGAGTCGCACGAGGGGCTGGAGGCCCGGCCACCGCTGAAGCCGAGGGAAGGTACCGCCGAAGTCCCCGTGTCGCCGGCCCAGCAGCGGATGTGGTTCGTCAACCAGTTCGACACCTCCTCGTCCGCGTACAACGTCGCGTTCGCGTTGAGGCTCGAGGGTCGGCTCGACCTGCATGCGCTCCAGGTAGCGGTGGCCGACGTCATCGAACGGCACGAGGCCGTGCGCACCCTGTTCCCGCTCACCGACGACGGTCCGCGCCAGGTGATCCTGCCCGCGGCGAGCGCGGTGCCCGACCTCCAACCGATCGCGATGTCGGGGGAATCCGAGCTCCGCGAACAGTCGCGGCGAGTGCTGTCCGCCGGATTCGACGTCACGACGCAGGTGCCGTTGCGCGCACGACTGTTCAGGCTCGACGAGGACGTGCACGTGCTGGCGGTGGTGATGCACCACATCGCGGCCGACGGCTTCTCGATGGCCCCCCTCGCGCGCGACGTCATGGACGCGTACGTGTCCCGGGTGAACGGGTCGGCCCCGGACTGGGCCCCGCTCGAGGTGCAATACGCCGACTACGCTCTGTGGCAGCGCGAGTGGCTGGGATCGGAATCCGACGAGAATTCACCCATTTCGCGACAGCTGACCTACTGGACCACCGCGCTGTCGGATCTGCCCGAAGTGCTGGAGTTGCCCACCGACCGTCCCCGTCCCACCGTGCGGTCACTTCGCGGCGGCCACGTCGAGTTCGTGATCGATCCGGAAGTTCATGCCGGTGTGGTCAGGCTGGCGCGGCACCACACCACAACGGTGTTCATGACGTTGCATGCCGCGTTGGCGATCATGCTGGCACGGGTGAGCGGCGCGGACGACATCGCCGTCGGGACGCCGATCGCCGGCCGCGGCGAACGCGAACTCGACGACGTGGTGGGCATGTTCGTCAACACCCTCGTCCTGCGCACCCACGTCGACGGCGGCGCCACCTTCTCCGAGTTCCTGGCCGGCGTTCGAGAAACCGATCTGGGCGCCTTCACCCACGCGGAGGTCCCGTTCGAACGGGTGGTCGAAGTCCTGAGTCCTTCCCGGGTGACGGCGTACGCGCCGCTCTTCCAGGTGATGCTGGAGTTCCAGGACATCGAGCGCCCCACGCTGGAATTGCCGGATCTGCAGGTCCGGAACGTCGACCTCGAGATCGACACCGTCAACTTCGATCTGCAGTTGACCCTGGCCGAGAACGTCGACGCCGACGGCAACCCCACCGGCATCGCGGCGGGACTGGGTTACGCGACCGATCTGTTCGACGAGGACACGGTGCTCGGCTTCGCGGAACGGCTCGTGCGCATTCTCGAAGCAGTCACGGCCGACCCCGGCGCCCGGGTCGGAGACATCGACATTCTCGGACCACTGGAGCGTGCCGTACTGGCCCCGGTGACGGGCGGTGCGGCGGTCGAAGCACGGACGCTGCCGGATCTGATGGCCGAGGCGGCCGTGAACGATCCGGAGGCCACGGCGCTGGTCTTCGACGGACGGGACGTGCGCTACGGGGACCTCGACAGGCGATCGAACCAGCTGGCCCGCATGTTGATCGAGCGCGGTGTCGGCCCCGAATCCGTCGTCGCAGTGTGTGTGCCGCGGTCCGTCGAATCCGTCCTGGCCGTCTGGGCGGTGGTCAAGTCGGGGGCCGCCTTCCTTCCGGTGGATCCGGACCATCCGGCAGCACGGATCGACTTCATGCTCACCGACTCCGGTGCCGTGTGGGGCGTGACGGGGTCGGCGCAGCGCGGCGCACTTCCGGACACGGTGCCGTGGCTGGTGCTCGATGACCCAGGCTTGGACGATCGGCTGTCGCACTATCCGTCGTCGCCGGTCACCGATGACGAGCGGACAGAGGCGATTCGGATCGACAATCCCGCCTACCTCATCTACACCTCGGGGTCCACCGGCCGGCCCAAGGGCGTGGTCACCACCCACCGCGGTCTCGCCGCCTTCGCCACCCAGGAGAGGGAGACGTTCGGCACGACGCCCGAATCCAGGACGCTGCACTTCGCATCACCGAGCTTCGACGCGTCCGTTCTCGAACTGCTGCTGGCGATCGGCGCGGCAGCCACGATGGTGATCGCACCGCCGTCCGTCTACGGCGGTGCCGAACTGGCGCAGTTGCTGGAATCCGAGCGGGTCACGCACTGCTTCGTCACTCCGGCGGCGCTCGCGTCGGTCGACCCCACCGGTCTCACCGCACTCGAGTGTGTGGTGACGGGCGGCGAAGCGTGTCCGCCCGAACTGGTCGCGCGGTGGGCGCCGGGCCGTCGCATGTTCGACGCGTACGGGCCGACCGAGTCGACCGTCGTGTCGAGTATCAGCGACGAACTGGTACCGGGGGCTCCGATCACGATCGGCACGCCCACGCTCGGTTTCGCCGAGGTCGTGCTGGACTCGCGACTGCACCCGGTGCCTGCCGGTGTCGCGGGGGAGTTGTATCTCGCAGGCCCCGCTCTCGCACGCGGGTACCGCCGGCGGTTCCCGCTGACCGCCGAACGATTCGTCGCCGACCCCTTCGGCCCGCCGGGAAGCCGGATGTATCGCACCGGCGACCGCGCGCGCTGGCTGTCCGACGGTCAGCTGGAGTACCTCGGGCGCACCGATTCCCAGGTGAAGATCCGGGGCTTCCGGATCGAACTCGGCGAGGTCGAGTCGGCGTTGCTCGCCCACGACTCCGTGGCCCACGCGGTCGCAGGCGTATGGAACGGGGACGGCGGCGGCGATCGGCTGATCGGTTACCTGGTGCCCGAACCGGGTGCGACGGTCGATGCGAGGGCTGTCCTCGACTTCGTCGGGGGCCGGTTGGCGTCGTACATGGTGCCGGCGGCGCTCGTGATACTCGAATCGCTTCCGCTGACGGTGCACGGAAAGCTCGACCGCACAGCGCTTCCGGCCCCCGACTTCTCGGGTTCCGAGAGTCGGCCGCCGCAAACCGAGACCGAGGCGCTTCTCGCCGGACTGTTCGAGGAGGTGCTCGGCCTGGACTCGGTGGGCGTGGACGACTCGTTCTTCGCCCTCGGCGGCGACAGCATCATGTCGATCCAGTTGGTGGCCCGCGCACGAGCCGCCGGTGTGATCCTCTCTCCCCGAGACGTGTTCGACCACCGGACGGTCGCCGGTCTCGCCGCGTCGGCGCGATTCGACAGCGACGGCACAGTGGCTCTCGACGAGCTGTCGGGCGGTGGTGTCGGCCCCCTGCCGCTGACACCCGTCGCCCGCTGGATGTTCGAGCGCAGCGGCGGACGGCTCGACAGGTTCACGCAGGCACTGCTGCTGGCGGCCCCCGCCGGTCTCACCCGTGAGGTCCTCGTCCGCGCCGTCGAGGCGGTAGTGGACCGGCACGACATGCTCCGCGCGCGTGTGTCCGGGGAAGACATGGACGTGCTGCCTGCGGGCGCGGTGCCGGCGGAAACACTGGCCCGCCGGGTGCCGGTCGACACGGTGGTGGGCGACGGCTTCACCGCACTCGCGACCGCAGAACTCGATGCTGCGGCCGACCACCTGGACCCTGCCGCGGCCCGCATGCTGCGGGTGGTCTGGTTCGACGTCCCGGACGGCGCCGGGCGACTGCTCGTGGTGGTGCACCATCTCGTGGTCGACGGTGTCTCGTGGCGCATCCTCGTCGCTGATCTCGCGTCGGCGTGCAGCCAACTCCAGGCCGGTCTCCCGCCGGCACTGCCGGCAGTCGGAACGTCGATGCGGCGGTGGTCGCACGGCCTGTCCGACGCTGCTCGGCACCGGGCCGGCGAACTGGCCTCGTGGGAGAAGATCCTGGACGGCCCGGACCCGCTGATCGGTTCGCGACCACTGGATCCCGCGATCGATGTCGACGCCGCCGTCGGCACCGTCACGGTCGACGTGCCGTCGGTGGTGACCGACGCCCTGCTCACCACGCTTCCGGCCGCGTTCCACGGGAGTGTGGGCGACGGACTGCTCGCCGCCGTCACGCTGGCACTGATCGCCTGGCGACGGGATCGGGGCGTCTCCGTCTCGGACGCTCTGATCACCCTCGAGGGCCACGGCCGCGAGCAGCAGATCGTCGTCGGCGCGGACCTGTCCCGCACCGTCGGCTGGTTCACCACCGTGTATCCGGCGCGGTTGAACCTCACTGGAATCGATGTCGACGACGCGATGGCAGGTGGTGTCGCGGCAGGGCGAGCAGTCAAGGCCGTCAAGGAGCAGTTGCTGGCGATCCCGGATCACGGGATCGGTTACGGTCTATTGCGCTACCTTGGCGACGAGACGGTGGAGTCCCTCCGCCGGTTCCCCACTCCGCAGGTGAGTTTCAACTATCTCGGTCGAGTGACCACCACGGACGGAACCGAGGACTGGCTGCCGGTGGAGAGCACGCTCGGCGGCACGCGCAACCCCGACCTGCCGGTCGCGTCCGTGATCGACATCAACGCCGTCGTCGCCGACAGTCCCGAGGGACCCCGGCTGAGGGCGTCGTTCGCCTTTCCTGCGGGGGTTCTCCGCGACACCGAGGTCGCGGCGTTCGTGGATCTTTGGCGCCGCGCCCTCGACGGACTTGCCGCGCACGCATCACGACCGGATGCGGGCGGGCTGACACCGTCCGACCTGCCGCTGGTGTCGGCGAACCAGCAGCAGATCGAGCGTTGGGAGGAGCGTTTCCCGGCGCTGCGGGACGTGTGGTCGCTGTCTCCGCTGCAATCGGGATTGCTGTTCCACGCTTCCCTGGCCGCGGAGTCGATGGACGTCTATACAGCGCAACTGCGCATCGACCTCGAGGGCGCGGTCGACGCCGAACGTCTGCGCGCCGCCGCCGCGGGACTGCTGGCCCGGCATCCCAGCCTGCGGACCGCGTTCGTTTACGACGACGGGGTGCCCGCACAACTGGTGGTCGACACGGTCGACGTGCCGTGGCGGGAGGTGGATCTCACGCTCGACGGGCCGGCCCCCGACACGGAACTCGCGCGCCTGCTCGACGAGGACCGCAGTGCCCGATTCGACCTCACCCGGCCGCCGCTGCTCCGGCTGACCCTGTTCCACACCGCACCGGAGCGCTTCGTGCTGGCGGTCACGAATCATCACATCATCCTGGACGGCTGGTCGATGCCGCTGCTGGTGCGGGAACTGCTGGTTCGCTATGCCGCCGACGGCGACCCGGCCGGGCTGCCGGAGCCGCCCTCGTACCGCACGTATCTGGACTGGGTAGCGACCCGGGACGCGGAGGCGTCGGTGCGGGCCTGGGAACGAGCGCTCGACGGTGTCGAGGAGCCGACGCTGGTGGCGCCCCACGCGTCCCCGGCGCTCTACGGTGTGCCCCACGAACTCGACGTCGAACTGCCCGCCCCGGTGCGGGGCGGACTCGCGGCGGCGGCGGAGCGCGCCGGCGTCACCGTGAACACGGTGATTCAGGCGGCGTGGGGGATGCTGCTGTCCCGGTTACTTTCCCGCGACGACGTGGTCTTCGGTGCCACCGTGTCCGGTCGTCCACCGCAGCTGCCCGGTGTCGAGAACATGCTGGGACTGTTCATCAACACGGTGCCCGTGCGAGTGCGGGTGGACCCGGACGAGAGCGTCGCGCGGCTACTCGTCTGCCTGCAGGACGAGCAGACGTCCCTACTCGACCACCATCATCTCGGCCTCGGCGAGATTCAGTCGCGGGTGGGTGTGGGCAATCTGTTCGACACGCTGTCGGTGTTCGAGTCGTTCCCGATCGACACGTCCGGACTGGACGAGAACACCGACATCGGGGGCATGCGGGTGACCGGTCTCGATGCCCGCGACGCCACGCACTATCCGCTCACGCTGCTGTCGATCCTCGAACCACGGCTGCGATTGAGTCTGCGCTACCAACCCGGAGCCGTCGACCGGGACGATGCCGGAGCGCTCGCCGACCGCCTCGTCCGGATTCTCGTGACGATCGCCGGCGATGTGGACACCGCGGTCGGTGATGTGGAGGTTCTGGGGCCGGGTGAGCGGGCGTTGGTGGTGGGTTCGTGGAATGCGACGGGTCACCCGGTGCCGCACACCACCCTCGTCGACCTGCTCGACGCGCAGGTGGGGCGGACTCCTGGTGCTGCGGCGGTGGTGTGTGGGGATGTGGTGTTGTCGTATGGGGAGTTCGATGCGCGGGTGAATCGGCTGGCGCGGTTCTTGGTCGCGGCGGGGGTGGGTCCGGAGTCGTCGGTGGGTGTGGCCGTGCGTCGTTCGGTGGAGATGTTGGTGGGGATTTACGCGGTGGTGAAGGCGGGTGGGGCGTATGTGCCGATAGATCCGGGTCAGCCTGCCGAGCGGGTGGGGTATGTGGTGGGGATTACGGATCCGGTGCTGGTGTTGACGTCGTCGGCGGATCGGGTGGTGGTGCCTGCGGGTGTGCGGGTGGTGGAGTTGGACACCCTGGATGTGTCGGGGTTTTCGGCGGGTCCGGTGGGGGACGGCGATCGATCGGGTCCGGTGCGGCCGGAGAATCCGGCGTATGTGATCTTCACGTCGGGGTCGACGGGTCGGCCGAAGGGTGTGGCGGTTCCGCACGAGGGTGTCGTGAATCGGTTGTTGTGGATGCAGGATCGGTATGGGTTGGCGTCGGATGATGTGGTGTTGCAGAAGACGCCGGTGACGTTCGATGTGTCGGTGTGGGAGTTGTTCTGGCCGTTGATCGTCGGTGCGCGGTTGGTGATCGCGGAGCCGGACGGGCACCGCGACCCGGCGTACCTCGAACGGGTGATCCGCGAGGAGTCGGTCACCACTGTGCATTTCGTGCCGTCGATGCTCGAGGTGTTTCTGGCGGGGGCGAACGTGGAGGGGTGCGGTGCGCTGCGCCGGGTGTTCACCAGCGGTGAGGCCTTGCCGTCGGCAACTGCGGCACGTCTGCGCGGGGTGAGCGGGGCGGAGCTGCACAACTTGTACGGTCCGACCGAGGCTGCGGTCGACGTGACGTTCCACGAGGTCTCCGGGTCGGATCGGGCGGTGGTCCCGATCGGGGCGCCGGTGTGGAATACGCAGACCTATGTGCTGGATGGGCGGTTGCGGGTGGTGCCGGTGGGGGTGGCGGGGGAGTTGTATCTCGGGGGCGTGCAGTTGGCGCGGGGGTATCAGGGGCGAGCAGACCTGACGGCGGATCGTTTTGTGGCGAATCCGTTCGGTACGGGGCGGTTGTATCGGACGGGGGATCGGGTCCGGTGGTTGCCGTCCGGTGAGTTGGAGTATTTGGGGCGTACGGATTTTCAGGTGAAGTTGCGGGGTCAGCGGGTCGAGTTGGGGGAGATCGAGGCGGTGTTGTTGCGCCGGGAGGATGTGGCGCAGGCGGTGGTGGTGCTGCGCGGGGATGGGTCGTCGGGTGATTATCTGGCGGGGTATGTGGTGCCGGTGGCCGGGGCGGTGGTGGACGAGCGGGTGGTGCGGGAGTCGGCTGCGGTGGCGTTGCCGGGGTTCATGGTGCCGTCGGTGGTGGTGGTGCTGGCGGAGTTGCCGGTGACGGTGAACGGCAAACTCGACCGCAAAGCGCTGCCCAAACCCGACTTCGGCACGCGCACGATCGGATATCGCGCCCCCACCACACCCGCGGAGGAAGCGATCGCCACGGCCTTCGCCGCCGTCCTGGGGGTCGATCGCGTCGGGGCCGACGACAGCTTCTTCGACCTCGGGGGAGACTCGCTCAGTGCCACCCGCGCGGTCGGACGCATCAACAGCGCACTGGACACGGCTCTGGGTGTCGCCGCGCTGTTCGACGCACCCGTGGTGTCCGATCTGGCCGTCCGGATCGACTCGGACGTGAGGACGAGTTCCGCCTCCCCGGCACTCACCGCGACGGCGCGGCCCGAACGGATTCCCCTTTCCCTCGCGCAGCAGCGCATGTGGTTCGTCAACCAATTCGACACCTCCTCACCGGCCTACAACATCCCGGTCGCCTTGGACTTGGACGGCGCGGTGGACCTGTCTGCGCTACAAGCGGCACTCGGCGACGTCATGGAACGGCACGAGTCGCTGCGGACCGTGTTTCCCGGTTCCGCCGACGGACCCCGGCAGGTGATCGTCGATTCCGCGCTCGCGACCCCCGAACTCGATCCGGTCCCGGTTGCCGAAGGGGCCCTTCGCGACTCGCTCACCGCATTCTTCGGCGTGGGATTCGATGTCACCGAGGACCTTCCGATCCGGGTGCGACTGTGGGAACTCGCTCCCGAGCGGCACGTCCTCGCCCTCGTCGCGCACCACATCGCGGCCGACGGCTTCTCGATGGCACCCCTGGCGCGGGACGTGATGCTCGCCTACACCGCCCGCGCACAGCAGCAGGCACCCGGCTGGGCGCCGCTGCCCGTGCAGTACGCCGACTACAGCCTGTGGCAGCGAGCGGCTCTGGGCACCGAAGACCAGCCCGATTCGATGATGTCCGGGCAGCTCGGCTACTGGGCGCGGACGTTGTCGGGCATCCCGGACGTGCTGCCACTGCCTCTGGATCGGCCACGACCCCTCCAGCGGTCGTTCCTCGGGGACGTCGTCCCGTTCGACATCCCGCCCTCCGTTCACAAAGCTCTGACCGAGCTTGCACGCCAGTACAATTCGACGCTGTTCATGGTGGTGCACGCCGCGCTGGTCGTGCTGCTCGAGAGAGTATCGGGATCGGACGACGTGGTGGTGGGAACCCCGATCGCGGGCCGGGGCCACGCGGCGCTCGACGACGTCGTGGGAATGTTCGTCAACACGCTGGTGCTTCGCACAGCGGTGGCACCAGGGTCGTCGTTCGCCGACGTGCTCACCGACGTGCGGTCGGTCGACCTCGGCGCGTTCGAGCACGCAGACCTCCCCTTCGAGCGTCTGGTGGACCAACTCGCACCCGAGCGGTCCACCGCGCACTCACCCCTGTTCCAGGTGTTGCTCGAATTCCAGAATGCCACCCGCACTCACCTGGAACTGCCCGGGTTGACCGCCCGGTCGCTCGACGTCGATCTGGACGTCGCGAAGTTCGATCTGCAGCTGAGCCTGGTGGAGCGGGTCGACGAGCAGGGGGTTCCGGCTGGGATCGGCGCCGGCCTCCGCTACGCGACCGACGTGTTCGATCGTGCGTCGGTAAAGAGTTTCGCGGAGCGCCTCGTGCGCGTGATCGAGGCCGTGACCACCGACCCGGCCACACCCGTCGGGGACATCGACATCCTGCACGCGCCCGAACGCGAACTCGTGCTCACCGCCGCGCATCGGCCGGGGACCGACGTCCCGCCGCTGTCGCTCGTGGACGCGTTCGATCGCGTGGTGGCATCCGCGGGCGACGCCGTCGCGGTGCGCTGCGACGGCGCGTCGATGACCTACCGCGCACTCGACGACCGGGCCAACCGGCTCGCGCGACTTCTCGTGGCGCAGGGGGTAGGTGCGGAAACGCTGGTGGTGGTGGGGATGACGCGGTCGATCGACCTCGTCGTGGCGCTGCTCGCGGTGGTGAAGTCGGGCGCCGGGTACCTTCCGGTGGATGTGGCCTCTCCTGCCGAGCGGTTGGCTTTCGTGCTCGGCGACGCCCGGCCGGAGTGTGTGCTCACCACGACCGCGGACGCGGGGACCTTCCGCGGCGCCGGGGTCCCGGTGGTGGTGCTGGACGACCCCGAGACCGTGACTGCGCTGCAGCAGTTCTCGTCGCTGCCGGTGACCGACGACGACCGTCGTACTCCACTGCACCTGGACTCGGTGGCATACGTGATCTACACGTCGGGTTCCACCGGGCAGCCGAAGGGCGTGCAGGTCTCGCACCGCAACGTGATCACGTTGCTGGCGAACACCCAGACGCTGTTCGGATTCGGACCGGCCGACGTGTGGACCATGTTCCATTCCGCCGCGTTCGACTTCTCGGTGTGGGAAATGTGGGGAGCGCTCGCACACGGTGGCCGGCTGGTGCTGGTGGACTATTTCACGGCGCGCTCACCCGAGAGGTTCCTCGAACTCCTGCGCGGTGAAACCGTCACGGTCGTGAATCAGACCCCCACCGCCTTCTACCAATTGGCGGAGGCCGATCGCCTCGCCGGTGGTCCCGGCCTGTCGCTGCGATACGTGATCTTCGGCGGGGAGGCCCTCGAATTCGGCCAGTTGCGGCGCTGGTACGCACGCCGCGGCGACGCCGCACCGGTCCTGGTCAACATGTATGGCATCACGGAAACGACCGTGCACGTCAGCCACCTGCCGATCCACCGGGACCTCGTCGAGGAGGAGTCCGCATCGGTGATCGGCCGGGGACTGCCCGGACTGCGCGTGTACGTGCTCGACGGACGACTCCATCCGGTGCCGCCGGGCGTGGTCGGCGAGATGTACGTCTCGGGTGCGCAGGTTTCGCGCGGCTACCTGGGCCGGGCCGCCCTCACGTCCGGCCGATTCGTCGCCGACCCCTTCACTCCCGGGGCCCGCATGTACCGGTCCGGCGACCTGGGCAGGTGGAACGGGCACGGACAGCTGGAGTACCTCGGCCGCAACGACCTCCAGGTGCAGGTGAAGGGCTACCGGATCGAACTCGGGGAGGTGGAAGCGGCGCTGCTCGCGTGTGAGGGGGTGGCGCAGTCGGTCGTGACTGCACGCGGGGACCGGTTGGTGGGGTACGTGGTGCCGGAGACCGGCGCCGCGATCGACCCGGCCGCGATCATCGATGCGGCCGCGGTGCGATTGGCGTCGCACATGGTGCCGGCCGCGGTGGTGGTTCTCGACGAGCTGCCGCGGACGGTGAACGGCAAACTCGATCGGAAAGCCCTGCCCGAACCGGACTTCGGACAGCGGGTGACGGCGGGCCGCGGCCCGGTCACCGAGACCGAACGGATCCTCGCCGACCTGTTCGCGGAGGTCCTCGGCCTCGACTCGGTGGGGGTCGACGATTCGTTCTTCACCCTCGGCGGGGATTCGATCATGTCCATCCAACTGGTCACCCGCGCCAAGGGCGCCGGGATACTGATCTCGCCGCGCGAGGTGTTCGAGCGCAAAACCGTTGCCGGGCTGGCCGCGGCTGCCGGGACGGAAGACGGGACGGTGGTTCTCGACGAGCTGCCGGGAGGCGGGATCGGCGAGATTCCGCTGACCCCGATCGTGCGGTGGATGCTCGCCCGGGGCGGGGATTTCCGCCGCTACTCGCAGTCCGCACTGTTCACGCTGCCCGCCACGGTGGACGAACGCACCCTGACGGAAGCTCTGCAGGCCGTGCTGGATCGGCACGACCTGTGGCGGGCCCGGCTGTACCGCACGTCCCGCACCGAAGAGGGCTGGTCGATGGAGGTGCAGGCCGAAGGATCGGTGCGGGCGACGACCGTTCTCCGCCGGGGGCGGATGGACGATGTCGGCGCCGAACTGGACAGCGCCCTCGACCGGCTCGACCCGGAATCGGGCGTGATGATGCAGGCGGTCTGGCTGGACGGGGCCGAACATCCGGCTCGCGTGCTGATCGTCGTCCATCATCTGGTGACGGACGGTGTGTCCTGGCGGATCCTGATCCCCGACCTCGCGGCGGCGTGCGCGCAACTGCAGTCCGGCGCGGCACCGGCGCTGGAGCCACCGGGGACGTCGATGCGCCGGTGGGCGCACGCACTCGCCGACGCCGCGCGTGAACCCCTGCGCACCGCCGAGGTCGAACTCTGGCAGGGAATGCTGAACGCGCCCGACCCGCTGCTGGGATCGCGCCGGGTGACCCCGTCGGACACCGCCGCGACGGCCGCGGACATCGCGGTACGGGTTCCGGCCCCGCTGACCGAGACGCTCCTGACGACCGTGCCGCGGGCCTTCCACGGCAGCGTGGGAGATGCGCTGCTGACGGCGCTGACCATGGCGCTGACGAGCTGGCGGCGACGACGCGGGGTCGAACTGTCCGGCGCGCTGGTCAGTCTCGAGGGACACGGTCGCGAGGAGCAGTTGGCGCCTGGCGCTGATCTCGCACGCACGATCGGCTGGTTCACGACGATCTTCCCGGTGCGACTCGATCTGAGCGGGGTGGACCTCGACGACGCGTTCGCCGCGGGCCCGTCCGCGGGGGCCGCGGTGAAGACCGTGAAGGAGCAACTCCTCGCCGTTCCCGACCACGGCATCGGTTTCGGGCTTCTCCGGTATCTGAACGACGAGACGGCGCAGGTTCTTTCGCCGCTGCCGATGCCTCAGGTCAGTTTCAACTATCTCGGCAGGATGGGCCCGACCGCCACGGCGACCGCGGAGGGGTGGGTGCCGGTCGACGAACCCGGACTGCGCGAGAAGTCGGCGGTGCCCGTCGCGGCCGTCGTCGACGTCAACGCGATGACCGTCGACTCGGGCGACGGCCCCCAGCTGAACTCCACGTGGACGTACCCGCCGGGCGTCCTCACCCGCGAGGAGGTCGAGGAACTCGCGCAGCTGTGGGTGCAGGCACTCGCTGCTCTCGGCGCGCATGCGGAGTCGGGCGGCGGCGGGTTCACACCGTCGGATCTCGATCTCGTCGAACTGCGGCAGGATGCGATCGAGGACCTCGAACACGTGTGTCCGGACCTGACGGACGTGTGGCCGCTGTCGCCCCTGCAGTCCGGCATGCTCTTTCACTCCGAACTCGCCGACGACTCCCTCGATGTCTACCTGGTGCAGGTGAGCCTCGAACTCGAGGGCACCGTGGATCCGCGTCGACTGCGCCGTGCGGCCGATGCGCTGCTGGACCGGCACGCCAATCTGCGCGCCGGCTTCCTGCACGACGCGCAGGGCAACGCCGTCCACGTGATCCGGCGACGGGTGGAGGCGCCCTGGCGCGACGTCCAACTCACGGCTCTGGACGAGGACGCCGCGGCGGCCGAGGTCGCGCGACTGCTGGCCGAGGACCGGGTCCGCCCGTTCGACCTGACACGTGCCCCGCTGATCCGGTTCATGCTGATCGCGACCGCCCCGAACCGCTACCGGCTGGTGTCGACCAACCACCACATCCTCCTCGACGGCTGGTCGATGCCGTTGCTGGTCCGGGAGTTGCTGACGCTCTACGCCACCGACGGGGACCCGTCGTCGCTGCCCCGCGTCCGCGGGTACCGCGACTACCTGGCGTGGATGAGCCGCCGAGATCGGGGCGCTTCCCGGGAGGTGTGGGGGCGGGTCCTCGCCGGGGTGGACGGACCGACGTTGCTGGCCCGCTCGGATCCGGGACGACGGCTGTCCACGATGTCCGACGAGTTCGTCTTCGACCTGGACGAGGACCACACCACCCGCCTGCGTGACGTCGCGCGGTCGCGTGGCCTGACGGTCAATACGCTCGTTCAGGTCGCGTGGGGGATTGTGCTGGGTACGTTGACCGCCCGCGACGACGTGCTGTTCGGTGCCACCGTCTCGGGGCGGCCTCCCGAACTGGCCGGCATCGAGACGATGGTCGGACTGTTCATCAACACCCTGCCCGTCCGGGTCAGGCTGCGCCCCGACGACACGGTGGGTGCCCTGCTGGAGCGCGTGCAGGCCGAGCAGGCGGCGTTGCTGGATCACCACTACCTCGGGCTGGCCGAGATTCAGAGTGCCGCCGGGCCGGAGGTCGGATTCGACACGCTGACGGTGTTCGAGTCGTACCCCGTCGATCGCGCCGGGCTCTCCACCGAGACCGACATCGCCGGAATGCGCGTCACCGGAGTGGATGCGCGCGATGCGGCCCATTATCCGCTGAGTCTCGTGGCATCCGTCGACTCTCGTCTTCGCCTGAAATTCGAGTACCTGCCGGACATCTTCGACGCGGACACCATCGACGACATCGCCGGGCGCGTGCTGCGGGTGCTCGACGCCTGCACTCGTCCCGACCGGCCGCTGGCCGCGCTGTCGCTGCTGACCGACCGGGAGCGCGCCGACCTGGTGCCGGTCCGCGGCCGTCCGGGTGGGTCGATACGCACGCTGCCCCAGATTCTCGCCGAGGGAGCCGCGCTCGATCCGGGCGCGATCGCACTGTCCTCCGAGGACGGCGACGTGAGCTACGGCGACCTGGACGAGCGGTCGAATCGCCTGTCGCGCGCACTCATCGCCCGTGGTGCGGGCCCGGAGACGTTCGTGGCCATCGGAATACCGCGGTCCCTCGACTCGATACTGTCGGTGTGGGCGGTGGCGAAGACCGGTGCGGCGTTCGTGCCGATCGACCCGAACTACCCCGACGAGCGCATCACCCACATGCTCGTCGATTCCGGAGTCACCCTCGGCGTGACCACGACCGCACACCGTGACCGGCTCCCGGGCGCCGCGCACTGGCTGGTGCTCGACGAACCCGCCTTCGCGATCGAGTGCGCCGAGCGCGCGGGGGCACCCGTGACCGATGCCGACCGGAGCGGTCCGGTCACGCTGGACACCGCCGCGTACGCCGTCTACACGTCGGGATCCACGGGTGTGCCCAAGGGCGTAGTGGTCACCCATCGCGGACTCGACAACTTCGCACTCGACCAGCTCGAACGTTTCGGGGCGACAACGCAGTCCCGGACTCTGCACTTCTCCACGCCGAGTTTCGACGGGTCGGTGTTCGAGTACCTGCAGGCCTTCGGTGCCGGCGCGACGATGGTGATCGCGGCGCCCACCGTGTTCGGGGGTGAGGAACTTGCGAGGCTGCTGGCCGACCGGCGCGTCACCCACGCGTTCATCACCACCGCTGCGCTGGCGTCACTCGATCCGGCCGGGCTGGTGCATCTCACGGACCTGGTGTTCGGCGGCGAAGCCTGCCCACCCGAACTCGTCGCCCGCTGGGCGCCGGGCCGTCGGCTGTACAACGCGTACGGACCGACCGAGACGACGATCATGTCCAACATAAGCGAGCCGATGGTTCCCGGAAACCCGATCACCATCGGCGGCCCGATCCGCGGGGTGACGGAACTGGTGCTCGACTCCCGGCTGCAACCGGTCCCCGTGGGAGTTCCCGGCGAGTTGTATCTCGCCGGCGCCGGCCTGGCCCGCGGCTACCACCGCCGACCGGCACTCACCGCCGAACGGTTCGTCGCCCACCCCGTTCGGCCCGGCGAGAGGATGTACCGCACCGGCGACATCGTGCGGTGGACGGCAGACCACAGCATCGAGTACGTGGGCCGCACCGACTTCCAGGTGAAGGTGCGCGGCTTCCGCATCGAACTCGGCGAGATCGACTCCACCCTCATGTCGGAGCCGGACGTCGGATTCGCCGCCACTCTCGCGCACCGCGGTCCCGCGGGAGACACCCTGCTGGTGTCGTACGTCGTTCCGGCGTCGGGGCGCTCCCTCGACCCGGTCGTACTCACCCGCCACCTGGCGGACCGCCTGCCGTCCCACATGGTGCCCACCTCCATCACGGTGCTGGAGCGCATCCCGCTGACCGCCGTCGGCAAGCTGGACCGCGCGGCACTGCCCGAACCCGACCTGCTCTCCGGGACAGGGCACGACCGGGTGCCGGTCGGTCCGATCGAGGACGCGGTGGCCGTCGTCTTCGCAGAGGTGCTTGGACTGGCGCGCGTCGGCGCCGACGCCGGTTTCTTCGACATCGGCGGCAACTCCCTGAGCGCTACCCGGGTGATGGCACGGCTGCGCGCGCTGCTCGGCACCGACTGTGGGGTGCGGGATCTGTTCGAGGCGCCCACGGTCGCCGCGCTGGCGGCACGGATCGAGCACACCGGCGCCGGGCCGTCCGGACATCCGGTGCTCGCGGCCCGCAGCCGGCCCGACGACATTCCGCTGTCGTACGCGCAGCAGCGGATGTGGTTCGTCAACCAGCTCGACACCACCTCGGCTGCCTACAACATCCCGATCGTGGTGTCACTGAGCGGGGCCCTCGATGTGGGAGCGCTGAACTCGGCACTCACCGACGTCGTCGCCCGGCACGAGTCGCTGCGCACGATGTTCCCGGTCCGCGGGGACTGGCCGGTTCAGCAGATCCTGCCCGCCGAGGGTGCCGTGCCCACTCTGACCCCCGTCCCCGTCGCGGACGAGCACGGCCTGCGAGAGGAGCTGACCCGGCTGGTCTCGGCGGGTTTCGACGTCACCGTGCGGATCCCGCTGCGGGCCGGACTGTATTCACTGAGCGACACCGAGCACGTACTCGCCGTGGTGGTGCATCACATCTCGGCGGACGGGTTCTCGATGGTCCCGCTGGTGCGCGACGTGATGACCGCGTACGGCGCCCGCGTCGGCGGCGGCGCACCCGACTGGCCGCCCCTGCCGGTGCAGTACGCCGATTACGCCCTGTGGCAACGGGAGTCGCTGGGTTCGGACGACGACCCCCGATCGCTGATCTCGCGGCAACTCGACTACTGGACGACCACACTCGCAGGCGCCCCCGACCTCCTGGAACTCCCCACGGATCGGGATCGGCCGTCCCAGCAGTCCTTCCGCGGCGCGCGCATCCACTTCGCCGTCGACAGCGACCTGCACCGTCGCATCGGCGAACTGTCGCGACGTCTCGGCTCCACCGAATTCATGACCGTGCACGCCGCACTGGCGGTGTTGCTCAGCCGTCTCGGGGGAACCCCGGACGTCGCCGTCGGCACCCCGATCGCCGGCCGGGGAGACCCCGCACTCGACGACCTGGTGGGCATGTTCGTGGGCACGCTCGCCCTGCGCACGCAGGTGGATGCGGCCGAGTCGTTCACCGCCCTGGCCGCGCACTGTCGCGACGTCGATCTCGAAGCCTTCGCCCATGCCGACGTTCCGTTCGAGCGGGTGGTGGACGCGGTGGGCCCGACCCGATCGACGGCGTATGCGCCGCTCGTCCAGGTCTCGCTGGAATTCCAGAACAACGAGCGACCGGTCCTGACACTGCCGGGGCTGGAAGTCCGCGGAATCGATCCCGGCCTCGCCGTGGTCAAGGTGGATCTCGAATTCCTCCTGGCGGAGGAGTTCGACCCGAACGGTGCGCCGGCCGGGATGAACGGCGCCGTCGACTTCGCCACCGATCTCTTCGACCCCGACACGGTCCGCGGCTTCGCCGACCGCTTCGTGCGCATCCTCGACGCCGTCACCGCGAATCCGGACCGGCCGATCGGCGACCTCCCCCTCCTCGACGAGGTGGAGTTGCGGGCGATGGTGCCTGCCCGCGGCGAGCCGCAGGTGCGCCCCGAGCTGTGGCCCGATCTGCTGACGGCCGCCGCCGCACTCGACCCGGACTCGGTGGCTCTGTCCTTCGAGGACCGGCGGGTCAGCTACCGCCAACTCGACGAGTGGTCCAACCGGGTGGCCCGGGTCCTCCGCGGACGCGGGGTGGGACCGGAGACGTTCGTGGCAGTCGGAATGCCCCGGTCGATCGAGTCGGTGGTCTCGATCTGGTCGATCACCAAGGCAGGCGCGGCGTTCGTGCCCGTCGACCCCACCTACCCGCGCGACCGCATCGACTACATGCTCATCGACTGCCGGGCTGCGCTCGGCCTCACCGTGAGAAGTCGCCGGAGCACCCTGCCCGACACCGTTCCGTGGCTGATCCTCGACGACGAGGACTTCGCCACGCAGGCGTCGGCCGTGTCGTCGGCACCGATCACCGACGCGGATCGGACGAATCCGTTGCACCTCGCTCACCCGGCCTATCTCATCTACACGTCGGGGTCGACCGGCAGGCCGAAGGGCGTGACCGTCACCCACCGGGGCATGGCCGATTTCACCGCGGAGACGCACCAACGGTTCCAGGTCACGCACGAGTCCCGGGTGTCGCAGCTGGCGTCCCCGAGTTTCGACGCCTCGGTGTTCGAGCTGATGATGGCGTTCAGTGCGTCGGCGCGCGTCGTGATCGTGCCGCCTGCCATCGTCGGGGGCAGCGAACTGGCGGATCTGTTCCGTCGCGAGCAGGTGACTCATGCGACCATCACGCCGACCGCACTGGCGGCCCTCGACAACGACGGACTCGATTCGCTCCGGGTCCTGGATCTGGTGGGCGAGGCGTGCCCGCCGGAGGTGGTGGCGCGGTGGGCTCCGGGTCGGAGCCTGCACAGCGGGTACGGGCCCACGGAGACCACGATCCAGGCGAGCGTCAGCGACCCGATGCGTCCCGGCGAGAGCGTGAACATCGGGGCACCCGCCCGGGGATTCGCTTTCCTGGTCCTCGACGCGCGGCTGCAGCCGGTCCCGGTCGGTGTGCCCGGCGAGTTGTACATCGCCGGACCGGGTATGGCACGCGGGTACCACAACCGGGCGGCACTCACCTCGGAACGATTCGTGGCCTGCAACTTCGGGGAACCGGGGTGCCGGATGTACCGGACCGGTGACGTGGTGCGCTGGCGTGAGTCGGCGAGCGCACTCGAGTACATCGGGCGCAGCGACTTCCAGGTCAAGGTCCGTGGATTCCGTATCGAACTCGGGGAGATCGACGCCGTGCTCGCCCGTCACCCGGCGGTTGCGTTCGCCGCGACCATCGGTCACACCGGCCCGTCCGGTGACACCGTGCTCGCGTCGTACGTGCGGGCTCAGGACGGGCAGGAGGTGCAGCCCGCGGGACTGCGCACCTACGCGTCCGAGCGACTGCCCGCCCACATGGTGCCGTCCGCGGTGGTCGTACTCGATCGGATTCCGATGACCCCGGTGGGCAAGCTCGACCGGAAGGCGTTGCCCGCCCCGGAGTTCGGTTCGACCGGTGCGGCGTTCCGGGCGCCGGCCACGGAAAACGAGCGCATCGTCGTGGACGCCTTCACGGAGGTTCTCGGGGTGGACCGGGTGGGTACCGCGGACAGCTTCTTCGATCTCGGTGGAAATTCGCTCCTCGCCACCAGGATCGTCGGCGCGCTGCAGGCTGCGCTTGACCGGAGGGTTCCGCTGCAGTGGATGTTCCTCGACCCGACACCGGCGGGGATCGCGCGCCGCCTCGACCTGCCGCATCGGAGCGCCGGCATGGAAGAGGCACTCGCCGTGGTGATTCCGTTGCGTGCGCAGGGAAGCGGGCGACCGTTGTTCTGCGTGCATCCGGGCATCGGCCTGTCCTGGGGGTACGCCGGGCTGGTGCAGTATCTCCCTCCAGACCGGCCGGCGTACGGACTGCAGCTGCCCACGATCAGCGATGACGGCGACTACCGGACGATCGAGCAACTGGCCCACCGCTACATCGAGGAGATGCAGGCCATCCAGCCCACGGGCCCGTACGACCTGCTCGGCTGGTCACTCGGCGGGGTCATCGCGCACGCCATGGCCGTCGAACTGCAGGCAGCCGGCGAAGAGGTCGCGACGCTTGCCGTCATGGACAGCTACCCCGTGGGCGGCGAGGACCCGCCGGCCGACCGGCTGGAGATCCGGGACCTCCTGCGCGGGTTGGGACTCCAAGCCGAGGGGGACGGTGAGATGACCTACGAGCACGCCGCGCGGTTGATCGACGAATCGTTCGGGACCGAGACCGGAGTGCGGGGGCACGACCTCGAACGCATCGCCGCCGGGTACGAGAGTTCGAGGTGGCTCGCCCACCACTTCGTGCCCCGGGTGTACGACGGCGACCTGCTCATCTTCCCCGCCACGCACGACGGGAACGGCACGACCCGGGCCCGGTCGGCGGACGAGTGGCGGCCGCTCGTGACCGGTCGGATCGACGAGCAGCCCGTGGACTGCGGGCACAACGAGATGATCGAGCCGCAGTCCCTCGCCGTCATCGGGCCGGTCCTCTCGCGCACGCTCTCCGAACGGCCGTGACTCGGATCAGGCGATGCGGAACTCTGCGAGACCGCGAATCGGCCACTCGCCGTTGACGTCCGATGCGTCCCTGCCCTGCCGGACGAGGTAGTCGGCGAAGTCGCGTTGCCGTTCTGCGTGCCAGCCGGCCTGATGCGTCATGATGTCGAGGGCCCGCAGATTCGGGTACTCCTGCGCGAGCGTCCGGGCGAGGTGTGCGGCGGCGATCGCGTCGGCCTCGGCCTCGTGGGCGTCCTCGAGGGCGATGCCGTAGTGCTCGCACACCGCGCCCAGTGTGCGCCTGCCCTTCCGGTACCGGTCCATCTCGCGGTCGATGACGTACGGGTCGACCACGATGCCGGTGACGAGTTCGGCCAGCCCGAGGCGCAGGCCCTCGGTGTGCATGACGGTCAGGTCGTAGGAGGCGTTGAAAGCGACGACGGCATGGTCGCGGGTCCATGCGTCGTGCAGAGCCTCGCGGATCTCCCCGTACCCGGTGGCGTAGTCCTGCCCGTGGGCCCGGGCGTACTCCGTGGAGATTCCGTGCACGTCCGAGGCGCCCTGCGGGATGGGAACCTCCGGGTCGAGCAGCCACGTTCGCGACTCGAAGTGGTGAGCGTCGACGACGGCGATGCACGCGGAGACGATGCGGGCGTCGGTGGGGTCGGGCCCCGTCGTCTCCAGGTCGAACGCGCAGATCGGTCTGTCCGACCAGCTGGTCATGGGGGCCTCTCGGTGGTGATTCGTTGCCCGCCCAGTATCGGCCGCGTCTGGCGCCGGATCCGGGACCGACACGGCGGGGATCCCAGGTTGTCGTGGCCGGTCGCCGGGGGTATCGTGTCCTCCGGTCTGCAGTTCGCCGAGGTCGTGAACTGCCATTTCGAGAGAGCAAGGAGGTGTGGCGTCCGATGAGAAGCCAACCTCCGAGTACCAACTGAAACCGTTCCACCGGTAGGTGCGCGGTTTCACGGTCCGTGTTCCTCAGCGCTGTTCCGCGCTGCCCACTTTCCCTCGAAAGCCCCGTGTCATGCCTCAGCTGCGCCCGATCCGTTCCCTTCTCCCCAGCCGTTCCGCCGGTCTGTCCGACGCCGACGCCGGTCACGCGGTGACCCGCCGGCCCGTCGAACCGACGCCTGCCGAGGAAACGGTGGTCAACAGCGCCGTCTACCGCGACGGCCGGAAGACGGCCACCCCGGCCACCCTGTCCGAGGCCCTCGCGAGCCTGCCGGACGCGTCGTCGATGGCGTGGATCGGGATGTACCGGCCGAACGACGCCCAGTTGTATGCGGCAGCAAAGCAATTCGACCTGCACGAGTTGGCCGTCGAGGACGCGATCGTCGCCCACCAGCGGCCCAAGCTGGAGCGTTACGGCAAGACGCTGTTCGTGGTCCTGCGCGCCGCGCGCTACTGCGACGAGACCGAGCGCGTCGAATTCGGTGAGCTGCACGTCTTCTGCGGTCCGACGTTCGTGCTCACGGTCCGGCACAGCGAATCCCCCGACCTGTCGGCGGTCCGCCGGCGGATGGAGAGCAACCCGGACCTGCTCCGGCTCGGACCCGAAGCCGTCCTCTACGCGATCCTCGACGCCGTGGTCGACGGGTACGCGCCCGTCGTCGCCGGATTGCAGAACGACATCGACGAGATCGAGACCGAGGTGTTCAGCGGAGCGCCGGGTGTCTCGCGGCGCATCTACGAACTCACCCGCGAGGTCATCGAATTCCAGAGGGCCACAAGGCCGCTGCTCGGGATGCTGCGCGGGTTGTCGGCGGGATTCGAGAAGTACAACACCGACGAGGAACTGCAGCGGTACCTGCGCGACGTCACCGACCACGCGACGGTTGTCGTGGAGCGGGCCGACGGCTTCCGTCAGCTGCTCGGGAACATCCTCACCGTCAACGCCACCCTGGTGTCGCAGGAGCAGAACGAGGAGATGCGCAACCTGACCCAGGCCAGCTACGCGCAGAACGAGGAGATCAAGAAGGTGTCGGCTTGGGCGGCGATCCTGTTCGCGCCCACCCTGATCGGGACGGTCTACGGCATGAACTTCGACCACATGCCCGAACTGCACTGGGTCGGTGGGTATCCGTTCGCCCTGTCGCTGATGATGCTCACCTGTGCCGGGCTGTACACGATCTTCAAACGCCGCGGCTGGTTGTGAGCGAGGCCGGCTGCGGGCAGTGTCCGCAGCCGGCCGGCGCCTGCTGTCAGAGTTCGTCGACGCAGACGACGAACTTGCGCTCGGGGTATTCGTATCCGTTGGACGACGTGCTGCACGAGTCCACGGACGTGGCGCCCTGCACGATCTCCGTCACCTTCACACCGTCGACGGCCGTTGTGTCGCCGCAGTCGATGCGCGCGGGATCCTCGCCGCCGACGTCCATGCACCCGCCGATAACCCAGTCCACGTCGAGGCAGATCGCGCCCTGCTCGATGCCGCCGAGGGTTTCGTAGTAGTACGAGTCGGCGTCGCTGATGCACTGGCTGTTCTTCGCGGCCTTGGCGATCACCTTGTAGTTCGAATCGGCGCTGCCGCACACCGCCTTGTCGATCTCGGCGTCGGAGACGGTGCCGCCGAGCTTCACGCACTCACCGATCGCGACCTCGAAGTCGACGTCGCCGCCGGCGTCCTCGCCTTCCTGCCCGTCGATCACGGTGGTCGATTCGCTGGACGTGGTGGCCGCGGAGGCACCCGACTCCGGCACCGCGGTGGGAGTCGTGTCCGAACCGCACCCGGCCACCAGAACTGCCGTCGCCGACAACGCGACGACTGCGGTACACACCCGCCGAACTAACCCTGTCATGTCTGACCCCTCCGTCAGGTGACCGTCCGCCACCTGTTCCTCCGAGATGACCGTTGCCACCCCGATCGTGTCCACCGCGATTGCCGTGTCGCGCATAATTTGATTACATCGCTGTCCGATTTGCCAATCGTGGTGACAGTATGGACGGGTGGATCTCCCCGTGATGCCTCCGTTACAGCCGATGCTCGCGAAGGCTGCGTCGTCCGTTCCGGCGCAACCGGAGTCCGGCCTCGCCTGGTCCTACGAACCGAAATGGGACGGTTTCCGCACCCTCGTCTTCCGCGACGGCGACGAGGTGGTGCTCGGGTCCCGCGGCGGAAAGGATCTGGCCAGGTACTTTCCCGAACTCGTCCGGGCAGTGAAGGACGAACTGCCGCAGCGGTGCGTGGTGGACGGCGAACTCGTCGTCCCGCGCAACATCGACGGCCGCACCCGGCTCGACTGGGAGTCGTTGTCGGAGCGCATTCATCCGGCCGAGAGCCGGGTGACGATGCTGTCCGAGAAGACCCCGGCGCAGTTCGTCGCCTTCGATCTGCTCGCCCTGGGCGACCGCGACCTCAGCCGGGAGGACTTCTCCGTACGCCGCGCGCAGCTCGTCGACACCATCGGCGGCGGACCCAGCTGCCACGTCACCGCCGCCACCGAATCCAGTGCGACGGCCACCGAGTGGTTCGAGGCGTTCGAGGGTGCCGGCCTCGACGGGGTGGTGGCGAAGAAGCTGGTGGGCCCGTACCTGCCCAACAAGCGGGAAATGGTGAAGGTGAAGCACGCCCGCACCGCCGACTGCGTCGTCATCGGATACCGGCCGCACAAGAGTCAGCCGGGGATCGGGTCGATGCTGCTCGGACTGTACGACGGCGACCAGATGGCGATGGTCGGCGGTGCGTCGGCGTTCACGGCCGCGCGGCGGATCGAACTGCTCGCC
This sequence comes from Rhodococcus sp. JVH1, assembly GCF_000280725.2. Lineage (NCBI taxonomy): Bacteria > Bacillati > Actinomycetota > Actinomycetes > Mycobacteriales > Nocardiaceae > Rhodococcus > Rhodococcus sp. JVH1. Next base: position 2,339,243 of record NZ_CP166289.1, on the reverse strand, counting down.
GAACTCGACGAGCTGCGCGTCGGCGACGACGTGGTCGCGGACGGCGCGCCGACGCGGTGGCAGTCGGGCAACGACCGAACCTGGGTGCCGCTGCGCCCCGAACGCGTCGTCGAGGTGGCGTACGACCAGATGGAGGGTGCCCGGTTCCGGCACGCCGCGCGGTTCCTGCGCTGGCGCCCGGACCGGACGCCCGACGAGTGCACGTTCCAACAATTGGAGGTCCCGGTGCGATACGACCTTGCCGACGTCCTGGCCGGAGGTTCCTAGATGGCGAGTCCTGCCGAAGAACTCGACGTCGACGGCGTCGCCGTGCGGCTGTCGAACCCCGACAAGATCTACTACCCGAAACTCGGTGCCGAGGGCGGCACGAAACGGCACCTGGTGGAGTACTACCGGACCGTGGCACTCGACGGTGCGCTGCTGACCGCCCTGTTCGATCGGCCGACGCATCTGCAACGGTTCCCGGACGGGATCGAGGGCGAGGAGATCTACCAGAAGCGGGTTCCCGCGAAGCGCCCCGACCACGTGGAGTCGTGCGAGGTCACGTTCCCGTCCGGCCGCAAGGCGGATGTGCTCCGCGTGCGCAGTGCCGCGAACATCGTGTGGGCGGCGAACCTCGGCAACATCACGTTCCATCCGTGGGCGGTCCGGTGCCCCGACGTCGATCACCCCGACGAACTGCGCATCGACCTGGACCCGCAGCCGGGAACCGGATTCGACGACGCCCGGGCGGTCGCGCTGGACGTGCTCCGGCCGCTGCTCGACGAACTCGGTCTCGTCGGCTACCCCAAGACGTCGGGCGGCCGCGGGCTGCACGTGTATCTCCGCATCGAACCGCGCTGGGATTTCATCGAGGTGCGGCGCGCGGGCATCGCCCTCGCCCGGGAGATCGAGCGGCGCAGCGGCGACCGGGCCACCACGTCCTGGTGGAAGGAGGAACGCGGCGAACGCATCTTCCTCGACTTCAACCAGAACGCCAGGGACAAGACCATCGCGTCCGCCTACTCGGCCCGCAAGACGCCGATCGCGACCGTGTCGACGCCCGTCACCTGGGAGGAACTGGTGGACGTCGACCCCGACGACTTCACCATCGCGACCGTGCCCGCGCTGCTCGCGAAGCGCGGCGATCCCATGGCGACCATGAGTGACGTGGCGCAATCGCTCGACGTGCTGCTGGAGATGGCCGAACGGGACGCCGCGAACGGTCTCGGAGATCTGCCGTACCCACCCAATTACCCGAAAATGCCGGGGGAACCCAAGCGGGTACAACCGAGTCGGGACCGAGACCGCAAATAGCCGGCGCTCACGTAGGCTCGGGACGGTCGGGTCGGGAACAATGTGAGGTCGCCATGGAACGTACGACAGTCGGTACTGCCGGACTCGTCCTCGGTGTCGTCGCGACGGCACTCGGGGCCCTGATGATCGCGCCGGCCACCGCGTCGGCCGTGTCCCTCTCCTGTGTGTCCCCACCGGGCCGGGGTGACACCACGGTCGTCGACCGCACCGCGTGCGGGGCCAACGCCGATACGAGCAGCAATTCGGCGGCGTTCGGCACGGACGGTGTCGGGTTCGCCGACGCAGCCCACGCGGGAGCGGCGCTCGGCGCCGGCCTGGGCGGCGGTGTCGGTGCCGCCGAGGCACGTCGCGGCGCAGTCGCCGCGGTGGCGGTCGGGCCCCAGAGCGTCGCCATCGGAACGGTCGACAGTGCCGGTCCCGCGCTGGTGCTGAGCGGTCCGGGAGGGCAGGCGCTCGTCGCGGATCCGGCCAAGGGCGTGGTGTGCGCCGGTGGACCGTCGCTCGCGATCAATTTCCTTGCAGGTCAAGCGTGTCTGAGCGACGGCATAACAGTGTGGCGGCTTCCCTGAACGGCACCCCGGTCCGCGTCGTATGGTGACGGTAGTCACAATGGGCTGACGCAACTGCCGTAGGAGATGCGGCAGCGAGATCGGAGGTGGTCGATGACGACCAGCGTTCGAGTTCCCCGGCCCGCGTCCGTGCCACGGACGGAGTTGCACGTGGATCCGCGGTTCCTGCCGCTCGCCGACCGATTCTTCGCGATGTACCGGCAACCACAGCACGGCGGCGGGGCGCTCACCGCGTACTTCCGGGGTGAGAAAGTCCTCGACATCTGGGCGGGCTGGGCTGACCGCGACCGCCGATGGGACCGCGACACCGTCGCCCTCTCGTTCTCGACGGGAAAGGGTGTGGCCAGCACGGTCGTCCACCGCCTCGCCGAGCGCAGGCTGATCGACTACGACGCGCCCGTCGCACGCTACTGGCCCGAGTTCGCCGCGGCAGGCAAGGACGACATCACGGTCCGCGAACTCCTCACCCACCGGGCCGGACTGCACAAGGTCCGGGGCCTGATGCGGAGCCCGCTCGATCTCCTCGACTACGACGCCGTCGTCCAGGCCCTCGCGGCCACCCCCGCGGATCCGCGCAGGCTGCGCGGTCCCGGGTATCACGCCGTCACCTACGGGTGGCTGGTGGCCGAGCTGATCGCACGCGTCACCGGGAAGCCGTTCGTCCAGGCCGTGCAGGACGAAATCGCGGGCCCGCTCGGCGTAGACGACTTCTGGTATCAGGTTCCCGGACAGCACCGTCCACGGATCGCGAAGCTGTTTCCGCACATCAACCCGGCCGGCCTCAACTGGGAGCTCACGTCGAACGTGCTCTCGCTCGTCGGCCCCACCCGGGGCCTCGCCGAGGCGGCGATGCCCCAGGGGTTCGACGTTCTGGTCCGGAACCCCGCGGTGTACGACGCGGTGATGCCCGGCTGGAACGGCGTGTTCAGCGCGCGGGCGCTCGCGCGCATGTACGGCGCCATCGCAAACGGGGGCAGGCTGGACGGACACCGGTTCCTGCGCAAGGCCACCATCGCGCAGATGTCGCAGGTACAGACCCACGACCGCGACTACGTCCTCGGTATCCGGCCGCAGTGGTCCCTCGGCTATCACCGGCCGATCCTCGCGTCCCGGGAACAACCGCGGAACGCGATCGGGCACTACGGCGTCGGCGGGTCCGGTGCCTACGCGGACCTCGACAGCGGACTGTCCCTGGGCTTCGTCACCAACCGCCTCGGGAGTTCCCTCACGGCTCTCGGCGATCTTCGTCTGGCCCGGCTCGGTGTCGAGGCGCAGGCGATCGTCCGGAACGGCAAGTAACCACGAAAGGAATCCCGATGAGTGATCACGTGTACCGAGTTGTCGAGGTCGTCGGTTCGTCGAGCGACAGCACCGATGCGGCCATCGAGAACGCCATCGCGCGGACCAACGAGACCGTGCGCAACGTCGAGTGGTTCGAAGTCGTCGAGACCCGGGGTCACGTCGAGAACGGCGCCGTCGCGCACTACCAGGTCACGGTGAAGGTCGGATTCCGTGTGGAGCCTGGCGACGCGGTCTGACACCGCGCACGGTTCTCGCGCAAAATTGGAACACGTTATAGTCTGGTGTCACATCTCGACGTCGGACTGCGCGTACTCAGGTAGGGGAGAACCGTGGCTTATGTGATCACGCAGCCGTGCTGCAACGACGCCTCGTGCGTCGACGTCTGTCCGGTCAACTGCATCCATCCCACACCGGACGAGAAGCCGTTTGCCACCACGGAAATGCTGTACATCGACCCGGACACCTGCATCGACTGCGGGGCCTGCGTCGAGGAGTGCCCGGTGGAGGCCATCTACGCGGAGAACGACCTCGACGAGGTCGACGAGCCGTACCTGGACATCAACGCGCAGTACTACACCAAGCACCCCATCGGCCCCGACTGGCCCGAGCCGCTCAAGCTGCCCCAGATCGATGCGGCCCTCGGCACACTCCACGTCGCGGTCGTGGGGTCGGGTCCGGCCGCCTGCTACGCCGCGATGGAACTCACCGCGAAGCCGCGCGTCGAGGTCGACATCTTCGACCGCCTGCCCACACCGTACGGACTGGTGCGCGCCGGTGTCGCGCCGGACCATCCGGGCACCAAGGGCGTCACGGACCAGTTCCGCTCCGTCGTCGGCAAACGCACGGTGCACTGCCACTTCAACGTGGAAGTGGGCCGGGACGTCAGTCATGAGGAATTGCTCGCGCACCACCACGCCGTCATCTACGCGGTCGGTGCGGCAGGCGACCGCACGCTGGGCATTCCCGGCGAGGATCTGGTCGGCAGCCACGCCGCCACCGAGTTCGTGGCCTGGTACAACGGTCATCCCGACTACGCCGACCGCACGTTCGACCTGTCGGGAGAGCGGGCCGTCATCGTCGGCAACGGCAACGTGGCACTCGACGTGGCCCGCATCCTCGTCACCGATCCGGAGATCCTGGCGAAGACGGATCTCGCGGAGCACGCCCTCGAGGCCCTGCGGGCGAGCAACATCCGAGAGGTCGTCGTTCTCGGCCGCCGGGGCCCCGCCCAGGCCGCCTACACCAACCCCGAGCTCCTGGCGCTCGGGCGCATGCCGAACGTGGACATCGTGGTCGACCCGGAAGAAGCGGTGCTCGACCCGGCGAGCCGCGCGTTCATCGACGGCGACGAGGCCGAGCCGTCGCAGCGCCACAAGGTGAGACAGGTCGAGGAATTCGCCCGGCGCACCGCCGATCCGGCGAAGAAGCGGATCGTGCTGCGTTTCCTGACGTCACCCGTGGAGATTCTCGGCACCGACACCGTCGAATCGGTTCGCATCGCGAAGAACGAGTTGGTCACGGACGCATCCGGCAGGCTCAGCGCCAAACCCTCCGACGTCACCTCGACGCTGGACACCGGCCTGGTGCTGCGCTCGATCGGCTATCGCGGCCAACCGGTGGCCGGGATCCCCTTCGACGACCGGCGCGGCGTCATCCCCAACGAGAACGGCCGGGTGATCGATCCGGAGACCGGCGCTCCCGTGCCCGGCGTGTACGTGGCGGGCTGGATCAAACGCGGGCCGACGGGCGTGATCGGCACCAACAAGTATTGCTCCGCGGAGACGGTCAGGATGCTGATCGACGACTTCTGCGCCGGGCGGCTCGACGCGCCCGCCGAACGCGAGGCCCTCGACCGGCTGATCGCCGAGCGTGCACCCGACGCCGTCGACTACCAGGGCTGGCAGCGGATCGACAAGACCGAACGCGCCGGGGGCAGGGCGGCCGGTCGGACGCGCACCAAACTGATCACCATCGAAAGCATGCTCGCCGCCGCCCGCGCCGAGACCTGATCGTGAGCACTTCTTGACCGCTCGGTGACACCACCGCCTCGCAGGCCGCGGAGCGGCAACGATTGCGGGCAAATTGCTCGTGGCCGGATGATGTGTGTTAATGGCAGTGCGCGATTGATAGGTCCGTCGGGGACGCGCGTTGCACACGTCGTCGAACGAGAGTGGTCATATGGGCAAGTCAGGAATCGGATTTTCCAGGAACAAGCACTGGTCTTCGCGCGTCGCCGTCGCACTGACCGGGGCCGTCGTCTCCGGAACTGCGCTGGTCGGGGCCGCACAGGCCGCACCGCTCTTTCCCGGTGGACCGGAGATTCCGAGTCTTCCCACCCTTCCCGGGCTGCCCGGCGCGCCGCAGCTGCCGCTTCCCGAGCCGGCACCCGCGCCTGCGAACTTCTCGGCTCCGTCCCTCAACCCGGGCGCGGGCGAGGTCGTGGGTGTCGCGCAGCCGGTGATCATCCGCTTCAACGAGGCGATCGGCGACCGCGCCGCCGCCGAGCGGGCAATCAAGGTCACCACCAGCCAGCCCGTCGAGGGTGGTTTCTACTGGATCAACGACAGCCAGGTGCGCTGGAAGCCCACCGAGTTCTGGCCCGCGAACACCGAGGTCACCGTGGATGCCGGCGATTCGCACTCCACGTTCACCATCGGCGACGCGCTGGTGGCGACCGCGGACGACAACACCAAGCAGATCACCGTCACCCGGAACGGCGAAGTGGTCAAGACCATGCGGACCTCGATGGGTAAGACCGATCACGAGACGCCGAACGGCACGTACATCATCGGCGACAAGTTCCGCGACATGTACATGGACTCGTCCACGTACGGTGTCCCGGTCGACTCGGCCGAGGGGTACCGCACGTACGTCGAGTACGCCACCCGCATGTCGTACAGCGGCATCTTCGTCCACGCCGCACCGTGGTCGGTGGACGCCCAGGGCAACACCAACGTCAGCCACGGCTGCCTCAACGTGAGCACCGAGGACGCCAAGTGGTTCTACGAGAACTCGAAGAAGGGTGACGCCGTGGTCGTGCAGAACACCGCGGGCGGCGTGCTGAGCGGCTCCGACGGACTCGGCGACTGGAACCGCTGACCCCGATTCCCACCGCGTTCTTCCCGTAGCCCGCACAGTTCAATGTGCGGGCTACGGCAATTCACCGGCTATTCGTCATCGGTCGTCAGACTGCCGCAGTGAGATCGAGTCCGCAACGTTTCCTGCCGTCGCCGGGAAAGCAGGGACTGTTCGGGCGTCCGTGGCGGGACTACGCGTTGTTCGCGGCGCTGGTGGGTCCCAATCTGGTTCTGCTCGTGCTGTTCACCTACCGGCCCCTGGTCGACAACATCCGGCTGTCGTTCTTCGACTGGAACATCGCCGACCCCGTCGCCACGTTCGTCGGATGGGACAACTACCGCGAGTGGTGGAGCCGGCCCGACACCTGGCAGATCGTCGGGAACACCGTCGTCTTCACCGTCGCGACCGTGGTGGGATCGATGATCGCCGGTCTCGCGCTCGCCGTGCTGCTGGACCGTAACCTGCACGGCCGCAACCTCGTCCGCTCGGCGATCTTCGCGCCGTTCGTCATCTCGGGCGCCGCGATCGGCGTGGCGTTCCAGTTCGTGTTCGATCCCCGTTTCGGGTTGATTCAGGATCTGCTGCACCGTGTCGGGGTCGACTCCGTCCCCGACTTCTATCAGGACCCGCACTGGGCGCTGTGCATGGTGACGGTTACCTACCTGTGGAAGAACCTCGGCTACACGTTCGTGATCTACCTTGCGGCACTGCAGGGCACGCGGCGTGAGCTGACCGAGGCCGCGGAGATCGACGGGGCCGGCAGGTGGACGACGTTCCGCCGGGTCATCCTGCCGCAGTTGCGTCCGACCACCTACTTCCTCTCGATCACGGTGATGCTGGGCTCCCTTCAGGTGTTCGACATCATCAACGTGATGACCCGGGGCGGTCCGCTCGGCACCGGAACCACCACGATGGTCTACCAGGTCTACAACGAGTCGTTCCGCAATTTTCGTGCCGGCTACGGCGCCACCGTGGCCACGATCATGTTCCTCGTCCTGCTCGGGATCACCGTCTACCAGGTGCGGATCATGGATCGCGGTGAGGTCCGGTGACCGCGGACACCCTGCGCGAACAGCGCAGCACGGAGGTGCCGGTGACGGCAGACCCGGCCCGTGACCATCGCCGCCGGGAGGTGCTCGTGACGGCCCTGGGATACGCCGCGATGGTGGCGGTGCTGGTCATGGTGGCCCTGCCGCTGTACTGGATCGTGATGACGTCCTTCAAGGATCGCCCGGACGTCTACACCCTGCCGGTCACCTGGTGGCCCGGCACCTTCCATCCCGAGAACTACTCGGAGGCCACCACGTCGGTGCCGTTCTGGACGTTCCTGCGCAACTCCGTGATCATCACCGGGGTGCTGGCCGTCGTGAAGTTCGCACTCGGCGTGTTCAGTGCCTACGGGCTGGTGTTCCTGCGGTTCCCGGGCAAGAACGTCGTGTTCCTCGGCATCATCGCCGCCTTGATGGTGCCCAACCAGATCACGGTCATCTCCAACTACGCACTCGTCGCCGAATGGGGCTGGCGGAACAGCTTTCACGGCATCATCGTTCCGCTCGCCGGGGTCGCGTTCGGAACGTTCCTGATGCGCAACCACTTCCTGTCGATACCCACCGAGATCGTCGAGGCCGCTCGGATGGACGGCGCAGGCCACTTCCGGCTGCTGTGGCGGGTGATCCTGCCGGTGTCGGGGCCCACCATGGTGGCGTTCGCGATCATCACCGTCGTCACCGAGTGGAACGAATACCTGTGGCCGTTCCTGATGGCCGACGACGCGTCCGTCGCGCCCCTGCCGGTCGGGTTGACCCAACTCCAGAACAACGACGGGCTCACCAACTGGTGCCCGGTCATGGCGGGAACGGTACTCACGATGCTGCCGATTCTCGTGGTTTTCCTTGTGCTGCAACGGCACATGATCAAGGGCCTCACATCGGGTGCGGTCAAGGGATAGCGGAGAACGAGGAGAGACATGAATCGGATGAACCGTCGAGGATTCCTCGAGCTGGCGGGCGCGGTGGCCGCCGGCGCCGCGCTGACGCCGCGCTGACGGCGTGCGCCGGGTCGGGGTCGGGCTCGTCGGCGACGTCCGGCGCGAACACCATCACGTTCTGGTCCAACCACCCCGGCAAGTCGCAGGACGTCGAACGGGAACTGATCAACCGGTTCGAGGCGAAATACCCCGACCTCGCCTTCCTCCCCGCGTCGGGCGCGCCGGGCTGCCCGACCGGTGGCGCGGGCCTCGCGATTCCGGCGCGGATCTCCGACGAGCGGAAGAAGAACGCGCTGACGTTCAGCGACTTCGTGACCAACGGCGAGAGCACCGCGTACTTCTCCCAGAACGTCGGGTACATGCCCGTCCGCAAGTCTGCTGTCGAGGACCCGAGCATGAAGGCGTACCTCGACGCGAACCCCAACGCGCGCACCGCCGTCGACCAGCTCGCGAAGACCCGGTCGCAGGACTACGCCCGGGTGTTCGTCCCCGGCGGTGACCAGATCATCGGCACCGGACTCGAGCAGATCGCGCTGCAGAACGCGGACGTGGCGGCGACGTTCGCCGGTGTCGGGACACAACTCCAGCAGATCATCGACCGCCAGATCACACCCAAGCTGCCCCAGTAGGAGGAGAAGGAATTTTCATGGCCCACGTGCAGTTCGCAGGTGTCACCCACCGCTATTCGGGAGCCGATCGACCCGCGGTCGATCGGCTGGACCTCGACATCGCGGACGGCGAGTTCCTCGTCCTCGTGGGTCCGTCCGGGTGCGGTAAGTCGACCAGTCTGCGGATGCTGGCCGGCCTCGAAGCCGTCGAGGCGGGCCGCATCGAGATCGGCGGCGCCGATGTCACCGCGCTGCCGCCCAGGGCGCGGGACGTGGCCATGGTGTTCCAGAGTTACGCGCTGTACCCGAACATGACCGTCGCGGACAACATGGGTTTCGCGCTCCGCAACGCCGGCGTCGGGAAGGTGGAACGCACCGCGCGGGTGCTGGAAGCGGCGCGGATGCTCGAACTCGAGCCGCTGCTGGATCGTAAACCGGTGAAACTGTCCGGCGGGCAACGTCAACGGGTCGCGATGGGCCGGGCCATCGTGCGGCACCCCAAGGTGTTCTGCATGGACGAACCGCTGAGCAACCTCGACGCCACGCTGCGGGTGAGTACCCGCTCGCAGATCGCGGGTCTGCAGCGCCGGCTCGGCACGACCACCGTGTACGTCACCCACGACCAGGTGGAGGCCATGACGATGGGCGACCGGGTGGCGGTCATGCAGGGTGGGCGCCTCCAGCAGGTCGCCCGGCCCCGCGATCTCTACGACGACCCGGTCAACACGTTCGTCGCCGGTTTCATCGGCTCGCCCGGGATGAACCTCATGGACACCCCGATCCGCGACGGCGTCGCCGAACTGGGCGGCCTGCGTATTCCCGTGCCGCACTCGGCGATCGGGGACGGCTCCGTGATCGTGGGGGTGCGCCCGGAGTCGTGGACGCTGGTGGGGTCGTGGCGTAAGGACTCGTACACGGTCGACGCCGACCTGCTCGAGGAACTCGGGGCGGAGTCCTTCGTGTACGCGTCCGGGACGTCCGGGAAGGTGGTGGTGCGGGTGGACCGCACCCGCACCGTCGCCGCGGGGGAGAGGGTGCACCTGCAGCCGAAGCCCGGTGCGGTGTACTTCTTCTCCGCGGCGACGGGGAACCGTCTGCGGTAGTCGCTACCAGATCTTGACGCGCTCCTCCGGATCGAGGTAGAGCGCGTCACCGGGCTTGACGTCGAACGCGTCGTGGAACGTGTCGAGGTTGCGGACCACGCCGTTGCAGCGGAACTCCGGCGGCGAGTGCGGATCGACGGCGAGCCTGCGGAGCGCCTCGGCGTCCCGGGCCTTGGTGCGCCACACCTGCGCCCAGCCGAAGAACACCCGCTGGATACCGGTGAGGCCGTCGAGAACCTCGGGCTCGGACCCTTCCGTGGCGATCCGGTACGCCGCGATGGCGATGGACAGGCCACCGAGGTCGCCGATGTTCTCACCGATGGTGAACTCGCCGTTCACATTGTGGCCGGGCAGCGCCTTCGGCTCGAACTCGTTGTACTGCTCGATCAACGCCTTCGTGCGCTTGCCGAACTCGGTCCGGTCGTCGTCGGTCCACCAGTCGACCATGTTGCCGTCGCCGTCGTACTTGGCGCCCTGATCGTCGAAGCCGTGGCCGATCTCGTGACCGATGACGGCACCGATTCCGCCGTAGTTGGCGGCGTCGTCTGCGGCGGCGTCGAAGAACGGAGGCTGCAGAATGGCTGCGGGAAAGACGATTTCGTTCATGCCCGGGTTGTAGTAGGCGTTGACCGTCTGCGGCGTCATGAACCACTCGTCGCGGTCGACGGGGCCGCCGAGCTTCGCGAGGTCGCGGTCGTACTCCGCCGCGTAGCCGCTGCGGTAGTTGCCGACCAGGTCGTCGCGGGAGATGGTGACGGCCGAGTAGTCGCGCCACTTGTCGGGGTACCCGATCTTGGGCGTGAACTTCTCCAGCTTGCGCAGCGCCGCCTGCCGCGTCTCGGGGCTCATCCAGTCCAGGTCGGAGATGTTGCGCCGGTACGCCTCCTGCAGGTTGGCGACGAGTTCCTGCATGCGGGCCTTCGCGTCGGCCGGGAAGTGGCGTTCGACGTAGAGCTTGCCGACGGCCTCGCCCAGCAGATCCTGCACCAGGGACACGCCGCGCTTCCAGCGCTCACGGATCTCCTCGGCGCCGGTCAGCGTCTTCCCGTAGAACGCGAAGTTCTCGTCGACCAGGGCCTGCGTGAGGTACGGGGCGCGGGAGCGGATGACGTTCCACGTCGCCCACGCCTTCCAGTCGTCGATGTCCTCGGACGTCCACAGCTCGGTCAGCGTGGTGAGGAAATCGGGCTGGCGGACCACGATCTCGGCGAACTGCTCGGACGTGCCGCCGAGCGCGCCGATCCACGACGACCAGTCCAACCCGGCGGGGAGCTGGTCGAGGGTGAGCAGGTTGTAGCTCAGCTCGGCGTCGCGACGCTTCACGACGTCCCAATGACCGGCCGCGATCTTGGTTTCCAGGTCGAACACGCGCTGCGCGTCGTAGTCGACGTCGGCGAGGGCGAACATCTTCGCGATGTGCTTCACGTACGCCGCGCGGATCTCCGCGTGGTCGTCCTGGCGGTAGTACGACTCGTCGGGCAGGCCGATGCCCGACTGGCTGAAGTGGACGAGGTAACGCTCGGAGTTCTTGGCGTCCGTGTCGACATAGTGGCCGACGGCTCCGCCGACCCCCGTGCGCTGCTGGCGGCCGATGACGGCGGCGAGCGCGGAGAGGTCGGCGGCCGAGGCCACGTCGGCGAGCTCGCCCGCGATCGGTGCGAGCCCCGCGGCCTCGACGACGTCCGCGTCCATGAAGCTGCCGTACAGGTCACCGATGCGCTGCGCGTCGGTCCCCGGCGCCGCGCCGGAGTCCGCCGCTTCCTCGATGATGGTCTGGACGTCGACCTCGGCCTTGTCGTACAGCGTGCGGAACGCACCGTCGATCGCCCGGTCCGCGGGAATCTCGTAGTCGTCGATCCACTTGCCGTTCACGTGGACGAAGAGGTCGTCCTGGGCGCGGGTGTCGTTGTCGAGGTGAGTGAGGTCGATGCCGGAGCGCTGAGCCGTGGTCATGCGTTCCATCCTTACACCGTTCCGGGCCGGGAGGTCCACCACTGCGCTCAGGGCGAAACAAAGGTCCGGGGATCGATCAGACGTCGATGCCGAGGTTGATCGCCGCGAGGTAGCCGTCCGACTGCTCGGCGACGGTCAGCAGGCCTGCGGCGTCGTAGATGCTGTCGGTGGAGTTGTTCACGTTGTTCTCGCGTCCGGTGTGGTCGGAATACGGTGCGGTCGCGTACACCTCGTCGAGCAGGGCCTCGTCGAAGAACAGCTGGATGGTGAGCACCGTCTTCTTGTCGATGTGCACCTTCAGGTGGATGTGCGTGGTCCGGCCGGTGTACCACCCGGGGAAGATGGTGGTGAACTGGGCGATGCCGTTCGCGTCCGTGGTCTGGGCGCCGCGCAGGTAGGTGCCGTCGTCCGTGGTGGCGGCCTCGCTGTCGCCGACGCTGTAGGACCCGTCGGACGTCTCACCCGAACCGCCGGACATGTCCCCACCGGGACCACCCGCTCCGGGACCACCGGGACCACCGGCCGGGGGCTGGCCGCCGCCACCGGGTCCGCCCACCGGAGGCGCGCCTGCGGGGGCGCCGTTGCCGCTGAGGTCCGCGGCCCTCGAACCCGACTCGAAGCCCGAGTACACACCACCCGCGTCGCAGTGCCAGATCTCCACGACGGCATTGCTCACCACCGCGGCGGAGCCGTCCGCGGAACAGTTCGTCAGGTCCTGCACCCGCAGTGCGAGCTGCAGCTTCGTGCCCGGCCGGTCCTCGCGGATGTCGCTGCGGATCGAGTCGACGTCGAACCAGTACGGTCCCTGCGTCTCCTCGACGGCCATGACGCACTGCGGGGCCTGGTCGAGCAGGGCGCTCACCGTGTCGGCGCTGGTCGTCGCGGCACTGGATGCGGCTGCGGTCGACGTGGCCGACGCCGACGTGCTGCTGCTCCCGTTCCCGGTGCAGGCGGCGATGAGCCCACCCAGGCTCACCGTTCCTCCGACCGCCAGCGCGCGGCGGCGGCTGATGCGCAGACGGCTCTTCTCGACGTCCTTGTTCACTGTGCGTACCTCTCCATGATCGGGCTGTGACCCGATCGTGGCGCACGAACCTGCGCGCAGCGTGCCGTCGAGCTGTGAACTTGCTGGGAACTCACCCGCCGAGGCGGGCGTGCATCTCCCAGACGAGGACCTCGGCGCCGGAGTGCGAGGTGACCTGCTGGCCACCGGAGGCGCTCAAACGGACGGCGTCCCCCTCGTACAGGGTGCCGACACCCTCCATCTCCGCGGTGCCCCGGGCGACGAACACGTGGAGGAACGGCGCTTCGGGAAGCGTCACCGATGCGCCTGGAAAGAGTCGCGCGACATGCAGGGCCGCGTGCTTGTTGTTGATCCGGATCGCCGAATTGTCCTTGTATTCAGGCATTCCGGACGCAACGGGCACCAGCCCGCCCTTGAGGATCTCGTCCTCGATCTCGAGTTGTTCGTAGCTCGGAGTGAGGCCGGCTTCGTCGGGTACCACCCACATCTGGACGAAATGCACCGGCTCGTGATGCTGCTCACCCTCGAGGCGCCAGCTGTCGTTCTTCTCGGAATGCATGATGCCCTTGCCTGCGCTCATGCGTTGCGCAAGGCCGGGATAGATGATGCCGGAGTGGCCGATCGAATCCTGATGCACGAGCGAGCCGCGCAGCACCCACGTGACGATCTCCATGTCCTTGTGCGGATGCGTGTCGAATCCCTGACCGGGGAGCACGGTGTCGTCGTTGTTCACGAGGAGCAGCCCGTGGTGTGTGTTGTCGGGGTCGTAGTGCTGGCCGAAGGAGAACGAGTGCTTCGAATCCAACCAGGAAATCTTGGTTTTCAGCCGATCGCCGGCACGATGAACATAGACATGAGGTGTGGTGACTGCTGGCATATCGGTCCTCCTTCGGGTGGTACCCGGTCCAGAGTACGAGGTGCCGGCTGCAGGTACTCGCAAGACGGTGTCGATTGTGCATCGAATTCATCGCCTGCCGGCAGCGGTGGAGGACCCGCGTCGAAGGCGAAATGAGGTTGCGCAGTGCGAGATTGGCGTACCTGGCGCCCGTAAGGCCGTGTTCGGCAACAGCTTTCATCGACGGTGCGAAACGCCTGAAAGACGGGCGTCCAGTTCGTGCCGCCGTGAATGCCCGCTTCGGCGGGGCCCGCGGCGTACAGTTCGAATTGTGCGTCCGGAAGTCGCAGGATTTGCGGCACGTCGCACACAGCGGAAGGAGCGTGATGAAGGCGAATTCGGATCGACACGATCAGCACCTCCCCGAGCACCAGCGGATCGCAGACCTCGTCGACGACATGGAAGACCGGCTGGTGGCCGAGCGTGAGGCGAAGGGAATCGCGGGCAATGCGTCCGAGCGGAAGCAGGCGGAACAGGTCGAGCCCGACGACCAGGCCCCCGAGTAGGCATGCGCCTTCGGCGCCTGTGAGTACTTGTTAACCGCGGGCGGTTAACAAGTACTCACAGGTGGGTCACTCGAAGAAGCGGTACACGGCCTCGACGACGACCGCGGGACGCTCGCTGCCCTCGAGTTCGATCTGCCCGGCGACGGTCACCTGGACGCCGCCCTTGGGCAGCTCCTCGACGGACTGCAGCGTCGCGTTCAGGCGGACGCGTCCCTCGGCGGGCACGGGGTTGGTGAATCGGACCTTGTTGAGACCGTAATTGACGGCCATGGTGACGCTGTCGACGGTCAGGATCTCGTCCCACATGGGGATGATCAGCGACAACGTCAGGTAGCCGTGGGCGATGGGCCCGCCGAACGGGCTCTCCGCCTTGGCGCGCTCGGGGTCGACGTGGATCCACTGGTGGTCGTCGGTGGCGTCGGCGAACGTGTTGATCCGCTGCTGGGGGATGTCGATCCACGAGCTGGTGCCCAGCGGCCGGCCCTCGAGTGCGGCGAGGTCGGCGAGGGTGGCGACCCGGGTGGTGGTTGCGGTGGTCACGATGAGTCTCCTGGTGGTTCGGTGGGGCAGGGTCAGTGCTTGATGCCGAGAACGCGCAGCGCGTTCTGCTTGAAGATCAGGGGCGCGACCTCGGGTTTGATGTCGAGGTTCGCGAAGTCCTTCATCCAGCGGTCGACCTGGACGACGGGGAAGTCGGAGCCGAACAGCACCTTGCCGCGGAGCATGCTGTTGGCGGCCTTGACCAGCTGCGGCGGGAAGTACTTCGGCGACCACCCGGACAGGTCGATGAAGACGTTGGCCTTGTGGGTGGCGATGGAGATCTGCGAGTCGACCCACGGCACCGACGGGTGCGCCATGATCACGGTGAGGTCGGGGAAGTCGGCGGCGACGTCGTCGAGCAGCATCGGGTCGGAGTAGCGCAGTTTGATGCCGTGGCCGCCGGGCAGCCCGGCGCCGATCCCGGTCTGACCGGTGTGGAACAGGGCGGGGACCCCGGCCTCGGTGATGGCCTCGTAGAGCGGGTAGAACTGCCGGTCGTTCGGTTCGAATCCCTGCATGCTGGGGTGGAACTTGAACCCCTTCACGCCGTAGTCGTCGACGAGCCGGTGCACGCGCCGCACGGCCGCCTTGCCCTGCCAGGGGTCGACGGATCCGAAGGGGATCAGGACGTCGTTGTGGCGGGCCGCGCCCTCGGCGATCTCCTCGACCGAGTTGGTGGGGTGTCCGCTGGCCGAGGCCGCGTCGACGGTGAACACGACCGCGGCCATGTTGCGGGCACGGTAGTGGTCGGCGATCGCGTCGATGGACGGGGTGCGTTCCTCGCCGGACTTGAAGTATTTCTCCGAGGCGGCCATCAGTTCGTCGTCGAGGGACCGGTGGCCGCAGCCGTCGATCTCGACGTGGGTGTGGATGTCGATGGCGTCGATCTTGTCGAAGTCGATGCCGTACTCGTAGCGGCTCACTTCGCCATCAGCTCCTCGGGGAATTCCTCGCCGACGGACTGGACGGCGTCGCCGAACGTGCCGGCCCACTGAGCCGCGATGTCGTCGGCCGACCAGCCACCGTCGTGGTACTCGACCGCGGTCAGGTCGGGGTGCGACCACAACGCGAGGCGGTCGCCACCGACGGCGAACGCCTGTCCGGTGATCTCGGCTGCCGCGTCGGACGCGAGGAACGAGATGATGCCAGCGGCGTCCTCGGGGGTGCCCAGGCCCACCTCGCGGCGGATGATGTCGGGCAGCGGCTCGCCGTTCTTCATGCCCTCGATGTAGGGGGCGAGGAACGGGACGGTCTCGGTCATCGCGGTCGCGGCGACGGGGCAGACGGCGTTGGCGGTGATGCCCGCACGCTGCAGTTCCATCGCCCACGTGCGGACCATGCCGACGATGCCGGACTTGGCGCCCGAGTAGTTGGTCTGCCCGAAGTTGCCGCGCTGACCGGCGGGGGAGCCGATGCAGATGATGCGACCACCGTCGCCCTGCTCGCGGAACTTCAGGACCGCTTCACGGACGCAGGTGAACGTCCCGCGCAGATGCACAGTGATCACGGCATCGAAGTCGTCGTCGGTCATCTTCCACAGCACCTTGTCGCGGAGGATGCCTGCGTTGGTGACCATGACGTCGAGGCGTCCGAACGCGTCGATCGCGCCGGCGACCACTTTCTGGGCGGTTTCGGTGCTGCCGACCGGGGCGACGACGGCGACGGCCCGGCCGCCCGCGGCGGTGATCTCGGCGACGGCGGCGTCGGCGGTGGCCTGGTTGACGTCGTTGATCACGACCGCGGCGCCGTGGCGCACCAGGTCCTTGGCGTATGCCAGTCCGAGGCCCTGTCCGCTGCCGGTGACTACGGCGACTTTGTTGCTGAGGTCCATGTCGTGATTCTCCTAAGGTCGTGTTCGCTGAATCACACGTAATCATTGATGATTGAGAATGTCAATGATTAAGGTCTGCTACTCTACCGACAATCATCAGAAGGGGGTCGTCGCATGGCAGAGTCGCAGGCGTTATCAGACGACATCGGGTTCCTGCTCTCGCGCGTCGGCGGAATGGTGCTGGGCGCGGTGAACAAAGCCCTCGTACCCACGGGTCTGCGGGTGCGCTCCTACTCGGTCCTGGTCCTCGCCTGTGAGCAGGCCGAGGGCGTCAACCAGCGCGGTGTGGCCGCCACCATGGGTCTCGACCCCAGTCAGATCGTGGGTCTGGTCGACGAACTCGAGGAACGCGGACTCGTCGTGCGCACCCTCGACCCCTCGGATCGCCGCAACAAACTGATCGCCGCCACCGAGGAAGGGCGCCGGCTCCGCGACGACGCGAAGGCGCGCGTCGACGCCGCGCACGGACGCTACTTCGAGGGCATCCCCGACACGGTCGTGAATCAGATGCGGGACACGTTGCAGAGCATCGCCTTTCCCACCTTCGTGGAGTAGCGCGCGCGATGACCGAGCTCCTCACCCCGGCACCGCCCGGCATGTCGTTCCTCGCCACCTTCGTCGTGGAGGTGGCCGAGCCGGTGGAGATCGGGTCCACGCCCGAAGGCACACGGCGCATCATCCCCATCGTCGGTGGCCGGGTCGAGGGCCCCGAGCTGCGGGGCACCGTGCTGCCGGTCGGGGCGGACTTCCAGCTGCTCAGCTCGTCCACGCTCACCGAGCTCGAGGCCAAGTACGTCATCGAGACCGACGACGGCGACCGCATCTACGTCACCAACTTCGGGCTGCGCTCGGGCACCGCCGAAGACATCGCCCGGCTGGTCGACGGCGAGGCCGTCCCGCCCGAGCGCGTCTACTTCCGCTGCACCCCACGGCTCACCGCCGCCGAGGGCCGGTGGTCGTGGCTGCGCTCGCGGATCCTCGTCGGCACCGGCGAACGCCTCCCCGGCGAGGTACGACTCGCGGTGTTCGTGGTGGACTGACCGGCCATGGAAATCCGCTGGATGAAGTCGTTCGTCGCGGTCGCCGAAGAACTCAACTACGGCCGGGCGGCCGAGGTGCTGCACATCGCGCAACCGGCCGTGAGCCAGCAGGTGCAGCAACTCGAGAAGCGCCTCGGCGTGAAACTGTTCGACCGCACCACGCGATCGGTCCGGCTCACCGCGGCGGGGGAGCGCTTCCTGCAGCCGTGCAAGGACGCGCTCGCCGGAATCGTTCGCGCCGTCGATGCCGCGGTGATCGCGGATCCGGCGGTCGAGGGTCGCGTCCGGGTCGGTTTCAGCGGCGCCTACGGGCAGACCGAATTGTCCTCTCTGGCACGATCGGTGCGCCGCCGGTACCCCCTGATCGATCTCGTCCTCGAGGGGGCGACGGTCAGCGGGCAGATCCTCGACGAAATCTGGGAGGGACAACTCGACCTCGGCATCGTCTCGGACGCGGTGTCCCACCCCCATGTGCTCACGCGGCAGATCTCGGTGGAGTACCTCAGTGCGCTGCTCCCGAGCGATCACCCACTCGCCGAACGGAAGTCGATCGACCTCGCGGAACTGCGCGACGAAACGTTCGTCGCGAATCCCGCCGCCACCGGATCCACTCTCCGCCGCGATCTGCTCGCCGCGTGCCGGGACGCCGGGTTCACGCCGAACATCGTGCAGGAGACCACCGACGGCATCGTGCTGACCGCCCTCGTCGCGGCGGGGGTCGGTGTGGCGCTCGTGCCGGGTGACGTCCAGACGTATCCCAATCGCGTGGTGCTCGTTCCCCTCGATGCCGGCCGATACGAAGTCCGGGCCGCGCTGGCCTGGTCGGACCGTCCCGTATCGCCCGTCGTGCAGACGGTTCTCGACCTCGCTGCCGAGGTGCTGCCGTCGCCGGACGCCCTCGCCGACGAGCAATAACGATCGCTTATCAATCACTACCGATACTGCTCTTGGACGGTGATCGGTTTCTTTGGCAGAGTCTCCCTCGGTGGCAGCGGATGTGACCTGGACAACTCCGATCCCCGGTGCCGCACCCGCCTCGAGGCCTCTCCGAACTCCCGGATGCCCTTCACATTCAGGTAGGAACCACATGACTTCCACATTCGACGGCCGCGTCGTACGCGCCGACACCAGCGTCCGATCGCCCCACGCGCGCCGGGCAGCCCTGGCCTCATTCGTGGGCAGCACACTCGAGTACTACGACTTCTTCATCTACGCCTCCTTCTCCGCGCTCGCGTTCAACACCCTGTTCTTCCCGGACCTCAGCTCGTTCTGGGGGACCATCGTGTCGATGGCGACCATCGGAATCGGTTACGTCGTCCGACCTCTCGCAGCCCTCGTCTTCGGGCACTTCGGAGACACGCTCGGGCGTAAGCGGATGCTGGTGGTCACGCTCGTGATGATGGGTGTGGCCACGTCGCTCATCGGCTGCCTGCCGACATACGGGGCGATCGGCGTCGCAGCACCGATCCTGCTGGTGCTGCTCCGGGCCGTTCAGGGCGCGTCGGCGGCAGGCGAATCGGCGGGAGCCGCGTCCCTGGCGCTCGAACACGCACCCGCCCACCGCCGGGCGCTCGCGGCCAGCTGGGTGAACACCGGCGCCGCCGCAGGAATGCTGCTGGCGTCGCTGGTCGTCCTCGTGTTCTCCGGACTGCCCGAGGACGCCTTCCTCAGCTGGGGATGGCGTATCCCGTTCCTGCTCAGCATCTTCGTCGCACTCGCCGGGCTCGTGATCCGCCGGATGCTGCCCGAGAGCGAGGTGTTCGAGGAGGCCGTGTCGACCGACGAGCCGAAGGAGATGCCGGCGAAGGTGATCTTCCGCGACCACTGGCCGAGCGTGCTGCGGGTCGTCGGGTGCGGACTGTTCGCGGTGGTCTCCACCATCTTCAGTGCCTTCGCCCTCTCGTGGGGCACCCACGAGGCCGGTGTGTCCCGGACCGTCATGGTCGGCGCTACCGTGCTCACCGCCGCACTCGCGCTCGTGGCCCAGCCCGCCGCGGGGATTCTCGCCGACCGGATCGGACGCAAGCCGATCTTCATCACCGGCAACCTCGTCTGCGCCGTCGCCATCTCCGGATTCTTCTGGGCGGTCAGCCAGCGTTCGACAGCCCTGATCCTGATCACGGCGTGCGTCGTGATGGTGGCCGGCTACTCGCTCGTCAACGCCGTCGGTCCCGCGCTGTACGCCGAGATGTTCGAGACGCGCATCCGTTATTCGGGCATGGCGATCTCCGGGCAGCTGGCGCTGGTGGCCACCGGATTCGCCCCCACCATCGCCGCGGCGCTCGTCCGGCCCGGACCGAACGGCTGGATCCCGGTGGCCGTGTTCACCGCGTGCTGCTGCCTGGTCAGCGCACTCACCACGCTCACAGTCCGCGAAACCTACCGGACCAGCACCACCGACCTCGGCAAATGACCGAACTCCCGTCGAAAGTGACCGAACCTGTGAAACACGATGTACTGATCGAGAACGACATCGAGGCGACGATGCGGGACGGGGTGGTTCTGCGCTCGACCGTATACCGCCCGAACGGATCCGGACGCTTCCCTGTACTGCTCACCCGCACCCCGTACGGCCGCGACCTGTCCGTGAACTCGGGCTACCTCAACCCCACCACCGTCGCGGCCGCCGGATTCGTCGTGATCATGCAGGACGTCCGCGGCAGGTTCGGCTCGGACGGCGAGTTCGTGCCGTCCGAGAACGAAGGTCCGGACGGTTACGACACGATTCAGTGGGCCGCCGAACTGCCGTACTCGACCGGCGCCGTGGGCATGTGGGGGCGGTCGTACTTCGCCGAAACCCAGTGGCGTGCAGCCCAGGAGAAGCCGCCGGCCCTGCGCGGTATCGCCCCGGGCATCTCCGCAGGCGGCAATGCGCGGTCCGGTGGACTCGTGCGCGGTGGCGCGATGGAATTCGGTGCCCGGCTCGGGTGGGGGCACCACTCGGCCGGACCGGCCGAGATCGCGAAACTGTCCCGCACCGATCCCGTCCGCGCCGAACGCGAATGGGCGGCGTGGGCCCGGATCGATCGGGCGATGTCGGAGGACACGTTCCTCGACACCCTCCCCGTCCGCGACATGGCCGCCGACGCCCCGGCGTTCTTCGCGTCGCCGATCGTCGAATCGCTCGGATTCCCGATCGATCACCCCACCCGCGACCTGTGGGACAGCGCGAGCGATCGGGCCGTCGACCTCCCCTCACTGCACATCGGCGGGTGGTACGACATCTTCGTGAACAGCACCCTCGACCAGTACTTCGGCCAACTGGCGCACAGTGATTCCGGGGCGGCCCCCGCGCCGTACCTGATCGTGGGCCCGTGGAGTCACACCAACTTCTCCGGGCTCGGTGGGTCGGTCGTGTTCGGAAGTCCCGCGAATCAGGCGGTGCTCGATTCGGGTCAGGACCTGTCGTCGGTCCACGCGCAGTGGTACGCGTCGGTGCTCCGCGACGAGGAACCCACCATGCCCCGCGTCCGGATCTTCGTGATGGGGGAGAACCGGTGGCGGACGTACGACCGCTTCCCGGAACCCGCGCGGACGGCCGAACTCTTCCTCGCTCCAGGCGGAACCCTCGTCGCGGACGCGGAGGACACCGACGGGCGCGTCGACTACGACTACGACCCGGCGGATCCGGTGCCGACGGTCGGTGGGGCGACGATGATGCCGGGAACGTTCGCGCCCGGCGCACTGGAACAGAGCCGCGTCGAATCCCGCGACGACGTTCTCGTCTTCACCGGTGAGGCACTCACCGAGCCGTTGACGGTGATCGGCCGGGTGTCCGCGACGCTGTTCGCGTCGTCCAGCGCGATCGACACCGATTTCGTCGTGCGACTGTGCCGGGTGACCGCGGACGGCACGTCGATCACGCTCACCGACGGCATGGTGCGGGCCCGCTACCGCGACTCCTACCGCACCCCCGGGACGTACACGTCCACCGAACCGAGCCTGCTCGTGCCCGGGGAGGTGTACGAGTACGCGATCGACCTGTGGTCCACGGCCGTCACGTTCCAGCCGGGCGAGCGGATCCGGGTCCACGTGACGTCCAGCAATCATCCCCGCTGGGACCGCAACCTCAACACCGGCGAATCCGCCTACGAATCATCGGAATCCGTGGTCGCCCACCAGACCGTGCACACGGGACCGCGTCACCCCAGCCGCGTGTCGCTGTCCGTGGTGCGCTGACGCGCCCTGTGAGTACTTGTTAACCGCGGGCGGTTAACAAGTACTCACAGGTCGCGAAGCGGCATGCGTCGCAGCCGGCTTGCCTTTCAGCAGGCCGGCTTTTGCGTAGACCAGGGAACCGGTGCAGACGCTGGTCATCAACGGAACGTCGGCGCGCTGCCGGCGGACCCAGTCGAGATGGGCGTCGTCGAGCAGTTGTGGTCGCGTGCCGTGAACCTGGTGGCTGACGCGCTCGTGAGTACTTGTTAACCGCCCGGGTCAAGAAGTACTCACAGGCTGCGAAGCGGCAAGCTTGCGCAGGTCGGGTTTGCGGATCTTACCGGTGGCGGTGCGGGGGAGTGCCTCCGCGATCTGGATGAATGTGGGAATCTTGAACCCCGCGAGCTTTTCTCGCAGCCGGGCGCGGACCGTCTCCTCGTCGAGTGTCGTGCCGTCGGCGGCGACGACGAAGGCCATGCCGGTCTCACCCCACTTCTCGTGGGGGACGCCGATGACCGCCGCCTCCCGGATGCCGTCCAGTTTCAGCAGCGCAGCCTCGACCTCGGCGGGGTAGACGTTCTCGCCGCCCGAGATGTACATGTCCTTGTAGCGGTCGCAGATGAAGAGGAAGCCTTCATCGTCGAAGTAGCCGGCGTCGCCGGTGTGCAGCCAGCCGTCGACGATGGTGCGGGCGGTCGCCTCGGGCTGATTCAGGTAGCCGAGCATCACGTTCGGGCCCTTGGCGACGATCTCGCCGATCTCGTTCGGTTCGGCGCTCGACCCGTCCGGGCGTACGACGTCGACGTCGGTGAAGAACGTCCGCTTACCGGCGGAACCGATCTTGGTGCGCACGTCCGCACTCGACAGCATGGTCACCGACGGCGCGGTCTCCGTCAGGCCGTACGCCTGCGTGATCGCGACGTCCCGGTCCTGCCACGGGGAGATGAGCGCTTCGGGCAGGGGAGCCCCGGCGACGCAGATGGCCCGCAGGCTGGACAGGTCGGCGTCCGCGAACCGGGGGTGGTGCCAGAGTTCCTGGATCATCGTGGGGACGGCGAAGAAGGTGGTGATGCGTTCCTTCTCGATCGTGTCGAGGACGACGCCGGCATCGAACTTGCGCAGCAGCACCACGGTGCCGCCGTTGAGCAGTGTCGGTGTGA
This sequence comes from Rhodococcus sp. JVH1, assembly GCF_000280725.2. Taxonomy (NCBI): domain Bacteria; kingdom Bacillati; phylum Actinomycetota; class Actinomycetes; order Mycobacteriales; family Nocardiaceae; genus Rhodococcus; species Rhodococcus sp. JVH1. The sequence goes on along the minus strand of NZ_CP166289.1, from coordinate 2,316,193 downwards.
CAGCACCGCCGATCCCGCCGATGTGGAACAGCGGCGCCACCGACAGTGTGCGTTCCTTCGACGTCATGTCCTGGGCGAGAAGCTGGTTCAGTGCGTTCCACAGCATGTTGCCATGGCTGAGCATGACGCCTTTCGGTGCGCCGGTGGTGCCCGACGAGTACATCAGTACGGACAGGTCGTCGAGGCCGACCTGTTCGTCGATGCGGGTGTCCGGCTGCCCGGCGCGCACGCCCTCGTACGTGTGGGTGGACCACGAGCCGCCCAGGCCGATCCAGGTGGTGACCGGGGTGTCCGACTGCGCCAGCTCCTGCGCGACGTCGGCCTGCAGATCGCCGAAGATCACTGTGGTGCAGCGTGAATCGCCGAGCACGAAGCGCGCTTCCTCGGCGGTGAGGCGTGCATTGAGCGGGAGATACGTGGCGCCGAGCAGCCCGGCCGCGAACATCACCTCGAGCGCTGCCGGGTCGTTGAACCCGAAGAAGCCGACGCAGTCACCCTTCTCGACGCCGAGGGCGCGCAGGCCGTGGGCGAGTCGGCGTGTCCGCAGAGCCATCTCCTCGTACGTGACGGCCCGTCCGTCGAAGACGAGCGCCTCGTTCTTCGGCGTCATGGTGATGCGGCGCTCGAGCCACGAGCCGATGCCTTCGTTGTCCATGGTGACTCCTCGTTCTCTTCGAAACTACTCTCGAGCTTGTAGCGGGGTGGTGTGTCAGGCCGACGGGGTGTCGGCGGTCAGGTCGTTGTCCTTGCTCTCCTTCGTCGCGACGAGGAAGACGGCGCTGACCACGCACAGTGCGATGATGAACAGCCCGACGGGGAGGATCGATTTACCGGACGACGCGAACAGCGACGCCAGGATGACGGGGGTGAATCCCGCACCGATGAGGGTGGCCAGCTGATATCCGAGCGACGCACCGGTGTAGCGCGCCCGGGTGCCGAACTGCTCGGAGATGAACGCGGCCATCGGACCGTAGGTGGACGAGTGGCAGATGGTGTAGCCGACGAAGGCGAGCGCGATGAACAGGAACTGTCCCGTGCTCAGCAGCAGGAAGAGTGGGTAGACGCTGAGGATCATCGCGCCGAGTCCCGCGAGCATGACCGGGCGGCGGCCGATCCGGTCGGACAGTCGCGCCGATCCGAGGACCAGGAAGATCGCGCAGAACTGGCAGAAGGAGAACGCCAGTAGCGCGTCGGACCGCGCGGCGCCGCTCGACACGGCGTAGGTGATGGCGAACGTGGTGAACGCGGTTTGCATTCCGAAGCTCGCGATGCAGCTCATCGACGCCACGACGACCGCGCGGGGCCGCTTCAGGATGGTGACGATGGGCGGGGTGGTTTCCTTCTTCGCGGATTCCTTCAGCGCCGCCGTGAACAGCGGGCTCTCCGACACCTTGGACCGGATGAACAGGCCGAGGGCCAGCATGAACGCCGAAATCAGGAACGGGATGCGCCAGCCCCAGGTCAGGAACTGCTCGTCGGGGAGAAGTGACACGGCCGCCAGCGCGAGCGTGCCGAGCAGTGCGCCGGTGGGGGCGCCCGCGTTGGTGAACGCCGCGGCGAAACCGCGCTTGCCGGATTCGGCGTGCTCGAGCGACATCAGCGCTGCGCCACCCCATTCGCCGCCGACGGCGAGTCCCTGGCAGACGCGGAGGAGGACGAGGATCACCGCGGCCCAGGAGCCGATCATCTCCGGCGGGGGAATGAGCCCGATCGCGAACGAGGCGATGCCCATGACGGTCATCGAGATCAGCAGCATGGCCTTGCGGCCGACGGTGTCCCCGAAGTGACCGAAGACGATTCCGCCCAGGGGGCGCGCGACGTAGCCGGCGGCGAACGTTCCCATCGACGCGATGCTCGCGGCCAGGGGGTCCAGATCGGCGAAGAACACCGGGCCGAAGACGAGGGACGCTGCGGTGGCGTAGAGCAGGAAGTCGTAGAACTCGATGGTGCTGCCCAGGTAGCTCGACAGGATCACCCTGCGAACTTCCTTCTTGCGTTGGGTGGCCGACATGGTGCCGGCGGTGGCGGTGACCGTCATCGATACTCCTTGGCCGAAGCGTGGGACAACAGAGCGGATCGCGTGTGTAGCGCGGATCACAATTAAACATTAATCATTGAACTTGTCAATGGAAGAGATCGCCAACGCTTCTGTGGTAACTGCACCCGTCAGGCACGCGTGAGCTTGCGCCCGATGATTTCCTTCATGATCTCGGTGGTCCCCGCGTAGATCGGCCCGCCGCGGCAGTCGAGATAGTCCTGGGCGACGTCGTACTCGCGCATGTATCCGTACCCGCCGTGCAGTTGAACCGCGCGCTGGACGACCCGTTGCTGCAGCTCGGTGATCCACCATTTGGCCATCGCCGCGGTCACCTCGTCGAGCGTGCCGTTGGCGGCGTCGAGGATGCAGCGGTCCGTGAAGCACTGCGCGATCTCGATCTCGGTGGCGAGTTCCGCGAGGTAGAAGCGGTTGGCCTGGAAGTCGGCCACCCGCCGGCCGAACGCTGTGCGGTCGCAGCTGTACGTCAGAGCCTGGTCGAACGTGCGTCGCATCGACGCCATGGACGTGACGGCCACGCTGAGGCGTTCCTGGGGCAGATTGTGGCGCAGGTAGCCGAAGCCGTCGTTCGGCTCGCCCAGGACGTTCTCGCGGGGGACGCGGACGTCGTCGAACACCAGCTCGGCGGTGTCCTGTGCGGTCAGGCCGATCTTGTGCAACGGTCCGTTGCGGGTGAAGCCGGCCATCCCGTCTTCGACCACCAGCAGGCTCACGCCCTTCTTGCCCGCCGCCGGATCCGTCTTGGCCACGACGATCACGAAGTCGGCGAGCATTCCGTTGCTGATGAAGATCTTGGTGCCGTTGAGGACCAGGTCGTCGCCGTCGGGGAGGGCGGTCGTGGAGATCGCGGCCAGGTCGCTACCCGCCCCCGGCTCGGTCATGGCGATGGCGCCGATCTTCTCGCCGGTGCACAAGGGAGTCAGGAACCGATGCTTCTGCTCCTCGTTCGCCAGCGAGACGAGGTACGGCGTCACGAGGTCGTTGATGCCCGCCAGGCCCATCACCACGGCGGGGGCCCCGACGCGGCAGAGCTCTTCGATGACGATGGCGTTGAAACGGAAGTCGTCGATGCCGCCGCCGGCGAATCGTTCCTCGACGTCGATCCCGAGGAGCCCGAGCTTGCCGGCCTGACGGTAGAGGTCCCGGTCCACCTGTCCCGCCTCGGCCCAGTCACGAAGATGCGGGGCCACGTCACGTTCGGCGAACCGGCGCACCGTTTCCCGGAACGCATCGTGATCGGCGTCGAAGATGGTCCGTTCCAGTGCAACCGAAGACATGCGAGGTTCCTTTCGACGGCACACGTGCGGCGCACGCATGCATACTCGAAAGGAACCTATCTATCAATCATTGATAATGTCAATGATTGATTATGTCTGGCGAATGGGCGCCGGGCGTCAATACCAGTACTTCCGCCCGCCGACCGCGCGGCCCGTCGTGCCCAGCACGAGTAGCACGAGGCCGATGACGAGAAGGATGATTCCGATCGTCGTGAGGATGGAAATCCCCGCGACGAGGCCGATGACGAGCAGGATGATCCCGAGAACGATCACGGTCTTCCCTCTTTCGGTTGACGGTCTGGAACTACTGACTCGGTTGCGGCACTTCACAATCGATCTTCGGGTTCACACCCGCGTAGTTGAGTGGGCCGGCGATCACGGTGACCGCGATCGTTCCGGCGCTGGCGCAATCGGCCGTCGTGTCCTTGAAGTAACCGCGCTGCCACACGGCAACGGCGCCGATGATCAGCCAGATGATCACGATGAGCGTCACGAGCCGTCCGATACGCATTTCCGACCTCCCGTGTGGGCACCGGCGCCGAGCCGGTGCACATGTCGTACTCGAATGCTATGTCGACGACGTGTCGGTCGGCTTCGCGTGTGCTCCATGAGTATTCGTGGAGTCCGTGCCGTTGGGGCGACCGTTGGCAGGCCCTGCGCCCGTGGTTCGAGCGTCGGTGGCCCGAGTGTTCGTGGCCCCCGCTCCCGTGGTTCGAGCATCGGTGGCCCTGGCGTCGTTTGTCGCAGTGTCCGTCTTCTTGACGTCGGGATCGAGCTCGTCGGCGCGCTGCCACTCGTGCTTCAGGTCGTCACGGGACGTGGTCGCCGTGTTCTGATGCGTCTGCGCATCGACCTGCAGTCTCTTGGCCTCTGCCGCCTTGGCCTCGGCTTCTGCTTGAGCCCTTCTGGCGTTGGCTGCAGTTTCCTCCGCGATCGCCTCGCGCTTCTCGACGACGGACGTCTGCTCCTGCGCGTTTGCGCGGATGCTGTCGGCCTGCTGACGGTGGCGCTGGTTCCGCTTGCGCGATGCCGCAACGGCCAGCGCGATCAGGGCGAGAACGACGACGATCGCGACGATGATCCAGATGACAGTCATGGTGTCCATTGGTTACTCCCAGCGGTTGTGTTGTTAAGGTACCCCGCGCTGAAACCCGGCAAACAGACCGAGAGCCAATCGCAATCAACCTCGTATTTCGACACGACATAGGGTGCGGGCATGGAGATCCGCTGGATGCGCGCGTTCCTCGCCGTAGCCGAGGTGTCGAACTACGGCCGGGCGGCCGAGTCGTTACGCATAGCCCAGCCCGCGGTCAGCCAGCAGATCCAGCAGCTGGAGAGGCATCTCGGAGTGAAGCTGTTCGACCGCGGTACGAGACCGATTCGGCTGACCGCCGCGGGCGAGCAATTTCTCGAACCCTGCCGGGCCGCCATGAAAGCAGTTGCCTGGGCCGAGCAGTCGGCGTCGGCGGGCAATCCCGCGGAGGAGGGGCGTGTGCGGGTCGGATTCAGCGGTGCCTACGGACAGTCGAAGCTGCCCCTGTTCGCGCGGACCGTGCGCAAGAGGTATCCGAAGCTCGAGCTGGTTCTCGACGGGGCGAGGCCGAGCGGGCTGATCCTCGACGACATCTATTCCGGCAAGCTCGATCTCGGTTTCGTCTCGGCGGCTCTGTCGCATCCCGAGATTCGGACGAGAGTGATCTCGATCGAGCCACTGGGGGCGCTGCTCCATGCCGACCACCGACTGGCGAAACGCTCGGAGATCTCGCTGTCCGAACTGCGCGACGATCCGTTCGTCACCAACCCCGCGTCGTCGGGATCCACACTTCGTCTGGACGTGCTGGCCGCATGCCACGACGCGGGGTTCACGCCGGAGATCGCGCAGGAAACGTCGGATGGATCGACGCTGACCGCACTGGTCGCGGCCGGCGTGGGGGTGTCACTCATCCCGGTGAGTTCTCATCGCGCCGGAGCGGCCGACGCCGTCGTCGTGCCCACGGACGGCGGCCGCCACCGAATCCGCGGGGCACTGGCGTGGGCGGACAGGCCCCTGACACCGTTGCTCGAGACCGTCCTTGCGCTCGCGGAGGAGCTCATGCCGACGATCCACGGGATCGATAAGTAGAGCTTATCAAAAGTATGCCAAGTTGATCTTGGACGGTGATGAAGGGGTTTGGCAGAGTCGTCGGCGCAGCGGTGGTGTGATCCGCGGCACGTCATCACCTCCACTCCGGTCCGAAAGGCCTCCCATGAGCGTACGAGCTGGTTCTGCTGCGCACCCGGACGCGCAGCAGCCTGTCGGTACCCCGGCGAGTGTGCCTGCGCGTCAGCCGCGCAAGGCGGCTTTCGCGAGTTTCCTCGGCAGCCTCGTCGAGTACTACGACTTCTTCATCTATGGGTCGGCGGCCGCCCTGATCTTCCCGACGGTCTTCTTTCCGTCGGAGAGTCCGGCGACCGGCACGTTGGCGGCACTGGCGACATTCGGCGTCGGATACATCGCCCGCCCGATCGGGGCCGTCGCGCTCGGACACTACGGCGACCGCATCGGGCGCAAGCGTGTGCTCGTCTTCACCCTGGTCCTGATGGGTGTCTCGACGTTCCTCATCGGATGCCTGCCGGGCTTCGGGAGCATCGGGATCGCGGCGCCGATCCTGCTGGTGGTCCTACGGCTCATGCAGGGCGCGTCGGCGGCGGGCGAGCAGAGTGGCGCCAATTCGCTGACCCTCGAGCATTCCCCGGAGGGTTCGAGGGCGTTCTACACCAGCTTCACGATGAGCGGCACCCAGGCGGGCCAGCTCATCGCGACCCTGGTGTTCATCCCCGTCGCCGCGCTGCCCGAGGACATGCTGATGACGTGGGGATGGCGAATCCCGTTCCTCGTCAGCGGAATCCTGACGATCGTCGCGCTGTTCGTCCGCCGGACGATGGAGGAGACACCGGTGTTCCGGGAGGCGGAACGCGACAACGAGCTGGTCGAGATACCCGTCGTCGAACTGTTCACGAACTATCGGCTGCAGATGCTCCGGGTGATCGCGTGCTCGCTCTTCGCCGTGTCGGGCACGATCATGACGGTCTTCGCGCTCGCCTACGGTACCGGTGAGGCCGGGCTCGAACGGCAGACCCTGCTGTGGGCGGGCGTCATCGCAAACATCATGCAGCTGTTCGCAATTCCCCTCTGGGCGATGCTGGGAGACCGGATCGGCCGCCGGCCCGTGTATCTCGCCGGAATCGTCGGCGCCATCGCCGCGTTCTTCTTCTACTTCGAGGCGATGAGCATCGGTTCCGTTCCCCTGATCTTCGCGGTGTCGGCCTTCTTCGGTGCCGCCGCCTCCGGTGTCAGCGGTGTCGGTCCGACCTTCTTCGCGGAAATGTTCGATACCCGAGTGCGGTTCTCCGGCATCGCCATCTCGACGCAGATCGGGTTCGCCTTCGCGGGCTTCGCCCCGAGCATCGGCTATGCGCTGCTCGGAACCGGCACGCACGGGTGGATACCGGTGGCCGCGTTCGGCTCCGTCTGCCTGCTGGTGGCCGGCCTCTCGGCGGTGACCGCCCCGGAGACGGGCAGCGTCGCGATCACCGACCTGGGCAAGAAGTAATCGTTCCCCGAACCGCCTCGGTGCGGTTCCCCATCACGAGGAGAATCATGACGCTCGACCCCGACATGGCCGTACTACTGGACAAGTTGAACGACTGGGACGCCGCCGCAGGTCCGCAGACGACGATCGAAGGCGCCCGCAAGCGCATCGAGGAGATGCGTGCCCTCTACTTCGAACCCGAACTGCTCGAGGTGCGAGAAGTCGAGAACGTCACCGTCCCGGGTCCTGCCGGCGGCATCCCCGCCCGGATCTACCGGCCGGACACGGAGGAGTCGACCCTGCCGACCGTCCTGTACCTGCACGGCGGTGGCTGGGTGATGGGCGGCCTCGACTCGCACGAGTCACACGCTCGACGCGTCTGCGCTCGAACCGGCTCCGTCGTCGTCGCCGTCGACTACCGGCTGGCGCCGGAACACCCGTTCCCGGCCGGCTACGACGACTGCCTGGCATCGCTCCACTGGATCCACGACACCATCGATCAGCTGGGCGGCGACGCGTCCCGAGTTGCCGTCGCCGGAGACAGCGCGGGCGCCAATCTCGCGGCGTCGGTGGCCTTGGCGGCCCGCGACGCGCAACTTCCGCTGCAGGCACAACTGCTGCTGTACGTGCCGGTGCATTTCGCGAAGCGTTACCCGTCGATGGACGAACTCGCCGACGGGTATTTCCTCAGGATGCCGGCAAACGAGGACATGGGGGCCGGCTACCTCGAAGACCGCAGACTGTCAACGGACCCCCGCGTCTCGCCGATCGAGGGCGATCTGACGGGGGTGGCACCCGCCATCGTGTGCGGGGCCGAATGCGATCCGCTCCGAGATCACGCCCCCGCGTACGCCGCTGCGCTGGAGGCCGCCGGCGTGCCGGTGCGACTCCGGATCTCGCCGGGCATGCTGCACGGGTACTGGAGCATGGGCGTCGTGCCACGCGCCAACGACCTCGCGAACCAGCTGTGCGAGGAACTCGCGGAGTTGCTCACCCCGGAGTAGCTCGACATTCCACTACCGTGAACCGCATGAGCGAGTTGCTGGAACGTGAGAGCGTGCGCGGACATCTCCACCGCCCCACGGGTGACGGGGTGGCGGGGCTGGTTCTGACGCATGGAGCGGGAAGTGACTGCGACACAAAGCTGTTGCGTGCCGTGACCGACGGGTTCGTGGAGCGGGGCGTCGTCGTCCTGCGGTTCGATCTCCCGTTCCGTCAGCGCCGCGCGTCGGGTCCTCCGCATCCGTCGAAGGCGGCGGAGGATCGGGACGGCATCGCGGCCGCGGTGGCCGTGATGCGGGAGCTGGTGTCGGCGCCGGTGTGGGCAGGCGGGCACTCGTACGGCGGGCGGCAGGCGTCCATGCTCGCTTCGGAGCGACCGGGTCTCGTCGACGCCCTGTTGTTGCTGTCGTACCCGCTGCATCCACCGGCCAAGCCGGAGAAGCTCCGGACCGAGCACCTGCCCGGTCTCCGCACCCCGTCCGTGGTGGTGCACGGTTCGAAGGACCCGTTCGCGACCACCGGTGAAATGCGGTCGGCACTCGAACTGATCCCCGCACCGACGACGCTCGTCGAACTCGAGGGGGCCCGCCACGACCTGGCCCCGGACAAGTTCCCGGTGGTCGAACGCGCGGTCACGGCCATGCTCGACCTTCTGTAGGGCGGTCGAGGACGGCCGCGCGTCGTCGGTATGTTCGGTGAATGAGCAACGTGCAGACGGACGCGCCCCACTGGTTCACCACGGCGTTGGCGTCGCCGGTCGACACCGGCCGAGTCGACGTCGCAGGGGCGCAGGTCCACTACCGTGCGTGGGGGCCGTCGGGCTCACCCGGAATCGTGCTCGTGCACGGCGGCGCCGCCCACAGTCGGTGGTGGGACCATGTGGCACCCATGCTGGCCACGGGCCGTCGCGTCGTCGCACTCGACCTGACCGGGCACGGCGACAGCGACCGGCGCGCGGAGTACGGCCTGGAGCAGTGGGCGGAGGAAGCCCTGGCGGTGGCGAAGCCGGCGGGCATCTCGGGGGCGCCGGTGTTCGTCGGGCACAGCATGGGCGGCATGGTGTCCTACGTGGCAGCGCAGCTGTTCGGCGAGGATCTGGCCGGTGTCCAGCTGATCGATTCGCCCGTCCTCGCCCGCACACCGGAGGAGGAGGAAGCGCGCAAGCAGCGTGCCTTCGGTCCGAAGAAGGTCTACCCGTCCAGGGCCGAGGCGCTCGAGCGGTTCCGGTTCGTCCCGCCGCAGGACACCGCGGTGCCCGCGGTCCTGCGTCACGTCGCCGAGAACTCGATGGAGGAGGTGGACGGCGGCTGGTCGTGGAAGTTCGATTCCACGTTCTTCGCGCGCCACAGCAGCAACCACCTCGGCGGATCCGACCCACGCTGCCGCATCGCCTACTTCCGTGCCGAGAACGGCATCGTCACCGAGGCCATGATGGACGACATGCGCCGTCGATTCGGGCCCACCGCGGTGGTCGTCGAAATCCCCGACGCCGGACACCACGTGATGATCGACCAGCCGCTCGCGCTCGTCGTGGGCATCCGGACGGTGCTCGCGTCGTGGGACGTCGAAGATTCCGTGGCCGGGATGCCGGGCTGACTCAGTCGCCGGACCGGACGGCGGCGACGAACTGCTCGATCAGCGCCGCATCCTTCACTCCACGCGACGATTCGACGCCGCTCGACACGTCGACGCCCCACGCGCCGGTCGCGTCGACGGCGGCCCGCACGTTGCCCGGATGAAGTCCGCCGGCGAGGATCCACTCGCCGTCGGGACGGCTCTGGTTCGCCCAGTCCCAGGGCTCGCCCGCCCCGGCGGTCGCCCCGTCGACGAGGATGCGGTCGGCGCCGAAATCGCCCGACGTGTCACCGGCGACCACGGCACGGATCACGCCGAGCCCCGCCTCCCGCAACCGGGCGACGTCGTCGGCGGACGTCAGGTCGTGCACCTGGACGGTTCCGAGACCCGCCGCGGCGGCGACCTCGATCACCTCCGACACGGGACTCCCCTTGAACACACCCACCGCGACCGTGTGACCGGTGACCCGGCGGACCAGCGGCCCGGCGTCCGCGGGGGAAATCCGGCGGACGCTGTCGGCGAACACGAAACCCACGGCGTCGACGCCGAGGCGCACGGCCAGATCGACGGAGGTCTCGTCTCGCAGACCGCACACCTTGATGAATGTCACCCCGGCAATTTTACCGGTCGCTCCGAGTCGCCGACGCAGCGCGGGTTCGCGCTCTAGGCTTCGTGACGTGGAATGGCTCAGCGACCTCAGCGTGATCTCAGGGCCTCTGCCCTGGATCCTCACGGTGATCGGTGTGCTCGGCGGCGTGTGGCTGCTCGCCGCCCGCACCCCGTGGTACCGCAGGAAGGCGATTCCGATCTGCCTGGCCGTGTCGGTGGTCGTCACCGTCGTCCTCTACGTGATGGTCGAGAAGGTTCTCCGGCCGTTCCCCGACCCCATCGAGATCCCCATCTACGTGTGGATCGGACTGGGGCTCTTCGCGATCGTCCTGTTCGTGCCGAGGATTCGCGCCGGCCGGACGGTGAAAGCCGCCGTCGTGTCGGTTCTCGCGGTACTCGCCGTGCTTCTCGCGTCCGCGACGCAGATCAACCTGGTGTTCGACGCCTACCCCACGGTGGGCACGGCATTCGGGGCGGAGCCGTTCGACCGGGTTCAGATGAACGACCTCGGCAGCACCGCCGAGAACGTGGTGACGGGAACGCCTCTGGACTCGTCGTGGACCGCCCCGCCCGGAATGCCGAGCGAGGGACGGGTCCTGACGGCGGGCATCCCCGGAACGGCGTCGGGGTTCGCCGCCCGCGATGCCGAGATCTACCTCCCGCCCGCCTACTTCGCCAACCCGCGCCCCCTGCTGCCGGTGCTCGTGATGCTGGCCGGTCAGCCCGGTTCGCCGGAGGACTGGTTCGCCGGAGGCAAGCTCGCCACCACGATGAACGAATTCGCCGCGAAACACGGGGGACTGGCCCCGATCGTGGTGGTGGCGGACGGCACCGGCTCGCAGATCGCGAACCCTCTGTGTGTCGATTCGAAGCTGGGCAACGTGGCCACGTATCTGGCGAAGGACGTTCCGTCCTGGGTGAAGTCGAACCTGCAGGTGAATCCGGACCCCAAGGCGTGGGCCATCGGCGGCCTCTCCTACGGCGGCACGTGTTCGCTGCAGTTGGCCACCAACTATCCCGACGTGTACCCGACGTTCCTCGACATCTCGGGTCAGGAAGAACCCACGCTCGGCGACCACCAGCGCACCCTCGACGACGGATTCGGCGGTGACGAGGCGGCGTTCAAGCGGGTCAATCCACTCGATCTGATGGCGTCGAAGCAGTACCCGGATTCGGCCGGGGTCTTCGTGATCGGCAGCGACGACGACGCCTACAAGCCGGGGGCCCAGAAGGTCTATCAGGCCGCGAAGAACGCGGGCATGGACGTGCAGTACGTGGAAGTGCCGGGCGGGCACAGCTTCGCGGTGTGGTCTGCCGGACTGGAGAAGGAACTGCCGTGGCTGGCACAGCGGTTGGGGCTGATCGGCTCGTAGGCACTCGTCGCGGCGGAGAGGGATGGGATGACGGCGGCAGCGCACATACTGCGGGTGGGTTCGGCGTTGCCCGACCCGCCGTTCGAGTTCCGGGACGGCGGGGCTCCGGCGGGTTTCGATGTCGAGTTCACGCGGGCCGTCGCGCAGGTGCTCGGCCTCGAATGGTTGCTCGTCCCGTACCGGGGCACCGACTTCAACGGCATCTTCGATGCGCTGGCGGACGGTGAATTCGACTGCATCGCCTCGGGAACCACTGTGACGCCGCAGCGGAGGGCGCGCGCGGATTTCTGCGCTCCGTACCTCGTGTCGGGTCAGTCCCTCGCCGTCGACACGTCGCGGCATCCGGGAGTGCGCGGGGTGGACGACCTGGGCGGTCTCACCGTCGGTGTCCAGCACGGCAACACGAGTCAGCCGATCGTGGAGGGACTGGTTGCGGAGGGTCGCGCGGGCGCGATCCGGGTGTACGCGTACGACCGGATCGGGCAGGCTCTCGACGATCTGTCCTCGGGCGGGTGCGATGCGGTGATGAAGCTCGCGCCTGTCCTCACCTGGCTCGTCCGGGACCGCCCGCACGTGGAGGTGGTCGAACGAGGAATCTCCCGCGAGGAGATCGCTGTCGCTGTGCGCACGGGTGATGACGCGCTGCGCGAACGTATCGAGTCGGCGCAGCGCACCCTGGCCGCGGACGGCACCCTCGACCGGCTGAGGTCGACGTGGCTCGGGATCGGTGAAACGGACGGCAGCTCGTTCTGACCGGCACACCTGTCCAAGAATAGGAACGTGTTCTATATTTGCGGCAACCCTTTCTCTCAGTGACTGGAGTGCCCGGCATGTATGAGTGGTCAGATACCGACCTGATGTTCCGCGACGCGATCCGCGGTTTCATCGACAAGGAAATTCGACCGCACGTCGACAAGTTGGAGACCGGTGAGCTGCCTCCGTTCGACATCATCCGCAAACTCTTCGCCACCTTCGGTCTGGACGAGATGGCCCGTGATGCGCTGACGAAGTCGCTGGACCGCGAACGCAGTGGGGCCGCGTCCGGCGCGAAGGAAGAGAAGTCCGGCGGGCTCGGCGGTGCGGGCAGCATGGGCGTGATCATGAACGCCGAGTTGGCCGGCGTCAGCCTCGGGCTCGTTGCCTCGCTCGGGGTGAGCCTCGGGCTGGCGGCGGGCACCATCCGCAGTCGCGGGACGCTGGCGCAGAAGGAGCGGTGGCTGCCCGGCCTGGTCACGTTCGAGAAGGTCGGAGCGTGGGCCATCACCGAGCCCGACTCCGGCTCGGACGCGTTCGGCGGCATGAAGTCGTACGTGCGCCGCGACGGTGACGACTACATCCTCAACGGGCAGAAGACGTTCATCACCAACGGTCCCTACGCCGACGTCATCATCGTCTACGCGAAGCTCGACGAGGGAGACTCGTCCGTCGACCGCCGCGACCGGAAGGTTCTCGCCTTCGTCCTCGACGCGGGCATGGAGGGGCTCACTCAGGGTGCGCCGTTCAAGAAGATGGGCATGAACTCCTCGCCCACCGGAGAACTGTTCTTCGACAACGTGCGCCTCACCCGCGACCGTCTGCTCGGCGAGACGGAGGACGGCGGTAAGTCCGACGGCAAGTCCAGCGCGAAGGAGAGCTTCGCCGCCGAACGGATCGGCATCGCGTCGCTGTCGCTCGGGATCATCAACGAGTGTCACCGGCTGTGCATCGACTACGCCAAGTCCCGCAAGTTGTGGGGCAAGGAGATCGCCCAGTTCCAGCTCATCCAGCTCAAGCTCGCCGAGATGGAAATCGCCCGCATCAACGTGCAGAACATGGTCTTCAACGCCATCGAACGCACCGCGGCGGGCGATCAGGTGAGCCTCGCGGAGGCGTCGGCGATGAAGCTCTACTCCTCGCGGGCGGCTACGGAGGTGGCGATGGAGGCGGTGCAGTTGTTCGGCGGCAATGGGTACATGGCCGAGTACCGGGTCGAGCAACTCGCGCGCGACGCGAAGTCGCTGATGATCTACGCAGGCAGCAACGAGATCCAGGTGACGCACATCGCGAAGGGCCTGCTCGCGATGTGATGGGGGCGCCCGGGAACTAATGTCGTACGGCGTACGTTAGTGGGGTGTCGTCAACGAAAGGACACCACCATGAAGGTCACCGCGAGCGCACTGTCGCTGAACGTCGCAGACCCCAGTGCGTCGGCCGAGTTCGCCAAGTCCCACCTGGGCTTCGTCGAGGAGATGGCCGCCGAGGGCTTCGTGTCACTGAAGCGTGCGGACGTGGGCTTCAACCTCGTCTTCCTGAAGACCGGACTGGAAACCTTCAAGCCTGCGCGGATCGCCGGTGACGCCGGCCAGGGGTTGCTGATCGCGCTCGTCGTCGACGGTATCGACGCCGAATACGAGCGACTGCAGGCGGAGGGCGTCCCGATCGTGACGCCCATCGAAACCGAGCCCTGGGGCGAACGCTACTTCCAGATGAGTGACCCCAACGGGGTGATCATCCAACTGGTCGAATGGATGTAGCGGTCACACCGAGGCGAGGAACGGCTCGACGGCCGCGAGCACCTCGGGGCTCGCGGCCACCGCCGTCGAGTGGTCGAAACCGGGCAGGATCGTCAGCGACGCACCGGGAATCAGCGCCGCCACCCGCTGGGTGTCGCCGATCCGCTCGGCGTCGTTCGAACCGACGAACAACAGGGTGGGGACGGCGATCCCGCGCAGGACGTCGTCGTCCACTCCCGGCTCCACACCGGAACGCCGCATGTACGCGGCGAGCGCCTGCGCGTCGTTCGCCATGAACGCCGCCCGGGTGCCCGCGTCGATCGGCCACGAGCGCCGGGCATTCCACTGCGCCAGGAACGCATCCATGCCGTCCCGTTCGAGGACGTCGATGCAGCCCGGGAAGAACAGGCGGTCGAACGCGCCGGCCTGCGGGCGGCTGCTGCCGCCGCCGACGATCAGGCTCTCCAACCGTTCGGGCGCCCCGACCGCCAAGGCCAGCGCGACCCGGCCGCCGAGCGAATACCCCAGCACGTGCGCGCTCGGAAGATCCAGGTGATCGAGGACCGCTAGAACGTCGCCGCTGACCAGCTCCATGGCGTACGCGCTCTCGTCGTGCGGCTTGTCGCTGCACCCGTGGCCCCGCAGATCGACCAGGATCAGCCGGTACCGGTCACGCAGCGCGGCGACGTAGCCGAATCCACGCCAGATCGCGTGCGAGAGCGCCGTGCCGTGGATGAGAACGAGGGGCTCGCCGTCCCCGACGGTCTTGTACGCGATCCGGACACCGTCGACGGGATTCGTAGCATGCTGCACCCGCCCAGTCTGCATCACTCAGAAGTCGCGGCCCTCCGACACCCACTGCAGATCCTCCGAACGCGCACCCTCCACGTGTTCCCCGGCCGAGTTCAGTACCGCCAGCTGCTCCGCATCGAGTTCGATATCGAGAGCGCCGGCGTTCTCCGTCACTCGTTCCGCACTGCGGGTTCCGGGGATGGGTACGACCGGAAGTCCGAACGCGCGGCCTTGCGCGTAGAGCCACGCCAGCGCAACCTGTGCGGGCCTGGCACCCAGGTCGCCTGCGACCGAATTCACCGCGTCCACCACGCCGAGGTTCCGCTGCAGCGTGCCCGCCGCGAACCGGGGGAGAGTCCGTCGGAAGTCGTTGGGCGCCAAGGTGTCGACGCCGGTGACGGTCCCGGTGAGGAACCCCCGGCCGAGTGGCGAGTAGGGGACGAACCCGACACCCAGTGCGGCCGCCGCCGGCACGATCCGCGCCTCGACGTCGCGGCTCCAGATGCTCCATTCCGACTGGACTGCCGTGATGGGATGCACCGCGTGCGCGGACGCCAGCTCCCCGGCCGTCACCTCCGACAGTCCGAGATGTCGCACCTTGCCCGCCGCCACCAGTTCGGCCATCGCACCGACGGTGTCCTCGATCGGAACCGACGGGTCGGGGCGGTGCAGGTAGTAGAGGTCGATCGTGTCGATGCCGAGTCGGCGCAGGCTGGCGTCCACCGACTCGTGGACATAGGCGCGGTCGCCGCGGGTCGAGGCGCCGCCCTCGCTCCGCTTCCTCGGATCCCCCACAATCCCGAACTTGGTTGCCAGCGTGACTTCCTCGCGCCGGTCCCTCAGCAACTGCGCGATCAACCGCTCGTTGTCGCCGGCCCCGTACACGTCGGCGGTGTCGAGGAAACTCACTCCGAGATCCACCGCGTGATGCAGTGTCGCGAGCGCCTTCCCCGGTTCCACCCCGCCGTAGACGGGTGTGAGAGCCATTCCTCCGAAACCCATGTCGGAGACGGTGAGCGAGTCGCCCAGGGTTGTCGTACCGATGTCGGTCATGCTTCTCCTCGTCGTTGTCGGGCAGGGTCCTCGTCGGTCCCTGCGATGAGGGCCCGGTAGTGATCGACCTTGGTGTCGAGGGCGGCCAGGGCCTCGTCGAGCCTCGCCTGCTGGGCGAGGATCCGTTCGCGATGCGCGAGCAGCAGCGCCAACCGCCGCTCATGGGTCTCGGCGCCCCCGGCCAGCAGCACCGCGAAACGCTGCATGTCACTGGTCGGCATGCCCGTCGTCCGCAGCTTCACCAGCAGTTCGATC
The DNA here is from genome assembly GCF_000280725.2 of Rhodococcus sp. JVH1. NCBI lineage: Bacteria > Bacillati > Actinomycetota > Actinomycetes > Mycobacteriales > Nocardiaceae > Rhodococcus > Rhodococcus sp. JVH1. The sequence continues at coordinate 2,300,137 of NZ_CP166289.1, read as the reverse complement.
AGCCGCACGTCCCGCTCGCTGTAGCGGCGGCGACGGTCCGAACCCCGCGCGATCGTCGGGATCATCCCCTCACGCTCGTACCAGCGCAGGGTGTCCTGCGTGAGACCCGTGATCGCCGCGACCTCCGAGATACTCGCGAACGTTCCGGGCGGCTGCTCCAACTGGGTGGCCATGACTGAACCGTACGACCTGGAGTGCACTCCAACGCAAGGCCCGGGCCGACTACCGCCTCGTCGATCTGTCCGCACCGGGAGCCCGTTTGACGGACACATTGTCGGTTGTCGCTGCAGGCCTGGGCGAACACAGTGCTTCTATGGCAATTACCGAGGGCACCAGCAGCGAGGCGACGCCTGCCGAACGCGAGTACGGCGACCGCGTCCTGGCCGTCGAACCGGGCGGAAACGAATTCATTCCGCACGAGGTCCGCCACGGAACTCCACGCCAACTCTTCTGGACGTGGATGTCGCCGAACCTCGAGTTCGCCACGATCTTCATCGGGGTCCTGTCCGTGTCGGTGTTCGGGATGACGTTCTGGCAGGCGACGCTCGGGCTCGTCCTCGGAACAGGACTCGGGGCGGCAGCGCACTACGTTCTGTCCGCGCGAGGTCCCTCGCACGGCGTTCCGCAGATGGTGCTCGGACGCCTCGGCTTCGGCTATCGGGGCAACGCCCTTCCGGCGGCGTTCATGTCGATCATGTGCGGCGTCGGCTGGTTCGCCACCAACAGTGTCAGCGGCGCGTTCGCGCTCAACACGCTGACCGGTCTGGCGCCCCTGCCGTCCCTGCTCGTGATCGTCGTCATCCAGACCGTGTTCGCGTTCTTCGGGCACAACCTGGTCCAGGCGTTCGAGCGTTACGCGTTCCCCGTGCTGGCCGTGATCTTCGCGATCACCGCAGTGGTGGTACTCGCGAAGTCGAACCCGGGCGCGCCGGCGGTCGAGGGTGGTGTCGGCGGAATGGGCGGGTTCCTCCTCACCGTCGGAACGGCGTTCGGCTATGCCGCCGGGTGGACGCCATACGCCGCCGACTACACGCGGTATCTGCCGGCCACCGTGTCGAGGGTCCGCACCGGGCTGTTCGCCTCGGCCGGACTGTTCGTCTCGTGCGTCGCACTGTCGGTGGTCGGTGCCGCCTCCGTGACGATCGGCGCACCGTCCTCCGACAACCCGACCGACGCGTTCACCGCGAATCTTCCCTCGGCACTGGCGAACCTGACGCTGCTCGCCATCGCGCTCGGGGCGGTCGCCGCCAACGCCCTCAACGTGTATTCCGGGTCGATGGCCTTCGTGACCATCGGACTGAAGTTGCCGCTGAAGACTCAGCGGGCCATGGTCACCCTGATGTTCGGAGTCGTCGGATTCCTCGTGGCGTGGTGGGCGCTCGCCGACGCCGCCGCGAGCTACGAGGCCTTCCTGCTCATCGTCGCCTACTGGATCGGACCGTGGCTGGGGATCATGTTCGCCGACCAGTACCTGCGCCGCGGGCAGCGGATCGACAACCTTCTGTACGACCGCGGGTACAGCAACTGGGGTGGTCTGACCGCGTTCGTGATCGCCCTCGTCGGATCCGTCCTGTTGTTCTCAAACCAGGAGAAGTTCGTCGGCTACTTGGTGCGCGCTGTACCCGAACTCGGCGACATCACGTTCTTCGTCGGCTTCGTGCTGGCCGGTGCGCTCTACTTCGCGATCAACGGTGCCAGGATCTCACGTGGCCAACCTGTTGGCGCACAGGGCAAGTAGCAGCGAACCGTACATCGACGGCGAACCCGGGTCGTATCCGAGCAACGCCCGGATACGCTCCAGGCGCTGGTACATCGATTGCCGGCCGAGATGCAGCGCCGACGCCGAACTGGTGGCGCTGCACCCGTGCCGAAGGTGCACCTCCAGGGTGCGGACCAGGTCGCTCGAATGGGTTCGATCCCACTCCACCAACGGCGCAATGGTTGTCGCGACCATCCGCTCCCGGACGTCGGGAGGTAACCGGTCGAGCGCGAGTTCGGGGGCGAGTTCCCGTGTCGTCGTCACCACCCGCCCCGCCAACCACGACCGCCGGGCAGACATCGCGAGGCGCAGTCCCGAGCGGGCGGTGTGCAGCGCGGCGCCGACGTCCCCGGGAGCGAAGTCGCACGGATCGCCGACCACCACCGTCACCCCGTCGGTGATGTTGGACGCCAACGATTCCTGAAAGCAGTCGACGGCGGTCCCCACCGGGTCGACCACGGGCGCGGGGACCGCGATCAGGCCGAACGTGCTCGCGTGCACCTCCGCACGCAGGCACGGCTGCCCGAGCAGTTTGGCGGCCGAATCCAGCAACCGGGTCGCGATGCGCGAACCCGGGGAATCGATGGCGACCGCGACCACCCGGTTGCCCGGTGCAGGATGGAACCCCGCCGCGGCGGCTCGCACCGTGAGGTCGATCTGCCGAACGTCGCTGCGGTCCAGCAGGTCCGACACCAACGCGGCCGCGGCGCGCTGGGGACGTCCCGCGAGGCTGCCGGAGTAGGTCAGTGCCAACCCCAGCGACGCCGTCGATCGTTCGAGCAGCGCACGCAACACGGAAGGATTCATCGTGGAACCGGGGCCGGCCGTCAACGTCCCCCACGCGCCGTCGCGTGAATGGATGGTGGCCGTGACGGTTCCGGCGTCGGCCGCCGCCCAGGCTGCGCGGTCGTCGTCGACGCCGTGCGCCGCGACCAGTGCCCCGCTGCCGCTGGTGACGATCAGCGGGCAGCCGCTCGTCTCGCTGATGCGCTCGAGCAAGCGGGCCACCCCGTTGCCTGCCATCAACTCCGCTTCCAGCACACGGGACAGTTCGTTCTGGGTCCGCAGGGCCGACACCTCGCGGGAGATGATCTCGGTGTTGGCGTTCTGGCAGAGTTCGATGAACGGGACCACCGTCCGGAGCGCGATGAGCGGTAGGTCCAGGGCGGCCGCCTCTTCGATCATGTCACCAGGAACGACGTCGAACGTCCGGCCCAGCTCGATCGCCACGCCCGCGACATTGCGTTCCCCGACCTCGCGGAGATAGTGCCTGCGCGTCCCGGGATCCACACCGGACAACCCCAGCCCGGTGGTCAGCAGCAACTCGTCGCCGGACAGCAGCGGGCTTATCTCGTAGATCTCACTGGAATGCACCCAGCGCACCGCGCGGCCGAGCTGCGACTTCCCGGCCAGAACCTGCGGGTTCGCGCTGACGAACTGGTTCCGGAGCAACTCGCGCACGGTCAACGACATCGTCGAACCCTCCTCGGGAGGCGGACAGTCTGTACAGGTTAAGGCCCGTTCGTTACCACAGTGTGTCCGTTGTGGTCGCGGCGTCCGAGACGGAAGGTAGAGGCATGTCGATCTCTGTGAACCCTGCGCGGATGGCCCTCGACCCCGAGGAACTGCTGACCGTGGCGATCGCCGAAGCCGAACTCGGCAAACGCGAGGGCGGGATACCCATCGGGGCCGCACTCTTCGCCGGCGACGGATCCCTGCTGGGCAGCGGCCGCAACCGACGGGTCCAGCACGCCGATCCGTCCGTCCACGGTGAGACGGACGCGTTCCGGGCTGCCGGGCGCCAGCGCGACTACCGCTCGACGATCATGGTGACGACCCTGTCGCCGTGCTGGTACTGCAGCGGTCTGGTCCGGCAGTTCAACATCGGTGCGATCGTCGTGGGGGAGAGCGTCACGTTCACCGGCGGTCACGAATGGCTCCGTGAGAACGGCGTGGACGTGACCGTCCTGCGCGATCAGCACTGCATCGACCTCATGACCGAATTCATCGAGAACCAGCCCGAACTCTGGAACGAAGACATTGGAGTAGCCGAATGACCCCGATCGCCACCGTCGACATCGCCCTCTGGCGGGCGGGCGGGCCCTCCGCTGCGGCCGTCGCCAGGGACGTCGACGAGGGACTGCAGCGCGCCGGGTTCCTCCTCGTCCGCGGCCACGGAGTCACCCGCGAACTGGCCGCGGACGTACGGGCCGCCGCGCGCCGGTTCTTCGCACTCCCGGAAGAGGTGAAGGCGCGGTACTCGGCGATCGTGGGCGAGCGCGGCTGGATCGGGCCCGGGATGGAGGCCAACGGCTATGCCGAGGGCACCGAGACGCCTCCGGACCTCAAGGAGACGTTCGCCATCGGGGCCGAGACGCGTACCGGGGATCCCGTCGTCGACGACGTGTGGTTCAAGCCCAACGTGTGGCCCACCGAAGTGGCGGACCTGCGCGCCCTCCTCACCACCTACACCGAGGCGATGCGCCGGCTCTCCGACGACCTCCTCGCCCTGTTCTCGGCGGCACTCGCACTGCCCGCCAACCCCTTCGACGGACTCGCGGACCGCCCGACGTGGACGTGCAACATCAACCACTACCCGCCGATGTCCTCGGTGGGGGAGCCGGAACCGGGCCAGTTCCGTATCGGGCCGCACACCGATTTCGGCACCGTCACCGTCCTGGACCGGGAACCCGGCGCAGGCGGACTCCAGGTGTACACCGACGAAGGCGGCTGGGCGGACGCGCCCTACGACGCCGACGCTCTCACCGTCAACATCGGCGACCTCCTCGAGTACTGGAGCGGCAAGCGCTGGCCGTCGGGCCGACACCGCGTGCTGCCGCCGCAGGCCGACGCCCCCGAAGAAGACCTGGTGTCGCTCATCTACTTCTACGAACTCAACCACGACGCGCAGGTGACACCTCTCGAGCCGCCGATCGGAACCGTCGCCGGGCTCGGGCCCGTCACGTCGGCGGACTTCATCAAGACCCGCCTCGACGCGATCACCTTGTAGGCGCCTCCGGCGCCCGTGCGCCTTTCCGGTAGCCGGGGCTACCCGAAAGGCGCACGGGTCCGAAGGGCCTCGTCGGTCAGTTCCAGCCACCGGGTGACGCCGATGTCGTGGAGGAACTGCCGGTCGTGGCTGACCACGATCAGCGCGCCGCGGTAGCTGCGGAGCGCCTGCGTGAGGTGGGCGAGGCTCGGCAGGTCGAGGTTGTTCGTCGGCTCGTCCATCAGCAGCAGCCACGGGGCGGGTTCGGCCAGCAGGATGGTCGCGAGCGCGGCCCGCAACCGTTCGCCACCCGACAGCGCCGATGCGAGCACGTCGGAATCATTGCCCCGGAACAGGAACCGGGCCAGCTGGGCACGGATCTGTTCCTGCGACGCGTGAGGCGCCGCCGCGGCCACGTTCTCGGCGACCGTGAGCGATTCGTCGAACACGTCGAGTCGCTGCGGCAGCGCCTTGAACGGAACCCGCGGTCCCGCGGCCACGACGGCGTCGAGGAGGGTCGTCTTGCCGACACCGTTGCGTCCGACGAGGGCGATCCGCTCGGGGCCCACGACGTCCAGCGACACCTCCTGTCCGCTGAGCAGGCTCACGTCCCGGACGGAGACCACCTCCTGGCCCGAGTGCACCTGCGTGGCCGGGAGGTCGATGCGCACCTCCCGGTCGTCCCGTAGGGCACTTTCCGCTTCCGTCAACGACTCCCGCGCTTCGTCGACCTTCGCGATGTGGTTGTTCCGCAGCTTTCCCGCGGATTCCTGCGCCTGACGCTTCCGCAGCCCCATCACGATCTTCGGTTCGCGCTTGTTCTCGAACATCTTCTGCCCGTACCGCTTACGACGGTCGATCTTGATGCGGGCCTCGACGAGTTCCCGCTTCTGCTTCTGCACATCGCTGCGGGCATCGCGCACCGCCGACCGCGCGGCCTCCTGCTCCGCCTCGACGATCTCCTGGTAGGCGCTGAAGTTCCCGCCGAACACGCGGATCTCACCACCACGCAGCTCCGCGACGGAATTCATGAGATCGAGCAGGTCGCGGTCGTGGCTGACCACCAGCAGGGTGCCCGGAAACTGTTGCACCACCTCGTAGAGCTTGCTGCGGGACGCGCTGTCGAGGTTGTTGGTGGGCTCGTCGAGGAGCAGCACCTCCGGTTCCTTCAACAGTTGCGCGGTGAGGCCGAGCAACACCGTCTCACCGCCGGACAGGGTGCCGACGGTGCGATCGAGGTCGGACGTGCTGCCGAGCACACGTTCGAGACCGAGCCGGTGCAGGGTCGAGACCGCCCGCTCCTCGATGTCCCAACGGCCGGTCGCGGCATCGAAATCGTCGGGTGTGCCGTCGCCGGACTCGATGCGGTGCAACGCCGCCCGGAGGTCGGCGATGCCCAGGATCCGGTCGACCTTCAGCGTGGGATCGAGCGTGATGTCCTGCGGCAGGTACGCCACCTCGCCCTGCGCCGTCACCGACCCGCGGTCGGGGTGCAGGCGCCCGGCGATCAGCCGGAGCAGTGTGGATTTACCGGAACCGTTGAGACCGACCACCCCGGTGCGTCCGGGGCCGAAGACGGCGTCGAGGCCGTCGAAGACCGGCTCGCCGTCGGGCCAGGTGAACGTGAGGTCGGACAGGGACAGATATGACTGGGCCATGGCGTACTCCCGAGGTGTGTGCGGATGAAGACTCGCGTGACTACCTCGTCAGGAGCAATGGACCGTTCCCCTCTGTCTGACGCGCCCGGTGCGCATCGGTGACGTTCACGATAGGACGCCGCCGATGCCCGCGCAATCGAATTAGATCTGGGGCCCGTCGGCCCTGAGTTCGTCCACCTTCGCCATGGCTTCGCGGAGCTCGGCGAGCCACTGTTCGCTGTGCTGGCCGGCTAGGCGCACCGTCCACATCAGCGCGTCCGACCGCGACCGCGCCACGCCGGCGTCGACGAGCGTGTCGAGAACCTTGCGTTCGGGCTGGCGGAGCCGGGTCATCACCGGCACGGCGAGGTGAGTGAACAGCGTCTTGTGGCCGTCGAGGCTGACGCCCCACGCGACCTTGCGCCCGTAACGCCTCTCGGCCTCGTCGGCGATGCGCATCCGATCGCCCCGGGTCGTTTCGCGGAACCGGGAGATGCGTCCGTCGATCGCGGCCTCCGAACCGGAGTCGGCGGACTCGACGGGCGGCAATTCGCCGACCACGACGATCTCCTCGCGGTCGACCTCTACGGTCGCGGGGCCGGTGAACCAGTCGTCGGGAAGACGGCCGGTGAACCATTCGGCCGCGTCGCTCGCATCGGGGACATCCGCCTGCTGCCATCCACCGGGCCGGCCGAAGCGGCGGGGGCCCGGACCTTGTGTGTTCCTCATGGCGTCCTCCTGGGGACCCTGGTGCCGCGATCACTGTGATGCAGCACTGATTACATAATTACACCGATTATTCGAAGCGCGCCACCACGTCAGGCATGATCGAGTTCGTGCGCACCTCAACCGTTCGTCACAGCCCCATCCGTCCCACCCCCACCCGGAAGGCAGCGGCCGGAATCGCCGTCCTCGCGTCCGTGCTCTCCGCCTGCGGACTCTTCGGGCCGGACCAGCCCGACACCGTCTCGCAGCAGTTCGCCGACGCCCTCAACAGCGACGACGTGCAGGCCGCCGCCGAACTCACCACCGATCCGGCCGCCGCAACCGCCGCGATCACGGCGATGTACGACGGGCTCGGAAACAAGGACGGAACGTTCACCCGCACCGACGTGCAGGAGTCGGGTGACAACGGCGGCACGTTCACGATGGACGTGTCGTGGCCGTTCGCCCCGGGGCAGGAGTGGAAGTACAGCACCACCGGCAACGCCACCAAGGAAGGCGACGACTGGAAGATCGTCTGGGACCCGGCCGTCCTCGCACCCGGCCTCACCGACGACACCACCGTCCGGTACACCACCACGACCGGGGCGCCGCCGAAAGTCCTCGCCGCGGGTGGGGCGCCGATCCTCGAGCAACAAGTTGTGACGCTCGTCAACCTCGAACCAGGTGCGGACACCGCGGCGGTGGCCGCGTTGCTCTCGCCCATCGCCCCGACGATCACCGCCGCCTCGCTCCAGCAGGATCTGGCCGGTGCCCAAGGTCAGCCGGTCACGGCCATCTCGCTGCGCGCCGAGGACCTGGCGCCCATCGAACCGCAGTTGCGGCAACTCGCCGGAGTGACACTGGCCCCGCAGACCAGACTGCTCAGCACCGACAAGGCGCTGGCCTCACCCACCCTGGCGGGCCTCGGCGACCTGTGGCAGGAGGGACAGGACGCCTCCGCCGGCTGGGCGGTGCAGCTGGTCGGCCAGGACGGCGCGGCGAAGAGCATCGCCGGCGAGCAGGGACCCGACGCCCCCGACATCGCGACGACCCTCGACCTCCCGATGCAGATGGCTGCCGAGCGGGCGCTCGCCGACGTGCCGCAGCAGGCCGCGATCGTCGCCCTGCGACCCTCCACCGGGGAGGTGCTGGCGGTCGCGCAGAACGCGCCGGCCGACGCACTCGGGCCGATCGCGCTGACCGGCCTCTACCCGCCGGGATCCACGTTCAAGACGGTGACGACGTCCGCGGCACTGCAGGCCGGTGCCGCCACGCCGGACACCGTCCTGCCCTGCCCCGGCACCGAGAACATCGAAGGCAGGCAGATCCCCAACGACGACGAATTCGACCTGGGCGCGGTCCCGCTGCACACCGCCTTCGCGCGGTCGTGCAACACCACCATGGGACGGCTGGCGGTCGGCTTGCCGCCCGACGCCCTGCAGCAGGCCGCGCTGCAGTTCGGGCTCGGCGTCGACTACGTGACGCCCGGGCTGACGACCGTGACCGGCAACGTGCCCGTCGCCGACAGTCCGGCGGCCCGCGTCGAGTCCGGGATCGGGCAGGGGCAGGTGACCGCGACGCCGTTCGGGATGGCCATGGTGGCCGCCTCCATCGCGAACGGTTCGACGCCGTCGCCTATGATCGTGCAAGGCCAACCGGGTACAGCCGACAAGACGGCGCCCACCGTGCCTGCGAACGTCACCTCCGACCTCCGGACGATGATGCGTGAAACTGTGACGGGCGGTACCGCTACTGCGCTGCAGGACATTCCGGGACTGCTCGGCAAAACGGGGACGGCCGAGTCGGGAAATGGACCCGCGCACGGCTGGTTCGTCGGAATCAAGGACGACCTAGCATTTGCCGTATTTATAGCAACAGGTGACAGTTCGGCCCCTGCTGTGCAGGCTGCGGGGCGTTTTCTTCGATAAACCCGTTCGCGCGTTGCTGTTCGGGGATAAGTTGTGGCTCAACCGTAACTCCTTCGTAGGCAAATGGTGCTTGTTACGCATGTGACTGAAAGCAAGATGGTGGACATGGGGAATGGACGATCGCTTGGCCGCCGCAACAGATACGTGATCGCCCTGACGTCGGCTGTCGTTCTGGCGGTGATTCTGGCGTCGTGTGTGCTCTCGAAAGAGGAGGCGACCGCTGAGTCGGTCGTCGACGACTTCGTCAATGCGCTGAACGAGGGCGACGCCGCCGCTGCTGCAGCGCAGACCTCTTATCCCAACGCCGCGGAGACGGCGATTCAGCAGATGTTCGACGGGCTCAAACCCGAGGACGCCAAGTTCGACCTGACCCAGTTCATGGATCTCGGCTCGGACTCCGGCTTCTTCACCGTCGGTGCCGCTTGGCATTTCGGTGAGGGCAAAGATTGGACCTACCAGGTTCAGGGTGGTGTGCGGAACCTGTCCGTCGGCTGGCGCATCTCCTGGGATCCGTCGATCCTCGCGCCCGATCTGGGCAACGGGCGTATCGTCCGCTACGACCGGACGGACGCCGCTCCGCCGCGGGTCTTCGACGCGTTCGGTGCGTTGCTCATGAACGAGCAGACCATCAACTCTGTCACCCTCGATCCCGCCACGATGCCCGATCCCGTCGCGACCACCCGGCGTCTCGCGGAGGTCCTCGAGCCGGTGGCACCCCTCGTGACGTCCGACACGATGATGGCGGAGATGGCCGAGAAGCCCGGCCAGCAGGTCACCGCCGTGCTGCTGCGCGACCAGGATTGGGAGTACCTCGAGCAGGATCTCGCGATCCCCGGCGTCATCACCATCAAGACGCCGAAACTCATCACGGCGGATCGCCGCATCACGACGCCGCTGCTGGATCCGCTGCGCAAGGTGTGGCAGGCCAACCGGGACGCCACGGCCGGCTGGGCCGTCCATCTCGTGGACCCCGACGGCACGCTCATCCCGCAGGCAGGGTTCCAGGGCCCGCCTGGACCGGACATCGTCGCGACCATGGACTCCCGCCTGCAGCTGGCAGCCGAGGAAGCCGTGGTCAGTGTCGGCACCCCCGCGACGATCGTCGCGATCCAGCCGTCCTCCGGCGCGGTGCTGGCCGCCGCGCAGAACAATCAGGCGATGGAGCAGGGACCGATCGCATTCCAGGGCCTGTATCCCGCCGGGTCGAACCTCGACCTGGTGAAGAAGGCCGCCGGACTGCAGAAGGGCGTCGACCCGTCGTCGCTGTCGATCGAGGACATCGAGAAGGCAGGCAATCAGCTCGGGCTCGGCATGAACTACAAGATCCCGGGCCTCGACCATCAGACCGCCGTCTTCACCGCCGACCAGTCGGGCATGAACCAGGTGATGAACCGTAAGGACAGCGACCTGCCCGCCGTGACGCCGTTCGGGATGGCCATGCTGGCTGCATCGATCGCGCGGGGCAGCGCGCCCGCCCCGATGATCGTCCAGGGACAGCCGGGCACCACCGATGTGGCCGCTCAGCCGCTTCCGGCGAACGTCAACGATCAACTCCGCGGCATGATGCGTGACAACGTGGTGCGGGGCGGGGCGTCGTTCCTCAACGGCTACCCGGACCTCATGGGCATGAACGGTGCGAGCGGCGACGACCGCTGGTTCTACGGCTCACGCGGCGACCTGGCCTTCGCGGTCTTCGTCGCCGACGCCGACGGTGGCGACCGCGCGGTGAAGATGACCGACATGCTCTTCCGTGAGATGGCGAAGCCGGCGAACTGAGGACACGGAGATGGCGAAGCCGGCGAACTAGAGGGCGGGGCCGTCCACGCTGAGGGAGTAAGTGAGCAAGGGTAAGTTTCTACCTTGTGTCCCTGCTTGATATCGGTCTTCTCGTCGTAGCGGGGTTCTTCGCGGGACTGGTCGGCTTCGTCACCGGCCTGGCGTCCATCGTGTCGTATCCCGCACTCCTCGCGGTCGGTCTGCCGCCGGTGACCGCGAACGTCACCAACACGGTCGCGATGGTGGCGGTCGGCGTCGGCGCCTTGTCCAACTCGACGCGGGAGGTCGCCGACACCGGCCCCAAGCTGTGGCGCTGGGCGCTGTACTCGGCCGCGGGCGGCCTGGTCGGCGCGGGAATCCTGCTGGTGGCTCCGGCGGGGTCGTTCGAGGCGATCGTCCCGTTCATGGTGGCGTTCGCCGCGCTGGCGCTGCTGCTGCAACCCCGGCTCCGCGCGCTGGCGGGCGAGCGGGACATGCCACGCGCGTACTCGGTGTCGCTGTTCGTCGTCGCCATCTACGGCGGGTACTTCGGTGCCGGCGCCGGCGTGATCTTCCTGGCGATCGCCTTGATCCTCACCTCGGAGAAGATCTGGCGCGCGACCATCCTGAAGAGCTTCCTCCTGGGCGTCGCGAACCTGGTGGCGGCGATCGGGTTCGCGGTCTTCGGTCCCGTCCACTGGGGCGCCGCCGCCGCGATGGCGGTCGGCGCCCTGGCCGGTGGCTGGTGCGGGCCGCCCGTCGTCAGGCGGATACCACCGTCCGTCCTCCGCGTCGTCATCGCGATCGCGGGATTCGGGTTGGCCGTGTGGTTGTGGGTGCGCTGAGACGACGCTCAGTGCATCGTCAGTGCACGCCCTTCATCAGACGCCGGATCCACGGTGAGCCGATGGCGAGGAGCACACCGACGGCGATCGAGCCCAGCCCGACCGCGGTGAAGTACGGGACTTCGTTGTTCTCGTCGTAGTAGCCGGCCAGTGTGCCCGCCATGGCGGTGCCCAGGGCGACGGACAGGAAGAACAACGCCACCATCTGGGTGTGGAAGGCCTCGGGCGCCAGTTTGGTCGACAGCGACAGCCCGACCGGGGACAGCAGCAGTTCGGCGAACGTGAACAGCAACAGGATTCCGGCCAGACCCAGCAGCGGTGCACTGTTCGCGCCGCCACCCGACATCGGGATGAACGCCAGGAACGCGATACCCATGATGACGGTGCCCGCCGCGAACTTGATCGGCGACGACGGCTGTCGGGGTCCGAGCTTCGTCCACGCGGCTGCGAAGACGCCCGCGAAAATGATGATGAAGACCGGGTTGATGGACTGCACCCACGACGGCGGGAAGTCCCAACCGAACAGGTTGCGGTCGAGTCGCTTGTCGGAGTACACCGCGACGGTGGTGAACTGCTGCTGGAACAGCGACCAGAACACCGCGCTGGCGATGAACATCGGGATGAACGCGTAGACGCGGCTGCGCTCGACGGCCGTGATGCGGCGGCTCGACAACATGATCGCGAAGTAGCCGATCGCCGCGACGATGGTGAGGCCGACCACGATGTCCGACATGTTGGCCGCGGTGATCACCCCGGTCAGGGACAGGGCCGCAATGACCACGACCGCGGCGGCGCCGATCGCGATCCACTTGGGTCGCTGGGCGCGGGGGAGGGGATTGGGCGGTTCCGCACCGATGCCGCGGAGGTGCTTGCGGCCGAGTGTGTACTGGATCAGTCCGAGCGCCATGCCGATTGCGGCGAGCGCGAAGCCGGCGTGGAAGCCGATGGAGTCCTGCGCCCAGCCCGTCAGCAGCGGGCCGACGAGGGCGCCGAGATTGATCCCCATGTAGAAGATGGAGAATCCGGCGTCCCGGCGCTCGTCGTTTTCGTCGTAGAGATCCCCGACGAGGGATGTGGCGTTGGCCTTGAGCCCGCCACTACCGAATGCGACGCAGACCAGGCCGATTCCCACACCCCACAGTCCCGGGAACACGGCGAGGGCGATGTGGCCGAGCATGACGAGGATGGCGCTGTAGAACAGGGTCCGTTCGGAGCCCAGGAGCCGGTCGGCGATCCAGGCTCCGAGAATGGTGGACAGATACACCGTGCCGCCGTAGGCGCCGACGATACTGGTCGCGGACGATTCGGCGATTCCGAGGCCACCGTCGGCGGCCGAATAGTAAAGGTAGTAGATCAGGATGCCTTGCATCCCGTAGAAGGAGAATCGCTCCCACATCTCGACGCCGAACAGGTTCGCGAGGGCGGACGGCTGGCCGAAGAAGCCGCGGTCGGACCGCTTCTCGTCCCGGGCCGGATCGATGGTGTCACTCATGGGAAAACTGTCTCACCTCGAGCGGGTGTTCGTGTGCCGTCGGGGCGGATTCGCCGCTATCGGGTGGTGGCGCGCGACCTCGTCACGATCTTCGCGACGGCACGCCAGCCGAGGAGGAACACGGCGAGCACCGTGCCCGCCACGAGGACGAAACTGAACGCCGTTCCCTGGCCGCTGACGACGCGCAAGAGCATGCCCACCACGAGCGTCGACAGCCACACCGCGATGCCTGTCGGGACGATCAGGAACGCGTCGAACTTGTCGCGGTAGAGCGCGACGGTGGCGAGCCAGCCGACCGCGAGTCCGGTCAGGAACGGCCACGCCGTGGTGGCCAGACCTGTCAGGGCATTGGCTTCGTCGTGGCTGCGGCGGCCGATGGCACAGAACACGATCACGAGGACGACGTCCAGGGCGAGCGCGGGGAGGTACTTCTTCACACGGCCAGCCTAGAGGGGCCGCATTGCCGACGAGAGGTGGACTCATACCAACAGTGGACCGGGGAGAAAATTGTACTCGGTCCAAGTTGGGGTTAGGGTCGATTCATGGCTGCGGAGAGCGGATCAGGTCTGCGCGTCGCGAAGAAGCACGAGACGTGGCGGACGTTGCATGCGTGCGCCCTCGACCTGGTGGACACCCGCGGTTACGACGACGTCAGCGTCGAAGAGATCGCCGCCGCGGCGCGCGTGTCCAAGAGCACGCTGTTCAATTACTTCGAGTCCAAGGAAGCGCTGCTCTTCGACCCCGGACCGGGTGACCGTGAGCGGTGGCAGAAGCTGGCTGACGAGCGTCCCGACGGCGAACCGATGTGGGTGTCGGTCCGTGAGATCATCCGCGCGAACATCGCCCACAACGCCGCCACCCTCACGGTGCAACGGCGGATACTGGATGCGGCGCCCCACCTCGCGCAGTCGACGAAGGCCGCCGGCGAGCGATTCCAGCAGTTCGTCCAGGAGTGGGTCGACGCCCGGGTCGGACCGGATCAGGTCGACTCGCTCTGCAGTGCGCTGCTCGTCAACACGGCGTTCGCCGTCCTGCGCACGGCGTATCTGCAGTGGCAGCCCGGCGACGACGCGCAGCGGTTCCTCGCGTTGCTGGATTCGGCGTTCGCGGAGATCGAGGCCGGGGTCCTCGACCTACCCCGGTCGCGGACCGGCGTCGCGTCCCATGAACGTCACTGACGTGTGGCGCGGGCGCTCGATACCCAGGACGGCGTTGGCGCTCGCCGCGGCCGGTGCACTGGCCGTCGAGGTTCTGGTGTTGAGTCCGTACATCGCGCGAGCGTCGGGCACGTTGCTGCACCCGCGGTGGCGGTGGCTCGTGCTGGCGGTGATCGCCGAGATCGCGTCGATGACGACGTTCGCGCGACTGCAGCGGCAACTGCTCGCGGCGGGTGGTCTCCGGGTGGCACTCCATCGTTCGATCGCACTGACTTTCGCGTCCAACGCGCTGTCCGTCACGCTCCCGGCCGGACATCTCGTGTCTGCCGGATTCACGTTCAGGAGACTGCGCACGTGGGGCGCGAGCACGCCGCTGGTCGCCTGGACGATGCTCGCGTCGGGGATCATCAGTTCGCTCGCGCTCGGGGCCCTCGGAATTCTCGGGGCGACCGTCGGCGTCCGGGCGCATGCCGATCCGCTCACCGTCGGCGGCGAGATCCTGGGAGTCGTCGGCCTCGCCTTCGCGATCCGGGAACTGCTGCGTCGACCGGAACTGCTCGCGCATGCGGGGGAGCGGGTGCTCGGCTGGGCCAACGCGTTCCTGCGGAGACCCGCGGCTTCGGGCGTCGAACGTGTCCGCGCCCTCGTCGAGCAACTGTCCCTCGTCCGGCCCCGCCCGCGGGACTGGGTGCTGGGCGGTGTGTTCGCGGGACTGAACTGGATCGGCGACCTGCTGTGCCTGATCGCCGCGTGCCGCGCGGTGGGCGTCACCGACGTCGGGATCGGCCTCGCGATGACGGCCTACGTCGCGGGCATGGCCGCGTCGAGCATCCCGCTGATTCCCGGCGGGATCGGCGTCGTCGACGGCGCCCTGATCGTGGCGTTCGTCGCCGGCGGGCTGGGCGCGGACGAGGCGACTGCCGCCGTGATGCTGTACCGGCTGATCAGCTTCGCGCTCATCGGCGCGATCGGGTGGGCAGTGCTGTTCGCCGCCAGGTATGCCCGTCGCACGACCGCGCCCCGTCGTCCGGGTGGATGACGGGGCGTGTGGTGCGGGTGGGGTCAGGCCTGCAGGCCGGCCTCGATCTCGAGGGTGATGGTGATCTTGTCGCCGACGACGGCTCCGCCGCCTTCGAGGGGCATGTCGATGGTGATGCCGAAGTCCTTGCGGTTGAGGACGGTGGTGGCTTCGAAGCCGGCGACCGGTCCGTTGCCCATGCCGGGGTTGACGCCGTTGAACTCGAGGGCGAGCTCGACGGGGCGGGTGACGCCGTGGAGGGTGAATTCGCCCTCGACCACGTAGTCGTCGCCCTTGGCGCGGACGGCGGTGGAGGTGAAGGTGGCGGTGGGGTACTGCTCGGCGTCGAAGAAGTCGGCGGACTTGATGTGGGCGTCGCGGTCGGTGTTCTTGGTGTCGATGGACGCGACCTGGATTTCGGCGGTGACGGCGGCGGTGCCGTCCTCGGCGACGGTGATCGCGCCGGTGAAGTCGTTGAAGGTGCCGCGGACCTTGCTGACCATCAGGTGGCGGACGGAGAAGCCGACGGTGGAGTGGACGGTGTCGATGGCCCAGGTTCCGGCGGTGAGGTTGGGCAGGGTGGCGGTGGCGGTGGTCATGTGAACTCCTCGGAGTGTCGACTCAAATAGTTGAATGTTCAAGTTCTTGTAGCTTCAACTATGAACCCGGAGAATTTCTTCCGCAACCCGAATGTGATGCCTGTCACACGACGCAGGTGAGTGGCGCGGTGTGGCCGGGTCGCTTTCTCACTCACGTGGGGGGAGGCAGGCAGGCGCGTGCCGCGGCAAGGACCGTGGCGCCGGCGGCATCGAGTGGTTCGGTGCTGCGCAGTGCACGCGCGAGGACGAATGCCCCCTCCAGGCTGGTGACGAATCCCAGGATCAGGCGCCTCGCATCGGCCTCGTCGAATCCGCGCTCGCGCAGCAGGGCGCTCCCCGACTCGATCCAGCTCGTGAACACGTCCGCCGTGGCCACGCGAAGCACCTCGTTGGTGCTCGCGACCTCGAGCGCGACCGTGGCGATGGGGCAGGCGTCCGCGTAGTCGGTGGCCACCAGGGTCTCGCCCGCCAGCTGGAACCCCACCTCGATCCCTTCGAGGATGTCGGGATGCGCGTCGAGGATGGAGAAGACCAGCCGGGCGTACTCCTCGCCCGACGAGCGGATGACCTCCTCGCCGAGTTGCTGTTTGCCGCCGGGGAAGAAGTGGTAGATCGACCCGAACGGTGCGCGGGCCTCCGTGGCGACCTGCTTGAGGCCGGTCCCGGTGTAGCCGTTGCGGCGGAAGAGGTCGCTGCTGGTGCCGAGGATCCGGGCCTTCGTGTCGTTCACTTTCCTGCCCTCCGACCGTTGCGCTGGGTGCGTATCTCATCGTAACGTGATTCTCAGTAGAACGATCTATCAAATGGAGTGAGCGCCATGAAACAGATCGAGCTGTCCGCGGGCACCGTCGAGTACCGGGACACCGGGGGCGACGGCCCCGTCCTCGTGTTCATCTCCGGGCTGACCATCGACGGCACCGTGTGGCGACACGTGGTGGAGCAACTCGCCCCGGACTTCCGCTGCATCGTCCCGAACCTCCCGCTCGGCGCGCACCGCATTCCGATGCGCGAGGACGCCGACCTCTCGCTACGCGGACTCGGACTGCTCATCGGCGAATTCCTCGAACGGCTCGACCTCGCGGACGTCACACTCGTGCAGAACGACTGGGGTGGCGCGCAGGTGCTGATCGCCCTCGGCGACTCGAGCCGCATCGGGGCTCTCGTCCTCACCCCGTGTGAGGCGTTCGACAATTATCCGCCCGGAATTCCCGGTCGCGCAATCGGTCTCGCGGTGGCGATCCCCGGTGGTCTGGCGTTGACCATGCACGCGCTGCGATTCCGGGCGATGCGCCGGGCGCCCGCTGGTTGGGGCTGGATGAGCAAGCGGCCCGTACCGAAGTCGGTGATGGACGGGTGGTTCCGGCCCGCGACCACCGACCGCCTGGTGCGACGAGATCTGCGCAAGTACACGACCTCGGTGCCGCCGAAGTCGACGCTGCGGGAGTGGGCGGAAGCGAACCGGAGCTTCGACCGTCCGGTCCTCGTGCTGTGGGCCGTCGAGGACAAGGTGATGCCCCGCGACCACGGCCGGCGCCTGGCCGAGCTGTACCCGCACGCCGAACTGCAGGAGGTCGAGGACAGCTACACGTTGATGCCCGAGGATCGCCCGGACGTGGTCGCGGAGGCTCTGCGGCTTCGCCGCCCGTGAGTACTTGTTAACCGCGGGAGGTTAACAAGTACTCACGGCTCGGTACACCGCCCGGATCGCGGAGGCCGTCACCGACTGATGTGAGCCCATGCCCCACACCGTCCGATCCCCGACGCGGCACTCCGCCAACGTGATCGCCGCGCTGTCGCGGCCCGACCTCTGTGAGTGCTGGGTGAGGGAGAGGACGTCGACGTCCTTGCCCTTCGACGCGAGGACGTGGGTCATCGCCTCGACAGGGCCGGTGGCGACCGCCTCGCCCGACACTTCCACGCCGTCGACGTCGAACACGACGAACAGCCGGTCGCCGTCCGGGCCGTGCTCGACGGACCACCGGCCGAGGCCGCCCCGGTACCCGTACTCGGCGCAGAACAGCGTCCACAGTTCCTCGGCGGTGATCTCGAGCCCCGACGAGTCCGCCGCCTCCTGCACCTTCGCGGCGAAGTCGATCTGGAGCCGCCGCGGCAGTGTTACGCCGTATTCGCTCTGCAGCAGGTGCGCGATGCCGCCCTTGCCGGATTGGCTGTTGATGCGGATGACGGCCTGGTAATCGCGTCCCACGTCCGCCGGGTCGATCGGCAAGTACGGCACAGCCCACGGTGCGGTTTCCGCATCCAGCCCGGCTGCCGCCGCGGACGCCCGATGCTCCGCGAATCCCTTCTTGATAGCATCCTGATGGGTGCCGGAGAACGCCGTGTACACGAGGTCGCCGCCGTAGGGGTGCCGCTCGTGGACGGGAATCCTGTTGCAGTACTCCACGGTTCGCCGCACGGTGTCGATGTCCGAGAGGTCGATCATCGGGTCGACGCCCTGCGCGTGCAGATTCAGGGCCAGCGTCACCAGATCGACGTTGCCGGTCCTCTCACCGTTGCCGAACAGGCAGCCCTCGACCCGCTGCGCACCCGCCAGCACCGCCAGTTCGGCGCAGGCGACCCCGGTGCCGCGGTCGTTGTGCGGGTGCACCGACAGGATGACCGAATCCCTCCGCTCCAGATGCCGGTGCATGTATTCGATCTGGTCGGCATACACGTTGGGTGTCGAGACCTCCACCGTGGCAGGCAGATTGTGGATCACCGGACGGTCGGGGCTCGCGTCCCACAGCCGGGTCAGGCTGTTGCACACGTCGAGCACGAAGTCCGGTTCGGTCAGGTTGAACACCTCGGGTGAGAACTCGAAGCGTCGGCCCGGATGGTCACCGGCGCCGCGTGCCACCTCCTGCGCTGCATCGAAGATCAACCGGTGCAGCGCTTTCCGATCCCTGCCGAGAACGACGGAGCGCCACGTCGGCGCCGTCGCCGTGTACATGTGCACCACGACGTTCGGCAGTCCCTCGACCGACTCGTACGTCCTGGCGATCAGATCGTCGCGGGCCGCGGTGAAGACGACGATCGTCACGTCCTCGGGCACCAGGTCCAGACGCACGAGGTCGCGGACGAAGTCGAAGTCGGTCTGGCTCGCTGACGGGTATCCGACCTCGATCTCCTTGTAGCCGATCGAGATCAGCAGTTCGAAGAATCTGCGTTTGCGCTCCGGATCCATCGGCTCGGCGAGGGCCTGGTTGCCGTCGCGCAGATCGACGGGCACCCACAGCGGGGCGGTGGCAGTGCGTTGCGTCGGCCAGGTGCGGTCGAGGTCGGGGACGGGAACGCGGTCCCAGATCGCGCGGTAGCGATCGGAGGGCATCGGCGAGGGTTGCTGGTTGTTCCATGTGGGGACGGTGCCGGTCATGACGGTCTTCTCCTGGGAAATGGGATGCACGAGACGACCGACGCGGCGAAACCCCGCGGCAGGGTGCCGGCCTTCAGACCCCGCCGCGGCAGTGGAGGAGAAGTCCACGGAACGCCACGGCGCTAGACTAGGAGAAAATCACTCATCAGACAACCTGAGGAGTTCTGCGTGACCTCGTCGATACGACGCCACCTGCTGACGGACCAGGCGGCGGACCTGCTGCGCGCGCGGATCGCGAGCGGAGAGTGGGAGATCGGTGCCAAGCTCCCCGGGGAGACCACGCTGGCGGCCGAGCTGGGCGTCGGGCGGTCGACCGTCCGTGAGGCCGTCCGGATGCTCGCGGGCCTCGGCATGGTCGAGTCACGGCAGGGGGCCGGCGTGTTCCTCCGCAGGTCGTCGCCGCGGCAGGATTGGGACCGGGTGCTCCGGACCGAGGAGATCCGGCACGTCGTCGAGGTGCGCCACACCGTCGAGATCGAGGCGGCCCGGCTGGCGGCGTCCCGGCGCGACGAGTCCGATGTCGCGGCGCTCCGTCGGGCGCTGGACGCGCGGGCCGCGGCGTCCGGGGCCAGTGCTGCCGCGTTCGTCGACGCAGACATCGCGCTGCATCGCGCGGTCGTGGTCGCCGCACACAACCCGGTGCTGACCGAGTTGTTCGAGACATTCGTCCCGCGGCTGCGGGAAGCGATGCTCGACCTGACGGCGGCGCTGGACCTGAGTGCGGACAACGAGCCCGACGCGGACGCCCACCGACTGCTGGTCGAGGCGGTCGCCGACGGCGACGCCGAGGAGGCCGTCCGGGTCAGTACCGACCACCTCATGCGGCTTCGCCGCCCGTGAGTACTTGTTAACCGCCGGCGGTTAAGAAGTACTCACGGCTGGGAGTCGGGCTCGGGGTCCCCGGTGTGCGGCGTGCGCTTGGTGGTCGGTGAGGACTGCTCCCTGCGCTCGAACTCGAGGTCCATCTCCAGGTCTTCGTGCTGGTTGTGCCGGAACAGGATGAAGAAGACCACCCAGCCGACGAGCGCGACGAGGATGTAGCTCACGACGCGGTAGACGAACACGGCCGCGAGGGCCTGCGACGCGGTAGCTCCCGCCGCCGTCAGCGTCGCGATCAGGGTGCCGTCGACGAACCCCAGCCCGCCCGGGGCCAGTGGAATGCTGCCCACGGCCTTGGCCGCGGCGAACGCGATGAGCAGACCCGCGAACGACGGTTCCGCGCCCACCGCCCAGCACGCGAAACCGAGGCAGGCGACGTCGGCGAGCCGGTGCACCGCCGACCACCCGAACGTGATGACGGAATCCTTGCGGCTCAGCTCGACCGAATCGAGCTGGCTCAGGATTTCCTTCCACCGCTCGACGCCGGTCTCGGGGGGATTCTTGCGGAACTTGTTGTAGCGGGTCAGCACCCAGTGCCCGATCGACTCGATCGAGTCGGGATTACGTGAGATGTAGCGCAGCCCGTAGAACAGGGCGAACGCGGCCACCAGCGACAGCGCCAGCGTGACCGGACTCACCTTGGTGCCCACCGCGAACGCGCCTGCGGCGCCGAGCAGCGCGAGGCTGCCCGCGGCGATCACTCCGGAGATCGCCAGCTGCCAGGACGCGACGATGGGGGTGGCACCCCATTTGCGGGTCTGCTTGTAGGTGAAGGCGGTGGAGAACACCTGACCGGCCGGCAGGCTCACGGCCATCGCGGTGCTCGCGTAGATCACCGACACCGACTTCAGCTGACTGACGACGACACCGCCCGCCTGGAGCAGGCGCTGCTGGACTGCGCCGTACCCGCTCAGGGAGACGGCCTGGGCTGCGATACATGCCGCGACCCACCCCCAGTGGATCTCGGTGAGTGCTTTCCACGAGTCGCTGAGCGTGGGCCACAGGTAGATGCCCTCGACGGTCAGCAGGGCCAGGAGGCCGGCGCCGAGTAGCCATTTGATCCACCAGTATCGACTTCGCTGCCGAGGAGGCTCGGCAGTGGGCGGGTCGGATCGAGGCTGGGCCACCTGGCCAGCGTAACCAACGGGTAGCGGATCACTCCGGATAGTCCTCCGGCCAAGCCAGATGGGTGTTGCGGCGCCGCCCCCGCAACTGGACTTGTTCGCCGAGTTCCCAGTGCGCCTGTTCGTCGTCGTCCGCGAAATACAGGGCACTCGTCGAGGCCAGCACGCGGCTGGGGTGGAGTTTGGCGAGTTCGGTGAGCCGCGACGCCTCGTTGACGGGGTCGCCGATCACCGTGTACTCGAAGCGTTCGGCGGCGCCGATGTTGCCGGCGACGGCGAGGCCTGCGGAGACGCCGATGCCGACGTCGAGGCCGGTGATCTCGTTCAACGCGAACCGCAGCTCCCGGGCTGCCGCCAGCGCCGCCGTCGGTGCGTCGGGGCGGTCGAGCGGGGCGCCGAAGATCGCGAGAGCCGCGTCACCCATGAACTTGTTGACGAAGCCGTGGTGCCGGTCGATCACGTCGACGACGACGCGGAAGAACTCGTTGAGCAGGTTCACGACCTCGCCGGGGGGACGCTCCGCGGCGGCGCCGGTGGAGCCGACCATGTCGACGAACAGCACCGCGACGAACCTCGTCTCGCCGCCGAGTTCGGTACCGAACTGCAGTGCCCGCCGCGCGACGTCCTCGCCGACGTGCTGGCCGAACAGTTCGCGCAGCAGTCGCCGTTCGTCCGATTCGCGCATCATGCGGTTGAACCCGACCTGCAGTCGCCCGATCTCGCTGCCGTCGAACACCTCGACGCGGACGTCGGTGGCACCGCGCTGGACGCGTTCGATGGCCCGCCGCAGCTGCTTGATCGGGTCGGAGATCTGGCTGGCCGTCAGCATCGACAGCGCGAAGGCCTGCGCGATCGCGATGATCGACAGCAGCATGATCGCCCACGCGAGCGCGTTCGGGGAGAACACCAGGTCGGTGGTTATCTGCGTCACGCACAGCAGGATGATGCCGATGACGGGCATCAGCGTTCCGAGCCCCCAGGTCATGGCCATCCGGGTGCCGACGCCGGGCGCCATGGTCCGGTCGAACTCGCCCTCGCTGAGCGCGCGGGCGGCCACGGGACGCAGGATGCGTTCGCCGAGCATGTATGTGAAGCCGAACGTCGTGGTTGCGGCCATGCAGACGGTGACGATCACGGCGACGGCGAGTTCCGGCATCTCGGTGATGGTGAGCAGCACGAAGATGATGCCGCCGAGGATCCACAGCACCAGGTGCACGATCGCCTGCCGCAGCGGTGCGTGCAGCGCCGACATCTGCTCGCTGCGCGTCGGCGGACCCCCACGCAACTGCCAGCGGACGACCGACCTCAGCATCATCGCGGCGGCCGTGAGACTCACCACGGCGGCGAATGCGAGGTAGCCACCGAAGATCGCGACGTTGCGGACCCGGTCGGCGATGATTTCCTGCGATTCGGGGATCGGCACGCCGTACCGCACGAACGCGAAGACGAGGATGGCGCCGATGAAATTGGCGAGGAGCATCGAAACCATATAGAGCGGCCATCTGCTGCGGACCGTCGCCGCGATCGCTCTATAGGATTTCCGCACGCCGTTCAATTTAGCGGGGGGTGTACCGGGTGGCGTAGGACACGTCCCCTAAAGGGCGCATATGCGTTCCCCGCGCGCGTGTTTCCCACGCGAATCGCCCGGCACTGTCCGAACCTCGATACGCTCCGCACGTGAACGCGAACGAGCAACGCTCGGACACTGCCGCGGTAACACAGGGCGGGGGCCATCCCTCGGCGTCCGTGCACCCGGTGGTGCGGGTGGCGGCCGAATGGACGTGGCGGCTCCTGGTCATCTTCGCGGGTCTGCTGACCCTCGGCTACATCGTGACCAGGCTCGACACCGTTCTCATCCCGGTGGGTCTGGCGCTGCTCTCGTCGGCGCTGCTGGTGCCGCTCGTCGACTGGCTGCAGGCCAAGGGCGTGCCGCGGTCGGCTGCCGTCGTGGTCGTCCTCATCGGTTCGATCGGCATCGTCGCCGGGATCATGACGTTCGTCGTCGAGCAGTTCATCGAAGGTCTCCCCGGCCTCACCGAGCAGTTCGAGGCGAGCGTCACACAGATCCAGGGGTGGCTCACCGACGGCCCGTTGCACTTCAGCGAGGATCAGATCCGGCAGGCCGGCGACTCGGTGGTGAAATCCATCCAGGACAACCGCCAGCAACTGACGAGTGGGGCACTGACCACCGCCACGGTCGTCGGCGAGATCTTCACCGGTGCCCTGCTGACGCTGTTCACGCTCATCTTCTTCCTCTACGGCGGGTCTCAGATCTGGGAGTTCGTCACCCGACTCGTCCCCACCACGTCACGACGGCGGGTCCGGCTGGCGGGGAGCCAAGGGTTCGGCTCGCTGATCGGATACGTCCGGGCCACGGTGGCGGTGGCCGCCGCGGACGCCGTCGGAATCGGCGCGGGCCTCGCGATCCTGGGGGTACCGCTCGCCCTGCCGCTGGCGTCGCTCGTGTTCATCGGCGCGTTCATCCCGATCGTCGGTGCGTTCCTCACCGGATTCCTCGCGGTGCTCGTCGCCCTCGTCACCAAAGGATTCCTCACCGCGCTGATCGTGCTCGGCATCATCATCGGGGTGATGCAACTCGAGGCCCACGTGCTGCAACCGCTGCTGCTGGGGCGCGCGGTCCGGCTGCACCCGCTCGCAGTGGTGCTCGCCATCACCACCGGCATCGTCCTCGCCGGGATCGTCGGCGGCCTCCTGGCGGTGCCGATCGTCGCACTGCTGAACACGGCGGTGCGCTCGCTCCTGTCCACGGATCCCGACGCCACCTACGACGCGCTCGAGGTCGACGATCCGGCAGTCCCGCTCTACCCGGCGGAGGCCGACGGCCCGCACCCGCCGCACCCCGCCGACCCGCATCTCGATGACACAGCGCAGACCCATGACCGACCGGAATGAGCACCGCACCCGCCTCCACTACCGCCCACGAGCGACGACCGAGCTCGACACCCAGCCGGACGCACCGCTGTGGCGGGCGGCGCAGGCGTTCCGCCTCGTCACGCTGGTGTACGCGATCAGCTACCAGATCGTGTCCGTGCAGTACTACACCCATCAGCGGCTGAGCTGGTTCCTCGTCGCCCTGATGGCGGTGTGGTCGGGACTCTCGGCCGTCCTGCTGTCCCACGGGAAGGTCCCGCGCTACCAGGTGGTGATCGCCGACCAGCTGATCGTCATCGCGCTCATGGCATCGACTCGCCTTGTCTCCGATCACGATTGGTACAACCACCATCAGACGCTGCCGACGACGCTGTGGGTCACCAACGCGGTGATCTCCGCCGCCGTGTTCGGCGGTCCGTGGCTCGGGATGGCGTCCGGTGTGCTGATGGCGACGGTGAGCGCGGTGGTGCGCGACCAAGTCAACCTCGACCTGTGGCGGGACGCGACGGCACCGGTCCTGGTGTCGGTGGGTCTGGCGCTCGGGCTCGCCACCACCACCGCGAGGCGTGCGCAGGCCCAGCTGGAGCAGGCCGTGCGGTTGGCCGCCGCCACCGAGGAACGGGAACGACTCGCCCGCGAGGTGCACGACGGCGTCCTGCAGGTGCTCGCGCTCGTCCGTCGCCGCGGCAACGAGATCGGGGGACCCGCAGCCGAGCTCGCGGATCTCGCCGGCGAGCAGGAGGTGGCCCTGCGCATGCTCATCTCCGAGCAGGGGGCGGGTGTGGCGTCGGATCTGGGTGGAAGCGCGATCGACGTGCGACTGCTGCTGGGCACGCGGGCGAGCACCACTGTGTCCGTGTCGACGCCGGCGGATCCGGTGACGATCGAGCGTGGCCGGGCAACGGAACTCGTCGCAATCGTCGACACCGCACTGTCCAACGTCGCACTGCACGCGGGGACCGGCGCCCGGGCGTACGTGCTGCTCGAGGATCTGGGCGACGAGGTGATCGTCAGCGTCCGCGACGACGGCAGCGGAATCGCCCCGGGACGGTTGGCCGAAGCGGAGGCCGAGGGTCGCATGGGAGTATCGAAATCCATTCTGGGCCGCGTCGGTGCGCTCGGCGGCACCGCCGAACTCGACACCGAACCCGGTCAGGGCACCGAATGGGAGATCCGCGTGCCGAAGGGAGACGAAACGCATGGGTGACACGGAGACCGACGAGCAGATCACCGTGATGGTCGTCGACGACCACCCGATGTGGCGGGACGCCGTGGCCCGCGACCTCGAAGGCGCCGGATTCACCGTGGTCGCCACGGCCGACGGCGTCGCCACCGCGGGACGTCGGGCGGCGGCGACCCGACCCGCCGTCGTGCTCATGGACATGCAACTGCCCGACGGAAACGGTGCCGCGGCCACCGCCGCCGTTCTCCAGGTGTCGCCGGACAGCCGGGTGCTGGTGCTGTCGGCGTCGTCCGAGCGTGACGACGTCCTCGACGCAGTCAAGGCCGGCGCGTCCGGGTACCTCGTGAAGAGCGCGTCCGTGGTGGAACTGCTGGACGCGGTGCGGGCCACCGCGGCCGGGCAGGCGGTGTTCACACCGGGGCTCGCCGGACTCGTGCTGGGGGAGTACCGCCGGATGTCGAGTGCGCCCGCCGACGAGCAGGGTCTTGCCGTCCCCCGACTCACGGAACGGGAGACCGAGGTCCTGCGGTTCGTCGCGAAAGGGCTCAGCGCCAAGCAGATCGCGACCAAACTGTCGCTCAGTCACCGTACCGTCGAGAACCACGTCCAGGCGACCCTCCGCAAGCTGCAGCTGGCAAACCGCGTCGAGCTGACCAGGTATGCCATCGAGCAGGGCCTCGAGTAGCCGTGAGTACTTGTTAACCACGGGCGGTTAAGAAGTACTCACGGGCGCTAGCCTGGTCGGTATGGAGGCACGGGACCTACGCGTATCGGATGCGGAGCGCGAACACGTCGGCGAATTGTTGCAGCGGGCGGTGGGCCAAGGGATGCTCTCGCTCGGTGAGTTCACCGAACGGATGGACACGGCACTCGCCGCGAAGACGCGGGCGGAGCTGAACGTCGTCCTGGTGGATCTGCCGGGAATCCAGCTGATCTCCGAGTTCACGCCGCCGCCGTACCCCGACCAGCCCTACGTGTCTCGCCCGGCGCCGCCGGTTCCGCCGGTCGCGCACCGGTCGCCCGCGCCGCCGCCGGGCGCCGTCATCCGGGGCCGGATGTCGTCGGTCAGCCGCACCGGCTCGTGGAGCGTTCCTCCCGCCCTCGAGGTGAACACCCGGCTGTCGACGGTGACGCTCGACTTCACGCGGGCCGTCATGGCTACGCAGGTGGTGCACGTGACCATCGACGACTACGCGAGCACGATCTCGCTGGTCGTGCCGGAAGAGGCGACGGTCGACCTCAACGGCGTCGAAACGGTTGGCGGTTCCGCGACCAACAAGGTGCGGACCGGCCCTCCCATCGGCCCGCTGCACGTCGTCGTCCGGGGCAAGGTCAGGTTCGGGAACGTGACCGCCAAACACCCTTTCGGCACCTCGATTCGCCGAATGTTCGGGTAGCGCGACGCAGGCCTCTCGAGTAGGCCTACTCATGTGTGGGGGCCGTCGCCGCAGGACGATTGATCCATGTCCACACCTGGTACTCCTTCGATCGACCCGCGGCTGGTCGCGCAGCTTTCCGGTGACTTCTCGGCGCTCGGGCAGCAGATGCGTCACGTGGGTGAGAACCTCGCGGTCCTGCAGGCTCAGCTCGCAACCATCCAGAGGCCCCAACCCCAACCCCAGCCGGCGCCGCAGCCGATGTACCGACCCCCGATCGCCCAGCCGCCGCCACCCGCACCTGCCGTCCCGTACCGTCCCGCTCCGCCGCCACCGCCCCGGGTGGCTCGCGAACCCTGGTGGCAGCGCGACGGGGTGATCAGCCGCGTGCTGGCCGTCGCGGGTGTCGCCGTCACCCTGATCGGTGTCGTGATGCTGCTCGTGCTGGCGGCGCAGGCCGGATTCTTCGGTCCGGAACTGCGCGTCGTGGCGGGCGGGTTGTTCTCGGCCGGTCTCGTCTACACCGGTGCCCGTGTCTTCGGGCGGCCCGGCGGCCGGGTCGGCGCGATTGCGCTCGCGGCAACGGGTATCGCCGGCGCCTACCTCGACGTCGTGGCCGTCGCGGTCGTCTACCACTGGTTGCTGCCGGTGCTCGCGATGGTCGTGGCACTCGGGATCGCGGGAGCCGGTGTCGCACTCGCGGTGCGGTGGGGTTCGCAGCCCCTCGCGCTGCTCGTGGTGACCGGCGCCGCCGTGCTCGCACCCGTCCTCACCGACGGCATCACGCTCACCCTCATCGGATTCCTGTTCGTCATCCAGGTCGCCAGCTTCCCCGCGCAACTCGGTCGCGACTGGCTGTACCTGGCGATCGCGCGGACGTGCCCGGTGGTGATCGCGTTGCTGATCGCGATCGCGAGTTCCGGACTGTCCGACCGGCCGGAGAGGTTCTGGCTGCTCGCGTCCGCCGCTCTGGTCGCCCTGTTCGGGCTCGTCTCGTCGATCATCCTGTTGCGCAGCAATTCTCGTGACGTCACCGCGACCGCGATGATCGTCACGACGGCCGTCCCGACGCTGGTGATCGGCCACCTCTTCGACCGGCTCGGGTCCACGCTCATCGCGTTGGTCCTGGCCGCCGCGATGTTCGCCGCGTTCGCGGCGGCGCGGTCGTTGCCGCGACACGCACGGATCGCGCTCGCGGGCGCGGGTACCCTCGCTCTGCTCGAGGCCTGCCTCATCGGATCGAGCGAAGACCTCGCGCCGCTCGTCCTGCTCGGGGTGGCGGCACTGTTCCTCACCCTCGGCGGGCAGGCGGACTCGCGGATCACGTATGCCGTCGGTGCGGTCTTCACCGTCGTCGGCGGGTTCGCCTTCGTGATCACCGCGCCGCCGTTCGTCCTCGTCGACGAGGACAGCGCGCTCGACTCGCTCGGGGTGACCACGGTGCTGTCCTCGCTGGTGCTGGCGGGAACAGTGTTCCTGTTCGTCTGGTACGCGCACACGCTGAAACTGTTGAGCGACAACACCACCCAGCCGTGGTGGGTGCTCGCCGGGCTGGTGATCCTGTACGCCGTCACCACTGCGACGGTGTCCGCGGGCACGGCGCTCACCGGGACGACGGCAGGATTCATCGCCGGACACTGCGCCGCGACCATCGCGTGGATGGCGGCGGCGACGGCGGCACTGGTGTTCGGACTGGCCCGCCGCGACTACGCGCACACGGCACTCGGGGTCGGACTGGGACTGACCGCCGCGGCGCTGGCCAAACTGTTCCTGTTCGACCTGGCCACCCTCGACGGCCTGTTCCGCGTCCTCGCGTTCCTCGTGGTCGGACTGCTGTTGCTCCTCGCCGGCACCCGCTACGCGCGTGAGTTCGCGGAGCGGGAGGCCGGACGGGGAACGCCGAACGGCTCCGTCAGCGCCGGTTCTGCCGAGCGATGAGCTCGCTGACGCTGACGGCGTTGCCGTCGTCCGCGCGGTGCCTGCCGCTCGAGGCGTCGTCCGGATCGACGGGCGGTTCCTCGACGCTGCGGCGGCGCGAGCCGTTGGCAGGCGTTCCGTTGGCAGGGGCGCCGTTGGGCGGGGTGCCGTTGGGCGGGGTGCCGTTCGCGGGCGAGCCGTTGCTGCGCCGGCCGCCGTTCACGGGTTCCGAAGGCTCGGCGGCGCGACGTCTCGACGGAATCGGCGGCACCGGGCGGGCAGGAGACGACTGGGGGGTCTCCTGCTCGTACGGTGCGGGCACCGAGCGCGGCGAGCGGGTCGGCAGTGACGGCGCCGACGCACTGGGTCGCGGTTCGGCGGGCGAGGAGATCGGCCGCGGTTCGGCGGCCGACGTGGACCGGAGGTCCGCGAGCCAACTCTCGATCGGACGCGACTCGGTGGCCGGACCCGGTGCGGGGGCCGCCGGACGGGGCCGCGGAGCAGGACGCGACTGCGGTGCTGGGCGCGACTGCGGTGCTGGGCGCGACTGCGGTGCTGGGCGCGACTGCGGTGCGGGGCGCGGCGGAGCAGGTTGCGGCAGCACAGTGGTCTGCGGTTCCGCGGTCGGGGTGTCCTCGATCTCCTCCGGTGCCCGAGCGGGACGGCCGGTCGCCGACCGGCGGGCCTCGTTCTGCGCCCGGCGCGCCTTCGCGTCGTCCTCGGACATCTTCGCGGCCAGCGCCCGCGCGGTGACCAACGGGATCGGCTCGGTGAGCGGTTCCGGTTTGCGGGGTGCGGGCGGCGCCGCGAGCTTGCGCTGCGGCGGGACGGCACCGATCGGGGTGAGCTCCGGGACGTCGGTGGGCATCAGCTCGTTGTCGAGGATGGGCTCACCGAGACCCGTCTTCTCCTGGATTCGCTTCATCCACGCCGGCGCCCACCAGCAGTCGTCGCCGAGGAGTTTCATCGTGGCGGGGACGAGGAACATACGGATGAGGGTCGCGTCGATGATCAGCGCGGCGATCATGCCGTAGGAGATGTACTTCATCATCACGAGTTCCGAGAACCCGAACGCACCGGTGACGACGATGAGGATGAGCGCGGCCGCGGTGATGATGCGGCCCGTGTGCGCCGTGCCGATGCGGATCGACTCCGTCGTACTCGCCCCCTGCGCCCGCGCCTCGACCATCCGCGAGAGCAGGAACACCTCGTAGTCGGTGGACAGGCCGTAAACAATCGCGATGATCAGCACCAGCACCGGCGACATGATCGGGCCGGGGGTGAAGTTCAACCACTCCGAACCGTGACCGTCGATGAAGATCCACGTCAGGATGCCGAGCGTGGACCCGAGGCCCAGCGCGCTCATCAACGCCGCCTTGATCGGCAGCACCAGCGAGCCGAACGTCAGGAACATCAGCAGCGTCGTCAGGACGAGGACGGAGATCACCATCGTGGGCAGGTGGTCGAGCAACGCGGCGATACTGTCCTGCTCGATCGCCGGGGTACCGCCCACCAGTACCTGCACGCCGTCCGGATTGTCCATGGCGCGCAGATAATCGATGGTCGGCTTGGACTCGTTGCGGTCGACGAGACCGGCCTTGAGGACGACCACACCGTCCTTGGCCGCACCCTCCGGGGTGAAGCGCTCGATCAGCCCCGGCGCGCCACTGGCCTCCTTGATGATCTGGCCGAGCGCTTTGTTGTCGGCGTCGGACACGACCAGCTTGACCGGTTCGGTGCGCAGATTCGGGAAGATCTCGTCGAACTGTTCCTGCGCGGCGCGGGTCGAGCTGTCCGGGGGAAGATAGGTCTCGTTGATGCCACCGAACTTGATGCCCGTCAGCGGCACGATCAGCAGGAGCAGACCCACGACGATCGGGATGGTGACCTTGAGCGGGTTACGCATCACCCAGCGGGTGAGCCGGCCCCAGATGCTCGCCTCGATCTCTTCGGTGTTCTTGGTCTGACGGAAACGGTCGAGGCTGAGGGCGTCGATGCGCTTGCCGAGGATGCCGAGGATCGCGGGCAGGATCGTGATCGACGTCAGCGCCGCCAGGCCGACCGTCGCGATGGCGCCGTAGGCGACGGACTTCAGGAAGCCCTGCGGGAACAGCAGCAGACCGCCGAGGCTGGCGACGATCATCGTCGCCGAGAAGACCACGGTGCGACCCGAGGTCATCACCGTTCGGCGGACGGCGGAGCGGGTGTCGTACCCCTCCGCCATTTCTTCTCGGAACCGGCTGACGATGAACAACCCGTAGTCGATGGCCAGACCGAGCCCCACGAGGGAGACCACGGGCGCGACGAACGAGTTGACCTCGGTGAAGTTGGTGATCAGCCGGACGACGCCGTTGGCCCCGACCACGGTCAGGCCGCCGATGATCAGTGGCAGCGCCGCCGCGACGACACCGCCGAACACGAAGAACAGCAGGATGCCGACGGCCGGGATCGCGAGGATCTCCATTCGCCTGATGTCCTTGGCCATCGTGTCGTTGAGCGCACCCGACACGGGCTGGAGTCCGGCGAGCTGCACGTCGACGCCGTCGATGTAGAACTCGTCCTTGACGTCGCGGAAATTGGCCGTGACCTCGGTGTCGTTGTCACCGACGATCGCGATGCTCTCGATCGCGTGCTGCTTGTCGGCGTCCGCGGCGGACGCCAACTGTGGTGCGCTGCCGACCTTGAAGTAGCCGCCGTTGATCTTGAGGATCTTGTCCGGGTGTTCCGCGGCCAGCCGCTCGAGGTTCTCGACGACCTTCGCCTGGAAGTCGGGGTCTTCGATCGTCTTGCCCTCGGGCGCCGTGTAGAGCGCCACGACGTCGCTGTTGGTGTCGCGACCGAAGGTGCCGTCAGCCAGCTTCGCCGCGGCGACCGACTCCGAGCCCGGATCGTCCCAGCCGCTCTGGCTGAGATGCTTCTCGAGGCCCAGGCCGTACGCGGCCGAACCGAGCAACAAGGCAACCATGATGCCGATGACGGTGAATCGGGCCCGGTAGACGACGCTTCCCCAGCTCGCGAACACTGATCAACTCCTACTCGGCAGCACTCTTCCGCCCGACGAGCAGGGCGGAAAGCGGTCGGAACGGCTGCAACCAGGCACCCTCGTCGGGCAGTGTGTCGAGGCTGACCCGAGGGAGTGGCTCCCGGAACACGCCGGGGATGTCCTCGAGATCGACGAAGTCCAGAAGGTCGGACGCGACCGCCCAGCTGGCGTGCTCGCGGAACCCGAGTATCTGGACCGGAATGCCGGTCGCGGCGATGTCCTCCAACGGTTCGCGAAACGCTTGACCGTCGGCGGAGGCGACCATGACACCGGCCAGCCCCTCGCCGTGACGAAGGGCGATGTGGTCCAGCATGTCGGAATCGACGTCGCTGTCCTCATCGATCTTCGGCTTGGCGAACACCGCGAAGCCCACATTACGCAGGGCTTCGACCCACGGTCTCACGACATCGGCGCTGCCAGCCGCGATGTTGGTGAAGACCGTCGCCTCGGGTTCGAGTGTGTCGGTGCCGGACGCGGACAGTTCCGCGGTCCGGGAGAGCAGCCAGCGGCCGAGTGCGTCGAATCGTGGCCGGTAGGCCGCCGTGGGCCGGCCGCCGAGGATGGCGCCTAGACCCATGTCGAGGTTGGGTGCGTCCCAGACGAGAAGGACCCGCTTCTGGTGGCGTCCGTCACGTGCACCCACCACGGGAGATCCTGACGACACCGCGGTGCCTGCCGGGGCCGCACCGGCTATATCGGAGTACTGCTCGCTGACGCTCATGACCTGATCTTCCCCCAAATCAACTCGGTGATCGCACTGCCGACCTGGTGGGCCTTGTCCTCGAACTTCGTCACCGGACGCTCGTGCGTCATCGGCGATTCCCAGTCGAGGGAGGTCAGGAGGGGTTCCGCGTTGCCCGCCTCGGCGATGGCCTCGGCGTACTCGGCATGATCTGTTGCGACATGCAACACACCGCCGGCCTTCAGCCGACTCGCGATCAGGGCGAAAGTGGGGGACTGCAGCAGGCGCCGCTTGTGATGGCGGGCCTTCGGCCACGGGTCCGGGAAGAAGACACGGACTCCGGTGAGCGATTCCGGTTCGATCATGTTCTCCAGGACATCCATGGCGTCGCCGCGCAGGACCCGGATGTTCGGGATCTCGTCCCGTTCGATCTGTTGAAGCAACTGTGCGAGCCCGGGCCGGTAGACCTCGACGGCCATGAGATTCACGTGGGGTTCGGCCTTCGCCATCGCCGCGGTGGCGGTGCCCGTTCCCGAGCCGATCTCGAGGATGAGAGGAGCGTCACGGCCGAACCACGACGGCGCATCCAGGCGATGGTCCGAGACGTCCGCGCCGATCCGGGGCCATTGCCGGTCCCACGACTCCTGCTGCGCAACGGTCAGAGCGCCCCTGCGCGAGCGGAAACTTGTCACCCTCGGGTGTAGACGGGACCCCTTCGAGTCCTTCGTCTGCCCCTCCTCGGGG
Source organism: Rhodococcus sp. JVH1 (assembly GCF_000280725.2). NCBI lineage: Bacteria > Bacillati > Actinomycetota > Actinomycetes > Mycobacteriales > Nocardiaceae > Rhodococcus > Rhodococcus sp. JVH1. The sequence continues at coordinate 2,267,040 of NZ_CP166289.1, read as the reverse complement.
ACGGCGGGTGCATCCTGATCAGCGTGGTTCACCGGACCATTGTCACGCATGAGGGGCGTTTCTGGCATACGGGTCTGAAGTTCACCTTGAGACTTTTTCGATAATCCGGTGCCCAGCCTGCACGGTTGCCCACGCCGATTCGGGGTGGGTCTGACAGAATCGGCGCGGGACGAAGGGGGGTGACTGCGTCGTGGGCACTGCTGATGCCGGGGGCAGGGAACTGGCGGATCTCGCCGAACGAGTGGCGGCACTGGACGGGGATTCCGGCGACCGTGTGCGCGACGCCGTGGCCGCGTTTCGGGCGCCGATCCGGGTCCAGACCGCGGGTCGAGCGGGTGTGGGCAGGTCGACCGTCGCCGCGGCACTGACCGCGAACGGGATCGCCGACGCCGTCGTGGAGGAAGCGGACGCCGTCGACGTGCCCGGCGCACCCGACCCCGCGCTGGACGGCGACGTCGTGGTCTACGTCCTCGTCGAGTCGGTGCGCGCCGCCGACCGGGACGCCGTGCGGACACTGGATCCGGCGCAGGCTCTGTTCGTCCTCAACAAATCCGACACGTTGGGCGCGTCGCGCGCGGCAGCCGACGCCTGGGCGACGGCGACCGCGCGTGCCGCCGAGTGCTCGGACGAAGGCGGCCTCCCGGCTCTGCCCCTCATCGGAACGCTCGCAGGAACGTCAGCGGAGTCCGGAATCGATGCGGTGTCGGCCGCCGTCACCGACCGGATCGCACGCACCCGGGCGCGCCGCGGCGAGACCCTGCTGAACGCGCTGCGGTCGCAGGCGGCGCGCAGCCCCGCGTCCCGCGACATGCTGGAGCGGTATCTCGCCGGCGACCACGCCGTCGCGCTCGCCGCCGCCGCGGCCCGGCTTCATCTCGCCGACTTCGCCGCGGAGGCGCCGGAGCCACCGCGCAGCGCCGCGGACGCGGCCCGGTGCGCGGACTGGTGGCGCGCGCAACTCGCCCGGCAGCCGACGGCCCGCCGCCGCCGGGCGGTCGTCGACGTCCGGCGTCACTACGTTCGCGTCTGGCAGCAGCTGAGCGGCAGCCCCGGAACGTGACGACGCAACAGCTGTCGGATCTACCCGCCGAGACCGTCGACGTGGTGACGCGATGGAACCCGGACGGCGTCGCCCGCCTGACGTCCGGTGAAGCCCCGCAGCGCGGTGTCTTCGTGGCGGGGCCGCGGCACGCAGGGAAGACCACGCTCGTCGGCGGGCTCCGCGCACTCGACGCGTCCGCGCTCGCGTTCGTGGAGGACCCGATCGACGCCCGCGTGATCCTGATGGTGTTCGATGCCGCGGGACCACTCGGACGGGAGGAGCTGTCCGTCCTCGACGTCGTCGCGCGACCGGCCCGTCCCGTGGTCTTCGCTCTCACCAAGACCGATGTCCACCGGAACTGGGCGGGTGTGAGCGAACGCAACCGGGCCCTGCTCGCCCGGCACTCGACGCGATTCGCCGACGCGGAGATCCACCCGGTGGCGGCGGGTGGCTCCGGGGCCGAGGCGCTGCTCGCGGCGCTCCTGCGTGCCGCCCGCGCCCAGGGCCCCGACCCGCGCTCCGCCACCGAGGCCGTGCTCGAGCAGACCCGGCGCATGATCGTGGCCACCGCCCGGTCCGTGCGAGAGACCGAGCCGGGCGCGGAACTGCGCGCCGAGCGGGTTCGCGCGCTGACGCTGCGGGACGGCAGGCGCACCGAACGGGTCGCGCAGCTCCGCGCTCAGGTCCAGCTCGCGAAGGTCGAGTTGATGCACGAGGTGGCCGCCCAGTGTCGCGCGGCCGGCACGACCGCACGCGCCGAGATCGACCGCGCCGGCCGCGGGACGCTCGAGGGTTACCCCGACCGGCTCGCCGAGATGGTGCGCGAGAGAAGTGGTGCGGTCGATGCCGCGGTGACCGCGCGCCTCGACGACCTGCGGTCGCGGGTCGGCGTCACCGTGTCCGCTTCCGGGGCCGCCGTTCCGCTGCCGGAGCCGGTTGCGCCGGACGGGCCCGAACCGCGACACCGCGGACTCGAGGACCGGATGACGATCCTGATCGGTGCGTCCGCCGGGCTCGGTCTGGGGAGGCTGGTCGTCTCGCCGCTGTCGATGGTGCCGGCGCTCGACATCGCGACCATCCCGCTCACCCTCGCGCTGGGAGCCGTGGCGGCGTGGTGGCTGACGCGGGCGCGCGGGCACGTCGCCGAGCGCGCCCACATGCGGCAGTGGGCCACCGATGCGTTGGTGCACGCACGGTCCCAGTGGGAGCAGTTCGTCCTCGGCCGGCTGCTGGCGGCCGAGGCTGAGGTGAGTGAGGCGATCCTCGCCGAGAGCCGGGTGTGCGCCCGGGACGTGGACGAGCGGGTCGCGCAGATCGACGGCGAACTCCGCCGCCTGGCCGCGAGACGCAACGGGCAGCTGTCGTCCTGCGAACGCGACCTCGGGGCCGTCGACCGGGGTCTGCAGGAGGTCCGCAGGCAGCCGGGGGAACCGAATCGCCGCAGCGAACGTCTGAATACATAGATGCCTGACCGGGGTTCGCCCGCTTTCGTGTGGAATCGTGTTGAATTATCTTGATATGTCTTGATTTGTGCGGGAAACTGGTCCGAAATGCGAAGGGAGACCGCGGTGGCGACGACTGAGAGTTTTCTGGTCCCGGACGTGCCGGACCTCGATCCGGACACGTTCGGTCACGATTCCGGGGCGGTCGCGCTCACCGATCCGACCCACGACATCGACGGAGACGGCGTCCTCGACACCCAGACCTTCGACGCGGGCGACGCCGTCGTCATCGCCTCCGACCTCGACTCGGACGGCGACGCAGACCATCTGACGATGATCCACGAGGACGGTGCCTATGCGTCGTGGGAGTTTCGCCGCGACGGCGACGGCGTCGTGCACTGGCAGCAGACCGATGGTGGGACTCTCGGTACCGGCTGAACACCTCCGAATCCGCACTGCAGACGCGGGAAAGGCCGCTGGTAGCTCTACTGAATCGTTTCTGTGACCATTCCAACCGCACCCGATTCCCCGAGATGGGACTCGCGGCGTTAACCTCTAGGGATAGGACACCCGGCGCCCGCGTCTTCCATGTGGCATGGACGGCCTGGCTGGACCCCGCCGAGAGGGGAAATCGGACCGTCTGGCACTCGCTGCGAGGTTCTCTCAGCGGACGGCAGATGGTCCGGTTCCGGCTCACCCCAGGAGAGTTTGATGACCTCAGCGACCATTCCCGGTCTGAACGGAACTGACGGCACGCCCCCCACGGAGCACAGTGAGCTGCTCGCCTGGGTTCGCGAGGTTGCCGAACTCACTCAGCCCGACCGCGTCGTCTTCGCCGACGGCTCGGACGCCGAATGGGATCGACTGACCGAGCAGCTCGTCGAGGCCGGTACGTTCACGCGACTCAACGACGAGAAGAAGCCGAATTCGTTCGTCGGCAACTCCGATCCGTCGGACGTCGCACGCGTCGAGTCCCGCACCTACATCTGCTCGCGTGAGGAGATCGACGCCGGGCCCACCAACAACTGGATGGACCCGACCGAGATGCGGTCGCTCATGACCGACCTCTACCGCGGCAGCATGCGCGGACGCACCATGTACGTGGTGCCGTTCTGCATGGGTCCCCTCGGTGCCGACGACCCGAAGCTGGGTGTCGAGATCACCGACTCCGAGTACGTCGTCGTGTCGATGCGCATCATGACGCGCATGGGTACCGCCGCGATGGAGAAGCTCGGCACCGACAAGCCGTTCGTGAAGGCGCTGCACTCGGTCGGCGCACCTCTCGAAGAGGGTCAGGCCGACGTCCCGTGGCCGTGCAACGACACCAAGTACATCACCCACTTCCCCGAGGATCGCGAGATCTGGAGCTATGGGTCCGGCTACGGCGGAAACGCGCTGCTCGGTAAGAAGTGCTACTCGCTGCGCATCGCGTCGGCCATGGCCCACGACGAGGGCTGGCTGGCCGAGCACATGCTGATCCTCAAGCTGATCTCCCCGGAGGACAAGCCGTACTACATCGCGGCCGCGTTCCCGAGCGCCTGCGGCAAGACCAACCTCGCGATGATCCAGCCGACCATCCCCGGATGGCGCGCCGAGACCCTCGGCGACGACATCGCGTGGATGCGCTTCGGTGAGGACGGCCGCCTGTACGCCGTCAACCCGGAGTACGGCTTCTTCGGCGTCGCGCCGGGCACGAACTACGGGTCGAACCCGAACGCGATGAAGACGCTCGAGGCCGGCAACTCGCTGTACACGAACGTCGCGCAGACCGACGACGGCGACGTCTGGTGGGAGGGTCTCGAGGGCGACCCGCAGCACCTCACCGACTGGAAGGGCAACGAGTGGACGCCCGAGTCGGGGGAGAAGGCCGCGCACCCCAACTCGCGCTACTGCACCCCGATGTCGCAGTGCCCGATCCTCGCGCCGGAGTGGGACGACCCGCAGGGTGTTCCGATCTCCGCGATCCTGTTCGGTGGACGCCGTAAGACCACGGTTCCGCTGGTCAGCGAGTCCTTCGACTGGCAGCACGGCACGTTCCTCGGTGCGACGCTGTCGTCCGAGCAGACCGCTGCCGCCGAGGGTGCCGTGGGCACCGTCCGCCGCGACCCGATGGCCATGATCCCGTTCATCGGCTACAACGCCGGCGACTACCTGAACCACTGGATCAACCTCGGCAAGCACGCGGATTCCGAGAAGCTGCCGAAGATCTTCTACGTCAACTGGTTCCGTCGCGGCGACGACGGCCGTTTCCTGTGGCCCGGTTTCGGCGAGAACTCCCGCGTGCTGAAGTGGATCGTCGACCGTATCGAGCACAAGGCCGGCGCCGAGTCCACCCCGATCGGATTCGTCCCGACCGCAGCCGATCTGGAGCTAGGCGGCCTGGACGTGGACGCCGACGACGTCGACGAGGCGCTGAAGGTCGACGTCGACGAGTGGAAGCAGGAGCTGCCGCTCATCGAGGAATGGTTCGAGTTCCTCGGCGAGAAGGTTCCCTCCGGTATCCGTGACGAGTTCGAGGCTCTGAAGCAGCGCCTGAGCTAGTCCCCCCCGGTGACCGAATGTCACAGTGGTTCAGTCCGACTGAACCACTGTGACATTCGTCGTTTCACGGGAGAAGTCTGCAGTAAACGCATACCATTCGGTTTGTAAAGCCTCGATTCTCGAAGCTCGCACCCGACGAAAGGATTGCAGATGCAGACAGGGACCAGTAGGGGCATGAAACGACTCGCCGGAGGTGCCGCACTCGCTGCCGCAGCCGCCGCTACCGTAGCCGTGACCATGCCGGCGACCGCTTCCGCAGCGACGGAAGTCCAGCCTCCCACCGTGGTGACCGCGGTCGATGGAAACACCCTCGACATCACCGTCACCAACCCCAACGTGTTGAATCTGCTGGACGCCCAGTCCTGCGGTGCCGTGGCATTCGACGCCACCAAGTTGCCCGCCGTACTCGCCGATCCCACAGTCGTCCTCGAACCGGGATTCGTCGCATGGGCTACCAACCCGATCGAGCGCGTCGTCGCGAACGCCGCAGGCAACGCGGTCAAGACGTTCACCACACCGGAACTTCCGGACGGCGCATACGCGGTCATCGCCGAATGCCTGTCGCTGACCACGGTCGCCAACCCCCAGACCACGCTGCCGCAGATCGTCCTCGTCGGCGGTCCGCTGGGCGGGGTCCAGTTCGGCAGTTAGGCGCTGCGCGCCCGTGAGTGGTCGAGGAGTCCCTGGACTCGTCAACCACTCACGGGCGGGCGAAGCCGCCTACCCCGTGTAACCGGGCGGCATGAGGACGGACTTGGTCTCGCAGAACGCTTCGAGCCCCTCCGGTCCGTTCTCACGACCGATGCCGGAGGCCTTGTAGCCGCCGAACGGTGAGCCGGGGTCGAATGCGTACCAATTGATGGCGTAGGTGCCGGTGCGGATCTGCTTCGCGACGGCGAGACCGTGATCGATGTCGGTGGTGTACACCGAGCCGGCGAGTCCGTAGTCGGAGTCGTTGGCGATCTTGATCGCCTCGTCCTCGGAGTCGTAGGGGATCACGGACAGGACGGGTCCGAAGATCTCCTCGCGGGCGATCGTCATCGAGTTGTCGACGTCCGCGAAGATCGTCGGCTCGACGTACCAGCCCTTGTCGAGGTCTTCCGGACGGCCGCCGCCGAGCACCACGCGGGCGCCCTGTTCCTTGCCCTTGGCGATGTAGCCCTCGACGCGGTCGCGCTGCTTCTCGGAGATCAGGGGTCCGAGTTGCGCGGCGGGGTCGGACGGATCTCCGACGGTCATGAATCCGGCACCCGCCACCAGGGCGTCCAGCACCTCGTCGTAACGGGAGCGCGGGGCGAGGATCCGGGTCTGCGCGACGCATGCCTGCCCGGTGTTCATGAGCCCGGACATCACCAGCATCGGCATCGTGGCCGCGAGGTCGGCGTCCTCGAGGATGATGGCCGCCGACTTGCCGCCCAGTTCGAGGGAACAGCGCTTGAGGTTCTGTGCGGCGATGGCGCCGATTTTGCGGCCGACGGGACTGCTGCCGGTGAACGTGATCTTGTCGATGCCGGGATGCGACACCAGGTATTCGCCGGTCTCGGCGCCGCCGGGCAGGACGGAGATGACACCCTCGGGGACCCCCGCCTCGGCGAAGATCTCGGCGAGAAGGTGTGTGGAGAGCGGGGATTCGGGTGCGGGCTTGAGCAGGACGGTGCAGCCGGCGAGCAGCGCCGGGGACAGCTTGTTGACGGCGAGGAACAGTGGCACGTTCCAGGCGAGGACCGCGGCCACGACGCCGACGGGTTCCCGCAGCACCTTGGTCTGTCCGAACGCGCCGGTGCGGGTCTGCTCCCACTCGAACTCGTTCGCGAGACCGGCGTAGAAGTTGAGGGTCGCGAGCGACGGTGTCTGCTGCATCATCCCGACCATCGCGGGCGGCTGACCCATCTCGGACGAGATCAGCGCGTTGAGGGCGTCGCCGCGCTCCTCGATGAGTTTCGCCGCCTTCGCGAGGATCTCGCCGCGCTCCGCAGGAGTGGTCTGCGGCCACGGGCCTTCGTCGAACGCGCGCCTGGCCGTGGCGACGGCGTCGTCGATGTCGGCCGGCGACGCGACGGGACAGCTGCCGACGCGTTCCTCGGTTGCCGGGGAGAACACTTCGAGCACCTGATCGGTGGCCGGGGCCACCCACTTGCCGCCGATGTACAGCTTGTCGTAGTCGGTCATGAGTCCATTCCTCGTGTCGTTCCCCCGGTCAGGAGGCGGTGTCGGTGAAACTGTCGAATCCGTATCGTGCGTGTGGGCCGATCGCCGCGACCTCGAACAGCCCTGTCCCGACGACGGTCCCGCCGCCGCCCTCGAGTCGGAAGCGGGTGAGATTGTCGACGGGGCAGAACATCCGGAGTCCCGGTTCGATCTCGGACGCTCGTTTGCGCAGTCCCTGCACCACGAGTTCGCCCTGCCACATGCCGTGACGCCAATCGGCTTCGAGGCCGTACCCCGTGCCGATACCGATGTAGTTGGGAACCAGGAGGTCGCAGGTGACGGTGACGACCTCGCCGGTTGGGCGGTGGAAACTCAGCGACGCCGACGTGACGTCTCGCGTCCCCGGTTCGAACTTCAGCTCGTGTTCGGGTCGGCCCAGCCATTCGGGTTCGCGGTCGGCGTCCGGCCAGATGCGCACGGCTTCCTCGACGATGCGCCTGCCGAGTTCGTCCTCCTGTAGGACGACCGAGACGGAATAGTCGTCGAACTGCATCACCGAGTAGATCCAGAAGAAGTTCTGGATCCCGTCGACCGCGCGTCGCCCGGGAGGCTCGGACTCGCCGACCGGGCGCACTCCCCACGACCGGTCGCGGTTGCCGCGCCAGGTGTCGGGGGTGACGGGGCGGCTCTGCCCGTCGATCGTGAGTTCACCTGCCCAGGAGCCGGTCTGGACGAAGCGGCTCGTGTCGAACGTGACGCGCTCGAGTTGCCTGCGGAAGTGGCGGGGCTCCAGCGTCGCGGGGATCGCGCCGTCGAAGGTGAGGTCGAAGGACAGGTCGTAGTCGCCGGGCTCGAGCACCACCCGCAAGCGTTGCAGACCCTCGAGGACCTCGACGCGGAACGGCCCGACGGTGCTGACGGCGCGGTCGTGACCCAGCGCGGCCGACCCGCGGACGACGATGTGGTCGTCGCCGCGGCGGAGCACCGCGAACGCGTCCGTCACGCCGAGATTGGGGTACTGCCCGAGACCGATGATGAGGAAGAGGTCGGACTCGGCCGAGGGATAGCAGTTGAAGTAGTAGCGGTCGTAGAAGTTGCGATCGGACGTGGCGACACGCCGGATGGGTTCGGCCACCTGATGGATGGGGTAGTCGTCCATCGGGGAGAGCGGGTTTCCCGCGTAGTCGGCGGTCATCGGATCTTCTCCCAGTACGTGCCGTCGAGCATTGCCTCGAGCGACGCGCGGTGCATGATCATGTCGTCCGGGTCCTCCGGAGCGACGGCCTGCCCGAAGTGGATGGCGCGCTCCTGGATCCGCAGCATGATGGTGGCCTGCCGCAGCGCCGCGTAGGCGGTGTAGTACTCGAGATCGCGGGGCGTGTGACCCGTCAGCTCCTCGTACAGGGCGGCGAGGTCGTCGAGGCGCAGGAAGTCCGGCATCCCGTCGAGTCCGGCTGACGCGGCGATGTCCTCGAAGAACCGGTGCAGATACGTCATCCAGCCCAGGTCGAGTTCGCGGGGCCCGAGTGTGGCCATCTCCCAGTCGAGTACGGCCACGGGCCGGAAGTCCTCGAACATCATGTTGCCGATGCGGGCGTCGCCCCAGCAGAAGACGGCGGGGGAAGGGTCGTCCGGGAGGTTGTCCTCCATCCATGCGAAGCCGCGTTCGATCAGCGGGGACCGGGGGCCGGACAGCGTCGTCCACTCGTAGTAGTCGCGTTGCTGCCGGATGTGCGCGGCGAGCGCCTCGGTGACGGTGGGGCCGGAGCCGGGCAGTTGCAGGAACGCGAACCGCTCCCAGGGCCGGTCGATGTCGTGCAGTTGCGCAAGCACATTCACCGCACTGTGCTGCAGCAGGGCGCGCTGCTCCTCGGTCGCCTCCGTCACCCACGACCCGAAGTTGTAGGGCATCACGTCCGGCGGGACCTGCCCGGAGACGCGGGCCATGACGAAGAACGGGGCGCCCAGCGGACCGGGATCGGATTCGGACCAGTAGACGACCGGGACCGGGACGGCGGAGTGCTCCCGGACCTGCGCCATGACCTGGAACTGTCCGTCGAGGTCGTACTCCGGGAAGACGGGCATCGTCGTGTCGGCAGGCGCGACCCGCGCGACCAGCGGATGAACCTCGCCGGACCAGGTGGCGTCGAACAGGATCGTCTCGCTCGACATGCCGTTGGCGTCGGGGAGATGGACGTGCGTGACCTCGGGTGCGGCGTCGGGGGGCAATTGGGCGGCGAGCCAGCGTTGCAGTGCCTCTCGCAGCACCTCCGGATCGCGGCGGGAGTCAGTGGGCCGAGCGACTTCGGACGAGTGATCGGAGTCGTCGGCGGATCGGGCAGTGCTCGTGCTCACGGTCACCTCCTCTCCTGAACGTGGTGTGACCCTGAACACTAGAACACGTTACAGAATTTCGGAACAGGTGAGGCGATCCCGCTGCGTCAGCCCTCGTCGACGGCCAGGACTCCCGCCCCGACGAGGGTTCCGGCGGCGCCGAGTTCCGCTGGGACCACCCGCAGATCCGCGACGAACGACAACCGGGCGTGGCGGGCGGCGGCCCTGCGCATCGGGTCCCACAACGCGGGCCCGGCCTGCGCGAATCCGCCACCGATCACCGCGAGGTCGACGTCGAGGAGGGCTGCCGCGGACGCGATGGCCTGCCCCAGTGCGGTCCCCGCGCGGTCGAGGGCGGCCACGGCGACGTCGTTCCCGTCCGCGGCGGCCCTCGCCAATTCGACGCCCGTCGTCCCGCGCCATCCCCGCGATCGGGCCCAGCGCACGGACGAGGGTCCGCTCGCCACCGTCTCCAGGCACCCCACCCCGCCGCACGTGCACGGCTCGGTTCCGCCGGGGACCACCAGGTGACCGATGTGTCCGGCGTTGCCGGTCCGGCCGGTGGCGATGCGGCCGCCGAGGACCACTCCGCCGCCGATGCCGGTGGACACCACCAGACTCAGCAGGTCGGGGACGCCGCGCCCGGCACCGCGGTGATGCTCGCCGAGAGCGGCGGCGGCGCCGTCCATCGCCAGCCTCGCGGGGACGCCGGGAAAAAGTTCCTGCACCAAGCCGACCAGGCCGAAGCCGCCCGACCACTCGTCGATGTTGATGGGTGACGCGGTGCCGGAGACCGTGTCGACCGGTCCCGCGCACGCGATGCCGACCGACGTGATCGTCGCCGCTCCCGCAACCTCCCGCAGCAGCGCGGCGCACGCGTCCGCGACTCCGGTCGCCGGCGTGGGGGTGGTCGCCGGATGCGGCACCGTGCCGTCCGCGTCGACGATCCCGGCGGCGATCTTGGTGCCGCCGATGTCGAGAGCCAGCGCGACCACGGTCAGTGCTTCCGCATCACGAGCACGAGGTTGCTCACCAGGAACTCCCGCAGTCCCGGGACGCGCACCATCCACCACGCCCAGCGCGGATGGTACCGGGGGAAGGCCGCCAGGAAATCCGCGTCCGGGGCGCGCCGGGCCCACCGAAGCCCTTCGGCCGCACCCACTTTGAACAGGGAGACGCCGTAGCGGTTCTTGGGTTCGCGGCCGTTCTTGCGCAGGTAGCGACGGGCCGCGTACTCGCCGCCCAGTGCATGCCACGGCCCGGTCTCGTGGCCGCCGAACGGGCCCCACCACAACGTGTACGACAGCACGATCAGGCCGCCGGGTTTCGTCACCCGAACCATCTCGTCCGCCATTGCCCACGGTTCACCGACGTGCTCGGCGACGTTCGAGGAGAAGCAGACGTCCACCGACGACGTCCGGAACGGCAGCGCCAACCCCGACCCGCGCACCGCGCCGCCCACAGCGAGGCCCGCGGCATGCATCTCGGACGGATCCGGCTCGACCGGGATGTACCGGGCGCCGGCCTGCTGGAACACGTCCGCGAAGTAACCGGGCCCACCGCCGACGTCCAGGACCGTCGTCCCGGTGAGATCCGATTCGGTGAGGCCGCCGTACAGGTCGCCGATCAGTTCGACGGAGTCGCGGGCGAGGGCTCCGTAGAACAGGTCGGGTGCGGTCTGTTCGTGCCGGAAGTCGCTGAGCAGGCCGAACGACCGCTTCAGGGTTGCCCGTCGACCGAATCGCCGGGTCACGGGAGGCGTCGTCACGAGACTGAACCTTAGCGAGTGCAGCCGCCGGGGCCGCAATCCGTTCGCGGTGGCTGCAACATCCGGTCGAACACGACCGATAGGGTGTTCGGGGACTACAGCGCGGAACGCCCGCCCCGAGACCACATGTACCGCACCGACCACAGGAGTATATGAACGTGCGAGAGGTTCTGCTGCTCTGCTGGCGCGACACCGGTCACCCGCAGGGTGGCGGCAGTGAGCGGTACCTCGAGGAGGTCGGCGCCCAGCTCGCGGCGCGGGGAATCAAGGTCACCCTCCGCACCGCCGGTTACCGCGGCGCCCCCAAGAAGGAGACCGTCGACGGCATCGAGATCAGCCGGGCGGGCGGGCGGTACAGCGTCTACCCTCGCGCCCTCGCCGCGATCGCCGCGGGCCGGCTCGGGTTCGGACCGCTGCGCGGCATTCGGCCCGACGCCGTCATCGACACCCAGAACGGCATCCCGTTCTTCTCCCGCGTCGTCGCCGGTGCACCCGTGACGCTTCTCGTGCATCACTGTCATCGCGAGCAGTGGCCCGTGGCGGGCCGGTTGATGGGCAAGATCGGCTGGTGGGTGGAATCACGGTTGTCGCCGCGCACCCACCGGGACGACCAGTACCTCACCGTGTCGCTGCCGTCCGCCGACGAACTCGTCGAACTCGGCGTCGAGCGCGAACGGATCGCGGTGGTACGCAACGGCGCCGACGACATTCCTGCCGGCGTGGACATCGGCGGCGCCGACACCCGGACCGCGCACCCCAGCGTGTGCGTCCTGTCCCGGCTGGTGCCGCACAAGCAGATCGAGGACGCCCTCGAGGCCGTGGCGTCGTTGCGTCCGACTATCTCCGATGTGCACCTCGACGTCATCGGTGGCGGCTGGTGGGAGCAGAATCTCCGGGACCGCGCGCACGAACTGGGCATCGGCGACGCCGTCACGTTCCACGGGCACGTCGACGAAACCCGTAAACACCAGTTGCTGTCGCAGTCCTGGGTGCATGTCATGCCGTCCCGCAAGGAGGGCTGGGGTCTGGCCGTCATCGAGGCCGCCCAGCACGGGGTCCCGACCATCGGTTACCGCAGTTCCAAGGGGCTGACGGATTCGATCGTCGACGGCGTGACCGGTGTGCTGGTCGGCAATGCGGAAGCGGCGACGGCCGACGTCGGCGAACTGACCGCGGCCGTCAACGCCCTCCTGCTCGACCCCGAGACGCGCATGGTTCTCGGTGAGAAGGCGCGGGTTCGCGCGGGTGAGTTCTCCTGGAAGCACACCGGTAACGGCGTCCACGAGGTGCTGGCGGCCACGGCCGCGGGCCTGCGGACGTCAGGGCTGGTGTCGCCGGCGCTGGCGCGTCCGGGCCTCGAGCACGCACGCGCCGAGTAGACCGCCGGCCAGCAGCAGCGCCCACAGCACGTGGGCCGCGACCACCGTCGCACGCACCCGGTCGGACGCCTCGTGCCGCGCGACGTCGCCGCCGACGCGATACAGCTCCAGATGCCCGTCCGAGAACTGTCGCTCCAGACCGGCCAGGGTGGTCGCGGATTCGCCGCGCGGCCCGGGCGTGTCGCGCTCGACCAGGACCCACCGGACGCCCAGCGACGCGAGTTCGGCGGCGGAACCGCCGGTGAGCAGCACCCGTTCCACCTGCTGCGCCCGGGACCCCTCGCCTTCCACCGTGCCACCCGCCACCACCAGTTCGCCCGTCTGCAGCACGTCGTCCGGCAGCATCCTCGGGGCGGGGTCCAAGACGGGAGCGGCACCGCTGTAGGAGAACTTGCGGAACATGCCGGTGGGCAGTACGGCGACGTCCCCGTTGTCCGACTCGTGCTCCATCTCGGCGGCTACCTGCTGCCACGACGGCGGATAGTGGACCGGGCGCAGCGCGCCACCGACGCCCCACGCGAGGTCGGGGAGGGCGAGCAGCACGACCAGGACGGCCGAGACGGACCACGTGCCGGGGCGTCGCAGCACCGCGGCCGCGGCGGCGAGCGCATACATCGGCGCCGCGAGCGCCACCCACTTCTGCGCGTCCCGGAGCAATCCCGCGCCGGGGACGTTCTGCACCAGCCAGCGGCCGGCGTCGAGTCCCCACGCGGTCGCGCCGAGTGTGGGCAGCAGCACCGCCACCAGCGCGAGCGCCGTCAGTGCGGCCACCACGGGGTGCCGTCGCCGCCGCCACAGCGCCGGGAGTCCGCACAGGACGACCCCGAGCAACAGAAGCGTTCCGACGAGGGCGAACAGTGTGGTCCGGGTGTCCGGGACGGCGGTCTCGTTCCACACGCCGCCGAGTCCGGCGAGACTGCCCAGCGTCGCCAGCCCCGGCTCGGCCCGCGCCGCGAACGCCGCGACCCCCGCGGGATCGGAGCCGTCCCCGCCGCCGCCGGCCAGTGCCGTGGCCGCCAGCCACGGCGCACTCGCGACGACGAACGAGCCCAGCGCGCCCGTCACCCGGAGCCACGCGGCCGATCGTCCGCCGGGGAGCGCGAGGACGGCCACCGCCGTCACCGCGGCGAGCAACGCCCCGGTGGGTGTCAGACCGGCCCCGGCGAGGCAGGCCACTAGGGCGAACCACCCCCGGCGGTGACCCCGTCGAATCGTGACCGCCGCGCACACCGTCCACGGCAGCGCCGCGTACCCGGTCAGCAGGCTCCAGTGGCCCTGCAGCAGTCGCTCGGCGACGTATGGGTTCCACACCGTCACCGTCGCGGCCACCAGCTGCGGTCCGAGCCCCGCCGTCGGCAGCACGGTGCGGACCATCCGGGCCGCGCCCCAGCCCGCCGCCCACAGCGCCAGCAGCAGAATCGCCTTCACCACCAGGCCGCCGTCGACCACGACGCTCAGCGTCGCGAGCAGAGCGTCCTGCGGCACGGCCCGCGCGGCGGCGTCCGTGAGGCCGAGCGCCGAGTCGGTGAGGTACGAGCGGGGAGTGCTGACCGCGTCCCGCAACAGCAGATAGCCCGGACCGAGCAGCGGCCCGAGGATCAGCAACGCCAGAAGGAGACTGTAGACCGGCGCGACGAACGGTGCTCGGCGCCGGGCGGTCATGGGCCGTCACGATACGTGGTGCATCGACCCGGCTCGCACGGCACGTAGTGCATCATGGGGCGCATGCCACGCCAGACCCTCACCAGCTCGGCGGTCGCCGGGGTGACGATGGTGACGGCGGGCTCGATGATCGCGAACATCGCGTCCTACCTGCTGCATCTGCCGGCGAGCCGCTGGCTCGGCCCGGCCGGCTACGGGGAGTTCGCGAGCCTGCTCGCGGCCCAACTCGTCCTCGCCGTCCCCGCCCTCGCGCTGCAGACCGTCGTCGCCCGCGAGGTGGTCCGGGGCAAGGGAGCCCACGCGGTCCGCCTGCTGGGGTACCGCTGCGCGGTGATCGTCGCGGTCGCGGCTATGCTGCTCGCACCCCTCGTGTCGTGGGCCCTCGACACCGGCATGCTCGCCACGTTCTCGGCGCTCATCACGGCACCCGTCCTGGTCCTGCTCGCCACCGAACAGGGACTGCTGCAGGGCGCGGCACGGTTCGGTCCGCTCAGCGTCGTCCTCGCGGCAGCCGGTGTCGCGAAGGTCGTTCCCGCGGTCGTGGTGCTGGCCGTCGGCGCCGGGCCGGGGCTCGCCCTCGCCGCCAGTGCGGTCGGCACGGGGCTGGTGGCCCTGTGTGCGCGCCTGTTCGCCGATTCCGCGATCACCGGGGAGTCGAGCACCCGGATCGGTGTCGCGGCCGTACTGAAGGCGTCGCAAGTGCAATTGGCGCTGATCGCGTTGTCGTCGATGGATCTGGTGATCGCCCGGATCGTGCTCAGCAATGACGACGCCGGCCTGTACGCGCTGGGCGCCGTCGCCACCAAGGCCGCGTTCTGGCTGCCGCAGGCAGTCGGGGTGGTGCTCTATCCGCGGATGGCGAATCCCGCGCACTCCGCCCAGGCGATCCGATCGGCGCTCGCCGTCCTCGTCGGACTCGGTGCGGTACTCGTCGCGGGCGTCGCGGTGGCCGCCCCCCTCGTTCCGCTCCTCGTCGGCGACGCGTACCAGCCCGTCCAGTCGCTGCTGTGGCTGTTCGCGCTCCACGGTGCCTGCCTGGCCGTCCTGCAGGGTGCCCTGCTGTCCGCCATCGCGGGGGAGCGGACGCACCTCGCCGTGATCGCCTGGATCGGCTTCGCCGTCGAGATGACCGGCATGCTGACCCTCGCGTCCACGATCGGCCAGTTCATCGCCGTCGCCGTGACGGTCGCGTCGAGCACCGCACTGGTTGCCAGCGTCCTCGCCGTGCGCAGCGCGCGGCGTGATGCCCCGCGCCCGATGTGACATCGGGCGACACCGCACGGGCCGCCCCCTGGGAACGACGAAGGGGACCTCGGTGCACTACCGAGGTCCCCTTCGCACCGGACTACGTGGCGTCCGGCTCTACAGCTCTAGCGCTCGTCGTACCTGCGCGGATCTTGCACGGGAATCTCTTCCGTCTTGTCCGTGGTCCAGTCGTGCTGCTCGGTGGGAGCCTCCGACTTGTCCAGGTCGACGTGGCGGCCACCGTCGCTCGGCGGGTAGTCGTCGCCGGCGGTGTGCGCGGGCTGCCTGCCCTTGCCGCCGCGCAGACCCAGGACGAGTCCTGCGATCAGGGCGATGACGCCGAGGATGCCGGCGATGATCGGCACGGTGCGACCGAACGTGCTGATCTTGTCCATGCCGTCCTTGGCCTGCTGGACCTGGTATTCGATGGTCTGCTCGTTGAACGGCAGTTCCACCTTCAGGACGTCGATCTCCGGCTTGTCCTTGTTGCGGGCGTAGTACTGGTGCAGCTGCTCCTGGCCCTTGACGACGACACCGGTCTCGGGCTCGACCCACAGGTCACGCACGTTGGTGTACCAGCGGGTCATCGTGACGGGGAGGGTGCCACCGGGGACGCCCCACGCCTCGGCGGGCAGCGTCAGCTTGTTGGTGGGCGAGTTGACCACCTTCGACAGGTCGACCGGATCGATCGTCTGGTTGTAGTGGTACACCTTCAGGCCGTTGATCTCCGTCTCCTCGACGAAGTTGATGTCCTGGGTGGCGCGCGCGCTCAGGTCGAAGTAGGGGTAGCTCTGCTTCTCCGAGTTGAACGGGAACTTGTACTGCAGTCCGTCGCGCGGAACTTCCTCGGCAGGCTGGTTGGGCTGCGTCTGGATGGTGCCCACCGGATCGTTGGTCGGCATCGACGTCTTGCGGTCGACGGTGTTGCGGTCGACGATCGCGGACAGCAGTCCGGTGTCGCCCTGCTTGTCGGTGCGCCGCAGCGTCTGCCCCGCCTGGAGAGTGACGACGTCCGCGTCCGCGGGGTCTTCGGTGGTGACGTAGCGCTGTGACACCAGTGGAACGTTCGTGTTGACTTCGGCCTTGCCTGCGAGAAGAGCCTGCGAGTTGAGCACGCTGCCGGAACCTTCGGCGATCGTGGTCACTTCGAGGTCCAAGGGCGTCTTCTCCAATTTGCCCACCGTGTAGGTGGGAATGAGAATGGCGACGGCCAAGAGGAAGGCACCGAGGCCCACCAGAATGCAAGCAAGTATCCGGCTCGGCCCTGAGCGCTCCGCCATGCTTTCTCTCCTAACCCAATTCTGTCGATTGAGATTCCCCCACCGGCAGCACGGCTGCACGGATCGCATGGAGCCCACATCGACACCACGTGAGGCAAAACACTAACAGTCTCGAATGCGCATTTGCCCCATCGGATAGTAAACGCATCGGCCGTTCGCCAACGAAGTGACTCGAACGGAGTTTTCCGTCACAGCCCCCGGACCAGGCACACTGTTGGTGATGAGCACCTCGGCCACCACCATGAGCACGACCGCACCGCCGCGCAGTTTCATTCCCGCACTCGAGGGAATGCGCGGTCTCGCGGCGTTGGGGGTGCTCGTGACACACGTCGCGTTCCAGACCGGTGCGACGCACGTGCCCGTTCTCGGGCGCATCTGGGGACGATTCGATCTGGCGGTGGCGGTCTTCTTCGCGCTGTCCGGATTTCTGTTGTGGCGCAGCCATGCCGGGGCGGCGCGGGGGATGGGCCCCGCCCAGGGAATCGTCCGGTACTGGATCTCGCGGGCGACGCGCATCCTGCCCGCGTACTGGGTCGCCGTGGCGGTGGTGTTGACGTTCCTGCCCACCGCGAACGCGAGTTACCGCACGTGGTGGGCGAATCTCGGACTCGTGCAGGTGTTCGTGCCCCTCACGCTCACCGACGGTTTGACCCAGATGTGGAGTCTGTCGGTGGAGGTGGCCTTCTACCTGGTGCTTCCGCTGCTGGCGTTCGCGCTGGTCCGGTTGCGGGGTCCGGCTGCGCGGCTGCGGGTTCCGGCGATTCTCGCGTTGATCGCGGTGAGTCTGACGTGGGCATTCGTGCCGGTGTCGACGCCGGGTGGCATTCATCACGACAACTGGCTGCCGGGGTACCTGCCCTGGTTCGGGGCGGGGATGTTGCTCGCCGAGCTGGCGGTGAGTCCGCCCGGCCGGATGCACCGCTGGGCGCATCATCGCGTCCGGATGTTTCTCGTCGCCGCAGTGGCATTCGCGCTCACCGCGACCGACCTCGCCGGCCCGGAGGGGCTGGTGCGTCCCGAACCGTGGCAGTACGCCGTCAAGATGGCGCTCGGCGCCGTCATCAGCTTCGCGCTGATGGCCCCGCTGGTGCTGTCCGACACGTCCACCCACCGCTACCTCGCGAGTCCGCTCGCTCTCGCCGTGGGCCGATGGTCGTACGGCATCTTCATCTGGCACCTCGCGGTGCTGTCGATCGTCTTTCCGGTGTTCGGGCTCGTTCCGTTCACCGGCCACTTCGTCTACATCCTGTTCCTGACGACCGTGATGAGCGTCGCGGTCGCGTCGGCCAGCTACGCGTTGGTGGAGGAACCCGCCCGCCGCGCCGTCAAGCGCTGGGAGGCGCGCGCCAGGAGCGCCGACCGTCCGAGTGGCAGCACGGCCAGCCCGGTGGCGACGAGCGCCAGCAGCAGCGGGAACTGAACGAGGAACGAGTGCCCCACGTACCCGCCGGGTGCCCGCCACGGGCCGGTGGAGAGCATCGCCATGCCCAGCATCGTCGACGCTCCGGCGACCCCCACCAGCACACGCGCGGCGGTGGCGGCTCCGCGTAGGCGGACGAGGGTCACGGCCAGCAGCGTCACCACTACCGTCGTCGCCGCGCCGACGGGACCACCGATCACGGTGGCGGCAGCGAGGATTCCCAGCCACCCGACCGTAGCGCTGCCCCAGGTCCGGGGTGCCGGGCCGGGATCGCGCTCGCGTGCACGGCGAGGCCACACTGCGGCGGCGATCAGCGGAATCAGCAGCAGCAGACCGCCGAAGATCCCCAGGCGGTACCAGTGGTCGGTGGGGAAGTCCAGGGTCACCGTCCCCTCGGTTCCCGCGGGCAGGATCCACCCCTGCTGCCAGCCGTCCACGACGATCGGTGTCAGTTCGCTGCCGTCCGGTGCGGTGGCCACCCAGCCGACGTTGGTGCTCTCGGGGACGACGACGATGCGTTCGGCGTCCGAGCGGGGCACCGTGAGTTCCCGGTGGTTCTCCGTCCATGCGGTGGTCGACACCTGCTCGGTCGGAACGGCCTGGGCCTGCGGTCCGGCGTCGAGGCGGAGACTGTCGACGAAGAACGCCGACCCCGGGTCGACGGTCACGTCCTGGGAGCCGGCTCCCAGCGGAACGGGGCCGGGGGTGTCACAGACGGTCGCGGGAACCGGGCCACCGGAGAGCACTTGCCCGACGGTTGCCGTGACGCTCGTCCGCACCGGCTGCCCGCCGATCGTCACGACCGGACCCTCCTCGCAGGGCAGCGTCACCGGGCGGGCGCCGGCGTCGTCGGCCGGACCCGAACCGGGCAGCAGGACGCCGTCCTCGCCCAGCACCCCGACCTCGGCGAGGCCCGCCGGCTGCAGTTGGGCGAAACCCAGCGCGTTCTGATCGAGGGTGCTGTTCCAGGACACGAGGCTGAGCACGATCCGGTCGGTCACCCGGGGTTCGACCCTCACGGTCCCGTCGTCGTCGACGTCGCGCACCTGCGGTCCGTTCCCGAGGTCGACGGCGACCCGGTCGGGGGCGGCGGGCACGGCGCCCGCGCTGGGCGTCAGTCGCAGGCCGGTGACCAGCGTGGGTTCGGGAAGGTCGATCGTGAGGGTCGGTTTCGCGCCCTTGCCGCTGGTGGTGTCCTGCTTCGCCGACCAGCTGGTGCGCGGATCGTTGTCGGTGGCGGCGAACGCCGACCCGCGAAGGTCGGTGATGTTGCTGGTCCCGTGGGCGGACGGTGAATCCTTTTGGGTGAGAAGCTCTTCCAGTGGTGCGCCGTGCCGTGCCCGCAGCATGAGCTGCGGTGTGACCGCGGTGGGTTCGGGCACCGACAACGTTCTCTCGAACGTGCCGACCTCCTCGGGCGGCAGGACGAAGGCGTTACTGCACCGCACGCGGTCCGGGGACTCGGCGCACGAGTTGCGGCCGGGGAGTTCCTGGCTGAGATCCCAGCCCGAGACGGACGCGCCCTCGGGGGTGGGAGGCAACACGGTCCGGTACCGGATCGGCACGGTGACCGGGGCGTCACGCTGGGAGAAGTCCTCGACCGACACCTCGCTGATGCCGAACTGCGTTCCCGCGGAACCGTTCTCGGTCCGGGTCGCGGTGATCCGCACCCACGGGGTGACACCGCCGGGAACGGACACGGCGATCGGTTTGCCCGGGGCGTCCACCTTCACGGCCGTGCTGCCGTTGGGGGTCGACACCTCCATCCAGCGGACGGGGGCGCCGATCGCGGCCGGGCTGGTCGTGATGTGCAGCAGAGAACTCGTGAGTGGGGTGTCGAAGTCGATCTGGAGCCACTGGCCCAGCGCCCGCTCGATGCCGTTGCTGAACCAGCCCGTCGCCGGGTCGCCGTCGACGGGCGCGGCGGCGCTGCTGGCGGGGGAGCTGCCGCCGAGTTGCGTGGCGTCGGACGCCGCGCTCGACACGCTCAGCGTCGCGCCCTCCCACTGCCCCTCCACCAGCGGGGTGTCCGCCACCGGATAGTCGGGGACGAGATTGAACGTGCGGCGGGCGTCGTCCGGGGTGCGCAGTGCCGAACTGTGATTGTCGACCTGGCCGTAGTCGGTTTCCCGGTTCCGGGGCGTGTCCGTGACGGTGACGTCGTCGACCGGCAGTCCGGCGCGCGTCGCGTCCGCGGCCAGCAGCACCGGTCCGGCTCCGGGCAGTGCGCCGTTCTCCCGCAGGCGTTGCAGCGATTCGGGCCCGCCCTGCACGCGGGGGATGCCGTCGAGGTTCGCGGTGTACGGCCCGCTCGTCGTCGGCGAACCGTCCGGCATCGACACCTCGAAGATCTCGATCGCCGGATACCGGGGCCGTAGGTCGCTGTCGATCACCAGGCCTTCGACGTCGCCGGGACCGATGTCCTCGCCGAACTCCGCGACTTGCGTGAATCCGGGCGAGCCGGTGACGGCCTGGTGCGCGAGCAGTGGGCGCGTCGATCGCGACGTCTCGGGGTCGAGGTCGTTGCGGAGGACGAGGTAGTGGATGCCCTGGCCGAGCAGGGTCTGCGCCATGCCGTCCGAGGGACGGCCGTCCGTGATGAGCCGCTGGATCGAGTCCATGGCGCGGATGGTGCCGGGCGGGGTGAGCGGGACGGCGTCGCGGGACGCCCACGGCGTGGACGCCAGCGCCTGCATCGGTTCGTCGCGGGTGAGACCCCAGAGCTGGCTGCCGAACGGTGCGCCGGGCACCACGAGCGCCCGCTCCGCGTCGGAACCGTCGGGGCTCGTGCCGCCGGCGTTGTCCTCCAGCCACGAGGCGGCCTGCTGCCAGTAGTCGGGGACCTCGGAATATGTGCCCCGCGGTGCGAGCTTGCCCGTCCACGCCAGCGACGTCGCCAGGGTGAGGGCGACCAGCACCAGGCTCGTCACCGCGACCATCGGTTCACGCTCGGGGTGCGCGAACGCGCTGCGCCACCGCGCGACCGGCACGGACCCGGGCAGCGGCACCTTCGCCAGCAGGTGCGCCAGCCCGAGCACGAGGGGCAGTCGGACGAGCGGCTCGAGTTTGTGGACGTTCCGGAGGGGCGCCCCGGTGGAGTCGAGGAACAGTCGCACCTGCTCGGCGAAGGGGGAGCCCAGTTCGCCGATGTATCCGGCCGCAAGTCCGGCGACACCGACGAACAGGATCAGGGTGAGGCGGCCGCGGGCCGGCATCGACCGCATGCACAGTCCGGCGAGCCCGGCGGCGGCGATCAGGCCGGTCGCCGCGACCGCGGCGGGCTGGGTGACGAGGACCGCGCCTGCGATGCGCTCGGGGGAGACGAACGGCGTCCAGCTGTCGGTGCCGCGGAGGATCTCGGCGAGGGACGTCCACTGCGTGGTCACCCCGGACGACTCGATGTAGTCGAGGAACGGTGGGCTCACCTTGCCGAGCAGCAGCAGCGGCACGATCCACCACAGCGTGGCCAGCGCCAGGAACGGGAACCACCACGCGGTGAACACCCACCACCGACGGTTGGGCCGGTGCGCGATCCACCACAGACCTGCGACGAGGCACGCGGCGACGGTCGCGACTGCGTTGACGGCACCCATCAACGCGACGGCGAGCGCCGACTGGGCCGCCAGCCGTGCAGGTGAGTGCCACCGTGTGTTCCGGGACGCTTTGTCACTCACCTGGGAGAGGGCGACGACCACGGGAAGAAGGACCCACGGCGCCAGCATCATCGGGAGGGTTTCCGACGAGATCGAACCGAGGGTCGTGAGGACACGGGGGGAGAACGCGAACGCGACACCCGCGATGATCCGGGACGAGCGGCTGCCGACGCCGAGCGCCTCGGCGAGACGGACGATGCCCCAGAATCCGGCGACGAGCAGCAGGGCCCACCAGATCCGCTGGGTGATCCACGGCGGGACGCTCAGGACGTCGCCGAGCGCGAAGAACGCGCCGTGCGGAAAGAAGTAGCCGTAGGCCTGGTTCTGCACCTGACCCATGGGGGCCTGGCTGCTCCACTGATGCGCGGCCCGTTCCAGGAATCCGATCGGATTCTGGGACAGGTCGTACTTGGTGTCAGCGGCGAGCCGACCGGGGGTTTGGAGAAACGCGAGAAGAAACGCTACGACAGAGGCGCCGAACAGCCACCGCCGTGACAGAGGCTCCGCCGAGGGCGCCATGGACGACATGGCCGCCGACTCGGGGGAAGTGCGGGAACTTGTTGAGCCGGCGCTCTCAGCGGCTGCCGTACTCAACCTGGTTCAGGAGCGAGGAATCCGCGTTGCCGCTGCGGTCGATCTCGGGACGCGTGTTGTCCTGTGCGGCTGCGGTGATGCCGAGCGTCGCCACGGTGCCGAGAGCGACACCGACCACGGCGCTGACCACACCGGGCACAAGGAACTTCCCCATCAGACATCTCCCACCGTCGTGCCATCGACGCACACGGCTACTCCCGCGTACGAATTGCTCGGGTCAAGGTATCACCCGCGGGCCGCCGAACTGCCGATTGGTGCTCGTAGGCCACCGTTTCTGCAGATCACGGGCCCTGCTGCACGCCGAGCGCCCGGAGCAGCGTGCGCAGTTTGGTGGTCGTCTCGTCGAGTTCGGACTCAGGGTCGGACTCGGCGACGATGCCCCCGCCCGCCGTCGCCAGTGCCTCGAGTCCGTCCGCGGCGATCTCGGCGCAGCGGATGGCCACCACCCAGTCGCCGTCGCCGTCGCCGTCGCACCACCCGACGGCGCCGCCGTAGAACCGCCGATCCTCCTCGACGTCCCGGATGGTGGCGAGGGCGAGGTCGGTGGGGGTGCCACACACCGCGGGGGTCGGGTGCAACCGGGTGGCCAGGCTCAAAGCGCTGGTCGACGCGTCGCGCAGCACGCCTTCGATGGGGGTCGCGAGATGCCACACCTCGTGGGTGCTCGTCAGAACCGGGGAGTCCGGGACGGTCAACTCGGTGCAGAGCGGCGCCAGGACGTCTCTGATCCAGGCCGTGACGAACGCGTGCTCGGCCAGGTTCTTCGTGGACTCCAGGAGTCCGCGACCTTCCTTCTCGTCGGCCTCCGGATCGGCGCGCCGCGGGGCTGTTCCGGCGAGGGGACGGCAGGTGACGCGTCGCCCGCGGCGGCTGAGCAGCACCTCGGGGCTGGCGCCGACGAGGCTGTGGCTGCGGAAGCCCTCGCCGGCCGCGGAGAGGTCGACGGCGAACCCGTTGGCGGTGGGATTCTGGTGAATCATTCTCGCGGCCAACGCTTCTGCGGAGATGGGGGTGTCGGCACGGAGGGTGACGCTGCGGGCTGCGACGACCTTGCCGAGCGCGCCCTCACGCAGTCGGTCGACGAGGGACCGCACCCGGGCCACGTGCTCGGTGGGGTCAGGAATTTCCCGCGTGAGGCGTACGGACGGGAGGTCGGGAACGGCACCGGGCCGCCACGGGCCGTCCGTGAACTCCCACGATTCCGGGGCGGTCAGCGCGGCAGGACGCTGGGGATCGAACGGCAGCGCTCCGACGATCAGTTCGGTGTCACCGTTCGCGAGGGCCGCGACAGCGGCTGCCGCGGTGTCGTACCCGTGCCGCGTACCGGACGTACGCAACGTCCGGTCGGCGCGGGAGAGAAGGAAGCCGTCCATGGTCACCCGACAGTAGTCGGGAGCCCGGACTACTTCCCGGGAGGCACGATCAGCACCGGGCGGTGACTGTGGCGCAACACGTGGTCGGCGACGCTGCTCTGCAGCAGTGACCGCAGACCTGTGGTGCCGCGGGTGCCGGTGACGATGATGTCGACCGCGAGTTCGTCGGACGTCTCGACGATGGCCGTCCAGATCGTGCTGGTGCATTCGATGCAGCGACCCTCGGTGGCAAGTCCGGCGGCCTCGGCGAGTTGGACGCCCTCTTCGTTGGTGACCTTGGCGTCGGAGAACGCGACGTCCTCGGTCTCCTCGTCGGGCACCCACTCGGGTTGCATCACACCGGACAGGCCCGACATGCGCGCGGCCTGACGGACCATCGGCTCCCACACCGTCACCAGCACAGCGCGATTGGAGGCGAGGAATCGACCTGCGCACTCCACCGCACGCTTGGCGTTGTCGGATCCGTCGTAGGCGATCAACATCAAACCACCGGGCACTACGACCTCCTGAGTACGGGCTTCCTCTGTGTCCAGATTACCAAGACGGGCGGCAGCGGTCGTCGATTCGGGACCTGCCGCGGGGGCGCCGACGGCGAACTGGGCTACCGTCGAACCCATGCGGATCAAGTATGCACTCGCGCTCGCTGCCTGTACCGGCCTCGTCGCCGGATGTTCGTCGGGTGGTGGCGAGACGGTCGCGGAGTCGTCGTCGACGACACCGTCGCCGTCCTCCGTCGAGCCGGCCTCGCATACCGGCACCGCAGCGCCCGCAGCCGCGCCGGCGTCGTGCGAGACGGAGTTCCTGCAGTCTTTGCCGTTGCGGCGCAAGCTCGCTCAGCTGCTGAACGTGGGAGTGACCGGCACCGCGGATGCGGCTCAGGTGGTCCGTGACGAGCAGATCGGCGGCATCTTCGTCGGAAGCTGGACCGACGAGGCCATGCTCGCGAACCGTGAGATTCCCCAGGTGGCGTCGGCGTCGTCGCTGCCGCTGATGGTGACGATCGACGAGGAGGGTGGGCGCGTGTCGCGCGTCGAGAACCTGCTCGGAGCCGATCCGTCCGCCCGGCAGACCGCAGCCACGATGACGGAGGAGCAGACGTACCAGATGGCGCTCGAGCGCGGTCGTGGACTGAAGGACCTCGGTGTCACCGTGAACTTCGCCCCCGACGTGGACGTGAGCAGTCAGCCCGACGACAGCGTGATCGGCGACCGCTCCTACTCCGACGATCCCGCCGTCGTCACCCGCTACGCGGACGCGTACGCGCGCGGAATGCGGGACGCGGGAATCCTGCCCGTCATCAAGCACTTCCCCGGCCATGGATCGGCGTCCGGCGACTCGCACACCGGGGCCGTCACCACCCCGCCGCTCGAGCAGTTGCAGACGAAGGACCTCGTCCCGTTCCGGAACCTGGTGTCCACGGGGGTCGGCGTCATGCTCGGTCACCTCGAGGTGCCGGGTCTGACCGCGCCCGGGATTCCCGCCAGCATCAGTCCCGACGCGGTGGCGCTGCTGCGCGGCGGCACCGGATACGGGGCGCCGCCGTTCACCGGACCGATCTTCACCGACGACCTCAGCGGCATGCAGGCGATCACCGACCGGTACGACATCACCGTCGCCGTCGAGACCGCGCTGGAATCCGGTGTCGATGTCGCCCTGTGGCTCACCACCGACGACGTCCCGCGGGTGCTCGATCACCTCGAAAGCGTTGTGGCCTCGGGCAAGCTGCCGCAGCAGCGTGTCGACGAGGCGGTCCTGACCGTCGCGCGCGCCAAGGGCGTCCTCGCCTGCTAGTGCGGGGTCCGCGACCGGGTGCTGGTATTCTTCTCGTCCGCCGGTCGGGCCCGCTTTATTACCGTAGAGTAAGATAGCGGGTTCGACGATGATGGAGGGCGAATGGCCGGCGGCACCAAGCGACTGCCGCGCGCAGTGCGCGAGCAGCAGATGCTCGACGCTGCTGTCGACGTCTTCTCCGACAGAGGTTTTCACGAAACGTCCATGGACGCGATCGCGGCCAAGGCGGAAATCTCGAAGCCGATGCTGTATCTCTACTACGGTTCCAAGGACGAACTGTTCGCGGCGTGCATCCAACGCGAGGGCCTGCGCTTCGTCGAGGCGCTCGCTCCGGCGGGCGATCCGGGGCTGAGCCCGCGCGAACAGCTGCGCCGGGCCCTCGAGGGGTTTCTCGGGTTCGTGGGCAAGCACCGCAAGTCGTGGATGGTTTTGTATCGCCAGGCGATGGGGCAGCAGGCGTTCGTGGGGTCGGTGCAGTCGAGCCGCGACCGGCTGATCGAGCTGACCGCGCACCTGCTCGAGTCCAGCACCAAGGATCCCGAGCCTGGACAGGATTTCGAACTGATCGCCATCGCCCTCGTCGGTGCGGGTGAGGCGGTGGCCGACCGCGTCGCCGGCGGCGAGATCGAGGTCGGCGCAGCCGCCGATCTACTGGAATCCCTGGCGTGGCGTGGCCTCGCGGGCAAGAAGAAGCCGGAGTGAACGGGACGCTCGTTCGATCAGATCGAACGAGCGTCCCGTTCGTCCGCGTCAGCGCAGTGTCGCGGTGAGGTGTGGGTACCCCTTCTTCGGGTGCTTGATCGACAGATCCCAGCCGTCGCCGGTCTGATCGGCGTACACGTTCAGCGTGGACGGCAGCAGGATCGGTTTGCCGAAGCGCACGCTGTACGTGACGGCGTCCGGGATCCGGCCCTCCACCGAGCCGAGGACGGCGGCCGCACTCCACATGCCGTGCGCGATGGTCTTCGGGAATCCGAAAGCCTTGGCGCCCAACGTCGACACGTGAATCGGGTTCCGGTCACCGGACACCGCGGCGTACTTGCCGATCGTCTTCTGATCGACCCGCAGCGTTCGCAGCGGGCGCGGCGGCTCCTCCTCGGCCTTCGGTTCGGGGCCGGGCTGACCGGACAGCGACGTCTTCTGCTGACGCAGGAACGTCGACGTCTGCTTCCATACCAGTTCGCGTCCGACCCGGATCTCGCTGATCACGTCGATCAGAAGCCCCTTGCGGTGCTCACGCAGATTCTCCGCGTGCACCGACACATCCAGGGGCTCGATCACCGAAATGGGACGGAACTGTTCGATGACGTTCTCCGCGTGCACCGAACCGATGGCGGGGAAGGGGAAACCGTCGGACACCATCAGCTTCATCACGACCGGGAACACCAGTGTGAACGGGTACGTCAGCGGCAGGTGGTCGCCGAATCGCAGTCCGGTCACCCGGTCGTACGCCGCCAGGTTGTCGGGGTCGACGCGCACCCCGTTCAAGACCAGCGTCGTGTCCGGGGCACTGTGCCCGCTCGCGCCGATGACCGGCAGCGCGCTGCGCACGGCACGGGTGTAGATGTCGAGCGTGCCCGGCTTCTCCGTGAGTTGCACGACCTTGCCGGACATCACGCCCCCAGCAGGCTCTGGCCGCAGACGCGGACGATCTGTCCGGTGACGGCGTTGGACGCGGGGCTCGCGAAGTAGGCGACGGTCTCGGCGACGTCGACGGTCTCGCCGCCCTGCAGCAGGGAGCTCATGCGACGTCCGGCCTCGCGGGTGGCGAAGGGGATCGCCGCGGTCATCGCCGTCTCGATGAAGCCCGGTGCGACGGCGTTGATCGTGATCTTCTTCGCCGCGAGCACCGGCGCGGAGGCCTGCACGAGTCCGATGACACCGGCCTTGGAGGTGCCGTAGTTGGTCTGACCCCGGTTGCCCGCGATGCCGGCGATGGAGGAGACGTCGATGACGCGACCGCCTTCCTTCAGTGCACCCTTGGCGACGAGGACGTCGGTGATGCGCTGTGGCGCAAGAAGGTTGACGCCGATCACCATGTTCCAGCGGCCCTCGTCCATGTTGGCGAGGGTCTTGTCGCGGGTGATGCCGGCGTTGTGGACGATGATGTCCGCGCCGCCGTGCCGTTCGAGGACGAACTCGGCGAGCTTGTCGGCAGCGTCGTCCGCGGTCACGTCCAGGGCGAGGGAGGTGCCGCCGACCTTGTTGGCGGTCTCCGACAGCGCCTCACCGGCGGCCGGAATGTCGGCGCAGATGACGTGCGCGCCGTCGCGGGAGAGGACCTCGGCGATGGTCGCGCCGATGCCGCGGGCCGCACCGGTGACGATGGCGACCTTCCCGTCGAGCGGCTTGTCCCAGTCGGCGGGTGCGACGGAATCCTCGGCGCCGACCCGGATGACCTGGCCGCTGACGAACGCGGACTTGGCCGACAGCAGGAACCGCAGCGTGGATTCGAGACCCGACACTCCTGCGGAGGCCTTCGGCGAGACGTAGACGAGCTGAGCCGTGGCGCCGCGCTTGACCTCCTTGCCGACGCTGCGGGTGAAACCCTCGAGCGCGCGCTGGGCGATGTGCTCGTCGACGCCGGACGTCTCCTCGGGGGTGGTGCCGATGACGACGACGCGCGCGGACGGCGCGAGGTTGCGGATGACCGGCTGGAAGAACTCGAACAGCTGCTCGAGCTCGGTGACCGAACCGATGCCTGTGGCGTCGAACACCAGAGCGCCGTACGTGTCGTCACCCGATCCCGCGGCGGGGTAGTCGGACAGCAGTTCGCGCAACGGCTCGACGAGACGGCCCTTGCCGCCGATCAGGACCGGGCCGGCGAGCGGCGGTTCGCCGTGCTTGTATCGCCGCAGGTTCTCGGGTCGCGGCAGTCCCGCTTTCGCGGCGATGAACGCGCCGGGTGCGGATGAGAGGAACTGGGAATAGAGGTCGGGAGCTCCCTTGCTGGCTGCCACGGTCCTACCTTCTGTCGTCGTTTGGCGGTCAGTCACCGAGCACCGAGTGAAGTGCGGTGTCGACAAGTAACTTACTCCTGAGTAAGAATAGTAGCCAACAGGTAATCGCACCAGATCCTTGGAGACGTCAGTGACCAGCAAAGCTCGCACCAATTCGAACTCCGCAGCGGCGCCGAAGCCAGGCGGAAAGCAGGAGCGTCCCGTCGCGATCGTCGGCGGAAACCGCATTCCGTTCGCCCGCTCCGACCGGAAGTACGCGCAGGCGTCCAACCAGGACATGTTCACCGCGACCCTCGACGGCCTCGTGAGCCGCTTCAACCTCCAGGGAGAAAAGCTGGGCCTCGTCGCGGGCGGCGCCGTGCTCAAGCACAGCCGCGACTTCAACCTGATGCGCGAATGCGTCCTGGGCAGCGCCCTCAGCCCGTACACCCCGGCCTTCGACCTGCAGCAGGCCTGCGGCACCGGACTGCAGTCGATCGTCGCCGTCGGGGACGCGATCGCGGCCGGCCGCATCGAGGCCGGTGTCGGTGGCGGTGTCGACACCACGTCGGACGCGCCGATCGGCGTCAACGACGAACTCCGCGAGTTCCTGCTGTCCCTGAACCGCGCGAAGAGCACCGGCGACCGCATCAAACTGCTCGGCAACGTCCGCCCGTCCATGCTCGGCATCGAGATCCCCCGCAACGGCGAGCCCCGCACCGGGCTGTCCATGGGCGAGCACGCCGCCATCACCGCCAAGGAATTCGGCGTCCGCCGCGAGGATCAAGACGCACTGGCCGCCGCCAGCCACCAGAACATGGCCGCCGCCTACGACCGCGGATTCTTCGACGACCTGGTGACGCCGTTCCTCGGGCTCACCCGCGACGACAACCTGCGGCCCGACTCCAGCGCCGAGAAGCTGGCCAAGCTGAAGCCGGTCTTCGGGGTGAAGGCGGGCGACGCCACGATGACGGCGGGCAACTCCACCCCACTCACCGACGGCGCGTCCGCGGTCCTGCTGTCCACCGACGAATGGGCCGCCGAGCGCAAGCTTCCGGTGCTCGCGCATCTCGTCGACTCCGAGACCGCGGCCGTCGACTACATCCACGGCAAGGACGGGCTCCTGATGGCGCCGACGTACGCCATCCCGCGCCTGCTGGCCCGCAACGGCCTCACCCTGCAGGATTTCGACTTCTACGAGATCCACGAGGCGTTCGCGTCCGTCGTGCTGGCGACGCTGCAGGCGTTCGAATCGGACGAGTACTGCAAGGAACGCCTGGGCCTCGACGGCGCACTGGGGTCCATCGACCGCAGCAAGCTGAACGTCAACGGGTCCTCGCTGGCGGCGGGCCACCCGTTCGCCGCGACCGGCGGACGCATCGTCGCGTCGCTCGCCAAGATGCTGGCGGAGAAGGGCTCGGGCCGCGGCCTGATCTCGATTTGCGCCGCCGGCGGCCAGGGTGTGACGGCAATCATAGAGGCGTGATCCGACTGGCCTTTCCGGTAGCTGGGAGACCGGAAAGGCCAGCGTGCACGCAGTGCGAGCGGGGATCCGGCAACGAGGGGTGGCCGGATCCCCGAAATCTTTTCCGACAGGTGTAACGCTGGAGATTAGCTGGCGATATCCCTGTCAGCCCCGTGTTGCTGCCTGACCCCCGACCTGGCAGCAGCGCGGGGCTCTTGCATTTCCGGCGGCCGGTACGCTGACGTGGGGGTCTCGACCGGGCCTCGCTCGGATCGGATCGCGCTTGAAATGCAACGAGCACCGACGGCAAGCTGAGGCCCGCACGAAGGACAACTCGGTGAGAGGGCCACGGTGAACGACGAAGACGGCGACAAGGGGAGCAAGGCACCCGAACGGTCGACGCCGGACCCTTCCGCGACGCCCGAGAGCGTCGAACCCGAGAACGTGGCCGACCCGCCCGCCCCGGAACCGGACGAGGTCCCGGCTCCCGACGAGGCTGCGGCTCCCGAAAACGCTCCGGCTTCCGACGAGGCTCCGGCTCCCGACGCTCCGGCGGAACAGCCGAACGCCGACGACGCCCCGACGACGCAGCTGAACCTCGGTGACCTCGGGGAACGCTCCGAGGAGCAGGCTCCCGACGCGCCGTTGTGGGTGGAGCCCCCGGCGAACGAGGACGTCACGCAGGTGATCCCCGCCATTTCGCCGGGTCCCGTTCCTGGGCCGACGCAGGCGTACACCACACCGGCGGACGAGCCGACCGTGGTGGCTCCGGCCGCCGCGGCGCAGATCACGCCGCAGCCGGCGCCGGAACCGTCGGCGCCCGCCGAGCCGTCCGCGGAACCGACCAAACCTGCGCGTGCTCCCTGGGTGAAGATCGCCGCGGTCACCGGTGGTGTGATCGCTCTGATCGGCATCGCCTACGCCGCGGACCTCGCGGTGTCCTCCGGAAAAGTCCCGCGCGGGGTGACCGTGGCAGGCGTCGACGTGGGCGGTTCGTCCCGCGAGGAGGCCGAGGCCATTCTGCAGGCGCAGGTCGGCCCGCGCGCCGATCAGCCGCTGACGCTGACGGCCGGCGACGTGTCGACGCAACTCGTTCCGTCGGCCGCCGGGCTCGGTGTCGACTGGGAGGCCACCCTCGACCGGGCCGATTCGCAGCCGCTCAACCCGTTCACCAGGCTCACGTCGTTCTTCACCACCGACGAGATCGGTGTGGTGTCGACCCGCAACGAGGCCGCACTGGCCTCCGCCGTCGACGGTCTCCGCACCGAGACCGATCGCGCGTCCCGTGAGGGGACCGTCGTGTTCGAGGGCCCGACCCCGGTGCCGGTGGACCCGTCGACCGGGCAGAACCTGAACGGGGAGGGCGCCGAGGCGGCGTTGACCGAGGAATGGGCGTTCGGCCGGACGGTGGAACTGCCCGTCGACGTCGTGCCCGTGACAGTGACGAAGGAAGGCGTCCAGCGGGCGCTCGCCGAGGTGGCGGTGCCCGCTGCCTCCGCCGATCTGGTGGTGACCGGTCGTGACGGCAAGGTCGCGACCGCGGCGCGTCAGCAGATCGGTGCCATCGTCGGCTTCGAACCGGACGGCAACGGCGGGCTGAAGCCCACCTACAACATCGAGGCGGCGATCGGCATTCTGGCGCCGCAGCTCGTCTCGACGGAGATCGCACCGAAGGACGCGACGATCACGCTCGACGGCGGATCGCCCACCGTCGTCCCCGCGGTCGTCGGCGACCTGGTGCAGTGGCCAAAGACGTTGGAAACGCTGCCCGAGTTGTTGCGCGGCAACGGTTCTCACGCCACCGCCGCGGTGTACGGACCTGTCCCGCCCGCCCTCACCACGGAGGCCGCGCAGGCGCTCGGCGTGAAGGAAGTGATCGGCGAGTTCACGACCGGCGGCTTCTCTGCGGCGTCGGGTACCAACATCCGGCTCGCCGCCAGCGAGATCAACGGGGCGCTCGTCAAGCCGGGCGACACGTTCTCCCTCAACGGGTACACCGGCCCGCGCGGCACGGCCCAGGGGTATGTGGAGTCGGGCATCATCAACAACGGTCGCCCGGACACCGCGGTCGGTGGCGGTGTGAGCCAGGTGGCGACGACGCTCTACAACGCCGCGTACTTCGCCGGCATGGAGGACGTCGCGCACACCGAGCACTCGTACTACATCTCGCGCTACCCCGAGGCGCGCGAGGCCACCGTCTTCGAAGGCGCCATCGACCTGCAGTTCCGCAACACCGGCAAGACGGGTGTGATGATCCAGGCCATCGGCGGCGCCTCGGATCTGACCATCAGGTTCTGGGGAACCAAGACGGTCGACGTCGAGTCGATCACCGGCAACCGGACCAAGCCGACGGAGCCCGACACGGTCACCCTGCCCGCCGGCGATCACTGCATCGCCTCCAGCGGCGCACCGGGATTCACCGCCAGCGACACCCGGGTGATCTCCGATCACGCCACCGGCCAGGAAATCTCCCGGGACACCAGGACCGTCCGCTACGACCCCGTCCCGATCGTCAAGTGCGAGGCACCCGGCCCTGCACCCAAACCCGACGAGCGCACCCCTGCCGCCTCGCCGGCCCCCTCCGCCCCGGCGGAAAGCCCGAAACCCACCACCCCGAAGCCGAATCCGAACGACGGCGAGTAGCCGCACTACTTCTCGGTTCGCGCACCCCTTTTCGAGCCCGAGAAGTAGGGCGTGAACCGAGAAACGGTGCGGCTATAGCGACCGCACCGTAAGCCGCTCGGCGGACGGGAGCGGCGCCTGCGTCACCCAGCCTCGTGGCGACCCGGCACGCGCGACCGCGCGACGGACACGCTCTGCCACCAGCCCCGGCGACCCGAGGTCGTCCCAGGTCCACCGCACCACCTGGAATCCGAGGTCGCGCAGCGCGTCCTCACGTTGCTTCTCGGCGAAGACAGCGTCGCCGGGGGATTGCCCGGGTTTCAGCAGCCGTCCGTACTTGACGCGTCCGTCGAACTCTCCGAGCACGATGCCGCCGAAGTGGAAATCGACGCGCCCGATTCGGCGCCCGCCGGGTTCGAACACCTCGCCTTGTTGGGACGGGGCGGGCAGCCCGGCACTCGACAACATGACCCGGCTTCGAGATTCACCGACGCTGTCGCTGTGCCCGCTCACGAAGCGGACGACCCTTCGCGCCGCATCGACGCCGTGACGACGCGCAGCGTGGGCGAGTTCGGTGTCCAGGTCTTCTCGGCTGATGCCGAACCTCCGGACGGCCGCGTCACCCACCACGACGGCCTGCTCGAACGGCAGAGTTCTCGCGAGGTCGATCACGGTCCGCGCCGGGAGGGTCAGCGAGTGCCCGTCCACCACTGCCACGTGCTCTCCGATGGGCGCGCAGTGCACCGTTTCTGGTGACGTGCACGCGGTCGAGGGGCCTCTTCCACAACGGCAGCCCGTACACGACGGTCGCGGATTGGTGGCTGAGCACCGCGTCGTCCGACACGGCGTGAATTGTCGAGTCGATGAGGAAGCGATGACGTTCCTCCTCGCCGAGCGCCGAGTACATCGACGCGGAGAGATATGCGCCGCGGCCGATGCGCTGCCATTCGCCGCGCGTGTACAGGCGTCGGATCTCGTCGTCGCTGTAGCCGCGGTTCAACGCCTCCTGGCGTCGCAGCATCGCGCCCGGGTCATGTTCCATGGGAACGATTCTGGCCGGAGCCGCCTGAAGAATCCGGTCCGAAGGACCCGGCTGTGGATGGACCGAGGCTTGTGGACAACTCCCGCACTCCTTCTCGGCTCCCGCACTACCTGTGGGGGCCGAAAAGGAGTGCGTCCACGGAGAAAGAGTGCCGGAGTCCACGTGGTCGGGACACGAAATAGCCCGGCGGCCGGGGAGGTACCCCGGCCGCCGGGCCGTGTGAAGCCGATCAGAACGCTGCTTCGTCGAGCTCCATGATGTCGTTGTCGATGTTGGCGACGATGCTGCGGGTGGCGGTCAGTTCCGGCAGCACGTTCTTCGCGAAGAAGGACGCGATGGCGACCTTGCCCTCGTAGAACGCCTTGTCCTTGTCGGAGGCACCCTCGTCGAGGGCCCTGATCGCGATCTCGGACTGGCGGAGGAGCTGCCAGCCGATGAGCAGGTCGCCGACGGACATCAGGAAGCGGACGGAACCGAGGCCGACCTTGTACAGCTCGGACGGCTGCTCCTGCGCACCCATGAGGTACCTGGTGAGGGTGGCGGCCATGGTCTGGACGTCCTCGAGGGCGGTGGCGAGCAGGGCCCGCTCGGCCTTGAGGCGACCGTTGCCTGCCTCGCTGTCGATGAACTTCTTGACCTCGCCTGCGACGTGGGCGAGTGCCACACCGCGGTCGCGGGCGATCTTGCGGAAGAAGAAGTCCTGCGCCTGGATGGCGGTGGTGCCCTCGTACAGCGAGTCGATCTTGGCGTCGCGGATGTACTGCTCGATCGGGTAGTCCTGCAGGAAGCCGGAGCCACCGAAGGTCTGCAGGCTGTCCGTCAGGTACTGGTACGCCCGCTCGGAGCCGACGCCCTTGACGATGGGGAGCAGCAGGTCGTTGACGCGGAACGCGAGGTCCTTGTCGGCACCGGACACCAGCTTGGCGGTGGCCTCGTCCTGGTGCGCCGCGGTGTACAGGTACACGGCGCGCAGGCCCTCCGCGTACGCCTTCTGCATGGCGAGGGCGCGACGGACGTCGGGGTGGTGCGTGATGGTGACGCGCGGCGCGGCCTTGTCCGTCATCTGCGTGAGGTCTGCGCCCTGGACGCGTTCCTTCGCGTAGTCGAGGGCGTTGAGGTAGCCGGTGGAGAGGGTGGCGATGGCCTTGGTGCCGACCATCATCCGGGCGTGCTCGATGACGTCGAACATCTGCGCGATGCCGTTGTGGACCTCGCCGACGAGCCAGCCCTGGGCGGGAATGCCGTGGCCGCCGAAGGTGACCTCACACGTGGCGGAGACCTTCAGGCCCATCTTGTGCTCGACGTTGGTGACGAAGACGCCGTTGCGCTCGCCCAATTCGTTGGTCTCGAAGTTGAAGTGCGTTTTCGGGACGAAGAACAGCGACAGTCCCTTGGTGCCGGGGCCTGCGCCCTCGGGGCGGGCCAGGACCAGGTGGAAGATGTTCTCGAACAGGTCGTCGGAGTCGGCGGACGTGATGAACCGCTTGACGCCCTCGATGTGCCAGGAGCCGTCGTCCTGCTTGATGGCCTTGGTGCGGCTTGCGCCGACGTCGGAACCGGCGTCGGGTTCGGTGAGGACCATGGTGGCACCCCAGCCGCGCTCGACGCAGGTGGCGGCCCACTTCTTCTGCTCTTCGGTGCCGTTGTGGAACAGCACGTCCGCGAACGCGGGTCCGGCCTGGTACATGTGCGCGGCCGGCTGGGCGCCGAGGATCAGCTCACTGATGGCCCACACGACGGACCGGGGGACGGGTACGCCGCCGATCTCCTCGGAGAGTCCCATGCGGTACCACTCGGCGTCCCACAGTGCGCGGAACGACTTCTTGAACGATTCCGGCAGGGTGACGGTGTGGTTCTCGGGGTCGAAGACCGGAGGGTTGCGGTCGGCGTCGGCGAAGGACTCGCCCAGCGGTCCCTCGGCGAGGCGGGCAACTTCGCTGAGCATGTTGCGGACGGTGTCGGCGTCGAGATCGCCCCACACGCCTTCACTCAGCGGCTGCTCGAGACCGAGTACCTCGAAGAGGTTGAACTCCAGGTCGCGGACGTTGCTCTTGTAATGGCCCATGTCTTCTGTCTCTCCCAGTGAGATGGTGCGGTCTATCCGTTAGTACCGCCCAAGTTATTACTCGTCGGTAACATCAGCGATATTACGCCCGATTTACCTGACTGCCAAGACTCGGGCGGTGCGCGACGACGAGCGCGTCGATCGCCGTTCCGGCGTCCGTCTCGCGGAAGCGCCGTTCGGCGACGTCGACGGAGAGCCGCCCGTCGAACGAGTCCACCAAATCATGTGGCGTGTAAAGGATTTCGGGGTCCTGGGGACCCCCGACTCCCTGCGACAAGTTAACGGTGTCATGCCCCAAAATCATGAGGATTCCATCAGGTTTCAGCGCAGATATGGCGCGGTTCACAACCTGCAGACGCTCCTCGGCGGCGAGATGGAGGTAGATCATGAGTACGAGGTCGTACTCGCCGCCGAGGTCCGAATCGGTGACGTCGGCGACGCGGTAGTCGAGCCGTTCGCGGACCGAGCGGGGCGCCTCGGCGGCCACCCGGCGGGCCTTGTCGACGGCCACGGCCGAGTAGTCGAGCCCCGTCACCTCCCAGCCGCGGGTGGCGAGCCAGTGCGCGTTGCGGCCCTCGCCGCATGCGAGGTCGAGTGCGCGGCCGCGGGGGAGCGAGGTGACCCGCTCGACCACGACGGCGTTGGGTGGCGCGCCCCACACCAAGTCGCTCTGTGAATACCGTTCGTCCCAGGCAGCTGCATCCATGCCCCGACGCTAGTACGCGGGCTACGGCGTGAGTGTGGTCCGCATGAGGAGCACGTTGTAGTTGTTGTGCACCGTCGTGAGGAAGTAGAGGTCTCGTCCCGACGACCACGGGTGGATGTAGGCGCCGTACGCGCTGGGCAGCTCCCGGGTGTCGACAAGCACCTCCGGTGGGCCCCACGGTCCGGTGACCGACGGTGAGCGGCGCATGACCACGGAGTTGTACTGGTCTGTGGTCAGCATGAGGTATTGGCCGAGGTACTCGTTGTACGCGACGGACAGTTCGCCGACTCCGCCCGGCATGATCGGCTTGGCGACGTCGGGGTTGCCCTTGATCCACTTGGCGCCGTCGAAGTATTCGTACGCGCCGAGGTCCATGATCTGGGGTTCCGGAACCCGTGCGATGTGGACGAGCCCGCCGCGGCCGGCGGGTGTTCCGTACTGGTAGACGAAGCCGTCGGCCTTGACGAAGGCACTCATCTGGAAGTTGGCGTTGCCGCCGACGTTCGGACGCTGCGTCTCGGGGGCGACGGTCCAGTTCTCGCCGTTGTCCTGTGAGTAGACGAGACCGGAGTAGTTGGTGTCCCACGTTCCCGCCGGTCCCCAGTTCTTCACGGACATCATGCTCAGAACCTGGGTGTTGCCGACGGCGACGCCGGCGGTGGGGATGCGGCTGATCTCGACGAACGGAATCTTCGGGCTCGGGACGAGCTCCTTGGACTGGCCGAAGATGTCACGGGGAGAGCTGTCGAAGTTCATCCCGTCGGCGAGGATGCCGTCCGAGCTGCGGAACAGTGTGCTGCTGCGCCAGGCCCACAGGCTGCCCGACAGCAGGTTGGGCAGTCCGAGGCCGGCGGAGTCGCCGAAGGCCGTGAGGACCTGGCCCTGGCCGTTGTCCCACATGATGCCGAGGTCGGTGCCGAGGACGTTGGCGTCCTGGGTGCGGTTCGGGCTGAGCATGCCAGTCTGCTGTGCGACTGCCTGGGTGCGTCCGGTGAGGTGCGGAATCCCGTTGGTGCCGTTGAGTCCGGGGATCGGATTGATGGCGTTGGGATTCGCGGCGGCCGGGCCGGCGAATGCGATCAACGTCACGGCCGCGCCGATGAGCGACGCTGCTGCAAGAGCTCTGGTTCGCTTCACGAAGGACACTCCATCTCTAGCAGCAGGCGGCACTGCGTGGCCCGAAGAGACCACTCCCCCTACCGGTGATCAACTGCTGGAAATCGCCAGAAGTCTAACAAGTCTGTCCTTACGAAAGTGTCGGTTTGACCGCCGTGTTCGTTTCATCGGCGCCTCCACCGAACCGATGTTACCGACGAGTAACAGGAACCGGTGCTACCCGCTGGGCGGTCGCCGACGTAACGTGTGCTGGCGACAAGTCCACACTGCGCGTAACCACGCGGGACCTGATGAGGAGATCGATCGATGGGAAAGCAGATTGCCAC
Organism: Rhodococcus sp. JVH1; assembly: GCF_000280725.2. Lineage (NCBI taxonomy): Bacteria > Bacillati > Actinomycetota > Actinomycetes > Mycobacteriales > Nocardiaceae > Rhodococcus > Rhodococcus sp. JVH1. The sequence continues at coordinate 2,229,087 of NZ_CP166289.1, read as the reverse complement.
CGTGGCTGGAGGTCGGCAGTCCGCCCTTCTCGGGCTCGGCGTGTACCGGCCCGAACGGGTCGTCACCAACGACGAGATCTGTGAACTGATCGACTCGAACGACGAGTGGATCCAGTCGCGCTCGGGAATCCGCAACCGGCGGTTCGCGGCGGAGGACGAGAACGTCGTCACGATGTCCATCGAAGCCGGGCGTAAGGCGATCGAAGCGAGCGGGATCGATCCCGAGCAGATCGGCTGCGTCATCGTCGCCACGTCGACGTACCTCCTGCTGACCCCGCCCGCCGCGGCGGTGGTGGCCGACGCCCTGGGCACCAACGGGCCCGGAGCATTCGATCTCGGCGGTGGCTGCGCGGGCTTCTGCACCGCGCTGACCGTGGCGTCGGATCTGGTTCGCGGAGGATCCGTCGACTACGCCCTCGTCGTGGGTGTCGAGAAGATGAGCATCACCACCGATCCCACCGACCGCGCGACGCGGTTCATCTTCGGTGACGGCGCCGGCGCCGTGGTCGTGGGCAAGAGCGACGTCGCGGGCATCGGTCCGGTGGAGTGGGGTTCGGACGGCGCCCAGGCCGACGCCATCGTGCAGGACCTGGATTGGTACGAATACATCACGACGCCGGGTGCCACGCGCCCGTATATCAAGATGGCCGGTACCGCGGTGTTCCGCTGGGCCGCCTTCGAGATGGGCAAGGTGGCCCTGCGGGCGATCGAGAAGGCCGGCATGTCGGTCGACGATCTCGACGCGTTCGTCCCGCACCAGGCCAACTCGCGGATCACCGAGGTGATCGCCCGCAGCATGAAGCTCCCCGAGAACGTGCCCGTGTCCGACGACATCGCCGAGAGCGGCAACACGTCGGCCGCGTCGGTGCCCCTCGCCATGGAGGAGATGCTGCAATCGGGCGCCACCAAGCCCGGCGACACCGCCCTGCTGCTCGCCTTCGGCGCCGGGCTGTCCTACGCGGCCCAGGTCGTGACGATGCCGGTACTCGCGAAGGACTGACCCGGCCCCGTAGGGGACAGGAAAGCAGGGGTCGATGAGCGTCACCCGGCAGTCGGTCGCCGTCGCGGTGCTGATATCCGGCGCCGTGGCCCTCGCGGGCTGCGGCGGCGGGAGCACCGGCGGCGGCAGCACCTCGACGGTGTCCGGCTCTGCGGTGGAACTGAACTCGGGCGGTGACTGCGCGGGCCGCGACGTGATCGTCGACAGGGACGGTGCCGTGGTCGTCCTCGACGGCGAGTGCGGCACCGTCACCATCGAGGCCAACGGCGTCTCCGCGAACGTCGCGACGTCGAACGCGGTCGTCGTGAACGGTCAGGACACCAACGTCGTCGGCGGGCAGACCGGAACGCTCACGATCTCGGGGCGCAGCAACAGTGCCACCATCGACGTCCTCGAGTCGATCGACGTGCAGGGCAACGCCGTCACCGTGCTCGGCAAGCAGGCGGGGCGGATCTCGGTCAGCGGCAGCGGGAACTCCGTGACGGTGGACGACTCCGGTTCGATGACGGTGAGTGGCAACGACAACTTCGTGCGCGCCGTGTCTCTCGACTCCCTCGAACTCACCGGGTCCAACAACTCCGTCGACTGGGATTCCGGTGCGCCGGCCCCGTCGGTCGACACGGGCTCCGAGAACCGGCTCACCTCGCCCGGCGCGTGATCACCGGGCTCCACAACCGGTGAGCACCGCGGCCATCGCATCGCGCTCGGGCGGGGTCACCCAGAGCCGGTACGCCACTTTCACTTCCACCTGACGCGCCACGTAGGTGCAGCGGTACGCCGCCAGCGGGGGCAGCCATGTCGACGCGTCGGCATCGCTCTTGCGCTGATTGGTGGGTCCGTCCACCGCCTGCAGATTGCGGGGATCGTTCGCGAGGTCCGCCCGCGTCTGCGCGTCGAGGAGCTGAGCGCCCTTCTGCCACGCGTCCGACAGCGCCACCACGTGATCGATCTGCACGGCGTCCGACGTCTTCGTGCCCCTGGTGAACGCAATGATGGTGCCCGTGTAGAGATCCCGCAACGTGCCCGACTGCACCACGCAGTTGCGGGTGCGGTCCCGTGAGGTGATGTCGACGAGGTCGCGTCGCAGGATGTCGTTGCGGGTGTCGCAGCCGTTGCGTCCGAGTTCGACCGACACGTTGTCGGTCCAGCTGGCGCCGAACAGTTCCCGGTCGTACCCCGTTTTGGGTGCCCGGCCCTTCACCTCGAGGGTGGACAGCTGAGTGAACGCCGTCTGTATCTGTTGTGTGTCAGTGACTTCCGAGGGTGCAACTGGTCCGGTTCCGGCGGCAAGGGTGTCGTCGGGGTCGGGGGTGAGCATCGTGACGAGCACGACGACGAACAGCCCGGCGAGGATCCAGGGCCACTTCGTGCGGATGGTCGTGATGATGGAGCCGGTGTTCGGTACCGCAGAGCGGGGCATGAATCTCTCCTGAAATCAACGCTGTTCGTCATTTCTATCAGGAGTGGCCGCGCGGACCGGTGATCGACGCGGGTTTACGTGGTGGCGCCCTGCAGCAGAGGAATCAGCAACTCGTCGTCGCTGAGTGCGCCGTGCTGCCCGGGGAGGGCGGACAGCCTCGACTCCGCCTTGCGCCGGACCACCGCGACGCCGCCCTGGGCGATGGCGACGACGTCCCCGATGCGGCCCTGCACCTCGGACCGCACAGCCGGTCCGAACAGTCCCGCGGTGACGGCCTGGTCCCTCGTGCCGATCCACATGCGGTGTCCCAGTTCGCTCCTCCACCGGTCGGCGACGTCGCGCCCGGCTCCGGCGCGGGTGTGGACGTGCCTGCACCGCGGTTCGCCGGCGAGTGCCACCACGTCGTCCGACAGGGCGGGAGTGGCGTCGAAGTCGATCTTGTCGGCGTCGTCGACGGTGACCATGCCGTGGTCGGCGGTGACGTACAGGTGGGTGTCGGGTTGTGCCGCCGCGAGTCCCGCGGCGAGCTTCTCGACGAGCCGGTCGACGAGGGTGACCTGGTGCAGCCAGGATTCGGATCCCGGTCCGTAAATGTGCCCGAGCGTGTCGATTTCGCTGAGGTAGCAGTAGGTGAGGGTGCGGTCGCCTGCCCGGGCCGCGGTGACGACGTGCGCGATCAGGTCACCGTACGCGTGTATTCCTGCGAACGTGCCGCCGCGGAGGACGGCGCGGGTGAGCCCGGACCCGTCAAATTTCGCGGGAACCACCGTCGTGCACCTGATACCTGCTGCCGCGGCGCGTTCGAACACGGTCGGTGCGGGCTGGACGACCTCCGGCACCAGCCGGGTCAGTTCGTCGCCCTTGTGGCCCGCGCGCCACGACAACCAGTTGAGCGTGCCGCGAACCTCACGAACGTATGACTGGTAACCGGTGATGCCGTGACTGCCGGCCGGCAACCCCGTGCCGAACGACGCGATGCTGGTGGCGGTCGTGGTGGGGAAGCCAGCCCGGATCGGCCGTCCCGTCAGGCTGTCGAGAAACGGGGCGTGTTCGCGGTGACGACGCAGCAGCGTCCAGCCGAGGCCGTCGATCAGGAACACCACGGTGTGCCTGCTGTCCGGCAGGTGCAGCCGATTGGGTTCGCCGGCAACGCCCAGTGCGGCGAGAACGGACGGCATCAGCGCAGACAGCGTGGGCTGCGAATACACGTCGAGCGGGGGCGCCGTAACGGTCATGACTTCCACTATGGTGTATCGGCTCGGCCTGCACTACGGGTTGTCGGCTCCGGCTGCACTATGGGGTGTCGGCTCCGGCTGCACTATGGGGTGTCGGCTCCGGCTGCACTATGGGGTGTCGGCTCCGCCGACGCGGTGGTACAGGTCCACGGGCTGGCCGTCGGACGGAAACGGCAGAGACGTGTAATTGAGCGGGGCGACGTAGCCGGGGCTCACATGCCAGTGGAATCGCCGCAGCAGGTGGTGCATGACCGTCTTGATCTCGGCGCCCGCGAAGTGCATCCCCAGGCATTTGTGCACGCCGCCGCCGAACGGCTCCCACGCGAACCGGTGAACCTTGTCCTCGCGGCGTTCGGGTGCGAACCGTTCGGGGTCGAACCTCTCCGGATCGGGCCAGTACTCGGGCATGTGATGGGTGAAGTGCACGACCACCGACATGTACGTGCCCCGGGGGATGTAGTGGCCGAGCACCTCCGTGTCCTCGACCGCGCGGCGGGCGACCACCGGGACCGGCGGCACGAGGCGCAGGCATTCCTTCATCACGAGGTCGAGGTCGGTCAGTTCGTCGAGTTGATCGTAGGTCGGGGTGGACGTGCCCAGTGCCGCCGACTGCCGTCTGCACCGCTCCTGCCAGTCGGGGTGCTGACCGAGGTACTGCATCATCGTCGACAGCGTGATGGTGGACGTGTCGTGCGCCGCCATCAGCAGGAAGATCATGTGGTTGACGACGTCGTCGTCGCTGAACCGTTGCCCCTCTTCGGATTCGATGTGGCACAGCGCGGAGAAAAGGTCTTCGCCGGCGCCCGCGCGACGCGCGGGCAGGTAGCGGCGGAAGAACTCCTCGAGTCGTGCGCGCCCGTCGATGCCACGCTTCCATCGCGTTCCGGGCAGGGGATACCGGATCACCGACGTGGCGGCCTGCACACAGTCGATGAAGGCCCTGTTGATCTCGGCCATCTCCCGGGGCGTCGACCCCTCGGCGCCGCCCATGAAGATGCTCGTGGCGAGATCGAGTGTCAGCTCCTTCAGCGCCGGGTACGCGGCGAAGCCCGCGGTGGGCTGCCAGGCGTCGAGGCCCTTCTCGACAGCCGGATGGAGTGCCTCGGTATAGCGCGACAGCCGGTCGCGGGTGAAGGCCTGCTGCATGATTCGCCGGTGGGCGAGGTGTTCGTCGCCGTCGAGGAGCATCAGCCCGCGGTGGAAGAACGGCCCGATCAGCACGCTCCACCCGTCGCTGTTGACGAAGGCCCGGTCCTTGTTCTGCAGCACCGTCTGGCAGCCGTCCGGTCCGAGCACGGTGACCCACCGTTTGCCTGCCATGCTCAGCCACGACACGGGGCCGTAGCGATCCCAGCGACTCTGTAGCAGTCCCATCGGGTCGCGGAAGTAGTCCAGTGAGTGTCCGATGACGGGGAATCCGGCATTGCCCGAAATGGGTTGCAGGGTGCTTTGCGGTGGGGGAGCAGCGAGAACTTTGGGCATCGGCCCTCCTGGTGGCATATGTGACAGGACACGCTGTCAGATGCCTGTAGTGTGCGTCACACCGGCGGGTCTGTCAACATCGAGTCATGAGTTCACCGGCGCGCCAGTACCGCGGTCGAAGTTCGGAGCAACGCGCCGCGGAGCGCCGCGCGCGACTGCTCGAGGCGGGACTGCAGGTGTTCGGCACCGTCGGCGGCGAGAAGGCGACCATGACCGCGATCTGCGCCGAGGCGAAGCTGACGGAACGCTATTTCTACGAGAGCTTCCGCGACCGGGACGACCTGCTGGTGCAGGTGATCGAGGGCATTGCCGCGGAGATCGCGGAGGCGGCGCGGGTCACCCTCCAGACCGTGACCGGCGACCCCGAGGTGCGGGCGCGGGCGGCGATCGCGACGTTCGTCGACATCCTGACGGCGGACCCGCGAAAAGGTCGGGTGTCGATCATCGAATCGGCGGCTGCCGAACCGCTACGGACGCGACGGCGTGAGTTGTTACGGGCGTTCGCCCTGCTGGTCGCGGAGGAATCGAAGGAACTCTACGGCGACAGGGCGTGGTCGTCGCCGCAGGACGAGATCACCGCGCTGCTGTTCGTGGGTGGGCTCGCGGAGCTCATGACGGCGTGGCTGAACGGCGAGATCGAGGTGTCTCCCGAGCAGATCGTCGATGCCGCGACCTACCAGTTCACGTCCACCGCACACCGCTGAGCGGGTCCCGGGCGGAAACGTGACGGGTGTCACGTGCGAAGCTGTGGGCATGGTGGATATCGCACGCCCGCAGTTGGAGGGCACGGTCGCGGTAGGCGAGGGGCGTCGGCTCGGCTTCGCGGAGTTCGGTTCGGCACAGGGCAGGGCGGTGTTCTGGCTGCACGGCACACCCGGTGCGCGGCGTCAGGTACCGATGGAGGCCCGGGCGTTCGCCGAACGCGAGCACGTCCGGCTGATCGGGATCGACCGGCCGGGGGTCGGGTCGTCGACGCCGCACCGCTACGGCGCCGTGATCGACTTCGCCGAAGACCTGCGCACGGTCGCCGACACACTGGGCGTCGACCAGATGGCCGTGGTCGGCCTGTCCGGTGGCGGCCCCTACACGCTGGCCGCGGCGTACGCGATGCCCGACCGCGTGGTCGCGACCGGCATCCTGGGGGGTGTCGCGCCGACGAAGGGTCCCGACGCGATCCGCAGTGGGCTGATGGATCTCGCCGTCCTGGCGGCTCCGGTGCTGTCCGCGGGCGGTGTCCCCGTCGGGTTGGCGGCGAGTTCCGTGATCAGGCTGGCGAGGCCGTTCGCGTCGCCGATCATCGACCTGTACGGGCGGCTGTCGCCGGAGGGTGACCGCCGTCTGCTCGCGCGGCCGGAGTTCAAGGCGATGTTCCTCGACGATCTGCTCAACGGCGGCCGTAAGCAGCTCAGTGCACCGTTCGCCGACCTCGTGCTGTTTGCGCGGGACTGGGGATTCCGGGTGAATGCGGTGAAGACCCCGGTGCGGTGGTGGCACGGCGACTGCGACCACATCATTCCGCTCCGGCACGGGCAGCACATGGTGTCGCTTCTTCCCGACGCCGAGTTCCACACGATGCACGGGGAAAGCCATCTCGGGGGCCTGGGCATGTCGGAGGAGATTCTCCGCTCACTCCTCGACATCTGGGACGCCAAGGAGGCGCAGGCGCCGTTCGGCCCGGTGTGACGGTGGCGCGTTCTGCGCGCCACCGTCACCGGGTCAGGACTGCAGCGTCGTGATCTGGAAGGTGGCGCCGAGCGGGTCGGCGACGGACGCGAGCCGCCCGAACGGGGTGTCCTCTGGGGCGCGCCGGACGGTGCCGCCCAGTTCGGTCACCTTCGCGACCGCGGCATCCGTGTCCTCGACGCCGATGTAGAACTGCCAGAACGAGGGGACGCCTTCGGGCAGGAACGAGTCGGCGTCCATGACTCCGGCCACGGTGCGGTCGCCGAGGTTCGCCTGCGAGTACCGGAATTCGTCTGTGTCGCCGAGGGTCCGGAAGGTCCAGCCGAAGACGTCCGCGTAGAACGGGAGCGCCGCCGCGTAGTTCCGCGACAGCGTTTCGTGCCAGACGGGCGCGCCGGGCTCGTCCACGAGACCGAAGCCGCCGTGCTGATCGGCCTGCCACACGCCGATCACGGCGCCGGCCGGATCGCCGAGGATCGCCATCGTGCCCTGGTCGCCCACGACCATTGCGGGCATCATCACCTGGCCGCCCGCCTCGGCGGCCTTCGCCGCGGTGGCCTCCGCGTCCTCGGACGCGATATACGTGGTCCACACGTTGCCGTACGGGTTGCCCTGCTGTTGGGGGCCAAGGCCCGCAATGGGTTTGCCGTTCATGCTGAAGATGGAGTAGCCGCCGTACTGCGGATCCTCGTTGGTGTCGGACCTCCACCCGAACAGCCCGGTGTAGAACGGAATGACCTGTCGTGGGTCGGAACTGGTGAGATCGATCCAGCAGGGAGCGCCGGTGAGGGACGGGCGGTCGGGCATCTCGGTCTCCTAGGATGTCTGGGGTCGGTGTGGTGCCGGTCACAAACCTACGCGTCCCGACGACCTGCCGTCGGTTCGCGCCGGCCTGTGGAAGACTCGGCGCATGTCTGCGAGCGAGAACCAGGACAGCCCGGGCCGGGCCCGCCAGAATCTGATCTATCGCGACGGCGTCCTCGGTCGCACACCCTCCGTTCCCACCGACTTCGACACGCTGGAGCGGCGCGCGAAAAGGAAGATGAGCGCGAAGGGGTGGGCGTACGTCCACGGCGGCGCGGGGCTGGGTCGCACGATGCAGGCCAACCGCGATGCGTTCGACAAGTGGCAGATCGTTCCCCGGGTGTTGCGCGACGTCTCGAAGCGCGACATCGGGGTCGAGTTGTTCGGGCGCAGGATTCCGGCCCCGGTGCTGCTCGCCCCGGTGGGCGCGGCCGAACTGGCCAGCCCCGAGGCGGATGTGGCGATCGCCGCCGCGGCCGCCGAACTGGGTGTGCCGTACATCTTCTCCAACCAGGGCTGCGCACCGATGGAGGAGAGTGCGGCGGCGATGGGCGACGCACCCCGGTGGTTCCAGCTGTACTGGAGCACCGACGACGATCTCGTCGACAGCCTGCTCCAGCGCGCCGAGAACATTCGTGCGGACGCCGTCGTCGTCACCCTCGACACGACCATGCTCGGCTGGCGCCCGGAAGACCTCAATCTCGGCTCGCTGCCCTTCGCGCAGGGGCAGGGGATCGCGCAGTACACGTCCGATCCGGTGTTCCGCCGGATCGTGCACGAGCGGATCAAGGCCGCCGCAGGCAAGGCGGACGTCGAGGTGACACTCGGCGCGATCCGGTCACTGGTGTCGATGACCCGGCGCTTCCCGGGTCGCTTCCTCGACAACCTGCGGTCGCCGGAACCGCGGGCCGCCGTGGAGACGTTCCTCGACATCTACTCCCGGCCGTCGCTGAGCTGGGCCGATATCGAGACCCTCCGCAGCAGGACGTCGCTGCCGATCCTCCTCAAGGGCGTGCTGCACCCGGACGACGCCAGGCGCGCGCTCGACGCCGGGGTGGACGGCATCGTGGTGTCGAATCACGGTGGGCGGCAGGTGGACGGCAGCGTGTCATCGCTGGACGCGCTCGTGGACATCGCGCCCGTCGTCGCCGGCAGGCTGACGCTGCTCCTCGACAGCGGAATCCGCACGGGAGCAGACGTCTTCAAGGCCCTCGCCCTCGGTGCGGACGCGGTGACGCTCGGCAGGCCCCACCTGTACGGCCTGGCCCTCGCAGGTCAGGCGGGTGCGCGGGACGCCACCGCCAACGTGATCGCCGAGTTCGACCTCACGATGGGGCTCAGTGGCCTGACGTCGGTGGCCGAGATCGACCGGGACGCCCTGCGCAGGGCGTAGACATGTCAGAGTTCGGCGATCGTGATGATCCCGTCCTGAAGGGCCCGCACCAGCAGCGCCGTCTTGGTGGACGCATCACGTCCGACCAGCGCGTACTTCTCGCGGATGCGGGTCAGGTGTGTGTTGACCGTTCCGAGGGCGATGTGGAGGTCGGCGGCGACGGCGAGCTTGGAGTCGCCGCGCAACCAGTGGCGGAGAACCTCGATTTCGCGCGCCGACAACGCCGGCTTCGGATACGTGCGGGCGACTGCCGGCTCGTCCGTATGTGGGGGGTGCCCGAGTGCGTCGGGTGCAGTGGTCATGCCGATCTCATCTTTCTGACATGTACGAAAGCGATACAGGTACCCGACGTCCCTGCAGGCAGTTCAGGTTAACTGGTGACGGCGGCGCGTATCGCGCCAGGTCCGGATCAGCTCTCACAGCCGACGCCGTCGCCGTCGCGATCGAGGTGGGTGCCGTAGCCCGGCGCGCCGATGTGGACCGGCGCGGCACCGGCCGCCTTGGCCGCCGAACAGTTCTTGTAGTAGACGTCGCTCGGCGGTGCCGTGTCGACGAACGGGACGGGTGCGGGTGCCGGAGCGGGCGCGGGTGCCGGAACGGGCGCAGGTGCTGCTTCCGGGACCGTGCTGGTAGTCGGAGCGGGCGCGACTGCGGGCGCCGCCGCCCCGCAGTCCTGGAGAACCCGAGCAATCGCATCGTGCTCGGCCTGAGTCACCCACAGCCCGTACGCGGCCTTCACCTCCACCTGATCGGCCACGTAGGTGCACCGGTAGCTCTTGTTCGGGGGCAGCCAGGTTGCGGCGTCTCCGTCCGACTTCTGCTGGTTGGTGGGGCCGTCGACGGCTTTCAGGTTCCGCGGATCGTTCGCGAAGTTCGCCCTGGTCGCGGTGTCGAGCTGCTGCGCCCCCTTCTGCCAGGCGTCGGACAGTGCGACGACGTGATCGATCTGCACGGCATTCGACGTGTCCGCACCGCGAACGAAGGAGATGGTGTTGCCCGTGTACGGGTCGAGCAGCGTTCCGGTCTGTACCGCGCAGTCGCGGGTGCCCGGCTTGAACACGATCTGTTCGAGGTCGCGCCGGAGGATGTCGTTCCGCGTGTCGCACCCGTTGTGACCGCCCTCGACCGTGACGTCGTCGGTCCACGCCTGGCCGAAGAGATCCCGGTCGTAACCGGTCTTCGGTGCGCGTCCCTTGACCTCGAGGCCGGCGAGTAGCTGCAACGCGGCGGTCGCGTCCGCGCCGCCGGCCGCGGCGGGTTCGACCGGCGAGAGGGCGAGCGCAGACGGCACCGGTGTCAACGAACTCGACGCGACACGCACGGTCGTCGAATCGGCGACCGTGGGTGCCACGGACGCGGAGACCGCTGTGGCCTGGGCCGATTGGTCGTCCTGTCCGGGGCTGAGGAACGAGACCGCGGCCACGACTACGACGATCCCGCCGGTGATCCAGGGCCACTTCTGGCGAGTGGCAGGTGATGAGGGCGGGGGAAGCGTCATGCCGGTCCTTCAATGAACGTGGGGGGTCGAATGTTCATCGCGCGGAACGGCTCTTCCGTTACTCGGTATCGCGGGAACTGTTAGCATGCCCGGGACCGGAATTCGTGCGTGTGGAGGGCGGTAGTCGGTCGTGACACGACAGATCTTTCGGGGGAAATTGCGAACAGCGGCCGTGACGGCCGTGACAGTGGTCTCTCTGCCTCGGTGGCACCGTCGCGGCGGCCGCCGATCCGATCGTCGACACCGGTCAGGCGCTCGGTTCCGCGGTGGCGCCGAACGGGTCGACGCTCGATCACGTCACCGTGATCGATTCGAGACACCTGACGTTGCACGTCTTCTCGGCGTCGATGCAACGGGTCGTTCCGGTGTACGTGCAGCGCCCCGCCGACACGAGCGTGCCGAGGCCGACGCTGTACTTCCTCGACGGTCAGGTCCGTCGGGAGAAGACCGATGTCGAAGAGTTCCTGGCCGACCAGAACGTGAACGTCGTGAGCCCTTCCGGCGGCGAGAACGCGTATTGGACGGACTGGAAGAGCCCCGACCCGGTGATGGGAGTGAACAAGTGGAAGACCTTTATGACTCAGGAACTTCCGCCGGTCGTCGACGCAGCCCTCGGCACCAACGGAGTCAACGCGCTCGCCGGCATGTCACGGGTGGGTACTGCCGCTCTGCAGTTGGCGATCGCCGCTCCCGGCCTGTTCCGCGGTGTGGCCGCCTACAGCGGTTGCGCTCTGACCAGTGATCCGCTCGGTCAGCTCCTCATCAAGATCACCATGGACAACTACGGCTACGGCAACCCGGCCAACATGTACGGGAAGGCGGACGATCCGGCGTGGGCGGCGAACGATCCCTGCGTTCACGCCGCCGAACTGCGCGGAACGGAGTTGTTCCTCTCCAGCGGCAACGGTCTGCCGGGGCGCCACGAGACCCTGGACGGCCCCGGGATCGACGGGAACGTCGCGACGCTCGCGCGTCAGATCTACGCGGGTGGTCCCATCGAAGCGGTGACCAACTACTGCACCCATCGATTTACGGATCGCCTGGGGGAACTGGGAATACCTGCAACCGCGAGTTTCCGTGACTCGGGCACACACTCGTGGGGATATTGGCAGGACGACCTGCACGATTCCTGGCCGGTGCTGGCTCGGGCGCTGGGAGTGTGAGCGAAGTTCCTCCGGTGTTTCCCGGCGGCGAGGTCACCGACGACCTCGAGATCACGCGGTCGCTCGTCGTTCCGGCCGCCGAGTTGCAGTGGCGGTTCTCCCGCGCCGGCGGTCCCGGCGGTCAGGGCGTCAACACCACGGACTCGCGGGTGGAGTTGCGGGTGAACCTGTGGACGTTGTCGACGCTGTCGCGGTCCCAGCTCGAACGCATGCAGGTTCAGCTGGGACACAGGCTCATTGACGGGGTGGTCACCGTGACGGCGTCCGAAACCCGTTCGCAGCTGCGCAATCGGCGCGCGGCGCGGGCCCGGATGGCGGCGTTGTTGCGCGCGGCGGTCCTCGCCGAAACCCGCACCCGGCGTCCGACCAAGGCGACCAAGGGTTCGCACCGACGAAGACTCGACGCCAAGAAGCAACGCGGCCAGACCAAGAACCTGCGGAGGAAGCCGGACATGTAGGGGGTTGCGTACAGTCTGCGTGTTCTGAATGTTTGATGTCGTTTCGTGTTGTTTAGTGCAGTGATGTTGCGGGGTTGGGCGACCGGTGTGCAGTATCGGACCCCGTTGGTGTGGTTCCACGCGGCGGCACTGCCGGTCCAGGCTCACCGTTTGCTCTCGGAGACGATTGTGGTGGGGGTTCCGGCGGTCGGGACCCGGCGGTGGGTGCGTTGGTGCGTGTTGCCGGGTGTCGTCCTGTCAGTAGGCCGATCTGGAACGCCAGGCGGGGGTGTGGTGTGACCGAATATGGAACGCGGGGTCTGGGTGTGTCGAGGACGGTCACCGAGATCGGTTCCGACCACTACATTTCGCAGGCAAGTGGCTGATCCGATTGTGTCGTCGGCATCGGGACCGACTCGCCAGGTTCGGGTTCGGCCTCATCGAGGCTGTGTTGTCGGTGCCCTGTCGTACCGTGCTTGTGTTGACCGACGACGGGTGGTGATGATCTGGTGCGCGATATGACCGAGGTGAAGGCCTCGCTGTGTGCCCGCCGATGCGGGCGGCGTGGTTCACGCCGGAGTGCCGCAGCTGCGGTGACCGCTGCGGCGGATCTGTCGTGACGCCCACAGCTGTGCTCGCCGATCCCGGTGACCACGTCACGGCACCGGCTCCGGGCGCGGCGCTCGACCAGGTTGCGGACTCTTCTCGGACGGTGATCCGTGCCTACGTTTTTGTCCTCGAGCCGACCCCGGAGCAGGCGTCGGTGTTGCGGTCGCACTGTGGGGCGCAGCGCTTCGCCTACAACTGGGCACTGTCGCAGGTCAAGGCGAACCTCGACCAACGGACTGCGGAACGGTCTTACGAGATCCCTGACGCGGAGTTGACGCCGCCGGTGTCCTGGTCGCGGCGTACGGCCTGCGCAAACACTGGAACACCGTGAAAGACGACGTCGCCGTCAACACCGACACCGGGCAGGTGTGGTGGCCGGAGAACTCGAAAGAGGCCTACAGTTCCGGACTCGCGAACTGCGCGGCCGCCCTATCGAACTGGTCCGACGCCCGATCCGGAAAACGCAAAGGTCCGATGGGATTCCCCCGCTTCAAGGGCAAACGGGCGGTGCTGTCGTGCCGGTTCACCACCGGCAGTTTCGGGTTGGTCACCGACAGCGGGGATCGACGCCACATCCAACTACCACGGATCGGCGTGGTCCGGTCTGCCGAATCGACCCGCAAATTGGCACGAAAGACGATCGCCGGGACGGCGCGGATTCGGTCGGCGACCCTCTCGTTTCGTCGGGGCCGGTGGCAGGTGTCGTTCTCGGTCGAAATCGCTCTCCCCGCGCGGGCACTGCCACCCGCCACCACCGGTATCTCCGCCGCGGTCGGCGATTGCGGAGTGGTGGTCGGAGTCGATGTGGGGGTCAAACACCTCGCAGTCCTCTCGAACGGGGAGATGATCGAGAATCCGACGCACGCACGCAAGCATGCGAAACAACTTCGTAGCCTCGGGCGCCGTGCGTCCCGCCGTGTCGGCCCGGATCGTCGCACCGGTCAACAACCCTCCCGGCGCTGGCTGCGCACCCAGGAACAGTCCGGGCGGTGCGCATCCGCATCGCGAACAGTCGCCGCGATCACCTGCACAAACTCACCACCCGACTGGTGCGGGACTTCGATACCGTCGTCGTCGAAGACCTCAACGTCGCGGGAATGACCCGTTCCGGTGGCGCCTACAAGCGGGGGTTGAACCGGGCTCTGCAGGATGCGGCGTTCGCCGAGATCCGGCGACAACTGACCTATAAGTGCGAGTGGGCTGGCACCGGTCTGCAGGTGGCGGACCGTTGGTATCCGTCGAGTAAGACCTGCTCGAACTGTCAGGTAGTGAAAGCCAAACTACTCCTGAAGGTTCGGGTGTTCACCTGCGATGCGTGCGGATTCCGCGCTGATCGTGATCACAATGCTGCTCTCAACCTCGCTGCCCTCGCAGCGGTTGACGGTGGTGCGTCTTCGGCGAGTTGCGGACGAGACGTAAAAGACGCCCGACAGAAACCAACCATAAGACCCGCCGCTCGGTGGGCTGACGGTATTGCTGCGGGAACACCACTGAGTGGTGAACGTGACCGGGGTAACCCGGACACTCATGCAGAATGCACTAAACAACACTCAGCATGAACGGAACCTCCCGGATGTGTTGACCCCTGGTGTGCCGGAAGATGAGTACGGAAGCGCCGTGACGGGTGACCGGAGACGGCGAGGTCGGGGGATCGAGGGTCACATGAGTGTGCTTGACGGGGAATTACATTCGGCAGCGACGGCTGCCGCGGCGGGGGATCGCAAGGCCGTCGAGCGGGTGATGACGACGTTGTGGCCGCAGGTGGTGCGCTATTGCCGCACCCGCGTGGGGGATTCCACGCAGGTCACGCGGCCGGCGGACGAGGTGGCGCACGAAGCGTTACTCGCGGTGGCGCGGGAACTACCGGCTCTCGCGCGCAGTGATCATCCGGTCCGCGAGGTGTATCGCGTCGTGAGCCAGACCGTTTCGGATGCGCACGGCGGCACGGCCGGAAGTTCGGACATTCCGGCGGAAGTGGCCGGGCTGCTGCACCATCTCGACGTCACCGCCCGGGAGATCGTCCTGTTGCGGGTCATAGACGGGCTGTCCGTGCACGACACCGCGGGCGTGCTCGGGCTCCCGGTGGGCCGGGTCCTCGTCGTGCAGCACGAGGCGCTGCGGACCCTGCGGGCCAGGGTGGCGTGATCAGCGGTCGGCGTCAGCGCCTGCCGGACAGGACGCAGAACTCGTTGCCCTCGGGATCGGCGAGCACCACCCAACTCTGCTCGCCCTGACCGACATCCGCGTGCCGGGCGCCGAGCCCGAGAAGCCGCGCGACCTCGGCCTGCTGATCGTCGGGCCGGAAGTCGAGATGCAGCCGGTTCGGTATCTGCTTCCGGTCCGGAACCGCCACGAACAGGATCTCCGGGTGACTGTCGGCCAGGGGCCGGATGTGGACGTCGCCGTCGGAGTCGGTCACGGAGCCCCAGCCAAGGGCCTCGGCCCACCAGCCTCCCAGGGCTGTCGGGTCGAGAGCGTTGACCACCACGGCTTCCCATTGCAGTCCCATGCGTCAACGGTACGGGGAGCGGCGGACGCCCGTCACCGATTTCACCGCAGCGTCGGATCGATCGGTTCGACGCCGAGGCGTTCGGAGTACTGCTCGTTGAGTTCGCGCCAGCCGTAGTTCATCGCCTCGGCGCCGACAATCGGTCCGATCGGATTGCGTTCGAGCAGGCTGTCGGCGACGTCCAGGCACATGTGCCACCCGGCGGCCGTCATCGCCGCGGTTCGCTGGTCGTCGACCGTGTGGCGCAAGGTCAGTCGGGTGCCCGCATCGGTTTCCTCGATCGTCCAGAGCAGGACGTCGTCGCCCCACGCGTGTTCGAGGACGTGAGGTGATTCGGCCCGGGTCACGGTGCCGTCGAGTTCGGTGCGGTCCTGCCCGTCGACCATGATCAGGGTTGCGGGACCGACCGTTCCGAGGTTCCGGTCCGCGGTGTACGGCGCCCACTGCGGAAGTTCGCCGGGATCCGTGAGCGCGGTCCACAGCGCCGCCGGCGAGTGGGTGAAGTCGCGAACGAAGGTCAGAGCCCATCGGGTGCCGTCGGGTCGTGCCTCGACGTGCCGCAGTGGGCCGGGGCGGTAGTCGCGTCGTGCGTCTGATTCGGTCATGACGGGGTCTCCTTCGATTCGAGGTGCCGCTCGAGCGCATCGAGGTGATTCGCCCACAGCCGGCGGTAGGGCTGCAGCCACGCGTCGAACTCGTCGAACGGTTCGCGGTGCAGGCTGTAGATGCGCTGCTGGGCCGCGGTGCGGCAGGTGACGAATCCGGCCTGTCGCAGCACCCGCAGGTGTTTGGACACGGTCGGCTGGGGCAGGGCGAGTTGGTCGACGAGTTCGCCGACGCTGGCGTGACCGGCCCGCAGCCGTTCGAGGATCCTGCGGCGCTGTGGTTCGGCGACCACGGTGAACACGTCCGGTGCCATGACCCCGAGTATGCGCCTACGCGTATATACGCGTCAAGGAATATGAACGTCCGGTTGTGGCATGAACGCGATCGTCAGCAGGGACCGGACGAACTCGCGCAGAGCCCGCTCGTCGGACGTGTCCACGATCCCCTCCGTGATGATGAGCGAGCCGATGATGCGGAACGCCCACTCGGAGATGGCGGTGGGGCTCACGCCCGACAGTTGGTCGGGAGAGAACAGGCGCTCGAAGTGGGGAGTGAGCAGTTGCGCCCCGAGTTCGATCATCGGCTTCGCCTCGACCGTGAACCAGGGGAGCACCACGGCGGGGTCGTCGCGCAAACCCTTCTGCAGCAACCGGTGTCCGCGTGCGTACTGGACGGCGAACACGACGGCGTCGACGAATCGCACCTGGAGTTGGCTCTGCCGTCCCCGCAGCACCGGGTCGAGCACGACGAAGAACCGTGAGATCTCCCGCTGGAAGAGGGCCTCGAGAATGGCGGACTGATCGCCGACGTGTTTGTAGAGCGTGGGCCGGGACAGTCCCGCTCGCTCGGCGATGACCGCGTGAAGCCGGGTGCTGTAACCGAGTTCGATCAGGCATTCCTCGGCCGCGTCGAGGATCCGTTCCCGGAGTTCGCCGGGTGTCGGTGTCGTCGGCTGCGTCCTCACGGCCCTGATTGTGCTGTTCGGGTGGGGTGGGCGCAAACAGAAGCCACAAATGTGAACTGGAGTCACAGATAACCATTGACCTGCGTCACACCCGGGTTTACGTTTTACCTATGAACGGCAACGAGATGGAATCGCGCTCGACGAAGGGATCAGCGATGTCTCAGCGTTCACACACGATCGATCGGGAGGAAGTCGCCGGGCGGCTCCTCGCAGGCTCCGTCAAGCGTTCGTACGCCCCCGTGGTCGATATCGACTGGGACGCGCCCCTCGAGGACGGCAAGTACTTCCTGCCGCCGCAGGTCCTGTCCCTGTGGGGAACCGAGATGTGGGACCAGATGAGCGAGGCACAGCGCATCGAGTTGTCCCGGCAGGAATCGGCGAACATCCTCAGCGTCGGAATCTGGTTCGAGAACATCCTCAACCAGGCGCTCCTGCGCGCGCTGCTGCACAACGATCCGAGCTCGCTGCACACCCGGTACATGCTCACCGAGATGGGCGACGAGTGCAGGCACATGACGATGTTCGGGCGCGCCATCGAGCAGATGGGCGCCAAGCCCTTCCAGCTCCGGTGGTATCAGGCAGTCGTGGTCAACTTGCTGCCCAAGACATTTCGCGGAACCATGCTCTGGGTGGCCGCGCTGATCGGCGAGGAGATCTTCGACGCCACGCAGCGGCGCGTCCTCGAGGACCCGCAATTGCAGCCGATGATTTCCCGGCTGATGCGGATCCACGTCACCGAGGAGTCCCGGCACATCCGATTCGCGCGCGAGGGGGTGCGTCGCCGCATCGCGGAAGGCCACCGGATCGACCGGCTGTGGGTCGCAACGGTGCAGGGGATCGGCGGCCCGCTGTTCCAGCGGCTGTTCACCAACCCGGCCATGTACGAGCGGGCCGGGCTGGATCCGAAGGAGGCACGTCGACAGGCGTTGACAAATCCTCACTTTCGCGAGAATCAACGACGCGGGTTCGAGTCGCTGGCCGCGTTTCTCGAGGAGAACGGCCTGATGCGACCGACGTCCCGCGCGCTGTGGCGGCGCGGGGGATTCCTGTGACAACCGGGACCACCGAACCGGACGTCCTCGTCGTCGGCACCGGATTCGCCGGACTGTGCATGGCGATCAAGCTGAAGGAGGCGGGCGAGGAGAACTTCGTCGTTCTCGAGAAGGCCGACCGGGTGGGCGGAACGTGGCGGGAGAACACGTATCCCGGATGTGGTTGCGACGTGATGTCGCTGATGTATTCGTTCTCCTTCGCGCCCAACCGGAAATGGACCCGGATGTACGCGCGGCAGCCCGAGATTCTCGACTACATCGAACGGGTGGTCCGCGACTACGATCTGGCTCCACACATCAGGTTCGGCGCCGAGGTGATCTCCTACGAGTTCGACGAGACCACCGACCGGTGGCGGGTGGAGACCCGGTCGGGTTCGGTCTATCACCCCCGCATCGTGGTCGCCGGTCCGGGACCGCTGCACAAACCCAGCGTTCCGGATCTTCCCGGCCGGAAGTCGTTCTCGGGTGTGGCATTTCATTCCGCCGAGTGGGATCACTCGGTCGATCTGACCGGTAAGCGGGTGGCGGTCGTCGGTACGGGAGCGAGTGCCGTGCAGTTCGTTCCGGAGGTCGCGAAGACGGCCGCGCACGTCGACGTCTTCCAGCGGACGCCGCACTGGTTACTGCCGAAGCTGGACCGTCCGATCACCGCCGGTGAGAAGGCGGTGTTCAAGGCTGTTCCCGGAGTCCAGAAGGCATACCGCGGTGCGATCTACTGGAGCCACGAATCGCTGATCGCCGGTTTCCTGCACCCACGACTGATGACGGTGCTGGAGTCGGCCGCCCGGGGTCTGCTGCGCAGGCAGGTGCGTGATCCCGAACTGCGTGCCACGCTGACCCCCGACTACATCATCGGCTGCAAGCGTATTCTGGTGTCCAGCAATTTCTACCCGGCCCTGCAACGCGGCAACGTCGATCTGGTCACGTCGGGCATCTCGGAGGTCACCGAACGCGGGATCCGGACCGAGGACGGAACGATGCACGAGGCGGACGTCATCGTCTACGGCACGGGATTCGCAATCGGCGACCGATTCGAGAACGAGCACATCGTGGGCCGCCGCGGCCTGACGATCCAGCGGGCCTGGCGCGACGGCATGGAGGCCTACCTCGGTGTCGCGGTCGCGGGGTTCCCGAACTTCTTCCTCATGATGGGGCCGAATTCCGGTGGCGGCAACCAGTCGATCGTCTTCGTCATCGAGGCCCAGGCGCACTACATCACCCGATGCCTGGCGCTGATGAAGAAGCGCGACGCGACCCGGATCGAGGTGCGCGCGGGCGCGCAGCGCGAATTCAACCGGGTGGTCCACCGCAAACTCGCTGGCTCGGTGTGGAATTCGGGTGGTTGCCACAGCTGGTACCTCGATTCCACCGGCCACAATCGGGCGGCGTGGCCCGGGTCGAGCGCATCCTACTGGCGGCGCATGCGCACCCCGGACGACCGGCACTTCGAGCTGAGTTCGCTCGCCGAGCGCGAGGACGACACGGAGTACCGCGGGCCCGGCGTGCTCAAATCCGGCGACCTGACCGTGGCCGTCGAGGTCTTCCTGAACGGCCACATCGAACCGCTGGACGGCCTCTACCACTGGTACGGCCGCGTCGTCGGCGACGGCGTCGACGCGGCGAAAGGGCGCAACCGCACCCCGTTGTTCCTCACCATCGGGGACGGTCCGGAAGTGCCCGCGGCGCTCGCCGAGCGCGACCCGTGGGGCCACTTCCGGATCGCCGGGGTGGGCACGCCCCCGTTCCCGCTGGCGCCGGTCGAAGTCGAGGTTCCGATCTCCCGGGCCAAACTCGCCTCGGCGGAATAAGCTTGTTGCTGAGCGTGTATCACACGTCGGACTCGAGCGGGAAGGGTGCTGATGCGCGACGTGCTGGCGGACCTGATGGCGGTGTGGACCGCGGGCGGAACGGCGGGTGTCGGGACGGTGGTCCGCACGTTCCGCTCCGCGCCGCGACCGCCGGGGGCGTCGATGGTCGTGGCGCCCGACGGCAGCGCGTCCGGTTCGGTGTCCGGCGGGTGCGTCGAGGGGGCGGTCTACGAACTCGCATCCGAGGTCACGGCATCCGGCACGCCAGTGCTGCAGCGGTACGGGATCAGCGACGAGAACGCGTTCGAGGTGGGTCTCACCTGCGGTGGAATCATCGACATCTTCGTCGAGCCCGTGTCGCGGGACAATTTTCCGGAGCTCGGCGAGATCACCCGGGACATCGACAATCACCTGCCGGTCGCGGTCGCGACCGTCGTGGCGCATCCCGATGCGGCGCGGGTGGGGCGCCGGCTGGTCGTCCGGCCCGAGAGCGTGAGCGGTTCGCTCGGCTCGGACCGGGCCGATTCCGCGGTCACCGACGACGCCCGGGGCCTCCTCGCGGCGGGCGGCAGCACCGTCCTGACGTACGGCACCGACGGTCAGCGACGCGGCGAGGGCATGGAGGTGTTCGTCGCCAGTTACGCGCCGAGGCCGCGCATGCTCGTGTTCGGGGCCATCGACTTCGCCGCCGCGGTGGCCCGGCAGGGCGCCTTCATGGGATATCGGGTGACGGTCTGCGACGCCCGTCCGGTGTTCGCGACCCACGCGCGGTTCCCGACGGCCGACGAGGTGGTGGTGGACTGGCCGCACCGGTATCTCGCTGCGCAGGCCGAGGCCCAGGCCATCGACGGCCGGACCGTGATCTGCGTACTCACCCACGACCCCAAGTTCGACGTCCCTCTCCTCGAGACGGCGCTGCGCCTCCCGGACGTCGCGTTCATCGGCGCCATGGGCTCGCGCAGAACGGACCTGGACCGGCGTGAACGCCTACGTGAGGCCGGTCTGACCGACACCGAACTCGACCGGCTGTCGAGCCCCATCGGCCTGGACATCGGCGCCCGGACACCCGAGGAGACTGCGGTGTCCATCGCCGCCGAGATCATCGCCCGCCGGTGGGGTGGCACGGGGCGCCCGCTGGCGGAGTCGAGCGGCCGGATTCACCACGAGGAACCCGTCGATTCCTTCGTCGACTAGGGCGGTTCACCCGGGGTTGACGGACCACCGGTTCTTGCGCAGGCTGAAAGGATCCACGTTTGTGAGGTAGGTCACAATGCAAGTACCAGGATCCTTCGAATACGAGCGTGCAACGGGCGTCGAGGACGCCATCGCCCTGCTCGACCGGCTGGGCGACGAAGCCCGCCTCGTCGCAGGCGGCCACAGCCTGCTCCCCATGATGAAACTTCGCCTCGCCAATCCCGAGTACCTCATCGACATCAACGACCTCGAGGGCGAACTCGGCTACATCACGACCGAGCGGTCGAGGCTGCGGATCGGTGCGATGACACGGCACCGCCGGCTGCTCGAATCGGACGAGCTCGCGGCGGCATTCCCCCTCTTCCGCGACGCGGAGAAGGTGATCGCCGACCCGGTGGTCCGCAATCGCGGAACCATCGGCGGATCGCTGTGCCAGGCGGATCCGGCCGAGGACCTCACCACTGTCTGCTCTGTTCTCGACGCCACCTGCGTGGTGCGTGGGCCCGGCGGACGCCGCGAGATCCCCATGTCCGAGTTCCTCGTCGGGCCGTACGAGACGGCGCTCGCACACAACGAGATGCTCATCGAGATAGTGATACCCGTCCACGGCCACAGCTCCAGCGCGTACGCCAAGGTCGAACGGCGGACCGGGGATTGGGCGGTCACCGCGGCCGGAGCGGCCGTCACGGTGGAGGGCGGCGAGATCGCCCGGGCCGCGGTCGGCCTCACGGCAGTCAACCCGGATCCGTCCGGACTTTCGGACGTCGCCGACTACCTGACCGGGCGTCCCCCGTCCGAGGAGGCGTTCGCCCAGGCCGGGCGGATGGCCGCGCAGGCCTGCGAACCTGTCGCCGACGCCCGCGGCACCGTCGACTACAAACGCCATCTCGCATCCGAACTCACGATCCGCACACTCCGTACAGCGGTCGACCGGGTGCTCCGCAGCGACGTGGAGCACGAGCCGACCGGAAAAGAGGCATAGCCATGCAGGTGAACATGACCGTCAACGGTGAAGCAGTGAGCGCCGAGGTGGAACCGCGCATGCTGCTGGTCCATTTCCTCCGCGACCGGCTCGGCCTGACCGGGACCCACTGGGGCTGCGACACCAGCAACTGCGGCACGTGCGTCGTCACCGTCGACGGCGATCCGGTGAAGTCGTGCACGATGCTCGCCGCGATGGCGGGCGGGCACGACGTCCGCACGGTCGAGGGCCTCGAACACGACGGCGAACTCGATCCCGTCCAGCAGGGCTTCATGCAGTGCCACGGACTGCAGTGCGGGTTCTGCACCCCCGGCATGATGATGACGGCGCGGGCACTGCTCGACCGGGAGGAGAGCCCCGACGAGGCCACCATCCGGGAGGCGATCTCCGGGCAGATCTGCCGCTGCACCGGGTACACCACGATCGTGCGCTCGATCCAGTGGGCGGCCGACCATCGGGCGGGCGAGGCCGCCGAGCCGGAACCGGCAGGCGACTTCGACGCGGACGTGCAGGAGGACAAGACGCGGGGCGCCGAGGGCGCACCGATGACAGTCGAGGAACACGCGACGACTGGAAGTGCATCATGACCACCGTCGAATCCCGCCCGCCGTCTGGCGGCGCGGATATCGTCGACAACGACAAGAAGCCCTGCGGCCACGGTCGCATGCTGCGCAAGGAGGATCCCCGCTTCATCCGGGGGCTCGGAAATTACGTCGACGACATCACCCTCCCCGGCATGCTGCACCTGGCGATCCTGCGGTCGCCGGTCGCGCACGCGCGGATCGTGAACATCGATACCACTGCGGCACAGGAACACCCGAAGGTGACGGCAGTGGTGACGGGCGCCGACCTCGCCGCGAAGAACCTCGCCTGGATGCCGACGCTGTCCAACGACGTGCAGGCCGTGCTGGCCACCGACAAGGTGCGTTTCCAGGGCCAGGAGGTGGCGTTCGTCATCGCGGAGGACCGTTATTCGGCCCGGGACGCGCTGGAACTGATCGACGTCGAATACGACATGCTCGATCCCGTGGTCGACGCGCGCGCCGCGCTCTCGCCCGATGCGCCGGTGATCCGCGACGACCTCGAGGGCAAGACGGACAATCACTGCTTCGACTGGGAGACAGGCGATGCCGCCGCGACCGAGGCCGTGTTCGCGAAGGCGGACGTGGTGGTGAAGCAGGAGATCGTCTACCCCAGGGTGCATCCGGCGCCGATGGAGACGTGCGGTGCGATCGCCGACGTCGACAGGGTGTCCGGCAAGCTCACCCTGTACACCACGTCGCAGGCCCCGCACGCGCACCGGACGGTCTACGCCTTGGTCTCGGGGATCCCGGAGCACAAGATCCGGGTGGTGTCCCCGGACATCGGCGGCGGATTCGGCAACAAGGTCCCGATCTACCCGGGATACGTGTGCGCGATCGTGGCGTCGCTCGTGACGGGCAAACCGGTGAAGTGGATGGAGGATCGCAGCGAGAACCTGATGAGCACGGGCTTCGCCCGCGACTACATCATGGTCGGCGAGATCGCGGCCACCGCAGAGGGCAAGATGCTCGCGATCCGCACGAAGGTGCTGGCCGACCACGGTGCGTTCAACGGCACTGCGGCCCCGGTGAAGTATCCGGCCGGTTTCTTCGGCGTCTTCACCGGCAGCTACGACATCGAGGCCGCGCACTGCGCGATGACGGCGGTCTACACGAACAAGGCGCCCGGCGGGGTGGCGTACGCCTGCTCGTTCCGCATCACCGAGGCCGTGTATCTGGTCGAGCGGCTCGTCGACTGCCTGGCGTTCGACCTGAAGATGGATCCGGCGGAACTGCGGTTGAAGAATCTGCTGAGGCCGGAACAGTTCCCGTACACCAGCAAGACCGGGTGGGTGTACGACTCGGGCGACTACGAGACCACCATGCGCAAGGCCATGGACATGATCGGCTACCAGCAGTTGCGCGAGGAGCAGAAGGAACGCCGCGAACGCGGCGAGCTGATGGGAATCGGCATGTCGTTCTTCACCGAAGCCGTCGGTGCCGGACCCCGGAAGGACATGGACATCCTGGGCCTCGGCATGGCCGACGGCTGCGAACTGCGCGTCCACCCGACGGGCAAGGCCGTCGTGCGGTTGTCGGTGCAGACCCAGGGGCAGGGTCACGAGACGACGTTCGCGCAGATCGTGGCGGAGGAACTGGGGATCCCACCGGACGACATCGACGTCGTGCACGGCGACACCGACAACACGCCGTTCGGGCTCGGCACGTACGGCAGCCGGTCGACACCGGTGTCGGGGGCGGCCGCGGCGCTCGTGGCCCGCAAGGTCCGGGACAAAGCGAAGATCATCGCCTCGGGCATGCTCGAGGCCTCGGTCGCGGATCTGGAATGGGAAAAGGGCGAATTCCATGTGAAGGGCGATCCCTCGGCGAAGGTGACCATCCAGGACATCGCGATGCGGGCGCACGGCGCCGGCGATCTGCCGGAGGGAATCGAGGGCGGACTCGACGCGCAGATCTGTTACAACCCCGAGAATCTGACGTACCCCTACGGCGCGTACTTCTGCGTCGTCGACGTCGATCCCGGCACCGCGGTGGTGAAGGTGCGGCGGTTCCTCGCCGTCGACGACTGCGGCACGCGCATCAATCCGATGATCATCGAGGGGCAGGTCCACGGCGGCATCGTCGACGGCATCGGTATGGCGCTCATGGAGATCATCGAGTTCGACGAGGACGGCAACTGCCTCGGCGGATCACTGATGGACTACCTGATCCCCACCGCACTCGAGGTCCCGAAGCTCGAGACCGGTTTCACCGTGACCCCGTCGCCGCATCACCCGATCGGCGCGAAGGGCGTCGGCGAGTCCGCGACGGTCGGATCGCCCCCGGCCGTGGTGAACGCGGTCGTGGATGCGCTCGCCCCGTTCGGTATCCGGCACGCCGACATGCCGCTCACCCCGTCCCGGGTGTGGGAGGCCATGCAGGGCCGCGCGACACCCCCGATCTGAATGTCGCCCGTCGGCTGCGAGGAGGCTTGATGGATCTGAAAGAGCGTGCGGCGCAACTGACGCGCGACCGCAGGCCGTTCGTCCGTGCGACCGTGGTGCGGGCGCAGCCGCCCACGTCCAGTCACACCGGCGACGAGGCGATCCTCCTGCAGGACGGGACGATCGAGGGGTTCGTCGGCGGTCAGTGTGCGCAGAATTCGGTACGCATGGCCGCCCTGGGTGCGCTGGCAACCAACGAGAGCGTGCTGTTGCGGGTCCTTCCCGACGGGGCCGTGCAGTTCCCCGAGGCTCCGGGCGCGTCCGTCGTGGTGAATCCGTGCCTGTCCGGCGGTGCCATGGAGATCTTCCTGGAGCCGCAGTTGCCACCGCCGTTGGTGCGGATCTTCGGCACCACACCGATCGCGCAGGCGTTGGGGGGCATAGCGGAACTGCTGGGATTCACCGTCGAGCACGACGACGCCGGAATCGGGCAGTTCTCCGGCACGACGGCGGTGGTGCTCGCCGGCCACGGCGGACCCGAAGCGGAGGTCATCCGTGCGGCGCTCGACGCCGGGGTCGGATATGTCGGGCTCGTCGCCAGCCGAACACGCGGTGGGGCCATCCTCGACACCCTGGGGCTGACCGAGCCCGAGCGGGCGCGCGTGCACACCCCGGTCGGTCTCGACATCGGCGCGCGGACGGCGGCGGAGATCGCGGTGTCGATCGCGGCCGAGTTGGTGCAGGAACTGCGGACCGCGGGACTTCGCGCGCCCGAGGATGATTCGACTCCGTCGGTGGTGGTGACGGAGGTGATCGATCCCGTGTGCGGGATGCGCGTCGTCGTCGGGCCGGACACTGCCCACCTACGGCGCGGCGGCGACGACTTCTGGTTCTGCGGGCCGGGTTGCCGGGCATCGTTCGCGCAGGAGACGGGAGCGGTATGACGGCGGCATTCGAGGACGTGGCGGACGTGGTCCGGCGCTTCGACGCCGAGGACTACCTCCTGGACTTCGGAACCGCGTCGGCCCTGTATCTCGCGGCTGCTCTGCGCCGGCCGCTCCTGCTCGAAGGCGAACCCGGAGTCGGCAAGACCACCGCGGCGAAGGCTCTCGCGACCGTCCTCGGCGCCCCGCTGATCCGGTTGCAGTGCTACGAAGGCCTCACCGCGAACGAAGCCCTCTACGACTGGAACTACCAGCGGCAGTTGCTCACCATCCGGCTGGCCGAATCGCGGGGCGACGGCCTCACCGAGGACGACCTGTTCACCGAGGAGTTCCTGCTGGAACGTCCGATCCTCCATTGCGTGAGATATCGGGGACCGACCCCGCCCGTACTGCTGATCGACGAAATAGACCGAGCCGACGACGAGTTCGAGGCACTCCTCCTCGAATTCCTGGGGGAGGCATCGGTCACCGTTCCGGAACTGGGAACGTTCACGGCCGAACAGCACCCCGTCGTCGTGCTGACGTCCAACCGGAGTCGCGATCTCCACGACGCGCTCCGCAGACGATGCCTCTACCACTGGATCGACTATCCGGAGCCGGCACGGGCGGCCGCCATCGTGCGCCGCACGGTGCCCGCGGCGGCGTCGCCCCTCATCGAGCACGCCACCTGCTTCGTCGGCAGGGCGCGCGAACTCGATCTCGACAAGCCGCCCGGAATCGCCGAGACGATCGACTGGGTGTCCGCACTCGCGGCGCTGGGAGTGGCCGATCTGGTGCGCGACGACGCGATCCAGAGCCTGAGTGCCCTCGCGAAGACCCCGGACGACCGCACAATAGTTCAGGACGCGTTCGCCGACTACGCGCACGGCCTGGCCACCGGATGAGAGGCAACTGCCATGAAGATCGCCAACGAGTTCACCGTCAGCGCCCCGATCGAGCAGGCGTGGGAGGTGCTCAGCGACCTCGAGGAGGTTGCTCCCCTGCTCCCCGGAGCTCAGATGACAGGGCGGGAGGGTGACGATTACCTGGGGAAGGTGAAGGTCAAGGTCGGCCCGGTGACCAGTGAGTTCAAAGGCAAGGCCGCCTTCGTCGAGCGTGACCCGAAGGAGCACCGCGCCGTGATCGATGCCCGCGGGAGGGACTCGCGCGGGTCCGGCAACGCGTCCGCGACGATCACCGCCCAGTTGCACGAGGTCGGCGACCGCACCCGCGTCACCGTGGATACCGACATGAAGATCGTCGGCAAACTCGCGCAGTTCGGCAGCGGGATGATCCAGCAGGTGTCGGAGAAACTCATGGGGCAGTTCGCGGAATCGCTGGAAGCGAAGCTCGCCGGGGGACCCGCTGAACAGCCCGCGGCGGCGCCGGAGTCCACCGGCACCACGACGCTGTCCGTGGCCCGGCCTGCCGCCGAACCGGCGCCGCTGGACCTGCTGGCGTTGTCCGGCGCGGGGGCGTGGAAACGGTATGCCCCGATCCTCGCTGCCATCCTCGCCGGGATCGTGGTCGTCCTCGTGGTGGGCCGCCGCAGGCGATGACCGCGTCGGGCGTCCTGCGGGGCGTCGATCTCGCGGCGTTCGCGGTGGCACTCGTCGCCCGGTTGCGTTCCCGTGGCGTCGTCGTCTCCGCAAGCGGCCCCGTGGTGTTCGTGCAGGCACTTCATCTGTCGCCGCCGAGTTCGCGGTCGCGGCTGTACTGGTCGGCGCGTCTGACACTCGTCAACCGCGTCGACGACCTCGCGCCGTTCGACGCCGTCTTCTCCGCGGTCTTCGAGGACGCCCTGCTGTCCGTGGATCCGCATGCGCGGCGAGCCGCTGCGGGACGGGAGACGGCCCTCGCCGGTGTCCGAGACGGCCGCGACCGGCCCGGTGACGCGCAGGACGTCGACGGCGTGCCGTGGATGACACGACCGATGATGACCGGCGGCGACGACAGCGGCGAGGACGACATTCACGACGTGCTCACCGCCGTGCCGGACACCCTGCCCAGCAGGCTCGTGGTCCGCGCCGACGAACCCTTCGCCCGATTCGACGCCGGCGACCTCAGGCTCCTCGGGGCCTGGCTGGAGCAGGCCACCGCCGCGTGGCCGTCCCGCCGCACCCGACATCGCGAAGTGCATCGCCGCGGCCGGCGTATCGACCTGCGGGCCACCATGAACCGGTCGAGGGCCACGGGCTGGGAGCCGGTGGTCCTCGCGCGGAGCCGTCCGCGGAACCGTCCGCGGCGCATCGTGATGCTGTGCGACGTGAGCCGGTCGATGCAGCCATACGCCGCGATCTATCTCCATCTGATGCGGGCGGCGGTGCAACGACAGACCGCGGGCAGGCCGGAGGTGTTCGCCTTCTCCACGTCGCTGACGAGGCTCACGCCCGTGCTCGCGCACCGCAGCGCCGAGACCGCGGTCCGCAAGGCGAACGACAAGGTGGTCGACAGATTCGGTGGCACCCACATCGCAGGCAGCGTGAGCGAACTGCTCGCGTCCCCGCACGGCAACGCGCTGCGCGGGGCAGTCGTGGTCATCGCGTCCGACGGCTGGGACAGCGACGACCCGACGCGCCTGGCGCATGCCCTCACCCGGGTCCGTCGCCGCGCCCATCGACTGGTGTGGCTCAATCCCCGCGCCGGTGATCCCGACTTCCAGCCGCTCGCCGGATCGATGGCGGCCGCGCTGCCCTTCTGCGATGCCTTCCTCCCCGCACACTCCGTGTCCGCGCTCCGCGACGTGCTGGACGTGATCAGCCGGATGGGGTAGCGGGGGCGCGATTTCCACCCCCAGGGTGCCTGGCCGCCGTCGTGTGTTTCGCCGAAGCTCTAAGGACGGTGCACACCGTTCTTCAGCTCACAGGAGGAAACCCACATGTCGACTTCCAGAACTTCCGCCAGGATCGTGGCGGCCATCGGGGCGGTCCTCGCAGCCCTCTCGATCTCACTGGTGGGGACGGCCGAAATCGCCGGCGCCAGACCATGTCAGAACGATTGTCACGCACCGGTTCCCAAGCCGCCGGTCGACGGCTGCCAACTCTGCAATCCCAACCCACCACCGCCTCCGCCGCCACCGCCCCCGCCGCCACGGTAGGGAAGAGTTCGGCATGCGAGACACGCGCCTCGGCCGCACGGTCGGGGCGCGTGTCGCGTCATGGGGACGACCTCGGTCAGTCGTCCGCGATCAGTCCTCCGCGCCTCCGGGATCCGACTCGCCTTCGGCCTCGTCGCGGTCGGCCCACTCGAGCAGCGGCTCGAGCGAGAACACGGCGTCGTCGATTCCGGCATGCAGGTCACCGAGTTTCGCGAAGCGGTCGGGGACGGTGGCGATCGTGAACTCGTGCGGGTCCACGTCGTCGATCTCCTCCCACGTCACCGGTGTGGACACGGTCGCGTCGGGCACACCCCGCACCGAGTACGCGCTGGCGATGGTGTGATCGCGGGCGTTCTGGTTGTAGTCGACGAACAGCTTGCGCGGGTCCCGGTCCTTCCGCCACCAGGTGGTGGTGACGTCCTGCGGGGCCCGGCGCTCCACTTCGCGGGCGAAGGCCAGCGCGGCCCGCCGGACGTCGCCGAAACCCCAGTCGGGCCGGATCCGGACGTAGACGTGCATGCCGCTTCCGCCGGACGTCTTCGGCCAGCCCGTCGCACCCAGTTCGTCGAGCACCTCGTGCACCACCCCGGCCACGCGCCGCACCGTGTCGAACCCGCACTCGGGCATCGGATCGAGATCGATCCGCCACTCGTCGGGGCGTTCGACGTCCGCGCGGCGCGAGTTCCACGGATGGAACTCGACCGTGGACATCTGCACCGCCCAGATCACGTCCGCCGGGTGCGTCACGCACAGTTCGTCGGCGTGACGGTTGTACCGCGGAAACGTCACCCGCACCGTCTGGACCCAGTCCGGTGCACCGTGCGGCAACCGCTTCTGGTGCACCTTCTCCCCGCTCAGGCCGTCGGGAAAGCGGTGCATCATGCAGGGGCGTTCGCGCAGGGCGCGGACGATCCCGTCGCCGACGCTCAGGTAGTAGTTCGCGAGGTCGAGCTTCGTGGCACCGGTGGCGGGGAAGTAGACGCGTTCCGGGTGCGAGATCCGCACGGTCCGATCGCCGACCTCCAGTTCGACAGCGGGAACCTTGCTCTTGCCGGTCGCCATGCAGTCAACCTAACCCGCACCCGATCCTTCCCGCGCTGTTTGCAGACGGTTTCGCCGGAATCCCAGGCAATTGCGTGAGAATCCGGCCACTGTCCGTGCGTCTGTGGGGCGGGGTCAGAAGCCGGGCGCCCGGCCGCCGTTCCACAGTTGTTCGGTGACGTCGTGGAAGCAGACGAGGGTCACCGGATCGTCCTGACGACGGAGGATGGGCCGGCTGACGAGTGCGCGCACTCGGGATCCGTCCTGATGTGCGAGGTCGACGGGTGCGGTGGCGGACTCGCGGAGGTGTTCGACCGCGTCGGCACCCGCCGGTGCGTCGTCCAGGTCGAGGAATTCGGACACCGGACGTCCGCGCAGTGACGCAACGGGATGACCCAGCATCTCCTCGAAAGCACTGTTCGCGTGGACGACGGTGCCGTCGTTCTCGACCGCCAGGACGGGAACCGGAAGGCGTTCGAGCAGGACGAGGGCGGGTAGCTGCTCGAGGTAGCCCAAAGGAGTTTCCGGGGTCGGGCGACGTCTCTCCTCATACTCTGCCTGTGCGCTCACAGCCCTATACTCTCACCGATTCCGACCGCCCGTCCCGTTGTCGTCGTAGTCGGCGGTTCACGTCCTCCGTGGCCGGGATGTGCACCTGACTACCGGTAGCCGCGGCGACACCCGCCGCACTCGCTACAGCCTGGGATCGTTCCGAAAATCCGTTGCCCGACCTCACTGCGGTCCGTATCGTCACGTGGCTTTGTCAACCCGTCGAGAGAAGGAGTTCATCTCGTCATGGAACCCGTCACCGAACGCGACATCAGGTCGTCGTTCATCAATTGCTCCAAAGGCGACGCCAAGCGTCTGCCCATCCCTCGTGACTTGGACGATCGGCCCTGGGACGATCTCGACTTCCTCGGCTGGAGTGACCCGTCATTTCCGGGCCGCTGCTATGTCGTCGTGCCACGGGACGACGGTCTGGTCGGCGTCGCGCTGCGCTACGAAACGGGCGGTTATCGCCGCGCGCAAATGTGCACCGTCTGCATGACCACGCACGCCAATGGCGGCGTCTCGCTGATGACTGCGCGCAAGTCGGGTGAATCCGGACGCCGGGGCAACTCGATCGGCACCTACATGTGCGCCGATCTCGCCTGCTCGCTCTACGCGCGCCGGAAGAAGTCGCCCGCGCTGGGCAGGCAGTACCGCGAGGATCTCGAGCCCGAGGAGAGGATCGAGCGGGTCCGCGTCAACCTCGACGCCTTCATCTCGAGGGTCTACGGCTGACCGACCCGACCCGACACCCATCCATCGTGCAGCTCGCTAGCTGCTCGTGAGAACGGAGGTAGATGCCATGCGCCGACATTCGAGGAACCCGCGTCCCGGTGCACCCCGAGTTCGGAGACACTGCAACGACACTCGGGGTGTACGGGACTCCTCTCCGGTCGAGACGGCCCGGACATAGACCGGACCGTCCTGTCCGGAGAGGATTCCCGAACTATGCTCGTCGACGCCGAGAACTGAAGTGGGCAAATGCCTTCGCCATGATCGGGGTGGTGACGAGCATGATGACCAGGCGCAACACCTGAGCGGCCGCGACGAACGTGACGTTGGAGGCGGTGGATGCCGATACGGCCAGCACCGCCGCCAGGCCACCGGGCGTCGTGGCGAGATAGGCCTCGAGCAGGCTCACACCGGTGAGGTGGGAGAGTAGGACGCCCAGGCCGGCGCAGGCCGCCCCGACCAGCAGCGTGAGCAGCGCCGCGTACGGCAGGATTCGTCCGATCGCCCGCAGGCTCGCCCGGTCGAACGCGAGCCCGGCCTGCCAGCCGATGAGAATCAACGCGCCGGTCATCAGCATCGGCGGGACCGCGACCGCGTCGCTCCAGCCGCCGAGTTCGAACCCGGCGCTCACCGCCAGCGGACCCAACGTCGCGGGAGCGGGTAGTCGCACGAGTGATGCCACGGCGGTGCCGCCCACGATGAACAATGCCAGGAACGGCAGGGCCACATACCATTCGGACCCACCGCCCTCGGTGCCTGTCACGGTTTCCGCACCGGTATCGGCGCGGAAGCCGAACGTGACGATCATCGGCATCGACACGACGACGAGCGCCACCCTCAGGTACTGCACCACTGCGACGACCCGGTCGTCGCCGCCGAGTTCGCGGGCCATCGCGACGAGTCCGGTGGCGCCGCCCGCAGTCATGGCGAGGGAACCGGTCACCGCGTCCACGTCGCGGTGCAGCGCGAGCAGGGCCCCGGCCGCCACGCTGAGCGCGAGAGTCGCGGCCGCGATCGAGACCACCGGCATCCACATCGAGCCCAGTCCGGCGATCGTGTCCCGGTGCACCATCAGCCCGACCGCGCTCGCCAGCACTCCCTGCGCAAGCTTTCCCAGCGGGCGCGGCACTCGGGCCGGCCCCCATCCGGTGACGGCCAGGGTCGCCGCGACGATCAGGGCGGAGAAGAGACCGGCCGCCGTCAGACCGACGCTTTCGCCGAGCACCCAGCCGCCGACCGACAGTGCGATCAGTGCGGCCCATCGGAGTCCGTGCCGACGCAGTGCGGCCGCGCGCGTGGGCACGGATCGTTCGGGGGATTGCACGTCGTTCACGGGTGGGCGCCTACTCCGGGATGCTGTCCCTGCTCTATGGTGTGCATCAATGTATACCTTAACGGATGTCACTGCGAACGTTAGGATGTATGCATGACGGGTGGCAGCAAGAGCGAACAGGTATACGAGCAGCTCAAGCAGGACATCCTGAACGGTTCCCTGTTCCCGGGCCAGTCGCTGAGTGCCATCGACGTGGGCGCGCGGTTCTCGGCGTCTCGCACCCCGGTTCGCCAGGCCTTCCTTCGGCTCGAGGGGGAGGGGCTGGTCTCGCTCATCGACCGGCAGGGCGCACGGGTCGCTCCCATCTCGATCAAGAGCGTTCGGGACCTGTTCGAGCTACGCATCCTGCTCGAGGCGGCCGCCGCGCGCATGGTCGCCGAGGCCGTCGCCCGAGACGCCACGGCCCGGCAGCAGTTCGAACAGGTAGCGGACGCACTAGGGGCGATCTCCGAGGAGGACCCATCCGAGTCCCGGCGAGATCGTTTCTACGAACTCACGGAAACGTACGACCAGGCCGTGATCGCGCACACCCGGAACGCGCAACTAGCCCGATCGATCGCCGAACTCCGGCCGCACACCGAGAGGCTGCGCAACATCGCCCACTCTCGCCCGGACCGTCTCGACGTCTCGTTGGCGGAGCACCTGTCGATGTGCCGTGCGATCCTCGCCGGCGACGGACCGGCGGCTGCCGCGGCCTGCACCGAGCACCTGACCCAGACGCAGAAGACCATCCTCGACGCGGTCGTCGATCCGCAGGGAGCGGCCGTCGCCATCGACCTGGTCACCGCGTAGTCGCCGTGGTCAGAGCGCGAGGATGGCGGGGACGCTGAGGACTGCCACGTAGTACCCCATGAACAGGACGCCTGCGTGGATCTTGAACGCCCGCGACAGCAGACCGCCGACGAGTCCGACAGTGAGGGTGACGGCGAGGCCGAGGATGCCGCCCTCCCAAACGCTGATGACGACGACCAGGCCCGTGAACGTGGCGATGATCGCCTCGTGGCTGACGTACCGGACGACGAGCGTCGCCGCGCGGTGAGCGAAGTTCATCGCGAACGGGTACGCGATGATCGCGGCGATCACCACCGCACCGAGACCGTAGAGCAGGAACTCCCAGTTCGTCAGTGCCGTGGACAGGTTGCGGATCTGCCCGGTGCCGTCGTCGGTGGTGAAGACCGGCGGCGCGTTGAACAGGGGAGCGGCCGGGCCTGCCGCGACCGGGCTCAGCGGCAGACCGAACGCGATGAGCGGGATGAGCGCTTCGGCGATGTAGGTCGATTCGGCGGTTCCGTTGCGCGCGGCGATCACCGACGTCAACCGGTGGTAGCCCTGCTTGACCCGTGAACCGACGACCTCGCCCATGAGCACGGTCATCGCGACCGGGCTGAACACGAATGTGGCGCTCGAGACGGTCGCGGTCGCCGCGACCTGTGCGGTCTGCCTGCCGTCGAGCATCCGGAACGGGTTCGGGAAGTATCCCTTCCACCCCTTGATCTCCGGGGCGAGCCACACCGTCGCCGGTTCCTTGCGGGCCATGTCCTTGCGTCCCGACGCACCCAGTACGAGGAACAGTTCCGCGATGAGCGGGCCGACCGCGATGCCGAGGAAGTAGCTGATGTTCAGCGAGACGTCGTAGCTCTTCGTCAGACGTTCAGCTCCCGGGTCGCCGGATCGAACTCGGACAGGTAGGTGACGTCGGTGCCCATCATCTCGTGGGCGCGGCTTACCAACCGTCCGAGGAGGGCGTCGATGTCACGGAGTTCGGCGAGTTCGCGGGCACTCGAGAACAGCACCCCGAGTTCGCGTTCCCGTCGCCGCAAACGGGTCAGCTCGACCTGGTGCCGGCGCACCTTCTCCGCGAACGCCGCCCTGGCGGCCGGGTAAGTCCCTAGCTCATCCCTTCTTGAGGATCACGGTCTTCGTCTCGGTGTATGCGTCGAGGACCGCGCCGCCGTGCTCACGTCCCCACCCGGACTGCTTGTAACCACCGAACGGCAGGGCCGGGTCGAGGACGTGGTAGCTGTTGATCCACACCGTCCCAGCCTTGATGCGCGCCGCGACGTTGTGGGCCTTGGACACATCCGAGGTCCAGACACCGGCGGCGAGCCCGTAGTCGGTGTCGTTCGCGGTGCGGACGATGTCGTCGACCTCGTCGAACGGAGCGACGGTGACCACCGGTCCGAAGATCTCCTCCTTGACCACTCGCATGGTCGGGGTGGTATCGACCAGGACGGTCGGTTCGACAAAGTATCCGACGTCGCCCTTGCGGCCACCACCGGTCAGTGCGGTGGCCCCCTCGGCCCTGCCGCTGTCGAGGTATCCGAGGACCGTGTCGAGTTGCTTCTGCGACACCAGAGGCCCCATCTGGCTTTCGGGGTCGAGGCTGTCGCCCACCTTCAGGGTGGAGGCGATCTTGGCGACCCCTTCGACGACTCGGTCGTAGACCTTCGATTGCACGAACAACCGTGACCCCGCCTCGCAGGCCTCGCCCTGATTGAAGAAGATGGCCATTGCCGCACCTTCGATGGCGGCGTCGATGTCGGCGTCGTCGAAGATGATGTTGGGGGATTTGCCGCCGAGTTCGAGGGTCACCTTCTTCAGGTTTCCGCGTGCGGCACCGACGATGTGCCGTCCCACCTCGGTCGACCCCGTGAACGAGACCTTGTCGACGCCGGGATGAGCGCTGAGTGCGGCGCCGACGTTCTCGCCGTCGCCTTGCACGATGTTCACCACGCCGTCGGGGATACCGGCCTCGCGGAGCACGTCGCCGAGCAGCGCCGCGCTGAGCGGGGTCTGTTCCGCCGGCTTGAGGATGATGGTGTTGCCCGCGGCGAGTGCGGGGCTCAGCTTCCAGGCTGCGAGCAGCAGCGGGAAGTTCCAGGCGACGATCGCGGCGACGACGCCCACCGGCTCGCGCACGGTGTACGCCAGGTAATCGCCCGGCGCTGCGGTGGACGTGACCGGAATTGTGCTGCCCTCCAGTTTCGTGGGCCACCCCGCCATGTAGCGGAACCAGTCGGCGGACAGGGGGACATCGACCAGACGTGCGTAGGTCAGCGGCTTTCCGTTGTCGAGCGCTTCGACGAGCGCGAATTCCTCGACCCGTTCCTCCAGTAGATCGCCGACCCGCCAGAGAATCTTGCTTCGCTGTGCCGGAGTCATGCGTCCCCACGGTCCGTCGAGTGCTCTGCGAGCAGCCGACACCGCCCGGTTGACGTCCTCGTCGCCGCCGAACGCCACCTGCGCCAAGGCTTCACCATTGCACGGATTGAATGTTGCGAAGACTTCGCCGGAGGCGGACGGAACATTCCGGCCGTCGATCAGATGGAGAACGGGACTCGTCAGGAAGCGGGAGACCTCGGGTGACGGTGCGGGTGATGTCGTTGTCATGGTGTGCTCCTCGATGGTGTATTTGGCCTGTCGGCCGATGGTGGGCAGGGATGTGAACTGTGGTCTCGAACGGTGGCGCGGCTCTCTCTCCGCGCGGAAGATCGTCAATTGCCGGGAACCGCAGTGCAGTTCGTCATTCGCCGGCTCGTGGACGACGCTAGTCTCCCGCGCCGAACGTCATCTGTGTGGAAACCGGACAGTTTCTTGACAACCCCGTCGGAACGCGCAGAATTTGGAGTGCAACAGGCACCGGTTCCGAGTACCCGGCACCGGTGACCCTGCCCAGAAACCGGGAGGTGTCATGCCGTATTGGTCCACCTCAGGTCTGAGCACTCGCGATCAGGCGAGTTACTGGGGTGATGTCGTGTGTGAAGCCTTCACTCCACTGGCACCTCAGCGTGGGCGTGCCCAGACTGCGCGTAGCGCGACCCCGGACGGTATTCCCGGGTGGGTGCGCTCGGAGGCACTGGTCGAGACCAACTGCGCCGAGATCTCCTCGTGCACACAGCTACTGACCCACGGTCCCAGGGAAGTTCGCCGCGCACCCCTGGACGCCTTGTTCGTGAATCTGCAGTTGGAGGGAACGTGTTACGGAGAGCAGGATGGACGCCGTTGCATCGTCCATCCGGGCAGCTATGCCGTGTTCGACACGACGCGCCCGTACACCCTCGAGTTCCGGGAGCCGGACGACACGGCCAGTTGGCGGGTGTTGTCATTTCGCATTCCTCGGGATCAGTGGAGCGCGAACGTGCGGGGCGTCGGAGCGACGGCGCGCGCCATCGACACGACGAGCGGACCGGGAAACGTCGTCGGGGCAATGATGTCTTCCCTCTGGCGGGAGCGCCCCGCCTTCGACCAGACCACGGTGAGAACGCTCGAGCGTTCTTTCACGGATGTTCTCGCCGCAGTAACGGAGCCCCCGGCCGGAGGAACCCGCACCGAAGGTCGTGACGCGGCGCTCCGCCAGGTCGTCCGCCATTACATTCGCTCAGCAGTCCCTCTGGGCCGGGTTACCGCGGCGGCCGCCGCGCGCGAAGCCGCCGTCTCGGTGCGAACGCTGCACCGCCTGTTCCAGGCGGTCGGCGCCACGTTCGCGGAGTGTGTTCGGGACGAACGCCTGCAGGGGGCGATGCAGGACCTGGCGGTGGCGCCCGACTCGGTGACCGTGAGTGAGATCGCTGCGCGGTGGGGCTTCTACGACAGCTCCCACCTCACCCGCACGTTTCAGAGCTGTCTCGGTTGCACGCCCACGGAATTTCGCATCGCGAGCAGAGCGTCGGGTGACCGACCGGTCGTACGAGGTCAACCTGCCACGATTCCGGCGGCGGACAGCATCGGATCGTAGTCCGACCGCTTCATCAGGGCATGGAGCTGCCGGCGCCGAAC
Source organism: Rhodococcus sp. JVH1 (assembly GCF_000280725.2). Taxonomy (NCBI): domain Bacteria; kingdom Bacillati; phylum Actinomycetota; class Actinomycetes; order Mycobacteriales; family Nocardiaceae; genus Rhodococcus; species Rhodococcus sp. JVH1. The sequence continues at coordinate 2,191,832 of NZ_CP166289.1, read as the reverse complement.
GCCCATGTTGCCCCCGTCGTAGAGCGGGAAGCACAGGACGTCTTCCATGATTCCGGCGATTGGTGTCTGGTCTCCGTAGGAGTTCACTCCCACCACGCGCATCGTGTCGTACACCACCTGTACCGCAAGTTCGGACGCGTAGATCTTGACCATGTGGCCGAGCTCTTCGTCCGCGCCGCCCGTCTTGTCGTAGAGGTCGCATGCTTTCCAGGTGAAGTATCGAGCGGCCTCGATGCGGGTCTTGATGTCGACCAGCATGTACCCGACGTTTTGGTAGTCGATGATCGGGACCGGGCCCGAACGTCTGTCGCTCTTCGCGAAGGTGAAGGCGTAGTCGAATGCCGCCCGCATCCGGCCGACACACGCAGCCCCGATGATCGACGAGGTCCAGTTGAACGTCTTCCGGACGATCTCCATGCCGTCACCGGGCTTTCCGATGATGTTTCCGGCCGGCACGCGCACGTCGGTGAAGGTGATGCGAGGTGATGCCGTGGCACGGTGCCCCATGGTGTCGATATAGGACTCGACAGCGACGCCGGGCGTGTCCCCGGGTACGACGATCACGGCCATCGACTCGTTCAAGGGAAGTGTCGGATCCGTACGGCAGAGAACGCTGATCAGCGCAGCACCGTTGCCGTCCCATCCCGAACCATTGGTGGTGAAGTGTTTGTCCCCGTTGATCACCCATTCGTCGCCGTCCAAGCGCGCGAAGGTCTGCACACCTGCCGAGGCATCCGCATTGTCGAAGTTCGCGCCGCCGGCGGTCTCGGTGAACGCCCACGCCGCGAGTAACGGTTCACTGCCGGCGAAGGGCGGCAGGAACCTGGATTTCTGATCCGCGGTTCCGAAGTGGATGATGGGCTGCAGCCCCAATCCGGTGCCGAGCAGCGCACTGGGAACATTGATGTCGGCACGGGTGAGTTCTTCTGCCGCCAAGGCGAAATCGAGCGACGGCATAGCCGTGCCGCCGTACTCGACCGGCAGCAACGCTTTGAGGAATCCGGCATGCACCATGTCCTGATAGAACGGTTTGATCGCCGCGAAGCGCGCCTCAGGCGTCGGAAGTGGGGCGATGACGCCTTCAACGAGACTGAGCCGCTCGTCGGCGAAGGCTCGCGCCGCCTTCTGCAGGGCCGCCTGGTCTGGACTCAGGTCGAAGTCGATTGCCATTGGGATCAGATCCTCCGTCGATTGTGTGACCCCGGACACGTCCGGGCGTGACACATCAATAGTGGTCCCGCGCCGGCCCTCGAAATTGGACGGTTGCGCCAAAACTCGTGGATGGTTGCGCCAAGACCTGATCGATCCCTGTTGCCGACCGATCAGTCGGCAGCGCCGGCGATCCGCTGCGCCGCTTCGTGCAGGGCTCGGTGGTTCTCGTCGTGCCGCCCGGACTGTTCGGCTAGCTGCGGTCGGGTAGGTAGCCCGGTCTAGGGCATGTCTCCCAATAGTTTGAGCCATTCGACGATGCCGGCGAGAAGGAATCCAGCCCGGTAAGTCAGGGCAAGCTTGTCATACCGGGTTGCCACCGCTCGCCACTGTTTTGCCTTGTTGAAGGCCCTTTCCACCACGTTGCGGCCCTTGTATGACTCGGCATCGAAGTTCGGTGGCCGACCGCCCGCGCTGCCCTTGTTCTTGCGGTTGGCCACCTGATCGGACTTCTCGGGAATGACCGCCTTGATGCCCTTGCTGCGTAGCAGTTCTCGATTGGCCTTGGATGTGTACGCCTTGTCGGCACGGACCTCGTCCGGGCGCGTGCGGGGTGCGCCGCCACCGATGCGCGGCACGCAGATGCCCTCCAGGAGCGGGCCGAACATCGGGCTGTCGCCTGCCTGGCCAGGACCCACCAGCACCGACAAGGGACGTCCGTCGCCATCGCATGCCAGGTGGACTTTGCAGGTCAGCCCGCCGCGGGACCGGCCGATGCCGTGATCGACCGGTTCGTCAAGCAGATTCGTGTAATTCGGTAGATCCCCCTGTGTCACGCGCGGCGTTGGCGCCGTGCTGGTGCACCCGCACCACGGTGGAATCCACCGACACCGCCCAATCCAGGTCGCCACCGGCATCGGCCATCGCCGCCAGGGCTATGAGTACCCGATCCCACGTTCCATCCCCGGCGTAGCGTCGGTGCCGTTTCCACACCGTCTTCCAGGGGCCGAAATGCGCAGGTAGATCCCGCCACGGGAGCCCGGTACGCAGCCGGTAGAGCATCCCCTCCACCACGAGCCGGCTGTTCTGGAACTTCCGCCCCCGCAGCCCATCCGAACTGGGCAACAGCAGCGCAAGCAACTCCCACTGCTTGTCCGTCAACACCTCAAACCGATTAACAACGTCTGCCACAGCGAAGAGTCTGCAGCACAACACCCCAAATCATTGGGAGACACGCCCTAGTACTTCGGTCTATGTCGGATACTCTGGGTGTGCCGCGTGCTCGGCGAGCGAAAGGGTCTGCACATGCGAAACGACGACGACGCCCGGAGCGGCGGCTCCGTTCCGATGCCCCGGCAGGCCGTCACCATGCAGGACATCGCCGACCGCGTGGGCGTGTCGAAGGCATTGGTCTCCATGGTGTTTCGTCGCGTTCCCGGACCGAGTGCGGAGACACGGAATCGGGTCCTCGACGTCGCGGACGAGCTCGGGTACCGACCGAACCGTACGGCCGCCCTGATGTCGCTCCGGCGGACCCACCTCGTGGGTGTGATGGCGGATATTCGCAACAGCTTCCACGCCGAGATGGTCGAGTACATCGTCGCCGCCGCCGACGAGCACGGGTACGAGGTGGTGCTCGGCGCCCTGACTCCCACGCACGCCGAACCGAAAGTCGTCGAAACGCTGCTCGATTTCCGCTGCGAAGCCCTGATCCTGCTCGGCACCGAACTCGGCGCCGACGTGCTCGACACGCTCGGGGAACGGGTACCGGTGGTCGTGGTCGGCCGCCGCGTCGGTGACAGCGCGGTCGACGTCGTGCGGACGGCGGACGGCAAGGGGATCGGCACCGTCGTCGACCATCTCGTGGAGCTGGGACATCGCCGGATCACGCACCTCAGCGGGGGTACGGGCACGATTGCAGCCGACCGGAGGTCGGGGTACACCCGTGCCATGCGTCGTCACGGACTCGATATCGACGTCGTCGAGGGCGATTTCACCGACAGCGCCGGAACGGCCGCCGCGGGCACTCTGCTCGGGCGGTCGCAGCTTCCCACCGCGGTGATCGCGGCCAACGACCGCAGTGCCATCGGGCTGATCGGCGAACTGCGGAGCAGGGGTGTGCGGATCCCCGAAGACGTCTCGGTCTCCGGATACGACGACAGCGTGCTCGCCCAGCTGGCGCACATCGATCTGACGTCGGTCAATCAGCAACCGCGGGAGCAGGCCGCCACCGCGGTGGATGCGGTCATCCAGCGGCTGGACCGGGGGAGGACCGAATCGGTGGCGACCGTCCTCCGGCCGCGGCTCGTCGCGCGTCGTACCACCGGGCCCGCGCCCGTGCCGGTGGACGGATCCCGGTCGGGCGTGTCCTGACCTGCGACGGTCGTCAGTGTTCGGCGGGCCGGGGTTGCTCCGCCTGCGCGGGCAGTGTGCCCAGATCGTGGGTGTAGAGCCAGGTGGTGGCCCTTTCGTAGAAGTGCCCGAAGGCGATCGGCAGGACGAGGTCGCGGAGCCGGCGCACGAGCGGGCCGCTGGTCTTGGCGTCGCGGTTGGTGCGGGCCGCCTTGGCCATCTTCCCGATTCGGGCGCGCCGGAGCCGGTCGTACTCGGCAAGACCTTCCCGGTCGAGTCGGCCTCGGCGAGTGCCCGGGCCAGGACCACGGCGTCTTCGATGGCCATGGAGGCGCCCTGCCCCGCGCCGACCGGGTGGGCGGCGTCGCCGACGAGGACGACGCGTTCATCGTGCCAGATGGGGACTTCGGCCAGCGTGTGCATGAGCGTCGGACGGTGCAATTGCGCGGTCGCCCTGATGATCTCGAGCGGCTGCGGCTCGAACCGGTACAGCTCGGCGAGTCGGTCGAGCCACCGGTCGTCGCCGACATCTGTCGGTTTCGGTGGCCGGGGATCGGCAACCTGCGCGGACCACCACACGGTTCCGTCCGGAGCCGGGATGTGGAGAAAGGCGCCGCTGCGCGCGAAGACCATGTTGAACGTGCCGGTCTCGGCCGGGACGCCGTCGGCGAACTGCGCGCGGACACCGTCGCCCGCGGGCTCGGCGCCTACCAGTCGACGGCCCGTGACGATCCGTACACCGGCCTGCGTTGCGCACTTCCGCGGCACCTCGACCAGGGAACCGCGCATCAGCGCCGTGCTGAACGGCGGACCCCCCCGACAGCCGTCCGCGCGGAACTTCCGCGAGCAGCCTGCCCGTACTGGACCACATTCGCTGAGTGGGCACCGCGAAACCGGCCTGCTGCACCTGGTCCAGGCAACCGAGCGCCTCCAGCGCCCGCAGTCCGTTGGATGCCAGACTCAGAAATGAGCCCACCTGTCCTGCCGGATCGGAGTGTGTTTCGTAGAGGGTGACGTCGGAACCGATGCGGCGCAATGCGTTTGCAGTCGCGGTCCCGGCCACACCTCCGCCTGCGACGATGGCCTCCATGCTTCCTCCTGAACTGTCATTCACTGAATCAATGCTCAGTGAAAGTCTTCAGAGTGCGCGGGGAAGGGGTGTTCGTCAAGGGGTGCGGCTTGCTTGCCGGCCCGCCGGGCCGGGGCTTGACAGGGTGTCGTGACTCGGCTCATAGTAGTCGTACTAGACCGGTCAAATAGACCGAACTAGCCGGAGGGCGTCTTCACTCTCGTGCGGGTGTCTGCGGGTAGCCGACGGGCACTCCCGCCGGGTCAACATCACACCGAAAGGCTTCCACTCATGACTTCCAACTCGATCGGTGTCGCCGTCATCGGCGGCGGCATGGCCGGACGAGCGCACGCCGCCGGATATCGCATGGCGTCGACGCTGTTCGGAACCGACCGCCCCGACGTGCGTCTGGTCGCGATTGCCGACACCAACCAGGCCGTCGCCGACGACACCGCGAAGCGGTACGGGTACGAGCGGGCCGAGTACAGCTGGCAGGCCATTGCCGAATCGCCGGACATCGACGCCGTCAGCGTCGTCGTCGCCAACCAGCTGCATCGGGAGATCGTCGAAGGCCTCCTCGCTGCGGGGAAGCACGTGCTGTGCGAGAAGCCCCTGGCCGGGTCCATCGCGGACGCCGAGGCCATGGTCGCGGCCGCCGCGGACGCCGACACGATCGCGATGGTCGGGTACACCTACCGCCGGTCGCCGGCCATCCAGGCGATCCGCGACGAACTCGCGACGGGCCGCCTCGGCGACATCATCCACTTCAACGGGCACTACTGGTGCGACTACGGCCTCGACCCCGCCTCGCCGATCACCTGGCGGTACCGCGGCGGTCCCGGAACCGGTGCGCTGGCGGACGTCGGCAGCCACCTGCTCGACATGGCCGAATTCGTGTGCGGTCCGATCGTCGAGATCAGTGGCGCGACCTTCGCCACGGTGATCACGGAGCGTCCCGTGCCTGCCGGAGTCACCTACGGCCACACCAAGGCCGAGACCACCGGTGAGATGGCACCCGTCGAGAACGAGGACCTCGCGACGTTCACGGCGCGCTTCCAGAACGGCGCGGTCGGAACGTTCTCCGCTTCCCGTGTCGCGCACCAGCTTCCGGACGGGCTCGGTTTCGAGCTGTTCGGGACGTCCGGCTCCGCGGCGTTCGACCTGGCTCGCGCAGCGGAATTCTCGGTGTCGAGCGAGGGCCTCGACCGCACCGTGAACGGTCAGCGTCGGGTGATCATCGGACCGCAGCACCCGTACATCCAGGGCGGCCTGCCGATGGATGCCGGCGGCGTCGGCCACGGCAAGGCGGAGTTCTTCGCCTACCAGGCCCGTGCGTTCCTCGACCAGATCGCCGGCATCGACGTCCTCGGCCCGCTGCCGTCCTTCGCCCACGCCCTGCGCGGCATGCAGATCGTCACCGCCGTCGCGGAGTCCGCCCGCGCCGACGGAGCAGCAGTCAAGATCGGCTGAACAGCAAAACCCCTGAACCCCAACTGCTTCCCACCACGCAAGGAACCCTCATGAAACTCGGTGTGTACACCGCCGTCCTGCACGACCGCAGCCTGCGCGAGGCGCTGGAGACCATCGCGTCCCTCGGACTCGAAGGCGCGGAGATCAACGCGGGCGGCTTCCTGCCCACCCCGCACCTGCCCGTCAAGGAACTCCTCTCCGGTGAGGTGTCACCGCAGGAGTACCTGAAGGTCTTCGACGAGACCGGCGTCTCCATCGCCGGGCTGAACTGCAACGGCAACCCGCTGCACGCGGATCCCGAGGTGGGCCCCGAGGACGCCGAGGACCTGCGCAACGCCATCAAGGTCGCCGGCCTGCTCGGTGTGGACCGGGTGGTCACGATGTCCGGGCTGCCCGCCGCGCACGCCGGCGGCCAGTGGCCGGCATGGCACGTGAACACGTGGGACAGCGGCTACCTCGACTCCCTCGACTACCAGTGGGATCAGGTCGGGGTGCCGTTCTGGAAGGAGATCGACGCGCTCGCCCGTGAGAACGGTGTCAAGGTCGCGATCGAGATGCACCCGCAGAACCTGGTGTTCAACCCGCCGACCCTGAAGCGTCTGGTCGAGAAGACCGGTGCGACGAACGTCGGCGCCGAGATGGACCCGTCGCACCTGTTCTGGCAGGGCATCGATCCGGTCGCCGCGGTCGACTGGCTCGGCGACCTCGTCTTCCACGCCGCGGCGAAGGACACCCGGATCAACGAGAACTGCAAGATCTACGGTGTTCTCGACGACCGGTTCACCCGCATCCCGGCCGACCAGAACCCCACCGGACTCGGTGGCAAGCACGTCGTCAACAAGTGGCCCGAGGACTCGGCGTGGGACTTCGTCGCCGTCGGCCGCGGACACGACGTCGATTTCTGGTCCCGTTTCCTCGCTGCGCTGCAGCGGGTCGACCCCGACATGGCGGTCAACATCGAACACGAGGACGTCGAACTGGGACAGCTCGAGGGACTGCAGGTCGCGGCCCGCACCCTGAAGGACGCGGCTTCCGCCGTAGCCTCCCGCTAGACACCGGTGACGGCGGCCAGGCGGTCGAGGACCAGCCGCAGCGGCGGCCAGGTCGACCTTCCGCGGCGGGTCACGGCGTAGGCCGTCAGCACCACCTTCGGGTTGGTGAGCGGGCGGACCGTGACTTCCTTGCGCGTGGGACGGTCGGCGGGCAGCAGACCCACCCCGTAGCCGGCGGCGACGAGGTCCTCGACGAGGTCGAGGCTGTCGATCTGGTGGGCGATCTGCGGTGTGAATCCCGCGAGCGAGGCGAGGGTGCGGACGGCGTCCTCGTCGGCGGTGTTGCGGGAGTTCACGATCCAGGGTGAACCGGCGTAGGCGGCGACGTCTGCGGGTTCGTCGCCGGCGGGCGCGGGGACGCCGAGTCCCCAGGGAGTCGACCACAACGGGACGGCCTCGAGCGCGGTGCCCGGGGATGCCGGTGCCAGGTTGTAGTCGTAGGTCAGTGCGAGATCGAGTTCGTCGTCGGCGAGCAACGCGAACGCCTCGACCGGCTCGTACTCGCTGATCACCACGTCCACCTGGGTGTGGGTGCGGGCCAGTTCGGCGACGACCGGGAGCAGCGACACCCGGATGCCGGTCGCGAAACCCCCGACGCGCAGGGTGCCGACCGGCTCGGCGTGGGGGTCGAGGTCGAGCCGGGCGGCGTCGACGGCCGCGAGGATGGTGACGGCGTGGTCGGCCAGCCGGCGACCGGCCGGAGTGAGCCGCACCCGGCGGCCGGTCGGTTCGACGAGCTGCGCACCCGTCTCCTTCGCCAGTGCGGCGATCTGCTGGGAGACGGTCGAGGTGGTCAGCCGGTGTGTCTCGGCGACCTCGCGCATGGAGCCGAGGCGGGAGAGCTCGAGCAGGAGATGCAGGCGGCGGGTATCCACTCCCCAATTGTTCGCGATATCCGAACGGTTTGTCCATGAAAGTCACGTGGACGTGAACGGTCGAGGTGTCATTCAATGCAGGCATGACCAGGAACTCGACCCACGTCGGCGCGACGATGGCGCTGACCTCGATGCTGTGCGTACAGAGCGGACTCGCCATCTCCGTGGGCGTGTCCGAGCGCGTCGGCGCCGAGGGCGCCGCCTGGTTGCGCCTGGCGTGGGCGGGGGTATTGCTGGCCGTGATCGTGCGGCCTCGGCCGAAGGCGTTCACGCGTTCGTCCCTCGGCGCGTGTGTTCTGCTCGGAGTGGTCACGGCGGCGGTCACCCTGCTGTTCATGGCCGCGGTGGACCGGATCCCCTTGGGAACAGCCAGCGCGCTGGAGTTCCTCGGGCCCCTCGGTGTCGCTGTTCTGCACGGACGAGGTCGCCTGAAGTGGCCGGCGTTGGCGGCCGTGGGGGTGCTGCTGCTGACGCAACCCTGGGCCGGCGGCGTCGACCCGGTCGGAATCCTGTTCGCGCTGGGCGCGGCCGCGTGCTGGGCCCTCTACATCGTGCTCACCCAGCGCGTGGGCGACGAGGTGGCGGGTCTCAACGGGCTCGCGGTGTCCATGCCGGTCGCCGGGGTGGTCGCGACCGCGGTGGGAGGGCCGTCGATGCTCGGAAAGATGACGCCGGACCTGTTGATCATCGGGCTGGGTTTGGCGATACTGCTCCCGGTCGTGCCGTTCACGCTGGAGATGCTCGCCCTGCGCCGGCTGAACACCGCGGCGTTCGGGACGCTGATGAGTCTGGAACCGGCGTTCGCGTTGATCATCGGGCTCGTGGTGTTGCACCAGATTCCGGACCACGCTGCCGTCGCCGGTATCTGCTTCGTGGTCGCGGCGGGAGTCGGGGCGGCGCGGGCCGGGGCGCGCACGACGCCCGACCAGGGCGACGTCACGGAGTCTGCCGCACCGTTGTCCGCACCGACCTGATACCTTGAACGTCGTTCAAGTTTGCAGCAAGAGGAGTCGTCATGGCAGGTGTCGAGAGTGCTCGGGTGTCGAGGCTCGGTATTTCAGCGCGGGACATGGCGCAGATCGCGGTGTTCGCCGCGCTGATCGCGGCGCTGGGACTGCCCGGCGCCATCACGGTCGGCTTCAGCGGAGTGCCGATCACACTGCAGACGCTCGGCGTCATCCTCGCCGGCGCGGTGCTGGGCGCTCGCAAGGGCACAGCCGCCGTCGCGGTGTTCATCGCACTGACCCTCATCGGCCTGCCCCTGCTGTCCGGTGGCCGGACCGGACTGACCGCGCTCGCAGGCCCGAGCGCCGGATACCTCATCGGCTGGATTCCCGCGACGCTGGTCATCGGCCTCCTCACCGCTCGGATCCTGCCGAAGTACCCGATCGTTTTCGGTCTCCTGATCAACGCCCTCGGCGGGATCGTCGTCATCTACGTCTTCGGCACCGCCGGACTCCTGCTCCGCACCGATCTGGGTGTCGGCGCCGCCATCACCACCAACTTCGCCTTCATCCCCGGCGACCTGCTGAAGGTCGTCGTCGCGACCGTGGTCGCCAAGAGCGTGCATCGCGCGTACCCCGGCCTGATCCGTACGTGAGTTCCGAACTCGGCGGCTCCGGCGATCAGCCTGCTCTCGATTTCGAAGACCGCACCTACACGTACGCCGAACTCGACCGTGCCATCGACCGATGGATCCTCGAGCACGGCTCGGGTGCGTCAGCCTACGACGCGTCGACGTTGCCGGTCCCGGACGCCCTGATCTGTGTGTGCGCGGCGGCGCGGCAGGGGACGGCGGTGATCGTCGAGAACCCCGACGCGCGCCCGGACCGCACGGTGATTCCACCGTCCGCGTTTCTGCTGGTCGCGACGTCCGGCTCCACCGGCAGCCCGCGTCCGCTCGCGCGCACCGCGGCCTCCTGGTTCGACAGCTTCCCCGCCTTCACCGCGATCACCGGCATCGACGCGACCGACCACGTGCTGATCACCGGCCCGTTGCACGCCACGATGCATCTGTTCGGCGCCGTGCACGCGTTGTGGCGCGGCGCGTGCGTCACCGACGACCCGTCCCGCGCGACAGTCGTGCACGCCGTTCCCGCCGTTCTCCGTGAGGTCGTGGGGAAGGCCCCGAAGCTGCGCACGGCGATCGTCGCCGGGACCGCCCTGGACGACGGCGCCCGCGCGGTGGCGGAGGGCATCGAGATCGTCGAGTATTACGGCGCCGCGGAACTCTCCCTCGTCGCGGCACGCCGGGTGCCCGAACCGCTCCGGCTGCTGGACGGCGTCGACGCCGACATCCGCGACGGTCTGCTGTACGTCCGGTCGCCGTACAGCGTGATCGGAGTCCCGGAGTGGTTCGGCGTCGGTGACCTGGCCGAACTCGGAAATGATGGCGAGCTGACGGTGCGCGGCCGGGGCGAATCCGCGATCAACGTCGGCGGCACCACGGTGGTTGCCGAGGACGTCGAGCGCATCCTCGAGACGGTCGATGGTATCGCCGCGGCCGCCGTCGTCGGGTCGCCGCATTCGGTGCTCGGCGAGACCGTCACCGCCGTGGTGGAGCTAGACGGCGCCGCGGAGATCGGTGACGTCCGTTCCCGAGCACGCCGGATGCTGACGAAGGAAGCCCTGCCCCGCCGCTGGGTGCCGATCGAGTCGATGCCGCGGACCGCCAGTGGCAAGGTCGCCCGCGGCCGAGTGAGAGACTGGCTGGCATGAGCTCTGTCCCTGTTCTGGTGGCGCCGCGCCGGACGCCGATCGGCAATGCCGGGCACGGGTTCGCCGATCTGACCACCACCGATCTGGCCGCCCCGGTGTTGTGCGATGTCCTGACGTCGCTGCGGGAGTCGGGCCTCGACGCCGAGGTCGACGACGTCGTCCTCGGCAACTGTCTCGGGCCGGGCGGTGATCCCGCGCGGGTCGCGGCCCTGCAGGCGGGGATGGGCGTGGAGGTTCCCGGTGTCACCGTCGACCGGCAGTGCGGTTCCGGCCTCGACGCGGTGATGCAGGCCGCGCTCCGCGTGCGCAGCGGTGCCGACGAGCTGATTCTGGCCGGCGGCGTCGAATCGGCGAGCACGGCGCCGTGGCGGTTCTGGCCGCCGGTGTCGGGCGCCGATCCGGTGCGCTACACCCGCGCTCCCTTTGCGCCGCAAGACTTCCCCGACCCCGACATGGGAGCGGCCGCGGACGAACTCGCGCGGGTACGCGGTATCAGCCGTGAGCGGCAGGACGCGTACGCGGCGCGGTCGCACACGCTCGCCGCAGCCGCCGACTTCTCGTCGGAAATCGTGCCGATCGGTGACATCGCGCGGGACCAGCGCATTCGCGCAGGCATGACCGAGGCCAGGCTCGCGCGGCTGCGCCCCAGTTTCGGAGCGGGCGGAACGGCTACGGCGGGGAACTCCTGCGGCATCTCGGACGGCGCCGCCGTGCTGGCGGTGACGACGGAGTCGCTGTCCGCCGGACTGCCTGCGTTGCGAATCCTCGGCTCGGCCGTCGCGGGATCGGACCCGGCGCTGCCCGGTCTCGGACCGGTCCCCGCGATCCGCAAACTTCTGAAGAGAACCGGATACGACGTGGCGGATCTGGGCGTCGTCGAGATCACCGAGGCCTTCGCGTCGGTGGTCCTGGCGGTGTCGGACGAACTCGGCCTGGACGAATCCGTGATCTGCCCGCAGGGCGGCGCCATCGCCATGGGACACCCATGGGGAGCGTCGGGAGCGATCTTGCTGGTGCGCTTGGCAAGTCAGATGCTGCGCGAGGACGGACCCGCGCTCGGGCTCGCGGCCTGCGCCATCGGCGGCGGACAGGGCATCGCGATGCTCGTGGAGCGCGTGTCGTGAGTGAGATCGTCTTCGATTCGGTGACGCATGCCTTCGGGGACCGCCCGGTGCTCCGCGGCGTCGACCTGCGATTCTCCGAGCGTCGCGTCGGCATCATCGGATCCAACGGTTCCGGCAAGTCGACCCTGGCGCGCATGATCAACGGGTTGCTGAAGCCCACCTCCGGCACCGTCACGGTCGACGGTGTCGACGCCGCCAAAAAGGGCGCCCAGGTGCGCCGCAAGGTCGGGTTCGTGTTCACCGACCCAGACACCCAGATCGTCATGCCCACAGTGTCCGAGGACCTGGCGTTCTCGCTGCGCCGGTCCGGTCTGAGCAAGCCGGAGATCGCCGCCCGCGTCGAGGAGATCCTGGTGCGGTTCCGGCTCGACCAGCACGCCGATCACCCCGCGCACCTGCTGTCCGGTGGCCAGAAGCAGTTGCTCGCCATCGGTGCCGTCCTCATCCGCAGGCCCGAGGTGATCATCGCCGACGAGCCGACCACACTGCTGGATCTGCGGAACGCCCGCGTCGTCGCCGAAGCACTCGATTCGATGGACCAGCAGGTGATCGTCGTGACCCACCAACTGGCGCTGCTGGAGAGTTTCGAAAGGGTCATCGTCATCGACGACGGTCTCGTCGCATTCGACGGCAGCCCGGACGACGCCGTCCCCGCGTACCGGCAGTTGGTCGAATGATCGGCCTGTACCGCCCGGGCGACTCGCTCCTGCACAGGATGCCCGCCGGGCTGAAACTGTTGCTGTTGATCGCGTCGATCGTCACCGCCACCGTGTTCGTGCGTACCCCGCTCGAGGTCGGTCTCGTCATCCTGGTGGTGGGCCTGCTGTTCGCGGTGGCTGGCATTCCGTGGCGGGTCGCCGTGGCGCAGTTGCGTCCGGTGGTGTGGATGTTGTTGATCATCGCCGTGTTCCAGGTGCTGATCACCTCGCCCGCGCGCGCGATCGTCGTGTGCGGGGTGCTGCTGATCTCGGTGGCGCTCGCCGCGTTGGTCACGCTCACCACCAGGGTCACCGACATGCTCGACACGGTGTCGCGCGCACTCGGGCCCCTGCGGAGGTTCGGGGTCGACCCGGACCGGATCGGACTCCTGCTCGCGTTGGCGATCCGGTGTATCCCGCTGTTGACGGGAATCGTGCAGGAGGTGGCGCAGGCGCGGAAGGCGCGCGGGTTGCAATGGTCGATGACGGCGCTGGCCACACCGGTTCTGGTCCGCGCCCTCCGGACCGCGGATGCGATGGGCGACGCCCTCGTCGCACGGGGAGTGGACGATGACTGAGCTGCTCGCCGAGCGTGTCGCTCGACGGGCCGCCGAGAACCCGGAGACGACAGCGGTCGTGTCCACGCGCGAGACCGTCGACTACGGCCGGTTCTGGTCGCGGGTCACACGCACCGCCGCCGGGCTCGACGGCATGAACCGGGTCGCCGTGCTGCCGACGTCGGATGTCGGGTCGCTGGTCGTGGTGACGGCGGCGATGCACGCGGGAGTCAGTGTCGTGCTGCTGCATCGGCATCTCCTGCCCGCGCAACTGACGCGGGTGCTCGAGCTCGCGAAACCCGGCGCCGTGGTGGCCGCGTCACACCAGCACACCAGGCTACGGAGACTGGGATTCGACGGGACCGTCGAGATGGCGGACAGCCTCGAATCCGGCGGCGCCGCGGACCGGGCGCGTCCCGACGCCGAACTGCTGGTCGGCATCACGTCCGGCACCACCGGTGAGCCGAAGCTGTTCGTGCGCAACCAGCGATCGTGGGCCACGACCCTCGACCGCTCGGACGAGACGTTCGACATCGGCAGCGGCGACCGCGTGGCGGTGCCCGGAGTTCTCGACCACACCCATTTCCTGTACGGCGCGCTGCACGGGCTCACTCGCGGTGTGACGGTGGATCTGCGACCGGTCACGCACTCGCTGCGCGACGCGGCCACACATCTGTACTCGGTACCCACCATCGCCTGGGACGTGGTGCGGTCGGGGATCGGTCCGGTCGGCAGCGTCCGTGAGGTGCTGTCGTCGGCGGCCCGGTGGCCACGCACCGGGCGTGAGGCGTTGCAGGAGGTGCTGCCGAATGCGTCGCTCGTGCACTTCTACGGCGCATCCGAACTGAGCTTCGTGTCCTTCGACCGGGGTGTCGGCGCCGCCGACGAGCATGCGGCAGGCGAACTGTTCGACGGCGTCGACGCAGAGATTCGCGAGGGCCTCGTTCACGTGCGCAGCGACATGCTGTTCGACGGCTACCTCACCGAGGACGGCGTGGTGAACGGCCCCGCCGACGGGTGGATGACGGTGGGGGACCGAGGCCGGGTGGCGGGCAACAGCCTGCAGTTGTTCGGTCGCGACAGCGACACGGTGATCCGGGCGGGACTCAATGTGGAACCCGCGGCCATCGAGGCGGCGTTGACCGCACTCCCCGGGATCTCGGAGGCCGCGTGCATCGGAGTGCCCGACAGCCGGATGGGCGAGGCACCGGCCGCCGCGATCGTGATGGACGGCGACGGGCCGAGTTCCGGCGAGATCTGGCGGCATCTGCGCGCCACGTTACCCAGCCCGAGCATGCCGGTTGAGGTACTCGCGGTCGACAGCTTGCCACGCACGCCGCGCGGCAAGCTCGACCGTCAGGCGCTCGCCGCCACCCTGTCGGCGTCTCGGGACCGGAATCCCGCGTAACCCGTCAGATTTCGAGGCTCAGCAGGTGATAGCCCAGCGTCTTGCCGTGGCCGTCGAGTGCGGGTGAACCCGTGACGCCGCCGCCGAGGACGCCCGGCAACTCGAACACCATCGCCATCAGGTTCGGCTGGCAGGTGCGCCGGGCCGGGCCGGTGATCAGTCCAGGGTAGTGGGCGGCGACGACGTCCTCGGTCAGTCTCCGGGCGAGATGACGGTAGGCGGCGTCGTCCCGGGCCAGCACGGCGAGGATGAGCGTGTCCCCCTTGTCGCCGGCACGGACGTCGGCGAGGGTGTCGATCTTCTGAACCGTTGCGGGCGTGGTCATTTCGTCACCTCCGTGAGATGCACCCGGGTGGATGCGAGGTCGCGGGGGAGGGTGCACGAGCGGATCGCGAGTACCTCGGTCGCCGAGCGCCGGGCACCGCCGCCGCCGGCCGGTCCGTTGGTGTACAGACTTTCCACTTCCCAGCCGACGAGGTCGGCTTCCTCGCGGGTACGTGCGCGGGCGGTCACTCGCAGTCGAACCTCGCGGGCATCGGTGTCCGTGTCGAGGCCGCGGAAAGCCGCACCGGCGCCGATGTATTCGACGGAGACGGCGGCCTCGGTAAAACCGTGCACGTCCACGAGCCGTTCGGCGACGATGTCCGCGGCGAGCCGGGCGCGGGGGTAGGCACGCGGGCCCGCGTAGCTGATCTGCCCCTCACCGAGCCAGCCGCCGCGGAAGCCGAGGGTGACCTTCAGCTGCTGCGGCCGGGGGCGCCCCGTCGCACCGGTGATGGCGACCCGGTCGGGTCCGACGCTGGTGAACGACACGTTGCCGAAGTCCGCGGTGACGTCCGGCGTGAGATAGGCGGTGGGATCACCCACCTCGTACAGGAGTTGCTCGGCGCAGGTTCGTTCGGTGAGTATGCCGCCAGACCCGTCGAGTTTGCCGAATGTCGCCGATCCGTCGGCGAGGACGTCGGCGAACGGGAAGCCGAGATCGGCCATGCCCTTCACCGGTTTGGTGACGGGATCCGCGTAGTACCCGCCCGTGAGTTGTCCGGCGCACTCGAGCAAGTGCCCGATCGCGGTTGCGGCGCCGACGGTTTCGTGATCGGCCAGGTCCCATCCGAAATGGTGGGCGAGCGGGGCGACGTAGAGGGAAGGGTCGGCCAGACGCCCGGTGACGACGACGTCGGCGTCCAGTTCGAGCGCGGGGATCACGGCCTCCGCCCCGATGTACGCGTTCGCGGAGACGAGTTCCTCGTCGTGCTCCGCCAGGCGTTTCCCGGTTTCCCACACGACGGGGTCGTGGCGCAGCACCTGCTCGAGCACCGCGTCGCCCGTGATCGCAGCGATGCGCACCTGCCGGTCGGCGGACCGGGACGCGATGCCGGAGACCAGTTCGGCAGCGGCGAGAGGGTTCGCGGCACCGGCATTTGTGATCACCGTGGTCCCGGACGCGAGCGTGTGCGGGAGAACCGCGCGCATGCGTGCGGCGAGGAGCGGATCGTATCCTTCGTCCGGGTTCTCGAGGCGGCGCGCGTTTCCGGCGGCGACGGTGCGTTCGCCGAGGCATTCGAAGATCAGGTAGTCGAGGTCGGCGTGCCGGGCGAGTTTCTCGGCGGGGTCGATGCGATCCCCGGAGAACCCGGATCCGGCGCCGAGTCGCACGCTCCGCGAGGCTCTGTCGCGGGTGCTCGATGGTGTCACGGGCTCGAAGTCCTTTGCTTGTTCGACGGGTGGTGGGGTGGGCCGGCTGCGGTGATGTCGCGGACGATTACAACGAGAGGGCACCGGTGAGCAGCGCCACGACGGTCATCACGATGGTGGTCCCGAAGGCCCAGCCGAAGATGAACCGCTGGTGCTTGCCGAGGTCCACCTTGCTCAGTCCGATCAGGATGAACGTCGCGGCGGTCAGCGGGCTGAGCGGGAATCCGGTGGTCATCTGGCCGAGGATGGCGGCGCGGCCGATCTCCGCGGGGTCGCCTCCGAATGATGCCGTGGTTTCCGCGAGCACCGGGACGACGCCGAAGTAGTAGGCGTCCGGGGTGAAGACCAGACTGAGCGGCATCGACGTGACGGCGGTGATGACGGGGATCAGAGAGCCGGCGGACTGCGGGATCCAGGAGACGAAGGTCTGCGCCATCGCGGTGATCATCCCGGTGCCGTTGAGGATTCCGGTGAGCACGCCTGCCGCGAGGATCATCGCCACCACCATGGTGACGTTGCCGCCGTGCTTCGCGAACAGGGCCTGTTGGTCGTCCCACTTCGGGCGGTTGACGGCGAGCGCAAGTGCGAATGCGATGGCGAATGCCACCTCCAGCGGCACGAACTGGAACAGCAGGATCACGATCAGGACGAGCGTGAGCACGGTATTGAACGCCATCACCACCCGTTGGCGTCCGGTGCGCACCGGCGCGTCGGAGATGTGCGGCGTGCCGGGACCACCGCCGCCGGCAGATGCCAGTTCGGTCACGCCGAGCCGCTTACGTTCGGTGCGACCGATCATGTAGGCGGCGAACAGGACCCACAGGATCCCGGCGCCCATCGCGGGCAGGACCGGCGTGAAGATGTCGGCGCTGGTCAGGTCGAGCGCGGCCATGGCGCGGACGGTCGGGCCGCCCCACGGAATCATGTTCATCAGTCCCGCGGCCAGGCAGACGATGCCGGTGAGGACGACCGGGCGCATCCCGAGTTTCTGGTAGATGGGCAGCAACGCCGAGATGGTGATCAGGAAGGTCGAGGTTCCGTCGCCGTCGAGCGCGACGAGCAGGGTCAGTACCGCGGTTCCGACGGCGATCTTGGTGGGATTGCCACCTGCCCACCGGACGATCCGGCGGATCGCCGGGTCGAACAGTCCCACGTCGACCATCAGGCTGAAATACAGGACCGCGAAGGCGATCATGATGGCGACGGGCGCGACCTTCAGCAGACCGTCGCCCACCATCTCCCCGAGGTCGGGTGCCCATCCGCCCACGATCGCGAACGTGACGGGAACGAGGATCAGTGCGACGAGCACCGAGACCCGGCGGCTGAACGCCAGCGCCAGGAAACAAGCGATCGTGGCGAACCCGAGCGCGGCAACCATGTGACCTCCTTCGAAATGGAGTCTCAGTGTCGCGCGCCTCACATTTGCGCGTCAAATATCAATGGTTGATTGATTCATGAGTTCAACTCATGAATGAGGTGATGCAGCTCGGGCGGCGGGTACGCCAGCCCAACGCATGAATACCGGCCATACTGATGCGCATGAGCATCAATCTCGGGATCTCGCACCTGAGGAGCATCGTCGCGATCGCCGACTACGCGAGCTTCACCGCGGCGGCCCACGCACTCGACGTGTCTCAGTCCTCGCTGAGCCGCTCGGTCGCCGAGGCCGAGCGCAGACTCGACGTCACGCTGTTCGAACGCACCACTCGCCGTGTCGAGTTGACCACGCACGGGCACGAGATCATCGAGCATGCCCGGCGGATGCTCCACGATTTCGACGACGGACTCACGCAGATCGAACGATTCGTCACCGGCGACCGCGGAATCGTGACGGTGGCATGCCTGCCCTCACTCGCGGCCACGTTCCTTCCCCCCTATGTGGTGAGCTTCCGCGAGCAGCACCCCGACGTGCGCCTCCAGATCCGGGACGGACTACGTCAGGAGGTTCTCGACGCCGTGTACTCGGGCACGGTCGACCTCGCCCTGGTCACCACCTCGGGCATTCTGCCCGGACTGCAACAGGACGTCCTGACGAGCGACTCCTTCTATTGCGCTGTCGCGCCCACACATCCGTTCGCCGATCGGCCGGCGCTGAGGTGGTCGGATCTCGCCGGGCAGCCGTTCATCGCGTTCGGACCCGAGAGCAGTATCGCGGCGCCCGTCCGCCGGGCCGTCGAGGACGCACGCATCGAACTCGGTCCCGTCATGCAGGCGCAGAACATCGGCGCGGTAGCGGGATTGGCGGCGGCCGGGCTCGGCGTCACCGCGGTACCCGAACTCGTGCTTCCCATGATCTCGTTCGCCGGACTCGTCCACATACCCCTGCAGCCGACGGTCGAACGCACCATCTCCCTCGTTCAGGTCGCCGGCCGACCCCAGACGGCGAGCACCCGCGGTTTCGTGAACATGCTTCTCGCCGACCGAACTCCTGATCGAGGAGCCGATTCCGGCTAGAGTTCCGGCATGTCACCTTCTGGCGCAGATCATCATCGACTGAATTACGTGGAGTTGTCGGTCACGGACCTCGCGGACGCGGAAGCATTCTACCGCTCGGCATTCGGCTGGGAGTTCAATCCCTACGGCCCGCAGTACGCGGGGATCGTCGGTGCGGACGGTGAGGAAGTCGGCGGCCTGCTGCAGGTGCCGGAACGGAAGCCGGCAGGGGGACCGCTGGTGCTGCTGTACTCGGTGGACCTCGACGCGTCGGTGGATGCGGTGCGCGCGGCCGGTGGCATCGTGGTCAACGGCCCGTACGACTTTCCCGGCGGGCGCCGCTTCCACTTCACCGATCCGAGTGGCAACGAACTCGGTGTCTGGTCGGCGGCTTAGTATCCGGCAGCGAATCTAGTCGCGGTGTGCGACAGGGCCGGTGGTCGCGCGGCGGACGAGGTGCGGCGCGAGCACGAGGTCGACGGCCTTGTCGCCGGCGATCTGAGCCAGCGCTCCGTCGACGGCGGCCTCGGCCATGTGCGTCGCGTCCTGGGAGATCGTCGTCATCTGCACGTGCGGAATCCTCGCCAGGCGGGAGTCGTCGTAGCCCACGACGGAGATGTCCGCGGGCACGTCCCGGCCACGGCGGACCAGTAGGTCGAGCACGCCGGTGGCGCACCGGTCGTTGAAGGCGACGACGGCTGTCGGGGGAGTGGGCATCTCCAGAAGTGTGTGCATGCCTTCTGCGCCTTCGGTTTCCGTCGTACCGCCCGTCACGACCGTTGCCGAAGCCGACAGTCCGTGCCGGTCCATCGCGGCCAGGAATCCGGCCCGCCGGTCCGCACCGCCGGGAGCGTCGGCGCCGTCGATGTGCGCGATGTTCCGGTGCCCGAGTTCGGTGAGGTGGTCGACGGCCAGGGTGATGCCGGCGACGTCGTCGCCCCGCACGGCACCGACTCCGGGCAAGCCGCTCGCGCGCGCCACGACGAGGGCGGGCACGCGGTCGGCCAGCGCGCCGAGCTCATCGGTGTCGAACCGGGTGCCGAGGAGGATCGCGGCCTCGCAGCGCTCCCGCATGAGCGCCTGGACGGCGACCTTCTCGGCGCGACTCGGGGCGACCGCGCTGAGCATCACGTCATAGCCCCGGCGGGTGGCCGCCGCGTAGATCTGTTCGACGAGATCGCCGTGGAACGGCTGCTGCAGTTCGAACACGACTCCGAGCAACCGGGAACTGGCCTGGCGCAGTTTCTGTGCGCGACGGTCGGGAACGTAGCCCATCTCGTCGGCGATGTCGAGCACGCGCCTGCGGGTGGCCTCGCTGGCCCCGGGAACGCCGCGCATCACGATCGAGACTAGCGCTGTGGAGACTCCTGCTGCTCGCGCTACGTCGCCCATCGTCGGGCGGGCGCCGCCGGTCGATCCCGCCACCGGTTCGACCACGTGCACGGCTCCTGTCTTCCGGGCCCCGCGCTGCTGCGCTCGAGGCTGCTCTTGACCAATGATCGCACGAGTTCTACGGTCTAGAACTAGAACGTACTAGTTCGCCTCGACCTCCGCCCTTTCACTGCACTGGAGCGCACCCATGTCACTCACCGAAGCCGCAACCGTCCACTCGACGGCGCCCGCTTCCCACCCGGTACGCATCGCGTTGATCGGTGCCGGACGCATCGGCTCGAATCACGCGGAGATCGTGGCCCGCCTGGTCCCCGGGGCGTCGCTCGTCGCAGTCAGCGACCCGGTCGGCGAGTCCGCGCAGCGTCTCGCCACCACGTTGGGAGCGTCACTCGCCACCACGACCGTCGACGACGTACTCACCAGCGACGAGGTCGATGCGGTGCTGATCACCGCCCCCGCGCGGAGTCATACGGACCTGGTCGTCGCGGCCGCGGCCGCCGGCAAGCACGTGTTCGTCGAGAAGCCGATGGCGGTGACCCTCGCGGACGCCGACCGAGCCATAGCGGCGGCCGCCGACGCGGGCATCGTCCTGCAGGTCGGCTTCAATCGCCGATTCGCTCCCGGATTCGCCGCCGCCCGCGCCGCGATCGACGCGCAGAAAGTCGGGGCCCCGCAGTTGCTGCGTTCGCTGACCCGCGATCCCGGGCCGTACACCGCCGATCCGGCACGCGTTCCGCAATGGACGATCTTCCTCGAAACGCTCATTCACGACTTCGACACCCTCTGCTTCCTCAACCCGGATGCCCGCCCGGTGCGGGTGCATGCCGTGGCCGACGCCCTGGTGCGACCGGACGCCAAGGGCGCGGGCCACCTCGACACCGCAGTGGTGACGGTCCAGTTCGACAACGGCGCCATCGCCACGGCGGAGGCGAGCTTCAGTGCGCTGTACGGATACGACGTGCGCGCCGAGGTGTTCGGCTCCGGCGGCATGATCACCGCAGGCAGCGGGCTCAGCACCGACATGACGTACTACGGGCCCGACGGGATGCACGCCGACACCGCGCGCCGCGACACCGACCTCCTGCACTCCGCGTACCTGGGGGAACTGACCGCCTTCGTCGACGCGATCCGCACTCACACACCGGCCGTCGTCACAGGCCAGGACGCCCGCACCGCGCTGTCGATCGCACTCGCCGCCATCCGCAGCGTCGAGACCGGCTCCGCCGTCGACCTGGACGGGTGACACCGATGGCCACGTACACGCTCGCCGCCAGCGCCGAAATGCTCTACCTCGACCTGCCGTTCCTGGACCGCGTGCACCGCATCGCCGAACGTGGACTCCAGGTCGAGATCTGGGACTGGTCCACCAAGGACATCGACGCTCTCGCCGCCGTCGGCGCCGAATTCTCCTCGATGACGGGCTATCTGGAGGGCAACCTCACCGAAGCCGACGGCATCGAGGCCCTGCTCACCACGGCGCAGCAGTCCCTCGACGTCGCGAAACGGCTCGACTGCCCGCGGTTGAACCTGCACGGAACCGGACTCGACCACCGGGGCCTGCCCGTCCGGCCGGTCGAAACGGTCACGCCCGCAATGTGGCTCACCGCCGCCGACACTCTGCGGAAGGTCGCCGAACTCGGCGAACAGGCGGGACGGGTGTTCACGCTCGAGAACCTCAACCTCGCCGTCGATCATCCCGGTACCCCGTTCGCGACCGCGGCCGACACCCTCGCACTCGTCCGGGCGGTCGACAGCCCTCACCTACGCATGAATCTCGATCTCTATCACGCCCAGATCGGTGAGGGAAACCTCATCGAACTCATCCGAAAGGCGCTGCCCTACATCGGGGAGATCCAGGTCGCCGACGTCCCCGGACGCTGCGAACCCGGAACCGGCGAAATCCACTACCCGGCTGTCGCCGCGGCCCTCCGCGACATCGGCTACACCGGCGTCGTGGGACTCGAAGGGTGGGCGAAGAACGATCCGGACGACGCGCTCGACGCGTTCGAGGCGGCATTCGCGCACCCCTAGCCGTCCGTCCGTTCTTCACACGGGGGTCATCGTCGGCGTTCGCGCGCCGATCGGTCGCTGCTCGATCCCGTGGCCGGACAGTCGTCCGGTGTGGTGGGCCTCGATCATCCGCTGCTCCGCGCGCTGGGACCCGCGCAACGGCAGGGAGGAGGCGGCCGCGGTGTCGAGGAGCGCGCGCAATGCCGGTTGCTCGGCGGCCAGCGCTTTCCAAGTCACATTCAGGGGGGTGCCGTCCTCGACCGCCTGGTCGAGGCGGGCCGCGAGGTGATTGCTCCACCGGTGCTGAAGTGCGAGCAGGATGTTGTCGGTCGAGCCGAAAAGCTCGATCGCGCCGGGCACTTCGTCGAACCGCAACGCCTGTGCGGGGTCGGTGTGCGCCCGCGCCAGGATCTCTTCCAGTACCGCCCGGCGTGCACGGAAATCGTTCCACGACATCTCGGCCACCTCCGTAGTTTCGTTGATGGCGGCAACGCTACGGATCCGCGGCAGCGGTTTCGCCGTGCCACGGTCGCGTTCTCGTCTCCTACCGTGGGCGGAGGGGGTCTCCGCTCCGGAGAGGACGCGGTGCGGGTGGGTCTTCGCCTACGCTGGTCGTGTGCAGGTGACGGCATTTTTTCGTCGACGCGTGGCGGAGAGTGGGTACGACTACCCGCTCGCTGTGCCGGTATTCGCGCACATCGCCGTCGTGGTCATCGCCGGTGCGGCTGTCGCGCAACGCGACGGCTTCGTGCCGCCGGGGTGGGTTCTGCTGTGTGGTCTGGTCGCCGCGGTGACCCCCGTTGTGGGAGACATGATCAGGCCGGGGGTGGTGCTTCCGCGTCCGTTCCTGGCCGTCGTCGTCATCGCGGCGGCCGCACTGTTGCTTCTGCAGCAGCCCGACACGGCCTTCGACTTCGCTCCGCTCATCCTGGTGATCCTGACCGCCGAGGTCGCGGCAACGGCGTCACTGGCCGTCAGCCTCGCCACCTTGGCTGCCGCGATGGCAGTCCTGTCTGCGTTTGCACTGACGGGCCGACTCGACGGTGCGCCTTACGCTCTCGCGGGAGTCGTGCTGGGCTGGGCCTTCGGTTACCTGATGCTCACACAGTTGCGCCTCCTTCACCAGGAGCGGGCCTCGAAGGCGATTCAATCCGAGCAGGCCGCCACACGTGAGCGCCAGCGAATCGCCCGCGAGGTTCACGACGTCATCGCCCACTCGCTGAGCATCACGTTGCTGCATCTGACCGCGGCCCGTCGCGCGCTCGAGCAGGACCGCGACGTCGACGACGCGGTGGACGCGCTCTCTGACGCCGAGCGACTCGGGCGGCAGGCGATGGCCGACATTCGGCGCACCGTCGGGTTGCTCGACGCAGGTCCGTCGGGCACCCGTCCCGAGCCGGGCGTCGCCGACCTTCCCGATCTGATCGACGACTTCCGCCGTGCGGGTCTACCGGTGGCCTTCGACATGCAGGGCGACCTCTCCGCCGTGACCGGCACGGTCGGTCTCGGGATCTTCCGCATCACGCAGGAGTCGCTGGCCAACGTCGCCAAACATGCACCCGGCGCCAGTGCCGACGTGCGACTCACGATCGAGCCGGAACGCATCACCCTGGAAATCCGCAACCCGACCCGAGGTCAGGTGACCCCACCGAACGGCTCGCTCGGCTCCGGTCTGCGGGGCATGCGCGAGCGCGCCGCGCTGCTCGGTGGCACACTCCGCGCCGGCCCGGACGGCAGAGGATGGTCGGTGCACGCCGCGGTCCCATTGCCCCGAGATTCCTGTCGGCCGGCGATCCTCCGCCACATCCCGGGACTGTCGTGACGGGCCCGGAGATCAGGGTGCTGCTGGTCGACGACCAGGAACTCGTGCGGTCGGGGCTGCGCCGGATCCTGCGGCGCAAGGACGGCTTCGTGATCGTCGGCGAATGCGCCGACGGCGCGGAGGTGCCGGGCGCGGTGGCGGAGCACACTCCGGACGTCGTGCTCATGGACCTTCGGATGAAGAAGGTCGACGGCATCCGCGCGACCCGCGATCTCCGGTCGGGAGCGCAGCCACCGCCGGTGCTGGTGCTCACCACGTTCGACGATGACGAACTGCTGTCCGGGTCGCTCCGCGCGGGTGCGGCGGGTTTCATCCTCAAGGATTCGCCTGCCGAGGACCTGATTCGCGCCGTCCGCACCGTCGCCGAGGGCGGCGCCTGCCTCGACCCCGCAGTGACCGGACGCGTTCTCGCCACGTACCGCACCGTCGCGCCGTCGTCCGACGGGGGCCGGAACCACCTCACCGAGCTGACCGCGCGAGAACTCGATGTGCTCGCCCTCATCGGGCGTGGGCACAGCAACAGTGAGATCGGGCGTGAGCTGGGTATCTCGGGCGTGACCGTGAAGAGTCACGTCGGGCACATCTTCCTCAAGCTCGATCTCCGCGACCGCGCGGCCGCCATCGTGTACGCCTTCGATCACGGCATCGTCTCCCCGGGCGACGCCCGCCCGGATTAGGTTCCGACGGAGGGCTTTTCATCCCGGCATCGTTGGCGCGGTTACAGTCGAAGCGTGGGACCCGTTCACCGGGCCGGTGCGCGACCGGGGAGGGTGAGCGTAGGGGGTCGGTGTCGAAGGTACGGCTTCTCGGTATGGCCGCGGCGGTGGGTTCCACCGCGGGCGGGCTGGCGGTCTTCCCGGGTTCGGGAGTGGCAGTGGCGGAGTTGCCGTCGCAGTGCGTCCAGTCCCAGAAGGCGGTCACCTGCGCGTACACCGACAACACCGGCGAAGTGTCTCCTTCCGGAGGTGTCCACGGTGTACCGCTGAGGATTCCGGACGGCGTCTGGAAGGTGCACATCGAGGCGGTCGGCGGCCGAGGCGGTGACAGCTGTTGCCGCACGGTCTCCCGGCGGCCGGGGAGCGGTAGCCCGTGGTGACGCCTGGCTCGTTCCGGGATCGACGGTGTACGTCCGGGTCGGCGAGAACGGGCACGGCGGCGGACAGCCCGTGTTCGGATCCGACGGGTCGAGCCCGGCCAGCCTTGCCGGTGGTCCCGGATACGGCGGCAGCGCAGGAAGTTCCGGTGCGACGCTCCCGGGGCCGTCGGCGACGGGATCGGCGCCGGGGGCGGAGGTGGGGCCGGATGGGTACGGCGGCGGCGGAGGCGCCGCCGGGGGACGGATCGGTGGCACCGGCGAGGCGAACGAGCCGCCGGGCGGCGGAGGTGGCGGACTCTCCCTCGTGCCGTCGCGCGGCACGATCGGACTGTCTTCGCCGGATTCGGTGCCCTCGGTCGTCGTCACCTTCGAGCTTCCCTGAAGTTTGTCGGAGCCGCGGTCAGCCAACGGGCCAGGTGTGCGTGAGTCGAAGTCACGGCAAATAGTTTCCGCAAAGTCTTGGCTGAGTCCAGAAAAGTAAGTCATAGTGGGTGGGTGCCGTCGATGCCGGATTACGCAGCGCTGCTGCGCGGGGCTGAGCTTCGCGTGACCCGCCCGCGGGTCGCGGTGTTGGAGGCCGTGCACGCGCGTCCACATGCCGATACGGAGACGATTTTCGGAGCGGTGCGCACCGTTCTGGAAGGGGTGTCCCGGCAGGCCGTGTACGACGTGCTGCACGCAGTGACCGCTGTGGGATTGGTGCGGCGGATTCAGCCGCCCGGCTCCGTTGCTCGTTACGAGTCGCGGGTCGGAGACAATCACCACCACGTCATCTGCCGGTCGTGTGGGGCCATTGCGGACGTCGACTGTGCCGTCGGTGAGGCGCCGTGCCTGACCGCGTCCGACGACAACGGTTTCCTCGTCGAGGAGGCCGAGGTCATCTATTGGGGTCTGTGCCCCGACTGCTCGACTTCACAGACTTCTCGATCGAACCCATGACCACAGCCCAGTTTGGTCTCTCCCGGAAGGAATGTTGTGTCCGATAGCTGCCCGGTCGCTCATGAGGGAAACACTCAGAGCACCAGTGAAAGTGAAAACCCCGTAATCCCGTCTCCCACTCCGGCGGCGAACCGCCCGAGGAACAACCGCGACTGGTGGCCGAACCAGCCGGAGCTGTCGGTGTTGCACGCCCACACATCCAAGTCGAACCCGATGGGTGAGGACTTCGACTACGCCGAGGAGTTCGCCAAGCTCGACGTCGAGGCACTCAAACGCGACGTCATCGATCTGATGACGACCTCGCAGGACTGGTGGCCCGCCGACTACGGCCACTACGGCGGCCTCTTCATCCGGATGAGCTGGCACGCCGCGGGCACCTACCGCATCGCGGACGGTCGCGGCGGCGGCGGTCAGGGCGCTCAGCGGTTCGCCCCCCTCAACAGCTGGCCCGACAACGCGAACCTCGACAAGGCCCGCCGGCTGCTCTGGCCGGTGAAGCAGAAGTACGGCAAGCAGATCTCGTGGGCGGACCTCCTCGTCTTCGCAGGGAACTGTGCCCTGGAGTCGATGGGGTTCAAGACCTTCGGGTTCGGATTCGGCCGCGAGGACATCTGGGAGCCCGAGGAAATGTACTGGGGTCCCGAGGACACCTGGCTGGGCGACGAGCGCTACAGCGGCGATCGGGAACTCTCGGGTCCGCTCGGGGCCGTGCAGATGGGCCTCATCTACGTGAACCCGGAGGGGCCCAATGGCCAGCCGGATCCGCTGGCAGCCGCCCGCGACATCCGGGAGACGTTCAGCCGCATGGCGATGAACGACGTGGAGACCGCTGCGCTGATCGCAGGCGGCCACACCTTCGGCAAGACGCACGGCGCAGGCGACGCCGACCTGGTCGGTCCGGAACCGGAGGGCGCCCCGATCGAGCAGCAGGGCCTCGGCTGGAAGAGTGCCTACGGCACCGGCGTGGGCAAGGATGCGATCACCAGTGGTCTCGAGGTCGTGTGGACCCCCACACCGACGAAGTGGGACAACAGCTTCCTGGAGGTCCTGTACGGCAACGAGTGGGAGCTGACCAAGAGTCCCGCCGGTGCCTGGCAGTGGACCGCGAAGGACGGCGCAGGCGCGGGCACGATTCCCGACCCGTTCGATTCGTCGGCGGGGCGTGCTCCCACGATGCTGACCACGGACCTCTCGCTGCGCATCGACCCGGCCTACGAGAAGATCACCCGGCGTTGGCTCGACCACCCGGAGGAATTTGCCGAGGAGTTCGCCAAGGCCTGGTACAAGCTGCTGCACCGCGACATGGGACCCGTCACGCGCTACCTCGGCCCGTGGGTTCCCGAGGCGCAGCTGTGGCAGGACCCGGTCCCTGCGGTCGATCACCAGCTGATCGGTGACAGCGAGATCGCCGCGCTCAAGGGCAAGATCCTCGACTCGGGCCTGTCCATCCCGCAGCTGGTGTCCACCGCTTGGGCGTCGGCAGCCACCCACCGCAGCACCGACATGCGCGGCGGCGCCAACGGGGCGCGGATCCGGCTTGCGCCGCAGAAGGATTGGGAGATCAACAGCCCCGCCGAGCTGTCCACGATCCTGCAGACCCTCGAACAGATTCAGCAGGACTTCAACTCGTCGCAGTCCGGCGGAGTGAAGGTCTCACTCGCGGACGTGATCGTCCTGGCGGGTGCTGCGGCTGTCGAGAAGGCGGCGAAGAACGCCGGTCACGACGTCACGGTCCCGTTCACGCCGGGTCGTACCGACGCCACACAGGAGCAGACCGATGTGGAGTCGTTCGCCGTACTCGAGCCGAAGGCCGACGGGTTCCGCAACTACCTCCGGGCGGGGGAGAAGTTGCCTGCCGAGGCACTTCTGGTCGACCGGGCCTACATGTTGAACCTGACCGCTCCGGAAATGACGGTTCTCGTCGGCGGCCTGCGTGCACTGAACGCCAACTTCGGCCAGACGAAGCACGGCGTCTTCACCGACCGGCCCGAGGCGTTGACCAACGACTTCTTCGTCAACCTCCTCGACATGGGTACGGAGTGGAAGGGTGCGTCCTCGGCCGAGAACGTCTACGAGGGCACCGACCGTGTGACGGGTGCCGCCAAGTGGACCGCCACCGCCGTCGATCTCGTGTTCGGTTCGAACTCGCAATTGCGCGCTCTCGCCGAGGTGTATGCCGCCGACGACGCGCAGCAGAAGTTCGTGCAGGACTTCGTTTCTGCCTGGAACAAGGTGATGAACCTCGACCGGTTCGACCTCGACTGATCACGGTTTGATCGGCCTAGGCCGATCAAACCGTCATCTGGCCCGGCACCCGCGAGTGGATACTCACCGGGTGTCGGGCCGGATTGTGGCGTATGTCAGAGGTGTGGGAGCGCCGCGGTGAGAAAGACTGTGCCGGCGGCGATTCCGAACGCGCCGGTGAGAATGCCCAGCAGTGCTTCCAGAGACTTGGGCTCGCTTCCTTCGACGGCAGGGTGTCGGTTGGCGGCGATGCCGGCAGCGATGGCGCAGACGCCGAGAACGATGCCGAATCCGAACATCCAGAACATCACTATCGATAGTGCTCCCAGCATGACCGAGATGTCGCTCCAGTGTTCGCCCTGCAGGTGCTGTGGTCTGGTGAGCCGGGAGAATCGTGCGGGCGAACTGCCGGGATCGGGGCGGGATTGGGTCGTGGCGGTCATGGTCTTCAGGTCCTCGGTTGCGTGCTGACGCGGATCGGTGCGTGGATCGCGAACGGCGAGGGCTCTGGAACGGCATCCAGCAAAGATCGGGTCATTGAGTGGATGTCGGTGACGGGATCGTGACGCAGCACAGCAATACACCTCCCATGATCAGTCGATAGGCCTACCACCTCGGTAGACGCTCATCACTGTGCACGAGAAATTTAGCACTCGACTACCGCGAGTGCCAGAGTGGGTGGTGGTGCGCTTTCTGCACGCGGGAATCGGATTCTTCGCTACCCGGTGGTTAACGGTCGCGAAACGGTGGTCGTTCTGGCCCGGCGGTGCTAAATTTCGGTTTGCACAGTGGGCCGCGCCCGCCGCCGTGACGGGCGCGCAGGAATTCGGGAGGTGCAGTGCTGTGCGTCGAGAAGAAGGCGGATCATCGAATCAGCGTGCGCAACGTCGAGTAACGGAACTGCGTGAGGACGAGCCCATCCGGTGGCCGGACCCCAGTCCGCTCAGCAGTTGGTGGGATCGGGTCGTCTGGGGTGCGAGGGGATCGGCGACCTGACGAGTCCGTCTTCGTCCGACGCGGGGTTCAGTCGGTCGACAGTTTCTCGGCGTTACGCACCGCGGTCTCGAGATGTCTGTCCGCGGTGCTCAGGTCGAGTCGGGCGTCGCTGAGGCTGTCGATCACCTGTTCCCGCGACGCACCCTCGGTCGTGCTGTCGAGGAGGTCGAACGCGTCGGTCAACTCCTTGATGCGGTTTTCGAGTGCTTGCAGATCGAACCGCAACCGAGCGGTGCGCTCGACCAGGTCGTCGACGTCCACGGCTGCCCCTTTCGTCCCCGGACGCGCTGTCGCATCACCCTACGTCCGTCTACCCGTGGATCCGGGCGTGAAACCCCGCTGCGGGTGGTGCCTATCGGTACACCAGGCCGCCGTCGATCAGTCCCGATTGCCCGGTCATGTAGTCGGAATCCGGTCCGGCGAGATACGACACGTACGCGGCGACGTCCTCGGGCGTCTGCGCGCGACCGAGGGCGATGCCGCCGACGAACTTCTCGAACGTGGCACCCTTCGGTGCACCGGTGAGGGCCGCGAAGCGTTCGTCGATGGTGACCCACATGTCGGTGCCGACGACGCCGGGGCAGTAGGCGTTGACGGTGATGCCGTCCGACGCATACTCCTTCGCCGCGGCCTGGGTGAGTCCGCGGACCGCGAACTTGGTCGCCGAGTACACGCCGAGCATCGGGAATCCCTCGTGGCCGGCGATCGACGAGGCGTTGATGATCTTCCCGCCGTGTCCCCGCTCCCGGAACTTGGCTGCCCCGACCTGGATACCCCACAGCACGCCTTCGACGTTCACGGCGAGGATGCGTGAGACCTCCTCCGGTGTCACGTCGGCGATCGGGTTGACCTGGGCGATTCCCGCGTTGTTGACGATGATGTCGAAGCCGCCCAGTTCGCGCTCGGTCCGGTCGACAGCAGACTGCACCTGATCGCGGTCCGTCACGTCGGCGACCAGTGAGATCGCGTTCGCGCCTATCGCCCGGACCTCGTCGGCCACCGCATCGGCCCGGGCGCCGTTGACGTCGACGAGCGAGATGTCGGCGCCGTCCGACGCCAGTCGCAATGCGATCGCGCGTCCGATGCCCTGCCCCGCGCCGGTGACCAGAGCGACTTTGCCCTTGATGCTCATCCTTGACTCCTGTCGAGTGTGGTGGTCCTCACAGGTGGGCCAAGCATCCTCGACGGCGGGTGTGCAAGGGTTGCGCTCGGTTGCAGTGTGTTCCGTACGGCGCCGATTGCGTTCGCCTCCAATGGAAATGGAGGACACCGCCACTGGTTCGGCGTCCGCAATCCCGGTAGGCTCGGCCGGGTGAGTACTCCCGGTTCGGTTCGACACCGCCTTCCTGCTGTCGGCTCGGGCGTGGATCTGCCCCGGCACGCGCGACTGTTGAGTCAAGTGCACGATGCAGTGCTCTCGGGACGGCAACCGCCCGCGCAACCGCGCGACGTCGTCGGCCGGTCGTGGTCTCGGCTGCAAGCGGACGGCGTGAGTCCCGACCGTTGCGAGGACGTGGTGCGACTCGTAGTCGGGAGGGATTGACACGGCATTGATCGCGGCGCTTGACTGGAACGCAAGCTGGTGTGGCTCGCCCGATGGTGTTCCGGGAGGTTGACGTATGCGCGGCACAGGATTAGCGGGTCCGGGCCATCGACGCGGAGTAACCTCCCTTCGCAGGACCATCCCGGTACTGGCACTGGTGGGAATGTGCATTCTCTCCCTGAGTGTGACCCGAACAGCCGGCGCAGACCCAGCAGCGGACACCGTCGAGACCGGGTTCGCGATCCCCTTCGCCGGGGCGCCCGGCTACGAGAGCCTGGCACCGACGCAGGTGACCAACCCTGGGCAGCTCAACCAGCCACTCGGTCAGCAAGCGGCGGACGAGATTGCCGGCCAGGTGGGGCTCACCAGGGCTGACGCTTTGTCCGAACAGCAGTATCGCGACCTCGTCACCGGCGGCGGAGTCGGCGGCAGCCGCGACGCTGCCGAGGTGATCGATGCATGCGCCCAGATCCTCACCAATACGAACGGCCGTCCCCTGTATTCCGACGTCGCTGGCCAGTCCACGCCCTCGGTGCTGGCCAGCTACGGGCTCTACGTGAACGCCAGCGGGCTGCTGGAGAGTCCGGCCAATGCGGACGCCCCGACGAGGCAGGTGAACTCATTGATCGCTCCCGGTGGGTTCGTGGGCACCTGGTTGAGGAACAACGATGCGACGCGAACCCTGATAGCGCTGTACCGGTCGGCGTACACGGTGCAAGCGGTCTATGGCTTCGCATCGCAACAGATTTCGGGCGCGGCTCAACTGGTGACCAACACCAAGGGGGGTGTGAGTTCGGAGGTAGGCATGTCGATGGCGCCGCCGCTCTGGATTGTGAACTTCGCCCTGCTCTACGTATTGAATCCTTCCGTGGCCGCAGCGATGCCTGCCCACTGGGCTCCCATTCCGTCCGCGGTTGCCGACGCAATACACTCGAGCCCCACCGGCCAGGTTCCTTTCAGCGACTATGCGTCCTACTTCCAGTGACTCGATTCCGGAGCTCGGCGAGATGCATTGACGTCGAGATGGCCGAGTTGTTCGACCATGTAGGTCACGGCGTTGTCGATTTTGCGGCGCCAGGGCCGCGTCACCCCTTCGGGATCCTGGGCCTCGAGAGCATGGAATATCGCGGTGTCGTCGGCGACGATCTCATCGACCGAGTACGCGTATTCCAGACCGAGAATCGAGACGAACAACCGCAACTGCAGCGACAGGCGGAAGAACATCTTCTCGATTCTCGGCATGTCGGCTGCGGCAGCGAGGGCGTCCTGCCACCGGATATCGGGGTAAGTCCCTCGTCGACTCCGCGCGAATCTGACCGGCGGCACCCCGAATGCCCTCGTTCCGCATTGTTCCCACGTGACTCGCACGAGCCTGCGGGCAACGTTCTATGATGTTGCGATGACGGCAGATCCGCGCCGCGCACGGGTGGACGATGTGCATGAGTTGGCCTTGGGTATGCCCCACGTCAAGGTCGAATGTGGGCCGCGGGGCAATCCTGTCTATCAGGTCGGCGGCAAATCGTTCGTGTTCTTCCGAACGCCTCGCCCCGATGCCTTCGACCCTCGTACCGGTGAACGGTATACGGACGTGATCGTGTTCTGGGTGCCCTCCCAGTCCGACAAGCAAGCAATGGTTCAAGACCCGGCGTCGCCGTTCTTTACCACTCCACATTTCGACGGACATCCGTCGGTGCTGTTGCGGTCAAGTCGGATCGGCGATCTGACGCTGAAAGAACTGACCGAGGTGGTTCAGGATGCGTGGCTCTGTCGGGCATCGTCGGCCCGGGCTTCGGCATGGCTCGCCGCGCACCGTCTGTCGTAGTGACGGTTCTTCCCGGTTGCCGAAGATTCCCGTCACGTAGCCCGCCGGTGCACTGCACGCAGAACGCGCGGTAGTCGCGTCATCCGGCGTGGAATCGATTAATTTCGTGTCAGAACTTCCCGACGGCGTCGAGGTTGGCGAACACCTCACCGGCCATGAAGACGTTGGCACCTGCAGCCTCGTTGAGGGTCTGCGCGAAATACGGGGAGAAGCGGAACGGCCAATACGTGGGGCCGATCCCGCCACCGTGCGGCGTCATGACCGTCGGCATCATCTCACCCACGTTGTAGGTGGCGACCATCCTCTCGCCCTGGGGGACCCCGTTGATCGTCACAGTCCCGTAGGCGCCGTCCATCCGCAGCCAGATATCCTGAACCAGAACAGAGTTCCCGGTCTTGCTGACGAACCTCGGCCCGCCGGGGTAGAACACGCCCATGCATGCGTCGATATGGTTGGTCTGCGAGCCGATTGGCAGATAGAGACCGGTCTTCGCGGGCTTGGCCTCGAACGGTGCGACGCCTTCGACCGCGATCTCGTTTTCGTTCAGCAGCGCGACGATTCGCGGGGGGAAATCGAAGTTGGCATATCCGGACTGCGTGAAATATGGCAATCTCATACACTCGGCCTGAGCAGTCGGCAGGGGCGCGTGAAGAGATAACGCCAGCACCAGGAAAACCCAAGCGACCGCTCCTACAAACGCACGCAAGATACGCATCTCTGCTCCAATCTTCGGGTTTGTTCGGCGTGGCACCGGGCGGCAAGTGGCGCCAAGAAGCCACACATAGTACGGTACGCGCCCCGCGTCTGGCATCAAATCTCTATTTTTGCTGGGATTGACTTTCTCTTGGGGTAATCGTCATCGGTCCGCGGAGAAGACTGAGATGCCGCCTTCGCTGCTGGTACTCGACGTCGGGCTGTTGCCGATCACCTCGGTTTTGCGAGCAGACGCAGCAGTGTTCTTCGCGTTTCCGCAACACTGTCTCGGACGCGCGCTGGGCGCCCCGATATCCCAGTGCCGCAACGTAACCTGACGTACCGGCAACCTCGACCTCGTGCCGGGATCGCCGTGTCATGTCCGAAAGACGTAACCGATCCCCCGGACGGTGTGGATCATTCGTCCAGCGCTCGTGGCCTCGAGTTTGCCGCGCAGCGAACTGATACACACGGTCAGCACGTTCGACCGTGCGGCCACGGACACCGGCACCGCCCAGATGGTGCGGAGGAGATCTTCGCGGGAGACGATGCGCCCGACCTCCTTGGCGAGGACGACCAGAACATTGAATTCCTGTCGGCTCACATCGACCCATTGGCCGTTGGAGTAAACGGTTCTCCCGGTGACGCTGATGGTCAATGAGGGGAAGACGAGGTCCTCGATCGGTGCCCAGCGCACACGACGAAGGACAGCGCGGAACCGCGCTGCGAGTTCGGGCACGGTGCAGGGCATCACCACGTGGTCGTCGGCACCGGCATCGAGGATGGCGATGCGGTCGGCGCTGGACGCTGTGCCCGACTACATCTTGGCGTAGCGGGCCATGGCGAAGCTGTAGAGGCCATAGGTGATGATGCCGACGCCGGCGGCGATGAGGAGGGCCGCTCCGTAGGGTTGGGCGCCGACGGTTTTGAAGGCGCCGTCGAGGCCGGAGGCCTTATCGGGCTCGGATTGACTGACGGCGAGGATCACCAGCAACCCGATGGCGGCGATGGCCAGACCTTTCGCGATGTATCCGACCGTGCCCAGCCTGCGCACGAGTGGGCTGGTGGTTCCTTCCAGGTCGTCGAGGAAGCTGCGGCTGACTCCCTTGTAGACGTGGTATCCGCCGACCGCGATGATGACGAGCGCCGCGGCGACGAGGACGATCGTGCCGGCGGTGGTTTGCATCAGTCGGGCCGTGATCCCCGCACTCTGGCCGCTGCTCGACTTGCCGCTGCCGCGGGCAAATCCGAATGCGGAGAAGGCGAAAGCGAAGTAGACCACCGCCAGGGCAAAGGCCTTGAGACGATCGATGATTTCCGACTTCTTGCTGTCGGCGTCCGGACGAGACGAACTGCCGAGTGCCGCTTCGGCGAGCCGCCACAGTCCCATGATGGCGAACGCGACCACGCCCACCCACAGGGCGACGATGCCGCCCGGTTTGGCGGCCAGTTCCGTCATGGCACCGGATTGATCGGCGGTGCCGGCTGCGCCGCCGAGGGCGAGCCGGATGGCGATGTAGCCGATGATCAGGTGCACGATGCCGCTCACGACGAACCCTGCGCGGGCGAATCGTTCGAAGAAGCTGTTCTGGGCCAGCCGTCCTGCGGTGGAGGACGAGTTGTCCTGCGACGCCAGCGAAGAGGTGGCGGCGGGTGCCGGGGAAGGGGTGGTGTCAGGCATGGTGATCGTCCGATGTTGGTGGTGTCGACCGTCGGCGGGTGCGACGGTGAGTGGGCAGGGCTCGTAGGGCTGTCCGGAGCCCGATTCGGGAAGCCGGGGTCGATCCGATCGGCTCACCCGCGGTGCGGAATTTCAGTTCGGAGGCCGTCTCGGGGGCGTCGTCGACGGTCGCGCGCAGAAACCGGTCGGGCAGTGCGAGTTTGTGGATGGTGCGCAGTGTCTGCAGGTACTGCCCGGCCAGGGAGCCGGTGGTATAGGGCAGGTCATACTTCTCGCACAGTGCTTGCACCCTGGTGGAGATTTCCGCGTAGCGGTTGCTGGGGAGATCGGGGAACAGGTGATGCTCGATCTGGTAGCACAGGTTGCCGCTGAGGAACGCCATCACCGGGCCGGCCCGGAAGTTGGCCGCGCCGAGCATCTGCCGCAGATACCACTCCGGCCTCGTCTCGTTCTCGAGTTCGGCGAGGGTGAACTTCTCGGCGCCGTCGGGGAAGTGCCCGCAGAAGATCACCACGTACGCCCATACGTTCCGCAGCAGATTCGCGGTCACGTTCGCCGACAGTGTTCGCCGCCACCGCCGCCCGCTGAGGGCGGGAAAAAGCAAGTAGTCCTTGCCTGTCTGGCGGGCGAACTTCCCGATCAGTGCTCGCCGGTGGGCGGATTTCTCGGCGGCGGTGCCGGCCCGGGTCTGTTCGGAATACAGGTCGTGGAGGGCGATGCCCCATTCGAACAGAGCCGCCAGCAGCAGGTTTCGCAGCGGTTGCAGTAGGTGTTCGGGCTTCCACGGCTGGTCGCGGGTGATCCGGAGGACACCGTAGCCGAGGTCCTCGTCCATTCCGACGACGTTGCTGAACACGTGGTGGCGGTAGTTGTGGGAGTAGCGCCACTGCGACGACAGGCCGGCCATGTCCCATTCCCAGGTGGTGGAGTGGATTTCCGGGTCGTTCATCCAGTCCCATTGGCCGTGGGAGACGTTGTGGCCGATCTCCATGTTCTCCACGCTTTTGGCCACACCGAGTGCTGTCGTCCCGAGGACCCAGCCCGCCGGTCCTCTGCTGCCGTAGATCACCAGCCGTGCAGCGGCATCCAGTAGTCGCTGGAGGCCGATGGTGCGGCGGATGTAGGCGGCGTCGGCATCGCCGAGCGACTCGGTGACGTCCCGGCGGATGCTGGTGAGTTCGTCGCTGAGTGCCTCGACGTCCGCGTCGGTGAGGTGTGCGTATTCCTTGATATCGGAGATGGCCATGGTGTGCTCCAGGTTCCGGGCGAGCCCCTGTGCGGAACCTGGGTGGTGCCCCGTCCGGTGCGGCCTCAGGGGTCGGGTCAGTAGTAGTGGCGTCGGCCGGCGACCGCGTGGCCCATTGACCCCATGATCACCAGGACCACGCCGATGACGATGAGCGCGACCCCGACGTACAGGAGGATGGGAATGCCGGCGACCGCGCCGATGATGGCGAGGATGATTCCGAGAATGATCATGAGCACAACCTGATTTCGGGACAGAGAGCGGGTATTGGGGGTATCGGACGGTGTGAGCGGGTCAGTGTTTGAAGGTGTGCTTGATCTTCTGCCCTGCCTGCTTGAGCTTGTCGCCGGTTTGCTTGGCGTTGCCCTTGGCCTGCTCTGCACTGCCTTCGGCTTCCATGCGTTCGTTCCC
Organism: Rhodococcus sp. JVH1; assembly: GCF_000280725.2. Classification (NCBI taxonomy): domain Bacteria; kingdom Bacillati; phylum Actinomycetota; class Actinomycetes; order Mycobacteriales; family Nocardiaceae; genus Rhodococcus; species Rhodococcus sp. JVH1. Next base: position 2,155,337 of record NZ_CP166289.1, on the reverse strand, counting down.
GAGGGCCTTGCCGACGGTCTTCTTGGTGGCGCCCTCCGCGGTTTCGGTCTTGTGCCGAAGCTTCTTCACGATGCTCATGGCGGTACTCCTTCTCTCTCGGGTGATCGGCCGGGCGAGTGCGGCGGCCGATGTCAGTGGGGGACCGGTGCCGGGGTGTCCTCAGCGTGCGACGTCGTGAGTGGCCGCTGTACTGGTTGTTCGGTGGCCGAACGGGTGCCGCCAGTCCCGTCGCCCATCTCGCTGGTCGCGGCTTGTCCCGTGCGGTGTCCTGTCGACGGTGTCCGGGTTCGCGGCGACCCTGCCGCGCTGTTCGGCGAGGCGGTCCCGGTCCTGGTATGCATCCGCTGTTTCGCGGCGCGATTCGGTCAGGTCGCGGCGGGCGATGCGGCCGCGCCGGGAGGTGCGCCGGGCACCGGCCAGGAGCAGCCCGAGTCCGATGAGCCCTACCGCGCCGACGACGATGCCGTAGAGGAACAGGGTGCCGGTGGAGCCGGTGACGTGATAGCCGAATACGGCGAACCCGTCGGTCAAGGCGTGACCGTCGCCGCTGTTGCTCAGCACGCCGGTGAGTCCGACGATCACAGCGGCGAGAAGGACGACGAGTCCGAAGATGATGATCATGGTGGCCTCCAGGGCCTACGTTGTAGTACCCAGTCAACGCCGCATTGCCCAACTTGTCAACGGTGTAGATCTACGCTCTAGGCCTACGATGGGGACTACGATTTAGGCCTACAGTAAATAGTGAAATGGAAAGGAGCCTCGGATGGCGAAGGTGCCCGCTCCTCGCACGGCCGACCCAGACGGCGAGGGTTCTGAACCGGCAGCGCTGACCAGGGAGTTGATTCTCTCGCGCGCGCTCGGGATCATCGACCGCGACGGCATCGACGGGCTCACGATGCGTCGCCTCGGCAAGGCCCTCGACCGGGATCCGATGACCTTGTACCGGCACGCGCCGAACAAGGCAGCGCTCCTCGACGGCATCGCCGAAACCGTCCTCGAGCAACTCGTCGTCGACACCGAGGACGGTGAATGGGTGACCCAACTACGCACGGTCGCCCGGAGGTTCCACCGTCTGGCGCTCGATCATCCCCACGTGGTCCCGTTGCTGGTCACCCGGCCCCTGGCGACGCCCCTCGGACTGAAACCGCTGGGAACACTGCGCCCGCTCGAGAACATCCTGAGCTTGCTCACCCGGGCCGGATTCACCGGCGCCGACGCCCTGCACGTCTACCGGGCGTTGTTCGGTTTCCTCCACGGTCACGTCCTCAACGAACTACAGGAACTAGTCGAGCGACCCGACGAAACCGACGCGCTGCTACGACTCGGGCTTCACCGGCTACCGATCGGCGAGTTCCCCCTGGTGCGCGGCCTGGCGCCGGTTCTGGCCGCCTACGACGGTGCCGCCGAACTCGAGCGCGGCCTCGACATCCTCTTCTCCGGCCTGACCGCAACACTGCCCTCGACAGCTCAGCCGCTTCGGTGAGCTGAACCCAGGAGACGGAGGACACCCTTCCTCCCTGCCAATTCCTCGGTTGTGTGGCGAGAACTTCTACCCTCCCGGCGGACTCATGCCGCGCCGGGACCGCACCCACGTGAGAAGATCGGGCAGGGCAGAGACGGATAGGCGCGGTGCCCCGACACTCGTTTCTCCACCACTATCGGCTCTCCACAGTGGCGAACGTCGACGCTGCGATAGGGGCGCCGCCGGCACCGTTTCCGAGTTACGTGAATCCAGCTTCGAGCGCCTCGGTGGGCGGTGTCGGGACGTTCTGCTGGTTGAACAACGAGACGGGAGGACACAGTGTCGCCACGCAAGCTCGACTCCGTGATCCTGCACCACGATGTCCTCAGGTTCGTCGACGTCGGAGCGGGACCGCCGGTGGTGCTCGTGCACGGCCTGCTCGGCTCCCATGAATCCTGGGCACCGCAGATCTGAAGGCTCGCCAAGAAGCATCGCGTGGTGGCACCCGACCTGTTCGGGCACGGCCAATCCGACAAACCCTCCGGTGACTACTCCCTCAGTGCCCACGCGGCCACCCTCCGCGACCTGCTGGATCATCTCGGGATTTCCTCCGCCGCGTTCGTGGGCCATTCCCTCGGCGGCGGCATCGTCATGCAGCTGACCTACCTGTTTCCCGAGCGAGTCGACCGTCTGTGTCTGGTGAGCAGCGGCGGCCTCGGCCGCGAGGTGAGTTTATTCCTCAAGGCGGCCACTTTGCCTGGCAGCGAACTGGTCCTGCCCGTCTTGGCCTCCGACTGGCTTCGGCGCAACACCGAGAGCATTTTGAAACACTTGGGCCGGCTCGGGTTTCCTGTGCAGCCCAGTCGCAGCGCCACCGAAACCTGGCGATCCCTCGAGACCGTGTCCGACAAGTCTTCGCGAGCCGCGTTTCTCGCCTCCACCCGCGCCGTCGTGGAACTGCGCGGACAGACGGTCAGCGCCAAGCAACACTTCTCGAAGTTCGAGTCGCTTCCCTCGCTGCTGGTATGGGGTGGCCGAGACAAAATGATCCCCGCCTCACATGCCGAGAACCTGCGCCGAGTCGTGCCCCACAGTCGCGTCGAGATCTTTCCCCACGCAGGTCACTTCCCTCAACTCGACGAACCGGAATTATTCTTCCGCGTACTCGACGAATTCCTCGATTCTGCTTCAAAAACCCCCGGTGACACCGGCGCGGGACGGCGTCGCACAACGGCGGGAAAATCCGCGTGAAACCGGAATCACCGCGTCCAACGCCAGAACGCAGCGCCCGAGTCGGATCGCAGGCCCAATGGGTGAACTCAACAGGCTCTAACACGTGAACACCCTATGGATGGATGGAGGGGTGTTCACCTATGGCGAGCAACAGTGCTGGCCTTGGTTCTCCGCGAACTGACTGGGCGGTAATCACGCGCAAGAGGGGCATCTAATCACAACTGATTCCGCTTTGCTGCGGGCACGTTCGCGCACTACCGGCGAAATGGTGGTGATGGGTACAGATCATGCTGGTGGGCGGGCACCGGAGGATCTGCCGACCTCCGCCGGCGAGGAGTCCGTAGGTCGCTGCCAGTCTGTGGGATGACTGCTGTAAAAAAACATTTCCGCAGCATCTTCCGAAAAACAGCAGGGAGCACACTTTTCGCTCAGCAGAACGCTGTCGGTGCGACTCGAGGTGCTGTTTCGCGCAGGTAAAGGTCGGAAGCGGCCTGTCCAGGTCTGCGTTGGGCGCCCTCCGACGGGCCGCGGAAACAGCACAGTCGGCGATTGCGAAGTTGATCTTGTGCGGACACTGATTCTGATCGGAACGGCCCTCGGGCTCGGGGCGGGCCTGGTGTACCGGGTTGTTCGCCTGGTGGCTGTCCTACCCGGTGCACTTCTACGTGGGCAGCTACGAACCGCTCGGCGCCGGGGACACCACTGGGCGCATGGAATCGGTGGACCCGATCCCGTTCCTACCATCGAGGGCCTGGGCACCGTCCGCAACACGACGATCGTCAAGTAGGGGTGCACCCGGTGGGTTTTAACGATCTTCCCCTGGCCGAGCGGTTGCTGATCGCCCGCCGCGGCACCGCGTACTTCGCGCAACGCCTCGCCGAACTGTCCGACGAGCAGCTGTCCGAGCCGACCGGGTTGGCGGGGTGGTCGCGGCGACACCTGCTCGCGCACGTCGGCTACAACGCGGCCGCGTTGTGCCGGCTGCTGGACTGGGCGGCCACCGGGATCGAGACCCCGATGTATGCCTCGCCGGAGCAGCGGGGCCGGGAGATCGCCGAGGGCGCCACCCTGCCGGCGGCGGCGCTACGGAACCTGTTCGACCACACCGTCGCCCGCCTCGACGAGAAGTGGCGTCACCTGCCCGCCTCGGCGTGGGAGGCGCAGGTCCGCACCGCGCAGGGCCGTCTGGTGCCGGTGTCGGAGACGGCGTGGATGCGCACCCGGGAGGTGTGGATTCATGCGGTCGACCTCGGCAACGGCGGCCGGTTCGGCGACTTCCCCGACGTGGTCCTCGAGTCGCTGCTCACCGACATCGTCGGAATGTGGCAAAGGAAGGACCTCGGCGCCGGCCTCGTGCTCACGGTCGACGGAGGTGAACCGGTTGCGGTGCAGGAGATTCGGCACCGACGACGAAGGTGTCCGGTCCCCTCGCCGCGGTCGTGCGGTGGGCCGCAGGGCGCGGAGCCGTCGGGGGGGAACGTCGAGGGAGACGCCCAGGAGCCGCCGAGGTGGTTGTAAACGAGATATCCGGGTCTACTCGCTTTGCCGCGGAACCAAGCAGTGCCTTGTCTGTATTGCGGAACGCCACGTAGAAGCGAACTCTTCGCCACGTCGCCAAACTGGGCGTTCCGGACTGTTCCGGGCAGGTGTAGCGGTCACAGCGAAGCGGTAGACGGTTCCAGGCAGCGCCGGTTGTGTATCGACCGGTTTCCCGTTCGGTTGCTTTACCTAGCCGTTTGCCTCCACGGTTATCTTCGTACCGGACGGGCCGCACCGCCGCCGCCGTCACCGCCGAAGAATTCGCCCAAGACGCCGCAGTTGCTGCAAACGGGCGTGGTAGTTGAAGTGAGTCGTTCGAGTGCGGTGACCCCGCACCGGTTTTGGCGTCGGGCTCGCGAATCCGGGTATCGCACTGTCCACCGCGGTGGCAGGTGGCCAGCCACGGCCGGCCTGCCACCGAGTGGTTGTAAGTGCTCAAGTCAAGGCTGCGGAACTGCGCCAGAGCGGTGCGACGGTCTCGGCGTTGCTGAACATCTGTGTGGCGACCGCGCGCAATGCGGCGGCGAACTCGCGGGGTCGCTCCATGAACGGCAGGTGGTAGCCGGGGAATTCCGCCCATGGTAGGCCCAGTTGCTCGGCGATGATGATCGAGGGGAGGAAGTAGTTGCAGCCGCGGTCTTCACTGCCTGCGGCCATCACGATGGGTACTCCTGCCGCGCCCAGCGCGCCCCAGTCGGGTGTGTAGTCACCAAACGCAGCGAACTCGTTGGTGAACAGGTGCGTGACGTTGCCGAGGAACCGTTCATGCACGTCGGTGGGCCACGGATACGTGCCTTCTCCACGGACCGACTGTACGAAGCGCGCTCCGGCCGCCATGACACCGTGTTGTTCGGCGACGGCGAGAATTTCGGCGAAGAATCCGCGGTCGGGGTCACTGTCGGGGAGCACGCCGAGGATGGGCGGTTCATGCGCGATTAGTCCTTGCACCGAGGCTGGAAAGGCTGCGGTCAGTTCCAGTCCGATGATGGCTCCGCCGCTGTTTCCGAATACGAGTGCGCGGCCACCAGCGAGTTCATCGATGAGGGCCTTGGCATCCCGGGCTTGTTCACGCATCGACGTTTTTGTATCTCGGCGTCCTGTGCTTCGCGAATTGCCTCGGCGATCGTAGCTGATGACGGTGAACGAATTTTCCAAGATCCTGGCCGACTCCGAGTAGTAGCCTGCGTCGCCGCCGGCACCACTGATCATGAGCAGAGCGGGTCCTTGTCCGCGGATTTCGTAATATAGCTCGGCGCCGTCCACGTGCACTGTTCCGTTGAGCATTGTGATGACCTTCTTCAAATGATCCCGCCGCATCTATTTGCTAAGGGGCGGGTGGATGACAAGTTAAGTATCCGCTTCTCGCGCGGAACGGATGCTTAGCCCAGGTAGACGGACTTCAGCTGCTGGTAGTTGCCGAGCGCTTCGGGGCCGAGTTCGCGGCCGATGCCGCTGGCCTTGACTCCGCCGAAGGGGGCGCTGGGCTCGGGTAGATAGGTGTTGACGCCGATGGTGCCGGTCTGCACCCGCTTCGCCAGCGCCAGCCCGCGGTCGGGGTCGTTGGTCCACACCGTTCCGCCGAGTCCGTAGTCGGAGTCGTTCGCGATGCGGACGGCCTCGTCGTCGTCGGCGTACGGAATCACCGATAGCACCGGGCCGAAGATCTCCTCCTGGGCGATGGTGTGGTTGTTGTCGACGTCGGCGAAGATCGTCGGTTCGACGAACCACCCGGTGTCGCGGTCGGCGGGCCTGCCGCCGCCGATGGTGACGCGGGCGCCGTCGCCGCGGCCCTTGGCGATGTACCGCTCGACGCGTTCGCGCTGCGCGGCGGTGGCCATCGGACCGATCTGGGTGGTGTCGTCCAGGGCATCACCGACTTTCAGGGCGCCCGCGAAGTCGGTGAACAGGTCCACGATCTCGGCGTAACGCGAGCGCGGGGCGAGCACCCGGGTGCCGAGGAAGCAGGTCTGCCCGTTGTTGAGAAGTGTTGCCGTGAACAGTTTCTCGGCTACCGTCTGCAGGTCGAGGTCGGCGTCGTCCAGCACGATGGCCGCGGACTTGCCGCCCAGTTCCAGAGTGACGGGCCGCAGCAGCCGGCCGCAGACCTCGCCGATGGACCGGCCGGCCGCGGTGGAACCGGTGAAGCTGATCTTGTCCACTCCCGGATGTGCCACCAGGTACGCGCCGACCTCGCGGCCACCGGGCACGATGTTGACCACTCCGGCCGGGATTCCGGCCTCGGCGACGGCCTCGGCGAAGACAAAGGCGTCGAGCACGGTTTCCGGAGACGGCTTGATCACCAGCGTGCACCCGGCGGCCATCGCGGGGGCGTACTTGAACGCGGCGAGGGTCTGCGGGAAGTTCCATGGCACGATCGCCCCGACCACGCCGAGCGGTTCACGGCGGACCAGGGTGTTGCCGCCGAACAGTCCGGGGCGGGTCGCTTCGGTGGCGGTGTCCCGGGCCAGTCCGGCGTAGTAGCGCAGGAGGATGACCGGGAAGGCACCCTCGAGTTGGCGTGCCACCGCGACCGGCATCCCGTTCTGCGCGCTCACTCGCTGGACGACGTCCTCGGCGCGGCGTTCAAGGACATCGGCGAGGCGTTCCATCGCGGTCGCACGGTCGGCCGGGGCCCAGTGCGCCCACCCGGCCGGGTCGTCGAATGCACGTCGGGCGGCCGCGACGGCGGCGTCGACGTCGGCTTCCTGCGCTTCTGGTACCGAACCGATCGGCTGCTCCGTGCTCGCCGAGATCGCCGTGATCGTTGCGCTCGTGCTGGGTGCAACCCAGTCGCCGCCGATGAACAGAGAGGCGTAATGCAATTCCATGGAAGTTCCCTTGGTACGTAGTCGAGAGAAGATCAGAAGGTGATGACGCCGCGGAGATTTCGGCCGTCACGCATGTCCTGGTAGCCGGTATTGATCTCGTCGAGTTTGTAGCTGCGGCTGGCCAGTTCGTCGAGCTTGAGGTGTCCGCTGCGGTACAGGCCCAGCAGCTTGGGAATGTGCAGGCGCGGATTCGCCGTCCCGAACAGCGACCCGACGACCCGCTTCTCCATCAGCACGAGGTCCAACGCACTCATCGTCACGGTCTCTTCGGTGGCGCGGTGCAGGTTGGTCACGACCACGGTGCCGCGTTTGGCGGTCATCGCCAGGCTGGCACCGATCTGCTCGCCGTCGCCTACTCCGGTGGTGTTGACCACCACGTTGGCGCCGCGGCCGTACGTGAGGTCGGTGACCAAGGCATGTGCTTCCTCGCTGGTGGCGACTGCGTGGGTGGCTCCGAACTCGAGAGCCTTGTTCCGTTTGAACTCGACCGGATCAACGGCGACGACGTACTGTGATCCGCTCAGGGCCGCGCCCTGGACGGCATTGATACCGATGCCTCCGACACCCACGACCACCGACGTGTCGCCGGGCTGAACACCACCGGCGAAGACGGCCGATCCCCAACCGGTGACCACACCGCAGCCGAGCAGGCAGGCCTTGTCCAGCGCGATGTCGTCGTCGATCTTGATGCAGTTGGCCTCACTTACGACGGTGTGCTGGGCGAACGTACCCAGCAAACACATCAGTCCCAGGTCCTGTCCGCGGGCGTGGTGCCTCGCGGTATGGTCGGAGATCTGGGTGCCGTCGCCGAGGTACTGGCCCAGTTCGCAGAGATTCTGCATGCCGGCCGAGCACGCGGCGCAACGTCCGCACGCGGGGATGAACCCGAAGATCACTCGGTCGCCCGCAGTCAAGCCTTCGACACCCGGGCCGACCTCCACGACAGTGCCGGCGCCTTCGTGCCCACCGATCATCGGCAACGGCCACGGCAGGTCGCCGGTGAGGACGTGTTCGTCGGAGTGGCACAGCCCGCTGCCGCCCATTTCGACGAGTACTTCGCCGTGCCGGGGTGGATCAAGGTCGATCTCCTCGACGGTCCACGGTCCGCCGCGTTCCCACAAGATCGCCGCCTGAGTCTTCACCATGATCTCCTCTCAAGTAGCGAACATCACACCGAGTTCGCTTCTACGACGAGCATCACAGTTGGTCGGTGTCATTGCGTGTTCCATTTGTGGACACGCCACCTCGGCGGAGTCATGGAAACCTGATGGAATCGCCCGGAATGACAGAGTTGCTTTACGAAAGAAGTTCATGACAGTCGTTTTAACTGCGAACTGGACGAGTCCCAGGCACCGCAGAACGGTCAACTGGGTTACCGCCCTCACTATGCTCGCAGTGGTTTTCACGGGATACGACTTAGTGGTCTACGGCACCATTCTGTCGGTGTTGACCAGCGATCCCACCCAGATCGGTCCGATCTCACCTGGCGAGGCCGGTGCGCTTGGCTCGTACGCCGTGATCGGGGTGGGGGTCGGCGCGCTCGTCTCGGGCGCGGTGGGCGACCATCTTGGCCGCCGGCGGATGATGCTGATCTCTATTGTGTGGTTCTCGGTCGGCATCGCCACAACGGCTCTGTCGACCAACGTAGGCTCGTTCGGACTGGCACGGTTGGCCACTGGGTTCGCCGTCGGAGGATTGACCACGACCGCCACGGCGATGGTGGCCGATTTCGCACCCTCTGGAAAACGGAACCTGTACAACGCGGTCGTCTGTAGTGGCGTTCCGGTCGGTGGCGTGCTCGCTGCCTTCATGGCGATCGTGCTTCGGGACGCGATCGGCTGGCGCGGTATGTTCTGGATCGGGGTGTCGCCGCTGGCGGTACTGTTGCCGCTGGCTTTGGTCAGGTTGCCCGATTCTCCGCAATGGCTCATCGCTCGCGGCCGTGCCGACCTGGCTACCGTTGTGTCGCATCGCACCGGCATCCCGTTGCCCGCGACCCAGGCCGAAGAGGATCTCAGTGGTGGTGAGAAGTCCGGCTTCGTGGCCTTGTTCACTCGCCGATACGCCTGGGGCACCGTCTTTCTGGGCCTAATGAGTTTTGTCGGTCTGTTGCTGACTTATGGTCTGAACACGTGGTTGCCGAAGATCATGGAAGATGTCGGATTCAACGCCAAGGGGTCATTGACGTTCCTTCTCGTGCTCAACGGCGCTGCCGTACTCGGAGGCATTCTTGCCTCGAGGATCGCCGATGCCGTCGGGCCGAAACGCGTCATCGTCGCGACCTTTTTCTTGGCGGCGTTCTCGCTGACCCTCCTCACCGTCCGACTGCCGTTGCCAGCGCTCTTGGCAGCCGTCGCGGTCGCTGGCGTCGGCACTATGGGGACCCAGACCCTTGTGTACGGATTTGCATCAAACTATTACTCGGTCGCGGCACGCGGAGCCGGTGTTGCCTGGTGCGCAGCCGTAGGGCGCCTCGGCGGAATCAGCGGACCGCTGATCGGAGGGGCGCTGCTCAGCACTGGATTCGCCGCCACCACCTTCTATGTGTTCGCCGCGGTCGCCGTTGTTGGTGCATCGCTCACGCTATTCGTCCCAAACTCAGACGACGATCGAGATATATCTATCTCGGAGAACGAAGCCCTTCGCTGAGAGATGGAAGAATGACACGCGAACCGTCGGACATGGGCCCGACCCACCTCAAACGCGCATGCAAACTTCGTGGGCGGGTCGCAAGCGGAAGTGGCAGCAGCTAACTTTCCGTCTTCCCACCGATGCATACCCACAGATCCCATCTGTGCCGACGCGATTTGCAACAATCCACCCGCATTTGTGGCGCTCGTAGGCGACGACGCGGTGATAACGGCGAGGTCGTCAAGGGCGCCAGGCCGGCCGTCGCCGAGTCGTCGGGACGGAGACGAGAGCAGGGAAAGCGGCGGGCTAGCACGATCATCGCGGCGACCGGATTGCAGGCGGCACAGTTGGAATGGCCACAAGAACTAGACGTCCGACTGCCGGGGTGGCATCGTGACTATTCCGTATGTCCGGATGGCACGATAGAGCGTGGTGCGGCTGATCCCCAGCTGGTGCGCGGCCGCCTTCTTGTTCCCTCCGACGTCCTTGAGTGTCTTTACGATGGCGTCGCGCTCGGCTTGTTCCAGCGAGGTCAGCTGTCGGGTTACCCGGCCCCGCCACTGCTCGGGGAGGTCGCCGACCGTGATGTCCCCGACGCTGCGGACGTCGACGGCCGCCCTTACGGCAGTGTGCAGTTCGCGCAGGTTTCCGGCCCACTGCTGTCCGGCGAGAGCCTCGAGTGCCGCCGGAGTGAAACGCACCTGAGTGGCAGCGCCGAGGTCGGCGAGCATCTCGTTCACGAGCCGGGGAATCTCGGGCCGACGATGACGCAGTGGTGCGAGTTCGATCCGCTCGGTGCAATGCGAGACGAGGACAGCATGCTCCGGAGGCAGTTCGCCGATCGGGACACTCGTGACGATTACCCGGGCGCGGGCCGAACGGAGATCCTCGGCCGTACGCCGGGCGAGCGGCGCAGGAAGGAGATCGACTGCCTCGAGAATGACACAGCCCGGCTCGGCGAGCCTGCTCCGCACCTGCTCCGACCATGCCCGGCCGCCTACGTCGGCCACCTGGGACGCGTCGAACCAGATACTCGAATCCTCGGCGGCGGCGCGGGCCGCTGCGGTCCGACCGGTACCCGGCTCACCGGTGATCAGCATCGCCCCGATGGGCGCCATTGGCACAGGTGACAGCGGTGTTGATCGGGCGGTTGGACCGGACTCGAAAATGAACAGGGCTGCCCCGCTGGCGGGGACCCGCAGAACAGACGCAGCGAGGAGCCGTCCCGTCGACAGTTGCACGTCGCGCGTGATCTCCCGGTCCATCGGTGCCTCGACCGCCAAAGCCCGCAGCAGCGCATGGTCCGCCGGTTCGAGGATCTGTACGGCGGCGGTGTTCGCCAGGAGAATGTCGTCCCCTATGGCGATCACGGGCCGGGTCCGGGCCCGCAACGCCGCATCCTGGAAGCTGTTGAAGATTCGCTGCTCGGACTGCCGGGATTCCTCGAGGAGTCGCTCTCCGATCTGATTCGCCGAACGAATCACGAACGGCGCCAATAGAGGGCTGTCGTCCTCGCTGAGACAGGTGATATCGAGGACTCCTTCGATCCGCCGGGTGACCGGGTTGGCGACGGGCTGGCCGTAGCAGCTGAACTTCTTCAGCGCTTCGATGTAGTGTTCGTCGCCGCGCACGGCGAGTCCGCGGCGAAGTTCGAATGCGGTCGCGATCGAATTCGTGCCCGTGGTCTCCTCGAGGAAGCGGCGGCCTTCCACCGTGCCAACCTTTTCGAGTTTTGGCTGCAGGTGCCGTTCGCCGTAGCGGAGGTCGACGATCCGGGCGTTGCGGTCGGCGAGGATGACGGCGAACCCCGTGCCCTCGAGTTCCCCGGCCATCTCGTCGAGCACTGGCGTGGCCGCGACCATGAGCCGGCTACGGCGGTCGATTTCCTCGATCGCAGCGTCGTCGACGGACGCGCCCGGGAACAGACCGCTCATCGCTACGCGCTGCCAGGATTGCGCGATGAGTGGGCGTGCTAATTCATCGAATTCGGTCACTTCTCGACATTCCCGTCCGAATCATTTCACCGCAACAAGTGTGGAGCACTTGGCGGGGAGACACCGTCCCCGACGGATCGGTCCAAGGTTGGTGGGATAGTCCGACCGTGCCTGGGGTTCCGCACAAAGAAAGTGACGGTTCCCCCGACCAGCGCGAGAACGGCGAACACGTAGAACGCGCTCTGACTGCTCATACCACTGGCGAGCAGGACGCCTCCGATCACAGGGCCGAGGATGCCTCCGAGGCGGCCGAATCCGGCGCACCAAGCCACCCCGGCTCCGCGTGCAGCGGTCGAGTAGTAGCCGGCGACAAACCCGTAGATGAGCACCTGGGTGCCGATGGTGCCAACGCCGGCGACGGCAACGGCGACCAGGAGCACCGAAAGCGGGGCGCCGAGCGTGAGCAGTACCATTGCCAGCGCCGCCAGGAAGAACGTTGTGGTGATGACGCGCTTGGGACCGGTGGAGTCGGCGACCTTCGATGCGAACAGCCCGCCGAGGACGGCACCACCGTTGAGGACGAGCAGGAAGGACAGCGAGCCTTTGGCGTCGAATCCCGCGTTCTCCATGATCTTCGGTAGCCAGGTATTCAGGCCATACGACAACAATAGTGCGACGAAGCTCATCAACCCCAGAAGTGCAGTGCCCCAGCGGTATTGGCGGTCAGCCAACGCTGCGAACCCGACCTTGCCGGTATCCACGTCAGTGGTGCTATCGGTCGCGGGCAGCGGGATTCCGGTGCGCGCGGACACTTCGGTGGCGCGTTCGGTTCGGCCGCGGGCGATAAGCCATCGGGGTGATTCGGCGAGTTTGACCAGGGCCAGGGGGAGGAGGGTGATGAGCGGCAGTGCGCCGATCCAGAACATTCCACGCCAGCCGATCGCGTCGCGTAACACGATCGCGAGGAGGGATGCGAGCACACCGCCGATGGGGACGCCGCTGCAGACGATGGCGTTGTAGAGGTTACGTTTTCCGGCTGGCGCGAAGTCGCCCACGGTGGCCACCGTCGTGGCGACCAGGCCGCCGATGCCGATGCCGGTCAGCAAACGCATGATGCCGAACATCGTGAGATCGGTCGACAGCGCTGTCAACCCCATTCCGATCGAGAACCAGGCGATGTTGATCAGCATCATCCGCCGGCGGCCGAGGAAGTCACCGACTGCCCCCGCCAGTAGCGCCCCGACCATGACACCGATCAGTGCGTAGGACCCGAGGAGACCGGCATGGCTGGCCGTGAGCTGGCCGAGTTGGTTGGCATCATCGATGAGGATCGGCAAGATGGTGCCGTAGACGACCAGATCGTATCCGTCGAACATCATGACGAGGGTAGCCAGAGAGACGACCCAGAGGACGCTGCGGCGGTGGCGGGCGCTTTCCCAGGTGTCAAGCGGTGGGTGTGTCATTCCTATTTCTCCGTTGCTGTGGGGGAGGAGATCCTCTGTGAGTCGATGGTGGTATCACGTCTGTCTTCGTGGCTGCTTGTGCCTGGTCGCGACGGCCCGCCAGGTGGGGCGTACCTGATCGAGCTGTGAACGTGTCGCGGCGCGGCCCATGATCGGCGTGTGGGTCGCGCATCGGGTCACAGATCGAGGACAAGCACATCGGAGGTACTGCGTGAGACGCACACGCACATTTGCGAATCGGCGGCCTTCTCGTCGTCGGTGAGGTAGTCGTCGCGGTGATCGGGCGTTCCCGAGAGCACGCCACTTACACAGGTTCCGCAGATTCCTTGTTCGCACGAGACCGGTACCTCGAGACCACACCGTGCGAGCGCTTCGACGATCGATTCGTCCTCCCGTACTTCGGTCTCGACCCCGGAGTGCTGAGCTCGCACCACAAACGAACCTTGTGGTTGTCCGGTTGGCGTCCGGTCTGCCATGGTGTCGTCGGGAGCGAACTTCTCGAAATGAAGCTGAGCGTCGGCGAAACCGGCGTCCTTGAAGCAGCTCAGGGTCGTGGTCATGAACCCACCGGGCCCGCAGACGTACAAATGTGAGCTGATGTCGGAGTTGCGTGCGAGTTTGTCGAGTTCGGTGCGCACGCCTTCGCTGTCGAGGCCGAGAAGTATGCGCACGTGTTCACTGAAGTCCTGATCGGCCCATTCGTCGGCGAAGACGACGTGGGCCGGCGAACGCGCGAAATAATTCAGGGAGAACGGTTTTCCTTGCAGTTGGAGCGCCTTTGCCATCGAGGTGATGGGTGTGATGCCGATTCCTGCTGCGATGAGGATGGCCGGATGGGACGACTCGGTGAGCGGAAACTTGCTACGCGGCGGGGCGATGGTGATCGTGTCACCGGGTCGCAAGGTGGTGTGAACGTATTCGGAGCCGCCGCGTGACCGTGGTTCTCGTTTGACGGCGATCAGGTACCGGCGGTGGTCGGAACTGGCGCCACACAGGGAGTATTGCCGAATGAGACCGGGCCGCAGATGTAGGTCGATGTGGTCACCGGGTTGCCACGAGGGCAGCGGGGCGTCGTCGAGCGCGTTCAACTCGACGCTGACAACGTCTTCAGCCTCGTATCGAAGAGCGCTCACGCGCACGGGCAGCGTGGACGGATCAGGCATGGGCGGTGTCTTCCTCGTGGAGCAGTCTGTCCATGATTCGACGCCAGCGGACGATGCCGATATCCGTCTCGAGCATGACCTGGTCTCCCTCGGACGCGCCGGTGAGCGTGATGACCCGTTGCTGCGCCTGGATCATCGGTTCGTCCTCTTCCTCGAACGCGAATTTCCGCATGTCGGCGATAAGATCTCGCACTTCCTCCGTTTCCGAGCCGGGGCGGATGTTCCACCGTGCCGCGGAGGTGTGGTAGTGGGTGGTGGTCGTCGTCTCGGGGGTGAGGATATGAACACCGAAGTAGCCGGTGCCGCGTTCGCGAGGGGCGTCTGGTTCGGTGACTCCGACGTCGAGGAGCAGTGATGACGGCACATCCCAGCGGAAGTCGGTCCAGGTATCGACCGGCTCGCCGTTCTGCTTGTATTGCATGTCGAGCATTGCTGGCGGCTCCACGTTGCCGATCGTCCGAATCACGTTCAAGGTGTCACCGGTCTGTTCGATCCTCGTTGGGGCCGCGATCATGCCCTCGGTGCCGAGTACACCCTTGTGGAGGAAGCTGGTGTGGCTGCAATCGAGTAAGTTGTCCACGATGAGATCGAATGAGGCGTCCATGAGCAGGTAGTCCCTGCGGGTGACACCATTCGATTTCGTCAGAATGCTGTAGTCGGGAATCAGATCTTCATCCGGGTCTCGGTCTCCCATCCAGATCCACGCGATGGTGTCGCGCTCGACGACCGGGTACGCGTTCACGTGGGCGCGCTTGGGGATCTTCCCGGAGGGGTGAGGATTGCGAATGCAGACGCCGTCGTGGTCGAATTCGAGTCCGTGGTAGCCGCAGGCGATGCCTCGGTCGTTGAGTTCACCACGCGACAATGGCGCAAACCGATGCGGGCATCGGTCCATCAGTGCATGGGCAACCCCGTCATTTGATCGGTACAACACGACCGGAACTTCGATAATGGTGCGGGAAAGGAGTTTTCCGACACCAAGGTCCTGACTCCACGCGGCCATGTACCACGCATTCTTCAAAAACTGCACCCGAACTCTCCTTTGTGCATCGCATCGAGATCTCGCTGGCAATGGCATTCGGCGGTCCCGCATCTCGGGTATGACAGGCCAGCCAGGCGCTGGTGGACCCGACTTCTCGGCCCGCCCTGGACGATCTGTCTCGCTGAAGCTCCCGGGCGGGGAAACGCTCGCGAGAGCAATTAATGTACTCTCCGGTTCATGTATTGTGGGTCACACCGGCGGGGATGTCAAGGCTGGATCACACCGCTGTTGGTGACGAATGGACTCGGTCGAAGCGCCGAATCATGCATGTGTGCCAAGGCACTTCGGTTCGAGAAGTACGCGGAGGTGGTTTTTGTGGTGCCGGCTAGCGCTAGCGGGCTAGGGCGAGTACCAGGCTTAAACGATGGCTCGTCGAGGGGACGTTGTCGTGCGCGGCCCGCCGCGCAAGCGGGACGTGCGGGCCGGCATCGTCAAGGAACCGGCCGCACCGAGTCTCTACGCGATCAGCCCGCGGAGGACCAGATCGACGGCGGATTCGTCCCAGTCGTCTGGCATGTTCACTCCAGCAATGTAATCCGCGTAGAACAGTCCGATCAGCGCGCTGACGGCCGAGTCGGGGTCCACGTCATTGCGCAGATAGCCGCTGGCGATCCCCGCGTGAATGACGTCGAGGAAGGCGGCCCGGCGCGGCATTACCGTCCGTTTCCTCACGATCTCCAGTAGTTTGCCCGAGCGCGGCTCGTCGGTGAGGCAGCTACCCAAGATGCTCATCCCGCCGACTGCGTCGTACTGTCGGCGCATTGCCTGCAGCATGGCGACGAGGTCGGCGCGCACATCCCCGGTGGTCTCGGGGATATGCCCGAGCTGCAGATAGCCCAGCGCCGCTCCGATCAGGTCGGATTTAGATGCCCACCGCGAGTACATCGTGACCTTGGAGACCCCCGCGGCGGCCGCGACGCTGTTCATGGACATCCCGGCCACCCCCTCGGTCGCGAGAATCGTCAACGCCGCCTCGAGGACCGCACTCTCGACGGTGTCGTCGCGTGGTCGTCCGGCCTTCCTGCTGTTCGTTGCGCGCGCGGTACCCATGCACCGATGGTAAGTGCTCGGTTACAGCGGCCGTCCGGCGGAGCAGTGGCAGCGTGGATGACTCGGTCGGCCGGTGCCCCGAACACCCCCGGGGCAGCCAGCCTGGAAAGCATCGGAACGCATCAGGGCGGGGGAGAGGATGTCAGGGAAGGACGGCGCCCGAGGTCTGGGCGGTCGCGTACCTGCGGAGTAGCCGCGTGGCGTTCGTGCGGTCGATTTTAGCTCGCACCACCGGATCCAGGTCGAGCTCGTCGTAGAGGGCGCGGAAATAGGTCACGCCCTTCTCGGAAGCGTGTGGCCAGTCGCTTCCGAACAGGACGTGATCGGGGCCGAAGAAGTCGAGGACGGCGGGCAGGCTGGTTGGGCTCGAGGCCTGCGCGATGTCGACGTGGAAGCGGCGGAAGTCGTCGAGGAAGTCGTCGACTGTGCGATCGGCGTCGAAGGTCGACGTCATCGCCAGCCGGTAGGCCGCGAACGGGATGAAGCCACCGCCGTGGGAGAGGATGAAATCGAGATTGGGGTGACTCCGCAGGGTGCCGTTGCGGACAAGGCTCACCGCTGTGCGGGTGGTGTCGAGCAGGAAGTCGGCAATGTACGGCGGTATTCCGGATGCCGGCGGGCCGGGGAGCCGGGAGGGGTGCACGAAGATGGTTGTGCGCCGCCGGTCGAGTTCGGTGAACAGCGGCTCGAAGGCGGGATCACCCAGATAGGTGCCCTCGACGTTCGCCAGGAGGATGACGCCGTCGGCCCCGAGTTCGTCGAGTGCATAGGCCGCCTCGGCAATGCTGCCCTCCACGTCGGGAAGCGTGAGGGTAGCGAAGAAGCCGAAGCGTCCCGGGTGACGTCCGGCAAGCTCGCAGGCGAATTCGTTGACCTCTCGGGCGAGGTGCCTGGCCGCTGTGTCGTCACCGAAGTGGACACCCGGAGTGGAGACGGACACGATCGCAGTGCCGATCTGGTGGCGGTCCATAGCCGCCAGCGCGAGAGATTCACTCCACTCCGGGGTCGGCAGCCCTCCTGCGGTCAAACCCAGCTGGTCGAGACGTGCCCGGTAGGTGGGAGGGATGAGGTGGTTGTGGACGTCGATGCGGTCAGACATTGGGTCTTCCCCGTTCCTGTGAATGGCTACTGCCAGGGTTGGACGTTCGGTGCCGGATGATCGGGTGGCGGGAGCCGGCAGCGCTAATGCACCGCCGGCGGATATGTTTGGTACGGGGCGTCGAGCGAAGCACCTGGCGTTGTTGCGCCGGCGTAGATGCGTAATTGGTGAGCAAGAGCGAAACTCACCGCGTCGTGCTTGTCCGCCATCGTGTGGGGCCGATTGCCGCTGACCAGTTCGGCGAAGACCAGGCCACCGTGACCGGACGCGTCCAGCCGCAGGGCCAGACGAGGGACGGCACGCTTCCCGCTGTAATCCGGGTCGACGGCGACGACGACGAGGTGGCCGGGCCGGACCAGATCCCCGGGATCGGTGTGCGGATCGGCCAGCACCCGTGCTGTTCGAGCCCGGTCGGCCGCCGAGATTCCGGTGGTCACTCCCTGCGCGGCGTCGATGCCGATGCATTGCTGATAGCCCTGCGCCGACGGTCGGGACGGTAGGGCGGGTGTCAGCGGAATGAGATGCCGGTCGCAGGCAGGGGAGGGAAGTGCAATTTGCAGAAACCCGGCGGTGTGCCGGATTACGAAGGCTGTCTGCGCCGTGGTCGCAGTGTCGGCCGCGTAACCCAGCCACGCTCGCTCGTCGTCCCAGAGGACAATCGTCTCTCCCCGCGTGAGCGCGTCGTTCACCGCTGTCGACTCGATGGTTCGGCGCGATCGCTGACCCGAGGGGCGGATGGGTGCGTCGATGTCGATGGTCATGATGCTCCGAACAATGATGGTTGAGGACGGCGGTGCGAGACCTGGTGAGACCTCGTCAGCGGGCAAACGCGATCTGTGTCGAGGTGCGGGTTCGCGCCGAGGGTGCGATGAGCTCGGCGATGATGGCCTGGTGCCCCTCGTCGACGGCGTAGGACTTGTAGTGGGTGCTGTTGTCGAAGAGCGCGACGATCCCGAAATCGGCGGTGTTCTCCCGAAGCGCGAGATCGTTTCCGGCGCGGTAGAACAACAGGCCCGGGACGGTGGACGCGTAGGTGTTGAGTGCTTCGGCGACGCGGGTACCGTGATCGCTGTCCACGTTGTCGTTCCAGGTGATGTGCACGCTGTGGAGCACGGTCTCCGGTGATGGTGCTGTAGCGGGGAAGTTGTTCACGAGCGCTCCTTGCTGATGAGGACTCGGTTGGAGTCGGTGATGGTCGTTGCCGGATCGGGTGGGTGGCCTGCCCACGCCCGTGCCAGCAGGCTGTGAATGTCGTCTCTGCTGATCGGGCGCGGATTGTGGTAGGGGTTGGCCGTCACTTGGTGAATGACTTCGGGGAAATCGGTTTCCTGTAGCCCGAGGTCGGCCAGGGACAGGGGCATCGGCAGCGACTTCTGTAGTTGCCACAGCGCGGTCCAGGGGTCGCCGTCGCCGAAGACACCGGTCAGCGCAGTGACCATTTCCGGGGCGAAGGGGGCGTTGAATGCCAGCACGTGGGGCAGCACGATCGCGTGTGTTTGCGCGTGGGGCAGGTTGAACGTGCCGCCGAGGACGTGGCACAGCTTGTGGTGCAGAGACATCGTGGTGGCGCCCAGGACAGTCCCGCAGAGCCAGGCGCCGTAGAGGGCCTCGCCTCTGGCGCTGTGGTCGCAGCGGTGGTGGACGAGCCGGGGAAGGGCCGCGGCCATCGCCCGCGCACCCTCACGCGCCATCAGGGAGACGATCGGGGATCGGTCCGGTGCGTATAACCCCTCCACCGCGTGAGCGATCGCGTTCATCCCGCTGGCAACCGACACCGTCGCGGGGAGTCCGGTGGTCAGGGTCGGGTCATAGACGACCGCACGCGGGAGCACCACAGGATCCCGCCCGGTGCGTTTGACCCGATCTTCGGTGATTCCCCACACCGGGGTCATCTCCGAACCTGCATACGTGGTCGGGACTGCGATGATCGGCGCACCCGTGCGCAGTGCGAGTGCCTTGGCCAACCCGATCGCGGACCCACCGCCCACCGGGATGTATCCGTCGCAGCCCAGGTTTCGGCTCTGCCGTTCGCACCGGTCGACGACCTCGGCTGGCACGTGCATCACAGCCTCGGCCAGAATGCCGACGGCGGCAGCGCCGACGGTGTCCGTGACCATCTGGGCCAGCGGTCGGCGGTCGGGAGTGCAGATCACGACGGCCCGGCTGATCCCCAACGCCCGAACCTCCTCGCCGAGTGGGGTGAGGCCGTGCCCGAAGACCACCCGCATCGGCTGCCCGGTATAGGAGAAGCGGTCAGTGAACATCGGCACTCCCGGACCGGGCAGGCGCCAGCACCAAATCGACAGCGGCAACCGGTGATCCGATTTTGACACCGAACTGTGCGGCCTGTTCGGCGTCGCCGGTGCCGAACTCTCCGATGAGGGAGCGTTTGACGGCGAAGACGGCGTCCGAATCCAGATAGGGGCTGTCGGGGACGAAGATGTGGGTCGTCAGTGGGCGGTGCTGGTCGGCCCGCGCGATGAAGTGGATATGCGCCGGCCGATATGGATGCCGCCGGGTGGCCTCGAGCAACGTTCCCACCGGGCCGTCGGTCGGGATGGGGTAGTGACTCGGTGTCACCGTGCGAAACCAGAACCGTCCCTGCTCGTCGGTGGTGAACAGGCCACGCCCGTTTCCGGCCGGCTGGACATCGGGTTGCTGGACATCGTAGAAGCCCTCCTCGTTGCACTGCCACACGTCGACCGTGGCATGCGGGAGCGGGCTGCCGTCTGTGTTCCGCACCGTTCCGGTGACCAATAGTTCATCGGGGCTACCGAACTCGTCGATGGTGTCACCGAGTTGCCGGGTGGGGGACTCGGTCATGTGAAAGGGGCCCAGTACCGTGCTGTCCGTTGCGCCCGGTGCATGCTGGTCGTTGATCGTTTCGACAAGCATCGACACGCCCAGAACGTCGGAGAGTAGGACGAATTCCTGGCGAACCGAGTCGCATTTCTGGCCGACCGCTGTGAGGAACTCGATCGCGGTTTCCCACTCGGCAAGGGTCGGCTCGACGTCGTGGACGAAGGCGTGCAGGTGGCGCACCAGGGCCGTCAGGATGGATCTGGTCCGAGCATCGGGTGTGTCATCGAACGACCGGATCACGTCCTCGGTGAGGGTGTGGGCGTCGAGTTCGCCGATCTGCGTCGTTGTCATACTGCGGTGTCCTCGAAGTGGATGACTTGTGGTGTCTCGATGAAGAAGTGGCCGATGGCCTCACCGAGTTCCTTTCCGTTCGCCGAGGATGCAAACACGTCGGTGTGGTGTTCGACGGAGTCCCAGCCGACGCGCAGCAGGTAGAGACCGGGATGATCTGCGCTGCGGATGATCTCGGCGGTCTTGCCGCCGTTGGCGTCGAGAAGATACTTCCTCGCACGGGTGAAGGCGTCTTCGAACTCGATGCGCTTGCCGACGTCGATGGTGACGTAGGCGTGTTCGTAGATCATGGCTGCTCCGTAGGGATCATGGTAGTGGCGTCGGTGGTGGGGGTCATACGCTGGCGAGGTGGTCGAGGTTGAGGAAGGTGCCCTGGTGGTACACCAGCGGGAGGTCCTCGTGCAGGACGTGCAGCTTGCTCACCTCGCCGACGACCTGGAGGTGATCACCGAGCACGCGGGTGGGGTGCTTGGAGCATTCGAGGACCAACGACGCCTCGGAGAGCACGGGGTCTCCGTCAGTGGAGGCGGTCCAGTCGACGCCGGAGAAGCGGTCGACACCCCTACTGGAGAAGGACCGGCAACGCTCACCCTTACCGTGCCCGAGGATGTTGACGGTGAAGGTGCCCGAGTCCTCCATCAGCGGCCACGTGGTCGACTGCTTGTCGACGAAGAAGGTGACCAGTGCAGGGTCGAGCGACACGGAAGCGAACGATCCAACGGTCAGACCGATCGGTTGGCCTGCGGCGCTGGTAGTGGCCACAATGGCCACCGGAGTGGGTACGTGCCGCATCGATTGGCGGAATGCCGCCGGGTCAACCTTCGTGGCGGTTCGAGCAGAGTGCTGGTTCATCGCTACACATCCATCGTCAGTGCGTCGTCGGCGCCGATGAGCAGGCGCCCATAAACCTCTTTGCCGACCTCGGGGGTGACGTAGGCGTGCCGTCCGGCGATCTCGGCGTCGCGCCAGATCTGGTTGAGGATGTTGGCATCGGCGAACGAACCGGCCCCGTTGGTCGTCATCAGGATGTCGATACCGTCCTTGACCAATTCTGCAATGATGCCGGTGTTGTTGCGGATCCGGCCGCGGGTAATCAGGTCCGGCAGCTCGCCGCGGGCGGCGGCATTGTCGATGTCCGAGGTCGCCTGCTGCATCAACAGCTCCGCGAGGTTGAACTTGGTGGCGGCAGCGGCCACCCCGAGCTGATGCGTCGGAGAATTCTTCGCAGCCTTGTACTTGGTGTAGGCCACCATCTTGTTGGGCAGCTTCTCCAAGGTCAAATCCAGGGCGTGGCGGGCCAGGCCGAGCTGCGCGCCCACCAGGATCAGCGCGGCGACGGGAATGAACGCCATATTGGAATTGCGTTCTTCGCTCCTGTGTGGCGTGGCGAAATCAGCCTCCCGCATGTCGACGAACCGCTGAATCCGATGGTCGGGAACGAAGTGGTCCTTGACGACGATGGTGTCACTGCCCGACCCCTTCATGCCGGCCACGAACCAGGTCGGCTTGATCGTCCACGCCTCCTTGGGGATCAGCGCAAGCGCCCGCGGGTCCTCGCCCTCCGGCACGTCGAGGGCGATACCGAGGGTGCCCCAGTCCGCGGCGAACGATCCCGATGAGTACGGCCACTGTCCGCTGACGAGGTAGCCACCCTCGACCCGTTCTGCCTTGCTGCCAGGGGTGAAGATGCCACAGCACTTCGCGTCCGGGTTCGCACCGAACACGTCGTCCTGTGCCTGCTGGGAAAAGGTCGTGCCGAACCAGGTGCACACGTTGAGTAGCGCGACCGCCCACGCGGTGGAACCGTCACCGCGGGCGACCTCGGCGATCGTCTCCATTGCGGTCCGCAGGTTCTCCTCGTATCCGCCGTACCGGCGGGGAACGAAAAGTTTGAACAGGCCCTCGGCTTCCAGCGCGGCGATCACCTCGGGTGCCACCCGCCGATCGGCAGAGCCCTGTTCTGCGTACTGGCGGATGAGGGGAACGAGCGCGGTCGCCTTGGCGATCACCTCGCGTTTCGGACGCGAGGCGTCGACGTCGGTGCTCCCCGGGCTCGTGGGCTCGAGCGTCTGAGTCATTGAAGGTCTCCTCTACACTGATATCAAGCATGTGACCGGCGCCACTGTGAGTACAAAATTAGCGAGGGTTAACGAGCCGCGAAATCCGCATTACGCGATCGGGTGTCCGCTACCGGAAACGTATGGCGCCTCACACCGCAGGCACTCTGATGCAAGAGGTTGACATGAACGACAAAGTGCTCGGCCACGCCGACGACCGCCGCTCGGACTCGCACAGAGTCCTGGCCCCGGCTCCGCAGAGCCCCGCGGCGCTGCGCTGCGTCACCAGCGACATCGACGAGTTCACTGACAGCCTGAACAGTGTCTTCTATCCCGCCCACGTCAAACTGGTCGGAAGCCCAGCGCGGGCGTCCCAGGCGGAACTGTCCGCCGTCCGGCTGAACCACCTCACCATCGGCCGAGCCCGATTCGGGAGCGAAGCGCAGGTCGATCCCGGCGACCTGGGCACCTACCACGTCAATGTCCCGATTTCCGGCACGGTGTTCTCGCAGTGCGGAGACCAGCAGGTCATCGCCACCCCCGAGCGGGCGGCGATCTTCACCCCGAACGAGCACACTGTTCTCCCGCACTGGCACGCCGACGCGACGCAGATCTGCATCAAGATCCATCGCGCATCTCTGGAAGCCGAACTGGCCAATATCCTCGGACGGCCGATCGACAAGCGGATCCGCTTCGAGATGGCGATGGACCTGACCAGCCCGGCCGGAGCACGATGGTTGTCCATGCTCAAGATCCTCCTCGATACGCTCGACGACCCGGACACCCTCGTCACCACCGGTCTCCCGGCACACATCGACTACTTGGAACGAGCTCTCATCGCGGGCCTGCTTGTCCGACAGCCGCATTCTCTGACTGCACAGGTGAACACGCCTCTGGAGCCCAGCAACCCCCAAGCGGTGCAGAGGGTGATCGACCATGTCGAATCGTTCCCAGGCTCCCAATTCACCGTCGGTGACCTTGCGGCCATAGCTGGCGTCGGCGCACGCCAGTTGCAGAATCTGTTCCATGAGCAGTTCGGGATGTCCCCGACCACCTACATCCGTCACATCCGACTCGACGGTGTCCGCGCGGACCTGCTCCGCGGAAACGACAGCACAAAGGTTAGTAATGTGGCCTTCAGCTGGGGTTTCAACCATCTGGGTCGGTTCGCAAGCCAGTACGAGCAGAAGTTCGGCGAGACACCGTCACAGACACTGCGCACTGCGGTGCGCTCATCGCCGCGTACCCGCACCGGCGCCTGACCTGTTGAGCGGCGTGCGTAACCCACACGTAACCGCTTCGGATACCGGACACTCCATTTCGTGAAGTGGATTTTTTTTAGCGAGCGAGAGGCTTACTGTCAGCTCGGATGTAAGAACATCGCGAGATGCGCCACACACAAAGGGCAGCCAAGCTCGCAGACCATAGACCGCTTCGGCGCTCTTTCCGGACCCGGTTTGCTGTCCGACAGGTGCTATCCCGCACGAACAATTGTGAGTACTGGAGTCAGCCAATGGAACTGATGACACGTTCCGGTCGAGCGGTACTGTCACCGACAGTCGATGCATGGGCCTGGCAGGCGCATGCGCGATGCCGGTCGATGGATACCGAATTCTTCTTCTCCTACGACGGTGAACGACACGGCGTTCGGGCCCGGCGGGAACGAGCAGCTAAACAGATCTGTGCCCAGTGCCCAGTTCAGGCTGAATGCCGCATGCATGCGATCACTCTCGGTGAATACGGAGTATGGGGCGGCACCTCGGACGGCGACCGGCGAGCCACAGCACTTCCGGTCCCGCTGCACGCCGGCTCTTCGCATCCGCATTTCGCCCGCACGCGCAGTTAGATCAGCAATCTCATCTCTCCACATTCCGCACCGACGATCCGACATGAGGGACATCCATTGCCGTCGAAGACCACTCCCAACGCAGAACGTGCTCAATTATTGCTCACCGAAGCTGACATCATGACCGCTCATCTAGGCGGCAAGCTGAGCGTGGAAACCGTAGTGCCCCTGGAATCTCGTCGTGATCTCTCCATCGCGTACACCCCGGGTGTGGCCCAGGTCAGCCGTGCAATTGCAGCGGATCCTCTGTTGGCACGCCAGTACACTTGGACCGATCGACTGGTGGCCGTGGTCTCCGACGGCAGCGCAGTGCTCGGACTTGGTGATATCGGCGCGCGCGCCTCCCTGCCAGTGATGGAAGGCAAGAGTGCCCTCTTCAAGCGGTTCGCGGGTCTGAACTCCATACCCCTGGTGATCGACACCAAGGACCCCGATGAAATTGTCGACACACTGGTCCGGTTCCGGCACAGCTTCGGCGCCGTCAATCTCGAAGACATTGCAGCACCCCGTTGTTTCGACATTGAACGGCGCCTCGTCGAGGCCCTCGACTGCCCCGTCATGCACGACGACCAGCACGGAACGGCGATCGTGGTGCTCGCAGCTCTGATAACTGCCGCGAGGATCCAAGATCGTGACATCACCACCCTACGGACGGTCATCGCAGGAGCCGGTGCGGCGGGAGTTGCTTGCGCCAAAATTCTTCTGCATTACGGAGTCAAGGACGTCACCGTCACCGATTCGCAAGGTATCGTCCATTCACGTCGCGATGATCTGAACTCGTACAAGGCTGATCTCGCTACTACGACGAATCCTCGGGGTCTCGCAGGGACTCTCGCCGATGCGCTGGTCGACGCTGATGTCTTCATCGGTGTGTCCGGCGGAACTGTACCGAACAGCGTGGTAGCCACCATGGCTCCGCAGGCAATCGTCTTCGCGCTTTCGAACCCCGACCCGGAGATTCACCCCGAGATCGCCGCCCGACACGCCGCCATCGTCGCAACTGGGCGCAGCGACTTTCCCAACCAGATCAACAACGTGCTCGCCTTCCCCGGTGTCTTTCTGGGCGCACTCAACGCGCGGGCGACGGCTATCACCGAGGAGATGAAACTCGCGGCGGCGCAGGCCATCGCATCCGTGGTCCACGAGGACATGCGCACCGATCACATCGTGCCGAGTGCATTGGATCCGCGAGTGGCGCCCGCGGTGGCAGCAGCCGTCGCTGCAGCAGTCTAACGCCTATATCCGCCGCTGGTGCTAGACGGTTCTATTGCTCGCGAACGGGTTCGGCGGTGGAATTCTCGCCGATGCGGGCGCAGGCATTGTGCCATCGCGACCCGTGCCGACCGACCTGCCTATCCGCGTCCGTGAAGTCGCAGGTCACCGCCTCCGGTAACGTCTAAATCCGGGCGGCTCCCAAGGTTTCCTGCATGAGCGGTGATGCATCTGATGAAATACAGAGCAGTCGAGTTGACGTAATACCCGTTATCGAGAGTTTGGGAATTGCCGTCTGGCAGTGTATTTGGCGAATGGCGAATGGCGAATGGCGAATGGCGAATGGCGAATGGCGAATGGCGAATGGCGAATGGCGAGGCGCAGGCATCATCGCCGATAGCCTGGGCGACTTCACGGTCACCAGGTTTGCAGTTCCGAGCTGGTGGGTCGGCGCCGGGGTGCGCACCCACGGTGCGCGACTAGTGCACGACCCCATCGTTGGGGATGTCGCGTGGGGTTGTTTGGGGCGGGTGCATTTGTTTTCTGCTGACCGGACGTGTGGTCAGGTGCCGTTCGTGGCGAATTCGGTTGCGGCATCGCGGATGTTGTCGCGCACAGTGTCGAGGTTTGCGTCGCGGAGTAGCTGAGCGGGTGGTTGGTTGTCGAGGGCTGGGTTTCGTCCTTGGAACCAGGTTTGGGCGACGTCGGGGGTGTCGCGTGTGCCGATTCGTCGTGCGGCGTCGAGGGCGACCTGGAGTCGGTTGAGGATGGTGTGGTCTGGCAGTGTGCTGGTGCCGTCCACCTATCCGTGGACGGTGGCGGTGTCGGGTGCTTCGGCAAGGTATGCAACGAGTTTCGTGCCGAGGAGTGATCTCAGTTCGGTGATGAGGGTGCGCGCTGCCGTGTCGGATCCGGGGCCTGTTTTGACCATCTCGCGTCTCCTCGGTCATCCCCCCGTGTGCTGTTCACGCTACTCGGGTAAGGGTGGGACCTGCCACGTCGCGGTGCGTACGTTGTCGCTGGTCATGGCTTTTCTGGGCGGCTTTCCTGGATTAGCGTGAAGGTATCGGATCTGCCTCGCACGCTATATAGACCAGCAAGAACTTCATATATGCGTGCTCCGACAGGATGTGATCCGCTCAACTACCTTTGAACGCACCGAAAGACACCGAATGACGGTCGGTGTCTTTCGAATTCGTCAGCTGTGGTGCAGCTGACCTCATCTGATTCATGAGGAGTAGACACCCATGACGATACTCCCTTGCGTTCTGATCGGCGACGGAGCTTTCGGAAGTCACCTGTTCGAGAAAACGGGTGATCACCGATGACGGCCTACAAACGGCGCACTGATGACGCCGATGCCATCACGGAACGTATCCGGTGTTTTGAACCACGATCGGTCGATCCCGCCGTGTGGTCGGTGGTGGCGCCGTGGGTGCGTGAGACCGTCGAATTGTCGGAGCCCGCGTTGCATTGTCAGGCGGCGAACGCGTTGAAGGCGCTGTCGCGGTTCGCGGTGTGGGCGATCGATGTGGGGTACGAACTCGACCGGGAGACGGTGCTGGTTCCGGAGGTGGTCGAACGGTACCGGGTGACCGGGATGCGGGAGTTGGCGCCGTCCTCGCGGTCGGCGGAGGTCTCGCGGCTGCGCACGGTGGCGCGGGCGGTGACGCGGCGGGCGCCGTGGCCGGCACCCGGCGCTCCCGGGTCGCGGCAGGGCCTGTCCGCGCCGTACACGCACGAGCAGCTCGAGGCGTACTGGGAGGCCGCCCTGTCGCAGAACGGGCCGTTTCGGGTGCAGGCGATGACCGCGGTTCTGGCGTTGACGGCGGCGGCGGCGGGTGCCCGTCCGGGGGAGCTGTTCGCGATCACGGCGGCCGACGTGATCGGAGTCGACGGGGTGGTGGCGGTGGTGCTCGGACCGGAGTCGGAGGGCCGGGTGGTGCCGGTGCGGGCCGGGTGGGTCGAGAGGCTGGAGAGGGGTCGTTGCGGGGGCGGGTGCGGGGCCGTTGGTGGCCTCGCATCGGGCCGGCGCCGATCAGGCGGCGGCGTTGCTCGCCTCGTTCGAGTACCCGGCCGGGTTGCCGCGGTTGGCGGTGGCGCGGTTGCGGTCGACGTGGCTGACCGGTGTGCTGTCCGATTGTGGTGTGGCGGAGATCTTCGCGGCTGCTGGGATCGTGAGCGGGAAATCCTTCTCGGATCTTCTTCCGTATCTCGCTGTCCCGGAGGTCGGGTCGCCCGGGTGGCGGCGGTTGGCGGGAGGGCGGCAGTGATGGCGCCGCGGACATCGGAGGAGATCATCGAGCTGTACACCCCGCGGATGCCGGCGCAGCAGTGGGAGGAGATCGCGGCGTTCGTGCGTGACGTCGTCCGGCGGGGGTTCGGTCCGTGTTGCACGCGGCAGTGGTTGAACCGGATCTCAATCGTGACGTCGATGATGGCGTGGGCGCGCGAGCAGGGTTTGCGGCTGGATGTCGAGCAGATCTTTCATCCGGCGACGGTGAACCGGTACGCGGTCACCGTCCCCGGGTTGGCGGACGCGACGCGGTCCTGTCGCCGGTCGGCGCTGACGGCGTTGTCGCGGCGGGTCACGCGGGTGGCGCCGTGGGAGCCGCCCCGTCAGGCGTTGCCGCACAGCCCGGTGTCGACGCCGTACACGAGCGAGCAGGTGGAGACGTTGCTGTGGTGGGCGCCGCGGCAGGCGAGTGCGGTCCGTCGGCGGGGTCTGGGCGCGGCGGTGGCCCTCGGTGTCGGCGCCGGCCTGGCCGGCGCCGAGATGGTCAATGTCGGTGCGGCGGATGTGCGGGTCCGCGGCGAACATGTGATTGTCACCGTGTCAGGGGTCGGGCACGGCGGGTTCCGGTCCGGCCGGCGTACCGCGGG
Source organism: Rhodococcus sp. JVH1 (assembly GCF_000280725.2). NCBI lineage: Bacteria > Bacillati > Actinomycetota > Actinomycetes > Mycobacteriales > Nocardiaceae > Rhodococcus > Rhodococcus sp. JVH1. The sequence continues at coordinate 2,126,742 of NZ_CP166289.1, read as the reverse complement.
GCGGTGCTCGCGTCCGCGGAGCAGGCGGGCGGAGGGCACCTGTTCCGGGATCCGGTGCCGCGGGTCGAGTTCGTCGGGGAAGTGTTGGAGCATTGTGATCTCCCGGCCGGGCTGCGGCCGGTGACGTCGTCGAGGTTGCGGTGCACGTGGGTGTTGGCGATGCTGCAAGCGGTGCCGCTGCCGGTGTTCCGGGATCTGTCGGGGGTGGGCGAACGTCAGATCGTTGCGCTCTCGCGCAGTCTGGAACGCAGGCCGCGGCGGGCGTGGACGGCGGCCGAACTCGACGCCCTCGCCGAGGCGGTGCCCTGATGAGCGGGAAGGGCAGGGTTCGTCGTCTGCATGAGGTGTCCACCGCTGTCCATCGGACCGAACCCTGGCAGTTCACGCGGGTGGTCGCGGTGATCGAGCACTGTGCGGCGCGTGAGTTCGTGCGGGAGGTGTTCGACCACCATCGTGGCGCCCACCGCAAGTTCACCGCTGATGCGTTCCTCGCCGCGTATCTGCTGACACCGATGCTCGGCCTGCCGATGCACCAGACAAAGGTCGCGACGGTGGTGCGGGGATGGACCGATCGGCAACGCGCGGCACTCGAGCTGTCGGACGGTGTGCCCATCAGTTATAAGGCCATCAACGATGCGCTACGACGACTGATGAACGCGTGCCGATCATCTCGGTATCCCGAGTGGGACGAGCGGCGTTTCGCCCAGGCCCTGCTCGATGCCTCGTTGTGGTGTTACCCGCCGACCGGGGCCGTCGCACTGGATTCGACCGACATCTCGACGTGGGCGCGGGTGCGCTACCGCAAACCGCTCGTCGACGCCGACCCCGACGGGCTCCCGCCCCCGGACCATCCGCTCGCGCCACCGGATCCAAACCACCCGCATGCCCACCGGAGCGGTCACCACCTCCCGGACGCCCCGGTCGGGGCGGACGGCCGCTACATCTACACCGTGGATATCACCGCTCGAATGGGGTGGCGCAGCAGTGAGTTCGAGGAAACGATCTTCGACGACCTGCACCAGAAACAACGCGGTACGCACCCGGGGCCCGTGGGCTCACACGCGATATGGATCGACGGCACCCTGTACTCGGCGAGTCTGCCGGAGGGCCTCGAGGATCTCGACCCGATCGACGTCGAGATGAAGGACGAGGTCCGTGCCCGAACCGAACGACGCCACCAGGCCCGGCAGGCCTACGCCTTCGTCCCGCACGGGGCCCGGCACCCCGACGGATCCCGGCGTTACCGCGGGCCTGCCGTCCATCCTGCCCGGGTTCGCTGCCCGAACAATCCCGTCTCGATGCGCGCGCCACAGAGCGTGCCGACCACCTCCTGCACAACGGGCACGGCATGCGGTTGCGGGCGCACCATTACATTGAACGATTCGGATTACCCGGACATGCGGATGCCGTTCCAGCACGGCACCCTCGCCTGGGAGGCCTCATATCACCGCAGGGTCGGCATCGAGAGTCTGTTCGCCGACCTGAATAAGAACCGGCTCGGTGTGCACCGCGGCTTCTTCCGTGGCTTCGGAATCCGCCGCTACACACTGCTCGCAGGATTCACCCTCGCCGCCCTGAACATCCTCAGCCTGCACGACTGGGCCACCAGGCGCGGGATTCCCGATCCGTGGGCTCGGTACCTCGGAGAAGCTGCCGAGCGCACACCGGTTCGAGGGCGCCCCGGCAATCGAGCCAACAAGGGCCACACAGAATCGTCGTCTGCCACCCGTCCCGGCAGATAGCTACCCCGCCCCGGCACTGGAATCCACGGATCCCGGTAGCCGACCTCGCCTGTCCGTCGAAAATGGCCCATTATCAGGCACGGGTTCGCCAGATTCACCGCCCCACAGCGTCGAACGTCTCGCACACCGACCGAAGAAGCGGGCGTAAACCGCGTCGAATGCGCAGAAAGTAGGGTCTGAATCCGATCCCGGGCCTAATGGGTGAACCCAACAGGCTCTATTGGGTGAACACCCCGTGGGTGGTGGTGGGTGGAGCCGATGACGGGAATCGAACCCGCGTATTCAGCTTGGGAAGCTGATGTTCTGCCATTGAACTACATCGGCGCGCACGATATTGGGCGCCCGTAGGCAGGCCCAACACCCTGCGGCGGAAACATTATCAGATGGTGATCCGGACTACCCGGGCACACGCGCGGTGTGTCATACGAGGGGTTTGCCGGCCTTCATTCGGCGTCGCAGATCGAACATGAGCAGGTTGTAGGGGAACTCCCGGATGCGGACGGGGATGCGCCTGCTGACGGTGCCGATGGTGCGCAGGGTCCGGTCGAAGCGCTGCTGATCCTTGTCGGTCCATGTCAGGTGCATTTCGTCGCGGAACTGCTGGGGCAGGAAGCCGTTGGTGAAGAACATGTTGAGCCTGCCGAACAGGCGGGAGACGATGGCGGGCAGGAATTCGAGTTGTGCGATGGAGAGGACGTGTTCGCGGATGGTGTCGTCGATCGACACCTTGTCGAGGGCCTTGTTCCAGTACTCCTCGAATGCGACGCGGTCTTCGGGCCACATGTCCGGGGGCACCTGGAGGGTGGTGCCGAACGTGGCGCCTTCCTTGTAGAAGAACTCGGCGGCTGCGGGGGAGAGGTCGCCGTGCAGGGCGCGGTTGACGTCCTCGAACCCCCGGTAGATGCAGGCGGCCACCCACAGCTGCAGTTCGGGGTCGAACGCGTTGTACTGCACGGGGCTGTCGCGGGTGGAGTGCACCTTGGCGTGGGCGCGGTTGACGCCTTTGCGGAAGGCCGCCTTCTCCTCGTCGGTGCCGCGGGCCGCAACCACGAGGTAGGTCAGTGTGGTGCGGGTCCGCTTGATCGGATGCCTGAACAGCTGGCCGCTCTCGACCTTGCTCTCGTATACGCCGTACCCGACCCCGGGATGGGCGAGCTGCATGATGATGTTCGCGGCGCCTGCCAGTAGTCCGGCGCCGTCCATGACCTGATCGAGACGGTCCGGTACTTCGAGTGACGTCGACATTTGTGTTCCCTCTCCCCACACGGATTCGCCATCTGAACACGACCGTACTCACATATATGTTCGCCGTCCAGGGTTCGGTGGAAAGATGGTGCGCATGTCTACCGCACCGGTGAACGCGAACGTCGGAAACTCGACGAGCGACGGCGGGCGCGTCTATGGCGGCCAGGAGCGTGACCAGCGCAAATCGGAACGGCGCGGCCAGCTCATCGAGGCGGGACTCGACCTGCTGGGCAGCGCGGACGGCGACCACGCCCTGACCGTGCGCGGAGTCTGCAAGCAGGCCGGACTCGCCACCCGCTATTTCTACGAGAGCTTCACCGACCGTGACGCGCTGGCCGTCGCCGTCTACGACCACGTGGTGGACCGGATCGCCACCAGCACCCTGGACGCCGTGTCGAACGCCGGGCCGGGTGAACGCGACATCGTGCGCGCCGGCGTCCGCAACATCGTGCGCGAGGTTGCCGAGGATCCGCGTCAGGGCCGTCTCATGTTCTCGGTGGCGCAGTCGAGCGCGGTGCTGGCGCAGCGACGCCTCGACAGTTCGCGGCTGTTCGCGGGCCTGGTCACCAAGCAGACTGTCGGGTATTACGAGGTGGCGGAGAGCCCGCGTCTCGACCTGGCCGCGCACTTCATGGTCGGCGGCCTGGCGCAGACCCTGACGGCGTGGTTGAACGGCACCGTGACCCTCCCCGAGGAGGAGCTCGTGGACACCTGCACCGAACTGCTGCTCTCCATGGCCATCCACACCCGTTAACCTCTACCTGTGCTCCTCTCCGATCGCGATCTCCGTGCCGAAATTTCCGCTGGACGTCTGGGCATCGACCCGTTCGACGATTCGATGGTCCAGCCCTCGAGCGTGGATGTGCGCCTCGACAGCCTGTTCCGGGTGTTCAACAACACCCGCTACACGCACATCGACCCAGCTCAGCGGCAGGACGAGCTGACGACGCTGGTCGAGCCGGCCGAGGGGGAGCCGTTCGTCCTGCACCCGGGCGAGTTCGTTCTCGGCTCCACGCTGGAGGTGTGTTCGCTGCCCGACGACCTGGCGGGACGCCTGGAGGGCAAGTCCTCGCTCGGCCGCCTCGGACTGTTGACGCACTCCACGGCCGGGTTCATCGACCCCGGCTTCAATGGGCACATCACCCTGGAGCTCTCCAACGTCGCGAACCTGCCCATCACCCTGTGGCCGGGCATGAAGATCGGCCAGCTGTGCCTGCTGCGGCTGTCGAGCGCGGCGGAACACCCGTACGGCAGCTCCGCCGTCGGCTCTAAGTACCAGGGCCAGCGGGGCCCGACGCCGTCGAAAGCCTACCTCAACTTCGCGCAGAGCTGAGCCGCGCGGCCCGACGAAAAAATTGCAAACCGAGTGGTCCGCTACTCGTGTGTATTGCGGCGGGTGAGAGAAGACTGAGATTCGAAGCCGCCCTCTCCTGGGCGTTCGATCCCGGAGGCCGCCATGAAAGACGTAGTCGTGTTGTTGCCCGGCATCGGCGGGTCGGTCCTCGCCCGTGACGGCAAGGACGTATGGGCACCGACACCGGGTGTCGCGCTGGCGGGCGTGCTGTCGCTGGGCGGGAACATCAAACGCCTGAAGCTGGACGGCGACGATCCGGATGTCGACGACCTCGGTGACGGCGTCGTGGCCACCCGCCTGGTCCCGGACTTCCACTTCGTTCCCGGGCTGGACTGGAAGATCGACGGGTACACGAAATTCCGTGACGACGTCGTCCGCCGATTCGGGGTGGTTCCGGGCGACAACTATTTCGAGTTCCCCTACGACTGGCGGCGCGACAACCGGGTGGCGGCCCGCGCCCTGGCCCGCCGGACCCACGACTGGCTGACGCGGTGGCGCGAGAAGTCGGGGAACGCGGACGCGAAGCTCGTGCTGGTGTGCCACTCCATGGGCGGAATCGTCGCTCGGCTGTTCCTCGAATTCCTGGACGGGTGGCGTGACACCCGCACCCTCGTCACGTTCGGGACCCCGTACTCCGGTTCGGTCAATGCGCTGGACTTCCTCGTCAACGGTTTCCGCAAGGGCTGGGGCCCGTTCACCGTCGACCTCAGTGCGCTGATCCGGTCGTTCACGTCCGCCTACCAGTTGCTGCCGTCGTATCGGTGCATGGCGGGCGACGGCGGGTCGTGGCTCGCGCTCGACGACGAGAAGCTCGACTGGTCGGGGACGGGTCTCGACGCCGGCCGGATGGCTGCGGCGGTGCGCCTGCACCGAGGTCTGCGCGACGCCGTCGACGCACGGCTGAAGTCGGGACACGAGGGCTACGACATCCGGCCGGTGATCGGCGACTTCCAGCCCACCAGGTGGGCCGCCCGGCTCGCCGGGGCGAAGGTCGAGACGATGACCGTCCGCGGACCCGACGAGAGCGGCGGCGACGGCACCGTGCCGAAATTGTCGTCCACCCCGCACGAACTCATGACGGGATGGAAGAACGCGGCCTTCTTCAGCCAGCGGCACGGCTCCCTCCAGAACGACGACCCGGTGCTCGACCATGTGGGCGGAATCCTGAACACCGCAACGCTCGCGCCTCCGAACGTGTTTCCGGCGGTGAACGAATCGGTCGCGCTGGAAGTCGACGACGTCACGACCGCCGAGCCGCTGGTGATCCGGGCGCGCACCGGTGCCGGGGGCGCTCGGCTTCTCGCGACGGTCGAGCCGATGGCCGGCGGTCCGAGCCGGGAACACCCGCTGGTGTCGACCGCCGACGGCTGGCAGCAGACCAGCCTCGACGGGCTGACCGCCCAGGACTACCGGATCACCGTGCGCGCACCCGGGGTGCACCCGGTCGCCGACGTCGCGAGTGTGGTCGACGTCGACGAGATCGCCCGGTCCGTGGACGTCTAGGAGCGCGGACGCATGGGACCGACACCCGGTTTCGAGGCACTGGAGATCAGCGTTCTCCGGGCCGGCGACCACATCTGGCTCTCGGCGCAGTCGCGGATGGGTTCGGTCTTCGCGGTGCGGCGACCGGTCCCGGAATGGAAACTGCCGAACGATGTCACCGGGAAGACGATCGACACCCCGTCCGACTGGTTGACCGACACCGTCCGGCACGCGCGCACCGACGCCGCAACCCATGCCCTCGACGTCGGGCAGGTGTTGACGGATCTGGTGTTCGGGGTTCCGGACATCGTCACGCTGCTGCAGCAGAGCCGGGGGTTGGCCCGGACCACGGGAACCCAGCTTCTCCTCCGCGTCCTCGCCGCGCCGCAGGAAGTGTGTGCCTGGCCGTGGGAGTTGCTGCTGGATCCGCAACGACCCGACCAGTTCCTCGCCATGGCGCGCGACGTCCACGTGGTGCGGTCGGGACGGTCGCGCACCTACCCGTTGCGGCAGACGCCGATCGAGCCGCCGCTCAACCTCCTGCTGGTGATGTCGAGCCCTCTGCGGGAGGGCCCCGGGGATTCCGAGGCCCCGTTCGACCTGTATGCCGAGAAACGTAGCCTTCTGTCGGAATTGCGGCCCCTGGTGGACCGGGGTCTGCTCCGCGTTGTGGTCGAGGACCGCCCGTCGGTCGAACGGCTGCGCAGTCGAATGGGTATGCAGAGACGCGGTTTTCACCTCTTCCATTACCTCGGCCACGCCAATCCGGACGGGCTCAAGCTGGAGCGGCGCAACGGTCGCGGGATGCTGCTGCCCAGTCAGGAATTCGCGTTGCTGTTGCAGCAACTCCCGGACCTCCGGCTGGCGGTGTTCGCGGGGTGTGAGACGGCACGCGCGCCGGACGGTGCCGCCGACGACGATCCCTGGCCCGGGCCGCTGTCGTCCGCCGACATCTGCGTACGTGATGCGTGCCCGATGGTGATCGGGATGCAGGCGGTGCTGCCCTTCAGGACGGAGCGACTGCTGACGCGCTTCTTCTACCAGGCACTGACCGCCGGCCAGCCGGTGGCCGAGGCGTTGCGGCTGGCGCGGCTCGCGATCAACGGCGACGAGAACAGCGGTGACCCGCTGCTCGACTGGGCGGTTCCGTGCCTGTTCGTCGGGGGTAGCGAGCCCGGCGCGATCATCGATCCGGAGGCGCGGGCGCGGCCGGAGCCGCCGCCCCGGCGGGTCGGGTTGCGGCTCGGTATCCGCCAGGGTGAACTTCGTTTCATCTCCCGCCTCGCGGAGCTGCGCGAGGGGGTGGACGTGCTGTCCGGGCAGACGCCGGCGCGGTTGCTGCACGTCGTCGGAATGCCGTCGACGGGAAAGACCTCGCTTCTGGACCGGGTGCTCGACGAGCTCGATCCGCAGATCGCACATCTGTACATCAGCGCGAAACGGCTGCTCGCGGAACCCGACCCGGTCCGCGAACTGGCCCGCCTCGTCGACGAGCTGATGCGCGACGTCGGGGTGCGCACCGTCCGGCCGGGCAGATTCAGCGCCGGCGACTGGTGGGAGCGACTACTCGGCGACCTCACCGAAGTCCCGGTTGCGATCGTCATCGACGACGGTGACCTGCTGCTCGGCGACGCACCCGGCGCCCCGGGCCTCCTCGACGCGCTGGTCCTGCTTACACAGCGGCGCAGCAAGGCGCGGCTCGCGGTGGCGGCCACCGCGGACCTCGTCGAACTGACGCGACCGCTCCGCCCCTCGGAGGTGCGCACGATCCGCCTCGACGCCCTGTCGTGGCCTGAAGTGTGGCAATGGATCCGGCGCAATCTGCCGACCCTGACCCGCTATCCGGAGAAGGACCTGTCCCGGCTCTACGCGGACGTGCGACACCTGGAACTGTGGGAGAAGTTGGCCGATCTCGCCGCCCGGAACGGCACGTTCGACCCGCGGGACCTGCCGGTCCTCGTCCGGCAACTCGGCGTCGGCGCCCCGAAAGCGGCGCCCCAGGTATCGAACGGGTCCGACTTCTTCGGCGCCGAAACCGCTGTCCCCGAAGCGGAGGCAGCGGCAGCGTCGCCGGTGCGGCGCGCGTTGCGGTTGGCGGTCGCGGGTCCGTTCACGGTGGGCCGACGCGAGGAGATCGCCGTCGCTGTCACGCAGTGCGCCATCAAGCACGGGGTTCCGGGGCGGGTAGTAGCCGGAGAGACGGGGGAGGGTGAATCGGCACTGGCCGAACTCCTTCCCGGGGAGCTGGCCTTCGGCGACGGTGTCCCGTCCGAGCGCGACGTCTGCCGGTGGATGGAGGACGCGGCCCTGGCCGACGCGGACATCCTGGTGTTCGACTACGGCAACGCGGTGCCCTCGGATGCGCAGAATGCGGTGATTGCGCGCCTGGTGAGCGACGGCAGGCTGGTGATCGCCTCGGGCGACCACTCGGACGAACCGGCATATCCTGCGTGGAGTGCGGACGCGTTCGCCGTCGGAGCCGTCGAGGACGACGGCACGCTCACCCACGAAACCCCGTACTTCCCCGACGCGGGGAAACCCGACATCTACGCGCCGCGGACGATCACCGGGACAACGTGCGAGCAGCTCGTCGATCGACCGGAGATGGACGGCACGACGTTCGCCGCGCTGTACGTGGCGGTCGCCGCCATGCTGGTGTGGGCGACCGACCGCGACCTGACGGCGCCGGAGGTCCGGGCGCTGCTGGTCGAGACGGCGACACCGATACAGGCGACGCGCGGCGACACCGCGAAGCAACTCGACGTCGAGGCGGCGCTGGATTCCGCGCGGCGGAAGGTCATCGTCGGCGCGCTCGGGTCGGACGCACTCGAACTCGGGCAGCTCCTCGCGGAAACCCCCATCCGGCCGGAACTGGCGGTTCCGCTGCTCGACGACCTCGTGGCCGACGGCGACCGCATCCGACGGGTCGTCCGGAACGGCGTCGAACAGTACGAACGCACCGACACCGTGGCCGGGCCGAGAAACGAGTAGCCCACTACGCATGACCGACGTGCCCGCGACGAGCAGGCTCGCAATCGCAGGACGAGCCGCCCGACCTACGTGAGGACCGAGTCATGACCATCGTCGACAACATCGGAGACGGACAGGCGCAGCGCGCGATGCCCGGGGGAACGTTCGAGGCGGAACGGCAGCGACAGCGCGATGCGGCGGAATTGCGTGCCCGCGAACGGGCACCGCAGCGGGGCGAGCACGTGGACGCACTCAACGGCCCCGGAGGCGTCGCCGCCGCGGACACTCCCGAACGGATCGCGAAGCGGGTGAACCGGCTCGGTCGCTACTACGCGGAGGGGGACTGGGAGTCGGACACCCTTCCGGATCAGGTTCTCGAGAAAATAATCAACACAGCCGATTTCGTCGGCGTCCGATACCTCGATGCCGGCGCCGCCGCCGCCCGGTCGATCGGGCGCGTCAACATCCGCGACGCGCGGGGAACCCTGCAGGGCTACGGCACGGGCTTCCTCGTCTCACCCACGCTGCTGCTCACCAACCATCATGTGCTGCCGAACGCGGACACGGCGCGCAGCAGCGTGATCGAGTTCGACTACCAGGACGGCATCGACGGGAAACCGCGCCCCGTGCAGATGTTCCCGCTGGACCCGGGGCGGTTCTACCTCGCCGACCGGGAACGCGACTTCGCGCTCGTCGCCGTCGGAGCCGAACCCGGAACGCTCGCCCAGTTCGGTTTCAACCCGCTGATCCAGGCGGAGGGCAAGGCCGTCATCGGCGAATTCGTGACCATCGTGCAGCACCCCCGCGGCGAGAAGAAGCAGATCGCCCTGCGGGAGAACCGTATCGTCGACATACCCGAGCGGTTTCTGCACTACTCGGCCGACACGGAACCCGGATCCTCGGGTTCGCCGGTCTTCAACGATCAGTGGGAGGTGGTCGCGTTGCATCACGCGAGCGTGCGGGCGCCACAACACACCGAGTTCGGTGGTGTCCTCAACGAGGGCGTGCGCATCAGCCGCATCCTCGAATACGTGCGCGCGCAGAACCTCACCCCGCAGTCGCGTGACCTCGTCGACGACATCGTCCGCGCGGAGCGGACGGCACCGACGGAATCCCCGGCCGTCGAACACGAACGGGAAGTGACCGTCCGGGTTCCCCTCGAGATCACGGTGCGTCTCGGCTCCGTCGACTCACCGGCCGCCGCCCGGCGACCCGCTGAGCCCGAGGCGATCTCGATCGACCCGAACTACAGTACGCGCGGCGGGTACGACGCGAACTTCCTGCGTTTGCCGCTACCCCTTCCGCGGCCCGGGACACCGTCGGTCGCGTCACCGGAGTTGAAGTACCACCACTTCAGCGTCGTGATGCATCGCGAGCGGGCGCTGGCGCTGTTCACTGCCGTGAACATCGACGGAACGCAGTCGCAGAGCCCGCGGCGTGACAGCGACAGATGGATTCTCGACCCGCGACTTCCGGCCGATCAGCAGACGGGGGAGGACGTGTATCGCGACAATCCGCTCGACCGCGGACACCTGGTGCGCCGACTCGACCCGGCGTGGGGGCCGCTCGCCAAGGCGGCGAACGACGACACGTTCCACTTCACGAATTGCACTCCGCAACATCACAATTTCAACGCGGGCCAGACCCTGTGGCTGGGCCTCGAGAATTACGTCCTGAAGAACGCGGACAACGCCGACCTCGCCGTCAGCGTCGTCACCGGACCCGTTCTCGCGCCCGACGACCCCGAATACCGCGGGGTGGCGCTGCCGCGTCAGTTCTGGAAGACGGTGGCCATGGTCAAGCAGGACGGCGGTCTCTCGGTCACCGGATACCTGCTCAGCCAGGCCGCCCTGCTCGACGAATTCGCCGAGGGGGAGGAGGCGTTCTCCTACGGTGCGTACCGCACGTTCCAGGTGCCCGTGCGGCGGATCGCCCAGTTGACCGGGCTCGGGTTGGACCCGTGCATCGCGGCCGATCCGCTCGAGCGGATCGAGGCGAGCGCCCTGCCTCGCGAACTGATCCGTCCCCAGGACCTGATTCTCTGAAACCGAACGGGAGCCCGACGCCATGAGCACCAACGAATCAGCGATCGATCTGCCCGCGCAGCGCACCTGCGGGGCGATGGACGTGCACCGCCGGTTGTTGACCGAGTCGGAGTCGTATCGCATCGCCCGATCGGAGATCGAGAACCAGACCATCGACCTGGAATCGCTGCAGTCGATCGCTGCCCGCGGCCTCGCACGGATTCCGGTCGTCGTTCACGTCGTGTGGAAGGCTGCGGCGCAGAACATCTCCGACGCGCAGATCGAGAGCCAGATCGCGGTGCTCAACAAGGATTTCCGGGCCACCAACGACGACGTGGACGCCGTTCCGTCCGTCTTCGAGCATCTGGTCGGCGACGCGGGAATCGAATTCTACCTCGCCGACACGGATCCGGACGGACGGGCGACGAACGGAATCACCCGAACTGCAACCGAAGTCGACGCGTTCGATCAGAACGACGGCGTCAAGTCCGCGGAGACCGGCGGCGCCGATCCGTGGCCGACACAGAGATACCTGAACATCTGGGTCTGTGCGCTCGGCGGTGGTCTGCTCGGCTACGCGCAGTTCCCCGGCGGTCCGGTCGCCACCGACGGCGTCGTGATCACCTACACCGCGTTCGGGACGACGGGCACCGCACGGGCCCCGTTCAACCTCGGGCGCACCGCGACCCACGAGATCGGGCACTACTTCAACCTGTTCCACATCTGGGGTGACGACGGCACCGGGTGCCGGGGCTCCGACGAGGTCGGCGACACCCCCAATCAGGGCGGGCAGAACGTCGGGATGCCGCGATTCCCGCACATCAGTTGCGGGAACGGCCCCCACGGCGACCTGTTCATGGATTACATGGACTACACGGACGACGCCGGGATGGTGATGTTCACCAAGGGGCAGGGCGCGCGGATGGGAGCGTGCCTCGACGGCGTCCGGAAGCAGTTGTGGACCGGGCGGCCCGGGGGAACGGAGTCCGCCGCGTCCGCGCTGGTTTCCCGAAGTGCCGCGGGACGATGGCGGCACTCGTTCGAGGAGGACCACGACGGCGTCCGCGTGTACAGGCCCGCCGGATTCGACTTCCCGCGCGCGAGGGGGCGTGGCGGTATCGAATTCCGGCCGGACGGCTCGTTCGTCGACTGGGTGATCGGTCGGGGAGACGCCGACGAACCACGTGAAGGCACGTGGGTGCCCGCCGAGGACGGGCGGCTCGAGGTCACCACGGCGGCGGGCGACTTGCGCACCGTCCGGGTGGTGCGGCTCGAGGAGGACCGTCTCGAATTGGACGTGGGTGACGCCTCCTGACCCTGGCGGTGGGAGGTACCCGCGGGGATATAATTCTCTGACCTGGTATTCACACTCAGTGACGCGGTTCCGCCGTACTCGGGGAGACGGATTGGCGCGCCCCGAAAGGAATTCCGATGTCTACTCGACAAGTGGTGGGCCGGTTGGGTGCAGTGATCGCCGTGGCAGGCGCACTGTCGTTCGCAGTGCCCTCGGCCGTCTCCGCGGCGCCCTTCATCCCCGGCTCGATGTCGACCTGCGCCCCCGGCGCGTGGCTGACGTTCAACGCGGAGCGGGTCGCGCCCGACCGGATCCGGTACACCACCGCCGCGCCGCTCGCGCAGTGGAACGGCGCCGTCGTGCAGTTCACGAACCTCACCACCGGGTTCCGGGGTGTCGCGTTCGTCAACGACCCGGTTCCCGCCGCCGTGGGGTTCGGCCCCGTGCTGAGCGAGATCGCCGGACTGCTGCCGTGCTTCGTCAGCGCGGGCGTCACCATGTCCTGACCCCTCAGCTGGGGTCGGAGCCGCGGACGGCCGCCAACCACACCGCGACGGCCGCCGCCACACACGTCGCGCCGGCGAACGCCGGCAGCCCACCGCCCGCGACGTAGACCCACAATGCCCCGACGAACGGCGCCGCGACCGCGAATTGGGCGTCGAGGACGAGCCGGCGGACCGGCCGAGCGGTCGTCCGTGCGCGCACCGGACCGTCCGGATCCGGACGCGACGGGTTGTCGATCAACCGCCCGGCCGGCTCCGAGCGACGCGCTCGACCGGAGGGGAGCAGTCGACGGTTTTCCCAGACGACGACTCGGCGACGCCCCACGCAGTGGAGGGTCGCTGCGGTCGGGGTCGGCAGGGTGATCAGGACGGGATCGAAGAACACCGGAATCCACAGTGAACCCGGTTCCTCACGAACCTCGATCCAGGACCTGCTGGTCAGCCGATGCTGCTGGCGGACCCGGTGCACCGTGGCAGGGCGCCCCGGCTCCGACCCCGAACGGGTGGCAGCGAACAATGTGTAGCCGGTGACACCGAGCACCGTCGCCGCGACCACGACCAGTGCACTGAGCTGATCGGCGTCGGCGACGACGGCGAACGTGCCGCACACCACCAAAGCACACGCGCCGACGGCAACGGGGTAGCGGACGGCCGCGAACCCGCTAATTCAGGAAGCCGATCTTCGTGTAGTCGTAGGACGCGAGTCCGGCGGCGCCGAAGTTCGCCAGGTTGTCGCGCACCGCGACATTGCCCGGCGCCTGCACCAGCGGCAGCGAGAACCCCTCCTCGAACACCGCGGTGTCCACCTCGTTGGCCAGTTCGATCGCCTTCTGCGGGTCGAGTTCCGAGATCGTCCGCTCGATCAGCGCGTTCAGTTCGGGCGAACCGATCCGGCCGTAATTGCCCTGCAGGTCGTCGGGGTTGTACGCGTAGATCTGGGGCAGGCCGCTGAGCGGGAACGGGTCACCCACCCAGGAGAATTGGGCGATGTCGAAGTCGCCGGGCTGGATGACATCGGTGAAGAATCCGGTGCCGCCGCGGGTGTCGATGTTCAGTCTGACGCCGATCTGCGCGAGGTTCTGCTGAAGGATCTGTGCGATCTGAACCCAGGTGGTCGACTGGTACATGACGTCGCGGATCTCGAGCCTGCGCCCGTCCTTCTCCCGGAACTCGCCGTCGAGTGTCCAGCCGAGTTCGTCGAGCCGCCTCGCGGCCTCCTCGGGGTCGTAGGAGACGGCTGCGCTATTGTCCTGGTAGCCCTCCTGACCGTTGAGGTAGACGTGGTTGTTCAGTGGCTGGGGATCGTCGACCAGACCGTTCTGGATCGCGGTCGCGATGCCCTGCCGGTCGATGCCCTTGGACAGCGCCACCCGCAACTCCGGATCGGCGAGGATCGATCCCTCCGCGCCGTTGAACGTGATGTGCGAGAACTGGTTTCCCGGCGCCCGGCGGATCGCGATTCCCTCCGAACCCTGTGCGGTCTTCACCTCGTCGATGGTGCCCAGTCCGGACGCGTCGATCTCGTTGTTCTGCAGAGCGGGAATGCGCGCGGCGTCGTCGAGCACGCTGTAGGTGATGGTGTCGAGTTTCGGGGTGTCACCCCACCACGCGGGGTTGCGGCCCAGTGTGATTCGGTTCTGCGCCCTGTCGATCGACGCGATCCGGAACGGGCCCGACGTCAGCGTGACCCCGTCGCGCAGACTCTCGTTGAACGCCTCGGGGGTCGCGGTCACCGACTTCGGGTAGAGCATCGAATTGCCCGCGAACTGGCCCTTCCACTCGGCGTACGGCTCGGCGAACGTGATCACCGCCTGACGGTCGTCGACGCCGCGTTCGACCCGGTCGACCCGCTCGAACCCGGACGTGTTCGCGATCAGGAAGTCCTTGTTCGTCCCGCTCAGCGCCGCGGCCTGGGACTGGATGTCCGCCCACGTGATCGGGGTGCCGTCGGACCACACCGCCCTCGGGTCGATCGTGTACGTGACCTGCTGGGGGTCCGTGCCGGTGAGCGCCACGTCGGTGAAGTAGTCGTGATTGACCGACAGCGCCCCGGACGCGTCGGTGCTGAACGCCCGCGGCAACATCGGCTTCAACATGCCGGCGATCTCGGAGTCGTTGCCGTCGTTGGACAGGGCGTTGAAGTTCGGGGGGAAACCCGACAACGCCAACCGCAGATTTCCGCCGTCGCGCAGCTCGCTCGGATCGTGCGGATTGATGTCGTTGGTGGTGCCGATCGACCCGGAGCCGGCGTCGACACCCCCGGTGTCCGAACCCCCGCAGCCACCGACAATCAGGCCGACGGCCAGGAACGATACCGCGAGGCGGGTGCGCGCCGATCGAATCCTCATGGGATGCCCTTCCTCGAAGTTCGCTGAGGCTAGTGTGCCAAATACGTCGGATTCGGAACGGGAATTGCCTCGAGCAGTGCCCGGGTGTACTCGTGCTGCGGATTCTCGAAAATCGTCTGCGCGGCCCCCGACTCGACGATCCTGCCCCGGTACATCACCGCGACGTCGTGTGCGATGTTGCGGACCACCGACAGGTCGTGGGAGACGAACAGGTACGACATGCCCCGCTGCTCCTGAAGATCGCGCAGGAGGTTGAGCACCCCGGCCTGGATCGAGACGTCGAGCGACGACACCGGCTCGTCCAGGATCAGCAGTTCCGGGTCGAGTGCGAGCGCCCGGGCGATGCTGATCCGCTGCTTCTGGCCGCCCGAGAAATCCGCCGGATAGCGATCGGCGTGCTCGCGGCGCAACCCGACGAGGTCGAGCAACTCCGGTACCCGGCGGCCGACCTCCTCACGCCTGCGGCCGTCCAGCCGGAGCGGCTCGGCGAGAACGTCGAACACCGGCAGCCGGGGATCCAGGGACGCCGTCGGATCCTGGAAGACGACCGCCATCTTGCGCCGGATCGCACGTTTCTCGGGTGGGCTCAGCGCCGCGACGTCGGCGCCCAGCACCGCAATCGAACCGGATTCCGGCGCGGCCAGGTCAAGAATCTGCGTCAACGTGGTCGATTTGCCCGAGCCGGATTCACCCACCAGCGCCAGCGTGCGGCCGGCCCGGATGTCGAAGCTGATGCCGTCGACCGCCCGGATCTCGCCCCGCTTGCGGCGGAACACCAGACCGCTGGTGATCGGATACGTCTTCACCAGATCGGCCACCTGCAACACCACGCGGTGCTCGGGTGCCGTCTCCGCGCTGGGGGCGGGTGCCGGCTGGTCCCACCGATACGCCGTGAACAGATCTCGGGTGCCCGTCTCGTCGACGCGGATGCACGCAGCCTGATGACCGGGTCCGGTCGAGACGAGTTCCGGCTCGGCGAGCAGGCAGGCGTCCACCGCGAGCGGGCAGCGCGGCGCGAACGTGCAGCCCGGTGGCAGCGAATGCAACGCGGGCGGGGCACCGGCGATCGAGACCAGGCGGCTCCGGATCGGTGCATCCATCCGCGGCACCGACACGAGCAGCCCTGCGGTGTAGGGCATCCGGGGTTCGGCGAACAGTTCGCGCACCGGCGCCGACTCCACCACCCGGCCCGCGTACATCACCACCACGCGGTCGGCCAGCGTCGCGGCGATGCCCATGTCGTGGGTGATCATCACGACGCCGGCGCCGGTGAGGTCGCGGGCCTTGCGCAGCAGGTTCAGGATCTGCGCCTGCACGGTCACGTCGAGGGCGGTGGTCGGTTCGTCGCAGATGATCAGCGCAGGGTCGTTGGCGATGGCGATAGCGATCACGACGCGCTGGCGCATGCCGCCGGAGAACTCGTGAGGAAAGGCCTTGGCGCGCACCGCCGGATCGGGTATCCCTACCAGGTCGAGCAGGTCGACAGCACGCTGCGCGGCATCCTTCTTGCTGCTCGCCCTACCGTGGACGAGCAGCGCCTCGGCGATCTGGTCACCGACCCGGTACACCGGCGTCAACGCGGACAGCGGGTCCTGGAACACCATGCTGACCGTCTTCCCGCGCAGCGCCGACAGCTCCTTGTCGCCCATGCCCAGCAACTCGCGGCCCTGCAACCGGATGGAGCCGGTGACGCGCGCATGCTCGGGCAGCAAACCCATCACGGCGAGCGACGCCACCGACTTGCCCGAACCCGACTCACCCACGATGGCCAGCACCTCGCCGTCGGAGACGCAGTAGCCGACGCCGCGGACCGCCTCGATGCGGCCCTCCTCGCTGGGAAAGCTGACCCGCAGGTCCTCGATCTCGAGCAACGGTTGCCCGGTCACCGTTTCGCCTTCTTCCGCTTGCCGGACCGGGATCGCGTCGAACTGGGATCGACCGCGTCACGCAGACCGTCGCCCACCAGGTTCGCCGACAGCACGGTGATCACCAGCAGTCCGCCCGCGAACAGGAACAGCCACGGGTAGGTGAGGGCGGATTCGGTGCCGTCGGCGATCAGCGACCCCAGGGAGATGTCCGGCTTCTGGACACCGAACCCTAGGAAACTGAGCCCGGTCTCGGCGAGGATCGCGGCACCGACGTTCAGGGTCGCGTCGATGATCAGAATCGACGCGATGTTCGGGACGATGTGGCTCGTGATGATCTTGTGCGTGGGGGCGCCCATGTACCGGGCCGCCTGGACGAATTCCCGCTCGCGCAGGCTCAGCGTCATTCCCCGAACCATCCGAGCGGTGATCATCCAGCCGAACACCGCCAGCAGCAGGATCAGCAGGACTATCGAACTCGAGGACTTCAGCCGCGGAGTGAACACGGCGATGATGATGAAGCTGGGAACGACGAGCAGCAGGTCGACCAGCCACATGATCACCCGATCCGGCCAGCCGCCGACATACCCCGCCAGGGCACCGACGAGCGCCGCGATGGCCGTGGAGAAGATCGCGACGCAGATCCCGATGATCAGCGACTTCTGCAGCCCGCGCAGCGTCTGGGCGAGAACGTCCTGGCCGATCTGGTTGGTGCCGAACGGATGTTCGGCGCTGGGCGACTGCAGCAGCGCGGTGTAGTCGAGTTGCTGATAGTCGTAGGGGAGCAGGTGCGGTCCGACAAAGCTGCCCACGAACAGCAACACCAGGACGCACACCCCGGCGATGGCGGGCTTGTTCCGGAGAAACCGCCGCCACAACAGGGTCCGGCGACCGACGGCCGACACCGCCGCATCGGTGGACGCGATCTGGATCTCGGTCACCCGACACGCACCCTCGGGTCGAGCGCCGCGTACACCACGTCCGAGAGGAGTCCCGACAACAGCACGATCAGCCCGGTGAACGACGTGATCGCCACGACGATGTTCGTGTCCTGATTGTCGATGCCGATCACGATCCACTCGCCGATCCCGTGCCAGCCGAAGATCGTCTCGGTGAACGTCGCGCCGACGACCAGCGCCCCGAATCCGTAGGCGAACAGTGTCGCCATCGGGATCAGTGCCGTCCGGAGCCCGTGCTTGAGCAGTGCCGCCCGCCGGGTCAGTCCCTTCGCCCGCGCGGTCCGGATGAAGTCGCTTCCCAGAACGTCGAGCATCGCGTTGCGTTGGTACCGGCTGTAACCGGCGATGCTGCCCAGCGCCAGCGCGATGGTCGGCAGCACGAGATGCTGCACGCGGTCGACGAACTGCGGCCAGAACCCGGTGATCGTGCTGGCCGAGGACTCGCCGGTGTACAGGAAGATCTGGTTGCCGGTGACCGAGTTGATCTGGAGAGCACCGTATTTCAGCAGGGTCGCGACGAGGAACACCGGCGCACTGAGAATCAGCAGCGACACGACGGTGCTGAAATAGTCACTGAACTTGTACTGCCGGATCGCACCGGCGGCGCCGATCAGCACACCCACTACCGCTCCGATGACGGAACCGAGGATCAGCAACCGCATGCTCACCAGGATCCGGCGACCCAACTCGTCCGACACCGGCTGACCCGTGATGGTGGTGCCGAAGTCGCCGTGGACCACACCGCCCAGCCAGTTCGCGTACCGCACCGGGATCGGATCGTCCAGATGCAGCTCCGCGGCCTTCGCGTCGATCACCGATTGCGGTGGCCGCGGATTGCGCTGCTCCAGGCTGTCGAGCGGACGGAACGTGAGCGAGGCGAGACTGAACGTCAGGAACGACGCCAGCAGCAACAGCACCACGTAGTTGAGCGCTCGTCGTAGCAGGAAGCCGGCCATCCGTCCCCCTCGCAACTCGGGCTCAGGCTTGAAATTATAGGAGCGTGGCGTCGGACGTCAGCCCGTCTCGGCGAAACCGGCGCCGGGTCGGAGATCGCCGCCCGGCACGTCGCGTCCCCGCTTGTTAGCGTGGCGGGGTGATACCTCGTGCCGGGTCCGCCGAACCGCTGACGCGGCGCACGGCACACCTCACGACGTACGACGAGCACGCGGTGACCGTCCCGCGCTCCGGCGATCGTGCGGTGGTCGCGGTGCCGCGCGGGGTAACGCCGTCGGCGGTCGCGTACTACCTGCACGGGCGGACGGGGGACGAGAAGTCGATCGACGACCGCGCCGGCCTGCGGGACGGCCTGCTGGACGCCGGCTACCTGGTCGCCAGCCCGTACGTGCACGGCGACCAGTGGGGGAACCGGCCGGCGCAGGACGCGGTGGTCGCGCTGGACGAATGGGTGTCGCATCGGTGGCCGGTGACACGCCGCTTCCTGATCGGCGAATCGATGGGCGGCAACGCCGCCGCCAACGCCGTGCGCCTGCGGGAGGTCGCGTGGGACGGCGCCGTGCTCATCGCTCCGTCGCTGTCGCTGCGCGCGGTGTGGGAACGGGGCGAACACGGACGCGACACCGTGCGGGACGCCTTCCGCGTGTCCATGGACGGGCACGACCTCGAACCGAAGACCGAGCGCTGGGACGCCGTCCGGCACGAGCCGGGAGACTATGTCGGAGTGCCGATTCGGGTGTACGCGTCGCGGGAGGACGAGGTGGCGAACATCGCCGGCGTCACGGGACCGTGGGTCGAGATGGTCCGCCGCGGCGGAGGCACAGTCGAGTTCGTCGAGGTGAGCGGACCGCACGTCTCGGACGACCACTTCCGCACCGCGGAGGTCGTGGAGTTCTTCGGATCGATCCGGTGAACGTGGGGAGGCCTTCTCGGCGAAGACCTCCCCCGTGGTCAGGCCTCGGTGCGGTGCGTGGTGTCCAGGCGGAAGATGTTGGTGAAGAAGTCCTTGACGGCCTGGATCTTCTCGTTGGTCAGCTCGATGGCGTGGCGACGCGATTCTTCGAGCGCGGTGGACATGGCGGCTTCCTTTCGTCGAGGTGGCACAGCATGGCGATCGACAGTCTGCCTCAGGATGCTGACGTACGCATGACGAACAGGTGTCCTCCGCGCAACTCGAACCGCAAGCGGGGGAGCACGTTCGGTTAACCTGGCACGATGACGACGAGCAGCGCAGACGGCCGGGTCGCGATCACTTACTGCACACAGTGCCAGTGGCTGTTGCGTGCGGCGTGGATGGCGCAGGAACTACTCGGCACGTTCGGGCAGGAACTCGGCGAGGTCGCGCTGGTCCCCGGCACCGGCGGGGTCTTCCGCATCACCGTCGACGACGAACTGATCTGGGACCGCAAGGAGCAGGGCGGCTTCCCCGACATCACCGTGCTCAAGCAATTGGTCCGGGACCGGGTGGCACCCGACCGACACCTCGGCCACAGCGACCGTAAGAGTCCCTAGGGTCAGATTCCGACCGCGCGCTCGAGGGCGCGCAGTTCGTGCCCCAGCCGGGCGGGGATCGACTTCAGGTCGGGCACCGCGCTGCGGCAGCCGGTGACCCCGAACGAGATGATGTCGTCGTTGCTGGTGCAGGTGATGTTCAGGCCCTGGCCGTCGACGGGCACCGACAGCGGGTAGATCGCGTCGAGTCGTGCCCCGTTCCAGTACAGCGGCGAGCTGGGACCCGGAACATTGGAGATGATGAGGTTGAACGGCGGGCGCACCCGCGAGTTGTGCCCGAACAGCATGCTCGCGCCGATCGGTGCCGCGCCGAGAGCGCTCATCGCGAGGATCTGCGTCGCACTCATCGTCTCGTACGCCTCCTTGCCCTCGCGCATCGACGTCCGGATGGTGTCGAGGCGGTCCGCCGGGTCGGGGAGGTGGGTGCCGAGGTTGCACATGAGCACCCCGATGTTGTTGCCGTTCGACGCCTCGCGCTGACTCTTCAGCGACACCGGCACCATAGCGATCAGCGGCTCGGCGGGCAGGGCGTTCTGATCCTCGAGGTAACTGCGGAGTGCCCCGGAGGACATCGCGAGCACGACGTCGTTGATGGTGGTGTCGGACAGCTTGGCGACGAGCCGGAGACGTTCGAGCGGCCACGACTGCGCCGCGAACTGGCGCGCACCGGTGATCGGCACGTTGAACGGGGTCCTCGGTGCGGACAGGGCGAGCGGGCCGCCCTGGTCGCGGAACGCGCGGGACACGGTGCCGGCGAGCGCGGGCACGAGCCCGGCGACCTCACCGACGGTGTCGCGGGCGGTGCGGAACGTGGAACCGGCCAGACCCGACAGGCTGAACCCCTTCGACGGCGTCCGCTGCGGCCGCGGGCCCCGCGGCTGCCACGGAGCCGGCACGTCCCGATCCTCGGAGTTCTCGCTGAGCGCGTTGCGCAGCATCTTCATCGCGGTGACGCCGTCGGCGACCGCGTGGTGGATCTTGGTGTAGACCGCGAACCGTCCGTCGCTCAGTCCCTCGATCAGGTGCATCTCCCACAACGGGCGGCTGCGGTCGAGCAGCGATCCGTGCAGCCGCGAGCAGAGTGCCATCAGCTCGGCCTCGCCCCCGGGCGCGGGCAGCGCGTCGTGCCGGATGTGGTGACCGAGGTCGATGTCGTCGACGGTCTCCCAGCTCCACTGACCGAGCGTCGAGAAGGACCGGTGGGCTCGCTTGGCGAGCCGGGGGGTGACGATCCCGTCGCCGTCGGCGAGCGCGCGGTCGAGCATCGCGCGCATGTCGTACGTGTCGGCGCCTTCCGGGAGCTGGAAGATCTCTACGCCGCCGACATGCATCGGGTGCTCACGGGACTCGCCGAGAAGGAACATCGAGTCGAGAGGGGACATGGGGAGCGGCATCTAGGGCCCTTTCCATCCCGTAGACGACTTCCCGGATCGCGGGAGGGCTCGTCTGTGGTCTGAGGTAACGGGAGATGGTGACGTTCCGTTTGTCAGGGACCACCACCGGATAACTAATTGATATGGGACGGGTCACGAAAGCGTGACGTCGTATTTCTACAGGTTTCGCGTGAGCCATGCCACTAGACAAGCGTCCAGTTTGGATGGTGTCATTCGGGTGGAGTACACCGAACGTGAACTCCGTGTGAACATCCGAATTTTGTGCACTCAGTGCGGAATTCGCGAATCCGGGCCTGCATAGGGTCGAAAGTCCCTACTCGGTAAGAATTGTGGCATGAACAAGCCATGGGCGGTTGTAAAGCACGTGCCGTTCGAGGGACCGGCGCTCGTCGGTACTTTGCTGGCGGAGCAGGGAATTCGGTACACCGAGTACCCCATGTACCGGGCGTCGGAACTCCCGGCCGTTCACGACATCGGCGGCCTCGTGGTGATGGGCGGTCCGATGGGCGCACTCGATGACGTTACCCACCCGCAACTTCCACGAGAGCGAAACTTCATCAAAGAAATTGTGGACGCCGGACTTCCGATGCTGGGAATCTGCCTCGGCGCGCAGCTTCTCGCCGCCTCGTTCGGCGGCGCGATCCGCCGGGGGCCGACCCCGGAGAACGGCGCCGGGAGGGTCACCGTGTCCGTGGACGGGACGCGCGATCCCGTGTTCGGTTCGGCCGACGCCGAGGTGCCCGTCGTCCACTGGCACGGCGACACCTTCGACCTCCCCGACGGCGCGATCGGGCTGGCGAGCAGTCACCTCTACGAGAATCAGGCGTTCGCGATCGGCCGCCGGGCGTACGGGTTGCAGTTCCACGTGGAACTGACCCGCGCGCAGCTGCCGGTGATGCAGGCCCACATGCCGCCGGACACCGCGCCGTCGGGGGAGCACATGGCCGACGTGGAAGCGGCCGGGCGGATCATCATCGGCTCGTTCCTCGACCTCGCCGAGAGCTGAGGGGATCGGGCGAGCGGTCGCCGATGAGTTTTGCGCACTGCTGCGGTCTGTATCGATGACCTTCCGCACTGGGCGGAACCCGAGAAGGAGAATCACATGCCCCGGATGCTCTTCGTGAACCTGCCGATCAAGAACCTCGACGCGACGAAGACGTTCTTCGCCGGACTCGGCTTCGAGTTCAACTCCACGTTCAGCGACGACTCCTGCACCGCCATGGTGATCAACGAGTACACGTCCGTGATGCTCCTCGTCGAGTCCCGGTTCAAGGACTTCATCGAGGGCGGCATCTGCGACACCTCGAAGTCCGTCGAGGCCCTCATGTGTATCTCCGCCGACAGCCGCGAAGAGGTCGACAGCCTTGTCGGCAAAGCCCTCGCCTCCGGCGGGACGTCGTGGGGCAAGCTCCAGGACGAAGGCTTCATGTACGGACGCGCGTTCCGTGACCTGGACGGTCACGTCTGGGAGGTCATGTGGATGGATCCGGCCGCCGTGCCGGCGTAGGGGTCAGGTGGGCGGGGTCTCCGGTAGTCCGAACTTCTCGAACAGATCGACGTCGAAGAAGCAGACGACATGGGAGACCCCGTCGGCCGTCACGTCCAGCACGTGGAGCTGGAACGGGCGGTGGACGCCGTCCTCTCCGCGCATGTACAGGCCGAGAGCCGGCTGTCCGTTGGCCGCCGTGGACACCAGACGCATGTCGCCCGCAGCCTTGGCCGGACAGTTTCCGCTGATCAGGGTGCCGATCGCGGCGCCCCCGCGATACCAGCCGTCGAACGGTGGCATCTCCCAGACGGCGTCCTTGGTGAACAGTTCGACGATCGCGTCGATGTCGTAGTCCTCGAACGCGGCGACGTAGCGGTCGAGGAGGTCGCGCTCCTCGGGGGACTCCGGTTCCACGAGAGTGTCGGCCGTCGGCGTGGCCAGCTCGAGTTGCGCACGTGCGCGCTGCAGCAGGCTGTTGACCGCCGTGGTGGTGGTACCGAGAGCCGCCGCGACCTCCGACGCCTTCCACTGCAACACGTCGCGGAGGACGAGAACCGCGCGCTGACGTGCAGGAAGATGCTGAAGGGCGGCGATGAACGCCAGCCGCACCGACTCGCGCGACGTCACGACGGTGGCGGGATCGTTCGCGTCGTCGTCGATGAGGCGGTTGGGGAGCGGCCCGAGCCACGGCACCTCGTGTCGCTCGACGAGATCGGCGGTCGGGTCGGAGTCGGGAGCACCCAGCCCGCTCGGCAGCGGACGCTTGGATTTGCTCTGCAGGGCCGTCAGGCACGTGTTGGTGGCGATCTTGTACAGCCATGTCCGCAGCGACGCCTGCTGCTGGTAGCCGTCATACCCCCGCCAGGCCCGGATGAGGGTTTCCTGCATCTGGTCTTCGGCGTCGTGAAGCGAGCCCATCATGCGATAACAATGGGCGAGCAACTCGCGCCGGTAAGGGTCGGCGAGTGCGAGGAAATCCCCGTCGAGCGACTGCGCAGCCGTCATGGTTGGAGCTTACTGCGGCCGTCCGACAGATGTCGGGCCCTCGCGCCCACCGACCCGACGGTCAGCCCAAGTTCACCATCGGCTGCCCCGTCTCGAGCAGAGTCTTCATTCCGCTCAGCACCTCGTTCCAGCCGCCGCCCGCGCCCTCGGACTCCCGCTTGCCCGCGACCATCTCGGCCAGGCCCGGTGCGTTGGTGAGGTCGTGTGTGACAGTCAGTTTCGCGACTCCGGGTCGGCTCGACTGCACGATCTCGTAGGTCAGGGTGGTGAAACCCTCCACGTTGTCGGCGTCCATCAGCATCCGCCACGTCTGCACCAGCTTCTTCGGCGGATCGGACTCGATCACCTCGCCGTCGACGATCACGTCGGGCACGCCCGGGTATTCCTTCATCGCATCGTCCGCGCGCGATCGGAACGCGCCGCCCGCGCGGAGGTCGTAGTCGACCAGGCCGCCGTAACCGTACTGCTGCGACCACTCGGGTTTGGTGATGGCATCCCAGATGGCCTCCGGCGTCGCCTTGATGTAGACCGCATAGATCTGGATTGCGTCGGCGGTAGTCATTTCTCTTCCTCCAGTTCGGCTTTCAGCTGAGCGAGCGCACTGGTGTGACGCTCGGTGTATTTGTCGATCCACCGGTTGTGGATCAGCTGTATCGGCACAGGATTGAGGTAGTGAAGTTTTTCCCGGCCGGAGCGGCGCGTGACGACGAGCCCCGCGTCTTCGAGCACACGCAGATGCTTCATGACCCCGAATCGCGTCATCTCGACCTGCGACTCGAGTTCGGTGAGCGTCTGACCATCCTGGGCGAACAATCGGTCGAGTATCAGGCGGCGGGTGGAATCGGCCAGCGCCTTGAAGACGTGATCGTCGTCCATGAATCGACAATAGGTGACCATTTGGTCACATGTCAACGCCCGTGAGTACTTATCAACCGCGGGGGGTGAGAAGTACTCACAGGGGAAGTTCGCATGCGGTTCGCGCGCGGGCCTCGGCGTGGCACTGCGGGCAGCGTCGACGCCCTCGTCCGTCCGGCGTTCGTGTCCGCGGCGCCGGGGCAGGCGATCGGCTACGGACCGCTCGTGCCGGACCCGAACCGCATTCTCTCCCTGCCGGTTGGCTCTCAGCTGTTACCGTAATCCCTAATACTTTCTAGTCCTTCCTGTTGCTATCGGATCATGCGGATCATGCGGATCGGCGAGGCGGCGGCATACCCGAGCATGTCGGTGGTGGGGGGTACGGAAGGCCGCGTCGGAGGGCCGGTTACCGTCTCGGCGTACAGGTTCCGGTCAGCGAGTCTTCGATCGGGAGGATCTCGACGTCCACCTGGGCCGACCCACACTTGGGAGTGTGTTCCAGCCGACAGGGCGGACGCGTTGTACTGCCGGGTGTCCGGCTCTACCGGTCAGGAATCCTCGCTCGCCAATCAGGAGAAGATGCTGCGCGAGAGTGCCACCGGCACCGTGTACCGGGTCTACAGGGATCGTGGTTCAGGTCTGCGGGAGACCCGGCCGGGACTGAATCGGATGCTCGACGACGCAGCCAGGGTCACTTCGCGGTGCTGCGAGTGGTGTGGCGGGATCGGTTGGCGCGGTTTGCCGGTGGCGTGGATCGAGCGTTACCTGTCGGTGGTCGGCGTTAAGGTCGAGGCCCGGCGGGAGCATGGGGACATGTCGCTGGTAGAGGAGCTGTTGGATGACGTCATGGCAGTGCTCGCGTCGTTTTCCGGCCGCTTCCACCGATTGCGGTCGAAGCGGAGTCAACGTCGGCTTCTTCGGCGATGCGCCGGCACGGTGGGAGAGGTGCTAGCTGATGGCCGATGCCGGATTCACTGCGCTGCGGCAGTTCTCGTTCACCACCCGCCCCTACCTGGCTGTCGATGACGCGACCGGTGCGCCGATCGGGCTCGACGACCTCGACGTTCGTGTCGGGTGGATGCTCGACCTGATCTGGGGCGCCGAAGCGCACCTGCTGTCGCGGCTGTGGCAACCGGCCACCTTCGATGTCCTGGCCGCCGGATGTGACAGCCGAGGCCGGAAACTGCCGATGCAAGGTCATGTCGCTGCTGCGCGTCTGGGCTGGACCCCGCACTACCCGGACGGTGTCTACGTCCCGTCGCGTGTCACGCGGGTGGTGACCGCGCAGGCGGTAGGCACTTTGCGGGCGCTGGCCTACCGAGACACCGCGATCACCGCACTGTCGGCCCGGTTCGACCCGGCCACCGGCCGCATCGCCGCACCCACTACTGCTGCGGAGTACGTCCCGTGCGGATACGCCCGAGGTGTGGTGCGGCAGCTCACCGCGCGCTCACACCGCACCGCCGGCGTGGCCGCGGAGCGCCTGCGGATCACCGACGTGCAAGCACCACCCCAGACCTCGGCGATGGCTCGGCTTTCCGCAGCGGATCGACAACTCGCACACCTCACCGTCACCGACGCCGTCATGACGTTGACCGTCACACTACCCACCACTCCCGCCCCGGAAGGACGCGCGCAGTGGCGACGAGTCCGGGTGACCGCCGCGATCCCACCGCACCTGCACGCGCGGCCGATCAGCGAGTGGCATCTCCCGACCCTTCATCTCGACCACCGAGGTCTGCTGTTGCGGTGCGCTGCCACCGAAGCAGTCCCCGCCGCGGATATGAGATCGGGAACGACGGCGGTGGGCGTGGACTGGTCCCCGTCCACACTCGGTGCTGCTGCCGTCGCCACCGAAACCCCGGATGGTCTGGTCTCGGACTATCGGGGTTTCACGTACGACGACCGCGGCCTCGGGGCGAAGCTGGCCCGCCTACAGACCGAAGGGCAGATGCTGCACCGCAAAGCTGCTCGCTTGACACGGCTGGCCGCCACCGCCCCACCGGAGGTCCGCGCCGAGCTGGAGGCGAAGATCGCCGTCCTCGACGAGCACCGCACCGCGGTGGGTGCCAAGCGGGGGAAGATCAACCGGGAACTGGCGTTCCACTTCGCCCGCCAGGCCACCGACTACGCCGTCGACGCCCAGGCGCAGCTGATCGCAGTGGAAGATCTCACCACCCTCGAGACCCGCGGGCACGGACGGGTCAACAACAACCGGGCCGCGCAGTCCGCCCGCCGCCAAGCCGTGGTCGCCCTCGCGCACACCGCCGCGGAGGTCGGCATCACCGTGGTCTCGGTGCCCGCCCGAGGATCGTCCGCATTGTGTCCGGGCTGCGACGAACCACTTGCGCGCCCCGGCGGCTACCACACCGCGTGGTGTGCATGCTGCCGGGTCGGCGGCAACCGGGACCACATCGCCGGGGTGAACCTGGCCAAACGCGCGCTCCTCGGCAAGGGCAAGGTCACCCGCCGGCGTGGGCAGTTGCCCGCGATCCGGGTCGCCGAGCACGCGCCGGTGCGCCAGTGCCGCCACAAGAAAAGTCCCACACCGCGTCGGCCGCGACACCGCCGGGTCCGCCACAGCCTGCCGATCGCACCACAGCGGATGGGGGTGACTCCGAATCAGCATGTTCCTGCATCACAAGCGTCGGTGTGGGACACGGTCAAACCCGTACCGCCGCACGGTGATGCGGGTAGCCGTGACACACGTCCATCTCCCACGCCCGCCACGCAAGTGGTAGATAGTGTGAGATCTACGTAGACGCTTTTCGTACACCGTCGTCTCCGGTTCGGGTGAGACGCGAGCAGAAACCCGTCCTCCCCCGCGCGAGCCTCCGTCTCCTCACAGGTCAGCCACGTCCCCCACGGGGTGATGCCGCCTGCGCAGTTGTTCACGGTGCCCGCGACGCTGACGTACTGGCCCTGCGGTGCGCCATCGATGCCTACCGCGGTCGTGGTCGTGCCGCCGCGCGCGCCCGTGTCGTACGTCAATCCGTCGAGAGCGGGCACGCCGAACGGTTCGTCGCTGCCGATCTCGTGATTGGTGACGAGCGTGGAACCGCCGGATCGCGCGAACACCCCGATGGCGTCGGGATCGCTCGGCACCGGTACACCACCGTCCAACTGACCACGGTTACGTCTTCGAGGTGGACCCGGCGAGTCAGGACGCGAACAGGGGAAAAAGTCCTGTGCCGCTGAAGTTCCTGGGCCGGTACGCGCACGAGGCCGTGGCGGTGGATCCGGCGTCGAGCACCATCTACCTCACGGAGGACGCGTCCGGGCCGAACGGCCTGTACTACCGGTGGACGCCGCCGCAGGGTTTCCAGGGCGGGCCGAATGCGCTGCGCGAACTCGCGCAGTCTCCGGGCGGCGACACCGCGGGCGCTCTCCAGGCGATGGCGTGCTTCCAGGGCGGAGCGCACGTCCCGGACCTGTCGCAGGCCACCGAGCCGGGAACCGTGTACGCCGTGCAGTGGGTAGGTGTGCCGGACCGTGACGCGACGAGCACGCCGGTGCGCGAGCAGTTCGGGAACGACGTCGTCACCCGCAGTCGCAAGCTGGAGGGACAGTGGTGGGGCGACGGCGGCGCCTACTTCGTCGCGAGCTACGCGCGGACCAGCGACGGCAGCGTCGCCGAGCACGACGGCCAGGTGTGGTTCTACGACCCGGCGAAGCAGACCGTCACGCTGAAGACCCTGTTCGGTGTCAATCCCGATCCCGCAGTCGACACGGGAAACTACGACGGGCCCGACAACATCACCGTCTCGCCGTACGGCGGCGTGATCCTCGCCGAGGACGGCGAAGGAATCAGCCACCTCGTGGGCGTCACGGCGGAGGGCGAGCCGTTCGTGATGGCGCGGAACGAGTTGAACGACAGCGAATTCTGCGGTCCGGCGTTCAGCGCGGACGGGAAGATCCTGTTCGCGAACATCCAGTCGCCGGGGCTGACGTTGGCGATCACGGGTCCGTGGCACCGTCCCTTGCCGTGAGTACTTGTTAACCGCCCGCGGTTAATAAGTACTCACGGGCCGGAGGCATAGACCCATCCGCGGAGCGCGAGGAACCGCAGCCCGCCGACGACGGCGCTGACGGCGATGACGAGCGCGACCTGCGCCGGGCCGTCGGCGCCGGGGAAGAGCATGTGCAGCAGGGCGAGCGCGAGTGAGCTGACGGCCAGGCCGATCAGCGCGAGGGTTCCGCCTTCCCACTGTGCGACGAACCAGCGGACGCGGTCGACGGCACGGAAGGTGAGCCGCCGGTGGAGTTCGTTGGCCAGCATCGAACTGGTCACCACGCCGACGAGGTTGGCGACGAACGACCCGTACATGTCGAGGGTGAAGAACGCGAGAGCGTAGAGCACATTGCTCGAAGTGCCCACCAGCGTGAACCGGGTCAATTGAGCGAACACGCCGCCGGCCCGCCCACGTAGAGGGGGATACGTGGGCGGGCCGACGGCGTCGTGGAACTGAACGATCATGTCATTCAGCGGATGAGGGCACCGTTGCCGGTGTCCGTCACGTGGCCGCCGCCGAGGACGCCGGCCACTTGCTCTTCGCTCAGTCCCAGCTCGCGCAGGCGATCCCAGACCGCGTCGAATTCGACGAGCTTGGCGTTGAGATCGTTACGCAGCCGGTTGACCTCGTCGCGGATCTTCTCCGCTTCGTCGATCGCTTCCAGCGTCCGCTCCGGCTGGGGCAGCAGCATGGACAGGAGACGGTCCCGGGCGTCGGCGCTCAACCCCGCGAAGGGCTGCCGCTGATCGGCGGGGGCCTCGTGCCTGCCACCGCGGACGTCGGATGACTGGATCGGTGCCGTGTCGGGCTCGAGTGCGTACTCCGGAACGGGGGCGTACTCGGGTTCCTGGACCGGCTCCTGCTCGCTCGACAGGTCGATGGTGCGACGCAGCGGGCGGTTGGGCAGCAGGATGACGGCGATCAGGGTGATGACGGCGACGACGGCGGCGATCAGGAAGATCCGGCCGGTGGCGTCTCCGTATGCGGCGCGGATGACACCCTGCACGGGGGCGGGCATGGACGTCAGGTCCAGGCTTCCGCCGCCGCTGCTCGACCCGGCGGGGATGCCGAGTTTCGCGAAACCGTCGGCCGACAGGTCGGCGACGCGGGTGGCCAGCACCGAACCGAGAACCGAGACGCCGATCGCGCCACCGAAGGTCCGGAAGAAGGCAACCGAGCTGGATGCGGCACCGATGTTCTGGACGCTGACGGTGTTCTGCACCGCGAGGACCAGGTTCTGCATCAGCATGCCCATGCCGAGACCGATGATCGCGATGTACGCGCCGACGAGGGTCAGGCTGGTCTCGTGATCGATGGTGCCGAGCAATCCGAAGCCGACGATCATCAGGACGGCGCCGCCGACGACGAACGGCTTCCACTTGCCGAAGCGGGTGATGAGCTGTCCGGATCCGACCGTGCCGAGGAGCATGCCGGCGACCATCGGGATGGTGAGCACTCCGGCCATCGTGGGGGTGTAGCCACGCGAGGTCTGGAAGTACTGGCCGAGGAACGTGGTGGAACCGAACATTCCGACACCGACGGCGACGGACGCGATAATGGCGAGTCCGGTGGTCTTCTCCGTGACGATCTTGAGCGGGATGATCGGCGACTTGGCCTTGGCTTCGACGAGGATCGTCGCGGCCAGCAGGAGCACACCGGATCCGACGTACATGACCGTTTCACGGGAGAGCCACTCGTAGTAGCCGGCCTTGCCGGCGAACGAGACCCAGATCAGCAGGATGGACACACCGGCGGTCAGCAGCAGGGCGCCGAGCCAGTCGATGGAGACGTCGTCCTTCTTCTCGGTCGCGAGGTGCAGGGTGCGCTGCAGCAGGAATAGTGCGATGACGGCGAGCGGCACGCACACGAAGAAGCACCAGCGCCAGCCGAGGGGGCTGTCGACGATGACGCCGCCGAGGATCGGGCCACCCGACATCGACACGGCCATGACGGCACCCATGTAGCCGGAGTAGCGGCCGCGCTCACGGGGAGCGACGATGGTGCCGATGATGGCGACGACGAGCGCCGTCAGGCCACCCATGCCGATGCCCTGGATGACGCGTGCGGCGAGCAGGATCGGCACGTTGTGCGCGAAGCCGGCGATCACCGAACCGATGACGAAGATGACGATCGCGCTCTGGACGAGGACCTTCTTGTTGAACAGGTCGGCGAGCTTGCCCCAGATGGGTGTCGAGGCGGCGTTGGCGAGCAGCGCGCTGGTGATGACCCAGGCGTACGCGGTCTGCGTGCCCTTCAGGTCGCCGATGATCGTGGGGAGAGCGGTGGCGACGATCGTGCTGCTCAGCAGCGCGGTGAACAGCGCGGCGAGCAGGCCCGTGAGGGCTTCGAGGATTTGGCGGTGCGTCATGGCCGTCGTTTCTTCAACCGGCGGCCGAGTCTGTGTTTCGGTCATACGCTTTGTGTTCCAATCGGGTTCGAGCTCGTGACGATCCGGTGTTCTGGATCGAAGAGTGTTTCCTTCAGGTGCCGGATGGATTCGAGGGCAATCGCTGCCTCGGTTTCGTTCCAGCCGGTCATCAACTTCTGCATTCGTGCCGCTCGCTGTGTTCTCACGTGCTTGACGTACGCCATTCCCTCCGGCGACACGCGTATTCGGAATGCGCGTCCGTCGGCGGGATCCGAGTGGCGGGTGACGTAGCCGACGTCCACCAGATCGGTGATCTGGCGACTGAGTGAGGACTGGCTGACACACAGTTCGGTGGCGAGTTCGTTCTGCCGGCATTCCCCCCGAGCCGCGAGGACGAGGAGGACCCCCGTCAACGCGCGCGGGATGTGACCGTCGCCTTCCGACACCAGGGCGTCGCGAAGCACGCGGCCGAAGAGGAAGACCTCGTCGATGAGCGCTTCGGTGGTGCCGAGAGACACGGACGGCACGGTAGGCACTGACGAGACGGACATGGCAACCCCTGAAGGACGACTTACTTGATGCAAGCAACTATATACATCGTTAGCGCAAGCAAGTAAGTCGATTCGGTGTCTGATGCATCACAAAACAAAGTGACCTATTATCTGCGTATGAATGCAGATAAGCGCGCTTGTCGGCGCCGACTCGACGAAGACCAGGTCGGGCTGGTGGTCGAGGTCTTCCGCATGCTCGCCGACGCCACCCGGGTGCAGGTGCTCTGGCAACTGGTGGGAGGCGAGCTGTCGGTGAACGAGCTGGCCGAACGGGTGGGGAAGCCGGCACCGTCCGTCTCGCAACATCTCGCAAAGCTCCGGATGGCGCGGCTGGTGCGCACGCGGAGGGAGGGAACGTCCATCTACTACAGCGTCGCCAACGAGCACGTGCAGCAGTTGGTCACCGACGCCGTGTTCAATGCCGAGCACGCGGGCCCCGGCATCCCGGGACATCACCGCGCCACCGGCGACCTGCAGGTCATCCACGAGGGCGCAGACCTCGCCGCGGAGGGAGACGGCTCGTGAACGGCCACGGACATTCCCATGAGCACGGCCACGGCCACGGACATTCGGGCGGCGTCCGCGGGGCGATCCGCGAGATCTTCGCCCCGCACAGCCACGACTCCGCGGACAGCGTCGACGACGCGCTCGAGGCGAGCGAGATCGGGATCCGCGCGGTGAAGATCAGCCTGGTGGTGCTGGGAGTCACCGCCCTCGCCCAGGTGATCGTGGTGGCGCTGTCCGGGTCCGTCGCGCTCGCCGCCGACACCGTGCACAACTTCTCCGACGCGCTGACGGCGGTCCCGCTGTGGATCGCGTTCGCCCTCGGACGGCGGGCGGCCACCCGGCGATTCACCTACGGCTACGGCCGGGCCGAAGACCTCGCCGGGTTGTTCGTCGTGGTGATGATCGCGTTGTCCGCGGTCGTCGCGGGTGTGGAGGCGACCCGCCGCCTCCTCGATCCGGTGCCCATCCACCACCTCGGGTGGGTGGCCCTCGCCGGTGTCATCGGATTCGCCGGCAACGAATGGGTGGCGCTGTACCGCATCCGGGTCGGCAGGCGGATCGGCTCCGCCGCGCTCGTCGCCGACGGGTTGCACGCACGGACCGACGGATTCACCTCCCTCGCCGTGGTATTGGGCGCCGGCGGTGTCGCGGTCGGGTTTCCGCTCGCCGACCCGGTGGTGGGCCTGGTCATCACGGCCGCGATCCTGCTCGTGCTGCGGACTGCGGCGCGCGACGTGTTCCGGCGGCTGATGGACGGCGTCGACCCGGGACTGGTCGACGTCGCCGAACGGGCCCTCGCCGCCGAACCGGGGGTGGTCGGGGTGCGGAGTGTGAAGATGCGCTGGATCGGGCACCACCTGCATGCCGACGCCGAACTCGACATCGATCCCTCGACCAGCCTGCGCGACGCGCACCGCGTGGCGCACACCGCTGAACACACACTCACCCATGCGGTTCCGAAGCTGAGTACCGCCCTCATCCACGCCTATCCGGCGCACGACGCGGAGACGGTCGGTCAGACGGCGTGACTCGCAGTCATCGCCGGTCGGGGCCGGTGGCGACCGGCCGCCCGGGATCGGACGACCACTGCGACCAGGACCCCGGATACAGGGCGGCGTCGACGCCGGCGAGCGCGAGCGCCGCAACCTGGTGGGCCGCCGTCACACCCGATCCGCAGTACACGCCGACGGGACGTCCGGGTTCGGCGCCGACCGCGGCGAACCGTTCGCGCAGCGCCTCGGCAGGCGCGAACCGTCCGTCGGGCCCGAGATTCTCGGACGTCGGGACGCTGCGGGCACCGGGAATGTGCCCTGCGCGGGGATCGACGGGTTCGGTCTCGCCCGAGTACCTCTCGGCGGCACGGGCATCGAGAAGGCGACCGTGGGTGGCGAGTTCGGCGGCCTCGTCCGCGGTCAGCGTCGGCAGGTGGCCCGCGGTGAGCACGACGTCACCGGGCAGTCGTGGGTGCTCGTCGCCGGATCGGACGGGGTGGCCCGCCGACGTCCACGCGCCGAGACCGCCGTCGAGCATCGTCACGTCGGCAACTCCGGCCCAGCGCAGCAGCCACCACGCCCGCGCGGCGGCGAGGTTCCCCGTGGCGTCGTAGACCACGACCGGAGTGCCGGCCCGGACACCCCACCGGCGCGCGGCGTCCTGGAGGTCCGTCACCGTCGGCAGCGGATGCCGGCCCAGCTCCGGGGACCCCGGGGCGGCCAGTTCGGTGTCCAGATCGACGAACACGGCACCGGGAATGTGCGCGTCGAGGTAGTGCTGCCTGCCTTCGGTGTCGCCGAGCGCCCACCGCACGTCGAGAAGGACCGGCGGAGCGTCGCTGCTCAGCGATTCCGCCAACTCGTCGATCGTCACCACAGTGCTCATCGCACCACTGTCGCACAACGAAGGTTCGGTGTGCCGCGCTGCTGCTCGCGGCCGCGGTGTTCAGGCTGGCCGGGTGTCAGATCAGCCTCGACGCGCGGGTGCTCGCCCGTACGGTTGCCGCACAGGCGCGGCAATCGGCAGTTCGGGGATCGGCCGCGTCACCGGGAACGAGTCGAGTGTGAACGTGTTGCCGTGATGGGCGAGCTGAACCGGTTCGCCGGACAGCAGGCGGTAGATTGCGGTCTTGGCGCGGATGTCCACGTGGATCTGGCTGCCCCGCACCGTCATCCGGAATGACAGATTGACAAGCTGCGGTGGGATCCGCGGTGCGAACGAGATGTTGCCGCCGTGGTCGCGCATCCCACCGAATCCCGCGACGCACGCCATCCACGTCCCGGCGAGTGAGGCGATGTGCAATCCGTTCTCCACGTTGGCGTGGAGGTCGTGGAGATCGGTCAGAGCGGCCTCGGCGAGGTAGTCGTAGGCGAGTTGAAGTTGCCCGACCTCGGCGGCCATCACGGACTGCACGCACGCCGACAGGGACGAGTCCCGAACCGTCAGTGCCTCGTAGTAGGCGAAATTGGCGATCTTCTGTTCGTGGGTGAAGGCGTCGCCCCGAAGATACATCGCCAGCACCAGGTCGGCCTGCTTCACCACCTGCTTGCGGTAGAGATCGAAGTACGGGTAGTGGAGCAGCAGCGGATAGTGCTCGGGTGGTGTGCCTTCGAAGTCCCACTCGGCGTGGTGCGTGAAGGCGTCGGATTGCTGGTGGACGCCGAGAGCGTCATCGAACGGGATGCGCATGTGCTCGGCGGCATCTCGCCAGAGTGCTGCTTCCTCGTCGTCCACACCGAGCTCGCGCGCCCGGCCGGGGCGTCTCTCGCAGGCGGCCGCCGCGTCGTGCAGATTCTTCTGCGCCATGAGATTGGTGAACACGTTGTTGTCGGCGACGGCGGTGTATTCGTCCGGCCCGGTGACACCGTCGATTCGGAACTCGCCCTGCGCATTGTGATGGCCGAGCGACGTCCACAGCCGGGCGGTCTCCACGAGCAGTTCGACGCCGCATTCGGCTTCGAACTCCTCGTCCCCGGTCGCGGCCAGGTACCGGGATGTTGCCGCGGCGACATCGGCACCCACGTGGAAGGCCGCGGTTCCCGCGGGCCAGTAGCCCGAGCATTCTTCGCCGTCGATCGAGCGCCACGGGAACACGGCACCTGCCTGCCCCAGTTGTACGGCGCGGTTCTTCGCCTTGTCGAGCGTGGAGTGCCGCCAGCGCAGCGCGTCGCGGGCCGAGTCCGGCACCGTGTACGTGAGCAGCGGGAGGACGAACGTCTCGGTGTCCCAGAACGCATGCCCGTCGTATCCGGGCCCGGTCAGGCCCTTCGCCGGGATCGCCCGCGATTCACCGCGGGCACCGGCCTGCAGCACGTGGAACAGCGCGAACCGCACCGCCTGCTGCAGTTCCGCGTCGCCGTCGATCTCGACGTCCGCTGTCTCCCAGAAGGCGTCGAGATACTCGCGCTGGCGTTTCAGCAGGGTGTCCCAGCCGGTTTCGAGCGCTCCGGCCAGCGCCCCCTCCACCTGGCCGCGCAGGGCCGGAGTCGAGCGCCGCGCCGACCACCCGTACGCCAGGTATTTCGTCACCTTCAGGCGTTCACCCTGGGGGATGTCGACGGCCACGGTGAGCCGAGCCAGATCCTCCTCGGTCTCGATGCTGCACCGCCCGTTGGCGGGGTAGTCGACCTCGTGGTCCATCCCCGCGGCCATCCGCAGTCCCGACGCACGCGTGTGGTGGGCGAGGACCGCCCTGAGGTCGTGGGCGGCAGCGAAATCGGAGACCAATGGAGTATCCAGGGCGGCAGCGACTCGCGGGTCGTCCGTGCGGGCCGGGATGTGTTCGTTGGCGAGCAGATCCGACTGCAGGACGAGTTCGATGTCGCCGTCGAGCGGCTCGACCTCGTAACGGATGGCGGCGACCGCACGCGAGGTGAACGAGACCAGACGTTCCGAGTGGATGCGCACCCGGCGTCCGGTCGGCGACGTCCACTCGGTGGTGCGGCGCAGGGTGCCCGAGCGGAAGTCGAGGACGCGCTCGTGCGCCGGTGCACTCCCGTACCGCATGTCCAGGGGCTCGTCCTCGACGAGCAGGCGGATGATGCTGCCGTCGGTCACGTTCACTACGGTCTGCCCGTCCTCGGGGTAGCCGTAGCCCGCCTCCGCATATGGCAGGGGACGTTGCTCGTAGAACCCGTTGAGGTAGGTGCCCGGGAGTCCGCGCGGTTCACCCTCCTCGAACGTGCCACGAATCCCGATGTGTCCGTTGGACAGTGCGAAGGTGGATTCGGTGGCGTGCAGCGCCTCCAGATCCAGTCCGCGCCAGCGCAGCTGCCACGGCGAGATCTCGTAGCCCTTGTCGTCCATGCTCACCTTTCCAGGAGTTCGGCCAGGTCGTTCACCACCACGTCGGCGCCGTGCTCACGTAACGCCTCGGCCTGATCGTTGCGATTCACCCCGACGACGTAGCCGAATTGGCCTGCCCGCCCCGCTTCCACTCCGGACAGGGCGTCCTCGAAAACGGCCGCCTGATCGGGATGCACGTTGAGGGCGCGGGCGGCCGCGAGAAACGAATCCGGCGCGGGTTTCCCGCGGAGACCCTGCTCGCTGATCACCACCCCGTCGATGCGGACGTGCACGTAGCGGCTGAGATCGGCCGCGTCGAGGACGGCCTTGCCGTTCGCAGACGACGTGACGACGGCGATCTTCAGGCCGGCGTCGTACGCCGCGCTGATGTAGCGGACCGAACCGGGATAGGGGCTGACGCCCTCCTCCTCGATGACTTTCAGCAGCAGCCGGTTCTTGCTGTTCCCGACACCGTTCACGGTCTCGGCGCCGGGTGGATCATCCGGCGACCCCTCCGGCAACGTGATGTTGCGGGACGTGAGAAAGGTCCGGACCCCGTCGGCGCGGGGACGTCCGTCGACGTAGTCGTAGTAGTCCTGGTCGGTGAACGGCCGGAAGTTGGCGCCCTCGCGATGCTTCAGGAACTCGTCGAACGTGCGTTTCCACGCCTTCCGGTGCAGCACCGCCGTTGCCGTGAGCACACCATCGAGATCGAACAAGCAGGCCGAGATAGCATCAGGCAGTCCCATCACCTCCCCGACGGTACCGCCGTCGGCGGCGGTTTCGCTGAGGCGCGCGCAAATCCCGCACTCGAACGGACCCATCAGGTCGTTGACTTCCAGTCGAGGGCGGTCGAATACTGAGAGTTCCCACCGACTGTTGCGGAGTGCACCGTGAACATGGAGGAACCGGCCCCGTCGGAGCACGTGAAATCCCTCGCCGTTCGCGCGATGGAGATCATGGCGAACGGAAGCCGCGCCGATTTCGATTCCGTCGTCCACTCGGGCGCATTCAACCGGGAGAGCGCGACGGAACCCCCGCGGACGCGAGGGCGTGGACCCGACGCGTTCTACGCTACCGCCGTGTGGCTGCGCTCCGCGTTCGCCGAGCTGCGGTTCGACGTCGAGCATGTCGTCGTCGAGGGCGACCTCGCCGTCGTCTACACGATCATGAAGGGCAGGCACGTCGGACCATTCGTCGTCTACGACGAGCAGGGGTCGATCGACCAGGTGTTCGCGCCCACGGGACGATCGTTGGCGGTCAACCAGTCGCACTGGTTGCGCGTCGAAGACGGCCGCGTCATCGAGCACTGGGCCACCCGGGACGACCTCGGTCAGGCGGTCCAGCTGGGCTGGGTGCCGCCGACGCCGCTGTCGATGGTCCGGAATGCCTGGGCCAAACGTGCAGCGCGCAGGAACGCGGAGAGCTGAGCCGCCGTTCGTGTCGGAAGGGTGACGATTCCCCGCATAAACGCCAAAACGTACCAAACGGACCGTATGTTTTGTTCGATCGATAGATACTCGAACGAAGGAGATGGTCTTGAAACGCTCGGTGGTTATCGCGGCAAGTTGTGCGCTCCTGACGCTGTCGGCCTGCGGGTCCGACAGCGAACCGACGCCGACATCCGAAACGTCCGGCTCGACGACCAGGGCGACATCCGCCGCCGCCACGACCCCTCCGCCGACATCGGAGCTGGCACCGCCGGCTGTCGAACCCGAGTCGAATGGCAGTGGCGGTACGCAGGGGAGCGGGCAAGGAAGCGGACAGGGTGGTTCCGGCGCGGGTGTGCAGGCTCCGGTCGCCGGCCGGCAGCAGCCGCCGCCGGCGGTGGTGCCGCCGCCGGCCGTCGTCGAGAACCCGCCGGCGGCGGAGCAGACTCCCACCGAGCAGCCTCCTGCGGGTGAGAATCCGGATGCGGAAAACCCGGATGCGGAAAACCCGGATGCGGAAAACCCGGATGCGGAAAACCCGGATGCGGAGAATCCGGACGCGGAGAATCCGGACGCGGAGAATCCGGACGCGGAGAATCCGGACGCCGAGAACGCCGAAGGAGACACCCCCTAGTCGAATAACGGTGAGTGGCAGGGCATCGCGAGCATGCCGGCGCCCCGTCCTCGGGTGCCGATGTCCAGTGGCGTCGCCATGTCTACCGAGATTGCGGTGGGCCCTCTGGGATGCCGGCGCGTGAATTCGCCACCAGGGTCATGGGTGCCGATCCCGGGCTGCAACTGCGCGCATTGGCCGTACCGCCGCTGTTGACGGCCGATAGTCCGGGGATCATCGTTGTAGACATGATGGTCGGGTCGTCCCGCGACGTTGGATCTGTATGGGGACGGGACCACAGGCTCGACGAGATCACCCTGGAAACAAGTTGCAGTCCGGGCCGTCGTCTGACTCGAACCATTGGCACACCCATCAGGCGCGCCCCGAGCCCTGGAGGCACCCATGGCACGCATCCTGTTCGTCACCTGGGACGGCGGTGGCAACGTGCCACCCGCTCTCGGCATCGCGACGGAGGCACGCAACCGCGGTCACCAGGTTCGATTTCTCGGGCACGCCCAGCAACGCCGGCGGATCGAAAGACACGGTTTCCGGTTCACCCCCTACGCCCACGCGCGACCCTGGCAGTCGACCACAAATCATCCCGGTATCACTGGCTTGTACCAATCGCTTGCCGTCTTCACCGACGCCGGGCCTGGAATCGATCTACTCGACACCGTCGCGCGCGAGCCGACAGACGTGGTCGTGGTCGATTGCCTGCTGTATGGGGCCCTGCAGGCCGCCGACGACGCGCACCTGACGCGTGTGACGTTGGTGCACACCTACTACGAGTTCATGTATCAAGGCGTGACACGCGGGGTGACGCCCGTGATGGCCCGTCTGAAAGGTCAGCGGCCACTGAGGCTGTGGACGTCATCGGACCTGGCGCTGGTGACGACCGACAAGGACCTCGATCCGGCCTCCCATCGAAGCCTGCCCGCCTCAGTCCACTACACCGGGGTGGTGCGACATCCGATGCCGTCCCCGTTGACACCCGTGTCCGAACGCGATCCGCTGATCCTGGTCAGCCTCAGCAGCCTCAACTTCGACGGGCAACAGCGGGCCTTGCAGAACATCCTCGAGGCTGTCGGTGGACTGCCCGCCCATACCGTTGTCACCACCGGACCGTCCGTCGACCCGGCAGGCTTCACGGCGGGTCCGAACACCGAAGTGCACGGTTACGTTCCACACGAACAGATCCTGCCGACCGCCACCCTCGTTATCGGACACGGCGGACACGACACCACTATGCGCGCCCTCGCGCACGACCTGCCCTTGGTCATTCTGCCGATCCACCCGGCGCTCGATCAGAAGATGATCGGCCGCAGTCTGGAGCAGCGCGGCGTCGCCCGTTGCCTCCGCAAGACGGCAGCGCCCGAGCGCATCCGGTCGGCGGTTGGCGAGCTGCTCGTGGCCGGGCCACACAGGACGACCGCAGCAACTCTGGGAGCCCGGATCCGGGCCCATGACGGTGCCGTTCATGCCGCGGACCTCATCGATCAACTGCCGATCCGAGAACGACGGAGGGGAGTGCGATGACGGGAGGGCGTTGAGCAAGGCATGTATCTGCATCTCCGCCCCGTGCGGCCCTACTCTGAAATCCCTCGGCGTGCGGGGATCAGTCCGAAAGGCTGCCGACGCTATCGGCGAGCAACTCACTGTAGGTGCGATTGGTGCCCGGGGCGAGCCGCGCCCAGTAACTGGTGTGGTCGCCCCGGAACAGGTAACCGTTCACGTCGTCGATGGCCTCGGAGTATTGCTGCCACACCGTCCACGGTCGCCACCAGTTCAGGATCACCGCCTGCCACCTGCGGGTGCGGAGCCGGTCGAGGAGGTCCGCCACCCACGCCGCCGGGTCGGCGAGTGAGAAGGCCGCCGACTGGTCTGCGAACGTGCGCAGCGGCGAGTTGCCCGGACAGCAGCAGATGACGTCCAGCGGATCGGCGATCTGCCACACGGGCATCCCTGTGATCGGGCGTTGCCCGGCGATGCCCCACCCGGGCAGGTCCGGAGACGCCGGCCGCAGGGGATCGGCGATCAGTCCGACCCCACGCACGTCCAGGGCGGGGTGCTGGCCCCGTCCCACCTCCGCCGCCACGTTGCCGGCGAGCGCGGCGCCTCCCGAATAGCCGAGCAGAACAACGGGATTCGGGTCCTCCGCGATAATCCGCAATAGGAGTGTGCGTCCCTCGGACAGTGCCTTGTCGAACGCTGAACCACCCGGATCGGGCACCGGTCCGTAGCTCGCCTCCCACGGAACCTGCTTGACGACGAACCGCACGGGATCCAGCAGTTGTGTGGTGTTGGTGAGCATGTTGACGCCCCGATCCTCACCGATGCCGCGACAGCACAGAACGGTGATCATGCAACCTCCCATGTGAGTGCCGATGCGCACCCGAGCACACTGTGCCACTCACGTGCGGGGGTGTCCCCCGATCGGGGGAGGCGCGATTCATCCGATGCACGACCTGATCGGAGGACAGACGTGGGCACCGGGACGGGAGAGAGTTGTCTCGTACCGGGATCAGCCGTTCACGTAGACAGGAGCCTTCGGCATGTCACCTATCTCCCGCATCGAGGTCGCCCGAGCCCGGCGGTCTCGCCGCGTGTTGTTCGTCGGCAATCCCACCCGCTACAACGATGTGTCGCAGTGGGCGATGGTCCGGCAATGGGTGGCCCTGCACGGAATGGAACCGATCCACGAATTCGAGGGTGACGTGCTCTGCGTCATCGTCACCGAGGACGTCCTGGACGGACGTTGTTCGCCGAAGGAATCGGCTGCCGTTCAGCGCGCCCGTGCGCTCGGCGTGCCGTGCATCAGCGTCCATGACACCACCCTGATCTGGCAGGTCACCGCCCGTGTGCGGTCGCGGATACGCGAATCGGCGGTCGTACCTGCGGAAATGCATCGCGGCGGCGCGTGATCGAAGAGCAGTGAGTCGTCGGGTGCTTCAGAATCGTTTGTGGACGAGGCGTCGGGAGCGCCTCGGTAGCGGGTTCCACCATCCAGCTTGGTGGAATCCCCAGATCGCGATTCCGAGTGCGACCCCCGACAGCAGGTCGGACACGGTTAAACCCTGCGAGGAGTTGAGTTTCCACAGGATGTCGCCCTCGAGCGGGCCGTTGCCGAATATCCACAGCACGGCGGCCGCGACGGTGGCTGCGGCGGACGCGCGGGAGGGTCGTGCAAGGCACAGTGTGGTCGCCGCAAACAACAGGTTCATGAACACGAGTGGATAGAAGAGCAGCGCCATCCCGTCATTCTTCCAAGCTGCAGCGGGAACGCACCCGGTGGGGCGCGGTCATGCGACCGTTCGGTCGGGAGGGTCGTTCTTAGTCGTCGCGTCCTCTGTGGCGGGCAGTTCGTGCAGGTCTTTCTGCCGTATCGCTTTCCCGATGAGGATCGCGAGCGGCACCGACAGCGCTATCCAGGCGAGCGCGACCCAGGCTATCCACCACACACATCGAGTATGCCCGCCCCCTGGACGCCTACCCAAGGGCTACGAATACGCCGCGGTCCGTGGGGACTGGTCGGTAGCGGAAATTCGGAAAAATTACCTGGTCATCGCCGGTTTGCCGGACGAAGTTCGGGGCACCCCCTTCGATAGGGGTTGGTTCTCTTTTCAAGGAGGTGGGTGATGACGACACCAGGTATGTCGATCGAGAGACACCCTGATATCGCCGAGTTGCGGGCTCGCTACGACCGAGTCTCGGAACAGCCGATGACGCAGGTCACCGAGGGCCTGATGTTCATGGCGGGCCTCTACATGGCGGCGTCGCCGTGGATTGTCGGGTTCGCGAGCCAGTCGGGCCTGGCGATGTGCAACCTGTTGTCGGGTGTTGCGGTGGCACTGCTTGCCGTCGGTTTCACGTCGGCCTACTCACGCACGCACGGCATGGCGTTCGTCGCGCCGCTGCTGGGTCTGTGGATGATCGTCAGCCCGTGGCTGGTCGTCGGAGTAACCACCACGGCGGGAATGATCTGGTCGAACGTGAT
This sequence comes from Rhodococcus sp. JVH1, assembly GCF_000280725.2. NCBI lineage: Bacteria > Bacillati > Actinomycetota > Actinomycetes > Mycobacteriales > Nocardiaceae > Rhodococcus > Rhodococcus sp. JVH1. Next base: position 2,083,993 of record NZ_CP166289.1, on the reverse strand, counting down.
CTGCGGCATCGTCGTCTGTCTGCTGGGTCTCGGTATCACCGCCATGGGAATGGCAGACGGCGGAATGCGGATGAGGAGGAGGTAGTCGCGGCGCGTGCCTTCATGGGGATGGGGCACGAGTCACAGGAGCGCCCGCCGATTCGGTGGGCGCTTCGCTGAGTTCACCTAACGTTGTTTGAGGAACGCGTCGTGCTCCTGGTGTGAGCGCTTGATGAGGTCCATGAGTGTGGTTTCTTCGCGGACCATCTTCTTGAACTTCGGGTCGAGCTTCTTGAGCTGCTCTTCCTCGCCCCGCAACTTGTCGTACATGCGTTCGCGCTCTGCCAGGTCGGCGGTGTAATCGAGGTCGAGGTAGTTGATCGCGTGCCGCCGGGCACCGGCGATCGCGGACTGTGCCCTGCCCTTCTTGCTGGTGAGCGACGCGATCACGGTGATGACGAGGATGCCGATGATGACGGCCAGCGACGCGAACGTGCTGATCTCGATGACGTTCACCGGTTCGCCGTCGTTGACGAACGGCAGGTTGTTCTCGTGCAGCGCGTGCAGGATCAGCTTGACCCCGATGAAAGCGAGGATCGCGGACAGTCCGTACGACAGGTAGATGAGGCGGTCGAGGAGACCGTCGAGCAGGAAGTACAGCTGCCGCAGACCCATCAGCGAGAACACGGTGGCCGTGAAGACGACGAAGACATTCTGGGTGAGGCCGAAGATCGCGGGAATGGAGTCGAGTGCGAACAGGATGTCGGTGCCGCCGATCGCAACCATCACCAGCAGCATCGGCGTCATCGCCCGCTTGCCGTTCTCGACGGTGAAGAGTTTGTCGCCGTCGTAGTGCTCGGTGGTGTGCATGAACTTCTTCGCGATCCGGATGATGAAGTTGTCGGCCGAGTGCGAATCCTCGGTCTCGGGTCGCAGCATGTTGCCGGCGGTGATCAGCAGGATCAGGCCGAAGAAGTAGAACACCCACGCGAACGAATTGATCAGCGCGGCGCCGAGGAAGATGAACGCGGTCCGGGCGAAGATCGAGAACACGATGCCGAACAGCAGGACCTTCTGCTGGTCTTCGCGCGGCACCCGGAAGCTGGACATGATGATGAGGAAGACGAAGAGGTTGTCGACGGACAGCGCCTTCTCCGTGACGTAGCCGGCGAAGTACTCCGAACCCATGTCGACGCCGCCGAAGATCAGGACCGCGACGCCGAAGAGCAGCGCGAGGCCGACGTAGATCGACGACCAGATGGCCGCTTCCTTCAGCGTCGGGATGTGCGCGTGGCGGACGTGGAAGAAGTAGTCGAACGCGAGCAGCGCGACGATCACGATGATCGTCACAATCCAGGCGAACGGGGTCACATGCATCGTCTCTGCCTTTCAGCTGAAGCGAACGCGTCTGTTCGTCAGCGTAGTCGCGCGCGGGGCGCGACTTGGCAGAACCGCCGCTGTCGCCGGGACGGCACACGAGCTGCCGTCCCGGCGACCGGGCTCATCGTCGGTCGCCGAACACCGTCCGGTGCCAGTCCTTCTTGGCGGTTCCGGTGATGTCGGACATGACGTGCTTGACGTTGGTGTACTCGTCGAGCGAATACGTCGACATGTCCTTGCCGTAACCGGACGCCTTGTACCCGCCGTGGGGCATCTCGCTGATGATCGGGATGTGGTCGTTGAGCCACACACAGCCCGCGGCGATGTCGCGGGAGGCGGTCTGGGCCCGGTACAGGTCCCGCGTCCAGGCGGACGCCGCCAGCCCGAAGTCGGTGTCGTTGGCGAGTGCGATTCCGTCCGAATCGTTTTCGAACGGCAGGACGACGAGAACCGGGCCGAAGATCTCCCGCTGCACGATCTCACTGGACTGGTCGGCACCCACGACGAGCGTCGGCTCGTAGTAGAAGCCGGATGCGAGGTCGCCCCCGGGGACGGATCCGCCGCGGACGATCTTCGCCCCGGTGTCGCGCGCGCGATCGATGAACCCGGCGACGTGCTGCTGCTGTCGCCGCGACACCAACGGACCCATGTCGGTACCGGGATCGGACGGGTCGCCCAGTCGGACGGTATCCATGAGCGAGGCCACCCCGGCGACGAAGTCGTCGTACAGCGGGCGCTGCACGTAGGCGCGGGTGGCCGCGGTGCAGTCCTGACCGGAGTTGATGAGGGCGCCGGCGACGGCCCCGTTGATCGCAGCCTCGAGGTCGGCGTCGTCGAACACCACGAAGGGGGCCTTCCCGCCGAGTTCCAGATGGAGTCGCTTGCCCGCCGCGGCGGCCGCGATCTGCCGTCCCACGGGCGTCGATCCGGTGAAACTCACCATACTCACGTCCCGGTGCGACACCAGCGACGACCCGGTCGTCACGCCGCGGCCGGTGATCACGTTGACGACGCCGTCCGGCATTCCGGCACGGGACGCGGCCTCCGCGAACAGCAGCGACGTCAGGGGAGTGATCTCCGCCGGTTTGAGCACGATGGTGTTGCCTGCGGCGACCGCGGGCAGGACCTTCCACGCCGCCATCTGCAGCGGATAGTTCCACGGCGCGATCGAGCCGATCACCCCGACCGGTTCACGGCGGATGGTGGACGTGTGGTCGGGGGAGTACTCGCCCGACGCCTTGCCCTCCAGATTGCGGGCCGCGCCGGCGAAGAACGACACGTTGTCGATCGACCCGGGAACGTCGAACTCGGTCGACAGTTTGATCGGCTTGCCCGTCTGCCGGGTTTCGGTGCGCGCGATGTCGTCGGACATCTCCGTGAGCTCGGCAGCCCATCGAGTCATGACGGCGGAACGCTCCCCCGGGCTCGTCGTCGACCAGTCCGCATAGGCGGTCTTCGCAGTGGCGACCGCGTCGTCGACGTCCTCCACCGACGCCTCGGTGCGGGAGGAGATCACCTCGCCCGTGGCCGGATCGAGCACCTCGTACACCTCGGCGGCCCGGCCGTCCAGGTAGCGGCCGCCGACGTACAGCCCGGGAAGGTCCTGGTGGTTCACAGCAGGGTCCAGGCTTCGGTGAGGACGCTGCGGAGGATGTGTTCGATTTCGTCGAATTCGGTCTGCCCGCAGATCAGGGGTGGGGCGAGTTGGATGACCGGGTCGCCGCGGTCGTCGGCACGGCAGTACAGGCCGGCGTCGAACAGGGCGGTGGAGAGGAATCCGTGCAGGATCCGTTCGGCCTCGTCGTCGGTGAACGACTCCTTGGTGGTCTTGTCCTTGACCAGCTCGATGCCGTAGAAGAACCCTTCGCCGCGCACGTCGCCGACCATCGGCAGGTCGGTGAGCTTGTCGAGGGTGGCCCTGAACGCCGGTGCCTGCTCGGCGACGTGGGCGTTGAGGCCCTCGCGTTCGAAGATGTCCAGGTTCGCCAATGCGACCGCCGCCGAGACGGGGTGTCCGCCGAAGGTGTAGCCGTGCGCGAACATCGACGTCCCGTCGGAGAACGGTTCGAACAGCCGGTCCGAGGCGATCATCGCACCGATCGGCGAGTACCCCGAGGTCAGGCCCTTGGCGCAGGTGATGATGTCGGGCACGTACCCGAAGTCGTCGCACGCGAACATCGACCCGATCCGGCCGAACGCGCAGATCACCTCGTCCGAGACCAGCAGCACGTCGTATTCGTCGCAGATCTGCCGGACCCGCTCGAAGTAGCCGGGCGGGGGTGGGAAGCAGCCGCCGGCGTTCTGCACCGGTTCGAGGAAGACGGCGGCGACGGTGTCGGGGCCCTCGAATTCGATGGCCTCGGCGATCCGGTCGGCGGCCCAGATCCCGAACGCTTTCGGGTCGGAGCCGAGGGGTTCGGGGGCGCGGTAGATGTTGGTGTTGGGGACCCGGAACGCGCCGGGGGTGAGCGGTTCGAACGGGGCCTTCAGGGCGGGGATGCCGGTGATGGCGAGGGCCCCCTGCGGGGTGCCGTGGTAGGCGATGGAGCGGGAGATGACCTTGTGTTTGCCGGGTTTGCCGACCTTCTTGAAGTACTGTTTGGCCAGTTTCCAGGCGCTTTCGACGGCCTCGCCGCCGCCGGTGGTGAAGAAGACCCGGTTCAGATCGCCGGGGGCGTAGCCGGCGAGGCGTTCGGCGAGTTCGATCGCCGGTGGGGTGGCGTAGGACCAGAGCGGGAAGAACGCGAGTTGTTCGGCCTGCTTGGCGGCGGCCTCGGCGAGTTCGGTGCGGCCGTGTCCGGCCTGGACGACGAACAACCCGGACAGCCCGTCGAGGTAGCTCTTGCCGGCGGTGTCCCAGATCCGGGCACCCTCACCGCGGGTGATGATCGGCGGGGTGATGTCCTGCCCGTGGCGGGAGAAATGCCCCCACAGATGGCGGCGGGCGGCCGCCTCGAGGTGCGCCGTGGTGGGCGAAGAGTTGGTAACCGTAGTCATCGGGTTCCCCAATCATATTGCTGTTTGACAAGTTTCAGGTACACCATCGTCTCGGTGCCGAGCACACCGGGAATAGTGCGAATTTCTTTGTTGAGCACGGTCAGGAGGTGGTCGTCGTTCTCGCACACGATCTCGGCCAGAATGTCGTAGGCGCCTGCCGTCAACACGACGTAATCGATGGCGTCGACGTCCGCGAGGCGAGCGGCGATCTCGGTGACGTCCCCCGAGCAGCGGATTCCGACCATGGCCTGACGTGAGAATCCCACTTGCACCGGGTCGGTCACCGCGACGATCTGCGTGACGCCGGTGTCGATCAGCTTCTGCACGCGTTGGCGTACAGCCGCTTCCGACAATCCGACGACCTTGCCGATGGCCGAGTACGACCGTCGTCCATCCTCCTGAAGTTGCTCGATGATCTGCTTGGACACGGGATCGAGAGAGGCAGGCTGCTCAGACATGGTCGAATCCTCCCTTGCTCGTCGTGTCGAAGACAATCGGCTCGGACATTTCGGAACTATCGCCTCTTCCTGGTGACGTGGGTACTCACGACTCGGGCACCTTCACTTCCGTGTCGGCGGTGAGGGTGCGTCCGCGGAAGAAGTTCCGGGAGCCGGTCGCGAAACACAGCAGCATCAGGGGGATTCCGACGACCAGCATTCCGACGCCGAGAACGAACACGCCCCCGAACGGGCCGAACGCGGTGAATCCGTAGTCGGGACGCAGCATGTCGACGGCGCTCTGCACGAAGGCCCACGTCATGCAGAGGGCACCGAGCAGCGGAAAGATGCCGCGCATGAACAGGTTACGTGCCGAGTCGAGGAGGGTGCGACGGAAGTACCAGACGCACGCGTAGGCGGTGATGCCGTAGTAGAAGGCGACCGCGAGTCCGAGCGACGCCACCGAATCCTGCAGGGCGTTGGCGCTGGCGAACGACAGGACCAGGTAGAACAGCAGTGCCGCGGCTCCCATGACCAGGGTTCCGAAGCCGGGGGTCATGTACCGGGGGTGCACCGAGGCGAACCGGCGCGGCAGTGCCTCGTAGACCGCCATCGACAGCGTTCCGCGCGCCGTCGGCAGGATGGTGGTCTGGGTCGAGGAGAGCGCGGAGATCGACACCGTCAGCAGCAGCAACGAGGCTGCCACCGGCCCGGCGACCGGTCCGCCCAGCGTGGTCAGCACGTCGTCGACGTTCTCGGGGTTGTTCAGTCCGATCCCGGTGTCCCCGAACCCGGCGAACGACTGGACCGCGTATCCGACCAGGACGTACGTGGCGACGAGAATGACCGTGGTCAAGACCGCGGCACGGCCGGGCGTCCGCTCCGAATCCTTCGTTTCCTCACCGACCGCCAGGCAGGCATCCCACCCCCAGTAGATGAAGATGCACAGGATGATCGCCTGTGCGGCACTGGACATCGAGACGCCGGTCGGAATGATCCAGTCCAGTTGCGGGGTGACCGCCTGCGGGCCGGCGGTGCCGCCGAACACCTTCGACAGTGCGAGGACGCTGACCCCGATGAGGACGGTGAACTGCACCGCGATCAGGACATTCTGCAGTCGTTCGCTGATGAGGATGCCACGAAAGCTGACGTAGGTCATGGCCGCGATGAAGAAGCACCCCAGCAGCACCTTCGCGGTGAGCGACTCTGCCGCCGCGTGCAACCCGAGAACCTCGAACAGGTAGATCGCCGCGATCTCCGCGGTGTTGGCGAGGACGATGATCGCGGAGACGGCGAGTCCCCACCCCGCCATCCAGCCGATCCACGGGCCGAACGCCTTGGTGCCCCAGGTGAACGAGGTGCCGCAGTCCGGGGTGTCCCGATTGAGCTCGCGGTAGGCGAACGCCGTGAGCAACATCGGGATGAACGCGACGAGGAACATCGACGGTGCCTTGTCGCCGACTGCCAGGACGACGTATCCCAGTGTCGCGGCGAGACTGTAGGCGGGCGCGACCGAGGACAACCCGATCACCGTGTTGCCGATCAATCCCAGTGCGCCGCTGTTGAGGCCCTTCGCGATGCCGAGCGGGTTCTGGGTCTTCGAGGGCTGGGTCTTCAAGGGTGGCGGTTCGGCAATGCTCATCAAGTCTCCCTCGAGGTGTGCGGCTGCGGGCAGAGATGCCCGCGCGTGTGTGATGAAGGGGTGTAGTGGTTTTCGCGGTTACGTGGCCGTCTCGGCGATGAAGATCTTCCGCAGCGTGTCGCGCACGATCCACCGGGTCTTCTGCCCGGACCGCACGTGGACGACACTTCCGGGACCGAGTTCGAGATCGGGGGTGTCGTCGTCGAACTGCACTGTCGCGTCACCGCTGAGCACGACGAACACCTCGTCGATCTCGACGTCGGACGAGATGCTGGGCTCGATCTCCCATACGCCGACGGTGACACCGGCGAAGTCGCCGAGCACTCGTTCGCCGACCATCGGCACGCTGTCGCCGATCACCTGCTCGTCCGGGAGACGGTGGTAGTCGAGATCGGCGGTTCGAGCCTCGATGTGCGGTCCGGTTTCCCAGGCGACGACCCCGGTCGCGGGGTCGCTCACGAGTCGAACCCCAAGCCCACCGCGTCGAGGGCCTTGAGGAAGAGGTTCCGGCGACCTTCCGTGTGGTCCGCGCGATCGAGGGACCATCGGGTGGCGTTGATGCCGGCCGCCGCCAACGGTTCGGGCGGGAAGGGGAGGGGCATGGACTTCACCAAGTCCAGCTCCGTCAACGCCGTCGTCTCGCCGGACACCTTGTCGAGCATGACGTTCGCCGCGAAGCGGGAAGCGCCGACACCGAGACCGGTGAAGCCGGCCGCGTACGCGATCCGTCCCTTCGCCGCGGAGCCGAAGAACGAGCAGAAGCGTGTCGACGTATCGATGACGCCGCCCCACCTGTGGGTGAACTCGAGACCCTCGAGCTGGGGGAACGTCGTGAAGAAGTGGCTTGCGAGCCTCGCGTGGGACTCGGGGCGGTCCTCGAGGTCGTGGTGCATTCCCCGCCCGAAATGGTAGATCGCGTCGTAGCCGCCCCAGAGGATTCGGTTGTCGCGGGTGAGCCGGTAGTAGTGGAACTGGTTGGACATGTCGGCGACGCCCTGCCGGGCAGACCATCCCACCTCCGCGAGCTGTGCGTCGGACAGCGGTTCGGTCATGAGCACGTAGTCGTACACCGGAACCGTGTGCAGCCGGTACCGCTTCAGCAGGGACGGAAAAGCATTGGTTGCCAGGATCACTCGGCCGGCCGACAGGGTCGCGGACGCCGTCCGAACGCCGACCCGTGACGACGATCGGGAGCGGACGAGATCGAGGACCTTGGTGTGCTCGAACATCTCGACACCGTGCTGCGCACAGGCTCGGCCGAGTTCGGTGGCGAGCTTGGCCGGATGCACCAGCGCGGTGGACTGCTTGTCCCATACGCCGGCCAGATACGTCGGCGAGTTCACCTGCGCGCGCATCGCAGGGCCGTCGAGCACCGTGGTGGTAGCGCTCGGCGGCGTGTCGAGCACGTCCTTCGCCTGGTAATCGGCGATCGCGACCGAGATCGCGCCGTTCCGTTCGAAATCGCAGTCCAACCCCAGGGTGTGGACGGTCTTCTCGATGGCGTCGAGGTTCTCGAGTCCGAGCGCCTCCAGAGTGTCGATTTCTCCCGGCCAGCGTCGACGTCCGTTCTCGCTGCCGTGGGTCAGGCTGGCTTCGACGAACCCGCCGTTACGGCCGGATGCCGCCCATCCGATGGTCTCGCCCTCCACGAGGGCGACGGACAGGTCGGGGTGGCGCTGTTTCGCGAGCAGAGCACTCCAGAGTCCGGTGTATCCGCCGCCGACGACCACCAGGTCGTACGCGGCGTCGGCCGAGGCGGCCGGGTAGGTGGGGGTGTCGGCGACGTCCTCGATCCAGAACGGTGCCAACCGAGTGCGCCGGAGCGCATGGTCGACGACCTTCGCGTTCGGTTGATTCTTCTCGAACACTGTCTGCAGCATGGAGCACCTTTGTTGGTGGAATGACCGAAGGTGACGTGTGAGGCACGTCACCGTGGCACCCATCCTGACCTACGCTTGCCACTATTTCAATAGCAAAAGGCGAGAAACATTGCGGAATCAGTTGTCGAAGTGAGAATCGAAAACCGAATCGGTGGTTCCTTGCTGGCCTGCCTCGTCAGCGCGCGACCGTGCCGAGGTGCAGCGACACCGAGCGGACCGGGCTGATCCTGGCCTCGTCGCCGGACTTCACGGCGTGAACGGTGCCGAACTCGACGGTCTCGTCGGGGAAGGTGCCCGCGAAGGCGTAGGCGTAATAGGTCCCCGCGACCGCATCTCCCGGCACCGTGTACGCGACGGCCTCCTCGAGGACCTCGCCGGGCTGCAGATCGACGTCGATCGGCCCGAAGAAGGGGTCGCTTGTCTGGCCGTCCGCGGAGACCGCGCTGACCCATACCTGCCCCGCGTAGGGACGGTCCTCGGGTGCCTCGACGAGCATGGTGGTGTCGACGGTGCCGCCGCCCGCGGGCAGTGTGGTGTCGGAATCGGCGCGCAGCGTGACCCGCACCGGCAGGTCCGTGTCGGGGTTCGCCGGCCCGGTCGACGCGGGCGAACCGTCGCCCACCTCGGGCCAGCCGTTCGCCCACACGATCCGGTCCATCATCCCCTCGCGCCGGCGGGCTCCGCTGGGCAGATCCCGCTTGTCGCGCGGAATGGCGTGGTACACGATCCAATCCGAGCCCGCGTCGTCGGAGACCACCGTGTTGTGGCCCGGCCCCGCCCATGGTTCGCTGCCGGCGAGGATGAGGGCGCCGCCACCCTCGTTCAGGTCCTGGCCCTTCCGGTCGAGGTACGGCCCCGTCAGCGACTCCGACCGGCCGACGAGGACGCGGTAGGCGGTGTCGGCGCCGTTGCAGCAATTGCCGGCCGAGAGGAACAGGTAGTAGTAGCCGTCGTGGAACTCGACGAACGGGCCTTCGAAGCGCTCGTCCGCGACGCGTACGGGTTCGCCGGCCGCCGCGGTCCCGTCCGGGCTGAGCGGGATGGCATGAACGCCCTGGAAGTTGCCGACGAACATCGTCTTCGTCGTGCCGTCGTCCCACACGAACGGGTCGATGGTGCCGCCGACGCCGACGTCGTGGGCGCAGAACACGGGGCGGCCCAGATCGGTCCACGGTCCGGTGGGCCTGTCGGCGGTGGCGAGACCGATGCACGGGTTCGACTCGTCGTAGAGCGAGTAGTACAGGCTGTACTTGCCGTCGGATTCGAGGACGTTCGGTGCCCACGCGAGCTTGCCGTCTGGATGCCACGCGGGCCGGTCGGGGAAGACGTCGCCGAGGTACATCCAGTCCATGAGGTCGGCGGACTTGAACATCGACATGTTGTGCATGCCCTGGCCGTCGCCCCAGTCGTCGGCGGTCGTGTACATGTAGAACATGCCGTCGGATGCGCGGACGACGCTCGGGTCGGCGGCCACCGGTTGCACGATCGCTTCGGCTGTCGCCGACGGGGCAGGCGCGACCATGAGGACGAGAAGCGTCAGGGTCGCCACGATCCACCCGCGTCGCGGACGGTGTCGGGTGCCGAACTTGCGCAGCGCAGCATCGTCAGTGTCCACGTCACTCCCAACCTCGCCCGCCCGGAAGTCGCAATCTATAAGGGTGAGGTCGAGGTTAAGGGAGGAACCGGCTCACAGCGCCGGACTGCAACCGAACCGTGTTCTGCTGAGTGACCGCCGTCAGGTCGTGGGGTCGAGCAGAACCAGAGGGATCTCGCGGTCCGTCTTCTTCTGGTAGCCGGCGTACCCCTTGTAGGCGGCGGTCACTTTCGGCCACAGACGGGCCCGCTCCTCCGGGGTTGCCACGTGAGCGCGCATGGACTGCGCGGGGTTTCCCTGCAGCGACAGTTGGACCACCGGGTTGGCCTGCAGGTTCAGGAACCACGCGGGGTTGCGGTCATCGCCGCCGCGTGAGGCCACCACGACGAGCGTGTCGCCTTCCCGCACCGGCACGGTCAGCATGACGCTGTGCACCTTCCCGGTCTTGCGGCCGACGGTGGTCAACTCCACCGCCGGCATCTTGCCGAAACTCCGCCCCACCCGCCCGCCGGTAATGCGCAGGAGCGCGCGGTGGGCGGCGTTCATGAACTTGAGTCCGCGGTCCGAAGGCATGGTTTTCAGCGTAACGGGTCGGCGTCCTCACGTGCTTTCGTTCGGTCGCGCCCGCAGTTCCGACACGGATGTCGAGCGCGACCGGTCGGATGCCGGCGTAGAAACTTCCACTTCGGTATCAGACCACGCGGTCGCATTTTCCCAGGTGAGCGCTTACGCTCAGGTCATGGCGAGTGTCTGGCCAAAAGGTCGGACGTTCGGAGAACCACTCCCGATCGATGCGGTGAGGGGCACGAGCGACCGGCTCGTCGCCGTAACCACCCCGGAACCTGAAGCCTCGGGGCAGCCAGTCATCAACGACACGGAGATGAAGAAATGACTCAGCAACCGACCGCAGCCGACTACGTCATCGTAGGCACCGGCTCGGCAGGGGCCGTGCTCGCCAACCGGCTCAGCGCCGAACCTCACAGCGAGGTTATAGCCCTCGAGGCCGGACCGCCGGATAAGAACAAGTTCGTCCACATTCCCGCCGCATTCGCGAAGCTGTTCCGGAGCGAGGTCGACTGGGACTACCTGACGGAGCCGCAACCCGAACTCGGCGGCCGGCAGATCTACTGGCCGCGCGGCAAGATGCTCGGCGGGTCGTCATCGATGAACGCGATGATGTGGGTACGAGGGTTCGCCGCCGACTACGACGAATGGGCCGACCTCACCGACGACACGTCATGGTCATTCGCCGAAGTAGTCGAGTACTTCCGCCGCATCGAGAACGTGCAGGACGGCGCCCACCCGGACACCGGAAACTCCGGGCCGATCATCGTCTCCCACCAGCGCAGTCCACGACCACTCACCACCGCGTTCCTGGATGCGGTCATAGAAACGGCTACCCGATAGAGTCCGCCAATATCGCTCAACCGGAGGGTTTTTCGCGATCCATGGTCACCCAGAAGCGTGGTGCCAGGTGGAGCGCGGCCGATGCCTATCTCAAACCCGCCCGCCGACGGACGAACCTGACCGTTCTCACCGAGGCGCACGCCACCCGAATCCTGTTCGAGGGAACCGCCGCGGTCGGCGTCGAATACGAAAAGGACGGCGACCGCCGCACCGTCCACGCCCACAAGGAAGTGATCCTCGCCGGCGGGGCCGTCAACACACCTCAATTGCTGATGCTCTCCGGTGTCGGCGACGAACAGCTGCTGCGCCGGCACGGCATCGCGGTGCACCTTCACCTCCCCGAAGTCGGACGGGGCCTGACCGATCACTTCGTGTCCGCGTTCGGGTACAGCGTCGAATCCGGGTCGCTGTTTGCCGCCGACAAGATCCCCGAGCTTGTGAACTATCTCCTCCGACGCAAGGGCATGCTGACCTCGAATGTCGAGGAAGCGTACGGGTTCGTCCGCAGCCGCCCCGACCTGCCACTTCCCGATCTCGAGATACTCTTCGCCCCCGCCCCGTTCTTCGAAGAAGGGCTTGTCGCCCCCACCGCGCACGCCGTCGTCATCGGCGCCGTACTCCTCAAACCGGCCAGCCGCGGTCAGGTCACGTTGCGATCTGCCGATCCCACCGCGAAGCCGGTCATCGACCCTCGTTACCTCAGCGACAGCGATGGAATCGACCGGACCGCGATGCTCGAAGGCCTACGGATCTGCTCCGCTCTCGCATCCGCACCCTCGTTGAAAACCCAGCTCGGCCCGATCGTCCGGCCGACCGCCCCACCGGGAACACCCGACGAGGAGATGCTGACCCGTGCGCTCGAAGAGCTCGGTCAGACGATCTACCACCCGGTTGGTACCTGCCGCATGGGCCGAGATGCTGCCAGCGTCGTCACATCCGACCTCGAAGTCCGGGGCATCGACAAACTTCGCGTCGCGGACGCATCCGTGATGCCCGCCATCATCCGCGGCCACACCCATGCACCGTCGGTACTGATTGGGGAGAGAGCCGCCGATCTGATCCGCAATACCTGAGTTCCACAACCTACGCCCGCGACCTCGCGTTGTGCATCGCATCGGGTCGTTGGTCGACGAGTTCGCTCGGGCCGATTCCAGCCTCGCCGGCGATTCCGGCAAGTTCCGCGCCGACAGACTCGTGCGGCTCGCCCGCCGACGCCTTCTTCTGCGGTCCGGTGAGCAGCGAGGCGATTCCGCCGATAACGCACGCGACGATCGCGAAGGCGAACGCCATTGCGAGGCCGTCGGCGAACGGGCCGGAAATCAGCTGGGGAAAGAAGTCCAGACCGGTCAGGTGTGCCTGCTGCTGCTCGGCGAGTGACGACAGATTCGGCCCGAGCAGTTCCTGAATCGGGTTGACGCCGAGGAACGCCGCGAACAGCACGGCGACGGCGGGCAGATTCGCGATCTGAGTGGCCTGCGCCGCGGGCACCCCGTTCGCCATCAGTCCGTCGCTCATCGCGGCCGGAAGGTTGGAACTGAGGCCGGCGATCATCAGACTGAAGAAGAATCCGATCGACAGCACCATCGCCGCGTTCTGGAAAGTCGTCATCATGCCCGCACCGACGCCGCGCGCGTCGGCGGGAAGACTGTTCATCACCTCCGCCCGGTTCGGCGCGGAGAACATCCCCATTCCGATGCCGTTGATCAGCAGCGTCACGGCGAAGGCCCAGTAGTCGAAGTCGACCGGCAGGGCGATCAGTAGTCCGAACGTGCCCGCGGTGATGAACATGCCGGTGCTGGTGAACCATTTGGTGCCGAACCGGTCGGAGATGACCCCGGATACCGGCGCCGACAACAGGAACCCGATGGTCATCGGCAGCATGTAGATGCCCGCCCACAGCGGGGTGCGGCTGTAGTCGTAGCCGTGCTGCGGCAGCCAGATGCCCTGGAGCCAGATGATCAGGATGAACTGCAGCCCGCCGCGGCCGAGCGACGCCACCAGATTGGCGATGTTTCCCCAGGTGAACGACTTGATCTGGAACAGGTGCAGGTTGAACAGGGGATTCGCGACCCTCGTCTCGATGACGCAGAACGCTGCGAGGACGGCGAGGCCGCCGACGAGGCACCAGAGCACCAACGGACTGGTCCAGCCCATCGACGAGGAGCCGTACGGCTGGATGCCGTAGGTGATGCCGACCAGGACGGCGATCAATCCGACGGCGAACGTGATGTTTCCCCACCAGTCGATGTCGGCGTGCCGACGGACGCCGGTGTCGCGGAGTTTGAGGTAGGCCCAGATCGTGCCGACCACACCGAAGGGAACCGAGACGAGGAAGATGAGATTCCAGTGGATCGGCGCGAGGATGCCGCCGATGAGCAGGCCGAGGAACGATCCGGCGATCGCGGCGACACCATTGATCCCGAGCGCCAGCCCACGCTGATCGGCGGGGAAGGCATCGGTGAGGATTGCCGACGAGTTCGCCATCAGGAACGCTCCGCCCACACCCTGGACGACGCGCCACCCGATGAGCCACAGTGCCGCCTCGGTCCCGTCGAACCACGTCACTGCCAGGAAGATCGAGGCGATCGTGAACACCGCGAAGCCCATGTTGTACATCCGGGCGCGGCCGAACATGTCGCCGAGCCGTCCGAAGCTCACCACCAGGACCGCGGTGACGACGAGGAAGCCCATCATCATCCACAGCAAGTAGCTCGTGTTGCCGGGTTCGAGTGGGTTGAGGTGGATGCCTTTGAAGATGTCGGGGAGCGCGATCAGCACGATCGACGAGTTGATCGTCGCCACCAGCATGCCGAGGGTGGTGTTCGACAGCGCAATCCACTTGTAGTGCGGGCCGAGCTCGTCGAGGGTCCGGGTGCCGTCACCGACCGGGGCGGAAGGTTCCTTCGTGTGGGAGACCAAGGGATTTCACCTCTCGGGTTTTCATAGTTTCCAAAAGTAAGTAATCGGAAGGCAAAGTGTTCGGTTGCCGCGTGTTTCTTGTGGTGGGCAATCGGCTGACCGTGGCTTCCCCTGAATGGAAATGCCCGGTTTGTCCGTTATGTCGCTGTCGCTCAATCGGTTCCGTCGAGACGGTCGATCAGGTTTGTGATGATACGACGTCTCGTTCCACCCCGCACCCCAGGCGCTGTGGCCCGATCGGGGGACAGTCGAATCATCCCATTCAAGGCCCGATCGGGGGACAGTCGCGGCGCCCGATACGCGACAGGATGACTTTCATGCGAGTCGGACGCAGGAACAGGACCTAGAGGATGTCGACGATTTCGAGCACCACGTTGGCCGAGGTGGCGTCCGAGTGGTGCACCGAGGCGGAGATTCAGGTGCAGTCATCGGCCGTCGCGGGCGGGCGGAACGTCACGCGCAGCGTGCTGTTCATCGGCAACCCGTCCACCGTCACCGAAGTGACGCACTGGGCCGCCGTGCGGCACTGGACAGTGGAGCAGGGGCTGAAACCCGTACGCGAACTCCAGGGCGACGTGCTGTGCGCGATCGTCACCGAAGCCGTGGCCGACGGGACCGGTGCGTCGGCGGATGCGGCGGTCGTGCAGCGCGTGCGCGCCCTCGGCCTGCGCTGCATCCCCGTCTACGACATCGAGCCGTGGGGGAACGCCCGGTTGCCCGGTGCGCTTCCGCCTACGTCGGCTCCGTGAGCGCGCGTTGGGCCGCGGGCCAGAACTCGAATCCGGCGGTCATCAGCCCGCCGAGCCCGATGATGATCACCGCGGCGTCGACGCTGGTGCGCCCTTCCTTTGCCCAGTAGACGTCTTGCAAGTCCAGCAGCAACGCCAACTCGTCGACGATGAGCGCGGTGCCGACGCCGTATGAGATCGGCACTGTCGGATGGTGGCGCTGCTTCTCGGAGCCACGCACCGCCACCGCCCCGACCCCGGCCAGCGCTGCGATGCCGAGGTTGTAATGGTGGAAATGACGGCCGTGGAGACTCAACCCACCGCCGGCGGGTCCGTGCCCGCGCCTGATCCAGTGCGTCAACGCCCGCACCCCCGCGAACGTCAGCGTGAACGCGCCCCACGACACCACCGCCGACTGCTCACTCGGATCGAGCTTCCTCCGCCACGCGGCACGCAGACGGCGCAAGCGACTGCGGTGGGGTTCGGTCGCCGGATCCGGGGTTGTCACACCGTCAAGCGTGCCACCCGTTCGCGTACTTCGTATGTCGTTCCGGGACTTCTTCGGTGGGGTTACCCGAAGATCGCGGCTGTCACGAAACCATTGACTCGAACAAACGTTCGAAGTAAGATTCGAACATGGGGCTCGGGGGAGATATCCAGGGGGCGTTGTCGGACGAGATTCTGGCGACCGCGGTCGGTGATGCGTGGCGTCTGGCCGAGGCGGAGTTGCTCGAATCGGTCGTTCGTATCTCGGAGGAGATTCAGCGACTCGAAGCCTTGCGTGTCAAGCTCGTCGGGGCCGTCGACCATCGCTGCAAGGTCGACGTGCTGGGGTTTCCGAACGCCAAGATGTGGCTGGCTTCCAAGACGTTGCTCGAGGTGGGCGCGGCGGGGCGAATCGTGCTGTTGGGCCGAGGTTTGCGTCTCCAACCGGAGATCGCGGACGAGTACTTCGGCACCAACATTTCGGCGGAGCACGCAGCGCTGATCATGAAGTTCTGCGAACGGCCACCCAAGGGCATGCCGCTCGAAGCGTTGGATGACTGCCGAAATGCGTTGCTGTTCGCCGCAACCGGTCCCACCGCGAACACGGACGCGGTGCGCGCCGTGATCGCCAGGTTGGAACGCGCCTTCGAGTCCGACGATCCGCCGCCCAGTGAAGACACCGACCTCAACGAGTTCCACGCGTCCAAGACGCTCAACGGCCGCGTCGCCGTCAAGGGCGACCTGGATGCCGTGACCGGTGAGATGCTGCTGTCGGCGCTCTCCGGACTGTCCAAGCCGCGGCCCGCGCAGGACGGAACCAAGGACCCCCGCACTCCCGGGCAGCGGCGGGCCGATGGGTTCACCGAACTCCTGCGCCGCTATCTCGACTCCGGGATCGCGGGCGAAGAAGGCGGCGAACGACCACACGTCTCCGTCCACGTGAACGTCAAGGATCTCGCCGACCACACCGACTGCAGTGCACGAGCACAGCAGGATGCCGCCGCCTCGCCGGACGACTCGCTCTTCGCCGTCGATGGGGTGGCGTGGACCGAGTGGATGGGGCCACTGAGTCTCAGGGCAGCCCGGCTCCTCAGCTGCGATTCGATCTACACGCCGATCGTGCTCGACGACAACGGGGCGCCACTCGACCTCGGCATCTCCACCCGGACAGTCACGAAGACGCAGCGAAAAGCGTTGGTGGCGAGGGATCGAGGATGCGCATTCCCAGGGTGTGGTGCGCCGCCGTCCTGGTGCGAAGGTCACCACATCATTCACTGGTCCGCAGGCGGGCCGTCCGACATGGGTAACCTGGTGCTGCTCTGCGGCTTCCACCACCGGCTGCTGCACCACAGCGACTGGGAGATAGAGATGGGAGCCGACCGGCACCCCACATTCATTCCACCCCGGCAGGTCGACTGGGAACGAAAGCCGATGCCGGCGCACAACCGGGCCCGGCCCCGAGCCTCCTGACCACGCGACACCGCGCACCACGCCGACTCGGTGACAGGACAAATCCTGTCGTCGAGCCGGCAGGTCGTGGTGCCAGGAGTCCGGTCGGTGTCACCGAACCGTCGTGCCCATCGCCTGCGCAACGCCGTTGCGATCGGCGACGTCGAGCTTCATACACGCACGGTAGATATGCCCCTCCACCGTGCGCACCGAGACGAACAACCGATCGGCGATCTGCCGGTTCGACAACCCGGCCGCAACCATCGACCCCACCTCCCGTTCACGACTCGTGAGGGGGAGAGGACGGGCCGCTTCCACCAGTGCGGGTGACGACATGTGGTCGCATCGGGCCGACAGGGCTTCGGCCGCGGCAGCGCACTCGACAGAACGCCGCTTATCGCCGGCATGCGTAAACGCGATCGCTGCCCGAGCGTAGGCGTCGGCGGCATCCGGCAGAGCACCGATTCTCTCGAATTCGGCTGCTGCCGAGGCCACACCGCACCCGTTTCCTGCCGCGACTGCCGCTGCATGCCGGGCAACGATGTCGACGAGTTGGCCGTCGCAGATTTCGGCCAACTCGGCGAGCCGCGTAGCGGTCGTCGTGTCGCCGAACCGGGTTGCAAGGTGAAGCGCGACCGCCTCGATGCCGAATTGCCCTGATTTACAAGCGCACTCTGCCGCCGACCGCGACAGGTCGACGGCCCGCGAGGTTTCACCTCGTGCTGCGGCGAGCCACGCCTGCGACATCATCAGTTGGGGCCCGAACACGGCAACGTGCCGGCCGTTCCGAGCCTGCGCCGCGGTGATGATCCCGTCAGCCTCGTGAATGCGACCGAGTTCCGCATACGCCTGACCGAGCACGATGTAGGCGGGAAAACTCCACGAGATCGCATCGGCGGTATCGCCGACGTTGAGGGCGGCGATCGCCTGTTCGAGTCGACCCGCGGCGTCGGTGAACCGACCGCGGGCAAGTTCCACCGTCCCCACCAGGATGTTCGCAAGCCCCCACGCAACGTAGCGGCCGCTCGACGCCAACGAGAGGTATTCCTCGGCCCGGCGCTGCGCCGCGCCGAACTGTCCGGTGAGGGTCAACGCCAGGATCTCGCCGTGCGCGGCAGGGAACCGCAGCAACCCGTCGATCTGATCGGCCACCGCTGCGCTGCGTGCCGCCAGTTCCGGCACTTGGCCGCCGCGTCCCATGAGTGCCAGGGACAACCCGCCACCGAAGAACGCCCACTCGATCGCCCACGGCAATACTCGGGCGCAGGACAAAATCGCCTTCGCCGCCGCTGCTGCTTCCTCGGGCCGATTCTCGAACACCGCGCACACCGAGCCGATGCCCTCGATGATCGGCACGAGACTGGGATGCGTGACCTTCTCGCGGAGAACCGCGAGGACCTCGTCGGCCTTCTCCGACTCGCCGCTCGCCCAAAACAGGTTTGCGATCCGCGACGTACCCCAGCGCACCAGCTGCACCTGGTCCAGGGTGTCGGGCGAAAAGGACCGCAGCAACGATTCGGCCTCTGTCGCGTGCCCCTGCCACAGCAGAGCTCGGGCCAGGAGGTCGGCGGCCTCGAAGCTGCCGGTCTGGTCGAGTGCCGCGCGCGCGAGCCGTTCCCCCAGAGGAACATTCGCTAAACCGATTGCATCCTCGGCGGCGTTGACCAACAGATCGGGTTCGACGGACCGGTCGCTGTCGAGCGCCAACTCTGCCAGTCGAATTCGATTTGAGGATCCGACCACGGCCCGGCTGCTCAGCGCCTCCACGAGCTGTCCCCGGAGCCTCCGGCCCGCCGCGCGCCCCACCCGTCGTCGAATCACCTCACCGAACAGTGGATGCGTGTAACGGACGTCGAGCCGGTGTCCATCCTCAATGATTCTGACGAGGCCGCGTCGCTCGGCCTCCTCCACCGCGTCCTCACCCGCTAGCTGCCCGAGGATGTCCAGATCGAGCGGCTCGCAGAAGGTGAGAAGCTGCAACGCCTGCAACACGTCGTGGGGGATCTGATCGATCCGGTGCTCCAGCAGAGAAGCGAGTTCGGACGTGATGGCGGCACGGCCCCGCAACTGCCAGACGCCACCGGAACGGCGCAGCGTCCCCGCTTCGAGAGCGCCCTCCACCAGATGGCGGACGAACAACGCGTTCCCGCCGGACGCCTCCCAGATCATGTCCGCGCTCAGCCCCTCGAGGGGGCCGTCCAACACGGATTCGATCAACTCGACGCTCTGTTCCCGGCTGAACGGCGCCAGTTCGAGCCGCAGGAGGTGACCGTCCTTCCACAACGACGTGATCGCGTCGGGCACGGTCTCGCCGTTGCGAACGGTGGCCACGATGTGCACCGCCCGGTCGAGCGCAAGCTGATGAAGGAACGTCGCCGAGAGCTGATCGAGAAGGTGCGCGTCGTCGACACCGATCACTACATCACGACTGTGGCCGTCGTCGAGGAGCGCCTGCCGCGCCGCGGACAGAAAGGCGACCGGATCCCGGGAGGTGGACGCCCCGACCAGATGGGCAAACACACCCAGCGGGATGCTCCGCGCCGACTCGGTGCCCGCCACCCATTTCACGTCACGCGGCAACGACTCGGTGGCGAACCTCGCGAGGGTGGTCTTGCCGACGCCGGGATCACCCGTGAGGACGACACCGCATCCCCCGGACCGAGTCGTGAGCGACGCGGTGATCGCGTCGAACTCGACTTGCCGCTGAATCAGAGGCCACGTCGGACCCATGCACTGATTCTAGATTCTCACGGCACTGGTGACAGCACCGAGACGAGTATTGATCGCGAGTTCTCCAGCGAAACAGCGCAATACAACCTTGAGGTCGCTTTCGGCCGCAGTACGCCAGAAGCATCGGAGGGTTGAGTAGGAAGACACGGGCACGAGTTCGGTTTCGACATCGACCGAAAGCGCGTCCCGCAGGATCGGGTAGGACGCTACTCGCGAGATTAACCGACATCCGGGCGACGCTGAATGGGTATCGCGGAAAGTTGTTGCGTCGAACTACAGGAGCATGTCATGACCGCGCGGCCGGAACCCTTCTTCAGTTGGACGGCGAGACGAGTCGAACTCCGTGAAGTCGAGTCCGCTGTCCTGGTGTTGGACGAAGTCGTGCCGGTGGGAACCGGCACGGCGCGACTGATCGCCATCCGCGTCGACGACGTCGACTACCTTGCACTGGTCGTCGGCGACGTCGCCGACCGACACGACGTCGCGGTCCGCGTCGTCGACGAGGAGGCCCTCCTCATCGAGGGCAGTCGATCCGAATCCTCGCCTGAGATCCTGATCGGGTTACGGGCAGCACAGAGCATCTGCGGTTGCTCCGAAGCTCGGCACGTCGACAGCCAGTTGTGTCTCGACGGTCCGATCCGGACGATGATCGCATCGATCGGCGTGAAGTCCGTCGTCGTCGACTGGTACCACGTGATCTGTGCGGTCGCGTGAACCGAACTACCCACCCCGACAGCTAGGTCCGCGAGAAATTCGGGTAGCGCGCTACTCGCGGAAGTCGGGATCACATGCCGGACCGTTGAGTGTGTCCAACGAGCGTCACACACGAACGAAAACCGAAGGCAAGTAGACACATCGACGCGACGACGAGTGCGCCGCGATCCAGAGTAGAAGGACGAAACAGTGATATCTCGAGAAGATTCCGACCGCGACGGCGACGGGCCAGTCGCGGATTCGCGGGCCGAGACGACGGGCCGTCAGGTGGTGGTGTTCACGGACGACGGGAGGCGAGCGGGTCCCACAGCACTCCTTCGGTCCCTCACCGGGGGCTCGACTGTAACGAGAAGTAGCGAGTTCACTTCTTCGGCAATGGATCTCGAACTGGCGGCAGTATCCGACGCAATTCTGTTCGACGAACTCGGAATTGCAGTGGTGACCGCGGACGCCAACCAGTTGGCCGCACTCCACACCGCGGCCGCCTCGCCCGACATCGCGGTCCTCTCGGTCGAACCCGAATTGGTCCACCATGCGCTGGACAGTGAGGACACCGTCGTAGAGATCGCACGGCCTGAGAACGGTGCAGGCGCGGCAGAAGACACCGAGCACTTCCTGGATACGCCGGAGTTCACGTGGGGACTGCAGGCGACTCGCACCACGTCGTCGGCGTGCAGTGGGCGCGGTGTGAGGATCGCCGTCCTCGACACCGGATTCGATATCACCCACCCGGATTTCCACGGTCGCACCATCACGGCCCAGTCGTTCATTCCGGGCGCAGAACCTCAGGACGGGCACGGACACGGCACGCATTGCATCGGAACGGCCTGCGGTCCGGCGGCAGCGGCCGGCACCCGCCGATACGGAGTGGCTCACGAGGCCGACATCTTCGTCGGGAAGGTTCTGTCGGATCAGGGGCGTGGCGTGGATGGTGGGATCCTCGCAGGCATCGAGTGGGCCATCGTCAACGGTTGTCAGATCGTCTCGATGTCGCTCGGTGCCGACGTCGCGTCGGTGTCGGTCGCCTACGAGACGGTGGGGCAGCGTGCGCTGGCGGCCGGAGTGCTGATCGTGGCCGCGGCCGGCAACAATGCGAACAGAGCCGCAGGACGCCCGGGACTGGTGGACGTACCAGCCAACAGTCCGTCGATCATGGCCGTCGCTGCAGTCGACCCCGATCTCGGGCTTGCCAATTTCTCCGCCGCGAGCAACCCCGTCGCCGGTGGTCAGATCGACGTGGCAGGACCTGGCGTGCGGGTGTTCTCGTCTGTGCCGATGCCTGTGCGCTACGGCTCGAAGAATGGAACGAGTATGGCCACTCCGCACGTCGCGGGCATCGCTGCCCTATGGTGCGAGAAGACCGGGCGCACCGGCCGCGATCTGTGGTCACTGCTTACCCAGCATTCCCGGCGGCTCGCGTTGCCGTCACTCGACGTCGGTGCCGGGCTGATCCAGGCATCCGGATAGAAGGGCTCGACGTGTCGTGCCGGGCATCGTCGGAATCAGTGTGACGGTGGACGCCGACCACGTCGAGGACATCGACGTGGTCGGCCTCGCGCTGGCCGAGGAGGGCATGCGGGTCGACGCGGTGCATCGCACGATCGGAATCATTTCCGGTTCCGTCCCCGCGAGCCGACTCGCAGCCCTCGAGGCAGTCCCGGGCGTTCTGGCCATCGAACTGGAACAGCACGTCGACATCCGCCGCAGCGGCCCTGAACCGAGTTAGGCGACGCCCTCCGAATTCGGGAGGGTGGGCTATTTCGTTCGTCGTTTCTAGCTCACGCTGCCGAAATTGAGGGCGTGCAACAGCCCCGAGACGAACTGGGCGAACATGCCGAGTGGCGTATCCCAACGCTGCTGTCCATGAGCACCCTCCCGGTACGTATGACGAAACCCCGCACAACGTCGGGGAGAAGGCGGGGCTTCTGCGCCGGCTACCGGATGGGGTCCGCCGGCGGCGCGAGCTGATCATAAATGGACAACTCGATCACTGGCCAGTCAATATGAGCCGTGTATATCCTCCGAATGACAAGGGCATGAACCGCTTTCCATCCAGACTTGCTCAGCTTGTCCCTCGCGCCTCACGGAATGGGGGCTTTCGTCGCCAAGCACCCCATGAGTGCGCGTTCCAGTAAGAAGAACAGGAGAATGCTCCCCAAGTCGGAGAAACAGGAGACAAGGATGAAGATGACTTTGGTCGCGGTTCTGGCCGTGCTCGCGGTGACGCTCGGTGTCGCCCCGGTGGCGCAGGCGGGACCGACCATCCATGTCGGGCCTGGTACCGCCTACACCCCGTATCCGGACGTCGAGGGGTACTGCACGATCGGCGCGGTCGGCACCGACAACGCGGGCCGCTTGGTTGCGCTGACTGTCGGCCACTGCCATCAGGGCGCGGGTACGGCCGTATATAAGGTTGGTGAGGCTGCCAAGGGACCGATCGGGTGGGAGACCGACGTGTACTCGCGCAACACGGACGGCACGTTCACGGCACTCGATTATGCAGTGATCCGGCTGAACCCGGATGTTGTCGTGCCGAGCAAGTACAGCGACACCACCGACGTCGTCGTCTCGACTGTCGGCGACGCCTCGCTGTCGAACGTGGGGTGCAACCACGGGGCGACCACCGGCAAGAATTGCGGGATCATCGGCAAGGTAGACGGTATTCACCTCCAGAACTGGGCGGTGATGTGGCAAGGCGATTCGGGCGGTCCGATCGTGGTGGGGGAGACGCTCGTCGGCCTCAACATCGGCATGGACTTCGGAACCCAGCCGACGACGTTCTACGGGAAGATCACGCCGATTCTGGCGGATATCAATGCAAAAGGTAGCTATGGCGCCGGGTTCACTTTGGTGCAGTAACTGCAGGGTCCCACAACCACCTGAGGGTGGGCGTTTTGTTCTCTCTAGGAGGCGCTACCGGTGGTGAGGAAGGTGATGACTGGCGCTCAGACAATCAACCACTCCGGCCACATGCCACCCGGATTCCACCAATCGTCCATTCCATGTCCTCCTTCTGGAGGTGAGCGCGGATGCGACTGCCCTCCATCGGCACCCGTTTCCTGAATTGAACCTCGGTAGCCAGCTGTACCTCGAGCGGTCGGTCTGTGGCCGGATTGGCCTCACTACCAAGGCTCACGAAGACGCCCCCATCCTTCCGGACAGGGGCGTCTCGCCGTTTCTAGTTGACGCTGCCCCAGT
Source organism: Rhodococcus sp. JVH1 (assembly GCF_000280725.2). Lineage (NCBI taxonomy): Bacteria > Bacillati > Actinomycetota > Actinomycetes > Mycobacteriales > Nocardiaceae > Rhodococcus > Rhodococcus sp. JVH1. The sequence continues at coordinate 2,060,453 of NZ_CP166289.1, read as the reverse complement.
TGAGGGCGTGCAGCACTCCCGAGACGAACTGGATGAACATGCCAGAAGGTGTATCCCAAACGCCGCTGTCCATGAGCACTCTTTCTGAAGGTAGGACGAAACCCCGCTCGACGTCGCGAAAGGCAGCGTTTCCGCGCCGGCCGTCGGAGGCGTCCGCCGGACGCGAGCTGATCATAAACAGGCAGGTCGGCTACCCACCAGTTCGGCTCGTGTGCGTATACCACCCGAATGACAAAGGGATGAAACATCTCTGGCCGGCACTGGATACAGCTATTCCCTACCACGTGTCGTGGTCAGGTTGGTGAGCAGTGCGTTCAACTGCGCTTCGAGTTGCATGACGCCGATGAGGTCGCCCTTCCCGTAGGTGTGTTTCAGGAGGGCGGCCAGGTCGTAGGGTCGGTCGGGAATAGAGTGCATGCCGAACCTCCGGAGCGCGTGCCTGAGCTGATGCTCATCGGGAACATGGGGAGCGTCGGCGTCACAACGATGTGGTCCGGCGGTGTTAGATCAGCGAGTGGAGGTCGAAACCCTTTCGGAACCAGTGGGCGAGCATTAGCGGGGTCTCTGCACTGGCGCTCGGTTGGGGGTCGCGACCAGTGTGTGCTGAGCGTATCCGCGGGTTCGGTTTGCCGCTACAGCGGCGAGTATCTCACCGCTGACTGCCTTCCACTCTGCCGCGGAAGCAGGATCTCGAACCCCTCTGCACGCCAGTCGTTGTCACTCGCAGGATGTGCATGGAGGTGTGTCGAGGGCGCTGCCGTTGCCAGGTCGAAAGTGTTGAGGAACAGGTTCATCGCCGTCGAACAGGGCGGGAATGGGAGATTTTGATGCTACAAGCTACGGTTGATCAAGTTTGCGGTCGCTTTTCCGGGTTCCGGATAGTCTTTTCGGTCAGTAGTGTAATGCGCTGACCTACTTCGGGATTGATGTGAATGGGCGAAACATCAATTCGAGTGTGATCAGCCGTCATGCCTGCATCGCGAAGGAGGGGGTTGGATCGTGAGAAAAAGTTCGTGCCCGCGGCTACCCTGCTGTTGCAAAGTCTTTCAACTCGTGTAAAAAGAACGAGTGCCCGGCAGGGGTACGGATCGAGATTCCAACACCATCGCCTCGGCAGGAGTGAAATATGTCTGTAGATTTCGCCAGCATCTCGGAATTGATCAACTTCTTTGCTTCGTTCCTGACCTTCAGTTCGGAGGGTGGGTCCGCCGGAGTGTAAGTCCGGTACCGATCTGAAACTGGGGCTCACAGAACGCTGTGGGCCCCAGTTTTGGTATCCGTGTCATCTGGTGTCGGGCCCTCACCCGAGTCAACCAGTCGCGTGGCCCGATCGGGAAGGATCGATTCGCGCGTTCGCACAGTTCGGCGGCCGGCGCTTGTCTTGCGTTGCCGTGGTTACGCGGCGGTCTGGTCGGGAGGCCCGCCGGTCCGGCTCTTGCGCCGGCGGGGCAACTTTTCGCGGCGGTCTTTCTGTCGCGCTGCCTTCCCGATCAGTATTGCGAGTGGCATCGACAACACCACCCACACTATGACGATCCAGAATATCCACCACACGACACCAGTATGCCGCACCTGTGCGGCCAGCCAGCTTAACGTACTGGGGAGTCCTATCTGCGAAAATGCTGAGAATTCACGAAGAATCACCGAGGGCGTCAGACTGGTGGTCGAAGCGCGTCATGAGCCGTTCACCACCGGTGGTCGCCCACACCATGCTGTGGGTCCCAGAACTCGATCGTCGTCGATCGACGCACCGGGCTCTGGCGTCCGATCAGAGCGCGGTCGGCTTTCGCGGGTTTGCTCAAGTGGAAGTGGCGGAGCCCCTGGGTGGTCGGGTCCGACACGCCGAGAATGGGCCAGACGTCTGCGATGACGCCTGCGGCGTTTGTTGCGATCAGTAATACGCGTTCGCCTGTTGCAAGGCGCTGGTGGAGCCTTGTGACCATCGCATCCGAGATATCGCGGTCCAGGCGCGCGTCCTCGGCCGACAATTCGAGTGAGTGCGTACCGCGGAGAGGCACCACGATTGCTGGATCGGCAGGTGCCGCGGGGTGATCGGGCGTCACGGATTTCCTTCGTTCGCACCAGAAGGGGCGTGTGGGAAGCGGATGGTTCGGGGCGAACCGGGTCAAGGGGCCGGCCGGGGCCCCGGGTCTGGACTGGGTGCTGCAACGGGGATGCTCCCATCGCACGTCCACAAGCCGCGGTGGGTATCGCGCGCCCCCGCTTCGGCTGAGAGCAGTTGGCTGGCAAGGCGTACCTGGTCGGTCGGGTGTGCTCGCGCTGCACCCTCGCGGGCAGCCTTGATCGCGTAGTCGCCGTCCATGTCATTGCCGAGGGCAACGCGCCGGACGAGCGCGCCGGTGGGATCGGTGTTCGGCAGTGTCGCTTCTGCCGACAGCACGACCTGCCGACCTACGAGGTGGTCCCTGGCGAACTGCGTCGACTGCGCGGCCCAGCATTCCTCGCCCTCGGGTGCGTCGATGCCCACAACACTGACAGCGAAGATCTCGCTCTTGTCGAGGTACCGCGCCACCAGCGTGTCTCCGTCGGCAACATCGACGATTTGCGCGGCCGCTGCCGCAACGTCCAGTGTGACTGGATCAGCCGCCGCGGGCCACACCACCGCGCACGCAATACTCAGAGCGCAGAGAGAGACTGCGGAGGATTCGAGGGCGCGAATCGCAGGGATATGTGTGACCGGCATTGTTCTCCTGAAGCGTCATAGGGCAGAGGGGCGGCGTCGTGGCGAGTGGACCATCGAGCCGTGCTGCCCGCGGGGGACGGATTCGAAGTTGGTTCGCCGAGTGCAGAGGGAAAGTTGCTGATCGTCTGCTGGCACGCTCATGCGCGAGCGCGCGGACCGCAGATCACTGATTCTCCTCATGCTTTGCTGGACATGCACCCGGTCTGGGCGTGCGGGTCCCGGGTTGTTGGAAGATACCAGACAAACTCGGCGTAAACAGATACTTGCCTGCGGCATCGGCTGACGCACATTGTCCACTCGTGCCCCGCATGCGCGGAGGAGCCGAGCGGTCGCGGCGAGCCGAGCAGATCCGGCTCACGTGCGGAGACGGACGGGCCATACCGGAGGCATCGGAGCTGCTTTGCGACGTTGGTCACGGACCGACTTCCCGTTCGTGTCCGGCCGTCAGGGTGGGCGAAAGTGGCCGAGCGATAACTGACATACACCGCTCGAGTCCGAGACGTGTGTGGGACCCCCGCATCGGCGGCGGTGCTTCGGCGGGTAAATTCTCGGCCGGAAACAAATTGGGCGGTACTGGGTCCTGCGGTGTTCGACCCAGGTGCTCAGGCTTGATGTGGAGAGCTGGAACAATCAGGTGTCATCGCTGGACAATCTCGAAAGCAGTGCTCCTCATACAGAGTCCGTGACCGGAAACACTCCGGGGCAATCCGATCTCTTTCCTCTTTCTGCTGCTCAACGCGGTATATGGTTCGCCCAACACCTCCTCGGCGAGGTGCCGATCGCGATCGCTCAGTACGTTGAGATCGCGAATTTCGACCTCGACATCGACCTGCTGAGCGCGATCGGGCCGGTCGCGCTCAGGGAACTCGGCACCGGACTGCTTCGGGTCGTCGAGTGGGACGGTGAGCCGTTCCAGCAGATCGACGAGGCGCTCGCATTCGAGATGACTCATCTCGATCTCCGGTCCGAAGACGATCCGCTGGTAGCCGCGCAAGCATGGATGCGCGGCGAGTACAGCAGCCCCATCGACCTCGTGAACGACCGGCTGATTCGCACGGCGATGCTGCGTCTCGCCGACGATCACTACTACTGGTACTCACGAATCCATCACATCGCGCTCGACGGCTTCGGTGCGATGACGTTCATGAACCGGGCAGCGGAGCTGTACACCGCAGCAGTGGAGGGGCGCGAACCGGCGACGTTCCGGGCCAGCGGATTGCGTGAGATCGTCGAGGAGGAGGCGCGCTACCGCACCTCCACCCGGTTCGAGAAGGACCGCACGCACTGGGCCGAGCGCAGCCGTCACTTCCCGCACCCGATCAGCCTCGCCGGGCGCGCCGCCGGCCTCGGCACACCCTCGCTGGTGGCCAGCGCACCGCTGCCCAGCGCCACGGAGATCGCGTTGCGGAGGCTGCTCGAGCGGCAGCAGGGCGCGACCTTCGCGGTCGCCGCGGTCGCCGCCGTAACCGCGTTCCTGTCACGCCTGACGGGCGAGGGCGATGTCGTGCTGAGCCTGCCGGTCTCGGCGCGCACCACCGCGAAGCTACGCAACTCGGGTGGCATGGTGTCGAACGTGGTCCCGGTCCGCCTCCCCGTGCACGCCGAGACGACCTTCGCCGACCTGATCCGGCAAACGCAGCTGGAGTTGACCGGCGCGCTGCGGCATCAGCGGTACCGGCACGAAGACATTCGGCGGGACGCCGGCGTCGGGGGTGATCGTCGCGGCTTCTTCGGGCCCTCGATCAACATCATGATGTTTCACGACGAGATTCGGCTCGGCCCCGCAATCGGCCGGCTCCACGTGCTGACCACCGGTCCGGTCGAGGATCTCGCCGTCAACATCTATCCCGGCGTCGCGGGCCACCCGGCGCACATCGACTTCGAGGCCAACCCCAATCTGTACACAGAGGAGCAGCTCCGCAGTCACCACGCGCGGTTCCTCGAATTCTTCGCCGCCGTCGTGGAGTCCGCCGCTAGCGACCGCATCGGTACCCTCGACGTGCTTCACGCCGATGAACGCGCAGATCTGGTCCCGTTCCACGGTCCCCGGATCGAGCCGTCCCGGCTGCTTCCGGAACTGCTGGCAGACGGGGTGGCTGCCGCACCGAACGGCGCCGCAATCCAGGTTTCGGGGCGGGAGATCAGCTATCGGGATCTCGACGCGGATTCGAACCGGTTGGCGCGATTGCTGATCGAGGCGGGCGCCGGGCCGGAGACCTGCGTGGCGCTGAGTCTGCCCCGGTCGGCGGAGTCCCTCCTCGCGTTCTGGGCAGTTGCGAAGACCGGAGCCGCGTTCGTGCCGATCGACCCGAAACTTCCGACCGAGCGGATCACGCACATGCTTGCGGATTCGGGTGCGCTCGTCGGGATCACTCTGGATGAGCTTTGCCCGTCGTTGCCGGACACCACCCGCTGGATCGTCCTCGACGACGCTACGGTGCGCGCGCGCTGTGCCCGTCTGTCCGATGCGGCGATCACCGACTGGGATCGGCGCGCCCCGCTGTCGGTCCACAACGCCGCCTACATGATCTACACGTCCGGCTCGACCGGCGTTCCCAAGGGTGTTGTCGTCACGCACAACGGGCTGGCGAACTTCGCGGCCACCGCCAGGCCGGAACTCGGTATCACCCGCGAATCACGAGTTCTGCGGTTCTCATCGGCCAGTTTCGACGCGTCCGTCTTCGAGATGATCCAGGCATTCAGCGCCGGCGCCACGATGGTCGTCGCACCACCCGAGATGTACGGCGGCAGCGAACTGGTCGATCTGCTGCGCGAACAGCGGGTGACCCATATCATTTCGGCTCCGACCGTGCTGAACACTGTCGACCCGGGTGGGCTCGAGCAGCTCGAGGCCGTGGTGGTCGGCGGGGACGTGTGTACTCCGGACCTCGTCGAGCGGTTCGGCGCGGTGTGCCGGTTCACCAACAGCTACGGGCCGACCGAGACGACGATCATCATCACGGTCGGCGAGCCGTTGACGCCGGGTGCGCCGATCACCATCGGTCGGCCGATCCAGGGCGCGAGCGTCGTGGTGCTCGACCGCAAGATGCGGTCGGTGCCGGTCGGGGTGGTGGGTGAGCTGTATCTCGCCGGTCCCGCGCTGGCCCGCGGCTACCACAATCGGCACACACTGACCGCGGAACGGTTCGTGGCCAACCCCTTCGGCGAGCCGGGTTCGCGACTCTATCGGACCGGTGACGAGGTGCGGTGGGTGTGCTCTCCGGGGGCGGCCGGCGACGACTACGCCCTCGAGTTCATCGGTCGGTCCGACTCCCAGGTCAAGATCCGCGGGTTTCGTATCGAGCTCGGCGAGACCGACGCGGCGCTTCTGGCGCAGCATGGTGTGAACTTCGCGGCTACCGTCATTCAGCAGACCGCCGGTGGAACGCCGACCCTGGTTTCGTACGTGCGCCTCGACGCCGGCTGCGAATTCGATCCTGTTGCGATCGTCGAGGGCGTCGCAGCGGTCGTGCCCTCGCATATGGTGCCTTCGATCGTGATGCGGCTCGAGCATGTGCCGGTGACTGCGGCGGGCAAACTCGACCGCAGCGCCCTGCCACAGCCTCATTTCGGTTCCCGTGAACACGAATTCCGCGCCCCGTCGACGTCGGCGGAGAAGCTGCTCGCTGACCTTGTCGCCGAGACGCTCGGGCTGGAACGGGTCAGTGTGGACGACTCACTGTTCGGGCTCGGTGGCGACAGCATCGTCGCGATGCAGATCGCGGCCCGCGCCAGAGCACTCGGACTCAGCTTCACCGCGCGGGCGGTCTTCGAGCACAAGACCATCGCCGCAATCGCCCGGGTGGCGGAGCAGGTGGAACCGGAATCAGCGGTCGTCCTCGAAGAACTGGCCGGCGGGGGTGTCGGCCGTATCCCGCTGACGCCGATCATGTACTCGATGCTCGAGCGGGGCCCCTTCGTCGACTTTTCCCAAGCGGTGCTGCTGACCCTGCCCGCCGATGTCGACTCGGATCGGTTGAGCGCGACGCTGGCGGCCGTGCTCGATCATCATGACGTGTTGCGCTCGAGGTTCTTCCACGACGGCAGTACCTGGGTATTCGAAACGGTTGCCACCGGAACTGTGGCAACCGATCGACTGATCTCGCAGATCCCGGCGCCGGCGGCCCCGGGCAGTCGTGCGTTCAGCGACATGGTGAGTGCCGAATATGCCGCAGCGGTGGGCCGCCTCGACCCGGAGAACGGGATCATGCTGCAGCTCGTGTGGTTTGCACCGGACACCGCGCACGCACGCGGCCGGTTGCTGATCGTCGCGCATCACCTGGTGGTGGACGGGGTGTCGTGGCGGGTGCTGTTGCCGGACTTCGCGATGGCGTGGCTTCGACTGGGTGCCGGACAGGCCTCGGTATCGGCTCCTGTGGGCACCTCGTTCCGCCGCTGGGCCCACGGCGTGCGGGACGCCGCCGACCGTGGCGCGCACGCCGGTGAACTGGCGTACTGGCAGCAGGTTCTCGGCGGCCGTGATCCGTTGATCGGCGCTCGTGCGATCGAGCCGTCAACCGACACCATGGCTACGACCGAGCGGGTGCACATCGAAGTCAGCGCCGCCGTGACGGAGACCGTACTCTCGCACCTTCCGGACGTCTTCGGGTGCGGGGTCAACGATGGTCTCCTCTCCGCGCTGGCGTTGGCTATGGCCGAGTGGCGGCGCTCGCGCGGTGTCGACGAACCGTCTGTGCTGCTGACGTTGGAAGGTCATGGCCGCGAGGAAGACGCCGTGGCGGGCGCCGACGTCGCGGGTACCGTCGGTTGGTTCACCAGTGCCTTCCCGGTTCGGCTCGAGGTGCCCGTCGTCGAGCTCGCCGAGGCTTTCGAGGGCGGACACGCCGCCGGTGACGTCATCAAGGCCGTCAAGGAGCAACTCGTCGCCGTGCCCGCCCGCGGCGTCGGATACGGGGTGCTTCGGTACCTCGACGAGACCACCGGGCCGATACTCGCGGCCCTGCCGACGCCCCAGATCAGCTTCAACTACCTGGGCCGGCTCGGCGGGCAGCACCTTGCGGAGGAGTTGCAGGAACTGGGCTGGATGCCGGACCCGGAGACTCCGGATCTCATCGCGGCGAGCGGGTCCGCCATGGCGGTGGCGGCGACGATCGATATCAACGCCGTTGTCGTCGACAGCCCCGAGGGGCCTCGCCTGGTGGCGTCGTTCGCCTACCCGCGCGGGGTGCTCCGGGATTCCGACGTCGCGACACTGGCGGATCTGTGGCGGCGCGCCCTCGACGGTCTCGCCGCCCACACCGCACTTCCCGGGGCGGGCGGTCTGACGCCGTCCGATCTGCCGCTGGTGTCGGTGGGCCAGCAGCAAATCGAGCGTTGGGAACGGCGGTTCCCCGCCTTGCGCGAGGTCTGGTCGTTGTCCCCGCTGCAGTCCGGGCTGCTGTTCCACGCCACTCTTGCCGCCGAGACTCTCGACGTGTACACCGCGCAACTGCGCATCGATCTCGAGGGTGCGGTCGACGCCGTGCGGCTGCGCGAGGCGGCGTCCGGCCTACTCGCTCACCATCCGGGCCTGCGGACCGCCTTCGTGTACGACGACGACGGAGTGCCCGCGCAGTTGGTGGTCGACGATGTAGAGCTGCCTTGGGAAGAGGTCGATCTCGTCGGGACCGACACCGCCGATGGCGAGCTGATCCGTTTGCTTGCCGAGCACCGCACCGCCCGATTCGACCTGACCGGGCCGCCGCCGCTGCTGCGGCTGCTGCTTGTTCGCACCGCACCCGAGCGTTACGTGCTTGCTTTGACGAATCATCACATCATTCTCGACGGCTGGTCGATGCCACTGCTGGTGCGCGAGCTGCTGGTTCGGTACGCCGCCGGAGGCGCCCCGGCCGCACTGCCGGAGCCGCCCCCGTACCGAACCTATCTGCACTGGGCGGCGAACCGCGATACCGACGAATCGGCCCGTGTCTGGGACACCGCGCTCGACGGATTCGAGGAGCCCACGCTGCTCGTGCCCCAGGCATCGTCCCCTACGCACTACGGTGTGCCGGGTGAGGTCGACGTCGCGCTGCCCGTCACGCTGATCGAGGCACTCGCGGCCCTGACGCAGCGCGGTGGGGTCACCATGAATACGGTGGTACAGGCGGCGTGGGGACTGGTGTTGTCCCGGCTGCTCTCCCGCGACGATGTCGTTTTCGGCACCACGGTCTCGGGTCGACCTGCGCAGCTGCCGGGCGTCGAGAACATGCTGGGGCTGTTCATCAACACGCTGCCCGTGCGAGTGCAGGTGGATCCGGGTGAAACCCTCGAGCAGCTGCTCACCCGACTGCAGGACGAGCAGGCGACGCTGCTCGATCACCATCACATCGGGCTCGGTGACATCCAGTCGCGTGTGGGGCTGGGGAACCTGTTCGACACGTTGTCCGTGTTCGAGTCGTATCCCGTGGACAAGTCCGGGTTCGACGAGCACACCGACATCGCGGGTATGCGTGTGAGTGGCATCGATGCCCGTGATGCCACGCACTATCCGATCACTGTGCTGTCGATCCTCGAACCACGCTTGCGGCTGAGTCTGCGCTACCAGCCGGCAGTCGTCGACCGCGATACGGCCACGACGCTCGCGGCCCGCCTGACCCGGGTTCTCGAGACCATCGCGAGCGATACGGAGACGAGGGTCGGTGCCCTCGACTTGTTCACCGCGGGTGAACGAGAACTGGTCGTCGACACCTGGAACGCGACCGAACACCTGCTGCCTCGACTCACTCTCGCCGAGCTGTTCGTCGCGCAGGTGGCTCGCACCCCTGAGGCCCCGGCGGTCGCGTTCGGGGGGACGATGTTGTCGTACGCGGAGTTCGACGCCTGCGCGAATCGGCTGGCCCGGCACCTGATCGGTGCGGGTGTGGGTCCCGAAGCGCTGGTGGGTATCGCGGTGCGCCGGTCGGTGGATCTGCTGGTGGGTATCTACGCGGTGATCAAGGCCGGCGGCGCCTATGTCCCGATAGACCCGGACCAGCCTGCCGAGCGCACTGCGTACGTGCTGGCAACGGCGGATCCGGTTCTGATCCTCACCACCACCGGCGACCGCGTGGCACTGCGTGCGGCCGCCCCGATGGTCGACCTCGACACCCTCGATGTGTCCGCCGAATCCTCCGACCCGGTCGGGGACCGGGACCGGCTGGCGCCATTGCATCCTGACAATCCGGCATACGTCATTTTCACGTCCGGGTCGACGGGCAGACCCAAGGGTGTCGCGGTGCCGCACGAGGGCATCGTGAACCGGCTGCTGTGGATGCAGCATCGGTACCCGCTGGGCGCCGGTGACGTGGTGCTGCAGAAGACTCCCGTGACGTTCGATGTGTCGGTGTGGGAGTTGTTCTGGCCGTTGCAGACCGGTGCGCGGCTGGTGATCGCCGAACCGGATGGGCACCGGGATCCCGTCTATCTCGAGCGGGTGATCCGCGAGCAGTCGGTGACCACCGTGCATTTCGTGCCGTCGATGCTCGCGGTGTTCCTGGCCGGCGCGCATGTCGAGGGGTGTGGTTCGCTACGCCGGGTGTTCACCAGCGGTGAGGCGCTCCCGCCTGCGACGGCGGCGGACCTGAACCGGGTGAGCGGCACAGAGCTGCACAACCTGTACGGTCCCACCGAGGCATCGGTCGACGTCACCGCCTACGAGACGCGGCCGGACGAGAACGTCGTGCCGATCGGAGCCCCGGTCTGGAACACGCAGACGTATGTGCTCGACGCGCGTTTGCGTCCGGTTCCCCTCGGGGTGGCGGGGGAGTTGTACCTGGGCGGGCGTCAGCTGGCCCGCGGGTACCAGCGCCGGGCTGACCTGACTGCGGATCGGTTCGTCGCGAACCCCTTTGCGGCTGCGGGAGACGGCCGGGGCGGTGCCCGGCTCTACCGCACCGGCGACCTGGTGCGGTGGCTGCCGAATGGGCAGCTCGACTACCTGGGCCGTACCGACTTTCAGGTCAAGCTTCGCGGTCAGCGCATCGAGCTCGGTGAAATCGAGGCCGTGCTGTGGCGGCACGACGATGTCGCTCAGGCGGTGGTGGTGGTTCGCAACGATGGCTCCACCGGCGACTACCTCGCCGCGTACGTCGTACCCGCAGTCGGGGCGGCCGCGGACGAGCGCGCTGTCCTCGACTTCGCGGTGGCCCTGCTGCCCCGCTACATGGTGCCGTCGGCCCTGGTTGTGCTCGAGGCGCTGCCGGTGACCGGAAACGGCAAGCTCGACCGCAAGGCACTACCGGTCCCGGAATTCGCAGGTTCAGCGGAGTACGTCCCGCCGAACACACCGACCGAGCATGCTCTGGCGGAAATTTTCGTGGACGTCCTCGGAATCGACCGGATCGGGGTGTCGGACAGCTTCTTCGACCTCGGGGGCAACTCGCTCGTGGCCACGCGGGTGCTGGCCCGGATCAACGCCGAGTTCGGTGCGGTGGTTACGGTGCGGGAGCTGTTCGAGGGGCCGACTGTCCGAGCTCTGGCAGCTGTGGTCGCTCGCGCGAATGTCGGCGCGCGACGGCTCCCCGTTCTCGCGGCCGGACCGAGGCCGGACCGGATTCCGCTGTCCCTGGCTCAGAACCGGATGTGGTTTCTCAACCGATTCGACCCGGGTTCCGGCGCCTACAACGTGGCGGCGGCCCTCCGGCTGTCCGGCACGCTCGACGTCGACGCACTCCGGCGCTCCGCCGCGGACATCCTCGAACGGCACGAGGCGCTGCGGACGATCTACCCCGACTCCCCGGACGGTCCGCATCAGGTGATCCTCCCGGCCACTCACTCCGAGGCTGACCGGGACCTGCTGCGCGCGGCGCCCGAAGTGGTGGACACCGATCTCGGTGAACGGATCCGGGAGTTGGTGGCCCGCGGATTCGATGTCACCACGCAGATCCCGATCGCCTTGACGTTGCTCCCGACCGGGGACCCGCGCGAGCACGTGCTGGTGATGGTGGTGCACCACATCAGCATCGACGGCTTGTCGATCCAGGTACTCGCCCGGGACCTGGTGCATGCCTACTCGGCCCGCACCGCCGGTGATCCGCCCTCATGGACCCCGCTGCCGGTGCAGTATGCGGATTTCGCCCTGTGGCAACGATCGGCGCTCGGGGACGAGGCCGACCCGGAATCCACGACGGCCACGCAGCTCGCGTACTGGTCCCGGCACCTGGCGGACGGCCCCGCCGTGCTGGATTTGCCCGCAGACCGTCCCCGCCCTGCGCGGGCGTCGCATCGCGGGATACGCACCGAATTCATCGTCGACGCCGATCTCACCGAACAACTCGCCGCGCTGGGACGCGAGCAGGGCGCCACGATGTTCATGGTGTTGCACGCCGCCCTGTCGGTGTTGTTGGCGCGGCTGAGCGGGACCACCGACATCGCGGTCGGGAGCCCGATTGCCGGTCGCGGTGAACGGGCGCTCGAGGATCTGGTGGGCATGTTCGTCAACACGTTGGTGCTGCGCACTCGGGTCGACCCGGCGTGGAGTTTCATCGAGCTGCTCGCGCACGCGCGGGCCACCGATCTGGCCGCCTACGACCACGCGGACGTACCGTTCGAACGTGTGGTGGACGCGGTCGCCCCGCCGCGGTCACCGGCATATGCGCCGCTGTTCCAGGTCGCGCTGTCATTGCAGAACCACGGCGTCGCGACCCTCGAACTGCCGGGCTTGCACATCGACCCGGTCGATCCCGGCCTGGACGTCGCGAAGTTCGACCTCGAGCTGACCCTGCGTGAGCAGGACGGCGCACTGGCGGCCGCGCTCATCTCGGCCGCCGATCTGTTCGACGAGTCGACGTCAGAGCGATTCGCCGCGCGATTCCTCCGGCTACTTACGGGCATCGCCGCGGACCCGCGGATGCCCGTCGGCGATATCGACGTGATGGGCAATGCCGAGCGGGGGCGGATGCTGGCCGCCGCGCAGCCGCAACCGCTGAGGGTGCCCGGGCGGACACTGCCGGACATTCTGGTGGCCGGCGTCGCGGCGAACCCGGGCGGTATCGCCCTGACCTGCGGCGGTGCCGCGATGACTTACGCCGAGCTCGACGCCCGATCGAATCGTCTGGCGCGGTTGTTGATCTCGCGGGGTGTCGGACCGGAATCGTTTGTGGCATTGGCGTTCCCCAGATCGATCGCGTCGATGGTGGCGGTGTGGGCGGTGGCCAAGACCGGCGGCGGATTCGTGCCGGTCGATCCGAGCCTGCCGACCGAACGAATCGAGCGCATGGTCGTCGACTCCGGTGCGGTGATCGGCCTCACCAGTGTTCAGACGACTCGCCTGCCCGGGGAGATCGACTGGGTGGTGCTCGATGACGCGGGAGCACACGGTTCGTGCGGCGAGCGTTCGACGGCGGCCCTCACCGACGACGAGCGCACCGCTTCCCTCCAGCTGTCCAACGCGGCGTACATGATCTACACCTCCGGCTCGACCGGCATACCCAAGGGGGTCGTGGTCAGCCATCGGGGGTTGGCGTCGTTCACTGCCAGCTCCCGCCAGGAGTTGGGATTGACGACCCGCTCTCGGGTTCTGCGGTACTCGTCGTCGAGTTTCGATGCGTCGGTGTTCGAGATGATTGCGGGCTTCACTGCCGGCGCGACGATGGTGATCGCGCCGCCCGACATCGTCGGCGGCGCCGAGCTGACGGAGGTGCTCCGGGGCGAGCGGGTCACCCACGTCATCACGGCGCCGGCGGCGTTGGGAACGGTCGACCCGACGGGCCTGAGGGACCTCGAGACCGTCGTCGTCGGCGGGGACGTGTGCCCGCCGGAGTTGGTCGCGAAGTTTGCTCCCGGGTGCCGTTTTGTCAACAGTTACGGACCCACCGAGACGACCATCGTCATCACGATGACCGAGACGCTGGCGGCGGGAGATCGGATCACGATCGGCGTCCCGATCGCGGGTGCCGGAGCGGTGGTCCTCGATGCGCGGCTGCGTCCGGTGCCGGCCGGGGTCATCGGTGAGCTGTATCTGTCGGGGAGTGGGCTGGCCCGGGGATATCACGCCCGCAGTGCGCTGACTGCCGCACGGTTCGTGGCCAATCCGTACGGCGGTGTCGGCGAACTCATGTACCGCACGGGCGATGTGGTGCGGTGGACTCTCAGCGGAACGTTGGATTTTGTGGGTCGCAGTGACTCGCAGGTTCAGTTGCGTGGTCTCCGGATCGAGCTCGGGGAGATCGAGTCGGCGCTGGTGGCGTGTGAGTCGATCGCGCAGGCGGTCGTGATCGTGCGCGAGGGTGACGTCGCCCAGCAGTTGGTCGGGTATGTGGTGCCGGCGAGCGGGCACATCGTCGACGTCGATGCGACGCGTGAGGTTCTGGGGCGGTCGCTGCCTCGGTACATGGTTCCGGATGCGCTGATGGTGCTCGACGCGTTGCCGTTGAGCACGAGCGGAAAGCTCGACCGGCGTGCGCTGCCGAATCCACTCGTCCGCACGCGCGAATTCCGGGCGCCGACCAACCTCGTCGAGGAGACCGTGGCCGGGGTGTTCGCCGACGTCCTCGGACTCGAGCGGGTCGGACTGGACGACGATTTCTTCGACTTGGGTGGCAACTCGTTGATCGCCACTCGGGTGATCTCCCGGTTGGAGGCGCAGCTGAACATCAGGGTCCCGGTGCGGATGCTCTTCGAGGTGTCGACCGTGGCGGCCCTGGCAGTGCGCGTCGCGCAGCATTCCGGTGCCGGGGGCCGACCGGCGTTGGCGCCGCGGCCCCGGCCGGAACGGATTCCGCTGTCGCTGGCCCAGCAGCGAATGTGGTTCCTCAACCGTTTCGATACGTCCTCCGCGGCATACAACATTCCGTTGGCGATTCGGTTGTCCGGGGATCTCGATGTGGCTGCGCTGCAGGCTGCGATACACGACGTGATCGGGCGTCACGAGGCGCTGCGGACGGTGTTCCCAGATTCGGATCAAGGGCCGACGCAGGTGATCGTTCCCGCATCGCAGGTGACGATCGACCTCACGCCGACCCCGGTCGCCGACGAGGACGAGCTGCTTGCCCGGGCGGCGGCAGTGGTGACGACCGGTTTCGATGTCACCGAATCGGTTCCCGTGCGCGCCGCCCTGTTCCGCAAGTCCGAGTCCGTGCACGTACTGGCGGTGGTGGTGCACCACATCTGCGCGGACGGGTTCTCCACGGGACCGCTGGCGAGGGACGTGATGGTGGCGTATGCGACCCGATGCGCAGGGCACGATCCGGGCTGGGCGCCGCTCGAGGTGCAGTACGCGGACTACACCCTCTGGCAACAGGAGGTTCTCGGGTCCGAGGACGACCCGGCGTCGCTGATCTCGCAGCAGATCGACTACTGGACCGACGCGTTGGCGGGTCTGCCGGACGTGCTGGCGCTGCCCACCGATCGCCCACGCCCCGCCGTACGGTCGGGCATCGGCGCCAGTGTCGAGTTCACGGTGCCGGCCGCAGTCGGCCACCGCCTCCACGGAGTGGCCCGGGACCAGGGTGCGACACCGTTCATGCTGGTGCATGCGGCCCTGGCGGTCCTGCTCGCCAAACTCGGTGGCACGTCCGATATCGCGATCGGGTCGCCGGTCGCCGGGCGCGGCGACGAGGCACTCGACGACCTGGTCGGCATGTTCGTCAACACCGTGGTGCTCCGGGCCGATGTCGTACCGAACCAATCGTTCACGAAACTGCTGGGCCGGGTGCGCGACACCGACCTCGAAGCCCTCGCCCGTGCCGAGGTGCCCTTCGAGCGGCTGGTCGAGAAGCTGAACCCGACACGATCGCAATCGTTCTCGCCGCTGTTCCAGGTGATGCTGGCGTTCCAGAATTTCACTCAGCCCTCGGTCCAGCTTCCGGGACTGACGGTGTCGCCACTCGACGTTCCGTGGGAAGCCGCACAGTTCGACCTGTCGATGACCCTCGGCGAGCCGGCCGGCGGCGAAGGGGAGTACGTCGGCACGCTCGCATACGCGACAGACATCTTCGACGCCGCAACGGTGCAACGGATCGCCGCACAATTCGTTCGGGTTCTGGGTGCCGTGGTCGAGGATCCGTCGGTGTCGGTGGGCGATATTTCGATAGTCGACGATGACGAGCGCAATCGGGTGCTGCGGGACTGGAACGACACCGGGCACCCGGTGCCGGAGAAGCTGCTGCTCGATGGGTTCGACGGACAGGTGGCGCGGACCCCGGAGGCCGTGGCGGTGGTCTTCGACGGCGAATCGCTGACCTACGCCGAACTCGCTGTTCGGGTGAACCGCCTTGCGCGTTATCTGATCTCGTCGGGTGTGGGGCCGGAGACGTTGGTGGCGTTGGGGATGCGCCGGTCGTTGGATCTGGTCGTGGGAATGTATGCAGTGGTTCGCGCGGGCGCCGGATATGTGCCGCTGGACCCGGATCACCCGGCCGATCGGGTGGGGTACATTCTCGATGCCGCGGATCCCGTGGTGATCCTGTCGACCGAACGCGACGAGTTCGCGGCGGCGGGACAGAGGTCCGTCGTGCTGATCGACACCCTCGACCTGTCCGGATTCTCCGATGCGGCGATCTCCGACGCGGATCGTGTGGCGCCGGTACATGCCGATGACCTGGCGTATGTCATTTTCACCTCGGGGTCGACGGGACGACCGAAGGGTGTCGCGGTCAGCCATCGCGCGATCGTCAATCAACTGGTGTGGATGCAGGCCGAGTACCGGCTCGACGAGCACGATGTGTACCTGCAGAAGACGGCGACCACCTTCGATGTGTCGCTGTGGGGGTTCTTCCTGCCCTTGCGGGCCGGTGCCACAGTGGTGGTGGCGTCCCCGGATGGTCACCGGGATCCGGCATATCTTGCGGCGACCATCGTCGGACACGGGGTAACGGTGACCGATTTCGTGCCGTCGATGCTGGCGGCCTTCGCCGCTGGGGTCCGGTCCCGGGATCTGGAGTCCCTGCGGGATGTGTTCGTCGCCGGTGAGGCACTACCGGCGTCGACGGTGCGTGACTTCGGCCGGGTGTCGAGCGCACGAGTCCACAACCTCTATGGTCCGACCGAGGCCGCGGTGTCGGTCACCTTCGCCGACGTGACGGGTACGGATGCACCCACTGCGGTGTCGATTGGCGTCCCGGAGTGGAACAGCCGGGTATACGTTCTCGATGCCCGGCTGAATCCGGTGCCATGGGGGGTGCCGGGCGAGCTGTATCTCGCCGGTGTGCAGTTGGCACGCGGATACCACGGCCGGGTGGACTTGACCGCGGATCGATTCGTGGCGAATCCATTCGGAGCAGCCGGGGAGAGGATGTATCGCACGGGTGACCTCGTGTCCTGGGAGGCCGATGGTCGACTACGGTACCTGGGCCGCACGGACTTCCAAGTGAAGCTCCGTGGCCAGCGAATCGAGCTGGGCGAGATCGAGTCGGCGTTGCAGGCCCACGCGTCGGTGATGCAATCGGCGGCATCGGTCGTATCGACGCCGACGGGTCAACACCTGGTGGGGTACGTGGTTCCGGCCGCCGGCTCCGAATTCGATCTCGATGCGGTGAAGGCGTCGGTGTCGGAGGTGCTGCCGTCGTACATGGTTCCGGGGGCATTCGTGGTGCTCGATGCGTTCCCGCTGAATACCTCGGGCAAACTGGACCGCAATGCATTGCCGGCGCCGATGTTCGAGGCCAAGCAGTTCCGGGCGCCGTCGACCCCGGTCGAGGAGATCGTGTCTGCGGTGTTCGCGGAGGTGTTGGGAGCCGAGCGGGTGGGTGCCGACGACGACTTCTTCGAGCTCGGTGGTAATTCGCTGATCGCCACCCAGGTCGCGGCCCGTTTGGGTGCGGCGTTGGCGACGCGAGTGCCGGTGCGAGTGTTGTTCGAGGCCTCATCGGTGTCGGCTCTGGCCGCTCGAGTTGCGACACAGAAGGGCGTCGAAGCAGGAATCGCCCTGGTGCCGCGGCCGAGACCGGAGCGCTTGCCCTTGGCACGGGCACAGCAGCGATCGTGGTCGGAGAACCGAGCCGACCCGAACTCGGCGAAGCGCAATCTGCCGATTGCACTCAGGATTACGGGAGCGCTCGATGTAAAGGCGCTGAACGCCGCGCTGGTCGATGTGGTGGCGAGGCAGGAGATCTTGCGTACCGTCTATCCGGATGTTGACGGCGTCGGCTACCAAGAGCTGTTGCCGCTGGACCAGATCGGCGTAGATGTGGGTCCGGTGGCGGTCGATGGCGACGCCATCTACGCCCGCGTTCTCGACTTCGTGAAGCAGGGGTTCGACGTGACCCGGAACGTGCCGTGGCGTGCACGGCTGTTCCGAATCGCCGAGGACGACTACGTGTTCGCTTTCGTTATTCATCACATTTCCGCTGACGGCTACTCGATGGAACTCCTCATCCAGGAATTCATGACCGCGTACCTCTCCAGGTCAGCGGGAGCGCCACCTGGCTGGGCGCCGTTGCCGGCGCAATATGCCGACTACACGTTGTGGGAAGCTGAAAGGCTCGGTTCCCCCGATGATCCGGACAGTCTGATGTCGTTGTTGACGGAGTTCTGGGCGCCGCTTCTCGAGGATCTTCCGCTCCTGCAGTTGCCAGCCGACCGGCCGCGCCCGTCGGTCGAATCACACCACGGGGCGACTCTGACCCGGGACATCGACGCCGCACTGCATCAGGATCTGGTCGACCTGGCACACAGTGACGGCTCGACCTTGTTCATGGTGTTGCACGCGGCATTGCTGGTTCTGCTCAACGAGCTTTCCGGTGCCACCGATGTCGCCGTTCTCACCCCGGTGGCGGGGCGGGGCGAACCGGAGCTCGACAACCTGGTGGGGATGTTCGTGAAATCCCTCGTCCTCCGCACCGAGGTCGATCCCGACCAGCACTTCACCCAATTGCTGGCCAGAGCACGAGAGACCGACCTCGCGGCATTCGCCCGAGCCGATATTCCCATCGACACTCTGGCCGAGTCGCTGAACGCCGACCGTGACACGGCGTCGGGGCCACTGACTCCGGTGTCGTTTGCGTTGCAGAACTTCGGTGGCGAGTCTGCGCCGAACCGCCAGTCCGTCAAGTTCGGTGGTCTGTCCGTCAGCGAATTCGCCATCGACCTGGAGGTCGCAAAGACGGATCTTCGTGTGACCATGGTCGATGGTTACGACGATGCCGGCGCGGCAACCGGGATCACCGCGGCCTTCACCTATCCGACCGATCTGTTCGACAGTGCGACCATCGCCGGTTTCGTGGATCGGTTCGAGCGACTCCTCGCGGCATTCGTGGCCGATCCGTCGACGACGATCGGTGAGGTGCAGACTCTCCGGCCGAAGGCGGCGGCCGAGGAGACATTGGCCGGAACCACGTGAACGGCAACGGGCGTTAATGGCCCCGAGACAAGAGAAGGCGGAAACTCGGATGTAAGGACGTTTCATCACGGGGTCTGGGATGCGTAGGCGTTGGATTGCGGGTGTGTTGAGCGCCGCGGCTGTCGCGCTCGGCCTGGCGGCGGCGCCTGCGAGCGCCGCTCCGGAGACGGCGCAGTCTGCGCCGGTTGCGTATGTCGACCACATCGACAAGATCGACGACCGTCAGTGGGAGGTATTCGTCTACTCGACGTCGATGGATCGGGTGATCGGGACTGCCCTACGGGCTGCGCGACGGAGAGATCCGCGCCCTGGCCCACCAGAAGGCGGTGGCGTGAGCACCCCGGACGCAACACGCGCGCGGCCGTCCACAGGTCTGACCCCCGTGCCTACGGCGTGGTCGCCCACCTGATTGACCCCGTATGTTGCTTCGCCGCGCCGCTCCATGCCCGCACCGCCGGGCGAAGGGAGACCGGCAGCCGAGGAAGCTCGGCCCTGCCCAACCCCAAACGCATCACACTTCTATGGGGAAGGTGGGGGCATGCCTGTTAACCGGCTAATCCACCGGATCGTTACCCATGAATCGACACGCCGTCCACGGAAATACTTGACCCCCATCGACGGTGGCGTTACACCTGTCTCATGACGAATCAGCACACGCTGCGTCTGGAGGCCGGCACCGACGTCGCCTGGATGTTGTCCGGGCCCAATGCCGACAACTACCCGCTGGTCAACCAATACCTCGGCTACCTCGCCGACCGAAACTATTCACCACGTACCCTGCGCGCCTACGGCTACGATCTGCTCGCATTCTGCCGCTGGCTCGAATCCCGGAACTACGACCTCGAATCGGTCACCACCAACACGGTATTGGACTTCATGCGGCATTGCCGCGAGACCTCGATCGTGGGACGCCCCGCGAACGTGCTGTCGATGACCGGCAAGCGCCTCGACCATTACTCGGCGACCACCATCAATCACCGGCTCGCCGCCCTGACCGGGCTGTTCACCTTCCGCACGCTGCGCGAACCCGACCTGCGCAACCCGATGCCCAGCGGACGGGAAGCCCGCAGAGTCAGCGCCGAGGAGCGCAGCGGTCTACTCGGACACCTGGTGCGACCGAAACGCCGATCGGTTCTACGCCTGCGGGAGCCGCGGCGACTACCACGGTCCCTGGATCGCCGGGAAACAGCCGACCTGCTCTCCAGCCTGCGGACGTGGCGGGACCGATCCCTCGCCGGTCTGATGTTGCTGTCCGGGTTGAGATCCGGAGAACTGTTGACCCTCGAAGTTACCGACGTTGACATCGGCGCCCGCTGGATACGAGTAGTGGGCAAAGGCGCGAAGGAACGCCGGGTGCCACTCGATGTGGAGGTCGCAGGGCTGATCCAAACGTATCTGCTCACCGAGCGGCCCGAATCGTCGAGCACTCGCTTGTTCCTCGTCGCCAAAGGCCCGAACAGAGGTAAGCCGTTGACGGCGGCCGGGCTGCGCACCATCTTCCGGTATCACCGGCTCAAAGCCGGAGTGCCCGCCGGGCACCCGCACGCACTCCGTCATACCTTCGGCACCGCGATGGCCGAAGCCGGTGTGGATCTGGCAGTGATGCAAGCACTGCTCGGGCACGCGCACGTCGACAGCACAGCCCGCTACATCCATTTGGCACCAACACATGTCAAGGCGGAATACGATGCAGCCCGCACACGACTACGCGCCCGCACCTGAGAGTCCGGCGGATATCTACGCCGCCTACCTGGTCCACCTCGAGCGGCGCCGTCGCGGCAACACCGCCTACACCCAAGCCGCTCGCTCGTTCCTGCGGCGCTGGCCGCAGGTCCAGCGGTGGGCCGACCTGCCCCTCGACACACGGTTGGCTGCGAACTGCTCGACCCGTCCGTTCATCACCTTCCTGATGGTCAGCCGAAGGCTGCAACCGGGCTACGACTACCTCGTCTCCCGCAAACTCGCGAGCCTCTGGCACGAACTGACCGACAGTTGCCTCGCACCGGACCTGAATCAGTTCATCTCCGCAGCATTGGAATTGGGATTCACCCAGCGCGTCGCATCGGCCATCGGGTCGCAAATCATCGCGAGGCTGCTGATTCAAACCGAACGTCCCCTGGCCGATCTACGCGAGAGCGATGTGCAGGACCTGCTGGACGCGTGCGATATTCGCCAGATGCGCACCGGCCGAGGTGCGAGGCACTACCGGAGCACCACCCACAGCGCGCGGCAGATTCTCTTTCACCTCGGGATCCTCGACAGTGAAGCCCGACCGGCAGTCACGCCGCTCACCCTCGACGAGCGGATGGCCGACGTCCCCGCGGCGCTGCGTCCGGCGTTCGTGGCCTACCTGCACCGCAAACGCGCCACCTGCGTGGCCAAGACGGTCAGCAGTCTCGCCACCCGCTTGGCGCACTTTGGCAGGTACCTCGCCGCCATCGACCCCGACATCGCCTCGCTGTCCGCGCTGGACCGGCGCCGACACATCGAACCGTTCATCACCTCACTGACCACCACCGTCAACACCGTCACCGGTGAGCCGATCACCGTCGCGGACCGGATCCGGCGCGTGCATGCGGTCGGCAATTTTCTCGCCGAGATCACCGAATGGGGCTGGGACGACGTACCCGCGCGGCGGCTGATCTTCCGCACCGATCTGCCCCGTCCGCAACGTTTCCTCCCTCGATACCTACCCGTTGATGCTGACCGCAAACTTGCTGCAGCACTGTCGGACTCGCCCTACAGACTGGCAGCCGATGCACTGTTGGTGCAGCGGGCATGCGGGCTGCGGATCGGTGAACTCCTCGACCTCGAACTCGACTGCATCCACGAAATACCCGGCCAGGGATCCTGGCTGAAGGTCCCCCTCGGCAAACTCGACTCCGAACGGATGGTTCCGCTCGACGAGGAGGTCCTCACCCTCGTCGATCGCATCACCGCCACCCGCTCACCCGGCCGACCCATGCGCCATCCCCGCACCGGGGCGCCCGCGGATTTCCTGTTCACGCACCACGGAAAGCGGCTCTCGCAGAACGCGGTGCGAGCAGAACTGGACCGAGCAGCCGAGACGGCAGGCCTTGGGCACGTCACGCCGCACCAACTCCGGCACACCTACGCCACCGCGCTCATTAACGCCGGGGTATCACTGCAAGCGCTGATGGCACTTCTCGGACACGTCTCGAGCCAAATGAGTCTGCGTTACGCGCATCTCTTCGACAGCACCGTGCGCACCGAATACGAACGCGCCTTGAACCTGGCGAAAAGCCACATCGGGCCGATGCCCACCGGCCGAACCCAGCTCCCGATCACCGACATCACCGACGGCGGGTGGAAGGACGCACCGGCGATCAAATCGCGCCTGGCCGGCGGCTACTGCCTGCGGGCACCCGCGCAAGGCTCTTGCCCTTACGCAAACATCTGCGAGCACTGCCCGAGCTTCCACACCGACTCCACCCACCTCGGAGTACTCGCTGCACAACGCGTGGATGCTCACGATCTCGCCGAAGATGCGGAAAAGCGCGGATGGATCGACGAGGCGAAGCGGCATCGCACCCTCGTGTCCCGACTCGACGCGCTCATCGCGCAATCGGACACCGCATGAGCGAGAACGCCCTGGTCAGGGTTGAACGGATCTGCGCCGAACTCGCCACCACGGGACAGCCGATCACCTTCACCGCCGTCGCCGAACAGGCCCAGATCGGCCGGGCGACGCTCTACCGGGACAAGCAACTGCGCGCCGTCGTCGATGAACACCGCACCCGACAAACCGACGCCCGCACCCTGACCGGTCTCGCCACCGAGGTCGCGCACCTTCGCACCGTGGTCGAGGCGCTCGCCGCCACCGTCACCAAACACGAAGAACAACTGCGCCGCCTTCGCCGCAATCCACCGCCCCGACGATGAACCATTCTGACCTCGATCGGCACAAACTGGGCCGCGATTAGCCGGTCAATGTGGTGACAATGCGGCGATGGAATCGTTCTTCGCGTTGCTGCAACGCAATGTCCTCGACCGGCGCCGCTGGAGCAGCCGTGAGGATCTGCGGTTGGCGATCGTCGGGTGGATCGAGAAGACCTACCACCGGCGGCGCCGGCAACGCCGTCTCGGTCGACTGACGCCCGTCGAATATGAGACGCTCCATCAGACCGCACACGCGGCCTGAATCTGCACACCCGTGTGTCAACCAGGGTGGGGGCAGTCCCCTGTTGGGGCATGGCGCTCCCGCGCTGACATCAGCATCACACCGCCGCACTGACATAGGGAAGATGACCCAGGGATAGTGGAAACCCGCTTCCCATGCGAAACCCGGATCCACGTATGGTTTTGGTGGCGAAACGAAGCCATTGATTAAAGGGGTCGGCAAGTTCGCCGACACTGTCATCGGTTTGCCTTCCCTGTTTCGCCCAACCGACTGCGATGACGGACGTGTTCCCTTGGCTCCGTGTAGAAAAGACGCGCTGACCGTGCTCGGCTGCCGGCTCACCCGTGAGTGTCACGCAAATGTGAGTCTCAACGGACGTGGCTGGTGACGTGCTCGGGAATGACTCGAAAGCCGTGCTGTCAAGAGGATTTAGCTCTTACTCGTCGGTAACTCGAACGCCATCGCCGGGAAAGTTCCGGAGCGCGTTATGATTTCCATCACATTCCACCTGGGTTCTGTTGGGTTTTGGGCGGCCCGGCGGCGACGAAATAGGCCTGACCAGTCGGTTCTGTTTGGGTGTTGCCACTGGTGCTGTTCTGGGAAGATTCACGCTTGCCAGTAATGAATTCGCCGTGAGTGCGATCATCTAGTCGGCAGCCTTCGGGGGAGCGGTCTTTCTTCTTCCGTCATGCATCGTGAGCCACATGGGCGGCCGACGGGGAACGGCTTTTAGGTGGCTTTAGGTGGAAGGCGTGTGATGGTTACGGCATTCAATGTGCCCCTCAGCCCCACGGTGGGTGCAGAAGGTTCAATGAGCGTCGCGGGGGCTGGGAAGGTTGGCAGTCGTCGAGACTGGCAGGCAGCTTACGTTCGGAGATTGACAATGTCGGACACCCTGATCGTGATCGCGGCGGTAGCGATTGCGCAGTGGGTGCGCTTCGGCGACCGCGACGTTCTGGCTTCGGCCCATGCGATCCCGAACTTGAGTTACTCACTCATCTCGGCGGCACTCATCGTCATGTGGCTCGGCACGTTGGTGATTTTTCGGACCCGCACGATTCGAGTGGTCGGGAGCGGCCCGGAGGAATACCGGCGGATTTTCGCCTCCACGATCCGTCTCTTCGGTATCATCGCGATCGTATCTCTGCTGTTCAGGATCGATTTGGCGCGGCTCTACCTCGGTATCGCCTTCCCGGTCGGATTGGCGGGGCTCATTGTCAGCCGATGGTGCTGGCGCCGCGTGGTCGCGCGCAAGCGGGCCCGGGGAGAATTCCAGACGTCCGTCCTCGTGGTCGGTGGTGAGCGGTCAGTGCGTAGCCTCGCCGAGTCTTTTTCGCGTGGTACCGCCGATGGGTACCGTGTCGTCGGCGTCTGCACTCCCGGGCGTAGTGCCGAGTGTGGGCAGGCAATCGTGGTCGGCGGGCGCGAAATCCCCGTGCTCGGCGATGAGCGCCACGTGTTGAGCGCGTTGACGTTCTGTGGTGCGGACACTGTGGCTGTGACGGCCACCGAACACCTCGGCCACGACGGTATGCGCGCCCTGGCCTGGGCCCTGGAACCCCACCATGTGGATTTGGTGGTGGCGCCCGGAATGATGGACGTTGCGGGTCCACGTCTTTCGATGCGCCCGGTGGCCGGCCTTCCGCTGATTCACGTCGAGAAGCCTCGGTACCACGGGGCTCAGAAGTTCATGAAGACCGGATTCGACTTCGTGTTCGCGAGCCTGGCCCTGTTTGCCATCAGCCCGCTGATGCTCGCCGTCGCAGTCGCGATCAAGCTCACCAGCAATGGGCCGGTGTTCTACAAGTCGGAGCGGATGGGGTTGGACGGTAAGCCCTTTCCGATGTTCAAATTCCGGAGCATGGTGGTGGACGCCGACAGACAGGTCGCTGCGCTCATGAAGGCCAACGAGGGTGCCGGCGTCCTGTTCAAGATGCGGGAGGATCCGCGGGTAACCAAAGTCGGACGGATCATGCGGAAGTTCAGCATTGACGAACTGCCCCAGTTCATCAACGTTTTGCGCCTTGAGATGAGTGTGGTTGGTCCCCGCCCGCCGTTGCGCCGAGAGGTGGAGGCATACGACGGCACCGTGCGACGCCGACTCCTGGTGAAGCCCGGAATCACAGGCTTGTGGCAGGTCAGTGGGCGATCGGACTTGTCGTGGGAAGAGACTGTCCGGCTTGATCTTTCTTACGTGGAGAACTGGTCGATGACGGGTGACGTGCTGATCATCGGGAAAACATTGAAGGCGGTGGTGTCGAGCGATGGAGCCTACTGATGATCGCCATCCAGCCCGGCATTCTTCCCGACGACCGCAAAACCCACCCAGAGGGATGTAGGCATCGCCTACCTGCTCAAAGGTTGTGGGTTGCCGCCGCACGGCAGTAGATGACGCTGGGCGATTGTGTCGGGGACCGCCACGAGGTTGACCGTATCTGCCTGGCCGTACCACTTCCCTCGCCGACGAGGTTGTCACCCGCACGTTCGCTGGATCCGTCGGGCGGCTCAATGTTTGACGAAGACGAAGCGCTGACCGGAGACGACCCTTGTCGGGACCGGCTGCGATGGCGTTGAAATCAGGGCGCCGATCGACGGCGGGACCGGGCGGTGCGCCAACTCGCGCAAGACCCGAGATCGGGTTTCAATACATTCACACATTTCATCGAGGGGGAGGCACTTCATGGGGATCGACTCTGCGCCTGACGCGGTCATTCTGGTCGGTGGCATGGGTACCCGCCTTCGACCGTTGACGCTGTCTGCTCCCAAACCGATGCTGCCGACCGCGGGGTTGCCGTTCCTCACACATCTGCTTGCCAGGATCAAGGATGCGGGCATCACCCACGTGGTGCTGGGAACCTCGTTCAAGGCGGAGGTTTTCGAAGACCATTTCGGCACAGGCGAGGCGATGGGCCTGGACATCGAGTACGTCACCGAGACCGAGCCGCTCGGCACCGGTGGCGGTATCCGGAACGTCCTGCCTCAGCTCCGCGCCGACAACGTCATGGTGTTCAACGGCGACGTGCTGGGAGGTACCGACCTGAGGGCCGTGTTGCAGGCACACGCCGACAGCGCCGCCGACGTGACCATGCACCTGGTCCGGGTCAGCGATCCGCGTCCATTCGGCTGCGTGCCGACCGATGAGGATGGCCGCGTGACCGCCTTCCTGGAGAAGACGCCAGATCCGCCGACTGATCAGATCAACGCCGGTTGTTATGTCTTCAAGCGTGAGTGGATTAAGAAGATCTCGTCAGGGCGCCCAGTGTCAGTGGAGCGCGAGATATTTCCTGCGCTGCTCGAGGATGGCGCGCGGGTGTTCGGGCACGTCGATGCCGCGTACTGGCGGGACATGGGAACACCCGAGGACTTCGTTGCGGGTTCCGCGGACCTGGTGCGCGGGATCGCGCCCTCGTCGGCGCTCACCGGGGAGCGCGGTGAGTCGTTGATCCATTCGAGTGCGGCGGTTGCTCCCGGTGCGTTGCTGATCGGTGGCACGGTGCTTGGCCGGGGCGTGTCGATCGGTGCGGGTGCGCGGCTGGATGGTGCGGTGGTGTTCGATGGCGTCCACGTGGAGGCCGGGGCGGTGATCGAACGATCTATTTTGGGATTCGGTTGCCGGATCGGACCGCGGGCGTTGGTGCGCGATGCCGTGATCGGTGACGGCGCGAATGTCGGTGCACGGTGTGAGCTGCTGCGCGGCGCTCGCGTCTGGCCGGGAGTGCTGTTACCGGATGGCGGCGTACGGTTCTCGACGGATGTCTGACTCATGAAGCGACTTAGAGCGTGTCTCATGTGGGGTGCCTCTCTGTTTGTCAAGCGGCCCTTGCGGAGTGATTGTTCTCTGGTTGAAGACGACGCTTTTCGTCGGACAGCATGATGCGCCAGACGTGATCGGACAGGTGACGTTTGAGGGCGCGCCTGGCCGCTGCCGGCTTCTTGCCCTCGGCGATTTTCTTCTCGAAATAGTTGCGCCCGGCGCTGGCGCGCATCCGGATCTGAACCACAGCGACGGTGTAGAGCGCGCTGTTGAGCTGCCGGTCGCCGTAGCGTGAGAGTCGGTGCCGGTCGGTGTCGGCGCTGGCGATCTGGACCGGTGCCGAGCCGTTGTAGTTCGCATAGGCCGCCGCGGTCGGGAAACGATCTGGCCGACCGGTGCGGCCGATCAGCCGGGCCGCGGTCACCGCACCGATTCCGTCGACCTCGCGCAGGCGGGTGCCGTGCTCGTCGAGGGTCTCGGCCATCTGCTTCTCGTTCGCCGCGAGCTGGTCGTCGAGGCGTCGGATGTCCGCGATGAGATCTCGACACAGCCCGACCCGCATCCAGTCGACAGGGCTCTTGGCGCGGAAGCTTCGTAACAGGGCGGCTGCCGCAGAGGCGGTGAGCGAGGTCGGGGCACCCCCGGCAAGCAGCTGCCGCAGTAGCGCATGCAGCTGATTCATGTTGCGGGTTCTACTGTTGGACAGATTTGTTCGTCGCTCGTCGAGTAGTCCGAGAATCTCGGCGGGACCCTCCGGGTCGACCGGGCGGGCGTCGCCCTGCAGCGCGGCCACACACGCCGCCGCGGCTGCGTCGATGCGGTCGTTCTTGCGGCGGCCGCCGCGGGAGAGTTCCCGCACCCGGGCGGTGGCGGTGGTCGGAACGTCGAGGGTAACCTCCCCGAGGACGAGCAGCCACTGCGCAAGGTGATGTCCGAGGCCGTAGGCATTCTCGACCGCCCACTGGCGTTGCGGCCAGGACTTGGCCCAGGCAATCAGCGTCTTGTAGCCGGTGAGGGTGGCGTCGATGCGGATCGAGCCGAGGTCGGTGTTGGTGGCCGGGTCGACCGCGGTTGCGGTGTGGGTGGACTTGTGCGGGTCGATACCGATGACGATCATGGAAGACGGTTCCCTTCTCTGTCAGGATGGGATCCGCGGAGGACAATCCGACTTCAAGTACCTCTCACAGCAGCTTGGGGTCACGCCTCTCTTCAGTCACTCCGCGAACGCAGACCGGGAGGGTTGGACACACCCCACAAGGGTCAACCCACCGTGCGGGTGACAGGAGCTTCTCGAGTCAGCCCTTCCGGTCTGCTACGGGACGCTACGGGTAGCTGACCCGATCACGAACCGCTGACACTCATACAAGTCGGAGCTTCTTGAAGCAGGTGAGTGCGGCGGCGAGGTGAAGGAAGCCGGCGAAGTGTTCGCCGTGGCGCTCGTAGCGGATGGTCATGCGCCGGTAGCCGGTGAGCCAGGCGATGGTGCGTTCGATCTTCCATCGGTACCGGCCGAGGCGATCGTTTCGCTCGATGCCGCGGCGGGCGATCCGCGGGACCATGCCTCGTTCGCGCAGCCACCGTCGGTGAATGTCGTAGTCGTAGCCCTTGTCGGCGCGAAGCTTTCCCGGCTTGCGTCGGCGCGGTCCGCGCCGAGACTTCACGCCCGGAATCGCTGCCACCAATGGTTGCAGCATCGTGCTGTCATGGGTGTTCGCCCCGGTCACGCCCACGACCAGTGGAATTCCATTCGTTTCGGACAGGACGTGGATCTTCGATCCCTTCTTACCGCGGTCGACCGGGCTGGGACCCGTCAGTGAGCCCCCCTTTTCGCCCGCACGCTTGCCGCGTCCAGGATCGCTGCCGTCCAGTCGAGTTCGCCCGCGCTACCGAGTCGATCGAGCACCTCGCAATGGAGTTTCTCGAACACCCCATCCCGCACCCAGGCACTGAACCGTCGATGCGCGGTCGGCACGGTCACCCCGAACGAGGGCGGCAGGTGCCGCCACCCACATCCGCTGGTGAGCACGTACACGATCGCGGTGAACACCGCCCGGTCATCGGCCGGCGCACTGCCACCTCCCTGCGGCCGGGGGACAAAAGGAGGAATCAACGGTTCGACTATCTCCCACAACGCATCCGGAACCAACCTCAGTGACAACTCATCTACCACGCGTCACATTATGTCCCACAGGTCACTTCATCCACATGAGACACCCTCTAATAGGTGCGGTTCGGTCGTACGCATGGGGTTCGCACACCGTCCTCGCTCAGTTGACCGGACGGCCCTCGCCGTCGGAGCATCCGGAAGCGGAACTGTGGCTCGGTGCGCATCCCGCAGACCCGGCGCAGCTGTTCGATGCCGGACGCACCACATCGCTTCTCTATGAGATCGCAGCAGACTCGCGTCGTCAACTCGGCGCGAACCACGCGCAGATCTTTCAGGACCGGCTGCCTTCTTGCTCAAGGTCCTCGCTGCAGAGCAGCCCTTGTCGCCGCCGGCGCACCCCAGCGCAGCCCAGGCGCGCGACGGATTTGAACGCGAGAACGCGGCCGGTATCGCATTGGTCTCGCCCGTGCGCAACTACCGCGACGACAGCCACAAACCGGAACTTGTCGTGGCATTGAGCAAGTTCGAGGCGCTAGCCGGTTTCCGAGATGCCCGGCGCACAGCCGAATTGTTGACGGCCCTCGGTGTTGCGGAACTCGACCCATATGTTGAGCAGCTTGCCGAGCATCCCAATTCCTCGGGTGTGCGTGCGCTGTTCACCCAGTGGATGTCTGTAGGGTCGCCAGATGTCACCCTGATCACGGACGTGCTTGACGGATGCGAACCTTACCTTTCGGCGCAACCCCACGGCACAGCCGGTGAATTCGCCGCAGAAGTGCAGACCGCTCTGGATCTGGGACGGCGGTATCCCGGGGATCCCGGTGTGTTGGCGTCGTTGCTGCTGAACCGGGTGAGCCTCGAGCCGGGGGAGGGCCTGCATCTCGCGGCCGGCAACCTGCACGCATACCTCCGGGGGACGGCCGTTGAGATCATGGCCAACTCGGACAACGTGCTTCGCGGCGGTCTGACGCCGAAGCACGTGGACTTGCCCGAGTTGCTGCGGGTGCTCGACTTCGATCCGCTGGAGGTGCCCATGCTGCGGCCTGCGGCCAACGGTCTCGACGGAACGCTTGTATACGAGACAGCGGCACCCGAATTTCAACTAACCCGCGTGGAACTCGACAAGTCAGGGCCGCATGGCCCGGACGCGATCAGCATTGAAGTCGATGGACCTCAGATCCTCGTGTGCACAGCGGGGTCGGCCGTGGCATCATCCGGTCTGGAGAAGTTCAATCTGCGTCAGGGTCAGGCTGTGTGGATTTCGGCATCGGATCCCGCGATCAGTCTCCAGGCCGAAAAGATCAAGCGCAGATCGTTGTGGCCACTATCGGAATCAGTGTTGGTGGGCTACCATAGCGAAGGCCTTCGGGAGGGAAACCCGCAGGGCACTGAGCAGGAAGCGGTCTGACGATTGTTCTAGTCCAGCCGACGGCATTCTCATCAATGTTCAGAAAATCTCCTCGCGTACACAACGGTGTTAGGCAGCCGTGCGGTCGGGACGGTCGCCTTCGCGTTTCTCGTTTCGCGGCATGCGGTGTGCGTGCAGGTCTTTTCGTCTGGCTGCCTTCCCGATCTGAATTGCGAGCGGCACTGACAGTGCCACCCACACGAGCACCACGAATTCGTCCGCAATCCTCGCCCAGATCGGCGACCTCTACTAGTGTTCTGAGTTGTTGTTCAGTTGATTAATCCGCGTGCAGTACTTGGCGAGGTTGTCCAGGATTTCGTCTGCGGTTTTGGTCCACACGAAGGGTTTTGGATCGTCGTTCCATGCGTCGATCCAGGCTTGGACGTCGGTCTCGAGTTCTTTCACGCAGGGGTAGGTGGATCGGCGGAGCTTGCGGTTGGTCAGCTCCCCAAACCAGCGTTCGACGAGGTTCAACCAGGAACCGCTGGTCGGGGTGAAATGCAGATGGAACCGCGGGTGGGCGGCCAGCCAGGTCTTGATCGCCGGGGTCTTGTGGGTGGCGTAGTTGTCGCAGACCAGGTGCAGGTCCAGCTCGGCGGGGGGTGTTCTTGTCGATGGTCTCGAGGAACCGGAGGAACTCCTGATGGCGGTGTCGTCGCTGGTGCTGGCCGATGACCTTGCCGGTGGCGATGTCGAGGGCGGCGAAAAGGCTTGTGGTGCCGTGGCTGATGTAGTCGTGGGTCTTGCGGCCGGGCACGCCGGCATCATCGGGGCGGTGCGGTCGAGCGCCTGCATCTGCGACTTCTCGTCCACACACAGCACCAGTGCCTTCTCGGGCGGGGCGAGGTAGAGGCCGACGATGTCGTGGACCTTCTCGATGAACCGTGGATCGGTGGACAACTTTCAGGTGTCCACCAGATGCGGCTTGAGGCCGAAAGCGCGCCAGATGCGGGAAATCGCGGTCTGGGACATGCCGGTGGCACGGGCCATCGACCGGGTCGACCAGTGCGTGTCCCCGTTCGCCGGCGTCTCCTCCAGGGTCTTGACGATCACCGCCTCGACCTGCTCGTCGGTGATCGTGCGCGCCGTACCGGGCCGCGGCTCGTCGGCCAGGCCCGCCAGTCGATCTTTGACGAACCGGGCCCGCCACTTGGACACCGTCTGGGGCCAGATTCCAAGCCTCGCAGCAACATCCTTGTTCGTCACGCCCTCCGCGCACGCCAGCATGACCTTCGCCCGCAGCGCCAACGCCTGCGACGTCTTCGCGCGACGAGCCCAACCGAGCAGCGTGTCACGCTCGACACCGGACAGAACCAACTCCGCCTTCGGGCGACCAGAAAGTGCCATCACCCGATGCTACCCGACTTATTCAACGGATCAACAACTCAGGACACTAGTAGTACTTTGTTAGCTCGGCGTGTCGGCTCGAGTTTTCGCGACTTTCTCGAGAGCATGCGGGCATGGATGCAGCCGCTCTCGACCGTGTCGGGGAACAGTTGGATACGTTTGTCGGTGAGGTGTTCTCGTCGCTGCCGCGCAAGGATCAGCGCGAGAAGGCGGGACTGTATGCCCGGGGGTTGATGCTCGACGGCCGGCGGAAGTCGATGCTGCCGATGGCGCAGCGGTTGCAGGTCGATCACCAACAGTTGCAGCAGTTCGTGACCACTTCGCCGTGGGATGTCACACCTGTGCGGAAAACACTGTCGCGCAGGGCGTGCGGTCTGATCACCCCGGATGCGTGGGTCATCGACGACACCGGGTTCATCAAGGACGGACCCGCCTCGCCGGGCGTGGCCCGGCAGTACTCGGGCACTCTCGGCAAGGTCGGCAACTGTCAGATCGCGGTCAGCGTGCACGCCGCCTCCGATGCCGCGTCCGCCCCACTGGACTGGCGGCTGTTTCTGCCCGAGAGCTGGGACGATCAATCGGCCGCCGACCCCGACGCCGTCGCGGCGATCACCGCCCGCCGGCGACGGTCGGCGATCCCCGACACCGAGCATCACCGCCCCAAATGGGCGATGGCGATCGAGATGATCGACGAGCTGATCGAGTGGGGCCGGATCCCGCCGGTCGTGGTCGCAGACGCTGGCTACGGCGACACCACCGCCTTCCGGCTGGCGCTGACCGAGCGGGGCATCGACTACGTCGTCGCCGTCAAGGGCGCGACCAGCGCCCATCCCGGCGACGCGGTCCCGGAGACCGCGGCCTACACCGGCCGCGGGCGCCCGCCGACGCCCCGTTACGGCCCGCACGCGACCTGCAAGGACCTCGTCCTCGCTGCCGGACGCAAGTCCCTGCGCACCGTGACCTGGCGCCGCGGCAGCAAGACCGACCCCACCAATCCGACCGCGTCGATGCGCTCGCGGTTCGCCGTGTTGCGGGTCCGTCCGGCGAACCGCGACATCCCCCGCGCCGAGGACGGCACCCTGCCCGCGGTGTGGTTGCTCGCCGAGTGGCCGACCGGCGCCGGCGAGCCCACCGACTACTGGCTCTCCACCCTTCCCGCCGACACCCCGCTGCCCGAGCTGGTACGGCTGGCGAAGATCCTCTGGCGCGTCGAGCACGACTACCGGGAGCTGAAAACCGGTCTCGGACTGGATCATTTCGAGGGCCGATCCTGGCTCGGCTGGCACCACCACGCCACCCTGGTCACCGCCGCCCACCTGTTCCTCACCACCCTCCGGCTCACCGACCCAAAAGCAGCCGGGCAGGACTGACGCTTTACGCCGTTCTCCGCGAACTCCAACGCGCACTTACCCGTTGTATCTACCTGCCCACTGTGCCACCACACCTTCCCCACATAACAAAGTCCTACTAGCAGGCCGTCGCATTAAAGATGTTTCGGTAATAGGGTGTGTCGTTGCGCGTGATTCGCACCGTGCTGCTTGATCATTGATGAATGGCAGGGAAGGAAATCGGTTCCGGCGAGGAGTCCGACGCCCGGAAGGTCAAGCAGCGCGGCGGTCGCCGTGATCTCGACGCGTTGCGTGACCGGCGGATGCAGGCCGCGGAGATGTTTGCCGCAGGACGACGACAGATCGATGTCGCGGTCGAGTTGGAGGTATCTCAGCAGACCGCCTCACGCTGGCATCGACAGTGGATCGAAGGAGGCAACGAGGCATTGGAAGGTGCCGGTCGTGCGGGACGCCGGCCCCGGCTCGATGACGGCCAGATCGCCGTGATCCGAGAGGAATTACTCAAAGGACCCCACGCTCACGGCTTCGCGACCGGAGTGTGGATTCTGGGCAGGGTCGCGATCGTGATCGAGCGGCTCACCGGCGTGACCTACGGACCCACCCAGACCTGGTCGATCCTGCGGACTAGGCTGGGCTGGAGCCGGCAACGTCCCGCACGGCGGGCAGTCGAACGCGACGAGGACGCCATCGTCGCCTGGCGCGAGAACGAGTGGCCGCGGATAAAAAAAATAGCGCGGCGCCAAGGTGCATGGATCTGCACCCAGGACGAAAGCGGTGTCTCGCTGCTCCCGGTGGTCCGAGCAACCTGGGCGCCGAAAGACGTGACACCTGTGCTGCATCACCGATTCTCCTGGAAACGCATGTCCGTGGCAGGAGTCCTGGCCTATCGACACGACCGCAGTCGCAGCGCATTCGTGTTCTCCATGACCGACGGCGCCTACAACACCGACAAGCTCATCGACTCCCTCACCGAACTACGCGCCCATTTCGCCGGCGAGAAGGTCATCGTGATCTGGGACGGGCTCATGGCCCACCGGTCCCGCGCGATGACCGCGTGGCTGGCCACCCAACGCGACTGGCTCCACGTCGAACGCCTCCCTGACTAAGCGCCTGAGCTCAATCTCATCGAACAGGTCTGGGGCTGCATGAAATCCACCGAACTGGCCAACCTGCGCCCCGATACCCTCGACGAGGTCCGTGTGGCGACCGAGTCCGGGCTGACTCGGATCGGCTCGAGCTACGACCTGTGTCACAGCTTCCTCGACCACACCGGACTTCCTTATGATCAGTTCTCACTCAATTACCGAAACATCTTTAAGCGAAGGGAATCGGCAGTTCCGCGGACCCCAGGAAGACAGGAATCAGGCGGAAGAGGAATGATCTACGAGGTTGGGACTCCGGGGTAGAAGCCCCTGAGCGCTCCCAAGACCTCGGCGGCGATTCGCATCTCGCCGAGGTTGTTGGGGTGGAAATTGTCTGCGCCAAAGGGCTCTGCCACATTGGAAGCGGGTCCGCGATTCTGAGGGTCCTCAAACAGGAAGTTGATCGGAACGTAGTAGCCGCCTGCCCGCACGCACAATTCGCGAGCGGTTTCCTCGTGTGCGTTGGGACTCTCTAGGCTTGCCCACGCGCCGGGGCATACCAGCGTGGCGTTCGGGTTCTTCTGTCGAAAAGTCGTAATGAGTCTTCCGAAGTTTTCGCGGTAGGCGTCGAGTTCGGTCTTGGACTTGTCGTTGGTAACCAATTCGACGACGCCCAGATCCAACCCGGCAGGGATAGCTTCGGGGGCATACGAGGATGTGGTCGCGGCAGTACCGGGTGGTTCGGGAAGTTTCGGAATTGCGATTCGCTCGACGGGGCCACCCTGCCCAAGTGCCTGAACGACTAGATTGGGCCACGCATACTGGAGCGTCGATGACGCCATGCCTGATGTGATCGACGTGCCGAGGAACAGTGCTCGCATCGGGCGGCCCTCAGGACGAATCTGTGATGGGCTGACGACAAGTGGCGTCTGGTTCGTCTGACTCGGCTCCGCGGTGTAAGAGCTTGTGAAGTCCGCACTACCTCGTGTCCCGGAGATCGCTGCCGCGACCAGTAGGAGGACGGCGACAACGGCCGCCGTCGAGCCAGCGATCATCCGGCCCCGCTTCGTCTGAAGGAACTTCATCAACGACCTTATTTTCGCGCTTTGCACGCCTCAGTATATGACTAGACACCGACGCCACAATCCTGGTATTCGCCTGTGATCCTGCCCATAGTTTCGGTTCTTCGAAGTCGCTATGGGCCTGGACAAGTGAAATTCGCCTACCAGTGCCATCATGTGCGTGTGCGCAGGGGGCTGTCGGCACTGCACACACCCTATCCATCGAGAGAGGTGTCGACCTGACGGAGTCCGACTGAGCAAGCCCGTATTCCGAACAGCCGTAGTGCCCGCGGCTGGTATGGGTACGCGATTTCTGCCCGCCCCCAAGACGGTGCCGAAAGAACTGCTGCCCGTAGTCGATACGCCTGGCATCGAGCTGGTGGCGGGGGAAGCCGCCGATTCGGGTGCCGGACGGCTAGTGATTGTAACTTCACCCGGCAAGGACGGTGTGGTAGCGCATTTTGTCGAAGACCTGGTGCTCGAGAGCAAACTTGAGGCCGCCGGCAGGCATCACCTGCTCGAGAAGGTGCGCAAGGCGCCGGGATTGTTGGCGGTGGAATCCGTTGTCCAGGAGCAGCCGGATGATCTGGTGCTGCCGAATGGTGTTCTCGAAATCATGGCGCGGGTGCGCGCGAAGCGTGGCGGAACAGTGCTGTGCGCCATCGACGTTCCCAAAGGTCAGGTGAGCGCGTACGGCGTCTTCGATGTCGAGGCGGTGTCCGACGCCGTGAACCCGGACGTGCTGAAGGTAATCGGCATGGTGGAGAAGCCGAAACTGGAGGACGCCCCGTCGACGCTCGCAGCGGCGGGCCGCTACCTCCTGGACCGAGCGATCTTCGACGCGCTCCGGCGGATCGAACTTGGCGCCGGTGGCGAGCTGCAGCTGACCGACGTGATCGCACTACTGATCGCGGAGGGTCACCCAGTGCACGTGGTGGTGCACCGCGTTTCGCGGCACGACCTCGGCAACCCCGGCGGCTTTCTGCGCGCGTCCGTTGATTTGGCGCTCGAACATCCGGACTACGGCCCCGGGCTTCGTGAGTGGCTGGGCGAACGACTGCTTCCTCGGCCGATAGGCAGCCACCGCTCCCGGCTGTCGATAGCATTGCGTAATCGGTACCGGTGGGCCGTTATCTTGGTGTTACCCCCTAGGGAGCCTTGGTCCCTAGGACTCAAGGAATTGTCTCGAGTTTTCAGCCGGGAGTAACGCACGTATTGTCCGCTCCACATTGCAGGCACCATGCCTGAACAGCCACTTTGCGGATGGCACGGCCGGCGAGCGATCATCGGACTTCGGCGCAGCGGACCGCGGCGGTCGGCCTGACAGACCGCAGGTCCCTGGTGGTGTGCGGCCACATGCTGGTCGGGACGCAAACTGAACCACCAACTCGGCGGTCAGAGGCGAAGCCTCACTGGTAGTGAGTGCGCAAAATACATAGACCCTGATCAAATTGCCAGCACGAACTGCAGGTACAGGGTTCACGGGGCGACAACTCGCTGTCATTCACGCAGTATATTTTCACTGTGACCTGCAACAGGAACGTGTTCTCACGGCACGTTTGGCCTTGGTGTGACTCTCACCACTGTCTCACCACTCGATGTGTAACGGAGTGGTCAAGAGTGCGATCATCAATCCAGCAACAAAACAGGGGGGCGGGTCTCATCCACCGCCACGCGGTCCGAAACAGCAGCGCTTGCTGGCTTATAGGTGGAAGGCACGAATGTGACAGCATTCGATTTTTCGGCAAGCACCACCTCTGGTGCGCCGGATGCGACGACGATCCCTGCGGAGGCTGTCAGGCTGGGTAATCGGAGAGCCTGGCAGGCGGCCTACATCAGGCGGTTGTGGATCTCGGACACGTTGGTCGTGATCGCCGCAGTGGCGCTCGCGCAATGGGTGCGATTCGGAGACAGCGGCACTCTGAGTACTTCCTCAAGCGTTCACACTCTCAGCTACACGCTCGTTTCAGCGGCGCTGATCATCGCGTGGCTCGCGACTCTGGTGATCTTCAGGACTCGCACCGTTCGGGTGATCGGAAGTGGGCCGGACGAGTACCGCCGGATCTTCGTGTCGACCGTGCGCCTCTTCGGTCTCATCGCGATCGTTTCACTCTTGTTTCGCCTCGATCTGGCGCGCCTGTATCTCGCCTTTGCGTTTCCGGTGGGCTTGCTCGGGTTGGTAGTGAGCCGGTGGGTGTGGCGTCAAGTAATCACGCGCAAGCGTGCGCGGGGAGAGTTTCAGACCTCCGTCTTGGTGGTGGGTGGCGAACGCTCTGTGCGGAATCTCGCCGAATCTTTCGAGCGCGGAACGGCTGACGGCTATCGCGTTGTGGGCGTGTGCATCCCGGGAGGTAACGGCAATCGCGGCGACGAGATCACCGTCACCGGACACGAAATCCCCATACTTGGCGACGAGCGCGACGTGGTGAGGGCGTTGGAGTTCTGCCACGCCGACACCGTTGCCGTGACGGCGACCGAACATCTCGGTCACGAAGGCATGCGCAATCTCGCCTGGGACCTAGAGCCGCACCACGTAGACTTGGTGGTTGCCCCTGGGATGATGGACGTCTCTGGGCCGCGCCTGTCGATGCGGCCCGTCGCGGGCCTTCCGCTGATCCACGTGGAGAAGCCGCAATACCACGGTGCGCAGAGGTTTTCGAAGCTCTTGTTCGACTTCGTGTTTGCCACACTGGCGCTGATCCTCATCAGTCCCGTGATGATCGCGGCCGCACTGGCGATCAAACTCACGAGCAGGGGCCCGGTATTTTACCGGTCGGAGCGGATGGGCCTCGACGGAAAGCCGTTTCCGATGCTCAAGTTCCGCAGCATGGTGGTGGACGCCGACAAGCAGGTGGCCTCGCTAATGAACGGGAATGATGGTGCCGGCGTGTTGTTCAAGTTGCGTGAAGACCCCCGGGTGACGAGCGTCGGCCGAATCATGCGCAAGTACAGCCTTGACGAGTTGCCACAGTTCATCAACGTGCTGCGTCGTGAGATGAGTGTGGTGGGCCCCCGTCCGCCCCTCCGCTGCGAGGTGGAAGCCTACGACGGCACCGTGCGCCGCCGACTGCTGGTGAAGCCCGGCATTACCGGCTTGTGGCAGGTGAGTGGACGCTCGGACCTATCGTGGGAAGAGACTGTGCGCCTAGATCTCTCGTATGTGGAGAACTGGTCGATGGTGTGGGATGTGCTGATCATCGGCAAGACCGTGCGGGCGGTGGTGGCGGGTGACGGAGCGTATTGAGGTCCAGATCCAGACCGAATGCACGTCGGCGCAATTGCTTTGCTCGACAGGACGAAACGATAAGGAACATGTATGACGCGGTCCGTAGCGATCCTTGGAACAAGAGGCTATCCGAGCTATTACGGTGGCTTTGAGACTTTGGTGCGGCGATTAGCGCCATACCTTGTCTCGCGTGGCTGGGACGTTACTGTTTACGGTCGCAAAGGGTCTACCACAGATGACGACCCCAACCGGGATCTTCAGGTGAAGGCGACAACGACAGTTGGCATCGAGTCGAAGTCTCTCAGCACCCTTTCATACGGGCTGACGTCAACATTGAACGCCGCAGCCTGTAACCCTGACGTCGCACTTGTGATGAACGTCGCTAATGGATTCTGGCTGCCAGCGTTAAAAGCCCGCGGAATTCCGACGGTTGTCAACGTCGATGGCATCGAGTGGGAGCGCGACAAGTGGGGGAAGCGTGCGAAACAAGTGTTCTATGGCGGCGCGAGACTGACCGCGAAATATGCGACTCGACTCGTCATGGACTCTACGGAGATCGAGCGCCGATGGGTTCGAGAGTTCAGGCGCTCGGGGGACTTTATTCCCTATGGAGGGGAGTTAGTTCAATCGATGGGGCCAGTCGAAGGCCTCACCCCCGGTGAGTATGTACTTCTAGTCGCTCGATTTGTTCCAGAAAACACGGTGCCGGAGTTCATCGCAGCGGCGGAGGTATTGAGTCGTGACCACGATGTAGTCATCGTCGGCTCCTCTGGGTACGGAGGGGTATTGGACCGTGCAGTCGAACAGTTGGTTGAGCGCTCGTCCCGAATCCGGTGGTTGGGCCACGTAAGCAACGACTCGACCCTTTTCGCTCTCTGGCAAAATGCAGGTGCCTACTTTCACGGTCACAGCGTGGGGGGAACCAATCCGGCGTTGGTACAGGCCATGGCGTGTGGCGCGCCAATCGTTGCCCGAGACACCGTCTACAACCGCGAGGTTCTTCAGGATAGTGGTCTATTCGTCCAGCCGAATCCGAACGAAATCGCCGCAGCATGCACTAGGTTACTAAATAGCCCAAATCTCCGGCTCGATATATCTCAGCGTTCTTCTGCTCGCGCCCAACAACATTATTCATGGGATTCCGTATGCAGCGAATATGAGAAATCGCTCTTAGGTGCAATCGCAGGAAGGACGGCTGGGAGGACTCGCGGCTATGCTAATTAATCTTCTGAGTCATTATGCATCACGGCTCAAGGGGGGGGACTATCAAATAGACACCCGGCTAGATCTTACTGACGTCATATCATTAGTAAGACGGCGCCTGGCGATGAAGACACGCGGTTATATTCGTTTTCCGTTTCGGGGACATCGGCCATTTATAGGCTCGGGAGTCCGAATACGCGCTCGAGGGCGTATAAAGTTCGGTGGCTCGCTCACGATTGATGATGGCGCCTTTATAGACGCGACGTCTGTGAACGGGGTGAGGCTAGGCCACAATGTATCACTAGGACGAAACTCAAGAATCGAATGCACGGGCAATATACAGAACTTAGGAACAGGGTTCTGTGCAGGTGACAACGTCGGTTTGGGCACCGACAACCTATTCGGAAGTGCAGGCGGGATAAAAATTGGACGAGAAACGATCATAGGAAACTATTGCTCGTTCCACTCCGAGAACCATAACACCTCCGACATCAAGACCCCGATCAGAATGCAGGGAGTCACGCGCCAGGGCATTGAGATCGGGGAGGACTGCTGGATCGGGTCGCGCGTCACCATACTGGACGGCGTCACAACGGGGCGCGGGTGCATCTTCGCTGCCGGTTCTGTAGTCCGTTCCGGATATTACGAAGACTTTGGAATCTATGCAGGAGTGCCGGCGAAACTTGTTCGGTTCAGGGATGGTGAGAACGGAAATGCTGCCTAAAACAATACTTGTTGCCCATCCATCGCCTGACCTTTATGGATCAGATCTCCAGCTGTTGGAAAGTGTTCGCGGGCTACTCGAATTCGGTTACAGAGTTGTTGTCACGATACCGCGGTGCGGGCCACTCGCTGAGCATCTCGAACAATTAGGAGCCCAGATACAGATTCTGGAAACTCCAGTGCTTCGGAAATCTGCGCTTTCGCCGATCGGGCTAATTCGTCTGTTCTTCGCAAGCCTGACCGCAGTCTTCTCGCAAGTACGCATGCTCCGACGAATGAGACCCGAGATATTATACGTCAATACGATAACGATTCCATCCTGGTTGATTGCGGCTCAGTTGACACGCAGTACGTCGATCTGCCACGTTCACGAGGCCGAAGATCGAGGTAACCGATTAATCCGAAAGGCCATAATAAGCCCACTTTGGATGGCTGATTGTGTATTGGTTAATAGTAATGCATCCCGGCACGCAATCGTCAAGGTTGCTCCGAGTCTCGATCACAAGCTATCAAAAGTATATAATGGAATTAATGGTCCAGATTATATGCCGCAGCCTCCCCCAGTTCCCTCGCGAGGCGATGAGGTTCGCATAGCACTCGTAGCGCGTTTGTCCCCGCGAAAAGGGATCGATATCGCCCTGGAGGCTATCGCGGAACTCCGCCGTGAAGGCCGGAATGTAAAGATTGAGATTTGTGGTTCAGTCTTTCCGGGCTACGAGTGGTTCGAGGATTCTCTGCGAAGGCGGGCTGCTCAGCCCGATCTTATCGGAGCCGTCCGCTTCTCGGGATACGTATCTCCAGTCTGGCCGATGCTAGCAGCGAGTCACATGGCAGTTGTGCCCTCGCGGGCTGAGCCATTCGGGAATACCGCCGTGGAAGCGCAGCTGGCGATGCGCCCGGTTGTCGTCTCTGATACGCAGGGCCTAAGAGAGATAGTAGTGGATCGCGTAACTGGCCTTCTCTTCCAACCGGGAAGTTCCATCGAATTAGCTCAAAGGCTCCGTGAATTAATTGAGTCTCCGGATCTTGGCGGGACAATAGCACTAAACGGCTATAAGGATGCGCACAAGCGTTTCAGTACTGACCGGTATCGATCTGAAATATGTCAACACGTCGCCAGACTCGACGGAAGAGTGCCCCTTAAATTGGGGGGCCGAAAGTATGAACCCGATGTCGACGATGTAAAGCACCAGCGCGTGATGCGGTCATTTCGACCGGCGCTAAATAGAGCAAAGTATGCACTTAAGATGCCTGAGGGTAAACGATACGTAGAGAGAATCTTCGCGGTAAGAGTAGCGATGCTTCCGGGATTCCCTCACCGTGCTCGGTTGGTGTTGCTGCGCCGCATAGGAATTGAAGTAGCGCATGCGAGCATCTCCCATTCTGTAACTTTTCGCAACACGAACGTTCGCATCGAAAAGGGTGCGGTTATTAAGGCGGGTACTCGATTCTTAGGAACAGCGGCGATAGTTGTTGGCGAGAATGTAACAATCAGCAAAAATAGTAAAATTACAACTCGTGTCGAGCATAGGAATCCGCTTGATAACGGTCCAGCGCTCTGGCTTGATCATCCAGTTCGGTTGGTAATGGAAGGTGATACTTGGAACTTCGGGAAGACCGGAAGCCAACAGCAAGTGGGGGGGGACACATGATTCGCCTCCTAGGCGGTTGGGGCTACGAGAATCTGGGCGACGAAGCGATACTTGCGGGTTACGTGCAGTACCTCGGTGCGAGAGAGAGATTCCACATTGCGTCGGCGGCGCCACCGCGAACCCGGATTGCGCAAGGCGGTGCAGTTGATGTGAGGCGCGAGGGTCAACCTTGGCACGGTGCGTCAAACGTCCTCATCGGCGGCGGGGGATATATCAATGGCGGGTGGCTTCCGAACATTTACACGAAGCTCGGCGCCCTTGCATGTGATACCCGGCAGGCTCAAGTTGTGGCCCACGGAATCGAGGTCCGCAAGATGAATAATCGAACGAAGCAAGCCCTTCTAGCTCGCGTACTACGAGGCGGTGAAGTGGCGGTTCGAGATGCAGAGTCAGCGGCGGAGCTCGAAAGGTGCGACGTCAATAGTGTGGACATACTTCCAGATGCAATATCATTGCTGGTCCCTCATATCGAGAAGTATCTAGAGCCTGCGCCAAGTCTGAAAGGGAAGATCCTTATCAATCTTCTCGACGTACCTGGCCGCAGTGACTCAGATGAATCCGAGCTTAATGTTCGTGCGTGGAATGAATTTGCGGATTCGCTTTTGACGAAACTCGGTGATCGAGCGGTAGGTTTGATTGTTGGGGCTTATGACCACGAGTATATGAAGAGGTTTCGTCATCTAAGTTTCGTGGAACCGCGTACCGTTGGGCAACTCCTTTCGGTCATTGACAACGCTGCTGGGATTGTCTCGGTTCGCATGCACCCGGCACTACTAGCTTCCGCCATGGGCAAGCCTGTCGTTGCGATACCCTATTGCGGAAAGGTACGACCGACCCTGTCGCGGATCGGTATTCATTCAAGAATTCTCGGTCGGCTCGACGTGGATTACGCCCTCGATCTTCTCTCTGAACCGTACTCCGCGGCCTCTGCGTGGGAGAAAGCGCACCGAGAGAACGAAGTTTGGCTGGATGACAAGCTATTCCAAGTACAGCCGAGCGTGCGAGGAGAGTTCCGATGAATGCCGATCATCCATCGCTGGAAGCTGTTCAAAATTCTGTCGGAGTGGTTATTGTTCACTATTATCGATTCAGCGACCTCCTTCACTTAGTTTCGGAACTTATCGAGACACAGGGTGTATGCCCGACTAATATAGTTGTTTGTGACAATGGATCGAACCCGGGCGAGATGGAAACCCTGCATTCCTGTCATTCAAGAATCGAAATCCGGGCATTTCCTAATGTAGGCTATGGCGCCGCCGTTAATCACGGCGTCGCCGCATTGCCGGCATCGTGTGACTTCATCTTCATCGCTACTCATGAACTGCGCTTGGACGAAGGTTGTCTCGCGGCGCTCGCAAGCGTGATGCAGTCCGACGACAATCTGGGTATGGTTGGGCCCCTACTGAAGCATCTGGATCGCCCTGCCG
Organism: Rhodococcus sp. JVH1; assembly: GCF_000280725.2. NCBI lineage: Bacteria > Bacillati > Actinomycetota > Actinomycetes > Mycobacteriales > Nocardiaceae > Rhodococcus > Rhodococcus sp. JVH1. The sequence continues at coordinate 2,017,014 of NZ_CP166289.1, read as the reverse complement.
AGGTTTGGTCCGTTGGGGGTCAATTCCGTGGTTTGCGACGGCTTCCAGAACATTTGCTGGAGGTAGGGTCGGAAGTGCCGGTCGCGAGAACCTGTGACTGGTTGGACGGCTGTGCCGTTCTCGCACGGCGCACTTCACTTCGGCACGTTGGTGGGCTTGCTGAGGCGTACTTTCTCTATTTCGAGGATGTCGAACTGGGATGCGCAATGCGAACAGCGGGTTGGGGTGTTGCATCCTATAGTGGCGCTGTAGCATATCAATCCCCTGGTGGTCATATGGATCACCGCTTGGCCATACGAAACTTAGCCTGGTTGCATCGGCAATACGCGCACTGGATTCCCTATGCGTTATGGACTATTGAAAACCTCGTTCGGGTTGTGGTGGGGACAATCGTCCGACCGCGCGGCGCTCTGATACGCCAGCGAGGTCGGGTCTTGGGCTTGATCCAAGCGTTTCGATTGCCCGACGAATTGCACTCAAGGAGACTGAATATGCGGACATCTGCGATCAGGCCGTTGGTGGCTACGACCAGCTCGACGCGTGCCCAGGGCGGTTATCCGGATGCAGAGTGATTCATCAGTCCAGGAAGTCACATGTGTGGCATGGGCATCCTCATACATCCGTGCAGACGGCGGCGGACAACGTGTGCAAGCATTGGCCCGTGCTTTGGAGAACTCGGGGATTGTGATTCGGCGAATCGGCATAGGTCCCCAGGAACCGGCTGAGATCGCGGCTAGAAACTCCGGGTTACACGAACTGAAGCGAAAGTTCTTGCCGGTGCCACTTCGCCGCCGCATGGAAAGGGAGTTGAGTTCCAAGTTAGCCACGGACAATGCAGTTAGCTTCGTTTCAGGTACACACCGCTGGTGTGTTCAGAACTCTACCAATACTTGGATCGACTATCCCGATCTCTGGAGTGAGTACGCGCGAAACAATGCTAGGTCAGTGGGATACATTCCCAGCATCACTAGCCGGCTTCAGGCTGAAGTATGGTCTCGGCGGGAAATTGTCGAGTCGTCCGCTGCTCGCGTAGTTACGACCGCGTCGTGGACGGATTCGGAAATTCTGGGCGGCGCGGCCGTGTGGCTTCCGAACCCGACCCACGAAGCGGCTCAGCTAGCGAGCAAAAAGGTGGCGCCTGGGTCGGGTGAGCCAATATTTGGCATGCTCGCAAACTTTGACTATCCGCCAAATAGGGACGCGTATCGTCGACTCATTGAAGAGTGGATTCCTCATCTTGGGCTCAACTCGAATCGGGTCATTGTGGCGGGTTTTGGATCTAACGACCTACCGGTCAACGAGTGCATCGATATGTGGGGTCCGTTGGAGTCAACGGACGAATTTTATCGTAGAGTCGATGTCGCGCTTGCCCCTATCGCGTTGGGTGGTGGAATGAAAGTTAAAGTCGTTGAGGCCATGGCTCACGGTCTGCCGGTGATTACCACCGAGCAAGCACGTGCGGGGCTTCCGCCCGCTATTCGAGCGGAATGTATAGATTGGCGCGAATTCGCACTTGCCAATCGTTGTGTGGTCAAGGATCCACGAGATAATGCCGACGTCGCCATAGAACTTCGAACATTTAGCCGTGAGTGGTTTGACGCGAAGGTATTAGAGTTATGGTCTGAGCGGATTGCGCCGTTATGACCACCACAAAGGCAGGGCGGATCGACGACCTGTTGGATCGAAAGCCCGGCGAAGTCTCGCGTTGGCCGGCGGTCGTTGCAGTAGTTGCTGCGTTTCTAATCCCAGTCTTCGACACTATTGGCGCCGGCCCAATTCTCTTGGCCCTTATAGGCATTGTGGCTATCTGGACGCTTCCGAACGCGCCCCGGATCGGAGTGAACCTTGCAGTAGCGGGAGTGATAATCTTCGGCCTCAGCATTGCCCTCTACGAAGGGGGCGGTCGCGGAAACTACTTCTATGATGTCGGTATCGTCTTGGGTGTTGCGCCCTGTGCGTACCTCCTAGGCCGTCGCCTCGGATCTGCAAATCTCGGACAGGTATATGTCCTGCGAGCAGTAATCATTCTATCTCTGGTGGGCGTGATTGTTGGAATTTTGGAATACCTGGAGTCGCGATACTTAATCTCCAACAGTCTCTTTTCCGAGACTCCAACACGGAACGGTCAGTTTCGGTCGCGTGGTCTATTCCCGCAATCGTTGGTCCTCGCGCTATTCTGTGCAGTCAGCATCCCGCTTACGTTTGATAAGAGAGTGGTCTCTCGGACTTTACTGAGGGTCCTGACAGTAATGGTCCTGGCTCTTGGAATCTATACGACGGCTTCTCGCGGTGCGCCGCTTGCACTATTCTTAGCTGGAGTTGTTTGGTTAATTTGCTACGCCGTTACTACGAAATCGGCTCGCATTGCGTTCTCGCTTTTCGCAATTCTCGTTGGATTTGTTGCTCTTCTAGTTGGATCTGGGAACCCATTCTCTGGCAACCAAACGTCGCTCGTGACTTCATCGGATGGCGCTGTAGCCTCCGCCCAGTACCGCGCTGAACTTTATAGGCAAGTACTGCCAGTCGTCGCTGAGAAACCTTTTGGATTTGGGCTTGGAAGGGTGCCCGAGCATATCATTGTATTCCATTCGTACTTCGGGACCCTCGATGCGTCTCGTACAGTTGATAGTGAGTATGTTCTCGGGTTGTTGAAATTTGGGCTAGTGGGTCTCGTTTTCTATCTGTATCTTTGGTATATGGTGGTGCGTCGCTTGTCGGAAAGGCCGACAGCGGTTGGATTCGCGCTCGTTGTCCTCCTATTTTCAGGCGTATTCCTCGCACTTCAGTCGTGGTTAACGGTCGTCTTCATTCTTCCGCTGCTATTTGGCTTGCAAATCGGTGAGGTTGGGCGAGCTGGAGCGCGAGCGAGTTGATCAAACTCATAATTGTAAGTAATTGCATGCCGGGGCGGGTCTTGCCCGCAGGCCGGTCGCATCTGGTCGAGAGGGGATGGCGATGGTTCGCCATCGAGCAGTAGTGAAGGTCACCCCAAACGCGAATCGCAGCATTCTCTGGAATTTGGTAACCGGTCCTGTTGTTCTTGGGCTGAATCTGATACTCGTCCCGATTTCAATTTATGTTGCCGGGGCAAGTGATTACGGTGTCTGGGCATTGTGTTTCGGGGCGGCCTCACTTCTGGGGCAGGCTGATCTTGGTCTGGGGACCTCGGTGGTCCGACAGCTTGCGGCGTGGCGGGCTCAGCGGGAAGTTGAGAGAGAGGGCTACGCCAAAACTGTGGCGATGGGGCTCTTTCTCTGCTTGGGAATCACGCTTTCGTTGACGATGATTCCTGCAATGAACCTGTACTTTTCCGGTAGGCATGTTTCGGACGAGTTGGAGCTGCGGTGGTTTCTGATACCTGCAGCCGCAAGTCTATTGCTGATGATTCTTTCTCGATATTCTATTTCTGTCATACAAAGTTATGGATGGTTCTATCCCGAGCGTATCCTTGCGATTCTGGGGATTGTGGTGCGAGGTTGTATATTGCTGACTGGGCTTGTTACCGGAGCGGGAATCGGTTTTGTCATAGTTGCGGACATCTCGGCGGTAGTGGTGCTCGTCTTTGGGTCCGCTTTGTATATGTATTATTCGGGTATAGGCCCTGAGTTTAATATCATTTTTGCTGCGCGTAGTGGTGTGACGCGTCCCCTGCTGCAGTTTGGGGTTCCTACCTTTCTTTCAAGTATATCCTCGCTAGTTGCGCTTCAAGCGCCTCTCTTTTTCGTTGGCTGGTCCGCAGGATACGCAGACGCGGCCGTGTACTCCGCAATAACGAGAATTTTTATGAGTGCACGGATGTCGTTTGGTTGGGTTACTGGCCCCTCCCTGCCTGAGATATCGGCCGCCGCACATGTGAGTGACCATCGTGGAATCGCACGGAAGAATGTCCGATCCGTTTTGATCTTGTGCGCCGTCGTTAGCTGCCTAGTTGCGCCATGCCTGGTCGCTGGGGACGAACTTCTGGGGGCGTGGTTGGGTGCTGAGTTTAGTGAGTTTGGGCCAGTCCTTGCTATTGTTTCGATCGCAATATTTCTCTATGCCCTATATGCGCCCGGTGTCGTTTTTGCGACCGCACTCGGCCACCCCGGCGTTGTGGCAGTGCAAAACGTCCTTCTTTGCGGTCTTACGGTAGTGCTCTGCGTGTTCCTTGTTCCAGATCATGGTGCCGAAGGCGCGGCAATCGCCTCCCTTTTGGGAATAGGTATCTTGTTCCCGGTGAATCAGGTGTCGCTGAAGAAGATTACCGGCTTTCCTTGGTTGACCACGACCTTCCTTTGCGTACTGTATCTTTCGTTGCTTTCCCTCCTTGTCTGGATCTCCGGTCTGATACTAGACGATCTTTCGGCTCCGACAGTTGTAAAGATCTTGATATTTGGTGCTGAGTGCGCCGCCTGTGGGATGATTACTGCTCGGTACTTGGTACCCCGTTTCGGTGGGAAAGTATGTCTGAGACGCCCTTGAGCTGAGCAGTGGGCGCGGGTGCATATGCCATTTCATCCTTCGTTACTGGGCGTACTGTCCTTGTCTCCCGCTTCGATCAAGTCCTGACCTGAGTTGGCTCACGTTTCGGGCGGTGAACGGGTACTCACGCCTGTGACCTGCTCGTTCGTATTCGTATCGGGCGGATTTCACGCACTAATCGCATCGGTTTAGGCTAGGTTTACGCTCGGCGGGTGGCGTTTATCAGGAAGGTGCGCACCAAATTCGGGGCCACGGCCGTGCAGATCGCCCGATACGCAAACGGCCGGCAGGAGATCGTCACACATATCGGCTCCGCCCACACCGACCTCGAACTCGGGATGCTCCTCGAACGCGCCCGAGCATGGCTCGAACCCGACCAGCAGGCTCTCGATCTGGATGTCACACCCCAGATCCCGGTCGAAAAACCCCTGCCCACCGGTCAGAAGGCACTGCTTGACCCCGCCGAGAAACCCGCGAGGATCGATGAGCCGGGACGTACCGAATCCACCGGATCGGTGCTGCTGCGCCAGGTGATGACCGACGTGTACGAGCAACTCGGCTTCGGAATCGTCGGCTATGAGGTGTTCCGCGATCTGGTGATCGCCCGCATCGTCGAACCCGGTTCGAAACTCGACGCCGGCCGGGTCCTGCAGGACCTCGGCGCCGACCCGCCCAGCTACGCCACGATCAAACGCCACCTCAAGCAGGTCATCACCGGCGAGTACCGGGACAAGATCGCCGAGCAGTGCTTCGCCCACGCTGCTGAAACCGGCGGCCTGAGCCTGTTGCTCTACGATGTGACGACCTTGTTATGCCGACGTCGGCATAACAAGGTTTATGCCGACGTTACGGTGATGCCGATGTCCGGGAGGGTTGCGCAGGTCAGCCTGTAGTTCTCCGCGGCTGTTGGCGGCATAACGAGCAGGTGCAAGCCTACGAATAGTGTCTATTCGGAGGTGGTTCTCATGAAAACGGTGATGCCCGCGACGGGTCGTGGACCGCTGTCTGGGGCGGTGATGGAGCAGCTGTCGGCGTGGCTCGCAACAGAACGATACGCCAGGTCGATGGTTCCGCAGATCCTGGGAGTGACGCGCGGACTGAGCGCGTGGATGGACGATCACGACATCGCGTTACAAGCCCTAACGGTCGGTGTTCTCGACTCGTTCGAAGCCGCATACGGCCGGACAGTGCCAGGCCATACACTCGTCGCCACACGGATGCCGCCGCTACGCCGGTTCCTCACCGAGACCGGATATCTACCCGGTGTCGAACTGGCGCGCAGACAAGTTCGTCGACCGGTCAACAAGCCCGCACCACCGATCAGCACAGCCGCGGATCGTGAGCTCGATCAGTGGGCACGATGGCAGCGTGAGGTCGGTGGAATCGGTGCCGGCTGTATCGGGCATCGACGAATCTGGATGGCCGAACTGGTCGACTCGCTGTGCCCGACCGATGACCGTATCGACTGGAGCACCTGCGACGTCGCGACACTCAACACGTTCATTGTGGCCCGCTCGGCCGGACTCTCGTCGGCTTCGTGCACGCTGATCGTCGACGCGACACGATCGCTGATGCGATGGGCACTGGCAACCGGCCGGGTGACACACGATCTGACGGGCGGGATCCTGCGGACCCGTGCCACACGAGTGACGTTGCCGCGCGCGTTGTCACCGACCCAGGTCGAGGCCCTGCTCGCCGCGTGCCACCCGAAATCGGTTTCCGGTGTCCGGGATCGAGCCGTGATCACACTATTGTGGCGGCTCGGACTGCGAGCCGGGGAGACCGCACACCTGTGCCTGGACGACATCGACTGGGCCGCAGGGAGGCTGAGCGTGGTGGGCAAAGGGCCACGGCGGTTGACCCTGCCGCTACCTGTCGACGTGGGCCGGGCGCTGGTCACCTGGCTCGCAGTGCGGCCCACGAACGCGTGCGACCGGGCGCTGTTCGTTCGGGTGCGTCCCCCGATCCGCGCGTTGTCCAGCGGGGGGATCTCCGACATCGTCAAGCATCGCGGCGAGGCAGCCGGTCTGGGTGCCGTCCACGCACACCGGCTGCGGCACACCGCAGCGATGAACGTCATCGCCGGCGGCGGGAACCTGATCGAGGCCCAGGAACTTCTCGGGCACCGCAGCGCGGCCAGCACCCAGACATACGCCAGGACCGACGTGACATCGTTGCGGACCCTGACGGTGCCGTTCGGGCAGGTGCCACGATGAGCCTGCACGACGATCTCGACGTCTACCTGACCCAGCGTCGCGGGCTGGGATTTGCACTGAAGACGACCGAATACCTGCTGCGTCAGTTCTGCGGTTGGCTCGAAACCCGTGGCAAGTCCGATACGTTCACCATCGACGACGCGGTGGCATGGGCCCGTGACCGCCCCGACGCAGCACCGGTGTGGTGGTCGCAGCGACTGACCGCCGTGTGCCCGTTCGCGGCCTGGCTGAACGCATCCGACGCGGATATCCCGGTCATTCCCGCAGCACTGCTGCCCACCGGAACGACCAGACAGATCCCGTTCATCTACTCCCAAGAGGACCTGGATCGGCTGCTCGGCGCGTGCCCGGCCTTCTTCCCGAGCCCGAGAGTGGCCGCGACGATGCGCACGATCATCGGGCTGCTCGCCGCCACCGGACTACGAATCGGTGAGGCGCTTCGCCTGACCATCCCCAACATCGACGTCGCCGAGCATCTGCTGACCGTTCACGGCACGAAAACTCCGCTCGACCGGCTCGTGCCGCTGGATCCGACCACGACCGGCACGCTGGTCGAGTACGTGAATTCGCCTGCACGGCTGGCGACCGGCCCGTCACCGAGCGGACCGATCTTCGTGAACAACCGCGGCGGCGCCTTCGTCGTCGAAACGATAGAACAGCACTTCGCCTCGCTCGTCGACACCCTCGAACTGACACCCGCCGGACAGCGCAGACCCCGGCTGCAGGACCTGCGGCATACTTTCGCCACCCGGCACATGATCGCTGCCTACACCCGTGGCGCCGATCCCACCCGCACCCTGACACTGCTGTCCACCTGGCTCGGACACACCGGCCCGGAACACACCTACTGGTATTACTCCGATTCTCGGGTTATTCCGATGCCCGCTCCTTCCTGCGCGTAAGAGGCCTGGGACCTTGGCTGACGCGCTCTGGCAACTATCGCCTGTCGGAATAATCCGGTGTCACTCCTTAAGTCCGCACAGGCGCTGGATGATGTCCTCGCGGTCGTGCCAGAGCGGGGTCGGCAGAGGGCTGCGGGTTGTTGCGCTGTTTGCTTTCTCGAGAGCGTGGCGCTTCATCTCGGTGTCGGCGTGTGCGTAGATGAGCGTGGTCTCAGGGTCGGCGTGCCCGAGCCACTCGGTGAGCAGGGCCAGTGGCATGCCGGCCTGGTAGAGGTGCATCGCCCGGGAGTGCCGGAGCATGTGCGGGTGGATCCGGGCCGGGACGTCGGAGCATCTGGCTTTAGCGGTGGCGGCGTGCTGGCGAATGAGCCTGGCGACGTTGTCGTCAGACATCCGCGTCGGACGATGATTCCGCCTGGTGTAGAACATCGGGGTCGCCGGTTCCGGGCTGGGGTGGAACACCGCGGCGTAGCGGCCGAAGTGCTGGGCCGTCTCGCTGGTGATGGGCAGGCGCCTGGGTTTGGAGCCCTTCCCGAGCAGGTCCACGGTGAGTCGCCTGGTGTCGATGTCGGCGAGGGTCATGGCGAGCATCTCGGCGTCTCGGGCAGCCAGGTCATACATGAGGATCATGAAGAACTGGTCACGCAGCCCGATCCGGGTGCCCGGGTCCGGGGCGGCGAGCAGCGCCGTGACCGCCTCTGTGCTCATGTACTTCACCGGTGCCGCGGCCGGAGCCTTGAGTCGCGGGATGGCGGCGAGGTCGGCAAGGTAGATCGTGAGCGTCGGCTCAGCGGCCGCCGCGTAGGTGAAGAACGACCGGATGCACGCCAGTCGCTGGTTGTAGGTCGAGGGCGTCCACGACTTGGTGGCCCGCATGTGTTCAAGGAACCCGGTGACGGTGACCCGGTCAACCATAGTGAAGGTGACCTTCTCGACACCGATGTGGTGATGTTCGGCGACGTAGCCTAGGAGCATGTTCCAGGTCTGGCGGCACGAGGTGATCGTGTTCTCGGCTGCACCACGCTGGCGGGGCAAAAACGCTGTGAACCACTCGCGAAGGTGCCGGTAGAAGCCGTCCGCAGCCTGCTGGCGGGTCTTCATGACGTCACCGCCGGGATGATGCCGGCCGCGCGGGTCAGGCCGGCCGCTGCGAGGCGCTCGGGCAGCAAATGCACGTACCACGCTGTCGAGGAGTACTTCTGGTGTCCCATGTAGGCGGCGAGGTAGGGCAGCCATGCCTCAATGTCTTTGCCTTCTTCGACCCACCGCATCAGGGTGCGCGCGGCGTAATTGTGCCGCAGCGTATACGGGGTTGAGGCCGGCGCGATCCCGCCCGCACGTTCGCAGCAGCGGTGGTAGCTGGCGATGAGCCAGGATGGGGAGTACTGACAGCCATGCTGGTCCTCGAAGAACCACTCTCGGTCCGCGCGCCGCATGTCGGCTAGGTGATCGAAACGGGCAAGCAGCCCGGCCAGGTCCCCGCTGACGGGGACATGGCGGTCCTTGTTCCGTTTGGAGCGTTCGATCATCACCATCGCGCCTTCGGCGTCAACGTCGTGGCGGCGCAGGCGGCGGGCTTCGGGCGGGCGCAGGCCCGCGCCGAGGATCAGCCGGAAGATGACCGGGATCGTGTACTCGCGGAACGGGCTGCGGTAATCGGCGTCGATGGAGTCGGCCGCCCGGAAGAACGCGGCCAGCTCCTCATCGGTGAACATGTGCGGTAGGCCGCGGGTCGGGCTGGCGATCCACGCGGACGGCACGATGAACGCGTCCACGCCGGCCAGTTGGAGGTACTTGCCGAACTCACGGACCGCGCGGCTCCGGTAGGCGCCCCAGGTGCCCGTCGCGGTGTCCCTGCACCAGGCGGTCGCCAGTTCCCGGGTCAGCACCGTTTCGCCGGGGTGATGCGATGAGCAGAACCTGTCGAAACCGGCCATCGCGTTTCGCATGTCGCGCAGGCTGTGTCCGAGCGAGGTTCGCCATTCGAGCATCGCCTCGATGTGGGGTGCGAAATTGCTGGTGAATGTGTTCATCGCAGCCCCTCCTTCGTGCAGGCGAGATCCTGCAGCGGCAGGCAGCACTGTCGGAGCTGCTCGCTGGCCAGAGCGAAGTAGGGGCGGGAGGAATTGATGCGGGCGTGGCCCAGGATCTGCGCGGCCAGCGGCAGGCCGGCGCCCGACTCGATGAGCCTTGTCCCCGCGGTGCGCCGCAGGGCATGGAAGGACTTGCCGTCGTGGGCCACATGCTCGATGCCGGCCCGGGTCAGGCGGCGGCGCATGAGGGTCGAGCCGGTCGAGTTCCCGAGCTTCACGAACGGCGCTTGGAGCCGGACGAACACTTCCGGGGCGTCACAATCGGGCCGGCCATGCAAGATCCATTCAGCGACGGCGTTACCTGCCAGTGCTGACAGCGGCAGTACCAGCGGCCTCGATGTCTTGGCCTGGACCAGCCGGATCTCGTCGCGGCGCCAGTCGATCTCATCCAGGCGCAGTGCGACGATGTCGCAGCACCGCAGCCCGGTCGAGACCGCGAGCAAGACCATCGCGTAGTCCCTCTTCCCGCAGGGGGTCTCGGTCTCGATCCTTTCAATGAGACGGCCGGTCTCCTCACGGGTAAAGCACGGCAGCGCCCGCACCCGCCGCGGCGCGGCATACGCGAGCAAGCCATCGATGCGCACGTCACTAAGCCCGGCGGCGTTGAGGAAGGCGAAGAACCTCTTGAGCGACCACACCAGGTTGCCGATGCCCGCTGGCCGCTTGGGCGCCATCTCGACCATGAACCCTCGTACGTCGTCTGCAGTGACGGTACCGGGAGCACCCCGGCCGATCCGGTCGAGGTAGGCCAGGAAATGACGGATCTCGCTGGCCAGCAACCTCACTGACCCCGGGGCCAGCTCTAGGCCGGCCGCCGCGGCGAACTGTTTCAGTACGGCACGGGAACTCTCGCTGAGCGTGAGATCAGGGTCTGGGCTCATCATCCGCCAGACCACGGCGCCGGTTGCCTGGAGCTCCAGCATCATGCGGGCTGACTTCACCAGAGCCTTTCGCCTGTTCGGGCCGATCTCACCGCGGCGGGCACGCTCCTGCTGGCACGCGACGAACTCGTCGACCACCCTGGCTGACAGCGCGTCGAGGCCCCGCTGCTCACAAAACTTCACGACCACGCCGCAGCACTTGCGGTAGCGAGCGACCGTGTCTGCCGACAAGCCCACGCTTGCCACCACGCCGAGCACGGCATCAGCCAGCTCGGACACCATCAATCCCATGACATCGACCTTTCATTCGATGGAGCCGCCGGTTCGGATGAATATGGCGGCACCGTCACCATGGGCGGAGAACGTCAGGGAGAGGAAGAGGTCCCGTGCGCGCACCGGATTATTCCGACAGGCGATAGTTGCCAGAGCGCGTCAGCCAAGGTCCCAGGCCCCTTACGCGCAGGAAGGAGCGGGCATCGGAATAACCCGAGAATCGGAGTAATACCAGTTATTCCGACCTCGGAATAACTGGTATCTCAGTGCGGTTCCCGAACTGCTCGCCGCTGCAGCAGGACGCCTCGAACCCGAAGGGCCATCGACATGACCACGCTCACCGGGGAACTACAAACCTACTTCTCCACCTTCGCCCGAACCCAACGAGACTTGTCCGAACACACCATCGCCGCATATCGGGACACCTGGCGGATGCTCCTGACGTTCCTCACCGACAGGACCGCCACCAGGGTTGAAGACCTCGATTTCGACCAGATCGATGCTGTGAACGTCACCGCATTCCTCGACCACCTCGAACAAGAACGCGGCAACAGTGTCGCCACCCGAAACGCCCGGCTCAGCGCGATCCGGGCCGTACTCTCCCACGCACTTCCACACCAACTCGACCATGCCGCAACGATTTCCCGCGTGCTCGCGATCCCACCCAAACGGCACCTCACACCGATACTCGAGTTCCTCACCGCCGAGGAAACCGATGCTTTGATCGCCGCGCCCGATCGCACCAGATGGACCGGTCGCCGCGACCATGCGCTGCTCGTTTTGGCCATTCAGACCGGTCTGCGGATCAGCGAACTGTGCTCGCTGACCTACACCGACCTCCACCTCGGTGTCGCTGCGAGCGTCTCCTGCACCGGGAAAGGCCGCCGCACACGGGCAACCCCGCTGACCTCGACCACAACCGCGGTCATGACCACCTACCTGACCGAACGCCGATCTCGGCCCGGCAGCGCCCTGTTCTGCGGACCGCGGGGACAGCGGCTCTCGCGAGACGCCCTCGAGCACCGCCTCGCGGTCCACGCCGCCACCGCTGCAGCGACGTGCGCGAGTCTGGCCGACAAGCACCTCACCATGCACACCCTGCGACACACCGCCGCGATGAATCTGCTCGCCGAGGGCGTCGACATCTCTGTCATCGCGCTGTGGCTTGGACACCAACGAACTCAGTCCACCGACGTCTATATGCACGCGGACATGACCATCAAGCAATCAGCACTCGACCGCACCCGGCCCACGAACATTCCGCCCGGGACCTATCAGCCCGAAGCCGACATTCTCACCTGGCTCGCAGCGTTATGAATATGCCGACAACAGCCGCGGGAAACTACCCGCTGACCTGCGCAACCCTCCCGGACATCGGCATAACCGTAACGTCGGCATAAACCTTGTACCTCGAAGCCGAAAAAGAGGATGACCTGCGCAAAGTCGGGTACTCGAAGGAACGTCGGGTCGACCCGCAGATCGTGGTGGGGTTGCTCGTCGACCGCACCGGCTTCCCCCTCGAAATCGGATGCTACGAAGGCAACGCCGCTGAAACCCACACGATTGTGCCGATCGTGCGCCAGTTCCAGGCCCGCCACGACCTCGAGGGCGTCGAGATGGTCGTGGCCGCCGACGCCGGGATGCTGTCGGCGGCGAATCTGGCGGCGTTGGATCGGGCGGGCCTGAAGTTCATCGTCGGGTCACGGGTGACGAAGGCGCCCGGGATCTCTGTTCCCATTTCCATTGGAACGGTACAGTTTTCAAAGATGGGCAGATCATCGACACGATCACGCCGCGGCATGGTCGCTCCGTGGTGAACAACACCCGTAAACGCGCCGAACCCGTCTGGAATCAGGCGGAGCATCCGAATGCGTGGCGGACGGTGTGGCAGTACTCGCGCAGTCGGGCCGCTCGTGACGAGAAGACCCTGAACGCGCAGGAGGCGCGGGCTCGTGCTGCGGTCGACGGTGACACCGTCCCGAAGTCGACACGGTTCGTCAAGGCGACCGCGAAGGACCGACGGCTGGAGACGGCCTCGCTGAAGCGGGCGCGGATGCTCGTGGGCTTGAAGGGCTATTTGACGAATCGTCCTGTGTCGGTAATGGATCCGGGTCAGTTGATCGGGAAGTATCACGAGTTGCGGGATGTGCAGCAGTCGTTTCGGATGTCGAAGACGGATCTGCGGGCGCGGCCGATCTTCCACCGCACCCGTGATGCGATCGAGGCGCACCTGACCGTGGTGTTCACGGCGTTGGCGGTCTCGCGGGTGGTGCAGGAACGTAGCGGATTCGCGATCAGGAAGGTCGTGAAACTGCTGAGGCCACTACGGTCGGCGACCATCGCGATCAACGGGACTCGCCACATGTTCCCACCCGACGGCGAGGCCAACACGCAGGCCCTGCTCGACCGGATTGTGGAGCCCTGAGTTCACGCATTAACGAAATGAGCCAACTCAGGCCTGATCTTCCTGCGAAAGTGTGTCGCGTGACATTCCTGTTTCCGTCGCAATCTCGTCAACAGGTTCATCCCTTCGTAGTTGAAACTTTCCGTTGACGAACAGATGGCGGATATGTATGTCTTCGACACACTGACCTCCTGTTAGTGAGTCTGTCTCAACTTACAAAAGGGCTCTTCGCGGTTCCGCGTGAAGTTTGATCCGCTGCGGGATGTGTATATGCCGCACCGCGGGTGTTGGGTGTTGATGAGAATGCAGACGATGGCGTCACGGAATTTGCAGGGGTAGTTGTCGCCGTTCATCGGCAGGCTGGTGGGTTCGTCGGCACGGTGACTGCTGTGCGTCATTGTGAACGCCGATGATCGGCACGGTGACGGCCGGATCCAGGCGCTGGAGGGCCCGGCGGGGCGGTCGTGTCAGCTCGATGGTGGTTGGGCCGGCAGTCAGCCTTTGTGTAGTTGCCGATCAGGTTCAACGGTGGGTCGGTGAACCCGTAGCGGCGACGATCCTCGGCCGTCGCTGCCGCGAGGATGTACACGGCGTGCAGCAGCGGGTTCCCCGTATGCCGGATCTCGGAAAACACTTCGCGGGCGACTCGATCAGCTGCCGGGTGTCCTGGTGACCCATCCGCTGCAAATGCTCATCGGTGGTGCGGCGCAGCCAGCGGCGCACCGTGGACGGCGAGCGAGCCAGCCGGTCGGCGCTACGCCGGAACCCCAGGACTTTCGCCTTGTGGATCAGGGCGCTGCCGATCACCTCGGTGGTGTCGGCGCGGCGGGCGTGCATGGCTGTGGGCAGCAGGATGTGGGTGGCGGTGCATTCGCGGCTGCGGACCCGACTTGGGCGCACGGTCGCGGCGCCCGGGGGCGCGGACGGTGCGCTCGTGACCGTAGCCCTTTTGGCCAGCGGCCCCCGGCAGGACGGGCAGACCATGGTGCCGGTGTCGAGGAGTTTTTCGGCCTCCTCGGGCCGGCGAATGATGATCACTTCCGATGGCTCCGCTCATGACTGGACCAGTCTTGACTACCCGACGGGGCCGCGGCAGGGGCCGTTCATGTTGGCGGCGCAGTGTTTCGTGTCGCGCCGTCACCGCCGATGCCGACGACCGGGCCGTCGTCACCCCGCGATCTGCGTTCGACAGGCCGTGCAGCCCTAATTCGGCGTCGCCCCGTCGTCGGCGCTGTGATGATACGCATGATCGGGCCTCCACCCGGTACACATCGGTATCGGCAGTGACGATCACCGGCCCAGTGGTCGCCATTTGAAGAGACACTCAACAGCGGGCGGCACTGGTGAGCAGAATACGGGGGCGGCAGCGCTTCACGTCCCTGAACCCGCGGCGGATGCGTTTGATGTTCTTGATGCCGGTGTTCGCGGCCTCCGTTCTGGCGTTGGGGTACAACCGGCTCGTGAAAGCCGTCAAGCGCGCCGGTTGGGGGTTCCGAAATCGTGAGAATTCGGCCCGCCGGATACGCTTCCACTGCACCCGCACCCAGCGGGCCGCAACTGAGACTTCATGCTGATTGCCCGACAAAGTTGTAGAGCCGGCATTCCTGCGATCTGGACGTAGTGGGCCAACAACCGGCGGAGTTGTTCCCTGATGCCCCACGCGGCGGCGAGCTCTCCGGTCGGATCGTCGTGGGCGAAGACCGACCGAAGCCGTGCCCACCCGGCGGAGACAGGGTGTCCGCCCCGTGCAGGAGCAGCCTGTTCGCCCAAGACAGATCACCCGACCGGCCTCGCTGGTTCTTGTATTGCTGTAAAAGACGTTGCCGCACAGTCGTAACCATGTCGTTTGCTAGCTTGGCCAGGTGAACGCGTCGACACTGATCCGCAGCGTTCGGCAGGTGGGTTCGGATCGCTTTCGCGAACGCCGCGGACGGATCGATCGCGACCACCTCGATACCGTACCGCCACACCTACGGATGGGCAGCGAGCCACATGGCGACACCCTTGTTGTCGCGGCCGTCGACCACACCGAGGACCCTGCCGGTCTCTAGGCCGACGATCGTGGACATCCAAGGCTCATACCTGCGCCACGTGCCGGTCGAAAGGCGGAAGTACCGGACTCGCCGGTACCGGCATTCGTCGATACCGATCCGGCGCACGGCAGTTCGTCGACGTCGGCGATCATCGCCTCCGCGGCGGTGAGTGTGGCCTGGACCAACCACCATGACACGGAAGACGAGCCGGCGTCCTCGCTGGCAGCGCGCCCACACCGAGTGACCGCATCGACGAGTGCGTCCCGCAGCGTCATCGTCGACCGTGCGAACTGCGGCATCTGGACAGTCAATTCGGAGAAGGCCCGCTTCGGGCAGGTGGTGATGTCTCAGAACTAGTGTCCTGAGTCTTTAATTCTGGCGCAGTAGTGTGCGATGGAGTCGAGGATCTGGTCGGCGGTCTTGATCCAGACGTAAGGTCTGGGGTTGTCGTTCCAGGTCTCGATCCATGCCCGGATGTCTTTGTTGAGCTGTTGGACCGAGGTATGCGTGGAGCGTTGGAGCTTCTTGGTGGTCAGTTCGGCGAACCAGCGTTCGACGAGGTTCATCCATGATGAGCTGGTCGGTGTGAAGTGGCTGACGAAGCGCGGGTGCGCGAGGAGCCATCGTTTGACCGCGGGAGTCTTGTGGGTCGATGCATTGTCCATCACGAGGTGGACATCGAGATCGTCGGGAACCTGAGCGTCGATCTTGCGGAGAAATGCGATGAATTCTTGTGCGCGGTGACGTGAATGGAGTGATCCGATCACCTTCCCCGAGGCGATGTCGAGAGCGGCGTACAGGCTCGAGGTGCCGTTGCGGACGTAGTCGTGACTGGCGCGTTGCGGGGTGGTGGGAAGCATCGGGAATATCGGTTGGGTCCGGTCCAGTGCTTGGATCTGAGTCTTCTCGTCGACGCAGAGCACCAGAGCCCGCTCGGGCGGGTTCATGTACAGGCCGACGACGTCACGGACCTTCTCCGTGAACAGTGGATCCTTCGACAGTTTCCACGAGTCTTGTTTGTGCGGGGCCAAACCGAACGCGCGCCACACCCTCGAGACCGTCGATTGCGAGATATCGAGATGCTCTGCCATCGATCGTGTGGACCAGTGTGTGGCGTTCTTCGGTGTCGTTTCGAGGGTCGAGGTAATCAGATCCTTGATCTTGTCGTCGTCGATCGTCCGGGGACGGCCGGGGCGTGGTTCGTCGAGCAACCCGTCACATCGGTCCTCGACGAACCTGTCGCGCCACCGCCGCACCGTGCCTCGGTTCAACCCCAGCCTCTGCGCCACTTCGGTATTCGATCCACCATCGGCAGCAGCGAGGATGATTCGCGACCGTACCGCCAAACCTGCAGCGGTCTTGCGTCGCCGCGACCACCCCTCAGGTTCTGCGCGTTCGGTCTCGGTCAGCACAATGTCCGTCGGTCGCGGACCGCGAGTTGCCATGACCAATCTTAACAACCGATGGCTTATTTATGACTCAGGACACTAGCGGCGCTTTGCCAGATCACGACGAGTGCACCCGCGATCGGATTGTCACGCACCCGCTGCGACCTGGATGAATGCACCCTAATGCCGGGACGGTGAACAAGGGGCACACGGCCTCGCTGGTGATCTCAATGTCCGCCTACCGACCGAAAGTCGGTTCCTCACCAACGGCGACCACACGATATTCGGGCAGTGCGAACAGGGTGTCGCAGCATCGCGTTGCAAACCGATAGGCTCACTCACGCCTCGTGGGATTCCTTGCTGTGCTTTTACGTCGGCAACACACATCGCAGCAGACCCACGGGCCTTCAATGTCTTACGACACGCGACCCATCTTTACGCGCTACCGAGAAGAGAGCCCACAAAAGTCGTGTGCATCCAGCGTACGCATCGGTTGCGTCCATGACGATGGTGTACGAGCCGGATCAGGACGTCACCGGCGTGTCGTAGCCGGAAAGTAGGCGGTCATCGCGTGATTCTTCGAGAGAGCTACCAACTCGACTCGACGAAAGAGCACGCGATGACCACTGCCCACGATATCGACCTGCACCAGTTCCTGACCGATCGCCTCACCGACGCCAGCCCCGACCTGCTGCGCAGCCTGCTGTCCACGTTCATCGACGCGCTGATGGGCGCCGAGGCCGACAGCCTGTGCGGCGCCGGTTTTGGTGAACGCTCCGAGGACCGCACCAACAGCCGGAACGGTTACCGCCACCGGGACTTCGCTCCCCCAAGCACTGCGTGCAGGGCGGTACCCCCACCCGCGCCGGAACCCTTGACATCGCGATCCCCAAGCTGCGTCAGGGCTCGTACTTTCCTGATTGGTTACTGCAGCGCCGCAAGCGTGCCGAGCGGGCCCTGACGTCGGTAATGGCCACCTGCTACCTGCTCGGGGTCTCGACCCGCCGGATGGAGAAACTCGTCGACTCGCTCGGCATCACCAGCCTGTCGAAATCCCAGGTGTCCGTGATGGCCAAGGACCTCGACGCCCAGGTGGAGGCGTTCCGCAGCCGCCCGCTCGACGCCGGCCCGTACACGTTCGTCGCCGCCGACGCCCTCGTCCTGAAGGTCCGCGAGAACGGCCGGGTGGTGAACGTGCACGCGCTCGTCGCGGTCGGAGTGAACGCCGAGGGCTACCGCGAGATCCTGGGAATCGAGGTGACCTCCGCCGAGGACGGGGCCGGTTGGCTGGCGTTCTTCCGGTCGCTGGTCGCCCGCGGGCTGTCCGGCGTGCGGTTGGTGACCTCTTCACGCGCACGCCGGCCTCGTGTCGGCGATCGGCGCCACCTTGCCCGGAGCCGCTTGGCAACGCTGCCGAACGCATTATTCGACCAATCTCATGTCCCAGACACCGAAGAACTCGTGGCCCTGGGTGCGTGCGCTCCTGCACTCCGTCTACGACCAGCCGGACGCCGATTCCGTTCATGCTCAATATGGTCGGGTGATCGACGCCTTGTCGGAGAAGCTTCCGAAGGTCGCCGACCATCTCGACGCGGCTCGCCCGGATCTGCTCGCGTTCACCGGCTTCCCGAAGCAGATCTGGCGTCAGATCTGGTCGAACAATCCCCGATCGGTTAACCGGCTCTCGGGCGACACGATTCTATGCGCGGCGTGAGGTCCGGGGCCGATGGCCGGATGGGGCGCATGCTGACGGTGTCGGCTCGATCGGAGAGGAGCAGGCGATGGCCGTTCGGGTGCACGCGGTGGACGACGGTTATGTGGTGGTCGGCGAGTGGGAGGGTTGCGCGGCAGCGAACGCGTTCCTCAAACATCTGGCCGGGCGTGCGTTCAGCGTGGCGACGGTGCGGGCGTATGCCTTCGATGTGCTGAACCTGGCGCGGTTCCTGATCGCCCGCGATCTCGGATTGGCGTCGGTGACGCCGGTGACCGTGTTCGAGTGGATCGACTGGCAGGGCGTGCGCCGTGATCCCCGACCCGGCGCAACGACGAGGAACGGCAGGCAGCGCACGGCGGCGGCGTCGACGATCAACCGGCGGGTCGCGGCGGTGCGGGCGTTGTTCGAGTACCTGGTGATGACCGGGGTGCGCGCCGACAATCCGGTGCCCTCACCCCGGCGGGGTCAAGGGTTACGTCCGTCGGGGCGGGGTTTGCTCGGGCATCTCGGGCCCGGCCGGCCCCGGGCCGGAGGCCGTCTGGTGCGCCAGCCGCGGTTGCTGCCCGAATCCCTCGACGCCGACGCGGTGGACGTGTTCGTCTCGTCGCTGCGCACCCATCGGGATCGGGCGATGGTGTGGGCGATGCTGCTCGGGGGTCTGCGCAGCGCCGAGGTGCGATCGCTTCGGTTGGCGGAGGTGGATTTCGGTCGACGCCGGCTGCGGGTGCTCGGCAAGGGTTCGAAGGAGCGTGTGGTGCCGGTCGATGCGGTGTTCTTCACCGAACTATCGGCCTATCTGCGCCTCGAGCGGCCACCCGGGTTGGTCACACCGGAGTGCTTCGTGGTGCTGCGGGGCCCCACCGTGGGGGCGCCGGTGACCGAGGCCGGGTTGCGATCGTTGTTCCGGCGGCACCGGGACCTGTCCGGCGCGGGTCGGGTGCGTCCGCACCGGCTGCGACACACCTACGGCACCGAACTCGCCTCCGCGGGAATCGATCTGATGGTGCTGCGGGAGTTGATGGGGCACGCCTCCCCGGAGACCACCGCCGAGTACGTGCACCTGTCGATCGAGCAGCTCGCCGCCGAATACGGCGCCGCCCGGGCCAGTCTCGCCGGGGCACGGCGATGACCACGGCATGGCCGACCGTGGTGGACCCGGATACGGTGCTGGCCGGCTATCTCGACCACGTCGCCACCCTCGGGCTGGGCGGAAGAGCCGTCCGCGGCCGCACCCGCATCGCAACCGCATTCCTGGCCGTGCACCCGGATCTGCGGGAATGGATGGCCCGGCCTGCCTCGGACCGGCTTACCGAACTCCGCAGCACCGGGGCGTGGCCGCTGTTGTGTCACGTCATCGGTCGAGACGAGCTGCGACTGGACCTCGAGTTCGCCGCGGTCAAGAACCTCACCGGACTCGGGAGTGCGGTCGAGGCCCGCGACCCGGACGGGTTCGCCGCGGCCCGGACTGCCGGACTGGCCTTGGGCTGGGCACCGTCGTGGGTCGAGACCGTCCTCGGCGAGTGCCTGGCGGTGCTGCTCGCCTGGCATGGCGGACTCGTCAGCGACATCACCAACGACACCGTCGACGATTTCGACGCCGCATTGGCTGCAACACAATCTATTCCGCCGTCGTCTCGGCGGGCATACCGCAACCGGATCGCGGGTCTGCGGCAGGTGCTGTTCGAGGCCCGCATCGTCGACATTCCACCACGGCGCCGGTCCTGGGCCCGCAGCCACGCCCAACGGTTCGCCGACGTTCCGATGGCAGACGCGATCCGCGAGACGTTGTTGCGCTACGTCACCGTCCGAGCCGCCGTGCTTCGCCCGAAATCCGTCGAATCACTGATCAACGACCTCCTGCCGTTCGCCGACTACCTCACCACACACCACCCCGAGGTCACGTCCCTCGACGGCCTCGACCGCAGTCACATCGAGGGCTTCCTCGCCTGGAACCGCACCCGCACCTGGCGTGGGCAACGCGCCGCAGCCGGCGCCGGACGCACCATCTCGAGGGCCGTGATCCAATCGGCGGTGCTGAGCCTGCGCAACCTACTTGACGATCTCACCGAATGGGGCTGGGAGCAGGCACCACCGCGTCGGCTGGTCTTCGCTGCCGACGTCCCCAAGCTCGACCAACCCTTGCCCCGCGCACTGGCACCCGACGTCGACGGCGTGGTGATGAACGCTGTTGCCGGATTGGAGGATCCGTTCGCCCGCATCGGGTTGACGGCGCTCCGCGGGGCGGGGTTGCGGGTCGGGGAACTGCTCGATCTCGAGCTCAGCAGCGTCGTCGACTACGGCCCGGCCGGGACCTGGCTGAAGGTGCCGCTGGGCAAACTCGCGACCGAGCGCATGGTGCCGCTCTCGGCCGCCACCGTCGCGGTGTTGGACGAGTGGACCACCCAACGCGGCGTCTGCCGACCACTGCCGCATCCGCGCACCGGAGCTTTGACCGATTTTCTGTTCGTCGCGCACGGCCGCCGCCTCGGCCAGACCCGGCTGCGCAACGGGCTGCTCGCCGCCGTTGAACGGTCTGGGTTGCGCGGCACTGGCGGCGGGCCCCTGATTGTCACCCCGCACCAGCTGCGGCATACCTGGGCCACCGAGCTCGCCAATGCCGGGATGAGCCTGCAGGCGTTGATGGCGCTGCTCGGGCACGTCACTCCTCAGATGACTCTCCGCTACGCCACCCTCGCATCGCCGACGTTGCGCGACGCCTACGACCAGGCCATGGGCAAGATGCGCCGCCGGTTCACCCTTACCCCGGTCGGCAAGCCGATCGTTCCCGACACCGTCAGCTGGCTCGGCAGCGAGATGCTCAAAACCCGTGTTGCCCATGGCTACTGTTCTCGGCACGAAGCGGCCGGAGCCTGTCCCTATGCCAACATCTGCGAGACCTGCGACAACTTCGTCACCGGACCCGAGTTCCGCGGCGCGCTCGAGGCGCAACGCACCGACGTCCAGGCACTCGAAGCCGATGCCTGCGACCGCGGCTGGCCCGACGAAGCTGCTCGCCACCACCGCGTTGCAGACGCCCTGACCGATCACCTCCACCGGCTCGACCGCTGACTCCAGATCGCCAGTCTGCGATTGACCCACACGCGAAGGCCGGTTAAAGGAGAGATTGAACAAGGAGATCCGCCGGAGGACTGATGTCGTCGGGATCTTCCCCGATCGCACCGCCCTGATTCGGCTCGTCGGCGCGGTACTCGCCGAGCAGCATGACGAGTGGATCGAAGGCCGCCGCTACCTCGGCCTCGACGTGCTCGCCCGGTCTCGCGGCACCCACGCAACACCCGAACCTACCGAGGAGGTGACGCCGGCGGCTCTGACCGCATAACCCCACGAGGAGTCACGCGTCGACCGTCGTACACCACGCCCTGGGACTTGACCTACGCATCACCTGGACCTGCTCGCCGGGCTACAGTCAGGAGGAACGGGTAGGTCACTCCCATCGATCGACCTCTCGTATTGGTCGCGCCGGGTTTCCGCCGACTAGCCAATTTGGCGGCACATCATTAGTCACTACGGACCCGGCGGCTATGACCGCGCCATCGCCAACCGTAACACCTTTCAGGATGATCGCTCCCGTCCCAACGAGGACGTGGGAACCGATCGTGACAGGTTTGGATGATGCCGGCACCGCCCCGTCGGTATAGTGAATCTTATGGAAATCTGTATCCATAATTTGGCAATTCCAAGATACTTGTGAATCTTCGCCAATGCTCATGCCCGACGCTACGTTAAGAATTGTCCGCTCTCCTATTGATGAGCGGGGACCCAACCGAAGTATGGCCGGGTGATCTGCCGTTCCAATTACGGCTATCCGGACTCCGGTGCGGAAGGTCGCGCCGTTCGCACAAATTTTGCCGTTTTGTCGTACGATCTTTACTTGGGAGAGCACTCGTGCGCCGTGAATTCCGCGCAAGCGTCCTCTTGCTCGCGAACTGATTGCGATGGCTATGGAGCGAAGGCGGGGCACTGCGTCCTCTCTTTAGCTCTTGTTGTACGGGACGTTTCCCATTGCTTGAATCGATAATGGAGAACTGGGCACGTGGCCGGTATTGTCACTAATGCGCCGTGCAATTGGAGTTGCGCGGCCTTACGGCATCATTTTCTCAAATTTTGATCTGGAGGTCATGCTGAACCATCGCCTCGACGACTTCCTGGAAGGTTTTCGTTGGTACCCAGCCAAGTTCCTCGCGTGCCCTCGTTGCGTCGCCAACGAGTTGTAGAGAGTCGTTTTGTCGCAAGAGTTGGCGATCGATCGTGACATAACGCGACCATTCGCTGATGCCGACGGCATGGAACGCTCTGACGACAAAGTCTTCGACAGAATGCGACTTCCCGGTCGCGACGATGAAGTCATCGGGCTGTTGGTGCTGTGCAATTCGGATTGCGCAATCGACGTAGTCTGGTGCCCATCCCCAGTCACGCCTTACGTCAAGTCTGCCTAGCTCGAGTATGTCGGTACGCCCATGGAAAATTGCCGCGACGCCAGCGGTGATCTTGCGTGTAACAAATTGGGTGGGTCGGCGAGGTGACTCGTGATTATAGAAGATCGCGTTACTCGCATGCAGACCGCGTGCTCTGAATGTCTGGACCATGTTGTGTGCAAATGCTTTGGATGCGCCGTATGGATTGACCGGCGCAATCGCGGTCAGTTCATTCTGTGGGGACTGACCGGTGCCCGCGAAGATCTCTGCGCTTGATGCATTGACGAAGCGAATTTCCCGTCCGTTAATTTCTTGAAGGCGGTGGCAGCCTTCCATCAGTGCTACCGCGGAGATCCCGTTTACTTTCGCTGTTTCAAGCGGCTCATCCCACGAGTGGGAGACCGACGAGACCCCCGCGAAGTGGAACACCGCGTCAGGAACCGTGTCCAGAACGAGCTGCCGACAGGTGTCGGCGTCCGAAAGGTCCGCCACGCGAAGTTCGAGTCTAGAGGCATCAGGATGAAGGCGTTGAGTGCTCGACATGGATTGCACAGTCCCGTGTACGTGCCACCCGTCGTCAAGAAGGCGCTCGACAAGGTAGCTCCCGTCCTGGCCGGATGCGCCGGTGATCAGGGCGGTCTGTCTATCCCCCTTCAGCCCAAGCGTCACGAACGAGTTCCGGTCGAGAGCTTGGACTGTTCGTCCACGTCATTCTGGACCATCATCCGGACCAATTGCTCAAAGCTGACCTTCGGTGACCAGCCCAGCTTGTCTCGGGCCTTCGATGCGTCGCCAATAAGGTGGTCGACCTCCGCAGGACGGAAGAACTTTGGATCCGAGTAAACGAGATGGGACCAGTCGGAGATTCCTACCTCGTTGAAAGCAATGGTGAGGAGGTCGCGGATCGAGTGCGACTCACCAGTGCAAATGACGTAATCGTCGGCCTCGTGTTGCTGGAGCATAAGCCACATAGCCTCCACGTAATCACCGGCGAAGCCCCAGTCGCGCTCCGCATCGAGGTTGCCGAGTGCGATGCGATCCTGCAGCCCGAGTGAAATGCGAGCGACCGATTGGGTGACTTTGCGAGTTACGAACTCTTGTCCACGGCGAGGAGATTCGTGATTGAAAAGGATGCCCGAGCTTGCGTGAAGGCCATAGGACTCTCGATAGTTGATAGTGAGGTGGTGACCGTAGACCTTCGCGACCGCGTAGGGGGAGCGGGGCCAAAGCAGCGTGCTCTCACGCTGCGGGACCTCTTGGACTTTCCCAAACATCTCCGAGCTTGAGGCCTGGTAAAAGCGTACCTGCTTGCCAGTCTGATCCTGGTAGAAACGCAGAGCCTCAAGCACGTTGAGCACACCGCCGCCAGTGACGTCGGTGGTTAGGCGCGCATTCTCCCATGAGTAGGCGACGAACGAGATCGCTCCCAGGTTATACACTTCGTCTGGCTCGGCGGCAGAGAATGCTCGCATCAAGCTTGAGAGATCGAGAAGATTGCCACTGAGGATCTCAACGTACGGATGGGTTTCCGCGAGCCTCGCCGCCTTCGGGTTGTTCTGTCCTTGGATGAGACCGTAGACTCGGTACCCCTTCTCATAGAGAAGTTCAGCGAGGTAGGGGCCGTCTTGGCCAGTAATTCCGGTGATAAGGGCGCTCTTCATGTAGGCCTCATTCCGATAGCTTTGGGGTTTGCCTCTTCTGGCGAGCTGATTGTAAGCGAGGACTTGCAATTGAGCCCGGTCGGTGCTCCCAGTGAACGCTGTATCCGCTCAGCGTCGGGTTTGCATGTCCTCAATGGGACGCAGGGCCCCGGTCCCTAGACGGGCCGGTGATACCCTGATCGATCTGTTCGTCAACTCCCGGGCAGGACTATCGAAGCGCAGTGTCCCGGAGCACTTCGAGGTGGTGCCTCTGACGCCTACGCGAAAATTGGAGTTGGACGTCTAGGGTTGGAGTTGGACGTCTAGGGTCAGATCTGCGCGGCGTGCGCTTCCGGTGGGTGGCGGTCGACAATGTCGGTCGGCGAATGGCGGGCACCTTCCCGTCGCGGGTCGGCGCTCCGGCGCGCCACCGACGGGTCTGGACCTGCGGCAGATCACGTCTGAGCCACGATGTCGATGCTGCGGTTGCGTACGATTTGTTGGTCAGGCGACTAAACAAGCGCATTCGGATGCAGGTGGTGTGTCATAGGACACTGTATCGGCCGCTGGCAGTGTGGCGTCGGGGCTAATAGCCTCTGGTACGCGGTGTGGATTCAGAACACCGGCATGAGTGCGAATTCCCGCGGAACATGGAGACAATGTGCGGATTTTGGTCACCGGTGGTGCTGGTTTCATCGGCTCGAACTTTGTGAATGACACCGTGCGCGATCGCCCGGGTATCGAGGTGACGGTGCTCGATGCGCTCACTTACGCGGGTTCGCAAACCTCGCTGTCTTCAGTCCGAGACTCGGCCAACTTCGTCGAAGGTGACATCACCGACGCCGACCTGGTCAACACACTCATTTCAGAGTCCGATGCCGTGGTGCACTTTGCGGCAGAGTCCCACAACGACAACTCACTCGCCGACCCGGGTCCATTCGTGCAGACCAACGTCATCGGCACTTACACCTTGCTGCAAGCCGTTCGCGAGCACGGTGTGCGATACCACCACGTGTCGACAGACGAGGTGTACGGCGACCTTGAGCTGGACGACCCGGCGAAGTTCACAGAGCACACGCCCTACAACCCGTCAAGTCCGTACTCGTCGACAAAGGCGGCGTCGGACATGCTCGTTCGTGCCTGGGTTCGGTCGTTCGGTGTACAGGCGACGTTGTCTAACTGTTCCAACAACTACGGGCCGTATCAGCACATCGAGAAGTTCATTCCGCGGCAGATCACCAACATCCTGGCCGGCGCGCGTCCCAAGCTCTACGGCGCGGGTAAGAACGTGCGCGACTGGATCCACGTCGAGGACCACAACTCAGCCGTGTGGCGAATCCTCGAGTCGGGGGAGATCGGCCGTACCTATCTCATCGGTGCAGACGGCGAACTCGACAACCTCTCAGTCGTACGAATGATTCTGGAACTGATGGGCAAAGACCCTGACGACTTCGACCACGTCACCGACAGAGCCGGGCACGACCTGAGGTATGCCATCGACTCGTCCACGCTGCGCAATGAACTCGGTTGGAGGCCGCGCTACACCAATTTCCGTGAAGGTTTGCAAGCCACGATCGACTGGTACCGGGACAACTGTTCGTGGTGGGAAGACGGCAAGGTCGCCGTCGAGGCCAGATACCAGTCACAGGGGGCATGACGGTGGATATCCGTGAGTTGAAGGTAGCGGGGTCGTGGGAAGTAACCCCGAAGCAGTTCGGGGACGACCGAGGAGTGTTCCTCGAATGGTTCAAAGAACCAACGTTTGTGGATGCGGTGGGGTATTCGCTGAACCTCGCGCAAGCCAATTGTTCCGTGTCGGCAGCCGGGGTCCTCAGGGGCATCCATTTCGCGGATGTGCCCCCCGGCCAGGCGAAGTACGTGACATGTGTCAGGGGAGCCGTCCTGGATGTGGTCGTCGACACACGGGTAGACTCGCCCACCTTCGGAACGTGGGACTCGGTATTACTCGACGATGTGGATCGCCGTGCGATCTACCTCTCCGAGGGATTGGGTCACGCATTCCTCTCGCTCGAGGATGATTCGACGGTCGTCTATCTGTGCTCATCGGGCTACGCACCCGGCCATGAGCGTGGAATCAATCCACTCGACCCCGAGATCGGTATCGAGTGGCCGACAACATCGCGGTCTGGATCCACGCTCGAACTCAGTCTGTCCGAGAAGGACACGTCGGCGCCGTCTCTGTCCGAGGCAACGGACCAAGGGCTGTTGCCCAGGTATGACAACGTGAGGGACTGGGTTGATGGTCTCACTTAACGAGCTCCGCAGTTCGAGCACAACACCTGGTGTGAAAGGGATTCGCGCATGAAAGGCATCATCCTCGCCGGCGGTTCCGGTACACGCCTGCATCCGATCACCATCGGCATTAGCAAACAGCTCGTACCTGTCTACGACAAGCCGATGATCTACTACCCGCTCACCACACTGATGCTCGCAGGCATCCGTGACATCCTCGTGATCACCACTCCACACGACGCCGAACAATTCCAGCGTCTTCTAGGCGACGGCTCCCAATTCGGGGTCAACCTGACCTATACCGTTCAACACGAGCCGAATGGGCTCGCGCAGGCATTTGTGCTCGGCGCCGACCACATCGGCAGCGACCCCGCCGCGTTGGTTCTCGGCGACAACATTTTCTACGGTTCCGGCCTCGGCCATCAGCTCGGCAGATTCGTTCACCTGGACGGCGGAGCCATCTTCGCCTATTGGGTTGCCGATCCGTCCGCTTACGGAGTCGTCGAGTTCGACGACCGCGGCCGAGCACTCTCGCTGGAAGAGAAGCCCTCAACACCAAAGTCCAACTTCGCGGTGCCCGGGTTGTACTTCTATGACAACGATGTAGTGGAGATCTCCAAGCATCTACGGCCCTCGGACCGCGGCGAGTACGAGATCACCGACGTCAACCGTGCGTACCTCGAGCAGGACCGCCTTAACGTCGAGGTTCTGCCGCGAGGAACCGCCTGGCTCGACACAGGTACGTTCGACTCGCTGCTCGAGGCGTCCAACTACGTCCGCACTATCGAGCAACGGCAGGGCCTCAAAATCGGCGCTCCCGAAGAAGTTGGTTGGCGACAGGGATTCATCTCCGATGACGAATTGCGTCTCCGGGCAGAGAAACTAGTAAAGTCCGGCTACGGCTCATATCTCATCGAGCTCCTCGAGCGTGGCCGAGACTTGCAGTGAACTTTTACTAGCCCTGAGGTTGGTGACATGCGGCGTGCAACGACGGTGCTGGTCGGCGCGATGAGTGCGCTCGTCGTCGTCGTTGGCGTCGTGGGCTTCTTCGTCTATACCAAGGCTCGAGTCGACCCCGTGAAACCCGTTGACGCCATCGTCGTACTCGGTGGTGGGCACGACGGGCGCGAAGAGTACGCCATGGAACTTGCGCGGCTGGGGGTCTCCAAGAACCTCGTCCTGTCCAACGCCTACGGGACAGGTGACAAGAGGATGGCCGCGTACTGTGCGACCAAAGATCCATGGTTCACTGTCACGTGTGTGTCCCCAGTCCCTGCCACGACACGGGGAGAGGCGCAATTCACCCGCGAACTCGCGGAACAAACCGGGTGGCACAGCATCCTGGTGATCAGCTGGCGATACCACCTGCCGCGCGCGCGTTATATCTTCTCCCAATGCTTCGACGGTGAGATCGTCATGCGGCCCGTGCCACGCGAATACACCTTTAGCCTCGCCGAGTGGGAATACACGTACCTGTATCAAACGGTCGGGTTCATCAAGGCCGTAGTGCAAGGGGCGTGCTAGCGGAGGCTGCCTGGAACCTTCTCGAACGCGATGCTGCCGAGATCGGCGAGAATGTATCCGACTATCGCCATCGACACGCCAGCCAATGCAGTCCACATCGCGAGCAATATCGTGCGGCGCCGAGACCGAGGACGAGTGCGGTCTAATGCCTGCCCGGCAAGTGCGGTAAACGGCGCGACCGAACCGAGTACGCCGACAGCGAAGAACGCGTAACCATGCCCGCTCCGGCCCGATGCGACGACGATGCCGAGCAGCATACACGCACACGAGTTGAGTAGCAGCGCAACTCGGCCCGCACCGATGCGGGGGCCGGCGACCGTCACGGCCAGGTAATGCACTAGTGCCCCCACCGCACCACCGGCCGCGACCCACAACACATAGTTGATCGACGTTGACACGTTCATTGCGCATGTTTCCCCACACGACTGCTGCGCTTCGACAGGACCCACCCGCACGCCCTGCCGGCCCACGCCGCACCGACAGCCAAAACTGGCGTCAACGCCAGATACAGCAGCCCCATCCGGGGAGAGGTGAGCGCGACACCCTGTACCGCAAAGAAGCTGAACGTTGTAAAACCGGCAAGTACACCGTACGTAAGGAACGCATGCACGAGGGCCGTCGAATCCTGATTCCCGTCCGGAACCGCGCCGATAGAGAAGCCGAACAGGAAGCACCCCACCGCATTGATGGCGAACGTGGTGAGCGGAAAGTGCATTGCGTCGTCCGGCCACCACCGCCACATCTGGTATCGGCACGCAGCGCCCACCGCGCCACCGGCCGCCACAGCCAGGGCGGTGGCGGCGGTGCGAGAGGTGTCTGAGAGCATTCCGAATCAGGCGCCGCAGTTCGGCACGTCCACGATGACAGTTGGATCATCTACCAGGGGTTGCACCGGAACTCGCGCCTCGCCCGGGCTGGCGGGCTCGGTCAGCTGGTATTTGATTTCCGTCGTCTGGCCCTGCCTCACGGGAACCAGCACGTCGAACAGTGGGTGGCCCATTTCCTTGCCCGTCAGGAACACGGCCGGCTTGCCGTCCACCGTCACGTTCCGTAGCTGGGCGCCCTGTGTCGCAAGAAGCGACACAGCCGACACGTTGGTGCCCTTAGGTACGCCGAGGGTGTTGATGAACGTTCCCGCGACGTAGTCAGGGAAGTCGCCCGCCGGTGTGTTGTTCGTCAGCTTCACTATCACCGTCGAGCGGCGGGTGTCGCCGGCGCAACTCTCAGCCGTGTAGTCGATCTCACGCGTCGTGTGGTAGTCGAGTTTGCCACCAGCCTGGTTGTTGATGACGACGCCGGCGAATGGTGCCGCGTCGTCGGGGACGGTGTGACCGAGGGGGGTCCCGGCCAGAACTTGCTGCTCCTCAGGGTGCGAGCTCCACACGGCGATACGGCGCTCACCGGCCGCGCGGCCGAGGGCGTCTAGCAACTTCTGGGGGGACTGGATCTGACCGGTCATCTTGTCGATCACCCGAGCGGCCACCGTCTGAAGATACTGCTTACGGGCGTTGTTGTCGTCCGCAAACCGGACGTAGGCGGTCGACTCGGTCAGTTCCACCACGTTGTCGGCGTTGATCACCTCTCCGTCCGGCATTTTGACCGGGCCGATGGCGCCGAGCACGTAGCTGAGCGCGATCGGGTCGGTGGCAATCGCACCGTCCACCTGCTCGCCTGATTCCTGGGCCCACATCGATTTCCAAATCTGCGCTGCATAGGGAAAGTGTGAACTCAAGTTACTGTTACGGATGTCTGTGGTCGGTCGGCTCTGCCCGTATTGGGCGGCGAATTCTGGTCCCAGGTCCAACGGCGCTGCTGCGCCGACAAGGTCCGAGTTCCGCCCTAGCGTGTCTACCCGTGCGACACCATCATTCGCACGAATGACACCGTAGCCACCTAGCAGGCCGCCCGTTCCGCGAGCCTCGGCGTTGGTTTGGAAGGCCATGAAGTAGTTGCGGGGGCCGTCTGCGCCCAACATTGCGGGTGCCAGCTGTGCGGCAATTGCGGTATTTCCCAACAGCTTCGAGAGCTCCGAAAGCTGGTCCTGCAGTTGTGTACGAGCGTCGGAAACCGACGTCAGGTATGTCGGAGCCGCGATAGCCTGTGCCTTATCGTTCCACCGCTGCGCAGCGACGGCAGTCTGATCCAGTACTGGCGCAGCATCCTGTAGCGGCTGCAAATTTACCTTGCCGCCGGAAGCGATGAGTTGGTTTGGCGCCAGAGAGGTTCCGGCTGCCACGGCGGGTGTGAGCACCTCTGATGTCAGGCCTCGTACAACTTCGGAGATCTGCTGCGATGTCTCGAGCGGGCTGCCCAGCCACGGAATGGCGGACGCGACGCTCCATGGAACGTTGTGTGTGTAGTCGTACGCCTGGTTCGCGTACTTGTCGGCGTCGGCGGATGAGCGCTCTGCGTCTTCTGTATTACCGTCCAGTAACGCGTCTTTCGCGAGCTGTGCGTGGTTGCGCGACTCGTACAGATTTGCGCGTGCTTCCCTAGCCGAATAGCCGAGCCACAGACCCAGTGCCACTACCACCAGCGAAGCCACAAAACCGCCCGTGATCAGGGAACGCTTGCGCTTATAGGACTTGCTGCGGACACTCGTGCGCTTGCGGATGCGACGAACCGAGGGCTCGCCCGCGGAAGTGCCCGAAGCGCCAGGGTTCTCGGCGTCACCGCGGGAATGATCGTTCACGGATCGTGGCTCCTGTCATCGTGGTTGCGTAGAGGATACTGTGACGTGCGTCGCAGGTTTGACCCCCGCGTAGTGAGCAACGCGCTTGCTCATTATTGTCTGAGTAGAGGATTTCGCGAACCGGGAGTCATCAAGGTCCAGGCCCATCCAGATCGTGAGTGGGCCAATTCACAGTAACGAAGCGGCGTGCAGGCCCGATTTCTGCTCGGATCGGGAAACATGGACGGGGGACAACCACTGTGAGTGAGTTCCCCCTGTCGAGAGCACAACAGGGACTCTGGTTCGCCCAGCAACTCGACCCGAGCGTCCCCCTCAATGTGGCCCAGTATGTGGAGATTCAGGGACACGTCGACGTGGGGTGCCTGGTGGACGCCACCGACCGTGCATCCCGTGAACTGGAGTCGCCATTCGTCCTGCTGGTCGACGGTCGTGATGGAACCCTACAGAGTGTCGACTTCGGTATCGAAGACGCTCTCGCTTACCGCGATCTACGCGGCGTCGACAATGCAATCGCTGAGGCCCACCGCTGGATGACCGCGGAGTACAGCCGCCCGCTCGACGTGCTGAAAGACCGGCTGATCATGGCCACCCTGCTGCACGTCGGCGAAGACCACTACTTCTGGTTCTCCCGCGTCCACCACATCGTCATCGACGGCCACGGCGGCATGGTGCTCACCAACCGTGTGGCCGAGATCTACAGCCACCTCGTGAACGGCACTGAACCGCCGCCTTCCAAGGCGCTGAGCCTGCGCGAGCTGTATGACGCCGAAGACACCTACCGATCCACGAGCCGGTTCGAGACGGACGGAAAGTATTGGGCCGAGCGCATCGCCGGCCTGCCCGACCCCGCCCGTCTCACCGCCCGGGAAGCGCCACCCGTCGCACCCTCGCTTCTCCTCGGCGGCACCATCGCCGACGGCATTTCCCAGAGCATCGGCGACGTTGCCCGACGCTGGAATTCGTCCGACGTCCCCGTCGTCGTCGCCGCGTTCGCCGCCTACCTCGCACGAATGACCGGCGCCACTGACATCGTGCTGAGCTTGCCCGTCTCCGCTCGCACCACCGCGGCCACACGGCGCTCGGCCGGCATGGTGTCGAACATCGTCCCGCTGCGCGTGCAGGTGGACGCCGACGTGAGCGGTGCGGAGCTCGTCCGACGGGTGCAGCTCGAGCTCACCGGGGCGCTGCGGCACCAGCGCTACCGCTACGAAGACATGCGACGCGACCTCCCCGACGGCGGTGCGCGGCGCGGCGGCTTCGGCCCCACCGTGAACCTGATGATCTACCACCAGGAGATCGTGCTCGGAGACGTCGTCGGCGTCTTCCATCCCCTCACCAGTGGGCCGGTAGACGACCTCGCACTCAATCTTTACCCATCGGTAACTGGCCGGGGTACACGCGTCGACTTCGAAGCCAACCCCACCCTCTACGAAAAAACCGAGCTGCACGCTCAGTACCGCCGCTTCCTGAACTTCCTCGCGACGTTCGTCGGCGCGGAGGGCGACACCCCGGTCGGAGCACTGCCGATTCTCGATGAGACCGAGCAATCGGCACTGGTGCCCTGCGCCGGCCCATACGCCGTCCCGCCGGCGACGCTGCCCGAATTGCTCGACGCCGGTCTGCGTGACCCCGACGCAATCGCACTGCGGCACGCGGGTGCCGACCTTTCCTATGGACAGCTGGACGTGTGGTCGAACCGGCTCGCCCATCGGCTGATCGAGCGCGGTATCGGACCCGAAGACGTGGTGGCCGTGATGCTGCCGCGCTCACCCGAATCGGTGGTGGCACTGTGGGCCGTCGCGCGCTCGGGCGCGGCATTCCTGCCCGTCGACCCCGGCTACCCGGCGGAGCGCATCGCGTTCATGCTCGCCGACTCCGAGACCACAGTGGCATTGGCCGCAGACGCCTCGGTGGTGCCCGCGGGAATCGACTGGGTGGAGGTGGCCGACCGGCCCGGCGACTCGTCACCCGTTGCCGACGCTGATCGTGTCCGCCCGCTGCGCATCGACCACCCCGCGTACGTGCTCTACACCTCCGGCTCCACCGGAACGCCCAAGGCGGTGACGGTGACGCACCGCGGCCTGGCCAGCCTGGCCTCCGCGCGCGACGGACTCTACGACGTCGACGACTCTGCCCGCGTCGCACACTTCGCGTCCCCGTCGTTCGACATCTCCCTGGACGAACTGCTGCTCGCGTTCACCGCCGGAGCCGCGTTGGTGATCGTGCCGCCCGACGTCTTCGGGGGCGAGATGCTGACGGAGCTGTTGCGCACGGAGCGTGTGACGCACGCCATACTGACCCCCGCGGTCGTAGCCACCCTGGTGCCGTCGGAGCTACCCGACCTCCGCGTCCTCGACGTCGGCGGCGAGGCTCTGACCGGCGCACTGGTCGCGGCGTGGGCACCCGGCCGCGTCATGGTCAACGGCTACGGGCCCACCGAGGCCACCGTCACCACCCTGTTCAGCCCACCGCTGGTACCGGGTGAGCCGGTCGCGATCGGCCGTCCCGTCCCGGGCACCGACGCAATCGTGCTCGATACCCGACTCCGTCCGGTCCCCGTCGGCGTCGTCGGTGAGCTGTATCTGGCGGGGGAGAGCCTCGCGCGGGGATACCACCGGCGCACCCGACTGACAGCCGAGCGATTCGTCGCCTACCCGCACGGCGCCGGGTCGCGGATGTACCGCACCGGTGACAGGGTGCGATGGACCCCCGACCACCAGCTCGAGTTCGTCGGCCGCACCGACACCCAGGTGAAGATCCGCGGCTTCCGGGTGGAACTCGGCGAGATCGACGCCGTGCTCACCGCCGCGCCCGGCGTCGATCACGCCGTCACCGTGGTACACGGTGCCGGAATGTCCTCGGGCACAGTGGTGTCGTATGTCAGCGGCGCGGCCGACCCGGACGCAGTGCTTGATTTCGCCGCCGCCCGGCTGCCGCACTACATGGTGCCGGCCTCGGTGACCGTGCTCGAGCAGATGCCGCTCACCCCCAGCGGCAAGACCGACCGCGCAGGCCTCCCCGAACCGGTCGAGTCACCGTCCCGCGCGCCGCACGGCGAGGTCGAAGAACTCGTGGCCGCGGTGATCGCTGACCTTCTCGGACTGAACTCCGTAGGAGCCGACGCCGACTTCTTCGCGCTCGGCGGAAATTCGCTGTCCGCCACGCAGGTCGCTGCCCGGCTCTCGGCCCGAGGACACGCGGTCGGGGTGCGCGACATCTTCGAGGCACCCACCGTTGCACTTCTGGCCACCAGAATGGGCGCTTCGCGCTCGCACGTGGCCACAGCGCCTCTGCGCCGTTCTGACGCCCACGGGAGCACAGCGCCATTAGCACCCGCGCAACAGCGACTGTGGCTTCTGGCGCAGGCCGCGCCCGAATCGCCCGCCTACAACGTGCCGTTCGTCGTCGAACTCGACGGTGAGCTGGATGCGTCGACTTTGGCTGCGGCGGTGCACGACGTTCTTGACCGGCACACGGTGCTGCGCACCGTCTACCCCGAGACCGACAACGGTCCAGTACAGGTGGTCACCCCTGCCGTCGTGGATCTGACACCAGTTGGGCTCGAGCCCGACGCACTTGAGGCCGCCGTGGCCGACCTGGCGGGCCGCGGTTTCGACGTCACCACCGAGACGCCGGTGCGCATCCGCCTCTACCAGCTCGCTCCCACCCGCCACGCCCTCGTCGTGATCGCGCATCACATCGCGATGGACGGCTTGTCGTTCGCGCCGCTCACCCGTGACGTGATCACCGCTTACGAGGCACGTCGCTCCGGCACCGCGCCGAGCCGGCCCGAGCTCGACGTGCAGTACACCGACTACGCCCGTTGGCATCGCGACATCGTGGACGCCGCCGCTCCCGGCGACATCGACTACTGGACCACTCAACTCGATGGTGCGCCCGAGTTGCTGCCGCTGCCCACCGACCGCCCCCGCCTAGCGGCAGGGTTGCACCCGGCGGGGACGGTACCGCTGGCGTTCGACGCCGACCTGCACCGGTCGGTGGAAGAGCTCGCGCGGACACATGATTCGACGCCCTTCATGGTGGTGCACGCCGCACTGGCCGTCACATTGAGCGCGCTGGCGGGCACCGACGACATCGCCATCGGGACAGCGGTATCGGGGCGCACCCATCCCTCGCTCGACGCATTGGTCGGCATGTTCGTGAGCAACGTCGTGCTCCGCACCCAGGTATCCGCGCATCAGACCTTTGCCGACGTGCTGTCGGACGTTCGCCGCACCGACCTGGACGCCTTCGCGCATTCCGAGACACCGTTCGACCGAATCGTCGACGCCGTGACGGGTGGGGTGTCGGCGCCGCACCATCCGCTGTTCCAGGTCGCGCTGGCATTCGAGAACGCTGCCACCGAACCCGAACTGAACCTCGCCGATCTCACCGTGCGCGCATACGCCGTCCCCGCACCGGTCGCACGCTTCGATCTGGAACTGGAATTGGCCGAACGGCATTCGCCGGATGGTTCTGCCGCCGGGCTGCTCGGTGCCGTCACCTACTCCCGCGCACTGTTCGACGAGACCACCGTGCACCGCTGGACGCGACTGCTCGAACGGGTGCTGCGTGCCATGGTGGCGCGCCCCGACAGCCCAGTGCGCACGGTGGACCTGCTCGACCCCGCCGACCGGGCCGCACTGATCCCGCAACACGGACCCGCCGCCACACCGGCCGTCACCCTGCCGGCGCTGCTGGACGGCACCGGCATCGCAGTCGTGAGCGATTCCATCGAGCTCACCCCCGCGGAACTCGACGATCGGGCCAACC
The DNA here is from genome assembly GCF_000280725.2 of Rhodococcus sp. JVH1. Taxonomy (NCBI): domain Bacteria; kingdom Bacillati; phylum Actinomycetota; class Actinomycetes; order Mycobacteriales; family Nocardiaceae; genus Rhodococcus; species Rhodococcus sp. JVH1. Next base: position 1,981,331 of record NZ_CP166289.1, on the reverse strand, counting down.
GGCTTGCACACCAACTGATCGAGCGCGGCCTCGGCCCCGGCGACGTGGTGGCCGTGCAACTGCCGCGGTCCGTCGAGTGGGTGGCCGCACTGTGGGCGGTCGCACGTACCGGTGCGGCGTTCGTGCCCATCGATCCCACCTACCCCGAAGCGCGTGTGGCGCACATCCTCGCCGACTCCGGGGCGCGCGCTGTACTCACCGACAGCGACATGCAGCACCTCGGCGACAACCCGTCCCCGGTCGCCGACGCCGACCGGGTGCGCCCGCTGCGGGTGGACGATCCCGCGTACATCATCTACACCTCCGGGTCGACCGGAACTCCCAAGGGTGTCGTCGTCACCCATCGCGGGCTGTCGAGTCACGCTGCGGCCCTCCGAAAGTCCTACGCCGTGGACAGCGGGTCGCGGGTACTGGCGTTCGCGTCGCCGAGCGTCGACGCTTCCGTCCACGAACTGCTGTCGGCGTGCGGCGCGACCCTGGTCCTCGCGCCCACCGACGTCTACGGCGGCGACGAACTGACGGAACTCCTGCAGCGTGAACGCATCACCCACTGGACCACCACCCCGGCCGTCCTCGCTCTCACCAAGCCCGACGGTCTCGACCGCCTGCGTGTCGTCGCGGTGGCCGGGGACGTGTGTCCGCCGGAACTGGTGTCGCGGTGGTCGCCTGGCCGCACCCTGCTCAACCTGTACGGCCCCACCGAGGCCACCATCTGGGCCACCGGCACCGCACCACTATCCGCCGACGACCCGGTGACCATCGGCAATCCCATCGACGGCATGTCGGTGCTGGTGCTCGACGCGGCGCTGCGTCCGGTCCCCGTCGGCGCGGTGGGAGAGCTGTACCTGGCCGGACCGGGCCTCGCCCGCGGATACGTCGGCAGACCCGGGTGGACGGCGGAACGCTTTGTCGCCAACCCGCACGGCGACGGTCGCATGTACCGCACCGGAGACCTCGTCCGGTGGACAGCGTCGCACCACCTCGACTTCGCCGGACGCGCAGACGATCAGGTGAAGATTCGCGGGTTCCGAGTGGAACTCGCCGAGATCGATGCGGTCCTGGGGGCGGTTCCCGGCATCGACACGGCGGTGACGATCGCGCGCGACGGCGCCCTGCACTCCTACGTCCACGGAACCGACGTGGACACCGACGCCGTACTGACCTTCGTGTCGCAGCACATGCCCCGGCACCTGATTCCCGCATCCGTGACCGTCCTCGAGCACCTGCCGCTGACGCGCGGCGGGAAAGTCGACCGGGCGGCGTTGCCCGAACCCGTGATCCGAACTGCGGCATCGGGCCGGGAAGCGCGCACCGCGACGCAGGAACTGGTGGCCGCCGCCTTCGCGACCGAGATCGGGACCGCAGGCATCGGTCTCGACGACAGCTTCTTCGACCTCGGCGGAAACTCGCTGGGAGCGACACGCCTCGCCGCCCGTGTCGGGTCGGTGCTCGGGCGCAGGGTCTCGGTGCGCGACATCTTCGACCACCCCACCGTGGCCGAACTGGCCGCCCACATGACGGGGGCCGCCGACCGCCCGGCACTCGTCTCACACGAGACGTCGGGACCGGTACCGCTGTCGGCGCAGCAGCAGGGACTGTGGCTGGTAAACCAGCGCGACCCCGCCGCCGATCCGTACGCCATGGGATTCGAGGTGGACCTCGACGGCACCCTGGACGTGGAAGCGCTGCGGGCCGCTGTCCGGGATGTGCTGCACCGGAATCGGATGCTGCGCACGGTGTTCCCCTCGTTGCACGAGCAGGTGGTGCTCGACGAGGCGGACGGAGTTCTGGACGATGCCGCCATCGGCGGTCTCGACCTCACGCGTGACCTTCCGATTCGGGTGACGCTCTTGCAGCGTGCCCCCGACCGGCACACCGTTGCCATCCTGCTGCACCACATCGCCGTCGACGGACTGTCCCTGCGGCCGCTGCTGCGCGACCTCGCCGTCGCCTACTCCGCGCGCACCGCCGGCCACGTTCCCGACTGGGCCCCACTGCCCGTGGAGTACGCGAGCTACGTGCTGTGGCAGCGAGAAGTACTCGGAGACGCGGAAGGCCCCGACAGCCTTGCCGCCCGCCAACTGACGTATTGGGCAGAGGCATTGGACGAGCTTCCGGCAGTGTTGCCGTTGCCGCTCGACCGACCTCGGCCCGCCGGCGCGCTGACGCTGGGACACACAACGTTCGCCGTCGGCGCCGAACAGCACCATGCACTGATCCGGTTGGCGCGCGAGCACGACGTGACCCCGTTCATGGTGCTGCACGCAGCCCTCGCGGTGCTGCTGCGTGCCCTGACCGGCACCAACGACATCGCCGTCGGCACGTCCACGGGTGGTCGCGCGGATCCGGCACTCGACGACCTGGTCGGCATGTTCGTCGGCACCCTGGCGCTGCGCACCCCGATCGACCCCGCCGCGAGCTTCGCCGAACTCCTCGAGACGGTGCGCACAGCCGACCTCGGGGCCTTCGAGCACGCCGACGTGCCCTTCGAACAGGTCGTGCGACAACAGGGGACGGAATCCGGCCAGCTCGAGCACCCGCTGTTCCAGGTGATGTTCGCGTACGAGAACTTCGGCGCAGCCGAGGTGGCACTGCCCGGTCTGACGGCCCGAGTCCGGGACGTCCAGACCCACGCCCGACCGTTCGACCTGGACCTGACCGTACGGGAGCGAGCCTCGGACGACGGCACCCCCGACGGACTGCACGCGGACGTGAACTTCCCGCGGGAACTCTTCGACACCGAGACGATCGACCGGTGGATGGCATTGCTGCAGCGAATACTCCTCGCCGCAACATCGGATCCGTCGGTGACGGTCGGGAATCTGGACCTGCTCGATCCGGACGAGCACGCCGCACTGGTCCCGCGCGTCGGGCCGGTCGCCGTACCGTCCGCGACTCTGCCCGAACTCCTCGACGGCAGCCACGATGGGGTGGCGGTGCGGTGCGCCGGCGTCGACGTCACGTACCGCGACCTGGATGCCCGGGCCAACAGGTTGGCCCGGCGGCTGATCGCGCGCGGGATCGGACCCGAGGATCTGGTGGCCCTGATGCTGCCGCGATCTGTCGAGTCGATCGTCGCCGTGTGGGCCGTCACGCGCAGTGGCGCCGCGTTCCTCCCGGTGGACCCGGGATATCCGCCGGAGCGGATCGCATTCATGCTCCAGGATTCCGGTGCCACGGTGGCGCTGGCCGCCGACGCGGCGCACGTGCCCGACGGTGTCGCGTGGATCGACGTCGCCGACGGCCCGGGTGACGCGGCCGCAGTGACCGACGCAGATCGAGTCCGTCCGCTGCGGGGCGACCATCCGGCCTACGTGCTCTACACGTCCGGCTCCACCGGAATGCCCAAGGGTGTGGTGGTTACTCACCGCGGACTGGCGCCACTCGCCGACGCCAACGCCACGCTGGGACTGCTCGATTCGGACGCACGGGTCGCGCACATTGCGTCGCCGTCGTTCGACCTCTCCATCAACGAGATGCTGCTCGCCTTCACCGCGGGTGCGACCCTGGTGATCGTGCCGCCCGGGGTCCTCGCCGGCGACGAACTCGCCGACGTGCTGCGCCGCGAACGCATCACCCACGTGATGGTGACACCGAGTGTGCTGGCGTCACTGGAGCCGTCGTCGGTACCGGACCTGCGGGTGATCGACCTGGCCGGCGAGGAACTGCCGTGGGAACTCGCTCAGCGATGGGCGCCCGGACGCATAGTCGTCAACGGGTACGGGCCGACCGAAACCACCATCGTCAACTTCATGAGCGACCCCCTCACACCGGGCGGCCCGCTGACCATCGGCGGCCCCATCGAGGGAACCGAAGTGCTGGTGCTGGATTCGCGACTGCGTCCGGTTCCGGTCGGTGTCACCGGCGAGGTATACCTGGCGGGGGAGAGCCTCGGCCGGGGCTACCACGGCAGGCCGGGACTGACCGCCGAGCGGTTCATCGCCTACCCGTCCGGCAACAGCACACGGATGTACCGTTCCGGCGACCTGGCCCGATGGACACCCTCACACGAACTGGTGATCGTGGGGCGCGCGGACAACCAGGTGAAGGTCCGCGGGTTCCGGGTGGAACTGGGCGAGGTGGACGCCGCACTGCGAGCGGCACCCGGTGTCGAGAGCGCGGTGACGCTGGTGCACGGCACCGCGCTGGCGTCGTACGTCACAGGATCTGTGGAACCGGCTGCGGTGCAGGAGTTCACGGCCGACAAGCTGCCCCACTACATGGTGCCCGGTTCGGTCACGGTGCTCGACGCGATGCCGCTGACCGCCAACGGCAAGGTCGATCGGGCCGCTCTGCCCGAACCCGGGGCATCCGTGGTGCGGTCACGGAAGCCGCGCGGCGCCACCGAAGAGGTCGTGGCCCGGGTGATCGCCGACGTGCTCGGTCTGCCGTCGATCGATGCCGAGACGGACTTCTTCGCGGTCGGTGCCAGTTCCCTGACCGCCACCACCCTGGCGTCGAGGGTCGGGCATGCCCTCGACCGGCAGGTGAGTGTGCGCGACGTCTTCGAGGCTCCCACCGTGGCGGCGCTGACATCCAGGCTGCTCCGCAGCCCGTGCGTGCGCGAGGAGTCTCTGCACTCGTCGTCGGCCACGCACGGGCGCGAAGCGCCTCTCGCGCCGGCGCAGGACCGGTTGTGGCTGCTCGACCGGATGAACCCCGGCGCCGCCGACTACGTGGTGCCCTTCGCGATGGACCTGAGCGGCGACGTCGACGTCGCCGCACTGGCCGCCGCCGTGCGGGACGTGGTGGACCGCCACGAGCCTCTGCGCACGGTGTTCCGGGAGACCGAGAGCGGAGCGGTGCAACGGGTATCCGAGGTCGCATTCGATCTCACCCCGGTCGCGGTCGACGAACACGGACTCGGCGAGGCGATCACCGGACTGACAACCGAGGGGTTCGATCTCACCCGGGATACGCCGATTCGGGTCCGGCTCTTCGACCGCGGGTCCCACGGCTACACCGTGGCCGTCGCCGCCCACCACATCGTCTTCGACGGACTATCGGCCGCCCCACTCGCCCGCGACCTGATGGCCGCCTACCGCGCGCGGCGGGACGGCCACGCTCCCGGCTGGGACGCCCTACCGGTCCGGTACGGCGACTACGCCCGATGGCACCGGGGGATCGTCGAGGAGGGCGCCGACCGAGACCTCGCGTTCTGGAAGACCACCCTCGACGGACTGCCGGAGCGGCTGCAGCTACCCACCGATCGGCCGCGTCCGGCGACGGCAATCACCCCGGATCGCGTCCCGTTCACGGTGGACGCGAGTACCCACCGTGCCGTGGAGGAACTGGCCAGACGATGCAGCGCCACCCCGTTCATGGTGGTGCACAGTGCCTTGGCCGCCACCCTGGCCGTCCTCACCGGTACCGACGACATCGCCGTCGGCACGCCGGTGTCCGGTCGCGGCGATCCCGTCCTGGACGATCTGGTGGGCATGTTCGTCGGCACCATCGTTTTGCGTACCCGGGTGGATCCGAGCATCCCGTTCGCCGACCTCGTCTCGTCCACCCGCGTCGCGGATCTGGCGGCATTCGCGCACAGCGAGCAACCGTTCGACCGAGTGGTCGACGCCGTTGCCCCGACTCGCTCCACCACGCATCACCCGCTGTTCCAGGTGTTGCTCGCCTACCGGAACTTCACCGAACCCGAGATTCGATTCGACGGCGTCACCGTACGCAGTCGCGACACCCCGAGCAGTGTCAGCCGCTACGACCTGGAGATCGAGATTCGGGAACGGCACGCCGAGGACGGCACCGCAGCCGGACTCGACGGCGTGATCGCCTACCCGACAGAACTGTTCGACCGTGCCACCATCGCCCGGTGGTCGAGACTGCTGCAGCGGCTGCTGCAGGCAGCCGCGGTGGACCCGTCGGCGGCGGTCGGCGATCTCGACGTGCTCGAGCCGTCCGAGGCCGCCGACCTGGTCCCCGCGGGCGGGGCGGTGGCACTCTCGCCGATCACCCTTCCCGAGCTTCTCCGTGGCAACTCCACACACGTTGCGGTGCGGTGCGGCGAGGACGAACTGACCTACCGTGAGCTGGACGAGCGAGCGAACCGGCTGGCGCGCAAGCTGATCGGACTGGGAATCGGACCCGAGGACGCGGTGGCGCTGCTACTGCCCCGCTCGATCGACTCGGTGACCGCGGTGTGGGCCGTTGCCCGTAGCGGTGCCGCGTCGCTGCCGATCGACCTGGACCATCCGGCCGAACGCACCGCCCGCATCCTCGCCGCCGCTGGAGTGCGCGTCGCGATCGCACACGACGCCGAGCTCGTTCCCGACAGCATCGTGTGGATCGATGCGCGCGACCAGCAGGGGGATTCGGCACCGATCTGTGACGGCGGGCGCGGCCGGCTTCTCTCGGCGGATCACCCCGCGTACGTGGTCTTCACGTCCGGGTCGACAGGTGAACCCAAGGGCGTCGTGGTGACCCACCGCGGCTTCGCGAACCACGCCGCCGAGGTCCGCGCCCGCTACCGAGTGGGGCCCGACTCCCGCGTCCTGCACTTCGCGGCCCCCAGCTTCGACGGCGCCTTCCACGAAATTCTCGTAGCCGCTATCGGCGGCGCCACCCTGGTGATCGCCCCACCGAGCGTGGTGGGCGGAGACGAGTTGAAGGACCTGCTCCTCCGCGAACGCGTCACCCACTGGACCACCACCCCCTCGGTTCCCGCGCTGATGGACCCGGAAGGCCTGGACTCGCTCGAGTTCCTGGCCGTGGTGGGGGAGGCGTGCCCACCGGAAGTGCTGGAGCGATGGGCCCGGAACCGGACTGTCGTCGACCTGTACGGACCCACTGAACACACCGTGTGGGCCACCGGAAGCAGCGAGTTGCAGCCCGGCGATCCGATCACCATCGGCCGTCCGATCCGCGGTGCGTCCGCGGTGGTGCTCGACGCCCGGCTTCGGCCGGCGCCGGTGGGTGTCATCGGTGAGCTGTACCTGTCGGGTCCGGCGCTGGCCCGCGGCTACCTCGGTGCACCCGCCCTGACCTCGCAACGATTCGTCGCGAGCCCGTACGGATACGGTCGTATGTATCGGTCGGGCGACCTGGTGCGCTGGACCGCAGACCACGCCCTCGAATTCGTCGGCCGCGCCGACAGCCAACTCAAGATCCGTGGATTCCGCGTGGAACTCGGTGAGATCGACGCGGTGCTGTGGTCGGCCCCCGGCGTCGACACCGCCGTCACCGTGCTGCACGACCACGGCCTCGCCGCGTACGTCCACGGCACCGTCGAACTCGACCCCGCAGCATTGCGGGCGTACGCGGCGGAGCGCCTGCCGCACTATATGGTGCCCGCCACCGTGACCGTGCTGGACGCCGTGCCGCTCACGGTGAACGGCAAGGTGAACCGTGACGCCCTGCCCGCACCCGAACTTCCGGCGGCGACCCGGCCCCCGCAGACCCCCGTCGAGCAGACGGTGGCGGACGCAGTGGCAGCCGTCCTCGGGATCCCTGACATCGGCGCCGACGCGGATTTCTTTGCTTTGGGCGGAAATTCGCTGTCCGCGACCCGGGTTGTCTCGCACCTGTCAGCGGTGTCCGGACTGCGCATCGGTGTGCGCGACCTGTTCGACCGCCCCACCGTTGCCGCGCTCGCCGCCCTGATCGAGGAGGGCGGTGACCAGCGTCCACCGCTCGTCGCCGAGCACGCCGACCAGCCGGCGCCGCTCGCCTACGCGCAGCAACGGCTGTGGTTGCTCAATCGGGTCGACCCCCACTCTCCCGCCTACAACGTGCCGTTCGCCGTCGACCTCGACGGGGACCTGGACATCGCCGCACTGTCCGCCGCCCTGCACGATGTGGTCACCCGACACACCCTGCTGCGCACCGTCTTCCCCGACACCGAGGCCGGACCCGTCCAGGAGGTCGTCCCCGCCGCAGTCGACCTCACGCCCACCGAGGACGAGACCGCCTTCGCCGTCCGCGGATTCGATCTCACCACCGAGCCACCGCTGCGCGCCGCTCTGTTCGAGGTCGCGCCGTACCGCCACACCCTCGCAGTGGTGCTGCACCACATCGCCGTCGACGGCCTGTCGTTCGGGCCGCTGATCCGGGACGTGGCCATCGCCTATCACGCGAGGACATCCGGCCGTGTTCCCGGCTGGGCACCGCTTCCCGTCGTCTACACCGACTACGCCCGGTGGCAGCGCCGCGTCCTCGGCGACGCCGCCGACCCCGACAGTCGTATACGACGCGAACTCGACTACTGGACATCCGCACTCGCCGGACTGCCCACCCTGCTGCCGCTGCCCACCGATCGGCCACGACCCGCCACCGATCGGCTGACCGCCCGGCACCTCCCGTTCTCGGTTCCCGCCGAGTTGCACCGACGCCTGGAAACAGTGGCTCGGCAGCAGAACGCGACTCCCTTCATGGTGCTGCACGCCGCACTCGCCGTCCTGCTGTCCAAGCTGACCGGTGCCGACGACCTCGCCATCGGAACACCCACGTCGGGGCGCATCGACCCGGCGCTCGACGACGTGGTCGGCATGTTCGTCGGCACCGTGGCCCTGCGCAGCAGGATCGACCCACGTGTTGGGTTCGACGCACTACTCGCCGCCGTTCGGGAATCCGACCTCGCCGCGTTCGCCCATTCCGAGATGCCGTTCGACCTGGTCGTGGATGCGGTCGCGCCTACCCGCTCCGTCGGGCATCACCCGCTGTTCCAGGTGATGCTGGCATTCGACAACTTCACGTCCGTCCCGGCCGTGGCGCTGCCGGGGCTGGATGTTCACGGCCGTGAACTCGGCACCGGCACCAGCCGCTTCGACCTCGAGGTGTCCGTCCGCGAACAGCGCGGCGAGAATGGTGAACCCGTCGGTCTCGACGGCGTATTCGTCTACCCGGCGGAGCTGTTCGATTCCGAGACGGTCGAGCGGTGGGCGGAACGCCTCCTGCGGGTGCTGCGTGCGGTGACCACCGATGTGCAGGTGCCTGTCGGGTGGATCGACGTACTGAGCGAGTCCGAACGCGACGCGAGTGTCTCGGGTGTCGACGGGACTGCCCCGGAAGCCACATCTCTGGCGGAACTGTTCGAGCGGCGCGCCGCCGAGAATCCCGACGCGGTGGCAATCACGTTCGGTGACAGCACACTGACCTACGGCGAACTCGATCACCGCTCCGCGGACATGGCCGAGAACCTGCGGGCATCCGGCGTTGGAGCCGAAGACCTGGTTGCCCTCGTGCTGCCGCGCTCGGTCGATCTGGTGGTGGCGATGCTCGCGGTGATCCGGGCCGGTGCCGCATACCTGCCCATCGACGTCGACTACCCCGCCGAACGCATCCGCTACCTGCTCGACGACGCTGTTCCGACGGTCGTGATCTCCGAGATGCCGCAGGTGAGTGGCACTGTGTCCACGGGTGCGTCTCGTCGCTCACCTGAGGGAGCGGCGTACGTGATCTACACGTCGGGCTCCACCGGGCAGCCGAAGGGCGTGACGGTCACCCACGCCAACGTACTGTCGCTGCTCGCCAACACACGCGAGGAATTCGGCTTCGGCCCAGGCGACGTGTGGACGATGTTCCACTCACACACCTTCGACTTCTCGGTCTGGGAGATGTGGGGCGCCCTCACCACCGGCGGACGACTCGTACTGGTCGACCACTACCTCGCCCGCTCACCCCACGAATTCGCCGATCTGCTGGTACGCGAAGGCGTCACCGTCCTCAACCAGACGCCGTCCGCCTTCGGACAACTCGTCGAGCACATCGACAGCTCCTCGCTGCGGCTGCTGATCTTCGGCGGTGAGGCACTCGACCACACCCTCGTGGCGTCATGGCTCGGCCACCACCCGAACGTGCGCGCGGTCAACATGTTCGGCATCACCGAAACCACAGTGCACGTCACACGACACGACCTGCAGTCGGGAGATGAGCACCGGTCCGTGGGCAGGGCGCTGCCGGGACTGCGGACGTACGTCCTGGATGCGTCTCTGCATCCCGTGCCCCCGGGGACGGTCGGCGAACTGTACGTCTCCGGCGCACAGGTCGCGCGCGGCTACGTGGGACGCCCCGCCCTCACCGCGGAACGGTTCGTCGCCGACCCCTTCACTCCCGGCACCCGCATGTACCGGACGGGAGACCTCGCCCGATACCGCTCGAATGGTGAACTCGACCACCTGGGCCGCGCCGACACCCAGGTGGCGGTGCGCGGCTACCGCATCGAGCCCGGAGAGATCGAGGCGACACTTCTGCGGCGTCCCGACGTCGAGCACGCCGCAGTCATGCTGCGGGGCAGCGCCGTCGGCGACCAGCTGGTGGCCTACGTGGTGAGCGCAGCGGACCCGCGCACACTCCTCGGCTACCTGCGGTCGGTGTTGCCCGAGTACCTCGTACCGGGCGCGGTGGTGCCCGTCCCGACCTTCCCGCTGACCCCCAGCGGGAAATTGGATCGTCACGCCCTGCCCGAACCGACCGTCCTCGCTGCGGACTCCCATGCACCCCACGGGCCGATCGAGGAAGTGGTCGCAGGTGTGTTCGCCGAGCTTCTCGGCGGCATCGAGGTCGGTGCCCGGCAGAGCTTCTTCGACCTGGGCGGCAATTCGTTGATCGCCACTCGGGTGGCCGCCCGGCTCAGCGCCGTCTTCGACACGGACGTGACGGTCCGCGACCTCTTCGAGGTACCCACCGTCGCCGAACTGGCGACGCGGGTGGAGGAGCGGGCCGGGGACGGCCGCCGCCGACCGCCTCTGGTGCCAGCCGCCGCCGGTGAGCAGCTTCCGCTCTCGCCGGCGCAGGAACGGATGTGGATTCTCAACCAGTTCGACACGGGCGCAGCCGGATACAATATTCCGCTCATCGTCCGCCTCGACGGCGACCTCGACGTGGAGGCGCTGGCCGCCGCGGCACGCGACGTCGTGCAACGTCACCGCACCCTGCGCACCGTGTACCCACGGACCGCTGACGGTGTGCGGCAGGTGGCGCTCGAGGCCCACGAGATCCCGCTGGACCTCACGGCGATCGCCATTCCCGACGACGCCGTCGACGCCCACGTCCGGGCCCTCACCGGTGACGGTTTCGACGTGGCTGCAGAACCGCCGCTGCGGGCGCGCCTCTACCGGACCACCGCAACCACCCACGTGCTCACCCTGGTGGTCCACCACATCGCGGCCGATGCATGGTCGCTGACCCCGCTGATCAGGGACACCCTGGAGGCGTATCGGGCCCGGCTGAGCGGCGTCGGACCCCAATGGTCCACGTTGCCTGTGCAATACAGTGACTACAGCATCTGGCAGCGTCGGATGCTGGCCGAGGACAGCGAGAACACCGAGAACGCATTGTCGAACTACTGGTCGGGTGCCCTGGCAGGGCTGCCCGAACAGGTGACGCTCCCGCCCGACCGTGCCCGCCCCGCCATCCCGTCGGGGGAGGGCGCCGCCCACTCGGTGGTGGTGGACACCGCGCTGCACGAGTCACTGACCGCGCTGGCGCGCACCTACCGGTCCACGACATTCATGGTGTTGCACGCCGCACTCGCGGCGCTGTTGTCTCGGTACAGCGGCAGCCCGGATGTGCCCATCGGCACCGCCGTAGCCGGCCGCACCGACCCGCAACTCGACGACGTAGTCGGCATGTTCGCCAGCACCCTGGTGTTGCGGGCAACCGTCGACCCGACCGCCGGCTTCGCCGAACTGCTCGCCCAGGTACACGAACGTGACATTGCGGCCTACACCCACGCCGACATGCCGTTCGAGACGCTGGTGGAGTTGCTCAACCCGCCGCGATCGGCATCGCACCACCCGCTGTTCCAGGTGGCACTGTCGATGCAGCGACACCGCCCCGGACACCTCACCCTGCCCGGGCTGACCGTGACCCCGGTGATCCCCGACGTCGAGCACGCGAACTTCGATCTGCAGCTCACCGTCGCCGAGCCCGGCCCCGATGAGCCGATGGCACTCCACTTCGGCTACAACGCGGAACTCTACGACCACGCCACCGTCGTCGAGTTCGCAGCGCAGCTGGTGCGGTTTCTCGAGGCTGTAACGGCCAACCCCGACATCTCTGTGGGCGATGTGGACCTGCTGAGCGCACGCGAGCGTTCCGTCCTGGTCCCCGCTACCGGACCCCGCACACCGGGTGCGCTGACGTTGCGGGACATGATCACTCGCGGCGCCCAGGTGGCGCCGGATGCCGTGGCGGTCCGCGACTCCAGCACGCAACTGACGTACCGGGAACTCGACGCCCGCTCCGACGTCGTCGCGAGCGAACTGCTCGAATCGGGTGTGCTGCCGGGTGAATGCGTCGTCTGGTCAGCGCCTCATTCGACCGAGTCGGTGGTGAAGTTGTGGGCGATCGCGAAAGCAGGCGCAGCGCCCGTCCTGATAGACCCGGCTCTGCCCGAAGCGCGGGTGGCCGTGATGCGGGGCATCGCCGACAGCCTGCCGCGGGCGACCGGCACAGCGTACGTGGTGTTCACGTCCGGCACCACCGGCACACCCAAAGCCGTGGTGGTCACAGACTCCGGCCTAGGCGCGCTGGACACGGACGTCGCATCGCGCTTCGGCGCCGCACCGGGATCGCGCGTGCTGCACCGCGCCGCCGCCGGGTTCGACATGACCCTGCTCGAGGTACTGATCGCAGGTGCGTCGGGGGCCACACTCGTGATTGCCTCCGACACCGAGTTCGCCGGCCCCGCACTGGGTGAGCTGCTTCGCCGCGAACGGATCACCCACGCCTGTGTCACCCCCACCGTTCTCGCGACCGTCGGCGACTTCGCGCTGCCCGACCTGGAAGTACTGATGGTGGGCGGCGAGCGACTCGGAGCCGAACTGGTCGACCGTTGGGCCCCTGGTCGCCGGCTGATCAACGGCTACGGCCCCGCCGAGTCGACGATGTACACCATCGCGACTCGTCCGCTGTCGTCCGGAGCGCCGGTGACCATCGGCACACCCATCCCGGGCGTCGCAGCCCTCGTGCTCGACGAGCGGCTCCGCCCCGTGCCGGTGGGCGTGCCCGGTGAGCTGTACCTGTCGGGCAGCGCGCTGGCCCGCGGCTACGCCGGACAACCCGGGCTGACGGCGGAACGCTTCGTCGCCGGACCGGACGGCGCACGCTTGTACCGCACAGGTGACCTGGTGCGCTGGCGAGGCGGTGACGAACTGGAGTACCTGGGCCGCAACGACAGCCAGGTCAAGATCCGAGGCGTCCGCGTCGAACCGGGTGAGATCGATGCCGCCATCGCCCGAGTCGCCGACATCGACTTCGCGGCCACGATCGTGCGCCCCACACCCACCGGCTCCGACTCACTCGTCTCCTATGTGTTGCCGCAGCACGCAGGCTTCGACGCGGACGGACTACGGCGCCGCCTGGCCGAACTGCTGCCGTCGTACCTGGTACCGACGGCCGTCGTGGTGCTCGATTCGCCGCCGCAGACGCTCAACGGCAAGCTCGATCTGCGTTCGTTGCCCGCGCCCGAACTCGGTGCGGGTGAGCACGAACCGCCCGTCACGGATACCGAACGTGCCGTGGCCGCGGTCTTCGCCGAAGTCCTCGGACTGCCCGGGGCCGGTCGCGGAGCGCACTTCTTCGATGCGGGTGGCAACTCGCTGCTGGCAACGCAACTGACCGCGCGGCTTTCCGAGGTGATGGGCCACCCGGTCCCCTTGCGTAGCCTCTTCGCTCACCCCACGATTGCCGAACTGGCCACCGTCCTCGATGGTGCCGTCTCCGAGCCGGATCTGCGCCCCGCGCTCGTCTCGCAGCCGCGTCCGGATCGAATTCCATTGTCGCGCAGTCAGTACCGGATGTGGGCGCTCAACCGTCGCGACCCGTCGTCCGCGGCCTACAACCAGCCCGCGACACTCCGCCTGGACGGGTCACTCGACGTGCTCGCGTTGTCGGCGGCGCTCGCGGACGTCGTCGCCCGGCACGAAGTACTGCGCACCCAGTACCCCGCCGCGGCGGGGGAACAGCCCCACCAGCAGATCCTCCCGGCCGGCGAACTGGACCTCACGCCCCGGGACACGCCCCCGGAGTCGGTGGAATCCGTCGTGGCCGCATTCGCGTCCGAGGGGTTCGACCTCACCTGCGAAATGCCCCTGCGGGTCCGTCTGCTGCAGATCGGTCCCGACTCACACGTGTTGGCCGTGGTGCTGCACCACATCGCCGCCGACGGTTGGTCGCTCACCCCTCTGGTGACCGACGTGCTCACCGCCTACGACGCTCGTCGCGCCGGCCACGCACCCGGCTGGGCGCCGCTGTCCATCCATTTCGCCGACTACGCGCTGTGGGAGCAGGAACTGCTGCGCAGCGGGTACGTGGCGCGCGGTATCGAGCATTGGCGGCGTGCGCTCGACGGCGCCGAGTCGGGTGCCGCACTCGTCCCGGATCGGCGACGGGGCATCGGCGCAGCGGACGGCGCCGCCGAGGTGGTGACCTTCCGGATCCCCGCCGCGGTCCAGCGAGCGGTGCACCGGTTGGCTCACGACCACCGCGCCACGCCGTTCATGGTGCTGCACGCGGCGCTGTCGGTGCTGCTGTCGCGGCTCGGCGCGCAGCGCGACGTCACCGTTGCCACCGCGGTGGCCGGCCGCGGCGACCGCATCCTCGACCCGCTGGTCGGAATGTTCGTCAACACTCTCGCGCTGCGGGCGCAGGTCCAGCCGGACATGCCGTTCGCGGGACTGCTGGCCCAGGTGCGCGACTTCGACGTGGATGCGTTCGATCACGCCGACGTGCCCTTCGAATCGATCGCCGACCTGCTCGGGGGTCGCACACCACAGGTCGCACTTGCAGTGGAGAACCTCGACCTTCCTGCCGTCGACGTGGCCGGCCTTCGCGTGGAAGTCCGGGAAGTCGATACCCGTACAGCAAAATTCGACCTCCATGTGACGGTTCGCGAGCACTGGGACGACGAGGAGCCCGGCGGTATGGACGGGGCCGTCGCCTACGCCGCCGACCTGTTCGATCGCGGTACCGCAGCCTCACTGGCGTCCCTGCTGGGGCAGGTGCTAAACGCTGTCACACTCGATCCGCAGGTGCTGGTGGGGGAGATCGCTCTGACTCCGGCACCGCCGCTCACCGGTGGGCCCGCCGACGACACCCGCACCCTCACCGACATCCTCCTGTCCACCGCTGCCGCGCACCCCGACCGTCCGGCTCTCACCGATGGCACCCGGACACTCACCTACCGAGAACTGGCCGCGGCGTCGGAACTGCGGGCCGGTCAGCTTCGCGCCGAGGGCACCGGACCCGGAACGGTCGTGGAAATCTGCATGCCGCGCTCGATCGACTTCGTGGTCGAACTCTGGGCCGTAACCCGGACCGGGGCCACCTTCCTGCCGCTCGACCCGACCCACCCCACCGAACGCCGGGACGCGATG
This sequence comes from Rhodococcus sp. JVH1, assembly GCF_000280725.2. Lineage (NCBI taxonomy): Bacteria > Bacillati > Actinomycetota > Actinomycetes > Mycobacteriales > Nocardiaceae > Rhodococcus > Rhodococcus sp. JVH1. The sequence continues at coordinate 1,966,005 of NZ_CP166289.1, read as the reverse complement.
GTGGCGCAGGCGCAGGAGTGGGCACAACCCTCGGTGGCGTACATCATCTACACATCCGGATCGACCGGCGCCCCGAAAGGCGTGGCCGTCACGCACCGCGGACTGGGCGCCCTCGCCGACGAGGCCGTCCGCCGGTACCGAGTACATCCCGAGGCGCGGGTACTGCACGGCTACAACCCCACCTTCGACGCAGCGCTGCTCGAGATGCTGCTGGCGTTCCGGTCGGGCGCCTGCCTCGTGGTCGCACCCCCCGACGTCTACGGTGGCGCCGAGCTGCAGCACCTTCTCACCGCTCAGGACGTGACGCATTACCTCTCCACGCCCTCGGTCCTGGCGACCCTCGAGCCGCGGGAACTGAACGCTCTCCGGGTGGTCGCTGTGGGCGGCGAGGCCTTGAGCCCGGAGCAGGCCGCAGCCTGGAGCGAAGGGCGGCTGATGCTCAATGCCTACGGACCCACCGAATCCACTGTGGTGGCCACACTGGCCGAGATGGGCGCCGACGTCACCATCGGCGCACCCGTCCCCGGCACGACAGCGACGGTCCTGGACGACCGGCTGCGTCCGGTACCGCTCGGGGGCGTCGGCGAACTGTACCTGGAGGGACTGGGACTTGCCCTCGGCTACGTCGCGGACCCAACGCTGACGGCCGCGAACTTCGTTGCCGGACAATCCGGAATCCGCCGTTACCGCACCGGCGACGTGGTGCACCGTCGCGTCGACGGCACACTGTCCTACGTCGGACGCGCCGATCGTCAGGTGAAGGTGCGCGGCATGCGCATCGAGCCCGCCGAGGTGGAAGCCGCACTGCTAGTGCAGCCCGATGTCACTCAGGCAGTGGTGCTGCTGCACCACGGACGGCTGGTCGCCTTCGTCACGGGGTCGGCTGTGGACGCCGAGTCGCTCCGCGCGCAATTGATCCGGCAACTCCCGGCACACTTGGTGCCGCAGCGGATCATGATCCGCGACAGTCTACCGCTCACACCCAACGGCAAACTCGACGTGCAGGCGCTGGAAGCGAACGACATTGACAACGACACCGACTCGCCGGAGCCACTGCGGACCGTGACCGGGGAACTGGTTGCCGCGGTGTTCGCGGCAGTGCTCGGCGAGGTGAGCGTCGGTGCCCACAGCAACTTCTTCGACATCGGCGGCGACTCCCTCTCCGCCACCGCGGTGACAGGACGGCTGTCGGCGTCGTTCCGCGTGGACGTACCCGTCAGAGCGCTGTTCGAGCATCCCACCCCCGCCGGGATGGCCGTGTGGCTCGACCAGCGGCACACGGTTGCGACACGCATTCCACTGGTGCGACGAGACCCGGACGCCCGGATTCCGCTGTCGCCGGCGCAACAACGGATGTGGCTGCTTCACCGCGTCGATCCGAGCGCCTCGATGCACCATCTCGTGTTCGTGCATCGTCTCGGAGGCGACATCGACCTGGGCGCACTGCGGCACGCACTCGCGGACGTGGTGCAGCGGCATGCCGTGCTGCGCACAGTCTTTCCCATGGACGGCAGCGGACCATACCAGATGATCGTCCCCGTGGACATCGACCTGCATCCCGTCCACGGCGCCGACGTGTCCGCGGAGGTCGCGGAATTCGTGCGGCGACCCTTCCGCCTGGAGTCGGAAACCCCGCTACGCGTGCAACTGTGGTCCGAAGTCGACGGTGACCACGTGCTCGCCGCCGTTGTGCACCACATCGCGCTGGACGGCGGATCCATGGACCGGTTGGCCATCGATCTCGAAGCTGCCTACACCGCTCGCCGCGGAGGACGCGAACCACAATGGGAGCCGCTCCCCGTCGATTACGTGGACTACAGCGTGTGGCTGCGTGAGGTCCTCGGCGACCCCGCGGACCCCGACAGTGTCGCCCGCGCTCAGCTCGACTACTGGACCCGGACGCTCGACGGCGTCGACGCCCCGATCGCGTTGCCCACGGACCGTCCGCGGCCCGCCCAACCGAGCCACACGGGCGCCACTGTCGAGTGGACCCTGAACCCCGAAGTGCGTCAACGGTTGTCCGACGTCGCCCGCAGCCAGGGCGTCACGGTGTTCATGGTGCTGCACGCGGCGCTCGCCGTTCTGCTGTCTCGCGAAGGTGGGCACCCGGACGTCGTGATAGGGACCGCCGTCGCAGGACGACCTGACCCGGCGCTCGACGCACTGGTGGGGATGTTCGTCGGCACCGTCGCCTTGCGCACCGAAGTGAACTCGGCTGCAACCTTTGCCGCGTTCCTCGACCACGTGCGTTCGGTTGACCTCGACGCGTTCGCCCACGCCGACGTGCCGTTCGACGACGTGGTCGCGCGCGTGGCACCCCGCCGCTCTACCTCGTACAACCCACTGTTCCAGGTGATGCTCGCGTACCAACACGCGGCGCCGCGGCCGGGCGGTCTGCCCGAAACCGAGACCGAGTCGATCGGATCCGCCACTACCACCGCCGAATTCGACCTGGTGTGGGATTTCACGGATTCGGTGGGAGAGCTGACATTGCGGCTGTTGTACGCCACCGACCTGTTCGACGACTCCACCGCCCGGGCGCTGGCGCAGCGCTTCGATCGAATCCTCGACGCAGCCCTGACCGATCCGTCCGAGGTGGTCGGCGACATCGACATCCTCGAGGCGAGCGAACGTGCGGCCCTCGTCAGTGGCCCTGCACGGAACTATCAGCCGAAGACTCTCGCCGAGATCTTCGAGACACAGGTAAGGGCCACCCCGCACGCCGTCGCCGTAGAAGGCGGCGGCGTGCAGTGGACATACGAAGAACTGGACGATGTAGCGGAACGGTGGGCCCGGGCGCTCTCGGACCGTGGCGTCGGACCCGAGGATGTGGTCGCGGTCGCCACCGGTCGTGGCCGGCACTGGGTGGCCGCCGTGTGGGCTGTGGCGAAAGCGGGCGCGGTCTGGCTGTCGCTGGATCCAACGCATCCCACCGAGCGTCTGGAATGGATGCTCGCCGACTCCGGTGCCGTGGTCGGGCTGACCGTGCCCGAACGCATCGCCGAGCTCCCAGCCACAATCCCGTGGCTCCCACCCGTGAGTACTTATCAACCACCCGCGGTTAAGAAGTACTCACAGGTGGAAGGCGCCGCCTACGTGATCTACACATCCGGCACCACCGGAACGCCGAAGGGCGTCGTGGTGCCGCATCGCGGCCTGGTGAATGTGGTTGCCGCACAGGCGCCAGTGCTCGACATCGACGGCGACGTGCGGGTTCTCCAGCTGGCTTCCCCCACCTTCGACGCCTCACTCTTCGAAATGCTCTACGCGCTATCGTCCGGCGGCACCCTCGTGGTCGCACCCGACTTCGGCTACGCCGGCGATCAGCTGGCCGACGTGGTGCGCCAGGAGCGCATCACCCACCTCATTGCGACACCCACTGTCCTCGCCACCCTCGATGCCGACAGCCTGGGCGACGAAGTACCCCGGACCGTGGTGTCGGTCGGCGAACGCCTACCGCCCGCGCTGGCGGCGACCTGGGCGGCGCGTCACCGGCTCTTCAATGCCTACGGTCCCACCGAATTCACGATCCTGGCATCGGTCGCAGGACCGCTCACACCGGCCGACATCGATGACGGCGTCGACATCGGGGACGTGATCGACGCTGCCGCCGCCCTCGTGCTCGACCCGCGGCTGCACCCGGTTCCCGACGGCGTGACAGGTGAGCTCTACCTGTCCGGAACCAGCGTCGCCCGTGGCTACCTCGGCCGGGGTGGTCTCACCGCCGCGCAGTTCGTCCCGAACCCGTACGGGAAACCCGGCGACCGGATGTACCGCACCGGAGACCTCGTGCGCCGCAATGCACACGGTGCCCTGGACTACCTGGGACGCAATGACGCTCAGGTGCAGCTGCACGGCATCCGCGTCGAACCTGCCGAGGTGGACGCCGCCCTGGCCCGCCATCCTGACGTCCGGTTCGTGATCACCACACCGGTGACGGCTCCCGGTGGACAGCCCGTCCTCGTCTCCTACCTGGTGGCCGAACCGGACTCCACGCTCACCACACACACAGTCCGCGACTTCGCCCGGACGGTCCTGCCACGCCATCTCGTACCGTCCGCCGTCGTCCTGCTCGACAGCCTGCCGGTTCTGCCGTCGGGCAAAGTCGACCGATCCGCCCTTCCCGAGCCGGAATTCGATCCGGACACGCCAGTGACACCGCCGACCGGATACCTGGAGACCGTGGTCGCCGAGGTAATGGCAAACGCCATCGGAACGGACTCCATCGGCGCGGATCAAGATTTCTTCGCCCTCGGCGGCACCTCCATGGGCGCGGTGGCAGTCGCCGATGAACTGCGCACCAGGCTGGACCGGGACGTGCCCCTGCAATGGCTCTTCACCGACCCCACCGCCGCGCGACTAGCCAAGCGCATCGAATCCGGCAGCGATTCATCCGAAGATCCGTTCGCCGCCGTGGTGCGCCTCGGCGGAGACGGCGACGGTCCACCCCTGTTCTGCATCCACCCCGCGGCGGGAATCGCATGGTGCTACACCGGACTCGCTGAACATCTCCCCGGACGTGTGTTGTACGGAGTGCAGGCAACCGGTGGCGCGGACCTGCCCTCGTCCATTACCGAGCTGGCCAGCCGCCACATCGACACCATCCGCACGGTGCAACCGGCCGGTCCGTACCACCTGCTCGGCTGGTCGCTGGGCGGCACCGTGGCACAGGAGATGGCCGTGCAACTCCACGAAGCGGGCCACGAAGTGGCCACCCTCGCCATGCTCGACACCCTGCTGCCCGAACACCGCGCCGCGCTCGTGAACCCCGGCGACGACAACCAGCCCGAGCTGGGCCTACCCCCAGAGCTTGGAGCGGCGGTGTCGCCCGATCGAGTCCAGTCACTCGGCGAGCTACTCATCCGTCTCGAACAGATCGCATCGACACATCAGCCCCGACACTTCGAGGGCGACGCCGTGTTCTTCACCGCTGCACATGATCTCGACCTTCATCCGGAACTAGTCCCGGACTGGCGGCGACACTTCGGCGGTGCCGTCACCGAACACCGCATCGATGCTGTGCACGCAGACATGGTCGGGCGTGGACCGGTGGCCGTGATCGGACGAAGACTCCGGGGATCGGGAGGCCACTCCGGACCGTGAAGCACCCCGCCGCCCCTGACCGCGGCCATCACTACGATGCAGAGGTTCAGTCGGGTCGAAACGAAGTAGATGACAGCACGATCACGCAAAGCCCCGAGCGTGAAGTCGATGGGAGACTCGATAATGGAAATTCAGGACTACCTGCGAATTCTGCAGTCACGATGGAAAATCATCGCGATCACCACCGTGGTCGCTATTCTCGGCGCGCTGGGAGCATCACTACTCACCACGCCGATGTATGAGGCGTCGACCCGTATGTTCGTCTCCACCTCGTCCGGGGCATCAGTCAACGAGATATACCAGGGCAACCTGTTCTCGCAGCAGCGAGTGACGTCCTACACCAAGCTGCTCACCGGTGAAAATCTCGCGCAGCGAACCATCGACAAGCTCGGCCTCGACATGACGGCGCCCGCACTCGCATCCCAAGTGAAGGCCAGCTCCGCGCCGGACACCGTCCTGATCGACGTCAAGGTGCAGGATCCGTCGCCGGAACGCGCCCGCGACATCGCCAACGCCCTGTCCGACGAGTTCGTCGTCATGGCAAGAGAATTGGAAACGCCCGAGCGTGGCGGCGCCCCGGCGGCGCGCGTCGTCGTCGAGCAGCAGGCACAGACGCCGACGGTGGCGGTCTCCCCAAAGACCATGCGCAACCTGGCGCTGGGTGCAGCGGTGGGATTGCTCCTCGGCATTGCGCTGGCAGTCCTGCGTGATCGCCTCGACAACACGGTCAAGGACCGGCGCACCGTCGAGGAACTCGCCGGGTCGGCACTGATCGGCACCATCCCGTTCGACAAGGACCGGCAGACACAGCAGGCCATCAACTTCGCTGAAGGCCACTCGTCGAGCGCCGAGTCCTACCGCGAGCTGCGGACCAACCTGCAGTTCCTCGAAGTCGACAACCCGCCGCGTGTCATCATCGTCACCAGTTCGCTGCCCACCGAGGGCAAGACCACGACCGCCATCAACATCGCGCTCGTGCTGGCGGAGGGCGGCCAGAACGTGTGCCTGGTCGAGGGCGACCTCCGCAAGCCGCGGGTGTCGAAGTACCTCGGCGTCGTCGGTTCCGTCGGTCTCAGCAGCGTCCTCGCCGGCAAGGCCGACCTCGACGCCGTGCTCCAGCCGACGCAGTACTCGGGTCTCACGGTCCTGGCATCCGGACCGATCCCGCCGAACCCGAGTGAGCTCCTCGGAACGGAGACGGCCCGCCAGGTGCTGGCCGATCTGCGGGGGCGTTTCGACTACGTGATCGTCGACGCGTCACCGCTGCTGCCCGTCACCGACGCGACCGTGCTGACCGCAATGTCGGACGGCGCGCTGGTCATCGCACGGCACGCCGAAACCAAGCGGGATCAGCTGTCGAGGGCGGTGGGCAACCTGCACAGCGTAGGGGCAACCATCCTCGGAACGATCATCACGATGACGCCGAGCCGCGGGCGGGGCGTCTACGAGTACAAGTACTACTACGAGACCGACAAGTCTCTGCCGCAGATGCAGCAGGCCGCCGCCGTGCAGCCGCCCGTGCAGCAGCAGCCCCCTCAGCACCAGGCACCCCAGCAGCCGGCACCCCAGCAGCCGGCCCCGTACGTTCGCGACGAGTACCCGCCGCACCAGTACGGTCCGAACGGGGGAGATCAGCAGGAAGTGCCCGCCTATCAGGGCGCCCCGGCCTACCAGGGCGACCAGAGTCAGCAGTGGTACGGCGGTGCCGACCACTACGGCAACGAGCAGCAGGCGGGCGCGCCGGTGCCCCCCGCACCGAGACGCACCCGCCGCTACCGCGACGACCAGGAAGCTTGGTCAGAGACGGACGCTCCGCGCGACCACACCCAGTAGATCGGCGATCTCGGACCCGATGGTGAGGAATGTGTCCTCGTCCTGCCCCATCGGGTCCGGAACGTCTTCCGGGGTCTCGTCGGCCTTGTGTTTGGGACGTGCCGCAGCCAGGTCGGCCACCGACTTTGCATCCGCTGCTTCCGCGAGCCGAGCCGCTTCCCGGAGCGTGAACGTCTTCTTCAGCTGCTCCGGGGCCAGCGCCAGCACCTTCTCGCGCTGACGCTCGGTCATCGTCAACACCAGATCGGCGTCCGCCGCCAGATCGGCGGTGAGCATCCGCGCGGTGAAATCGCTCGGATCACCGCCGAGCCCTTCGAGGACTTGCGCGGCCGTCGGTTCCATCGGGCGTCCGACCGCGGCGCGGGTACCTGCACTTTCGGCAGTCAGATCGGTGATCCCGAGCTCCTCGGCGTATGCCACTGCGAGGCGCTCAGCCGTTGGGGAGCGACAGACGTTTCCGGTGCAGACGAAGAGAACATGCATGGGCGAAGCATAGGGTCTCGCCTCGCACCGTTCGTACACGCACTGTTGGCTTCGAACATCAGTCGGGTAAATATCGCGCTCACCTGCGCTGGTTATCAAGGGTGCATGCGCTGCACCGTGTTTGGAACCGGATACCTGGGAGCCACCCACGCCGCCTGCATGGCGGAACTGGGCCATGAGGTCCTGGGCGTCGACATCGATCCCGGAAAAGTGGCGAAGCTCTCCTCCGGGGAGGTCCCGTTCTACGAGCCCGGGCTGGGGGAGGTGCTGCGCCGGAACATCGACGCCGGTCGACTGCACTTCACCACGTCGTACAGCGAGGCCGCCGAGTTCGCGGACCTCCACTTTCTCGGTGTCGGCACCCCGCAGAAGAAGGGGGAGTACGCCGCGGACCTGCGGCACGTGCACTCGGTGATCGACACCCTCGCGCCGCTGCTCGATCGTCCCGCCGTCATCGTCGGCAAGTCGACCGTTCCCGTCGGGACGGCGGCGGAGTTGGGTGCGCGGGCCCGGGCGCTTGCGCCGGCGGGTGACGCCGTGGAGGTGGCGTGGAATCCGGAGTTCCTGCGGGAGGGCTTCGCCGTCGAGGACACGCTGCACCCCGACCGGATGGTGCTGGGTGTGGACCGGCAACGCCCCGGACGCGCGGAGACCGAGTTGCGTGAACTGTATGCCCGACTGCTCGGCGAGGACATTCCGTTCCTGGTCACCGACCTTGCCACCGCGGAACTGGTGAAGGTCTCGGCCAACGCGTTCCTCGCCACCAAGATCTCGTTCATCAACGCCATCTCCGAGGTGTGCGAGGCCACCGGCGCCGACGTCACCCAGCTTGCCGACGCCCTGGGATACGACGCGCGGATCGGCCGGCGATTCCTCAACGCCGGTCTCGGGTTCGGCGGCGGCTGCCTGCCCAAGGACATCCGCGCCTTCATGGCGCGGGCCGGTGAGCTGGGCGCGAACCAGGCCCTGCACTTCCTCCGGGAGGTCGACAGCATCAACATGCGGCGCCGCACCCGGATGGTGGAGTTGGCGGCACAGGTGTGCGGAGGTTCGCTGCTCGGCGCCAACGTCGCCGTGCTCGGCGCGGCCTTCAAACCCGAATCCGACGACGTCCGCGACTCGCCGGCACTCAACGTGGCGGGGATGATGCAGTTGCACGGGGCGGTGGTCAGCGTCTACGACCCGAAAGCCCTGGACAACTCGCGCAGACTGTTCCCGACGCTGAACTACGCGACGTCGGCGGTCGAGGCATGTGACAACGCCGACGCGGTGCTGCTGCTCACCGAGTGGGCGGAGTTCGTGGCCCTGAAACCGGAGGATTTGAACGATGTGGTCCGGGCCCGGGTGATGGTCGACGGCCGCAACTGTCTCGACGCCGCGGACTGGCGCACCGCCGGGTGGGTCTATCGAGGTCTCGGGAAGGGATAGCGCGCTCGGATAACGGTTTGTGACCTTGCGGTCGCCTGCGATAACGGGTTGACGATCTCCGCTCCCGGGAACATCGCGGGCGGTAGCGTCAGCCTCAATCGCAACGGAGGGCTGGCGATGTGGAAGGCACGTCACGGATCCCGATTCGCATTCCTCGCTGCCGTTGTCTGTATCTGTGCGCTCGGGGTCGCCCCGGCTCAGGCGGCTGAAGTACCGACCCTGCCGGGGCCGGCGCAATCCGACGCCGGTTCGGCGATCTCCTACGCGAAGCACCATCCGCATTCTGCGCCGCCCGGGACCAACGATTTCTCGTGCCGCCCCGGTCCCGCGCACCCCCACCCCGTGATTCTCGTTCACGGCAGCGACGGCAGTGCGTACTCGAACTGGGCCGGGTTGAGCCCGAAACTGAAGGCCGCCGGCTACTGCGTGTACGCCCTCAACTACGGACGGAAACCCGGTACCGAACACTTCGGGATGCAGACCATGACCGACGGGGCGGCCGAACTCGAGGTGTTCGTCGACGACGTACTGGCCTCAACCGGTGCGGACGAGGTCGACCTGGTCGGGCACTCGCAGGGCGCGACGGTGGCCCGGTACTACATCAACAGGCTCGGCGGGGCCTCGAAGGTGAACCGCTGGGTCGGTCTCGCGTCGCCGTCCTACGGTGGAACGTTCTTCGGGATCGCGACGGCTTTGCAGACGCTGCCCGGCGGCAACGAGTTGATAGTGGGGATCGGTTCGGAGGCCCTCGCCGAGCAGGTGCAGGGATCGCCGTTCCTCACCGCGCTCAATGCGGGCGGTGACACCGTCCCCGGCGTCGAATACACCACGATCGGCACGCGGTACGACGAGGTGATCCAGCCGTACACCAACGTCGCGCTGCACGACCCCGGTGCCACCAACATCCTCGTCCAGGACCTGTGCCCGCTCGATCAGACCGGACATTTCAACCTGCCCTACGACCCGTTCTCGCAGCAACTGGTACTCAATGCGCTCGATCCTGCACACGCGATCGTGCCGCCGTGCACGTTCGTGCCGCTGGGCACGGGCATCGCGGGAGTGATCATCGCGAGCAATTTCTGAGTTGCCTCGCGCCGAACGGTTGCTCGGTTGCCCCGTCGGACCGCTTCGCTAGACTGCGGGCCATGGAGTGGGGGGATTCCGGATCGAACCCGTGCACAGTCGAGTCAGGCGGCCCATGAGTTCGGTTCTAGGTGTGTCGGTCGGTGCGAGCGCGGTGCGCTTGGCACGACCCGACTCCGTGAACCGTGACGACGCCGGGAGCCGGCTCCTCCCCGATTTCCGGGCCCAGGTCGTCGCCGCGGGGCGGGACCTACCGGAGGAACTCGCCGCCGAATCGATCGGCGTCGTCCTCGCCGGGGCACCCGACGCCGGGCAGGTCCGAGCCACCGGGGTCGCCTACCGCGACGAAGCCCAGGCAGGCGCCGTCCAGGCGGCGATGGCCCGGCAGCAACTCGCCAACTACCAGCTCGTCACCGAAGCGTCGGCGGCACTGAAGTTCCTCGACGTCTCGGGCGCCCTCGGCGACCATGCGACGCTCCTGTTCTACGACCTGGGCAGCTCCGGACTCACCGTGAGTGTCGTCGACCGGGCGACGGGGGAGGTGATGGAGACGGTCCGCACCGACACGGTGAGCGGAGACGTCTTCGACCGGCTGATCCGCGACAACCAGTTGGAGAACAAGCGGATCGAGGAGCCCGGCGACGCGGCAGCCGGGCTCGCGCTCGACCTCCGCTGTCGTGAGGCGAAAGAGCGGCTGTCCACCGGCGGCGCCGTCGCGGTGCCCGGTGACGGCGGGCTGCTGTTGCTGTCCCGCGACGTCTTCGACGCGCTGATCGGTGTCACCGTCGAATCCTCGGCACGCCTCGCCCGCGACGTCATCACGAGGTCGGGACGAACCCCCGACGTCGTGGTGCTCATCGGCGGCGGTGCCCGCATTCCCCTCGTGCGGTCGGTGCTGCAGTCGTGGCTCGGGTTGCCGGTCGTCGTTCCCGATCACCCGGAACTCGTTGCGGCACAGGGTGCTGCGCTGCTCGCCCAGCAGGTGGTGCAGCCACCCGCCGAGGTCGTCAGGGTCATCCCGCCGCCCTACACACCGCAGTCCGCACCGGACACAGTCGTCGCCACCTACCAGGCTCCGAGCGCGACCGTCGCACGCACCGGTGCGCCGTCGAGTACTCCGTCCTGGCTGAGCGCCGCCGCGCCGCCGCCGAGTCAGCAGGTGGCCAAGCCCCAGATCCGGGGGGCCGCGCTGGCGGGCAGCGCACTCGCCGTGGTCGCGGTGATCGGTCTCGGGCTCGGGTACGGCAAGAACCTGCTGGCCCGCACCGAGGGCTCGTCTCAGCCGGTGACCACACAACTCACCACCGAATCGCCGGTCGTCACCGAGGTGGCCACACCGTCGGCGACGACGCCCCCGCCGCCTCCGACGTCCGAGGCCGTCGAAGCGCCGGTCCAGACGGCGTCGCAGATCCGGATTCCCGAACCGGCGCCCGCACCGCCGGCCCCACCGCCCGCGCCGCTGTTCCCCGGTCTGCCGCAGATTCAGTTGCCGCCGCTCCAACTGCCCGAACTCCCCAGGTTCCCCGGAACGTAGTCGCCGCCGTTCTCCGGGCCTACGATGGGAATGGTTCCGGCGTAGAGAGGATGTGTGCAGTGACTGCAAATCCAGCGGAGTTCCACAGCACTCCCAACGTTCCCAGGCCCTCGGCGGCCTCGCCGGCAGACACGCGCCGGCTCGTCGCCTACTCCAAGCCGATCCTGAAGATGTTCCCGCCCACCAGCGAGCATGCGGCCAAAGTGACGATGCTGACCGTCTACGCGCTGATGGTCATCGCCATCATCTTCATCGTCCTCCGGGAGTTCGGCGTCTTCAGCTAGCGGTCGCCGCGCTACTTGGAATGGCGGCCACCGCGTGACGGCTTGATCGCGGGCGCCCCGCCGGAGGGACCCGCGCCGATCGGACGTGCCAGCATCACCGCGATCGCGGTGGTCAGCGGAACCGACAGTGCCAGGGCGATGCCACCGACCGCCGAACGCACGATCTCGATGGCCACGGCATCACTGAGCAGCACGTCCTGGATCGACCGCCCCGCCACACTGAACAGCAACAGCAGCGGCAACGCCCCGCCGGCATACGCGAGGACCAGGGTGTAGACGGTGCTGGCGATGTGATCGCGACCGACGCGCATCGCCGAACCGAAGATCTGACGCCGGGACGCGTCGGGGTCCAGCGACGCCAGTTCGAACGCCGATGCCGCCTGCGTGATGGTGACGTCGTTGAGCACACCCAGCGAGCCGATGATGAACCCGGCCAGCAGGAGCCCGGTGATGCTGACGTGCTGTATGTACGTCTGTACGTTGGTGTTCTGTTCCTCGGAAAGCCCTGTCAGACGAGTCATCTCGATGGTGGCGTAGGACAGGATCGCGGCCACCAGCATCGACGCGAGAGTGCCCAGCAACGCCGAACTCGTTCGCAGGGAGACACCGTGCGCGAGGTACAGCACGGCATACAGGATCACCGCGCCCGAGACGAGAGCCACCGGGATCGCGGGCTTTCCGTCCAGGAGGGCCGGGAGCGTGAACAGGACGAGCACGCCGAACGAGACGACGATGCCGACGAGCGCCCGGAATCCGCGCCAGCGCGCGACCGCGATCACGACGGCGGCGAACGTGAGTGCGATGAGGGTGACGGGCAGGCCGCGGGCGTAGTCCTCGAACGAGTACTCCGTCGTGCCGTTCACGTCCGTCTGGCGGGACAACCGGATGCTCTCGCCCACCCGGAGGTCGGGCTGCCCGGGGCCGGGAATGATCTCGAGGAGCGTCTGGGTGCCGGTATTGGGACCGGACTCGATGTCGACGATGCTGCGCTGGCACTCGTACGCGCCGGCGGGCGGCGGCAGCGGGGTGCCGGTGAAGACGTGCCCGGCCGACGGACTTCCGCAGTCGCCGATGTTCTGCATCGTGACCGTGCCCGACTCCGTGACGACCGCACCGCCCTGGGCGCTCTGGAAGGGCTGTTCGACGTCGACGCCCGGCTTGCCGGGCCACAACGCGATAACGCCGATGAGCACCGCGACGCCGATGGCGACGAGGAGCCCGACGACCACCTTGGCGGCCACGGGCCCCATCGGAGCCGGTCCGCCGCTGTGGCCGTGTCCGTGGCCGTGTCCGTGGAATTCGCTCATCGGCCGCATCGCGTCGGCTGCTGGGGGGATTGTCTCGGCACGCACGACAGGGTAGTCGGACGGCGACCGGCGACGCTGTGACGGAAGTGGCGTGCGGTGCCAGTGTTGCCGAACTGTCAGGCTCGTATTGCTCTCGTGTCGCTTATATGTCGCCGGTGTGATTAGATATCCAAGCATGGCACGCAGCAGCTAATCTGCAGCGAACGCCGAACTCCACGCAGGGGTGTCCGGAACTCCGAACGAGGGGTGTGTTCCGCGGACGACGAGCCGCTGCGTGGAGAGATTTGCCGAGCTGGGTGGCGGGGTACAGGGGGGGTTGACCCCGCCACCAACCTGGCGCCCACAGGGGGGGAGGGGCGACAGGTGCTCGAGGCACTCGAGGTGCCGGTTGCCAATCTACCGACACGGTAGGGGTATTCGTCAACCGGGTAGGTGAAATCGCCCACATGTCGTGACCTCGCACCCCGACGGCCTACGATTATGGCCGTTCGGAGGTGTTCCAGTGCGAATCTCGCGGCAGTCGCGATCCAGCAACCATCTTCGCCGGATCGTGGCGGAGATGGGTATTCCGGTGCCCTGGAACAGGGATCAGCTCGTCGCCGGCGTCGCAGCCCGTCGTGGACGCCCGATTCACCTGGTCCCGGTCTCGCACGCCCTGGTCCACGGCGGTCATTCCGGTCTCTGGCTCGCGAGGGCCGAGGACGACGTGATCCTGTACGCAGCAGGGACGTCGGACGTGCACGCCACCCACATCATCTGCCACGAACTGGCACACATGGTGCTGGGCCACGATCGCGCGGCACTCGGTGATCGGTCGGTGGACACCACGGCGCTGTCGACGGCCGCGCCGTCGATCGCCCCCTCGAGCGTCGTCACGGCTCTCGGACGATCGAACTATTCCAGCGCGCAGGAGTACGAGGCCGAGTTGCTGGCCACGCTCCTCATGGCCCGCCGAAGTCGTAACATGTCCGCTGCGACGACGGACCCCCGTGCCTCCCGGATTCTCGGGTCCTTCTGACCGTGTACACGCCACCGGGATTCGTCAGTTGGTCACTCCTTGCACTGATTTGGGGCACCACGGCGCTGCGGCTGGTTTTCGTCCGGTCCACTGTTGCCGAGCGGCGGATCAACGCGGCGCTCGTCTTCGCTTCCCTGTCCGTCGCCCTACGTCGGCAGTGGGTACGTGACATCGTGGACGGGATATTCGGCGCCGGGATCTCGAGCCCGCTCGGCAACGCGTGCATCATCTTCACCGCGGCGTCGCTGATCAGTCTGTTCTCGACCTGGGCGTTCGGTCCCGACCGGTTCCGGCGGATCCACGCCGTCACACTCGCAGTCGCCGTCCTGCCTGCCGCGGCGCTGATCGTGCTCAGCGGCCCCGCACGCGCGCAGGGTGTCGGAGTGAAGGAGGCGGGCGGATGGCAATACACCGCCTTCTGCATCGCCTATGCGCTCCCGATCCTCCTCGCGTCGCTACTCATCGCGGGGATCTCGATCAGAAGTGTCCGCGCCGCGGCGTCGGGGCGGGACCGGTGGGTCTTCGCTGCGGTCATCGCGCTGTCGGTGTTCGAGGTGGTGAGCATGGTCGTCATCATCATCGATGGGGTGATGCGAACCTCCGCCGCCGACGACGCCGTCACCGAGAGCCACGCCGAGGCGGGCGTTTTCCTGCGGCTGCTCGTGGTCGCCGCCGGTGCCGTCATCGCGCTCGGTCCAGTACTGCGAGGGCTTCACCGGCGGTACCGGTCCGGACTCAGCGCCCGGCGACTGCTACCGGTATGGCGGACGCTCACCGCGGCGGTCCCCGAGGTCGTGTTCGAACTTCGTCCCGAGGACCGCGGGGCACTGTCTGCGCGTGCCCGCCGGGATCGCATGGAGGTAGAGATCCGCGACGCGATCCTCGTCGTCGATCGGTATCTGCCCGGCGACGTCGGCAACCCGACCGCACCACCCGCCCGCGCCGCGGCCACCCGACTACACCTCGCCTGCCTCGCCCGCGCGGCCGGTCACCCACCGGTCGCCTCGACGCAATCGGAGTTGTCACAGCCGGGCGGCGAACCGTGGGAGCTGGCCCGGCTGGCCGATCACTGGCGGGACGCCGAGCACGTGGCGGCCGAACTGTGGGCGCGTCGCCTCCCTCCGTTCGGCGGCCCCGCCGACCCGTCGGCGCGCGTCCCCGCTCAGGTCTGACGAGGGTCCGGCGCCGCGACCGGCAGCGGTCCGTGACTCCGCCGCAGATTTTCCAGAAGGGGAATCAGCGATTCCATCTCCGCCGTGGTCGGCTCCGCGGACGCATCGAGCGATCGCATCGACAGGTGCCGGACGCCGGCCTCGCGGACCGCGATCTTGAAACGGACCAGCGTGTCGTAGTCGTGGTAGCCGTCGGCGGCGAGGTACTGCTCGGGGGCATGGAAGTGCTGCGCGACCGCCCGCAGGACGTCGGGCTCGGGCGCGTGGTGATCGTTTCTGCGCAGGGACTCGATCTCGGACGGCTCGACGGGACGGCCGAGTATCCGCGACACACCCGCGGCGACGGTGTCGTCACCCGGTTCGGGACCGTCGAGGTCGTGGGCCAGCGCGAAGAGGCGATTGACCCGCACCGACAGTGGCACGCCGTTCATGCGTTCACCTCCGCGTCTCCGCTGCGTTCGGGATCCTCGGTGGCCACGAGTTTCACCGCGTCCTCCCATCGACGCCAGAAGCGCTCCCGGGTGGCCGCGTCGAGATCCTCTCCCCGGCCGTAGAGGAAGCGGCGATACCGCGCTTCCTCGAGTTCACGCGGGTCGGTGACCGTGGTCGGTTCCTCCAGCAGGTGACCGAACGCGAATTCCACCAGGGGTTGGCGTGGTCCGGTGGGTCCTCCGTTGACTTCCAGCAACCGCGTCACGTACGCGCCGGTGATCTTCGAGACAACCCGGCTCAGTTCCCCCGCTGCCTCGGCCAGCCCCGGAACCTCGGGATGCGCCGCGCTCAGCTTGGTGATCTGGGTGTGCGGCCCCAGGATCTCGATGATCGTGTCCAGATCCAGGGGAATCTCCGACGGCCCGAGCGTCAGCGGGCGCGCGGCCGGCGACCGGTCCTCCCCGTCGAGCGCCTCGAGCGGGGTCGGATGACCGCCGTCGAGGGTGCGGGCCGCGCTGCCCGGAGCCCAGCGGAGCGCGACGTCCAGTTTGCGGAGGGTCTCGATGCTCGGATCCGGGCCGGTCCCGTTCTCGGCGCGCGTCTGAGCTGCGTCGGACGGGCCACCCGCGGCCGTGACCTCGTCCTGTGTGAGGTTCAGCAAACGCCGTCGCCGGTGGACGAATTGTCCGAAACGCGCGCGGGTGCTGGTGACCATGCTTTTCCCCCAGGAGACACGCAAGCGACGCGCGTGTCGCTTGCTGTGTCTCGATCCTACTGCTTGTAGCTGGTGAGGAAATTTCCGAACCGCTCGATGGCGACAGCGAGATCACGCGCCCACGGTAACGTCACGATGCGGAGATGGTCGTGGTCCGGCCAGTTGAAGCCGGTGCCCTGGACCATCAGGATCTTCTCCTGCAGCAGAAGGTCCTGGACCAGCTTCTCGTCGTCGTAGATCTCGTACACGTTCGGGTCGAGGCGGGGGAATGCGTACAGCGCGCCCTTCGGCTTCACGCAGGAGACACCGGGAATCATGTTGAGGCGTTCCCACGCCACATCACGCTGCTCGAGCAGTCGCCCACCCGGCAGGATCAGGTCTTCGATGCTCTGGTGCCCACCGAGCGCCACCTGGATGGCGTGCTGACCGGGCACGTTCGGGCACAGACGCGTCGATGCGAGCAGGTCGAGTCCCTCGAGGAAACCCGCGGCGTGTTCCTTCGGGCCCGTGATGGCCACCCAACCGGACCGGTAGCCGGCGACGCGGTACGCCTTCGACAGGCCGTTGAACGTCAGGCACAGCAGGTCCGGGGCCAGCGTGGCGAGTGAGATGTGTTTGGCGTCGTCGTAGAGGATCTTGTCGTAGATCTCGTCCGCGAGAAGCAGCAGCTGATGCTTGCGCGCCAGGTCGACGAGCTGCTGCAGCACCTCCATCGAGTACACCGCACCCGTCGGATTGTTCGGGTTGATGACGAGCAGCGCCTTGGTCTTGTCGGTGATCTTCGACTCGATGTCCGCGATGTCGGGGTTCCAGTCGTTGCCCTCGTCGCACAGGTAGTGCACCGGGGTGCCGCCGGCGAGGCTCGTCATCGCCGTCCACAGCGGGTAGTCCGGTGCCGGGATCAGCACCTCGTCGCCGTTGTCGAGGAGCGCCTGCATCGTCATCGTGATGAGCTCGGACACACCGTTGCCCAGGTAGATGTCGTCGACGTCGAGTTCGGGGAACCCGGCGACCAGCTCGTAGCGCGTGACGATCGCGCGCCGCGCCGACAGGATGCCCTTGGACTCGGAATACCCCTGCGCGTACGGGAGCGCGGCGATCATGTCGCGCATGATCACGTCCGGCGCGTCGAAACCGAACGGCGCGGGGTTGCCGATGTTGAGCTTGAGGATCCGGTGGCCTTCCGCCTCCAGCCGGGCGGCGTGGGCATGTACCGGTCCACGAATCTCGTAGAGCACGTTCTGAAGCTTGGTGGACTGCTCCAGCTTGCGGTGCGGCTTGCGGTGATGGCCGTGGTCTGGGTTGCTCACGAGCGTCATTCTCCCACTCCCGGGCAACCGGATTTCTACTGGTGGGTACAGGACCGCCGGCGCGTCGTCGAAACACCCCGCCCGCGCAGGTGGCCGCCGTACCCTCGAGAGGGGGTCGGATCCGTCTCGTGTTCACCGCGCCCGGAGGGAATGACGAACATGTCAGCACCGGTATCCCGTCGTCCCGGACCTGTCGACATCGCGCACCACAGCCATCTCGTCGGGGTGTTCGCGCCGCAACGGGAGGAGGTGGACGTCCGGGGTCTCGAGGTGATCGGCGAGCTGCCCGCCGATCTGCACGGCGCCTATCTGCGCAACGGTCCCAACCCGCGGTTCGACCCGATCGGCACGTACGTCTACCCGCTCGACGGCGACGGCATGGTCCACCGAATCGAAATGGCCGACGGCACGGCCCGGTACACCAACCGCTTCGTCCGAACCCCGATGGTGCAGGCGGAGGAGAAGGCCGGGCACGTCATCTGGCCCGGGGTCACCGACCTCTACACACCGACGGAGGACGAAGTCGGCCCCGAACTCGCGGGCACGTCGCGCGAGCTGCCCGACATCAACATCGTCCGGCACGGCGGACGGCTGCTCGCGATGGCCGAGACCACGCTGCCCTTCCGCCTCGACCCCGCCGACCTGAGCACACTGGGACGGGAGAACTGTGACGGCGCCATGGGTGTGGGGAGCACCGCGCACCCCAAGATCGACCCGCTCACCGGACAGATGGTGCTGTTCAACTACATGCTCGAGGCCCCGTACCTGACGTGGTCGGTGGTCAACCCCGACGGCTCGGTCGCGCGGACACCGACCGTGGTCGAGGGCGCGGACACCCCGCTGATGATCCACGACATGGCACTGACCGAGCGCTACATCGTTCTGATGCTGTGCCCGCTGGTCTTCGACATCGCCGCCGTCCTGACCGGCGGGTCCGTGCTCGACTGGCGGCCGGAGGACGGCACGAGGATCGCGCTGGTGCCCCGCGACGGCGGTCCGGTCCGGTGGTCGATGCACGACGCGTACTGGGTGTGGCATTTCGCGAACGCCTTCGATCTGCCCGACGGGAGGGTGAGCGTCGACTACGTGGAGTGGACGTATCCCGGTGGATTCGCGAAGGCCCCGTCTCCGTCGCTCGGCTCCCTGGTTCGCGCCGTCGTCGACCCCGACAGCGGGCGGGTGACACGAGAGGTGGTGTGCGACCGCGACGTCGAGTTCCCGCGGGTCGACGACCGCGAGCTCACCCGAGGGCACCGGGCGGTGGCGACCGTCGGCAAACTCGACCGCAGCCAGGGACGGCAGGATTCGCTGTGGTTCTTCGACACGGCCCGCGGCACCGAGGCGCACTGGGATCCGGGGAGCGTGTCGGTGGGTGAGCCGATCTTCATGCCCGGCGCCGAGCACGAGTACTGGGGAATGATCGGCACCGACCGGCGCGACATGTCGTCCTGGTTCTTCGTGCTGCCCGCCGACGACCCCGGGGCGGGGCCGATCGGGAAGGTGCGGCTGCCGATCCGGGTTCCGGCGGGCCTGCACGGCGCGTGGCTGCCTGCGGAGTAGGGGACGGCGGAATATCCTCGGCGGATGACCTCTGCGCCTTACGGTTCCTGGCCCTCTCCGATCGCGGCGGCGGATCTCGCCTCCAGCGGCCACCCCGTCGAGGGCGGCCGGTACGTGGGCGACGACGTGTGGTGGTCGGAACTGCGACCCAGCGAAGGCGGGCGGGTCGCGGTGCGGCGCCTCGGTCTGGACGACGAACCGGAAGACGTCCTGCCCGCGCCGTGGAACGCCCGCACCCGGGTTCACGAGTACGGCGGCGGCGCCTGGACCGTCACCGACGCCGGCCGCCTGGTGTTCGCCGAGTTCAGCGATCAGCGTCTGTACCTGCTCGAAGGCGGGACCCCGGTGCCGCTGACACCGGAACCGCCGCAGCCGTGCTCGCTGCGGTACGGCGACCTGTCGGTGGTCGACGGCGAGGTGTGGGCCGTCCGCGAGATGCACGACGCGGACGGCGGCGTCTCCCGCGACATCTGCGTGATTCCGCTGGACGGGTCGGCGGCGAACGATCCACACCGGGTGCGGTCCGTCGTCGCCGGCTCCGATTTCCTGGCCAATCCGCGGCTGTCCCCGGATCGCAGGCACCTCGCCTGGATCGCATGGGATCACCCGCAGATGCCGTGGGACGGCACCGAGCTCAGGGTCGTGGCGGTCGAGGGCGGCCGCGTGACCGGGAAGGTGCGGACACTTCTCGGCGGTCCCGAGGAATCGGTGCTGCAACCGGAATGGGTCGGGCCCACCGAGCTGTACACGATCAGCGATCGCAGCGGCTGGTGGAATCTCTACCGCGTCGGCATCGACGATCCCGACCCGGTCGCGTTGTGCCCGATGGACGCCGACTTCGGCGGCGCGC
Organism: Rhodococcus sp. JVH1; assembly: GCF_000280725.2. Taxonomy (NCBI): domain Bacteria; kingdom Bacillati; phylum Actinomycetota; class Actinomycetes; order Mycobacteriales; family Nocardiaceae; genus Rhodococcus; species Rhodococcus sp. JVH1. Next base: position 1,945,893 of record NZ_CP166289.1, on the reverse strand, counting down.
TGTGGATGCTCGGCGGCCGCTGGCACACCCGCCGCGACGACGGCACGCTCCTGACCGTGCGGACGTTCGGAACCGACACCCTCGCCGTCCTCGATCCCGCGACCGGTTCGCTCGTCGACATCCCGCTGGACGGGCTCACCAGCGTCGGCCTCGGGGACCGCAACGGCAACCGGATCCTGCTGCTCACCGGCGGCGCCCAGACCCCGTCGGGCCTGCGCGAACTCGACCTCGACACCGGCGCAATCCGCACGGTCCGGCTGTCGGTCACCGAACTTCCCGAGGCGGCATATCTCCCCGAGGCCCGGCAGCTGACGTTCCAGGGCGCCGAACGTGAAGTCCACGTGATCGCCTACCCGCCGCGTCACCCGCGGTACCGGGGCGAGGACGGGGAGTTGCCGCCGTATGTGGCGTTCGTGCACGGCGGACCGACGTCGCGGGTCGCGCCTTCGCTGAATCCGGTGTTCGCGTTCTTCACCAGCCGCGGCATCGGCGTCGTCGACGTGAACTACGGCGGTTCCACGGGATACGGGCGCGAGTACCGCAACCGGTTGCGGGGACAGTGGGGGGTCGTCGACGTCGAGGACGTGGTGACGGCGGTGACCGGCCTCGCCGACGCGGGCATGGCGGACCCCGGCCGGCTCGCGATCGAGGGCGGATCCGCCGGCGGGTGGACCGTGCTCGCGGCGCTGACCACGTCGGACGTGTTCGCGTGCGGTGCGTCCTACTTCGGGGTGGCCGAACTCGACGGGTTCGTGAAGGAGACGCACGATTTCGAGTCCCGGTACATCGACGGCCTGATCGGCCCGCTGCCCGAGGCGGCCGACCTCTACGCCGAGCGTGCCCCGCTGAACAACGTTGCCGGACTGAACTGCCCGGTTCTGCTCCTGCAGGGGCTCGACGATCCGATCGTGCCGCCGTCGCAGGCGGAACGGTTCCGGGATGCGCTCGTGGAGAAGGGCATCCCGCACGCCTACCTCGAGTACGAGGGGGAGTCGCACGGATTCCGGAAGCTCGCCACCCTGATCAGCTCCCGCAACGCCGAATTGTCTTTCTACGGACAGGTACTGGGATTCGAGCCACCGGACATTCCGCGACTCGAACTGTGGCGGCCGCCCAACGGCTGACCGTCCACCCGGAATCCAAACGGCGTGATGCACAAAACAAACCATTTGTTGTGCTCTTCTCTGATCGCCGAGATTTAGAGACCGCGCGGTATCAACGGAGCGAGGTATCGCGTCGACGGCTGGGCCGCGAGTAGCGTCGGAAAGAGGAGTCGATAACCGCAGCTGAGTGAAATAGGTGTTCCCCTTGGCGCGCTTCAGTGTCGATATATGGATTGCCGAGGGCCGAGGGTGTCATCGCTGGACGATTTCGATACGACTTCGGTCCTTTCGGACACGGTGATGGTAAAGGCTGTATGGCCGTCCGAGCTGTTCCCACTCTCCGCCGCTCAGCGTGGAATGTGGTTCGCCCAGCACCTGCTGGGCGACGTTCCGATCGTCATTGCTCAGTACGTGGAGGTCGATATCGCTGATCTCGACATCGGCCTGCTCGCACGGATCGGACCCGCCGCACTCCGGGAACTCGGTACCGGACTGCTCCGAATCGTCGAGTGGGACGGTGAGCCGCTCCAGACGGTCGACGAGTCGCTCGGCTTCGAGATGACACATCTCGACTTCCGTTCCGACCCTGATCCGCGGGCTGCGGCTCTCGCGTGGATGCGCGCCGAATGCAGCAACCCGATTGATCTCCTCCATGATCGGCTGATCCGTTCGGCAATGTTGCGCGTCGCCGACGACTGCTACTTCTGGTACTCGCGAATTCACCACATCGCCCTCGACGGCTTCGGCGCCATGACGTTCATGAACCGTGCCGCGGAGCTGTACACCGCGGCGGTCGAGGGTCGCGCGCCGGCCGAATTCACCGCCAGTGGACTGCGGGAGGTCGTCGAAGAAGAGGCGCGCTACCGCACCTCGAGCCGGTTCGAGACGGACCGCAAGTACTGGGCCGAACGCAGTCGCAATCTTCCACCGACGATCAGCCTCGCCGGGCGGGCGGCCGAGATCGGCGGGCAGTCGCTGGTGAGCAGCGCACCGCTGTCCGCTGCCACGACAGCCGCACTGCAGAGTCTGACCGGCCGGGTACCCGGGGCGACGTTCGCGACAGCCGCGGTGGCTGCCGTCGCTGCATTCTTGGCCCGCCTGACCGGCCAGGACGACGTGGTGTTGAGCTTGCCGGTCTCGGCACGCACCACCGCCCGGCTGCGCCGCTCGGGCGGCATGATCGCCAACGTCCTTCCGATCCGACTCTCGGTCGGGGACGAATCGACCCCCGTCGACTTGATGAGACGGACGCAACGGGAGTTGACCGGAGCACTACGTCACCAGAGGTACCGGCACGAGGACATACGGCGGGACGCGGGCGTCCTGGGTGGTCGCCGGGGGTTTTTCGGGCCGTCGATCAACATCATGATGTTCCACGACGAGATTCGGCTCGGTCCGTCGATCGGCCGGCTCCACGTGCTGACCACCGGACCGGTGGAGGACCTCGCAGTGAACATCTATCCCGGTGTCGCAGGCGACGTGGCGCAGGTCGACTTCGAGGCCAACCCGAATTTGTACACCGAACAGGAGCTGCGCGGTCACCATGCCCGGTTCCTCGAATTCTTCGCCGCCTTCGCGTCAGCGGCCACCGACCGCATCGCCGCTCTCGACGTGCTGCACGCCGACGAACGCGCGGATCTTGTGCCATGTCGCGGTCCGCAGGCAGAGCCGGAGCGGCTTCTCCCCGACTTGCTGGCCGACGGCGTTGCCGCCGCACCGGACGCAGTCGCGATTCGGGCGTCGGGACGGGAGGTCACCTACCACGAGCTCGACCAGCGATCCACTCAACTGGCCCGACTACTGATCGAATCGGGGGCCGGACCGGAAACCTTCGTCGTACTGAGTCTCCCCAGGTCGGCGGAGTCACTCGTCGCGTTCTGGGCGGTCGCCAAGACCGGGGCCGCCTTCGTGCCTGTCGATCCGAAGCTCCCACCCGAGCGAGTCGCGCACATGCTGTCCGATTCGGGGGCACTGGTGGGGCTCACACTGCACGAACTGCGTGCAACACTGCCCGACGGAATTCACTGGCTCGTCCTCGACGACGACGAGGTGCGCGCACACCGTGACCGACAGCGGAGGGCCGCGATCGGCGACGCGGATCGCCGCGCCCCGCTGTCGGCCCACCACCCCGCGTACATGATCTACACATCGGGATCGACCGGGCTTCCGAAAGGGGTCGTCGTCACCCACAGCGGTCTGTCGAACTTCGCGGCCGGCGCCCGCCCGGAACTCGGCATTCACCACGAATCGAGGATGCTGCGGTTCTCGTCGGCCAGCTTCGATGCCTCGGTGTTCGAGATGATCCAGGCCTTCAGCGCCGGTGCCACGATGGTCGTCGCCCCGCCCGAGGTGCACGGTGGAAGCGACCTCGTCGACCTGCTGAGCGAACAGCAGGTGACCCACATCATCACGGCTCCCACGGTGATGAACACAGTCGACCCGCGTGGGCTCGAACATCTCGAGGCGGTGGTGGTCGGCGGTGACGTGTGCACCCCCGACCTCGTGGAGCGGTTCGGGCAGGTGTGCCGCTTCACCAACAGTTACGGGCCGACCGAGACGACCATCATCATCACCGCAGGTGAGCCGCTGACGCCGGGCGAACCGATTACCATCGGCCGCCCGATCCAGGGTACGAGCGTCGTGGTGCTCGACCGCAAGCTCCGCGTGGTGCCCGCCGGGGTGGTGGGTGAGCTCTACCTCGCCGGCCCCGGAATCGCACGCGGCTATCACCATCGGCACGGGCTGACGGCGAACCGATTCGTGGCCAACCCCTTCGGTGAGCCGGGGTCTCGGCTCTACCGCACCGGTGACGAGGTGCGCTGGGTGCGGTCGTCTCAGGGAACCGAGGCGGGGCACTACACGCTCGAGTTCATCGGCCGGTCCGACACCCAGGTCAAGATCCGTGGCTTCCGCATCGAACTCGGCGAGATCGACTCGGCACTGCTCGTCCAGGACGGCGTCAACTTCGCGGCGACGGTGGTTCATCGGACGGCGGGCGGCACGACGGCGCTGGTCTCGTACGTGCGCCTCGACACCGGCCGTGAATTCGATCCGGTCGCGATTGTCGAGGGCGTCGCCGAAATCGTGCCGTCCCACATGATCCCGTCGGCGGTAATGCGGCTCGAACACGTGCCGGTGACGGCGGCCGGCAAACTCGACCGCAGTGCACTGCCGCAACCACACTTCGGATCAACTGAACACGAGTTCCGCGCCGCGTCGACACCGGCGGAGGAGCAGCTCTCGGGTCTCGTCGCCGAGGCACTCGGCCTCGACCGGGTCAGTGTGGACGACAGTCTCTTCGCGCTCGGCGGCGACAGCATCGTAGCGATGCAGATCGCCGCCCGAGCCAGGGAGTTCGGTCTCAGCTTCAGTGCGCGGGCCGTGTTCGAGCACAAGACGATTGCCGGAATCGCCGCTGTGGCGGTGCCGGTGGAGGCAGAATCGGCGGTCGTCCTCGAGGAGCTCGAGGGCGGCGGCGTCGGGCGTATCCCACCGACGCCGATCATGTACTCGATGCTCGAGCGGGGCCCCTTCGCCGACTTCTTCCAGGCGCTGCTGCTGACCTTGCCGTCTGATGTCGATCCGGATCGGTTGAGTGCGACGCTTGCGGCGGTGCTCGATCACCATGATGCCCTGCGTTCGAAGTTCGTCCCCGACGACGACGGTACCTGGGCGTTCGAAACGACGGCTGCCGGTAGCGTGCCGGCCGGCGATCGGATTTCGAGGATCGTCACGGCGGCGGCACCCGGCAGCCGCGCGTTCACCGACGTGGTGAGCGCCGAGTGTGCGGCGGCTGCGGCCCGCCTGGACCCGGAAAACGGGATCATGCTCCAGCTGGTGTGGTGTGTCTCCGAATCTGCGGGCGCACCAGGCCGACTGCTGGTTATCGCGCATCACCTGGTGGTGGACGGTGTGTCGTGGCGTGTGCTGTTGCCGGACCTCGCGACGGCGTGGCTGCAGCTGGGCGCGGGGCAGACGCCGACGCTGGCCCCGGTGGGCACGTCGTTCCGCCGCTGGGCGTATGGGCTGCAGGACGCGGCAGATCGAGGAGCGCACACAGACGAATTACCCTATTGGCGAGAGGTTCTCAGCGGTCCTGACCCACAGATCGGCACACGACCGATCGCGCCCGCGATCGACGCGATGCGCACGACTGAGCGGGTACATATCGATGTGAGTCCCGCAGTGACCGATGCGGTGCTCGCTCGACTTCCCGATGTGTTCGGCTGCGGCGTCAACGACGGACTCCTGTCGGCGCTGGCGATGGCGGTCGTGCAGTGGCGACACTCGCACGGGATCGACGAGCGTTCGGTGTTACTGACGTTGGAAGGTCATGGGCGTGAGGAGGAGGCGGTGGCCGGCGCGGATCTTGCACGTACCGTCGGTTGGTTCACCAGCGCCTTCCCGGTCCGGCTCGAACTGCCGGCCGTCGAACTCGGCGGGGCGTTCGAGGGTGGACATGCTGCCGGTGTCGTGATCAAGGCCGTCAAGGAACAGCTCGTCGCGGTGCCTGCCCGTGGCGTCGGATTTGGATTGCTTCGGCATCTCGACGAGAGCGCGAGGTCGATTCTCGGGGGTCTTCCGGAGCCGCAGATCAGTTTCAACTACCTGGGCCGCATGGGCGTGCAACACCTCGGCGACTTGCAGGATCTCGGCTGGCTGCCGGACCCCGAGGCACCGGACCTGATCAGAGCGAGCGGATCCGGCATGGCCGTGGCTGCGGTGATCGACATCAACGCGATGGTGGTCGACAGCCCCGAGGGACCCCGGTTGACGGCATCGTTCGCGTATCCGACCGGGGTGATCCGCGACTCCGACGTCGCCGCCCTCGCGGATCTGTGGCGAAGCGCCCTCGATGGTCTTGCCGCGCACACGGTTCAGTCCGTCGCGGGTGGTCTGACACCGTCCGATTGCCAGCTGGTCACGGTGAGCCAGAGTCGGATCGAGCATTGGGAGCGCTTGTACCCGGGGCTACGAGAGATCTGGTCGCTGTCCCCGTTGCAGTCCGGTCTGCTGTTCCACTCGACGCTGGCCGCCGATTCGCTGGACATCTACACCGCGCAACTGCGCATCGAACTCGCGGGCGCGGTCGACTCCGCGCGGTTGCGCCGTGCCGCCGCAGGCGTGCTCGCACACCACGCCAATCTGCGTGCCGCCTTCGTGTACGACGACCACGGTATCCCGGCGCAGTTGGTTGTCGACACCGTGGACGTGCCGTGGCGTGACGTGGATCTGACCGGGTACGGGACGGCCACCGGAGAGGAACTCGAGCGTCTCCTCGACGACGACCGTGTCGCCCGATTCGACCTCACCCGTCCTCCGCTGCTGCGACTGCTGTTGATCCGCACCGCACCAGAGCGTCACGTGCTGGCACTGACGAACCATCACATCATCCTCGACGGATGGTCGATGCCACTGCTGGTGCGCGAGCTGCTGGTTCGCTATGCCGCGGACGACGCTCCCGCCCTCCCGGAGCCGCGGCCGTACAGCACGTACTTGGAATGGGTGGCGACACTCGACCGGGACGCGTCCTTCCGCGCCTGGGAACGTGCGCTGGCGGGGCTCGACGGTCCGACACTGCTGGCGCCGCACGCGTCCTCGAAACAATACGGCGTGCCGGCTGAGGTCGACATCGCGTTGCCCGCGGCCCTGATCGATGCGCTCGACACGGTGGTGACGCGCCACGGAGTCACCATGAACACCGTCGTCCAGGCGGCGTGGGGAATACTGCTGTCCCGGTTGCTCTCCCGTCGCGACGTGGTGTTCGGTGCCACCGTGTCGGGTCGGCCGCCGCAGCTGTCCGGTGTCGAGAGCATGCTGGGACTTTTCATCAACACCGTGCCCGTGCGAGTGCGGATCGACCCGGACGAGACGTGTGCGCAGCTGCTCACCCGCCTCCAGGGTGAGCAAGTTTCCCTGCTCGATCACCATTACCTCGGGCTCGGTGACATCCAGGCACGCATGGGTCTGGGCAACCTGTTCGACACGTTGTCGGTGTTCGAGTCGTACCCCGTCGACAAGTCCGGATTCGACGAGCACACCGACATCGCGGGGATGCGAGTGACCGCTCTCGATGCGCGTGACGCCACGCACTATCCGATCACCCTGCTGTCGATCCTCGAACCTCAACTGCGGCTGAGCCTGCGTTATCAGCACGGAATTTTCGATCGCGCTACCGTCACGACACTGGCGGCGCGCGTGATCGGGATTCTCGAGACCATCGCGCGCGATGCGGGCACACCGGTCGGCGACGTCGACCTTTTCGTTCCGACGGAACGGGAGCTGGTGGTCGACACCTGGAATGCAACGGAACACCAGGTGCCGCGCCTCACCCTCGCCGAGCTGTTCGACGCGCAGGTGGCACACACGCCGAACGCCCCAGCCGTCGTGTTCGAGGGGACGGTGGTGACGTACGCAGAGTTCGACGCCCGCGCGAATCAGCTGGCGCGGTTCCTGATCAGCGGCGGTGTGGGGCCCGAATCGCTCGTGGGTGTAGCGGTGCGACGCTCGGTGGATCTGCTGGTGGGAATCTACGCCGTGATCAAGGCCGGCGGCGCGTACGTCCCGATAGACCCGGACCAGCCGGCCGAGCGGATCGCGTACGTAGTGGCAACCGCCGGTCCAATCGTCGTTCTCACCATGACCGCCGATCGCGTCGCGCTGCCCGCCGAGGTTCCGGCCGTCGACCTCGACACCCTCGATGTCTCGGCGCTGTCCGATGACCCCGTCCGGGACCGGGACCGGTTGGGGCCGTTGCATACCCGAAACCCTGCGTATGTCATCTTCACCTCCGGCTCCACAGGCCGACCCAAGGGTGTGGCAGTGCCGCACGAGGGCATCGTCAACCGGCTACTGTGGATGCAGCATCGGTACCCGCTGAGCGACGACGACGTGGTTCTCCAGAAGACCCCCGTGACGTTCGACGTGTCGGTGTGGGAGTTGTTCTGGCCGTTGCAGACCGGCGCGCGACTGGTGATCGCCGAGCCGGACGGGCACCGGGACCCCGCCTATCTCGAGCGGGTCATCCGCGCAGAGTCTGTGACCACGGTGCATTTCGTGCCGTCGATGCTCGCGGCATTCCTGGCCGGAGCGCATGTCGATGGGTGCAATTCGCTGCGCCGGGTGTTCACCAGTGGTGAGGCGCTGCCGCCTGTGACGGCGGCGTATCTGCACCGGGTGAGCGGGGCGGAGCTGCACAACCTGTACGGTCCCACCGAGGCATCGGTCGACGTGACCTCCTACGAGACCGGGCCGGACGAGACCACCGTGCCGATCGGAGCACCGGTCTGGAACACCCATACGTATGTGCTCGACGGACGCCTGCGTCCCGTCCCCGTCGGGGTAGCGGGGGAGTTGTATCTCGGCGGTGTCCAGCTCGCGCGCGGATACCAGGCCCGGTCCGATCTGACGGCGGACAGGTTCGTCGCGAACCCCCTCGCGGCCGCGGGAACCCTGCGAGTCGGCAGTCGGCTGTACCGCACCGGTGACCTTGTTCGGTGGCTGCCGACCGGGCAGCTCGAATACTTGGGCCGCACGGACTTCCAGGTCAAGCTTCGCGGCCAGCGCATCGAACTCGGTGAGATCGAGTCGGCGCTGCTCCGGCACGGCGATGTTGCACAGGCGGTGGCACTGGCCCGCAACGACGGGTCCACCGGCGACTACCTCGCCGGATACGTGGTGCCTGCGCCCGGGAGGTCCCCAGACGAGCGGGCGCTACTCGACGCGGCCGCAACGGAGCTTCCCCGCTACATGGTGCCGTCGGCGCTGATCGTGCTCGCGGAACTGCCGTTGACTGCGAACGGCAAACTCGACCGCAAGGCACTGCCGGTCCCGGAATTCGCGAGTTCGACGCAGTTCGTCCCGCCCGGCACCCCGACCGAATACGTCCTCGCGGAGATTCTCGCGGACGTACTCGGTGCTTCGCGGATCGGTATGTCGGACAATTTCTTCGATCTCGGGGGCAACTCCCTCATCGCGACCCGTGTGGTAGCCCGGATCAACGCTGAGCTCGGCACCGGGTTGAACGTGCGCTCGCTGTTCGAGGCGCCCACCGTCGGGGTTCTGGCCACCGTCGTCGACCGGACGCACGCCGGTGCGGGACCGCGCCCCACGCTCGTGTCCGGCCCGAGGCCGGGCAGGCTTCCCCTGTCCTTGGCTCAGACCCGAATGTGGTTCTTCAATCAGTTCGATCCCACGTCGAGTGCCTACAACGTGGCGGCGGCACTGCGGCTGTCCGGCTCCCTCGACGTCGACGCACTCCGCCGGGCCGCCGCGGACATCCTCGATCGGCACGAATCGCTGCGGACGATGTTTCCCCAATCCCCTGACGGCCCGTATCAGCTGGTGCTGCCGGCCGACCACGCCGCGACCGGCGATCTGATCGACGTTGTGCCCGACGTTGTCCCGGCCGCTGCTCTGGATGCACGGATCCGAGCGGCAGTGACACGCGGATTCGACGTGACCACGCAAATCCCGATCGCTCTGACATTGGTGCGGTGCGAGGCTCCTGACGAACACGTGTTGGTGATGGTGGTGCACCACATCAGCATCGACGGTTGGTCGATCCAGGTTCTTGCCCGCGATCTGGTGCACGCGTACTCCACGCGCACAGCCGGCGACGCGCCGTCGTGGACCCCGCTGCCAGTGCAGTATGCGGATTACGCCCTGTGGCAACGTGACGTTCTCGGCTCGGAGGACGATCCCACGTCGCTGATGTCGCAGGAGCTCGAGCACTGGGCGGATGCGCTCGCGGGTCTGCCGGATGTGCTGGCTCTGCCGCTCGACCGGCCACGTCCGGCGGTGCGGTCGGGGGCGGGCGCGAGTGTCGATTTCGCGGTGCCGGCGGCAACAGTGGTGTGTCTCGCGTCGCTGGCCCGTGGGCATGGCGCGACACCGTTCATGGTTGTGCATGCGGCGTTGGCGGTGCTGTTGGCGAAGTTGAGTGGGTCGACCGACATCGCGATCGGGTCGCCTGTCGCGGGCCGTGGTGATGCGGCGTTGGACGATCTGGTGGGCATGTTTGTCAATACGTTGGTGCTGCGGGCCGATTGTGAGCCGAGTCGGTCGTTCGCGGAGCTGGTGGGGCGGGTACGCGATTCGGACCTCGAGGCGTTCGGCAGGCCTGATGTTCCGTTCGAGCGGTTGGTGGAGAAGCTGAATCCAGTACGGTCGCAGTCGTTCTCGCCGTTGTTTCAGGTGATGTTGGCGTTCCAGAATTTCGCGCCGTCGAGGGTGGAGCTTCCGGGGTTGACGGTGTCACCGGTGGCGGTCGAGTGGGAGGCTGCGCAGTTCGACCTCTCGATGACGCTGAGTGAGGAGGGCGGGGGCGGGTATGGGGGGAGGCTGTCGTACACGACTGACATCTTCGATGCTTCGACGGTGCGCGGCATCGCAGAAGGGTTTTTGCGGGTGCTCGAGGCGGTCGTCGAGAATCCATCCGTCCCGGTGGGCGACATCGACGTGCTGGGTCCGGCCGAGCGGCAACGGGTGCTCGCGGGTGCGGCCCCGGTGCCACTGCCTGTGCCGGCACGGACGTTGCCGGAGATTCTGGCGGCCGGCGTCGCGTCGAACCCATTGGGTGTTGCGTTGACCTGCGGTGGCGTGGAGATGTCGTATCCGGACCTCGACTCCCGATCGAACCGACTGGCCCGATTGTTGATCTCGCGGGGTGTCGGTCCCGAGACATTTGTCGCGTTGTCCTTCGCTCGATCCATCGAATCAGTGGTTTCGGTGTGGGCGGTCGTGAAGACGGGTGGCGGGTTCGTGCCGGTCGATCCGAAACTGCCGGTCGAGCGGATCGAGCACATGTTGGTCGATTCCGGGGCCGTCATCGGTCTTACCAGTGCCGAAACCACGTCACTCCCGGGGAAGGTTGCCTGGCTCGTACCCACCGCGGGCGAAGTGCAGGAACTGTGCGACGGGTTTTCGTCGGCAGAGATCACCGACGCCGAGCGGCGTGCGCCGGTGACATGGACCAATGCGGCCTACATGATCTACACGTCGGGTTCGACCGGGGTTCCGAAGGGAGTTGTCGTAGCCCATGCCGGGCTGGCGTCGTTCTGTGCGGACGCCCGCCTCGAACTGAACTTGACCGGCAACTCCCGGGTGCTGAGGCTCTCGTCGTCGAGCTTCGACGCGTCGGTGTTCGAGATGATCGCGGGGTTCAGTGCCGGAGCCACCCTGGTGGTCGCCCCACCCGAGATCATCGGTGGCAGCGAGCTCGCGGAGTTGCTGCGCGTCGAACGGGTCACCCACATCATCACGGCCCCGGCGGCCCTGGGGATCGTCGACCCGGGCGGGCTCGACGAACTCCAGGCCGTTGTCGTCGGCGGAGACGTCTGCCCACCGGAGTTGGTCGCGAAGTTCGCACCCTTCTGTCGTTTCTACAACAGTTACGGTCCCACAGAGACCACCATCATCATCTCCATGACCGAGGCGCTCGTCCCGGAGGAACGAATTACGATCGGCACCCCGATCGAGGGCGCCGGAGCGGTTGTCCTCGACGCGAGGCTGCATCCCTCTCCGGTCGGCGTGATCGGCGAGCTGTATCTGTCGGGCCGTGGGCTCGCCCGCGGCTACCATGCCCGCGGTGCACTCACGGCAGCTCGATTCGTGGCCAATCCGTTCGGGGGTTCCGGCGAACGGATGTACCGCACGGGCGATCTGGTGCGGTGGACGAGAGACGGGCGACTGGACTTCGTCGGGCGAATCGACTCACAGGTGCAATTGCGAGGTCTGCGGATCGAACTCGGCGAGATCGAGGCAGCGCTGAGCAGGTGCGAAGGAGTCGCGCAGACCGTCGTGGTCTTGCGCCACGATCCCCACACCGGTGAACAACTGGTGGGATACGTAGTGGCCGATTCCAAGGCGGCCCTGGACCCGGAGGCGCTGCGCATCAGGGTGGGTGAGACGCTGCCGAACTACATGGTGCCGTCGCAGGTGATGGTCGTCGACGCGTTGCCGTTGAATCCCAGTGGGAAGCTCGACCGACGGGCGTTGCCCGCGCCGTCGTTCGTCGTTCGGGAGTTTCGGGCGCCGACTACGCCGGTCGAGGAGGTCGTGGCGGGTATTTTCGCGGAGGTGCTGGGGCTCGAGCGGGTCGGTCTGGATGACGATTTCTTTGCGTTGGGCGGTAATTCGTTGGTTGCGACGCAGGTGGTGTCCCGGTTGGGTGCGGCGTTGGACACGCGTGTGCCGGTTCGGGTGATCTTCGAGGCGTCGACGGTGGCGGCGCTGGCGGTGCGGGCCGAGCAGCATGCCGGTGAAGGTGGGCGGCCGGCGTTGACGCGGCGGGTGCGGCCGGCGCGGATTCCGTTGTCGTTGGCGCAGCAGCGGATGTGGTTCTTCAACCAGTTCGATCCGGAGTCGGCGGCCTTCAACATTCCTCTGGCAATTCGGCTGTCCGGTGATCTGAACATCGAATTGCTGCAGACCGCGCTGGTCGACGTGATCGACCGGCACGAAGCGTTGCGCACGATGTTCCCGGACTCGGACCACGGACCCTCGCAGGTAATCGTCCCCACATCGGCGCTCGCGCTGACTTTGACGCCGGAGCGGGTCGCTCCGGAGGAGGTCCATGCCCTCGTGTTCGACTTCGTCGTGTGCGGGTTCGACGTGGCCCGGGAAGTCCCGTTGCGCGTGAAGCTATTCCAGCTCGGCGACCACGAGTTCGTGCTGGCGATGGTAGTGCATCACATTTCCAGCGACGGCGGCTCCGCAGCGCCGATGTCGCGCGACATCGTGGTGGCGTACGCCGCGCGGCGTGAGGGACATGAGCCCGGCTGGTCGCCGCTCGAGGTGCAATACGTGGACTACACCCTGTGGCAGCGGGAGATTCTCGGCGCGGAGGACGATCCGACGTCAGTGATCTCGGAACAACTGCGGTATTGGACCGAGGTACTGGCAGATCTGCCGGAGATGGTGGAGCTGCCGACGGATCATCCGCGTCCGGCAGTACAATCACCGCGCGGCGCCAAGGTCGGCTTCACCCTGAGTTCGAATCTGGCCGAGCGTATCGAATACCTTGCACAAGAATATAACTCGACCTTCTTCATGGTCGTCCACGCGTCGCTGGCGGTGCTGATGGCCCGCCTGAGCGGAACTGAGGACATCCCCATCGGCACACAGATAGCCGGACGCGGCGACCCGGCACTCGACGACCTCATCGGCATGTTCGGAAACACGCTGGTGCTGCGCAGCCGCGTCGACCCCGCAATGTCGTTCGCCGATATTCTGGCCGATGTCCGGGAAGTCGACCTCGCCGCATTCGGCAACCCCGACGTTCCGCTGGAACGCCTGGTGGAAGTCCTCAATCCCAGTCGCTCCACGGCCCATTCAGCGCTGTTCCAGGTACTGCTGGTGGTTCACAATTTCGTCCGGTCCAGGGTGACTCTGCCGGGCCTGGAAATCGCCCCGCTGGAAACGGACATCGTCGGTGCGAAACTCGATCTGGAGCTCCATTTCACCGACACCTCGGATTCCGAGGGGCATCGGACCGGAATCGAGGGATCAATCGTCTATGCGCTCGACCTGTTCCAGCAATCGACGGTCGCCCGATTCGCGACCCAACTCGTCACCATCCTCGAGGCGGTCACACGCGATGTGACGATACCGGTCGGCGAGATCGAGTTGCGAAGCGTCGACGAGCGTGCGGCGATGGATCGATGGAATGCCACAGCCGTGGTTGTCGAGGGCGGGACCCTGGTGCAGCTCTTCGACGAGCAGGTACGCCGGACGCCGGATGCGGTGGCGGTGGTGTTCGAGGAACAGTCGTTGACATACGCCGAGTTCGATTCTCGCGCGAATCGGCTGGCCCGATACTTGATCTCACGAGAGGTAGGACCGGAGTCGCTGGTGGGGCTGGGCATGAGTCGCTCCCTCGAGATGATGGTGAGCATTTACGCTGTGCTCAAAGCCGGTGCCGGGTACCTGCCGCTGGATCCGGAGCAACCTGCACACCGCACCGAGTACGTGATTGCGACCGCGAAACCTGTTGTGGTGCTGACCACGTCCAGGGACCGCGACGACCTGCCGGCGGCGGTGGACGCCGTCGAAGTCGACGTGCTGGACCTGTCGGTCTTCGACGCGGAGGCGGTGACCGACGCGTCCAGGCTGGCTCCGCTGCGGCCCGAGAATCTCGCCTACGCGGTCTTCACGTCCGGATCCACCGGGCGACCGAAAGGCGTCGCGGTCAGCCACCGCTCGGTGGTCAACCAGATTGCGTGGATGCGTAGCCGCTACGCGCTCGGCGATCGCGACACTGTGTTGCACAAGACGCCCATTACGTTCGACGCGTCGGTGTGGGAGTTGTTCTATCCACTACAGGTCGGTGCTCGATTGGTGATTGCCGCGCCTGGAGGACATCGTGATCCCGAGTACCTGATGCGGATATCGGACCGGTGGCACGTCACGATCTTGGAATTCGTGCCGTCGATGCTCGCGTTGTTCCTCGCGGAGTCGTCGCTCGCGCTGCCGCGGTCGCTGCGGTATGTCTCGGTCGGCGGAGAAGCGTTGCCCTCGGAGTTGGCTGCTCGGTTCGCCGCGCGCACCGAGGCAGTGCTGGACAATACCTACGGTCCGACGGAAGCGACTGTGACCTCGACCGTGCATCGCTGCCTGGCGGGCGCGTCGGGTCCGATACCGATCGGGAGACCGATACGGAACACTCGCACGTTCGTGCTGGACCGCCGGTTACACCGCGTGCCCGTCGGCGTGCCGGGGGAGTTGTATCTCGCCGGAATCCAGCTCGCCCGCGGCTACCACGCCCGCGGGGCGCTGACGGCAGAACGTTTCGTCGCCCATCCCTTCGCCGACTCCGGTGAGCGGCTGTACCGCACGGGTGATCTGGTGCGGTGGAATTCGAATGGTGACCTCGAATACCTGGGCCGCACCGATTTCCAGGTGAAGCTACGTGGTCTGCGGATCGAACTCGGGGAGATCGAGACCGTGCTGACGGCAGACGAGTCGGTGGACCAGGCCGTGGTGGTCGTGCGCGACGGTGAATTCGGTCAGCAATTGGTCGGGTATGTGCTGCCGTCCCGCGGGCGGACCGTCGACGTCGAGGCGACACGCGAGGTGGTGAGCACATCGCTGCCGAACTACATGGTGCCTGACGTGCTGGTCGTGCTCGACGCTTTGCCGTTGAATCCCAGTGGGAAGCTCGACCGACGGGCGTTGCCCGCGCCGTCGTTCGTCGTTCGGGGGTTTCGGGCGCCGACTACGCCGGTCGAGGAGGTCGTGGCGGGTATTTTCGCGGAGGTGCTGGGGCTCGAGCGGGTCGGTCTGGATGACGATTTCTTTGCGTTGGGCGGTAATTCGTTGGTTGCAACGCAGGTGGTGTCCCGGTTGGGTGCGGCGTTGGACACCCGTGTGCCGGTTCGGGTGATCTTCGAGGCGTCGACGGTGGCGGCGCTGGCGGTGCGGGCCGAGCAGCATGCCGGTGAAGGTGGGCGGCCGGCGTTGACCCGTCGGGTGCGGCCGGCCCGGATTCCGTTGTCGTTGGCGCAGCAGCGGATGTGGTTCCTCAACCAGTTCGACCCGGAGTCGGCGGCATACAACATTCCGCTTGTGGTCCGCCTGTCCGGTGAATTGGATGTGGCAGCGATACAGGCTTCGGTGCTCGACGTGTTCGCTCGGCACGAGGCCTTGCGGACGGTGTTCCCGGACTCGGACCTGGGGCCGGCACAGCGCATCGTGCATGCGTCGGGAGTGTCGATGGACCTGACGCCGATTCCGGTCGCGGACGAGGAAGAGCTGCGGATGCGGGTGGCTGCATTGCTCACGGCGGGCTTCGAGGTCACGGAATCGGTGCCGGTGCGCGGGGCGCTGTACCGGGTGTCGAAGTCCGAGCACATCTTGGCGGTGGTGGTTCACCATATCTGCGCGGACGGTTTCTCGACCGGACCGATGGGCCGAGACGTGTTGGTGGCATATGCCTCCCGGCACGCAGGGCATGAGCCGTCCTGGACGCCGTTGCCGGTGCAGTATGCGGATTACGCGTTGTGGCAGCGAGAGGTGCTGGGTTCGGAGGACGATCCGGGATCGTTGATGTCGCAGCAGATCGCGTACTGGTTGGATGCGTTGTCGGGGCTGCCGGATGCGCTGGCGTTACCTACCGACAGGCCACGCCCGCCGGTGCGGTCGGGCCTCGGTTCCAGCGTGGACTTCACCGTGCCGGCGGCAACGGTGGCGCGTCTCGTGTCGCTGGCGCGAGAGGCGGGTGCGACGCCGTTCATGGTGGTGCATGCGGCGTTAGCGGTGCTCTTGGCGCGGCTGAGTGGGGCGACCGATATCGCGATCGGGTCGCCGATCGCGGGCCGTGGTGATGCGGCGTTGGACGATCTGGTGGGCATGTTCGTCAATACGTTGGTGTTGCGGGCTCAATACGAGCCGGACGAATCGTTCGCGGAGCTACTGGGGCGGATGCGCGATGTCGATCTCGAGGCGTTCTCTCGGGCGGACGTTCCGTTCGAGCGATTGGTGGAAAAGCTGAATCCGATTCGTTCTCAGTCGTTCTCTCCGTTGTTCCAGGTGATGTTGGCGTTTCAGAATTTCAATCGGCCGACGGTAGAGCTTCCGGGATTGACGGTCTCGCCGGTGGAGGTCGATCGGCAAGCGGTGCAGTTCGACCTGTCGATGACTGTGGGTGAGTCGGCAGACGGCGGGGGTGGATTCGTGGGAAGGCTGTCCTACGCGACGGATGTATTCGACGGCGCGACTGTGCGCGAGATCGCGCGGCGGTTCGTACGAATTCTCGAAGTGGTGGTGGATGATCCGATGATTCCGGTGGGCGACGTCTCGATCGTCGAAGAGAACGAGCGGCGTCAGATGCTGCGCGAGTGGAACATCACAGGACACGACGTCCCGGATGGATTGCTGCTCGACGGATTCGATGCGCAGGTGGCCCGAACACCGGACGCAGTGGCAATCGTGTACGACAACGAGTCGCTGTCCTATGCCGAGTTCTCTGCTCGGGTGAACCGATTGGCCCGTAGATTGATCGACGAGGGTGTGGGACCGGAGTCGTTGGTGGCATTGGGGATGCGCCGGTCGCTGGAGTTGGTGACGGGAATCTACGCGGTGCTCCGAACGGGTGCTGCATTCGTGCCGTTGGACCCTGATCAACCCCCGGCACGCAACGACTACATCCTGGAAACCACAGGACCCGTGTGCGTCCTGTCCACCGCCCGAGACGGATTCGACACGTCCCGGAATCGAGTGCTGAACATTGACGCCCTGGATTTGTCGGTGTATTCGTCCGAGCCGGTTGGGGAGTCCGAAGTCGTGACGTCCGCACGGCCGGAAAATCTGGCGTACGTAATCTTTACATCGGGATCGACCGGACGACCCAAAGGGGTTTCGGTCAGCCACCGCGCGATTGTCAACCAAATGTCTTGGTTGGCAGCCGAATACGAGCTCGGCGACTCGGATGTCGTGGTGCAGAAGACGCCGGTGACGTTCGACGTGTCGATGTGGGAATTGCTGGTTCCGCTGGCCGTCGGTGCCCGGATGATCGTCGCGCGTCCAGACGGGCATCGGGATCCGGACTATTTGCTGTCACTGATGCAAGACTCCGGTGTTACCGTGGCCGCGTTCGTACCGTCGATGCTGGCGACGCTCCTGGCCGATCCGGAGGCGTTTCTACCGGATTCGTTGCGGTGTGTTTTTGCCGGTGGGGAAGAATTGCCGGTGGAGTTGTCTGGGCGATGTGCGTCGCGGTCGAAGGCTCGTCTCGACAACAAGTACGGTCCCACCGAATATGCGGTCACTGCGACGTCCCACCGATGCGACGGACTCGAGCGGGAATCAGTACCGATTGGTGAACCTGTGTGGAACACCACCGCACTGGTCTTGGATCGACGTCTCCACCCGGTGCCCGTCGGGGTCGAAGGAGAGCTGTATCTGGCAGGAGTGCAGCTGTCCCGCGGCTATCATCGCCGCCAGGGGCTGACGGCGGAGCGATTCGTGGCCGATCCGTTCGGGGCAGCAGGGACGCGTCTCTATCGCACGGGGGACGTGGTCAAGTGGAATCCACGCGGACAGCTGATGTATCTGGGTCGGTTGGACTCTCAGGTGAAGGTGCGCGGGCTGCGTATCGAGCTTGGCGAGATCGAGACCGCGCTGGTGGCGCAGCAGACGATCGCGCAGGCCGTTGTGATCGTCCACGACGGCGACTTCGGTCAGCAGCTGGTCGGGTACGTGGTCCCCGAAGGGGGTCGGTTGGTCGACGTGGAATCGGTCCGTGCCACGGCCGGCAGGTCGCTGCCCCAGTACATGGTGCCGGATGTGCTGATGGTGCTCGACCAATTGCCTCTGACCGCGAGTGGCAAGTTTGATCGGAACGCATTGCCGGCCCCGGAGTTCACGAAGCGGGAGTTCCGGGGGCCGACGACGCGCGTCGAGCGAATCGTTGCCTCGGCCTTCACCGACATTCTCGGTGTCGAACAGGTGGGGCTGGATGACGACTTCTTCGCGTTGGGCGGCAATTCCCTGGTCGCGCCCAGGGTCGTCGCCCGATTGAAGCAAGACCTGAGTGCGGCAGTTCCGTTGCAGTGGCTGTTCACGGATCCCGCCGTCGAAGCATTGGCCGCTCGGATCGAGAACGGAGCCACGGGTCCGGTGGAGGAAGGGTTCGGGCCGCTGCTTCGGATCCGAGCGGACGGTGAAGCGGGAGCGCCGCTGTTTTGTATCCATCCCATCGTCGGACTGTCGTGGTGCTACTCGGGTCTACGTCAGTACATCGACTCTGATCTGCCGATCTACGGGATCCAGAGTCCGTCGATTCTCGAGGACAGCTATCTTCCGGAGTCTCTCGATGAACTTGCGGACCGTTACATCCGTGAGATCCGCCGTATCCGACCATCCGGTCCGTACCGACTGCTCGGCTGGTCACTCGGCGGTGTCATCGCGCATGCGATGGCGATCCGGATTCAGGCAGCCGGCGAGGGTGTGGAATTGCTGGCCATGATGGACAGCTTCGCAGGCGCGACGGCGGTCGAGGAAGGGTCGCCCACGGATGTCTCGGTGAGTGAGTTGCTGGGTGGGTTCGGTCTCGAAGAGACAGCAGTCGAGCGCATCTCCGACCCGAGCCTCGGTGGTGTCGCTGTCGCGCTGGCCGAAATGTCCGGGCACTCCGTAGAGCAAGCCGTGAAGGTCGTGGGGCGGCTGGTGTCGGCGGCGGACCGTAACTCGAGGTTGATGTCGGAATACCGGCCTGCATGCTTCGACGGAGACATTGTGTTCTTCACCGCGGCGGCCGACGATGCCACCGGCGCGAGGGCGGCCCGCGGATGGGAGAACGCGGTCACGGGGGTGGTGCACAACCATGCCGTGGCAGTCACGCATTGGCAGATGACGTCACCGGACGCTCTCGCCGTCGTCGGCCCGATCTTGAACGAGGCACTGGGAGAGCAATCAACATGATGGGTGAACCGGTCAGTTGCGGTCGTCGACGCGCGGGAACCGGGCGATCGGCCTGTCCGAATAGCGTACAGATCAGACGAAGTCGCCCGACGCCGGCCGGTCAACGCGCGAGCAGCGCCTCGCAGGAACGCGCCGCGCACGCGCACGCATGAACCGTCGCCGTGTCGATGGCCGGGCGTCCCGCCTGGGACCGCCAGAACCGCAGGGCCGTCAGCGCGACGCGCGAGATCTGCTCCGGGGCGGCGTCGGCGGGCATGCCGAGGCGGGTGTGTGGCGACATGCCCTCGCCGCCGAGCACCCGCTCGAGCAGGACGACGTCGGTGTCGCACAACTGCAGACCGCTGGTGCGCAGTCCCGACAACACCCGCAGTTCCCGGAACACGTGGGTGTCCGCGAGCAGCCGATCGGCGGCCCTGCTCAGGCTGCGGCTCGCCGACGACGGTGTGCGGGCCACCACGGCCTTCAGCGATCTGAGTGCGGAGTGCGCCTTCAACTCGGTGCTGCGCTGGCCGAACTGCAGATGCAGCGTGCGGCGGAGATCCTCGAGGCCGCTGTGCGCCGTCAGCTCGCGGGCCAGCGTCGGCGCGTCGGTGGCGCCCGCGCGAATCAGCCTGACCGCGAACCGGATACCGAAGAGGCCGAAACAGTCGAGGAGGTCGCGTCGTTGCCGGGGCGGAAGTAGGAGATCGGCGTCCTCGGCGGTGAACCGGCTGACCGAGCGCAGAGCGGACTCGAGTGCGCTGTCCGGGAAGGCGGCGAGCACGGCGAGGTCGTCGAACTCGGTCTGACGCAGAGTGCGGCCGCGGAGCGCGAGAAGTCCCGACACGGGGAGCAGGCTCCGCTGCACCCGGCGGCCCGCGTCGTCCGCGGCGGCCCGGGCCGCGTCGAGGGTGCGTTCGCGGCCGCCCTTCACCTCGTCGGCCCGAGACAGCACACCGACGATGCCGAGCGGTCCGGCGGCCGTACCGACCCGGGTCTGTAGTTGGTCGAGCAGCCGCACGTCCGCCGCGTCGGTACCTCGGGTCAGGTAGACGACGGCGTCGACGTCGCACGGCCGGTCCTCGGGAAGGAGCAGCGCCCGGGTGCGCGCCGACACGTCCCGCGAGTTGGACGACGTTCCGGGAGTGTCGACGAGCGTGAACTCGCCGAGCAGCGCCGACGGCCATCCCACCTGCAGCCGCTCCACCCGATCCGCGGTCACCGTCCCCAGATCGAGCGACAGCCTGCCCTCGTCCCGGTGCACCGGGAGTCGCGTCCGGCGTCCGGAGTCGTGGGTGAGATCGATCCGCGGCGTGGCGGACTGCTCGAACCACGTGACCACCCGGGTGCACTCGGTGGCGTCGGTGGGCGCGATCTCCTCACCGACGAGGGCGTTGAGCAGCGTCGACTTCCCGGCCTTCAGCGTGCCGGTGAGGGCAACGCGGAGCGGCTCCTCGAGGCGGGCGCCGCAGTGCCGGAGTTCCTCGACGGTGGCGGGGTCGCTGCGCAGTTCGTGCCGGGCGGTCTCGATCAGCTGACGGGCCTGGGATCCCAGGCGAGTGACGCTCATGCCGACACCTGCCCCGCGAATCCGGCGGCCTGCATTCGGATCTGCCGCAGCGTGTCGAGTTCCCTGCGGATTTGCGCCGACCGCGTCGCACGGTGATCGTCGTGCATCTTCGACGCATCCGCAGCGGCGCGCAGCGAATCGTCGACGGATCGGAGCATCTCGGTGGCCAGGTCGGTGAAATGGTCGCGCAGGACGCGCTGCATCTCGCGGAGCCGCTGCTTCGACTCCTTGCCCACCTGGAAGATCACGTCGTCCATGAACCGCGACACCGCCACCTTCGCCTCCGTCTGCCTGCGGGCGGTACGCGCCTTCCGGTCCTCGCGATACGTGTTGGCGCCGAGCAGGACTCCCGCGCCGATCGAGAAGGGATTCACCAGTGCCAGGCCTGCGAGGCTCGTGACGAGGCCGACCATGAGCACGCCACCGTACGACCCGCGCATGCTGGAGAGGACGCGTTGTGTGAAACCCTGTGCGCTCTCGAGGGATTCGAGAGTGTTGACGGGTTCGAGCACATGATCCACGTTGTCGATGCGCAGCGCGGGAACCGGGACCTTGCCGTCCTCGGCGAAGCGCCCCGCGACCGAGAGGGCGAGGGCCTGCGAACGGGTGTGGGCCATCACGAAGTTCTCCCGCACACATGTCGCGATCTCGCCGTCGAGCCAGGAGCCGAACTCCTCCCATCGCGGCGCCGGGTCGGACCTGCCGATGTCTTCCTCGGCCGCGCGGACGACGGTGCGCAGACGATGACGCAGGTCGTGCTCGATGTCCGTCATCAACTCGATCGCGCCGTCGGCCAGCGTGTACTGCCAGTTCGCGGATCGCTGACGGAGCTGATCCGCCGCCGCACGGGCATGGGTCATCTGC
The DNA here is from genome assembly GCF_000280725.2 of Rhodococcus sp. JVH1. Classification (NCBI taxonomy): domain Bacteria; kingdom Bacillati; phylum Actinomycetota; class Actinomycetes; order Mycobacteriales; family Nocardiaceae; genus Rhodococcus; species Rhodococcus sp. JVH1. The sequence continues at coordinate 1,923,957 of NZ_CP166289.1, read as the reverse complement.
TCGAGCAGTGCGGCGCCGCGATGCGGATCGTGCAGCGCATCCAGTTCGGCACTCAGCGTCAGCGACAGATGGTCGGTCACGGTGCGAACATCGGCGATCACCGCATTGCGGCGCACGACATCCGCCTGTGCGACGACCTGTTTGCGCAGATAGTCGACCAGTTGCGGGATGCCGGATTCGACGTCGAGCGCGTCGTCGCCGGTCTCGCGGGCGTCCGCGTGCATCAGTGCGGACACCGGCAGCAACGGCAGCGGTAGGTCCGTATTCTGCAAGTGGGTGCGGTTGGCCTTCTGAATGTCCGCCCAGCGCGGATAGAAGTCGATCTTGTTGACGACGCAGATCACCATCGGGCACAGCGTGTGCACCTGCGTGAGCAGAGCGATCTCGGGTTCGGTGTATTCCTGGCTCGCATCGGAGACGAACAGCACCGCGTCGGCCGTGGGGACGAGGGCCAGGGTGTCCGCGGCTCGGGCGGGGGCGTGACCGGAGAATCCGGGGGCATCGACCAGTACCAGTCCCTCGGCGAGCAGGTCGTGGGGGAGCGTGACCGTCGAATCCGAGTCCGACGCGACAGGCCCGTACTCGACGACTACCGCCTCGTGCCGGGACTGCGCGGTCGCCGACACGTCCGCGTCGACGAGCGCACCCGCCACCGAACTGACACCCTTGCCGGTCAGGCCGAGAACCACGACCCGCGTGCGCGGATCGGCGAGACGAGACTCGGTGTGCGACAGCCGGGTCAGGAGATCGCCGCGACCCGCAGTCCGGGTGAGTTCCGCGAGCTGCGCCAGCAGCGCAGCCATCGACGCAGTGGTCTCGGCAGGAAGATTCGGGCGCGAAGGGGTGGCGACGGCTGGGAATTCGACGGTGGCGTTCATGATCTCCGCAAGAGTGGGTGACGGGCGTTCGGGAGAGGGGAGTGGCGGGCCCGCGTGCAGGGGAGTCGGCGGGCCCGCCACGTCGAGGTCAGAACACGTGCTGGTCGACAGTCGTCGTCGCAGTCAGGCTCTGATCGTGGGTGTCGAGAGGGGTACCGGAATCGGCCGTCAACCCCGACGAGAGGCTCGTCGCGCTCGTCTCATCGAGTGAGGTGCCGGTGTCGAGGGTGGTGCCGGAGTCGAACGCGGTGCTCGAGTCGTACGCGGTACTGGAGTCGTACGCGGTGCTGGAGTCGTGCGAGGTCGGCGTGTCGAAGGTCGTTGCGGTGTCGGTCGTATTCGTGAGGTGGGTCGTGGTGTCGGTTGTCGTGGTGTCGGTTGTCACGGTGTCGTTGCCGAGACCCGTGTTCGAGGTCGTGTGATCGCTCGACGAAAGACCACTGGCCGCCGCTGCTGCCGTCGTGTGGTCGTCGGTCGCGACGGACGATGCTGCCGTCGTCTGGGACCCGCCGAGATCCGCGGTGGGTGCGCTCGCGCTCTGTGTGGTGGAGTCGGATGACGTCGCCGCTGCTCGCGTGCTCTCGTCGGCCGAGGTCGATGTGGCCTCCGAACCCCGCGTATTCTGTTGATCCGCAAACTGATTCACCTGCGCGGACGTCGCCGACACGGAAGTCGGTTCGGCGTTGCTCTGCCGGATCGTCGTGTCGAGGGGCTGCGACGTCACCGCCGCATCGGAGTGAGTCGACACCGGGGTCGTCGTGATCGGCTGGGCCGCGGGCGCCGCACTCGCTGCGGCAGTCTGCATTGCGGCGGGCGACGTCGGTGAGGACACCGACGTCGCCGGTGCCGGAGTCGACGGCTGCGTCGCAACCGGGTTGGCCTGAGTGAACGCGGGCTGGGCCGCGGAAGCGCCGGCCTGCGCGTTCTCGTGGCCCGCTCCTGCGGTCGCCGCATTGTGACCGTCGGTGCGGCCGTCGTGGTCGGCGGCAGCGTTGTTCTGGTGGGCCTGATTGCCGGCGTTCTCCAATCCGCGACCGCTGTTGTCGCGCGGTGCGTCGTGGCGTGATTCGTCGGCTGGCCGCGAATTCTGCTGCGGCGCATCGTGCTGAGCGGCTTCTCCGGCGGCGGGGTTCGTCGGGTGGAGGTCGCGCAGGAGCCCGTCGAGTCCGTTGCGCAGAAGGTCCGCCGCCGGGGGTGCGCCGCCCAGGTCGGGCTGTGGTGCCTGCACGTCCATCGCGGCGTGCGGGGCGGGGACGTCGTGATCGAGGACGGCCGATGGGTGGATTTCGCTTCTCGTCATGAGTGCTCCTTCATCTCGGGTCTGTCCCTTCGAGGCGACTGCCGACGACGTTATGGGCCGTTCCTGGGAAGACCATGGGAGGACGCTGCACCTTCCCTAGGGGCGCGCGACGCCGCGTACACAGGAACATCGCAGGAAGCGCACAGCGGTCGGCACAGGAAGGCGGTTTAGCGTTTCGATCGGCAGGAAAGGCGCCTGCCGTCACCACGGAACGGAGATCACGACATGCGGACATCGATGGGGATCAGCATGGGTTCCGACTCGTTCGTGTCCGCCCAGATGCACGGTGAATCGCAGATGCACCGGGAGCACGACGGATTCACGGTGGTGCGGCACTCGGCCGAACTCGCGCTGTCGTCGAGCAGCGCGCCGGCTCTCGGCCCGCACCGCAGCGGACCGCCTCAGGGCAGCATCGTGTTTCGCGACTTCGTCGACAGGGTCGGCGATCCCGTTCCGGTGATCGGGGACGACGGGACCCGGACCCCGGCCGTGCAGCTGGTGACCACCGCGCTCGACTGCCTCGTCCGTGGCCGCACCCCGGCGCCCGACCATGTGGTGGTCGCGGCCCCGGCTGCATGGTCGGGATACGCCGTCGAGGAACTCGAGAACGAGATCCGACGCTGGGGCCTCCTGCAGAACCGCACCGTCACCGTCATCCCTGACACTAGCGCGGCACTCACGTGGATCTCCCTGGTCGAGAAGCTCGACGAATTCTCGACACTGCTGTTGTGCGACGTCGGAGCCCATTCCCTCGACCTGACCCTGGCGACGAGGCGCGGCGCCGAATTCGGTGTGGTCCGATCGACGCGGAGCACCGACTTCGCCGGAGACCACGCCGACCGGCTGCTGATAAGACATGTGGTCGCGCTCGTACAGAACGCGAACCCGGACTTCGACGTCGAGGATCCCGCCCACCGCGCTGCGCTGGCCGAACTCGCCGCCCGCTGCCGGATCGCGAAGGAGCGGTTGTCGCAGGACACCTCGGCCGTGGTGACCGTCGAGCTTCCCGGCATCCGACGCCGGATACGCGTCATGCGCTCCGAATTCGAAGACGTCATCCGCGTATCACTCACCCGCGCCGCGAACACGGTGGCACGCGAACTCGAACGCCTCGCCGAGACCGGCACCCCCGCCGACGCCGTCGTCGTCCTCGGCGGCGGAGCAGCGGTCCCGCTCGTGACGGAACTGCTCTCGACGGCCGTGGACGTCCCGCTCGTCGTGTCACCCGAGCCGGCGACGGCGTCCGCCCGCGGTGCGGCGGTCGTTGCCGAGCGGGCATCGCTACACCAGTCGGGTTCCCGGGTGATGTCGGCACCGGGACCGCGGGTGAAACCACCGGCGGCACCACGACCGATCGCGGCAGCAGCGTCGTCGCGCGTGCTTCCCCCGTCCGCATCAGCCGAGGGGCCGACCCCCGTTGTCGCGCCGACCAGTGTGCCGGTGAGGAAGACACCGAGGTCGGGAATCCGGGGATGGATGGTGGCGGCCAGCGCCGCCGCGCTCATCCTTCTCGGTGCAGGCGCGGCGGCGACCCAACTGATCGGCCGGGACGACACGCCCTCGGCGACGACCACCACAACCTCGTCCGTCGAACAGGCCTCGTCGGCCGGCGAGACCGGGCAGGAGTACACGGTGCAGGACCCGGCACCCGCCCAGCCGATGGGCGGCGGAACGCCGGGACGCGGCGGCGCCGGACCGCGGTAGGTCAGACCTCGGTGAGTGCTCCGGCCGACAGTGAGGCGTAGATGAGCATGAACACGAACAACATCCAGCCCGCACCCTGCCAGATCGGCCACCGGCCACCGGCCCGCCACACCCGGTAGGTCTGGACGAAGGCTCCGACCCCGCCCAGGAGCAGCAACGCGGGCGGGCCGAAGACGAGGACGTACTTTTCTCCGCCGGCACACTCCATCATCGACTCGGCGCAGTCACCGGACCCGATCGACATCCACGCGACCGAGAGGAGCGCAACGACGACGGCACCGCCCATCACCGCCGCCGTGTACGTGGCGGCGCGGCGAAAGGTGAGATCGGCGCCCGAGGTCATCATGTCGGAGGTTACGCGGTTCGCGACGCGGGCCGTCACGGAAAACAGCAGCGCCCCCACCGATCACGGTGGGGGCGCTGCTGTTCACTGCTGTCGGCTAGCTCTTCCGGCCGGGTGCCTTCGCGCCTGCCTTGAAACCGAGTCCGCCAGGCTTGGCCGGCGGCGGAGCCTTCACCGTTTCCGGTGCCTTGCCGTTGGATCCGTCGCCGTTCGACTCCTCGACCTTCGGAGCCGTGGTCTCGGTTGCCTCGGCCTTCGGTGCTTCAGCCGCGGGAGCCTCGGCCTTCGGTGCTGCGGCCGCGGTTGCCTCGGCCTTCGGTGCTGCGGCCTTGGGAGCCGCGGCCTTTCGGGCTCCGGGAGCCTTGGCGCCGCTCTTGAAACCGAGCCCACCGGCCTTCGCCGCCGGGGGAGCCTTCGGCGCCTCGGCTGCGGGGGCCTGCGGTTCGGACGCGGGAGGCTCGGCAGCCTGGGCTTCGGCGACTGCCGGCTCGGCGGGAGCGTCCGTAGGAGCGGCCTTTGCGCCGGGAGCCTTCGCCTTGCCCTTCATCTGCAGACCCTTACCCGGTGCCTTGGCACCGGACGCGAGACCGAGTCCCTTCGGCTTCGCCGCGGGGGCATCCTGAGCAGGGGTTTCCGCTGCGGGAGCGTCTGCCGCCGGTGCGTCGGCAGCCGGAGCGGCAGCCTTCGCGCCGGGAGCCTTGGCGGCACCCTTCATCTGCAGACCCTTGCCGCCCGGTGCCTTCGCACCACCGGCGAGTCCCAGACCCTTGGGCTTGGGTGCCTCCGCGGCGGGCGCCTCCGAACCGGCAGCCTCGGCCGGAGCGGGAGCGGCCTTCTTGGCGCCGGGAGCCTTCGCCCCGCCTGCCATGCCGAGTCCCTTGCCGGGTGCCTTGGCGCCGGGAGCCTTCGCCCCGGGTGCCTTGGCCAGGCCCTTCATCGCCAGGCCCTTGCCCGCCGGAGCTTCTGTGGCAGCCGGCGTTGCAGCGGCCTCCTCGACCTCTTCGACGCGCTCCTTCTCGACCACCTCGGCCTTGGCCTCGGCCGCTGCCGGCGATGCGGCCGGTTCGGCCGGTTTCTCGCGGGGGATGACCTTGATGTTTTCGCTCAGCTTCTCGGGCTCGAGACGCGTGATGGACGAGAGCATCAGCTGGGCGACGTCGACGACCTCGACGCCCTCGCCCTGGCCGGACTCCTGGCGAGCCGTGACACCGTCGGTGAGCATGACGCGGCAGAACGGGCAGCCGGTCGCGATCTTCTTCGGATCCGTGCTGAGTGCCTCGTCGACCCGGTCGATGTTGATGCGCTTGCCGATGTTCTCTTCCATCCACATGCGGGCACCACCGGCACCACAGCACATGGACCGCTCGCCGTGACGAGGCATTTCCTTCAACTTCGCGCCGGACGCCTCCATCAGCTCGCGGGGCGCGTCGTAGACCTTGTTGTGGCGGCCGAGGAAGCAGGGGTCGTGGTAGGTGACGTCCTCACCGACGGACGCGACCGGAATCAGCTTCTTCTGGCGGACCAGGCGGTTGAGCAGCTGAGTGTGGTGAACCACCTCGTAGTCGCCGCCGACCTCCGGGTACTCGTTGCCGAGTGCGTTGAAGCAGTGGGCGCAGGTGACGACGATCTTGCGCTTGCGCTGCTCGACGCCGTCGAAGACCGAGTTCAGCAACTCGATGTTCTGCATGGCGAGCTGCTGGAACAGGAATTCGTTACCTGCGCGGCGAGCGGAGTCACCGGTGCACGTCTCGTCGGCGCCGAGGACCATGAACTTCACGCCTGCGGTGGCGAGCAACTCGGCGACGGCCTTGGTGGTCTTCTTGGCGCGGTCCTCGTAGGCGCCGGCGCAGCCGACCCAGAACAGGTACTCGTAGTCCTCGAAGCTGTCGGCATCCTGACCGAACACCGGGATCTCGAAGTCCATCTCACTGATCCAGTTGAGACGGTCCTTGGAGTTCTGGCCCCAGGGGTTGCCCTTGTTTTCGAGGTTCTTGAACAGGCCGGCCAGCTCGGACGGGAACTCCGACTCGATCAGCACCTGGTAGCGGCGCATGTCGATGATGTGGTCGACGTGCTCGATGTCGACGGGGCACTGCTCGACACACGCGCCGCAGTTGGTGCAGCTCCACAGCGTCTCGGCGTCGATGACCGGGGCCAGCTCGCCGTCGACGGTCTCGCCGACCAGCTTGCGCTCGGCCTCCCGGCGCGCAGCCTCGGGGATCGCGGCCAGCTTGGCCTCGTCCACGGCGCCGTCGCCGTCCACCAGGCCGATCTCGTCGCCGCCCATGTCCTTGCGGCCGCCGGCCAGCAGGTACGGGGCCTTCGCATAACCGTGGTCGCGGAGCGAGGTGATCAGCAGCTTCGGGGACAGCGGCTTGCCGGTGTTCCAGGCGGGGCACTGCGACTGGCAGCGCCCGCACTCGGTGCAGGTGGTGAAGTCCAGCCAGCCCTTCCAGGAGAAGTCCTCGATGTTGCCGGCGCCGAACGTGTCGGTGTCCGGGTCGGCGTCCTCCATGTTGATGGGCTTGCCACCCGACATCATGGGCTTGGCCGCGCCGAGGGCGACGTCGCCGTCGTCCTCACGCTTGAAGTAGATGTTCGCGAACGCCGCGAAGCGATGCCAGGCGACACCCCAGGTGATGTTGCGTCCGACGACGTAGAGCCAGATCATGCCCGACATCAGCTTGACGAAGGCGAAGAACGCGACCATGTTCGGGCTCGCGGGCAGCAGCTTCGCGAGGTTCATCGTGAAGAAGTCGGTCCACGGGTTGGCGTGGCCGTAGGTGGCGATCTTGCCGGCCTTCACGAAGATCATGCCCAGGCCCTCGATGAGGACGACTGCCTCGACGAAGTACGCGGCCTTGAAGTCGGAGCCACTGAACCGGGACAGCCGGGCGGGCACGCGGGGGTGGTTGAGCTGGCGGATCACGATCAGCGTGGTGATACCGATGACCGTGCCGAGGCCGAGGATCTCGTCGATGAAGTGGTAGACGGCGGTGTTACCGACCAGCGGCCAGTGGAACGCCGGGTCGAACGTCTGCCCGTACGCCTCGAACCACACGATGGCTCCGAGCATGAACCCGACCATGACCAGCCAGTGAGCCCAGCCGACGGTGCGGAACTTGCTCATGCGGGTGTGCGCGATGAACTCCACGCACATCTGCTTGAAGCGCGGGAAGAAGGGGCGCCATCGGTCCGGGGCCGACTGGCCGATCCGGACGACGTTGACCATCTTCAATGCGCCAGTGATGAAGGAGAACCAACATACGAGGCTCAGCAGCACGCCGATGGTGCCCAACGTGATCGTCAGGGCATTCATGTCGCGGCCTTTCGTTTCAGGGCGGCAGGGCGGCCACCTCGGGACTGCTCGTGATCCTAACGCTTGCTAAGTTACCCGCTAGTAACTTATTCAGTGTACCTGCGGGTAACTTACCGGCGCTCAGCGGGATCTCTGCAGCTCGGGCGCCGATGAGGCATGTGATGCATGCCACAATCGGACTTTCTGTTCGCCACGTTAAAGGGTCGAAATTGCGGCGTTCACCCAAGGTCGCCCTAACTTCGGCCGACGGCCGCCGGAGGCGGTCCGCGGCGCTCCCGGAGAGGGCTCCGGCGGTCGTTTTCGTCACGAATCCGATGCGGTCGCATTGCGGCCGGATAACGATAGGTGGATATTCCGGGTGCTCACGTCGACGCTGCCGAAATCCCTCCCGAGTGACGTAATTCATGCCGTGTAATTCGCGCGAATTACACCGATTCGAACCGCTACTGATCGGTAACTTGCGGGTGCGATGAATTTTTCGTCAATGAACATTTCGGCCGTGATTCCGCTGTTACTCTGAGCGTGTTTTCCGGCCCTGGCCAGCGGCCGCACGGGGGGCCGAGCAGTGCACTTCGATCACACCAGAACTTCGTCGGGACGCTCCTGAAATGAGGCATCAATGATCGTGAGAAAAGCTGCAGTCACGGCAGGGATGGCGGTCGCCGCCATGGGGCTCGCTGCCGGGGTTTCCCATGCAGGGCCGGTGGCAGCACCTGCTCCAGGGGCGCCTGTTCCGGCAATAGCGGCGCCCGCGGTTCCTTCGCTGCCGTTCCACGACGTCGCGTCCCGCGAGGAGAACGACAGGGCGTTCGGTCAGTTCGGTGCGCAGGTCGGCATCGCCGTCACGGTCGGAAGCCTGGTCGGAACCATAGCTGGGGCCGGAATCGGTTGTATCGCAACACTTCCCGCTGGCTGCGTCGCCGGACTGGTGACCGGAGCGGGGATCGGCGGGGTCATTGGAACCATCGTCGCCGGTGGCCCCACCCTCGGCGTCAGTGCGTACCAGTTGTGGGAGACGTACAACGCCGCTCCGGGGACCTCGATCTACGCGGACAGGGGCGAGTAGAGCCCTCGTGTCAGCGCCCGGCCCCGTCGTGCCTCGCACGGCGGGGCCGAGTCGTGAGTGGAGGCCACCGCGAAGAAACCGACCGGTTCCCCGCTTTGTGTGGGAATAACTGCATCCCTGACTGGTGCAATTCTTGAAATTCGATCCCGATGCCGTTCTGGGCGCAATTTTTCATAACCCTGAGCAGACTATTTCGTGAGCGCCTTTTCTCTAGGCGAGACTCAATTGGGATCTGTCACAGCCGCAAGTTACTGTTTAGCAACGGATGGGGTTGAAACCTTAAGGGGATGGAATGAAGTTGCGTCGTATCGTTACGACTTCGGCACTGGTGGGTGTGCTCGCGACCGGGTCCGGGGTGGCGGTCGCGGAACCCGTCGCCGAGCCAGGCACCGAGATCGGATACGAATCCCACATCGAGGACCGCACGGTCGTGACCACGCTCGACGCCGGCGCCTTTGCGCTCGCATCGGACGGGAAGTCCGTCGCGATCAAGGATGTGGGTGGGGCAACTGTCGTTTCCCTGCCGCTCGCGTACCGATTCGACGGACTGCAGTTTCCGTTCGAGGAAGAGATCACCGAAAACGGAAAGACCCTGCGTCTGACGCCGAGTGTCGACAAGGCCGAGGCAACGCCGATCTCACCCGAGGATCGGATCACGCCCATCGCGCTGCACGACGTGGCGTCGATCGACGAGAACACCAGGGCCCAGTCGGCGTTCCAGCAGCAGCTCGGCATCGCGATGACGGTCGGCAGTCTCGGCGGCACCATCGTGGGTGGAATCCTGGGATTCGCCGTCGGTTGCGTGGTCGGGACACCCGTGGCCGTCTTCGGATGCCTGCCGTTCGGCGTAACGGGAGCGGGGATCGGTGCGCTACTGGGCACGATCGTCGTGGGCGGCCCGACGCTGGCGATCGCCGGTATCGACCTGATCAACACGCTGAACGCACCGCCCGGCACCACGAAGTGGGTGAAGTAGCCCCACCCCGCGGTACTCAGACGCCGCCCGCCTCCCTTCGGAGGCGGGCGGTTCGTCGTTGCGCCCCCCGCGGGAGTGAACCTCGTCACACCGGCGTATCTGACCTGCCGGGTCAGCCCATGCTTAGGCTAACCTTCGTCCGTCACAGCGCTGCTCTCGAAACGGATCTCGATGAACCTCCGACGGTTTACTGCCACCTCCCTGCTCGTCGTCGCGGCGATGGGCGTCGGGGCGGCCACGTCATACGCCGATCCGGCCGCCGCACCCCAGCCGGGCGCGGAACAGGGCATCCCGAACATCAACTACCAGACCGCCCGCGACGGTGACGCCGCTGTGGCCACCCTCGACGCCGGCACCTTCTCGATCAACGCCGCGAACGACACCGTCGACGTGGTCGACCACGGCGGCCGCGTCGTCGCGTCCATTCCCACGTTCTTCCGGGTCGACGACCTGCAGCATCCGTTCGCCGTGGTGGTCGATGAGACCGCTCGCGGCCTGCGGCTCGTCCCGAACATGGATCCGTCGGCAGCGACCCCCGTCCCCGTGTCGGAGCGGCTGACTCTCGACGACGTCGCCGCACCGCAGGACAAGCAGGAACGCGACGACCGCGCACTCGACGACTTCCAGCAGCAACTCGGGATCACGAGCGCGATCACCGCGATCGTCGCGGCCATCATCGGCGGGGCGATCGGCTGCGCGATCGGTGTCATCCCCGGCACGGCTGCGCTGGTGATTCCGTTCCTCGGCCTCGCCGGTCCGGTGGCCGGGTGCATCGGAGGTGCGCTGATCGTCGCACCCGTCGTCGCGCTTGCCGGCACCATCGTCGTCGGCGGTGGCGCCCTGGTGGTTCTCGGAATCCAGTACTTCAACACCATCAACAGCCCGTTCGTCGCACCGGAACCCACGGCATGAGCGGCCGGTTCGCACGGAACCTGCGGGCCGTCACCGGGGCAGCGTTCCTCGTCGTCGCGGCACTCGGAATCTCCGCCGGGACCGCACACACAGCTCCACTGGCGCAGCGGGATTCGTTCGACATCGGCTACGAGGCGCACGCCGAGGGGGAGTCCGTCGTCACGTCGATCGACGCGGGCGCCTTCCGGATCACCGAAACCCGGGAAGCGATAGAGGTGGTGGACGACAGCGGCAAGGTGGTGGCTGCGCTGCCGCTCACGATTCGCGTCGGCGACGCCGTCTATCCGATCGACGCCGACCTCGATGGGCGCACGGTGACGCTCACTCCGCAGGTTCCCGCCGACGTCGCGTCCTCCCTGAAATCGGTTGCGCAGGACGGATTCGACACTCAGGAAGAGCGTGACGACTCGGCGCTCGCCGACTTCAACAGCTACCTCGGTTACGCGACACTGATCGGCGGCCTGATCTTCGGTGTGATCTTCGGTGCCGTGGGTCTCGCGGTCGGGTGCGGCCTGTTCGCCGTGACGGTGATCGGCACGCCGGTCGGGTGCCTCGGCGGGCTGCTGGCGGGATTCGCCGCCGGCGGGTTGGCCGGAACCATCTTCGTGGGCGGCGCCGCACTGGTGATCCTCGGAATCCAGTACCTCGTCACCATCAACACGCCGTTCGTTCCGCCCGCGCCCGAGCCCACCGCCTGATCAGTTCCCGCGCGCTCGGTAGCCGGTTGCCGTGATCGTCGGCAGCACCAGAGAGGGCAGGTTCGCACCCACCGTCGCCGACTGGTTCGTTCGCGCCGCGGGGAAGTGCGCGCCGCTCTCGACGTCATCGACCTCGCGGACGTCCCACTGCCCGTGGTCGTCCCGGCTTTCGGCACCGACGCGTAGCCGACGGTGGCCGCAGTGGGGGCGCGGCTCGCGGCCGCGGACGCCTTCGTCGTGGTGACCCCGTCGGCTTCGTGTCGTACGGCGGGATGGGCGGGGGACTCCGCGCGGTGGAACAGCTGCGGTTGGGTTTCGCGGAACTTCACGCGGTCACGGTCCGCGACAGTGTCAGCTTTCACGGCGCGTGGGCGGTGTTCGACGAGAACAGGGAACCGCTCGACCAGATCGAATGGTGGGGCACCACCCTGCGGGATGCCCGGGCGGTCCGGCCCTACGCGGCCTGAGTGCACGACCGACGACAGCGGCCCGCCTCCCGAGAGGGAAGCGGGCCGCTGTCTTCTGTGGAGTGCGTTACGAGGTGCGCACGCGCAGACCCGGGTTCTCGGCCAGCACCTCGTTGATCGGCGTGGCGAACAACTCGGGGCTCTCGCCGAGGACGAACGTGACGACGTCCGCGACCTGGCAGATCGGGTACTGCCCGACGTTGGACGCGCTCGAGATTCCGAGTGCCAGCGTGCCCGTCACGATCGTGCCGCCGCTGTCGCCCTGCAGGGCGCACATGCTCGTCGAGAAGCTGTCGGCCAGCGTGCGCTCACCGACCGAGACGGTCTGCGCCACGGACGTGACGACACCGCACGTGAAACCGGTGGTCAGACCCGACTTGCACACCGGGGCGCCGACAATCGGATCGGCGGTTCCGGTGATGGCGACCGGCGCTGCGCCGGGAACCCGGACGCCGTTGTTCTCGAACCGGTGTGCGGCGTTGTCGTCGGCCCGGATGATCGAGTAGTCGTGGATGTCCAGGCTGGTCTTGGCGAAGGTGCCGATCCGCGGACCGGTGCCACCCGGGACCAGCGAGAACGCCTCTGATGCCTCCGAGGTGCCGGCAGCGTCCCGGTTGGGGTCGCAGTGTCCGGCCGTGATGTTCACCGGGCCGCCCGAGCTGTCGGTGCCGTTGAAACCGAGCGAGCAGCGCAGCCCCACTCCGCCGCCGAGCGAGCCGTACGCGTCGCCGCCCAGCAGGGCGTCGGCGGGGAGCGGTTCGGCGATGGGGGTGAGGTCGGTGGACGGCAGCGGAGCGGCCGTGGCCGGCGACTGCACGACGCGTGCGCCCTTCAGGAAGTCCGGAAGCTGCAACCCGCCCACGTTGTCCGCGCGGAGCACGAGATCGTTGTTCACGATGTCGATGGCCACACCGCGAACGAGATCCGCGACGGCGGGCGGCTGGGTGTCCAGCCAACTGTCGAGCGACTTCACCTGAGCCTGCAGGCTGCTCTCGCTCTGTGCCACATCCTTCACCTGGAAGCCGGCCTTCTCGGCCGCGGCGACCGCGGCGTCCTTGTCGGCACCGTCGGCGAGCCCGACGATCGGGGTGCCGGCGTTGTCGAGCCAGGTTCCGGCGAACGCATCCGGGAACTGGATGCGGGCGATCTTCGCGAACTCGGCCAGCTTCTGGCCCAGCTCGGAGTGCTCCAGGTACTGGTCCGGGCTCAGCGACAGATCACGCTGGATAGCGTCGATCAGTTCCGCGGGAAGCTTGGCGGCCTGGCCGGACACTTTGGGCTCGACCGGATCGGCCTGAGCGGATGCGGCGACCGGACCGAGGAGCAGCAGCGCGGCGGAGCCGAACACGGCGGCACGACGTGCGATGGAGCTTCGCATGGGGGCCTTTCTGATGTTTGTTTGTTCGCAGTTGCCTCGCGGGCGCATACGAATACGACCCCCCGACAGGTAAGGCCGTACACAGTCGGAGTCGACTATATGGGTTCGCCCCGTCTATTCCCACCTGTAACACTCTCGGTGGACGACGCAGCAGGACAAAGCGGACACGAGGCCGGAATACGCCTGTGCCCGGTGTCCGAGCGGAGCGGACACCGGGCACAGGGTGGGGCGGTGGGGAACTAGTCGGAGATGGTGCGCACGCGCATCCCGGATCCGAGCGTGTCCACGATGTCCGCGACGGGGATGCCGAGGCTCGCGGTGCCACCCTCCGGTGCCAGCACCAGGTTCGCCTCCGTGCAGTTGGGGGCGCCACTGGCGTTGGAACCACTGGTGATGCCCAGCGCGAGGGTTCCGGTAACGATGGCGCCGCCGCTGTCACCCGCGAGGGTGCAGGCCGTGCCGGCGAAACCGTTGACCACGCGGCTCGAACCGTCGGCGACGAACAGCTGCGTCTCGACGCGATCGGCTGCCACGACACCACACGTGAACGACGACGTCTGGCCCGACTTGCAGATCGGGGCGCCGACGACGGGCCGGGCGGTGCCGGTGATCTCCAGCGTGGTGCCGTTCGCGCCGCGAACCGCGGGACGGTCCAGACCGGCCTTGACGCCAGCCTCGTTGAGCTTGATCACCGAATAGTCCAGCTTGTCGGCCGGGTTGCCGACCGACGACTTCGAGAACGCGCCGATCTGCTGGCTGTCGTCCACGTTCTGGTGATTGGGAAGGAACACCGGCGACGGCTGACCCTCGGCGGGGTTGCAGTGTCCGGCGCTGATGTTCACGGCCTGGCCGCTGTCGTCCACGGCGTTGAAACCGAGCGAGCAGACGGAGATCTCCGAGATCGGCGTCTTCGGCAGCTCACCCGCGGTGGTGATGTAGGTGTCACCCGCGAGGGGACCTCGCTCCACCGGACCGCCGCCGCCGGGGCTCAGCATCACCTTGACGTTCGCGAGCAGCGTCGGCAGGTTCAGCGCCTGGCCGATGGGGCTGTTGACGACATCGATGACGACGCGGTTCTCGAGGACGTCGATCGACGCGGAGTTGACCTGGGAAGCCACGTCCTTCGGCAGTCCCGCGATCCAGCCGTTCACGTCGGAGAGGGTCTTCTCCAGGCCGTTCGCGGACACGGGCGCAATGCGGGTGTCGTACCCGGCCTTGGCTGCAGCGTCGGCTGCCTCGTTCGTGGTGACCGCGACGACGGGCTGGCCGTCGAGGCCGATCCAGGCCCCGGCGAAGTCGTCGGGATGCTGCTCCCGGAAGTCCTCGGCGTAACTACCCAGCTCCTGTGCCTTCGCGGCGCGGTCGAGGTACTCCTGCGGGCTGATCTTCAGGTCGCGGGTGATGGCCTCGACGAGTTCGGCCGGCAACTTGTCGGCGCTCAGCTGAGTGGTGTCGGGCTGCGTAACAGGGTCGGCCTGGGCGGCAGTGGAAAACGGGAAGAGAAGAAGCATTGCCGAGGCGCCTACAACAGCGGCGCGGTGCGCCAGCACGTTACGCATGAAATCCCTTCTGCACGGAATCCGTTCACTGAGGATTCCTTCTGGGGTGGGTATCAGCGCCCCACCTTAAGCTACGGACGAGTCAGACGGTCGGGGAGGTGTGACCAGAGCCTCACTCACCTGGGCTTTTGAGAGCCGGCAACGCGGGTGTGGTCGTGGTGGTGGCCGCGGCCGCGGGTTCCTTCATCGTCGTCGTGGTTGTTGTTGTCGTGGTGGTCGTCTCCGGCGGCGTCGTGGTCGTCGCGGCAGTCGTCGTCGTGGTGGTCTGCGTGACCGTGGTGATCGAGGGAAGGGTGATCACCGGCGTCGTCGTCGGGGGCGGAGGCGGCGGCACGAACACGGATGTCGTCTCCACCGGTGCAGGCGGGGGAGCCACCGGGATGGGGGCCTGAACCTCCGTCGTGACGGCCACCTCCTGCGTGCTCGCCGTCGGCAAGACAACGGACGCGGCCGGCGTGGGTCGTGCGCTGGACGTCGTCACCGACGCGGTCTGGGCGTCCTGGATCGACGGGACCGGGGTGCTGCCGCCGCCGGTGAGTGCGAACGCGAGCGCCCCACCGGCCAGCGCCAGGACGGCCGCGGCGACACCGGCGATGATCAGCGGCCGACGGTCCGTGCGCTTGGCAGGTGGGGTCGATGTGCTCGCGGCACCGGCCGCCTCGGTCTCGGCGGGCTGATACGCGTCGGCGGCAGCGGCCGCGGCCGCGGGCACCGCCGTCACGGCGGAGTACGCGGTGGGCATGGGGGCCTCGACGATCGGAATCGACTCGGTGTCGGCGCTCGTGTCCTCGTCGGTCAGTGCCAGCCCGGCCGCCAGCAGTGCGGCGCCGTGGGCCGGGGACTCCGGCGAGGCGGCGAGCGCCACGGACTCCGGGATGAGTGTCGCGTCGCCCAGACCCATGTAGTCGAGGGATTCGCGCAGTTTCGTGACGATCTCCGGCGCCCAGTCCGACGGATGGGTCGCGGTGACCTTCACCGTCCCCGACAGTCCGTCCGCGGCCTCCCTGAAGAGGCAGAACATCGCCGTCGCGACGAGGTCCTCGGCGCGGGTCAGCGAGCCCGCGTACTCGATGCCCGCGGGCTCACCGACGCGGGCCAGGAAGTCGCGGACGGCACCGGTCGATTCCGTGCCGGGGTCGCCGAGCTGAACCGTGCCGTCCGGGGCCGTGAAGAGGACGGACGGGTGTTCGATCGTCCTCACGTCGGTTCCGGAAGCGGTCACCACCGCTGTGGAAACCGCATCGCCGACGGTGAGTCCGACTCCGGTGGTCATGAAAGATCCTTACTGGCACAGTTCGAGGGGTGCCTCATCGCACCATGTGCACAGTGTGTCGCCTGCCGCAGTCGAATGGTTACACGGGGCGCTGCTGCGCCTTCGGCGCCCGTGAGTACTTATTAACCACCCGCGGTTAATAAGTACTCACGGGTCAGGAGTCGGCGGAATACCCGTGGCCCATCGCACGCAGCATCGACAGCAGCTCGGACCGCGACCCGGCGCCCAGCCGCCGCCGGATCCGCGCGACGTGGTGCTCGATGGTCTTCGCGGAGATGTAGAGGCGTGACCCGATCTCCCGGTACGTCAGCCCCTGGACGAGTAGTTCGGCCACCTCGGCCTCGCGGTCGGTGAGCGATCCCGGTGTGCTCGGACTCGACACGACCGCGGAGTCGGCACCGTTGCCCGCGGATGTCGGCTGCCGCAGGGCCCTCGCGACCTGCAGGAGAGCGGTCGCGACCCTCGTGTCGGACGCACGCAGCGCGGCTTCACCCGCGAGGCGCGCACCGTCCCACGGCAGGCCGATCCGGTCGAGGGTGCGGGCCGCGTCTTCGACGGATGCGGCGTCGATGTCGCCCTGTAGCACGCGCAGCCAGGCGCGACCGGCGGTGGCGAGCCCGGACGCGTACGTGCTGACCTTGGCGGCCTCGCCGAGTGCGCGGGCGTGGGGCATCAGGTCTGCGGGGCATTCGGCGAGGATCGAGGCCTGCACGCCGTACCAGTGCAGCGCCGATCCCCACATCGCCGGCTCGCCGAGCGTCCGCAGCAACGACTGCGCGTCCTCGACGAGGTGGGTGATCCGGGCGGGTTCGCCGACCCGGATCGACGTCAGCCACAGTTCGCCGAGCGGCAACAGACTCAGCAGGTCCACCGAGTATTCGGCGAGCACGCCTTGCGCGCCCGCCCAGGCCTGGAGCAGTGCCGCGTTGTCGCCGGTGCGCCGGGCCAGCCCGACCCGCAGGCCGTGGACGAACAGCAGATCGCGTTGCCGCATCGACGCGGCGTCGAGGCCGTCGAGCCGGGACTGCGCCGCGGCGAGGTCGCCGCGGACCATGGACGTCCAGGCGGTGAGCAGCTGATGCCGGTTCGCGGTGACACTGCCGGGCCGTTCGGTTTCCCGTGCCCGGGCGAGGACCGCGTCCGCGTGCGCGAGTTCGCCGCAGTGGAGCGCGGCGAGGGCGGTGATCGCGGCGGGGGAGTCGGGCAGTACCCGTGGCCGGGACGCGCGACCGGGCAGCGACAGTGCACGCGTCAGTGAGTTCAGTGCGGCGTTGGCGGACGCGGTCGCCGACTGGACGAGTCCGGTCGCGACGAGTGCGGCGCCGGCGGTGGTGGCCGTGGGGGGTGCGCCCGCGCTGGTGGCGAGGACGGCTTCGGCGTCGTCGAGTCGCCCCGCGACCACCAGGACGGAGGCGGCGAGGGAGGCGTCGGCGCCCGCCCGGTCGGCGCCGAGCCAGGCGTACAGTTCGGCGCTGCGATCGATCATGCCGCAGAACGCGGCACCGGCGGCCGAAATCCTGACCGCCGCAGCGAGTTCCGCATCGCCGACGGTGCCGGACCGTTCGAGGACCGAATCGGCCAGGCCGACCGCGGTGTCGAGGTCGCCGTCCAGGGCGCAGGCCTCGGCGTATGCGACGACGGCACTGTCGCCGAGCCTGCCGACCCGGCCGGCTTCGGCGTACAGGGCGACCGCGGTGGCCGGTTCGGCGAGTTCGGCCTGGGCGCAGAGAAATTGGCTCAGATCGTCGCTCGGTGTGCCGGTCGCGGCGACCGCGCGGGCGACGGGAAGCGTGAGCGTTCCGCCGTCGACGTGGTGGGTGAGCAGGCGGCGGGCGAGCGTGGTCAGCCGGTTTTCGCCGAGCGTTTCCGTGAGATGCGTGTGGTCCGCCAGAACCAGCGTGTCCCGTTCGTCGACCCAGCCGTCCGCGCGGAGCGCGTCGACAGCGGCCCGGGCACGGTCGGGTTCGATGTCGAGTACTCGGGCGACCACGGTCTCGTCGAGGTCGCTGCCGAGCAGAACCAGTGCGAGAGCGGACAGTTGCGGGCCGTCGAGCTCCGCGAGTTCCGTGGGAGGAAGCGGTGAGGGCAGCGTGGACACCGGCGCCCTATCCGCCGTTGCCGAGGACGCCGGGCACCAGGCCGGTGACTCCGCCGACGACGCCGCCGACCGTGTCGCCCACTCCGTTGACGGTGTCACCCACCGCGCCGGCACCGCCGACGATGGTGTTGGCGATCGCGGCACCGCCGTCGGTCTGGGGAACGCTCGGGGCCGGAGCGGGGGCCGGTGCGGGCGCGGGGGCCGGGGCTGGTGCGGGTGCGGGTACTTCGGCCGCGGGGGCCGGTGCGGTGCCGGGCGCTGCAGCGACCGGTGCGGCCCCGGCCGGTGCCACGGTGCCGGGTGGGACGGTGCCGGGTGCGGCGACCGGGGTCGCCACGCCGGCCGCGGTACCGGGTGCCCCGGTCGCGGCGGCGACGCCCGCCGCCTCGGTGCCGGGAGCGGCGGCGCCCGTCGCGGCGGCCTCGGCCGGAACACCGGACGTGGAGGCCGCGCCCGCCGACGTGCCCGACGACTGCGAGGTGGTGGAACCCGAGTTGGACGACGACGGTGCGACGTCGAGGGCGGTGCCGAGCGACAGCCCACCCGCGGCGAGCAGGGCGATGGCTGCGGCGGAAGCGGTGATGATCCCGGCCTTCTTCTTCCGCGACATCCCGGTGGCGGCGGGCTCGCCGAGGGTCGGTGCGGGGGTGCGGGCGGCGAAGGCGACGGTCTCGGCGTCCGACTCGGTGACCGGGGCGGCGGCAGGCGCTGCGGCGGCTGGTGTCGCGGTGGGCACGACGACCGGCATCCGCGCGACGGTCGGGGCGGCGGCGCGTCCCGCATTGTCGTCGGCGGCGAGCAGGGCGGCGCCCAGGGCCGCGGTATGGCCCGGACGTTCGGCGGCGACGACGGGAACACGCAGTTCCGCCGACAGGAGTTCGGCGACCAGCGGGATCGCGGCGCTTCCGCCGGTGAGCACCACCTGGGTGACGTCGCTGGATTCGAGGCCGGCGGCGTGGATGCTCTCGCGCACCAGCGTCACCGATTCCTGCAGGGACGCGCGGATGAGGTCTTCGAGTTCCGAGCGCACGAGCCGCACGTCGGTGGAGACGCCGGGCAGCTCGATGCCGATGGTGGCTTCGGTGTCGGAGGACAGCGCCTCCTTCGCCGCGGTGCAGCGGGTCCGCAACCGGGTGAGGGCGGCGACCGTGTCGGGTGCGAACGGGTCGATGTCGCCGAACTCCTCGGCGACGTTGCCGAGGACGTACTGCATGGTGGCGTGGTCGAAGTGGGCGCCACCGAAGTCCTCGGACCGCACCGGCTTGCCGAGGACGCCGGTCTCCGTGCCGTGTGCGTCCGAACGGAAGAGGGTGATGTCGAGTGAGGTGCCGCCGAGGTCGTAGATGACGGTCAACGCGTCGCCGAGGGTGCCGCGGGTCCGTTCGAGCCACGTCATCACCGCCTGCGCCTCCGACACCAGGGTCGCGTCCGTGACGCCGGCCTGCTCGAGCGCGTCGGCGAGGACACCGACGGTGTACGGCGGCCAGACGGTCGGGTGGGCGACGACGGTGGTCGGGAGGCCGTGGCGGCCCGACGCGGCCTCGTGCACGATGCAGCTCACGGCGGTGGCCACCAGGTCTTCACCGGAGTAGGTCGAGCCGTCGTCGGTGAGGATCCCGACCGGGTCGCCCACGCGGTTCGCGAAGTCGGACACCGTCACCGCGTCCGGTTCGCTCGTGTCGTCGCCGAGGACGGGAGCGCGGTCGGGGGAGAGGTGGAGAACACTTGCACGGGACAGGACGGTGAGGTCGGCGGCATCCGTCACGCTCGCCCCGTCCGTGTCGACGGCGGCCACCGTATTGACCGATCCGACACCGATGCCGAGCGCTGCAGCCATGTTCCACTCCTGTGGTCCGGGCGGGCGTCACGCCGCCTGCGTCAGGCGGACGGTGCCGCCGTCGTATGTGACGGCCGAAGCCGTCGTGGTCACTCGAATTGTCGCGTGGAGTGGCCGTTTCGTTACGCCGACGCCGCTGGTCTACGGCAGTTACGGGGCCGATCCCCTAATGGCCCCCTATCCCCTAACGGGGAGGCCCCGACCCCCGATGGGAGATCCCCGATGCCGGGGTCCCCGAGTAGGGGGCGCCGCCCCGTTGGGAAGGGGGCCGCCGATCCATAACGTGTATTTCACTCGCCGTCACAGCAGTTGTGGTGGCCAACCGAACTCCCCGAACCTCGACTACAGGAGAGCTGCCATGGCTACCAACGCCGTCCTCGACTTCATTCTCGGCCTTCTTCGCGACGAGCAGGCTGCGGCTGCCTACTGCGCCAACCCGACCGAGGCGCTGTGCGCCGCCGGCCTGCAGGGTGTGAGCCACGCGGACATCGTCTCCGTTGCTCCCCTGGTCGCGGAGTCGGGACTGTTCGCAGGTGGCGGGGCCGACCTGGCCGCGATCGTCAACGCCGGTGCCGACGCCGCCGGTGACGTGGCGGGCGGTATCGGCGCAGGTGTCGGTGGCGGCCTGGGCGGCGGCCTCGGTCTCGGCGGCGGTCTCGGCGGTGCGGTCGGTATCGGTGCCGGTGCAGGCCTCGGTCTGGGTGCCGGCCTGGGCGGCGACTTCGACTTCGCGGCGGAACTGGCTGCCGGCCTGAGCGCCGCGCTCGGTGCGGCGCTGGAGATCGGCGGCGAGATCGGTGCGCAGCTCGGCGCCGCGCTGGGTGCAGCCCTCGACGCAGCACTCTCCCTCACCGGTGGCCTCGACCTCGGTAGCGCACTCGACATCGGCGCCGCGATCAGCGGGGCCCTCGGAGGCGCGCTCGGGCTGGGCGCCGACCTGACGGCGCAGCTCGCCACCACCCTCACCGCGGCGATCACGGCCCTGCCGGTGGTCGACGTGGCCGGTGGTCTCACCGGGATCCTCGCCCCCGCACTGTCGATCGGCGGCGACCTGGGCGCCGAGCTGGGTGCGGCTCTCGGTGCCGCCCTCGGAAGCGTCGTCGACCTCGGCGGCAGCCTGGACGGTGACATCCTCGCCGGACTCGGTGGCGGCCTCGACCTCGGTGCTGTGCTCGGAACGACCCTCGGCGGCGTGCTCGGTGTCGACGCCGGTCTCGGCGGCGCGCTGGGCGGTGCGCTCGACGCGGCGATCGGCGCGGGCGGCGGGCTGGGTGCCACCCTCGAAGGCCTGCTCGGCGGTGAACTGCTCGGTGACGTTGCCGGCTCGCTCGGCGGAGTTCTCGGCACCGACCTCGGCGCGGTCCTCGGTGGTGCTCTCGGTGGTGTCCTCGGTGCGGGCGGCGACCTGAGCGCAGACCTCGGTGGCGCACTCGGCGCGACCCTCGGTTCGATCGCGGACCTGGGCGGCGGACTGGACCTCGACGCGATCCTCGGTGCGGGCGGCAGCCTCGGCGGTGCGCTGAGCGGACTGCTCGGCGGTGAACTCGGAGTCGGCGGCGACCTCACCGCCGGTCTGGGTACCGCGCTGGACGCCGTTCTCGGTGCCGGTGGCGGCCTCGACCTCGGCGCCGTTCTCGGTGCCGACGGCGACCTCGGCGGTGCGCTGAGCGGCATCCTCGGTGGCGTGCTCGGCGCGGGCGGTGACGTCAGCGGCGATCTCGGTGGAGCCCTGGGCGGTCTGCTCGGCGGCGCCCTCGATCTGGAGGGTGGCCTCGGCGGCGCCCTGTCCGGCGCACTCGACAGCGGATTGGGACTGGACGCCGCACTCGGCACGGTCCTCGGCGGAGCCCTCGGCCTGGACGGTGGCCTGGCCGCCGAACTGGGCAGCACCCTCGACGCCGTGCTCGGCGCGGGCGGCGTGACGGACATCGACCTGGGCGGTCTGCTGGACGGCGGACTAGGCCTCGGGCTGGGCACCGACCTCGGTCTCGGCGGGGAACTGACGTCGGAGCTGACGACGGCGCTGAGCGGGGCCCTCGGGCTGGGCGGCGAGGCAGGCGCGAACCTGGGCACGGTCCTGGGCGGCGCCCTGGAGAGCGGCCTCGGGCTGGGCGGTGTCCTCGACACCGGTGCCGACCTGGGAACCACCATCAGCGGCGCGCTCGGTGGGGTGCTCGGAGTCGACGGTGACGCCACCGCCGGTCTGGGTGCGGCCCTCGACGCGGTGCTCGGCGCGGACGGCGGAGTCGACCTCGGCGGCGTGACCGACCTGGGCGGCCTGCTCGGCGGTGCGTTCGGTGTCGGTGGCGGTGCGGGCGCAGACCTCGGCGCGGCCCTGGGCGGAGTGCTCGGCGGTGCGCTGGAGACCGGCGGCGCCCTCGACCTGGACAGCGTTCTCGGCGCGGAGGGAAGCATCGGCAGCACGCTGGGCACCGCTCTCGGCGGCGTCCTCGGAGCCGACGGCGACCTCAGCGCGACCCTCGGTTCCGCACTGGAGACGGCTCTGGAGGCCGGTGGCGGACTTGATCTGGACTCCGCTCTGGACGCCGACCTCGGACTCGGCGCCGCAGCCGGCGTGGGCGGCGCCCTGGACGGTGCGCTCGACGCGGGCACCGATCTCGCGGGTGGCCTGACGGGCGGCATCGACGGCGCGCTCGGCGGACTGCTCGACGTGGGCAGTGACGTCACGGGCAATGTGGGCGGCGCTGTCGGCGGCGGCGTGGCGGGCGGCGCGGACGCCGCGGCAGGCATCGGTGCCGGTGTCGCCGCGGGTGTCGGTGCGGTTGCCGACGCCGGAGCGGACCTCGGCGGCAGCCTCGGAACCAACCTGGTCGGCGGACTGGACACGGCCGGTGGCCTGGGCGCCGGTCTGACCAGCGGTCTCACCGGTGGTCTCGGTGGAATCTTCGAAACCGGTGCGGGCCTCGGTTCCGCACTGACCGGCAGCGTCGGCGGTGCCGTCGACGCGGTGGGCGAGGCAGGCGCCTCGGTCGGCGCGGTCGCCGACGCCGGTGCGAACGTGGACGCGAACCTCGGTGGCGCCCTGGACACGGCGGCCAACCTGGGTGGCACGGTCGGTGGCGCCCTGGACACGGCCGCGAATCTCGGCGGAAGCCTCGGCGGCACGGTCGATGCCGCGGCCGGTGTCGGCGGAGACGTGGCCGGTGGAATCGAAGGCGGCCTGGACAGTGCGGTCGACGCCACCGCCGGTCTGACCGGTGGCCTGGATGCCACCACCGACGCGGTCACCGGCCTCGGCGCCGGATTGTCCGGTGGCGTGGGTGGCCTCGGATCGCTCGGCACCTCGGTCGGAGGCGCCCTCGACGGTGCGGTCGGCGGAGCGGTCGACGGTGGAGCCGCAGTGGGCGGCGCGGTCGACGGCGGAGCGTCCGCCGGTGGTTCGGTCGACGGTGGAGCGTCGGCAGGCGGTTCCGCCGACGCGGACGCGACCACGGACGGTTCGGCCGACCTCGGTGCGGTCGGCGGGGTCGTGGCCGACACCACCGGGTCGATCGCAGGCGGACTGGGGTCCACCCTGGGCGGTGCCGTCGACACCGGCGCCGACACCTGGTCGTCGATCGACGCGGACAACGCGTTCGGCGCCGACTCGGGCCTGCACGCGGACACCGACGGCTCGCTGTTCGGTGACACCGACACCTCGGTGGCCACGACGCACGACGTCACGGACGTGGTCGATCACCTCGAGCCGTGATGAGACGGCGGTTCCGGCATCCCCCAGACGGGGTGGCCGGAACCGCCGTACGATGTAACGAAATCAGCCCCGGACGCGTTATGCGTGCGGGGCTGTTTCACACAGTCGGGTGTCGGTGCACTGAACGTGGTGTCCGCACAGAGGTCGGAAGAATTGCGGGTCAACGAAGCTCATGGACAGTGCAGCCGCCGAGAAGAGTCCAGCCGGGTCCCAGTCGATGACGGCGTTGCTCGAGCAGGCCCTGGTCGTGGCGAAGAGGTTCGGTCGTGGCGATTTGGCGCAGCGCCTCGACTCGGCCCGGACCCGGGTGCAGGATCCGCGGATGCGGATCGTGGTGGTCGGACCGCTCAAGCAGGGCAAGAGCCAGTTCGTGAACTCCCTCCTCAACCTCACCGTGTGCTCGGTGGGCGACGACGAGACCACCGCGATCCCCACTGTCGTCCAAAACGCCGAGACCGCGTCGGCGGAACTGCTCCTCGCCGATCCGGGTGCCGACCCGATCCGGGTTCCTCTTCCGCTCGACGAGCTGAACGGCATCACGCCGGCCTCGCCCCGCGCCGAGGGCAGGGAGGTGCTGCGGGTGGAGGTCAACGTCCCGAGCCCGCTCCTCGCCGACGGTCTGGTCCTGGTCGACACGCCCGGCGTGGGCGGTGCCGGCAACCCGCACGCGGCGAGCACACTCGGGCTGATCCCGGCGTCGGATGCCGTGTTCGTTCTGTCCGACGCCAGCCAGGAATTCACCGAACCGGAGCTCGGCTTCATCCGCCAGGTCACCAGCCTGTGCCCGTCGGTGGCGTGCCTGATCAGCAAGACCGACCTGTACCCGCACTGGCGCGAGATCGTCGAAGCCGACCGCGGGCACCTCGCGCGGGCCGGTCTCGACGTTCCCCTGATCCCGATCTCCTCGGTGCTGCGTTCGCACGCGCTGCGACTGCAGGACGAGGAACTCAACACCGAGTCCGGTTTCGTCGACCTGTACGCGTTCCTGCGCGAGCGGGTGGTGGCGCGGGCGGAGGCGAACACGCGCCGGGCCGTGTCGCTGGACGTGTCCTCCGCGGCCGAGCATCTCACCCTGGGGATCGGCAGTGAGCTTGCCGCCCTGCGCGATCCGGCGAAGGGCGTCGCCGCGGTCGCCGAACTGCAGAAGGCGAAGGCCGCCGCCGAGGAGCTGCACAAGAAGACGTCGCTGTGGCAGCAGACGCTGGGTGACGGTATAGCCGACCTGGCCGCGGACATCGATCACGACCTCCGGGACCGGTTGCGCCGCGTCACCCGGGAGGCCGAGGAGACCGTCGACGAGGGCGACCCCGGCAAGGATTGGGACGCGCTGGGTCAGTGGCTCGAGCAGGAGTTCGCCACCGCGATCGGCGACAACTTCGTGTGGGCCCACGACCGCGCGCTGTGGCTGGCCGAGGTGGTGGCGCAGCACTTCGCCGAGACGGGTGCGGTCGAGCTGCCGCACCTGGACGTCGCGGACGTCGACGGTGTCCTCGAACCGGTGGCCTCGCTCGCGGACCTCGAGGCCGGACGTATCGGCATCACGCAGAAGGTTCTCGTCGGGATGCGCGGGTCGTACGGTGGCGTCCTCATGTTCGGTCTGATCACCACCATGATGGGGATGGCCCTGGTCAATCCGATCTCGATCGGCGCCGGAGTCCTCCTCGGCACGAAGGCGTACCGGGAAGACAAGGAGAGCCGGATCCTGAAGCGGCGGGCGGAGGCGAAGGCCGCGATCCGCCGGTTCGCCGACGACGCCAGCTTCCAGGTGGGCAAGGAGTCGAAGGATCGGCTCCGGTCGATTCAGCGGTTGCTGCGCGACCATTTCAGTGCAATCGCCGAGCAGGCGCTGCGGTCGATCAACGACTCGCTGCGCGCCGCGCAGGAGGCGGCGAATCTCGAGTCCACCGAACGGACCCGCCGGATCGCGCAGCTCGAGAAGGACCTGCACGTTGCATCCGAACTGAAACAGCAAGCCGCGCAACTCGTCGCAGGCGACGCGGGAGCGGTCACGGCATGACGGCCGCTCCGCTTCACGAGGCCCGGGCACTCATCGCGTCCGCCCGGCAGTTGTACGCGGGCAGACCCGAGATCCGGGATCAGCTGACCGAATGCGCGCGGCGACTGGAACAACCGTTGAGGGTCGCTCTGGCCGGTTCGCTGAAGGCCGGCAAGTCCACTCTGCTCAATTCCCTGGTGGGTCAGGACATCGCGCCCACCGACGCGACCGAATGCACCCGCGTCGTCACCTGGTACCGCAGCGGGTCGACGCCCACCGTGACGGCCTGGTACCAGCCGGACCCCGGTAGCGGCGCCCAGCGTTCCGCCAACGTCCCGGTGCTGCGCCGGGACGGACATCTCACGTTCGACCTCGGCCACCTCACCGCCGACCAGGTGGACCGCCTCGACGTGGAGTGGCCGTCGTCCGCCCTGGCTCATACGACGATCATCGACACCCCGGGCACGTCCTCGCTGTCGAGGGACGTCTCGGCCCGCACCCTCGAGATGCTCACCCCCGACAACGAGGCGTCCGGCGCCGACGCCGTGGTCTACCTGCTGCGCACGCTGAACGCGACCGACGTCCAGTTCCTCGGTCAGATCGGCGACCACGTGGGCGACGAATCGGGACCGCTCGGTGTGGTCGGTGTCGTGTCGCGGGCCGACGAGGTGGGGGCGGGACGCCTGGACGCCATGATGTCCGCGAAGGAAGTGGCGTCCCGGTTCGCGGGCGAACTCGAGCGCACCGGGCTGTGCCAGGCCGTGGTCCCCGTCGCGGGTCTGCTGGCGCTCGGTGCCCGCACGATGCGTCAGGCCGAGTTCACCGCGTTCCAGCATCTGGCCGAGGTCCCGGTGGACGACCTGAACTTGGCGATGCTGTCGGCCGACCGGTTCGCGCGTGAGGACAGTCCGCTTCCCGTGGACGCCCGGATGCGCGCTCAGCTGGCAGACCGCTTCGGGCTCTTCGGGATCCGGATGGCCGTCACCCTGATCCGGCTGGGCACCAAGGACTCGCCGACGCTGGCGGCGGAATTGGTGGAACGCAGCGGCCTCGACGAATTGCGTCAGGTGATCGACATCCAGTTCGGGCAGCGGGCCGACCAGTTGAAGACCCACTCGGCGCTCGTGGCACTCAAGCGGGTGCTCACGGCGCATCCGATGCCGGGTGCGGGTGAGATCCTGATGTCGGCCGAACGGCTGCTCTCCGACGTGCACGGTTTTCAGGAACTGCGCCTGCTCGGGCGCCTGCGGTCCACCGAGGTGGGGTTGCCCGCCGACGACGTGGCCGAGTTGCAACGCCTGATCGGCGGATTCGGGATCCAGATCGCCGAACGACTGGGCACCGACGGCGACGATTCCGTGGAGTTGCAGCGGATGCGGGCACTCGCCGCGGTGCGGAAGTGGCGCGAACGGGCACGCCACCCGTTGCTCGACCAGTTCACCGCGCGGGCCTGCATCGTCGCCGCCCGCAGCGCGGAAGGTGTTCTGGAGGAACTGAACACCGTCCGACTGTAGCTCGGTTACGTCGCGGAGACGCCCGCGATCTCGCCCTCCCGGAACGCGTTCACGAACAGTTGGTGATCCCTGCGGCTCACCTCGGCGTACGCGATGCCGAAGTCGATGATCTCGCCGACGAACTCGTCCAGCCTGCCGTCGACGACGTTCCGGATGGCGTCCTCGGTCTGGAACGTGACGAGGGTCTGATCGCTGTCCTCGTCGGAGACGCAATGCACCTTCGCCGTCGCCCGGCCGAGGTCCTCGAGCACCGGCGCGATGTCCTCCGGTTCGGTGAGATCCGACCAGTCGAGGTCCAGTTCGTACGGGGAGAGTTCGGCGACCACGAAACCGGTGCCGCCGATCTCCGTGTAGCCGAGCAGCGGATCCGTGTGGACCTGCAGCGCGCGCTGACTCACCACCGTGCGGTGTCCTTCGTGCTCGAAGTAGTCGCGGACCCGGGATTCGTCGACGACCCGGCTCGGCGCAGCGACGTTGCCCTGCTTGAGTGAGAGCACGATGTCGTTCTCGAGCGCCTGGGTCGCTCCTTCGATGAGCACGTTGTAAGCCGGGAGGCCGGCGCTACCGATTCCGAAGCCCTTCCGCCCGACCACGTCCTTGACGCGATAGAACACCGGTCGCGTGGACCGCTTGCTGCTGGGAACCCTCTCGATGTACTTGTCCAGCGCCTCGCGCACGGTGGTGCGTTCCTCCTCGTCGAGTTCGCGGACACCGCGGCCCCGCCGGAAACGCCGGTCGTAGTCCTCGATCACCGTGACGGACTCGAGCAGGTCCACCCGGGTGGCGAGCCGTGCGCTCAGCAGCAGGTCCTGGATGGCGCCGCGCGAATTGTCCAGGCGCAGCGCGTACGCCTCGTCCGCTTCCCGCTGCACGTAGTGCAGGACGTGCTCGACGTAACTGCGCAGGTAGGTGTCGGCGAGTGCCCGGATATCGCTCTCGGGGAGGGCCTTCTGCCACCCCATCAGTGCGAGACTCGCGACGAACCGGCGAAGATCCCAGCTGAACGGCCCCACGTACGCCTCGTCGAAATCGTTGACGTCGAAGACGAGGGTGCCCTCCGCATTCATGTACGTGCCGAAATTCTCCAGATGCAGATCGCCGTGAATCCACACCCGGCCGGTGCGCTCGTCCGCCCACGGATCGTCGAAGTCACGCAGATCGTCGTAGAAGAGGCAGGCGCTGCCCCGGAAGAAGGCGAACGGATCGGCGGCCATCTTCCGGAACTTCGTGCGAAACGCACTCGGATCCGCCTCCATCAGATCGGCGAAGGCCTCGACGAGGACCTCCACGATCCGGCCCTGCCTCGCGGAATCGTCGACGTCCACACCAGCCTCCTTCTCGCGGCCGACGGGGCGCCGCACGCCTCGTCACGACCGCACTGCACCACGGTAGCGTTCCCGCGCGCCCAGCGACTGCAGATACGTCCACGCATCGGCCACGATCGAATCGAGGTCCGTGTGTCTCGGTCGCCAGCCCAGTTCGGCCTGCACACGTTCGCCGGACGCGATGAGGACCGCTGCTGCAGGATGCCCGCTTTCATGACGGCCACGCGGTCGCCCATGGTCATGGCCTCCACCTGGTCGTGGTCGTCGAAGGGGATCTCAGAGTCGGTGCGCCGAGCCTGACGGCTCGGCGTGCAGGAACTGGGGGACGGGCAGGGACGCGGTGCCGGCGCGTCGGGCGACGTTCTCGACGACGCCGTCGACCCGGTCGGCGGGTACGAGGGCGATCGCGGAGCCGCCGAAGCCGCCGCCGGTCATCCGCGCACCCCAGGCGCCGGCCTCGAGGGCGGCGTCGACGGCGGAGTCGAGTTCGACGGAGCTGACCTCGTAATCGTCGCGCAACGAGGCGTGCGAGCGGTTCAGGGCGTCGCCGATGTCGGCGATCCGGCCGCGGTCGAGCAGGTCGGCGACTTCCCGGACGCGGCGGATCTCGCCGAGCACGTGCCGGAC
Organism: Rhodococcus sp. JVH1; assembly: GCF_000280725.2. Classification (NCBI taxonomy): domain Bacteria; kingdom Bacillati; phylum Actinomycetota; class Actinomycetes; order Mycobacteriales; family Nocardiaceae; genus Rhodococcus; species Rhodococcus sp. JVH1. Next base: position 1,894,975 of record NZ_CP166289.1, on the reverse strand, counting down.
CCGCTGCGCTGCCGGGGAACTCAGCGCCGCGACGGCGGCGTCGGGGTCGGCGACGTCGCGCAGGGTGGCGACGCCGAGGTCGGCGCAGGCCTTTTCGATGGCGGCGCGCCGGTTGCCGTACTGGCCGTCGACCAGCCGGTGCGGCGCGTTGGTGTCGATGACCACCAGCCGGGCGTCCGCGGAGTCGAAGTCGAGCGGAACGTGCCGGGTGGCGCCGTCCCGGCAGTCGAGGAGCAGGGCGTGGCCGGGGCGGGCGAGCATCGCGACCGACTGGTCCATGCCGCCGGTGGACGCGCCGGCGATCTCGTTCTCCGCGAGGATGGACGCGGTGATCAGCGGCCGGCGGCCGGCGTCGTCCGTGGGCAGGCCGGCGATGTCGGCGACGGCGAGCGCGAAGGCGCACTCGAGCGCGGCCGAACTCGACAGCCCGGAGCCGACGGGGACAGTCGAATGCACTGCGACGTCGAAACCGGTTCCCGCCGTGAGGTGTCCGGACCGGCGTAGCGCCCACACCACCCCGGCGACGTACGCGGCCCAGCCGGCCGGGTGGCCCGGGGCGACGTCGTCGAGCGGACCGCGCCAGGACTCGCCGGTGTGCGTGGACACGGCGTGCAGGATCCCGTCGCCCCGCACACGGACGGCGACGACCGTCACGTAGGGGAGCGCGAACGGCAGGACCAGTCCGCCGGCGTAGTCGACGTGCTCACCGATGAGGTTGACTCGGCCGGGTGCCGTCCAGACGCCGTCCGCGGCGCCGCCGAACGTGCTGCGGAACAGCGCCTCCGCGGGGCCGGCGACCGAGGCGGCGTCGACGGGGGTGACCCACTGCGCACCATTCACGACGCCACCTCCCGCAGCCGGTCGGCGATGCGCTCGGGGGTGGTGTCGTTGACCCACGCCCCCATCCCGGACTCGGATCCAGCCAGGTACTTCATCCGGCCCGGCGACCGCATCATCGAGAACAGTTGCAGGTGCAGGCGTCCGAGCGGACGGTCCTCGCCGACGGGCGCCTGGTGCCACGCGGCGATGTAGGGCACGGCGTCGACACCCTCGAAGAACCGGTCGACCCGCCGCAGCAGTTCGAGATAGACGTGGGCGAGTTCGTCGCGCTCGTCTTCGGACAGTTCGGTGAGGTCACGGACGTCGCGGTGCGGTGCGAGATGCACCTCCAGCGGCCAGCGCGAGGCAGCGGGAACGTACGCGGTCCAGTGCTCGGCGGCCAGGACCACGCGCCTGCCGGATCGTGTTTCGGCGTCGAGGACGTCGGCGAGCAGCAGCCGCCCGGTGCTCTCGAAGTGCTCGCGGGAGCGCCGGATCAGTGCGTCCGTGCGGGGCGGCAGGTACGGGTAGGCGTAGATCTGTCCGTGCGGATGGGTCAGGGTGACGCCGATTTCCTTGCCCCGGTTCTCGAAGCAGAACACCTGCCGGACCCCCGGCAGCGTCGACAGTTCGGCGGTGCGGTCGGCCCAGACGTCTACGACGGTGCGGACCCGGGCGACGCTCAGGGTGGCGAAGGCGGCATCCGGGTTGCTGGTGAAGCACACGACCTCACATCTGCCCGCTCCCGGTGCCAACGGCCACAACGCTTCTCCGTCGACGCAGTCCGGAAGGTCCTGCTCGGCGGCGGCCGTCGCCAGCGACGGGAAACGGTTCTCGAACACCACCACGTCGTAGTCGTCGGCCGGAATCTCCGTAGGTGCCTTGCCCGGCACGCTCGGGGCGAGCGGCGACGCGTCCGGCGGCGGCAGGAACGTGCGGTCCATCCGCTGGGCAGCGATGACCACCCATTCCCCGGTGAGCACGTCGAACCGCATCTGCGACTGCGACACCGCCGGCGGCAGCGGACGTGAATCCACCAGCTCGCGGGTGGCTCCGCCCGACACGTACGGCTCGGAGTCGTCGAAGTAGATCAGTTCGCGGCCGTCCGCGAGGGTCGTCCGGGTCTTGCGCATCCGGAGCCGTGTCCCGGTCTCCCGCGCATCCTGTTCGTCACGCACGGTCATCGACGAGTCCTTCCCGGTTCTCCCGTGTCACCAGCCCACCGGGAATGGTGGGACGGATTCCGTACAGGACTGCTGTCCCAGGCAACGCTTGCAGCCCGAGGTTTGGTCACTGGGATGTTCGGTGAGTCCAGATCCGATTCTGTCCTCTGCCCTTCGAAAGTCAACACAAACGAACAATTTTGCAACTTTTCGATCATCGCGAGTTGGACGCCGATGAAGTGCACAGTTGTCGAGAACCCCCGCCTGCTCCGCCGCGCCGAATGCAGGATCGAAGAAGCCCAGCGAGAGGTGGCGAGAAAACAGAAAGGATCCAACAACCGACGAAAGGCGGTTCGCAAGGTCGCTCGCCTGCACGCCAGGGTCGCCGATGCACGCAGGGACCTTAATCACCAGACTTCGACCAGCATCATTCGCGATAACTAAGCGGTGTACATGGAGAATTTGGCCGTGAACGGTCTCGCTCGCACGCGGTTGGCGAAGTCAGTTCACGACGCCGGCTGGTCAGCTTTCGCGTCGATGCTCGAGTACAAGGCGATCCGTTATGGACGCACATTCCATCGTATCGATCGGTGGTTTCCGTCAACCAGGATGTGTTCGACGTGTGGGACTGTCGGCGAAAGGAAGCCACTGAACGTCCGCGCGTGGACTTGCGGATGTGGCTCCGTCCACCACCGAGACCACAATGCAGCCAAGAATATCCTCGCGGCGGGACGCGCCGAGAGACTAAACGCCTGTGGAGCGAGGGTAAGACCGGCAGCGATGTCGGCGCAGCGCGGCGAAGCAGGAACCCACCGAGGTAGCCGACCGGCTGCGGTAGAAAATCCCGACCCCAGGGTCGAGGAGGATGTCAAAATGACTTTTTCTGGGCAAGAAGAAGCTGGGGAGGCGAGTACCACTTTGAGGTAAGGGCCACCTGATAATGGGTTGGGTCCCGGGTGGGGAACCGTACCCCTGGGGTAGGTAGCCGGTGCCCCCGCGGCGGGGCACCATGGTTTTCACCAGTCGGCGAAAGGTTGGACCGCAGGAGGTAAGTCAACACTCGAAACGCCACATGCTGAGAAGAGAACACCTCACCGGAACCCGAACCCGGTGAGGTGTTTTCGTCTGTTCTGCCGGGTGGGTCAGAACTCCATGCCCGCGTCGGCGCCCATCTGCATGGTGGTGTTTCCGCCGTCGAGGGATTCCCGGATGATGTCGGCGTGACCGGAATGGTGGCCGGTCTCCCGGATGATGTGGAGCAGGGTGCGGCGGATCGTCCACCACTGCCGCTCGGGCGCCCAGGGTGCGGTGGGCAGGGGGACGAGCACGTCCAGGTCGTCGAGGCCGGCCACGGCGGCCTCCGTCGCGCGGGCCACCTCGGCGTACTCGGCGAGCAGTCCCTCGAGGGTTTCGTCGTCGCGCATGTAGTACTTCTCCATCGCCCACTCCATGTCGAATTCCGCGTTCTCGTCCGGCTCGAGAATGGTTTCGACCCAGTGCTTTTCCGTGTGGGACACGTGCTTGATCAGTCCGCCGAGCGTCAGGTCGCTGACGGTCGAACGCTGCCGTGCCTGTGCGTCGTCGATGCCGCGGACGGTGATCAACAGGGTGGCTCGCTGCTCCTGGAGGATCTGGAGGAGGTCGGCGCGCTCACCGGTGGCCGGGGACTTCTGCGAAGTGGTCATGAGAAGAACAGTAGAAGCAATTGAGGTCAGAAACGGTCCTCATTAGGAAGGCCTTCTCAGGGTTTTTCTCGGGGTCCAAGTTGGGTGCCTTCCTGGATGTGCGGAAAGCGTCCGCCGCGAAGGATTCTCGGTATGAACTTCGACTCTCCGACACCGGCGCCCCGGCCTTCGCGCCGACGCGTGTGGCCCCGCGTTCTCGGCGGCATGGTGTCGCCCGTCCTCGTCGCCGTCACGGTGGGAGTCGGCACGTTCGCCTACGCCTCGACCGCCGCGGAGAGCGACGCCGGCGGGCAGATGGAATTCAGGCGAGCCCTGACGATTCCATCGCTCGCGCCGGGTGTTGCGGGCCCCTATTTGGGTACCCCCACGGTGACGCGCCATCTCGATATCGCCGGGTCGAGCCGGATCGGCGCGGGCGAACCCGCGATGCCCCACCAGCCCGCACCCGGGTGACCCCGCCCGGTTCTCTCTTCGGAGTCCGCCCAGCCCACCGATGATCAGCCCACCGATGAAAGGAATCATCATGATCCGCACGACGATGACCGCACTGGCAGCCGTGGCTCTCGTGTTCGGCGCCGCGTCCGTGACCCAGACCGCTGCCGCCCACCCGGCCTGCAACTCCTCCTACGAGGGCACGACCAACGACGAGTACGACCCGGACCCCGACTTCACGGGGACGACCAACGACGAGTACGACCCCGATCCCGAGTACTCGGGCACGTCCAACCGCGAATACGACCCGGACCCGGAGTTCCACGGCAGCACCGATCCGTGCCAGGTGTGAGTCCGGTCAGCGGTTCCGGCGCAGCCACGGAGACACACCGGGAGCGAACAGGGCGAGCACTCCCACCGCGACGAGGGCGCTGTAGGCGAGCGGCGCCCATTGCAGCACACCGGCGGTCGCGTCACCGGCGTCGGACAGCAGGGTCCACAGGCCCACTCCGCCGGCGACGCTGAGGACGCCGACGACGGCGAGGGTGATCTGGCCCGCCGGTTTCCGGGCGCGCAGGAGTTGTATGCCCAGCAGTCCGAGGAGGATCAGGACGACGGCGATGGCACCGCTGCCGATCAGCGTCAGGTTCACCGTGTCGGTGATGTCCGTCGCGGAGTCCCCGGGATTGTCCGCGGCGACCGACGCCTCGAGGGCGTCGCGGACGGCGCCCAGGTCGAGCGCGATGGCGCCGGCGATTCCGGCGAGAACGACGAACGATCCCACCCAGGCGGACAGCGACACCGCGACGGCCTTCGGGGTGTCATCGGTGGGGGTGGCGCGCAGCGGGCTGACCGCGAACTCCGGACGCGGCGGTACGGGTCGCGGCGGTTCGGGCCGGCGTGGCGGCTGTTCGGGTGTCGTCACGCTGCGATCCTATCGACCTGCCGTAGCGTGGCGTGCCGACGCGCGGGTCCGCGTCGGCGGCCTCGCTACGGGAAGGCCTCGAAACAAGGCGCCGAAAAAAGATGTGGGCATCCGGGAACAAATCTCCGCACCCCTCCGTTGAGCCTTACGACAACATGAGCGTGCAAGACTCAAGTTCGAATTGACTCCCGACGGTGTCGGAGTGCAAACTTGAGCGGAGGGCGCTCACTAAGCGCCAACATCGCAGTTCAGTAATGAAAAACCTGCCCACAGGACTGCAAAACGAAAGTGAGGAACACTATGGCTCGTGCCGTCGGTATCGACCTCGGTACAACGAACTCGGTCGTGTCTGTGCTGGAAGGCGGCGAGCCCGTAGTGGTCGCCAACGCCGAAGGTTCACGCACCACCCCGTCGATCGTCGCCTTCGCCAAGAACGGTGAGGTGCTGGTCGGTCAGCCCGCCAAGAACCAGGCCGTCACCAACGTCGATCGCACCATCCGCTCCGTCAAGCGCCACATCGGTACCGACTGGAACGTGGAGATCGACGGCAAGAAGTACACGCCCCAGGAGATCAGCGCGCGCACGCTCATGAAGCTGAAGCGCGACGCCGAGGCGTACCTGGGTGAGGACATCACGGACGCCGTGATCACCGTCCCCGCGTACTTCGAGGACGCCCAGCGTCAGGCCACGAAGGAAGCCGGCCAGATCGCCGGTCTCAACGTCCTGCGCATCGTCAACGAGCCCACCGCGGCCGCACTGGCCTACGGCCTGGACAAGGGCGACAAGGAACAGACCATCCTGGTCTTCGACCTCGGTGGCGGCACCTTCGACGTCTCGCTGCTCGAAATCGGCGACGGCGTCGTCGAGGTTCGCGCCACGTCCGGTGACAACCACCTCGGTGGTGACGACTGGGACGAGCGCATCGTCACGTGGCTCGTCGACAAGTTCAAGGCTCAGAACGGCATCGATCTGACCAAGGACAAGATGGCACTGCAGCGTCTCCGCGAGGCTGCCGAGAAGGCCAAGATCGAACTGTCCTCGTCGCAGAGCACGTCGATCAACCTGCCCTACATCACCGTCGACGCGGACAAGAACCCGCTGTTCCTCGACGAGCAGTTGTCCCGCAGCGAGTTCCAGAAGATCACGTCCGATCTCCTCGATCGCACCCGCGCGCCGTTCCAGGCCGTGATCAAGGACAGCGGCATCGCCGTCAAGGACATCGACCACGTCGTGCTCGTCGGTGGTTCCACCCGTATGCCCGCAGTCTCCGATCTGGTGCGCGAGCTGACCGGTGGCCGTGAGCCCAACAAGGGCGTCAACCCGGACGAGGTCGTCGCCGTCGGCGCCGCCCTGCAGGCCGGTGTCCTCAAGGGCGAGGTCAAGGACGTGCTGCTCCTCGACGTCACCCCGCTGTCCCTCGGCATCGAGACCAAGGGTGGCGTGATGACCAAGCTCATCGAGCGCAACACCACCATCCCGACCAAGCGTTCCGAGACCTTCACCACCGCTGACGACAACCAGCCGTCGGTGCAGATCCAGGTGTTCCAGGGTGAGCGCGAAATCGCCTCGCACAACAAGCTGCTCGGCTCGTTCGAGCTGGCCGACCTGCCGCCCGCCCCGCGTGGCGTGCCGCAGATCGAAGTCACCTTCGACATCGACGCCAACGGCATCGTGCACGTGACCGCCAAGGACAAGGGCACGGGCAAGGAGAACACGATCAAGATCCAGGACGGCTCCGGTCTGTCCAAGGAAGAGATCGAGCGGATGGTCAAGGACGCCGAGGCTCACGCCGAGGAAGACAAGGCCCGCCGCGAAGAGGCCGAGGTGCGCAACCAGGCCGAGTCGCTGGTGCACCAGACCGAGAAGTTCATCAAGGACAACGAGGACAAGGTGCCCGCCGACGTCAAGGAGAAGGTCGAGGCTGCCATCAAGGAAGCCAACGACGCTCTCGCAGGCACCGACATCGCGGCCGTCAAGACCGCGGTCGAGAAGCTGGCCACCGAGTCGCAGGCCCTCGGCCAGGCGATCTACGAGGCCAGCGCCGCTGAGGAAGCCGCCAACACCGACGGCTCCGGCGCGAATGGTGCCGACGACGTCGTCGACGCCGAGGTCGTGGACGAGCCGTCCGACTCGGAGAAGAAGTGACGTCCGACAACACCGAGCAGGAACCGGTCACTTTCGTGGACAAGCGGAAGATCGACCCCGAGACCGGTCGGACACGGGACGCGGAGCCGGTAGTGGAGCCCCTCGCGGGCACCGCTGCCGCCCCGCAGCCCGGCTCGGTGGACGAAGGGGCCCTGCCGGAGACGGCAGCTCCGGAGACGGACGAGTTGGCGGAGCGCACCGCCGACCTGCAACGACTGCAGGCGGAGTACGCCAACTACCGCCGCCGCGTCCAGCGCGACAAGCAGGCCGACATCGCGAACGCCAAGGCGTCCGTCGTCGGTGAGCTCATCGCGGTGCTGGACGACCTCGACCGTGCACGCAGCCACGGCGACCTCGACTCGGGGCCGCTGAAGGGTGTGGCAGACAAGCTCACCGGCACTCTCACGTCGCTCGGCCTGAGCGAGTTCGGCGCCGAGGGCGACGCATTCGATCCGGCGCTGCACGAGGCGGTGCAGCACGAGGGCGAGGGTCACGACCCCGTTCTCGGCACGGTGATGCGAAAGGGCTACAAATTCGGTGATCGCGTCCTGCGGCATGCGATGGTAGCTGTGATCGATCGCGCAGGCGATGCCGGCGCGAACACCTCCGACGAGGCGGCGAAGCCCGCCGAGTCGGAACAAGAGTAAGAGCGAGAGGAGGAGACGCCCAGTGAGCCAACGGGAGTGGATCGAAAAGGACTTCTACAAGGAGCTGGGCGTCTCGTCCCACGCATCCGCGGACGAGATCAAGAAGGCGTACCGCAAACTCGCCCGCGACCTTCATCCCGACGCGAACCCCGGCGACACGAAGGCCGAGGAGCGTTTCAAGTCCGTCAGCGAAGCACACGCCGTGCTCTCGGACCCTGCCAAGCGCAAGGAATACGACGAGGCCCGGCGACTGTTCGCGAGCGGCGGTTTCGGGCAGGGCGGCGGCGGATTCAACCCCGGAGCCGGTGGTTTCGGCCAGGGCGGATTCGACATCAACGACCTGTTCGGTGGCGGCGGCGCGGCGGCCGGTGACGGCGGCCTCGGCGACATCTTCGGTGGCCTGTTCAATCGCGGCGCCGGTGGCGGCGGCGCGACCCGCACGACCAACCGTCCCCGTCGTGGCAGCGACGTCGAGACGGAGACCACCCTCGAATTCCGCGAAGCCACGCTCGGCGTCACGGTTCCGCTGCGTCTGACCAGCCCGTCGCCGTGCACCACCTGCCACGGCAGCGGTGCCAAGCCGGGAACCAGCCCGCGAGTCTGCCCGCGTTGCAACGGGACCGGAATCGTCAGCCGCAACCAGGGCGCGTTCGGGTTCAGTGAGCCGTGCGACGACTGCCGCGGTACCGGCTCCATCATCGACTCGCCGTGCGAGGTGTGCCACGGCAACGGCGTCACCAACCGGACTCGCACCATCACCGTCCGCGTCCCCGCGGGTGTCAGTGACGGACAGAAGATCCGGCTGGCAGGCCAGGGTGAGGCCGGCCTGCGCGGCGCACCGTCCGGCGACCTGTTCGTCACGGTCCGGGTGCGTCCCGACAAGGTGTTCGGCCGCAACGGCGACGACCTCACGCTCGTCGTTCCCGTCAGTTACGGTGAGCTCGTGCTCGGAACCACCGTCTCCGTCCCCACCTTGGAGGGGCGTGTCGGTGTGAAGATTCCGGCGGGCACCGCCGACGGCCGGGTTCTGCGGGTGCGCGGGCGAGGCGTCCCCAAGCGTGCCGGTGGCGCCGGTGACCTATTGGTCACGGTCAAGGTCGCCGTTCCGCAGAAGCTCGACGACCCGGCCACCGAAGCATTGAAGACCTATCTGGAAGCAGAGAAGGCCAGCGGATTCGATCCGAGGGCCGGGTGGGCGGGTGCTTGATGAGCGATACGACTCAGGATCCACGCGAGAGCGCCGTTGATCCGGACGCCCAGATCTTCGTGATCTCGGTGGCCGCGGAACTCGCCGGCATGCATGCGCAGACGTTGCGCAACTACGACCGGCTCGGTCTCGTCACCCCGCACCGCACGTCCGGTGGCGGCCGACGGTACTCGCCGCGGGATGTGGCGTTGCTCCGCGAGGTGCAACGCCTCTCGCAGGACGAGGGTGTCAACCTCGCCGGCATCAAGCGGATCATCGAACTCACCAACCAGGTGGAGGCTCTGCAGCACCGGGTTCGCGAGCTGGCCGAGGAGATCGCGAAGATTCACGCCGGGTACCGGCGCGACCTCGTTCCGATCCCGCGGAGCAACGCGCTCGTCGTGTGGAAGCCGCGGCACCAGCGCTGACCCGGCGATCTCTCGGGTGAACCGAACCGATGTCGCACTGGTCCTGTCGGAGTGAACCAGTGCGACATCGGGCCCCAACCCCCGGCTTATCGGTCGCGGTTGCCCCAGCGGGGCCCGCGACGGGTGCGTGATCGCGGAATGTTCATCTCCTCGAGACGTGCCTTGATCTCCTCGGTGGTCCACATCGTGCGGGAGACGGTGGGGGTGGGGGTCTCGGTGACGTGCATGATCATGTTCTGCGGCTTTCGTCGAGTGTTCGGTGGATGGTCGGGATCGGCTGTCAGGGGTGTCCGTACAGGTGGTAGCCGGCGTTCATGTTCGGGTAGCCCGAGTCGATCCAGCTGCTGATGCCGTAGGCGTGGCCGTAGTTGGCGTCGACGCGGGTTCCGTCCACGTCGGTCGTGTTGCTGTAGTTGTCGGCGCGGAACACGGCCTGGGCACCGCCGGGGAGCGAGTACGTGGCATCCACCTCGACGCCGTTCGGGTCGGTGGAGAATGCCTTCACGATCTGGCTGCTGTGCGGGGCGAGGTAGTCCGACGGCGCCTGAATCCACTGCCCGTAGGGGTTCGACGAACCCGCGAGGACCATCGGCAGGTCGGTGTCGTTGCTGATCGTCATCGCGATCGTCGGTCCCGATGTCGGCATCGTGCCCGCCGTGGCAACCCCGGCGGCGGCGATGGCGAATCCGGTGACGGCCACTGCGGTGGCGGGCAGTGCGATGAAGAGTGCGACGCGGCGACGGGCGGTGGTGCGCATGATGGCTTCTCCTGGGTTCTGGAACTTCGGGGGTCTGACGCTTTGGGGTGGAACGTCTGGGGCCGTGGGGTTTTCGGTTTCCGATCTCCCCGTTTCCGGTGTGTGTCAACTATGTCGTGAATGCGCGCCGTCGTCTGTCCACCGACAGGACGGAGGGCGGGATGAATCCGGTGTCCACCGATCGGGGGACAGCGGGCCCGCGAAGTGCTCCGCGCGGGCCTGCTCTCGTGAGAAAGTGAGCAATGGACTTCGCTGGAGTCGCTTCGCATCGGACCACGCCGTGAGCGCCGTGCGGGTCGTGGTGGGCGACGACCACCCGATCTTTCGGGACGGTGTCGTCCGTGCGCTCCTCGCGAGTGGCGACATCGAGGTGGTCGGTGAGGCGGACGACGGTGCGGCGGCGCTCGCCCTGATCCGCGAACTCGCCCCCGACGTCGCACTGCTCGACTATCGGATGCCGGAGCTCGACGGTTCCCAGGTGGCGGCGGCCGTGCGACGAGCCGAACTCGCCACGCGCGTGCTGCTGCTGTCTGCGCACGACGAATCCGCGATCGTGTACCACGCGTTGCAGGAGGGGGCGGCGGGATTCCTGCCGAAGGAGTCGACCCGGGCGGAGATCGTGAAAGCCGTCCTGGACTGCGCACAGGGCCGCGACGTCCTCCCCGCCTCCCTCGCGGTCGGACTGGCAGGCGAGGTGCGTCGTCGCAGTGAACCGGTCGGGCCGGCGCTGAGCGGTCGGGAGAAGGAAGTGCTGGCGCTCATTGCGCGCGGGCAGAGCATTCCCACGATCGCCGGTGAGCTGTATCTGGCGCCGTCGACGGTCAAGACCCATGTCCAGCGCCTCTACGAGAAGCTCGGGGTCAGCGACCGCGCGGCCGCGGTGGCCGAGGCGATGCGACGCGGCTTGCTGGAGTGACGTGCCGCATCCGTCCCAGAGTCGCGTAGTTCGTCGTTACAGCACCGAGGCGGTCCGGGTGACCGCCATACTCCGGTTACCGCTGATCGGTCTGATGGCGCTGCTCGGACCGGTGATCCGCGTGACGCACTGGCAACCCGACGTCTTCGCGGGGCTGCTGATCGGGTATGCGGCGGTCGCTCTCGGCTGGCTGATCTTCGTCCTGGTGCGGGACGTCGGACCGTGGGCGGGCTGGGTGTCCACGGCCGCGGACGTCACCGCGGTGGTGGCGTTGTGCGTCGTCTCCGGCGGCGCGACGTCGGTGCTGCTCCCGGTGTTCTTCCTGTTGCCGATCTCGGTGGCGTTTCAGTACCGGCCGCGTCTGACGGCGATCGTCGGCGTCTGCACCGCCGTCGGGTACCAGGTGGTGTGGATCGTCTACTCCAAGCGCGACGACGCAGTCGGCTTCCCCGACGAGGTGTACCTCTACTTCGGTTTCCTGTTGTGGCTCGCGGCCGCGACGACGGCGTTGTCGTACGTGCTGGTCCGGCGCTCTGCGACGGTGATCTCGCTGATGGATGTGCGCAGGCAGTTGATCGCCGAATCGATGGGTGCCGAGGAACGCGAGCGACGGCAACTGGCCGAGGACCTCCACGACGGGCCCCTGCAGAATGTGCTGGCGGCCCGGCTGGATGTGGAGGAGGCCCTGGAGCGGAACCCGGACGACATGCTCGTCGCCGCCGAGTCCGCCCTCCGCGAGACCGCGGCGCAGCTGCGGTCCACCGTCACCACACTGCATCCGCAGGTCCTCGCGCAGCTGGGCCTCACCGCGGCGCTGCGCGAGCTCGCGGATCTCTACGCCCGGCGGGGGTTCGAGATGACGGTGAGCGTCGACGACGTCGGTCACCCCGACTGCCAGGAGCTGCTCTACCGGGTGGCGCGGGAACTGCTCACCAACGTGTCGAAGCACGCCCGCGCCACCACGATCGAACTCGCACTCACCCGCGCCGGCGGGCGGACCACGCTGACGGTCGCCGACGACGGCGCCGGATTCGACCCGGCCGTCGTCCCGGAACGGGTGGCGCAGGGGCACATCGGACTGGCGTCGCACATCGTGCGGGTCGAAAGCCTCGGCGGCACCTTCGACGTCACGTCCTCACCCGGATCGGGCACCCGAGTGGTGGTGACGGTCCCGGACTCCGGCTGATCCAGGCCCGGCGAGGTCACTGTGGGTGGCGGCCCTCGGCGAATTCCTCGACGATCTTCGCGCAGAACGCGGGTAGGTCGTCGGGGTTGCGGCTCGACACCAACCCGTTGTCGACCACCACTTCCTCGTCGACCACGGTTCCGCCCGCGTTGCGGATGTCGGTGCGCACGCTGGGATACGACGTGAGAGTGCGGCCGCGGACGACGTCGGCCTCGACCAACGTCCACGGTCCGTGGCAGATCACGCCCACCGGTTTGCCCGAATCGACGAAGTCGCGGACGAAGGCGACGGCGGACGCGTCCATCCGGAGGTGGTCGGGGTTCGTGGTACCGCCGGGCAGGATCAATGCGTCGAAGTCGGCGACCGACACGTCGCCGACGGCGGCGTCGACGGCATAGGTGCCTGCCGCGTTCACATCCGAGTTCATGGCCTGGATCTTGCCGGGGGACAACGAGATCAGCCGGACCTCCGCGCCGGCGTCCTCCACGGCCTTCCGGGGTTCGACGAGTTCGACTTCCTCGACGCCGTCGGTGGCCAGGATCGCGACCTTCCGGCCGCGAAGTGTCTCTGCCGATGTCATGGGCACTTCCTTCCTTTCGTGGGAACAAGCGACGGGTACCCAGGTGGCCCGCGGCCAATCGGGTGGGGATCAGAGCCGTCGGAGATCGGTGGTTGCGGGGCCCTCGAGAAGTGTTCCGCCGGCAGTGAATCGGGACCCGTGCAGCGGGCAGTCCCACGACGCCTCCGCATCGTTCCAGCGGAGCACACCACCGAGGTGCGGGCAGACGGCGCAGACCCGCTCGGTGTGACCGTTCGAGGTGTACTCGCCGACGGGCAGCAGTCCCTCTCGCACGATGCGAGCCCGGCCCTTCCCGCGGTGTCTCCCCACGAGTGCGTCGCCCCAGCCCGCAGCCATCTCCCTCGCTACCTCGCCGTTCGCCTTCACCGCCGCGGGAAGGTCGAAAAGCTGCGTCGGCGAATAGCTCTGGAAGGCCTCCGCCCACCGCATGTGGCCACCGAGAATGCGTCCGGCGAGCGCAAGAGCGGCGGCGACGCCGTTCGAGAGTCCCCACTTTCCGTACCCCGTCGCGACGAGAATGCCGTCTCTGCCGGGAACCAGTGGGCCGACGTAGGGAAGCGCGTTCAGCGAGGAGTAATCCTGCGCCGACCAGCGGTGGGTCGGCGTCGCCCCGGGAAAGTGACGGCCGGTCCAGGCCAGCAGATCGTCGACCGCGGCCTGTGGCGACGTGCTTCGCCCGACGTCGTGACCGTTGCCGCCGACGACCAGAACACGGCCGTCGTCGGCCGGGCGCAGCGACCGTGTGGGCTGATCGGCGGTCAGGTACATTCCACCGGGGGCACCGCCCGGCACCCGGAACGCCGCCGCATAGGATCGCTCCGCCGTCAGCCGCGCGAAGAATCCTCCGCGGTCGAGGATCGGCGTTCCCGTCGCGAGAACCACGCGGCGGGCTTCGATGTCGCCGTCCGGCGTCGACAGGACGTGGAATCGCACCAGCGTCCGGACCGATGTCACGCGACGGTGCTCGAACACGTCGCCGCCGTGCGTGATCAGGTCGCGGGCCACCGCATGGAGAACGGGCATCGGGTCCAGGAACGCCTGGTCGTCGATTGTGACGGCGTCGACGTGGGGCACCGGGATGTCGAGTTCCGGCACCAGGCGGACGGGCAGGCCCGCCGATCGGGCGGCCGTGTACTGAGCGCGCACCGCGTCGACGCCGGACTCGGTCTGCGCGAACGTGAAATCCGGTGCCGTGCCGACGGGAATCTCGCGGTCGTGGCAGTACCGGAGCAGCCACTGCTGGCCCTCCAGATTTCCCTCGACGTACGACCGCAGGATGTGCACCGCGTGACGTCGGCCGATCTCGGCGAGCCGGGTACCTTGCAGCACACTGACCTTGCCCGTGGTGTTCCCCGTCGTGACGGCGCCGATGGTCCGCGCTTCCACGACGGCGACGTGTTGTCCCGCACGGGCGAGCAGCAACCCGAGGATCAGTCCGGTCACCCCCGCGCCCACCACCACGGTGTCGTACCGTCCACGTTCGTCCCATGACCGCCCGGTGACCGCACCGCGGTGCCCGGCGACGTGATCGAGCCACAGAGAAGGCATTACGGCTTCAGGAGAATCTTCACAGCGCCGTCTTCCTTCTTCTGGAAGATCTCGTACGCGTGCGGCGCGTGGTCCAGTGGCAGTTCGTGAGTGGCGAACGTGTCGACGCCCAGGGGGTCGGCGTCGGTGAGCAACGGCAGAATGTCCGGGACCCACCGCTTGACGTTGGCCTGGCCCATCCGCACCTGAATCTGCTTGTCGAACAGGGTGAGCATCGGTATCGGGTCGGCCATTCCGCCGTACACCCCGATGAGCGAGAGGGTTCCGCCGCGCCGCACGATGTCGATGGCCGAGTACAGGGCGTGCAGCCGGTCGATTCCCACCGTCGACATCAGCGGGCCCGCGAGGGCGTCGGGCAGGTACGACGTGACCTGTTGCAGGAGTTTCGCGCCGGGGGAGCCGTGCGCTTCCATGCCGACGGCGTCGATGACGGAATCGGGGCCGCGGCCGCCGGTCATCTCCCGGATCACGTCGCCGAGTTCGCCCTCGGCGTCGGTCAGGTCGACCGTCTCGATGTGTCGTGCCTGCGGGCGGGCGAGACGCTCGGGCACGAGATCCACGCCGATGACACGAAAACCCTTGTGCGCAGCGATACGTGCCGCCATATCACCGATCGGCCCGAGCCCGAGAACGACGACGGAACCGCCGTCGGGTATGTCCGCGTACTCGACGGCCTGCCACGCCGTCGGCAGCACGTCGGACAGGTACACGAAGCGCGAATCCGGTGGGCCGTCGGGAACCGTGATGTGGGTGTTCTTCACGTGCGGCACTCGAAGATACTCGGCCTGGCCGCCGGGAACGCTCCCGTACAGTTTCGAATACCCGAACAGCGCCGCACCCGTGCCCTCGTCCCGGTTCTGGGTGATCTCGCACTGCGTGAACAGCTTTCGGTCGCACATGTGGCAATTGCCGCAGGATATCTGGAACGGGATCACCACCCGGTCGCCGACCTTCACGTCGGTCACCTCGGACCCCACCTCGCGGACGATGCCCATCGGTTCGTGGCCGAGGATGTCGCCCTCGCTCATGAACGCGCCGAGCACCTCGTACAGGTGGAGGTCGGAGCCGCAGATGTTGGTGGTGGTGATCTCGACGATCGCGTCGGTCTTCTGTTCGATCACGGGGTCGGGGACGGTGTCGACGCTGACCTTCCGTTTGCCCTGCCACGTCACGGCTCTCATCGGGCTCTCCGGTTCGCCTTCTCGATCGCGTCGACGAGTTCGTCCTTGGTCATCGTGGACCGGCCGTGTATGTCGAGCCGCTGCGCGATGTGCACGAGATGGTCTTTGCTCGCATTGGCGTCGACTCCCTCGGCCGTCTCACCGGACGCGTTCGGGCCGCCGCTCTTCGCGCGCTCGTCCGACGGGCCCTTCTCGTCCTTGGCCTCCCAGTGGTCCCCGACCTTCTCGTAGCTGTGTTTGAGGGCGTCGTACGCGACGCGATGTGCCCGTTCCTCGTCCCCGTACTGATCCATTGCGGAGTCGTACACCTTGGCGAACGTGCGCTGCGCCTTCTCGGACGACTTCTTCAGCGTCTCGGGGAGCTCGCTCTTCTTCGGCTTGCCGCTGTCGGTGGTCTTCGGCACGGAATTCCTCCTCGGGTGTAGCGGTGCCCGTTCGGACGAATACCCGACTCTCGGAGATCTATGCGAGCGGGGGAGGAACTCGACCGGGCGCGGAGACCAACGCCTGCTCGAGCAGTTCCAGGGCACGGTCGGTCGTTGCGGTCACGACGTCCTGCGGTTCACCGTCGAATCGGTGCATCTCGGTGTCGATGCGGCCGTGAGCGAAGAGTCCGAACCAGACGGTCCCCGGCGGTTGCCCGTCCTGAGGGTCGGGGCCGCCCGCACCGGTCACCGCGACGGCGATGTCGGCTCCGAGCAGTTCGGCGACCGCTCCGGCCATCGCGCGGGCACTGGCCTCGCTGACGACGGGACCGTCCGGCACCTTCAGCACCCGGTGCTTCACTTCGCTGGAATACGCGACCACGCTGCCCCGATACCAGTCGGAGGAGGCGGGCGCCGCGCCGAGAATGCACGAGATCTGCCCGCCGGTGAGCGATTCCGCCGTTGCGAGGAAGACGTGCGCGCTCTGCGCAGCGGTCGAGATCCGTTCTGCGATTCGGTGCTGCGGACTCATGGACCTCACGTTATCGGACGTGTTCCGGCGCGGAGTTGCCGTCGGCACCCGCGAGCTAGGTGGAACAGGTTTCAGTTTTGCCGGTTTCCGGTTAGGGTGTCGGTGACCCAGGACACAGAAAATCCAGGCCGCCGGACCACGCGCCTCGGCGTCGCGGGAGTAGAAGGATTACAGATGACCGACGAGTTCGCAGATCTGCATCGACCCGCCTTCGCTGCAGACCTCCTCATCACTGCACTGGAACGCAACTCCGACAAGCCTGCGCTCTACCTCGGCGACGTCGTCCTCACCGGCGGTGAGATGCGCGATCAGATCAGTTGCTTTGCGCAGGCACTGGCTTCGCTCGGAATCGGTAAGGGCACGAGCACCGCCATGCTGTCCAAGAACAGGCCCGAAGTGCTCATCAGCATGGGCGCCACCATGATCTCCGGATGCCGCGCCAGCGCGCTGAACCCGATGGGCTCGCTCGACGACCATCTGTACATCGTCGGCGACGCCGAGATCCAGACGTTGATCTTCGATCCCACCGCCTTCGAGGAGCGCGCCGCCGAACTGGTGGCGCAGTCGCCGTCGATCGAGAACGTGTTGTCGTTGGGGCCGTCCGAAGTGGGCACCGACATTCTCGCGCTCGCCGACACGTTCACTCCGCAACGCCTGCGGGCGGCGGACGTGGCGGCCGACGACAACAGCAGCATGGTCTACACCGGCGGCACCACCGGCAAGCCCAAGGGCGTCGTCGGCTCGTACCAGTCCGGCGCGACGCTCAATCAGATCCAGATGGCCGAATGGCAGTGGCCCGACGAACCGCGTTTCCTCATCTGCACGCCGCTGTCGCACGCCGGCGCCGCGTTCTTCATCCCGACCCTGCTGCGTGGTGGCGCGCTGATCGTGCTGCCCGCGTTCGAGCCCGGTGCCGTCCTCGAGGCGATCGAGAAGCACAAGATCTCGGCCACGATGCTCGTCCCCACCATGATCTACCTGCTGATGGATCACCCCGACCTGCCGAAGCGGGACGTGTCCAGCCTGCAGACGCTGTTCTACGGCGCCTCGGCGATGTCGCCGGCCCGGTTGAAGGAGGGCATCGAGAAGTTCGGCCAGATCTTCTTCCAGTTCTACGGCCAGACCGAATGCGGAATGACCATCGCGGTGCTGCGGAAGGAAGAGCACCTCGCGGACGATCCCAGCCGGCTCGCGACGTGCGGGCGTCCCGTGCCCTGGCTGAACGTCGCCCTGCTCGACGACGACCTGAACGAGGTCCCGCAGGGTGAGCTCGGCGAGATCTGCGTCCGCGGCCCGCTGGTCATGAAGGGGTACTGGAAGAAGCCCGACGAGACCGCCGAGGCGTTCCGCGGTGGCTGGCTGCACACGGGCGACGTCGCGCGCAGGGACAAAGACGGATTCATGACGATCGTCGACCGCAAGAAGGACATGATCGTCACCGGCGGATTCAACGTGTTCCCCAGGGAGATCGAGGACGTCATCTCGGCGCATCCCGCCGTCGGCTCGGTCGCGGTGGTCGGCGTTCCGGACGAGAAGTGGGGCGAGGCCGTCAAGGCGTGCGTCGTGTTACGGGCCGGGCAGACGGTCGATGCCGCCGAACTCGTCGAACGGGTACGGGCCGCGAAGGGATCGGTGCACGCCCCCAAATCGATCGACTTCGTCGACGCGCTGCCGCTGACCCCGCTCGGAAAACTGGACAAGAAGGCGCTGCGCTCCCGGTACTGGGAAAGTGCAGACCGAGCGGTCGGATAGCACGACCAGGACAGGAAACAAGGGACCTGGTCTGCGGCGTGGCGCCCGCGCCTATAGTCTGCCCAAGTACTTCGCGGCGGGGCCGCGTTCGGTCGGTGACGAGGATGCGCGGTGGATTCACAGGCAATATCGCTGGTCCGGTCGAGTTTCAAGGCTATCGCGGCGGTGCCGGACGGGCCTCAGACTCTGTCGCGGTCCTTCTATGCCCTGCTGTTCGCGCGGTATCCCGACGCCCGGGACTTCTTCCCCGCGGCCATGGACGCGCAGCGCGACCGGTTGATCTCCGCCGTCCAGTACGTGATCGAACGGCTCGAGGAGGAATCCGGGCAGATCCTCGCCTACCTCGCCCAGCTCGGCCGCGACCACCGCAAGTACGGAATCGAGGACGCGCACTACGTCGCCGTCGGCAACTCCCTGATCGCCGCGGTCGAGCAGTTCCCCTCGACCGAGCCGTGGACCGACGAACTCGAGCAGGCGTGGCGCGACGTCCTCGCCGTCGTCGCCGCCACCATGATGGATGCGGCCAACGCCGAGAGCGGCCCGCCGGCGTGGGGCGCGACCGTGATCGAGCACCTTCAGGTCCGCAAGGACGTGTCGATCGTCCGCCTGCAACTCGACGAGCCGATGACCTACACCGCCGGCCAGTACGTGAGCGTGCAGGTGCCGTCGCGTCCCCGGATGTGGCGGTACCTGTCACCGGCGAACCCCGCCAACGACCAGGGCATCATCGAGTTCCACGTCCGACGGGTGTCGGGCGGTTGGGTCAGCCCCGCCATCGTCAGCCAGACCCTCGTGGGTGAGCGGTGGGCGATCGGATCCCCGCTCGGCGACCTGGGAGTCCGCTACGGCAACAGTCGCGACATCCTCATGATCGGATCGGGGACGGGCATCGCCCCGCTGCGCGCGCAGATCCTCCAGATGTCGCAACGCGGCCAGGACCGCCGCGTCCACCTCTTCTTCGCCGGCCGGTACCCCTGCGACCTCTACGACCTGGGCACCCTGTGGGCACTCGCGGAGCAGAATCCGTGGCTGACCGTCGTCCCGGTCACCGAGGAGGACGAGGACCCGTGGTGGTACACCGGCCCGAGCAGCGCCGCGTTGCCCGGCATGCACCGCCGGCTGACCGGCAAAGTGGGGCAGGTCGTCGCCGACTTCGGGACGTGGGCCGAGCGCGACATCCAGCTCGTCGGCTCCGACGCGATGATCAACACCACCAAGTTCCGGCTGCACGCGGCGGGCACTCCGCCGGAAAACATCCGGCACGATCCGTCCTACTGACCCGAAGGCTCAGTAGGGGTCGAACTGAATGTTCGCCGTGGGCGTCCCGGTGTCGCGGAGACGGTCGAGGGTGGCGCGGACCATCGCCGCCGAACCGCACACCAGCACCTGGTGCTCGGTGAACGCGCCGTAGGACGTCACGACGTCGGGCAGTGAGCCCTCGATGAGATCGTCCTCGGTGAACCCCACGTCCACTCTGGTGCGCTCGTACCATTCGTCGGTCCAGTCCGGATTCACGACGTTCTCCACCACCGGAATGACGGTGAGCCACGGCAGATCCTGCAGCAGCAGGTAGAGCATGTCCGACGCGTAGAGATCGCGCGGCGTCCGATCGCCCGTGAACAGGAACACCCGCGGCGGATTCGGCCTGCGCGACAGGTCCAGCAGGATCGACCGGAACGGGGCCAGGCCGGTGCCGCCGGCGATCATGATGACGTCCGGCCCGTCCTCGTCGACGGACATCGTGCCGCGCGGCTCGAGGATCTGCCACTGGTCGCCGGGCGAGGTCTCCGTGACGATGTCGCCGCTGACCCAGCCGCCGGGAACCGTCCGGACGTGGAATTCGAGCTTGCCGTCCAACGACGGCGGCAGAGCGGGGGAGAGTCTGCGCAGCAGCCGCGGGTTCTGGGGCACGCTCACGTCCACGTACTGCCCCGGCACGAACGGGACGTAATCACCGACGAGGCGGATCACGGCGAGGTCGTGCCGCAGACGGTGATGCTCGACGACGGTGCTGGTCCAGGTGGTCTGCGTGGCTTGCATGGCGTGATGCTCTCCCGACGGTCGAACCGGATGGCGGATGGGCGGGGACGGCTGCGGAACTAGATCAGGGGGTCGTGCCGGATCAGTTCGGGCGGTGTACCGCCGCCCTGCAACGCGTACACGGTGGTCTTGATCATCGCCGGCGAACCGGAGATCTGGATCTGCCGGTCCGCCCACGACCCGAACCGGGCGACGACGCGGCCGAGCTGCCCCTGGAGTCGTTGATGCAATCCCGGCGGCGCCTCCGGAGCGGGAATCGTGTGCCACCACGGGTCCTCGTCCTCCTCCGACACGGGAACCACGGTCAGCCACGGATTGCTCAGCGACAGATGCCACAGGGTCTCGATGTCGTACAGATCGCACGGGTACTTGCCGCCCACGAACATGTGGACCCGCGGATTGTTCGACCGCATCGCCATTTCCATCACCTGGGCGCGCAGCGGCGCGATGCCCGTCCCCGAACCGATCATCAGGACGTCCTGCCCGCTGTCGCGGTCGACCTCGAGGCCACCGAGCGGGGAGCTGAGCAGCCAGCGGTCGCCCACCTGCGTCTCGTTCACGATGGCGGGGCTCACCCACCCACCCGACACGCGGCGCACGTGGAACTCGAGCTGACCGTACGGATTGGCGGGGATGGCCGCCGACAGATACCGCCACATCCGGGGCCGTTGCGGGATCTGGACGCTGAGGTACTGGCCCGCACCGTAGGGGATGGGGGAGTCGGTCTCGAGACGGACGATCGCGAGGTCGTCGAGGCGGCGTTCGTGATCGACCACGGTGGCGCCCCACGCGGCGGGCAGGTCGTCGTTGTCCGCGGCGTCGGCCATCGTGTGGAGGAGGAGGTCGAGCAGTTCCGTCCAGGCCGCGGTCAGCGAGGGTGTCCAGATGGCCTGGGTGAAGGAGCTCTGCACGGAGACCAGCAGCGCATTGCCCGACGCGAAGTAGTGCCTGCCCTCGACGCCGTACTTGCGGTGGTCGCGGCCGAGCTGGCTCAGGAAACCGAGGACCCGGCCCTCGTCGTCGAGGTTGTCGATGACGAACTGCAGTGCCTGGAACAGGCGGTGGCCCTGCTGATCCAGCGCAGCAGGGAAGAGCGCGCGGAATTCGGGGTGTTCGGCGAACAGGGTGGCGTAGAACGTGGTGGTGAGCCGGTTGCGTCCGTGTTCGGTGGACACGATCGACGAAAAGCTGGCGCGCAGACGCGAAATCACGAGCGGATCGAGGCAATCTCGTGTCAAGCCGTCCCCTGCCTCCGTGCCTGCTGATTCGAACACCCGCATTCTAGCCGTCCCGCGCGCGGACCCGGGGTTACGGCAACGGCCGGTTGGGCGTTCGCCCCCGGTATTTCGGTGGGTCGCCATTGAGCTGTGACCACCGGCAAGGCACGATGCATCCAGTAAACAGGCGGCGTTACCGAGGGGGGCCCATGAGAGTTGGCTGTGTGCGGGATCGGGGTCGGTTTCGTCCGGGGGTGGCCGGTTCGGTCCGGGTTCGCCGGACCGCCGCCGCCGTCGTGGCGGCCGTGATGTTGACGGTGATCAGCGGCGGAAGCGTCGTCTCGGCGGAACCACGGACGACGATCGAGTCGATCTCGGCCGACGAGGCGCCCGACGGTTCGCGGTTGATCGAAGTCACCCCGGTGGGTGAATCGCAGATGAGCTTCACCGTCCACTCGACCGCCATGGACAAGGACATCACCGTCCGGGTCATCCGGGCCGCGTCGGAGAAGCGTCCCACCGTCTACATGCTCGGCGGCGTCGAGGGGAACTCCGAGCAGTTCGGCTGGGAGCAGAAGGCGGACATCGAGAAGTTCTTCTCAGACAAGGACGTCAACGTGGTCATCCCGTTCGGTGGCCAGTCCAGTTACTACGCGGACTGGAAGCAGGACGATCCCGAGCTCGGGCGGAACAAGTGGCAGACGTTCCTGACGAAGGAACTGCCGCCCATCGTCGACTCGGCGCTCGAGACGACCGGGAAGAACGCCATCGCCGGGCTGTCCATGTCGGCCACCAGCGTCCTCAACCTCGCGATCTCCAAGCCCGGGCTGTATCAGAGCGTCGGGGCGTACAGCGGGTGCGCGATGACGAGCGACCCGGTGGCGCGCCGGTTCGTCGAGATCACGGTGTCGGACTTCGGCGGCAACCCCGAGAACATGTGGGGTGCGGCCAACGATCCGCTGTGGGCCGCGAACGATCCGTACGTCAACGCGGAGAAGCTCCGGGGGACCACCCTCTACATCTCCAACGGCAGCGGGCTGCCGGGACCGTACGACACTCTCGACGCCCGGACCGTCGGCGGCGACCGCCGCAACCTCGCGACGCAGGTCGTGGTCGGTGGTGTCATCGAGGCCGTCACCAACGACTGCACGATGCGGCTGGCGGAGAAACTCCGCGCCCTGGACATTCCGGCCACGGTCGACCTCCGGCCGGTCGGAACACACTCGTGGGGGTACTGGCGCGACGACCTGTCCGCGTCCTGGCCGACGATGGCGGCCGCGATCGGGGCCTGACATCCCGCCCCGCGAAGCGTCGCGGGGCGACAGAATGGGTGTAGCGGAAAATTTTCAAAGTTGAGCGGAACAGACTCAACCCTTCGCGCGTTAAAAAGATGACAGCGTCGCCACGTGCCACTCGGCCGCAGGCGGCGGACCGCTCTACAACGCCAGAAGAGGTGAACAGTGGACTCGTTCAATCCGACCACCAAGACCCAGGCCGCGATGACCGCTGCGCTCCAGTCGGCGTCGTCGGCCGGTAATCCCGACATCAGGCCCGCGCACCTGCTCGTGGCCCTGCTCGACCAGACCGACGGCATCGCCGCCCCGCTACTCAAGGCGGTCGGCGTCGATCCCACCGTGGTCCATCGTGAAGGGCAGGATCTCGTCGACCGGCTGCCCAAGACGACGGGCGCCACGACCACACCGCAGCTCGGCCGCGAGGCCCTCGCCGCACTCACCGCAGCACAGCACCTCGCCACCGAACTCGACGACGAGTACGTGTCGACGGAACACCTGATGGTCGGTCTCGCCTCGGGTGAGTCGGACGTGGCCGGACTGCTGAAGCGGCACGGCGCCACCCCCGAGGCGCTGCGTGATGCGTTCACTACGGTCCGCGGCAGTGCGCGCGTCACCAGCCCGGATCCGGAAGGGACGTACCAGGCGCTCGAGAAGTACTCCACCGACCTCACCGCGCTGGCCCGCAACGGCAAGCTCGACCCGGTGATCGGCCGCGACAACGAGATCCGCCGCGTCGTGCAGGTACTCAGCCGCCGGACCAAGAACAACCCGGTGCTGATCGGCGAACCCGGTGTCGGCAAGACCGCCATCGTCGAGGGACTCGCCCAGCGCATCGTCGCAGGCGACGTTCCCGAATCGCTGCGCGGCAAGTCCGTGATCTCCCTCGACCTCGGATCGATGGTGGCGGGCGCCAAGTACCGCGGCGAGTTCGAGGAGCGACTCAAGGCCGTCCTCGACGACATCAAGAACTCGGCCGGTCAGGTCATCACGTTCATCGACGAGCTCCACACCATCGTCGGTGCGGGTGCCACCGGTGAGTCCGCGATGGACGCGGGCAACATGATCAAGCCGATGCTCGCCCGAGGTGAGCTGCGGCTCGTCGGCGCGACCACGCTCGAGGAGTACCGCAAGTACATCGAGAAGGACGCCGCCCTCGAACGTCGCTTCCAGCAGGTGCTGGTGGGTGAACCCTCCGTCGAGGACACCGTCGGCATCCTGCGCGGGCTCAAGGAGCGGTACGAGGTGCACCACGGTGTGCGCATCACCGACTCCGCGCTCGTCGCCGCCGCCACGCTCAGCGACCGCTACATCACGTCCCGGTTCCTGCCGGACAAGGCGATCGACCTCGTCGACGAGGCCGCGTCCCGGCTGCGGATGGAGATCGACTCGCGACCCGAGGAGATCGACACCGTCGAACGCATCGTCCGCCGGCTCGAGATCGAGGAGATGGCGCTGCAGAAGGAATCCGACGCGGCGTCGAAGGACCGGCTCGAAAAGCTGCGGCAGGAACTGGCCGACGAACGCGAGAAGCTCAACCAGCTGACCACCCGCTGGCAGAACGAGAAGCAAGCCATCGACTCCGTGCGCGGGGTCAAGGAGCAGCTCGAGACGCTGCGCGGCGAGGAGGAACGCGCCGAACGCGACGGCGACCTCGGCCGGGCCGCGGAGCTGCGGTACGGCCGCATCCCGCAGCTCGAGAAGGAACTCGAGCAGGCGGCCCGCGAGTCCGGCGCCGCCGCCGACGGCGACGTCATGCTCAAGGAGGAAGTGGGTCCCGACGACGTCGCAGACGTGGTCGCGGCATGGACCGGCATCCCGGCCGGCCGCATGATGGAGGGCGAGACCGCCAAGCTGCTGCGGATGGAATCCGAACTCGGCAAGCGGGTCGTCGGCCAGGAAGAGGCCGTCGTCGCCGTATCGGATGCGGTTCGCCGCGCCCGCGCCGGAGTCGCCGACCCCAACCGGCCCACCGGTTCGTTCCTGTTCCTCGGGCCCACCGGCGTCGGCAAGACTGAACTCGCGAAATCCCTCGCCGACTTCCTGTTCGACGACGAGCGCGCCATGGTCCGCATCGACATGTCCGAGTACAGCGAGAAGCATTCGGTGGCCCGGCTCGTCGGCGCCCCGCCCGGATACGTCGGGTACGAGGCGGGCGGCCAGCTCACCGAGGCCGTGCGACGGCGTCCGTACACGGTGGTGCTGTTCGACGAGGTGGAGAAGGCGCACCCAGACGTGTTCGACATCCTGCTGGCCGTCCTCGACGAAGGCCGGCTGACGGACGGTCAGGGACGCACCGTCGACTTCCGCAACACCATCCTGATCCTCACGTCCAACCTCGGTGCGGGTGGATCGCGGGAGCAGGTGATGGATGCGGTGCGGCACGCGTTCAAGCCGGAGTTCATCAACCGGCTCGACGACGTCGTGATCTTCGAGTCGCTCACGGAAGAGCAGCTCGAGTCCATCGTCGACATCCAGCTCGACCAGCTGTCCCGCCGGCTCGCGGCGCGGCGGCTGACGCTGGATGTATCCGACTCGGCCCGCTTCTGGCTGGCGGTCCGCGGCTACGACCCCATGTACGGGGCCAGGCCGCTGCGCCGGCTGATCCAGCAGGCGATCGGCGACCAGCTGGCGAAGCTGCTGCTCGCCGGTGACGTCAAGGACGGCGACACCGTCCCCGTGAAGGTGTCCGAGACCGGGGACGCGCTCGTCCTCGGCTGATCCGTAGGTGAGTGGCGCGGTGTGCTCCCGCACGCCGTGCCACTCACCTGTGTTTTCACAGCGACGTCTTAAGTTTCGCCGTTACCCTGGACCGTCCGTAACCGCAGCACACCGGCCAGACGAACCCGAGGGAGGGGCCGATCATGACGAACCCCGACGACCCGCGCACCCCACAGGAACGTGCGTACGACGGAACGGAGTCGTGGACCCCCGACGATTCCGCGTCGAGGGCTGGTGACGAGGACCCCACCCAGGCATGGTCGCGACAGGACCAGCCGACCGAGCACCTCGGATCGGCTGAGCAGCGCACCGAGCACCTGGGTGACGCAGGCAGGCCGACCGAGCAGTTCTACACGTCCGATCCGACCGCGGCGTACGGGCAGAACCAGCCCAATCCCACCCAGGCCTACCCGACCTACGATCCGCGGTACGACCCGCAGGCTCCGCCGCCGAACGCCACGCAGGCGTACCCGCCGTACGACGCCCAGCAGTACCAGGGCGAGTATCCGACGGGGCAGTACCCGAACCCCCAGTACCCGGGCTCGCAGTACCAGGCGCCGGTCGCGGAGAATCCCGAGGAGAAGAAGCCCCGGCGGATCGGCACCTGGATCGCCGCCACGGCAGCCGCACTGCTGTTGATCGCCGTCATCGGTTTCGGTGTCGCCCTCGTCACGTCCGCGCCCAACAACTCCTCGAGCACCACGGCCGCAGGCCCGACCACGTCCCGTCCGCCCGCCACGACAGCGCCGCCGAAGACGACACCGCCGCCGTCGACCACGTCGGAGTCGCCGCTCGATCAACTTCCCGGCGGAATCGGCGAGGCCATCGGCGCTGCGGGCGCCGCGTTCGGAACGATCAGCGCCAACGACGGCTCCACACTCACCCTGGACGCCCTCGGCGGTTCCCGGTTGACGGTTCAGACCAACGCGCAGACCAACGTGATCGCACTCGACGGCACCACGGTCGCCGATCTGAAGCCCGGGTTCACCGTGATGGTGCAGGGAACGAAGGTCGAGAACGGCACGATGATGGCCGAGACGATCATCAGCACCGAGCTGCCGAAGCTCGGCGGTAACTGAGACGATGGGTCCGGGCAAAACCGACACGGGGTGTCCGGGTACCGCTTCGCCTCGTAACGGCGTCGACTCGCTAGGCTGATCACCGATGACGGGAATGTGGTTCGTACTGGCGTTGATCGCACTCGCAGGCGCGTGCGCGCTGCTCTATTTCGATCGCTCGCGTCGTGATCAGACAGGTCGGGTGCGGCAGATCTGGGCCAAGGCCCAGGGCTACACATACGACAACGTCGAAGAGAAGCTGCCCGGCCAGTTCCATCGCGCCGCGCTGGCCAAGCAGGAGTACCTCAGCGCCATCGATGTGGTGAAGGGCGAACGCCGGGGCGAGTCGTTCATTCTGTTCGACCTCGAGGAGACCGCGACCATCGTCGCCGTGCGCCGCCGTGTGGGCTCAGACGTCGACATCGACCTGCGCCTCAAGTCGACCCCGCCGCCGAAGGACTCGGATCTCGAACTCCTCGGTGCCATCGGACCGCGGGTCGTGTTCGCCACCGACCTCGAAATCGCCCGCAGGGTCTGTGATCAGCGCATGGTGGCGTTCACCGAGTCGGTGCCGCCGCACGTGAACATGCTGTGGAGCGAGGGCGAGTGGACCCTCGGTTCGCTGCCCATCGGCAGCAGCGGACGCGAGTGGGATTCGGCCATCGAGGCCGTCGCCCGGCTGTCCGGCATCCTGCACGTCCTGCCCCCGATCACCGAACCGCGGGGACTCGACCGTGGCCACCACGACCCGAGCCGGCCGCGACTGCGGGAAGGCGCTCCCGCCGAGGCGCGTCCCGCGCGTCCGGCGTCTCCCCGCCCGCCGGCCCCCGGCGCTCCCCGTCAGCAGGCCCCCGGCACTCCCCGCCCGCCGGCCCCCGGCGCTCCGCGCCCGTGAGTGCCTGACGAGTCCTGGGACTCGTTAACCGCGCACAGGCGCGCAGCGCCTTGCTACCGTCACCGGTATGTCGACGCCCCCCAGTTCCGCCCGACCCGTTGCCCTCGTCACCGGCCCGACGTCGGGGCTCGGTGCCGGTTTCGCGAGGAAGTTCGCGTCTCTCGGTTACGACCTCGTGCTCGTCGCGCGTGACGAATCCCGCTTGCAGGCCCTCGCCGACGAGATGAAGGCGTTGTTCGACACCGAGTCCGAGATCCTGCAGGCCGATCTGGCCACGGCGTCCGGGCGCGAGGAAGTGGCGCAGCGCCTCGGGAAGGGTGTCGAGGTGCTGGTCAACAATGCGGGATTCGGCACGTCGGGCGAATTCTGGACGGCGACGCCGGAGCTGTTGCAGTCCCAGCTGGACGTGAACGTCACCGCCGTCATGCAGCTGACCCGCGCGGCGCTGCCCACGATGATCGCGTCGGCGAACGGCACCGTCATCAACGTGGCGAGCGTCGCCGGCCTGCTGTCCGGGCGGGGATCGACCTATTCGGCGAGCAAGGCGTACGTGATTTCGTTCTCCGAGGGATTGGCGAACGGGCTGGGCGGCACGGGTGTGCGGATCCAGGCGCTGTGCCCGGGGTTCATTCGCACCGAGTTCCACGAGCGCGCGGGCATCGAGATGAGTTCGATTCCGAAGCCGATGTGGCTGAGCGTCGACCAGGTGGTCGCGGCGTCGCTGGCCGACCTCGAGGACGGCAAGGTCGTGAGCATTCCCGGTCTCCAGTACAAGGTGCTGACGACTGCCGGTCGCCTCGTCCCGAAGAGTCTGGTCCGAAGGTTGACCAACGTGTTCGGCCGGGGGCGTGCCCGCACGTAGAGGTGGGTAGGGTTTCGGGCATGAGTGATCGCGAGGATCTGGCCGCGTTGGTGCGTGAGCTGGCTGTTGTGCACGGCAAGGTGACGTTGTCTTCGGGCAAGGAAGCCGACTACTACGTGGACCTTCGCCGCGCCACGCTGCATCACGAGGCGGGCCCGCTGATCGGGAAGTTGCTGCGTGAACTGGTGGCGGACTGGGATTTCGACGCCGTCGGCGGACTGACGATGGGTGCCGACCCGGTGGCGATGGCCGTGATGCACGCCCCGGGCAGGCCGATCGATTCGTTCGTGGTGCGCAAGGCCGCGAAGGCGCACGGCATGCAGCGGCAGATCGAGGGGCCGGACGTCGTCGGCAAGCGTGTCCTCGTCGTCGAGGACACCACGACCACGGGCAACTCTCCGCTCACCGCGGTGAAGGCGTTGCGCGACGTCGGGGCGATCGTCGTCGGTGTCGCGACCGTCGTCGATCGCGCTACCGGTGCCGACGAGGTGATCGCGGCCGAGGGTCTCGAGTACCGTTCGCTCCTGGGTCTCCCCGACCTGAATCTCTGACCGCACACATGAGTGGCGAAGTGTGCCGAGGCACGCTTCGCCACTCACGTGGGGTGGTCAGTCGGCGTCGGCGACCGTGACGGCCAGTGCTTCCTCGACGCTGTGCGGTTCGGGATCGTGCTCGTCGACGTGGGCGAGGACCTTGCGTCCGGTCGCGAGCACGATGATCGCGGCGGCGGTGCACACGGCGCCGACCCAGAACGGCATGTGGATGTTGCTCTCACCGAGCTTGCCCGCGACCCACGGTGCGGCCGCGCCGCCGCCGAAGCGGACGAAGCTGTACGCCGCGGACGCCGTCGACCGCTCGACAGGTGCGGAGATCATGACGGTCTCGGTGATGAGCGTGTTGTTGACACCGAGGAAGAGCCCGGCGAGCACGACACCGACGACGAGCACGGTCTTGTTGTCGGTGAATGCGGCCATCATGGCGAGGTCGAGGGCGAACAGCGCGAGGGCCAGCATCATCATCGGCAGCGTGCCGAAGCGCCGCTGCAGCCGCGGGGCGAGGAACACCGACGCGACGGCCAGCGCCAGGCCCCACCCGAAGAAGATGAATCCGATCGAGTACGTACCCATGTCGAGGGGGAACGGTGTGTACGCGAGCAGCGTGAAGAAGCCGTAGTTGTAGAGCAGTGCGGTGATCGCGACGGTGAGCAGGCCGCGGTGGCGCAGGGCGAGGAACGGCGCGGCGATCGACGTGCGGTGCTCCGGTTTGGGCGCGGACGGCAGCATCACGACGATGAGGATGAACGCGACTGCCATCAGGGCTGCGACGCCGAAGAACGGTGCGCGCCAGCTGATGTTGCCGAGGACACCACCGACCAGCGGGCCGACGGCGATGCCGATGCCCAGCGCGGCCTCGTAGAGGATGATGGCCCGGGCGACGCCGCCGCTGGCCGCGCCGACGATGGCGGCGAGCGCGGTGGCGATGAACAGGGCATTGCCCAGTCCCCAGCCGGCGCGGAAACCGACGATCTGCCCGATGGTGCCGGAGCTGCCTGCCAGTGCGGCGAACACGACGATGACGGCGAGTCCGGTGAGGAGGGTCTTCTTGGCGCCGATCCGGCTCGACACGACGCCGGTGATGAGCATCGCGACACCGGTGACCAGCATGTAGCTGGTGAACAGCAGTGACACCTGGGACGGCGTGGCGTCGAGTTGTTCGCCGATCGGCTTGAGGATCGGGTCGACGAGCCCGATGCCCATGAACGCGATGACGCTGGCGAAGGCGACTGCCCACACCGACTTCGGCTGGTGGAGGAGGCTCGGTGGAGCCTCGCTGGATGTGCTGTTCGTGACGGTTGCGGTCGTGGTGCTCACGGCCACCTCCTTCGATGTACGTCGGGGTGTGGGTGGGTGGTCAGGCGCGCGCCGACGACTTGACGATCGAGCGCAGTTCCGACAGGCCCTGCGTCAGTCGTTCGAGTTGCTCGGGTTCGAGGTCCGCGAAGTGCGGGGCGAGTGCACCCGCGATCTCGTTGCGGGCCACGGTCAGCCATTCACGGCCCAGGTCCGTGATGGACACCCGGACTGCCCGGGCGTCCTCCGGATCGGGTCGGCGGGCGACGTATCCGCGATCGGCCAGCTTCTGGAGGAGGGCGGTGGCGGACGGTTGCGAGCATCGGTCGATGCGGGCGAACTCGCTGATCCGAATCTCGCCCTGGTCGTCGAGTAGGGCGAGGGCACGTGTCCACGGCCGGGGGTGAGCCTCGGATCCGAAGGAGCTCGCGAGCCTGGTGAATCGGTGAGAATTCGTGACCAGGTCGACGAGCAGGCTCTGCAGCCGTGTGTCGTCGTCCATGGCAAACACATTACATAGGCTAACTAACTATGTAAACCCGACGAAGAGCTGCGCGGCCCGCATCCGCCCCTCGGCGAGTGCGGGCCGCGAAGCTCAGGACGAGTGCTTCGCGCCCTGCTCGACCTGACGCCGCAGGGTGGCGTCGGTATGGCGGATCGCCTGCGCGACGAACGGCTCGATGATCTTGCCGAGCGCCTTACCCGCGAGTCCACCGGGCAGGTCGTAGCGGAAGTCGACCGTCAGGCGGGTCTCGGTCTCGCCGATTGCCTCGAACTGCCACCGCGACTGGGTGTACAGGCCGTCGATCGATTCGAGCTCGATCACCGAATTGCGTTCCCACCCGGTGACCTTCACCACAGAGTCGAGAGTCTTGGGGCCGACCTTCATCGCGGCGTCGTAGACCGCGCCGAGGCCCCGGTCCTGGTCGCCGATCGGATCGAACTTCGTGATCCCGAACATCCAGGACGGGACGTGGCGATAGTCGTCCACGTAGTCGAACGCGGCCGCGACCGGTGCGCCGGCGACGGCAGTGTGATGGATCTCGATCATCGTGACTTTCCTGACGGGTGGAGGGCGGGGGACTGCTCTGTCCGGTATGGCCGGATGGCGTAGTTCTCGAGGTCGAATCGGGCGAGGCGACGGCGAAGGGACCCGGTGGACCAGGGCCACGCGGCGAAGTTCCTGCCGTCGGCGTCGAGGTAGTAGCTACTGCAACCGCCGTTGTTGAAGACGGTGGGCTCCAGACCCTTCTGCACGGCGTCGTTGAACCGGCGGAACGGCTGATCGCGCACTTCGAGCACTTCGATGCCCTGTCGCTCCGCCTTGGTGAGTCCGTCGATCACGTAGTCGAGCTGGGTCTCGGCCAGTCCGAGAAACGAGTTGTACACCAAGATGTTCGGGCCCAGCATGATGTACGCGTTCGGTGCGCCGGGCGTCGTGGTGGCCAGGTAGGCCTCGGGGCTCTTCGACCACTTCTCCGACAGCAGCGTTCCGTCCCGGCCGCGGATCCGGCTCGCGATCGGTGGATGGCTCACGTCGAAGCCGGTGCCGAAGATGATGACGTCGACCTCGCGGCGGGTGCCGTCGGCTCCGACGACCACGCGTCCGTCGACCTCGGCGAGGGCGTGCGGAATCAGCTCGACGTTGCTTTTCGTCAGCGCCGGAAGATACGTGTTGGACAGCAGGAGGCGTTTGCACCCGAGCGTGAAGTTCGGTGTCAGGGCCGCGCGAAGTGCCGGGTCCGGTACCTGCCTGGCCAGCCACCGGGTACCGATGGGGTTGAGGAGCCGGGCGGTACGTTCGCGGCGCATCACCAAAGTGAGTGTCCGCAGGATGACATCGAGGAGCCGCCGGAACGCTCGCTGCACTGCGGGCACCCGCGCGAACGCCCACTGGGCGATTCGGGGGAACGGAAAGTCCAGGCGCGGCACCACCCAGGCCGGGGTGCGCTGGAAGACGTACAACTCCTCGACGTCCGGCTGGATCTCGGGGATGAACTGCACCGCGGACGCGCCGGTGCCCACGACGGCGACCCTCTTCCCGGTGAGGTCGACGTCGTGGTTCCAGCGGGCGGAGTGGAAGACGTCGCCGTCGAATCGGTCGATTCCGGGTACGGCAGGCGTGCTCGGTTCGGTGATGGGGCCCGCCGCGAAGATCACGTGCTGGGCGACGATCGTGCCGCGGCTGGTGTCGAGGATCCAGCGTCGGCGCTCGTCGGACCATGCGGCTTCGCGAACGTCGGTCTGCATCGAGATCCTGGACTGCAGACCGAACGTGTCGACGGTGTCCTCGATGTAGGACAGCAGCTCCGGCTGCAGGGCGAAGTTGCTGCGCCACCGCGGATTGGGGTGGAAGGAGAACGAGTACACGGGGGCGGGGATGTCGACACCGCACCCGGGGTACGTGTTCTCCCGCCACACGCCCCCGACGCGATCGGACTTCTCCAGGACGACGAAGTCCGTGATGCCGGCGCGTTCGAGCTTGACCGCGGCGGCGATCCCGGACAGTCCGGCGCCGACCACGACGACGCGCAGGTGCCGCTCGTCTCCGCCGCCGTCGGGTGCGGCGGCGTGCTGAGTGGTTGTCGCTGTCATGGCTTCTTCCCTGGGTGGATGCGGAACCGTCGTCACCAGTCCAGTTATCTGAGACGCATTGTCACAGTAAAATGAAGTATGTGTCTTGGCAAGTGCCGTCGGTAACCCCGGGTGGACGGGTCCTGGAAGAATGTCCTCCGTGACCGAGCGCAAACCTCCCGGGGTGAGCTTCGAGAGCTGGATCGACAAGCAGATCCGGTTGGCTCAGGAGCGCGGCGACTTCGATGATCTCCCCGGCGCGGGCAAGCCGATTCCGGCGGGCGATGTCGACGACGAACTGTGGTGGGTGAAGAACTACCTTCGCTGCGAGAATCTGCCCACCGACTCGCTGCTTCCCACTCCGCTGCAGCTGCGGAAGGAGATCGAGCGGTTGCCCGACACGATCCGCGGTCTGCCGTCCGAGCGGGCGGTGCGGGACGTGGTGGCCCAGCTCAACCTGCAGATCGTCGCCTGGTTGCGGGCGCCCTCCGGTCCGCGGATCCCGGTGAGCCCGGTCGATGCGAACGAGGTCGTCGCGACCTGGCGGCAGCAGAACCGGCCGTCGCCGAAGCCGCCGGTGACGGCGTCGCCGGAACCCGATCCGGATCCGCCCCGGACAGGCACGCGGTGGTGGCGGCGGGGACGGTGACGGATCACTCCTTCCGGAAATCCCCCGATTCCATCACCCGGGACACGAGCAGTCCGGCGATCAGCCCCCAGAATGCGGCCCCGATGTTGAGGAACTGCACGTTCGACACGGTCACGAGGAAGGTCACGAGAGCGCCGAGCGTGTGCCGGGAGCTGAACGCGGCGACGAACGAACCCTGCAGCGCCCGGAGCATCGCGAGCCCGCCGAGCGTGGCGACGAACGCGACCGGGGTGGCCAGCATCAGCTGAACGAACAGCGGCGCGAACAGGCCGACGACCATGGCGAGCAGCCCGCAGACGACGGCCGCCGTGTACTGCCTGGTGCGCTGCCCCGACGCCACCAGCAGGGCGTTGGTCGGACCCGTCAGGCACGTCGAGACGGCTCCGACAGCGGAGGTGGCGAGGGACCAGACCCCGCACAGGACGGTGCCGACGTTCATCGGCGGCTTGTGGCCGGCGGACGTCAGCACGGCCGCGCCCTGACCGTTCTGCACGACGATGACCGTGATCGCCAGCGGCACGACCAGTTCGGTGATCGCCTGCCAGGTGAACTGCGGAGCCTGGAACATCGGTGCCGCGATCCAGGGTGTACCCGAGCCGGTCGGGTGGAAGCGGCCCGTGACCGCCACCGCGGCTGCCCCGACGAGCAGTGCGCCGAGGATCGGTGGCATCCACCGGCCGAGCGCGGCGCGCGATGCCAGGACGACGAAGACGACGACCATCGGAACGGCCACGGCCGCATCGGTTCCCACGGCACGGACCAGGTCGGTGCCGAACTTCAGGAAGACGCCGGCCACCATGGCCATGACGATCGGCATCGGGAGCATCGCCATGACCTGACGCACCCGCCCGGTCAGTCCGAGGGTGAGGACCAGTAGCCCGGTCACCAGAAACGCGCCGAGTACCTCCGGCCACGACAGGTGGGTGAGCGAGCCGCCGACGATGATCGTGCCGGGGATCGTCCAGAAGAACGCGAGCGGCTGACGGTACAGCCAGCTGGCGAGGGCGGTCATGATGCCGTTGAGGAAGAAGACGCCGAAGATCCACGACGCCATCTGCTGGGGCGACAGTCCGCCCGCGGAGCCGGCGGCCAGGATCACGGCCACGGGCCCCGTCGCGGAAAAGATCAGGCCGATCAGCCCGTTGGCGGCGTAGGTGGCGCCGAGGTCGCCGATCAGGCGGCGCGGGCCCGCGGGCGGCCACGGCGGTCGTTCGAAGCGAGGGGGACGCGTCTGCACGTCGTCGCTGCGAGTCGGTTCCTCGGTGGTCGTCATGAGGCCTTCCTGCTCGGGCGATGCTCAGGATGTACGCAGAGCGGTCATTCCATCCGCACTGCGTACATCCTGGCTGTGGTCTGGATAATATCCACCCGCGTCCCGAAGCCCCACGCCGGGCCGCTGAACCCTGGGTGGGGCGCATTCCATCCCTGGGGTGCACGACACTCGGGCGGCATCACGACAGACTCGAAAGTGTCGACTCGACACCACCCGCACCGACGAACCATGCGAAGAAGGGCCACATGGCTGAACTCACCCGAATTCCCCGGGAGCGACGCACCGCGTCCGCGCGGCGCGCCACGGTGGCACCGCAGCGTGAACCACGTTGCGTAGTCGAACGGTCGTCGACGTTCCTGGCCTACGGCCTACTCGCGTTGTTCGGCGGGCTCGGCATCTTCGGAACGATCTGCTCGGTCGATGCCATCCCGGACGGCGCGCGGATCGCCGTCGTCCAGCCGACGCCGACGCAGTCGCACCCGCTCGATCTGCCACATCCGGCGCCGGACACTCCCGAGCCCACTCCCGGCGGGGTCTGAGCCCGTCAGGACGCGACGTCGTCTCGCAGTGACGCGAGTTCGAGCAGGCGGGGCAGCATGTCCTCCGACGCGATCGAGGGCAGGAGCAGCGCCCACATGTCGGCCAGTCGCTCGTACAGGTCGGAACGTCCGGTCAGTGCCTCCGACACCAACTGCATGCCGGTGAACGAACTGACCAGGAACCGGGCGAGTGCCGCGGGGTCGACGCTCGCGCGCAGTTCACCCGCCTCCCGTGCCTTGCCCGCGAGTGCGACGAGGGTGTCGGTCCAGTCGATGTAGGGATCTGTGGCCGGGCCGCGGGACGTACCGAGTTCCAGGGTGAGTCGCACCCCCGCGCGCACGATGGGTTCGGTCAGCAGCTGGCGCGCCATCTCCTTGGCGCACAACAGGATCGCCTCCATCGGTGACTGCGCCGTCGCGAGCACTCGCTGCGCTGCCAGCATCGCCATGGCGTGCTGTTCCTTGATCACGGCCCAGGCGAGTGCTTCCTTGGACTCGAAATGAAAGTACAAGGCGCCCTTCGTCACGTCGGCATAGGAGAGGATCCCGCTCAGGCTGGCACCGCCGTACCCGAGCTTCTCGAAGCTCAGTGCCGCGCCCTCGAGTACCTGATGGCGGGTGGCTGCCGCGCGCGCCTGTTTTGCCATCACCTGTGCCCTCACAATCGCGGATTCTCCGTCGCGTCCACTCTCAAGTCAACCACTCTTCGGGCCGGTAACCTCGGCACGTCCGCGAGTGTGGGAGGAAGACGTGAAGTCGAAGAACAACTGGGGTGTCGAGCACGCGGTGTTCGCCGGTGCGACACTGGCCACCGTCGTCGGGGCCGTCACCGGACGTGAACGGTGGCAGCAGGTCGCGAAACCACTGATCGCGCCCGCGCTCGCCGCCCGCGTGCTGCGGCGCCGCGCCGACACGGACCCCGCCGACGCCGCGCTCCTCCTCGCCGGTCTCACGGCCGCGACCGTGGGCGACGTCTTCATGATCGATCCCGACGACGACGCCCGCCTGGTGCGTGGCGCGTCCTCGTTCGCCGTCATGCAGGTCGGCTATTCCGCGTTGTTGCTGCGCCGGGGCGCCCGGCCCACCGCGCCCGCACTGCTTCCCCGGTTCGCCGGCTGGGCAGGCGCGGCGGCGC
This sequence comes from Rhodococcus sp. JVH1, assembly GCF_000280725.2. NCBI lineage: Bacteria > Bacillati > Actinomycetota > Actinomycetes > Mycobacteriales > Nocardiaceae > Rhodococcus > Rhodococcus sp. JVH1. The sequence continues at coordinate 1,858,563 of NZ_CP166289.1, read as the reverse complement.
TGCTCCGCGGGCGGGCGAAGGAGGTCGCCGTGCCGCTGACCGCGTACGGGTCGCTGCTCGGCACCACGTCGACCCTGTCGGCCGATCCGTCCCTCGCGCCCGGCGCGGCCGTCGTCGCGAATGTGGCCGTGCCCGGAGCCGACCGTCGAAGCTGGCTCGGCGTGGGCGGGATGCTGTTCACCGCCTCCGACGGCCTGATCGTGGTGCGGCGCTTGTTCATCCGGGGTGAGCGGGGGAGGGCTGTGGCGGAAGGCGTGATCCTCGCCAGCTACGCGGCGGCCCAGTTGCTGCTCGTCGAGGGGATGCTCACGCTCGGGCGCCGCCGGGTCACGGGCAGAGCATGATGTGGTCCCGGTCCTTCGGATCCACGAGGATGGTGATCGTCTCGCCGGGAACGAAGCGGGTCGCGTTCTCCCGCCGCACCTCGTAGACGACGCGTCCGGCGTAACTCTCGGAACCGGGCACGGTCAGCCGCAGATCCAATTCGGTGAGCTCGCCGTTGTCGGGAGTGCGGCTGAGCGGAGTGGCGTGCTCGATCCGCGCCCAGCCCTCGAGCCCGTGTCGTTCGAGTAGGCGGTCGGCGCGGCTGGGCCGTTCGGCCGCCATCATCCCGAACCCCAGCGCCGAACCGAAGGCGGCGACCAATCCCATGATCTGGTACGGGATGGTGGCCGGAGGGGTGTGCTCGATCAACCATCCCAGCCAGACGGCGAGGACGATGACGTAGCCGACCGTGACGAAGCAGACCGTCCGCACGATGCGCTGATGATTCATCGATTGCCTCCACCTCCAGGTTAGCCCGTCCCGGCGTCGCCGAGGCGGCCCCACCGCCGCACTGCCGTTAGAGTGCAGTGTCGGCAGCAGGTAAGCGTGTGTGGAGGTGGCCGTATGGCGTGGCGTCGGGTGTCGTTGGTGTGTCTGAGCATTGGCTCGGCCATGATGCTCGCAGGATGTGGTGGGTCCTCGGACGCCGTGGCTCCGCCGCCGTCCACGACGACTGTCGCGGCTCCTGTGACCACCACCACGACCACGGTTCCGCCGACCACCACCACGACCGTTGCGCCGCCGCCCACGACGACGGAAGCGCCGACCACGACGCTCGTCGACGTCCCCTACGAGCACAACGAGTCGTACTTCTTCACGTCCCCGGACGGCGGGTTCCAGTGCGGCATCATCAAGCTGCCGAACCGCACCGAGGCCGGATGTCAGGGGTCGACGAGCCCGGTGCCGCCGCGCCCGGCCGACTGCATGGTCGACTGGGGTCACGGCATCCGCGTCGAGAACGACGGCGAGGCGTCGTTCATGTGCGCGGGTGGCCTCGTCTACACGTCGGGCGGCGACGAACCGGACGCGGCCCTGCCCGCCGGGGCGAAACTGACCAAGCTCGGCTACACGTGCAGCACCACGGCCACGGCCGTCACGTGCACCAACGACGAGACGTCGCACGGTTTCACCGTCGCTCCCGATTCGAACCAGACGTTCTGACGTCATGAGCGGAGTCGAAACCGGCCGGGTCGAGGTCGAAAACGCCGAGGCGGGGCCGACCGAATGGGGGGACAACCCGAACGGCGTGGGCCCGTGGACCGAGGAACACGACACCCCGGTCCCCGCCGACCCGCGCTACGACCCCGAACTGCTGGCCGGCGGCGATCGCCGCAACGTGGTCGACGCCTACCGGTACTGGACACGGGAAGCGATCGTCGCGGACATCGACAGCCGCCGCCACCCGCTGCACGTGGCCATCGAGAACTTCGGCCACGACGCGAACATCGGGACGGTGGTGCGCACCGCCAACGCGTTCGCCGCAGCCGCAGTCCACATCGTGGGACGTCGACGCTGGAACCGGCGCGGGGCCATGGTCACCGATCGGTACCAGCACGTCCTCCACCACTCGGACGTCGACGGCCTCGTCGAGTTCGCACGTGAGCGGGGTCTCACCATCGTGGCCGTCGACAACACGCCCGGATCCGTCCCGCTCGAGACGGCGAGTCTGCCCCGTGACTGCGTGCTCCTGTTCGGCCAGGAGGGGCCGGGAGTCACGGACCAGGCGAAAAAGGTTGCGGCGATGACGGTGTCGATCGCCCAGTTCGGTTCCACCCGCAGCATCAACGCGGGCGTAGCCGCAGGAATCGCCATGCATGCGTGGGTTCGTCAGCACGCCGACCTCGACCGTGCCTGGTAGCGGAACCCCCGGCGAATAGGCAAGATCAACTCTCATGCAGGACTCGTGGTCGGCGCGCGCGGACGCCGCTGAAGAAGCGGTGGTGAGCAGGCACCTTCGCCGGCTGTGGGCGCTCCCGGGCACCACCCTGGGCGTCGTCGCCTGGCCGGCGGTGCGGCGCGAGCGGCTGTTCCTCAGCTGGCACTACTGGTGGCAGGCCCACCTGCTCGACTGCGCCGTGGACGCGCTCGAACGGGACCCCACGCCGCGCCGTCGCCGTCGCATCGTGAAACTGGCGCGCAGCCACCGTCTGCGGAACGTGTCGGGCTGGACCAACAACTATTACGACGACATGGCCTGGCTGGGTATCGCCCTCGAGCGTGCCCAGCGAATGCACTTCATAGACAACAGAAGTGCGGTGCAGGCGCTCGAATCCCAGTTGTTCGACGCCTGGGCGCCCGAGGCCGGGGGCGGCATCCCGTGGCGGAAGGGCTCGAACTTCTACAACGCACCGGCCAACGGGCCCGCAGGGATCATGCTGGCCCGCACCGGAAAGCTGTGGCGCGCCCAGGCCACGGCCGACTGGATCGACGACACGCTGCGGGACGTGCACACCAACCTGATCGTCGACGGCATCCATCCGGGCGGTGAAATCGAAAGGAACGTCTACTCGTATTGTCAGGGCGTCGTGCTCGGTCTCGAAACCGAACTCGCCGTGCGCCTCGGTTCGCCGCGGCACCGCAACAGGACGCACCGGCTCGTCGACGCCATCGACGAGCACCTCGCACCCGACGGCGTCATCGACGGCGGCGGTGGGGGAGACGGTGGCCTGTTCAACGGGATCCTCGCGCGGTATCTGGCGTTGACCGCGGTGATGCTGCCGTGGGAATCGCCTGCCGACATCAGGGCGCGGGAGATCGCCGCCCAGCTCGTGCTGAGCTCCGCGGAATCGGCCTGGGAGAACCGGCTGCAGATCGAGGGGCAGCCGCTGTTCGGCCACGATTGGACCAAGCAGGCGCAGCTGCCTGGGCTGGGCGGGGGAATCGCCACGTTCACCGGGGGCACCGTGCGGTCGTCCGGGATCCCGGAACGCGACATGTCCGTCCAGCTCGGAGGCTGGATGCTGATGGAGGCCGCGCACATGGTCTCCGCGGCAGGGTATCCGCGACGCTAGAGCGACGGTTCGAATCACGCGAAAATTAACCGTGTCGTCCCCGATTCGGCGCTGTTAGACAGTTCGTTATGTCAGATCAACAGCGGCAGCTGAGTCTCAACGCGTTCATCTACCCGGCCGGGCACCACGAGTCGGCGTGGCGCCACCCGCTCACGACGCCCGAGCGGCTGTACGACGTCTCCTACTTCCAGGACATCGCGCGGACCGCGGAAGCCGCGAAGCTGGACGCGATCTTCTTCGCCGACGGCCCGGCCCTGCGCAGCGACGTCGAGCACGGCGCCGCCGGAGCGCTCGAACCCATCACGCTGCTGACCGCCATCGCGACCGCCACCGAACGGATCGGTCTGATCGCGACCGCGTCCACGACGTACTTCGAGCCCTACAATCTGGCGCGGCTGTTCGCCTCCCTCGACCACATCTCCCACGGCCGGGCCGGCTGGAACATCGTGACCACCGGAACCGACCTGGCGGCCGCCAACTTCGGGCTGGCCAGCCACCCCGACCATGCCGACCGCTATGCGCGGGCGCGGGAGTTCGTCGACGCGACCGTCAAGCTGTGGGACAGCTGGGAAGACGACGCCATCCTGATCGACAAGGCCGCGGGCATCTACGCGGACCCGTCGAAGATCCACGAGATCAACTACGTGGGCCGCCACCTGCGGGTGCGGGGACCGTTCAACGCGCCACGCTCCCCGCAGGGCCACCCGGTGCTGGTGCAGGCGGGTGCGTCCAACGAGGGCCGCGCATTCGCGGGCCAGTACGCCGAGGCCATCTTCACCGCGCACCAGCGGCTGTCGGACGGGCAGGCGTTTTACGCGGACGTCAAACAGCGCGCGACGCAGTACGGTCGCAACCCTGAGCACGTGAAGATCCTTCCCGGTATCAGCCCGTTCCTCGGCGACACCGAGGCCGAGGCCCGCGACCTGGAACGCGAATTCAACGAACTCACGTCGCCCGAGTACGGGCTCGCCCAGCTCGAGGGCCTCACGGGTTCGAGCGTGCGACACCTCGAACTCGAAGCCCCCGTGCCCGCCGGACTGTTCGGCGACGCCGGCGACGTCACGGACAACCAGCAGAGTCGCCTGCAGGTGATCGCCGGGATCGTCGAGCGGGAGAACCCGACTCTGCGTGGATTGCTGCACCGTCTCGCCGGTGCGCGCGGGCACCGGGTGGTCGTCGGGACGCCGCTGCAGGTGGCCGACACCATCGAGGAATGGTTCACGCAGGGCGCGGCCGACGGTTTCAACGTCATGCCGCCGTACTACCCGGGCGGTCTCGAGGTGTTCGCGGAGAAGGTGGTCCCGATCCTGCAGGAGCGTGGACTGTTCCGCACCGAGTACTCGGGCACCACACTGCGCGACCACTTCGGTTTGCCCCGCCCCGAGAGTCAGTACGCGGACGCGTCCGGCGCTGTCGCGTTGTAGTCGAGTACGCCGGCGAATCCCGGCTTAATGAAAACAGTTATCATTTCTGGATGACTGTCACCCGGCCACTCCCCGTCACCGTCCTGTCCGGCTTCCTCGGCGCGGGCAAGACCACCCTGCTCAACCACCTCCTCGCGAACCGGGACGGCCGGCGCGTCGCCGTCATCGTCAACGACATGAGCGAAGTGAACATCGTCCCCCAAGCACTTCGTGCAGGGGGTCCCCCAGCCGCCCTCGTCGCCGGGCAGGGACACCTGGACCGGACGCAGGAGAAACTCGTCGAGCTCACCAACGGCTGCATCTGCTGCACCCTGCGGGAAGACCTCGTCGAGGCCGTCGCGCGGCTGGCGAAGGAGGGCCGGTTCGACCATCTCGTCATCGAATCGACCGGCATCTCCGAACCGATGCCCGTCGCCGCCACGTTCGACTGGGAGTTCGAGGGCGGGCTCAGCCTCGGATCGGTGGCCGCCCTGGACACGATGGTGACGGTCGTGGACGCGTCGACGTTCCTCGGCGAGCTGGCCAAGGGCGAGCGACTCGACGACCGCAACCACGAGGCGGGGGAGGGCGACGAGCGCAGCATCTCCGACCTGCTCGTCGACCAGGTGGAGTTCGCCGACGTCATCCTGCTGAACAAGACGGATCTGGTGAGCGAGAGTGCTGCCGGCGCGGCGGAAGCCACGGTGCGCAGGCTCAACCCCACCGCGAGACTGCTGCGCACCGCACGCGGCGTCGTGGATCCCGGCGAGGTTCTCGGGACGGGCCGGTACAACCCGGAGGCCGCCGCCGAGCTGCCCGGCCGGGCCGAGGAACTGGCAGGGGGCCACACCCCGGAGACCGAGGAATACGGCATCCGCAGCGTCACCTACCGGGCGTCGCGGCCGTTCCACCCCGCCCGGCTCGATCAGGCGCTGGGGCGGTTCACCGGCGTGCTCCGGAGCAAGGGGTTCTGCTGGATCGCCAGCCGCCCCGACCTCGCCGCCGTGTGGTCGCAGGCCGGCCCGAACCTGGTGATCGAGCCGGCCCAGCTGTGGGCGTCCGCGGACGAGACACCGGGGCAGGAGATCGTGTTCATCGGTGTCCGCCTCGACCCCGACGGTCCGCGGCGCATCCTGGACCCGGCGCTGCTCACCGACGACGAACTGGCGTCAGGATCGGCGGCGTGGGTGCGCTTCGACGACCCGCTGCCCGCGTGGGAAGCGGTGCATCGGCACTAGTCGAGTACTTCTTCGACGGCCACTTCTTCAGGCGGCCGCGCCATCTCCTGCCGGTAGTGCCACACCCCGAGCGCGGTGCCGATCACCAGCAACGCGACCATCCCGGCGAGCACGGCCGGCATCAGCCACGACACCCGGTCCAGGAACGAGCCGAAGTAGAAGCCGATGAGCAGCAGAACAGGTGCCCAGAAGATGGCGCCGATGGTGCTCGCGATCGTGTACTTGGTGTGGTTCATCTTGGCCGCACCGGCGACCAGCGGGCACAGGGTGCGGACCCACGGAATCCAGCGGGCGATGAGCACTGCCCAGAAGCCGTGCTTCTCCAGCAGGACGTTGACCTTGTGGAGGTTGGCGTAGTTGAGATACTTCCCGCCCTTGCGGGCCAGGATGCGGTTGCCGGTGCGGTGACCGATGACGTACCCCACCTGGTTTCCGCAGACGGCGGCGATCATCGCGCCGACCGACAACGCCCACACGTGGCCGGAGCCCGACGCATGGTTGGCCAGCACGATTCCGGCGGTGATCAGCATCGAGTCGCCGGGCAGGAACAGGCCCAGGATCACCGCGCACTCGATGAACACGAACGCGAGGACGACGACCCAGACCAGCGCTGGGCCGGCCGAGACGAGAGGCCCGAAGCTGCCTGCTGCCGTGGTGACCATCGTCAGTGCGCTACCCCGATCGGTTTCAGGACGTCGGATCGGTGGGGGTGGTGACGGGTTGCGCGTCCTCGGTCGTGGAGCCCGCGCTCTGACGGGACCTCACGACGCGCTTGCCCACCTCGACGATGATCGGCAGGACCGACACGAAGACGATCAGCAGGAAGATGATGTCGACGTTGTCGCGGATGAACTCGATCTGACCGAGCAGGTAGCCGAGCAGTGTGACACCGGCGCCCCACAGGACGCCGCCCACGATGTTGTACGTCAGGAACAGCGAGTACTTCATCCGCGACGCACCCGCGACGACCGGCGCGAACGTACGCACGATCGGAACGAACCGGGCAAGGATGATGGTGATCGGGCCGTGCTTCTCGAAGAAGGCGTGCGACTCGTCGATGTACTTCTTCTTGAAGAACCGCGCGTCGTCGTTCTTGAACAGGGCGGTACCGCCCTTGCTGCCGATGAAGAAGCCCACCTGGTCGCCGAGGATCGCGGCGATCGGGATCAGAACCAGAAGCACCCCGATGGGGGCGAACGGTTCGATCTCCGTCGACTTCGACGCGGCGATGAGTCCCGCGGTGAAGAGAAGCGAGTCGCCGGGGAGCAGGGGGAACAGCAATCCCGACTCGATGAAGACGACCAGGAGAAGTCCGACGAGCACCCACGTGCCGAAGGAGTTGAGGAGGTTCACCGGGTCGAGGAATCCCGGCAACAACGCGAGGTTGGTCACGGAATCCGATGCTGCCTGCACAATCACGGCCCTCAGCGTACCGGCGTATTCCCCGACTGACGGAATACTGCAGGTCATGGAGTTTCGGCCGGGTCGTGGACGTGCCGAAACGGGGTGCCGCGACAGCCACCGGGCGACGTACGCTACCGGTATTGCCATACTGCTAGGACCACATCGCGCGCTGCGCTGATCGCGCGCGCCGAAATCGACTCTTATTGGAGGACTGCCGCCGTGCCAATCGCGACTCCCGAGGTCTACGCCGAGATGCTTGGTCGGGCCAAGGAGCACTCCTTTGCCTTCCCCGCCATCAACTGCACTTCTTCCGAAACCATCAACGCCGCCATCAAGGGCTTCGCGGACGCCGGCAGTGACGGCATCATCCAGTTCTCGACCGGTGGCGCCGAGTTCGGTTCGGGCCTGGGCGTCAAGGACATGGTGACCGGAGCGGTCGCACTCGCCGAGTTCGCGCACGTGATCGCCGCGAAGTACGACGTCACGATCGCCCTGCACACCGACCACTGCCCCAAGGACAAGCTCGACACGTTCGTCCGGCCGCTGCTCGAGATCTCGAGGCAGCGCGTCGAGGCGGGCCGCAACCCGCTGTTCCAGTCCCACATGTGGGACGGGTCGGCTGTCCCGATCGACGAGAACCTGGAGATCGCCAAGGAGCTCCTCGCGAAGGCGAAGGCCGCCAACATCATCCTCGAGGTCGAGATCGGCGTCGTCGGTGGCGAAGAGGACGGCGTGGAAGCCGAGATCAACGACAAGCTGTACACCTCGCCCGAGGACTTCGAGAAGACCATCGACGCCCTCGGCGCCGGCGAAAACGGCAAGTACCTGCTGGCCGCGACGTTCGGCAACGTGCACGGCGTCTACAAGCCGGGCAACGTCAAGCTGCGTCCCGAGGTGCTCGAGACCGGCCAGAAGGTCGCCGCCGCCAAGCTGGGCCTGTCCGACAGCTCGCAACCGTTCGATTTCGTCTTCCACGGTGGATCGGGCTCGCTGAAGTCGGAGATCGAGGCTGCGCTGAACTACGGCGTCGTCAAGATGAACGTCGACACCGACACCCAGTACGCGTTCACCCGGCCGATCGTGGGCCACATGTTCGTCAACTACGACGGCGTCCTGAAGGTCGACGGCGAGGTCGGCAACAAGAAGGTCTACGACCCGCGCAGCTACCTGAAGAAGGCCGAGGCCGGCATGACGGCCCGTGTCATCGAGGCCTGCAACGACCTCAAGTCCGCGGGACGTTCCGTCTCCGGATAGGCGCTTCGCGCCCGTGCGCCTTTCCGGTAGCCACCGCTACCGGAAAGGCGCACAGTCGTTTATCGGGGGTCGCAGATCTTCCAGGTGCCGTCGACCTTCTCGAGGTTGAACGTGCGCCACGACTGCTCGCCGGGGTTGGCGGCCGTGTGGGCCTTCACCTGGGCGATGGCGGTGTCCCCGGTGATCTGCACGGCGTCGACGCCGCCGACCACGGGAATGTTCTGCTGCGTGACGGCGACCTGGTGGACCTCGGCGAAATCCTGATCCGAGAGGCCCTGGTAGTACTCGGCGAGGCTGCCGCAGGTGCTGGTGCGCAGCGTCGCCAGGTCGCCCTGGGTGAGTGCCGCGACGAACGTGTCGATCGTTCCCTGCACCTGGGCCTCGGGGGAGTTCTCGGCCTGGTTGTTGTTGTAGACCACCACGCCGGCGACCGCGATGGCGGCGACGACGATGACGCCGGCGGCGATCGCGGCGAACAGCCACACCTTCCCGTGCTTCTTCGTGGGCTGCTGCGCCGCGGGGACGCGCTGCGGCGCGCTCTGCTGGGGCGGCAGCACCCGCTGCGGTGCGGCCTTCGGCGGTGTGGGCGCCGGCCGCGGGGGAGCGGGCGGCGGCGGCACGGGCCGGGCGTTCTGAGGCTGGTTCGCCTGTGCGGCGGGTCGGGGCGGTGGCGGCGTCGCCGGGACCGCGGGCTTCGTCACCGGGATCGCGACCGTCTCGTCGTCGGACGGCGGTTTCGCCTGCCCCTGCGCCGCCGGGTTCTGTGTGGTGGGTGGGCGGTGCATCTTCACCGTCGCGGCGTCGCCCGAGGCCGGCACGCCCTTCTGCGTCGGGATCGCGGTGGTGGCCGCCTCGGATGCCTTGTCCGCGGGTTGCGCGGTGGCGTTCGCGCCGGCCTGAGGTGCCTCGGCTCGCGGGCGTGGCGCGGGAGGCTTGGGCAGTTCGGGCTGCGGCTTGTCGGCCTTCTTCTCTGCTGCCTTCTCTGGCGCCTTCTTCTGCGGGGGCTTCGGCTCGGGCGACTTCGGTGCGGCGGGCTCTGCGCCCGCCGCGGTCTTCGCAGGCTTCGCGGTCGTGTCGGCGCCACCCGTGCCCTTGCCGGTGGTAGTGCCGGCCGCGGCCGGGCCGGACGGTGTGTCCGCGGCCGGCTTCTGAGTCGATTCGTCTTTCTTCGGGTCCTGCACTCGCTGCCCCTCGGTCTGCAGAGAAATGAACGTTGGGGGCAGCCTAACGACATCGTGCGTCATCGGAGACCGCGACAGGGCGCGTCGCGGACGCGGGCCGACGCAGTGACGGCGCCGCGGCGGGGGCACAATAGGCGCATGACGTCTTTCGGTGACCTTCTCGGACCACAGCCCACGCTGCTCCCCGGGGACGACGAGGCCGAGTCGGCCCTGTTGAACCACGAGGATCCGGCTTCCGTCGCAGCCGCCCATCCCACCGCATCCATCGCATGGGCCTACCTGGCCGAGGCGGCCCTCCAGGCCGACGAGACCATCGCGGCGTACGCCTATGCGCGCACTGGGTACCACCGTGGACTGGACCAGTTGCGTCGCAACGGGTGGAAGGGTTTCGGCCCGGTTCCGTACAGCCACGAACCCAACCGTGGTTTCCTCCGGTGCGTCGCCGTGCTGGCGAAGGCGGCGAAGGCGATCGGCGAAACGGACGAGTACGCGCGGTGCCTCGATCTGCTCGAGGACTGCGATCCCCGAGCCGCCGAAGCGCTTGGCGTCGGTTAACGCCCTCAGCTCGGCGAAAGTCCGTGGCCGGGACGGGCTGAGGACTTCGGCCCAGCGACTGCGGGTGTCGGCACTGCCCATCCTGCAGTGCGCGATCGCTGCCGGCGCCGCCTGGTGGGTGGCGACGGTGGTGATCGGTCACCCGACGCCGTTCTTCGCGCCGATCGCGGCGGTGGTGTCGCTGGGGCTGTCTCTCGGCGCCCGCCTGCGCCGTTCCGTCGAATTGGTGGCTGGTGTCACGATCGGGATCGGGGTCGGCGACCTCATCGTCTCCGTCATCGGGAGCGGTACCTGGCAGATCACTCTCGTCGTGATGCTGGCGATGTCCGCGGCCGTATTGCTGAACAGCGGACCGATCTTCTCGATGCAGGCGGGTAACTCCGCGGTGCTCGTGGCGACGCTGCTGCCACCCGGCGGCACCGCGGGCATCGACCGCATGGTGGACGCGTTGACCGGTGGTCTGGTGGGGATCGCCGTCGTCGCGCTGATTCCCACACATCCCGTGGGGCGGGCGCGGAAGTACGCCGCGAACATTCTCGGGACCGCGTCCGAGGTGATGCAGCTGCTGGCCGACGGTCTGGTGGCCAACGACGACAAGCCCATCGAGCAGGCCCTCCAAAAGGCGCGGGCAACGCAGGCGTCCATCGACACGCTGCGGACCCACCTCGCGGGCGGCCGTGAGATCAGCCGAATCTCGCCGCTGTACTGGAACACCCGCGGCCGGCTCGAACGACTCACCGCGGCCGCGGACCCACTCGACAATGCGTTGCGCAACATCCGGGTTCTCGCGCGGCGTTCGCTCACGCTGGTGCGTGACGACGAGATTCTCAACCCACGGCTCGTCGACCAGGTGGAGAAACTCGCCCACGCCTTGGAGACCCTCCGGCAGATGGCGCTCGCCGACCCCGGGCAGCAACCCGATCAGGCGGAGGCGGCGCGGGTGCTGCGTTCGGTGGCGTCCGGATTGAAACCGGAACTGGTGGAGAACGCGGGCTTGTCGGCCACGGTCGTCTTCGCGCAGATCCGGTCGCTGACCGTCGACCTTCTGCAGGTCGCAGGGCTGAAACGCATCTCGGCTATCGCCACCCTGCCGCCGACCGTGGAGAAGCCGGCCTATCGTCCCGAGCTCTGACCGCCCGAGCGCGCTGTTGAACATATGCGTATGTACGCATATGATCGGCACAACTCGGGAGGAGGCTCACCCATGGGAGTCGGTCACGGCCATTCGCACGGCCATACGCAAGGCAGCGGTGAGGTAGGCCCGTCGCGGGGGCGGATCCGCCGCATGGTGATCGCTCTCGTCATCCTCCTCGCATTCCTGGTTCTCGAGGTCGTCGTCGGTCTGACCGTCAACTCCCTGTCGCTGCTCGCCGACGCCGGGCACATGCTGACCGACGTCGTCGGAATGTCGATGGGGCTCGTCGCACTTGTCCTGGCACGCAAGGGCAGTGCCACCGCGGCCCGGACCTTCGGCTGGCATCGCGCCGAGGTGCTCACGGCCATGGCCAACGCCGCGATGCTGCTCGCCGTCGCGGTCTGGGTGTTCTACGAGGCGATCTCCCGCATCGGCGACGCCCCCGAACTTCCCGGCATGGCGCTGATCCTCACCGCAACCGTCGGACTCGCCGCGAACCTCGTGGTGATGCTGATGCTGCGCGCCGATTCCAAGGACAGCCTGGCAGTCCGCGGCGCCTACCTCGAAGTGCTCGCGGACGCCGTCGGCAGCGTCGGCGTCCTCATCGCCGGCGGCGTCGTGCTGGCGTTCGACTGGGCCTACGCCGACATCATCGTCGGTGTCCTCATCTCGCTGTGGGTGGTGCCGCGGGCGATGAAACTCGCCGCCGCGTCACTGCGCATCCTCACGCAGGCATCCCCCGAGGACGTCGATGTCGAATCGGTGCAGGCCGACCTCGAAGCGCTGCCAGGGGTCACCGGTGTGCACGACCTCCACGTGTGGACGCTCACGACGGGAATGGACGTGGCCACCGTCCACCTCACCACGGACGCCGACTCGTCCGTCGTCCTCGAATCGGCGCGGACCGTCCTCGAGAGCCACTTGCTCTCGCACGCGACAGTGCAGGTGGAATCCACCGCCAACGGACGCCACTGCGCCGAGAACGTCACCTGGTAGGCGCCCTGTCTGTTTCGTCCGGTATCGCGGCGGGAAATCGTTGCGGGACGACTCACGAAGGGGAACATCATTCGTCCGGGCCGCTCGTGAACGAGGAGGGCGACGCCGAAGGGCCGGAGAAGGTTTTGCCCGGATTCACAGCCCATCTGATCCCCGGCGGAACCTACGATCCGGACGGTCCTGCCAAGAACGGCGCTGCAACCTGCCCCCTCGGTTTCGGATTCGCTGTCACGCAGTGACCGTCACTTGGTGAACCGGGTGACCTCCGCACCCGGCCGCCACAGATCGACGTACAGGTGGTCGCCGTCGACGGTGGTGAGCACCACCTCGTCGAGGCCGAGTTCGAAGACCTCCGCCTCGGGGATCTCGTCGGGGTAGTGCGCGAGGATCTGCTGTTTCCGCTCCCCGAGAATCTCCTCTGCGCGGCCGCTGAGCTTGGCGTCGCCGCCTTCCATCGTGTGGTGACCGGGGTTGCAGTGGAGAGAGAATCGCGGATCGCGTTGCAGGTCCTGCACTTTGCGGGCACCGACCATCGAGCCGAGTAGCAACGCGCCTTCGTAGAATTCGACCTCGGTGCCGCTCACCCTCGGGGAACCGTCCTTGCGGAGCGTCGCCAGCACGTGGTGCTTGTGCGCCTCGAAGCGTGCGGCGACAGCCTTGGCGAGGTCGGGTGCTTCGGTCTCGAACTGCGTCCAGTTGGTCATGCCGACCAGTGTGCTCTCCTATCCCTGACATCTACTGTCGGTGATTTTCACTAGAATCGGAGAATGCGTTCGAGTCGGCTGGTCGAGGTGATGCTCCGTCTGGAGGGCAGTCGCGGGGCCACCGCGCAGCAACTCGCGGACGAACTCGGGGTCTCGGTCCGCACCGTGTATCGCGACGTCACGGCGTTGTCGGCGGCCGGTGTGCCGTTGTGGACGGCGAGCGGACCCGGTGGCGGAATCCGGTTGCTCGACGGCTGGCAGTCGAAACTCGGTGGCATGACGGGCGCGGAGACGTCCGCGTTGATGTTGCTCGGCGTCCCGTCGATCGCCGACGATCTCGGTCTTCGCGACGTCACCGCTGCGGCGCAGTCGAAGCTGTTGGGGGCGTTGCCGGTCCCGTTGCGCGCAGGGGCTCAGCTGTGGCGGGATCGGCTCTACGTCGACGCCCCCGGCTGGTTCGACGGGCCACGCGACAACGGCGAGCTCCCGGTGGTGGCGTCCTCGGTGCTCGAGGGCCGGCGTCTCGGCATCCGCTACCGCAAGGGGCGTCGTTCGGCAGCACGAACTCTCGACCCTCTGGGGTTGGTGGCGAAGGCCGGTGTCTGGTATCTCGTTGCGCAGCATCGCGGACGGACACTGTCGTATCGCGTGTCGCGGATCAGTGACGCGACCGTGCTGAAACAAGCGTCGGTGCGGCCCGACAACTTCGATCTGGGTGCGTGGTGGACGGCGTCGGTGGCCGAATTCGATCGTGCGCTCCTGCGATTCCGGTGCCGGGTGCGGCTCTCGCCCGCGTCGTGGCGCCGGCTGCCCCGGGTGGTCGGTGTGGAGGCCGCACGGGTCGAACCCGGACCGCCGGACGGCGACGGCTGGGTGACCGTCGACCTGGTACTCGAGGCCGAGGACGTGGCGCTCGACCAGTTGACCGTTCTCGGCGGGGGAGTCGAGGTGCTCGAGCCGCACTCGTTGCGAGAATCGCTGCGTGCGGTGGGAGACGCGATCGCCCGCCGGAACGGCTGAGGTGGACTACTGCCGCGTCACACGAGTCGTTCGAGCACCGTGGCATTGGCGAGTCCGCCGGCCTCGCACATGGTTTGCAGCCCGAACCGGGCCCCGCGCTGCTCCATCGCGTTCACCAGCGTGGTCATGATGCGGGCGCCACTGGCCCCCAGTGGATGTCCGAGTGCGATCGCACCGCCGTGCACGTTGACGCGGTCCAGGTCGGCTCCGGTGTCTACCGCCCAGGCCAGGACCACCGGCGCGAACGCCTCGTTGACCTCGAACAGGTCGATATCGGAGATGTCGAGTCCGCTGCGCTGCAGCACCTTGCGTGTCGCGGGAATGACGGCGGTGAGCATCATCAGCGGGTCGTCGCCGACGACGGCGAAGCTGTGGAGCCGGGCCAGCGGCCGCAGTCCCAGGCGTCCCGCGATCTCACTCGTGGTGATCATCAGCGCCGCACTTCCGTCGGACAGGGGACTGCTGTTGCCCGCGGTGATCGACCAGTCGATCTGGGGGAACCGCTCTTCGTAGAAGTCGCTGCGGAACGCCGGTCGCAGGCCGGCGAGCGCGTCGAGCGTCGTGTCCGGCCGGAGGGCCTCGTCGACGCTCAGCTCCGGCAGGACGGCGAGTTCCTTCGCGAAGTTCCCGGCACTCGTTGCGGCCGCAGCCTTCTGGTGGCTGCGCAGGGCGAACTCGTCGAGCTGGGTGCGGGACAGTCCCCACCGGGCGGCGATGAGTTCGGCGCTGATGCCCTGCGGGACGAGGCCGTCGGGGTAGCGGCGCTCGAAGCCCACACCCATCGTTTCGCGTCCGATGCTGCTGGACCCCATCGGAACTCGGCCCATCGATTCGACACCGGCGGCGACGACGATGTCGTAGGCACCCGACATCACGCCCTGCGCTGCGAAGTGCACGGCCTGCTGGCTGCTGCCGCACTGCCGGTCGACGGTCGTTCCGGGCACGGATTCGGGGAATCCGGCGGCCAGAAGCGCACTGCGGGTGATGTTCTGGCTCTGGTCGCCGACCTGGGTGACGGTGCCGCCGATGACGTCGTCGATCAGTGCGGGATCGATTCCCGTGCGTTCGACGAGGGTCGACAGGCTGTGGGCGAGAAGGTCGACGGGGTGCACTCCGTGCAGGGCGCCCGAGGGCTTACCCTTACCGATCGGCGTGCGGACGGCCTCGACGATGACGGCGTCTCTCATGATCGTTCCTTTCGGTGCTGTGAGTACTTGTCAACCGCGGGCGGTTGACAAGTACTCACGGGGTGGATTCATCCGTGTGGCGGCGAGAGCGGCGACGACGGCCGCCGCGGCCACCGCCGACCAGGCGAGTTGGAACGCGGAGTGGGTGTCTGCGTAACCGGTGGTCGTACCGAGGATTGCGACCAGCATGCTCACACCCAGCACGGTTCCGACCTGACGACTCATGGTGACGACGGCGCTACCGGTGGCCGAGCGCGACTGCGGTAGTCCGGCGGTGGCGGACGACAGGATCGTCGGCAACGCCAGTCCGACCCCGACACCGGCGATCATCCAGCCGGGCAGCAGTTCCGAGGCGTACTGCGGTTCACTCCCGACGGACGAGAGAACGAGCACGGCACCGGCCGCCCACAGGGCACTGCCCGCCGCGGTGAGCGCTGCGGCCGAGAACGTGCGGGACAGGAACTGGCCGACCACCGCGAACACCGGCACCATCAACGGGCCCGGCGCGATCGCGAGACCCGTCAGCAGCGCGGAGTAGCCCCACACCTGCTGCAGCCACAGGATGTTCGCGAGCAGGCCGGCCGCGAAGGCGGCACTGAACGCGAGCGCGGTCACGTTCGACCAGGCGAACGTGCGCACCTTCAGCAGGGCGGGTTCGATGAGCGGCTCACGCTGTCGGCCGTTGCTCCACCAGAACAGTGCGACGGACACGGCAGCGACGGTGAAGGCTAGCGCGATTCGGGGGTCGCCCCATCCCCAGTCGGGTCCCTGGACCAGTCCGAGTGCGAGGGCGCCGATACCGACGGTCAGTAGTGCAGCTCCGAACAGGTCGAGGTCCGCGTCGCGGGCGGCCGGGCGGAAGTCGGGGACCAACCGGACGGTGGCGATCAGGAACGCGATTCCGATGGGGACGTTGATCAGGAAGGCCCAGCGCCACGACGCCTCGACGAGCAGGCCACCCACCACGGGTCCGAAGGCCGCAGCCGCGGCGCCTGACGCGGCCCAGATCCGGACCGCGCCCGCACGTCTGGCTTCGGGGACCGTGCTGATGAGCAGTCCCAGGCTGGCTGGGGTCAGGGCGGCCGCCCCGACGGCCTGAAGGAGTCGGAAGGCGACGAGCAGCCACAGCGAGGGGCTCAGCGCGCATGCCGCACTGGCCGCGGTGAACAGCGCCAGCCCGAGAAGAAATCCGCGCCGGCGGCCGACGCGATCGGCCCAGCGTCCGAGCGGAACCAGGAGTGCGGCGAACACGATCGCGTAGCCGCCCAGCACCCAGCTGAGGTCGCCGAGGCTGTACCCGGGATAGCTCGCCGCGATGTCGCCGAACGCGACGTTGACGACGAACAGATCGAGGCTGGCGACGAACGACGCGCCGGAGAGGACGGTGAGGAGCGGGCCGAGCCGCACTTCCTCACGCACCTGACTATTGAGGGCCATAGTCAGCAATTTACACCTGACTATGGCGAAGGCAAGTCAGGTGTGACCGACACCTCGGATCGACGGTTTGCGCTGCGAAGACCCCCGCGGCGGTCCTAACGTGAGGCATGGCTGTTCTGACCCCCGGCTTCCACGGCAGACCTCGCAGCGAGCACTCACTTCCGCCCGGGCAGTACGAGGTCGGCGATTTCCCGGTCCTCTCGGCAGGACCGACGCCCCGCGTCCCGACCGAGACGTGGACGTTGACCGTGACGGACGAGACCGGCCGGCGCCACGAGTGGTCGTGGGCCGAATTCACGAAGCTCCCGCAGGATCGGCCGACGGTCGACCTCCACTGCGTCACGCGATGGTCGAAGTTCGGAACCTCGTGGAAGGGCGTCTCCCTCGACACCCTGTTCGCGGACGTCGAGACGTCCGCGGGATTCGTCCTCGTCGGCTGCGACGGCGGCTACACCACCAACCTTCCCGTCTCCGACATCCTCGGCGGCAAGGCGTGGATCGTGCACACTTACGAGGGCGCGCCACTCGCGCCGGTGCACGGGGGTCCGGCTCGCCTGCTCGTGCCCCATCTCTACCTGTGGAAGTCCGCGAAGTGGGTTCGGACGATCCAGCTCGTCACCCAGGACGTCCCGGGATTCTGGGAACAACTCGGGTACCACGATCGCGGAGACCCGTGGCGGGAGCAGAGGTACCAGGGTGACCAGTGAACTTCTGGGCCGCGCCGTGCTCAGCTGGCGAGTGGCGGAACTCGTCGAGTCGTGGCCCGAGACGGCGAGCGCGCGGGCCCTGGTCCTCGAGGTCCCGGACTGGCCTGGGCATCGCGCCGGGCAGCACGTCGATCTCCGCCTGACCGGTCCCGACGGATACACCACCGAACGGAGCTACTCGCTGGCGTCGCCGGCCGAGCGTTCACCGGACGGGTGGCGACTGCAGTTGGTCGTCCAGCGGGTGGCGGACGGCGAGGTGTCTCCGTATCTCACCGACGTGTTCGCCCCGGGCAATCTGATCGAGGTGCGCGGACCGATCGGTGGCTGGTTCGTGTGGTCGCCGCGCGAGGGTGGCGGCGCGCCGGTGCTTCTCGTCGCGGGTGGGTCGGGGATCGTGCCACTGACGTCGATGATTCGCGAGCGCCGGTTCCGCCACGACCGCACGCCGTTCCGGCTCGTGTACTCACTCCGGACGCGGGCCGACGAATTGTTCGCGGACGAGCTGAACAGGCCCGGGAGCGGCGACGGGGGAGTCGAGACGTTCGTTCTCCACACCCGCGAGGACTCGCCGCGGCGCCCGGCCGGTCGGATCACTGCCGCCGATCTCGCGGCGTGGGGATGGCCCGCGGACTTCGCGCCGCGCTGCTTCGTGTGCGGGCCCACCGGATTCGTCGAGGAGGCGGCTCGCCTGCTGCTCTCGCTCGGGCACTCGCCGGACGACATCAAGACCGAGCGGTTCGGTCCCTCGGGGCCGTGACCGGAGGAAGGAATTGTCGATGAGTACGTTGCAGGGCAACGACTTCGAGGACGGGAACGTTCTCGGCGGGCCGTTCGCGGAGATCTTCGTTCACGACCTCACCGCGGCGACCGGACAGTGCCGGTTCTGCGGTCTCGACGGGCCGATGGCGGCCGTGCACGTCTATACGCGTGCGCCCGGTGTCGTCGTGCGGTGCCCGGGGTGTCAGGAGGTGCTGCTGCGGCTGGTGTCGACTCCGCGTGGGCTCGAACTCGACGCCAGCGGGCTGTCGCACCTGTCCTGGAAGTTGTAGCTGCTGACTATGGAATTTGAAAGTCAGCTATGCTGAGGTGTATGGACGCGGCACGGTTGGACGGCTTTCTGGCAGATCGCGACACCTGGCGGGCGACGCACTGCTCCATCGGCAAGGCGATGGACGTGATCGGCACGCGTTCGGCCGTCCTGATCCTGCGCGAGGCCTACTACGGCACCACGCGATTCGACGACTTCGCGAAACGGGTCGGCATCACCGAGGCCGTGGCGGCGTCCCGGCTGCGTGAACTGACGGCCGAGGACCTGTTCGAGCGGCAACCCTACAAGGAGCCCGGGCAGCGCACCCGCTACGAATACGTGCTCACCGAGAAGGGGCGCGACCTCCTGCCCGCCGTGCTCGCGCTGATGCAGTGGGGCGACAAGTACCTCCAGGGCAAGCACGGTGCGCCGATCGGGATGCGGGACGATGCAACCGGCGAAGCCGTGCGCGTCGAGGTCCGCAGCCCCGACCGCGAGGTGCCGTTGGCGGAACTGCGGCTGACCCCCAACTTCACCGAAGTGGATGCGCGCCGGTCCCGCTCGTGAGTACAAGTACTCACGGGTCAGAGCCAGAAGCGCATCAGGTAGTTGCCGTACTGCGCGTAGATCTCCGGCACCCCGGACAGTTCGAACAGCCGGTAGATGACGTCGAAGAACACCACGTTGATCGACGGCACGAACAGCAGCGCCACGAGGATCAGGAGGCCGTACGGCTTGAACTGGTCGACGGACCTGCGGGTGCGCGGCGGCAGGAACGGTTCGAGCGCGGCGTACCCGTCGAGTCCGGGGACCGGCAGGAGATTGAGTACGGTGGCCATCACCTGCAGGAACGCGAGAAAGCTCAGTCCCGTCCAGAACACCTGGTGGTCGCCGCCCAGCCCGAACCAGCGGATCACGGCGAGCAGGACGATCGCGGACACCAGGTTCACGGCGGGTCCGGCGAGCGACACCCGCGCCTGCACCTTCGGCGAGAACAGTCCGGTGCGCAGGTACACGGCGCCGCCGGGCAGCCCGATCCCGCCGAGCGCAATGAACAGCACCGGCAGACCGATCGACAGCAGCGGGTGGCTGTACTTCAACGGGTTGAGCGTCAGGTAGCCGCGTACCTCGACGTCGGTGTCGCCGTGCCGCCACGCGGTGTACGCGTGCGCGAACTCGTGCAGGCAGAGCGTCACCACCCATCCCGCGACCACCAGCAGGAACACCCCGACGTGGCCGAGCACCGACTCCAGTTCGGCGCGCCACGCGAGAACGCCGCCGGCGACCGCGACAGCGACGACCAGAAGGAACACCGGGCTGGGACGGACCGCGGTGGTCCGCGCCCTGGGCAGGCTCATCGGACCAGCAACCACTCTTGATCGTGCCGGTAGAACGTCGAACGCTTGACCTCGCGCGGGTTCGGCACGCCGTCCCGGTTCAGCGCCGCCGCGGGCGACCCGAGTTGCACGGCGCGACCCTCGACCCAGCGGCGGGGCAGCCAGCGCCTGCGAGGCTCGACCGACGCCCGCAGACCGGGCATCCGTGGGGTCGGGGCGACGTTCATGCTCGGCGTCGTCCCCGAGAACAGCCGGGTGTCGTCGACGTAGGCCTCGCCGACGAGCGGACCCCCGTCCGGACCCGTGACGGTGGCGCACCCGACCAGCGCGATCCCCGCGTCGTCGCGGATGAGGGGGACCGGCCTGGCCGTCCCCTTCAGCGCGGTGCGGGCGCCGCGGGCACCGGAGGACAGGTGGTAGGCATCGGTCGCCTCCGAACGATGCTCCGCGACGTACGCGAGTTCGATGTGAAGGCGATCGGTGCGCATCAACCGGGTCAGGGTGGCCGCGAAGGCGGCGTCGCTGCCCACCACGATCAGTCGCGGATCCACGACGACCTGAAGTTTGGAGAAGACCTCGTCGAAGTCGTCCTTGTCCGGGACGGCAGGTGCGCTCGAGGTCGAAATGGAGCCCAGAGGCAGGGGAAGCGGCACGTCGCCGCAAATGAGCACTACGGGGGTCAACGCCACTCCTCGCCCGGATGTCCCGCCGCGATTTTCCGCAGCTTCCCTTTCGGATCATCCTAGTGGCACGCCCGAGATGGCCTCCCCAGCCGTACTGTGGGGTCTGTTCTCCGTGCCCTCGGCTAGACTGTTCCCCCGGCCACTGCCTACGAACGGCAGGACCACGCAGTCGGATACGACTGTACGTCGACCGTAGGAGACAACGTCATGCCGGCAATCGTCCTGATCGGCGCCCAGTGGGGCGACGAGGGCAAGGGCAAAGCTACCGATCTACTGGGCGGACGCCTGCAGTGGGTGGTGCGCTACCAGGGCGGTAACAACGCCGGACACACAGTGGTTCTTCCGAACGGCGACAAGTTCGCTCTCCATCTGATCCCGTCCGGAATCCTCACTCCGGGCGTCACGAACGTCATCGGCAACGGTGTCGTGGTGGACCCGGGAGTGCTGCTCACCGAACTCGCCGGACTCGACGAGCGGGGCGTGGACACCAGCCGCCTGCTGCTCTCGGCCGATGCGCACATGATCATGCCGTACCACGTGGCCATCGACAAGGTCACCGAACGCTTCCTCGGGGCCAAGAAGATCGGCACCACCGGCCGCGGCATCGGGCCCTGCTACCAGGACAAACTCGCGCGTGTCGGCGTCCGCGTGCAGGACGTGCTGGACGAGAAGATCCTCACCCAGAAGGTCGAGGCGGCACTCGAGTTCAAGAACCAGGTGCTCGTCAAGATCTACAACCGCAAGGCCCTCGACCCGCAGCAGGTCGTCGACGAGGTGCTCGAGCAGGCCGACGGTTTCAAGCACCGCATCGCGGACACGCGCCTGCAGCTCAACGAGGCACTCGAGCGCGGTGAGACGGTGCTGCTGGAGGGTTCGCAGGGCACACTCCTCGACGTCGACCACGGCACCTACCCGTACGTGACGTCGTCCAACCCGACGTCCGGTGGCGCAGCGGTCGGTTCGGGCATCGGACCCACCAAGATCACGACGGTGCTGGGCATCCTCAAGGCGTACACCACCCGCGTCGGCTCGGGCCCGTTCCCGACCGAACTCTTCGACCAGAACGGCGAATACCTCGCCAAGACCGGTGGCGAGGTGGGTGTCACCACCGGCCGTGCCCGTCGCACCGGATGGTTCGACGCCGTGATCGCCCGCTACGCAACGCGTGTCAACGGCATCACCGACTACTTCCTCACCAAGCTCGACGTGCTCAGCAGCCTCGACACCATCCCGATCTGCGTCGGCTACGACGTCGACGGCGTGCGGTACGACGAGATGCCCATGTCGCAGACCGACGTTCATCACGCCAAGCCGATCTACGAGGAAATGCCCGGCTGGTGGGAGGACATCTCCCACGCCCGGACGTTCGAGGAACTCCCGAAGAATGCGCAGAATTACGTCCTGCGCCTCGAGGAGCTGTCGGGAGCGTACATCTCCTGCATCGGCGTCGGCCCCGGCCGCGACGAGACCATCGTCCGCCGCGACGTGGTGCGGTAGCCTGCGCTCTTCTTCGCTTGACCCTTCGCCCGATGTCACCGCGGTTCCGTCAGATCGAACCGATGTGACATCGGGCGACGCGTAGGTGGCGCGGCAACCTACAGTGTTGCGGGCAGGGACGGCGCGAGGCGCTCCAACGTCGGCTTGCGCCCGTGCTCGATGTGAGCGAACGCGCTGGCTTCCGCGAGTCTCCCGTTTCCGCTGCGGATCGCTTCGACGAGTTCCCGGTGCGCCGCACACGACACCGCGGGATTGTGGTGCCACGTCAGCCGGAACAACCAGTGGACCCGGCCCATCAGCGAATTCATCACCGATACGAGTAACTTGTTGCCGGACAGTTCGACGACGTCCATGTGGAACCGCGCGTTGACCGCCGGGATCAGAAGGGGTTCGTCGTTTCCGATCAATTCCTCGGTGCGCGCCATAGTCGACAGCAACGCCTCCATGGACGCACCGCGAGCGACGTTCTCGGCTGCGCATCGTGCCGCATACGGTTCCAATGCCAGCCGCACGTCGAACAGTTCCTCGATGTCGCGTAACGACAGCTGAGTCACGACCGCGCCCCGCCGCGGCAGGATCTGAATGAAACCGTCCCATTCCAACTGCGGCAACGCCTCGCGGAGCGGGACCCGCGAGACGTCGAACTCCTGCGACAATTCGCGCTCCCGCAGGCGACTGCCGGGTGGATACGCGCCCGAGATGATGCGCTCACGAATCACCGAATAGATCTGCTTCGGGAGTGGTACGTCCGACAGTCCGCCGGCCACGCCCGTGCCCAGAGGCGACGCCGTGGATTCCGCGACCCCGATCTCGCCGTTCAGGTTCACCGTCATGAACCGATCATGGCATACCAAGATGAAGTCGACCACTGGACACGTTTCACGACAGTGCAGGTCAGAGGGATTAACCCGAATGTAACGCTCCACGCTTGGCGCTCGGGTTCCGCACTTGGTAGACCATATACATCCGGCCCGGCAGCGCAGTGTGGCGCAAATTCGGTCGCCGCTCACTTCGTCGAAAGCTTCGGAACTACCCTCTCCATTCGGAAGGATTCCCGTGTCCACTGAACGAAAAAGGCTTGCTCGCAAGGGTTTCGGGTACGCGCTGATCGGCCTGGCGGTCACCTCGGCCTTGGTGGCGTGCACCAGCGCGGCCAGGACCGACGTAGGAGGCGGACCGGGCGACCGGCCTGTCGTCCTGGCCTACCAGAATCAGATCTCCACGCTCGACCCCATCCGCGCCGACTACGCTCAGACGAACTTCGTCGACCAGGCCTTGTACGACACCCTGGTCACATACGACGCCGACAACGAGATCGTCGGTCAGCTTGCGTCCGAGTTCGTCCCGTCTCCGGATGCTCGATCGATCCAGATGACCCTGCGCGGGGCTACCTTCCACGACGGTGCCCTTGTCACCCCAGAGGACGTCCGTTACACGCTCGATCGGACGGCGGCGCTGGGGCAGGGCATTGCCGGCCAGATGACTGGATACCTGGGTACCACGGTCACCGGCCCGCAGAGTCTGACGATCGAACTGACGGAACCGAACTCGCTGTTCCTCGGCGCTCTCTCGAAGATCTACATCCTCAACTCGGCCCTCGTGAAAGCCAACGAGGGGACCGACCGGGGCCAGGCCTATCTCGCGGGCCACGACGCCGGGTCCGGGCCCTACTTCCTGGCAGGCCCGGGTGGTGCAGACACGTACACGCTGTCACGATTCGACGACTACTGGGCGGGCGACGAGGGGCGTCCGGCCTCGCTCGTCTATCGACGAATCGACGAGAGCGCCACGCAGAGTGCGGAACTGAAGGCCGGCAACATCGATGTGTCCTTCGGGCTCACCAACGCCGACGCCGAGGCGCTGGACGGCTTCTCCAGCGTGACGGTGCAGAGTCAGCCGGTCAACCTTCAGGCGAACATCTTCTTCAACGTGATGAACGGGCCGACGGCGAACAAGGCCGTACGACAGGCCATCCAGCTGGCGTACGACTACACCGGTGGCCTCGCCACGATTCGTGGTGGCAACGGCAGCATCGCCACCGGCCCGCTGCCCGGACAGTTCTCGTGCCGGCCGGAGATGCCCGCCTACGGGCAGGATCTCCAACAGGCGAAGAAGTTGCTCTCCGACGCCGGGATGTCCGACCTGACCCTCACCATGAAATTCCAGCCCGTCTTCAAGGAGCAGGAACGCGAGGCGACGCTGCTGCAGTCCAACCTCGCGCAGATCGGTGTCACGCTGGATCTCGAGCCCATCGCGTACGCGGATTATCTGTCGGCTCTGAAATCGCCCGACTCGATTCCGCAGATGATGCTCGCCACCGACTTCGCGCAGTACCCGGATCCCGGAGTGATGCTCGTCAAGACCTACAAGTCGGACCAGGTCGGAACGAACAAATCCGGCTACAGCAATCCCACGGTGGACGAGTTGCTCGGCCGCGCGGCCGAGACATCCGATGCCGGGGCGCGGTGTGACCTGTACAAGCAGGCTCAAGAGGATATTCGCAACGACGCGGTGGCCGTCAACATGTACACGCTGGGGCAGACCACTGCTCACAGCAACAGGGTGACCGGTGTCGGTCCGGCGGTCGTGGGCAGCGGAGTCTGGGTTCCCGCGATCCGCGTGGCGTGAGGGAGTGCCCGATGACGACACTCGACATGCCTCGCGCCGTACATCGCCTCACGGCGCCGGCGGCGTTTCTCGGCCGCAAACTGGGCGCAGCGCTCCTCACCCTGGTCGGACTGGCCACCATCGTCTTCGCCATGACCAAGGTGATTCCCGGGGACGAAGCGCAGGTGGCCGCGGGGGAGAGCGCAACTCCGGAACAGGTGGAGGAGGTGCGTAGTCAGCTGGGTCTGGACAAGCCGGCGGTCATGCAGTATTTCGACTATCTCGGCCGGATGCTCCACGGCGATCTGGGCACCTCGAGTTCGACCCGCCAGCCGGTGCTCGACGACGTTCTCACGCGACTGCCCGGAACGCTCGAATTGGTCCTTCTCGCAATGGTGCTCGCGGTATCCTTCGCGGTTCCGATGGCGACGATCGCAGCGGCGCGATCACGAGGAGGATTCGACAAGGTCAGCCGCGTCGGTGCGATCGTCGCATTCGGGCTTCCCGGTTTCTGGCTCGCCCTGATGTTGCAATGGGTGCTGGGCTCGTGGCTGCAGATCCTGCCGATCTCGGGACGTATCTCGGTGGGCGTCGACGTCCCGCACCGAACGGGGATGACACTCGTCGACGCCGCCCTCGCCGGAGACTTCGCTGCGTTCAGCAATGCGTTTCAACACCTGATGCTGCCCGCGTTCGTGCTCTCCGTCGCCGTCGCCGCACAGATGTTCCGGGCTCTCCGTGCCGATCTCCTCCGGGTCCGGGGCCGCGATCACATGACCGTTGCCCGAGCGAAAGGTGTTCCAACCCTGCGTCTGTGGACCAGGCATGCACTTCCCAACGCGACCGGACCACTTCTGAACATCATCGGCATCGAGATCGGCATGCTCGTCGGTTCCGCGATCTTCGTCGAGTCCGTGTTCGGGTTGTCCGGGGTCGGCGACTACCTCTCCAATGCGGTCAGTCGCAAGGACATCACCGCGGTCATCGGCACCGTCACCGTCGTCGGCGTGATCGTCGTCGTCGCGAACTTCATCGTGGACATGCTCCAGCTGGCCCACGACCCACGGCTGCGTACACCCGGAAAGGTGCAGTGAGTCCGATGAGTATTGCAGCGAATGTCACCGGAGTGACCGCAGTGGTCGGCCGATGGAGATCCGCCTCGATTCGCGGGCGTCGACCCCGATCGCGATGGGGACTTCTCGACGGCGTCGTCGTCGGTGCTGTCGCCGTGATCGTGGTGCTCGCCGTCGCCGGTCCCTGGGTCGCACCGGAATCCGTCTACCGGTCGGATATCGCGAACGCCCTTACCGCTCCCAGCAGCGAACACTGGCTGGGGACCGACGACCAAGGGCGCGATGTTCTGTGGCGCACGATCGCGGGCGCCCGGTCGTCGGTGCTGTCCGCAGTTCTGGTCGTCGCCGCGTACTCGCTCATCGGAACGGTCCTCGCCACGATGGCCACGGTCGGAGGGCGGTGGGTCGACGAAACTCTCATGCGAGTGACGGACATCGGGTTCGCTCTCCCCGGACTCGTCGTGGCACTGGGTATCGCCGCTGCACTCGGTCCGAGCCTGAGCAGCGCTCTGATCGCGATGATCGCCACCGGCTGGCCGTACACGGCGCGACTGCTGCGCGGGGTGATGCGCGAGACGATGGCGTCGCCGTTCGTGGACGGCGCAGTGGTCCTCGGGGTCAGTCGATGGCGCCTGATGACACGGCACGTGCTGCCGAACTCGCTCGACGTCATGACCGTCAAATGGGCAGGGGACATCGGCAACACCGTTCTGGTGCTCGCGGGTCTGTCGTTCATCGGTGTCGGCGCGCAGCCGCCCAGCGCGGAGTGGGGCGCGGCCGTCGCCGGCGCACGTGACTACCTGTCGACGGCCTGGTGGGCTGCGCTCGTGCCGGGCATCGCGATCGTCATCACGGCCGCGGCCTTCGGCCTGCTCGGTGACATGTTGCACGAGCGGCGCGACCCTGCACGACAAGGAGCGTGATCGAAAATGACGACAGAAACAGTTCAGCGCACGGCACTTCTCCAGATCTCCGGGCTGACCATCGACACGGAGCCGGGCGGCACGTCCGTCCGGTTGGTGGACGGCGTGGATCTCACGGTGGCGGCGGGCGAGCGCGTGGCTCTGGTAGGCGAATCGGGTTCGGGAAAGTCGGTGACGGCACGCGCACTCATGCGTTTGGACGATTCACTGACAATCGGCGGTTCGATTCGGCTGGGCGACACGGAGATCCTGGCGCAGACCGAACGCCGCCTCAGCACGATCCGGGGCAATCGCATCGGGATGGTGTTCCAGGACCCGATGGGTGCGCTCGACCCGCTGCAGTCGATCGGCGCACAGGTGAGCGAGCCACTCCGGCAACGCGGCATCAGGAAGAAGGACGCACTGCGGCGGGCTGCCGAGGTGCTGAGCGAACTCGGGGTGGTGCGTGCGCACGAACGACTCGACGCCTATCCGCACGAATTCTCCGGGGGCATGCGGCAACGGGTAGTTCTCGCGATGGCCCTCATCGGGGAGCCGGAAGTTCTGATCGCCGACGAACCGACGACCGCACTCGATGTCCGAGTGCAACAACAGGTGCTGAATCTGCTCGACGAGGTCACCCGCGAACGAGGACTCGGTCTCCTGTTGATCACGCACGACCTCGGGGTCGTCGCCGGACTCGCCGACCGTGTCGCGGTGATGTACTCGGGGCGGATCGTGGAGGATCGCCCGGTCCGGGCACTGTTCGCGGACCCTCTGCACCCCTACACCGCAGGACTGCTCGCTGCGGTGCCGAGGCTGGATGTTCATCTCCCGCGGATGACCACCATTCCCGGCGCGCCTCCGTCACCGGCGCTGCGGCCCGCCGGTTGCCCCTTCCATCCGCGATGTCCTGTCGCGATGGAGCGCTGCGCGAGTGAAACCCCACCGACGACGGCGACCGCTGACGGCGGACGTCTCGCCTGCCATCTCGATCAAGGGAGCGGGAACTGATGAACGGAACACCTCTTCTCGACATCCGAGCTCTGAACAAGTCTTTCGGAGGATCCCGCGGCAGCAAGGCGCTGGACGACGTGTACCTGTCGGTACCCGAGGGCGGAACGTTCGGGCTGGTCGGCGAATCCGGTTCCGGCAAGTCCACGCTCGTCAAGTGCATCGTTCGGCTCGAGCGACCGGACTCCGGGACCGTCACCTTCGAAGGGCGTGACGTCCATGCGCTCCGGGGCGGAGAGCTGCGCCGGTTTCGTCGCGACGTCCAGTTGGTCGCGCAGGATCCGTACGCCAGCCTCAACCCTCGGATGACGGTGGAACAGATCGTCGGGGAGGGGCTCGTCGTGCACCGCCTGGCCCGTACCCGCGCGGAGCGGCGTGAGCGGGTCGCACAGACGCTGATCGAGGTGGGTCTCGACCCGGATGCGATGGGCCGATTGCCGGCGACGTTCTCCGGTGGACAGCGGCAGCGTATCGCCATCGCACGTGCCCTGATCCTTCGCCCGAGGTTGCTCGTGTGCGACGAACCGGTGTCGGCCCTGGACGTCTCGGTACAGGCACAGGTGATCAACCTGCTGGCGTCCCTGCACGAGGAGCTCGGGGTGACGATCTTGTTCATTGCGCACGATCTCGCGATCGTGCAGCAACTCTGTTCTGAGGTGGCGGTCCTTCGATCCGGCGTGGTGGTGGAGGAAGGGCCCACCCGGCAGGTGTTCTCCACTCCACGTCACCGATACACCCGCGAACTGCTCGAGGCGGTGCCGGTTCCCGACCCGGTTCTGGCACGTGCCGGGCGAACCATCCCCGGTGGCGCCCTGACTCTGCCGTGAGGCCGTCGAGTCTCGGCCTCTCATTACATCGATCATCCCTGACGGAAGAAGGAAGACATGCGAATTGGTGTAGACGGACGCAAGATTCCCGAGAGCCGCACTCGGGGTCCCGTGAACAGCCTCGAACACGCCCACGAACTGGGTATGGCCGGCCTGTTCTTCCGGACCGTACTCGATATGAGTCCGGCCCTGGACGCCGCTGAACTGCGCGACATCCGGTCCAAGGCAGACGAACTGGGTATGTACCTGGAGACCGGTCTGGGCAAGGTCAATCCCTACGCGAACCCGGAGGCGCCGGAGCTGCGTGCCGTCGGCGACGGCGACATCGTCCTCGGCTTCCGCCGGATGATGGAAGCCTGCGCCGCCATCGATTGCCGTGAGCTCTGGGTGGCCACCGCGAACTACAAGTCGGCGTACCGCGGCCGCTGGGCATACGACCGCTTCCGCACCGACGTGACGTGGACGGAACAGCTGGCTGCGACGGCGCGTTTCCTCGGAACACTGGCTCCGATCGCACGAGACCTCGGTATACACCTCAACCTGGAAACACACGAGGAGATCACGTCGTTCGAACTCGTCCGGCTGGTGGAGGCGGCCGGCTCGGACGTGGTC
This sequence comes from Rhodococcus sp. JVH1, assembly GCF_000280725.2. Classification (NCBI taxonomy): domain Bacteria; kingdom Bacillati; phylum Actinomycetota; class Actinomycetes; order Mycobacteriales; family Nocardiaceae; genus Rhodococcus; species Rhodococcus sp. JVH1. Next base: position 1,829,428 of record NZ_CP166289.1, on the reverse strand, counting down.
GGGGTCGTGTTCGACACCGCGAACGTGCTTCAACGTCTCGAACATCCCGTCTGGGCGGCCGAACGGCTGGCACCTTACGTGCGTCAGACACACATCAAGGACGCCGCGATCACCCACACCGAGGGTGGTCTCGCCTATCAGATGCGCCCATGCGGCACCGGCGTCGTCGACTTCGATCGCATACTGCCGGTACTCGCGGCGGCGAATCCGGCGCTCAATCTCACGATCGAGAACGACGAGTCGCTCGACGACCTGCCGCGTCCCCGGCGGACGATGCTCATCGAAGCGTTCGATTCCGAATTCCTCGACGGCCATCCCGATCTGACGGTCCAGGAGATGGCGGCGTACGTGGACATGGTGCAGTCGTACGACCGGCAGATAAGGTCGGGGGAACGGATCGACAACGCCACCTATGCCGCGCTGCCGTACGGCTACGCGGAGACGGTGTCGTACATCAGATCGAGTGCGGACCACGTGCGAAGTGTGTGCGCGGAACACAATCTCCCCGTCGAATCGGACACGAGGGCAGGAAATCTCGCGGAGTCGGCCCGGTGATCGTCGGTGAGGACGTCGGCACCGTTCGCCGGGACATCGGAGCGTGCGCGCGTGCGCTGGGCGAGGAATCAACCCCACGGGAGACCATCCGCACGGCGTCCGGTCTCGGTCTGCGGCACGTGGAATTCGCCTCTCCTTTTACGATTTCGCCCGCGCTCGATCCGACCGCCTTTCGGGCACTCGCCGACTATGGACGTTCACTCGGTGTCCGGCTGAGCTGCGCGCTGGGAATGGTGTCCGCCGGGCATGCCGAACGAACCCCGCGATTCCGCGAGGAAGGGCGAGGCGATCTGGTGGCGGGACTGAGCAAGGCGTTGAGGGCCATCGGGGAACTCGACACCGACTACGTCCAGGTCGTCGTGGGGATGCTGGACGACCGCTATGACGCATCGGTCGTGTGGCCTGAGCAGCTCGACGCCACGGCGCAGTTGTATCGGAACCTGTCCCCGGTGCTCACCGACCTGGGCCTGAAACTCGCGGTCAAGACGCACGAGGAGATCACGTCACACGAAATCCTCCGGCTCATCGACGCCGTCGGCTCCGACCATCTGGCGGTGGGCCTCGATCCCGTCAACCTGCCGGTGCGAGGCGAGGATCCGGAACTGGCGACCGCCCGGCTCGCACCGCACGTCGCCCGGGTTCACTACGACGACGCGTGGATCACCTTCACCGGCCGCGGTCTCGCGCGACGGTTGTGCCCGGGCGGTGAGGGCGACATCGACTGGGGAGCGATCTTCCGGATCCTCGACGACGCAGGCTCCAGCGCGCCGGTCCTCGTCGATCTGCACCGCGGAGAGTTCGAGATGCCGGTGTGTGACGAACGGTGGCTACTGCAGAACAGCGACGTCTCACTGAGAGAACTCTCCATCCTGTCGTCCAGGGCGCGGCCCGACCGGCCTCCGGTGATGGCCGCGGCGCCGCGACTGCGGGCTGCGCTGTCCGAACTGGCAACGATGATGCACGGGACGGCGGCATGACCGCGATGGTGTTGTACGGAGCCACGGTCGTGACGGTGGACCGTGAACGCCGGATGATCGAGGACGGCGCCGTCCTGATCGACAGTGGCCTCATCAGCGCGGTCGGTGACAGCCAGGCGCTCCTCGCTGACACGGATCCGTCCGTCCGCCGAATCGATTGTCGGGGAAAGCTGGTGATCCCCGGGCTGGTCGACGCCCACGGTCACGCCGGCCACTCGCTGATCAAGACGCTGGGATGCGACAGCCCGGCGTTCTGGATGCGAACCGTCACACCTGCGTACTTCCACGCGACGACACCGGAGTACTGGTATCACGACGGACTCGTGTCCGCACTCGAGCGCGTCCGCGCCGGAGTGACGTGCGGCGTCAGCGTGATGGGATCACGGCCCCGGAGTGACGATCCCGAGATCTCACTGGCTCACGCGCGTGCCTACCGGGAGGTCGGAATACGCGACATCGTGTGTGTCGGGCCGGCGGGTTTGCCGCTGCCCCATCCGGTCACGCACTGGTCCGGCGGCGTTCCCCGTCGACGTGAGGTCGGATTCGACGAGATGCTCTCCGGTGCCGAAGCGGTGATCGAGACCGTGAACGGCTACGAGGGCGATCTCACGTCGGTGTTCCTGACACCCTTCACGATCGTCCCCTCGGTCGACCCGTCCCACCCGTCGCGACCCGACGTCGCCACCCATCTCACCGAAGACGATCGATACCAGGCGCGCCGGGTCAGGGAAGTGGCGGAGCGCTGGGGTGCCCGCATCCACTCGGATGCCTTCGGCGGCATGGTGCGGCTCGCGGCGAAGGATCGGGAAAATGCGCTCCTCGGGCCGGACGTCCATCTGCAACACTGCACGGGTTTGTCTGCCGAGGAGGTCTCGATCCTGGCGGAGACCGGGACGTCCGTGGGCCATGCACCGGGAGGACGTGCGCCGGTACCTCAGATGTTGCAGGCAGGCATCACCGTCGCGATCACCACCGACGGTTCGTCGCCGCGGCGTCCCTTCGACCTCTTGCAGGCCGCACGCGCCGCTCAGGCCGCCAATCACATTCTCGCCGACGATCCTTACCTGCTGCCACCAGGTCGATTGCTCGAGATGATCACGATCGATGCTGCGGCCGTCCTCGGAATGGCCGACGTCATCGGATCCATCGAAGTGGGTAAACGCGCCGATCTCGCGATTCTCGACATGCGCAAGCCGCATCTCGTACCCAACTGGATGCCGGTGCATCGCCTCGTCTATGAGGCGACCGGAGCCGACGTGCAGACGGTGATCGTCGGGGGAAGGGTGGTCATGGAAGACCGCATCGTGTGCGGAGTCGACGAGACGGCGGCGCTGGACGAGGGCGACCGGCACGCCCGACTGCTCGTCGAACGCGCCGGCCTGGCGCACCACCTCACCGATCCCGGATGGCGAAGCAACAGGCGTGAATTCGACGAGCCGATCGAGGTGACGGTGCCATGACGGAACCTGTGGTCAGAATGACGGCGGCCCACGTCCTGGCCTATCGCGACGGCGACCACGTGCTCGTCTCCGACGGAGGGATCGTCTATCAGGGCGCGCGGATACTGCACGCGGGACGGGAATGGGACGGCCCGGTCGACGAGACGGTCGACTGCGGTGATGCTCTGATCATGCCGGGATTCATCGACCTCGATGCGCTCGCAGACATCGATCACGCGCTGCTCGATTCCTGGGCAACACCCGATCTGGCACTCGGGCAGCAGTGGTCGGCGGACTATTTCCGATCGGGGCGGCGCGACGTATTCGACGCACCCGAGCGAGCCGTCATCCGCGAATACGCTCTGTCGCAGCTTCTTCGGCACGGTATCACCACCTTCATGCCGATCGCGTCGGAGTCTCACAGCAAGTGGGCGGAGAGCTACGAAGACATGGTCGAGGTGGCTCGGATCGCGAAGCGTCTCGGAATTCGGGGATACCTCGGTCCCGCCTACAGGTCCGGTGTCAACGTCGTCGACGGTGGACGCCGGTCGGTGTTGTTCGACGAGGAACAGGGGCGCGCCGGGTTCCGGGACGCCGAGCGCTTCCTCGATCATGCCGCCGACCACGGCGGCGATCTCGTGCACGGCGCTCTCCTGCCCTGCAGGATCGAGACCCTGACAAGGGAACTGATGGCGGCGACCGCACAGTTGGCGATCGCCCGCGACACGGTGGTGCGACTGCACTGCATGCAGGGTGAAGTGGAGTTGGCGCTGCTCGACGAGTGGTACGGGATGCGCCCTGTCGAACTCCTCGAGGCGTCCGGACTTCTGGAGACGCGTCTGCTGGTGCCCCACGGCATTCATCTCAGCGCGCCGGGTGGCGGTCGCGGCCGGCAGGCCGACCTGCGGCGACTGGCGGAGGCGGGGGTCACGGTCGTGCATTGCCCGATGACGTCCATTCGATACGGGGCGGTCCTGGAGTCGTACGACCGGTACCGAACGGCCGGTGTCCACATCGCCCTGGGAACCGACTCGTTTCCCCCGGACCTCGTCCGTGGCATCGACTACGGCACCAATCTCGCCAAACGGGCCGACAGGTCACTCGCGGCGGGTGCCACAGCCGATTACATCCGTTCGGCAACGATCGGCGGTGCTCGTGCCCTCGGCAGACCGGATCTGGGACGCCTGCAGCCCGGAGCCAGTGCCGACTTCATCGTCGTCGATCTCGCAGACTTCGCCATGGGTGTCCGCGACGATCCGCTCCGCACACTCACGATGAACGGATCTGCACGCGACGTCCGCCGGACCGTCGTCGCCGGCCGGACGGTCATGGTCGACGGCGTCGTGCTCGGCGCTGACCACACGCGGCTGCAGGCACACGCACAGGCCCTGTTCGAACGCATGAGAGCGGCATACAGCGAACGCGACCACCGGCGCAGATCGCCGGCCGAGCTGTTCCCTCCGACCTTCCCCGACATCACCAAAACCACCACACCGAAGAGGTATTCGCATGATCAATCCTGAGCGCTCCCACCTCGTGGAAGGCAGTCACTGGGTCAGCCCGTTCAATTTCGACACCACCGTCCAGTCACAGTTCGACTGGCCTTCACCGTTCGCGCTGATCGACAGCACTCTGCGGAAGACGCTCTTCACCGCAGGCGCAACCACGTCGATGGACGGATTCGTTCGGATCGCCGCGGCGCTCGGTGCCGCGGGGATCCGGGAGGAGAGCGTCAACATCAACTGGGGTGGCGGAGCGTCACCGATGCCGCGCGAAGCGGCGCTCGTTCGCGCCGTCACCGCCCGGGACTTCGGATTCCGGCTCAATGTGTACGCCGACACCCTGCTGTCGGACGGAGAGAACTACCAGCAGGTCGGCATGAAGGAAACCGTCGATCAACTGCACGAATGGGGGGTGCGCACGTTCGCACCGGGCATCGTCCCGGCACCCTCGGCCGCCGCCCGGTCACGTCAGTACCGTGACCTCGAGAAGTTCTTCGAGTACCTGCGTGAGCTGGGCGGCGACGCCACGATCACGCTCGCCAACGTGGGCCGCCGCGACTTCGACGATCTGGTGGCAGCCTGCAACGTCGCCGTCGAACTCGGTGCGCGGCGCCTCGATCTGATGGACTCGACCAGCAGTCTCGGCCCCGAAGCGATGAAACTGTTCGTCCGGACGTTCCGGGAGCGCCTCGTCGACGACGTGCCGATCACGATGCACGTACACGACGACTTCGGTCTCGGCACCGCCACGGCCATCGCGGCCGCAACGGCAGGCGCGAGCCCGGACGTGTCGGTGTCCGGAATGTCCTACCGCGCCGGCTTCGCCGCGCTGGAAGAGGTGGTTCTCGCTCTCGAAGTGCTCTACGGAGTGGACACCGGGATCCACGTCGAACAGCTGACCTCCCTGGCGCAACTCGTCGCGACGGAAAGTTCGGTGAGCCTGCCGCCGCTCAAGCCGGTGGTCGGAGGATATGCCCACCTCAAGCACATGCCCGGCGACGTCATCGCTGCGATCGCCGGGGGACCGGATGTGTTTCCGCCGGTCTCGTCGTGCGTGAGCCCCGCAGTGGTGGGCGGTCGGCAGGAATGGGTGTGGGACAGCCTGACCACCGACCGTATGGCCGACGTGCTGCTGCGGTCGCTCGGACTCGAGGCCGACGCGGAGGAGATCGCGTTCGTCCGCACCGCTCTGGACGACGCGGTGGCAGCGGTGACGTCCTATCCACGCTGGCTGACGGCCGGGGAGGCGGCCCGGGTGGCGGAGGAAAGCCTCGCACTCCATCGGCGTGCGAGGGCCCATGCCTGACACTGCCGTCGTGACACTCAACGCCCTGGACGAGTCCGCTCTGGAGAAAGAGCTGTTGACCTGCACGCCGTCGCGGACCTGGGCAATCGCGGTGCTGTCGGCACGCCCGTACGCCGACCGTGAGGACCTCCTCGCGGCGGCAGCGGCCGCGTGGCGGTCCATGACACTCGATGACGTCGCGGCGGCACTGGAGAACTACCTTCCGCTCTCGGACCCTCCCGACTCGGCTCATGCCGCCGCCGAGCACGGTGCACTCGTCGCCAGTTCGGCCGGGAGACTCACCCTCCTGCGCCGGCGGGAGTCCCGGTATCGCGCTCGGTTCGGCTTTCCGGTGGTCATCGCGGCGAAGGGGCTCACCCTCGACCGCATCCTGGCGGAGATCGACCGAAGAGTGACCAACGACCGAGCCGACGAGTTGGCTGTCGCCGCGCGCCACATGGTCGCGATCGGAGAGGGGAGGATCGCGACGTTGATCGCGAGGTGTGAAGAGCCGGGGTGAACTGCGATACATTCGAGCCGATGATCAGGACTGTCGAAGCGAGTACCCGGGCACCGGCCGGCCGGTGGTACGACAGCTTCCATGCAGCGGCCGCCGTCCTGGAGGCATTCGGGTACGACTCGTCGGACGCCGGCAGGTGTGTGGCGGTGGTGTCGACGGATCTCGGTGTCTGGGTGTTCGAGGGCGACCCGCGGTCGACGGTCGACGCGTTCGTTCACGCCGTGGGGCGGGCGATCGTCGCCGGCGGGCAGGCGTTCGTGCTGGGATGCGCCGGGGTGACCGGGGTCGATCAGCGGGTCGTCCGGACCCTCCGGGTTCCCGACGGCGACAGGATGGCGGCGGCCGCGGCGCTGGCGCGTGAACTCGTCGACGACCCGCAGCCTCTGATCAGAACAGCACCGGGTCGTCGAAACCCGGAGTGTGTTCGAGGGCCAGCAGTTCGCGCTTGGTGAGGGTGCCGCCGCCGGCGGAGAAGCCGCCCACCTGCCCGCCTGCGGCGAGGACGCGATGGCACGGGATCACGATCGGCAGCGGGTTGCGGCCGAGGGCTTGACCGACGGCCTGCGCGGCCCCCGGCTTGCCGAGTTCCGCCGCGATGTCGCCGTAGGTGAGTGTGGTGCCCGGGTCGATCGCGCGTGCGATGTCGTAGACGGTGCAGTCGAATTCGGGGACTCCCTCGAAATCGAGGTCGATCCACCGCAGATCGTCGAGTGCGCCGCCCAGATGTTCGCGTATCCCGTCGATGGCCCGCTGGACCGGTGCCGGCGGCTGGTGCTCCACCGCATCCGGGAAGCAGTGTTCGAGACGCTGCCGGGTGGATTCGGGTGAACCTTCGGGCAATTGCACACCCACGATCCCGGCGGCCCGCCATGCGATGGCGCAGGTGCCGAGGGCCGTGTCGAACAGGGCGATTCCTGTGGTCACCAATCCAGTATGCCTCCCACATCTGACGTTCACCTTCCGTTGACCACGGTTGGACATCCTCGAAGCTCGCCGACCGAGGAGATGTTTTCGTGTATCTGTCCCGCCGTACCCTGCTCCGCTCCACCGCACTCGGGTTGCTGGCCGTGCCCGCTGCCGCGTGCTCCGACTCCGGCAGCACGGGTCCGGCGCTGGTCCGTGAACGACCCACCCTGACGCACGGTGTCGCGACCGGGGACGTGCGGGCCGACGGTGCGCTCGTCTGGGCGAGGTCCGACCGTCCCGCCACGATGATCGTGGAGACCTCGGCCACCGAGTCCTTCACCGACCCGGTGCGATTCGTGGGTGGACTGCTCACCCCGGACACGGACGGCACCGGACGGCTGCGAGTGACCGGACTACCCGCCGGGCAGCAGGTGCACTTCCGGGTGACCCTCGAAGGTGACGACGGCGCCACCTCGGAGGCGGTGACGGGTGTCTTCCGTACCGCTCCGAGCGCCGCAGGCGACATCCGGTTGCAGTGGTCCGGGGATACGGCGGGTCAGGGATACGGCATCAACCCGGACATCGGAGGAATGCGGATCTTCGACACGATGGCCGCGCGCGACCCGCACCTGTTCCTGCACTCGGGCGACGTCGTGTACGCCGACGGTCCGCTGAAGGAGTCCGTCACGCTGCCGGACGGACGCGTGTGGCGGAACACGGTCAGCGAGGCGAAGAGCGCGGTCGCGCAGACGTTGGACCAGTACCGCGGCCAGTACGCGTACAACCTCACCGACGACAACTACCGCAGGTTCAATTCCTCTGTGGCGCAGATCGTTCAGTGGGACGATCACGAGACCGTCAACAACTGGTACCCCGGTGAGGTCCTCGACCTCGACGCATACACGGAGAAGAACGTGGACGTGCTGGCGCAGAGGGCATTCCAGGCGTACCATGAGTGGCTGCCGGTGGAGCCGGCCGACGGGGTCGACGGTCGCGTGTACCGCAAGATCGGGTACGGCCCACTGCTCGACGTGTTCGTCCTCGACATGCGCACCTACAAGGACGCGAACGGGGTCAACACCGGTGCGGCCGGGCAGATTCTCGGTGCGGCCCAGAAGGACTGGCTGATCCGGGAACTCGGTACGTCGACGGCGACGTGGAAGATCATCGCCAACGACCTCCCGCTCGGCGTTGTGGTCCCGGACGGCGACACCGCGTTCGAGGGCGTCGCGAACGGGGAGCCCGGTCAGCCGTCGGGCCGGGAATCCGAGATCGCCCAGGTGCTGTCGGCGATCAAGGCGGGACGGATCACCGGGACGGTGTGGCTCACCGCGGACGTGCACTACACCGCCGCGCACCGGTACTCGCCCGACCGCGCCGCGTACAAGGATTTCGACGAGTTCTGGGAGTTCGTCTCCGGTCCACTCAACGCGGGCGGCTTCGGTCCCAACGACCTCGACGCCACGTTCGGCCCCGAGGCCGTGTTCGTGCACGCGCCGCCCGCACCCAACTCGTCGCCGCTCGACGGATACCAGCACTTCGGTGAGGTGTTCATCGACGGGCAGACGTCGGAGTTGCGGGTGGACCTCCTTGACGCGGCCGGGACGGTGCTGTTCAGTCAACTGCTGCCGCCGCCGGTGCGCTGATCGTCTGGAGAAGGCCAGTGCGGATCTTCTGGACTGCTCGACTGGTCGGGAAAGATCCCACCGAGTGGGGCGCCGATGCGGAACTGCTCCAGGCGAAACAAGCCCGTACCTCCCTCTTTGGGGCCGTAGCGCGCGACCGCTGCGGCCAGGAGGGCCATGCATGCGAGGGTGGTCAGTGTCGTCATGGATTCGAGCTTCGCTAGAACTGGCTTTGAGTTGAATAGCCAAGAGGTTGATACTGGACTGCATGATGACTCGCGTACTCGGTGCACGCTCCCTGGCCAGGGACCTCGGTAACTGGCAAGACGACAGCGGCCGCCGGTCGGCGGCGCGGCCCGCCTACCGGGCGCTGGCCGACGGGATCCGGTTACTCGTGCACGACGGCCGCATCCCGCTGGGGGTCGCGTTGCCGAGCGAGCGCGAACTGGCGTCGATGCTGGAGTTGAGCCGGACCACGATCACGTCGTCGTATTCGGTGCTCCGGGACGAGGGGTATCTCATCAGCCGTCAGGGGTCGCGCAGCACCGTCGCGCTGCCGCTGGGGGCACGGCAGAACGGGCTGATGTTCCGGGCGCACCAGCCCGGTTCCGACAGCTCGGTGGTCGACCTCAGCTACGCCGCGATGGCCGCGCCGGCGGAAGCGGTCGAGCAGGCCTACTCCTATGCATTGCAATCGCTTCCGCAATTCCTGCCCACTCACGGGATGGAGCCGGTGGGGATCGGCGCGTTGCGGGACGTCATCGCGGCGCGTTACCGGGCGCGCGGGCTGGAGACCTCGCCCGAGCAGATCATGGTCACCTCCGGCGCTCAGCATGCGCTGCGACTGCTCCTCAACGTGCTCACTGCGCCGGGGGAGCGGGTGCTGGTCGATCACCCCACGTACCCCAACGCGCTGGAGGCGATCCGCAGGGTCGGTGCGCGTCCGGTCCCGGTTCCCGTCCGTCCGGAAGGCGGGGCCTCCGGGGCGTGGGATCTCGACGGAATCCGCAGCGCCGCCCGGCAGACCGCGGCCCGGATGGCGTACCTGATCCCGGACTTCCACAACCCCACCGGACTGTGCCTCGACGCGTCCGGGCGGGCCGAACTGGCGCGGATCGCGCGCGACACCCGCATGACACTGGTGGTGGACGAGACCATGGTCGACCTGTGGCTGGACGAACCGTCACCGGGGCCGGTCGCGGCGCACGGCAGGGGCGCCGCGAAGTCGGAGGTCGTGACGATCGGGTCGGCGGCGAAGTCGTTCTGGGGCGGGCTGCGCGTCGGCTGGATTCGCGCCGATCCGGCGCTGATCACCCGGCTCGCCGGGGCGCGGGCCGCGGTCGATCTGGGCACGCCGGTGATGGACCAGCTCGCGGCGGCACATCTGCTGTCCGACGACGAACTCGTCCTCGCCCGGCGCCGGGCGGAACTGCGGGAACAGCGGGGCGCGATGCTCGACGCTCTCGCCGACCGCCTGCCGGACTGGGTCCCGACCATCGGTTCGGGAGGAATGTCGCTGTGGCTATGCATGCCCGCACCGGTGTCGACGGCGCTGGCCGCGACGGCCCCCAACTTCGGGGTGCTGCTGGCGGCGGGACCGCGGTTCGGGGTGGAGGGCGCGTTCGAGCGGTTCGTCCGGCTCCCGTACGCGCGGACGTCCGACGAACTGCGTCGCGGTGTCGACTGCATCGCGGCAGCGTACGAGACGCTGGCCGTCGACCGAGAGCTCACGGAACCGTCCCTCGTCGTCTGAGCACGTGAGTGGCGAAGCGTGCCGGAACACGCCTCGCCACTCACGTGGGGGTCAGGTCCAGACGGTGTCGATGTCGACGCCTTCGCGGGCAGGCGGGGTGGGTGCGCCGGCCGGGGTGCGGGAGAACCGCGGCGCCGGGGCGTGCTGCGTGACGCCGTCGAGGTCGATCAGCGATCCGCGGGCGGCGATGTGCTCGTTGGACGGCGCCTCCGCGAACGTCAGCACGGGCGACACGCAGGCATCGGTGCCGAGGAAGATGGCCGCCCACTCGTCGCGGGTCTTCGACAGGAACTTCTCGGCGAAGACCTTCTTCATCTGCGGCCACGCCGAGATGTCCATCTGCTGAGGGAGTTCGGCGGGGTCGAGTTCGAGGCCCTGCAACAGCAGAGCGTAGAACTGCGGCTCGATCGAGCCGACGGCCATGTACTTGCCGTCGGACGTCTCGTAGGTGTCGTAGAACGGCGCGCCGGTGTCGAGCAGGTTGACACCCCGCTCGTCGGACCAGACGCCGCGGCCGCGGAACGCCCACATCATGTGCGACAGGGCCAGCGCGCCGTCGACCATGGCCGCATCGACGACCTGGCCCTTGCCGGACGTTTGGCGCTCCACCAGCGCCGACAGGATCCCGAAGATCAGGAACATCGAACCGCCGCCGAAGTCGCCGACCATGTTCAGCGGCGGCACGGGACGCTCACCCTTGCGGCCGATGGCGTGCAGGACCCCGGTCAGCGAGATGTAGTTGATGTCGTGCCCGGCCGCGCTGGCCAGCGGACCCTCCTGGCCCCAGCCCGTCATCCGTCCGTACACGAGTCGCTCGTTGCGCCCGAGGCAGACGTCCGGGCCCAGGCCCATACGCTCGGTGACACCGGGGCGGAAGCCCTCGATCACGACGTCCGCGCGCTCGATCAGACCGAGAACCTTCTCCACCTGCTCGGGGTCCTTCAGATTGGCCTCGACGACGCGACGACCCCGCTGGATCTGGTCGTACGGGCCGTCCGGCGGAATCACTCCGGGACGCTGGACGCACACCACGTCGGCGCCGAGATCGGCCAGGAGGGCGGCGGCGTGCGGGCCCGGTCCGAGGCCTGCGAATTCGACGACGCGAATGCCCGCGAGGGGGCCCTTCTTCTCTGTAACTGGAGCAGACACGCGAGTTCCTCATTCCGGTACGAGACAACCTGTCGAATCGACGTTAACTTGCGACCCTCGGTCCGTGTGCCCCGGGTCACGGGATACCGCCGTCGGTGAGCCCGCGCTCTTGCCTGCCCGCGGGTGCGCGGGGCACAGTTGATTCATGAGTTTTCAGGGTGAGCTCGTGAGTTTCGTGGCCAGCACCGATCTGGACGTCTCGGAGATGTTCTACGTGGAGACCCTGGGGCTGACGCTCGTCTCACGGGACGAGTTCGCGTTGGCCCTCGATTGCAACGGCTCCCTGCTCCGGGTCACGCTGGTGCAGGCGAAGGCCGACACCGGGTACACGGTGCTGGGGTGGAAGGTCGGCGACCTGAACAAGGTCGTCGAAACACTGCGCAGCAAGGGCATCGAGTTCACCGAGTACCCGGGCATGGATCAGGACGAGCACGCCGCCTGGCGCGCCCCGGACGGCATCCGCGTCGCGTGGTTCCGGGACCCGCACGGCAACGTGCTGTCGCTCTTCGAGGATCCGAACTGACCGGCGTCAGCGGCGGGCCGCACCGCGGCCGGCGAGCAGTGCCTCGGTGGCGTCCCACAACCGCGCGGCGAGTTCGGCGTCACGTGCGTCCTTGCTCGGCTGAACAACCTTGCAGCCCTTGACGTATTCGCCGGTGAACTTGCCGCTCTCCGTCGCGGTGGCGGTCCAGACCACCGTGTCCGCTGCCTTCGCGACGTCCGACGCGAACGGGGTCAGGAGTGTCCCCACCACCTGGTAGCCGAACAGACCCCGCCCGAGGGAGGTGCCGCGGACGAACCCGGGGTCGGCGCAATTGACGACCAGCCTCGCAGGATCGGACCGGCGCGCCAACTCGCGGGTGAACAGGGTCAGGGCGAGTTTGGAGTTGTTGTACGCACGCTGGCCGTGGAACGTGTCCTTCGTGCCGTCGAGGTCGTCGAAGTCGAGGTGCCCACCGCGATGTCCCGACGAGCTGACGTCGACGATGCGTGCCGGGTGCCGGTAACCGGCGGCGTCGGCGGTCGACGCCTGCGCCATCGCCGGAGCCAGCGACGTCGCCAGCACGAACGGCGCGAGGTAGTTCACGGCGAACATCTCTTCGACGCCGTCCACCGTCAGTTGACGATGCCCCACGTCGATGCCCGCGTTGTTCACCAGCACATCGATCCGCGGGAACCGGTGCAGCAGTTCCTCGGACAGCCTGCGCGCACGGTCGAGCGAGGACAGGTCGGCGAGCGCCGAGTTCAGCCGGTCGCGGTCGGTGTTCTCGGACAGTTCGGCGATCACCGCGTCGATCCTGTCCTGGTCCCGGCCGACCAGAACGACGGTGGCCCCGCGGCGTGCGAGTTGGCGGCAGGTCTCCAGGCCGAGCCCCGAGGTGGCACCGGTGACCACCATGGTGCGGCCTGCGAGATCGTTCGACTCGGTCATTCTCGCCTCCCGAATGCAGGTCTCTACGAGACTAGGGCAACCGGGAGGGTCGCACCATGGAACGAAAACACCGCGAATCCGCCCGCGACTGCCGCCGGCTAGCGTCGGTGCTCGTACCCCAGCCAGGCGCGTCGACGCTCACCGAGCGGATCGTTCTCCACCCGGCTCGTGGCGTCGATGATGAGCGTCTCGCGGCGCTCCGGCGAGTACCGGGGCCATCCGGGTGCCGGGGTCCCGTGCCGGGCGAAATGCAGCCAGTGCGACTGAACGGTGTCGGTGACGGCCAGCAACCCGCGGCGGCCCCCGAACGCGGTGAGCAGCCGCGCCCACGGCCCGGTCAGCCCGAACACCGCGTACATCTCCGTCGCGTGAGTGGCGCCCAATCCGAGGATGTGAAGCAACCGGGGTGCGAAGTCGTACCGGTAACTGTAGGTCGGTGCGACGGTCGTGTGACCCTGCGCGCACAGGACGGACGGTTCCCAGAACGTCACGTCGCCGCCGAGGTCCGCGGCCGCACGCCTCCCGGGATAACCGGGGTAGGCGGCGATGGCCCGTTCCTTCACCGACGCGTCCACGTGCGAGAACATCTTGTCGATCCGGGTGGGATCGGTGGGCAGAATGTTCAGGAACCGGGGAAAGACCCTGCCCTCGTGACGGTTCGTGCCGATGATCAGCGGAACCGGGTGCCCGGAACCGGACGCGAAGCAGTCGAGCGGATGCGTGGGAAGGAAGAAGCCGTCGACAACGGGCGCGAACGCGCGGGTTCCCGGTTCTTCATCGGCGCCCCGGCGCGCCAGTGTCGTCCCCGCTTCGACGAAGCCGGCGGGGTCGGCGGTCTCGAGCCACGTCGCGGCCTCGGAGAGCGGGACCCCGGCGATCTCGAGGAATTCGCGCGACCACCGCGCGGCCCGCTCGGGGTGGTACGCGGACGCCACCGGTGGGCTCTCCGCGATGGCCTGCGCGAACAGGCCTTTCGCGGCGGGGGTGGTCATGAGTGTGGTGACGGCGTTGGCGCCCGCGGATTCGCCGAAGACGGTGACGTTGTCGGGGTCGCCGCCGAATTCGGCGATGTTGCGCTGCACCCATTCGAGTGCGGCGACCTGGTCGCGGAGTCCGAGGTTGGAGTCGAAAGGTCGTTCGGGGGTGGAGAATTGGGTGAAATCGAGGTATCCGAGCGATCCGAGGCGGTAGTTGATCGACACGTACACGATGTCGCCGCGGCGGACCAGCGATTCGCCGCTGTAGAGCGACGAGGACGAGGTCCCCCCGGAGTAGGCGCCGCCGTGGATGAACACCATCACGGGTCGCGGCGACTCGGATGTGGACCCGGGTGCGAGCACGTTGAGCGTGAGACAGTCCTCGTCGGTCTCGTCACCCTGCGGGGCGGGGGACCCGAAGTGGAAGGCCCGCCGGACCCCCGACCACGGTGCGACCGGTTGCGGGGCCCGCAACCGCAGCGGCCCGACCGGGGGAGCGGCGTAGGGAATCCCACGCCATGCGGTCAGGTCGTCGATCCGGCGTCCTCCGACGGCGCCGGCTTCGGTGTGGACCTCGAGAGCGCTCACAGGCCCTGCCCGTAATAGCCCCGGTACCCCTGCCAGGCCAGCCTGCGCTCCCGGCGCGGATCGTCCTGGACGGTGGTGACGGTGTCGAACACGAGTGTTGCCCTCCTGTCGGTGTCGTACTTCGGCCACGACGCCAACGGTGTTCCCTGCGAGGCGAAGTGCAGCCAGTGTCGCTGTACGGTGTCCGTCACGTCCTTGAGTCCGCGACGACCGCCCGGCAGGGTGAGGCCGCGGCCGATCAGGGTGTCGGCGATGTCGAACACCGCGAACAACTCGAATCCGTGTGTGGCGTCCAGTCCGAGCCATTTCATGGCGCGCGGAGCGAAGTCGAAACGATAGCTGAAGGTGGGGGCGAACGCGCAGTGGGCCTCGGCCAGTTCGATCGACGGCTTCCAGAACGTGAGATCGCCGCCCAGGTCGGTGGCCGCGTCCGGCGCCGGGTAGCCGGGATACGTGGCGGTGACGCGGGCCTCGGCGCCGGGGTCGGTGAGTGCGAACATCCGCCCGATCCGGTCGGGGTCGGTCGGCAGCGCGTCGAGGAGTTTCGGGAACAGGGTGCCCTCGCGGGCGTTGGTACCGATGATCAGCGGAACCCGGTGCGCCGAGCCGTCGGCGAACGCGTCGAGCGGAGGCTTCGGCAGGAAGTCGCCGTCGATCACGGGTCCGAACGGGTGCAGTCCCGGCGTCTCCGACAGCACCTTCGCGCCGAGACGATTTCCGGCCCTGCCCAGTGCGCCGACCGGTGACGAGGCGAGGGCCTCTGCGGCGGTGTCCGGTTCGGCCCCGAGCAGCGTCACGTAGTCGGATGCCCACCGGGCGGCGCGGTCGGCGGTGGTGACGAGGCCGGGGGCGGAACTCTCCGAGATCGCCCGCGCGAACAGTCCTTTCGCGGCGGGGGTGGTCATGAGTGTGGTGACGGCGTTGGCGCCCGCGGATTCGCCGAAGACGGTGACGTTGTCGGGGTCGCCGCCGAATTCGGCGATGTTGCGTTGCACCCATTCGAGTGCGGCGACCTGGTCTCGGAGTCCGAGGTTGGAGTCGAAAGGTCTTTCGGGGGTGGAGAATTGGGTGAAGTCGAGGTATCCGAGCGATCCGAGGCGGTAGTTGATCGACACGTACACGATGTCGCCGCGGCGGACCAGCGACTGTCCGCCGTAGAGCGCGGTGGCCGACATGCCCAGCGTGTACGCGCCGCCGTGGATGAACACCATCACCGGGCGCGCCCCGGATGTGCCGGGCGTGGCCAGCACGTTGAGAGTCAAGCAATTCTCGCTGGACGGCTGATACTTGCCCGGACGGAGTGCGGTGAACTTCTTGTGCTGCACAGCGGCGTCGCCGAAGTCGGTGGCATCGAGCTCGCCGGACCACGGCGTGACCGGCTGGGGTGCGCGAAACCGCAGCGGCCCGACCGGGGGCGCCGCGTAGGGAATTCCCCGCCACGCGACCAGGTCGCCGACGCGCCGGCCGCGGACCACCCCTGCGGTCGTCCTCACCAGCGTGTCGGTCGTGAGAGTGTCAGACGCCATGTCCGAAACTATACGGAGATCACCTGAGAGGGCGTTCAGGTCCGCCGGCGGCGCTCCACACGGCTCAGCTCCGCGCCTCCAGCAGCCGCAGCCACACCTCGCTCACGGTCGGGTACGACGGGACCGCGTGCCACAGCGTGTCCAGCGGCACCTTCCCGACCAGCGCGATGGTGGCGGCATGGATGAGCTCGCCGACGTCCGTGCCAGCGAACGTCGCCCCGACCAGGGTGTCGGTGGCCCGGTCGATCACGAGCTTGGCGTGACCACTGAAATCGTCGCGCGCCAGTGACGAGCCGGCGACGGCGATGTCGACCTCGACGGTCTCCACGTCCACGCCGGCGCCGCGTGCCTCCCTCTCGGTGATCCCGACGGCCGAGACCTCCGGGTCGGCGAACACCACCTGGGGAACCTGGCCGTGGTCGGCGGTCGCCCGGAACCGGGCCCCCTCCAGCGGCCTGCCCTCGGCGCGGGCGGCGATCACGTCGCCGCAGACGCGGGCCTGGTACTTGCCCATATGAGTGAGCAACGCGCGGCCGTTGGCGTCGCCGACGGCGTACAACCATTCGTCCGCCGTCGTCAGGTGGTCGTCCGTGGTGAGGAATCCGTGGGAGTTCAGCAGTCGCGCGTCGAGGCCGAGCGTCGACGTGGCCGGAGCGCGCCCGGTCGCGACGACGACTTCGTCGACGACGAGCGGATCCTGTCCCGCCACGTCCAGCGTCACCGGACCACCGTGGATGCGGCCGATCCCCGTGTCCCGGGCGTCGGCTCGCTCGACGCCGCGAAGGTCCGCGCCGAACAGGATCCGCGCACCCTTCTTCTCCAGCGAGCGGGCCACCCGCTCACCGGCGAACGGCTCGTTCTTGGGGAGCAGCGCCCGGCCGCGCACCACCATCGTCAGTTCCTCGACGCCGAGGTCCAGTAGCCACGTCGCGCTCTCACATGCCACGACGCCGCCGCCGATCACGGCGACCCGGCGCGGAATCTCTCTCAGGTTGGTGGCGTCCCGCGAGATCCACGGCAACGACGCCCGCAGGCCGGGGGTGTCGGGGACCGCGGCGGTCGTCCCGGTGGCGACCACGACGGCGTGCCGGGCGCGCAGCTGACGGGAATCGCCGACCGTCACCGTGCGGTCCCCGGTGATGCGTGCCGATCCGCGGATGACGTCGATTCCCTGCGAGTCGGCCCACATCACCTGCGAGGAGTCGTCGTGGTTGCTGGTGAACGAGTCGCGTCGCGCCAGCACGGCGTCCACGTCGAGCGGCCCGGCCGACACTCCGGGCATGTTGCGCGCCGCCCCGAGGACCTCACCGGGACGCAACAGTGCCTTGCTGGGCATGCACGCCCAGTACGAGCATTCCCCGCCGACGAGTTCGTGTTCGATCAGCGCCGCGGTGCGGTCGCTGCCCGCGATGGCGTAACTCGCCGCGTTCTCACCGGCGGGGCCGCCTCCGATCACGATGACATCGAACTCTTCCGCGCCGCTCCCAGAGTCAGTCATACCTGTAACCGTAAGCCGGTCGGTGCTGGATGTCAGAGGTTCCGGCGGGCCTCTCGCGTTGTTACCCGCGGGTAGATAGTGTGGCGGAATGACACGGCAGAAGATTCTGATCACCGGTGCCAGCTCGGGACTCGGCGAGGAGATGGCTCGCCGGTTTGCCGCCCAGGGACGAGACCTCGCGCTGTGTGCGCGACGCGTCGAGCGGCTCGAGTCCGTGCGTGACGAGTTGCGGGCGGCGCATCCCGGGATCACCGTCGCCGTCCGTGAACTCGACGTCACCGACCACGACGCGGTGATCCGGGTCTTCGGCGAACTGCGCGACGAGCTGGGCGGGCTCGACCGCGTCGTCGTCAACGCCGGACTCGGCAAAGGGGCCCGGATCGGAACGGGCCGGGCCGACGCCAATCTCGCCACCGCCCGCACCAACTTCGTCGGTGCCCTGTCGCAGTGCGAGGCGGCGCTCGGCATCTTCCGCGAACAGAACGCCGGGCACCTGGTGCTCGTGTCCTCGATCAGTGCCGATCGTGGTCTGCCCGGCCCGAAGGCGGCGTACTCGGCGAGCAAGGCGGGAGTGTCGGCCCTCGGTGAGGCGCTCACCGCGGAGCTGGCGAAGAGCCCGATCGTGGTGACCACGCTGCTGCCCGGGTACATCGCCACCGACATGTCGGGCAGGGCCGGCGACAGTGCCAAGATGACGGCCACCCTCGACGACGGCGTCGATGCGATGGTCGCGGCCATCGAGAAGGAGACGAACCGCGCTGCGCTGCCCGGAATCACATGGCGAGGAATCGACCTCGCATTGAGATTCCTTCCTCATGCATGGACATCCCGGTTCGTGTAGGACTGACCTATGACGACCGCCCAGGAATCCTCGTCCCTCGGCCTGCAGCGTTCGAGGCCGCGTGTCGTCATCGTCGGGGGAGGGTTCGGCGGAATCCACGCCGCCCGGCGGCTCCGCGACGTCGACGTGGACGTCACCCTGCTCGACCGGGGAACCAGCCACCTCTTCCAGCCGCTGCTCTATCAATGCGCGACGGGGTTGCTGTCCGAGGGCGAGATCAGCAGCCCGCTGCGGCACCTGCTGCGCGGCAACCGCAACGTGCACGTCGCCCTCGGGGAGGCGCACGCGATCGACGCCGTCAGCAGGGTCCTGACCGCCAGTCGCTTCGACGGATCCACGTTCGACCTGCCCTACGACTACCTGATCGTTGCGGCGGGCATGCGACAGACGTACCACGGGCACGACGAGTACATCCAATGGGCGCCGGGGATGAAGACCCTCGACGACGCGCTCGCCATTCGCCGGAAGCTGATCTGCGCCTTCGAGATGGCCGAATCGCTGCCCACTGCGGAGGAACGCAGGCCGTGGCTGACCTTCGCCGTCGCGGGCGGTGGGCCCACCGGGGTCGAACTGGCGGGCCAGATCCGGGAACTCGCCGTGCACGCTCTCGCCCACGAGTTCCAGTCCATCGACCCCTGCGAGGCCCGGGTCCTGCTGTTCCACGGCGGCGACCGCGTTCTCCCGTCGTTCAATCGGAAACTGTCCGCGGCGGCGCAGCGGACCCTCGACAAGATCGGCGTCGAAACGCACCTCGGTGTGCACGTCACCGACGTCTGCGAGACCAGCATCGAGACGACGGCCAAGAACGCCGCGCGCACCAAGAAGCGCTACGGGGCTCGCACGATCCTCTGGACCGCAGGCGTCGAGGCCGTGCCGTTCGCGGAAGCTCTCGCGAATGCACTGGGCGTGAAGCAGATTCAAGGCGGGCGCATCGCCGTCGAACCCGACCTCACCGTGCCCGGACACCCCAACGTCTGGGTGATCGGCGACCTGATGTCGCTGAACGACCTCCCCGGCGTGGCCGAGGTCGCGATGCAGGGCGGCAGGCACGTCGGTGGGTGCATCGCCCGCACAGTCGCGGGGGGAACGCCCGACCGCAAACCCTTCAAGTACCGCGACCTGGGGAGCGCGGCGTACATCGCCCGCAGGCACGCGCTGCTCCAGGCGGGCCCGATCCGGATGTCCGGGTTCCTGGGCTGGGTGTCGTGGGGCGCCATCCACATCGCGTTTCTCGCCGGGTACCGCAACCGGCTCGGCACCCTGCTCAACTGGGCCGTCACGCTGGCGTCGCGAACGCGCCGGGAGCGGGCGATCACCTACGGCGATCCGCAGTCGGCGCGTCTGCCCTACGCCGAACCCGCGTCCGAGTCCTGACTCACCAGCCGCGGGCATCGAGACCGTGCCGGGCGAGGACGGTCGTCGCCCGCTCCCGGAGTTCCGCGCGGTCCGGACTGTCCAGCGACTCGAGCGCGAGGGTGTAGCTGCCGCCGAATCGGCTGAGATAGGCGGACAGCCGGGTGCGGCTGGTCACGACACCCGGATGCACGGCCCGGGTGGCGATGCCGGTGGCGCGGTGACCGCCGATCGAGACGAGGGCCTCGGGTAGCGGTCCGATGTTCGAACACAGCACGTCCCGTTCGCCGGGGTTGCCCGTGAGGGCGTGCGCCATCCGGTCGGGGACCAGTTGCAGCATTTCCTCCGGGAACCCGGCCGGGCTCGTCATCGCGGGCGCGGAGAACGCCGCGCGGCTCGCGGCCCGCACATCCGCGACGGTGTCCTGCGGGTGGAGGTCGACCTCGACCATGGCGACGGAGTTCGCGGTACCCGACGAGGTGGCCGCGCCCCGCAGGTCCATCGGCACACTGATCGTGAGCGGGCGGGTCTCGCCGTCCCGCCGCGCCACCTCGGCCACCACGGCCAGGAACAGGCTGTTCGGCGTTCCGCCTGCCTGCTCCGCGGCGGCGTCCCACCGCTCGGCGTCCACGTCCAGCACCGCCGACACAGGTGAGTGGCAAAGTGTGCCGGGGGACGCTTTGCCACTCACGTGCAGGAAACGCCGGAATTCCGCGCGACGGGCCCCGCTCACCACGAGACCGGCGACCGCACGCGCGGTTCCCTCGGTCACGCGGCGGGCGAGCCGGGTGGCGTCCCACATGTCCGCGACAGCGCCTTCCGCACCTCCCGGATCCGACGGGGGCAGTCCCTGCAGCGCCGCCGCGATGGCGGCCGCCAGTCCGCGCGCATCTGCGATCACGTGCGAACACACCAGCGACAGCACCGTGCCCCCGCCCGCCGGTCGTGCGCACGCCAGACGCCAGGCGGGACCCCGCTCGGGGTCCACCGACAACGAGCCCTGCTCGTCGGCCCACGCGAGGACCGCCCCGGCCTCGATCTCCGCGTCCTCGACGGGAAAGGCGTCGATACTCGGCTCGAACCGGGGCCGCGCGCCGGGAATCCGCGGACGCACCACCCGTTTGCCCAGCGGTCCGCGGGCGAAGTCTGCGCTCAGGGCATCGAGGGTCGAGGCGTTCACCTCCCCGTCGGTACGCCACAGTCCCTGCATCACGATCGGCGTTCCCCACCCCCGATGGGTGCGCAGGAACATCTCGTCGACGACGCTCAATCGGGCGCTCACCAGCGAAGTGTACGACCGGTCGAGGTGGGCGCAGGACGCCGACCTCTGGACAGCCGGCGCATACTGGAAGTGCAGCGCTGTACGGACCGCACACGGAGAACGCCATGGTTAGCGTCGAGAAATGGAAGGTGTGGGGTTCCGTCGTGGAAGTCGACGTCACCGAAGGCGCCGCCCTACCCGAGGCTGCAGCGCTGATCGCGGCCGTCATCGACGAGACCGAATCGGTCTGCGACATCCACCGCGGCGACGCCGAGATCCACGCCGTCAACCTCTCGCAGGGCGCGCCGGTGAAGGTCAGCCGGCGGATGTCCGCACTGCTGCGGTCGGCGCTCTGGGCCGCCCGGATGACCGACGGGGTGGTGAACCCGCTCGCCACCGAATCCCCCGACGAGGACCTGATCCCCACCGTGCACCCGGCACCCAGCTTCCTCGACGTCCAGATCGACGACGACGTCGTGTTCGCGCCGTGGGGCGCCTCGTTCGACATCACCGACACCGCCAAGGCCGACACGGTGGACCGGGCGGCGGAACTGGTGGCCCGGCAACTCGAGTGCGGGGCCGCCGTGCGTATCGGCGACGTCGTCGCGACGGCCGGGCACTGTCCCGCCGGCGGTTGGCAGATCCCGGTGCCCGGCGACGGCGAGGTCGAACTGGTGAACGGGACGGCGATGGCGACGGCCTTCGCGCCCCCGGCTGCCGAACCACCCACCGCCACCGAGTGGGAGACCGTGTCGGTGATCGCCGACGACGCGCTCTGGGCATACGCGGCCAGCGTCGCTGCCCTCGCCCGCGGCATCGGTGCGATCCGCTGGATCGAACAGCACGAATTGCGCGCCCGGCTGGTGGATCGTTCGGGCCGGGTCTACACCACCGAGAGCTGGTGAGTCAGGCCCGTCCGCGCTGACGGCGGTACCAGCGCACCAGGCTGTCCGTCGACGAATCGCTTTGCGCGGCCGGTTCTTCCGCCGCGGTGAGCACCGGCTGCAACTCGACGGCCTGCGTCTTGCCGAGCTCGACACCCCACTGGTCGAACGAGTCGATGCCCCACACGACGCCCTCGACGAACACCTGGTGCTCGTACAGGGCGATGAGCTGTCCGATCACCGACGGGGTGAGCTTGGGCGCGAGGATCGTGGTGGACGGCCGGTTGCCGGGCATGACCTTGTGCGGCACCAGATGTTCGGGCGTTCCCTCGGCCGCGATCTCTTCGGCCGTCTTGCCGAACGCCAGGACCTTCGTCTGGGCGAAGAAGTTGCTCATCAGCAGGTCGTGCATGCTGCCGGTGCCGTCCGCAGTGGGCAGGTCGTCGGTGGGTTCGCCGAAACCGATGAAATCGGACGGGACGAGCCGCGTGCCCTGGTGCAGGAGCTGATAAAAGGCGTGCTGCCCGTTGGTGCCGGGTTCACCCCAGAAGATCTCACCGGTGGACGTGAGGACGGGCGTACCGTCGGCGCGCACCGACTTGCCGTTCGATTCCATCGTCAACTGCTGCAGATAGGCCGCGAACCGCACGAGGTCGTTGGAATACGGCAGCACGGCACGGGATTCGGCGCCGAAGAAGTTCGAGTACCAGAGGCCGATCAGGCCGAGCAGAACCGGTGCGTTCTCCTCGAGCGGCGCCGTCCGGAAGTGTTCGTCCACGGCGTGGAAGCCGGCGAGGAACTCCGCGAACCGCTCCTTGCCGATCGCCGCCATCACCGACAGCCCGATGGCGGAATCGACCGAGTACCGGCCACCCACCCAATCCCAGAATCCGAACATGTTGGCCGTGTCGATTCCGAACTCCGCCACCCGATCGGCGTGCGTCGAGACGGCGACGAAATGCTTTGCGACCGCTTCGTTTCCGAGGCCGAGACCGTCCAGCAGCCACCGCCGCGCGGCGGTGGCGTTGGTGAGCGTCTCGAGCGTCGAAAACGTCTTGGACGCCACGATGAACAGGGTGGTGGCCGGGTCGAGGCCCTGCAGGGCGCGCACCAGGTCGGCGGGGTCGACGTTGGAGATGAACCGGACACTGATGCCCGCGTCGGCGTAGTGCCGCAGCGCGCGGTACACCATCACCGGACCCAGATCCGATCCGCCGATACCGATGTTGACGACGGTCTTGATTCGCTCGCCCGTCGCGCCGCGCCATTCACCGGAGCGCACCCGATCCGTGAAGTCGCCCATGCGGTCGAGGACCTCGTGGACGTCGGCCACGACGTCCTGCCCGTCGACGACGAGAGACGCGTCGGCGGGCAGCCTCAGCGCCGTGTGGAGGACGGCACGGTCCTCGGAGGTGTTGATGTGCTCGCCCGCGAACATCGCGTCCCGGCGTGCCTCCAGGTCGGCGCTGCGCGCCAGTTCGAGGAGCAGCCCGAGGGTGTCGCGGTCGATGCGGTGCTTGCTGTAGTCGATGTACAGGTCGCCGGCCGTGACGGTGAGCTCCTGCCCGCGTGCCGGGTCCTTCTCGAAGAGTTCTCGAAGATGGACGGACTGAATTTGAGCGTGATGATCACGCAATTTCTGCCAGGCAGCGGTTCCGGTGATGTCTGAGCTCACGAGATTTGAGCTTAATGCCCGCGCGTCGAAACTTCCGTGCGAACTTCGGTGCGGCGCATGATGGACGTCATGGATGCTGTCGAACTCATGCGAACCGTTCCCACAACCCTCTTCCTCGGCGGCGAGAAGCGTGACGCCGAGAACGGCGCCACGTTCACCGTTTTCGACCCCGCCACCGGTGACGCCCTCACCGAGGTCGCGGACGCCAGCCCCGCCGACGCGATGAAAGCGCTCGACGCTGCGGTCGCGGTGCAGCGGGAGTGGGCGGCGACGCCGGCACGTGAGCGCGGGGAACTGCTCCGCGCGGTGTTCGAGAAGATCACGGCCCGGGCCGACGACTTCGCGCTGCTGATGACCCTGGAGATGGGCAAGGCGCTGCCGGAGAGCGCGGCGGAGGTCAAGTACGGCGCCGAGTTCTTCCGGTGGTTCAGCGAGGAGGCCGTGCGTATCGCCGGCCGCTACACACCGGCACCCGCGGGGAACGGACGCATCCTGGTGACCAAGCAGCCCGTCGGGCCGTGTCTGGCCATCACACCGTGGAACTTCCCGCTCGCGATGGGCACCCGCAAGATCGGTCCCGCACTGGCCGCCGGCTGCACGATGATCGTCAAACCTGCCTCGGAGACTCCGTTGACGATGCTCCTGCTCGCCGAGGTGATGGCCGACGCGGGGCTCCCGAAGGGCGTGCTGTCCGTGCTGCCGACGTCGAAGTCGGGGGAGGTGACCGGTCCGCTGCTCGACGACCCCCGGCTGCGGAAGCTCACGTTCACCGGCTCGACCGGGGTCGGCCGGATGCTCGTCGAAAAGTCGGCGAAGGGGCTGCTGCGCACGTCCATGGAACTCGGTGGGAACGCGCCGTTCGTGGTCTTCGACGACGCCGACGTGGACAAGGCGGTGGCCGGCGCCGTCCTCGCCAAGATGCGCAACGGCGGCGAGGCCTGCACCGCGGCCAATCGCTTCCACGTCGCCAACAGTGTGCGGGAGGAGTTCACCGCGAAGCTCGTCGACAAGCTGTCTTCGTACACACTCGGACCCGGCACGGATTCCGGCACGACGCTCGGCCCGCTGATCAACGCGGATCAACTCGAGAAGGTCGGGGAACTGGTGCAGGACGCCGTCGGCGCCGGTGCCCGGGTGCGGCTCGGCGGGGTCGCACCGGAAGGTCCCGGTTACTTCTACCCGGCGACCGTGCTGGACGAGATCCCCGCGCAGGCTCGGATCCTGAAGGAGGAGGTGTTCGGTCCGGTGGTCGCGATCGCCGGGTTCGACACCGAGGAGGAGGGCATCGCCGCGGCCAACGACACGGAGTTCGGCCTGGCGTCGTACATCTTCACCCGGGATCTGGACCGTGCACTCCGTGTGGCCGACGCCCTCGAATCGGGCATGGTCGGCATCAACCGGGGAGTCATCTCGGACACCGCTGCCCCCTTCGGCGGCGTCAAAGCGTCAGGCTTCGGGCGCGAAGGGGGCAGTGAAGGCATCGAGGAGTACCTGGAGACCAAGTACGTGGCACTCGAGCCGTAGCGACCGCCGTCGGGGGACGGGCGGGCCGCTTCGGGAAATCAGTGACCGAGGCGGCCGCGCCCGAGGCGCAGCAGCAGCATGGCGAGTGTGTGGCCTTCCTGGCCGAGCTCGTTGAACCGCTCGAGCACCTTCATCTCACGGCTGTGGACGAGGCGGGGACCGCCGGACGCCATCCGGGTGCGCCCGATGAGCTGCGAGACCTCTGCGCGGCGCTTGATAGCGGCGAGAATCTCGGCGTCGAGCTTGTCGATCTCCTGGCGGAGAACCTCGATCTCGGCCTCGCTGGTGGGCACAGCGGTTTCCTTGGCGGCTGATGCGACGGTCTGAGTGCTCATTGGTTCGTCTCCCTCTTGTCAGAACTTGGATCGTTGTTTTGGCTCGAGTCGTTACCGATCCAGGCTCGTTTGACGAAAAAAGCCCCGGATCCGGTGCGGACCTCGGGGCTCGTGAGCTGTTCAGTTCACGGGCACCGGAGGCCGGTACCCGTAAAAAATCGCCACAGGGGGCGCGACGGCGGACTGAACATGTGTACCAGTTTGCCATGGCGGTACCGCGCAGGCCAAGCGGCTGTGACGCTGTCGGTACACGCCGGTAAGTTTGATAGACGATGAACACTATCTCCGGCACCGCTTCTCCCCTGAGCGCCACGTCGACTCCGCACGCCGCCGCACCGGCGCGCGCAGGGTCCGATGCGCTCCTCCAGGGCCTCAACCCACAGCAACGGGAAGCGGTCGTGCACGCCGGTTCTCCGCTGTTGATCGTCGCGGGTGCGGGCTCGGGCAAGACGGCTGTGCTCACCCGCCGCATCGCATATCTGCTGGCCGAGCGGGGGGTGATGCCCGGTCAGATCCTGGCCATCACGTTCACCAACAAGGCTGCCGCGGAGATGCGGGAACGCGTCGCCCACCTCGTCGGCCCCAGGGCCAACAGCATGTGGGTGTCCACGTTCCACTCGAGCTGCGTGCGGATCCTGCGGGCCCAGGCGGCGCTGCTCCCCGGCCTCAACTCGAACTTCTCCATCTACGACGCGGACGATTCGCGGCGACTGCTGACGATGATCGCCAAGGATCTGAACATCGACACCAAGCGCTACTCGGCTCGGCTGCTCGCCACCCACATCTCGAATCTCAAGAACGAGCTCGTCGATCCCGAGCAGGCGAGTGCCGACGCCGACAAGGATCCGGCGGAACTGCCTCGGCTGATCGCCAAGGTGTACGGGCACTACCAGCAGCGGTTGCGTTCTGCGAACGCGCTGGACTTCGACGACCTGATCGGCGAGACGGTCGCGATGCTGCAGGCGTTCCCCCAGGTGGCGGAGTACTACCGCCGGAGGTTCCGCCACGTGCTGGTCGACGAGTACCAGGACACGAACCACGCCCAGTACATGCTGGTACGCGAGCTGGTCGGCGGAACCGCGGACGGCGAGGACGCGGACCACCGGGTCGCCCCGGCC
Organism: Rhodococcus sp. JVH1; assembly: GCF_000280725.2. Lineage (NCBI taxonomy): Bacteria > Bacillati > Actinomycetota > Actinomycetes > Mycobacteriales > Nocardiaceae > Rhodococcus > Rhodococcus sp. JVH1. The sequence continues at coordinate 1,802,705 of NZ_CP166289.1, read as the reverse complement.
GAGCTGTGCGTGGTGGGCGACGCGGATCAGTCGATCTACGCGTTCCGCGGCGCCACGATCCGCAACATCGAGGAGTTCGAGCGCGACTACCCGGACGCCCGCACCATCCTGCTGGAGCAGAACTACCGTTCCACCCAGAACATCCTGTCGGCGGCCAACTCGGTGATCTCGAAGAACACCGGCCGGCGTGAGAAGCGGCTGTGGACCGATTCGGGTGTGGGTGAGCTCATCACCGGCTACGTCGCGGACAACGAGCACGACGAGGCGTCGTTCGTGGCGTCCGAGATCGACAAGCTCGTCGATTCCGGCGACGCCAAGTTCGGTGACGTCGCCGTGTTCTACCGCACCAACAATTCGTCCCGTGCCCTCGAGGAGATCTTCATCCGGCTCGGCGTTCCGTACAAGGTCGTCGGCGGAGTGCGGTTCTACGAGCGCAAGGAGGTGCGCGACATCGTCGCGTATCTCCGTGTCCTCGCGAACGAGGACGACACCGTCAGCCTGCGCCGGATCCTCAACACACCCCGCCGCGGCATCGGCGACCGCGCCGAGGCGTGCGTGGCCGTCCATTCCGAGCAGCGGGGCATCAGCTTCGCCGAGGCACTGCGGGACGGCGGTGAGGGCCGGGTACCGCTGCTGAACACCCGTTCCCAGAAGGCCATCGCGTCGTTCCTCGAGCTCATGGACGGACTGCGGGTGCTGCTCCCACCGGAGACCACTGCGGACGACGTCGTCCCCGACCAGCTCGGCGACATCGGCGACGTCGTCGAGGCGGTCCTGGAGCGGACGGGATACCGCGCCGAACTCGCGGCGAGCAGTGACCCCCAGGACGGGGCGCGCCTCGACAACCTCAACGAGCTCGTCAGCGTGGCGCGTGAGTTCAGCTCCGACGCGCGGAACGCGGCCGGCCTCGTGGAACCGCCGGAGGACGGCGACGTCGACGCCCGCGACGGCGAACCGGACCCCGGTTCCCTCGCCGCCTTCCTCGAGCGAGTGTCCCTGGTCGCGGACTCCGATCAGCTGCCCGACAACGACGAGGGCGTCGTCACGCTGATGACCCTGCACACCGCGAAGGGGCTCGAGTTCCCCGTCGTCTTCGTCACCGGGTGGGAAGACGGTCAGTTCCCGCACATGCGAGCGCTCGGCGACCCCACGGAACTGTCGGAGGAGCGCCGGCTCGCGTACGTCGGCATCACCCGTGCCCGGCAGCGGCTGTATCTGACGCGGGCCGTCATGCGGTCGGCGTGGGGCCAGCCCATCCAGAACCCGGAGTCGCGGTTCCTGCAGGAGATCCCGTCGGATCTCGTGCACTGGCGTCGTGAGGACCCCGGCACCGGTATCGGTTCCGGTGGTGCGATCGGCGGTGGCCGTGCGCGTGGATCGGGATACGGCGGTCAGGGCTTCGGCGGCGGTTCCGGTTACGGCGGCGGGTCGGCAGGCACGCCGAGCTTCGGTGCCGCCCGCACCCGCAACAACAACCTGGTGCTCACGGTCGGCGACCGCGTCAGTCACGACAAGTACGGCCTCGGCACGGTCCTCGAGACCAAGGGCGCCGGGCCGACCGCGACGGTCACCATCGACTTCGGCAGCGCGGGCAAGGTCCGGCTGATGCTGATCGGTGGCGTCCCGATGGTCAAGCTGTAGAGACACGAAAAGACGACTGCGGCGCATGCAATGCATGCGCCGCAGTCGTGTGTTCGGGTGGTGCCGAGAGGTTTCGGTCAGTCCATCTCGGGGCCGAGGCTGATGCCGCGGGAGGCCAGCCAGGGGAGGGGATCGATCTTGTTCTCGCCAGCGAGGTGAACCTCGAAGTGCAGGTGCGGGCCGGTGGAGAAGCCGCGGTTGCCGACGGTCGCGATCTGGTCGCCCGCCATGACCTTCTGGCCGACGGTGACGGTGGAGGTGTTGATGTGGCCGTAGACGGTGATGGTGCCGTCGGCGTGCTTGAGGCGGACCCACATGCCGAACCCGGAAGCCGGACCCGAGTCGATGACCTCGCCGTCGGCGACGGCCACGATGGGGGTGCCGATGGGGGCGGCGATGTCGACGCCTGCGTGCAGGGTGCCCCAGCGGCTTCCGAAGTTGGAGGTGAAGGTTCCCACGGCGGGGAGGACGAACAGGGGGCGGCGGGCAGCGGCTTCGCGGGCGGCGCGCTCTTCGCTGAAACGCTGTCCCTTGGCGAGCAGGTTGCTGAACTGCGACAGGTCGGTCGGGTTCGCGATGTTGAGGACCTGCGGGGCGTTCGAATCGGACGCGGCGGTGTCGGCGACCGTGGAGAACTGGGCGGCCTGCGGCTCGGCGGTGGTTCCGATGGTGCTCGACTCGTCACTGGCGAGGGCGACCTCGGAGTGGTCGGAGGAGCTGGACGATCCGCTGGTGACGGCGGCCTGGCCTGCGGCGACTACGGCGCCCGCTGCGACTGCGAGGACTGCGGCGCGACCTTTGAGAGCTGAGGGGGGAGTCGGGATGCGGTGGGCTCCGCGGCGGGAGTGGGAGGGTGCGCCCTCGAAGGACTCGGAACCGCTGCGGGGGGTGAAGCCGGGAATCTCGGACTCGGTGTCGACGGTCTCGAAGCCGGTGCCGGCGTCGACGCTGTCGGGGGTGGAGCGTGGGGACTGCGAATTGCGGAAGAACATGCTGGAAATCTCAGAACTATCGGTCTCGGGATAACGCTCGACCGACCTCGAGGGGTACGTGGGCGCGACTTCGTCGTTGTGACCCCGCAACTCGTCATCGTGGTGACTCACAAAACGGCTGGCCGTGAACTGGCTGCGATGGTGCATACGCCCGTCCGTCCTCCTGCTCGTGACCTGCCTGTGACTTGGACCCTGGCGACGGTAACGAAACGGTTGCGATGCGCGCAACCTGTAACGCGGAGGAACGGCTACATGTGACGGGCATCACAAACTGAGCTGGGGAAACGTCGAACCCACTTTTCGTCTCGGTTCAATCTCGCCCCTGCCCACGCGTGTCACAACCCCGGGGAGACAGGGGGTTAGCGCTAGCGTCGGCGTGTGGCGTCATCAACTCGATCCCCGGACGGGCGTAGGGCCGAGCCCGAACGTATTCCTTCGTCCGGCGGCGCCGGTCTGTCGGCCGTCGACGAGCCCGATCCCGCCCGTGCGCGCCGGGGGTGCGTGTTCGCGGTCGTCCTGGGTCTCGTCGGGGGCGTGGGGGTGGCGTCGGCGCCCGTCCTGCATGCCGTCCGTTCGGTCGACGGGGCAGCCGCGCCGTCTGCGATCGGCACAGCCGCGCTGTGGGCTGCCGTCTTCGCCGTCGCGGCACCCGTCCTGGCCGTCCCCGCGGTTCTCGCGCGCCGCACCGCAATCGCGGGGGCGCTGCTCGCCGGTGCCGGTGCAGTGTCCGTCGGCGCCGCCGTGCTCGACACGCAGCTGTGGACGGACGCCATCGACGCCAATCGACTCGAATTGTTCCGGCCCGAGACGGCGGCCGAACTCGCCGCCGGGTCCGGCGCCTACGCCGCCCTCGCCGGACACGTGCTGATCGCCTTCGCGGGCCTCCTCGGCATGGTCGCGGTCCACCGGGAATCGCTGATGGACGGTTACGGCGACGCACGCAGCTCCGAACAGGTCGGACGGGCGACGGGTGCCCGCGTCGGGTTCCTGCCGTCCGCGGTCGCGGTGGTCGCCGCCGTCGTGCTCGTCGGCGCGCTGTTCGCTCCCGCCTTCGTGTCCGAGGACCCGGTCATTCTCGTCCCGACGGTCGTGGAGTCCGATCTCGCCGCGTCCGCAGGTGCCGGGCTGCTGGCGGCGGCCGTTCTGATCGTGGTCGCCTCCGCACTGGCGTCCATCTCGCCGCCCGTCGCGTCCGGCGCGCTCGTCGGGGCCGGCCTGGCCGCGCTCGGCGTCGTCGGGACCCGCCTGGTGGCCGGACTCGCCGCGGGCGAAAGGATCCATCCCGGGCCCGGCGCGGTGTGGGGCACGGTCGGCGCCGGTGTCCTCGTGCTCGTCGGCGTCTGCATCCCGATGGTCGACCGGGCTCGCGACAGCAGGATCCTGAAGACGCTCGCCACCCCCTCGTCGTCCGCGCCCGCTCAGGGCGGCCCGGCGAAGAAGGGGGCCGTCACCCCGTCCGCGAAGGGCGTCGCCAAGGCGGCGCTGCGAGCCGAGGCCGCCGCGGCTCGCGCCCGAATCGCCCGCTGGCACGTGGCCGCCGGGACCGCCGGAATCGTCACCGCCCTGCTGGCCGCCGCCGGGGCCCTGCTCCCCGTCCTCGACATCCCGACCGACGCCGTGCGCCCCGACATCTACGCCACCCGCGTCGTGCTCGTCGCCGCCCTCGTGCTCGTCGTCGGCTGCGTCTGGCTGCTGCTGTCGGAGTTCGCCTCCACTGTCCGACCCGCGGTCGGAGTGCTGTGGGTGACGATCCCGTTCTCCGTCGCCGCGGTGTCGCAGTCCGTCGTGCTCGCCACCGACGTTCCCGGAATCGGCGCCGGAATCGGCGCGGCGCTGCTGTGGTGTGCGGCCGTCACCGCCGGCGTCACCGGCGTGCTGACGTGGTTCGCCGGTTCGGCGGAACGCGAGGAGATCGACACGTCCGAGGAGCCGTCCACCTCGATCGCGGTCCTCGCGGTCGGTGGCCTCGGGGCGGTCGCCGCGTTCGTGGGCCTGGGACTGCCGCTCTTCCACGGGACCGACGCACGCGGCGACGAATACGCGCCGGCGTCGTTCGCGGAGTTCCCGTGGAACCTCGACGTGTGGGGACGCGTCATGCTGGGCGTCGCGGTGGTCCTCGCAGTGATCGTCGCCTCACGTGCCCGGCCTGCCAGGGCGGTGGCACTCCTGCTCGGTTCGGCCGTTGTCGTGGGGGTATACCTCCTGTCGTGGCCGCTCACCGCGGCCCGGGTGACCGACCCCTCAATGGGGGCCGGTGTCGTCCCGACAACGGTGGGCATAGTGTTGATTGCGGCTGCCGCGGCCCTCACGACACGCAGCAGAAATCGGTGAGGTCCGCCCCGTCGACTGCGGTGAGGCCCGCCTCAGTACGTGTTATCGCGTGATGTGGACCACATAGCAGACACGCGGGCGCAGACCGGGCCCGGCAACTGGTTAAAGTCCAAAACAGACCCGCTCCTACCCCTCGAGCGGGTGTCAACGCAGACGAGACGGTGAGCAGATGGATCTCTTCGAATACCAGGCGAAGGAACTCTTCGCCAAGCACGAGGTGCCGACTTCGGCTGGGCGTGTTACCGACACGGTCGCCGGCGCACGCGAGATTGCCGAAGAAATCGGCAAGCCCGTGATGGTCAAGGCGCAGGTCAAGGTCGGAGGCCGCGGCAAGGCCGGCGGCGTCAAGTACTCCGCCGACGCCGATGCCGCCCAGGCCAACGCCGAGGCGATCCTGGGCCTCGACATCAAGGGTCATGTCGTCAAGAAGCTGCTGGTCGCAGAGGCGAGTGACATCGCCGAGGAGTACTACATCTCCTTCCTGCTCGACCGCACCAACCGCACCTACCTGGCCATGTGCTCGGTCGAGGGTGGCGTCGAGATCGAGGTCACCGCCGAGGAGAACCCCGACGCTCTCGCGAAGATCCCCGTGGACGCCGTCAAGGGTGTCGACCTCGCGTTCGCGCGCAGCATCGCCGAGGCAGGAAAGCTGCCCGCCGAGGTGCTCGACGCAGCGGCCGTGACGATCCAGAAGCTGTGGGAGGTCTTCATCAACGAAGACGCTCTCCTCGTCGAGGTCAACCCGCTCGTCCGCACGCCGGACGACCAGATCCTCGCACTCGACGGCAAGGTCACGCTCGACGAGAACGCTGCGTTCCGTCAGCCCGGCCACGAGGCGTTCGAGGACAAGGACGCCACGGACCCGCTCGAGCTCAAGGCCAAGGAAAACGACCTCAACTACGTCAAGCTCGACGGTGAGGTCGGCATTATCGGTAACGGCGCCGGCCTGGTCATGTCGACCCTGGACGTCGTCGCCTACGCAGGTGAGAAGCACGGTGGCGTGAAGCCGGCCAACTTCCTCGACATCGGTGGCGGTGCCTCCGCAGAGGTCATGGCGAACGGCCTGGACGTCATCCTGAACGACGCGCAGGTCAAGAGCGTGTTCGTGAACGTTTTCGGTGGCATCACCGCGTGTGACGCGGTCGCCAACGGCATCGTCGGCGCCCTGAAGACGCTTGGTGACGAGGCCAACAAGCCGCTGGTCGTCCGCCTGGACGGCAACAACGTCGAAGAGGGTCGTCGTATCCTCGCCGAGGCCGCCCACCCGCTGGTCACGGTCGTCGGAACCATGGACGAGGCTGCCGACAAGGCTGCCGAGCTGGCCTTCGCCGCAAAGTAAAGGGACTCAAAAAACATGGCTATCTTCCTGACCAAGGACTCCAAGGTCATCGTCCAGGGCATCACCGGCGGCGAGGGCACCAAGCACACCGCGCTGATGCTCAAGGCCGGCACCCAGGTCGTCGGCGGTGTCAACGCCCGTAAGGCCGGCACCACCGTCACCCACGACGGCGGCGTCGAGCTGCCCGTCTTCGGCACCGTCGCCGAGGCCATCGAGAAGACCGGCGCGGACGTCTCCATCGCGTTCGTTCCCCCGGCCTTCGCCAAGGACGCCATCGTCGAGGCCATCGACGCGGAGATCCCGCTGCTCGTGGTCATCACCGAGGGCATCCCGGTGCAGGACTCGGCGTACGCCTGGGCGTACAACGTCTCCAAGGGCAACAAGACCCGCATCATCGGACCCAACTGCCCCGGCATCATCACCCCCGGCGAGTCGCTGGTCGGCATCACCCCGGCCAATATCGCGGGCACCGGCCCGATCGGTCTCGTGTCCAAGTCCGGCACGCTGACCTACCAGATGATGTTCGAGCTGCGTGACTTCGGCTTCTCCACCGCCATCGGCATCGGCGGCGACCCGGTCATCGGCACCACCCACATCGACGCCATCGAGGCGTTCGAGAAGGACCCCGAGACCAAGGTCATCGTGATGATCGGTGAGATCGGTGGCGACGCCGAGGAGCGTGCCGCCGACTACATCAAGGCGAACGTCACCAAGCCGGTCGTCGGCTACGTCGCGGGCTTCACCGCCCCCGAGGGCAAGACCATGGGCCACGCAGGCGCCATCGTCTCCGGTTCCTCGGGCACCGCGCAGGCCAAGAAGGACGCCCTCGAGGCTGCCGGCGTGAAGGTCGGCAAGACGCCGTCCGAGACCGCTGCGCTCGCTCGCGAGATCCTGCAGAGCCTGACCGTCCAGGCCTAGGCGCTCCGCGCCCGTGCGTGGTTGACGAGTCCAGACACTCGTCGACCACGCACGGGTCGTTCAGGCATCGACCCACATCTCCCCGGCAGGATCGAGTGTCCCCGTCCCCGACGTGACGGCAGCGACCAGATCGGCCAGCTCCGCCGAGTCCCTCGCCGCGAGGGTGAGGACCGCGGATTCCCCGTATGTCGTGTCCACCACGACGACGCCCCGCCCACGCAACTCCGACTCGACGCGTCCCGCCTCGACGTGGCCGACGGCGAGGGTGTGCAGGTGGCGCAGTTCCCTTCGGACGAGCGGTGCGGCATCGACCGCCGTGGCCACCGCGCCGGAGTAGGCGCGCACCAGTCCGCCCGCCCCCAGCTTGATTCCCCCGAAGTACCGTGTCACGACCACCGTGACGTCGACGAGATCACGGGCCTTGAGTACCTGCAGCATCGGTATGCCTGCGGTGCCACCGGGTTCGCCGTCGTCGCTCGCACGCTCGACCCGGTCACTGGGCCCGTTGCCGATGATGTACGCCGAACAGTGATGTCGCGCATCGGGATACGCGCGCCGCTGATCCTGGACGAAAGCCTGCGCCGCCTCTGTGTCCTCGACGCGCCGCAGGGCGGCGATGAAACGGGAGTGCTTCACCTCCGTCTCGAGGGTGAGATCGGCGGTGCGGGGAGCGAGGGTGTACGGCACCGGACCATTGTCTCCTGCGCTGTTCCCGCCGCTGCGTGCCGCGAGTGACGGCAGTGACCGCCGGGTATACGTAGGCTAGCGTCGGAAGAGCGCACGCAGACGACCACTTGTCGACTAGGAGAAGTCATGACGTTCACGCCCGGAGGACCGAGTTACGGTCCGCCCGCGCAACCGACTGCAGGGGGAGAACCGAAAGGCCTGGGCTTCTTCCTTCTGATCGGTGTCGCAGTTCTCGGTGTCCTCAACCTACTGCTCGGGTTCGCCCCGTACGCCACCTTGGCGCGAGAGTCCGTGAACTCGTTCGAAGCGAACACGGACGGGCTCGGCCTGCTGTTCCTCGGTGGTCTCCTCGCGGCGGTCTCGCTCCTTCCGAAGCAGTCCTATGCGGGCGCGGCAGCGGCGGCGTCCGTCGCTGGCTGGGTTGTCGCGTTGTTCGTGTTCCTGAACGTCGACGCGGATTCCGGTTGGGGCGCGATCCTGATCCTCGTTCTCGGATTCATCCAGTCGGCTGTGGCCGTCGCGGCCACACTGTTCGACATCGGTCTTCTCAAGCAGCCGGCGCCCAAGCCGTCCGCGGCCGCAGGCTTCGGTCAGCCCGGTCAGGCGTCGCAGGGTTACGGCCAGGGCGCCCCGCAGGGCTACGGGCAGGGCTCGCAGCAGTCGTACGGACAGCCGCCGCAGGGCTACGGCCAGAGCGCGCCGCAGGGTTACGGGCAGCAGAGCCAGTCGCAGCCCGGCTACGGGCAGCAGAACCAGCCCGGCTACGGCCAGCAGGGTTACGGCCAGCAAGGTCAGCCCGCGCAGGGCCAGCCCGGCTACGGCCAGGGCTACGGGCAGCCCCAGCAGCCCGGTTACGGGGCCGCTGCGGGTGCTGCCGGGTCTGCGTCGTACGACGCCCCGACCACCGCCTACCAGCAGCCGCAGTACCAGGGGTACTCGCAGCCGTCGAGCCCGTCGCAGTCCACCGGAACGCCCAGCTCGCAGTACCCGGCCGGGACCAGCTACGGTTCCGCGCAGCACGCGGCGCCTGCGTACGGCTCGCAGTCGGAGTCGTCCCCCGTCGAGCGCACGCTGGAGTACGGCGAGCAGCCGTCCACCGAGGAAAAGCCGGCCGAATCGGTCGACAAGCCCGAATCGGAGGGCTACAGCGCGCCGACCCAGGCGTTCGACACGCGTGCCGACAGGGACGACAAGTAGCGGCCCAACCAGCAAGGTGGCCTCTGACCGAACGTGGTCGGAGGCCACTTCTGTGCGGCGCGCCTGACCGCTGTCGCGGCGTCGGAGTGCCACTCTCGAGGGGATGAGTTCTTTGGTTGATCGTGCGCAGCGCGTCGCGCAGGGTGCTCGACGGCGAGCCGTCGGTGACGAGGAGCGGCAAGTCCCGCGACAGCGACCCGTGCCCGACGCCGACGAGATGCGGGCATTGCTCGCTGTCGCGTTCCGGCCGGCGGGCGTCACCGTCGTCCTGTTGTCCGCACTCATCGTCGTCACGCTGGTGGCAGCGAACAGCGACCTCACGGGAACGTTCGGTGCCATCGCGGCGTCGTGGCTGGCGATTCACCAGGTGCCGTTGACGATCGACGGCACGTCACTCGGAGTCCTCCCGTTGATCCCGACAGCGGGGATGGTGTGGGTGGTCGCCCGTGGCTGCGCCGGCGTGGTGCACCCGGCGTCCTCGCGGCGGCACGCTCTGCAGGTGATCGGCGCTGCGGTGGCCGGACCGCTGGTCGTGACGGCGATCAGCCTCGCTGTCATCGCGGACGCGTCGGCGGTCATCCCGTTGTCTTCCCCGAACGCGCTCGCCGCGTTCGGGTGGGTGCTGTTCGTGCACCTGCTCGCGTCGGTGATCGGTGTGACGGTCGCGATGTGGCCGACGCTGGGTGCGCAGGTTCCGTCGTGGGTCCGGGACGCGGTGCGGCCGGGACTGCGTGCGTTGACGGCGATTCTCGGTGCCGGCGCGGTCATGGTCACGATCTCGCTGCTGATGGAGTGGTCGACGGTCGGCTCGCTGCTCGAACGTGGCGACGGCGTCGTCGGAATGCTCGGACTGACGATCTTGTCGGTGCTGTATCTGCCGAACGTCGTGGTGGGTGCCGCGGCCGCGGTCATGGGAGGGACGGCGCAGATCGGGGACGTCTCGGTCAGCGTGTTCGGGAACGTCGGTGGTTCATTGCCGCCGTTGCCGCTGCTCGGCGCCGTTCCCGACGGGGTGTCGGGTGGCGCGTGGCCTGCGCTGCTGGTGATTCCGCTGCTGATCGGTGTGATGCTCGGACGCGATTGCGGGCGCCGCGTCGCCGGGCAGGAAGCGCTGTTCACCGTGCTGACCGCTGCCGCTGGGGTGGGCGTGGTGACGGCGGTACTCGGCCTCGTGTCCGGCGGCAGGCTCGGCGCATTCGGCACGGTCGAGCTGAACTGGTGGGCGTTCGGGCTGCTCACGTTCGCATGGCTCGGACTCGCGGGCGCGGTGACGGCGGTGGTCGTGGCCTGGCATCGGAGCCGGGGCGCCGCGGACGAGGACGACGCCGACACCGAGGACGAGGAGCCGCACCTTCCCGGCGCGGAGGAGGTCCCGGCGATCGCCGCCCCGATCACCGAGGAGCCGGTGGTCCCTGAAGACGTCGCGCCGAGTCGGGTGATCGAAGCCGAACTCGTCGATGACGCCGAAGCACCGGCGGCGCCGGTTGCACCGCAGGACACCGACTCCGACGCCGAGGTCGTGGTGGATGTCGAGGTCGAGGACGACACGGCGGCGGAGGAACCCGAGGGGTCCGGAGACGCCGCCGAGAGCCCGGAAGCCGACCTGCCCCGAGGGCCCGCAACCCCCAGCGACTAGGCTCTTGGTCGGTCGACGATGCGACCGCCCCCATTTTCGCCCGTCTTTCGATTCACCCGGCCTTTCGATTGTTCAGGAGTAGAGCGCTGACTTCCTCGCGTGACCACCTGGAGCCCACGACCGGTTCGCCGGCGCGGATCGTCGTACTCGCCTCCGGTGCGGGAACCCTCCTGAGGTCGCTGATCGAAGCAACACACACGGACGGGTATCCCGCCGAGATCGTCGCCGTCGGCGTCGACCGCGACTGTGACGCGACCACCCACGCGAACGCGGCGGGCATTCCCCACTTCCGGGTGAGCCTGCGCGACCACGCCGACCGTGCCGCCTGGGACGTCGCGCTGACCGAGGCCGTCGCCTCGCACCAGCCGTCGCTCGTCGTGTCGGCGGGGTTCATGAAGATCCTCGGCCCCGCCTTCCTGGATCGCTTCGGCGGTCGCATCATCAACACGCATCCCGCGTTGCTGCCCGCATTCCCCGGCGCGCACGCGGTCCCGGATGCGCTGGCCTACGGCGTGAAGGTGTCGGGATCGACCGTCCACCTCGTGGACGCGGGTGTCGACACCGGCCCGATCCTGGCGCAGGAACCCGTGCCCGTGCTCGACGGCGACGACGAGTCGACCCTGCACGAGCGCATCAAGACTGTGGAGCGACGGTTGTTGGCGGACGTCATCGCCGCTGTCGCCACCCGTGGAGTTGTTTCCGATGGACGAAAGGCCGTGATCCCCAGTGAGTGAACGCAAGGCAGTACGCCGAGCGCTCGTCAGCGTCTACGACAAGACCGGTCTGGTCGAACTGGCTACGGGCCTGCACAAGGCAGGCGTCGAGCTGGTGTCGACAGGGTCGACCGCAGCGAAGATCGCCGACGCCGGCATCCCGGTCACCCCCGTCGAGGCGCTGACGGGCTTCCCCGAATGCCTCGAGGGCCGGGTCAAGACGCTGCATCCGCGGGTGCACGCCGGCATCCTCGCCGACACCCGGAAGCCGGAGCACCTTGCGCAGCTCGAGGAACTCGGCATCGAGGCGTTCCAGCTGGTGGTCGTGAACCTGTATCCGTTCACGCAGACCGTCGCATCGGATGCGACCCCCGACGAGTGCGTCGAGCAGATCGACATCGGCGGGCCGTCCATGGTGCGCGCCGCCGCGAAGAACCACCCGTCGGTCGCGGTCGTGGTGGATCCCGCCCGCTACGAAGACGTGCTCACCGCGGTCGCCGACGGCGGTTTCACGCTGCCCGAGCGCACCGCGCTCGCCGCGCAGGCGTTCCAGCACACCGCGTCGTACGACGTCGCGGTCGCCAGCTGGATGACGTCCACGCTGGTTGAACCGGGTGACTCGCAGTTCCCCGAATGGGCAGGCGCCACCTGGGACCGCTCGGCCGTCCTGCGGTACGGCGAGAACCCGCACCAGGCTGCCGCCCTCTACGTGAACCCCGCCGCCCCGGCCGGTCTGGCCCAGGCGGAGCAGTTGCACGGCAAGGAAATGTCGTACAACAACTACACCGACGGTGACGCCGCCTGGCGTGCGGCCTTCGACTTCAGCGAACCGGCTGTCGCGATCATCAAGCACGCGAACCCGTGTGGCATCGCGGTCGGAGCCGACATCGCCGAGGCGCACCGCAAGGCGCACGCCTGCGACCCGGTCAGCGCGTACGGCGGAGTCATCGCCGCGAACCGCGAGATCACCGTCGAGATGGCCGAGCAGGTCGCCGAGATCTTCACCGAGGTGATCATCGCCCCGTCCTACGCGGACGGTGCGCTCGGAGTCTTGCAGCGCAAGAAGAACATTCGCGTCCTCCTTGCCCAGGCACCCACCGCGACGGGAATCGAACTGCGTCCCGTGTCCGGGGGAGCGCTCCTCCAGGAGCGCGACGTGCTCGACGCCGAGGGCGACGACCCCGCCAACTGGACGCTGGCCGTCGGCGACGCCGCCGACGAACAGACCCTCAAGGATCTCGAGTTCGCGTGGCGCGCGTGCCGTTCGGTGAAATCCAACGCGATCCTGCTCGCCTCCGACGGTGCGTCGGTCGGCGTCGGCATGGGCCAAGTCAACCGCGTCGACTCCGCGCACCTTGCGGTGCAGCGGGCCGGTGACCGGGTGGTCGGGTCGGTGGGCGCGTCGGACGCGTTCTTCCCGTTCCCCGATGGACTGCAGGTGCTCGCGAACGCAGGCGTCAAGGCAGTCGTGCAGCCGGGTGGTTCCGTCCGCGACAACGAGGTGATCGACGCGGCCAAGGAAGCCGGCATCACCATGTACCTGACGGGTGCGCGGCACTTCGCGCACTAGCATTCGGCAGCTCTCGAACGGGTCTCGGCGTCATGCCGGGGCCCGTTCTGCGTCGTCAGGCGGCTGCGGCCCCGTGGGCTCGGCCCGTGCCCTGGAGTTCGCGAGGCGAACCGGTGATGACCACGCGGGCGGCGCCGCGGCTGCGGACCTCGCTGATCAGCACACCCAGGCCGGCCTCGTGGGCGGCATCGCAGTGCGACAGGTCGAGGGTAACGGCGTAACCGGTGAGGTCGTCCGGCAGATCGAGATACGGGGGAGAAGTGGACAGTTGGTTGATGCGAAGTTTCATGGGGTGCTCCTGAAAGTGAAAGGTAAAAGAAAAGGCACCCGAGGGGTTTGCCCTGGGTGCCCGAGAATGACTTGGTTGAGTCTCAACATTCTCGGGGTGCGCCGAACTTGGTGATGTGCTTGTCGGCGAAGCAGCGACGCCATGCGGGTACGGATGCGAAGAGCGCGTGAAGCTGCATCATGGCCGTACCTTTCTGCGTGTCGTTGCTGGTTGGTAGATGACCGTACATCACCGGTTGAGGGTTTGCACTTCCAATATCCGGCCGCTGCGCAGAAATGCAGGGTTGTACTCGATGTTTACCTACAGTTCTGCGCAGTGACGCTTCTGTGGATCGCGACATGCGTTATCCACAGACCCGGAATTCGCGACTCTTGTCGAGTGCCGGACTGTCAGGGTTCGACGATGGGGGAATTCCAGCAACCGTTCCGGGGATCGGAAGCGCTGCGAGACGGGCAGCTCACGCGGCACGGTCTACGCACCTACCGGCGCCTGCACCGGGACGTGTACGTGCACAGAAGTGCCGAGGTGACAGCACTCTCCCGCGCACGTGCCGCGTGGCTGTGGGCCAACGGTGAGGCGGTACTCGCAGGCTTCTCCGCGGCCGCCGTACACGGAACCCGGTGGATCGGCGGGGGTGAGTCGGCTACGCTCATCCGGCGAGGCAGCCGGCGATCCGTCGACGGCATCGAAGTGCGTGCGGATGCCCTCCTGCCGGACGAAGTGTGTCACGTGGGCGATATGCTCGTCACCACTCCGGCGCGGACAGCCTTCGGCCTGGGCCGATGGCTGCCCGCCGACCGCGCCGTCGAGGTACTCGACACCCTCTGCCACGACACCGGACTGCGCCCGGCGGAAATTTCTTCGGTGGCAGGACGGCATCGGGGCGAACGTGGACTCGCGTCGCTGCGTGACGTCGTGTTGCTCGTGGATCCCGGTGCCGAGTCCCCACCGGAGACGCGCACTCGCCTCGTCCTGATCCGTGGCGGGCTGCCCGCACCGGAGACTCGGATACCGATCGAGGATCGCCGCGGCCGCGTCTTCGTCCGTGCGGACCTGGGCTGGAGGAGGTGGAAGGTGCTCGTCGAGTACGACGGCGAACAACACTGGTCGGACGAACGTCAGCGCACGTGGGACATCGAGCGGATGGAACGGCTCGCCGAGCTCGGGTGGGTGGTGGTGCGGGTGAACGCGGAGCAGTTGCGTCGGCGGCCGCAGGTGATCGTCGCGCGAGTGCGGGACCGATTGCGGCAGGCAGGCGCCCCGGTGTGAGTGCGCAGAACCGCAGGCCTCCTCTCGGCGTTTGCCTGCGGAACTGCGCGTTGGGCCCCACACTTTGGTCACAGGTTGCTTTCGATCCGGCCTCGAGCTGCCCGCACGCACGGTGCAGCTGATTCACTCGGGGCTGATGTGACTCGAGTGGCACCTGTGGAAGGAGAGTGGCGCCCGGACTGCGACGGTGCGCCCATCCCCGTTATGAACCGATTTGCGATCAAGGCCGGCCTCGGCGCCTGCGTCCTGGGTGCGTCCGTGCTCATCCCTGCTCACGTTTCGGCGGAACCCGCGGCGACGGCGACCGGCACCGAACTGTCCGGGATGACGGTGTTCCTCGACCCCGGACATCAGGGTTCCAGCGAGGGCCACGACCTCGCGCAGCAGGTGAACGACGGCCGGGGCAACACCAAGGACTGCCAGACGAGCGGCATGACGTCGCTCGGCGGGGTGCCCGAGCACACCATCAACTGGAACGTCTCCCAGCTGGTGAAGAGCAGCCTCGAGAGTCTCGGCGCGAAGGTCGTCCTGAGTCGGCAGGACGACACCGGCTGGGGCGGATGCGTCGACGAAAGAGCGCGTGCGGCAAGCGAATCGAATGCCGATCTCGCGGTGAGCATTCACGCGGACTCGACGGCGCAGGGCGAGGACGCGAGCAAACACGGATTCCACATGATCATCCCGTCGCTGCCCATCCCCGACGAGAAAGCGGACGCGGCGCAGTCCGGCGGCGGCCTCGAGGCGTCGAAGATGATGCGCGACGCCTACAAATCCGACGGCTTCGTTCCCGCCAACTACGCCGGCGTGAACGACGGCCTCCAGACCCGCGCCGATGTGGCCGGACCGGCGCTCACTCAGATTCCGCTGGTGTTCGTCGAGATGGGCAACGGGTCCAACAAGGAGGACTCCGCCCAGCTGGAGAGCACCGACGGCCAGTTGAAGCACGCGATCACCATCACGACGGGCATCGTCACCTACCTGCTGACGGGGTCGGAGGCGGCGCCTGCGGAGGAGCTGGCGGCGGCACCGGCGGCCACCACGACGACGCCCGAGGCGAGCGAGGACAGCGCGTCGTCGACCACCACCACGACCCCGAAGGCGACCACCCCGAAGGCGGCACCGAAGTCGACGGCACCCGATTCGGCGCAGTTCTCCGAGTTGATGGAGATGCTGGCGCCGCTGCTCGAGGTCGAGGGCCTCGACGGGCTTCAAGACCTCGTCAACGACAAGAACCTGGGGCTCGTTTCCGATCTGGCGAGCACGCTGATGGCCGTGATCACCGGGGCGGGCGGGAACTGATCACAGCGCGGCGATCCACCTGCTGAACGGTTCGGTGAATTCCGCCGAGTAGGGGAGCGGTTCCACGTAATCCGGTCCGGTGGACGGACGGTCGCCGACGTCCTTGAGGACGTGATTGGCGTTCGTCATCCGCACCGGTGTCAGCGCGGTGTGCGCGAGGGCGGCGTTCAGGCCGTCGACGTCCGCCAGCTGCACCTGAATGTCCTTGGCGGAGCAGCTCGTGAGGACGGGGAAGCCGGCGGGCAGCCTGCCGGCCAGCGCGCGGGGGTCGAGCGCGTCCTCCTCCGCGAGCGCTTTCGCGTTGGCGTGCACCAGCCCGGCGTTCTGCAGGGGTTCCGGAAGGTCGTCGGGGATCGTCCCCGACGTGCGCAGGGATTCGACGGTGTCCGCGAGGGCGAGCCGGAGTTCGTCGGCCAGTTCCACCGGCAGCTGGCCGGTGCCGACGACGGCGTCGAGCTGTCCGTGGATCTGCGTGGTGAGCAGATCGAGGAGCCGGACACTCAGCGGTTCGAGCAGTCCGACGGCGCGCACGCGCGACTCGTCTTCCGCGGTGGCGAGAGCGAGGGCGACGAGCCCGCCGTCGCTGTGACCGATGACGATCAGCCTGGACGGGTCGACCCCGGGTTGGGCGGCCAGGAAGTCGAGGCCCGCGGACGCGGCGTCGACGAAGGTGGTGAATCCGAGACCCCCGACCTCTTCCACCTCGTAGGGGCCGAGGGCGGTCTCGCCGCTGCCGATCTTGTCGTAGCGCAGGCTGGGGATGCCGTGCTGTTCGAGCACGTCGGCGAGGTGGCGGAGCGTTCCGATGTCACCGGGGAGCAGGGCGCTGTCGCCGTTGCGATCGGTGGGACCGCTGCCGGCGAGCAGCAGTGCGGCAGGCGCCGACCCGTTCGCGTGGTCGGGGGTGCGGAGGCTGCCGTAGTACGTGACGGCACCGCTGTCGAACGTGATCTCGGTGTCAGGCATGGGGACTGTCTACCAGTTCACGTCGCGCGCAGTCGCCGCACCCGTTGCACCCCCCGCCACGGGGCCGGTGACGTTGCCGATCACGGACAGCACGTTGTCGACGAACGGGATGAGATCGGCGGTCAGTTCCAACAATGTCGCGATCGACAGCGCCACCAGCGCCCCGGTCGAACCGAGCCACCGCATCGACTCGTTCAGGGTCACCCCGAGCACCTCGAAGTGCACCGCGGCGCTGAGCATCAGCAACGGCAGGAACGTGCGCAGTCCCGACGCGGCGGCGAGGCCGAGACCGAGCAGTCCGGGCAGAACCCAGGTCTCCATGCACGGAGTGTAGGGGCCCGGCGACCACGGCAGGCGGGCATCGCGGCCGAGATCTCAGAGAAGCATCACAGAACTCACACAATCGGCGATTAGCGTCTGCATCACTAGTTGTTCCAACGGATTACGTCCGAGACAGCCCCGACTCCAGGAAGGTGCCGCACCATGAACGTCGTACAGCTGACCGCCGGTGATGTCGTCGCCGCCATGTTCTCCCTCGACTTCGTCGACGGCGGATTCCGCCGGGAGGCGCTCGAGCGGATTCACCGGGGAGCGATCGACGAGTGGGTGATGGCGCTCACCGGGTCGGGTCTGTTCTCGAACCGCGCGGTCGCGGACGTCGTCCGGGCATGGCGCGAGGATCCGCGAGTACTGCTCGATTCCCTTCTGGTGGAGGCTGATCCGGTGACGTTCGACCGCTACCGCTCCGCCTGGTACGAGTTGGACGCCGTGGCAGCGTACGGTGCCGCCGCGTAGGCGGGCACTCAGGGAATGCTGAAGATGTCGGCGAACGTGGCGAGCAGCGCCGGGTCGCCGGTGACGGACACGCTGCCGAGGGCGATGGCGTCCTCCGGGGTGATCTCGCGCGCCATCAGTGCCTTCACCGCAGGCCCGGTCTCGATCACGAGGTCGGGCCGGTCGGCCGCGCCCTCCACGACCTCGAGTTCGCCTCGGTCGATGCGGGCCGACAGCACGATCGGCCCGAGTCGCAGTTCATAGGTGAGGCTGACGTCCCGCGCGATGTCGGGGTGGAACGTCGACCGCAGGGCCATCACCATCGAGTCGACGGTCACGGCATCGTCGGGGTCGGGTTCGCCGAGAGTGCGCGCACCCCACCGGCCCAGCGACTTCACGGCGTCCTCCAGAGCGTTGCCGTAGTCGGTGAGTTCGTAGACCACGGCGTTCGACGGCCGGGGCAGCGCGCGGCGCGCGATCACGTCGGCGTCCTCGAGTTCCTTCAGACGGGCCGACAGGATGTTCGACGGGATGCCGGGCAAACCATGCTTGAGATCCGTGTATCGCCGCGGTCCGACGAGGAGATCTCGGACGATGAGCAGTGCCCAGCGTTGTCCCACGATGTCCAGGGCGTGTGCGAGTCCGCAGTACTGCCCGTAAGCGTGCCGTGCCATGGTTTCAACTATAGACCAAAGTTGCCTATTTATATCAGCAGGTTTCTTTTTACAACATTGGTACGTGATCTGCTCTACAAAGGTCGCATGGCTCGTCACTTGAATCGGCTCCACCTCACCGACGGAAAGAGAATTCGATGTCGACCATGATCTTCGTGAACCTCCCCGTGAAGGATCTCGGCAAGTCGACGGCCTTCTACGAGGCGCTCGGCTATAAGAAGAACCCGCAGTTCTCGGACGAGAACGCGTCGTCGATCGTCGTCAGCGAGCAGATCCACGTCATGCTGCTGACGGAGAAGTTCTTCTCCACCTTCACCAAGAAGGCCGTCGCCGACGCCACCACGACCACCGAATCCATCATCTGCATCTCCGCGGACAGTCGTGAGGCCGTCGACGCGCTGGCCGACAAGGCGCTCGCGTCGGGCGGATCCTTCTCCAACGACCCGATGGACGAGGGGTTCATGTACGGCCGCAGCTTCCAGGACCCGGACGGTCACCTCTGGGAGATCATGTGGATGGATGCCGCTGCGGCACAGGGGCAGGAATCGTGAGCACCGCGACCACACCCGTCACGGCGGAGTCGGGAACCGCGCGCACCAACTGGCGCGTCGAGAAGCCGTTGTTCAGCACTGTGCTGTTCGCGGTGTACGTCGGAATCGCGGTCTGGGCGGGTCTGTACCTGCGCGATCGCACGGTCCGCGAACTGCTCCCGCTGCGCCGTGAGGGCTGACCCGGGCGGGTCGGCGCGAGTTAACCGCGTGCCGATTCGCGCGAACCCTCGTAGCGTGGAGTGGTGACGTCATCGGAACACAGACCTTCCACCGTCGGCGAGCTCCGCGAGTCGGGCCACGTTCAACGCACCGTCAAGGAGGAGATCCGCGAGAATCTGCTCGCGGCCCTACGCGACGGTCGTGATCCGTGGCCCGGCATCGTCGGTTTCGAGGAGACGGTGGAACCACAGCTCGAACGGGCTCTCATCGCGGGTCACGACGTGGTGTTGCTCGGCGAACGTGGTCAGGGCAAGACCCGCCTCCTCCGCACCCTCAATCTGCTCCTCGACGAATGGACCCCGGTGATCGCCGGTTCCGAACTCGGGGAGCATCCCTATGAGCCCATCACCCCGGCGTCGATCCGCCGGGCGCAGGAACTGGGCGACACCCTCCCCGTCGCGTGGCGGCACCGCAGCGAGCGGTATTCGGAGAAACTCGCGACCCCCGACACGTCGGTGGCGGACCTCGTCGGCGACGTGGATCCGGTCAAGGTCGCGGAGGGCCGGAGTCTCGGCGACCCGGAAACCATTCACTTCGGGCTCGTTCCCCGCGCCCACCGGGGCATCGTCGCCATCAACGAACTGCCCGACCTCGCCGAACGCATCCAGGTGTCGCTGCTCAACGTCATGGAGGAACGCGACATCCAGGTCCGCGGGTACACCCTCCGGCTCCCGCTGGACGTCCTGATGGTGGCCAGCGCGAACCCGGAGGACTACACGAACCGCGGTCGCATCATCACCCCGTTGAAGGACCGGTTCGGTGCCGAGATCCGCACCCACTACCCGACCCGGCTCGACGACGAGGTCGCGGTCATCCTGCAGGAAGCGCATCTCACCGCGGAGGTGCCCGAGTACCTCCTCGAGATCCTGGCCCGATTCACCCGTCTGCTCCGAGAGTCGACGTCGGTCGATCAGCGGTCGGGTGTGTCCGCCCGCTTCGCGGTGGCAGGCGCCGAAACCGTCAGCGCCGCTGCGGTGCATCGCGGCGCCGTGCTCGGTGAGGCCGACCCGGTCGCGCGGCCTGTCGACCTCGAGACCGTCGTCGACGTGCTGCGGGGCAAGGTGGAATTCGAATCCGGTGAGGAGGGGCGCGAGATCGAGGTCCTGGAGCACCTGCTCCGGCGGGCGACGGCCGACACGGTCCGCACCCGGCTCGGCGGCATCGACCTGGCGGAACTCGTGGACGCGGTCGAGCAGGGCGACCCGGTGGTGACCGGTGAGCGGATCACGGCGAAGGCGCTGCTGAACGAGCTGCCCGAACTCGAGGTCCTCGACGAGCTGGCAGAGCGTCTGGGCGCGGAGTCCGACGGCGAGAGGGCCGCGGCCGCCGAGTTCGCCCTCGAAGGGCTGTACCTGGCGCGGCGGATCTCGAAGAACCCGGACATCAACGGGCAGACGGTGTATTCGTAATGACCCGCAAGGCGGAGCGCGGACCGCACAACGCGCGGTACGGGCCGTACGAGGGTGGTGATCCGCTGGCACCGCCGGTGGACCTGCGCGAGGCCCTGGCCGCGATCGGCGACGACGTGTTCGCGGGCACGTCGCCGCGGCAGGCGCTGCGCGAGATGCTCCGGCGCGGCAACCGGGACATGCGCGGCCTGGACGAGCTTGCGGCCGAGGCCAATCGGCGTCGCCGTGAGCTGCTGAAGCGGAACAACCTGAACGGCACACTCGAAGAGGTCCGGGAACTCCTCGACCGCGCGGTGCTCGAGGAACGCAAGACACTGGCCCGCGCGCTCGACGACGACGCCCGCTTCTCCGAGATGCGCCTCGAGGAACTGTCGCCGTCCACCGCGCAGGCCGTGCAGGAACTCGCCGACTACGACTGGCGCAGTTCGGAGGCCCGCGAGGACTACGAGAAGATCCGGGACCTCCTGGGCCGAGAGGTGCTGGACCAGCGGTTCGCCGGCATGAAACAGGCCCTCGAGGGTGCCACGGAAGAAGACCGCGAACGCATCCGCGAGATGCTCACCGATCTCAACGACCTGCTGGACAAGCACTCCCGCGGTGAGGACACGCAGGAACAGTTCGACGAGTTCATGGACAAGCACGGGGAATACTTCCCCGAGGACCCGCAGAACGTCGAGGAACTGCTCGACTCACTGGCGCAGCGGGCGGCGGCGGCGCAGCGCCTGCGGAACTCCCTGTCGCAGGAGCAGCGCGACGAACTTGATGCACTGGCGCAGCAGGCGTTCGGCGATCCGTCGCTGATCGGACAGCTGGACCGGCTGGACCAGCATCTGCAGGCCGCGCGCCCGGGTGAGGACTGGCAGGGCGCGCAGCGGTTCCGCGGCGACGACGGCATGGGCCTGGGCGAGGGCACCGGGGCGTTGCAGGACATCGCGGAACTCGAGTCGCTCGCCGAGCAACTGTCGCAGCAGTATGCGGGCGCACAACTCGACGACATCGATGCGGACTCTCTGGCGCGGCAACTCGGCGACGAGGCGGCGGCCGATGCGCAGACCCTCGCCGAACTCGAGAAGGCCCTGCGCGATCAGGGCTTCTTCGACCGCGGGGCGGACGGCCAGTGGCGCCTGTCGCCCAAGGCGATGCGGCAACTCGGTCAGACGGCTCTGCGGGACGTGGCGCAGCAGCTGTCTTCGCGTGGCGGGCAACGGGAGACGCGCCGCGCCGGGGCGATGGGGGAGCCGACCGGAGCGTCCCGAGAATGGGCGTTCGGCGACACCGAGCCGTGGGACGTCACGCGCACGATCACCAACGCCGTGCTGCGGGCGGCGTCCGATCCGGTCGAGCGCGGTCGCGTCCCCGTCCGGTTGTCCGTGTCGGACGTGGAGGTGATGGAGACCGAGCAGCGGTCGCAGGCGGCGGTCGCGCTGCTGGTCGACACGTCGTTCTCGATGGTGATGGAGGGCCGGTGGGTGCCGATGAAACGCACCGCCCTCGCCCTGAACCACTTGGTGAGCACCCGGTTCCGCAGCGACGAACTGCAGCTCATCTCGTTCGGCAGGCACGCGCAGGTGCTGACGCCGTCGGAGCTGGCCGGCCTGGACGGCGCGTGGGACCAGGGCACCAATCTGCATCACGCGCTGCTGCTGGCGGCCCGCCATCTGCGCCGGCACCCCAACGCCCAGCCGGTGGTCCTGATCGTCACCGACGGTGAGCCGACGGCCCACCTCGAGCCGGACGGCTTCGCGTACTTCGACTACCCGCCGAGCGCCCGGACCCTCGGTCTGACGGTCCGGGAACTCGACACCCTCGCCCGCCTCGGCGCTCACGTCACGTTCTTCCGGCTCGGTGAGGATCCCGGTCTCGCGCGGGTGGTGGACCGGATGGCCGAGCGGGTCGGCGGACGCGTCGTGGCGCCCGGGCTGGACGGTCTGGGCGCGGCCGTCGTCAGCGACTACATGCGTCGCCGCCGCTAGCCCGTGAGTACTTGTTAACCGCCCGCGGTTAAGAAGTACTCACGGGCGCGTCAGCGCACGGCGGGCTGATGCTGGGTGATGCAGTGAATTCCGCCGCCGCGCGCGAAGAGCGGGCGGGCGTCGACCGACACGACCGTGCGTCCGGGGTAGGCGGCCGACAGGATCGCGACCGCTTCCTCGTCCGCGGGATCGTCGAAGCTGCACGCGATGACGCCGCCGTTGACGACGAAATGGTTGATGTAGCTGTAGTCGACGAAACCCTCCTCGTCGCGCAGGACCGTCGGCGCGGGGACGGTGATGATCTCCCACGACTCACCGCGGGCGTCGGTGGTCTGCTTCAGCAGGTCGATGACGGCCTTGCTGACCTCGAAGTCGGGGTGTTCGGGGTTGCGCTGGTCGTGCACCAGGACGACGCCCGGTGACGGGATGGCGGCGACGATGTCGACATGTCCGCGCGTGCCGTACGTGTCCTGGTCCCGCGTCAGTCCGCGCGGTAGCCAGATGACCTTCGTGGCACCGATCGTCCGGGCGAGCTCGGCCTCGATGTCGGCTTTCGACAGTTCGGGGTTGCGGCCGGGGTCGAGTTGCACGGTCTCGGTCACGAGCACGGTGCCGAGGCCGTCGACCTGGATGCCGCCGCCCTCGTTGACGATGGGAGAGTCGACGAGTTCGGCCCCCGACCGCTCGACCACCAGTGCGCCGATCTTCGAGTCCTTGTCCCACTGGGCCCAGTCCTGGCCGCCCCAGCCGTTGAAGATCCAGTCGACGCCGCCGAGGCGTCCGTCCTCGGACAGCACGAATGTGGGTCCGATGTCGCGCATCCAGGCGTCGTTCAGCGGCGCCTCGACGATGTCGATGTCGGCGGGCAGGTATTCCTTGGCTGCGGACACCTGTCCGGGGTCGACGACGACGGTGACGGGCTCGAACCGGGCGACGGCGTGCGCCACCTCGGCCCACGTGGTGCGGGCCTCGTGGTGTTCCTCGGGGGTGTCGCCCAGGGCGTAGCCCTCACTGGGGTAGGCCATCCAGGTGCGTTCGTGCAGTTCGCCTTCCGCGGGCATGCGCCAGGTCATCAGGCCCTCCCGAACGGGGAGGCGTGATCGACCGGCTCGGTGAGGACGCCGTACGTGTCGGGGCGCCGGGTGGCCAGGAACGGGAACAGGGCCAGCCAGTCTTCGCGCTGCTGCAGGTCGAGGTCGGCGACGAGGACTGCGGATTCGTCGCGGGGGGCCTGCGCGAGGATCCGGCCGTAGGGGTCGGAGATGAACGACGAGCCGTAGAACGTGATGAGGCCTTCGCTGCCGTGGCGGTTGGGCACCACCATGAAGGTGCCGTTCGCGATGCCGTTGCCGACGATCACCTGCTGCCACAGCGGCTGGGTGTCGAACTGCGGGTGGTCGGGCTCGGAGCCGATCGCGGTGGGGTACACCAGGATCTCGGCACCGCCGAGCGAGTACGCGCGGGCGACCTCGGGGAACCACTCGTCCCAGCACGTCGGCAGTCCGAGCTTCACCCCGCCGAGTGCCTCGGCGGTGTGGACGGGGTACGGATCGGTTGCGGGACCGCCGCGGAAGTAGGTGTCCTCGTAGTAGCCGGCGGTGACGGGAATGTGCAGCTTGCGGGTGCGCGCGAGCAGTTCACCGGAGGGGGCGACGAGGATGGCCGTGTTGAACCCGAGACCGTCCTCGTACTGCACGCCGTCCTCGGAGTCGTTCCGCTCGTACAGCGACGCGTGGACGAGGACGCCGTGTTCCGCGGCGGCCTTGGCGGCGAACGTGAACGTGGGGCCGGTGAGGAGGTCCTCGGCGGTACGTCCCGGGTTGTCGCCACCCGGCGTCGACGCGGGGTAGCGGCTCAGTGTGAGTTCGGGGAGGAACACCACGCGCGCGCCGAGTTTCGCTGCCGCGGCGATGCCCTCGTCGAGTTCGGCCCGCAGGTCCTCGTCGTTGTCGTGCCAGCGGTGCTGGACGAGGCCGACGCGGAGCGGGGTGCGTCCCGTCTCGCGCGTCCTCGACAGGGACTCAGGAGGGGTGAGGGCGGTAATCGTCAACATTGTGTTTCCTCGGATGTTCGGTTCGGCGAGCGCCTAAAACGAATTGGATTCGTTAAGTATGGTGGGTGAATGCTCGGCGATCAAGGGGTGGGGCGTGACGATTTCGATTCCTTCGGTATCCACCCTGGTCGCCGGTGACACACACCGACCAGGAGGGCACCCATGCCACGGCCATCACAGCGACTGCTGTCGCCGGAGATCATCACCGAAGCTGCCATGCGCATGGTGGACCTCACCGGTGATTTCACGATGCCGGGTCTCGCCGAACGGCTGAAGGTGCGGCCCTCCTCGCTGTACAACCACGTGTCCGGGAGGGCGGAGATCATCGAATTGATGCGTGCCCGCATGATGGCGGGCATCGTGGTGGCGGACCCCGACGGCAAGTGGAGCGAGACGGTGGCCGGCCTGGCGCGCGAGTATCGGCGCAACTACGCCGAGCATCCTCGGCTGATTCCTCTGTTCACCGCGCACACAGTGCAGTCCGGTGTGGCTTTCGGGCTGTACAACGCGCTGGCGCAGGCATTCTCGGACGGTGGCTTCACGCCCGAGGAGATTCTGCACGCCATCACGACGGTCGACAGCTTCGTGCTGGGGTCGGCGCTGGACCTCGCCGCCCCCGAAGTGGTCTGGGCGACCGCTCCGGAGGCGAACGAGGCCATGCTGGCCGCCCTCGCCACGTCCGGGCCGAACCCCGGACGGGCGGATGCAGCATTCGAGTTCGGGCTGCGGACGCTTATCGCGGGCTTGGTGGCGCAGGCTCCGATCGAGCCGTGAGATCGCCCTCGTCCCGCAACGCGGACGTGTCGCGGTTGAGGGTCTCGCCCCGGAAGAAGGCGGGACTGCGGAAGCGCATGATCATCATCAGCACGGCGCCGAGCAGGAGGATGCCGAAGCCGAGGAAGAAGACGAGGCCGATGCCGCCGATGGACGCACCGCTGGCGTTCTCCGGGTCCATGCTCTCCTGGATCGAGATCACGAACACCGCGAGCAGCATGAGGCCGCCGAGCAGCGGGAACGCGAACCGGAAGACGATATTGCGGAAACTCGTGAACAGGCTGTCCCGGAAATACCAGACACACGCGAATGCCGTGATGCCGTAGTACCAGCAGATCATGATGCCCAGCGCGGCGATCGTGTCGAGCAGCGTGCGCTCGGACAGGAACGTGACGACGGTGTAGAAGACCGCGGTCACCACACCGGCGACGACTGTCGCGTAGGACGGCACCAGGAATCGCGGCGACACCTCGGCGAGCTTCTTGGGGAACGCGCCGTAGGCGCCCATCGCCAGCATCGTGCGTGCTGCAGGCAGGAACGTGGTCTGCAGGCTCGCGACCGAGGAGACGAATACCGCGAGGAACAGCAGCATGCCGCCCCAGTTGCCGAGAACCGGGTCGGCGAGGGCGCCGAAGACGTTCTCGGAGTTGTCCGGGTTGCCGAGACCGAGGCCGTCCTCGCCGACGCCGGCGTACATCATCGCGGCGACCGACACGAGCAGGTAGGTCAGCAGAATCGTCGCGACGCACAGCAGTCCGGCGCGACCGGGGGTCTTCTTCGGGTTCTTCGACTCCTCGCCCAGCGTCAGGCAGGTGTCCCAGCCCCAGAACGCGAAGATCGAACCCGTGAGGCCGATCACGAACGCGCCGAGGGCCAGTCCGGTGAACGGGTTGAACCAGCTCAGGTCGAACGAGAGCCCGGCGGGGGCGTCCCCGTTGCCGACGTGGACCAGTGCCACCACCGCGAACGCGATGAGCAGCACCATCTGGAAGCCGACGAGTGCGACCTGCAGGCGCTCGCTGGTGGTGATGCCGCGACTGGCGATCCACGTGGCGAGCGCGATGAAGAGCAGGGTGGTGCCCACATTCACGAATTTGTTGCCGGGGAGGTCGGCGATGCTCGGGGCGTCGAACAGTTTCGCGATGAACAGATAGAAGAACTGGACCGCGATCGCCGCGAGGTTCGAGAGCACGATGATCGTGGCGATTACCATGCCCCAGCCGCACATCCAGCCGACGTACGGTCCGAACGCCTTGGTCGACCACGTGAACGACGCACCGCAGTCGGGGGATTCGGAGTTGAGCTCACGGTAGGCGTACGCCGTGAGGAACATGGGAATGAAGCCGGCGATGAAGATGGCGGGCATCTTCAACCCGACCGCCGCGACGATCAGTCCGATGCTGGCCGTCAGCGTGTAACCCGGTGCCACGGAGGAGATCCCGAGGATCGCCCCGGAGAAGGTTCCGACCGCGCCGGTGGCCAGCCCCTTGGCACTCACGGCGCCGTCGGCCGACGCCGGTGCGCCTTCGCTGTTCGTCATGTCTGAACCTCCGGTCGGGAACGAGCGTGGATCCGGGGCGGGTGTCGCGGACGGTTTACTCACTGTTGGGGAACTCCTGCTTGGGGACGACCACCATGGGCACCGGCAGGACGCGGAGCATCTTGGCCGCGGTGGATCCCAGGAACAGTCGATGAGGTTGGGCGAGCCGGCTGGAGCCGACCATGACGAGGTCGCCGTCCTGCCAGTCGAGTGTGCGGACCGCCGATTCCACGGAGGAGCCGTCGGCGATCGTGACGGACACGGGAAAGTCTTCGGGAAGAGCCGATTTCGCCACTTCGAGGGTGCTCTGCGCGTGGGCGACGGCCCGGTCGCGGATGTCGTCGGGGGTGTCCCGGTGATCGCGGAGGTCGTTCTGCGGGTCGAGTGCGACGAGGGAGACCAGGCGGAGTGGGGTCTTCATCCGCTCGCACGTCCGCACCGCGGTGCGCAACAGCACGTCGGCCCCGGTCCGGGTCCCGAGAGCGCAGGTGACCTCGCGGATCTTCTTTGCGGAGGAGTGCCGCGCCCCTCGGGGTGCGAGGGCCAGCGGAACGTGCGCCGAGTGCAGCAGTTCCGTCGACACGGAGCCGACGGAGTGCCGCCCCAGCAGGCCGTCGCCGGCGGCGCCGACGACGATCGCCTGCGCCCCCAGCCGGGACACCTCGTCGATGAGACCCTGCGCGAACGATTCGTGGAAGCTCAGGTGGACTTCCACGTCGATGTCGCTCGGCACCGACGACTTCGCCTCGTCCAGCCAGCGCTGGGCGCGGGAGGCGAGAATGTCGTCGTAGCCGGTTTCTGCCGGAACTCTCGCCGGGACCGTGCGGTCCGGCGGGAGCACCATGCAGATGTCGAGCTGTGCGCCGAGACTGCGGGCGAGCTGCGCCCCGAGGGCCAGACCGTCCTCCCCGCTGGGGGTGGCGAGATATCCAACGACCAAACGCATGGTGACGGTTCCGATCTGTCTCGGGGCGGGTGGTTTACGCGAAGCCGACGTACTTGGTCTCGAGGTACTCCTCGATGCCTTCGGTGCCGCCTTCGCTGCCGAGGCCGGACTGCTTGACTCCACCGAACGGCGCGGCGACGTCGGAGATCACTCCGCGGTTGACGCCGACCATGCCGCTCTCGAGCTTGTCGGCGACGCGGAACGCACGGTCGACGTTCTGCGTGTAGATGTACGCGGCGAGACCGTATTCGGTGTCGTTGGCGGCGGCGACGCCCTCGGCCTCGGTGTCGAAACCGGTGATCGCGGCGACGGGTCCGAAGATCTCCTCGCGGACGATGCGCGCGTTCGCGGGCACCTCGTCGAGGACGGTGGGCTCGAAGAAGTAACCGGGACCGTCGACGGACTTGCCGCCGGTGCGGATCCGGGCGCCCGCGGCGACGGCGTCGTCGACGAGGGACGCCACGTTGCGGCGCTGCTTCTCGTTGACGAGGGGGCCGACGTTGGTTCCTTCTTCGCTGCCCGGTCCGACGGTGAGCGCGGCGATCCGGTCGGTGAGCTTGGTGGTGAACTCCTCGCGCACCGAGTTGGCCACGATCAGTCGGTTGGCGGCGGTGCAGGCCTCGCCGCCGTTGCGCATCTTCGCGGCCATCGCGCCCTCGACCGCGGCGTCGATGTCGGCGTCGTCGAACACCACGAACGGGGCGTTGCCGCCGAGTTCCATCGACGTGCGCAGCACCTGCTGTGCGGACTGCTCGATGAGGATCTTGCCGACCCGGGTGGATCCGGTGAACGTCACCTTCCGCAGCCGCGGGTCCGCGAGCAGCGGTTCGGTGACGGCGGCGGCGTTCGACGCGGGCAGCACAGACAGCACACCGGCGGGCAGGCCTGCCTCGGCGAAGATCTCGGCGAGCAGCAGCATGGTGAGCGGGGTGTCCTCGGCGGGCTTGACGATGATCGTGCAGCCTGCGGCGAGCGCGGGGCCGATCTTGCGGGTGCCCATCGCGAGGGGGAAGTTCCACGGCGTGACGGCCAGGGTGGGTCCGACCGGAACCTTGGTGACCATGATCCGTCCGCTGCCCGACGGGGACGTGGTGTAGCGGCCCTGGATGCGGACGGCTTCCTCGCTGAACCAGCGCAGGAACTCGGCGCCGTAGTTCACCTCGCCGCGGCTCTCCGGCAGTGCCTTGCCCATCTCCATCGTCATCAGCAGCGCGAGGTCGTCGGTGCGCTCGATGACCTTCTCCCACGCCGAACGCAGGATGATCGACCGCTGCCGCGGCGCGGTCGCCGCCCATTCCTCCTGGACCGCCGCGGCGGAGTCCAGTGCGCGCATCGCATCCTTGCCACCGGCATCCGCGACGTCGGCGATGAGAGTGCCCGTGGCCGGGTCGTAGACCGGGAACGTGCCGCCGTCGATCGGGTCGGTCTGGGCGCCGTCGATCCACAGACCGGTGGGCAGGGTGGCGCGGAGCCGTTCGAAATCAGTCATCGGAGTCCTCGTGGTGGGAATGGTGGTGATCGCACGCCTCCGGGGTGGGGGCGACGTCGAGGGCGGGGTTGCGGTCGAAGAATCCGACCGGCTTCAGCCAGAAGGACACGGTGTCCGCAGGCATGATCGGCCAATCCTCCGGCCGGGGAATGTGGTGGATACCGAACGTGTACCAGAGCACCACGTCGGTGTTCTCGATCGGGCGGTTCGCCTCGGTCCAGGCGGGAAGTCCGTGATCGACCTTGCTCTGGTTCACGAATTCCCCGGCAGGCCAGCGTTCGTCGGGTGAATTGGGTGTCACCCAGACGGTGTGGCCGATCGCACCGGTGCGCTGGAAGATCGGCGACGCCGGGTCGAACATCGACGGTATCGCGCCGCCGGGAACGAGCTTGTAGGCGGGGGCGGTGCCGAGCCCGGTGGTCACGTTGTCGTTGACCACCTTCCACGCCCGCTGGCTCTGCCAGTCGAAGTCCTGGCGGCCTTCGTGTTCGGTGCGCAGCGGGGTGTTCTTCTGGCGCAGCGCGAGACCGAGAGGGTTGTCCGGGCCCATCGGCACCACCTCGGTCTCGGTCGCGTACACCGTGTTCTCGGTGCCATCGACGTCGAGATCGAGGCGGGCGACCAGGAAGTGCTGGTGGAACGGCGCGTACGTGCGGTTGTCGACGAGCGTCCCGCTGGGGTGCTCCCCGCCTTCGGGGAAATGGCTGACCACCATGATCCCGGTGGCGCGGACCTCGCACTCGATGTTGCCGTCCTGGTAGAACCGCCAGTAGACGAGATATTCGTAGTTCGCGACCGTCACGTGCGTCGACACCGTCAGCCGCCGCATACGGCGCACCTCGGCGCCCGCGTCGTGGTCGACGTGCTTCCAGAGGACGGCGTTGTCCTCCTCGTGGATACAGATCGCGTTCTCGATCGTGAACGGCACACCGTGGCTGTCGTGGAGGACGGCGTCGAGGTACCGGATCTCACCGAGGCAGTCGCAGCCCAGGGTCAGCGACGTGGTCATGAACCCGATGCCCCACTCGCCGATGTCGAAGGCGGTGCGGCGGTAGTGATCGGTGCTGGTGTCGCGATACGGCACCGCCATCTCCGCGAACGACATCCGGTTCGCGATCGAGCGCACCCGGCCGTTGTCGTTGTACGTCACTGCGTGCAGGGTCATGCCCTCGCGGTAGTTGAACCCCACCCGCAGCGACCAGTTCTGCCACTCGAGCTTGTTGCCCTCGAGCGTGAACGACGGTCCCTCCGGCTGGACGATGTCCAATGGTGTCAACGGCGGCCGGGTGCTCGCGTCGCGGATCCGTTCCGGGATGTGCCGGGGCACGTACTCGCCCATGACCTCGGGACGTTCGACGCTGAACGTGTCCTCGATCTCGAGCAGTTCCATCTTGTTGACATCGATCACGCAGTGGAAACCGTTGACCGGGCCCGCATACGGGTTGGCGCCCTCGGCCGCCCGCACCCAGGTGTCCGACCAGCCGAGCCGGCGTCCCTTGTACTTCTCCGGGGTCACCGCGTCGCCGTACGTCCACACGTCCATGAACACCAGGCTCATGTCCGTGATCCCGCGCTTCGCGAGTGCCGCGATCACGTCCGGGTGCCCGCGGAGGAAGGCGTCCGCCTCTTCCCATTCGTCCACCGTGAAATTGGCCTGGACGTCCGGGATGTGCTCCCAGGAGACCACGTTGTCTCCCGTGAGCGAGACGAGCGCTTTGTAGGTGTCTCCGCTGCTGCGGTCGAAGCACACGACGACGGCCCGGCGGTCCGGGACGGTGCCCGACGTGTCGAACGCCGACACCTCGGCCTTGGCCGGCTCGGCCAGTTCGATCGACGCGAACCGCCAGCCGTCCCCGACCCCGTGTTCCCGGGCGAGGACGGCCGCGGCCTTCGCGAATTCGTCCGCCCCCAACGGGTCCAGAGGATGGAACGTGCCGGTGGTCGTCCGGGTCATGGTGTCTCCTCTGGTCGTGGGGTGGGCCTTTCGTGCTCGTGCGCCTTTTCGGTAGCGGTGACTACCGACAAGGCGCACGGGTCAGACGAGCGAGCGCACGATCTGCTCGATGACGGTCAGGGCGTCGTCGAGCAGGTCGTCGCTGATCACCAGCGGCGGAAGCAGTCGGATGACGTTTCCGTAGGTACCGCACGTCAGCAGAATGACACCTTGTTCGAGCGCATGTGCGGCAATCGCCTTCGTCAGTTCGGCGTCCGGCTCGTCGGTGCCGGGCTTGACGAACTCCATCGCGAGCATCGCGCCGCGTCCGCGCACGTCACCGATGACACCGACGTCGGCGGCCAGGGCCTTCAGCCGCGGCAGGGCCAGGTCGCCGATGTGCTGTGCGCGAGCGGGCAGGTCGAACTTCCGCATGCTGTCGATCGCGGCGAGCGCGGCGGCACACGCGACGGGGTTGCCGCCGTACGTGCCACCCAGACCGCCGGGGTGCACCTTGTCGAGGAGTTCGGCGCGGCCCGTGATCGCGGACAGCGGCATGCCGCCCGCCATGCCCTTGGCCATCGTGATGATGTCCGGGACGATCTCCTCGTGCTCGCACGCGAACCAGGCGCCGGTGCGGGAGAACCCGGTCTGCACCTCGTCGGCGATGAACACGACGCCGTTGGCGCGGGCCCAGTTCACCAGGGTGGGGAGGAATCCCTCGGCGGGAACGATGAATCCGCCCTCGCCCTGGATCGGCTCGATGATGATCGCCGCGAGTGAATCGGCGCCGATCTGCTTCTCCATCTGGCTGATGGCGCGCTGGGCGGCCTGCTCGCCGGTCAGTCCGTCCTGGTCCCGGTAGGGGTAGGACATGGGGAGCCGGTACACCTCGGGAGCGAACGGACCGAAGTGAGCCTTGTAGGGCATCGACTTGGCGGTGAGGGCCATCGTCAGGTTCGTACGACCGTGGTAGGCGTGATCGAACGCGACGACGGCGTCGCGGCCGGTGGCGAGGCGAGCGACCTTGATCGCGTTCTCCACCGCCTCCGCGCCCGAGTTGAACAGGACGGTGCGCTTCTCGTGATCACCGGGGGTGAGGGCGGCGAGCTCCTCCGCCACGCGGACGTAGCCCTCGTACGGGGTGACCATGAAACAGGTGTGGGTGAAGTGCCCGACCTGCTCCCGGACCGCCTCGGCGACGGCCGGATCGGACGCGCCCACGCTGGTGACCGCGATGCCCGAGCCGAGGTCGATCAGGGAGTTGCCGTCGACGTCGACGACCACACCACCGTCGGCATCCGCCGCGTACACGGGGACGCTGGAGCCGACGCCCGCGGCCACGGTGGCGCGGCGGCGTGCGGTGAGGGCCGCCGACTTCGGGCCGGGGAGCTCGGTGACCAGGGCGCGCTTCTGCGGCAGCCGGTACTGGATGTCGTTCATGATGGTGCAGTCCTCAGGGTCGTGACGTGGATGGGTAGGGGGTGGGCGACGTCAGTCGTTGGAGCTCATGACGTGCTTGATGCGGGTGTAGTCCTCGACGCCGTAGCCGGAGAGGTCCTTGCCGTAGCCGGAGTACTTGAATCCGCCGTGCGGCATCTCGGCGACGAGCGGGATGTGGCAGTTGATCCACACGGCACCGAAATCGAGTGCGGCCGAGAGCCGTTGCGTGACACCGTGATCGTTGGTCCACACGCTCGACGCCAGACCGTACCGGACGTCGTTGGCGAGGGTGACGGCCTCCTTCTCGTCGGAGAAGCTCTGCACGGTGAGGATGGGACCGAACGTCTCCTCCTGCACGATGTCGTCGCGCTGGTCGACACCGGTGATCACGGTGGGTTCGAAGAAGAATCCCTGTTCTCCCGAACGCTTTCCGCCGGTGACGATCTTGGCCGAGGTGGGGAGCGCGGCGATCTTGGAACTGACCGCGTTGAAATGGTTGACGTTGTTGAGCGGGCCGTAGAACGTGTCCGGGTCGTCCGGCAGGCCGGGCTTGAGCGTCTCGGCCTTGCGGACGAGTGCGTCGACGAGCTGGTCGTGGATGGACTCGTGGACGAGGACGCGGGTGGCGGCGGTGCAGTCCTGCCCACCGTTGAAGAAGGCGGCCTCGGCGATGCCACTCGCCGTCTTCTCGATGTCGACGTCACCGAAGACGATGGCGGGGGCCTTGCCGCCCAGTTCGAGGTGCGCGCGCTTGAGCTGGCGTGCGGCGGAGACGGCGACGGCGATGCCCGCCCGAACGGATCCGGTGATCGACACCAGTCCGAGGGCCGGATTCTCCACGAGGGCGGCGCCGGTCTCACCGTTGCCGAGGACGACGTTGAAGACGCCGTCCGGCAGGATCCCCTTGGTCAGCCGAGCCAGGACGAGCGTGCTGTTCGGGGTGGTGTCGCTGGGCTTGAGCACGATCGTGTTGCCTGCCGCGAGCGCGGGGCCGATCTTCCACAGCGCCATCATGAACGGGTAGTTCCACGGGGTGACCTGACCGACGACACCGATCGGCTCGCGGCGCACGTACGACGTGAAGCCGTCCATGTACTCGCCGGCGGCCTTGCCTTCGAGCATCCGGGCCGCGCCCGCGAAGAAGCGGAGCTGGTCGGCGCCCACCTTGATCTCTTCGTCGGCGATGACCTGCTTGGGCTGCCCGGTGTTGCGGCATTCGGCCTCGACGAGTTCGTCGCTGTGCGCCTCGATCGCGTCGGCGAGCTTCAGCAACGCGGTCTGCCGGACGCTCGGAGTGGTCTTGCCCCACGAGACGAAGGCCCGCTCGGCCGCCTCGACGGCGGCATCCACGTCGGCCTTGGTGGAGACGGGCGCACGCCCGACGACGCTCTCGTCCACGGGGTTGATCAAGTCCAGCGTCTCTGTCGCGGATGAGGCGACGAACTCACCGTTGATGTAGTTCTCGAGTACGTCGATCGACATTCGTACCGGTTCCTCTCGTGGGGTCGAAACTCGTGGGTCGAAACTCGTGGGTCGGGACGGACCGTCGGTCGAACAGTCCGACCGGCGTCCGGAGTTGCAGAACATCTGAAAACAAGTGTGCGCTGCCTCACAAGCCGAGGGCAGCTGACAAAATGGTGAAAGACGCGCCCCCCGCCGCGCCGAGTTGTCCAATCCGAAAGTCACCCGTGCGAGCAGGTGTGCCCGGCCGCGCCGGAGCCGGCGAACGGCACGTCCGCACCGGCGCTCGCGGAGTCGGCGTCGGCGTCGTGCACGATCGCGCCGCCGACGAGGGTGAGGTCGGCCCGCTGGTCCAGCAGTTGCCCGGGTTCGAGCGCGTAGAGGTCCGCCGACCAGACGACCAGGTCGGCGCGGGCACCCGGACGGATCACTCCGAGCTCGTCCTCGGCGTGCCACGCCCAGGCGCCGCCCCGGGTGTACGCCCGCAACGCCGAATCCAGGTCCATCCGCTCGCGCGGAGTCCAGTCGGTGCGGCCGTCCAGGCCCGAGCGGGTCAGGGCCGAGTACAGGCCGACGAGCGGATCCATCTCCCCGACCTGCCAGTCGCTGGAGAACGCCAGCGCCGCCCCCGACTCGGCGAGCGAACGGAACCGCCACGCCCGGTCCCACCGGTCCTCACCGACGTTCTCCATCCACGTTCCCGCGACGAGGTCGGGAGAGCAGTGCCGCGGCTGCATCGCCGCGACCACGCCGAGCTTCCGGAACCGGGGAAGGTCCTCGGGGTGGAGGCATTCGACGTGGACGATGCCGTGCCGTCGGTCGGCCGTCCCGTTCACGCGGCCGGCGTGCTCGATCGAGTCGAGCGCCAGCCGGATACCCCAGTCGCCGGTCGCGTGGGTGTGCGTCTGGAAGCCGAGGCGGTCGAGTTCGGTGAGCATCGCGGTGAACTCGTGCGGCGGCAGGCTGGGCGCGCCGCGGTGCCCCGGCCGGTTCGCGTAGTCGGACAGCATGGCGGCGGTGTGCGGTTCGATCACGTCGTCGGCGTACAGCTTCACCGGCCCGAGCCGCAGCATGTCGTCGACGGGTGCGCTGTCGACGGCCTCCCGCAGGTCCCGGCGAAACTCGGCGTCGGCGCCGACGGGGTGGAACAGGGCGGTGATCACCCGCGAGTTCATCCGTCCCTCGGCGCGGGCCCGGTACATCAGATCGAGTTCGGCCAGCGGGACCTGTGGTTCGACGACGGTGGTGATGCCGCTCGCGGTCGCCATCTCCAAGCTGGACGTGATGCGGCGATAGCGGCGGTCGGGGGAGTACATCGGGATGTCGCGTTGGAGACCGGCCAGACCGGCCCGCGTCATCGCGCTGGTGTAGAAGTCCGTGACCCAGCCGGTGGGTACGCCGGTGTCGTCGAATTCCGGCCGCCCCCAGGGAATCTGGGTGCCGCGGTCGATTCCGAGGACACGCAGTGCGGCGTCGTTCAGCCACACCGAGTGCTGGTCGTAGGTGGTGATGAAGACCGGACGATCCGTGAGGCCGGCCAGGTCGGCGGCGTTCGGTCGCCGCCCGGTCACCACGGAGTAGACGGCGTTCTCGGCGCAGATCCAGTCGAGGTCGGGGCGGGCGGCCGCGTGCGTGCCGATCCGTCGCCGGACCTCGGTGAGGTCGTGTGCGCCTTCGAGGCTCACGGCGTCGGGATCGAATCCGAGGAGCAGGTGGTTGTGGCTGTCGATGATGCCGGGGGTGAGCAGCCTGCCTCGCAGGTCGATGGTGCGCCGGGCGGCGGGTGCGTCCTCGGTGGTTCCGACGTACCGGATCCGGCCGTCCGCGATGCCGACGGCCTCGGCCCGGCCGGTGGTGTCGAACGTGCGCACGACGCCGTTGGTCAGAAGTAGGTCGAGCATCAGCAGTTCTCCTCGGGTGCAGCGTTCAGCAACAGCAGGTGGGTGTGCTTGCGCGGTCGCAGGTACAGGGCGAAGTAGACGAAACCGGCGGCGACGAGTCCGAGGGAGATGCCCAGGCTGGGCCACTGCTCCGGGTCGAGCAGCGTGACGACGAAGACGAGGCCGAGTGCGGCGATGCAGATTCCCGGGGCCAGCGGCCACAACGGCATCCGGTAGCCGGTTCGGGTGGCTCCGCCGCGGCGGTGGTTGATCGCGGCCAGCGCGATGAACAGGTACGTGAACGTCAGGGTCGACCCGGTGGCGGTGAGCAGGACGTCCAGCGGGACGAAGCACGCGGCGAACGCGATGGTGCCCATCACGACGGTGGCGAGGACGGGGACGCGGCCCTTGATGCTGACGGTCTGCAGCGGCGCGGCGACGGTCTCGGGGAGAGCGCGGTCGCGAGCTGCGGCGTAGAGGAGCCTGCCCGCCTGCAGCGTGATCGCGATGATCGCGTTGATCACGGCGAGGGCGATCGAGAGCAGGACCACCATGGCGACGGCGTGACCGGCGCGTTCGGTGAGGAATGCCTCGACGGGAAGGCTGGAACCGAAGAGTTCGGTCTGCGAGCGGGCGCCCACCAGGATCGCGATGAGCGGGACGAGTTCGGTGGCGACGGTGATGACGGCGCTCCAGATCACTGCTTTCGCGATCGAGCGGGCGGCGTTCTTGGTCTCCTCGGCGAAGTACACGGCGCCGCCGTATCCGTTGTACGCGAAGACCCCCTGGGTGACGGCCAGCATCAGTCCGGAGATCGCCAGCGGCGCGAGGTTGCCGGTGCTCGGATCGAGGACCTCCGGGCTGAGAAGGCTGGTGAGTGGCCGTTCCATGTGGACGAAACCGAGGACGGTGAGCAGAGCCAGCGCCGCCATCTCGACGCCCAGGAAGACGCCGGTGAGCCATGCGTTCGTGCGGATGTCGAAACACGCGGTCACGGTGGTGATCGCGACCACGACGAGCGCGGTCTGCTGCGGGGACAGGCCGTGGATCGCGACGCCCAGGTAGTCGGCGACCCCCAGGGCGAAGACGGCGATGATCAGCGGCAGGGAGATGAGGCTGATGAAGAATGTGGCGACGCCGAAGGCCGGTCCGAGTGCCCGCGACACGAGCGAGTAGTCGCCGCCGGCAACGGGATACGCGGAGGCGAGTTCGGCGTAGCAGAAGGCGATGAGAATGCTCACGATGCCGGCGATGAGGAACGCCCAGAACACGCCGGTGCCGAACAGGGCGAGCGCCGAGCCGCCGAGGATGAAGACGCTCGACGCCGGGGAGATCGACGACAGGGTGATCAGGATGTTTCCGCCGACGCCGATGCTCCGGGAGAGCGAGGCCTCGTAGGTGCCGGGTGTGGCGGTGGGAGTGGCGGTGGGTGGCCGGGCGGTCTGGTCCATGAGCTGTCCGTTCGGGGAGGGGGAGGGCCGGAAATAGTTTTTTGACGGGTCAGTCAAACAACTGGGCCGAGTGTCACAGATCACGTCGGCTAGTGTCAACGGCATGGCGCGACCGAACACTCAGAAGCAGCGGCGTTCCGAACTCATCGAGGCGACGCTCCAGGCGGGATCCGCGCACGGGCTCAGGTCGCTGTCCCTGACCGATGTCGCGAAGCGCGCGGGCCTGACGCGCGGCGCGCTGCTCTACTACTTCGACGATCTGGATTCGCTTCTCGTCGAGGCGCACCGGGCCGGCACCGAGCGCTACTGCGATCTGCGCGACGAGGCGGTGGCCGCGCAGTCGTCGTACGCCGCCAAGCTGCGGACGGCCATCGACGCCGGGCTGCCGAGTGGTCCCGACGACACCCTGATGCGGTTGCTCTACGAATTCGACTTCATGACAGGCACTTCGGCGCTGCACGACGAACTGGTCCAAAAGATGTATCTGCGGCAGCTCGCGACGTACCGCGCCATCCTCGGCGACGGGCACGCGGCGGGGGAGTTCGCCGTGCGCGGCGACATCGACCAGGCGGCAATGAATCTGGTGGCCCTCGAGGATGCGTACGGTTTGCACATCGTCGGCGGAAACAGCCTCATCACCGTCGATGCCGCGCGCACAGCCATGCTGGGGTTCTGTGAACAGATCGGCTGCGGCGTCACGGAAGACGCCGCAGCCGAACGGGACTGACCGGGTCGGCTACACGGGGTGGCTGCCTGCCACCTCCGCTTCGTGGCGCACGGAGCCGGCCACCACGGTCAGCTGCACCCGCGCTGTGAGGAGGGAATCGGCGCCCGCGGTGAACGGATCCCCGTCGAGGACCACGAAATCGGCGGCCTTGCCCGCCACCAGTTGACCGGTGAGATCGTCCCAGCGGCACGAGTAGGCGGCGTCGCGGGTGGCGTGCGCGAGCGCGTCCGCCATCGGCAGTGCGTACTCGGGCAGGTTCGGTGCGAGCGCCGGATCGATTGCGGACTTACGCGTCGTCGCGATGTACATGTTGGGCAGCGGGGGATGCGGCGCCGTGGGGGCGTCGGACCCCAGCGCGAGGACGGCGCCCGCGGCGGTCATCTCGGGCCACGGGAACGCCCGCTCGACCCGATGGTCGCCCAGCATCGCCCGCCAGTTGTCCTGGATCGCCGGATCGGCATGGACCGGCTGCATCGACGCGACGACCCCGAGGCGCGCAAGGCGCTCCACATTGTCCTTCGTGATCGTCTCCAGGTGCTCCATCCGGTGCCGGCGCGGGCGAATCCCGTTGGCGGCGATCGCCTGTTCGAGCGCGGCGAGCGCGATCTCCGACGCCTCGTCGCCGATCGCGTGCAGCGCCACCTGGAGGCCGGCGGCATCCGCCGCGACGACCACCGGTGCCAGCGAGGCGAGGTCCCAGATCGGTTCGGCATTGGTGCCGTCCGAGTACGGTTCCTTCATCGCCGCGGTGCAGCTGTCGATGACGCCGTCGATGATGATCTTGATCCCGGCCATCCGCAGCCACGGACCCTGCAGTCGCCTGTGGTGCTCCACCGCCTCGTGCACCTGGCGGACGTTCTCCTCGTCCGAATCGGTTCGTTCGATCAGCCAGTGGCCGGCCACCCGGAGCGGCAGCGTGCCCCCGCCTGCGGCCAGTGCGCGTTCGAGCGCCTCGACCTCGTCCGCGCCGAGCGCCATGTCGACCGCCCCGGTGACGCCGTCCGCGAGATACTGCTCGAATGCGGCCGCGAGGGCGACGTCCCGCTCGGTGTCGCTGACCAACTTCGCGAGGGCGGGCCACACGATCTGGGTCACCGCCGTCTCGTAGAGCATGCCGGTGGCCTCACCGGTGACGGGATCACGCTCGATCCGGCCGCCGATCGGGTCGGGAGTGTCTGCGTCGATGCCGAGTTCGCGGAGCGCGGCCGTGTTCACCCACGCCGAGTGCACATCGTTGGAATCGAGGTACACGGGGCGGTCGGCCTCGGCCGCGTCGATCATCTGCCGCGTCGGCGGGTGTCCGTCGAGTGCCGCAAACAGCCAGCTGCGTCCCAGGAGCCGGGGCGCGTCCGGGTTCTCGGCGGCGAATCGGCGGATGCGGTCCTGGATGTCGTTCAGATCGGCGGCGCTCTGCAGGTCCAGCTTCTGGAGGGCCTGGCCCATCATCAGCAGGTGGGTGTGGGCGTCGATGAAGCCGGGCAGGACGAAGGCCCCGCCGAGTTCGACGACGCGGGCGTCGCCGGACAGCGTGTCGGCGGTCGCGGTGTCGCCGACGTACGTGAGGCGATCGCCCTGGACGATCATCGACTCGGCCCAGGCGGGTTCGGCGGCGGTGAAGATCCGGCCGCCGCGGTAGTGGGTCGTCGTGTCGGTGTTCATGGTGTTCTCTCTTTCCGTCAGACGACGACCGAGGTGGTGTACCGGGCAGTGGGATCCTGTCCGGGTGACGCGGAGGCACGCTCGGTGCGCGTCGACAGGCGGGCGATCGACACGATCGGCACCAGCAGGACGAGGCTGATGCCCGCGAGGACGACGCCGAACGCGACGTAGCCGACTGCGCCGGTCACGAGGGTGCCGAAGAGCGGGGCGAACGCGGACCCCACCAGATACGTTCCGAGGAGCGGGGCGGACCAGCGGCCGGACGAGTCCAGCGCGGCCGCGATGGCGACCACGTAGATGAAGGCCGCGGCGTACACCGTGTTCCAGGCGATGATGAGCACCAGATACGTCGTCGAATCGGTGGCCAGGCACGAGCCCAGTTTGAGGGCGGCGCCGAGCACGAGGAGGACGGCGGTGGGGACGGTGCGTCCGAGGCGTGACCCGAGCGCCGTGAGGACGAGGGCGGCGCCGATGCCGCCCGCGGTGGAGAGGCTCAGGGCCAGGCCCATCTGCTGTTCCGTCAGGGCCGCGTGTTCGGCGCCCATGATGCCGGACACCGCCCACAGCGAGTCCTCGCCGATCGCCCAGACGGCGAAGAGTACGAGCAGGGTGAAGCCGGCGACGGCCAGTTTCTTCTCGGTGACGCCCTCGGGCAACGGGGTTCGGGTGTGCGCGGTGCTCGCCGAGTCGTCCACGACGGCGGGGGCGGACGGCAGCCAGGTGATCGTGAACACCGTCGCCAGCGCCAGCACCGCGACGATCCCGAAGGCATTGGTCATGTGCAGGCCGAGGATCGGGATCAGTGCCAGTACCCCGGTGACCGCGGTGCGGTTGACGAGCCCGTTGATCCCGGACACCCGGTTCGGATTGTTCAGCGCGGCCAGGGCCGCCCCGCCGACCGCGACCGCGCCACCGGCACCGATCCCGCCGACGAGGATCGCGACGCACGCGATCGGCGCCGAGTGGACGGTGGCGGCGACGGCGAATCCCGCGGCCATCACGACGAGGCTGACGCGGCCGAGCAGGTGGCGCGAGCGCCCCGCCGCCCACCGGGTGGTCGCGAGACAGACGAGTGCGGTGGCCAGCAGGGAGCCGGTGAGGACGGCGCCGGCGACGGTCTGGGTGATGCCGAGATCGTCGACCATCGCGATGATCATGAGCGGGATCAGATTGGCCGTGATGTAGCCGACGACGAAGACGCTGAACGTGGCGATACCGCGGCCGAGTGTCAGTGGGACGCGGACTGCGGCGGTCACGTGGGGTTCCTGGGGTGGGTCAACGACAACTCCGTGTCTCGGGTGGCGGCCCGCGTGAGACGTGGGTCAC
The DNA here is from genome assembly GCF_000280725.2 of Rhodococcus sp. JVH1. Lineage (NCBI taxonomy): Bacteria > Bacillati > Actinomycetota > Actinomycetes > Mycobacteriales > Nocardiaceae > Rhodococcus > Rhodococcus sp. JVH1. The sequence continues at coordinate 1,761,576 of NZ_CP166289.1, read as the reverse complement.
TTAGCGAATGGGATTCGTTAAGTATGCGGAGGGCGCGTCCCGTACGCAAGGGGTCAAACGAACTCAATTCGTTAATGTGGGGTTTCGGCGTCGCCCGAGGGTCGACGTCTGACACAATGGAGTAGTCGTCCGTGCTCCGCTGGCCAACTTGTCCAGCGCTATCCCGATCCCGACCGGTCAGGGTGGCACGGACCCGACCGCAATGCGCAGGAGCCGACATGACCGTTCCCGTTCGCTGGATGTTGTCCCAGCCGGACCTGGCTCTCGAATTGAAGGGTGGCGCCGCCGGTCTCGGCAACGAGATCACGTTCGCCCACACCACCGAACTGCAGGACCCCTTCCGGTGGCTCTCCGGCGGAGAACTGCTCCTCACCACCGGAATCCGGCTACCGTTGACCGCCGCCGACCGGGCCCGATACCTGCGCGGCCTCGGTGAAGCCGGGGTGGCGGCGGTCGGGTTCGGCACCGGTCTCTCACATCCGGAGGTGCCCGAGGACCTGGTCGCCGTCGCCGACGAGATCGGGCTGCCGCTGCTCGAGGTGCCGTTGCCGACACCGTTCGCGGCCGTGATCAAGCGGGTCATGAACCGACTCGCGGAGCAGGAGTACGAGGCGGTGCTGCGCGCATCCCGGGCGCAGCCGCGGATGACCCGCGCCGTCATCCAGGGCGGCACCGGTGCCACTGTGCGCGAGCTGGCCGTCGCCACGTCGGCCACCGTCCTGCTCCTCGACCTGTCCGGCCGGGTGCTGGAGTCGCATCCGGCGCAGCCCGCGGAGGACGTACTCGGGGAACTGCGGGAAGTGCTGGAGGCGGGCACCGGCGGCGCGTCGAGCAGCGTGTCGCTGGCACGGTCGGGCGCGTCGATCACGGTGCAGCAGATCAGCGTCGGCAGCACACCACACGGACACCTCGCCGTGATCAGCCCCACCGCGCTCAGCCACGTCGACCAGATCCTGCTCGGTCATGCGAACTCGTTGCTCGCCTTGGATTTCGAGAAGCCGGTGCGACTCCGGACCGCACAGAACCGGCTCAATTCGCACGCCCTCGGCCTGCTGCTCACCGAGGACCGCGACCTCGCGCCCGCCTGGTCGCAGATTCGGCACGCCGCGGACGCCGACGGGATGGTCCGCGGACTCACGGTCGTGGCCGAGACGCCGGCACTCGCGGAACGGGTGGAGTCGGCGGTCGCGGTCGCGATGAACAAGGCCGGGCGGCAACTCTTCTCGCGCCGTCACGATACGCGGGTCACCGTTCTGCTGCGGGGCACCGACGACGTGGACTTCGCGCGGGCGATGCTGCGCGGACTGTCCGCGCCGGCGCGGAAGGCGATCCGTGCCGGGCTGAGCGGGAAGCGGGAGGTCGCCGGTCTGGTGGCGGCGATCGAGCAGTCCCAGCTCGCCGCGTCGGCCGCCGAGGCGGGAGCCGAGCCGTTGGAGTTCGCGGCGCTCACCGGCAGCGCGCTGCTCGCCTTCAGCTCGACGCGGGAGGTGCTGAACTCGCTGGCGGACACGATGATCGCGCCGATCGACGAGTACGACCGCACCAACGGCACGGAACTGTTGGGATCGCTGCGGGCGTTCCTCGAGGCGAACGGGCACTGGGAGTCGGCGGCCGCGGCGATGGGCGTGCACCGGCACACCCTGCGCAGCCGCATGTCGCGGATCGAGTCGTTGATCGACTGCCGGCTGGACGTGGCGCGGGTGCGCGCCGAACTGCTGCTCGCGATCATCGCCCGGCAGTCGTGACTGCCGGGCGATGATCGGACGGGACTACTTGCCGAGGCGGGCGACGATGTCCGCGGCGGTGCGCTGACCCATCCGCACGGCGCCGTCCACGTGCTGGTAGCCCTCGGCGGCGATGTCCGAGCAGGAGAAGTGGAACGGTCCGACCGGCGTCCGCGTGTCCTTCCCGTACCGGTGCAGACCACCGAGGTCGAAGCTCGCGGCGTACGCGCCCCGGGTCCATTCCTCCGAGCCCCAGTCGGACTCGTAGTAGACGACCGGCTCGGCGGCCTTCGGTCCGAGGTAGCGGGCGAGCGAACCGAGGATGGTGGCGCGGCGCTCCTCTTCGCTCAGTTCGAACATCGCGTCGGCCTTCTCGTCCGACACGAACGCGACGAGGGTTCCCCGGGTGTCCTCGTGGTTGGTGTTGTCGTACACCTCCTGGACGACCTCGGACGCGCCGAATCCGGTGCCTGCGAGACCGTCCTCACGCCAGAACGGGGTCTCGTACACCGCGTGCACCTTGATGACGAGTCCCAGCGACTGGTGCTGGTGCATCTGGTGCTGGCGGCGCGGCAGCGGCGGGTCGTAGGAGATGCGGGAGTACAGGTTCGGCGGGACGGCGAGCACGACGCGGGACGCCTCCACACGAATGTCCCCGTCCGCCAGCACGACTGCGCCGTTCTCGCTCCACTGGACGGTGCGCACGGGCGCGTTCAGGAAGACGTCGTCGCCGAGCGCGGCGGCCATCCGGATCGACACCTGCTGCATGCCGCCGATGACGCGCTTGTCGAGGATGAAGTCCTCGTCCACCAGGTGTGAGAACGATCCGGCGGACGCGGCCATGAGCACCGCCTGCAGCGCCGAGAACGAGTGAGCGGGCTTGGTCAGCATGCCGCCTGCGATGAACAGGCCGATGTTGTCGCGGGCTTCGGCGTCGTCGGACTGCTCGATCAGCCAGTGCTTGAAGGAGATCGTGTCCAGTTCGCGGGCCAGCGGGTGCGCCCAGGGCTCCTCGGCCCCGACCTGCGCGGCCAGGTCGTCGAGGATCTGGATCAGCCGGTCCATCTCCTTGCGGGTCGTCTCGTCGACGGGGAAGGATTCGCCGGTGTAGCGGGTGCGCTCGCCAGAGGCGGAGATGTAGACGGACTCACCCTCGCGGTACCGGTCGAACGTCTCGAGTCCGAGTTCGTCGAGCAGCGAGATGAGCGTGGTCTGGTCGGGGGAGACCCACTGGCCACCGATCTCCAGCATCGCGCCGTCGATGGTGTCGGTCCAGGTCCGACCTCCCACGCGGTCGCGCGCCTCCAGGACCGCGACGGACAGCCCCGCCTTGCGCAGCGCGGTGGCTGCGGCCAGGCCGGACGGGCCGGCGCCGACGATGGCGACATCACGTTGGAGAGTAGGCACTTTCGAGCTCCTTTGGTTGAAGTGCTGACGGATTCGTGAAAGGTGGTTCGGTTAGCAGCGGGTGAGCGCGAGCGACAGTTCGGCATCGATGACGCAGATGCTCGAGTTGTCCACGCGGTCGTGGCTGCGCAGCTCGCCCAGCATCTGGGCCAGGCGGTCCGCGGCGGTGGCGTGTTCGGCCAGCCAGCCGGCGACGGCGTCGGCGGCGGACGTCGCGGGCGAGGCGTCGCGCAGTACCAGTCCGATCAGGCCGTGCCAGTGCTCCTGCAGGTTGTCGACGAGGACGGCACCCGCCATCGCCTCCCAGTAGGCGGTCCCGGTCTCGCCGACGGAGAACCGTTCCGACAGCCAGTCGAGGCCCACCACACGACCGAATTCGCGATACGTCTCGGCGACCTGGGTGATCGGCAGGTCGAGCGACTGCGCGGTGGTCTCCAGGGCGAAGCCCTGCGCCAGGATCCGCAGCGTGCCCAGGTCCTGGGCGGGCGCACCGGTGAGGCGCGGCAGTGCCGCCGCGAGTTCCTGAACCGGCTTCGCGAACCGCTCGATGAGCTGCTGCGCATCCGTGCCCGCGGTGCGATGCCGCAGCAACCACGACGTGGTGCGTTCGATCAGGTCCTGGATGCCGAAGTGCAGGTTCAGCCGGGTCCGGTGGGACGCGCCGGGCAGGGTGAGGACCTCGTTCCACAGGCGGTCGATGTCGAACACCTGCCGCACCACCGCGTACGCGACGGTGATCTCGGGGGTGCCGACGCCGAGCCGCTCCTCGAGGCGGTGGATCAGGCCGGGGCCGACACGGTCGATCATGTCGCCGGCCACGATCACGGCCACGATCTCCCGGGCGAGCCGGTGACCGCTGATCTGCTGGGGGACGCGTTCGCGGATGGACGCCGGGAAGTAGTCGGCGAGAACACCGTCGAACACGGCGTCGTCGAGCACGGGGGAGGCGAGCAGTTCGGTGACGACGAGGTTCTTCGACTGTGCGAGCAGAACAGCGATCTCCGGCCGGACCAGTCCCTGGCCCGCGCGGTGCCGGGCGGACAGTTCCGCCGCCGACGGCAGCACCTCCGCGGCGCGGCTGATCCCGGCGTCGCGCTCGAGGTTCTCGATCAGCCGCTCGTGGCGTCCGAGCAGGAACGGTGCGTGGACCTCGGCGAGGCTGATGGCGAGCGTCTGGGAGGCGGCGTCGGCAAGCACCGATTCGCCGATCTCGTCCTGGACGCGGGCGAGCAGAGTGTTCCGTTCCTCGGCGGGGAGTTCGCCCGCCGCCACGGCCGCGTCCAGCGCGACCTTCAGGTTCACTTCCCGATCCGACGTAGCGACGCCGGTGGCGTTGTCGATGAAGTCGGCGTTGATCCGGCCGCCGTTCAGCGCGTACTCGATGCGGGCGCGCTGCGTGAGGCCGAGGTTGCCGCCCTCGCCGATCACCGCGGCGCGCACATCGCTCGCCTCCACCCGGACGGCGTCGTTGGCCGGGTCGGCGGCGTCGGCGTGCCCCTCGGTGGAAGCCTTGACGTACGTGCCGATTCCGCCGTTCCACAGCAGATCCACGTCCGCGGTCAGCAGCGCCTTCACCACCTCGTGCGGGGGGAGTTCGGTGGCGGTGACGCCGAGGCGTTCCCGCACCTGCGGCGACAGCGGGATCTTCTTCGCCGTCCGCGGCCACACGCCGCCGCCCGCCGAGACGAGGCTCCGGTCGTAGTCGTCCCAGCTGCTGCCCGCCACGGAGGCGAGGCGCTCGCGCTCCCGGTAGGACGCCTCGGAATCCGGTTCGGGATCGAGGAAGATGTGCCGGTGGTCGAACGCGCCGACCAGCCGGATGGCGCGGCTGAGCAGCATCCCGTTGCCGAACACGTCGCCGGACATGTCGCCGATGCCGACCACCGTGAACGCGTCGGTGTCGACGTTCTTGCCCATCTCCGCGAAATGCCTGCGGACGGAAACCCATCCGCCGCGCGCCGTGATACCCATCGCCTTGTGGTCGTAGCCGGCGGAGCCACCGGACGCGAACGCGTCGCCGAGCCAGAAGCCGCGACGCGTCGCGATGCTGTTGGCCAGGTCGGAGAACCGGGCCGTGCCCTTGTCGGCGGCCACCACCAGATACGGGTCGGCGTCGTCGTAGATCACCGTGTCGCGGGGGTGGACCACCTCGCCGTCGACGATGTCGTCGGTGACGTCGAGCAATCCGTCGATGAAACTCGTGTACGCCGCACGGACCGCGTCGGGCGTCGTCTCGGTGCGCACCACGAACGCGCCCTTCGCGCCCATCGGAACGATCAGCGAGTTCTTCACGTGCTGCGTCTTCATCAGACCCAGAACCTCGGTGCGGAAGTCGTCCTTGCGGTCCGACCACCGCAGGCCGCCGCGCGAGACCGGACCGCTACGAACGTGGCTGCCCTCCACGATCGGCGAATGCACGAAGATCTCGCGGTACGGGGTCACGGCCGCGGACAGCGACAGCAGCGACGGGTCGATCTTGAACGCGGCGGGGGCGGCGCTGATCGTGCGGTCGTGCTGGAACCAGTTGGTGCGCAGCACCGCCGACGTGAACGACAGCAGGCCGCGGAGCAGACGGTCCTCGTCCAGCGTCGCGGTGCGGTCGATCGCGTCGAACAGCACGCGCTCCGCGTCCGCGACCGCGCTGTCGCGGTCGGTGCCGGTGACGGCGGGATCGAAACGGGCGGTGAACAGGTCGCGGAAACCGCGCACGAAATCGCTGTGCCGCAACAAGATTGCCACGATGTTGGGTTCCGACAGACCCAGCCCCACCTGGCGGAGGTAGCGGCAGGCCGCCCGGACCATGACGGCGTCCGTCCACGTCAGGTTCGCCGCGGCGACGAGCCGGGTGAACCCGTCGACCTCCAGATGTCCGGCGGCCGCGGCCTCGAACGCGTCGGACAGCAGGCCCGGAGTTTCGGCGTCCCAGGCGAAGTCGCCGGTGCTGAAGTCGAAGCGGTGGACCAGCGGGCTGCCGGGCTCGCCCGCGGGCAGCTGTTCGTGGGACGCGACCCGCAACCCCAGGTCCGCGAACAGCGCGACCAACTCGGCGAGCAACGGGGTGCCCTGCGGCCAGACCATGACGGCGGCCGGCTCGGGCAATGCATCCGCGGTGTCGACGAATCGCAGCCGCGGAGTGGTCCCTCCGGACGCCAGGACCGCGCTCGACACGGCGGCCTCGTCCTGGCGTGGACGGGGTGTGTCGGTCGTGCTCGGAATGACACCGGTATAGCTCATCGTGTGGCTCCTGACCCCTGATCTGGCAAACGCGTGACTTGGGAACCAGTGTGTCGAGAAGAGACGCACGCCACATCCGACGAAGTGGAGCGTCGTGTGGCGACGGACGCGACGTTTCGGAGCTGTGAGTACTTGTTAACCGTGGGCGGTTAACAAGTACTCACGGCTCGCCAGGTGGAGACCGCTGCGGTGCCGAGCAGTCCGCCGGTGATCACGAAGATCGACGACGTACCCGCGACCCCCGCCGCGGCGCCTGCGGCCAGCGGAATCAGTACCTGCCCGAGCCGGTTGCCGGTCAGGCGCAGCGACAACGCGGCGGCCCGGTTGGCGGCGGTGACGAGCCCGGCCACCCACGTCATCGTCAGTGGTTGACCGATGCCCCAGAAGAATCCGGCCACGACGAGGAGCAGGGCCATCCAGACCGGGTGGGGCACGAACGGCAGCAGGGCGGTGGGCAGCGCCGAACACAGCGTGGCGGAGATCAGCAGCTTCTGCCGCGGCACTCGGGTGAGCAGCCACGGCAGGAACGCGCGCGACACGATCGACGCCGCGGTCCGCGCGGTCAGCAACAGCGACACCAGGAGGACGCTGAAACCGAACTCGTGCCCGAGGACGGGGAGGTACGCGACGACGACGTCGACCGATGCCAGCACGATCAGACTGCTGAACACGGCCGGCCGCATCCCGGTCGTCGAGATCATGCTGAACACGGACTGCCGGTCGCCTTTCGACGGCGACTCCGCCGCTTGCGGGCGTTCGCGTATCGGCCAGGCGAACGGGATCGCGGCCAGCGACACCACACCCATCACCGTCAGCGCCAGAGTGGTTTCGACGACGCCGCCGTCCGAGCTCATCGCCGCGATCAGTCCGACCAGCGGAACACCGACGGCCTGGCCGATCGAGACGCCGAGCGTCAATCCGGCAAAACCCCGGTCCAGCTCACCGGGCGGGGAGAGGAGCGTGATGAACCCCTGCCCGGCGACGGTCACGAGGATCTGGCCGAACCCGAGGATCACGTTGCCGAGGCCGAGGACGATCAGGTCGTCGCTCACGGCGATCACCAGGACACCGAGCGAGGTCAGCACCACGCCGGTCCGCAGGACCGCGGCAGCGTGCCGCCGGTCCACGGCGCGTCCGATCCGGACCGCGACGAGCAGCGGTGCCAGTGAGAACAGGGCGGTGACGACGCCGATCGTGACGGCGTCGCCGCCGAGCGCGAGGACGCGGTAGGAGACGAGAACGCGGACAGCGTGATAGACGGCCTGGAGGAGAGCAGTGGCAACGCAGACGTTGAGGAACCAGTGCTTCACCACGTCATCCGTTGATCACCTGGCGATTGCCGAGTGGCGCCTGCAACGGGACTTCGAGGGTGCCGAACACGGCGACGAGAATGCACATCTTGTCGGCGGCCTCCGGGAGGGTGCCGGTGCGCAGCGAGATCGTGACGGTGGTGTCGGTCTCGGTGACGGTCGCGTCGGCGCCGTAACACTCCGGGGTCCCGGTGACGAAGTGGATCGCCACCGTGTTGCCGTCCGCGCGGGACCACGACTCGAACGGCGTCGGATTCGCCCGGACGATGTCGGGGCGCGACTCGAAGACGGTGCCGAACTCGCCGCCGGGCACTTCGGAGGGAATCGGCATCCCCGACGACGGATTGGTCGGGCTGGGATCCACTGCGGACGCGATCTCCGGGGGAATCGTCGGTTCGTCGGTGCTCGAACCGGACCCGCATCCGGCGAGGGCGAGGCAGGCCAGCACTGCGAGGGCGATTACGCGCATATGCCACGGTAACCTCATCCCGCGAGCAGGCCGGAGACCAGCGCAATCCCCGGAATCGCGGCCAGAGTGGTGACGAAGGCCGTGTCTCGCGCCAGCACCGTTCCCACCCCGTACCGGCTGGCGTAGACGAAGACGTTCTGGGCCGTCGGCAGTGTCGCCACCACCACGATGGCGAACAGTTCGTGGCCGTCCAGCCCGAGCAGGAAGCGCGCCATCAGGTAGGCCAGCACCGGTTGCACGACGATCTTGAGCACCGACGCCAGCGCGACGTCGCGTCGCGGGCTCGTCCCCTTCTCCAGCACCCGCACCCCGTACAGCGAAATGCCGAACGCGAGCAGCGCGCCCGGCACCGACGCGCCGCCTAGGAGCCGGAACGGCTGCATCAGGGCTTCCGGGGGTGTCCAGCCGAGGAGTGCGATCAGCAGTCCCGCGGCACCCGCCACGACGATCGGGTTCTTGAACGGCGCGGTGATCGTGTCGAGTCGCGACGCGCCGCGTCGGAGCGTGGTGACGTCGAGGATGGTGAGGGCGATGGGGGAGTACGCGATGATCTGGAACAGCAGCAGCGGCGCCACGAACGACGCGTCCCCCAGCACGAACACGGCGATGGGTATGCCGAGATTCGCGGAGTTCACGTAGGACGCCGACAGGGCGCCGATCGTCAGTTCCGGAAGGGACCTGCGTAGCCACACTCTCGCAATGACCATGTACAGTGCGCCGACCGTCAATGCCGTGACAGCCGCGACGGCCAGAGTGGGCGAGAAGATCACCGAGAGGTCGGACGATGCGAGCGAATCGAACAGCAGCGCCGGTGTGGCGACGAAGAACACCAGCCTGCCCAGGACGGTTTCGCCCTCCGCACCCAGCGTCCCGCGACGGCCGAGCAGGTAGCCGATCGCAATGATCACGAATATGACGGTGAATCCCGCAACAATTCCCGACACGCTGCGGGGCACCTCCTCGACAGGTAAGCCTCCTGTCGGCAAACCTTCCGAAGTCTAGTGCTCGGCGTTCGGGTGGGTGACAATAGCGTCCGGTCGGGGAGATCGTCTGTGCGCGCGTTCCGTCGCGCTCGAGGAGTCGCAATGCTGCGTCGAACGACCGTCCTCTGTGCGCTGTTCTGCGCGTGGACCCTCGCCTGGGGCGCGGCTCCCGTGGCGTCGGCGCTGGCCCCGCCGTCGAGCGGGGATCCGAACCTGATCGCGCTCGCCGGGCAGGTGCTCGGGCGCAGCTACCGCGAGAACGCGAGCGTCGCGTACATCGACGCGTCCGGCACCCGGTTCGCGAATTTCGGGGCCACCGAGGACACCGACTTCGAGATCGGTTCCGTCACCAAGACATTCACCGCGGAATTGTTCGTCGACGCCGTCGCCCGGGGTGAGGTGCGCGAGGACACGAAGGTCGGAGATTTGTTGCCGTTGCAGGGCGCACCGGTCGGCGACGTGACGCTGCTCGAGCTGGCGTCCCACACGTCCGGGCTGGCGCAGTTCCCGATGAGCACCGACACCGTGGTGGCCGTCGGGCACTGGGTGGTCGCGTCCAACCCGTTCACCTACGACCGGGACACCCTGCTGCAGCAGCTGCAGTCGGCGCCGCTCACGACCCGCGGCACGTACTCGTACTCGACCGTCGGCTTCGCGCTGCTCGGTCAGGCGCTGGCCGCGGCCGCGCACACCGACTACCCGTCGCTGCTCCGCGAGCGCATGCTCGTCCCCCTCGGACTGTCGCAGTCGTGGATGCCGCTCACCGCCGCCGACCTGCCCCCGAATGTCACCCGAGGATTCGACGTCCTGCACCGGTCGCAGGACCCGTGGCCGTTGGATGCCTACGCCCCGGCCGGCGGGTTGCGGTCCACGGCGAACGACATGTCGGCGTACGTCCGTGCACTCCTCGACGGGACGGTCCCCGGCGCCGCGGCCTTGGACTCGCGGTGGATCGGTGACAACTTCCGCGCGCTGACGTGGTCGATCGTCCCGTTCGAAGGTCGCGAGTACACGCTGCACGGTGGCGCGACCGGTGGTTTCCAGTGCACCGTCGTGCTCGACCGCGAGAACGACCGCGGGCTCGTCATCCTCACCGACACCATCGGCGGTCTCGAGCAGCAGGGTCTGGAGATCCTCGCCCACACCCCGATGTGAGTGTTTTCGCGTCCCGGGGCACACATTGTCACTCACCTGCCCAGGTACCCCCGCTGGGTATGTCCGGTTACAGTGGTCGTGTGGAGACGGCAACCGGGCGGACGCGCACAGTCGCGGCGCGTGCCGCGCTGCTGATCGCCGTCGCCGCCGGGGTGCTCCTCATGCACAGCCTGATCGCGCCGACCGCGATCGCCGCGGCGCACGGGCAGCCCTCGGTCACCGCGTCCCACGCCGAAGACCCCCACGGATGCGGCGGGGACGGCTGCGAGCAACCCCATCTCACCGGACATCAGTGTGCCGGCGTGATCGTGGTGATCGCCGCGCTGACGTCGGTGATGTTGCTGTGGTGGCATTCCGTGGATCCCGCCGCGCGACGGTCGCGGGTGAGCGCCGACCGTGTGCAGTCGGGGCGCGGACCACCACCGTGGACGGTGCTTTCTTTGGCGGAACTCTCGATTCTGCGGGTGTGACAGGGAGCCCGGGGCGCGTGCCCCGGCGGATCCGGCTGTCATTTCCCGAATCGATCTCGAGGAGTTCTTCATGCGCACCACCATCACTGCCCTGATCGCCGCCGCGGCAGGCGCGGCTCTCGTCCTGGCCGGCTGCGGCACCGACTCGGCAGGCACCTCGTCGACGTCCGGCGCCTCGACGTCCGCCGTCGAATCGCAGGCACAGTTCAACGATGCCGACGTCGCGTTTCTGGAAGGGATGTACCCGCATCACGCGCAGGCGGTGGAGATGGCCGACATGGTCGCCGGCCACACCGACAACGCCGACGTGGTCGCTCTGGCCGCCGCGATCAAGTCGGCGCAGCAACCGGAGATGGACCGGATGACCACCTGGCTCCAGCAGTGGGGGCGACCGGTTCCGCCCGACATGTCCGGCATGCACGGCATGAACCACGACGACGGAATGATGTCGGCCGATCAGATGGACGCCCTGACGGCACTGACGGGCACGGAATTCGACCGGCAATGGCTGACCATGATGATCGAGCACCACGAGGGCGCGATCGACATGGCGAACACCGAACTGGCCGACGGTGAGAACCCGGAGGTCAAGCAGATGGCCACCGGCATCGTGACCGCCCAGCAGAAGGAGATCGCCGACATGCAGGCCGCGCTCGGCTGACCGGAATGACGAAAGGCCGCGTAATCCGAGGATTACGCGGCCTTTTCGGTGCCTACGTGAGTTACCGGCTCGTGAAGGGCAGCAGAGCCATCTCGCGAGCGTTCTTGACGGCGACGGCAACCTGACGCTGCTGCTGCGGGGTCAGGCCCGTGACGCGGCGGCTACGGATCTTGCCGCGGTCCGAGATGAACGTGCGGAGGAGGTTGATGTCCTTGTAGTCGACGTGCTCGATCTTGGCCGCGAACAACGGGTTCTTCTTGGGCTTGCGGCCCTCGACGGGACGCGGCTTCTTCGACGGTGCTCTCTTGACTGCCATCTGCTTCCTTTACCAGCTCGACTTGTGGACGCCTGGCAGCTCCCCGCGGTGCGCCATCTCGCGAACACGCACGCGAGAGAGCCCGAACTTCCTCAGGTGGCCGCGCGGACGTCCATCCGCAGCGTCTCGATTGCGCAATCGTACCGGACTCGCGTCGCGGGGCAGACGCTGCAGTGCCGCCCGGGCCTCCGCGCGCTCGTCTTCGCTGCTCGACGGACGGCGGATGGTCTCCTTCAGCTCTGTGCGGCGCTCGGCCCAGCGTGCCACGACGATCTTGCGCTGCTCGTTCTTCGCGATCTTCGACTTCTTCGCCATGTCGGGTGTCTTCTACTTCTCTTCTCGGAAATCGACGTGCTTCCGCACGACCGGGTCGTACTTCTTCATCACGAGACGATCGGGGTCGTTGCGGCGGTTCTTGCGGGTCACGTACGTGTATCCGGTGCCTGCCGTCGACTTCAGCTTCACGATCGGGCGGATCTCGTTGCGGGCGGCCATCAGATCTTTCCCCCGCGGGCGCGGATCCGGGCGACGACGGCCTCGATGCCGTCCCGGTCGATGGTCTTGATGCCCTTGGCGGAGAGCGTGAGGGTGACTCGCCTGCCCTCGCTGGGCAGGACGTATGTCTTCTTCTGGATGTTCGGATCCCAGCGCCGGTTGGTGCGCTTGTGGGAGTGCGATACGGACTTGCCGAATCCTGGCTGGCGTCCGGTCACCTGGCAGTGCGCCGACATGGGCGTTCCTCTCTGTCCTCTCGTGGGACCGCCCCGAGAGGGTGATGACAATCATTTTCGACAACAACGAGATTCCAATGTAGCGTTTCGTCCACGTAATGACAATCGTTATCGAAAGGGTGCTCGTGAGTGAGATACTCGACGGCCGGACGCCGCTGATCCTGGTTTCCGGGTGGAACGGCCCCACCGAGGACGCGGCGCGGTCGCTGCTCCGCGACGGCACCGTCGTCGTGCATCACGACCTCGACCTCGTGCACGAAGGCGTCGTGCGCCGGACCGTCACCACGCTGGAGTCGGGGGCGCCACGCGAGCGCCTCGGCATCCTCGAACTGGCGCACGGCTGCATCTCCTGCACGCTGCGCGAGGACCTTCTCCCGCTGCTCCGCCGTCTGCACACCCGCAGTTCGGTGCAGCGCATCGTGCTGCACCTCGACCGCCGGCTCGAACCCGAGGCCGTGTGCTGGGCGGTCGAGCACGTGGCGGTGTCCGGCGTGGTGGGGCAGATCGACGGTCCGGCATCGCGGGACGTGCGCGTCGACGGCGTTATCACCTGCCTCGATGCGGGATCGTGGCTGTCCGACGCCACCGGCGACGACGCACTGGACGACGACCGCACCGTCGCACAGGTCGCAGTCGGGCAGGTGGACTTCGCCGACGCCCTGGTGGTGTCGGGCAACGCAGGCGACGGCTGGCAGCAGGCCCGGCTCCACGCCGTCCTGACCCGGCTCGCACCGGGCGCACCGATCGTCTGGGACGGGGAAGCGCCCGACGTCGAGCGCCTGCTCCTCGACATCCCGGCCGGCGCGCGGCGGGGTGAGCTGTCCCACGCCCACTCACCGCTGCTGCGCGGGCAGCCGCCGCTGTCCCACGACTGCGGCGTCATGCTCGTCGAGTTCACCGCCACCCGGCCGTTCCATCCGGAACGACTGCACGAGGCCGTCGACGTGCTCCTCGACGGAGTCGTCACGTCTCGCGGCCGCGTGTGGGTCGCGACGCAGCCGGACGAGGCGCTGTGGCTCGAGTCGGCCGGTGGGGGACTGCGGGTGGCCAGTGCCGACCGCTGGCTGGCCGCGATGACCCCGGAAGAACAGGAACAGGTCCCGACTGCACGCCGCGCGATGGCCGCGCTGTGCTGGGACGAGCGCTTCGGCGACCGGCACACGTCGATGGTGGTGCTGGTCCATGCCGCCGACCCCACCGAGATCGACCGCACGTTGCAGTGGGCGCTCGTCACCGACGACGAACTCGCGGACGAGGCGGCCTGGCAGTCGTGGCCAGACCCGTTCGGGCAGTTCCACGAAGACCCCTGCGAGAGCAGCCAATCACCCTATGCAGAACCCGAATCGAGAGAGGGACATGAATGAAGGCGAACATCCATCCCGATTACCACCCCGTGGTGTTCCAGGACGCGAGCACCGGAACGACGTTTCTCACGCGGTCGACGGTGACCAGCGACCGCACCACCCTGTGGTCGGACGGCAACACCTATCCGCTGGTGGTCGTGGACGTGACCAGCGAGTCGCACCCGTTCTGGACCGGCGCGCAGCGCGTGATGGACACCGCGGGCCGCGTCGAGAAGTTCGAACGCCGCTACGGAGTGCGCAAGCGCCCGTGAGTACTTGTTAACCGCCCGCGGTTAACAAGTACTCACGGGTCGACGAAGGAGGAGACAGAACATGGCAGTACCGAAACGCAGAATGTCGCGATCCAATACGCGTAGCCGGAGATCGCAGTGGAAGGCCCAGGCACCCGACCTCGTCGGGGTGACGGTGGGCGGCGCGACGCATCGCGTGCCGCGCCGGCTGGTGAAGGCCGTGAAGCTGGGATTGGTGGACCCGGCCGGGAAGTGACGCTCCTCGTGCGAACCTTGGCGGGTGCTGCTGTACATCCTGGAACTGGTGGGCATCGCGGTGTTCGCGGCCTCGGGTGCCCTGGTGGGGGTGACGAAGCGCCTCGACATCTTCGGTGTGTGCGTGGTCGGTGTCTTCACCGCTCTCGGTGGCGGCATCGTCCGCGACGTCCTGCTGGGCATCCACCCGCCGACGTCACTGGGTAGCTGGCCGAACCTCGGCACGTCGTTCGGCATGTCGTTGCTGGTGTTCTTCCTGCATTCGACTGTCGGGCGACTCCGCCGGGAGATCCTGGTGCTCGACGCTCTGGGCATGGGCCTGTTCGCGAGCACGGGCGCGGTGATCGCGCTCGACCACGGGGCGAGTCCGCTCGCGTCGTGCCTCATCGGCGGGACGGCGGCGATCGGCGGCGGGATCTTGCGCGACGTGCTGGTGAACGAGGTCCCGTTGCTGCTGCAGCGGGACTTCTACGCGGTGCCGGCGCTGCTTGGTTCGGCGCTAGTGGTCGTGGTGAGCGAGTGGGGTTCGGGCACCGACGTGGCGCTGGTGGTGGGCACGGTGTTCGCGTCGGCGCTGCGGGTGCTGGCGCTGTGGCGGAACTGGGGTCTGCCGGGTCCGCGGGTCCTCGACTGACCGCCGCCGGGGCACTTCGGTGATCCCTTCTCAGACATATCTCAGTTGATCGGGCCAAACTGTCGGGTATGCGCATTTTGGTGGTCGACGACGATCGCGCCGTGAGGGAGTCCTTACGGCGGTCTCTCAGCTTCAACGGGTACTCGGTGGAACTGGCCGTCGACGGTATCGATGCTCTCGAGAAGGTGGCGAACGCGCGCCCCGACGCGCTCGTGCTCGATGTGATGATGCCGCGCCTGGACGGTCTCGAGGTGTGCCGTCGGCTGCGGAGCACCGGCGACGACCTGCCGATTCTCGTCCTCACGGCACGCGACTCCGTGTCGGAGCGGGTGTCGGGTCTGGACGCCGGAGCCGATGACTACCTGCCCAAACCCTTCGCTCTCGAGGAATTGCTGGCCCGGCTGCGCGCACTTCTGCGCCGCGCCGCGCCGGAGCCGGGCATCGACTCGGAGAAGATGACGTTCGAGGACCTCACGCTCGACCCGGTCACCCGCGAGGTGACGCGTGGCGAGCGGTCCATCAGCCTCACCCGCACCGAGTTCTCGCTTCTCGAGATGCTGATGGCCAACCCGCGCCGGGTGCTGACCCGCGGCCGCATCCTCGAGGAGGTGTGGGGTTACGACTTCCCGACGTCCGGCAATGCGCTGGAGGTCTACGTCGGGTATCTGCGTCGCAAGACGGAGGCGGACGGAGAGACCCGCCTGTTGCACACCGTCCGCGGAGTCGGCTACGTGCTGCGGGAGACTCCTCCGTGATGGCAGTTCCGTTCCACAAGACCGCCGACAAGTCGGGGGCGAAGCACGACTCGCACCACATTTCCCGGCACCCCACAGGCCCGATTCCGTTACCGCCCGAGATGCGCCCTCCGATGCCGTTGACGCGGTCGGTGTCGTTGCGGTGGCGGGTGACGCTGCTCGCCGCGTCGGTGGTGGCCATCGCGGTGGCCGTGATGGCGATCGCGGCGTACGCCGTGGTGTCGCGGGCTCTGTACGCGGATGTCGACAACCAGCTGCGCACCCGCGCGTCGGCGCTGATCGACAGCAATCTGGTGACGTTCGATCCGCGCTACATCGCGGGCGCGACGCTGTACACGACGGACATCAGTGTGGCGCTGATCTTCCCGGACCTCGACACGTACACGCCGCCGGGGTCGAGTGTTCCCATCGGTGAACCCGAACTGTCCGTGGCCCGCGGCGAGCGCGACACGTCGTTGCGGACGGCGGAGAATCAGCGGGTGCTGGCCGAGCGCACCCAGGACGGCAGCACGCTGGTGATCGCGCAGCGACTGGCGCCGACGGGCGCCGTGCTCGACCGCCTCGCCTGGGTGCTGTTCATCGTCGGCGGGTGCGGAGTGGTCCTCGCGGCCGCCGCCGGAACGACGGTGGGACGCACCGGTCTGCGTCCGATCGCCCGGCTCACCGCCGCCACGGAACGGGTGGCCCGGACCGACGACCTGACGCCCATGCCGGTGACGGGCAACGACGAACTCGCCCGGCTCACCGAGAGTTTCAACACGATGCTGAGGGCGCTCGCGGAATCGCGGGAGCGGCAGAGCAGGCTCGTCGCCGATGCCGGACACGAACTGCGGACGCCGCTCACGTCGTTGCGCACCAACATGGAGTTGCTGATCGCGTCGAGTCGTCCTGGCGCACCGCACATTCCGGACGAGGACATGGCCGAGCTGCGCACCGACGTGGTGGCGCAGATCGAGGAACTCTCGCAGCTGGTGGGCGACCTCGTGGATCTTGCCCGCGAGGACGCACCGGAAACCGTCTTCGAGAGAGTCGATCTCAGCGAAGTGGTGGAACGAAGCCTCGAGCGGGCACGCCGCCGGCGCAACGAGATCGACTTCACCGCCGTCACCGTTCCCTGGTTCGTCTACGGCGACCACGCGGGACTGTCGCGGGCGGTGCTCAACGTGCTCGACAACGCGGCCAAGTGGAGTCCCACCGGTGAGCAGGTGCGCGTGGCGATGAAGCCGGCAGGCGACGGCCTCCTCGAGCTGACGGTCGACGACGCGGGCCCGGGCATTCCGGAGGAGGATCGGGAGCTGGTGTTCGACCGCTTCTACCGGTCGACGGCCTCGCGCTCGATGCCCGGCTCCGGGCTGGGTCTGGCGATCGTCAGGCAGGTGGTGGTCAAGCACGGCGGCACGATCGCCGTCGACGTCTCCGAACGGGGTGGTGCGCTCATCCGGATCGTCCTTCCCGGTGAACCCGAAGCGGAATAGTCTCAGGGTCTCGGCTAACTCCAAGGCCGGTCTCAGGACCTTCTCAGTCCCACCGGGCACTCTCGTAGCCAGAGACGGTGCGACTGCCCCTTGCGGGCGGTCGCAGGAGATGGAAGTGATGCGATGACCGAAGATCGAAACAGTCACGACGGCAACAGCCGCGACAATGCCGGTGGCGATCAGGGCGCGCGCCCCGATCAGCCCGCCCACCCGCAGTCGACGCCGGGTTACCACCCGACCGAGCAGTTTCCGGCCACTCCGCAGAATCCTGCGGGCGGTCCGACGGGTCAGCAGCCCTACGGCGCGGCCGGGTACCCCCAGGGCAATCCGTACGGTGCGCCGCAGCAGCCCACACAGCAGTTCGGCCAGCCTCAGCACGGCGCTCCCGGACACCCGGGTGCCCAGCACGCGGCCGGGCCGCACGGGGCGCCTCAGGGCCCGTTCCCCGGCCTTCAGGGCCCCGGACAGGCCGGCGCGGGGTCGACGGCGACCGCGACCAAGCGTCCCGCCCGCACCGCCATCGTGGTGGGCGCTGTGGCGCTCGCTCTCGTGAGCGGTGGCATCGGTGGCGTCGTGGGCTCCCTGGCAACCGACCGGAACGGCAGCGGCGCCGCGGTAACCAACTCCCTCGACGCCCCCAAGAACAACACCGCGACCCCGGCCGCGAACGCACCGGCGGGTTCGGTGCAGGCGGTCGCGAACAAGGTGGTCCCGAGCGTCGTCCAGATCGAGGTCGCGACCGCCGGCGGTTCCGGTGGCGAAGGATCCGGCATCGTCATCTCGTCCGACGGCATGATCCTCACCAACAATCACGTGGCAGGCGCGGCCGCCAAGGGTGGCAAGCTGACGGTCGCCTTCTCGGACGGCAGCACGGCGGACGCCAAGCTGGTCGGCGCCGACCCGGTGTCCGATCTCGCGGTCATCAAGGTGGACGGCAAGACCGACCTGACTCCGATCGAGCTGGGAACGTCCGGCAACGTCCAGGTCGGACAGCAGGTCGTCGCGATCGGGTCGCCCCTCGGCCTCGCCGGAACCGTCACCGAGGGCATCATCTCGGCGCTCAATCGCCCGGTGTCCACCAGCGGTGAGTCCGGCAACCAGAACACCGTCATCGACGCACTCCAGACGGACGCGGCCATCAACCCGGGCAACTCCGGCGGCGCCCTCGTCAACATGGACGGCCAGCTGATCGGCATCAACACCGCCATCGCGAGCATCGGCGGTTCCGGTGCGGGTGAGCAGAGCGGATCCATCGGACTCGGCTTCGCGATCCCGGTCGACCAGGCCCGGCGCATCGCGGACGAGCTCGTCAAAACAGGCAAGGCCACCCAGGCCGTCATCGGGATCCAGGTCCCGTCACAGGACGCCGCCAACGGTGCCACCGTCGTCGAGGTCACGGCGGGCAGCCCGGCGGAGAAGGCAGGAATTCCGAAGGGGTCGGTCATCACCAAGGTCGACGACCGTGTCATCACCAGTGGCGACGCACTCATCGCCGCCATCCGCTCACACGCACCGGGAGACAATGTGTCCATCACCTACACCGACGGGAACGGATCCAATACGAAGACCGTCGACGTCACGCTCGGAACCGCCGAACAGGGTGGCCGCTGATGAACACGGGGATTCTCGGGCAGGTCGAGTCCGTTCTGAACGGGGCCACTACGGTAGGGACCATGGACATCGAAGCCTCGCTGGCCGGCCGCGCGCTGGTGGTAATCGTCGACGACCGCACCGCTCACGGTGACGGCAAGGACTCCATCGGGCCCCTGGTGACAGAACTGCTGAACGAGGCCGGCTTCATCGTCGACGCCATCGTGGCGGTGGCGGCCGACGAGGTGGAGATCCGTAACGCGCTCAACACCGCCGTCATCGGCGGCGTCGACCTCGTCGTCTCCGTCGGCGGCACCGGCGTGTCGCCGCGCGACGTCGCACCCGACGTCACCGCCGAGGTACTCGACCGTGAGATTCCGGGAATCTCGGAGGCCCTCCGCTCCTCGGGTCTCGCCGCCGGTTCGCTCGACGCGGGCCTCTCCCGCGGGCTCGCCGGCGTGTCCGGCAGCACACTCGTGGTAAACCTCGCGTCCTCCCGCGCCGCGGTCCGGGACGGCATGGCCACGCTGACGCCGCTCGCGGCACACGTGATTTCCGAATTGTCCGGCCTGGAAGGCTGAGACGATTTCTCGTTCCGACGAGCCGGACTCGCCCAGCGAGACCGACGAGCAGGCAGTTCCGAGCCGGGCCCCGATCGACAGGGCCCGGCTCGAACGCATCTTCGGGGACGTCTTCCCCGACACCACAGCGGACGAACGCGAACCCGGGGAAGGGCCCGCCGCCGCTGCCGGCGACGAATGGCTGCGCCGCCAGCGCCCCCCACATCACGGGTAGTTACCTTCGAAAGCCTCACCTTAAGCGAATCGTGATCTGCGGTCCCGCTCTGCGATCAGCGTGAGTATTTATGCTTCCGTCCGGGCCGTATTTCCCCGGTGACAGGTCGCCTTCAGCGTTCTTTCAGGCAGCACATTTCGGTCAGAACAGACATCCTTCGAGCTTGTGAACCGAATGTAAACGTTACCGAACTTAACGTGAACAGCCAGTGAACCTGCTGGTCAGGGCGGTGGCGAGTGGTCGGAATTCTCGCGCAAATCCCACACATTGGACACGTTTTCGGGTGTGGCATACATCACGATTCTGTTTCCGATGGAATTAATTGCTTAGGCAACCACCTGCCGGTTACTGTCCTCGGCGAGTCAGTACTGGAGATGGAGGGCAGGGTCGATGTGCCGTTGCCCAGTCGGAACCTGACGCTTCGTCAGCGATTTCGTCTTCAGCGCGGTTATCGAGCTGTGATCATCCGTAGTTCACTCTGCGGACATCACAGCTCTGGATACTGCGCTGGGCCCGACATGGACCACTCCTCAGTCTCGAAGGTCGTGACTGGGAACCAGCAGAATCCTGATGAGGGGAACGAATGAGCGAGAACCGAAAGACCGGCCTGCGCCGTGGAGCCCGCATTGCCGGCCTTGGTGCCGCTGCGGCTGTAGTCCTCGGCCTGATGTCCACGGGTGCGGCGAACGCCGACACCTTCGTGCCGCTGCCGGGTGGCGAAAAGGTCGTCAACGCGGGAAGCGTCACGGCCAAGATCGCCCGCAACGCGGAGAGCGCTCTGGTTTCGCCGTCGCTGGCCGCCAATGGCGCGGGCCGCACGGCTTGGGTTTCGGGTGACGTGTTCGCTGAGCTCGGTGGTGAGATCCCGGAGGAAGGCGCGACGCTGACCACCGGTTACATCGTGGGTTGCCAGATCGACATCACCGGTCTCGAGGGCAAGCTCAGCGCCGACCTCGGTTTCGATGCGCTGGGGATGGGTGGCTCGCTGTCGGTGCCGATCGAGGCCGGTGAGGTCAAGTTCGCGAAGATCAAGACCAAGGAAGACCTGAAGCCGGGTGTGTCGGCGATTCAGTACCGCGATCAGCAGATCGAGGTCCAGGGTTGCGGTGGGTACGCGCAGGCTCGGGCATACACCGTGGTGGAGGTTCCGGGGAACCACTACGTGAAGGCCACCCTCTACGGGCAGCCTTTCAGCATCGGCTGATTGCCGCTCCCAATCGATTCCATCCACGACTCTCGCGTAAGCGATCAGTAACCCTAGAGGGGAACCATGAACAGCAAGACCCTGCGCCACGGCGCCAAGGCTGCCGGCGTGGTCGCCGCGGCCACCGTCGCGATCGGCCTCTTCTCCACCGGTGCGGCCAACGCCGACACCTTCGTTCCGTTGCAGGACGGAACCATCACCCAGACGCTGCTCGACGGCACCGTGGTGACCGTGCGTCAGACCGCCAACTCGGCGAACATCAGCCCGTCGATGGGTTCGACCCCGCTGCACCGCAACGTGTGGACGTCGGGCTCGATCGATGTATCGATCAATGGTGGCACCGCCAAGGGCGGCACCATCGATGCCGGGTACATCGTGGCGTGCCAGCTGAACTTCGGTGGCGCGGTGTCCGGTGAGGCCGGCGCCGAGGTCACGCCTTCCAAGGTCGTCGGTGCGGCTGCCGGTGGCGATCCCGCCAGCATCCCGGTCGAGGGTGGTGCCGGTAGCGGCGTCTCGATCGGACCCGGTAAGGCCACCAACGTGCCGATCCTCGACATCGAGTACACCGACGACTACGGCGCCGAGGCTCACAAGAGCAGCTTCAAGTTCAAGGGCAACAGCGGTGGCTTCACGTACTCGGACGAGACGTTCGGTGTCTCCGGTTGCGCCGGCTACGCGCAGGCCCGCTCCTACGCCAAGGTCACCGTCTCGACCGACTCGGTTGACGGCACCGTCACCCTGTGGGGACAGCCCTTCAGCCTCGGCTGACGCGTGACGCCGAAAAAAAATTGAACAATGTAATACCTCGAGGTTGGGGGCGTACGGCACTTCCGTACGCCCCCAACCTCGCTCTATGCGCTGTTACGTATGTCACAGTTCGGACACGGAGGCTGGGACGAAAGCAGATTCGGACACGTAGCTATAACATTTGGACGTTGTTTCAGCTAACTTTATCCCGTCAAGAGGTAAAGACTGCCTAGCCGAACGCCGGGTAGGTGGTACCTGATGAGGGGAACGAATGAGCGAGAACCGAAAGACCGGCCTGCGCCGTGGAGCCCGCATTGCCGGCCTTGGTGCCGCTGCGGCTGTAGTCCTCGGCCTGATGTCCACGGGTGCGGCCAACGCCGACACCTTCGTGCCGCTGCCGGGTGGCGAAAAGGTCGTCAACGCGGGAAGCGTCACGGCCAAGATCGCCCGCAACGCGGAGAGCGCTCTGGTTTCGCCGTCGCTGGCCGCCAATGGCGCGGGCCGCACGGCTTGGGTTTCGGGTGACGTGTTCGCTGAGCTCGGTGGTGAGATCCCGGAGGAAGGCGCGACGCTGACCACCGGTTACATCGTGGGTTGCCAGATCGACATCACCGGTCTCGAGGGCAAGCTCAGCGCCGACCTCGGTTTCGATGCGCTGGGGATGGGTGGCTCGCTGTCGGTGCCGATCGAGGCCGGTGAGGTCAAGTTCGCGAAGATCAAGACCAAGGAAGACCTGAAGCCGGGTGTGTCGGCGATTCAGTACCGCGATCAGCAGATCGAGGTCCAGGGTTGCGGTGGGTACGCGCAGGCTCGGGCATACACCGTGGTGGAGGTTCCGGGGAACCACTACGTGAAGGCCACCCTCTACGGGCAGCCTTTCAGCATCGGCTGATTGCCGCTCCCAATCGATTCCATCCACGACTCTCGCGTAAGCGATCAGTAACCCTAGAGGGGAACCATGAACAGCAAGACCCTGCGCCACGGCGCCAAGGCTGCCGGCGTGGTCGCCGCGGCCACCGTCGCGATCGGCCTCTTCTCCACCGGTGCGGCCAACGCCGACACCTTCGTTCCGTTGCAGGACGGAACCATCACCCAGACGCTGCTCGACGGCACCGTGGTGACCGTGCGTCAGACCGCCAACTCGGCGAACATCAGCCCGTCGATGGGTTCGACCCCGCTGCACCGCAACGTGTGGACGTCGGGCTCGATCGATGTATCGATCAATGGTGGCACCGCCAAGGGCGGCACCATCGATGCCGGGTACATCGTGGCGTGCCAGCTGAACTTCGGTGGCGCGGTGTCCGGTGAGGCCGGCGCCGAGGTCACGCCTTCCAAGGTCGTCGGTGCGGCTGCCGGTGGCGATCCCGCCAGCATCCCGGTCGAGGGTGGTGCCGGTAGCGGCGTCTCGATCGGACCCGGTAAGGCCACCAACGTGCCGATCCTCGACATCGAGTACACCGACGACTACGGCGCCGAGGCTCACAAGAGCAGCTTCAAGTTCAAGGGCAACAGCGGTGGCTTCACGTACTCGGACGAGACGTTCGGTGTCTCCGGTTGCGCCGGCTACGCGCAGGCCCGCTCCTACGCCAAGGTCACCGTCTCGACCGACTCGGTTGACGGCACCGTCACCCTGTGGGGACAGCCCTTCAGCCTCGGCTGATAATTCGTTCCACCCATGACTCCGGGCCCGTGCACGCAGCTGCTGCACGGGCCCGGAGTCGTCGGAAGCTATTCGCGGGTCTGCTCGAGGTTCGCGGCCTTGTCCGCGGTCATCGCGTGCGCTCCGTCGGGACTCGCTGTCGCGCCGTTGGTTTCGAGGCTCGATTCGAGGATGTCGCGGATCTGGATCAGCAGGTCGGCCTCGCTGGCCTTCTTGTCTGCGGGCTCGGTGATGAACCGCTTCTTCGCGGCGTTGGCCGGGACGATGAGAATGAAGTACACGACCGCGGCGATGATCACGAAGTTGATCACGGCCGTGATGACGGCGCCGATGTTGATGAAGGTGGCCGGGTTGTCGGAGAGAATCTGGTAGCCCCAGCCCAGATCGTTGGCGCCGCCCGCAACGGCGATCAACGGATTGATCACGTTGTTGGTGAACGCTGTGACGATGGCGGTGAACGCGGCTCCGACTACGACCGCGACGGCGAGGTCGAGGACGTTCCCCCGGAGCAGGAAGTCCTTGAATCCCTTGAGCATGTCGACGTCTCCTCGAGTGGGTGGCAAGTCATCCAGCACTGTTCGCAGAAAAGCCTAGATGAGCGCGGCTCGGTGTGACGGGTCACTGAAAGGTCACGGTGATCGCGCTCGTGAGAGATGCCGCGGCCACCGTCGTGGCCTCGGATGCCGGCAGGGCCAGCATCACCACGCGTTCGCGCTGGTCACGTCCGTTCTCGGAGGGTGTCACCAATACCACGACGGCGCGGGATGCCAGCACGGTGGCGCCGGAGCGCCGGTCCGGATTCGCTGGTGTGTCGGGATCGACCGTGAGCACGTCGACGCGATCGCCCTCCCGCAGAAGTTCCGTGACAGCGGGGTCGGCGAGCCGGACGGGGACGATCCGGGCGTCGTCCATGCCGGCTGCGGCCGCGGCGAGACGGGGACCCAGTACCCGGACGTCGGTGAGGGCTTCTCCGGCGCGGGTCGGTCCGGCGAGGGTGCGCCCGTCGACGTCCGCCAGTGCGGTGACGGCGCCGTCGGGCAGGGTCCCGGCCTCGAGGTCCACCAGTTCCACGTCGGCGTCCGTGAGAACGACGCCCGGTTGTAGATCCCGGGCGGCCACCACGACTGCGGAGCGGGCGGAGTCGGGGCCTCCGCGGGCGAGGAGGGCGAGTGCGAGGCAGACCAGCGCGGCGGCCAGGACGCGTCTGGCGACGAGAGTGCGGGCCCAACCGGGATGGGCGAAATCCGACAGCCGGTCGGCCCACGACGGGCTCAGGCTTCGGTGTGCTCGGTTCGACCGGCGGCGACCGGTCGGGACAGGGTCGAACGACATGGTTCGACGCTAGGAGACCGGCGGGCCCATGGGTACGCCGAAAGAGCCCGCCTGTGGATGGACGAGAGGTTGTGGATAACTCGCGGAGACGCGCGAACTAGCTGGCAGCAGCCTTGGCCGGTGCGGCGGCCGCGGTGCTCGACGAGCTGGACGAGGCCGTCGACGAACTTTCCGACTTCGCGGCGGGAGCAGAGTCGGTCTTGGCAGGCTCGCTGGCCGCGCCGGACGTGCCGCGGCTGTCGGTGCGGTAGAAACCACTGCCCTTGAAGACGATGCCGACGGAGTTGAACAGTTTGCGAAGTTTGCCCGAGCATGCGGGGCAGACGGTCAGGGAGTCATCACTGAACGACTGGACGATGTCGAAACGGTTGTCGCATGCCGTGCACGCATATGAATAAGTAGGCACCGGGGTTCCTCCGCACTGTGTAGTCAAACCGCAGGTTTTAGCACTCTACAGTCGACAGTGCCAACAACGCTAATCAGAGAACTATTCCGGGCCGGACACGTCCTCAGCGGTCGCCGAGCGGGACGAGGCCCGAGCCGGGGGTGAGTGCCCAACCCATACGTACGTCATGGGGATCCTCGGGCAATTCGGATACCAGTTCCTCGTCGCGGACCACCGTGATCAGCCGTGCGTCGGAGGAAGCGAGCCCGAGACTCCGGTCGTAGAAGCCCGCACCGCGGCCGAGTCGCACGCCTCTCCGGTCGACGGCCAGGGCGGGCACGAAAATGGTTCCGGCCGAACGGATCTCGTCGGGCTCCCACACCGGGCCGGTCGGCTCGCGCAGGCCGTAACTCGCGTCGGCGAGACCGTCCGCGCCCGTGAACTCGGACCAGTGGAGCGGGCCCGGATAGCGGGTGACGGGCACGAGGACGCGTCCGGCGACCCGCCGGAGGGCATCGAGAAAGTCCAGTGATCCCGGCTCGAGCGCGGTGGGAACATAGGCGCAGACGGTGGATCCATCGGCGATTCCCTGTGTGACGAGTGCGACGAGCGCCCGGTCCTCGGCCGTGCGGAGTTCGGGGGTCAGAGCTCGTCGCCCGGAGAGCACCAGTTGCCGCCACTCGTCCTTCGTTCGTGCGTGCATGCCCCAACCTTAGAGCCGACCGGCGAGCGTCCCTGACGGGTTCCGGGAGGTTACTGACAGGATCTTGGTGACTGTCGAGTAGGTCCGCACAGTTATGGTGTGGGCATGACAGACGCCGCACCGCACACCGCCAGCGCCTTTCGCACGGCTGTCGTGCCCGCAGCGGGAATGGGCACGCGATTCCTCCCCGCGACCAAGACCGTGCCGAAAGAGCTGCTCCCGGTCGTGGATACCCCGGGTATCGAACTCGTGGCCGGAGAGGCCGCGGATTCCGGTGCCGGCCGGCTCGTGATCGTGACGTCGCCGGGCAAGGACGGAGTGGTCGCCCA
Organism: Rhodococcus sp. JVH1; assembly: GCF_000280725.2. NCBI lineage: Bacteria > Bacillati > Actinomycetota > Actinomycetes > Mycobacteriales > Nocardiaceae > Rhodococcus > Rhodococcus sp. JVH1. Next base: position 1,735,658 of record NZ_CP166289.1, on the reverse strand, counting down.
CTTCGTCGAGGATCTCGTGCTCGAGAGCAAGCTCGAGGCCAGCGGCAAGTATCACCTGCTCGAGAAGGTGCGCAAGGCTCCCGGCCTGCTCGAGGTGGAGTCCGTCGTCCAGGACGAGCCTCTCGGCCTGGGCCACGCGGTCGGCTGCGCGGAGTCGGTCCTCGACGACGACGAGGACGCCATCGCCGTGCTCCTCCCGGACGACCTGGTGATGCCGCGCGGAGTGCTCGAGACGATGTCGCGGGTTCGCCGCAAGCGCGGGGGCACCGTCCTCTGCGCCATCGACGTCCCCAAGGATCAGGTGAGCTCGTACGGCGTCTTCGAGGTCGAGACGGTTCCCGACGCCACCAACCCCGACGTCCTCAAGGTCATCGGCATGGTCGAGAAACCGGCCATCGAGGATGCGCCGTCCACGTTCGCCGCCGCAGGTCGCTACCTCCTCGACCGCGCGATCTTCGATGCGCTGCGGCGGATCGAACCCGGCGCCGGCGGGGAGCTCCAGCTCACCGACGCCATCGCCCTCCTCATCAAGGAAGGCCATCCCGTTCACGTCGTCGTGCACCGAGGCACGAGACACGATCTCGGAAATCCCGGCGGCTACCTCCGCGCTGCGGTTGACTTTGCGTTGGACATGGACGAGTACGGCCCGTCGTTGCGCGAATGGCTGATCGACCGATTGAAGCGGACGGATTCCTAGAAGCTCGGGAGGCAAGAACTTGCGGTCGGTCGAGGAGCAACAGACGATCGTGACCGCGGCCGCAGTGGCGCCGCGGCCGGTCCGTGTGGCGATCTCCGAAGCCCAGGGGCTGCTGTGTGCCGAAGAGGTGGTCACCGAGCGTCCGCTTCCCGGTTTCGACCAGGCTGCGATCGACGGCTATGCCGTCCGCAGCGTCGACGTCCAGGCCGCCGGAACCGACATCCGCGACGACGACGGTGCGCCCGTCGAACTGTCGCTTCCCGTGGTCGGTGAGGTCACGGCCGGTTCGCGGCAGCCGATCCGGCTGCAGCCGCGTCAGGCCGTCAAGGTCGACACGGGTGCACCGCTCCCGACGCTCGCCGACGCCGTCCTTCCGCTCGACCGCACGGACGGCGGCCGGGCCCGCGTCAAGATCTACAAGCCGGTCCGCTCCGGCGACTACGTGCGCCGGGCCGGCGACGACGTGCAGCCCGGAGACGTCGCGGTCCGGGCGGGCACCATCATCGGAGCCGCGCAGGTGGGGTTGCTGGCGGCGGTGGGCCGAGACAAGGTGCTCGTGCACCCCCGGCCCCGGCTGTCCGTCATCTCGGTCGGCGGCGAACTCGTCGACGTCGACCGGACCCCCGGTCCCGGCCAGGTCTACGACGTCAACTCCTACGCGCTGGCCGCCGCCGCCCGCGACGCAGGCGCCGACGTCAACCGGGTCGGTATCGCGAACGCCGACGCCCGTCGCCTGCGCGAGGTGGTGGAGGGTCAGCTGATCCGTTCCGAGATCGTCGTCATCGCGGGTGCCGTCGGTGGCGGCGCCTCCGAGGACGTGCGGGACGCACTCGCCGACCTCGGCAACCTCGAGGTCGACCGGGTCGCGATGCATCCGGGATCGGTCCAGGGTTTCGGTCAGCTGGGCCGGGACGAGGTCCCGACGTTCCTGCTCCCGTCCAACCCGGTGAGCGCCCTCGTGGTCTTCGAGGTGATGGTGCGCCCACTGATCCGCATCGCGCTGGGGCGCAGGCAGCCGATGCGACGCGTCGTCACCGCTCGCACCGTCGCGCCGATCACGTCCATCGAGCACCGCAAGGGTTTTCTCCGCGGTCAGCTCATGCGCGACGAAGCCACGGGGGAGTACCTCGTCCAAGCTCTCGGCGGGGCGCCGGGCGCGTCCTCGCACCTGCTCGCCACGTTGGCCGAGGCCAACTGTCTGGTCCTCATCGACCCCGAGATCACCGAGGTCCGGACCGGTGACCAGGTGGACGTGGCCTTCCTGGCGCAGCGGGGCTGATGGCACCGCGACAGTGTGAGACGGGATGACACAGCATCCGGGTTGGCCGCCGCATCTCGGGCCCCTGCGCGTGAAGGGTGGCGTCGTCACCGTGCGCGCCATCAGGTTGCGTGACGCGTCGGCGTGGAGCCGTCTGCGCACCCGCGACCGCGCGCACCTCGAACCGTGGGAACCGACCGGGGAGGCGCCCTGGGAAGCGCGCCACCATATTTCGGGATGGCCCGGACTGTGCAGCAGTTTGCGTTCGGAGGCCAGGAAGGGTCGCATGCTGCCGATGGCCATCGAACTCGACGGCAATTTCTGCGGCCAGATCACGATCGGCAACGTGGTGCGGGGTGCGCTGCGCTCCGCCTGGATCGGGTACTGGGTGGCCAGCGACGTCAACGGGCTCGGGGTGGCCACCGGCGCGCTCGCGCTGGGGCTCGATCATGCCTTCGGACCCGTGGGGCTGCACCGCGTCGAGGCCACCGTGCGTCCGGAGAACCTGGCGAGCCAGGCGGTGCTGCGCAACGTCGGCTTCCGCGAGGAGGGTCTCCTCAAGCGCTACCTGGACGTCGACGGGCAGTGGCGCGACCACATTCTGGTCGGCATGACCGTCGAGGACGTGCCCGGCACGGTGGCGGATTCGCTCGTGCGGAGTGGCAAAGCCACTTGGGGCTGATCGCCGAAGCGGACATGGACAAACGTCCAGCTACGCGGCAGTTATCTCACGGTATCAAAGCTTCCTGACCGGGGCTCCGCTTTCGGCGAGTCTTTGCCGGATCGTTCTCTCTGCCTTATCGGGGCATATCGAGCACCACATTTTCGCGTTACGCATGTGACACCTGAGTATGGTGAGATCGGCGCGTCTGCGAAGATGTGCGTGTTCATGCGGTTAGCCTGGGTGGGTCAACAGCGGTATCCATGCTGGTAGACGATTGGGAGGAGGTCGCCGTATGCCGAACTCGTTTCTCTGGATCGGGCTCGTCGTCGTGTGGCTCTTCGTCCTGGTCCCGATGCTGGTGAACAACCGCCCCCGGATTCGACAAACCAGTGACGCAGCACTCGCGACGCGCGTGCTGCACCGCGGTGACGAACGTCCCGTGCAGCGTGGACCCGCGGCTGGACACCGCAGCGATCCGTACTGGCAACCGGAACCGGACCACTACGGCTACGACGCGGAGGACCTTGTGGACACTCACGCAGAGGAAGACGAGTTCGACGGTGAGCGGGCACCGGTCGGTGAGTACGTACCGGCGCGCCGGGGGCGTGGCGGCTTCGACCCCGAGGCCGACGCGATCGCGCGCGAGGCCCGGTATGCGTTCCGGCAACGGTCGGTTCTCGGGCTGGTGTTCGCGACAATCATGTCGGCGGCGCTCGGGCTCATCATCTCCCCGCTGATGTGGTGGGCGTTCGCTGCCGGTGTGGTCGGCCTCTTCGGGTACTTGGCGTATCTGCGCCGGCAGGTTCAGATCGAGCAGGAGATCCGTCGCCGGCGGACCGCCCGACTCAACCGGTCGAGGTTGGGTGTCGAGTCCCGCAGCGACGAGGAACTCCGCCTCATCCCGGCCCGGTTGCGGCGTCCGGGCGCCGTCGTCCTCGAAGTGGACGACGAGGACCCCGAATTCGATCATCTCGAACACTTCGACGACGCGCCGATGCAGCAGGCCACGATGCGCCGAGCAGCCGGTGAGTAGCCGGGCGAATCGGGCCGAATGCCACGTCGGTGTAGGCGATTCGCTCCCGCCGCGGGTGGCCTGCTAGAGTTTGCCGAGCGGATCGCAGGATCCGCACGGGGCTGTGGCGCAGTTGGTAGCGCGCTTCGTTCGCATCGAAGAGGTCAGGGGTTCGATTCCCCTCAGCTCCACCACAGAAGAGGCACTCACTCCATCCGGACTGGGTGCCTTTTCTGCATTCCGGCCCAGGTGAGCGTCGTCGTCAGGGGTGCAAGAGCGTGGCACCGCGCGAATGGCCGACTCTTGGATTTGCCAAAAGGTAACTGAATGCTGTGTACTGTCCGTAGGTCATCAAGGGGTCGATCGCACGGGGTGGAAATACATGCAGGCAATGGACAAGATCTCGAAGTTCTTGGAACCGGCGACGGTGGTCGCGACCATCACCGCGACGATGTTGCTGGTGAACGTCCTGTGAACTCCGGCCGACCAACCGACGTCGCGAGGGCCGCGTCGGAGACGCCGACCTTCCGCTGACCGCTCAGCACCTCCAGGCCGCAACGCCGAACCCGCAGGGGTTCTCGGAAGCTGCTCGAGTCCCACCTGGCTCGGGCACCGCTGGTGGTGCCGGTTCCCCGACACCGGCACCACCAGCACCTCTACTCGATTCGCTCGATACCATGACAGCGGCGACGTCGCCGTAGACGTGGTGTCGTGTCGTGAATACGAGGGGGGTGCACAGTGAGCGCGCGTCGTGCTGTTCGAAGGCTGACCATGGTCGGACTGGCGCTGGCCTTCTTGTCCGGGCTCGGCTGGGTCACCGTCTCGGTGTTCCCGTCCGACGCCTCCGCCGACCCCCAGTACCACGACTGCGCCAGTAGTCGCGGCTGCGGCGGAGAGCCCAGCGAGACACGGGAACCGAGCGAGACACGGGAACCGAGCGAGACCGGGAAGCCCAGCGAGACGGCCGAGCCGTCCGAGACCACGGAACCGTCCGAGACCACGGAACCGTCCGAGACGACCGAACCGACGGAGACGTCGACACCTTCGACATCACGGGTCGTGGTCGCTCCGCCCCGTCCGATCACGTTGCCGCCGGTGGGCGAACCGACCATCGCGCGCCCGGACACGTCCGGGGACGACGATTCCGGAAACGACTCGGCTTCCGATGCTGCGGAAGCCGCTCCGGGCTCGGAGGGTCCTGCAGCACCCCCGCCGTCCGGGGGAGCGCCGGCCGGAGGTTCCGGTTCCGGAACCGCCGCGGCAGCTCCGGGAACGAGTGGTCCCGCAGATTCCGCACTCCAGGATCAGCCTGCCGGGGAGGCCCCGAGCGGTGACGGCCCGTCGCCCGCTGCGGGCGCACCGGCCCAGGACGATCCGGCCGCCGCGCCGCCGGGAATGGTTCCGGTGGTCCACAGTGAGCCGTTGCCTGCGATCACCGTTCTCGGTGGGGTCGGCGTTCTGCTGTGCTGCGCCGGCGGGGCGGGTGCGCTGACCTTCAAGGGTGCTCGCGCACAACAGGCGCGCATCGCGGCCGCGCGGGCGGAATTCTTCCCGCCCGCTTCGAGTGGAGGGATGTAGTCGTGGGGGCGAACAGATCTCATCGTCGGGTAGCGGCGGCCGTGGATGCGGTGTGTGACGCGGCGGCCCGGGCCGAAGCCGTGTCACTCCGGCACGTGGTGGACGCGGTGGCCCGCGAACGGCAGCGTCCCATCGAACTCGACTTCACGAAGCCGATGGCACCCGGTGTGTGCGGCCAGAGGCGCGCGTACCCGGACCGGGACGTGATCGTGCTGGCGCCGGGCCTGCCCGACCTCGACCGCACGCTTGCGCACGAGCTGGGTCACATCGTGTTTCGGCACGAAGGAGCCGAGATCGTCGCCGCGACGCTCGAAGCCGGTGACGATCTGATCGCCTACATGCTCAGCCAGCGGTCGCGACGGCGGGGAGACGAGCAGCCGTCCGACGAGGTGGCCGAGTGGGAGGCCGAGACGTTCGCGTCGATGCTCCTCATCCGGTTGAACACGATGCAGGGGCGCGGAACTCCCGTGTCCGTGCTCCGTTACGACGAGGCGATCGGCTGATGGGCTGGCTGGTTGCGCTCGTCGTCTGGACTGCCGCGGGTGCCCGGATAGGCCGGGTCGCCGCGCGTCAGCCGACGCCGCTGCGCGTGGCGATGGTGATGGCCGTGTCCAGCGCGGCCCTCGCGTCCACGTTGGCCGTCCCGGACGTCGCCGGGCGCCTCGACACCGTGGCCCCGGGAGTCGGGCTGTCGGAGATCGTCCTCGAACTGGCGTGGACGCTGTTCGCCGCCGCGAGCGCGGTCGGCGCGATCTCCGTGTGGCCGATACTCCCGCGTCCTGCGCTGCGTGCCGTCGCCGCGGTCGTCTACACCGTGGCCGTCGTGCTCGGAATCGGGCTTGCCGGTGGATATCCCGTTCCCGCGCTGGTGTTCATCGTGATCGCGCTGACCGCGGTGGTCGTGACCGGAGTCCGGCACGTCGCGTGGACACCACTCGGCCGCGGAATCTCACTGATCGTGGTCGGATCGGCGATCGTCCTGGCTGCGGCGGTCGTCGGACTGGTGCGTGAGGTGTCGGGCGAGACGTGGGCCGTCGGCTCCTCGCCGGCGTACACCATCGCGGCCGTGATCGTCTCCGTCGGCACCGTCTGGGTGCTCGTCGAAACGTGGCTGCGCGCACGGCAGGACCTGCGCCGCATGAACACACTGCATTCGGTGCTCGTTTCACGGTTCCCCGAAGTGGTCGAGGGCGACGGCAAGGGGAGCACGACCGTCCTCCGCGCCTCCGACGCCGTCGCACACGTCATGGATGCGCTGTACCTGCAGGCGGGCGCGGGCATGCTCGAGACGGACGAACAGGATCTTCCGGAATCTGCCGCCGAACGCGCCCGGATTCTCGCCCGCTGGATCGACGACCCGGTCGCCTCGGACGTCCTCGACACCGAGTGGATCGCGCCGCCTCAGGGCATGTCGCCGCGCCGATGGGTCCTCGATCTGGCGGACGCGTACGCAGACTTCCGGAAGTCGGCCCCCGTTCCTGCCAAGGCGGACACCGTCGAATCAGCCGCGGAATAGCCTTCAGCCGCCGGTCAGTCCGGCGAACCGGTGACGAGCCACCCGCAGGGCGAGGCGAGGTCTTCGGCCTCCGGCGGTCCCATGGACCCCGCGGGGTACGGCTTGGCAGGGGGAGGGTCACGCAGCAGTGCGTCGGCGACGGTCCAGACGTGCGCCAAGCCGTCGGGGCGCGTGAACAGCGACCGGTCGCCGTGGAGGACGTCGAGGATGAGCCGCGAATACGGTGCGAGGGCGTGGGCGAGCGGCACCGTGTCGAGGGGCAGTCCCAGGTGGCCCACCGTCAAGCTGTCGTCGGGTCCGGGTTCCTTGACCACCATGGAGATGTCGATCTCGCCGTCCCCGGACAGATCGAACGTCAGGACGGCGCCGTCCGGCGGAATGTCCGTGAGCGGGCCACGGGGACTTCGGAAGACGAGGCTGACCCGTTGCCGGCTGACACCCAGCATCTTTCCGGTCCGGAGGAGGAACGGCACCCCACGCCAGCGGTCCGTGTCGACCCACAGCCGTGCGGCGACGAACGTCTCCGTCGTCGAATCGTCCGCGACACCGTCGACGTCGCGGTACCCCTCGTACTGGCCGAGCACCACGTCGGCCGTGTCGAGGGGGCGGAACGCCCCGATCACGGATTCGCGGGCGGATTGGAGATCGTCGGCGCCCAACGTCTCCGGCGGTTCCATCGCGATCTCGGCGGCGACCTGGAACAGGTGTGTCACCAGCATGTCCAGGACGGCGCCGGTGGCGTCGTAGAACCGGGCGCGGTCGTCGATGTCGAGTGTCTCGGGCACGTCGATCTGCACCTGCTCGACGTGTTCCCGGTTCCAGACGCCCTCGATCAGCCCGTTGGCGAAGCGCAGGATGTGCAGATTCTGGGTGCTCTCCTTGCCGAGGAAATGATCGATTCGGTAGATCTGCTTCTCGTCGAGGACGTGGTGCACGGCTTCGTCGAGTTCGGCGAACGCCTCTCGAGACGTCCCGAACGGCTTCTCGTACACGACGCGTGCGCCACGGGCCAGGTCGTGCGTGCCGAGCGCGCGGGTGGTCTCGGCGAACGTGCTGGGTGGCAGGGCCAGGTAGTGCACCAACTGCGCGTCTGACGCGTCGAGGTCTTCCCGCGCCTGCCGAACGGTCGCGGGAAGTGTTCCCGGGTTGTCCGGGGTGAAACCGCCGCCGGCGAATCTCAGCCGCCGGGCGAACGCCTCCCAGTCGGTGTCGTCGTGCGGCACGGCGAACTGGTTCAGGACGTCGCGCACGTGGTCGCGGAACTGGTCGTCGGAGACGTTGCCCCGGCCTGTGCCGATAAGCATCCACTCGGAGTTCAGGAGCCCCGACTGGGCGAGTTGGAAGAACGCGGGGAGGACCATGCGTTTGGACAGGTCCCCGGTGGCACCGAAGAGGACGAAGATCGTGGGACCGAGCTGCGGTCTGTCAACCATTGCTCCATCATGCGCCACACGGGCACACAGGGCAGGGCATTCCGGCGGTGTCGTCCGGTGCGCCCGGTGAGTTTCAGCCGGACGTCGGGTGCAACCTGCGGCGAACCCGTTGCCGCCCAACGGCTCCGGTGATCAGCGGGACGCGTCCGGCGGGACCTCCGGCAACCCCTCGCTGGCACGAAGTTTCTCGGCCATCGTGGTGAGCAGGTTCTGCGACTCTTCGGAGAGGTCGAACGCGCGGCTGGAGAGCTTGCGTAGTCCGTATCCCTGGAGTTGCGAGAGAAGCTCGAGATCGTGGTCGATCTTCGCGGCGTAGATGTCGTTGAAGAAGTAGTCGGGCTTCACCTTGAAGAAGCGAGCGAAGGCCGCGACCGTCTCGTCGGAGGGGTTGGTGCGTTGTCCCGACCGGAGTTGGGAGATGTAGGGCTTCGAGATCTGATGTCCGTCTGCGATGAGTGCCGCCGCGACCTCAGCGTTGGTATGCGGTTTACGTCCCGGAGGGTGGACCGTGTCGAAAAGCTTGTTCAACCGCGCAGCAAAATCTGCCATTGTGAGCCGCCGGGTCCTCTCTCGTGCGCGCGTCAGTCGTGTGAACGACACCGTACCACGATGATAACCGATTGATAACTCACGGACATAGAGGCAAAACGTCGTCCGCCGATGCCGCGCTTATCTCATATATGTTTCAACGACTGCCTGCTGTGCGCTCGCGGATCGCCGACATTTCGGGCGTCCTCTGCGCTCGTCACGCGCGTTCTACCGTTGAAAGTTCAAGAGAGGCGTCGGTGCGTGGCGCGCGAAGGCTGCCTCGCCGGTTGCGGTCGCCGGCACGCGTGCGTGGTTGCCGTTTCAATCACTGGAAGTTAGCTGGCAATGTCGTAGGGGTGTGTGCCGTGAGGCGGTGGTGCCTATAGTCCCAGTTCAGCGCCATTGTGTTGCGTTGCGCATCGCAACGTAGCGAGGTCGCTCGCGGCCCGCGGGGCCTGGTGAACACTACTGTGAAGTAGGGGCATTCGCACGGGCGCCGGGCCGCGCGCCGCCGATCCGACTCTCGGTCGCCGCGTGATCCGTGCGGCTCCGCTCCGTCTAGTTGGACATATGTCCAGCTCAGGCGGGGTTCCGCCGCTCCGGCACGCCCCCCCGAGTCTGGCCAAATCTGAAGCCGTCGGGGATGATTGTGATATGGAACACAGAATGAGTGACGCCGAGCTTCGGAAGGCGATTCGAGTTCTGCGCGAGCGCGCCGACGACGCCCGGCACCGAGGAAACGACGACGACGCCAACGGAATCGAGAGGACGATTCGTACCTATCAGGAAGAAATGACTCAGCGGTTGTGAACCGTCACGAACCGGCCCGGCGCGGGCCGGTTCGCGTTTCTTCTCGGGAAGGGCGCCCTGCAGTTGCGTGCGCGCAATCAGATTGCGTGCGTAGACTTCCAGCCGACACGGATCGGTGACGACGGGGGCGCGCACGGCTATGGCGATCAAGACGCTGGACGGCAAGAACTGCCTGATCACGGGTGCAGGTAGCGGGATCGGGCAGGCGACCGCCCTGGCGGCCGCGGCGGAGGGCGCCGAACTGTTCCTCACCGACATCAACGAGGTCGGCCTGGCTCAGACGGTCGAACAGGTCGGCAGCCGCGGGGGCACCGTCAGCTTCTCGCGCGCGCTCGACGTGTCCGACTACGACGCCGTCGCCGCATTCGCCGCCGACGTGCACGATCAGTTCGGCAGCCTCGACGTCGTGATGAACGTCGCCGGCATCTCCGCGTGGGGGACGGTCGAGAATCTCGAACACCGCCACTGGAAGTCCATGGTGGACGTCAATCTGATGGGCCCGATCCACATCATCGAGAGTTTCCTGCCCCCGATGGTGCGGGCAGGACGCGGCGGTCACCTGGTCAACGTCTCCTCCGCCGCCGGTCTGCTGGCACTGCCGTGGCATGCGGCTTACAGCGCAAGCAAATTCGGGCTCCGCGGAGTGTCCGAGGTTCTGCGATTCGATCTCAAACGGCACGGCATCGGCGTGAGCCTCGTGGTTCCCGGCGCGGTCAAGACGCCGCTGGTGGGCACGGTCGAGATCGCCGGGGTCGATCGCGACGACCCGCGCATCCAGAAGGCCATCCACCGCTTCGAGAAGCGGGCCGTCACGCCCGAGAAGGTCGCGTCCTGCATCATCGCCGGCATCAAGAAGGACCGGTACCTGGTGTACACGTCGCCGGACATCCGGTTCGGCTACTGGTGGGCCCGCAAGTTCTCGCCGCCGTACGACTTCGTGATGCAGAGGGCCAACGACCAGTTCAGCAAGTTCCTGTAGGAGCTAGAACTCTCCGCCCCGACCGGGGGCGCTCGGGGCCAGAACCGTCCCGTCGGTGAATCGGACGCCGTCGGTGCACCGGCACTCGACCTGCCCGCCACCGAACTGCTCGGCGTGGAGCCGCGCGTACAACCCTTGTCGTGCAAGGAGTTCGGTGTGCGTTCCGCGTTCTATCAGCGTTCCCTCGTCGATCACGAAGATCACGTCGGCGTGCTGAATGGTGGACAGCCGGTGGGCGATCGCGAGGGTGGTGCGTCCGCGCATCACCTCACCGAGTGCCCGCTGGACGAGTCGCTCGGAAACCGTGTCGAGTGCGGACGTCGCCTCGTCGAGGATCAGTACGCGGGGGTTCTTCAGCAGCACTCGCGCGATGGCCAATCGCTGCTTCTCGCCACCGGACAGGCGGAATCCTCGTTCGCCCACCAGGGTGTCGTATCCGTCGTCGAATCCCAGGATGCGGTCGTGAATGTTGGCGGCCTCCGCCGCGGCCTGCAGTTCGGCATCGGTCGCCTCCGGTTTGGCGTATCGAAGGTTGTCGGCGATCGAGGCGTGGAACAGATACGGGTCCTGGGTGACCATTCCGACCGCCTCGGCGAGCGAGCTCATGGTCAGGTCGCGCACGTCGTAGCCGTCGACGAGGACGGCGCCACTGTCCACCTCGTACAGGCGCGGAACGAGGTAACAGAGCGTGGTCTTGCCTGCGCCGGACGGTCCGACGAAGGCGGCGAGCTGACCCGGCTCGATCTCCAGGGACGTGCCCGCGACCGCCCAGCGCCGGCTGCGACGTTCCGCCGGTTCGGTGTCGGGCGCCGCCGCCGGGAAGCGAGGCGCGACGGCCGCGACGCCGCGCATGCCGCCGCCCCCACCGCCGCGCCCCAGGCTGCGCAGTGCCACCGGGTCGGGGTCGGCGGTGGCGAGCCGGACGGGCGCGGGATACGCGAAGTACACGTCGTCCAACTCCACCCGCCCGGGGGAGTCCGCGGGCAACTCGACGGCGTCCGGGCGGTTCACGATCGCGGGTTGCAGATCGAGGTACTCGAAGATGCGGCGGAACAACGCCATCGACGTCTGGACGTCGAGGGTCACCCGCATCAGCGAGACCAACGGTTGCAGCAACCTGGCCTGCAGAGTCGAGAACGCGACGAGTGTGCCCGCCGAGAGCGCCGCGGAACCGCCGCTGACGAGATACCCCGCCAGCAGGTACACGAGTGCGGGAGTGATCGCCATGAACGAGCTGACGACGGCGAAGAAGCCCTGGCCCGTCATGGCCTGCCGCACCTGCAGTTCGGTCTGCCGCGCGTTCTCGGTCCGATACCGGTCGAGCTCGGTGTCGGCCTGGTTGAACACCTTCGTCAGCAGAACACCCGAGACGCTCAGCGCTTCCTCGGTGATTGCGGTCATGTCCGACAACGACTCCTGCGTCTTGCGCGCCAGAACCCGTCGCCGGGCGCCGACCCGCCGCTGCAGGTAGACGAAGCCGGGGAGCAGTGCGACCGCGAGAAGCGTCAGCTGCCACGACAGCAGCAGCATCGCGATGAGGGACGCGGTCACGGTGACGACGTTCGACAGGATGCTCGACGCCGTGGACGTGAGGACGGACCGCACCCCGCCGACGTCGTTGGCCAGACGCGATTGGATCGAGCCGGTCTTGGTCGACGTGAAGAACGCCAGTTCCATCTTCTCGAGGTGGGCGAACAGACGCTCCCGGAGATCCGCCATCGACAGGTTGCCGACCTTGGTGGTGAGGTAGCTCTGGCCGACGCCGATCAGCGAACCCGTGAGCGTCACCGCGATCATGGCGACGACCAGCCACAGCAGCAGTGTCAGATGGACACCGCTGCCGTCGGTGGGAAACAGTGCGCGGTCGAACACCGCCTTCGTGAGGAAGGGATTCACGATGCCGAGCAGTGAGGACACGACGATGGCGGCCGCGACGAGCACCAGCCACCCGCGGTAGGGATGCAGGAGCGCCCAGATGCGGGGGAGCAGCGAAGACTCGGCGGGTGCCTCCGAGGCCTGCTGTGTCGATGAGGAACCGGTCGCGGGCATCTCCCCATCGTGCCCATCCGCCGCGCTCCTGGCGAGCCGATTCGACGCGGCCCCGTCGTCCTGCTCCGGTCCGGTGGTTACGGTAGGTCCCCCTCCTCGGGGATGCCGAGTTCGTCGCGCACCGCGGCGAGGAAATCGTCCTGGGCGCTCATCCCGGCCTGGAAATGGTCGGCGAACTGCTGTTGACGGGTGGACAGGGCGTCCGCAGACACGGCGTCATCCGTCGCGAAGTCGGTGCTCAGCCAGCCGACCGTCTCGGATCCGGCCAGGTATTCGACCACCATCCGCCGTGCCGATTCCACGACCGGTTCCGATCCGATGAGCTCCACCGCCGTGAATTTCGAGCCGAGGACGATGTTCTGTTGCGGTAGCGGACGGAGGACTTCGGCGATCATGGTCATGAGATCGGTTCCGTCGAAATGGTCGAAGGCCACCGAGACGGAACCCGACGTGATACGCACCTCGTTGGCCGCGGTCAGGAGCTCCGAGTAGATCTGCTGCCGCTGCGTCCGCAGGAACTCGTTCGAGGATTGGCTCACCGTCGCCTCCACCTGATTCGACGTGTTCAGCAAGGTGAACACCCCTCCGCACACGGAGCCGATCAGGGTGCCGACGACGGCCATCGACGCCACGAGCATGCTGAGCCGAAACTCGTGGCGCCGCATATCCGTTCGGTCGGGAGGCGTGACGCCATCACGCTCGCTCATCGTCCTGCTCCCTTCGATGCATCACCGGTTCACCCCGACTCTCCCGTACGGCCGGCGACCCGTCGCGCGTAGTCGACTACTCGGGTTGCGACACCCCGTGGCGAGCGCTGAACCGGGCCACCAGCGTCGGTAGGCCCCGATCGAGGTTCTCTACATCCCTCGGGAACGTTGTTCGAAGAGATCTTTCAGCGATGCCCGGCGTGCAGGCAGTCTTCGAACAGGGTGCGCACTTCGTCGACGTGCCGGTCGAGATCCGCGAGGTTCCAGCCCTCGGTCGGCACGGGTGCGAGGACGTCGACATCGACGGTGCCGGGGTGCGCGACGAGCGAGTTCCGCCACATCCGTTCGCCCGCGTTGTGGATGACGATCGGCACGATCGGCACTCCCGCCTGCATCGCCAGGTGGAATCCGCCCTTCTTGAACTTGCCGAGACGCGGCGTCGGCGATCGGGTGCCCTCGGGGGCGATCGCGATGGAGACGCCGGACTGCAGTTTCTCCACGGCCGGGCGGAGGGCAGCCCTCGCCTTCGTGCTGTCCGCCCTGTCGATGTACGCGACGTCGAGCAGCGCCCCCACGGGAATGAACCGGGGATCGCGCGCGGCCTCCTTCTTCGCGACGCCGGTGACGTCGCGACGGATGACGCTGCCGATCACCAGCATGTCGAGCGAACTCTGGTGATTGAACATGAAGACCGCGGGCCTGGCCGACCACGCGTTCTCCTTGCCCTTGATGCGCACGTTGATCCCGCAGATCGCGAGCGCGAGATCCGGGCCGAAGCTGCCGACCAGGTTGGCGCCCGTCTGCCGGTTCTGGGTGAGCAGGCCGGCGGAGACGCCGAACGCGGCCGCCCCCATCAGGGCGCCGATCGCAGTGGTGGTGCGGGCGATGGACATCGGGTCGGCGCCGCTCTCCGGAGGTCGCAGATTCACCGACGGCCACCCGTTCTGCCGCGCGGTCGCCGCAAGCTTGCGGTCGGGGTTCAGGGCTACGGGATGTCCCACCGACTTCAGCATCGGAACATCTTCTGCGCCGTTGGAGTACGCGAAGCTGTCACCCAGAACCGCGCCGTGCTTCTCGGCGTATTCGCGCAGTGCCTCGGCCTTGGCCGGGCCCCACAGCGGCGGCGATTCAAGCTTGCCGGTGAGCATCCCGTCCAGCACCGCGGGCCGGGTGCACAGCACGTCCTCGGCGTCGATGTCGAGATCCGCGGCCACCGACAGTGCCTGATAGGGGGTGGCGGAGGTGGCCATCACCACCCGGTGACCGGCGTGCCGGTGCGCGGCGAGCAGTCCGCGGACCTCCGAGAAGATCATCCTCGCGATCTCCTGACGGAACAGCCGCTGCCCCCACTCCTGCATCTCGTCCTCCATGCGCCCGGCCAGGCTCTCCACTCCGATGCGCATCAAATTGCTGACGTCGGCACCCCGGAACCGGGTCTCCACCGCCGCACCCGTGGTGCGCAGAAGCTCTGCCACGCTGATGTCGAAGCGACGCAGGCGGTCCCGGTAGACGACGCTCGCGGAGTACCCGCTGATCAAGGTGCCGTCCAGATCGAACGCGGCGAGGGTGCCCGGTCCGGGAACGGCGGCCGCGATGTCGTCGTGGAGACTGCGGAGATCGCTCATCTACTCACCTACCACCCATCTGGTCGAGATTTTCGTGCGCGATGGCCCGGATACGGAGAACCTGATCGATCAGGGTCTGGAGTTCGGCGTCGAACTCGACTCGCCGGGCCGCCATGTTCTCGGCGTTCGGTTCGACGAGCCCCCGGTTTCGTGCCAGCTTCAGTGCGGTCGTGAACAGTTCGGCCGAAATCGACTCGCTGCTCCCGATCTGCTGCCGGAGACGTCGCTGCTCGGCGAGCGCGAGGCACGACGTCATGAACGCCTTCTCGTCGAACTTCCGGTCCACGGGAGTGCGGAGCAGCTGACCTGCGACCACGGCGTACGCCTCCAGAAACGGTTGCAGAACCCGGTGAGCCAGATGAATACGCATCCCGGACAACAGGTTCGCCGCATGCTGAGGGTCACCCAGATTCGACTCCCACGCCCGGTCGATCAGATCCAGTTCGGCCCGCAGTTCCTTCCGGAAGCTGTCCTTCTCGCTGAAGAAGAACTCGAACTTGAGGAGATCGCGGATCCGCAGCGCCAAATTCCATCCGTCCTCGAGCGGGTCGGTGAACTTCTGATCGACAGCCGCCCGCAGCACCATCTCTGCGATCGCCCGCATCACCAGGAAGTGAATCGTGTTGTTGCGGTAGAACGCTGCCACGAGATGCTGATCCCGCCCAAGGTAGAACACCCGTTCACTGCCCTGGTCGAAACTCCGCAGAACCCCGGAATCGAGGTGGGTGCGCACGGCCTTGCGGATCACCTTCGGATCCGTCAGATCCACGTCGCCCGCGGTCGGCAGCGAGCGCGCCGTGATGTAGTCCACGAGTGGTCCGAGGATGGCACCGACCTCGGCAACGGTGAGCGCCCGGTCCTCGATGCCGAGGAACGCGAGCATGACGAGCGACGACGCGGTGACCGGCGTGACCTCGTTGATGCGGTGACACACCTCGAACGCCGTCTTCTGTACCGCCAGGCGCAGGTCGACCTCCTGGCCGAGGTAGTCCGCCAGTGACATCGGCCTGCCGACGTTGACGTGCGCGACACCGTGCCGTTGACCCTGTGCCCGAACGTATCCGAAGAGCCAGCGCAGACTCTCCTTGCTCTTCGCCTGGCCGTGTGCCTCCGCCGCCATCGCCCCGACCTCGTACAGCTGGTCGTAGGTCAGCGACACCGGAACGAGATACACGTCGGACATCCCGCTGTCCTCGAAGGCTTTCGCGAGGTAGTTGAGCAGACCGAACCGCGGCGGCCGCAGTTTCCCGGTGCGGCTGCGCCCGCCCTCGATGTACCACTCGAGGTTGAACCGTTTCGTGAGCAGATAGCGCATGTACTCGCGGAGCGTCCACTTGTAGATCTCGTCGCCTTCGATCTTCCGGCGAATGAACACGGTGCCGCTGCGCTTGCCGATCGGTCCGATCGGCCAGAAGTTGATGTTCAGACCGCCCATCACGTGGTTGAGCGGAAGATCGTTCGCGAGCAGCGCCGGCCGCAACACCAGCGGGTCGAGGTACGAGCGGTGGCTGGGCAGGAACACCAGGGAATGTTCCTTGTTCAGCTCCCGCAGCTTGTCGAGCCGGGTGGTGTCGACGTCGAGGCGGTACGCGCGGGAGAAGTAGCGGCCCAACTGGTCCCACAGCGCGATGGCCCGCCTGCTCTGCGCGGCGACCATCTCGTCCAGTGCCCCACGGGCCCGGCGATCCACTTCGGCGACGGGGAGGTTCAACTTCGCGGACAGCTCCCGGGTGCCGTCGTGGTACCGGCTGGCGTCGGTGATCTCGTCGACGACGAACTTCGACACCTTGTACTGCGTGCCCAGCAGGGTGCGCTCGGCCCGCTCGAGGGTCAGCGCCGCCTGGCGGCGAATGAAATCCGGAAGCGACCCGCCGCCGTTCTCGGCGAGCCGGCGTTCGAGGTCGCTCAGCGGGGCCGGGTCGCCTTCCAGGACCTGGCACCGGGCCGGGTCGTCGCGCATCACCCGGCGCTGCATGTTCTGACCGGGGTGCAGCGGATCGCGCAGCGACAGCGTCTCCCGGAATCGCTGCGCGCCGTCCGGATGGGTCTCCTTCGGCAGCCAGACCACGCGCAGCGGGGTGAGCAGCGGATCATCCTTCCGGCGCACGAGGTCGGCGAGGGCCTGGTCGGTGACGCGGACCGTCGGCGGCGGCTGACCGGAATCGTTCGCCTGCCGCTCCAGCCACGTGCGGAGAACGTCGTCCTCCATGTCGCTCATCGTCTCGATGAGGTAGACCCGTGGCCGTGTCGTGTGCTCGTCCATCGCGCCAGCCTTTCCTTTCACCCGCGGCCCAGTTCGACGATCTCGTCGAGACTGTCCTGCAGGCACTGCATGAACCGTGCCGGCTCGGTGACGGCGGCGGTGTCGAGATTGACGCCGATGCAACACGTGCCGACGTGGGAGACGAGAGTGGCCATGACCGCACAGCCGGGGGCCGGGCCGAACGGGAACATCCGCTCGATCCGGGCACCCGCCAGGTACACCGGAACGGGGACCCCGGCGACGTTGCTGGCCTGCAGATCGAGACCCGTCGACTGCGAGAGATACCAGTTCGCCAGCACGACCGTCGGAAGCCGGACCAGGAGCGGGGCGGCCGAATCCAGTAGTCCGAGTGCGGGTTCCTGGCGCAGCCCCAGGATGATCGCGCGCACCTTCTTGATCCGCGCGACCGGGTCGCGTTCACCGACCGGTCCGGCGAATCGGGCCGCGGCGAACCGGTTGCCGCCCGTCGGATCCGCCGCCGAACGCATGCTCACCGGCATGCCCACCGGAATCGTCTCGAGGTCGCGGCCGAACGATTCGTGGTAGCGGCGGAAACCGCCCAGCAGGGCCGCCACGTACGCGTCGTTCAGCGACCCTCCGGCGACGTGGGCGGCGGAACGCAGTTCGTCGACACTCACCTCGAGCACCCCGAACCAGCGTCCGAGTCCGCGGTCGCGCAGCAGGTCCGAACCCGTGGTCGGGGGAGGGGTCACCACCCTCCGGATCGAGTTCGCGTAACCGGCGACCTCCGTGACACTGCCCACCGGGTCGCCGACGACGGTCATCGCCGTCCGCACCGCTCCGCGGATCAGGCCGCCGAGACGGCCGGGGGCGCTGCGCACGTTGTCGAGTGCCTGCTCGAACAGGGCGCCGCCACCCGACATCTGCTCCGGCAACGGCGCAGGCCGATCCGGTTTGTCCGGCGACGGTTCGGGGCGCCTGCTGTGCAGCAGCGTCATCAACTGGATGCCGCCGAGCCCGTCCGTGATGCTGTGGTGCGTCTTCACCACGTAGACGGCGCGGCCGTCGTCGAGTCCCTCGATGAGCATCGCGCTCCACGGCGGCCGGGCGCGGTCGAACGGCTCGGTCGCCATGTGCCTGCACATCCGGAGCGCGTGGTCGAACGTCGCCGGCTCCGGCAGTCGCACCCGCGACAAGTGATAGTCGAGGTCGAACTCGGGGTCGACCGACCACATCGGATTGCCCAGCCGCAGTGTCGGCTCCACCACCCGCATCCGGATCCGCGGCACCATGTGCGACGCCCATTCGTGGGCGCGCACCAGCCGGTCCCAGTCCGGCGGTTTGTCGAGCACGTCGACCGCGACGATCGGTGAGCGCAGCTTCGGCTGCACCTCCTCCATCCGCCACATCCCGGTCTCGAAGTCGGACATCGTGCGGTCCGCTCCCCAGGCGACGTCGGAGAAATCCACGTCGACGGCACTCGGCGGTATCAGAGGTTCGCCGTCGGCCATGCCCACCCTCATTCGGTTGCTCGAGTTGCCCTCAGCTGCTGCTTTTCCAGTGTGGACCCGCCCCGCAGATCGCGTCCCTGGTTCCGGCGGATTGCGCACCGGACTTTCTGTCTAAGGTGAGGACGTGCCGACTCTCCACCACGCGACGCTCGACAGGATCGACCCGGCCACGCTCTACCGGATCATGGTCCTGCGGACCGACGTGTTCGTCTTCGAGCAGGGCATCGTGTCGGAACCCGAACTCGACGGACGCGACCTCGAACCGACCACCACCCAGTTCTGGGCGGAGGAGGACGGCGAGGTTCTCGCGACGCTGCGTGTGCTGGCCGACGAACCGACACTGCACCTCGGACGCGTCGCCACCGCCGCCCACGCCCGTGGGCGCGGACTCGCGGGTCGGCTGCTCGAAGCCGTGTTCGAGGCGTTCCCGGGCCCCGTCGAGATCTCCGCCCAGGCCTACCTCGAAAACTGGTACGGCCGTTACGGTTTTCGCAGAACCGGCGAGAACTACCTCGAAGCCGGCATCGACCACCTGCCGATGAGGCGCTCCGCGCCCGTGCGTGGCTGACGAGTCTCTGGACTCCTTCACCACTCACGGAGTTGTCGTAGGCTGCCGTCATGGCGAAAAGCTTCGAATACTCCGAACAGATCGCGTACCCGATCGACCGGGTGCACGCGACGGTGACGGATCGGGCGTTCTGGCAGCACCGGTTCGAAGAGGCGCCGGAGAAACTCACCCTCGACGACAGCCGCGGCCCCGGCACCCTGACGGCGACGATGCGCGACACCATCGGCGCGTCCTCCCTCCCCGGGCTGGTCCGCAAGGTCGTCTCGGGTGAACTGAAGGTCGAGCGTGCCGACGAATGGGGCGCCCTCGACGGCGACCGCGCCGACGGCCGGATCAGTGGCAGCTCCACCGGGATCCCGGTGAAGATCGAGTGCACGTCGGTACTCCGCGCGTCGGGCGACGTCACCGTCCTGGACGTCGCCGGAGCGGTGCAGGTCAAGATTCCGCTCGTCGGCGGGCAGATCGAGTCCCTCGTCAGGAAGCTGGTCGGCGACATGGTCGGACAGGACCGCGACGCGATCGAGAAGTGGCTCGGCGACAGCTGACGCTCACGCCCCGGACGCCGGGCCGTCGAGTTCGACGTCCAACGTGCGGGCGCCCGGCCCCGCCGTGCCCAGCCGGTCGTGGCTGTTGACGATCGCGCAACTCCCGAGCGAGAGGCACCCGCAGCCGATGCAGCCGGTCAGGTTGTCGCGGAGCCGGATCAGCTGCTCGATCCGCTGATCCAGATCCGCATGCCACCGGGTCGAGAGCTTCTCCCAGTCCTTCCGGTTCGGCGTCCGGCCCTCGGGAAGGGTCGCGAGGGCGTCCCGGATCTCGGCCAGCGGAATCCCGACCCGCTGGGCGATGCGGATGAACGCGACCCGCCGCAACGTGTCCCTGCGGTAGCGACGCTGATTGCCGGACGTCCGCCTGCTGGTGATCAGCCCCTCGCGCTCGTAGAAGTGCAACGCCGACACCGCCACGCCACTGCGCTCCGACAGCTGCCCCGGCGTCAGTTCCTTGGCTCTCCACTCGGGCATCTCCACGACAGGCAACCTTTCCGCGGTTACCTGAACAATACTCGAGGTCAGTCGCGGCGGAGATGTCCGTGCAGGTGGTGCGTGAGCGGAGTCAGGTCGTGCGCCATCCACAGGTCGTACGTGAGGTCGCCGCCGCGCACCGACAACTGTCGCCGGATGCTGTGCACCGGTTTCGCGTCCGGGGACGCGCTCAGCACCACCATCGACAATTCGATGGTCCCCTCCCGGACCTGACCACGGTGGATCTCGGTGAATCCGGTCGGCTGGGCCACGAGCAGTTCCGCCTCGTCCTCGCCGACGAGCCGCAGAAACCCGGACTCCGAGTGCAACGGCCGACCGCTGCCCGCCTCCCTCGTCCGAGACCGGTACGCCAGGAACGGTTTACCGGTGGGAGCGAATTCGATCTCCTCGGTGTACGCGAAGTCGTCGATCGTCGGGTACGCGCCCTCGCCCTCGCCGCGCCACAGACCGGCGAACGGTGCCAGGGCGGAAGGAACGTACGGAAGTGGCGGCGTGTTCGCAGACGAACTCGCCGCCGCATCCGAGTGCGCCGGCGAGAGAGTCGAGTTCTCGTCCATGAGATACCTCCGCCGTTTCACGGTACTCGCCTGCGGCGCCGAGGGACACGGGCGGCGACGGAGTGTTTGAGCGTGCCTGCCGGGCCCGCCGGCATTACCGTCTAGACATGAACGCGTCCGGTTCTGCACCGCTGGGGGCCAACTCCGAAGTCGGGCAGCTGCGTGCCGTCCTCCTGCACCGGCCCGGGGACGAACTGAAGCGGCTCACGCCCCGCAACAACGACCAACTGCTCTTCGACGGACTGCCCTGGGTCGACCGCGCGCAGGAAGAGCACGACGCGTTCGCGGACCTCCTGCGCAGCCGCGGTGTCGAGGTCCTGCTGCTGTCCGACCTGCTCACCGAGACGCTCGGCGCCAGCGGCGCCGCCCGCATACAGGGCATCGGCGCGGCCGTCGACGCCCGCAAACTCGGGCACACCCTGGCCCAGGAATTGGCCGCACACCTCCGCGGTGTCCCGGCCCCCGACCTGTCCACCATCCTCACCGCGGGCATGACCTTCGACGAACTTCCCGTCGCCGCCAACACGGCGTCGCTGGTCCGGCGCATGCACCACGGCGGCGACTTCGTCATCGACCCGCTGCCCAACCTGCTGTTCACCCGGGACTCGTCGTTCTGGATCGGACCCCGCGTCGCGATCACGTCCCTCGCCCTGCCCGCCCGCGTCCGCGAAACGTCCCTCACCGACATCATCTACGCCCACCACCCGCGTTTCCGCGGCGCCCGGCGCGCCTACGAATCCCACACGGCCCCCGTCGAAGGCGGCGACGTCCTGCTCCTCGCACCGGGAGTCGTCGCCGTCGGGGTGGGGGAGCGCACTACACCGGCAGGCGCCGAGGCGTTGGCGCGCAGCGTCTTCGAGGACGAACTGGCGCACACCGTGCTGGTGGTGCCAATCGCGCAGGCCCGGGCGTCGATGCACCTCGACACCGTGTGCACGATGGTCGACCACGACGCCGTCGTGATGTACCCGATCATCCAGGACACGCTGTCGGCGTTCACCATTCACCGCGAAGACAAGGGTGTGTCGATCCGCGGAGCCGATCCGTTCCTGACCGCCGCCGCCGAGGCCATGGGCATCGGCAAGCTGCGCGTCATCGACACCGGACTCGACAACGTCACCGCCGAACGCGAACAGTGGGACGACGGAAACAACACGCTCGCACTCGCACCAGGCGTCGTCGTCGCATACGAACGGAACGTCGAGACCAACGCCCGGCTCGAGGCGTCGGGCATCGAGGTACTGCGGATCGCCGGTTCCGAACTCGGCTCCGGCCGCGGCGGGCCCCGCTGCATGTCCTGTCCGGTTGCTCGCGACCCGCTATAGGCGCCCGGAGGGCCTAGAGGACCTCGCGGACCTTCTCGGCCGGGCGGGCGAGGACGGTGCCCTTGTCCGTCACGACGATGGGTCGCTCGATGAGGATCGGGTTGTCCACCATCGCTTCCAGCAGTTCGTCCTCGGATGCTTCGGCGAGCCCGAGTTCCTTGAAGACAGTCTCCTTCGTGCGGATCGCCTCGCTCGGCTTCAGCCCGGCGTCGTCGAGAAGTTTGCGCAACCCGTCCCGTGAGGGCGGGGTCTCGAGGTACTTCACGACGGTCGGCTCGATGCCCGCGTCCCGGATCAGTCCGAGGACGGTGCGGGACGTGTTGCATCGCTGGTTGTGGTAGATGGTCGCGGTGTTCGCCATACCCGACATTCTGCACCGGGGAACAAACCCGCCCGCACGGAGCGCTGAACCAGGGGTAGTAACTCGTGAATAGTCGACGAAAGAGGGAGATCGATCATGGCCGAGCACAGGGACGCGACTCCGCGGCGCATCGTCATCGCGGGTGGACACGGGAAGATCGCCCGTCACCTCATCAAGATTCTCACCGCGCGCGGTGATCGCGCGGTCGCGCTGATCCGCAACCCCGATCACGAGCACGACGTGGCGGCGCTCGGCGCCGAACCGGTGGTGATCGATCTGGAGACGGCGAGCCCGGACGACGTGGCGAAGACGCTCGTCGGTGCGGACGCCGCGGTGTTCGCCGCGGGCGCAGGCCCGGGCAGCGGTATCGCACGCAAGGACACCGTCGATCGCGGGGCCGCGGTTCTCCTCGCGGACGCCGCCGAGAAGGCGGGAACGCGGCGATTCGTCCAGATCAGTTCGTTCGGGGCGGGGGAGCCGATCCCCGAGGGCACCGACGAGGTGTTCGCGGCCTACCTCGTCGCGAAGACGGCCGCCGAGGAAGACCTGCGCGCCCGCACCCACCTCGATTGGACGATTCTCCGTCCGGGCGGTCTGCTCGACGACGACCCGACGGGTCACGTCACGCTCACCGCGCCTCCTCTCGAGCCCGGCACCGTCCCGCGCGCCGACGTCGCCGCAGTGGTCGCGGCGCTCCTGGACCACCCGGAGACTGCCAAGAAGACGCTGATGCTGACGTCCGGCCCGACGCCGATCGAGGAGGCCGTCGCCGCGGTGTAAGCATTGCGGCGCCGCAACCGCGCAACTACGGTCTGATACAACGCGTGGAACAACGGAGGTGGCGCCGGCCGTGGACATCGACATCGATCCGGATTCGTCGACCGCCCCGTTCGATCAGTTGCGATTGCAGATCATCGAGCAGGTGCGCAGTGGGCAGCTGATCGCGGGAACCAAGATTCCCACGGTCCGCGCACTCGCCGTCGAGGTGGGTCTGGCCCCGAACACGGTGGCCAAGGCGTACCGGGAACTCGGCGAGCAGGGTGTCATCGAAACCCGGGGCAAGCAGGGCACGTTCATCGCGAGCGGCGGCGACCCCATTCGCGCCGGGGCCGAGAAGGCCGCAACACGGTATGTGCAGGACCTGCGGAAGCTGGGGGTGTCCGACGAGGAGATCCTCGGCTTCGTGCAGTCCGCTCTCCGCGGCGCCGAATGAGGACGGCGCCGCATCCAGAAGGTGTGACCCCAGAAAGGTAGACACTCGGTATGGCTTCCGCACTCTTCCGCGACCTCGCACTACTGATTGCCCGGATCGGACTCGGCGTCGTCTTCGTCGCGCACGGCTGGCAGAAGTTCTTCGACTACGGAGTGAAGGCCACACAGGCGTCGTTCGCCGAAATGGGCGTCCCGCTTCCCGACATTTCGGCTGTTGCGGCCGCCACTATCGAACTCGCGGGTGGATTTGCTCTCATCGTGGGAGTGGCCACGCCGATCGCCGGAATCCTGCTGTTCCTCGACATGCTCGGGGCGCTGATTCTGGTACACGCGGACAAGGGCGTCTTCGTCGCGAACGGCGGGTACGAACTCGTTGTCGCACTCGGCGTCGGGTCACTTCTTCTCGCCGTGATCGGTGCCGGACGCCTCAGCATCGACGGGCTTCTCGGAAGAGGCTCGGGATGGGGAAAAACCGCAGCGTGACGATGCCGTAGGCTGGGTCTCGATTCGGTGTGAGGCGATGGGCTAGCTTGCTTTTACCATCGAAAATGACCAACGTAGTTGTTCATGGCAATGAATACTGATCTGCCTGATCAAGGTTCCGAGACCGCCGACGCGAGCGTCGGCGGAGGGCTCAAACGGGTCGGTGTTCGCACCGACCAAGTCGTGTTCTCCGCCGCTGCCGCCGCGGTCTCGGCAATCGTCGTCTGGGGGCTCGTGGCCCCCGACAATCTCGACTCCACGACCGGCAAGGCACTCGACTGGCTGGTCACCGACATGGGCTGGTTGTTCGTCCTGTCGGCGTCCGGATTCGTCCTCTTCTCACTGTGGCTCGCGTTCAGCAAGTTCGGTCACATCCCGCTCGGCAAGGACGGCGAGAAGCCCGAGTTCCGGACGGTCAGCTGGATCGCGATGATGTTCAGCGCCGGCATGGGCATCGGACTGATGTTCTTCGGTGTCGCCGAACCTCTCGCGCACTACGTGACACCCCCTCCGGGTTCCAACGGTGGCATCGGAACTGCGATGGCCACCACCATGTTCCACTGGAGCCTGCACCCCTGGGCGATGTACGCGGTTGTCGGACTGTCGATCGCGTACGGCTCGTACCGCAAGGGTCGCAAGCAGCTGTTCAGCTCCGCCTTCATCCCGCTGCTCGGCCGTCGCGCCGAGGGGCCGATCGGCAAGTTCATCGACGTTCTCGCGATCTTCGCGACGCTGTTCGGCACCGCCGCTTCGCTGGGCCTCGGCGCACTGCAGATCGGGTCCGGTTTCCAGGTCGTCGGGTGGATGTCGGAGGTCAGCACGTTCCTGCTGGTCGCCATCGTCGCCCTGCTGACCCTCGCGTTCGTGGCATCCGCCGTGTCGGGTGTCGCGAAGGGAATTCAGTGGCTCTCCAACACCAACATGGTGCTCGCCGTCATCCTGGCCCTCTTCGTGTTCGTCGTGGGGCCGACGGTCCTGATCCTCAACCTGCTGCCCACCACGATCGGCGCCTACGCCGCGCAGCTCGCGCAGATGTCGGCCCGCACCGGAGCGTCGTCCGATCCGGCGACCGGCGAATGGTTGTCCTCGTGGACCATCTTCTACTGGGCGTGGTGGATCTCCTGGACCCCGTTCGTCGGCATGTTCCTGGCACGCATCAGCCGCGGCCGGACCATCCGCCAGTTCGTGGTCGGCGTGATCGTGGTGCCGAGCGCCGTGAGCCTCGTGTGGTTCGCGATCTTCGGTGGTGCCGGAATCAGCGAGCAGCGTGACGGAATCGACCTCGCCGGACAGGACACCCAGGAGGGTCAGCTGTTCGGCATGCTCAACCACCTGCCGCTCACCGGCATCACGACCGTCCTGGTGATGATCCTCGTCGGGATCTTCTTCGTCTCCGGGGCCGACGCCGCATCGATGGTGATGGGCACCCTGTCGCAGCGCGGTTCGCTGGAACCGCAGCGCTGGGTGGTCGTGTTCTGGGGTGTGCTCACCGGTGGCGTCGCCGCGCTCATCCTGTGGACCGGCGGCGACACCGCGCTGGACGGACTGCAGACGATGACGATCATCGCCGCGGCGCCGTTCGTCCTCGTGATGATCGGGTTGTGTTTCTCGCTCTACAAGGATCTGTCCCGCGACCAGATGATCGTCGACGGCCGGGAAATGCGGAGAGAGATGCGGAGAGTGGCGGCCAAACGTCGTCGCGACCGGATTTCGTCCCGCTAGAGAAACAGTCTGCGAGCCGCTCGGTGTCCCACGGGACCCGGGCGGCTCGACTCATTCCGGGGTCAGCGCCAGCTGGGATAATTCCGGGGTCAGCGCCAGCTGGGGAGCCACAGTTGGTGCTGCCACGTGTCCGGGGTGATCGGGACGGCCGTGAGGATCGGCCACAACCAGATGAAGTTGGCGACCACGAGCCCCACATAGAGGCAGACGGCGAGCAGGCCCGTGGTGCGCCGTTCGAACGACGCCTTCGCGCTACCCAGGATGTCGCCGAGGACCAGCGCGAGACCCATCACCATGAACGGCGCCAGGGCCACCGCATAGAAGTAGTACATCTGGCGGTCCAGGGTGGTCAGCCACGGCAGGAACGCGGCGCCGTAGGCGGTGAGGACGGTGGCGTACCGCCAGTCCTTCCGCACCGCGGTCTGCCACAGCGCCCACACGAGCATCGGCAGTGCCAGCCACCACATCGCGGGCGTCCCGATGAGCATGACGGCCTTGACGCAACTCGACGCTCCGCAGCCGGTGACGTGATCACCCTCGGCGAAGTAGTACAGCATCGGGCGCAGACCCATCGGCCACGTCCACGGCTTCGACTCCCACGGGTGATGATTGCCCGCCGAATTGGTGAGGCCTTCGTGGAACTCGAGGACGTTGCCGCTGTAGTACCACAGCGACCGGAGCGCGCCCGGCACGAACGACCAGGTGCCGCCCGTCCCGATCTCGTTGCCCACGGCATGCCGGTCCACACCCGTCTCGCTGGCGAACCACGCCCAGTAGCTGGCGAGGTACACGAACAGCGGCACGACGACCAGCGCGTACAGCGCCGGGCCCACATCGCGGACGCCGGCACCGAACCACGGTCGCCGCACCCCGTAGGCGCGCCGGGCCGACACGTCGAATGCGACGCTGAGAAGCCCGAAGAACACGATGAAGTAGACGCCCGACCATTTGGTGCCGCACGCCAGACCCAGCATGACCCCGGCGCCGAACCGCCACCAGCGCACTCCGAGTCGCGGACCCCAGTCGCTGTCGCCGATCCGGCCCTCGTCGTACACGCGGGCCATCCGCTCACGGACCTGGTCGCGGTCCACCACCAGGCAGCCCAGAGCGGCGACCGCGAATACTGCCAGGAAGATGTCGAGCATGCCGAGCCGGGACGAGACGAACGTGACGCCGTCCGCGACCAGCAGGATCCCGGCGAGGCCGCCGATCAGAGTGGATCGGGTGAGCCGGCGGACGATGCGGATCACCAGCAGAACCATGATCGTGCCGGCCAC
Source organism: Rhodococcus sp. JVH1 (assembly GCF_000280725.2). NCBI lineage: Bacteria > Bacillati > Actinomycetota > Actinomycetes > Mycobacteriales > Nocardiaceae > Rhodococcus > Rhodococcus sp. JVH1. The sequence continues at coordinate 1,708,519 of NZ_CP166289.1, read as the reverse complement.
GGCGGAGGCGAAACGCCAACCCCAGCCGTTGTAGCCGAAGATCGCCTCGCCCACCGCGATCAGCTGTTTGCCGATCGGCGGATGCACAACCAGTCCGTAACCAGGGTTGTCCTCGAGCCAGCCGCCGGTGAGCACCTGCCAGCCCTGGGGCGCGTAGTGCTTCTCGTCGAACACGGGAGTGCCCGCGTCGGTCGGGTAACCGAGCATCGTGAACCGGGTGATCGCCGCGATCGCCGTGACGAACAGGGTGACCACCCAGCCGCGGGCGCGGTCGACGGGACCGAAGTCGGGGGGCGGCACGAGGGGCGCCGGTCCGACCATGGACGGCTGTCGTGCGGAGGGCGTCGGTCGCTCGTCCGTCAGCATCGTCACGCCGCAATCGTAGGCTGTGGGTCATGACTGGTCGCCTAGTGCTCGCCGCAACACCGATGGGGGACGTGGGTGACGCCTCGCCGAGGCTGCGTACGGCGCTCGGGACGGCCGACGTCGTCGCCGCCGAGGACACCCGCCGCACCAAAGCTCTCGCCTCTGCTCTCGACGTGACGATCACCGGCAAGGTCGTCAGCTTCTACGACCAGGTCGAGACGGCCCGGCTGCCCGCCCTCGTCGCCGACGTCGCGTCCGGCAAGACCGTTCTCCTCGTCACCGACGCCGGCATGCCCTCCGTCAGCGACCCCGGGTACCGGCTGGTGTCGGCGTGCGTGGCCGAGGATCTGGCGGTGACGTGCCTGCCCGGACCGTCGGCGGTGACGACGGCGCTCGCGCTGTCCGGGTTGCCCGTCGAACGGTTCTGCTTCGACGGCTTCCCGCCCCGGAAGCAAGGCCAGCGCAAGACGTGGTTGCGGGCCCTGGTCGCCGAGCAACGCGCGTGTGTGTTCTTCGAGGCACCGCACCGGCTCGCCGACTGCCTGGCAGACGCGGTCGAGGTGCTCGGCGGAACCCGCCGCGCCGCCGTCTGCCGGGAACTGACCAAGACGTACGAGGAGGTCCGCCGCGGCACCCTCGCCGAACTCGCCGAGTGGGCCGCCGACGGTGTCCGCGGCGAGATCACGGTGGTGGTGGAAGGCGCCACTCTCGTCGCGTCCGACCCCGCCGACCTCGTCGACGAGGTGGAGCGACTCGTCGCGGACGGCACCCGGCTCAAGGATGCGTGCGCGCTCGTCGCCACCACCGGCGTGTCGAAGCGGGAACTCTACGAGACGGTGCTGGCCTCCCGGAAGGACTAGGTGCCCTCCGGCGAGCGCTACCGCCGGAGGGCACGCTCTCCGGGAGCCAGCGACGCGTCGTCGGCGGCGGCCTGTCCGGCGTACCAGCCGTTGGCGTCGACAGCCCTGCCGCGCGCCTTCTTGGTACGCGGAAACAGACGGTCGAACTCGGCGTCGACGGCCTCGGATTTGGTGGCCAGAATCGGCAGCAGATCGTCGACAGCGATCGACGCCTCGTCGGCGGCCTCGGCCGTGGCCCGGCTGTCGGCGTCGCGCAACCGCTGGCCGATGCGGCTGGCGAAGCCCGCGAGGAAACCCTTCCGGAACGACGTGGTGCGTGAACCACTGCGACTGTCGGCGTCCGCGAATTGCATTGCGCGCGTTGCCTGCACGAGCAGCGAGGTGAACAGCATGTCTACCTGTTGCAGGTCGAGGGGGGTTCCGACCACGGTCGCGATGGCGAGAGAGCTGAACCACACGGTGCGTACCCGGTTGGAGTCACCGATCTCGGTGAGGAGGTGCACCTTCTCCTTGACATACGGATTCTCCAGGTGGATGCGGCGACTGTGCACCGCCGTGTTGCCCACCCCGTTCTGGGTGTGGAGGAGAGCGGCGTTGATCGCGTAACGCGTCATCAACTCCTGCGCCTTCGCGGTGAAGATCTCGGCCTCCTCCGCGAAATCGGTGGCCTCGGCCTTTGCGAGCAGCCCGCGGATCCTGTTGAGCACCTTCGCGTCGGCCTCGGTCTCGCCCGGCACGGCCGCGGCCGGGTCGGCGACCCGCACGACGGGCCACGTCGACGGCGGGGGAGCGAGCACCGTCCAGCCGGGCAGATTCGTCCACGTCAGTGACAGGTCGGTGAGCTGGTAGACGGAGTGGTACGGGTCTTCGAACAGCAGTCCGGCGGCCAGCGCCCGAACGTCGGGACCGTCGACCGGAACCCGCCCGGCCAGGTGCGACGCACCGGGGTACTGCTCGCCGATGGTGCGGAGTTGCTCCACCCAGTCCCGCGGCGCCCGGTGCGCGGCCCGCGTGCGCTCCGCCTCGTGCAGCACCAGGGCCGCCGCCAGCGCCGCGTCGGACGGCTCCTTCGATCTCCGCGCAAGATGCACGACGTCGGCGGGCTGCCACCCACGCTCGTACGCGGCCGACAACTCACCCATCAGGGTGTGGACCGCCGCGGCGGCCTGGGGGCTCACTTCGTCGTCGAACACGCGCGCTCCGTTCCCGAATCCACCGTGATGAGATCGAATGTATGTTCTATTCGGCGTCATGGGGAGAGTGTGCATGCGGGGTCCGACAAGAACGGACCCCACACGGATCAGTCCTCCACGTAACGCGGGAACACGCCCGACGGCGCCGGCAACGGGGTGCCCGCCACGATGCGTGTCGAGAGGTCGCTGAACTGCCGGGCATCGGCCTTCTGGCCCAGGAGGTCGAGGATCTTCTCCGCGGCGTCCGGCATCACCGGCTGCACGAGGATGCCGACGATCCGCACCACCTCGAGCGTCACGTACAGCACCGTCGCCATCCGCTCCGGATCCGTCTTCCGCAGAACCCACGGCTCCTGCTTGGAGAAGTACCGGTTGGTCTCGCCGAGAACCGACCAGATCGCCTCCAGCGCGAGATGCAGTGCCTGGACGTCGTATTCGGCGCGAACCCGCCCGAGCAGCGCATCCGCCTGCGCGAGCATCGCCGTGTCGTCCTCGGTCAGCTCGCCGGGGGTCGGGACCTGGGCGTCGCAGTTCTTCGCGACCATCGACAGCGACCGCTGCGCGAGGTTGCCGAGCTCGTTCGCCAGGTCGGCGTTGATCCGGGTGACGATGGCCTCGTGGCTGTAGCTGCCGTCCTGGCCGTAGGAGATTTCGCGGAGCAGGAAGAAGCGCACGGCGTCGAGGCCGTACTGCTCCACCATGGCGACGGGGTCGACGACGTTGCCGACCGACTTCGACATCTTCTCGCCCTTGTTGTAGAGGAATCCATGCACGAAGACGCGCTTCGGCAGTTCGATTCCCGCCGACATCAGGAACGCCGGCCAGTACACGGTGTGGAACCGGGTGATGTCCTTGCCGATGATGTGCAGGTTCGCCGGCCAGAACTTGCCGAACTGCTCGGAGTCGGTGTCCGGGTATCCGGCGCCGGTCAGGTAGTTGGTGAGCGCGTCCACCCACACGTACATCACGTGCTCGGGATGGTCGGGGACCGGAACGCCCCAGTCGAACGTCGTGCGGGAGATCGACAGGTCCTTCAGTCCGCCCTTGACGAAGCTGACGATCTCGTTGCGGCGAGTCGCGGGTGCGATGAAGTCGGGATTCTCCTCGTACAGCCGGAGCAGCTTGTCCTGGTACTCGGACAGCTTGAAGAAGTACGTGGACTCCTCCGTCCACTCGACCGGGGTGCCCGTCTCGGTGGACAGGCGTGAACCGTCGTCCTGCAGGGTGGTCTCGGCCTCGGTGTAGAACGCCTCGTCGCGGACCGAGTACCAGCCCGAGTACGTGTCGAGGTAGATGTCGCCGTTGTCGAGCATCCTCCGCCAGATCGCCTTGCTGGCTTCTTCGTGATCGGCATCCGTGGTGCGGATGAACCGGTCGAAGGAGATGTTCAACGTCTTGTCCATGGCCTCGAACACGTCCGAGTTCCGCGCGGCGAGCTCACGGACGTCGATGCCTTCCTTGGCCGCCGTCTGCTGCATCTTCAGGCCGTGCTCGTCGGTTCCCGTCATGAAGTAGACGTCGAACCCGTCCAGACGCTTGAAGCGTGCGAGGGCGTCCGAGGAGATGTACTCGTAGGCGTGGCCGATGTGCGGGACGCCGTTCGGGTACGCGATCGCCGTCGTCAGATAGAAAGGTGGCCGCGAGGCGGTGGAATCAGCAGCATTCATGGTGCGACCACTCTATCTGCGCGCCGCCGTTTCGTGACGCGCAGATTCGGGTTCTAGGCCTGCCCGGCGCCGCCCTCGTCGGTGACGGTGCGTGACTCGTACGCCGCGCGGGCCGACTTGTTCGTGGACCTGACCTGGTCGGGGACCATGCGGCGGATCGCGAAGTCACGGGCGAACTGCGGAAAGACGGTGACCAGGCGCGCAAGCGGGCCGACGTACCGGGGGATGGTGACCTCGAACCGGGGGCGGTGGATCACCGCGACGACGGTCTTCGCGACGTCGGCCGGCGTCAGCAGTTTTGCCGCGCCCGTCGCCGTGCCGGCCGCGAGTTCGGTGTCGACGACAGCGGGCATGATCACCGAGATCTGCACGCCCGACCCGCGGAGTTCCTCGCGGACACCGGTCAGGTAACCGAGCACGCCGTGTTTCGTCGCGGCATACGTCGACTCGCCGGGGGGTGCGACCTTCGACGCCAGCGACGCCACCGTGACGATCTGGCCGCGGCCGCGCGCACGCATCGCCGGCGCCGCCAGTCTCACCCCGCGGATGACGCCGTGCAGGTTCACGGCGAGCTGCCGATCCGTCGCGGACTCGGGTTCCTCGTCGAACCTGCCGACCCACATCACGCCCGCGTTGTTGACGAGTACGTCGATCCTGCCCCAGTGGTCCTCGACGGCCGTGAGGAATGCCGCGAACGACGCGGTGTCGGTGACGTCCAGTTCGAGACCCTCCACCGTCCCGCCCGCCCGGCCGAGTTCGTCCGCCGTCCTGCGGGCGGCGGCGCCGTCGACGTCGCCGATCGCGACCCGGGCGCCGGCCAGTGCCAGCTGTCGGGCGACCTCCCTCCCGATTCCCCTCGCGCCACCGGTCACCGCGATCACGCGGCCGTTCATCGAGCTCGAAGTCATGGACACGGCTCCCTCCCCGTCCGGGAGAAAGTACCGCATGTGACACGTGCGGCGGCGGCGTCGACAATGTCCGCATGAGCAAAGACCGTCCCGCCCCGGAAGCCCCCGCGCCGCTGTTCCCGCTCGTCGACTCGCACACCCACCTCGACGCGTGTGGTGCCTCGGACGCCGCGAGCGTCACGGCGATCGTCGACCGGGCCGCCGCGGTCGGGGTGGAGCGGGTGGTCACGGTGGCCGACGACCTGGCGGCCGCGCAGTTCGCCGTCGATGCGGCCCACTGGGATCCCCGCGTCTACGCGGCCGTGGCCATCCACCCCACCCGGGCGAACGTGCTCGACGACGCGACCCGGGCGGAGATCGAGCGACTGGCCGGTGATCCTCGGGTGGTCGCGGTGGGGGAGACGGGACTCGACTTTTACTGGCCCGGGAAACTCGACGGCTGCGCCACGGTCCCCGAGCAGACCGAGGGCTTCCGCTGGCACATCGACCTCGCGAAGCGGCTCGGCAAGACGCTGATGATCCACAACCGGGAGGCCGATCAGGCGCTGCTGCAGGTGCTGCGTGAGGAGGGTGCGCCGGAGACGGTGATCTTTCACTGCTTCTCCTCGGACGCCGAGATGGCGCGCGAGTGCGTCGACGCCGGTTACGTCCTCAGCTTCTCCGGCACCGTCAGCTTCAAGAACGCGAAGGCCTTGCGGGAAGCGGCCCCCCTGGTGCCATCGGATCAGTTGATCGTCGAGACGGATGCGCCGTTCCTCACTCCGCACCCGTTCCGGGGCGCTCCCAACGAGCCGTACTGCCTCCCGTACACGGTCCGGGCGCTCGCCGAGATCCGTGGCGAGGATCCGGACGACCTGGCGAAGGCGTCCACCGCGACCGCCGAGCGCGTGTACGGCCTCCGCCCCGTGAGCGGTTGACGAGTCCCTGGACTCGTCAACCACTCACGGGGCCGAAAGCCCTATGTTGAAGTTTCAAGTTAGAGAACTTAGGATCGTTGCTTGTTCAACCAACGGTCGTCCCGGTCGCGCGGGGACACCACGATGAAAGGCACATCCATGAACAACCCCGCAGTTCGAAGCCTGGGAATCCTCGTCGCCCGCGTGGGCATCGGCGTCATCTTCCTCGCCCACGGCTGGCAGAAGGCCTTCACCAACGGACTCGACGCCACGACCGCCGGCTTCGAGGCCATGGGAGTTCCGCTTCCCGGCGTCTCGGCGTTCCTCGCGACGTGGATCGAGCTGATCGGCGGAATCGCACTCATCGTCGGGGCGGCCGTCCCGATCTTCGGCATCCTGCTCTTCCTCGACATGGTCGGCGCCTTCTTCCTCGTGCACGTCGACAAGGGAATCTTCGCCAGCGAGGGCGGCTACGAGCTGGTGCTGGCTCTGGGAGTCGGCTCGCTGCTGCTCGCCGTCGTCGGATCGGGCCGGTTCGGCGTCGACGGACTGCTCGGCCACAAGGTTCCGTGGGTCGCGAAGGAACGCGCCACCGTCTGACCCCATGTAAGTGGCGAAGCGTGCCCCGGCACGCTTCGCCCCTCACGTGTCAGAGGACCTTGTTCAGGAAGTCCTGGGTGCGGGACTGCTGCGGGTCGCCGAAGATCTGCTCCGGAGTGCCCTCCTCCACCACGTAACCGTCGGCCATGAAGATCACCCGGTCGGACACCTCGCGGGCGAAGCCCATCTCGTGCGTGACCACGACCATCGTCATGCCACCCTTCGCGAGGTCGCGCAGAACCTGCAGCACCTCGCCCACCATCTCGGGGTCCAGGGCGCTGGTCGCCTCGTCGAACAGCATGATGTCCGGGTTCATCGCCAGGGCCCGCGCGATCGCGACGCGCTGCTTCTGCCCACCGGACAGGTTCGCCGGCTTCGCGTCCGCCTTCTCCGCCAACCCGACCTGCTCGAGCAGCCGGACCGCCGTCGCCCGCGCCTCCTCCTTGGAGGCCCGCTTGGTCTGCACGGGCGCGAGCATCACGTTCTCGATCGCCGTCATGTGCGGGAACAAGTTGAAGTGCTGGAAGACCATGCCGATGTGCTGACGCACCCGGTCGATGTCGATCTTCTTGTCGCTCACGTCGAACCCGTCGACCACGACCTTGCCGTCCGTGATGTCCTCGAGCCGGTTGAGGCAGCGCAGGAACGTGCTCTTGCCGGAGCCCGACGGCCCGATCACGCAGACCACTTCACCGCTCGCGATGTCGACGTCGAGGCCCTTGAGGACCTCGTTGTCGCCGAACGACTTCTTCAGACCCTTCACCCGGATCTTCGGGTCGGCGGTCTCGGCCTTGTTCTCTGTCACCGGTGTCTCGGTCACTTGTTGATCCTCTTCTCGAGCCGGTTCGACAGCTTCGTCAACGCCATGATGATGATGAAATACATCACGCCGATGATCAGCCACATGTTGAAGGACTGGAAGTTGCGGGCGATGATGATCCGCCCGGTCTGAGTGAGCTCGGCGAGCCCGATCACGGACAGGATCGACGTGTCCTTCAGCGTGATCACGAACTGGTTGATGTACGACGGGATCATCGTCCGCACGGCCTGCGGCATCACGACCTTCTGCATCGACTTCAGGTAGCTGATGCCGAGGCTCCGCGACGCTTCCATCTGGCCCTTGTCGACGGACAGGATGCCGCCGCGCACGATCTCGGCCATGTACGCGCCGGCGTTGAGGCTCAGCGTGATGATGCCCGCCGTGAACGCCGACATCTGGAAGTCCAGGGCCGCCGGGATGCCGAAGTAGATGAAGAACGCCTGCACCAGCAGCGGGGTGCCGCGGAACACGTCGACGTAGGTGGTGCCGATGCCGCGCAGGACGATGTTGGTCGACACCCGGAACAGGCCGAAGATCGCACCGAGGACGAGCGCGATGGCGATCGAGACCACGGTCAGGACGATCGTGAGCCACAGGCCCTCGAGCAGCAGCGGGTAGGTGCTCTTGATCAGGCCCAGGATCGAGTTGTCGTCGTCGGATGCGTCCGAGTTGAGGTAGGTGTCGAGGATCTCGTCGTACTGGCCGCTAACCTTCAGGTTGGCGAGCCCGGTGTTGAATTCCTGCAGGAGCTGCGCGTTCTGGCCCTTCGCGACGGCGAACCCGTAGCTGGCGCCGGGGACCTTGTCGGTGACCGTCTTGAACCCGTTGCCCTGCTTGATGCCGTAGGCGAGGACGGGGTAGTCCTCGAACACGGCCGCCGAGTTACCCGTGCGGACCTCGTCGAACATGCTCGACGAGTCGGCGAAGTACTTGGTGGTGAATCCGTACTGGTCCTTGATGGACTCCGCGTACGTGGCGCCCTCGGTGCCGTTCTTGACCGCGACGGATTTGCCGCGCAGGTCCTCGTACGAGGTGACCGAGTCGTTGCTCTCGAGCACGCCCATCTGGACGCCCGACTCGAAGTACGGATCGGAGAAGTCGAACGTCGCCTTGCGGGCGTCGGTGATCGACATGCCGGCGATCATGCCGTTGGCCTGACCGCCCGTGACCGCCTGGAGTGCGGCGTCGAATCCGACGGCGTTGACCTGGTAGGTGAACCCCTGGTCCTCGGCGATGGCGGCGAGGAGATCCATGTCGATTCCGACGAGCTTGCCGCTCTCGTCCTGGAACTCGAACGGGGCGAACGTGATGTCGGTGGCGATGGTGTAGTTGTTGCCCGGTGCGGGCTCTTGTGCGCCGGCGAGGCCGGGCGCGACGAGTGTGACGAGCAGCGTCAGCGCGGCGATCACCGCGGGCACTCTCGGACGTCTGACGAGTCTCAGAAGTCGATCGGATCTGCTGCGCACGGAACCCCAGCTTTCTCAGTCAGTAGTGCCCGGTCGCTTCCGGGCTTCTTGGTGCATGTCGCAAGATACTGCGTTTCGCACGTGGTCCGGACCAGAAGCGATCCTTCGCGGTGAAGTGAAAACTGTCCCCGATCTCAACCTTTTCGTGATCTCGCGCGCAGGTCGTAGCGGCAAAGTTGCCAGACCATCGCCGATTCGTTACCGTACCGTGATCAAACCTTCGCCAGCCTTGGGAATTCATGTGTCGCCTTTAGCCAGAATCAACAACGCCAAATCGCCCCTTCTCTACGTAGTCGTCGCGGCACTGCTCGCGACGCTCGTCGTGGGCGGTGCGCTGGCAGTGGCGCGGCACAAGACCATCACGCTCGACGTCGACGGCGAGACCATCTCGCTCGGGACGATGGCCTCCGACGTCGGCGGCGCGCTCGACGACGCCGGGTACGCCGTCAGTGAGCGTGACGCCGTCGCTCCCGCAGCCGACGCATCACTCTCCGACGGCGACACCGTGGTGCTGCGGCGTGCCCGCGAGATCGACCTCACGGTCGACGGGCAGCCGAAGACAGTGTGGACCACCGCCCTCACCGTCGACGACGCACTGAAGCAGTTCGAACTCGCCGACGACGTCCACGTCTCGGCGTCCCGCTCCGAGCGCCTGCCGCTGGAAGGCACCTCGCTCGAGGTCGTCAACGCCAAGCTCGTGAAGGTCGCCGACGGCGGCGCACCGCTCACGGACGTCCGGCTGGCAGCCCCCACCGTGGGTGAGCTCCTCGCCGCCAACGGCGCCCCGCTCGAGCAGGCCGACACCGTCGTTCCGCCCGCCGACGCCCCCGTCGTCGAAGGCACCGAGATCCACGTGACCCGCGACCGCACCGAGACTCGCACCGAGACGCTGCCCATCGCACCGCCCGAGAACCGCGTCGAGGATCCCGCGCTCGACAAGGGCAAGACCGTCGTCGCGAACCCCGGAGTTCCCGGCGAGCGCACCGTCACCGCATCCGTGAAGACCGTCAACGGTGTCGAGGCCGGACGCCAGGAGCTCAGCTCTCAGGTGCTCCGCGAGCCCGCGCCGGCACTGGTCAAGGTCGGTGTGAAGGAACTCGCCATCTCCAACGCCTCCACCTGGGATTCGATCGCGCACTGCGAGGCCACCGGCAACTGGGCCATCAACACCGGCAACGGGTTCTTCGGCGGACTGCAGTTCACCCAGAGCACCTGGGAGGCGTTCGGCGGCAGCCAGTACGCCGCCCGCGCCGACCTCGCAACCCGCGAACAGCAGATCTCCGTCGCCGAGAAGGTCCAGGCGGCACAGGGCTGGGGCGCATGGCCCGCCTGCACCAGCAAGCTCGGACTCCGCTGACGGTCTGAAGTAAAGGAACACGATGTCGCCCTTCGCGAAGATCAACTCGGCTCGCTCGCCGCTGCTCTACACCGTGGTGGCCCTGCTTCTCGCCACACTGATCGCAGGCGGAGTGATGGCCGTGGTCCGGCACAAGACCGTCACACTCGACGTGGACGGCGAGAAGATCTCGCTGAGCACCATGACCACGAGCGTCGACGCCGCCCTGTCCGACGCCGGGTACTCGATCAGCGACCGCGACGCCGTGGCACCGGAACGTGACGCGAGCCTGTCCGACGGGGACACCGTGGTGCTGCGCCGCGCGCGTGAAGTGACGCTGACGGTGGACGGTCAGCCCAAGGCGGTGTGGACTACCGCGCTCACCGTCGAGGACGCGCTGAAGCAGTTCGAACTCGGCGAGGACGTGCACGTGTCCGCGTCCCGTTCGCAGCGACTTCCGCTCGACGGTGCAGCGCTCGAGGTGCTCAATCCGCTCGTCGTCACGCTCGCCGACGGCGCGCTGCCGGTCACCGATGTACGCATGGCCGCGCCGACGGTCGGGGAGTTCCTCGCCGCGCACGGCGCGCCGCTCGAGCAGGCCGACACCGTCGTCCCGGCCGCGGACACCCCGCTGACCGAGGGCATGGCCGTGACCGTCACCCGCGACCGCACCGAGACGAAGGTCGAGACGTTGCCGCTGGCTCCGGAGGAGCAGCGCATCGAGGACCCGACGATGAACAAGAGTCGAACCGTGCTCGAGAATCCGGGCGTGCCCGGCGTCCAGGACATCACGTTCGCGGTCAACACCGTCAACGGCAGGGAAGTCGGACGCAACCAGGTGTCCGCGACGGTCACGACGCCGGCGCAGCCGAAGGTGATCCGCGTCGGCGCGAAGCCGGGCACCGAGGTGCCGCCCGTCGAGAACGGTTCGGTCTGGGACGCGCTCGCGCAGTGCGAGGCCACCGGTAACTGGGCCATCAACACCGGCAACGGATTCTTCGGCGGCGTCCAGTTCGACCAGAACACGTGGGAGCGTCAGGGCGGCCTCAAGTACGCGCCGCGCGCCGACCTCGCCACCCGCGAGGAGCAGATCGCCGTCGCGTCGCAGACGCAGAAGACACAGGGCTGGGGAGCGTGGCCGTCGTGCTCGGGCAGGCTCGGCGTGCGTTAAAGTTCGGCTGGTGTCCGAAGCCGAAGTACCCCCCGTCGCTCGAGGTCAGGCCGCACTGCTCGGCCCCGCCGAGGTGCGTGCGCTAGCCGAGGAGTTCGGCGTGCGCCCCACCAAGCAGCTGGGGCAGAACTTCGTGCACGACGCGAACACGGTCCGCCGCATCGTCGCCACCGCGGGCGTGGGACGCGAGGACACCGTCCTCGAGGTCGGGCCGGGGCTCGGTTCGCTCACGTTGGCGCTGCTCGATGTCGTCGACAAGGTGATCGCCGTCGAGATCGACCCCAACCTCGCGGCGCGACTCCCGGTCACGGTCGCCGACCGGGCTCCGGAACTCGCGGACCGGCTGACCGTGGTCGGCGCGGACGCGATGCGGGTCAAGCCGTCCGAGATCCCCGGTGAGCCCACGGCTCTCGTCGCGAATCTGCCGTACAACGTTGCGGTGCCGGTGCTGCTGCACCTGTTCTCCGAACTTCCCAGTCTCCGAACCGCTCTGGTGATGGTGCAGGCCGAGGTCGCCGACCGGCTGGCGGCGTCCCCGGGCAGCAAGATCTACGGTGTGCCGAGCGTGAAGGCCAATTTCTTCGGCGCCGTGCGGCGCGCGGGCGCCGTCGGGCGCGCGGTGTTCTGGCCCGTGCCGAAGGTCGAGTCGGGTCTCGTGCGCATCGATCGGTACGCCGAACCGCCGTGGCCCGTCGACGACGCACACCGCCGCCGTGTGTTCGCCGTCATCGATGCGGCTTTCGCTCAGCGCCGCAAGACTTTACGCGCCGCGCTCGGCGGTTGGGCCGGTTCACCCGCGGAGGCGGAGCGGCGACTGCTCGAGGCCGGCATCGCACCGTCCGCCCGCGGTGAGACCCTCGACGCGGCGGCCTTCGTGCGTCTCGCCGCCACCCAGCCGTGAGTACTTATTAACCGCGGGACGTTGATAAGTACTCACAGGGGGGGTATCCCACGGTCATCGGCATCCCGCCGTTTTCGACGGTGCAGGGTGAGGCGTGGCCGGTTCCGGGACGACCGGGGTCGGCGCTCGTCCGCTGGAGTGCCTACGCGGGGCTGACAGCGGGCGCCGGACGGGATCGTGGCGCCCGTTGCTCCCGGTGTGTACGCCAATTTCATCCCCTGACCTGCGCGAGTTCGGCCCGGGGGAGACAACCGGCCGGATGTGTGGTTCACTATTGGAGGTCGTAAGTTTTGTGTTTGTGTTTCCCACGCTCGCAAATCGATGGTTGCGAGCGTTTGGACGTCCTCCACAGGAATTGTCATAGACGGTCGTGTTCAATGACCCAGGTAACCGAGCCGGTTGCTTGAAGAAGTTACTGTGTTAGAGGAGATTTACATGGCAGAGGGCATCGTGAAGTGGTTCAACTCCGAGAAGGGGTTCGGCTTCATCGCCCCCGAGGATGGCAGCGCTGACGTGTTCGTCCATTACTCGGAGATCCAGAGCGGCGGCTTCCGCACGCTCGAGGAGAATCAGCGCGTTTCGTTCGAGATCGGCCAGGGCAACAAGGGCCCGCAGGCCACCGGCGTCACCCTGATCTGAGAACGGCCATGACTTCCCGGTTCGCCGGGACATGACGTTCGAGCAAGGCCCCACTCGTCAGAGTGGGGCCTTGACTCGTTTCCGACCGGCTACGCCGACCGCAGGTGAGCGGCCTGATACCCGAGATTCATGGCGCAGACCAGCCAGAGTTGCAGTGCGGAATTCTCCGACGGACCGAACAGCCCGATCACCGCAGCGGCTCCGAGCGCCGCGGCGACGAAGAACGTGGCCGTGCCGAGCGCCCGCCGGGGCCTCGACGAGAAGATCACCACACCCGTCACGAAGAGCGCCCACAGTGTGGTGGCGAGGATGGTCGCGGTGACGAACCAAGCCGTCGAGTACCTGCTCGGCCACGTCCACGGCTGGGTTCCGTTGTCGAGGGTGCACACGAACGCCAGCGAGAACGCCATGATCACCACCGTCGCGCCCGCGAGCGCCAGATGGCCCCCGACGAGCACCTTCCCGACTGTTCCCGTCCCCGCAGGCGCCCGCGCGCGCCCCTCCTCGACAATCGTGTGCTGCATCCCCGACTACCCCGCCCTTTCTGTCGTCACCTGGTTGGACGCCGCGCAGGACCGTTCGGTTCCCACAGATTTTCGGTCCACGGTGACGGCTGAACGGCGTCTCGGTCAGGCGTTACCGTAGCGGTCGGCGAAGAGGCGGTGGCGCTCACCCACCCGCCGGCACTCTTCGCGCAGCTCAGGAGGGTCGAGGACGGTGAAGTCGACGCCGAATGCGCTGAGCCAGTTGGCTATCGACGGCACGGAGTCGCCGCCGAGCGCGACCGCGCATCGTCCGTCGGGCATTTCTTCGAGGGTTCCCCAGTCTTCGTGCACCAGGGTCGCCATCTCGTCGATCGACGCGTGCAGCAGCACCCGTGCGCGGATCCGGGTGACGGCGCGGTTGATGCCGCGTGCGACGAATTCGGCGGCGCCGCCGGGCGGTAGTTCGCGGGGCGCGAACCGCGGTCCTGTCGGGATCTTGGGTGTCAGGCGATCCATGCGGAACGACCGCCAGTCGGCGCGCGTGAGGTCCCAGGCGACGAGGTACCAGCGCAGCCCGGATCGGACGAGACGGTACGGCTCCACTTCACGCCGGCTCTCGGTGCCGTCGTGGGTGCGGTAGTCGAACCGGAGTCGTTCGTGGTTGTGGCACACGGAGGCGACGGCGGACAGGATCTGCGCGTCGACGGCGCTCTTCGCGGGCTCGCGGTGGACCACGTCGACCTGCAGCGCCTCGAGGCGGTGCCGCAGACGGGACGGCATCACCTGCCGGAGTTTGGTGAGCGCTCGCATCGACGCCTCCCCGATGCCCACCACGGACCCGGTCGCACCGGATTGCAGGCCGAGTGCGACGGCCAGGACTTCCTCGTCGTCGAGGAGCAGGGGCGGCATTTCCGCGCCCGCGCCGAGTTGGTAGCCACCGCCCACCCCGACGGTCGCGTCGACGGGGTACCCGAGGTCGCGGAGTTTCTCCACGTCTCGCCGGACCGTGCGTGGGGTGATGCCGAGCCGGTCGGCGAGTTCTGCCCCGGACCAGTCCTTTCGGGTCTGGAGCAGCGACAGTAGCCGGAGGAGTCGTGCCGAAGTTTCCCGCATGCGTCCCAGAATGCCATCGATAGAGGACATCTTCGGTCCTCTATCGACTGCGGGTAACGGTAAGTAACGATTTTCCCACCAGCCCCACGAGTGTCACTACACTGGCGCCGACGCTCCACGGACCATCGCATGTGTACTTCGTGAAAATCCGACGGAAAGGTCTCAGCGTGACGCAGTTTCGTGTTCGGCCCATTTCTTCAGCAGTCAGGGCGCTGCTCGCCACCGTCATGACCACCGCCTTCTGCCTGGCTCTGGCGGTCTCGACCACCGCGACGGCATCCGCCTCGGCCGCCGACCTCTTCAACAGCGCGCAGGGCAGATTCGCCGCGGGTGACACCCGTGGCGCCCTGGCGGACATCGGTGGCGCCGTCGCCGGCGAACCCGGCGACACCAATGCGCTGGCGTTGCAGGCCATCTACGCCGACGCCGCGGGCGACCCGGTCACCCGGGAGACCGCGCTCGCCCGGCTCGGCGCGATGGACGGTGGGATGCGCGCCGGCGTCGACGGGATGCTGAACGCGATCAGAATTGCGTCGTTCACGCCCCCGAACCCACTTCCGGCCATCCAGGGTCCGTCCACCGCGATCATCGTCCTCGGTTACGGACTGCTACCCGACGGCGCGATGCGACCGGAATTGATCAACCGCCTGCAGGCCGCGCTCGTCCAGTCGTGGGCCTCGCCGATGTCGCCGATCATCGTCACCGGCGGCAACCCGCAGAACGGCATCACCGAGGCGGCCGCGATGCAGGGATGGTTGCAGTCGCACGGTGTCCCGGCGCAACGCATCCACCCCGAGCATCGTGCCGGATCGACGGTGGGCAACGCGCTCAACTCCGTTCCGCTCGCGCGCTCGCTCGGCGCGGGGGGTGCGATCATCGTGACGTCGGCCAACCACATCCGCAGGGCAACGGTCGATTTCAACGTCGCCGGACTGCCGGTGGTCGGGGCGATGAGCGCGATCACCAGTGCCGGTCAGCTGATCGCCGAAGTCATGCCGCTGACCAAGGATCAGCAACTCGGCATGTACCGCGACGCGATCAGGGTCTTCGGCATTCCCGCCGGCTACTGACGCGACTCGTACTCGGCCACGACCGGCGGCTGCGCGACGGGATCCGCGCCGCCGGGGCTGAGCCTTCCGTTTACGGCGTCCTGCATCTTCTGCTTGTCGAGCTGGCCTTCCCAGTTCGAGACGACGAACGTGGCGACACAGTTGCCGAGGAGGTTCACGAACACCCGCATCGAGTCCATGATCCGGTCGGCGCCGAGCAGCACCGCTACCGCCGCGACGGGGAAGATTCCGAGCGCGGTCGCGGTCGCCGACAGCGCGAGGAACGACGACCCGGGTACGCCTGCCATGCCTTTCGACGTGAGGAGCAGGATGAACAGCGCGCCGAGCTGGTCGGCGACGGACAGGTCGTGGCCGGTGGCCTGGGCGAGGAACAGTGTCGAGATGGACAGGTAGATCGCGGCCCCGTCGAGGTTGAACGAGTATCCGGTCGGCACCACGAGCCCGGTCGCGGCCTGTGAGTTCCCGGCGCCGACGAGCTTGGTCATGATGCGGGGAAGCACTGCCTCGGACGATGCGGTTCCCAGCGCGAGACCGAACTCCTCCTTGGTGTAGCGGATGAACGTGAAGACGTTCAGTCCCACGGCGACCTTCGCGATCAGCGCGAGGACGAGGACGAACAGCGCTCCGGCGAGGTAGCAGCAGGCGATGAGCTTGGCGAAGCTGCCGAGTGTGGAGATTCCGTACTGGCCGATGATGAACGCCATCGCGCCGAACGCGCCGATCGGGGCGAGCCGCATGATCCAGCCGATGATCATGAAGATGATGTGGCTGAGGTGGTCGACGAGTTCGAGGACCAGCGGGGGACCGTGCTCGCCGTACTTGGCCAGCGCGATGCCGAAGAGCACCGCGAAGAAGAGGACCTGCAGAAGTATGTTGTCGGCGAACGCGCCCACCACACTGGTGGGGACGATGTCCATGAGGAATTCGACGGCGCCGGGGAGTTCGCCACCGCCGGTCTTCTCCGCGATCTGCTCGGTACCGTCGGCGAGAGTGGCCGGGTCGATGTCGAATCCGGCGCCGGGCTTGACGATGTTGCCCATGACCAGTCCGAAGAGCAGCGCGAACCCGGTGACGGCGGTGAAGTAGATCAGTGCCTTCACCCCGATGCGTCCGACGGCCTTGACGTCGCCCACCTTGGCGATTCCCGTGACGACCACCGTGAAGATCAACGGCGCGATGAGCATCTTGATCAGCTTGACGAACGTGTCGCCGATCGGTTTGAGCTCCGACCCCACCGTCGGCCACAGCCAGCCGAGAGTGATGCCGCCGACGATTCCGACGAGAAGCTGGACGAACAGGTTGGTGTACCAGGGCGATCGCGTCCCGGTTGTCGACACGTCGCCGCCGGGTGGGGGATGGGCGTCAGTGGAGATGGCCATTGGGGGAACGCTAGGAAGGTGCTGTGACGGGTTCGTGTCACGAATGTTTCCGCGGTGAGAACGGCGGCCGTTCCGGGCGTGGGCGGTGCCACACTGCAGTTCGTGGCAGTATTGCGACGCACCGACCGCAGGAGGACATATGCGCTTGTCGCCCCACGAGCAGGAGCGTCTGCTCCTGAGCTACGCCGCGGAACTCGCGCGCAGGCGCCGGCAACGCGGCCTCGTGTTGAACCATCCGGAGGCGGTGGCCCTCATCACGGATCACATCCTGGAGGGGGCCCGCGACGGCCGGTCGGTGGCGGAGTTGATGGTGTCCGGTCGTGAGGTGCTCACCCGGTCCGACGTGATGGAAGGCGTCCCGGAGATGCTGCACGACGTGCAGGTGGAGGCCACGTTCCCGGACGGAACCAAGCTCGTCACCGTCCACGATCCGATTGCGTAGGGGTGACCGTGATTCCAGGTGAAGTCGTGTGCGCCGAGGGCGTGATCGAGCTCAACGAGGGTTCTCCCCGCACCGAACTCGAGGTGGTCAACACCGGTGACCGCCCGGTCCAGGTCGGGAGTCACGTTCATTTCCCACAGGCCAATCACGCCCTGCAGTTCGACCGTTCCGCCGCCCACGGGCTGCGGCTGGACATTCCCGCCGGCACCGCGGTGCGCTTCGAACCGGGTATCGCGCAGACAATTTCACTCGTCCCCCTGCGCGGGACCCGTGAGGTGCACGGGCTGAGCCTCACTCCTCCCGGAAAGCTGGACGCGTCATGACCGAACTCAGCCGCGCACGTTACGCCGAGCTGTTCGGTCCCACGACCGGTGACCGCATCCGGCTCGCCGACACCGACCTTCTGATCGAGATCACCGAGGACCGCAGCGGTGGGCCGGGGCTGGCCGGCGACGAGGCGGTGTTCGGTGGCGGAAAAGTGTTGCGCGAGTCCATGGGTCAGGGTCGCGCGACCCGCGCCGAGGGCGCCCCCGACACGGTGATCACCGGCGTGGTGGTCGTCGACCATTGGGGAATCATCAAAGCGGACGTCGGTATTCGGGACGGACGCATCGTCGCGCTCGGCAAGGCAGGCAACCCCGACACGATGTCGGGTGTCCACCCCGATCTGGTGGTGGGTCCGTCCACCGAGATCATCGCCGGGAACGGCAAGATCCTCACGGCCGGCGGTATCGATTGCCACGTGCACTTCATCTGCCCGCAGATCATGGACGAGGCGCTGGGTGGCGGCATCACGACGATGATCGGCGGCGGCACCGGCCCCGCCGAGGGCAGCAAGGCCACCACCGTCACCCCTGGTTCGTGGCACACCGCCCGGATGCTGGAGGCACTCGACGGCTGGCCGATGAACATCGCGCTGCTCGGCAAGGGCAACACGGTCAGCTCCGAGTCGATGTGGGAGCAGTTGCGCGGCGGCGTCTCCGGGTTCAAGCTGCACGAGGACTGGGGTTCGACTCCGGCCGCCATCGACGCGTGCCTCACCGTCGCGGACGCCGCGGGAGTGCAGGTGGCCCTCCACTCGGATACGTTGAACGAGGCCGGTTTCGTCGAGGACACTCTCGCGGCCATCGCCGGACGGGCGATCCACGCCTATCACACGGAGGGGGCGGGCGGCGGCCACGCGCCGGACATCATCACGGTGGCCGCGCACGCGAACGTTCTGCCGAGTTCGACCAATCCGACCCGGCCACACACGGTCAACACACTCGACGAGCATCTCGACATGCTCATGGTGTGCCATCATCTGAGCCCGAAGATCCCGGAGGATCTGGCGTTCGCGGAGAGCCGCATCCGGCCCTCCACCATCGCGGCGGAGGATCTGCTCCACGACCTCGGCGCCATCTCCATGATCGGCAGCGACTCGCAGGCGATGGGACGTATCGGCGAGGTCGTGTTGCGCACGTGGCAGACGGCGCACGTGATGAAACGCAGACGGGGATTCCTGCCCGGCGACAACGGCGCCGACAACCAGCGCGTCCAGCGGTACGTGGCGAAGTACACGATCTGCCCTGCCGTCGCGCACGGGTTGGAGGACGAGATCGGATCGGTCGAGGTCGGCAAGCTCGCCGACCTGGTGCTGTGGGATCCGGCGTTCTTCGGTGTCCGGCCGCACGCGGTGATCAAGGGCGGGATGATCGCGTGGGCCGCGATGGGCGATGCCAACGCGTCCATACCGACTCCGCAACCGGTGCTTCCGCGTCCGATGTTCGGGGCGGCGCCCAAGGCGGCGGCCGCCACGTCCGTGCACTTCGTCGCTCCGCATGCGCTCGAGGACGGACTGGCCGATCGGTTGGACCTGAGCCGTCGACTGGTGCCGGTCGCGAACGTGCGGTCGCGGGGCAAGTCGGACATGCCCCGCAACGACGCGCAGCCGCGGATCGAGGTGGACCCGGACACGTTCACGGTCCGCATCGACGGCGACGTGTGGGAAGAGCAACCGGCGGCGGAACTGCCGATGGCCCAGCGATACTTCCTGTTCTGATGCGCCTCGCTCACCTGATGTCTCTCGCCGACTCGCGGCTGCCCACGGGCGGCCACGTGCATTCGGGCGGCATCGAGGAGGCCGTCGCCAGCGGTGTCGTCCGCGACGTCGCCACGATGGAGGCGTTCCTGCGTCGCCGGATACGGACCGCCGGGCTCGTCGGGGGATCGATCACCGCGGCGGTGTGCGCCGGCCGGCTCACCGCCGAACACGCCGACGCCGAGATGGATGCGCGAACCCCGTCCCCGGCGGCGCGGGCGTCGTCGCGGGCGCAGGGGAGAGGTCTGCTGCGGCTGGCCCGCACCACGTGGCCGGAGCACGACTGGTCGCCGCTGGGCACACGCCCGCACCTGCCCGTGGTGTCGGGGGTGGTGGGATCCGTCACCGCGGTCGAACCGCGGGAGGCGGCGCTGGTCGTCGTGTACACCACCATGACCGGGTCCGCGATCGCCGCGCAGCGTCTGCTCGCTCTCGATCCCGCGCAGGTCGCCGCGTGCACGTTCGCACTGTCCGACCTGTGCGACGACGTCGCAGGCCGGTGCGTGACCGGACTGTCCAGCGTGTCCGACCCCTTCATGGATGTCGTCGCCGAGCGGCACGTTCTGCGGGATCGCCCCCTGTTCGTGTCGTGACACTCAGCTGTATCCCAGTAAGGAGAGATCAACCATGCCACCGCATTTCATCGATGGTGAACCCCACGACCACCAGCACGACCGTCCCCGGCGGGTCCGGGTGGCGGGGGAGCCGGTCCGGATCGGGATCGGTGGGCCCGTCGGATCGGGCAAGACGGCGCTCGTCGCCGCGCTGTGCAGGCAACTGCGCGAGGAGTTGTCGCTGGCCGTGCTCACCAACGACATCTACACCACCGAGGACGCGGACTTCCTGCGCCGCCACGCCGTGCTGCCGGACGAGCGGATCGCCGCCGTGCAGACCGGTGGGTGCCCCCACACGGCGATCCGCGACGACATCACCGCCAACCTCGACGCCATCGACGACCTGATCGCGGCCAACCCGCCGCTCGATCTGATCCTGGTGGAGTCCGGTGGCGACAACCTCACCGCGACGTTCTCCTCGGGCCTGATCGACGTGCAGATCTTCGTCGTCGACGTCGCGGGTGGTGACAAGGTTCCCCGCAAGGGTGGCCCCGGTGTGACGTTCTCGGATCTCCTCGTCATCAACAAGACCGACCTCGCACCCATGGTCGGAGCCGACCTCGGGGTGATGCGCCGCGACGCCGAGCGGGTCCGCGAGGGACGGCCCACGGCGTTGATCTCGTTGACGGAGGACCCGTCGTCCGGACCGGCTCTGGAGTGGGTGCGCGAGCAGGTGCGCACCCTCGCCGACGTGCACCAGTAGTGCGCACCGAACTGACGATCGTCGCGTCCCCCGACCGCAGTCCGCGGATCTCCGCGGTCGGGGGACTGGCGGCGCGGATCACCGGCCGCGACACGGTCCACGTGATCGGCACCGCCGCGACCCCGCTCGGCGGCGATCACTGGGAGATCACCGTCCGGGTCCTGCCGGGTGCCCGGCTGACGCTGCGCAGCGTCGCCGCGTCGCTTGCCTTGCCCGGTCGGGGTCGTGTGCTGTCCACTGCGCAGTGGTCGGTGGAGGTCGAGGACGACGCCGTGCTCGACTGCGCGCTCGAACCCACGGTGATCGCGGGCGGCGCGGAGCATCGCGTCGAGACGACGGTGTCCCTCACCGAGTCGTCGACGTTGCTGCTGCGTGAGCGGGTGCAGATCGGCCGGGCGGGGGAGAGCGCGGGACGCTGGGTCGGGGTCACCAACGCCGACCTCGGCGCCCTGCCGTTGCTCCGTCACCAGCTGGAACTCGGCGTCGGCACCGTTTCGCACGACGTTCTGGACGGCCCCGCGGCCGTCACGAGTGAACTGCGGTACCCGGACGACCGGGTCGCGGACGTCACCGGTGACATCCGGTCGGCGCGGACCCGTCTGCCCCTCGCCCGCGGCGGCAGCCTCACCACCCGGCTCGGCCCGCGCCTGTGACGCGGTGAGCGGCAAAGTGCGTGATGGTGCGCATTTCCGCACCCGTACCGGGAGCGCCTAAGCTCTACCCTTGTGCTTTCCGTCGTTCCTCGCCCCGTCGTAGTCAGGGCCCCGTCCAAGGTCAATCTGCATCTGGCCGTCGGGGACTTGCGTGACGACGGCTATCACGAGCTGAACACGGTGTTCCAGGCGCTCTCGCTCAGCGACACGGTGTCGGTGGTCCCCGCGGAGACGCTGTCGGTGACGGTCCGCGGTGAGGACGCCCGCGTCGTGCCGACCGACAGCAGCAACCTCGTGTGGCAGGCCGCCGAGATGCTCGCGGCCGAGTCGGGGCGGCGCCCGGACGTCGAGATCGCCATCGACAAGGGCATCCCGGTGGCCGGGGGCATGGCCGGCGGCAGCGCGGACGCCGCGGCGACGTTGGTCGGGCTGAACGCGCTGTGGCAACTCGACCTGTCGCGGGAGGAACTCGACGGGTTCGCCGCGAAGCTCGGCAGCGACGTTCCGTTCTCCCTCCACGGTGGCACCGCGGTCGGCACGGGACGCGGCGAGCGACTTCTGCCGGTGCTCTCCCGCAGCACGTTCCACTGGGTGCTCGCGCTCGCGAAGGTCGGCTTGAGCACACCGACCGTGTTCCGGGAGCTGGACCGGTTGCGTGCCGACGGGAATCCGCCGCGACTCGGCGGACCCGAAGACCTGATGCACGCGCTCACGACGGGCGACGCCGCGACGCTGGCCCCGTTGCTGGGCAACGACTTGCAGTCGGCCGCGCTGTCGCTGAATCCGGGCCTGCGGCGGACGCTGCGAGCCGGGGTCGCGGCGGGCGCACTGGCCGGAATCGTCTCCGGGTCCGGTCCGACCTGTGCCTTTCTTTGTGCTGAAGCGGATGCCGCGGTCCGGGTCAGCGCAGAACTCGCAGGTGCGGGGGTGTGTCGCACGGTGCGGGTCGCCAGCGGACCCGTACCGGGCGCCCGAATAATCAACGACGCGGCGGAGGGATCGCACTGATGGCGAATCTGATCAATCTCGAGCAGGTATCGAAGTCCTTCGGCATCAAGCCGCTGCTCGATTCGGTATCGCTCGGAGTCCAGGAAGGCGAACGCATCGGCGTCGTCGGCCTCAACGGTGGTGGCAAGACCACCCTGCTCGAGGTGCTGGCCGGCGTGGAGGCGCCCGATTCCGGGCGTGTCAGCCGGGTCGGCGGCCTGCGCATGGCGGTCGTGACCCAGCGTGGCGTACTGCCGCCCGGCTCGAGCGTCGGCGACGTGGTGCTCGGACCGCTCGGGGTGGCCGACCACGAGTGGGCGGGCGACGCCCGCATCCGGTCGATCCTGGCCGGCATCGGCATCGACAACCTGGGCCTCGAAGTGTCGGTCGACGGGCTGTCCGGTGGTGAGCGGCGACGCGTCGCACTGGCCGCCGCGCTCGTCCAGGACCTCGACCTGCTGGTGCTCGACGAGCCGACCAACCACCTCGACGTCGAAGGTGTGCAGTGGCTGGCGGAACATCTCGTCGGCCGTCGCAGCGCGCTGGTGGTCGTGACCCACGACCGGTGGTTCCTCGACACCGTAGCCAACCGCACGTGGGAAGTGGTGGGCGGCAAGGTCGAAAGCTACGAGGGCGGATACAACGACTGGATCTTCGCCCGCGCGGAGCGTTCCCGGCAGGCCGACGCGTCCGAGGAACGTCGCCGCAACCTCGCCCGCAAGGAACTGGCCTGGCTGCGGCGCGGTGCACCCGCCCGCACGTCCAAGCCCAAGTACCGGATCGAGGCCGCCGAGGCGTTGATCGCGGACGTCCCACCGCCCCGCGACAACGTCGCGCTGGCGTCGTTCGCGCAGCGCCGGCTCGGCAAGGTCGTCATCGAACTCGAGGATGCGCGCCTGGAGACGCCGGACGGCCGGGTGCTCGTCGACGACCTCACGTGGCGGTTGGCGCCGGGGGAGCGGGTCGGCCTGGTCGGCGTCAACGGCTCCGGCAAGACGACCCTCCTGCGCACGCTCGCCGGGGAGATCTCGCCGGCGTCGGGCAAGCGCATCCAGGGACAGACGGTGCACATCGGCTGGCTTCGTCAGGAACTCGACGATCTGCCGACGAACATGCGGGTGCTCGAAGCAGTCAAGGACGTCGCCGAGCGGATCACGTTGGGCGACAAGGAGGTGTCGGCCGGGCAGCTCGCCGAACGGCTGGGCTTCACGCCGGCGCGGCAGCGGACACCGGTCGGTGACCTGTCCGGTGGCGAGCGTCGCCGGCTGCAGCTGACCCGTGTGCTGATGTCGGAGCCGAACGTACTGCTGCTCGACGAGCCGACCAACGACCTCGACATCGACACGCTGCAGCAACTCGAGGACATCCTCGACGGCTGGGCGGGCACGATGGTCGTCATCAGCCACGACCGGTACCTGATCGAACGCATCTGTGACTCCACGTGGGCGTTGTTCGGCGACGGTAAGCTGACCAACCTGCCTGGTGGGATCGAGGACTACCTGCGTCGCCGGGCGAAGATGGTCGACACCGGCGCGCCGTCGGTGGCGTCGACGGCAACCGGTGCGTCGGCCCCCAAGCAGGTGCGGGACGGGGCCGCCGAACGCGCCGCGCGCAAGGAACTGTCGCGTCTCGAGCGGGCCGTGGCGAAGCTGGACGACCGGGAACGGAAGCTGCACGAGAAGCTGGCGGAGGCGGCCACCGATCCGGACAAGCTGCAGAAGCTCGACACCGAACTCAAGCAGGTCGTCGCGGAGAAGGAAGCCACCGAGGAACAGTGGATGGCGCTGGCCGCCGAACTGGATTAGCGTCCCCGGCCGGTCAGAACCGCAGCGACAGGATGCCGTCGCGATCCGTGACGTCAACGGACCGCCCGATCACCGACCGCGCCGGGGTCTGCGCGAACGCGGACAGTGCGAGCGCCTCCTCGGAGCCTGTGTGTCCGGCCAGGCGCCGGCCGTCGGGGGTGTGCGCGACGACGAAGCCGGTCGCGGGGGCGCCGTCCCGCCCGTGCTCCACCGTGGATGTGACGATGTCGGCTCGTCCTTCGTAGCCGGTGACCAGTTCCGGCGCCTCCGACGCGAGCTGCACCGGCTCCGGATCGCCGACGTATCCACCCGGGTGCGGGGCGCCTGCCAGCAACACGACGTGCTGGTACGTCAGATAGCCGCCGTTGCCGTGGACCAGGGCCGGTCCCGCGCCTTCCCGCAGTCGGCGGGTGACCTCGGCGATCGAGTGCAGGGTGTAGCTGTTGAGGGGACCGCCGAAGAACGAGTGGCCGCCCGTCACGCTCGGCACGATGCTTTCGGGCAGGCCGAGCATGCGGGTGAGTAGCTTCGGTACCACCGGGAAGCAGCTGTACGCGTCGACGATGTCGAGTGCCGAGGCGTCGATCGATGCCCGCGACAGTGCCCGGTGCACCGCGTTCGTCATCGCGGCGGACGTGCCGAAACCGTTGCGGCTCAGTACGTCCACGGGGTCGGCGGCTCCCGCGCCGCCCCACAGGTACACCGTGCGATCCTCCGGAACGCCGTGGTCCCGCGCGACGGCCAGCGAGCACACCAGCACCGCGGCGGCCTGATCGACGAACGGCATGGCGTTGAGCATCAACGGGTACGGCTCGCACACCATCCGGTTGCCCGGACCCACCGTGGCGATCTCCTGAACGGAGTACACCTCGGACGTCCACGACGCCGGGTTCTTCGCCGCCAGTTCGGAGAACGCCGAATACATCCGGGCCGACTCGGCCAGCGACTGATCGGGTCCGACACCCGACTCGTGCGCCACCCGGTTCTCGAACAACGGGTACACCCGGGTCGGAACGATCAGGCCGGCGCGCTGCATCGCGGGACTCCCGAGATCCGCCGGGTCGAACGCGGGGGGACCGCCCGGCGCCGACGCCCAGCCCAGTGACGCGGGATCGGTGCCCGACTTCCGGAGCGCCGTCATGGTCGCCTGCGCCTCGCCGCCGACGAGGAGCGCCGCCGACGACCGGCCCGCGGCGATGTCGTCGCCGATGCGGTCGAGGAACGCCGCGGGCCAGTGGCCGCCGATCGGGGACGTGCTCGATCGTGGTGACGGCAGATTCAACCGGGCGGCCAGCAGTCCGGGGAGGTCGTCGTACGACCAGCTGACGGTCTTCACCGCATGGATCGCGTCGATCCGGGAGCCGAGGGTAGCGGACCCGCTGTCGGCGAGAGCGGCGCGCGCGGCGTCGGTGATCAGGTCGAGCGGTTCACGCGGGGCTGCCGGATCGCCTGCTCGGCCGGAGCGGATGTCGCCGACTCCGACGATCACCGGTATGCGGGTCGGATCCATGGATTCCCCTCTCGCGTGACCACGTCAGCGTCACCATAGCGCCGGACGAGATACCTGTGGATCCGGGGTCACAGCAATCCTGACCGGATTTCGAAAGGTTCTGTGTAGCAGTAGAACTGGAATGCCGATGCTCGGGGGTGCGAAATCTTCGGGCCCGCGGAGGCCGGCGGCCCCGGGCCTCGCCAGGTGAGGGTAGCCTAAGGTAGTGTGACTGGTATGCGGGTGCGCAGGCCATGCAGTCATTTCGTAACCTTTTCGTGTCCCGGATCACGGCCTGAATATGCATGATCCGGGCAAAACGGGGGAAACCAAGGCGAACCTGCAGATTATCCGACTAATCTGCAGTCCAGGGCTTGCATGTTCGCTGCACAGGAGGCGGGGGTCATGGATCTCGAAGCAATCAAACAGATCGAGCAGCTCAAGCACCGTTACTCACGTGCTCTCGACACGAAGTCGTGGGTGGAGTTCGCCGACACGATGGTCCCGGACGTCACGGCGACGTACAGCGAATACCTCACGTTCGATTCCCGTGACTCGTTCGTGTCCTTCCTCGAGAACACTCTCGGGACCCACGTCATCACCGAGCATCAGTGCGGCCAACCCGAGATCACCGTGACCGGTGACACCGCGGTAGGGGTGTGGTTTCTCGCGGACACCACGCTGATTCCCGAGGACGGCATGCTGCTGCGCGGGTCTGCCTATTATCACGATCGTTATCTTCGGTGCCCCGACGGCAACTGGCGGATCACGCACACCGGCTACGAACGCACCTGGGAATCGGTTGCGGCGCTCTCCGACTTCCCGAGCTTCCGGCTCACCTCCAACAAGTGGGCGATGTTGCAACCTCCGGCGTCAGCCTGAGGGAGCACACTGGGACTCGACGCACCGCGGACACTGGGAGGTGACGATGGCTCCGGACGTCCCTGTTCCCGGCGCGCTGCCGTACCTGACCGTGCGGCGGGGTGTCGAGGCGATCGAGTGGTATTCCAAGGTATTCGGCGCCGAGGTGGTGGGTGAGCCGATCGTCATGGACGACGGCCGGGTCGGTCATGCGGAACTGCGGTTGCCGACCGGCATGATCTATCTCGCCGAGGAATTCCCCGAGATGGGCCTGACCGCGCCGGAATCCGGTTCGACGTCGGTGAGTCTGATGTTGTCCGTCGACGACCCCGATGCCGTCCTGGTGGGTGCCCGCGACGCCGGCGGCACGGTGGAGCGGTGGATCTCGGAGGGGCACGGACACCGCAACGCGACACTCATCGATCCGTTCGGCCACCGTTGGATGCTGGTGGGGCCGACGGATCCGGCCGCGTCGGCCTGAGGGTCCGGGCGCAGCTACTGTCGGCGCATGCCGACAACACCCGACCGATCGTCGTTTCCGGACACCCGCGCATGGATTCGCGCCCTGCCCGGACTCGGCGGCGAGACACCTCCGCCCGTCGACGCGCTTCCGGATGCGCCGACCACACTGTTTCTCGACTGGATCACGCAGGCTGCGGCGGCCGGTGTTCCGGAACCGCACGCGGCTGCGTTGTCGACCGTCGATGCCGACGGCAATCCTGACGCGCGTTTCCTGCTCCTCAAGGACGTCACGGAGCAGGGCTTCTGGTTCTCGGGTGACACTCGCTCACCGAAGGGTCGTGAACTTGCTACGAATGCCGTTGCGGCACTGTCGTTCTACTGGCGCGAACAGGGTCGGCAGGTGCGGGTGCGCGGTTCCGTCGTCGAGGGCGATCCGGCACTGTCCGCCCGCGACTTCCGCGAACGGTCGGTCACCGCGCGGGCCGTGGCAGCCGCCAGTCGTCAGAGCGAGGTCCTGGACGATCCCGCCGACTACGAACGGGCCGTCGCGGCGGCGGTGGCCCGCATCGAGGCCGACCCCGACTTCGTGTCGGGCACCTGGCGGGCATGGTGCATCGTCCCCGACAGTGTCGAGTTCTGGCAGGCGGACGCCGGGCGCAGGCACGTGCGCCAGCTCTACCGCCGCGAGTCCGGCCGGTGGATCCGCGAGGTGCTGTGGCCCTGACCGCGCCCGGCGGCGGGGGTCAGCGTGCGGTCGCGGACGGCGAGCGCAGGTCGACGACGATCGACTGGCCGTTCAGCTTCGCGTGGATCTCGGGGCGCTCGAACCCGGCCGCGACGAGGTACTCGCCGAGCAGCGCCAGCAGTTCGTCGGCGTCCACCGTGGGATCGGCGGAGTGACTGCTCGCCGAAGCCTGGTGCTCCTCGAGCAGTTCGGTGTGTGCAAGACGGCCCGCGACTCGCACGGCTGCCACTCCCATCGCGTTGCGTCGCATGACGGTGCGTCCACGAGATGCGGGCGACGCCGTCGTGTCGGAGGCCTCGGCCGGCTCCTCGGTGCTGTGCGAACCCGAGCTGCGCGTCGGCAGCGGGAAGGTGAACTTCTCGGCGGAGCTGGCCGTGGACTTGCCGTTGCCATTGCTGCCGGTCAGCCCGCCCGTGCTCGGTTCGGCGAAGGGGGACTCCGACGCCGAACCCGTGCCGGCGGAGCCGTTGCTGCCCGATCCGTTGGTGGAAATGCCGTTCTCCATCGTGTCGCTTCCTGCTCGTGGCCAAACGGGTACCGCGCAAAGCCCGTCAGTGTGCTCGATTCGACCTGAAAGCTACCAGGAGGGTCCGGCGGGCCGCACACCTCAACGGCTCACCGGACCCCCTCGGCCCTCAATTCCCGGGCCCAGGCGGACGCGTGCTTCGTGAGCACGCCGGCGATCCGCTCCAGCTCACCCGGGTACGACGCGACCTCGGCGGGCATGGACACACTGAGGGCGTCGGTGGCGGGGATCCGGTAGGGCACGACGGTCGCGATACACACCACGCCGACCGTCCCCTGTTCCCGTTCCAGGGCCCACCCGCGGTTGCGCACCTCGCCCAGTTCGGTGACGAGGTCGTCGATGTCGGGGGATCGCCCCGGTGATGTGGTGCGCCGGGTCCGCCGCAGCCTGCCCACCGTGACACCGCGGATGGAGGTGACTCCGAAACAGCATGTTCCTGCACCACGAGCGTCGGTGTGGGACACGGTCAAACCCGCACCACCGCACGGTGATACAGGTAGCCGTGACACACATCCATCTCAACTATCCGTTGCGCCAGTGGCGGAGAGTGTGAGATCTATGTAGACGCTGTAGTAGAAGACGCTAGTCCGCGGCGGCCACGAGCGGCTCGAGCGTGAGCTCGGGCAGCTCCTTCTGGATGTACTGCAGGCGCCACTTGTCGCTGACCAGAGCGAGCATCACCCCGTCCGAGCGGGTGAACACCTCGACGCCGCGCTGACGGTTCAGCTCGTCGGCCGACTCGGCGTCGGTGCGCCGCGCCAACGCGTAGCCCAGGGGTTCCATCCGGGCCTCGACGTTGAACTCGGCCTTCATCCGCGCCGCGACCACCTCGAACTGCATCGGGCCGACGGCCGCCATGACCGGGGAGGCGTCGCCACGCAGGTCGTTGCGGAGGATCTGCACGACACCCTCGGAATCGAGCTGATCCACGGCCCGCCGGAACTGCTTGTACTTGCCCGCGCTCTCGGCCCGCAGGATGGAGAAGTGCTCCGGCGCGAACGACGGGATCGGCGGGAACTCCACCTTCTTCTCGAAGAACAGGGTGTGGCCGGGGGCGAGCGCGGTGGCGTTGACCAGTCCGACCACGTCGCCGGGGTACGCCGATTCCACGGTCGAACGCTCGCGACCGAACACGGTCTGCGCGTACTTCGTCGTGAACGGTTTACCGGTCTGGGCGTGGGTGACCACCATGCCGCGCTCGAACACGCCCGACACGATGCGCATGAACGCCAGCCGGTCGCGGTGCGCGGTGTCCATGCCTGCCTGGACCTTGAAGACGACCGCGCTGAACGGGTCGGTGACCTCGCGAGGGGCGCCGGCGACGTCCTCCCGGGCGCGCGGCGGCGGCGCCAGCTCGACCAGCGTGTCGAGGATCTGGCGGACACCGAAGTTGAGCATCGCCGACGCGAAGATCACCGGCGACGTCTGGCCGCCGAGGAACAGCTCCTGGTCGTGGTCCTGACCGGTGGCCGACAGCAGCTCGCTCTCCTCCGCGGCGGTCTCCCATTCGTAGCCCTCCTTCGCGAGAGCGGCGTCGGCATCCATGACCTCTTCGGGGGCGATCTTCGCACCACCCGCGGTACGCGTGAACCGGATGTACTCCCGCGGGGCACCGTCCTCGCCGCGCCGCAGCAGGCCCCGGAAGTCGCCGGCGATCCCGACGGGCCAGTACAGGGGAGTGGGGGTGAGACCGATGCGTTCCTGGATCTCGTCGAGAAGCTCGAGCGGCGTCTGGCCCGGCCGGTCCCACTTGTTGATGACCGTGATCACCGGGATTCCGCGGTGACGGCACACCTGGAACAGCTTCAGCGTCTGCGGTTCGAGACCCTTCGCGGCGTCGATCAGCATGACGGCGGCGTCGACCGCCGTCAGGACGCGGTACGTGTCCTCCGAGAAGTCGGAGTGACCGGGAGTGTCCACCAGGTTGATCACGTTGTCGACCGGCTCGTCCGCCGACGCCTCGGTGGAGCGGTAGTTGAACTGCAGGGCAGTGGAGCTGACCGAGATGCCGCGGGCCTTCTCCATCTCCATCCAGTCGGACACCGTCGACTTGCGGCCCGCCTTGCCGTGGACCGCGCCCGCTTCGGAGATGACCTTCGCGTGGAGCGCGAGAGCCTCCGTCAGCGTCGACTTACCGGCGTCGGGATGCGAGATCACGGCGAACGTGCGGCGGCGCGACGCCTCCGCCCGGACACCCTTCTCGGATTTCCCCTCCGGTGAGCCGGATGTGGCGACAGGCGCCGCCTCGGCTGGAATGGTGTCGGCCGAGTCGGACGGGGTAGTCAACGAAGAACCTCTCGGGGGACGGGATGCGTGCAGGAAGGCCGTGTGGCCGCATACCAGGTTACTCGGGTACCGAACACGTACTCGCAGCACAGTCACATCCAGGGAGGAGTAACGATCGGAGGCCGGTGAGGGATTTATATGGGTGAGTCGTCGGGGCGCTCCGGAGTTCACCGTTTCTGCGTTCGGACACCCGTATGTGCAGGAGGAAGACTGTGAGCAAGTTCACCGACGAGATGTACGCGACCGCGGCGAGCAGCACCCGTGGCCTCAACACGGGTGAGCCCGACGCGCCGCTGCGGCAGCCGTGGGGCGAGATCCACAAGGCCGCGCGCCGCATGGCGGGTGCGCTCGCCGAGACAGGTATCGGTCACGGCGACGCCATCGGCATCCTCGCCGGTCAGCCCGTCGACATCGCACCCTCCTGCCAGGGCACCTGGATGCGCGGGGCGTCCGTCACCATGCTGCATCAGCCGACGCCGCGCACCGACCTGGCCGTGTGGGCCAAGGACACCGAGACCGTCATCAACATGATTCAGGCGAAAGCCGTCATCCTCGGTGCGCCGTTCGACGCCGCCAAGCCGCTGCTGGAGGAGCGTGGCATCACCGTGGTGACGGTGGCCGAGCTGAACGAGGGCACGGAGACCGACCCGGTCGAAACGTTCGAGAGCGACATCGCACTGCAGCAGCTCACGTCCGGTTCCACCGGTTCGCCCAAGGCCGTGCAGGTCACGCACGAGAACTTCTACACCAACGCCTACGCCATGATCGACCGGATCAAGTTCTCCATCGAGGACGACGTGATGATCAGCTGGCTGCCCCTGTTCCACGACATGGGGATGGTCGGGTTCCTCAGCGTTCCGATGCAGGTCGGCGCGGAGGTCGTGAGCATCACCCCGATGGACTTCCTCCGCACGCCGCTGCTGTGGGCGGAGCTGATGGGCAAGTACAAGGGCACGGTGACCGCCGCCCCCAATTTCGCGTACTCGTTGCTCGCCCGCCGCCTCAAGCAGGCGGAGGACGGCGCCGTCGACCTCAGCACCGTCCGGTACATGTGGAACGGTGCCGAGCCCGTCGACCCCGAGACGATGAACAAGCTCGCCGAGGCGGGCGCCCGCTTCGGCCTGAACCCGTCGGCACTCGCCCCCGTCTACGGCATGGCCGAGACCACCCTCGCCGTCTCCATTCCGGATCCGGATCAGGGCCAGGTCCTCGACCTCGTCGACCCGGATCTCCTCGAGGCGATGCAGCGTGCCGTCCCGTCGAGCAAGCCGAACGCGCGTGCCCTCGCCACCCTCGGAAAGATGGTGCCGAACCTCGAGGGTCGCGTCGTCGACAGCGAGGGTGAGCTGCTCCCGACCCGCGGCGTCGGCATCATCGAGGTCCGCGGCAAGGCGGTCACACCCGGCTACATCACGGTCGACGGGCACAAGCCCGCGCAGGACGCGGACGGCTGGCTGAACACCGGCGACGTCGGCTACTTCACCGAAGAGGGCCTCGTCGTCGTGTGCGGTCGCGTCAAGGACGTCATCATCATGGGCGGCCGCAACATCTACCCGACCGATATCGAGCGGGCCGCGGGCACCGTCGCCGGCGTGCGTCCCGGCAACGCGGTGGCCGTGCGCCTCGACGCGGGGCAGAAGCGGGAAAGTTTCGCCGTCGCGGTGGAGACCAACGACTACCAGGACCCCGAAGTGGTCAAGCGCATCGAGCACGAGGTAGTGCACGCCGTGTTCTCCGAGGTCGGCGTACGACCCCGCACCGTCGCCGTCCTCGGCCCCGGCAGCATTCCCAAGACGTCGTCGGGCAAACTCCGCCGCGCCACGTCGGCGAATCTGGTCAGCTAGGCGCTTCGCGCCCGTGCGTGGTTGGAGAGTCCACAGACTCGTTAACCACTCACGGGCGCGAAGCGCCTAATGCAGGCGGTTCTGCGCGGCCTCGAGCCCGACGCGCAGGACCAGTTCGACGGCGTCGGCCGACTCTTCGCAGACCAGGTCGAGTTCCTTGCGTTCCACCGAGGAGAACGGCTTCAGCACGTACGACGCCGGATCCATCCGTCCGGGGGGACGGCCGATCCCGACGCGGGTGCGCAGATAGTCCTTGGTGCCGAGTGCGCTCGAGATGGACCGCAGTCCGTTGTGTCCGCCCTCGCCGCCGCCCTGCTTGAGGCGAATGGTCCCGAAGTCGAGGTCGAGTTCGTCGTGGATGACCACGATGTTGCCCGGATCGACGGAGAAGAACCGGGCCAGGCCGGCAACGGCGGAACCGGACAGGTTCATGAACGACCGCGGCTTGGCGAGGATCGTCGGACGGCCCTCGAGTCGGCCCTGGACGATCTCGGCGCCGCTCTTCTTGTGCACGCTGAACTTGCCACCCATGCGAGCGGACAGCACGCCGGCCACCATGAAGCCGACGTTGTGCCGGGTCTTCTCGTACTGCGGTCCTGGGTTGCCCAGGCCCACCACCAGAGCGGTGTCTTCACTCACCGACAGGGTCCTTCCATGCGTGAGGGGGTCGTGTCAGACGACAGCGGCGCGTCACCCCGGGACAATCCGGGACGACGCGCCGCCGACATCAGTGCGGTTGCGAGAGGATCAGCTCTCGGCGCCCTCTTCGGCCGGAGCCTCGGCCTCGGCCGCGGCTTCGCCGGTCTCCTCTTCGAGGTCGGCAGCGGTCGGGGCTGCGACGACGTTGACGATGAGCAGTTCCTCGTCGGCCTGCAGGGTGGAACCCTTGGGCAGCTCGAGCTGGTTGGCCAGGATCTGGGTGCCGACCTCGAGGCCCTCGACCGAGACCTCGATCTGCTCGGGGATGTGCAGCGCGTCGGCCTCGAGGGAGATGGTGGCGGCGTCCTGCGCGACCAGGGTGCCGGCAGCGGCCTCACCGGTGACGACGACGGGAACGTCGACGGTGACCTTCTCGCCCTTCTTGATGACGAGGAGGTCGGCGTGCTCGATGTAGTTGCGGATCGGGTGAACCACGACCGACTTGGTGAGCGCGACCTGCTCCTTGCCCTCGATGTCGAGGGTCAGGATGGCGTTGGTGCCGTGCGCGCGCAGGATGGCGGCGAAGTCGCGGGAGGGGACGTTCAGGTGGCGGGGGTCCTCACCGTGGCCGTACAGGACTGCGGGGACCTGGCCGTCGCGGCGCGCGCGGCGGGCGGCGCCCTTGCCGAACTCGGTGCGCACGGCGGCTACGAGGCGATTTTCGTCAGACATGGTGAAACGGCTCCTACAACTCACGGTGGTAACTGGCGGGCGGTTCGAGTCGACGAGGGACGAACACGCGACGGCCAGGAGCGAAACGCTCGAGCAGAGCCGTCGCCGCGTCGATCACGGTGAGCCAGCCAATTGGAACTTCTGGTTCACCCTCGCCGAGACAACTTATGGAACTCTACCGGATGGCCCGCTGACCTGCTAATCGGGTGTCCTCGGGAGGCTGCGCGGCGCCGAGGTGAGGTCGGTGCAATCCGATGCAACCCTGCCGCACCGTCCTTGTGACCCGTATCACAGAGGTATCGAACTTCTCGATTGCCGACGACGGAGGACACCATGACCGCCACACTCGACGCACCCGTCGACACCAACATCCCGCAGCCGGGTGACATCGCCCGGCGCTGGCTGGCCGGATTCGGTGCCACCCTCGAACGAGGCGACGCGCGCGGGGCCGCCCAGCACTTCCTGGTCGATGGTTGGTGGCGCGACCTGCTGTCGTTCACCTGGGATCTGCACACCGCACACGGTCGCGCGGACATCGAGTCGCGCCTCGCGGATTCGGTTCCGGTGCACGAGCCGCGCCACCTCGTCCTGTCACCCGCGCACCCCGCCGAGGCGGTGGCTGATCCGGAGGGCGACTGGATACAGGCCTTCTTCACATTCGAGACGACCCTGGCCCGCAGCCGCGGTTTCGTTCGGCTGAGGCGCGACGACGACGGAGAGTGGCGCGCCTGGACGTTGATCAGCGCGATGGAGGAGATCAAGGGCCACGAGGAGAAGAAGGGGCATCGGCGGGTTCAGGGCACGAATCACGGCGCCCACCGCGGCAAGATCAACTGGCTCGACCGGCGAACCGCCAAGGGCGAGTTCGAGACCGAGCAGCCGGCCGTCGTGATCGTCGGCGCCGGCCAGGGTGGTCTCGCCCTCGCCGCCCGTCTGGGACAGCTCGGAGTCGACACCCTGCTGGTGGAGCGAAACGACCGGATCGGTGACAGCTGGCGAAAGCGCTACCACTCGCTGGTCCTGCACGACCCGGTCTGGTACGACCACCTGCCGTACCTGAACTTCCCCGACCACTGGCCGGTGTTCACGCCCAAGGACAAGCTCGCGAACTGGTTCGAGTTCTACGCCGACGCAATGGAACTCAACGTGTGGACGGGAACCGAGTTCACCGGCGGCAGCTATGACGACGCCACCGGCGAATGGACCGTGACCGTCGCCCGCGACGACGGCTCCACCCGCACGCTGCACCCCCGGCACGTCGTCCTCGCCACGGGAATGAGTGGGGTGCCGAACATTCCGCGGATCGCTGGTGCCGACACGTTCGAGGGAACCATCGAGCATTCGAGCTGGTTCGTCGGCGGCCGGGAGATGCAGGGCAAGAAGGCCCTCGTCGTCGGCTGCTGCAACTCGGGCCACGACATCGCCCAGGAACTCAACGAGCAGGGTGCGGACGTGACCATCCTGCAGCGCTCGTCCACGTATGTGATGAGCAGCAAGCACGGCATCCCCGGACTGTTCGGCGGCGTGTACGAGGAGGGCGGGCCCGCGGTGCAGGACGCCGACCTGATCTTCGCGTCGCTGCCGTACCCGTTGCTCGCGGGAATTCACGCCGGGGCGACGGAGGCCATCGCCGAGAAGGACGCGGAGATGCTCGACGGTCTGCGGAAGGCCGGATTCAAGGTCGATTTCGGCGAGGACGGCAGTGGCCTGTTCATGAAGTACCTGCGACGCGGCGGCGGCTACTACATCGACGTCGGCGCATCCGAGCTGATCGCGAGCGGCGAGGTGTCGGTGAAGCAGGGAACCGAGATCGATCACTTCACCCCGGACGGGGTCGTGTTCGCCGACGGCACCGAGATGCCGGTGGACGTGGTGGTTCTCGCGACCGGATACAAGAACATGCGTGAGAGCGCCCGCAAGTTCCTCGGCGACGCGGTCGCGGACCGCTGCCAGGACGTCTGGGGCCTCGACGCCGAGGGCGAGCTGCGCACGGTGTGGCGCCGGTCCGGTCATCCGGGTTTCTGGTTCATGGCAGGCAACCTGCATCAGTCCCGGCACTACTCGAAGTATCTGGCCTTCCAGATCAAGGCCCAGGAGGAAGGGTTGCAGCCGATCCGATGACGGACAGTGGTGTGGCTCACAACGCCGGGGGTAGCCTCGGCGTTGTGAGCGCTGAACGTCCGACCGCAGACCGGCTGACCGCAGTGGCAAGCGGTGTGGATCTGCCGCGACATGCCCGGCTGCTCAGCCAGGTGCACGACGCCGTGCTGTCCGGGCAGCAGCCGCCCGCCCTTCCACGGGACGTGGTGGCGCGGTCGTGGTCCCGTCTGCAGGCCGGCGGTGTCAGCCCGGACCACTGCGCGGACGTGGAGCCCGCCGACTTCTCCGAGATCGAGGCGCGGCGCACCCGGACGGCGCTGCGAACCGTGCTCCCGGAACTGCGCAGCACGTTGACGCAGGTCGCGGACGATGCGAACTTCATCGTGGTCATCGCCGACGCCGACGGTGTCCTGTTGTGGCGGGAAGGTTCCCGCGGGGTCCGGAAAGCGGCTGATGCCCTGGGGTTCACAGAGGGTGCGCGCTGGGCGGAGCAGGCGGTCGGCACCAACGCGATCGGCACGGCGCTGATCGAAGATGCTGCGGTGCAACTGTTCTCGGCCGAGCACTATGCCCCCTCGCATCACGGCTGGTCGTGCACCGGGTCGCCGGTTCACGATCCGCGCACCGGTGAGATTCTCGGCGTGGTCGACATCAGTGGGTCGGCGATGTCGATCCACCCGACCACGGTCGCGCTCGTCCGCACCGCGGTGCGTCTGGCCGAGGCGACGCTGTGGCGTGAGCACACGGCGCAACTGGACAAGCTGCGCGGCAGGGCGGCACCGTTGCTGGCGTCGGCGGGCGGTCCGGCGCTGGTCGTCGACAAGCACGGGTGGGTCGCGGAGGCGAGTGGCATCGCGGCCCCGGAGCGGGTCTCGCCGCCGAGCCTGGACCGGCCACTGCTCGTCCCGGGGCTCGGGCTGTGCGTACCCGAACCGCTCGGCGACGGCTGGCTGGTGCGCAGGCGCGTCGACGGGACGGCCATCGAACTGGAACTCGACCTCGGCGACGCACCGCACGTGACGGTCCGGGGCGACGTCAACTGGACGCGGGCCCTCTCGCCCCGGCACGCCCAGATCCTGCGGGTGCTGTCGGTCGCGGGACCGGCGGGCGTCGACGCCGCCTCGCTCAGCGAATCGTTGTTCGGCGACCGCGACCACGTGGTGGCGGTCCGCGCCGAGGTCTCGCGTCTGCGCAAGAGTCTCGGCGCGGTCCTGAGCACCCAGCCGTACCGGTTCGCGGCCGGCGTGACGGTCCGGCTCGTCGGGTAGGCCCGGTCAGGCCTGCTTCGCGGCACTGATGCCGGCGCGGCGGCCGTAGAAGCTGCCGTCGCCGAGCGAGGTGCCGCTGGCGTAGCCGCCCGCGCACACGCCGGACGTGCACCGTCCCGCCGCGAAGAGGCCGGGGATCGGTTCGCCGGAGACGTGCAGTACCTCGGAGTTCAGGGTCGTCCGCAGGCCGCCGAGAGTGAAACCGAGGGTGAACCCGCGCAGGTCGAGTGCCGCGACGGGGGTGCCGATCGGCTTCACCCACTCGGACTTCTTGTGCAGCAGCGGGTCCGATCCTTCGGCGGCGTGCTTGTTGTACACCTCGACGGTCGACTGCAGTGCGCCGGCGGGCAGGCCCATGTCGGATTCGAGTTCCTCGACAGTCTCCGCCGCCCACTTCGGCTGGACGCGCAGGAACGGCGTGGCCGTGGTGGCGGCCGCGCCTTCCTCGTACGACGCCTCGTCGATGATGAGGAATGCCTGGTTGTCCTGGTGGAACAGGGTCATCTGGCCGATCCGCCCGGAGTAGGTGTCCTCCGGAACGTAGCGCTGCCCCCGGCCGTTGACGAGGATGCCGCGGACGATCAACTGGGGGTCGCAGACGAACGCGACCTCGGTGGCGTCCATGTGGGCGAGATCGGCGCCGAGGGCCTGCGCCATGAGGATCGACCGTCCGTCGTGCTCCTCGATGGCGGCACCGGGGCGGCCGATGAGTCGCGGCGCATGGGCCTCGATCATCTTGTCGTTGTAGGCGAAGCTGCCGGTGGCGAGGACGACGCCGCGGCGCGCCCGGACCGCCACCTCCTTGCCGTACTGCTTGGCGACGATCCCGACGACGCGACCGGTGTCGTCCGTGACGAGAGTCTGGACGCGCATGTCGTATTCGGCTCGGACCCCGAGCTTTTCGGCGGTCTCGACGAGCGGCTTCATCAGCATGTAGCCGCCGCCCTTCTCGCCGGTCCTCTTGCCGTCCATCTGCGGAACGTGGCCGCGCGGTGCGGGGGTCGCGATCTCGTTGAAAGGCGCCGCGTTCTCGCCGCCGGAGTACATGAGTCCGTCGTCGAACGGGGGTTCCCAGCCGGGTTCGCCCCAGAAGCTCTCCTTGAACGGGACACCGCAGTCGACGAGCCAGTTGTAGTGCTCGACGCTGCCCTCGCAGTAGTCGGTGATCTTCTCCTCGTCGGCGCCCGGGCCGAGCGCCGCCATCATGAACGTCTTCATGTTCTCGGGGGAGTCGTCGAACCCGCACGCCTTCTGCAGCGGCGTTCCTCCGCCGAGGTAGATGAAGCCGCCGGCGAGAGCGGCGGCACCGCCCCAGCCACTGGTGCGTTCGAGGACCAGGACGTCGGCGCCGGCGCGCGCGGCCTCGATGGAGGCGGCCACACCGGCGATGCCGTAACCGGCGACCACGACGTCGGCCTCGTAGTCCCACTCGGTGACCGTTGTTGCGGACCGGGGGCGGATCGGTGTGGCGTCGACCATGGGTGGAAGTCCTCTCGGGCGGTCACGGGTGTGGTGTGACGTGGGTTACCCTCAAACTGTAACCTGTTACAAAACCCGAATCGGTGGATCTCCCGGTCAGTGGGACGTCGCGTCCGGAGGTCGGCGAGCGCCCGCAGCCC
This sequence comes from Rhodococcus sp. JVH1, assembly GCF_000280725.2. Lineage (NCBI taxonomy): Bacteria > Bacillati > Actinomycetota > Actinomycetes > Mycobacteriales > Nocardiaceae > Rhodococcus > Rhodococcus sp. JVH1. The sequence continues at coordinate 1,669,794 of NZ_CP166289.1, read as the reverse complement.
GCGCCTCCTCGCCGGACAGCAGTCGCGCCGTGGCCTGCGCCTGCGGGCCCGTCGGCTTGCCGGACCACGTGCACGGACGGATCCGGACGTCGGGAAAAGTGCGCAGCCGCGTGTGCTCGGCCGCCCGGCCCGGGGGGAGTTCGCGCTTACTGCGCTAGTTCGCGAGCGTCCGCACCTCCGCGAGGAACCGGTCGAGGTCGTCCGGGGAGCAGAAATAGTGCGGCGATGCCCGCACCACGGCGTCCAGTCCGCGGGCGCTCATGTCCAGCAGTGTCGATCCGCGCAGGCTGGCTGTGACGGTGACGTTGCGGGCAGCCAGCTGTTTCCGGACGTCGCCGGGATCGAACCCGTCGACGGTGAACGAGACGATTCCGCAGCGGCGGGCGCCGAGGTCGCGCACGGTGACACCGGGGATCGCCGCGAGCCCCGACCGGAGGTGCTCGGCCCCGGCCGCAACGGCCGCCTCGACCTCGGCCACACCGAGGTCGAGGAGATAGTCGGCCGCCACCCCGAGTCCGAGGCGTGCGGCGACGTCGCATTCCCAGAATTCGAACCGGCTGGCATCGGTGGCGAGCCGGTACGCATCGGCCGCGGTCCACTCCGCGCTGTGCAGGTCGAGGGCGGCCGGCTCGAGGGTCGCGGCCAGTTCCGGCCGGACGTACAGGAAGCCGGTGCCCCGAGGTGCACGAAGCCATTTGCGGCCGGTGGCCGAGAGTGCGTCGACGCCCATCTCGCTCGCGTCGAGGGCGATCTGGCCGACGGACTGACACGCGTCGAGCAGCACCAGCGCGCCGTGCGAGTGTGCCAGCTCCGTCACCTCACGGACGGGATTGACCAGGCCGCCGTTGGTGGGCACGTGCACGAGGGACACGAGACGGACCCGGTCGTCGAGAAGCGTTTCGAGGGCGGCGACGTCGATCTGGCCTGCGGGGTCGCTGGGGATCACGTCGACCGTCGCGCCCACGGATCGGGCCCGCTGTAGGACGGCGATGGCGTTGCTGGCGTACTCGACCTCCGAGATCAGCACACGGTCCCCGGCCTCGAGCGGAACGGCATGGAAGAAGTCGTTCCAGGCGGTGGTGGCGCTGTCCACCAGGGCGATGCTGTCGGCGCTCGCCCCGATCAGCCGGCCAAGGGACGACTTCACGGCCGCGAGGTCGTCGGCCCGTTCGGCGGCCGCGACGTAGCCGCCCACGTCGGCCTCCCGGCGCAGGTGCGCGAACACGGCGTCCAGGACCGGGGTCGGCGGAAGCGAGGAGCCCGCGCTGTCGAGGAACACCTTGTCGAGGCAGCCCGGGGTGTCCCGTCGCGCCTGCTCGAGGTCGAGCATGTCCGATACCTCCCTTTTCGCGGTGACTGGACTCGAACGTACCCGTGCAGGTTCCTCGAAAAGTATGCCGATGGGGCGTGCATCGACGGCCGAGGCGCTCTAATGTCGATAACGACGTTCAGGCGGCGCCCGAAGGGGAGGGTCGAATGGCTACTGCAGTTCAGTCCGTCGAGGCAACGTGTTTCACGTCGCGGCCGGCGGCGGAGGCGTACCTGGGTGGTGTCTGCTTCAAACTGGGGCCACCGCAGCTGATCGGCGCGGAATTGGAGTGGCTGACCGCGCAACTGCCGGAATACGTGCGCCCCGACCTCGCCGCTCTCGCCGAAGCTCTCGGGCCGCACACCCCCAGAACCATCGATCCTACTTCTCCTGCTCAGCCCCTTCCCGGTGGCAGCGCCGTCACGGTCGAACCCGGCGGACAGATCGAACTGTCCAGCGCCCCCTATTACTCCGCACGCGAACTGTGCGACTATCTCGCCGCCGATCAGGCGGTTCTCACGGACCTGTTGTCTTCCCGATCGATCCTCATGTCGTCCGAGGCCGCGGACACCCGCCGGCCCGCGCAACGTCTCCTCCAATCGCCGCGCTACTGCGCCATGGAATCCCGTTTCACCGGCATCGGGCCCTTCGGGAAGCTGATGATGTGCAACACCGCCGCAACGCAGATCAGCGTGGACGCCGGGGCCGATCCGGTTGCGGTGGAGAAGCGGTGGCACCTGCTTCATGCCATCGGTCCCGCATTGATCGCGGCCTTCGCGTGTTCGCCGCGGCTCTACGGGGTACCCGACGGGCAATGGGCGTCGCAGCGGATGCGAACGTGGCTCGAACTCGATTCGCCGCGCACCATCGGAACCCCGCACGTCGCGGACTATGCGGGGTGGGTGCTGGACGTGCCGTTGCTGTGCATCCGCAACGACGGAACGGACTGGACAGCGCCCGACGGTGCAACTTTCGCGGACTGGGTCGAGGGCGCACTGGATGACGTGATCGGTCGCCCGACGCCCGCCGACCTCGACTACCACCTCACCACCCTGTTTCCGCCCGTGCGCGCGGCCGGTCATCTCGAGGTGCGGTACCTCGACGCGCAACCGGGCGACCAGTGGCGGGTTCCCATCGCGGCGATCGACGCGCTGCTGTCGGGCCCGGGCGCCATGGCCGAGGCGCTCGACGCGGCGCTGCCCACCGCCGAACGCTGGCGGGACGCGGCCGAGTTCGGCCTGGCCGACCTCGAATTGCGCGCTGCGGCAACAGCTCTGCTGTCGCTGGCGGCGGCGTACTCGCCCGACCCCGAATTCGTCAGACTGCTCGATGCCGGCGCCGAACGATGTTGCCAGGGCCAGGCGCCGAGCGAGGAATGCTGATGGGTACCCGCGAGAAGATCGAGACGGTGTTGACACGGGCGCGGGAGCGCACCGCGGGGTTGACGGACTGTGTGGGCGGGGAGGACCTCGTTGCACAGCATTCCCCGTTGATGAGCCCGCTCGTGTGGGATCTCGCGCACATCGGCAATCAGGAAGAGCTGTGGCTCGTGCGGGACGTCGGTGGACGGGAACCGGTCCGCCGCGACATCGACGAGTTGTACGACGCATTCAAACATTCGAGGAACTCCCGGCCGTCCCTGCCGCTGCTGGACCCGGACGAGGCCAGGGAATACGTACGTACCGTTCGAGACAAGTCGTGGGATGTTCTCGACCGCAGCACGTTCCGGGGCCGGCCGCTCGAGGAGAACGGATTCGCGTTCGGCATGATCGCGCAGCACGAGCAGCAGCATGCCGAAACGATGCTCGCCACCCATCAACTGCGCACCGGCCCGGCTGTGCTGGCCGCGGAGAGCGCACCGCGTGTCGGCGGGGCGATCGACGAGGACGAAGTGGTCATTCCCTCCGGCGAATTCACGATGGGAACGTCGGACGATCCGTGGGCGCTCGACAACGAGAGGTCCGCGCACCGCGTGCACGTTCCGGCGTTCGTGATCGACGCCGTCCCCGTCACCAACGGCCGCTACCTCGAGTTCATGGACGACGGAGGTTACGCGCGGCCCGAGTTGTGGAGTGAGCGGGGATGGGCGCACCGCCTCGAAGCCGGGTTGGATGCTCCCCAGTTCTGGGAGAACGACGGCTGCGGAACCTGGTGGCGACAGAGGTTCGGGGTGACCGAGCCGATCCATCTCCAGGAACCGGTCGTGCACGTCTGCTACTTCGAGGCCGAGGCGTTCGCACGCTGGGACGGCAAGAGACTTCCGACCGAAGCCGAATGGGAGAAGGCCGCGCGGTGGGATCCGTTCACCGGCCGGTCGCGCCGATTCCCTTGGGGCGAAGCCGAACCCGACTCCTCGCTCGCCAATCTCGGGCAACGTCACCTCGGTCCCGCGGTGGTCGGGGCCTATCCGTCGGGGGCATCCCCGCTCGGCGTCCATCAGCTGATCGGCGACGTGTGGGAGTGGACGTCGTCGCCGTTCGAGCCCTATCCCGGGTTCTCGGCGTTTCCGTACCGCGAGTACTCGGAGGTGTTCTACGGCGGCGACTACCGCGTGCTGCGCGGCGGTTCGTTCGGCACCGATCCGGTAGCGTGCCGTGGGACGTTCCGCAACTGGGACCACCCGATCCGGAGGCAGATCTTCTCCGGATTCCGCTGTGCTCGGGACCTTCCGGGGGACGACCGCTGAGATGTGCCGACACCTGGGCTATCTGGGACCGGAACAGTCGGTGGGCGACCTCTTGAGTCGCGGCGAGAACTCGCTCCTGCGCCAGTCCTACGCGCCACGCGACATGAGAGGTGGCGGGACCGTCAACGCCGACGGATTCGGTGTGGGCTGGTGGGGATCGGACGGTTTCTCCCGCTACCGCAGTGCCCAGCCGCTCTGGTCCGACCCCGTCGTGCGAGAGACGTTGCCGAACATCCGCTCCCGCGCCGTGGTGGCCGCCGCACGGTCGGCGACGGTCGGGATGCCCGTGCAACACACGGCCTGCGCGCCGTTCTCCGACGAGACCTGGGCCTTCAGCCACAACGGGGTGGTCCGCGGGTGGCCGGAGTCGCTTGGCGCGCTCGCCGCGGAGCTCCCCGTGAACGATCTGCTGCAACTCGAGGCACCGACCGACTCGGCCGCGTTGTGGCTGCTCCTACGCCGGGCGCTCGGCGAGCAGGACCCCGAGAAGGCGATGAGTGCGCTCGTACAGGACGTCGTCGCTGCGGCCCCGAACTCGCGATTGAATCTGCTGCTGGGCAACGGCAGTGAACTGTGGGCCACCACCTGGCATCACTCGCTGTCGGCGCTCGTCGACGACGAGCGGGCCATCGTGATGTCCGAACCCTACGACGACAACCCCGCATGGCAATCGATTCCGGACCGTCACTTCGTCAGCGCACGTCCCGGACACCTGATCGTCACCCCGCTCGAGATGGGAGCACGATGACCACCACACCGACCCTCGAGGTGTACCTGCAACCCGAGCAGCTGAAGGCCGCTCTGTGCAAGGACGCCACCGTCGGGCTCACGTCGAACCCGAAATGGCTGCCTCCCAAATACTTCTACGACGCCCGCGGGAGCGAGCTGTTCGAGCAGATCACCGCGTTGCCCGAATACTTCCCGACGCGTACGGAACGGGAACTGCTCAGACGATATTCGGGGGAGATCGCCGAGGTCACGGCGCCGGAGATTCTCGTGGAACTCGGATCCGGGTCGTCGGAGAAGACACGGCTCCTGCTGGGCGCCGCTACGCGGCACGGAAGTCTCCATACGTACGTACCGCAGGACGTGTCGGTGTCCGCTCTCGAGGGTGCGGCAGAGCAGATCGGCGTGGAGTTCCCGCATCTGACCGTGCGCGGCGTCGTCAGCGACTTCACCGAGTCGCTGCACCACCTTCCACGCGGTGGCCGCCGCACGATCGCGTTCCTCGGGGGAACCCTCGGAAACATGGTGCCGGCCGAGCGGGCGGAGTTCCTCTCCGGAATCGCCGACGTCCTCGAACCGGGGGAGCACCTCCTCCTCGGTGTCGGATTGGTGATCGATCCCGCCGTCCTCGTCCCCGCATACGACGACGCCGCCGGGGTGACGGCCCAGTTCAACCGCAACGTCCTGCAGGTACTCAACACGCAGCTCGACGCCGACTTCCCGGTGGACGAGTTCCGGCACGTCGCGCTGTGGGACGCCGACAACGAGTGGATCGAGATGCGGCTCGAGGCCGAGCGTGCGATGTCGATCCGCGTGGGCGAGCTGGATCTGGACGTGGAGTTCACAGCGGGTGAGCAGCTGCGGACGGAGATCTCGGCCAAGTTCACCCTCGACGGGATCCGACGGGAGCTGGCGGAGGCGGGATTCGACGTCGAACGCACCTGGACCGATCCCGACGACCGCTTCGCGCTGGTGTGCGCCGCGCGGAACTGACCGGCAAGATCAACTTCGGGCACGATCGCGCTTATAGTGACCGCGTAGTGCGCAATCGACCCGAGGAGAACTTGTGCGTCCTTCGAAGCTCGCTGTCCTCGCTCTCGCCACCGCGTCCGTGATCGGACTCCCCGCCGCACAGGTCTCCGCTCAGCCGCTGCCCTTCCCGTTCGACACGGGAAGCCTCGGTTCGGGTAGCGACGGCCCGGGAATTCCCACGGAGGACACCCTTCCGGCGCTGACGGTCACTCCGGTTCTCGACGGGCTCGACCATCCGTGGGACGCGGTGCAGGCCCCGGACGGCGCCGTCCTCACCGGTCAACGGTCGGGCGGGTTCTTCGTCCGGCGTGCGGACGGAAGCACCGGCCCGGTCACCGCCGATCTCTCGGACCTGTACGCGCAGTCCGAGACCGGGTTGATGGGTATCGCCCTCGCGAGCAATTTCGCGAACACGCGCACCCTGTACACGTGCCAGGGATTCCAGGGAGGTGGCGTCACCGACATCCGGATCCAGTCGTGGACCGTCGACGCCGGCTGGACGACGCTGACCCGCGGTTCCGCAATTCTGACCGGAATCCCCGTCAACGAGGGACGTCACGGCGGTTGCCGGATACTGACGGCCGCCGACGGCACCCTGTTCATCGGCACCGGCGACACGGCGCAGCCGACCGTGTCACAGGATCCGAACTCGCTGGGCGGCAAGACCCTCCACATCAATACGGACGGCACCCCCGCAGCCGGAAATCCGGACCCGGCGAGCCCCGTCTACACCCTGGGGCACCGGAACGCGCAGGGTCTCGCGCAGCAGCCCGGCACGGGCCGCATCTACGCCGTGGATCAGGGAACGACCCGCGACGACGAGGTGAACCTCCTGGTCGCGGGAGGGAACTACGGCTACAAGCCCGATCGGATCCCCGGCATCTACGACGAATCCGTACCGATGACGGATCCGTCGCGCGTCCCCGGAGCTGTTGCCGCGGCGTGGAGTTCGGGCAGCACGACCCTCGCAACCGGAAGTGCCGCCTTCGTGACCGGCCCCGGCTGGGGACCGTGGGACGGCGCACTCGTCATGGGCGGCCTCAAGACGAAGCAACTGATCTTCCTGCGTCTCGCCGCGGACGGGCAGTCGGTGACGGCGCAGACGTTCGGCCTGCAGAACCAGTACGGTCGACTCCGGTCGGTCACCCCGACCGCCGACGGTTCGCTGCTCGTCACCACGGACAACGGTTCCACCGACCAGGTTCTCCGCGTCACCCCGCAAGGCTGACCTTCACACGTCAGAACCACGCGAGGGTCCGGCAGGGACCGCCGGATCCTCCTGCGTGGGTGGGGGCGCCGACCATGACGGTTGCGCCGGACGGCGGAACCTGTGACAGATTCGCGAGAGCTTCCACCGCGTACTTCCCGGCGCCGAGTGCCGCGAGATGCGCTCCGTACGTGGTGCTACGCCCCGCGTCGACACTGAGGGTGTCCGATCCCAACGCGACGATGTCGCGTTCCCGGACGAGGAACTCGACGGCGTCCGGGTCGAATCCGGGTGTGTGCTGCACACCCGTGGTGTCCTGATTGGTGAACGTCGCGGGCTGAGCGGCGCGGCTGTCCCATCCCGAGTTCATCGCCACCATGCAGCGGTCGGGGAGTGGACCGTGATCGGACTCCCAGTCGAGGAGATCCTGCCGGGTGAGCAGCGTGTCGTTGTCGGCTCGGGCCCGCACCGAAATGTCCACGACGGCGAGCGGTACCACCAGGTCGCGGGGCGGAATCTGTTCGACGGTGAGGCCGTTCACGCTCGCATGCGCCGGCGCGTCGACGTGCGTGCCGGTGTGCTCGTCGTAGCGGAGTTCGTTCTTGTAGAACACACTGGGAGCGCCGATTGCGACGGAGCCGAGCAGAATCGGAGCGCCACCGATCCGCGCCACCGCTCGCATCGCGAACTGCTGGGCGCCGGGCCACACGGGAAAGCTGGGAGTGAGCACATGGGTGAGGTCGACGATCGACGCCTCCGATGTCGGGGCAGCTGATGCCGTCGCCGGTGCGACCGCTGCCGCCAGTGCTGCCGCGCCCACCGCTCCGAACAACGACCGTCGACTCATCGGGGCGCCGCGTTTCTCGATGGTTCCGTAGACGTGAGTCATGATGCGGGGCGAGCACATACGCGGCTCCTTCGCTGGTCGGTCGCGGTTCGCTACATCATAGGGTTCGCCGCGCCGGTATCCCGGAGTGCGCACGTGCGACGTGGTCGATCGATACAGTCGAAGAGCCGGAACATGATTCCACGACGTGACGAAGGGTTGACCATGGCAACGAGGAACAGACGTCTCGGCACGATCGTCGGCACCTGCGCCGCAGCGGTGGCGCTCACCACCGCGTCCGCCGGCATCGCCGCCGCCGTACCGGATCCGGTGTCGGTGACCACGACGGCGTTCCAGGTCCCGTTCACCGGGGTCATCGGTGACCCGTTTCCCTTCGCCACGGTGTCGCTCGCCGCATCCACCGGCGCGAGTCCGGGACCGGGCGTCGCGCGGCTGTCGGCGACGAGCATGTGCCCGGCGTTCACCCCGGGAGCGAACTGCACGACGTACACCTCCGCAGCCACGGTGCGGTGGCTCAATCTCAGCACGGGGGCGACCGGAACAGTGACCGTTCCGTCGGGCAGTTTCGGAATGCCGGGCAGAGAACCGGTCGTCGACGTGCCCACAGGGTCGGGGCACGTGACGGCGACCGTCCTCGGCGAATCCTCGGCGACGATCGTTCCGGGCCTGGGGTACTTCTTCGTCCCCTGAGCGTCCTCGCGGATCCCCGCGCTGCTCCGCCCCCGCACGAACGGGACGCTTGTTGCGTCAGATCGAACGAGCGTCCCGTTCGTCCGGAGGTGGCAGGTGTCAGGCGCGTCCGGAGTCGTGCTCGGCGAGTGCCGGTGCGACGAACTGCTCGAGCATCGTGCGTTCGTCGGTGTCGTCGACGCCCGGGACGGTGAGCAGGGAGACGATGATCCGGACGAGCCACCGTGCCTTTCGGGACGTCTCGTCGCTGGAGAACCCCGCCTGCCCCAGGAAGGCGGAGCCCAGCGATTCGATGACGTCCGACGAGTGCGCGATCTGCGCGGCGAGTCCGGAGTCGCCGAGCTGGAACCAGGCGGCCAGAGTCGGGTCGGCGCGCACCAGCCGGATCGCGGCCAGCATCGCCTCCACGATCACATCCTTCGGATCACCGGCCGCGGATACCTCCTCCGCGACCAGCGCGCCGATGCGCCGGGCCTCGCGGTGAACGAACGCCAGCTGCAGCGACTGCCTGCTGTCGAAGTAGCGGTACAGCGTGGCCCGGGAACATCCGGCCGCCCGTGCGACCTCGGCCATACCGACGGCCGCGATGCCGTTCTCGACATACAGCTGGGCCGCGACGTCGAGGATCCGCTCGGCGGCGAGGCGGGGGCGTTCGTCCCGCATCCAGTCGGCGGTCATGCTTCACGCACCCGGAACGGGACGCTCGTCGGGCGGCGCACGTAATTGCCGTCCGCATAGACGACGGCGTCGATGTCGACGGTGAAATCGGGGCAGCGGGCCAGCAGTTCCTCGAGCGCGATCCGCGCCTGCATCCGTGCCGCGGCCGCACCGAGGCAGTGGTGGGCCCCATGGCTGAAGGTGAGGATCTGCTTCGGACTGCGATGCACGTCCAGGACCTCGGCATCCGGTCCGAACCGGCGCGGATCGCGGTTGGCGGAGCCGTACAGCAGGAGTACCTTCCGTCCCTCGGGAACGACGGTGCCGTCGATCTCGACCTCGCGGGTCACCGTGCGGGCGAGGCCCTGGACGGGGGCGGTGAGCCGGAGCAATTCCTCGACGGCGTCACCGACGAGCTCCGGATGTTCGATCAGGTCGCGTCGCTGATCCCGGTGCTCGGTGAGCAACTGGACTGCGCCGCCGAGCATCCCGGTGGTGGTGTCGTTGCCGCCGGTGACCATCGTGAACGCGAAACCGAGGATGGAGAGCAGCCCGGTGATGTCGCCGTCGGCTCCCATCCCGCCCGCGACGAGGTGCGAGATCGTGTCGTCTCCGGGGTCGGTGCGCCGCCGCTCGATCAGTCCGGTGAAGTAGCCCATCAGTTCGGTGACCGCACCCGTCGCCTGCAGCGTGTCGCCCTGCGCATTGGCCGCGACGATGGCCTCGGTCCACCCGTCGAACTGCGCCCGGTCCTCGTCGGGGACACCGAGGTAGTGGGCGACGACCATGCTCGGCAGCGGCTTGAACAGTTCCTTCACCACATCGCCCTCGCCTGCCTCCCGCAGTTGTTCGATGCGCTCCACCACGAACGCCCGGACGTCCGGCTCGACGGCGGTGACCTGCCGTGGGGTGAATCCCTTCGACACGAGACGGCGGAACGCGGTGTGGTCGGGCGGGTCGAGCATCACCAGCGGCGGATTGTCCTGCAGGCCGATCTTCTCCAGCTCGCCGTATGTCGTGGTGAGGCCGGCGGCGGAGGAGAACGTCTCGGGGTCCCGGGCCGCCGCGTAGACGTCGGCGTGCCGGGACAACACCCAGTAGTCGTTGCCGGGTGCGTCCTCGGGGACGACGTGATGGACGGGGTCGTGGTCGCGCAGGCCTGCGTACATCTGCCACGGGGCACGCCACGACTGTCCGGACCTCGGTACGAACGAAACGCTCGACACATGTGTGGTCATGTATCGATGGTGAGACACATTGCCCATTGTGTCAATGGTGCGGCCGCGGGCGCTCTAGCCGAACAGGGCGAACGCCACGACAGCGAGGATCAGGACGAGTACCGGTGTGAGGATGAGCAGCAACCCGAACAGTCCGGGATTCTTCACCGGCCGATGGTCGATCGCGCCCTTGCTGAAACTGCTGAACGGCGACGCGTAGTACACCGGGGGAGCCGGGTGGTACCGGTTGTCGACGGTGATCTGCGCCCTGCCCTGCTCCCAGATCCACGGGACCGAGATCTGGATGTGGTGCACGCCCGGCGGTGCCGGAATTTCGTTGTGTCCCCATCGAAGCGGCACGGGATGGCCGTTGATGCGGGCATTGGGGGTCACCAGCATCGGGCCCATCGGCGGCTTCTTCGCGTCGATGACGAGCGCGGTGGGTGAGGAGGCGGGCTGCATGAAGGGCGAGAGTATCACCCGGACGCAGCCCGAAAAGTACGGCCTACTGGCCGGCCGCGATCCGGGCCTTCTCCAGCGCCGCGAGGGTGCGGAGCACGGTGGCGCGCTGCTTCTCGAGGTCGCTGATTCGAGCACGCGCGGCAAGGCCGGCGGGCTCGCCGATCAGGTTCATCTGGGCGTCGATGGCCGAGAGCTGATCGAGCAGGCCCGTGACGCGCGATTCGAGTGCGGCGACGTCGACGGCATCGGTGCGCACCGGTGCCACCGGCGGGGTGGCCGACGTGCGGGACGCACTCGGGCGGGTCGACGCGGAGGCCGACGACGTTCCGGAATGAGCGGTGCTGCGCGGCTCCGACACCACACTGGCCGCCCGGGGGCGCAGGGCCTTGCGGACGGCCGCCGGGTCCGGGAGTTCCGCGAGCTTCATCTCGTTGAGTTCGCGGCGGGCGTCGCGGGCGTTGACCCGGTGCTCACGCTCTTCGTCGTCGTCCGACTGCAACGTTCCGCCGAGCGGACGCAGACCGTACATGCCCAGGAAGCGGCGGGCCTCGTCGATGACCGATTCCTTCTCGCGGCAAGTGCCACAGCGAGGTTCGTTACGGAACATCTCGACGGCGTTGTCGTCTCCGCACCACACGCACGCCCCCGGCGACCAACGCCGGACGTTTCGAATTGCAGCGATATCGATAGGGCCGGAGAGAGTCTGCGCGTCGATCACGACGAGCCACAGTAGGGGAATTCGGGCGTGCGAGTCACATCGCCGTAAGTACGACCTGCGGTTCTGTGGCCGAGCGTGACGAAGATCATGCCGAGGCGCGCAAACTGCTCCGCAAACGCTGTGTGCCACACGTGTTTTCCCGACCGGTAAGTTTCATTCTCCGGCACCGATGACGGTGGTCAGCCACTCGACGAGCGGCCGCATCGAACGCCAGGCGGTGCGCACTTCGTCAGCGGCGCGGGGAGTTTCGATCCAGTCGGGGGAGAGGTAGCTCCGGCTGGCCGTGAGCGACCTGTGACGCATCAGGTCGAGTCGCGGGTGGTCCTCGGCGACGCCGCGAGGACGGGTCTTGAGTGTGTCGCCGCCGATCTCGAATCCCGACGACCGGGCCTTCTTCACGAGCCGGACGAGTTCGCGGCCCTTGCGGTCGTCGTCGACGGCGTCACGGAAACGCCCGACATGGAGCGGGGTATGCGAATAGAAGCCGCCCGCGACGAACAGTCCGGCGGCATCGATCTGCACGTAGTAGCCCACGCCGGGACGGGTCTCGACGAATCCGCCCTGATGGGTCTTGTAGGGCGTCTTGTCCTTCGAGAACCGGACATCGCGGTAGGGGCGAAACACCTTGCCCGCGCCGAACTCCGATTCGAGTTCCGCGAGCAGGGCGGTCATGGGTGCGCGCACGGAGTCGTCGTAGACGGATTTGTGCGCGGTCCAGAAGCTCTTGCTGTTGTCTGCCTCGAGGTCCTCGTAGAAGTCGAGAGCAGCGGTGGGGATCCCGGTGAACACAGGGAAAGGCTACGCCTGTGAGTGGTTGACGAGTCTCTGGACTCGTCAACCACTCACAGGCGCGGAGCGCCTAGGCGTTGCCGTTGAACAGCGACGTGACCGAGCCGTTCTCGAAAACTTCCTTGATGGTGCGAGCCAGCAGCGGCGCGATGGACAGCACCGTGAGGGTCGGGAACTTCTTCGACTCGTCGATCGGGAGCGTGTTGGTGACGATGACTTCCTTGGCACCACACGCGGCGAGACGCTCGGCCGCCGGATCGGACAGGACACCGTGGGTGGCGGCGATGATCACGTCGCCCGCGCCGGCCTCCTTGAGGATCTTCACGGCGCCGGCGATGGTTCCACCGGTGTCGATCATGTCGTCGATCAGGATGCAGGTGTGGCCTTCGACGTCACCGACGACGCGGTTGGACTTCACCTGGTTGGGCACCAGCGGGTCGCGCGTCTTGTGGATGAATGCCAGCGGCGCGCCACCGAGGGTGTCGGCCCACTTCTCGGCGACCCGGACGCGACCGGAGTCGGGGGAGACGACGGCGATGTTCTCGGTGCCGTAGTTGCCGCGGATGTACTCGGCGAGCTGACCCTGGGCGTGCATGTGGTCGACGGGGCCGTCGAAGAAGCCCTGGATCTGGTCGGTGTGGAGGTCGACCGTGATGATGCGGTCGGCGCCTGCCGTCTTGAGGAGGTCGGCGATCAGGCGAGCCGAGATGGGCTCACGGCCGCGGTGCTTCTTGTCCTGGCGTGCGTACGGGTAGAACGGCAGGATCGCGGTGATGCGCTTGGCCGATCCGCGCTTGAGCGCGTCGATCATGATCAGCTGTTCCATCACCCACGTGTTCAGCGGGGCCGGGTGGCTCTGCAACACGAAGGCGTCGGAGCCGCGGACCGACTCCTCGAAACGGACGAAGATCTCGCCGTTCGCGAAGTCACGGGCAGTCTGCGGGGTGACCCGCACGTCGAGTTCCTTCGCTACCTGTTCGGCCAGCTCCGGATGCGCGCGACCAGAAAAAAGCATGAGGTTCTTCTGGTTGTCGATCCAATTCGCGGTCACTGCTCTATGCCATCCTTTAAATCTTGCTTCTCGGTTTCGTGCAGATCTGAACTGTGGTGCAGTCCCGCGGCGGCTGCCGCCTCGGCGGCGGCGGTACCGGGGCGATTTCGTTGCACCCAGCCGTCAATATTGCGCTGCTTCCCGCCGGAGACCGCGAGTGCCCCCGGTGGAACGTCGAAACGCAGCACCGTGCCGGCGCCGGTGTAAGCACCGTCACCGACCTGTACCGGAGCGACGAACATGGTGTCCGATCCGGTCCGGACGTGTGACCCCACCACCGTACGGCTCTTGGCGACGCCGTCGTAATTGACGAACACGCTCGACGCACCGATGTTGCTGTACTCGCCGATCGTGGCGTCGCCCACGTAGGTCAGGTGAGGAACTTTGGTGTGCGCCCCGATGTCGGCGTTCTTCGTCTCGACGAAGGCGCCGAGCTTGCCGGACGCCCCGAGGACGGTGCCGGGACGCAGGTAGGAGAACGGGCCGACGGTGGCGCCCGCGCCGATCGTCGATTCCGAGCCGTGGGTACGCACCACGCTGGCGCCTTCGCCGACCGTCACGTCGGTGAGGGTGGTGTCGGGACCGATCACGGCGTCCTCGCCGACGGCGGTGGTGCCGAGCAGTTGCACTCCCGGATGGATGGTGACGTCGCGAGCGAGTGTGACGCCGACGTCGATCCAGGTGGTCGACGGATCGACGACGGTGACCCCGGCCCGCATCCAGTTCTCGACGGTGCGGCGATTGAGTTCGGCAGCCAGCCTCGACAGCTGGACGCGATCGTTGGCGCCTGCGACCTTCGCGGAGTCGGCCAGGTGGGCGGCGAAAACGGGTGCGCCGGCCTTGCGGGCGATCTTGACGACGTCGGTCAGGTACAGCTCGCCCTGCGCGTTGTTCGCATTGAGCTGCCCGAGCGCGGAGCGCAGGAACTCGGCGTCGAACGCGTACACGCCGGCGTTGACCTCGGTGATGGCCGCCTGCTCTTCGGTGGCGTCGGCCTCTTCCACGATCTCGGCGATCTCACCGTCGTGGGGCAGTCTGACGATCCGCCCGTAGCCGCGGGGCTCGGGAGCGGTGAACGTCAGCACGGTGACCGCCGAGGGGGTCGGCTCGCTGCGGTGCTCGTCGACGAGAGCGTGCAGCGTGCGGCCGTCGAGCAGCGGGACGTCCGCGGCGGTGACCAGCACGGTCCCACGGAAATCGGCGGGCAGGGCGGACAGGCCGCATTCGACGGCGTGTCCGGTGCCGTTCTGCTCGTCCTGGACGGCGATCGCGATCGGGCGGCCCAGTTCGGCCTCGAGGGCGCTGACGGCGACCCCGACGCGTTCCTTGTCGTGCCCGACGACGGTGACGAGGTGCGTCGGATCGACCTCGGCGGCGGCGTACAGGGAGTGCGCCAGCATCGTGCGTCCGCCCAGAGTGTGCAACACCTTGGGGGTCTTCGACCGCATCCGAGTTCCCGCGCCGGCGGCGAGGACGACCACGGCGGTCTGCACTGGCATGAAGCTCCCTCTGAGTCGTTCCGCTCTTGCTGTTCTCGACAGCTCCACCTGCAGGAATGTGCTCCGCAGGCTCCGCTCCGCCGCCAGGACTCGAACCTGAACTATCTGAACCAAAATCAGAGGTGCTGCCATTACACTACGGCGGATTGCCACGCACACGGGGTGTCACGCCCGTTTGCGCGAGAGAATCCTCGCATGCCGACCCGCCGCCCGTCGAACCGCTGCGGAAATTTGTCTCGATCGTCCCGATAGAGTGGGTGCTACCTGCAGTGTTTCCGCGCTGCCCGCGGCACTTCGTCGTCGCGAGTGTCAGGAAAGGAAGGTGCCTCGGTGCCCCGACCCACGGAGTTGGACGCGACCCCCGAGAGGGCGGTCCGCACCCGGATGACCGGTACTCAACGGCGGGAGCAGTTGATCGAGATCGGCCGTGCCCTGTTTGCCGAGCGAGGGTACGAGGCGACGTCGATCGAGGAGATCGCACAGCGGGCCCACGTCTCCAAGCCTGTCGTCTACGAACACTTCGGCGGCAAGGAGGGCCTCTATGCCGTCGTCGTGGATCGGGAGATGTCGCGACTGCTGGAGATGGTGACGTCCTCGCTGAAGCAGAATCGCTCCCGGGTCCGGGTCGAGCGGGTGGCGCTGGCGCTGCTCACCTATGTGGAGGAGCACACCGACGGGTTCCGCATCCTCGTCCGCGACTCTCCGGTGGCGGCACCGGACGGTACGTACTCGAGCCTGCTGAACGAGGCCATCGGTCAGGTCGGGCACATCCTGGCCGGCGACTTCTCGCGGCGTGGTTTCAATCCCGATCTGGCCCTGCTGTACGCGCAGGCGCTGGTCGGGATGGTGTCCACCACCGCCACGTGGTGGCTGGACGAGCGGACGCCGCCGAAGGAAGTCGTCGCCGCGCATCTCGTCAACCTGTGCTGGAACGGGTTGACCAATCTCGAGGCGGATCCGCAGCTGGGCACTGATCGGCCCCGTACGACACCTCAGTGAACGTGTTCTCGTTTCCTGACTCGCGGTTCAACTTCCCTAGGGCTGCGCCTGTCAAGTGCTAGGGTTCGCTGGAGTTTGCGCGCCCCGTCGGGGGGGTTGTTCGGGAGGCAGTCGATGGCGAGACAGGTTCGAGCAGAGGTAACTCGGGCGTCGGTCCTCATGGCGGCGGCCGACGTATTCTTACGTCTCGGTTACGCCAACGCGGGTCTCAACGAAATCATCGAGCAGTCCGGTGTGACCAAAGGTGCGTTGTACTTCCACTTCAGTTCCAAGGAAGACCTGGCGCGCGGCGTCATCGACGAGGGGCAGATCCGTCTGACCGCCGGAATGACATCCGTCAGCGACGGGCCGACGCCGGCTCTGGAAGCGCTCGTCGCCCTGTCCTACGTGGCGATCGAGGCGGCGAGTTCCGATCCGATCGTCGCGGCCATGCTGCGACTGCAGCACGAGATCGGCGACTACCAGGGGACGCACGGCAACGTGGTGGCCTCGTGGCAGCAGGGCTTCGAGCGACTCGTCGCACGTGCGGTCGAGGAGGGCGACATCCTCACGGAAGACGACGTCTCCGCGGGAACTCTGTCCACGTTCCTGCTCGGGTCGCTGCTCGGTGCCCACGTGGTCGCGACCGCGACCGGCGCCTTCGACGATCTTCCGCGTCGCATGGAACGGGTCTGGTACTTCATTCTTCCCGGACTGGTCGAGCCGTCGAAGCTCGTGTACTTCCGCCAGTTCGCCTCGCGGCGCTTGCTGCGCTGAGCGATCCCCGCGGCTGCACGATCAGTCCGATGTATCGGTCCGGCGGGGTGCCGCATAACGGCGCAGTGCAGGGGCGACGGGGCGGCCACGGAGAAATCCGGCCACGCCGCCGGATTCGATTGCCCTACTGTAGATTTCGAGAGCGCGATGGATCACTTCCAGAGTGAGATCGACGTCGGCCGAGCGGTGCGCCGCAGACGTGACAAACGATTGGCACAGAACGCCACCTGACAAGAGTTCTTGCAGGAAGAGCGTCCGGAATTCCTGTGATGGCTGATAGTTCAGGTCACGCGTGACGAAAATCAGGCATGAAGGCCGGCCGATCACCTGGACGTAATCCGCAATCCCCATATCTGCAGCGGCTGCGCCGACTCCTTCGGCGATGCGCCTGCCGGACTGCTCCATGCGCGAAATCGGATCCTCGGTGGCGTAGGCGTGTACGACTGCGCGGAAAGCCGCGAGCGCTCCGCACTCGGGTCCGTGGGTCGTGGACAGGAGGAAGACCCGGTCGTGGTCCGTGTTCAGCCCGCCGAACTCCATGTACTCGCGTTTGCCCGCCAGGGCTGAAATCGGGAAGCCGTTACCCATCGCCTTACCCCAGCACGACAAGTCGGGTGTGACCGCGTACTCCGTTTGTGCGCCGCCTTGTGACCATCGGAATCCTGTGATCATCTCGTCGAAGATGAGAAGGGCTCCGCGCTCGTCGCAGAGCGACCGAACGGCGTCGAGGTATCCGGGTGTCGGCTCAGCTGTAGCGGTGGCTGCCTCCATGACGACACAGGCCACCCGGTGTGGATTCTCGTCGAACACCGAGACAAGTGAATTGAGGTCATTGAATCGGAAGCCGCGTGTCTTGGCGGCGACATCGGAGGGAACACCGCTGTTCATTGCGGTTGTGCCGATGAACCAGTCGTCCACGGAGAAGAACGGTTGATTGCAGACCGCCACCAGCTCGCGTCCCGTCACAGCTCGGGCGAGGCGGACCGCCGCAGTGGTGGCGTCGGACCCGTTCTTGGCAAACTTCACCATGTCTGCACCGGGAACGAGTTGGAGAAAGTCCTCGGCCGCGTGCAATTCGAGTTCCGTCGGACGGCTGAAGTTCGTACCACGGGAGATGGCCGCACACACGGCGTCGACCACGGGGGCGTACCCGTGTCCCAGTGTCACGGACCGGAGACCCATGCCGTATTCGACGAAACTGTTCCCGTCCACATCCCATACGCGGGCTCCCTTCCCGCCGACAAGTACCGGCGCCATGTAATCCGGGTACTGGTCGGGACCGCGCGCATAGGTATGCGCTCCGCCCGGCACAAGTTTGTTCAGCCGTGCCTGCAGCTCGTTCGAGCGAGAAAAGGAGCGACTGACCGCGTCGTCCTCGAGGGGCATGGCGACCTCCATGGCTCGGAGATGCATCGCGACGCAATTGTGTCACCTGGTAGGTCGACTGTTGTGCTGAACGGGAGAAACCGGTCGACGACACGCCGGATGTGGATGTCGAGGTCGGGGAGCGGACCGTGGTGTGGAGGAAAGGGTTGCGGTATCGTCGAATCGACCTCTACCTGTCCCTTTCGGACTGGGCTGACATAGTGTGCTACCCGCTCGGGGGTCGCTGCCGTCCTCTCGCGAATGAGTGTCCGAAGGGGCCGATATGGAGAATCGCGAGTCCCGCGCAACGCCGACCGGCGGATCGAGCATCCGTGTTCTTCTGGAAAACGGCGAGTACTGGCTGAACAACAAGGGTGACCTGGCGATTCTCAACGTCACGGTGCGCAGGATTGCAGAGCGATGGCCCAACGCCACAATCGGTGTCCTCACCAGCAGATCGTCGCTGTTGAAGGCCTATGAGCCGAACGCGGAGCCGATTCGGTATCAGCAAGGCGGCGATTGGCCGAGACGGCGTGGTTGGGGAGGGCTGGCCGGCCGTTTCGGTCCCGAGGCGGCGGGACCCTTCCTCGAGGGGTGGGAATCCGCGGCGGCCGCACCCGCGTCTCTCGTGCGGCGGGCACGTCGGGTCGTCCTTCGCGGGAGCGGGGGTAAAGGTACGAACGGTGAGTCCGGCGCGATGACAACGAATTCGGAACGGTTGCTACTGAGTCGTGACGGTGGGCGGCTGCCGAATGCCATCGACGGCGCATCTTTGGTGCTCGCGATCGGCGGTGGGTACCTTACCGATATCGATCGGTTCCAGACCGAGCGCACACTCGATTTACTCGAGTATGCAACGAATCATCGAATCCCTACCGCGATGGTCGGGCAGGGGATAGGCCCGATTCACGATCCCGCGCTGCTGGAACAGGCCGCTCGAGTGCTTCCGCAGGTCGATTTCATCGCGCTTCGCGAAGGACGGCGGGGCCCTGAACTATTGCATTCTCTCGGTGTTCCGGCCGAACGTGTCGTAGTTACCGGCGACGACGCGGTGGAACTCGGTTACTCGACTCGGCGCGGGGACCTCGGCACTGACATCGGCGTGTGTCTCAGAGTTGCGGATTACTCTCCGGTCGGAGCCGAGGTGCAGGAAGTGTTGGGTCGCGTCGTTCGGGACGTGGCCGCCGAATCCGGTGCTCGACTGGTTCCGCTGATCGTGTCCGAGTACGACGCCGAAGACCGTCGCTCGACGATGCCACTCCTCACCGGGTTCCCCTCCGTTGTACCGCCCCTAGGTCGTTTCGCCAGTGCGCAATCACTCTCGCGGCGGATCGCCCGATGCCGGATAATCGTCACGGGTGCTTACCACGTAGCGGTCTTCGCCCTGTCTCAAGGAATTCCTGTTGTCGGGCTGTCGACCTCACGGTATTACAATGACAAGTTCGAGGGCTTGGCCGCGATGTTCGAAGCCGGAGTCGAGTTGGTAAGGCTGGACGGGGAAGAGGTCGACGACCGACTTCGCTGCGCGATGCGCAGCACATGGTCGCGCGCTCCGGAACTGAGGGCTGGATTGCTGGGTCGGGCGGTAAGCCAGATCGAAGCGAGCAGAGCCGCTTTCGACCGTGCCGCGCAGCTTGTCAAGGGTGACATCACGACGCGGTCGAATTCGAATCCCGGGCCGACTTGGCCGCCCACATCGTCGACGTAATTGCCCACAGGTCGTGATCCTTGCGTCGACCGCCGACGTCGAGATAACTCGCCATCGTGCCCTCTCGCTGCATCCCGACCTGTCGTACGAGCCGGGTGGCAGGCTGGTTGTCGACGCATACCGGAGCAGTGACCCGGCGCAATCCGAGTATGTCGAACACATACTGCGCGAGGAGGTTCGCAGCTGCCAGCGCGATGCCCTGTCCTGTGAGAGTGGAATCGATCCACACGCCGACCTCTGCGCTCTGCGCTCCACAGTCGATGTGCTCGACGTTGAACTGACCGGCGAATCGGCCTTCAACCTCTATTACCAGCGGCAATGCGCGGCCTGCGCGGGCCTCCTTGCGCATGTGTAGAAGTTCGTCTATCCAGGCGCCCTCGGTGTGGCGCCTGGACCAGGATTTCGAAGACGACACCCAGAACGGCTCGATCAGATGCTGATCCCGTATCCGCAGGGTTTGCCACGCCGACGCGTCCGAAAGCCTGGGCGAGCGAAGAGCAACGCGATGCTCGGCCGCCATCACAGGGCCAAGCCGGATTCCAGCGCTGGGTACACGGTGCGATCCGATCCGATGCCTGAGGGGCCTCGAATAAAGCTTGCCAGCCGCGACGAGGACCACCAATGATCGTGGAGGCTTCATGCTTTCACCTCTGGCCAGCAAGCCTGACTGAAGCAGTCGATCTGCCACGCCAGACGACGACGGTGGAGAGCTTGGAGTAAGCCTACCCGAACCGAGGTCCCGAAAACATGGGGGACGGCAGAGAAGGCGAACCCGGATAGGTGTCGCTACCTGCAGGAATGCGACTTTCGCTGAAGCCGGGCTGGTATTGTCGGCGGTGTTGGTCGACGGGTCGCCCGCGCAGATCCGAAAGGAAGGTGTGTAGCGTGACTCCCTCCGCCGCAGGCAACGCCCAACGGGATTCTCGATGACCTCTCCCCGCGTCGCGCTCGTTCATGAGCGATTTACCGAAGTCGCCGGTTCGGAGCATGTTGTCGAACAATTGTCAGCACAATGGCCGGATGCGCGCGTGCATGTGCCGATCGCGCGTCCGACGGGGATCCCCTCGGGACTGCGGAGGGCGCCGGAGACCACTTGGCTCAATCAGTTGTATCGACTCGGTGGTGAGCGGTCCTATGCGCCACTGATGCCGTTGATGCCGAATGCCTTCCGACGAATGGACATCGGAGATGCTGCCGCGGTGATCATCAGTCATCACGCATTTGCGACCCAAGCCGTTTTCGCGACTTCCGCCGCCACAATCGCCTATGTGCACAGCCCGGCCCGCTGGGCATGGGACAAATCACTCCGTGAGGGTGAAGCAGGCGGGAGAGCGGGCGCTGCCGCATTGATGATGCTCGCGTCGACAGCGCGACGTGCCGAGCTTGCTGCGGCTCCGTTGTTGAATCAATTGGTGGCGAATTCGACGACCGTTGCGCAGCGCATCAAACAGTGGTGGGGCCGCGATGCGGTTGTGATTCATCCGCCTGTCGACACCGATGCATTCACGCCTGACCCCGCTACCCGCCGCGATAATTTCTTCTTGGTCGCAGGGCGCCTCGTGCCCTACAAGAGGCCCGATCTGGCAATTCTCGCCGCGAATGCCGCGGGCGTGCCCCTCGTGGTTACGGGGGACGGCCGCAGCCTCGAGTATTGCCGCAGTATTGCGGGTCCCACGGTTGTCTTCCTGGGGCATGTATCGCATGCGCAGCTGTTAGAGCTGCTGCGCCGAACTCGTGCGCTGCTCATGCCTGGCGTAGAAGATTTCGGAATAGTCCCGGTGGAGGCCATGGCCTGCGGAACGCCGGTGATTGCGCTCGGCAGAGGTGGTGCAGTCGACAGCGTGGTGCCGCATGTTACGGGCCAATTCGTCTCCGGCGTTCTCGACGAGGAGATAGTGGCTGGTTTCGTGAGCTCGATGCGCGCGTTCGACGGCTCGATCTATGACGCAGCTGCAATCCGTCAACACGCCGAGCTGTTTTCTCGTAGCATCTTTCGGCGCAGAATGCAGCAAGTTGTCGATGGCGTGCTGGCATTGTGACCGAGTTACACGGTGATTGGTATTTCAACACCCTCGATCGGTGAAGGCATTGAGGTATCCGGCGGATTGGCGGATGTACATTCCTGCCCAGAAGGGCAGCCCGGACGGGGTAGGGCTTGCGACCATTGTCACTTCGCCGTCGAAGCACTTTTCGACGATGTACCTCGCCCGAGAGATGTGGGGTGTGAACGTCACGACGATGATGTGATGCCACCCTTGCTGGGCGGCGCGGCGCCCAATCTCCTGGGCTTCTCCCTTTGTCGTCCACGGATCGGGCTCGAAGCAACTCACCACGAAGTCGAAGTGGCTATGGCAGTACTTGTCCATCGTCCTGTCGCCACTCCCGACGGAGTTCGAGATGACGAGTTGTGGTGCGTATCCGCGCTCGGCCAATTCGACGCCGATGTCGAAACGCTCGTACGGAGTCCCGCCGAGAACCACAATGGCATCCGCTGTTCTCAACGGGTCGATCTGCGGATGTACGTAGACAGGCCAGCCCGCCGCCGTAATCGCGGCAGCAGTGGTGAAGAGGATGATGATCATCCAGAGTGCACGCTTGAACAGGGCCGGTGCCTTTGGAGAATGCGCACATTCAGGTTGTCGGCCCGACCGTGATTCGGGGTCGCGAGGCGAGCGGCGCATGCCTAGCCAGTCGGTCGGCGCCTACCGAGCGGGGCGGTCTTCACGCTGCCATCGGTCGAGACCGTCAGTCTCCAGTAGTTGTCGGCCGAATCCTTCAGCACGACTCCACTGTCGGCTCGGTCGACGAGCCACTCTCCGGTCGGCAGAACCGCGGAAAGTACTTCACCATCGGGGGATTGCGCCTGCAGGAGGTCAGCACTGTCAATGCCTGCGCGAGTAATCACGGTTCCTACGAAGGTAACTCCACTTACCTGCCCGCGACCAGTCACGCTCCACCCTTCAGGAAACGATTTCGGATCGATGTCGGAAGTTGTGCTGGAGAGCAGATTGACAGCGGTGCCGTCCGGACACCCCTCGGGATCGACGCGGACTTCGATTGCCGGGCGCTGGATATCCGAATCGAACTGGACGTTGGCAAGGTAGGGCTGTCGGCAATACACCATGTCCATACACACCGAGCGTGCTGCGACCTTGCAGTTGACCAGGCCGAACTGTGCAGGCCCACCACGATCGCGATTCCCGATCGACAGGGCGATGTCGGCGCCCTCGAACCATACATTTGTCAACCACCAATCGTTTGCCGCTCCGTCGATCAACACGTGCTTGTCCGTAGTGTTCGGATCGGTGTCGGATACGAATTCGACGTTGACCATTGACAGCCCGGCACTATGATCATTTCCCGTCCCCAGGACTCCGACGTAATTGCTCGTAAACTTCGAGGAGGTGACGTAGTTCTGAATGCATCTGGTCGTGAGCCCGATTCCGAAGTTGTTGACATCGCAATTGATGAACGCAGTGCCACCCGTGTTCTGGTCGAGTATGACCCCTCGCTGCTGTGCAAACTCGGGATAGTTGCTACTGACGTGTCCGCCGCGGAATACGACGGAATCGAACGAGCATCTGAAGCATTCGGACAGGGACACCGCCGCGCCGGTTGCGCCGGTCACGTAGATCCCCAGGCGCTTGAAACTCACCCGATGCTTTCCTCGAAGTGTGATCAATGGTCCGTCCCCGGCGTAACCGATGGTCGTGACGTCGCTGCCGTCCCCGACGACAGCGGCGTAGTCGGGCAGGTCAGGCCATGCAGTGACGCGGTAAGCACCGGCGGGCAGGTAGAGAACCAGGGGGCCCTCGCCGACCGCACAAGCGGTGGCGATCGCCGTCGTGTCGTCGGCCTTGCCATCGCCGACAGCCCCGAAATCCCGGACGTTGCGCGCGGAGGGGACATCGGAGACGTGTGGCGAGGTGAACTCGACAGTCGGTTCCTCGGCTGATGACGTACACGCGGCAGCCGCCAGTGGTAGTGCTGCAGCGACACCCAGTGAACGAGCCAGCAACCGCCGCCGATTCAGGACATCGTCTGTCACCGGTCCGCCTCGAGTGTGTCTGCCGTTGCATCGAGGACGATCGCGGGTTCCTCCTTCTGCGGTTCCGTGCCGGTGTTCCATGTTCGGATTGGTCCGCTGTTCTGCCGGCGGAAGATCTTGCGGAGCCAGTTGGCGTGCTTCTTCGATATTGCTACGGCTCCGATCAGCCGGGATCCACCTTGATCGAACGTCGCCAGTGCGCCGAGTACCTGCGGCGACGTGGATCTTCCCATTTCGACGACAGCGACTGTGCCGTCGCAACGCCCGGAGAGCGTCAATGCGTCGGCGGCAGATCCGACCGGGGCGGCGTCGATGACGACGTAGTCGAAGTCGAAACGGAGTGCGGATACGATCTGGGTGAGGCGCTCGGATGCGAGCAGATCACTGGTTCGATCGTCGACAGATCCGATGGCCAGCACGCTGATCCCGGAGTCAGCGCATGTAGACAACTCGTCGACGGGGGACGAAGTCGTGCGCAGGAGGTCTGCGAGACCCGAGTCGGACACGGGAAGATGGTTGGAGATGCCACCTCCCGTGGTATCGGCATCGATCAACACGACCCGCCGACCGCTGTCTGCGAATGCCTTCGCGAGCATGACCGAGACATCCGGTTGTGAACGTGCCGAGAGACTTGTGAGCAACACTGTCATCCCGCTGTCGCCACCACCCGCCTGGATCAATCGAGTGCGCAGTCGCCGAGCCTCCCCGATGGCACCGGGTTCCCCGACATCGAGAATGGCGAGAACGGGGATCGGCAGAATTTCACCGAGCTCATGCGATGTCCGGATCGTGCGGTCCATGCGGTCCTTCACAAGCGCCGCCAGACAACCGAGCGCCAATCCGGCGAGCAGGCCGATACCGAGCAGCCGCCGCGAGTTGGGTCCATTGATCGCGATGGGATCTGTGGCCGGATCGACGACCGAAACTCTTGCAGCAGGAGCCGCGTCGGTCTGGATGGTCTCCAATTCGTCTACCAGCCTTCGAAACTGAGCTACCACGGCGTCGGTCAACATGACGGCACCCTCGGCCGTCGAATCGGTGACCGTGACGTCCAGCAGCGCGGTGGCCGGGGGGAATGAGGCCGAGATCTTGCCCTGCAGCTCGCCGGCAGACATCGGCAACCCGAGTTGGTCGACGACGCGTTGAGCGACGTTGGAACTCGCGGCGAGGTTTACGTATGACGTCACTCGCTGCTGGGCGGCTAGACCACCCTGGTAGACGTCGTTCACCGACGTTCCGGTTGCCATCGTCACATACAGTCGGCTGGTCGATTGATATGTGGTCGGTTGCATGGAGCTGTAGCCGGCGGCGCCCGCCACACAGAGAATTGTGATCGCCGAGATGAGAATCCAGCGGCGGCGAGCTATGTGCAAATAATCGATCAATCGCATGTCCTTCAACCTTTCGACCCCGCCGCGTCGACGAGTGTGTGTGGCGGCTCTTGCGGTTTCTGTTTCGACGACGCTTCAGTGCGTCTTCGGTATTCTCCGGCGAGCAGGTAGACAATCCAGACGAGAATGGCCACCTGAAGTGACTTTCCGAGGAGGTCGATTCTGCCCAGAATTCCCCGCTCGAAGGAGACGGGAGCTGCGCGCGTTCTCGGTGGACCGACCGTGAAGGGCGGGGTGATCGCCGACTGCGCGGGCCGGCCGATCGGCGAGATCGGCGGGCCAGTCCAATCTTTCGACCGCGCCGCGTCGACGAGTGTGTGTGGCGGTTTCTGCGGTTTCTGCGGTTTCTGTTTCGACGACGCTTCAGTACGCCTTCGGTACTCTCCGACGAGCAGATAGACAATCCAGACCAGAATGGCCACCTGAAGTGACTTTCCGATGAGTTCCATGCTGCCCAGAATTCCTCGCTCGAAGAAGACGGGTACCTCGATCAGCATGAGACCCATAGAGATCGGAATGATGTGCCGTGAATGCAGCGCACGTACACCCGCCAGCACCAGTACGAAGGTGAAGACCACGCCGAGGACGACTCCGAGATACCCGCCGACTACGAAACCCTCGTTGATGTTTCCCTCTGCCAGTGAGACGGACACCCTGGTCATGTCGACAGACGACCCGCGAACTTCGATTGCCCACGCGGTCCCGGACTGGAACTTCGCGGTCCCGAGGAGCTGTTCCGGCACCATGCTGATGAGCGCATGGTGTGCGACGTCCGACAAGGTGAGCCAAGGCCGTCCGCCAAGGTAGTAGCTGTCCGTCGCAGCCTCGAGGAGATCGAATCTGCGCAGGATGCTGAGGAATGGCTGCATGGCTACGGGATAGTTCGCATCAAGCATCTCGGACTGTGCTCGCGCGAGAGCGGAAGCCTTGATGGCCTGCAACCAGCCGAACGCGGCTATTCCCAGAACCGAGATCGCCGCGATCGCGGCGACCTTGACCCTGGACCATCCGGTGAGAGCGAAGCGCACCGCAATCGCGAGCGCGGCGCCCATGATCGGTGTCTTCGATTCGATTGCGACGGTCCACATCAACTCCATGACGGTCAGCGCACCGATCACCGCGAGAGCAACTCTGCGATTGGCCGGTCGGTAGAAGACGATCAACCCCAGGGCACCGATTACCGCCATCAGCGTCACGAAGCTGAGTAGCGGGTTCGGACTTTGTGTTTGGCCCGCGGAGGCGGTGGAACCTGCTGCGTACGATACAACTCGCCCGAGAACACCGATTGCGTAGATGGTCCACAGTGTGGGAATCAGATTCCCGTCGTCGGCGGATCGCACGGAATTCCGTGCGGCACGGTCACGTCCTGCGCGATGCCGGCTCCAGACCGCGTATGCCACAACGACGATCGCGTACACCCACAGGCCGAACGCAACGGGCCGCAGCACCATCGCGATCCCGTGGTCGTAGCCGATTGTGACCAGTCGTGGATCGGCGATGCTGTCACCGAACCGTGGTTGAGGTCGCACCCATAGGAGGACCATCGGACGCGCAACGTAGGACAGGCTCCAGTACGCCGCCTGCGCGACGAGGAAGACGCGTGCGATACCGTGAACGTACGCAGCGGCGACGACTATTGTCGCCAGTGCGCCGATGACGAGCAGTATCTCGAAGTCGGGGTTGCTCATAATTCGCGTTCCGATACTCGATGGTCAGCAGATTTCATCGACGATCTCTCGGGCACGATCCACATATCTGTGCCTACCCTCCACGATCCGCCGGAAACCCGACTCTGCAATCTTCTCTGCCTGCCCGGGACTCATCACGCACCATTCCAGGATCTCGTCCAACTCGTTCTCGTTCGAAAACAGGAGACATTCCGTG
Source organism: Rhodococcus sp. JVH1 (assembly GCF_000280725.2). Classification (NCBI taxonomy): domain Bacteria; kingdom Bacillati; phylum Actinomycetota; class Actinomycetes; order Mycobacteriales; family Nocardiaceae; genus Rhodococcus; species Rhodococcus sp. JVH1. The sequence goes on along the minus strand of NZ_CP166289.1, from coordinate 1,642,753 downwards.
CCCTCCTCCAGAAGTTCCGCATGTTCGCTCGTCCTCTCGCCCACGAAGAGTCCGCCGGACGCGGGCACTTCAAAAGTTCTGCAGGTATGTGTGTCCCGGTTGTCGGAGTTGAGCAGAACGAGGTTCGCCGTCACGGACGCGATTTCCGAGGCGAAATGCTCTCCGTACACCGGACCCGCGACTTCGGCACTGGTGACCTGCAACTCGGGCACACGGCACCAGCCGGGCCCGCGAACGAGCAAATTCTTGCCGTACTTTCGTGCCAGTGAGATCAAGCGATCGCGACGGTCGGGACGGCAGGCTCCGATGAAGCCGACGACGTATCGTCGGGAGTCTCGTCGTGCCGCGAGGTGGTGCCACGCAGGGTCATATGCGCTGAGCACGAACTTGACGGCGCGCGCACCACGTTCGAGTAGCTCAGGGACGTTGTGGCGCTTGGTCGTGACGACGAGGTCCCATTCGCTCTCCAGTTCCAGGTAGCCGGGCGATGTGTTGTAGGGGTTGGAGGTGTCGTCGGGGCTGTAGTGAACATGGAACTGCGCCGGGACGTCGAGGAGACGCCGTTGGTCGAGGAAGACGGCCTTGAATCCGAACACCATGTCGGGTTTGAATTCGGCAGCGATGGCATCGATGCGCGATTGAACGGCTTCGATACTCCAGCGCGCCCGCCGGCGAGTGGCCTTCGCGTAGATCCACGGGGGTGACAGCCGCGGAGGAAGTGACACCGACGTCGAGTCGACGACGACAACGTCGTGTCCCGCCTGCCGGAACCCGTTGGCGAGCGATCGAGCGTTGCTTCCGACCCAGTCGTCGCCGACATACAGGATCTTCATAGCCGATTCTCCTTGTGAACCAGCGCGACCTCTGTGGCGGTGCCGCCGGCATTGCGTTCTTTTCGCTCGCGACCGGCGAGTCGCCGCATCCGGACGACGTACCACAGCGCCACGGAGAACTCGCAGCACAATGTGCCGTAGACGAGGGCCCACACCGATTGTGTCAGTGCAGCGACGAGTAGTGACGCGGCTGCGACGAAGGTTCCGATGGTTGCGCCGATCAAGACGCCGCTCGTGTCCTGCTTGACGGGTAGGACCGCGGTGGTGACAAATGACGTCAAGGCGGTCGCGGGCAGTATGAGCACCTCGACTCGCAGGAGCGGAATGGCCTCGGAAAAATCGCTTCCGAAGACGAGGTTGATCAGGGCCGGCGCCGCAATCCATACCGCGACCGTCGCAACTCCGGCCGCGCAAAGACATACGATAAGCGCCTGGGTTGCGCGTCGCCAGAATTGATCGTCGGTGCTGTGGCGGGCCATGCGTGGCAGTAGCGCGAAGCCTATTGGATCGAGCAAGGACTGTATGGCTCGCACCAGCCGATCTCCGGCAGAATACAGGCCGATGGACACCGCGTCGAGCACCGAGGAGTACACCGCAACAGCGCCCTGCCCGTAGCTTGCTACGAGCAGACGTGAGGTGAGGACGGGTGCTCCCATTCGGAGAATTGTCGTCACCTCGCGTGGACGACATGGGCGGCCGAACTTCTTGAGAGAGTCCCTCCAGGTCAGTGCGACGGTCAGTGTGGACGACACGAGTAAGCAGAGGATGGCGACAGAGGGATGGGGCAGGCGCGGGAGCAACGACATCAGGAGTGCGAGGTACGCGATTCGGCCGACGCCCTGATATGCCATCGACGCTCCGAATCGTCCTTGCCCTATGAGAACCCAGTCCTCGGAGATGGACCAGAAGCCGCCGGCGAACAACCCGAGCAGAATCATGTGAAGGTGGATATCGACGCCGTAGACGAGGCTGGCGAGTAAGGCGGCACCTATGGTCCCGAGAATTGCCGCACGGATTACGAGATAGTTTCCGCGGAGCTGATTGATGTCTGCGCTGTGGACCATCGCGGCGAGAAACTGGGTGATCCCGAGATCGACGAGCAGGGATCCGATGAAGTAGGAAGACATTCCGATCGCGAGAAGCCCGAGTCCTTCGGTTCCGAGAACTCGCGCTATCAACGGAAGCGTTACCACCGTGATCACATACTGGCCGTACTTCCCGAAGCTCACGAAAGCGATGTCACGCACGACAGTGACGATGTGGTTTTCTCGTCGGTCGTCAGCCATGCGCTGCTCGCTTACGTTCCGGCGTGGCAGACACGGTGTCGAGAAATGACGCTATATCGCGAGCGGACTCGGCAATATCGAAATGAGTTGCGCGTCGTCGGCCCGCTGCCGAAAGACATCGACGAAGCTCACGGTCGCCGATCAATGTATTCAGCGCCGCTGTCAGTTGCTCCTGATCACCGCCGTCGACGAGTAGCCCGTTGATCCCCGACTCGACGATCTCGGTCGGGCCGCCTGGGCCCGAGGCGATTACCGCGCAGCCCGCGTTCATCCCCTCCACAACGACCTGACCGAACGGTTCCGGGATGACGGAACAGTGCACCAGAATGTCTGCATGCCGCATGTAGGCGTCAGGGTGGTCGACGTGTCCCGTAAAGATCACTGGAAGGTCGAGTTCGTGTGCGAGACGCTCCAGGCTTTCACGAAAAGCTTCCTCGCCGAAGAATGTCCCTCCGACGAGATAGACGCACTGAGGTCGAACAGTCGTATCGGCCAGCGCGCGCAGGAAAACGTCCTGCCCTTTCCAGGGCGTCAAGCGCCCGACGGCGACGACAACAGTTTCGGATGGGCGACGTTGGCTTACGTGATCGGCAAGCCTGCTCGGTTCGACGCCGGGGTAGGCGACGAGCGTTGCCCTGTGCCAGGCGAACAGCGTACTCATCGTCGATCTGCTGTTGGCGATGTAACCTCGGCTGAACACCCAGCCGAGCCCGCGAACTACGCCGGCGAGGAGACCCCCGAAGTATTCGGCGGATATCCGGTCGTGCACCTGCCATACAAGTGGGATCCCGGCGCGTCGCGCAGCGACTGCGCCGATGACCAATGCCTTGGTACTTTCTGCGACGAGAACTGTCGCCCCTGTCGCCCTCGCGGTCGCGCCAGCCGACCATCCGATCTTGGCGAGTCCGAAGAATCCCAGGATCAGTCGGCGCAAGCTCCTGCTTCGGACGGTCACGGCGCGGCTGTCGAAAGTGTTTGGCAAAATGATGGTTTCCAGACCGGCCTCGCGCATGCGATCGACGACTGGCCCGCCCTGAGCACAGGCCACCGAGACATCGACGCGTCGCCCCGTGTCGCCTGATCCGTTGTCGCGAAGAGCGATTGCCAATCGAAGTGTCGCCAACTCGGCACCAGAAGGTGCGGCTGTGTGTGTGATGAACAGGGCCTTGGTCATGAGACCAGTTCCTCGTACATCGAGATGTGTTGCTGCGAGGCGGCGTCCCAGGAGAATGTTTCGGCGTGAGTGCGACACTGCCCGGGACCGGGAATGTGTCCGTCCAGAGCCCGGACGATGCGCTCTCCGAGCGCATCGGCGTCGCCGGGGGGAACGATCAAGGAAGGGTCGAGTTCCTGCACGGAGTCAGGTAATCCGCCGCACTCGGTCACGATCGGGGCGCGCCCGGCGGCCAGGGATTCCAGCGCAATGAGCCCGAACCCTTCCAACGCAACGGATGGCACGACGGTCAGAGCCGCCTGCCCGTACAACTGAGCCAGTCGTCCGTCGGTGGCAGTTCCCTCGAATGTGATCGAGTCCAGGTAGCCAGCCTCGGCAGCTTGTCCTCGGAGGGCCGATTCTTCGGTACCTGTACCGACTATCACCAGGCGGGCGTCGGGATGGGCAGCGATGACGGCTCGCCACGACCGGAGCAGAACATGGATACCCATCCTCCGCTCGAGGCGTCGAACACAGAGGATGGTGCATGACGCCGAGGGAGAGTCCGATGGGCGAAAGCGGGCGAGATCGACACCAGGAGGAATAACCCTGATCTTGCGTTCCGGAACCCGATAGCACTCGACGAGCAGACTTCGGAAGTGCTTGGACAGCACGACGAAGCGGTCTGCGCCGGCGTAGCGGAGCCGTTCGATCCAGTACTTCGACCGCGCAGTGATCTCACTGGCCCCAACCATGCGACTTTCGGCTGCCCAGGGCCCGTGAAAGTGGACAACGAGGGGATGTTTGCCATGCGCGCCGATCGCCGAGCGCCCATATAGGCAGAAATGGCGGTCGATGACCGCGTCCGGCGGTAGAGCGCTGGTGTCGCGAAAAGCGGTATATGCGCGGCGCAGTGTCGATGCACCGACCGGGCCCCACGAATGCCCGCCCTGTTCGGGCTTACCGAACGCTGCAGCGGAAACATCGACGCCCGGGCGTTCATTCAGTGTGGAATACAGGTCGGTGAAGTATCGGTTCAATCCACCATGTCCCGACGTGAACCACTCCGCCCCCGTCATATGGAGCCGCAGAGACCGAGTGTTGTCGAGTTGTGGACTACCCACCGTAAAGTTCATGTCGCGCCGGCTGTCGTTGCTATTGCGCTGTCACGCCGGTCCATTCGGTACCGGATTACTAAACTCTACATTGCTGTGCACGGACGCGCGATGTCGTTGCGGGACTTTCGCAATGCTCGTTCGGCCCGATGTCTCGAGCCGCTCCGCGTGATAGAATCGAAGGCAGTCCTGTCACCAGGAAGCATTGGTACACAACGAGATCATGATTGTCGTTCGCGTCGAGGGTTTGGTGGAGAATAGCGATGGCTGCTGCCACGGTTTCCGTCTGCGTTCCGGCATATAACGCCGCCAGCACTCTCGAAGAGACGGTGCGATCGGTCCTCGACCAGGACGTCGAAATCGATCTGGTAATTCTCGACAATGCGAGCGAAGACGCCACACAATCTATTGCGCGCTCGTTCAGCGACCCACGGGTGCGAGTCTTTTGCAACGACGTCGTTCTGCCGATCGGCGCCAACTGGAACAGGGTAGTGGGATTCTCGACCGGCCGATTGGTGAAGGTCGTCTGTGCGGACGATGTCCTGATGCCCGGATCGCTCGAAATGCAAATTCGTGTAATGGGCGATCCGGCAATAGCTCTCAGCTCCGCCAAGTTCGACGTGATCGACGAGGGCGGGGCGCTGCGTGAGTCGCGATTGGGGATTCCCGGCTTGGAGGGGCTCCATACTCCGCGCACTTTGATGAGGACAATTGTCCGACGAGGGCCGGCCGACTTCGGACCGACAGCGGCCGCGATGTTCAGGCGAGAGCATTTTGATCGTGTGGGCGGATTCCGCGGTGATCTCGTTTTCCCCATGGACGTTGATCTGTTCGCGCGAGTGACAGCCTTCGGGATGTTCTTCGGGATGTCCGAACTCGTGGCTGCGTGGCGGGACTCCACGTTCAACATGTGCAGTCGGACATCGACGGTCAGCAAGTTGTCGGATATGCTTCGCTTCCATCACCGAATTGCTCGTGACTATCCCGAGTTCGTCTGTCCTGCAGATGTTCTTGCTGGTGATATGCGCCTGATGAGAGCGGCGGTTCAGCGGCTCGCCGTGCGATCCCGCACCGTTGTGGCGCGAAGGACTCGGTTGCAAGTCGACTGCTGAGTCGCCCTGGGTGCCGTAGCCATGGGTGCCGTACTGTGTGCCCACTTTCCGGGGGAATTTCGCCATTGCACATCTGTCGCTGGCTACTTTCCTCCGAGTTTGATCACCGCCACTGCCGTCAGGAGTAGTACCTTGACATCGAACCACATGCTCCAATTCTCGATGTAGTAGTTGTCGAAGCGGGTGCGATTCCCGATCGACGTGTCGCCGCGTAGGCCGTTGACTGCGGCCCATCCCGTTATTCCCGTCGGTACGCGGTGGCGCGCTGCATAATTGGGAACCGTGGCCCGGAACTTGTCGACGAAGTGGGGACGTTCAGGCCTCGGACCGACGAGTGTCATGTCTCCCCGAATTACATTCCACAGTTGCGGCAATTCGTCGAGCGAGGTCGCTCGTAGGATCCGACCGAGGCGCCCGATCCTGGCGTCATGTGCAATGCACCAGTGGGTAGCGGATTCGTGGTCGCTTGCCGGGTTCATTGTTCGGAACTTGAGAAGTTCGAATATCCGGTCGTCCAAGCCGACTCGCTTCTGTCTGAACAACACCGGTGCCGATCGGTCCGAAAAATACACCGCGACGGCGATCGCGAGAAGTGTCGGGGCCAACGCTACAAGCATCGCCGCGCTGAGGACTCGGCCCATCCATAACTTCACCCGCCACAGGAACGATCGGTGTGCCGCTCGCCGAAACTTCTTCAGTGGGACGGCACCGATGTGTTCCATGTCGCCGGTGACCGCAGTGAGCTCCCACAGTCGGGGAACTGCGAATATTTCGCAGTCGATGCGGTCGCATTCACGCAACGCGTGGATGATCGCGCCGTCGACGGCGTGGGGAAAGGCGAGTACCGCCGTGTCGATGTGGTGGGTCGTAAGGTACTCACACAGGTTCCCTCGCAGTGGGGTGATCGGTACGTTCCCATTGTGCGCGGTCTCGGTGAGTAGGGAGTCGTCGAGAAGTCCGATCAACTGCAGTCCACATGACGGCTCAGCGACCATACTGTTCGCCAGTATCTTCGCGACAGGTCCTCCACCGATGATCACCGTTCGACGACCACCGCGGAGCTTCCGTCTGAAGTAGCGTTCGACCGCGTTGGTGGCGTTGCGGGACAGTACGAGGGCAAAGAGGGTTACTGCTGCCAGCTTGACGGCGCCCACCAATGTGCCGTTCGGGGTCAAGATCACTGCCGTGCCCATTGCTGCCAGTGTGCTTGCGAGTGCAAGTCGGGGCAGGGTGTCGAGTACTGAGAGCGTCAGGTGGGGGTGGTACGCACCTGTGAGCGCCAGGATCGCCACGATTATCGCTGCGAACTGCGCGGGACGATCGATCCGTGTCACTGAACAGACGATCGACAGCACGATGAAGTCGGTCGCGATCGGTAACAGGTAGGTTCGTGCACGCTTGCTCGACAAGGGTCGGCTTGGAGCCGGCAGCGAATCCGGAACGATATCTGCGGAGTGGCGGACCGCGCGCGTCAGGGGAGGTCGTGGATACAAGGGTCCGATTCGCAATATCCGACGGGTGCTGGTGGTCATGGCTGTACTTCATCTCGGTTGCTGGCGGTTGAACGCGAATCGAGCAGGCCGTCTCGGCCCATCTGCGTGCCCGCGTATGTATCAGGGTGTCTCGGCGCCGGGTGCTCCCGACTCCGAGGTCCGACGAGCGCTGGAGCCGGGACGCGTTGCGTCTCAGATGGCAGGACCCACCGTCCGGAGAGTTCCGGATAGCGCTGCGACACTTCGGGAAGTAGATCCGGCAGCGTGAGCGCAACCTTGTCCGGCTGAGCGCGAAGTAGTTGCTCAGGCGAAATGATCGGCACATCGGTGCCGGGCATTCGCCGCCCTTGTTTGGCGGTGGATGCGTCGGCTACGGCCGCGACAAGGCCTCGGTCGACGCCCGCGTGGGCGAACAGTGGTACGGCCCGAGATGCGGCGCCATAGGCAAACACTCGACAATGCCGCTGTGACATCGCTGTCAGCCAGTCGCGAAAGGCTGTCGCATTCGTGTCCGCGGCGAGTTGCAAGGATTGCACGGTGACGGGGTTCGTGACTCCGGTCATGCGCTCATCCGCGAGTATGCGATGAACACGGGGTGTCGGGGGTGCGCACGGCGAACGGCGTGCGGCGGCCAAGACCGTGCCGCCATAGAGGTCGAAGACCCAGGCGTGTGTGAGGTGTAGTCCTGCGTCGGTCAGTAACCGGCGCAGTGAGGTCAAGGAATAGTATGCGAAATGACCGTGCCGGAGTGCCGTCCACTGCTGATGCTTCACAATCGTAGTGAGAGAATGAAATTGGATGAGCAGGGTGCCGTCTGGGTCGAGTGCCGCTGCCCGCGCCGACAAGGCCACCCGCTGGTCGGGTTCGTGCATGATCCCGAAGCAATCGATCACCACAGAGGCTGTCCGGCGGTCTGTCGCGACACGGAACCCCCGCGAGGTGAGCAGTGGTAACCATGTTCCGCCGTGTGGGCTGCCGAACTCGGTGACGGTGTCGCCCGTGAGGTATCCGGCATCGGCGACGGCACGGACAGCTGTGCATGCTTGCGTTCTCAAAGCCTCTGGTTCGACGCCACGTGGCTCCTCCGGAACGGTGTCGTCGTCGACGAGCTGAGCAAGGCCGCACTCTCGACACAACGCCATTGTCAGGCGGTGCGCCGATTCGGCCGCGGTGATCGGACTACCGACAGGAGGGAAGAAGTCGGCCGCGGGCATCGAACCGAGATCGAGTACCCGATCGAACACGGCAACCCCACAGCCCCGACAGGCCATCATGTCGGAACCTCGGTGCGATGGAATCGGTGCCCGACCCGGCCCTTGTGCGCAAGAATTGCAGCGTGCATGTTGAAACCACCGAATTGACGGATGTCCGGGTATTCCGGCCCGTGCCGTATCGCGACGACAGAGGTCTCTTCACTCGTACGTTCGAAGCCGGCCAGTTCGATGAACATGTGAGCGAGACCGGAATTCTGGCCGCCGATTTCCTGCAGGATTCGCAGTCCCGGTCGTGGCGCGGCGTGGTGCGGGGCATGCATGGACGCGCAAATCCCGGTGAGGCGAAACTTGTCCGGTGTGCGCATGGCGCAATTTACGACGTCCTGGTCGATATCCGCAGGGGGTCGCCGACGTTCGGGCAGAAGGAGGCATTCCGACTCGACGACGTGGACTTCGCGCATCTTTATGTCCCGCCCGGATTCCTGCACGGATTCCAGGCACTCACCGAGGTCGCGGATGTGTGCTATCGAATCGATCGTGAGCACGATCCGACGGCTGACATCGCGGTGGCCCACGACGACCCGTCTCTTGCGATAACGTGGCCGCTTCCGGTCTCGCTGATCAGTGACCGCGACGCCGCGGCGGGGAGTTGGACGGCCTTGCTCGAACGGTTGTGATGGTTCCTGGGAGTTCGCGTCATTCATGGCCGGCCCCAACTCGCTGGAACCGCAGGGACTCATCGAGTTCACCGGCGCGCTCGAGTTGCTGAAGATGGGCGAGTCGGGTGAAGCGCTGCGTGAAGAGCACGTCCGTGAGGCCCCAGCGGGTACACCGGTCGTACAATTCGGCCGCTCCGTCGACGATGCTCCATCGCGGCACGAAGTCTTCGAATGCCGTGCGGATGGCCGAGAAGTCGACGCGGTAGGACCGCGGGTCCGCGCCCGTCTCTCCCGTAATGAGCACTTGTGAGCCGGGGACCGCCGCGGCGGCGGCCTCGGCGATCTGTGCCACCGTCACATTGTTGGTCTCGGTCCCGACGTTATAGGCGGCGCAGTGGATCCGATCGACCGGCGCGGTGAGTGCACACGCGAACGCGGTGGCGATGTCCTGGGCATGTACCAGCGGGCGCCACGGCGTGCCGTCCGACGAGACTCGCACTGTGCCCGTCAGCATCGCAGTACCGACCAGGTTGTTGAGGACGATGTCGGCGCGGAGCCGGGGGGAGAATCCGAAGGCGGTCGCGTTGCGCAGGAAAACCGGAGAGAACCCGGAGTCGGCGAGTTCGGCTACGTCTTCCTCGACGCGCACCTTGCTCTCGGCGTATGGCGTGAGTGGACGCAGTGGTGCGGACTCCGTCACCAACTCGTTACCGGCCGAACCGTATACGGAGCATGTCGAGGCATACAAAAATCGCCGCACACCGGCTTGCTTCGCCAGGCGAGCCAGTCGGACGGACGCGCGATGGTTGATTTCGTACGTGATGTCCGGCGCGAGAGACCCCAGCGGGTCGTTCGACAGGGCAGCGAGGTGAATTACGGCATCGAAGCCGCACAGATGCTGCTCTGTCACGTCCCGCAGGTCTACCTGGAAAGAGGGAGGGTCGGCGGGTGCAGGACCGAGTACGCATCCGGCGAAGAGTCCGGAATCGAGACCCACGACGTCGTGCCCGCGCGTCTGCAATACCGGAACCATGACCGAGCCCAGGTATCCCTGGTGGCCGGTAAGGAGCACTCGCATGTCAGGTCCTTCCGAATCGGATGGTTGCCTTTTCGAGGACGAACGCCTCCGCGTGGGGTTGTCTGCACTGCACACCCCGCAGCCGTGACAGCCCGAGGAAGGAGTCTTCGTCGAACCAATCGTGGTTGGTTTGGGAGGGGTAGTGCTTCAGCAGTATCCGCGCCTTTTCCGTCGCCACAGCGCGGGTGAGCGGGTGGTAGATCGACGGCCGAGGTGTGTCGGTTTCCCACTTGAGGATTTCGTACCCCAGGATCAGGTGGTCACGGAACACCGTCGGAACCAGCTCCGCCAACATACGGTGGTCCTGGTGTGCGTCGGCTCGGTGCGGAGCGAATACCACATCGGGATGACAATCGCGCCCGAACGCCTCGACTGCCTTCTTGATCGGCTCCCAATATGCCGGTGCGTACCCGTCCGGAACGTCGAGAACCGTGAGCTCGAGGTCGGCGGCGGGACACAATGCCGCCAACGCATGACGCTCCTCTATTTCGCGCCGGGCGTCGGCGCCGGCCAGCACGAGCGCCCGGACGCGAAGGCCGGGAGTGCTGGAAGCAACTGTGAGAAGGGTGCCTCCGAGCCCGATCGCAACGTCGTCACAGTGCGCACCGAGCACCGCTACTTCGCGGAGCCCTCGTGTGTCGAGGCTGATCATCACGCGCTGTGTGCGGGCTGCGACGGCTCCCACACCATCCACGGATGGATGCCTTGCGAGTAGTTCGAATCGAGTTCGGCGCGCTCCTTGAAGGTGTCCGCCGGCTTCCAGAATCCCTCATGGCGATACCCGAACAAGCGGCCTTCACCGGCAAGGCGTTCACACACATCAGCCACGAGATCGCCGCCAGGGGGAAGAAGATCGAAGATCTCCCGGCTAAGGACGAAGTATCCGCCGTTCTCCCAGATGGGCAGCCGGCTGACCGGGATGATCTCCTTGACTTCGCCATTCTCGGCCACGTTGACGCAGTGGAACGAGGACTGGGGCGTGACGACGAGCATGGATGCAGCCGCGCCCGACTCGTGGAACTTCGTGATGACATCGTCGAGGGGGGCGTCGGTGAGTACGTCTGCATAGTTCGCGAGAAAGTACTCGTCTTCGCCGAGGTGCCGTCGAACACGTCGCAGACGCTCGCCGATCGCGGACTCCAGACCAGTATCGACGAACGTGATCGACCAGTCGCTGATGTCGGAGTTCAGCAGCTCGATCTTGCTCGCGCGCAATACGAAGTCGTTGGATTCCGCTTCGCGGTAGTCGAGGAAGTAGTCTTTGATGGCCTCCGCACCGTACCCGAGGCACAGAATGAACTCCGTGTGGCCGAAATGAGCGTAGTAGTGCATGACATGCCATAGCAGCGGACGTGGTCCGACCATCTGCATGGGTTTCGGGATCACGTCGTTGTGGTCGTTGCGCATGCGTAGGCCGTATCCGCCGCAGAACAGGACAACTTTCATGTCGTGAGCCTCCTTGCCACGCTCTCGGGTTGGAATGTCGCTCTGTGCAGGGAGGGGAGCGGGTACACGAGCTCTCCGCCCCACTCGGTGATGTAGTGCAGTTGTTCGGTCAGCTCCGTCTCGAGGTTCCACGGCAGCGCGAGGACGACGTCCGGCCGATCCTTCTCGATCTGCCGGGGATCGAGAATCGGGATCCGGGTGCCCGGCGTGTACCGGCCGTGCTTGTACGGATTACGGTCGACCGTGTATTCGAGTAGGTCGGGGCGAATTCCGCAGTAGTTCAGCAGGGTGTTTCCCTTGCCGGGAGCGCCGTAGCCGACGACGGTCCTGTTCTGGGCCCGGCAGTCGAGGAGGAACCCGAGCAGTTCTTGTCGAGCAACTCTCGCCTGAGTTTCGAGTCGGCTGTATCCGTCGACGGTGTGCAGTCCGGCGTCTTCTTCCGCCTTCAATACGTCGGTGACGCGCGGGGTGGGCACCTCGCCGGCAGTGCCGGGACGTGCCCAGATCCGGATCGAGCCGCCGTGTGTCTCCAGAAGTTCCACATCGACGACCGAGAGGCCGGCCGTGGCAAGCGCACGCATGGCGGAGAGGAGCGTGTAGTACTGAAAGTGCTCGTGATAGACCGTGTCGAATTGCCCGAGGACGATCAGATTCAGGGCGTGGTGCACCTCGATACTCAGCTGGCCGTCGTCGGCGACGAGGGTACGCAGCGCGCGAGTGAACCCGCGGAGGTCGGGGATGTGCGCATACACGTTGTTCGCAACCACGAGGTCTGCCGGACCGTGCTCGGCGCGGATGTCGGCGGCGAGTTCCTCGTCGAGAAATGCGGTGAGAGTGGGAACACCTCGTTCACGTGCGGCCGCGCCGACGTTGTGCGACGGTTCGATTCCGACGCAGCGGATCCCGGCGTCGACCGCGTGCTGCAGCAGGTAACCGTCATTACTCGCGACCTCGACGATCAATGATCTCGAGTCGAGGCCGAGCCGCGTCACCGAGGAGCCGACGAACTGCCGTGCGTGTTCCACCCATGAATCCGAGTAGGAGGAGTAGTAGGCATAGTCGGTGAAAGTGTCCTCCGGGGAGATCAGGGCCGGAACCTGAAGTAGGAGGCAGTCCTCGCAGATGCGCAGGTGCAGCGGATAGTTCGTCTCGGGGGCGTCCAGGCCTTGCTCGGTCAAGAAGAGCTCGCACGGCGGCGTCGCCCCCAGATCCAGGACGCTTCGCAAGCGATCGGAGTCGCACAGTCGGCAGCGCACGGGCAGTCTCCCCTCGTCATCGAGACCTGGAGGTCGCTCTGTGTGTTAGTTGCGTCACACCCAAGGTCTCGATCCGTCCAATAAACCACACTCCAAGTCGTCTTGCAAGGCCTGAAACCAACTTCAAGTATGTTAATCCTCGGGAATAACGGATGGTTGCCCTTTTGTTTGACGTCTCGCGGAGACTTGATCAAATAAGTGATGACTTAGCCATGTAGGTTTTTCGCGACTAAGGACGCAGACCGCGGATCCTGGACGAGGTATGGTGATATCTCGTCCTCCGAATTAAAGGCGGGCGAGCAATAATTGCCATTGAAGCCAATGTGCCGATGACATCGGAGGGTGCCCGATGCCGTTCGTCATAGTCGAACGCGAAGAGACACTGGTCGCCGGACTGGCCGTCCGCAGTCCGAAGAGGGCGCTGGGAAAAGCGCGCGACAAGGACCTCGAAAAGACGTGGTCGACCCTTCTCGCGCAAAACGTGGACAGGCCGTTGGCTTCTGCTTATGTCGACCACGCTCCCGAGATCAACTCGTATTACACGCAAATCGTGGGCTACGAGTGCTCTTCGATCGATCAGGTCGGACGCGGGCATCTGGTATCGCGGATTCCTGCGGGGACCTATGCGAAGTTCTCCTCCGTGGGAACCTTCCCCGACCTCTTCGACGCGCTCTGGGGGCAGATTCGTGATGCGGAGGAATCGCGGCAGATTCAACGCTCCTACACCGGTGACTTCGAGTTCTACCCGCACGCCTTCGGGATCGATTTGTATGTGGCGATAGTGCCACCCGCCACGAGGTAGGGGCCACAATGAGTTTCGAGATCGTCAAGCGTGAGTCCGCCGACTTCGGCGGGCTGGTTCTGCCGCGCATGGAGCTGGGTTCGTCGGCGCACGCGAGCGATCTGATGAAGTTCACTCGGGAGCGCGTCCAGCAGCGTGGTGTCGAGGAGCTGATCACCGTTTACGTCGCCGTCCCGGATCTGGGGTGGACCGCGGTGATCGGATACCGGTGCATCGATGTCGGTCATCTCGAGATCGGTGACGTGCTGGTGCGTGTCCCGGCCGGCTTTTTCGCCAAGTTCACACCTGACGGGCGGTCATCCGACCCGATCGAAGACGTGTGGATTCAGGCCGAGCTGGCCGAGAAGGAAGGGCGCATCGAGCGCGCCTACGCGGAGGAGATCGAGGTCTTCCGCGCACCGAACAGCGTTGAGCTGTTCATTTCCCTCACCTAATTCCGGGTCGTCAATTACCGACCTGAAGTTTGTTTTTGGGCCCATTCATGGCATCACAGGTGACAAATCTGGTGTAAACGCGGAAAATAGGTAGCCGCGGGGCTGTGACCGGGTTCGTCTGTCCAGTTCTTGGGGTCTTTACGTAACCCGTGAGTCCCCGGAATTGCCGCACCGACGCCCGATGGGAATACCAATGTCTGTTGAACAGCTGACGAATCCGCAGATAGACGTCTGGTCGACGGAGACCATACTCGATCGAACTCTGAGTGTGTGGGATCCGCGGTCGGAGTGTCGCTTCGTCGTCGCCCGGCCCTCCGACGAGCCGACGCTCTGGGAAGAGTATCTCGAGGGAGCACTCGCGGGCTATCGCAAGTACGGCGCCGAGAAGGCGCTCGAGTACCAGCGGATTCAGGCCGGCGACACCACCGCACTGTTCTTCGTCGCCATCGCACCGGACGGTTCGGTCGCAGCCGGCGTCCGCGCCCAGGGTCCGTATCTTGTCGCTGATCAGGCGCATGCGATCACGGAATGGGGAACAGATCCCGGAGCTCCCGCCGTCCGCCGGATGATCGAGGACCGGCTTCCGTTCGGTGTCGTGGAAGCGAAGGGCGCGTGGGTGGCGGACACGGCCGCCAGGCGGGGTGAACTCGTCGGCGCATTGGGTCGCATCGCCACCTTCTCGATGGATCTGCTCGACGTCCAGTTCATGCTTGCGACCGCCGCATCCCACGTCCTGGACACGTGGCGAACCACCGGTGGCGTGGTGGCCGACCACATTGCTCCCGTGCCCTATCCGGATGACCGCTACGAGACGCGGCTGATGTGGTGGGATCGGAGTAGGCGCAGGGGCCGCGCCGAATCCATGCAGCTGGCCCAACTGTTACTCACGACGTCCCGACCGACGCCGTCGGCAGGCATCGCGACGGGGACGGGAGGAAACGTCGTCCGGCCGATGCGGAGCGTCTCGTGAACGAATCCCGCGGTGACTACACCGCCCTGCTGCTCGACGAGGACCACTCCGAGGACGCGGCGGTACTCGACCGCCTCCGCCGCGACCCCGCGGTGGTCTTCGTCGACCGGCTCGGCCAACAGATCGACAGCCTCCGTTCTCTCGTGCCCACACCGGGACCCGGCGTGCTGGACGAGACTCCGGTGTGGGCGTACTACTCGTGGCGACGGACCGTGGTGCGTCTGCTCGGCCCCGCATCGTTCCGGCTGCTGCGGCTGGACCGGAATCGGAACAAGATCACCGCGCAGGAACAGGAACGCCTCAGAGACGTGACCGTGGGGATCGTCGGTCTGAGCGTCGGTCACGCGGTCGCGTTGGCTCTCACGCTGGAAGGTGCGTGTGGCGGTCTGCGGCTCGCGGACTTCGACACCCTCGAACTGTCCAACCTGAACCGGGTTCCCGGAACGGTTCTCGATCTCGGTGTGAACAAGTCCGTGGTCGCTGCCCGCCGTATCGCGGAGATCGACCCTTACGTCACGGTGACGTTGTGGGAGGACGGTCTCGACGTCGGGTCGGTGGCCGAATTCCTGGACGGCACGGACGTGGTGATCGACGAATGCGATTCCCTGGACGTGAAGGTATCCCTGCGGCGGGAGGCCCGCCGCAGGGGATTGCCGGTGCTGATGGCGACCAGTGACCGGGGGTTGCTGGACGTCGAGCGATACGACCTCGAACCCGATCGGCCCGTCTTCCACGGAGTGATCGGCGACGTCGACGTGGAGTCGCTGGCGGGGCTCGGCTCGCGGGACAAGATTCCGCTCGTCCTTCGGATTCTCGACGCCGGACAGCTGTCGGCGACGATGGCGGCGTCGTTGGTGGAGGTGGACGAAACCATCTCCACGTGGCCTCAGCTCGGGGGCGAGGTGCTGCTCGGCGGTGCGCAGGTCGCGGCGGCGGTGCGGCGCATCGGGCTCGGACAGCCGCTCGCATCGGGTCGGTGCCGCATGGATCTGGACGAGCGTCTCGATTCCCTCGCCGATCCACCGCCACCGCACGACCTGCCGGAGGAGCCCGAAGATCGTGCGGTGCCCGCAGCAGTCTCGGACGACGCCGTCGACGCCGTCGTGCATGCCGCGTCCCGCGCGCCGTCCGGCGGCAACGTCCAGCCGTGGACGATCGCGGCGGACAACACGAGGCTGACCATTTCAGTGGCCCCTGAGTACACGACGGCCATGGACGTCGGTTACCGCGGCAGTTGTGTCGCGGTCGGCGCCGCGCTGCACAACGCCCGGATCGCCGCGTCGGCCGCCGGACTGCTCGGCGCCGTGACGGTCCACGACGGCGATGCCGGACTTCCCGCCGCCACGATGACGTTCGGCAGCGGGAACGACCGGGAACTCACCGACCGCTACGAACACATGCTCGACCGGACCACCAACCGCAGGCCGGGCGTGCCCCAGCCGTTGGACGACACGCAGGCGGGACTTCTCGCGGAGGCGGCCTCGCGCGAGGGCGCACGCCTCTGCCTGGTGACCGACCGGGACGACATCTCGACGATCGGCGCCATTCTGGCGGAGTCGGACCGAATCCGATTCCTCACGCCGACCCTGCACCGCGAGATGATCGGCGAGTTGCGGTGGCCGCCGCTGGATTCGGTCGAGACCGGCATCGACGTTCGTGCACTGGAACTCGATTCGGCGGAACTGTCGACCCTCGCGCTGCTGCGGAGACCCGAGGTAATGGAACGACTCGGCGCACTGGACGAGGGACGCGCGCTGGGCAAGTCCACCGCGGACCGTGTGGCGTCGAGCTCGGCTGTCGCGGTCGTCGCCATACCGGGCAGCACCCCTCGGGACTACGTGCGCGGCGGTGAGGCGACCGAGAGCGTGTGGATCCACGCCCAGGCGCTCGGGCTCGCCGTCCAGCCGATTTCGCCTGTGTTTCTCTACGGTGTGGAAAGTGCGGAACTCGAACAAGTCTCACCACGGTATGCGGCACCATTGGAGAGGCTGCGGGAGGAACTGTTCGACGTCGTCGGTGCGAAGGCGGGTGAAGCGCTCGCCATGGTGTTACGGCTCAGCCATGCGCCGGGCCCGTCGGTTCGGAGCGAGCGGCTCGCCGACCGAGTTCGCAGGCGGATATCGTAAGGACAGGAGGGCCCGTGAACACCGAGAAGCAAACCGAAAAGCTCGAGACCCTGGTGACGACCGTAGCGTCCCGGCTCACGCCTGTCGATGCGGTCTCGTTCAAGCCCGTGGCCACCCGCGTGCTGCAGGATCTCGTGGAGCACTTCGAGGTCGACACCAGCTTCCTCCGGTTCACAGACCACGAGATCGCGGCGACGGTCCTGGTCGCGGAATACCCGCTCCGGCCCTTCATCCCAGACCCCGACCCGCTCGGCATCGTCTACTTCAAGGACGCCGACTCGACGTTCGCCCAGATCGAGCACCAGAAGGAAGTGGCCATCTTCCGGCCGGAGGTGTCCGGTCCGGATTACAACGAGCGGGTTCGCGAGGCGTCCGGGGTGCCGCAGGTGTCGCTCGCAGCCGTTCCGCTGCTGTCCGGTGACACGACGACGGGCACGCTCGGATTCATCAAGTTCGGCGACCGCGACTGGACGCCGCCGGAGCTCGACGTCCTCAAGGCGATCGCCGCCCTGCTCGCCCAGGTTCAGGCGCGCATCGTCGTCGAGGAGCAGTTGCGCTACTCGGCCGACCACGATTCCCTCACCGGTCTCAGCAACCGGCGCGCGCTCTACCACCACCTGGACACTCGTCTCGCCGAGTCCGAAGCCGGGCCGGTCGCGATCCTGTTCCTCGACCTGGACCGGTTGAAGCCTCTCAACGACTTCTTCGGTCACGGAGCCGGTGACGGATTCATCTCGACGATCGCGGACCGGCTCAGATCGACCAGCCAGACCGACGACCTCGTTTCCCGGCTGGGCGGCGACGAATTCGTGCTCGTGCTCGGCGGATCGGTGGGGCTGGAGGAGGCGGAGGTGCGGGCGCAGCACATCCGCGACGTCGTGACCGAGCGGGTGCGTCTCGGCCGCGAGGTGGTCAGCCGCAGCGTCAGTATCGGCGTCGCGGTCGGAATTCCGGGCAAGGCC
The DNA here is from genome assembly GCF_000280725.2 of Rhodococcus sp. JVH1. Classification (NCBI taxonomy): domain Bacteria; kingdom Bacillati; phylum Actinomycetota; class Actinomycetes; order Mycobacteriales; family Nocardiaceae; genus Rhodococcus; species Rhodococcus sp. JVH1. Next base: position 1,624,814 of record NZ_CP166289.1, on the reverse strand, counting down.
ACCACCAGTTCGCTCCTCAGCCAGGCCGACCAGGCCGTCATGGTCGCGAAGACCAAGGGTGGGAACGCGATCAGCGTCTTCACCGACGAGATGCAGGAGGAGAGCGAGAAACGCAACATGATCGAGCTCAGTCTGCGTGCGGCCATCGCGGACGAGTCGCTGTTCCTCGAGTACCAGCCCGAGGTCGATTTGCGGACCGGCCGGATCATCGGGGTGGAGGCCCTGGTGCGGTGGAATCACCCGCTGCTCGGGTTGCTGCAGCCGGCGTCGTTCATCGACGTCGCCGAGGCGACGAATGTTGCGGGGGAGCTCGGGCGCTGGGTGATCCGGAAGGCCTGCCGGCAGTGGGCCGACTGGCGGTCGCAGGTGCCCGAGCTGGATCTGGATCTTCGCGTCAACGTCTCGCCGGGGCAGTTGGCCGGTCTGGATTTTCTCGACGTCGTCGCGAACGCGTTGACGGAATTCGACCTTCGGAAGGGCGCGCTGTGCCTGGAGATCACCGAGAACGCAGTGCTCAGTGATCTGACCTGGACGCGTGAAGCGCTCGAAGGTTTGCACGCGATGGACGTGGAGGTCGCGATCGACGACTTCGGCACCGGGTTCAGCTCCCTCAGCCACCTCAAGGCGCTGCCGGTGGGGACGCTGAAGATCGACAAAGGTTTCGTGATGAACCTGGATACCAACCCCGAGGATCGGGCGATCGTGAAGTCCATCATCGGTCTCGCCGAATCGTTCGGCCTGGAGCTGGTCGCGGAGGGCGTCGAGAACGTCGAGTCGGCCCGGCAACTCCTCGACATGGGATGCCATCGGGCGCAGGGCTTCCTGTTCAGCCGGCCGGTCTCGGCGGAGAAGATCGGTAAGTTGCTGGCGGCCGGAGCCATCGAGGTCGGGCTGTAGCTCGACTACCAGCCCGGTGCGTCGGTGAGTTCCAGACGAGTCGCGTGCGTCGGAGTTGCTGCTTGATCGCGTTGCCAGGACAGCGTTACAGACCCAGGGTATGTTTATGCCCACACCGCAGTACCTCTTGTCTTGAATTGCCGGTGTGCGGTAACTTCTCGAAGGGTTTGCTGGAGAGTCGCTGAGGGCGACTGTCGAAGACTGGAGCAGGGGGATCGATGTCTGGTGGTTCTGTCTTGTCGATCCCCGAATCCCGTATCGGGTGCGACGTGATGACGGTCGGGCACGTGCGAAGCAGCGTCGAGCGGTTCGGCGACCGCTACCTGACGAGAATCTTCACACCCCACGAACTGGAAACCTGCGAAGGACCTGCGCGGGCCCAACGGCTGGCCGCCCGGTTCGCGGCCAAGGAGGCCGTGGTCAAGGTGTTGCGACCCGGGGACGTCGCCTTGCCGTGGCAGTCCATCGAGATCCGGCGCGAGAGCTGGGGCGGATGCGGAGTGCGCCTGTCCGGCAACGCATCGGACCTCGCCGAGCGGCAGGGGCTCGGTGGATTCGACGTCTCGATCTCGCACGAGGCCGACGTCGCGATCGCGATGGTCACCGCGTCCCGGCTCGGCACCCCACCCCATCACCAAGGAGAACGCCACCCATGAGCGAGCAGACCATCCGCAAGGTTCTCGGCGACCACGCCCGGCTGTCCGTCGATGCCGCGAGCATCGCCGTCGGCGCCGATCTCTACGAACTGGGTTTGACGTCGCACGCGAGCGTCAACGTCATGCTGGCGCTGGAGGATTCGTTCGACGTCGAGTTCCCCGACGAGCTGCTGCGCAAGAGCACGTTCGCGAGTGTGGATTCCATTCGGGGCGCACTCGTCGAACTCGGAGTGGCATGAGCATCGCCCTGGGGAGCGACACCGGGATCGAGTCCGCGCAGTCGTGGGGACCGGCGGCGCGAGCCGAGAGGGTCGTGGCCGAGGTGGCTGCGCGCTGGGCCGTCGACGTCGATCGGGACGCGCGTTTTCCGCAGGAAGCGATCGACGCGCTCCGGGACCAGCGGTTGCTCTCGTGTGCCGTTCCCCCGGAACTGGGTGGCGAAGGTGCGACGCTTCGCGAACTGTGCACGATCGCCCGGACCCTCGGGCGCCACTGCGCCGCGACGGCGATGGTGTTCGCGATGCACCAGACCCAGATCCTCTCGCTCGTACGACATCCGGGTAGCGACGGCGTTTCCGGCTTCCTGCGTGACGTGGTCGCCGGGCAGTTCCTGCTGGCATCGGCCACGACGGAACTGGGCATCGGGGGCGACGTCCGGCGCAGCACGTGCGCGGTGGAGCAGTCCGGCGGGGTGGTGACGCTGGTCAAGAATGCCCCCGTGATCTCCTACGGCGAGTACGCCGACGCGATCCTCGCGACCGCGCGGCGCACCCCCGACAGCCCGCCGAGCGACCAGGTGCTCGTCGTCTGCCGGCGTGCCGACGTGACGCTCGAGCGCACCGGTGACTGGAACACGCTGGGACTGCGCGGAACCTGCAGTCCCGGATTCGTGCTGCGTGCCACCACGACACCCGATCTCGTCGTCGCCGATCCCTATGCGGAGATCTCGGCGGCGACGATGCTCCCGGTGTCGCACTCGGTGTGGTCGGCCGTGTGGCTCGGCATCGCCGACGCGGCGGTGGAGAAGGCGCGGCGGTACGTGCGAGCGGCAGCGCGTAAGCAGCCGGGCGTGGCCTCGCCCGCGGCATCGCGTCTCGCCGAGGCGGCCGCTGTGCACCAGCAGTTCTCGGACATCGTGTTCGCGGCGGCCCGCCGGTTCGACGACGCCGATGCGGCGCCCCCCGGTTCGCCGGAGGCCGAAATCGCGGGTGGAGTGGGCTATTCGCTGGCGATGAACAACCTGAAGGTGACGGCGTCGACGCTGGTTGTCGACCTGGTCGGCAGAGCCCTGCTGATCTGCGGGATCGCCGGCTACCGGGAAGACACGGAGTACTCGCTCGGCCGGCACCTGCGCGATGCGCACGGAGCGGCCGTCATGGTCAACAACGATCGAATCATGGCCAACTCGGCGCAGATGGCCACGGCATACCGGGGGACGATATGAGTACGGATACAGCAGTGGAACGGGAAGAGACGAGCGAACTCGAGCGGGCCCGGCGTGCCTTCCGGGCGGAACTGCTGGACGCCGGACTCCTGGTGGACACGTCCGTCGCCGGCCTATACGGACGGTCGGGGTTGTTCGAGGACATCGTCGACGGCATCGACGCGGTCGTGCGAGCAGCAGGGCCGGGCGCGTCCGCTGCCCGATTCCGGTTTCCTCCGGTGTTCCCGCGCACCAGTTTCGAGCGCACCGACTACATCGCGTCGTTCCCCAACCTGACCGGGGCGATCAACACGTTCACCGGCACCAACGCCGAGCACGCCCAACTGCTGGCGGCGCGAGCCGACGGTGAGAGCTGGGACAAGTGGCTCGAACCGACCGACACGGTGCTGGTGTCGGCGGCGTGCCACCCCGCGTACCCGATGTTCACGGGTGTGTTGCCGGACGGCGGTGCGCTGCTCGACGTGTACGGCTACTGCTTCCGGCACGAGCCGGCGTTCGATCCCGCCCGCATGCAGGCGTTCCGGATGCACGAGTTCGTGCAGATCGGCACGGCGGACCAGGCCGCGACCCACCGTGATTCGTGGATCGAGCGCGGGCTCGAGGTGCTGTCCGACCTGTGGCTGGACGCCACGCCGGTGGTCGCCAACGACCCGTTCTTCGGCAGGGTCGGACGCATGCTCGCCGCCAACCAGCGCGAGGAGAACCTCAAGACCGAGCTCACGGTGCGCCTGTACGGCGATCTCGACGAGGGGACCGCCGTCGTCTCGTGCAACTGCCATCAGGACCACTTCGGTGTCACGTTCGACATCGCCACCGCGGACGGCGGCGTCGCCCACAGTGCGTGCGTGGGATTCGGGATGGAACGCATCGCGCTCGCGATGCTGCGGACCCACGGCATGGACCCGTCGCGCTGGCCGAGTGCGGTGAAATCCCGGATGTCGCTGTGATGTCCCGGCTGATCGACATCTCGCCGGACGGATACGAGCCGCACTCCATCCACTCCGACGAGCGGACGTGGACCGAGACCAACTGCTACCTCGACCTGTGGGTGGAGGTGCTCCACTCGCTCGGGCTCGATCCGGTGCCCGCCGCCGCGTGCGCGTTCGGCGCCCGGTTCGACGGATCACAGTGGACGTTCCTGAAGTTCAAGCCGGAGGATCTGTTCGCGCTGTACGGGATCGACGTGGGGGAGATGAACGTCTGGCGCCGGGTCCTCGACCACGTCGAGGACAACCTCGCTGCGGGAATGCTGTCGACCGTCGAGGTGGATGCGCACTGGCTCCCGGACACGGTGGGCACCGGGTACCGCGAGAGTCACACCAAGACGACGATCGTCGCGAACTACGTCGACCGGGAGGCCGGTGCGCTCGAGTATTTCCACAACAGCGGGTATCACCGGTTGGCCGGTGACGACTTTCGCGGGTTGTTCGGGCTCGACGTCGCCGGGTCGGCGACCTTCACCCCCTACGTGGAGCAGGTCCGGTTCGACGGGGACCCGGGGTACCGTCCGGCGCGCTTCGAGGCGGTGCTGCGTCATCATCTCGCCACCCGGCCGGACGGGAATCCGGTGCGCGAACTCGGCGAACGAGTGGTCGCCGACGTGCCCTGGATCCGCGACGCCGGCATCGACACGTTCCACCTGTGGACGTTCGGGGTGTTGCGGCAGTGCGGTGCCACCGCGGAACTGGCCGCCGACGTCTGCGAGTACCTCGAGCGCAACGGGTTCGCGGGGGCAGCGGCGTTCGCGCCGGGCTTCCGGGCGGTGGCGCAGGGCGCGAAGGGCGTGCAGTTCCAGATGGCGCGGGCCGCTCGCGGACGCAGTGTCGACCCGTCGGCGCAACTCGACGGCATGGCCGAGGCGTGGGAACGGTCGGTGGGTGGCGTGGCGCGAATGGTCGGACGCGCGTAATGGATCTTCTCGCCGGCGCGCGGTGGCGTTGCGTGGCAACGGAACCGGGCTCGGTCACCGATCCGTCGGGCCTGGCTTGTGTGCCGGGTCCGTGGTATCCCGCGCAGGTGCCGGGTACCGCGGCAGGCGCGATCCGGGCGACCCACGGCGTTGCGGCGGCGCGGGCGACGAAGACCGATACGGTGGACTGGTGGTTCGTCACCGACGTGTCCGGCGGCGGCCCGGGGCCGTGGCGGCTCGAGTTCGACGGCCTCGCCTCGCACGCGCAGGTGTGGGCCGGCGAGGACCTCGTCCTGTCTTCGGAGTCGATGTTCGTGCCTGCCTCGGTCGAACTCGCCTCCCGCCCCGGCACGGTCACGCTGGCGATCCGATTTCCGTCGCTCGATGCCGCGCTCCGCCGCCGGCGGCCACGCGGACGCTGGCGGTCATCGCTGGTGAGCGCGCAGGGCCTGCGCTGGGTTCGCACGAGCCTGCTCGGCCGCGCCCCGGTCTTCGGTGGTGTGCCGGCCCCGGTGGGTCCGTGGCGGGCGGTGCGACTGCGCGACCGCGCCGCGCCTGTCCTGTCGGACCGTCACGTGGTCACCGCCGTCGAGGACGGCACGGGCGTGCTGGACCTCGCCGTGCGTGTGCATCGTTCGGCCGGACCGGCTCCCGTCGTGCGGCTCGGCGACCTCACCGTGGACGCGGAAATCGTGGACTTTGGGCGGGGCGCGCAGGAGATCCGCGCCCAACTGCGCGTCCCCGACGTCCGGTTGTGGTGGCCCCACACCCACGGCGCCCCCGCGACGTATCCGCTGAGCATCGTCCTGGGGGAGCACGTCGTCGACCTGGGTGCGGTCGGATTCCGCACGGTGCGTGCGGCGTGCGGCGACGGCGGATTCCGGCTGTCGGTCAACGGAATCGACGTGTACTGCCGCGGCGCCGTCTGGACGCCCGTGGATCCGGTGGGGCTGGGCGGCCGGGATCAGGCTCGGGCCACCCTCGAGCGGGTGGTCGAGGCCGGCCTGAACATGGTCCGCGTGCCGGGCACGACGGTGTACGAGGACGCCGCGTTCTGGGACGACTGTGCCGAACTCGGTGTCATGGTGTGGCAGGACGTCATGCTGTCGACGTTCGACCCGCCCGACGACCAGCCGTTCCTGGACCTGCTGACCGCCGAGGTCGAGGCGGTGCTGCGGCCGCTGTCCGGGAACCCCGCGCTCACCATGTTCAGTGGAGGCAGCGAGACCGAACAGCAACCGGCGATGCTCGGACTTCCGTCGTCGCACATGACGGCGGTGCACGACGTGATTCCGGCGGTGGTCGGTCGGACGGCGCCGGGGTTGGTGCGGGTGTCGTCGTCACCGACCTCGCCGCCGGGCGACGACGCGCTCGCGACCCATGTGGGGACGGGTATCGCGCACTACTTCGGGGTCGGGGGATATCGGCTTCCGCTGTCCGACGTCCGCCAGGCCCGGGTGCGGTTCGCCGCCGAATGCCTCGCGTTCTCGATCCCCCCGTCGGACGCGGCGATCGAGGCCGAATTCGGCAGCCTCGCGGTCGCGGGCCACCACCCACGGTGGAAGGCGGCCGTGCCGCGGGACAACGGGGCCCCCTGGGACTTCGAGGACGTCCGCGATCACTACGTGCGGACGCTGTTCGGCGAGGAGCCGTCGACGGTCCGGTGGAGCGACCCCCAGCGGTACCTCGCCCTCGGCCGGGCCGCCGTCTGCGAGGCGTTCGCGGCGACACTCGGATACTGGCGGCGGCCCGATTCGGGATGCGACGGCGCGCTGGTGCTCGCGCTCCGCGACCTCGAACCCGGCGCCGGGTGGGGGCTGCTCGACTCCGACGGCAGGCCGAAGGCGCCGTGGTTCGTGATGCGGCGGATGTCGCTGCCGGTCGCAGTCCTCCTCGCCGAGGACGGATTGGACGGACTGCGGATCGACGCGGTCAACGACTCCGACCACGAGGTCGCGGGGGAGTTGCGGGTGCAGGTGCACACCCGCACGGGTGCCCGGGCGTTCGACGTCACCGAACCGGTGACCGTCGCCGCGCACGCGGCCCGCCGGTGGTCGCTCGACACGGTGCTCGGGCGTTTCACCGACGCGACCCACGTCCACCGCTTCGGTCCCCGCGGCTACGAGAGCGTGACCGTCCTTCTGTCGAGTGAGGACGGTGTCGTCGCCGAGTCCGTTCACCTCGTCGGCGGACCGGCGCGCGCCCTCGAACGGACCGTCGGCCTGACGGCGGCGGCGCGGCAGACGGCGTCCGGCGACTGGGTCGTCGACGTCGGTACCGACGGCGCTGCGCAGTACGTCCACCTCGAACTCCGCGGCTTCGAACCGGAGGACTCCTGGTTCCATCTGCCGCCGGGCGGAGCACGGATCGTGCCGGTGCGCAGGACCGGGACAGCGGACGCGGTGACCGGGCACGTGCGGGCGCTGAACTCGATGACCGTCGCACCGGTCGTGCAGGCCGCCACCTGATACGGACCCCGGTCCGTCCGTGTGCGATATCGACTAGGCTGGCTCAGTCCGCAACTGGCCGCTCGTCCCGGCCCGAGCTGTTCGCCGGCAGTTCGTCATCACTGCTCAGGAGTGCGTCGTTGTCTTCCCCGCTCATCGCTGCCGAGCCCTCGTCCGACACCCCGCTCGCCGGTCTGGCGAAGATCGCGCTGGGCGACGCAGTCATCGCGCAGGTGACCGAGGCTCTCGGACGCCATCACCTCGACATCGTCGCGCCCGGACCCGCCCGGCCGTTCGTGGCCGCGGCCCTCGCCGAGCGCACCCATCTGCTGCTGGTCACCGCGACCGGCCGCGAGGCCGACGACCTCACCGCCGAACTGCGGGAGATGATCGGCGACGCCGTCGCGCAGTTCCCGTCGTGGGAGACGCTGCCGCACGAACGGCTGTCGCCGAGCGCCGACACGGTCGGTCGCCGCGTGGAGGTGCTCCGCAGACTCGCGCGGCCGGACGACCGCTCGTACGGGGCGCCGCTCCAGGTCATCGTCACCACCGTCCGGTCGCTGGTGCAGCCCATGGCACCGGGACTCGGTGAGATCGAACCCGTCACGCTGCGCGTGGGCGTCGAGCACGACTTCGACGGGCTGATCCAGCGGCTCGTCGAAATGGCGTACACGCGCGTCGACATGGTGGGCAAGCGCGGCGAGTTCGCCGTCCGCGGCGGCATCCTGGACCTGTTCTCGCCCACCGCGGATCATCCCGTGCGCGTCGAGTTCTGGGGCGACGAGGTCACCGAACTGCGCGCGTTCTCCGTCGCGGACCAGAGGTCGCTGCCCGAACTCGACATCGACGCGGTGATCGCCCCGCCGTGCCGCGAACTGCTCCTCACCGAGGACGTCCGCGACCGGGCCGCGCAGCTCGCGGTCGACAACCAGGCCGACGCCGCGCTCGTCGAGATGCTCGACAAGATGTCGGCCGGCATCCCGGTGGAAGGCATGGAGGCACTGCTGCCCGTGCTGCGGCCAGGGCAACTGCAGTTGCTCACCGACGTGCTGCCCGAGAGCGCACACGTGCTGCTGTGCGATCCGGAGAAGATCCGGACGCGCGCCACCGACCTGGTGCGCACCGGTCAGGAGTTCCTCGAGGCGTCGTGGACGGCGGCCTCGATCGGCGGCGCCGCCCCGCTCGACACCTCGGTGCTGAGGGGTGACGGCATCGATCTCGGCGCCTCCGCCTACCGCTCGCTCAGCCAGGTCCGTGAATCCGCGGAGGCCAGGGGCCTGCCGTGGTGGACGCTGAGCCCGCTCGCGTCGGGCAACGGCGAGGAACTGGAGCTGGCGGTCACGCCGGCACCGCAGGTCCGTGGGTCCGACGACCTGCTGTCGGAACTGTTCGTGAGTCTGCGCGCCCACGTCACCACCGGCGGGCGCGCCGTCATCGTGGTCGCGGGCGCCGGCACCGCGCATCGCGTGCTCGAGCGTCTGCGCGAGGCCGAGGTGCCCGCGGCGGAACTCGCGCCCGGCACCGAGCCCCCGCGGGGCCAGGTCGGGGTGCTGCGCGGTTCGCTCCACGACGGCCTGGTCTTCCCCGGCGACGACTCCACTGCCGGACTCGTCATCGTCACGGAGGCCGATCTCACCGGCAACCGGGTGGCCGCGGTCGGCGACGGCAGGAGGCTGCCGGCGAAGCGCCGCAACCAGGTGGACCCGCTGGCCCTGACCGCCGGGGACATGGTGGTGCACGACCAGCACGGCATCGGACGATTCGTCGAGATGGTCGAACGCACCATCGGCGGCGCCCGCCGCGAGTACCTGGTGATCGAGTACGCCGCCAGCAAGCGCGGACACCCGGGCGACCGTCTGTTCGTTCCGATGGAGTCGCTCGACCAGTTGTCGCGGTACGTCGGCGGCGAGTTGCCCGCGCTCAGCAAGCTCGGCGGTTCCGACTGGGCCAACACCAAACGCAAGGCGCGCAAGGCGGTTCGTGAGATCGCCGGTGAGCTCGTCCAGCTGTACGCGGCGCGGCAGGCCGCACCCGGACATGCGTTCGGCCCGGACACCCCGTGGCAGAAGGAGATGGAGGACGCGTTCGCGTTCACCGAGACCCACGACCAGCTGACGGTCATCAGCGAGGTCAAGGCCGACATGGAGAAGGCGGTCCCGATGGACCGCGTCGTCATCGGGGACGTCGGCTACGGCAAGACCGAGATCGCGGTGCGGGCGGCGTTCAAGGCGGTGCAGGACGGCAAGCAGGTGGCCGTCCTGGTGCCGACGACGCTGCTCGCTCAGCAGCACCTGCAGACGTTCACCGAGCGCATGGCCGCGTTCCCGGTGACGGTGCGCGGGCTCTCCCGCTTCACGGATGCGGGAGACTCCAAGGAGACCATCGCCGGCATGGCCGACGGCGAGATCGACGTCGTGGTCGGCACGCACCGGCTGCTGCAGACCGGGATCCGGTGGAAGGACTTGGGCCTCGTCATCGTCGACGAGGAACAGCGCTTCGGTGTGGAACACAAGGAGCACATCAAGGCCCTGCGCACCCACGTGGACGTTCTCACGATGTCGGCCACGCCGATCCCGCGAACGCTGGAGATGAGCATGGCGGGCATCCGCGAGATGTCCACGATCCTCACGCCGCCGGAGGAACGGCACCCCATCCTCACCTACGTCGGTGCGTACGCCGACAAGCAGGTGGCGGCGGCCATCCGACGGGAACTGCTCCGCGACGGGCAGGTGTTCTACGTCCACAACCGGGTCAGCTCGATCGACAAGTCGGCCCAGCGGATCCGCGAACTCGTCCCCGAGGCGCGGGTCGTGGTGGCACACGGGCAGATGAACGAGGACACCCTGGAACGGACCGTGCAGGGCTTCTGGGAACGCGACTACGACGTGCTGGTGTGTACCACCATCATCGAGACGGGTCTCGACATCTCCAACGCCAACACGCTCATCGTCGAACGCGCCGATTCCCTCGGCCTGTCGCAGCTGCACCAGTTGCGCGGGCGCGTCGGGCGGAGCCGGGAACGCGGCTACGCGTACTTCCTGTACCCGCCGGAGAAGCCGCTCACCGAGACTGCCTACGACCGCCTCGCGACCATCTCACAGAACTCCGACCTCGGTGCCGGCATGGCGGTCGCGATGAAGGACCTCGAGATCCGCGGCGCCGGAAACGTGCTGGGCGCCGAGCAGTCCGGTCACGTCGCGGGTGTCGGGTTCGACCTGTACGTGCGGCTGGTAGGGGAGGCGGTCGAGGCGTTCCGGGCGGCGGCCGACGGCAGGCCGATCACGACGGAGGACGCCCCGAAGGAGGTCCGTATCGACCTGCCCGTCGACGCGCACATCCCTCCCGACTACGTCACCAGCGACCGCCTCCGACTCGAGGGCTACCGCAAGCTCGCGGCGGCCACCGAACTCGACGGCATCACGGCCGTGGTCGACGAACTCGTCGACCGGTACGGACCGCTGCCCGAGGAGGTCCGCCGACTGGTCTCGGTGGCCAAGCTGCGCCTGCTGGCCCGCGAGTACGGACTCGAGGAGATCGCCGTGGTCGGGACGCAGCTGAAGATCGCACCGATGGCCCTGCCCGACTCGAAGCAGTTGCGCCTCAAGCGGATCTACCCGAGCGCCCAGTACCGTGCCACCACCGGAATGGTGCAGCTGCCGCTGCCCCGGGCGGGGTCGGGCGGAATCGGCGCGGAGCGGGTGCGTGACGTGGAGTTGCTGCAGTACATCGCCGACTTCGTGGTCGCGCTGGACGGCAAGGCCGCCGGGTCCGTGGTGATGGAGGCCTGACCCGATGACGGTGGTCCTGCTCGACCCGTTGCGGCCGACGACGATCCCGATGGAGGCCGTCGGGGTGGTCGGTGACGGGGTGGAGTTCACCGACGAGGTACCCCAGGGCGTGCGGACCCTGCTGACCGAAGCACCCGGGGCCGCCGTCCTCGTCAGTACCGACCCCGACCACCCCACCGTGCGCGAGTGGGTCGCATCGGGGTCACGCGTCATCGCGGCACCGAAGGTCCCGGGCGACAACCTCGTCGAGGCCGCCGAGGTGATGGACCGACTGTGGAGTTACGGCGGCTGGGAAGTGACGCAGACGCACCGCACCCTGTCGCACTACCTCGTCGAGGAGACGTACGAGGTTCTCGACGCGATCGAGTCGTCCGAACCCGCTGACCTGCGTGAAGAACTCGGAGACCTGCTGCTGCAGGTTCTGTTCCACTCACGCATCGCCTCGGCGTCGGGCAATTTCGACGTCGACGGCGTGGCCGCGACCCTGGTGGCCAAACTCGTGCACCGCAGTCCCCACCTCGGGGAGGACGTCGTCGGACCGATCGACATCGCGGAGCAGGAACGGGCATGGGAGATCCGGAAGGCGGCGGAGAAGGCGCGGAGTTCCTGCCTCGACGGCGTCGCGATGAGTCAGCCCGCGGCGTCCCTCGCGGCGAAGGTGATCGCCCGCGCGAGCAAGGCCGGCCTGCCGCCGGAGCTCGTGCCCGTGGAGATCGAGTCCGGTCTGGCAGCTGAGGCGGAAGCCGAGACGAGACTCCGGGCGGCGACGCACGCGTTCATCACCCGGATCCGGGCAGCCGAGAATGCGGCGCGTGCACAGGGCAAGTCCGCGCTCGGAGCAGCGGACTGGGCGTGTCACTGGCCGTCGTGAGAACGACCGGTCCGCGCGATCGCTCCGGTTTGCCGAAATGTAACTGAGTTGTAAGTCACTCCGCGTTAACTGGTGCACAAGAAACAAACTTGAGATAGGTTTATCCCTGCAAAGAAGACCGATAGTCGAAAACATTGATGTTTTCTGAACTGCGGGGGTTCGAACGGTCTCTGCTTCCTTTGCACGCTGCACGTGGTGAGGACATCACTCCAGACACGGGGTGGTCAGTGCTCGCATGGGACGACTGTGATGCTGCCGGGCCATTCGCCCGACGAGGAAAGACGGACAAATGAGCCTCTACACGCCTGATCGCCTGGAACCCTCCGACGGTACCGACGTCGTGGGCGTCGACCAACGCAAAGGCGAAGACAACGGTCGCAACGACGGGGACGGGTCGCAGCGGCCGACGGTCACGGTCGTCGTGCCTGCCATGAACGAAGCCAAGAACCTCCCGCACGTTGCCGCGCGGATGCCGGCCGACATCGACGAGATCGTCTTCGTCGACGGACATTCCGTCGACGACACGGTCGAGGTGGCCAGGAGTCTCTGGCCCGACGCCACGGTCGTGACACAAAGCCGAAAAGGCAAGGGCAATGCCTTGGCCTGCGGTTTCCTCGCCTCCACGTCGGACATCATCGTGATGATCGACGCCGACGGATCCACGGACCCGGCCGAGATCCCGCTGTTCGTCGGGGCACTCGTGGCAGGCGCGGACTTCGCGAAGGGAACGCGCTTCGCCGCCGGCGGCGGAAGCTCGGACATCACGTTCAGCAGGAAGCTCGGAAACAAGGCGTTGAACGCCATCGTCAACCTCAAGTTCGGGGCGTCGTTCAGCGATTTGTGCTACGGCTACAACGCATTCTGGCGTCACCACGTCCCGGTGATGGCGCTGCCATCGGTCGACGCGACAGAGGCGCAGTGGGGCGACGGCTTCGAGATCGAGACGCTCATCAACGTGCGAGTCGCCAACGCGGGTCTGAAGATCACCGAGGTCCCGAGTTTCGAACAGGACCGCATCCACGGCGAGAGCAATCTCAACGCGGTACGTGACGGGCTCCGGGTGCTGCGCACCATCAGGAGCGAACAGCGCACCCCCGCAGCGGACGTGTCCCCGGCCCCCGTCTCGCGAGGCTGAGCAACCATGACGGTGTCCACCCTCGTGTCCTGCTCCGTCGTGATCTGCGCCTACACCACCGAACGGTGGACCGACCTGTGCGCCGCAGTCGACTCGGTGCTCACCCAGAACGTGCCCGTGCTCGAGGTGCTGGTGGTGATCGACCACTCCGAGGAACTGTTCTCGCGTGCCGAACGGCACTTCGCCGGGCAGACCCGGGTGACCGTGCTGCGTAACTCCGGGTCGAAGGGGCTCTCCGGAGCCCGCAACACGGGCGTGCGCGCGGCCCGCGGTGACGTGATCGCGTTCCTCGACGACGATGCGCGCGCCGAACCCGACTGGTATCGCGTGTCCGCCGCCCACTATTCCGACCCCGACGTGCTCGGCGTGGGGGGATTCGCCAGTCCCGTGTGGCCCGCGGACCGCCCCGTGTGGATGCCCGCCGAGTTCGACTGGGTGGTCGGCTGCAGCTACGTCGGCCAGCCGACACGTATCGAGCCGGTGCGGAACTTCATCGGCTGCAACATGTCTCTGCGGCGCACGGTGTTCGACGCCGTCGACGGGTTCAGCGACGGTATCGGCCGGGTCGGGAAGACACCGGTCGGGTGCGAGGAGACCGAACTCTGCATCCGGATCCGCGCCCACCAGCCCTCTGCGCGGCTGCTGTTCGACCCCGCGATGAGGGTGGCGCACCGCGTCTGCGACGACCGCACCACGTTCCGCTACTTCCTCTCGCGCTGCTTCCACGAGGGCGTGTCGAAAGCGCTGGTCGCCGATCTCGTCGGGGCCGGCGACGCGCTCAGCAGCGAGCGGGCGTACACCGCACGCGTTCTCCCGCGAGCTGTCGTCACGGGGATCGCATCCCCGCGGCACGGCGGGCTGGCCCGGGCCGGTGCCGTGGTCGCGGGGCTCACGGCGACCACTGCCGGCTACGTCCGCGGTCTCGTCGGTCTGCGATCGAAGCGGGTGACGGCATGACCGGAACACTCGATCGCCGGATCGACCTGGTGCCTGCTCTCGTGAGCGATCACACGCCGACGTGGGCCGGGGCCGTCTGGGTCGGCGAACTACGCGGACCCGTGCAAGACGACACCGAATACCGGCTGGAGCGCGCCGAGGGGTATCGGCGTGCCCGGCTGCTCGTGCGAGAAGACCGCACCCTGCTGGGATTCGTCGAAATGGACATCGAGGACGGCCGACTCGAGGCCGGTGCACTGCGGCGTGCACTGGACGGGCTGCTGCCGGAAGCGGTGGCCGAAAGCATCGCCGCCACCGACGCATCCGGCCCCTCCGTCACCGTGGTGGTCTGCACCCGGGATCGGGTCGACAGCCTGAAGGTCGCCCTCGAATCGATCCTGTCGCTCGACCATTCCGACTACGAGGTGATCGTGGTCGACAACGCATCCCGCACGGATGCCACGCTGCGGTACGTCGCCGAACTCGGTGACCCCCGTGTGCGCGTCGTGACCGAGCCCCGCCCGGGCCTGTCCCGGGCGCGCAATGCGGGCGTCCGCGCGGCGAACACGGAGATCGTCGCGTTCACCGACGACGACGTCGTCGTCGACCCGCACTGGCTCACCGAACTCGTCGCCGGCTTCGGCGCCGGGAAGGCAGTGGGGTGCGTGTGCGGAATCGTCCCGAGCGGGGAGATCCGCACACCCGCGCAGGCGTACTTCGATCAGCGGGTGGGATGGGCGAGTTCCTGTGTCCCAAGGTTGTTCGACCTCGCGCACCCACCCGCCGACGTGCCGCTCTTCCCGTTCCAGGTAGGCGTCTACGGGACCGGTGCGAATTTCGCTGTCGATCGGCAGGCCGTGTTCGCGCTGGGGGGTTTCGACGAGGCGCTCGGGGCGGGAGCCCCCACCGACGGTGGCGAAGACCTCGACATGTTCTTCCGTGTGCTGCACTCCGGGCGGCAGCTGGCGTACCGGCCCGGGGCGGTCGTGTGGCATCGGCACCGGGCGGACAACGAGGCGCTTGCCGTCCAGGCGCGCGGCTACGGCCTCGGGCTCGGCGCGTGGCTGGCGAAGATCGCCGTCGACCCCCGCACCGCCTGGCTCGCAGTGCGCATCGCCGTGCGGCAGGCGCCGGCGTTTCTTCGTCTGTCGCGGAAGATGTCCCGCGTCGCCACCCCTCCGGACGGTCTCGCCGACGACCTTCCCGTGGGGATCGGGGCCACCGAACTGCGGTCCATCGCGCGTGGCCCGCTCGCCTATCTGAAGGCCCGCGTGGAGGGCCGGGATCCGGCGCCGATGAGAGGGATGACCCATGACAGCCCATCCTGATCTCGCCGGCCGCACCGACCGCACCCGGTTCGCCACCTGGTTCGGACCGGCGGACGCGCCGCTGTTCGGCGTCGTCGATCTTCCTGTCGACGGCCGCTGCCGCGGTGCCGTCGTCCTGTGCCCGCCGATCGGCAAGGAACAGGTCGACTCGTATCGCGGAATGGTGTACCTCGCCCAGCAATTGCGGGCTCGGGGGCTTCTGGTGTTGCGGTTCGACTACCGCGGCACCGGTGACTCGCCGGGCGCCCAGGACGAGTCCGACGCGGTCGCGGGGTGGCTCGACAGCATCCGGACGGCCGTCGACTTCGTGCGCAGCTGCGGCATCACCGACATCGGGCTGGTCGGCCTCCGGGTCGGCGCCCTGCTCGCCGCGCAGGTCGCCGTAACGTGCGGTCCGGTGCGGGCCGTGACCCTGTGGGATCCGGTGGTGCGCGGCCGCGCCTACCTGCGCAAGCAGACTGCGCTCCACCAGCTGGTGGTCGGTCCCGAGGACGCGGACGATCCGCGGGTCACCCTCATCGGTGCAGTGCTCGCACCGGCCGCGGCTACGGCCCTGTCGGCGATGAGTCTGCGAGCGGCAACCCCGCCGTCGGGCGCGAAGGTTCTGATGGCGTTGCGGGACAGCGAGGTCGATTCCGTCGGGATGCGTGAGGCCGTCGCCGCCTGGACCGCCGAGCACTTCACGGTTCACGACTACGAATCGTTTCTCGAGCCGGCGGACTTCGTGGTCCGGCTCCCGTTCGGTGACATCGACCGGATCGCCGACTGGATGTCCGCGTCCTTCGGCAACCACCACACCGGTGCCACACTCGATCTCCGCGCCACCGCCGTCGTGGATCGGACCGTCGACGGCAGGCAGGTCATCGAGACTCTGGGCTTCGAGGGAGCGTCCGAACTCTTCACGATCCGCACGTCCGTCGCGGCCGAGCGGGATGCGGCGCACACCCCTGTGGCGCCGACGGTGATCTTCCACGGCACCGCCGGCGAGCACCGCGTCGGGCCCGTCCGGCTGTGGGCCGAGACTGCCCGCGAACTCGCGGCCCACGGGATCGTCAGCGTTCGCTTCGATCGCCGCGGCACCGGCGACACCGGCACGGTGCAGCACGGCGAATCCACCACCATCTATACGGACGAATCCCGGGACGACGCCGTCGACATCATCTCCGTCAGCGGTGCGCAGCCCGAATCGGCTGTGCTCGTGGGCATGTGTTCGGGGGCGTGGAACTCGAGTTACGCCGCCCTCCGGCGTCCGGTCCGGGCGGTGGTCCTGGTCAACATGGCGGACTGGACCATTACCCGTAAAGCCTTCGTGAAGCAGTCGACGATGGACGCCGGCCAGGGTTCCCTGACGGGTGCCGCGCTCGCGCTACTCCACCGGTACGCGACGACGTCGAAAAAGTACCTCCGGGTGTGGATGCCGTACCGCGGCTGGTTGTGGCTGGGCCGGGCCGGGTTGCTGCAGGTGCCGGAGGTCATGCTCGCTCCGCTGAACGACCGTGGCGTGCACACCACCGTCCTCCTCTCACCGATCGACTACGCCGCATTCGTCGAGAACCAGGGAGAACGCAGCCTTCGCCGGCTCCGGCGCGCCGGCTGGAACGGACGCCTGGTGACGTACCCGTCCGGCGATCACTCGCTGTACAGCACCGCCCTACGGGACAGGGTCCTGCGGGACGTCCTCGCCACCGCGCTCGGTGAATTGACCGTGGACAGCGTCGACGACGCCCGTGACGATTCCCGGCCGGAATTGGTCGGGTAATCATGGGATCCCCGACAGCGACGCAGTCGCACCTACGCGCGAAGCACCGTGCCGAGCAGGCACCGCGATCCGCGGGGCGGAATCTGCAGCTCAACTCGATGGCACTGATGCTGTCGAGTGTCGTCACCGGTGTACTCGGCCTCGCCTTCTGGGGTGCGGCCGCGCGATTGTTCCCCGCCGATCAGGTGGGCGTGGCGTCCGCACTCATCTCGACGGCGATCATGCTGTCGACGCTGTCGAATCTCAGCCTGGGCTCGATGTTCGAGCGCTTCCTCCCCGTGGCGGGCCACCGCGCGGGACCGTTGCTGGTCAAGGGTTTCGCCGCGGTGGCCACGCTGGCCTTCGTGTCGGCCGTCGGGCTCATCGTCCTCGGTCCGCGGGACACGCTGTTCGAGAACAACCTGGAAATCGCGATCTATCCGGTGTTCGTCGTCGTGCTCGCGCTCTTCGCCCTGCAGGACCAGACCGTCTCCGGGCTGGGCGTGGCCCGCTGGGCGGCGTCGAAGAACGTCTTCCACGCGCTGGCCAAACTCCTCGCGGTCGTGGTGCTCGCGGCGTCGGGGTCGGCGCTCGCCATCGTCGCGTCCTGGGGGGTCACCGCGGCGATCGCCGTTGCGGTCGTGTTGACGTCGATGGGCCTGCGCATTCGGTCCGACCCTCGGTACCGGCAGGTACCCGCGCTGCCGTCCAACAAGGAACTCGGTGTGTACTTCGGCTCCTCGTACGGCATTTCGGCGCTGGGGGCCATCGCCCCGCTCGTCGTCCCGCTGATCGTCGTCACCCGGGTCGGCACCGCGGCGAACGCCTACTTCGCAGTGACGTGGTCGATCGTCAGCGCCCTCTACATCATGGTGAACCTCATGGTGGGCCCGTTCGTCGCCGAGGCCGCCGCGCATCCGGACAAGATCGTCAGCCTGTCCCGCCGGTTCGTTCGCACCATTGCCGCGGTCGCGGTGGTGGGCGGATTCGGGCTGGCCTTCGTCGCGCCGGCGGCGCTCGGATTCATCGGCGACGAATACCGGGCGCAAGGAACTCCTCTGCTCCATCTCGCCGCGGTATTCGTGCCTCTCACCGTCATCGGCGCCGTCTACGACGGTCTCGCGCGGGTGTACCGCCGGCTGACCCTCGCCGTCGTCACCCAGTGCCTGGCCACGGTGGTCATCATCGTCGGCAGCCTGGTCTTCAGCGCGTCGGTCGGCGTCGCGGGGGTGGGCTGGGCGTATCTCGCCGCGGAGACGCTCACCGCGTTGATCCTCGCCGGACCGCTCATCTCCTGGCTCCGCCGACTCCAGAACCGCTCCAAGTGGGAGCGGTGGCTGGCGAAGAAGAGCGTGAACCAGCAACCGATGTGGCAGGTGTCCGATGTCGACGCATAGAGCCAGTTCCCGCGACCTGATGCGCAGCGGGAGCCGGATGATCACCGCGATCGGTCCTGTCCGACTGCCGAGCATCGGCGAGATCCGCGACACGCTGACGCAGCTCGCGCACGCGGGCGGACGGCACACCCCGATCGGCCTCGTCCCGACCACCGAGTCACGCCGGTGGCAGCACCGACCGCAGGACTTCCTCGGGCAGGTACGGGATCTCGGACCCTGTACCCGGGAGGAGGTGCCGCAGCTGCTGACCCGGCTGGCACGGTCGGGTGCGTCCGCATACTCGCTGAACGTCGCGGTCGCGGGCGATTTCCTCCTGCTCGACATCTCCCACGGACTCGGCGACGGCAGGCTCGCGCTGTCTCTCGTCCGTGCCGTTGCCGGTGGACGCATGGGGACGCCGGTTCCGGAATGGGCGCGGACACGCGACAGCGCTCTACCGCTCGCGTGCGCCCTGGTCCGGACCTTCGCGTCGTCCCCCACGCGTGTCGTGAGGCTCCTCGAATCCCGGCGCGCTGCCGCACACGGTTCCGGATCCGCCGAGGTGGTCGTGCCGTGGCACTGCGCGCCCACCGCGGTCATCGCGTCGACAGCGTCGGGCACCACCGCAGAACTGCGTCGCTGGCGGGATCGGGAAATGCCCCAGGCATCGGTGTCGTCGTTGCTGTTCGCGGCCGTCTCGCGCGCGATGCGCAGTCGTGGTCTGGCGATCGACGACGAGGTCGACGTCCTCTTCGACTGCCGCCGGTACCTCCCGGAGGCCGCGACGGTGAACGGCAATTTCGCTGCCCTGGTGCGGTTCTCACTGTCGGACCCGGGTGATGCCGCCGAGATGAGTGCGGCGATCGCGCAGGCCACGGCGTCGGGCCGGCCGCTCGCCTCGCTCGCACTCAGCACCGCCACGTTCCGCAGGCGGGTGCGCGCCGGTGTTGCGCACGCGCGGGCCACTCACGTCGCCGCGGACCCCCGGGCGAGGCTCGTGTACTCCGACATGGGACAGGCCGCACTGCTGGCCGATCTCGACTGGACCGACGGGCCCGGCCGGCGTCTCGTCACCGCGCTGAGCGAACCGGCCGACCCTGCGTCGATCGTCTTCACCGCGGTGCGCCACGGTCCCGACCTGGACGTGTCGGCATCGCTGCACGACAACGTCTTCGACCCCGAACTCGTCCGCAGCGCCCTCGCGGACGCACTGTGCGACCCACTGTCTCTACTGTCTCGAAGGATCTTCTGACCATGCCCTCACACGTCCTCGAGACCTCGAAGCGCGCTCCGCTGTACCTCACCGTTGCCGTACTGCAGTTCTTCGTCGTCGAATTCCTCGTCGCCGGCACGTGGCGCGGTCACTACAGCTACTCCGCCAACTTCGTCAGCGACCTCGGCGTCCCGTTCTGCGGCACGGACGGAAACGCGCCGTGCAGCAAGACATCCCTGCTGATGGACGCGTCGTTCGTGGTGACCGGACTGGCCTACCTGGTGGCCGCCGTCCTGTGGCACCGCATCGAACGGGTGCTGCCGCCGGCCCCCGTCGTCTTCCTGGTGGTGGCCGGGATCGGCGGAGTAGTGGTCGGTCTCGCGCCGTCGAACACGCATTGGGAAGTGCATTCGCTCGGCGCCACGCTCTTCCTGATCTTCGGCAGTCTCTTCACGCTCACGACGGCACTCACCGTCCGGCCTCAGATATCCGGACCGGCAACGTACGTCGCCCTCGCACTGGGGGTGCTCGGACTGGTGGGGTACTTCTGCTTCACCTACTCCTGGGACCTCGGTCTCGGCGTGGGTGGTATCGAACGGGTTGCGGCCTACTCGGCGATCCTCGGGTTCGTCGTGTGCGTCCACCTCGTGACACAGCTGCAGTCGGTCCGACGTTCGGCTGTCGGCCCGGTCGGAGACGATGCCGGTGCATAGGCAGCTGAACCGTCCACGCAGGACCCGCGCCGTGTCCGCGGCGACGGTGTTCCTCGCGCTCGTCTGCATCGGCGCCACCGGGTGGTACGCGTCGAGCGATGTCGCCCAGGCATCGAGGAAGGGCGAGTCGGTGCTCATGTTCGACGATTTCGTCGGGCCCGCCGGAACCTCGCCCGACCCCCGCTACTGGGGACATGCGGTCGGGGGAGGCGGCTGGGGTAACGACGAGGCGCAGGTGTACACGGACGATCCCGCCAATTCCAGGCTCGACGGCGAGGGCAACCTCGTGATCGAAGCCATTCCCGACGGATCGGGGTACACGTCCGCCCGGCTTGTCACCCTCGACCGCTTCGCATTCCAGTACGGACGGGCCGAGGCCCGCATCAAGCTGCCGAGCGGACAGGGCCTGCACCCGGCGTTCTGGTTGATGGGCACGGACGTCAACCGTGTGGGCTGGCCGCAGTCGGGGGAGATCGACGTGATCGAGACGATCAACGACGCGTCGTTCTATCACAGTGCGCTGCACGGCCCGTCCGCGGACGGCACCCCGTGGGAGGTGAAAGCCGAAGGCAGCGGAAACATGTCGGACGATTTCCACGACTACTGGGTGGAGCGGTCGCCGGACCGGATCACGTTCGGCATCGACGACGCGGTGACGGGCGAGTTCTCGCGTGCCGACCTGGACCCGGGGCAGGAGTGGGTGTTCGACAAACCGTTCTCCCTGTTGCTGAATGTCGCCGTCGGTGGACGGTGGCCGGGCGACGTCGGAGCCGACACGACGTTTCCCGCCGCGATGCTCGTCGACTGGGTGAGGGTCACCGATGAGTGATCTCCTCACTGTGGAGCGCCTCGACACGAGGGCTCCGGAGCTGCCCCGGTACTACGACGTCGCCGCGCTGGCCTCGGCGGTCGCGGGACTGACGTCCCTGGCGCCGCTTCCGTCGTGGGTGAGTGCGGTGCTGCTGACGGTGTTCGTGTTGATCGGACCGGGGCTCGCGATCGTGACGTGGTTGCGGATACCGCTTCCCGCAGCCGTCGCGGCCGTCCCCGTTCTCGGGTTGTCCGTGGTGACTGCGGCCACGACCGTCCTGGCCTGGTTCTACCGATGGCCCGCGACGGGTCTGCTGCTGGTGATGGTCCTGGCCGTCGTTGCGTCCGCGCTGCGGCACCGCTGGCAGGACACCGGCGCCGAGCCGGTTCGCGCGGTGACCGTGCAGCAGATGTCGTTCCGTCTGTCGCAATGGTGGCACGCCGCCCGCCGGAACCGGCCGCTGATCCTCGTTGCCGTGGCCCTTGCCGCGTGGGTGGTGGTGCTCTTCGGTCTCGGCTCCACCGCGTATTCACAGTTCGGTCTGCTGTTCGTCGGAAGCGGCCCCGGCCTCGTGGTGTGCGCCCTGATGATCCTCGGCGCGTTCGTCTGGGCTCTTCGCGAGAGGGCTGTCGGGACCGCTGCCGTTGCCGTGCTCGGCGTGATCGCGGTGGAACGGCTCACCCCGACCCTCGTCACCGACGTTCCCATCTACGGGTGGACGTACAAGCACCTCGGCGTGGTCGACTACATCCAGCAGTTCCAGACTCTGCCGCCGAAGGGCGTCGACATCTACGGCGAGTGGCCGGGCTTCTTCACCGCATTCGCGTGGTTCGGCGACATCACGTCCGTGGACATGATGTCGATCGCCCACTGGTTCGCGCCGGTGATCCACGTACTGCTGGCCGTCGTGATCGCCGCGATCGCCCGGCTCCTCGGGTTCGGCATGCGGGTGGCACTGACGGCCGCGTTGGTGGCGGAACTCGCCAACTGGGTAGGGCAGGACTACTTCTCGCCGCAGGCCGTCGCCCTCGTCATGGCACTGGGTGCGGTGGCCCTGCTCGTGGTGTCGACGGAGCACCGCTCCGCGGCGTACCTGTCGATCCTCGTGTTCGCAGCCCTGGTGCCCACCCATCAGCTGACCCCGTACTGGCTGTTCGGCGTGACGGTTGCATTGGCGGTGACGCGGAAGATCCGCCCGTGGTGGCTCCCCGTTCCCTACTTCGCGATCCTCGTCGCCTATCTCGTTCCCCGGCTGGACACCGTGGCACCGTACGGGCTGCTGTCCGGTTTCAACCCGGTCGACAACGCCGCCAGCAACGTGACCGCCGTCGGCACGTTCGGGAAGATCTTCACCTCCGCCGTGTGCCGATCCCTGTCCGCGGGCATCATCCTGCTCGCCGTGGTCTGCGCGATCCTCCTTTGGCGTCGCAAGCGTTCCGCCTGGGTCGGGACCGTCATGGCGTTCAGTTCGTTCGCGCTGCTGGCCGGTCAGAGCTACGGCGGTGAGGCGATCTTCCGGGTCTATCTCTACGCCGTGCCCGGGTGCGCGATTCTCATCGCGCCGATCCTCGTGGACGCTCTCACGATCAGGTTCCGGTCCGGAGTGCTTCGCCGAGTCGTCCCGGTCGGACTCGCGAGCGGACTGGCCTACGTGACGTTCGCGGGCCTGCAAGGCTATTTCGGGTTGTGGTCGCTCGTCATCGGATATCAGTCCCAGGTGACGTTCGCGGAGGACATCCTCGCGAACGAGAAGCCGCCGGCGACGGTCATGTCCCTCTATCCCGCCGGTCTTCCCACTCGGATCAGCGCCGACTACATCAAGTTCGCCGTCGTCGACAAGGATTTCGATCAACCCTTGCTGGCCTTGCCCCCGGCCGTGCTGGAGGGCTTCCCCCGCGGCGGCCAGATCGAGATGCTCACCGCGGATGCGGCGGAACGCGACGGCGACACGTATCTCGTGTTCAACACGCAGGGCACTGCCGCCATCCGCTACTACGGTTATCTACCCGACGGATCCGTCGAGAACTTCGAGGACCAGATGCGGTCCAGCCCCGACTGGTCCGTGTACGCGCAGGACGACAACAGCACGATCTTCCGTTACACGGGGCCGCGCCGGTAACGGCCACGTCGCGTATTCGGTCACGACCGGTCACGGCGACGCCTAGCATCGGCACATGCAGCGGACGCGCTCGGCCCTGTTCGAGATTGCGTTGACGTGCTCGGTGGCGCTGTGCGCGCTGTCCCTCACCCCGGCTGTTGCCGCCGCCGCGCCCGGCGGTGGAGGCCTCCGGACCGCCTACCCCGGATACGCCGTGATCGGCAGCGACGAATTCGACGGACCTGCAAACGCGGCACCCAATCCACTGTTCTGGGGCTACGACCTCGGAGGCGGTGGGTGGGGCAACAACGAGAAGCAGGTGTACACCGACTCCCGCCAGAATTCGCGACTCGACGGCAACGGTCGTCTCGTCGTCGAGGCCCGCAGAAACGGTGGCGGGTTCACGTCGGCGCGGCTCGTGACGCGTGGAAGGTTCGAATTCACGTACGGGGTGATCGAGGCCCGGATTCAGGTACCGTCCGGCCCGGGAATCCATCCCGCGTTCTGGACGCTCGGGAGCAACATCACCAGCGTCGGGTGGCCTGCCTGCGGGGAGATCGACATCCTCGAGGTGATCGGGGACGGTTCCCGATACCACGCGGGAGTGCACGGCCCGACCGTTGGCGGCGGGCACTGGGAACGCTCGACGAACGGCACGATCGGTGCGAACCTCAGCGCGGGTTTCCACGACTACGCCCTGATCAAAGCACCGGGCCGCATCTCGGTGGGCATCGACGGGAACATCGTCGGCACGGTCACCACAGTGGACCTGCGACCCGAGGAACGCTGGGTGTTCGACGCTCCGGCGTACCTGCTGCTCGATGTGGCCGTCGGCGGGAACTGGCCCGGCCCGGTCACGTCGTCGACACGCTTTCCCGCCACCATGCTGGTGGACTGGGTGAGGTTCTCCCAGTGACGTCCGGGACGCGCGAGTTTCGGGTGTGAATAGAATCAGGTTCATGGCCGTGTCGAACTCAGAGTGCCGCTGCGGTCATCCATTCGCCGCTCACGAGCATTACCGCAAGGGCACGTCCTGTGCAGTGTGCGACTGTCCGCGGTTTCGGCGGCCACTTCCCCGGTTGATCCGGAAACTCGTCGGCCGCTGACCGCGATCGCGCACGGTAGCGTGCGGATCCGGGCACAGTCGACGAGTACTGCCTTACGGGCGGCCACGGAAACATACTATGAGTATCTTTCTGGACTGTATTTCAGCATGTACGTCGTGCAAAGATGGACATCTGGATACTTCAAATCCCTTTAATTGACGACGGCAGGCGGCAGTTCGGGTGGTGGCGATGGGACATCGGTCAGCCGAGCGGGTGGGGACGTCGTCGAGTGCCGAGGCCGTGTGGAAAGGCGGTCTGTGGGCGATCGCGGTCGCATTCATCGTCCCGTCGCTGCTGTTCGCGCTGGGTTCGTGGTGGGGATGGGATGGAGCGTTTACGACGATCGTGATTGCCGACGTGAGTCTGCTGGTGTTCGTGGTTCTCGCCACCGCGTGTGCCGCCTGGGCTGCCCGGGTAGGGCGGGGCGCGGTGCGCCACAGCTGGTTGGCGTTGGCAGGTGGGCTGGCGGCCTGGTCGGTCGGTCAAGCCATCTGGTGCTACCACGTGGTGGGCCAGCGAAGTGATCAGATACCGTTCCCCTCCGCGGCGGCTGCGGCATATCTGTTGTTCCCGGCCGGCGCATGCGCGGCGCTGTTGTTGTTCCCGGCCGGTGACAGCGGACAGTCCCGTACCCGGCTGATTCTGGACGGAATCATCGTGGCCGGTTCACTGTTCGTGGTGTCATGGGTAAGCGTGCTCGGCAGCGTGTACCGCGCGAGAAGCGACACACCGGTCAGCCTCGTGTTGTCACTCGCCTATCCTGTCGCCGACCTGGTGATTGCGACGATGGCGATTGTGGTTCTGACCCGAGCGCGGGCGGGGGAACGCCTGACCCTGGGACTGCTGTGCATCGGGATCATTCTCATGGCGTTGTCGGCCAGCGCGGTCTCCTACCTGACCGTGCTGGGCACCTATCACAACGGCGGTGTCACCGACCTGGGCTGGGTGGCAGCCTTCGTCTCGATTGGGCTGGCGGCGCTGTCGAGCACCCGCACACCGTCGCCCGAACCGGTCCCGGTGCAGATTCCGTCCCGAGCACGGTTGTGGCTGCCGTACGTTCCGTTGTTGCTGGCCGTTGCGGTCGGCCTGCAGCGAGAGCTGCCCAGCCTGGGCTCCGGCCCGATTCCCGCCGCGATTTTGGTCCTGGTATTCACCTTGTTGGCACGGCAGTTCATCGTGTTGGCCGAGAACCGGCGGCTGTTGCTCACCGTGGCCCGACAGGCCTTTCGCGACCGACTGACCGGACTGGCGAACCGTGCGTTGTTTCTCGACCGACTCGACCAGGCACTGCAGCGCCAACGACGGGAACTGACACCGATCGTGGTGCTGTGTGTGGACCTCGACGATTTCAAGACAGTCAACGACAGCCTCGGCCATCCCGCAGGGGACGAGCTGTTGATCCGCGTTGCCGAACGGCTCACCGGGTGCGTGCGGAGCACCGACACCGTCGCCCGGCTCGGAGGTGACGAGTTCGCGGCACTGGTCGAAGGGAGCGTCGAGGATGCCCTGTCGGCCGCAGATCGGGTGCTCGAGGCATTCATCCCGCCGTTCGTCATCGATGGTGTCGCGCTCTCCATCCGTCCCAGCATTGGACTGACCATTGCCACATCCGAGGTCCCCGACGCGACGACCGAGAGCCTGCTCAAACAGGCAGATTTGGCAATGTACGCGGCCAAACGCTGCGGCGGGGGCTGCCTTCGCAGTTTCATGCCGAATCCGGCCGGCTTCGACGAGATCGACGAGCGAACTCACGCCGACCACCCCACCCCCCGAACCATCGACACCGGGCCCGGGGAGATCGAGAACCTGCCGCGAGCCGTGGAATCCGTAGAGGAGCAGGCTCTCTCGGGGTGGGGCGACGCGACCGGACTGTTGTCGGCACACAGCCGAACGCGGCCGTTTCGGACCGGCTGGGTGTCGCCACCCGGTCGGTCACGGCGCGGTGTGATTGCGGCGCTCGGGCTTCTGCTGATCGGTGCGGTTCTGTACGGGATCTCGATCGCGGCAGGTGATCAGGCAGGCTGGATCGTGCTGCGCGAGGTGCTCTACGACGGATTGACGCTGTCGGTCGGCGTCGTGGTCGCCGCTCGCGCGTGGTGGGTGCCGGCCGAGCGGCAGGCATGGTGGCTGATCGCGCTGGGGCTGACGAGCTGGTGCGTGGGCGATGTGGTGGCGATGTCGTGGGTGCCCGATGGACAGTCCCCATCGCTGGCCGATCCGCTGAAGTTGGCGTTCTACCCACTCGTCTACATCGGGCTGGTGTTGCTCCTCCGCGCGCGAGCGCGGCGATTACCGGCCGAGATCTGGTTGGATGCCATCACCGCCGGTTTGACCTTGGCGGCGCTGGCAGCGGCCCTCGCATTCGGTCCGATCGAGTCGGTGGCGAGCGGATCGCCCGCAGCGGTGATCGTCGGGTTGGCATACCCGGTGGGAGACGTGCTGCTCCTGGCGCTCGCGGTCGGAGCGCTTGCGGTGCTGGGTTGGCGTGCCGAGCAGCGGTGGGTGCTGCTGGTCGCGGGGTTCATGCTGTTCGCGGTGGCCGACACTGTCTATCTGTTCCGCAATGCCGACGGTTACGTCGAGGGCACGTGGATCGATGCGCTCCCGCACGTCGCGGTGTTGCTGGTGGCCATGGCCAGTTGGCGGGCCCCCGGCCCGCGGCGATCCGATCAGCGCCCCGGGCTGGCTATCTGGGTTCCCCCACTGGTGTGCACCGCCGCGGCGGTGGGCCTTCTGGTGCTCGACCACGATGCGCGGCTGTCGCGGCTCGCGGTGGTTCTGGCCGCGCTCAGCCTGCTCGCGGTCGCCGCCCGATTCGCAGTGACGTTCCGTGAAGTAGTCGTCCTGGCCGACAGCCACCGCGAGGCGAGGACCGACGACCTCACGAACCTGGCAAATCGGCGGGCAATCACGGCCGCTCTGGCGGCCGAGTACTTCGACCACGTGGCACAGCCGGCCGGGCAACCCCGACGTCCGGGTCCCGGCGTGCTGCTGATGGATCTGGACCGGTTCAACGAGATCAATGATTCCTTCGGACGGTATGTGGGCGATCAGTTGCTGCGCCAGGTCGCGGATCGGCTGGCCCGGTCGGTGCGGCCGGGCGATCTGCCGGCCCGCATCGGCGGAGACGCGTTCGCGGTCCTACTCCCGTCAGGGATCGATCTTGCGGAAGCCTGTGCGCTGGCTGATCGTCTGCTCGAAGTGTTACGCGAGCCGTTTGACCTCGACGAGGTCACCGTTCACGTCGAGGCGAGCATCGGGATCGCCCTCTGCCCGCAACATTGCGCCAACCCCCAGGACTTGCTGCAGCGCGCGGGAGTGGCGATGTATCGGGCCAAGTGCGACCGCCGCGCGCTCGAGGTGTACGACGCCGCCGAGTACCAGCGCAGCATCGAGGAGCGGCAGACCATCGACGAGCTGCGGACGGCGATCGCTGGTGGTCAGCTCACGTGTTACTACCAACCGAAGGTCAGTACATGCGATGGCCGGGTGCACGGCGTCGAGGCTCTCGTTCGGTGGGAGCATCCCCTCCGCGGTTTACTCCTGCCCGATCAATTCCTTCCTCAGGCCGAACAGTCCGGACTGATGCGTCCACTGACAGCGAGAGTGCTGGAGCTTGCGCTGGGTCAGGCGCGGAGCTGGCTCGATCGTGGTATATCGCTGACCGTCGCAGTGAACCTGTCGGTCACGAATCTGCTCGACGCAGACCTGGTTGCCGAGATCGACCGACTCCTGGACGACCTTCGGTTACCCGCCGACACGTTGATCCTCGAGATCACCGAAAGCGTGTTGATGACCGACTACAGGCGCGCCAGAAGGGTGGTCGAGGCGCTGCAGGGTCTGGGAATCGGATTGTCGATCGACGACTACGGCACCGGCTGGTCCTCCCTTGCCTATCTGCAGGACCTCGCCGTCGATGAGCTGAAGCTCGACCGGATCTTCGTCGCCCGCCTCGCCAGCGACCCTCGATCCGTCGCGATCGTCCGATCGACCGTGGAGCTCGCACACAGCCTGGGTGCGTCTCTGGTCGCCGAAGGCGTCGAAGACGAAGACACCCTGAAGGCCTTGCGTCGATACGGCTGCGACGTCACCCAGGGGCACTACCACGGCCGTCCGCTGCCCCCCGACCAGCTCGACCTTCGGTCGCTCGGCCGGCACCGTTGATGCATATGCGGTGTCAGGTGCGCGGGATCGGGAGGCTCTACGTGAACAGTCCCTGACCCCAGTACTGCCCCTCGGCGAGGCCGGGCGGGCAGGCGAAGAGGGCGGACCCGACGTGCTGGATGTACTCGTTCATCGCATCGTTCCGGGACAGGTTGAGTTGCATCGGCACGAACTGTTCCTGCGGGTTGCGGCAGTAGGCGATGAAGAAGAGTCCGGCGTCGAGGTGGCCGAAACCGTCGGAGCCGTCGGTGAAGTTGTATCCGCGACGGAGGATCTGGATGCCGCCGAGTTCCTGAGCGGACGCCAGCCGCACGTGCGCGTCGACGTCGATCACCGGGTCGTGACCCTTCTTGGAATCGAGGTCGAGTTCGTCGAATTCCGCCTTGCCGCTCAGCGGGGCGCCGGTGCCCTTGGACCGTCCGATCACTCGTTCCTGCTCGCCGAGCACGGTGCGGTCCCACTGCTCGATGAGCATGCGGATCCGCCGCGCCACGAGGTATGCGCCGCCGCCCATCCACGCCTGGTCGTCGCCGGACGCCACCCACACGTGCTGATCGAGGATGCCGGGTTCCTCGGCCTTGATGTTGTTCGTTCCGTCCTTGAACCCGAACAGGTTTCGCGGTGTGTCCTGGGTGGTCGACGTCGACGAGGTGCGGCCGAACCCCAGTTGCGACCACCGGACCGAGGCCGTCCCGAACGCGACGCGCGCCAGGTTGCGAATGGCGTGCACGGCCACCTGCGGGTCGTTGGCGCACGCCTGGATCGCGATGTCGCCACCGCTGCGCGCCGGGTCCAGGTTGTCCGCCCGGAAGTGCGGAAGGTCGACGAGCGCGGCGGGCTTCTTGGACGCGAACCCGAACCGGTCGTCGAACAGTGAGGGCCCGAACCCGATGGTGAGCGTCAGCTGGGACGCCGGAAGGCCGAGCGCCTCACCGGTGTCGCTGGGCGGGACGTAGGCGCCGTCGCCGATGGCACCGTCCGGGGTGGCCTCCTCGCCGGCGGTCATCCGCGCGGCCATCTCGGTCCACTTCTTCAGGAGTGCTTCGAGTTCCTCACGGGACTTCGTGGTGACGTCGAACGCCACGAAGTGCATCCGGTCCTGCGCCGGCGTCACGATGCCGGCCTGGTGTTCACCCCGGAAGGCGACGACGTCGGCGTGCGAGAGTGGCGGTTCGGCGGCGGTGGCGCGCCCGACCAGTGCACCGGCGCCGGCGAGGGCGGCTCCCGCCCCGACGGCGCCGAACAGACGTCGTCGGGACATGCCCTTGCGCTCGTCCGGCGAGGTGGTCGTGTCGGTCGTACCGGTTGGATCAGTCATGATCATGCGCCTGCTACCACGCCCTGAACCTGGCTGACCTCGGCCGAGAGGGCGTCGATCTTGCGCGACAGTTCCTGGCGCTGTTGTTCGTTGACAGTGTCGTAGAAGACGAACCCGTCGCCCTGGCGGTACTGAGCGAGTTCGGCATCGAGGTCCGCGAAACGCTGGGTGATGTTCGCGGACAGTTCGGGATTGCGTTCGTCGATGATCGGCTGCAGTGCGGCGACCGCGGCCTGCGAGCCGTCGACGTTGGCCTGGAAGTCCCACAGGTCGGTGTGCGAGAAGATGTCTTCCTCACCGGTGATCTTCGACGTCGAGATCTCGTCGAGCAGCCCCTGCGCGTCGCCGGCGATCTTGGTGGGGTCGATCGTGTAGTCCTCGGCGTTCACCTGGTCGGCGAGGTACTGGACGTCGACGACGAGTTGGTCGGCGATCGCGTTGGTGTCGGGCTGGGGACCGGTGACCCACAGATCCTTCTCGAGCCGGTGGAAGCCTGTCCATTCCTGCCCGGGTTCGAGGTCGGCCTCCCGCAGGTCGAGCTTGGGGTCGAGTTCGCCGAAGCTCTCCGCCTCGGGCTCGATGCGCTCGTAGTAGGTGCGGGAGGCGGGGAAGAGGGCCTTGGCCTGCTCGACGTTGCCCGCCTTGACGGCGTCGACGAACTGCTGCGTCGTGTCCTGCAGCGCGACGACCTGGCTGCGGATGTAGCGGCGGTAGCCGTCGGCGGCCTCGGCGAGTTGCCCGCTCTCGTCGGATGCGCTCATCGAGTCGCCGGTGACGGTGAAGTCCTGACGGATGCCGTCGCCGACCATGCCGGGCTTGCACGCGAGCTGGTAGGTGCCTGCGTCGGGCAGCGACACGATGAGCTGGCGGGTGAGCCCGGGACCGATGTTCTCGACCTCACCCATCGCCCGGTCGCCCTCCGCGTACACGTAGAACTCGGTGACCTTGCTGCCGTTGTTCGTGACCTGGAACGTGTTGTTCCCGGTGGTCCCGGAGTCGGCACTGACGTCACACGTGTCGTCGCTCGCGGTGACGGTGATGTCGTCCGTGCTCGCGGTCGACTTCTCGGTGCAGCCTGCGAGCGCCAGCGGCAGCAGAGCGACCGAGGCGAGGGCGAAGGTGGTGCGGCGCGGGGTCTTCATGGGCGGAAGTTGCCTTTCACGAAACGGTCTCGTCGGGGGTGGGAGTGGCGGTGCGCTCGGGTGCCGCATCAGCTGCAGGTGCAGCGGGGGCCGGTGTGGGTGCGGAGACGGGCCGGAGGAACAGGAACAGGACCACGACGACGTACACGACCCAGGCGACGGCCTGGAGGGCGGTCGGGTCGGGCCGGAAGTTGAAGATCCCCGCCATGACGGTGCCGTACCAGCTGGACGCGTCGTAACCGCCGGAGATGTCGAAGGCGAGTGCCGAACCGCCGGGCAGGACTCCGCCGATCTGCAGGGCATGGATGCCGTACCCGAGGATTCCGGCGGCGACGATGATCAGGAAGATGCCGGTGTACTTGAAGAATTTCGCGAAGTCGAGCCGGACGGCGCCGAAGTACAGCAGGACCGTGAGGACCGCGGCGGCGACGATGCCGAGCAGCAGGCCGACGAGGGGCCAGGCGCTGCCCGCCGTGTTCTCCGCGTACCCGACCATGAGGAGCGCGGTCTCCACGCCTTCGCGGCCGACGGCGAAGAAGGCGAGGGTGAGCACCGCGACGGGACCGGCGACCAGAGCTTTCTCCATGCCCGCCTTGAGGTCGTGGGAGATGGTCCGCGCAGCCTTGCGCATCCACAGCACCATGACGGTGACGATCGCGACCGCGACGAGAGACGCGACGCCGGCGATGATCTCCGCGGTGAGCCCGGTGACGGTGGACGTTCCGTAGTGGATGACGAGGAAGATCGCCGCCACCATCGCCACGGCGATGCCGACGCCGAGCCAGACCCACTTGAGTGCGTCCTTGCGTTCCGCTTTCACGAGGAATGCGGCGAGGACCATGACGACGATGCCCGCCTCGAGGCCCTCGCGCAGGCCGATCAATCCACTGCCGAACAGTTGTGTGGCGATCGACGGCGCGGTCCCTGCGGCGAGGACGGACATGCAGACTCCTGGGCGAGGCGAGGTCGAGCCGAGTGGTCCGCAAGGTTGGGTAGGCAACCTTGCGATAGGCAAGGCGAACCTTAGGCCTGTGGAAAACATACACCGCGCCTCCTTGTCCGAAGAACCCCTCACCAGCACTTTTACAACCCTTTACCTTTGGTGTGTTGTCACGCCGTGACCCGGCTCGGTGTGGGAGCGGTCTCGGGTGGCCGGATCGACGAGTTTCGTGTGGATGATGGAGACGTGAACCGATATCCCGTGCGTCCGAAACGTCGTTCCCGATGGCCCGGACCGCTGTTCGCTCTTCTCGCGGCGACGGTTGTCGTGGTTCTCGCCTACGGCGCGTGCTCGCGGGAACAGCAACCGAGGATCGCGATACCGGAAGGCATCCCGCCCGGGCCGGGGGCGGCGACCCCGCCGATCGACATCAACGCACCGGGACGTTCGGCGGATCAACTGCACGGATGGTCCGCCGAACTGGCCGACTCGATCGGCGTCGGGAGTACCGCGCTCGAGGCGTACGGCTATGCGGCGACGGTGATGGCCGAGACGAAGCCGGAATGCGGGATCGGGTGGACCACCCTCGCCGGAATCGCGAGCGTGGAGAGCCGGCACGGCACCCACGCCGGTTCGACGGTCGGGCCCACTGGTCAGGTGACGCCCGAGATCCGGGGCATCCCCCTCGACGGGGGCCCTGGTGTCGCCGAAATCCCCGACACCGACGGCGGGGCGATGGACGGCGATCCGGTGCACGACCGCGCGATGGGACCCCTGCAGTTCATTCCCGAGACCTGGAAGCGGTGGGGGGTCGACGCCAACGGTGACGGCGTGGCCGACGCCGACAACATCGACGACGCGGCGCTGACTGCCGCCCGCTACCTCTGCGAGCGGGGCGGCGACCTCACCGCTGCGGAGGGCTGGCAGTCGGCGCTGATGGCCTACAACCTCTCGGGGGAGTACCTCACGCTGGTACGTGACCGGGCGTCCGCCTACTCGGTCGGGGTGCGCCCGTAATCCTTCCGCCGCCGGTTCGTGACGTGATCGACGCCACATCGAAAGGTGTCGCGCGGGCGGATCGCCCGGCCGCGGGGCGCGCCATCCCCCGCCGGTTTCGGTGTGCCGTTACGCTGTGTGCTGGCACGATCTGGTGTCCCTGGCACGATCGGATCGGTCGGTGCACAGTGCGAAGCCCATATAAGGAGAATCAGCAAGTGTCCATCATTGAGCAGGTCGGAGCCCGTGAGATCCTCGATTCCCGTGGTAACCCCACGGTGGAGGTCGAGGTGCTGCTCGACGACGGAAGTTTCGCTCGCGCCGCGGTTCCGTCGGGCGCATCGACTGGTGAGCACGAGGCCGTCGAATTGCGTGACGGCGGCGACCGGTATGGCGGCAAGGGTGTCGAGAAGGCCGTCGAGGCCGTCCTGAGCGAGATCGCTCCGGCCATCATCGGGATCGACGCCACCGAGCAGCGGACCGTTGACCAGGCCCTGCTGGACGCGGACGGCACCCCGGACAAGTCGCGTCTGGGCGCCAACGCGCTCCTGGGTGCGTCCCTGGCGGTGGCCCGCGCGGCCGCCGAGTCGTCGGGTCTGGATCTCTTCCGTTACGTCGGTGGCCCCAACGCCCACGTCCTTCCTGTCCCGATGATGAACATCCTCAACGGTGGCGCGCACGCCGACACCGGTGTCGACGTCCAGGAGTTCATGGTCGCCCCGATCGGTGCCGCCACGTTCAAGGAGTCGCTGCGCTGGGGCGCCGAGGTGTACCACGCCCTCAAGTCGGTGCTGAAGGAGAAGGGCCTGGCCACCGGTCTCGGTGACGAGGGCGGCTTCGCCCCCGACGTCGCGGGCACCAAGGAAGCACTGGACCTGATCAGCGTCGCCATCGGCAAGACGGGCCTGGTCCTGGGCACCGACGTGGCACTGGCACTCGACGTCGCCGCCACCGAGTTCTACACCGACGGCACCGGTTACAAGTTCGAGGGCAGCAACCGGACCGCGGCCGAGATGTCGGCGTTCTACGCCGAGCTGGTCGACGCCTACCCGATCGTGTCCATCGAGGACCCGCTGGACGAGGACGACTGGGACGGCTGGGTCGCCCTGACCGATCAGATCGGTAACAAGGTCCAGCTCGTCGGTGACGACCTGTTCGTCACCAACCCGGAGCGTCTGGAAGAGGGCATCGTCAAGGGCGCCGCGAACGCGCTGCTGGTGAAGGTCAACCAGATCGGCACGCTGACCGAGACCCTCGACGCCGTCGATCTCGCGCACCGCAACGGCTACAAGACGATGATGAGCCACCGGTCCGGTGAGACCGAGGACACCACCATCGCCGACCTCGCGGTCGCCGTGGGCAGCGGTCAGATCAAGACCGGTGCCCCCGCCCGCAGCGAGCGCGTCGCCAAGTACAACCAGCTGCTGCGCATCGAGGAGAACCTGGGCGACGCCGCCCGCTACGCCGGCGAGGTCGCCTTCCCGCGGTTCGCGTTCGAAGGCTGACGTTCGACAGTCGAGTAAGGGGTGTTGGGGTAGGTGGCACAGCGCGGCAGGCCGCGGTCGTCCGGAGCAAGTCCGGGCGGCCGGGGCTCCGGGCGTGGTGAACGGGCCCGCGGAAACCGGGCGGACGGCACTCCCGGCGGAGCGCGGCGCCCCCGCACCACCAAGTCGACGACGCCGGGGCAGGCCGACGGCAAACCGGACGCCGTCGACGGCGCCGACACCGGCAAGGTGCTCCCCGGTCGCGCCCGCCCGAGACGGGTGGGCGCGACCGGGGCCGCCCGCGCAATTCGCTCCGAGCACACGATCCTCGGACTGTCGACGGGCAAGGCGCTCGTCCTCGTCATGGTCGTGCTGCTTCTCGCGCTCACCCTCGCGGTTCCGCTGCGCAACTACCTCACCCAGCGTGGGGAAGCGGATCGTATTGCGGCGGAACAGGTTCAGCTCGAGAAGGATCTGCAGGAACTGCGGATACTCGAGGAGCGATACTCCGACCCCGCCTACATCGAGGCGCAGGCACGCGGCCGGCTCCGGTGGGTGAAGCCCGGCGACACCCCGTTCCAGGTGCAGTTGCCCGGCGACTACAAGGAACCGGAGAAGCCGGAGGAGAAGGACGCCGAGATGGCAGGCCCCTGGTACTCCGACCTGTGGAAGACCATTTCAGAACCGCCGGCCGCGCCCGAGGTGCAGCCGGCACCGGCTCCGGCGCCCCCCATGGTGCCGCCGCCCGTATCGCCAGAACCAGGAGAACCCACCGGGTGACCACTTCGTCCGACCCGTCCAGCCCCGTGCCGCAGGAAGACCTCGACGCCGTCGCCGCCCAGCTGGGCCGCGAACCGCGTGGAGTGCTCGAGATCGCGTACCGCAGTCCCGACGGCACGCCCGGCGTCGTGAAGACCGCGCCCAAACTTCCGGACGGAACACCGTTTCCGACGCTGTACTACCTGACCGATCCGCGACTGACCGCGGAAGCCAGCCGGCAGGAGTCCGCCGGGGTCATGCGTGAAATGACCGAGCGTCTCGGACAGGATCCGGAGCTCGCGGCTGCGTACCTGCGCGCCCACGAGTCGTATCTCGCCGAGCGCGACGCCATCGAGCCCCTCGGAACGGACTTCACCGGCGGCGGAATGCCCGAGCGCGTCAAATGCCTGCACGTGCTGATGGCCCACTCGTTGGCGAAGGGGCCGGGCGTCAACCCGCTGGGCGACGAATCGGTGGCACTGGCCGCGTCCGCGGCAGGCGGAAAGCTGAGGGGCACCGCGATTCCCGCGGACTGGCCCGGCATCGACGACGTCGAAAGTCCCGAGCAGTGACGCGCGTCGCCGCCGTCGACTGCGGCACGAACTCGATCCGTCTGCTCGTCGCCGACGTCGACGAGCAGGGCGCACTGCACGACGTGTGTCGCGAGATGCGCGTCGTTCGGCTGGGACAGGGCGTGGACGCCACCGGGCGCCTGGCGCCCGAGGCCATCGAACGCACCCGAATCGCGTTGAGCGAGTATGCCGGAATGATCGCGGACGCCGGCGCCACAGCCATCCGCATGGTGGCCACGTCCGCCACCCGCGACGCGTCCAACCGGGAAGACTTCTTCTCGATGACCCGCGAGGTGCTGGGCGCCGTCATCCCCGGCGCCGGAGCCGAGGTCATCACCGGCGACGAGGAAGCACGGTTGTCGTTCAACGGGGCCGTCGGGGAACTCGATCCGTCGCAGGGACCGTTCGTGGTCGTGGACCTCGGCGGCGGTTCCACCGAAGTGGTGCTGGGCGACGAATCAGGCGTCCACGCCGCCTTCTCCACCGACATCGGGTGCGTGCGCATCACGGAGCGCTGCCTCCACGACGATCCGCCGACCCCCGCACAGGTCGAGGAGGCCCGCGCGTTCGCACAGGAGCGCCTGGGCGAGGCGTTCGCGCGTGTCCCCGTCGAACAGGCCCACACCTGGGTGGGCGTCGCCGGAACGATGACCACCATCGCCGCACTCGCCAAAGAACTGCCCGAATACGACGCCGAGCAGGTGCATCTCTCCCGCATACCGATGCCCCGGCTGCGGGAGGTCTGCGACTCGCTGATCGCCATGACCCACACCGAACGGGCCGCGCTCGGCCCGATGCACCCGGGGCGGGTCGACGTCATCGGCGGCGGCGCGATCGTGACCCTCACACTGGCCGACGCATTCGAGAAGAAGGCCGGCATCGACCAACTCGTCGTCAGCGAACACGACATCCTCGACGGAATCGCATTGTCGATCGCCTGAGTTAGGGTGATCTGCGCACGGTCGCCGAGCGACACCCTCGGCGACCGGTAGCCCCTATAGCCCAATTGGCAGAGGCAGCGGACTTAAAATCCGCACAGTGTCGGTTCGAGTCCGACTGGGGGCACCGTGACCAGCGGAAACGCTGGAATTCGGTACCGAAAGCGGTGAATAGTCACCGTTTATTCACCGCTTTCGGAATCGTCATGACCACCGGTTTCGTCGTCCTCCTCGGTATCGTCGGGGTCGCCGTCGAGACCTGTTCGGCGAATTGCTCGAGCAAAGTCAGATCGGGGGCGTCGACGGCGCGCTCCGCGTAGTGCCACTCGGTCATCCCCGACGTCGAGTGCCCCAACAGCCCGGCCGCCTCGGCGAGGGTCGCCTCCCGGTGCACGAGGATCGCGACGTTTCGGAACACGTGAAACCCCGCCAATTCGGCGGCGGGTGTGCCCACCCTCACGGCCACCAGCAAGGTCACCGCAGTGAAGGCGACGGCTTCCTCCTCCGCGAACACCCCTGTGGTGACCGGGATCAGGAACGCGACGATCGACCCGCCCGCAGTGACTGCGAACGGGTCCGCTCGTGCGCCTCAGATTACGACCAACCCGCCGCGCTTCGGTATCTCGCTTTCGGCGGACTACGGGCGCAACATTGACGTGGCTGAACCCGCCCGGTTGGGCGGCGCTCACCGAGGGGTGCCCGGCCACGACGGTGGCATCGAACGTGTTCAGCTCGATACCCGCCGGCACCCGCAAGGTGTGGACGAAGATCACGCACGGGTACGAGGTCGACACCTTCGGCGTGCGGATCATCGCGGTGTCGAACGGTGCCGTACTCGCGACGAAGCAGGATGTGTACTACAACATGTACAACCTGCAGAACGTGTCGATCACCCACCCCGGCGGCGATATTCGCGTCGAAGTCTACGCAAGCTCCAGCTTTGCCGGCACAAACATCTTCAAGGCGGGGTCGACCGTGGAGCTCGCGGGCGACACCTTCTCGATGGGCATGAACAACACCGGAAGGCAGGCGATCTACGGAACCGCCGATCGGACGGTCGTGGCCTGGACGACACGCCCCGGGTTCACGTCGACGGTCATCACGTCCGACAAGCTCGTCGCACGGGGCCAGATCACAGCTGGTGCGGTCACCCGTGAAGGGTCAGCTGACCTTGCAGGGCGCCCTGTCCGGGGAGGCCATGACGGTCGAACTGATGCGCGGTGCATCGACGGTCGCCGCCACAGGCACGATCTCGTCCGGTGGCATCACGACGGGTGTCATCACGGGCACCATCGCCGCATCCGCGTTGGCGGACGGCTACAACGTCTGGATGCGGGTCCGCAAGACGGGCGGCACGTATTCGTACGTGTCCTCGACGAACACGTACCTGTACTACCAGTAGCCAACGGTCCGACAACCGCCCCCACCCTTCCGAGGGCGGGGGTTTTCGTCGTCTTCCAGGGGACACCAAGGTGATAGTGACCAAGGTCCCTGATTCTCGGGACGATTGGCCGGTAACGCGGAGGCGTGGTACATCCGATACGTAGGCGACGTCCATTGATAACGAAGAAGTAAAGAGCCCTCCATGAGTTCCCCCGTGTCCCATTTCGTCTCCCGTGGTCGGCGACGACTGCACTACTCGACGGCCGGGTCCGGCCCGGTCACGGTGTTCTTCGAGGCCGGCCTCGGCAAGAGCCGGTCGACGTGGGCGCGGGTGCAGCCCGAGGTTGCCGAGTTCGCCCGCACCGTCGTGTACGACCGGGCCGGGCACGGGCTCAGCGACCCCGACGACGAGGGACGCGGCATCCGCCGGTTGCTCGACGACCACCTCGCTGTCCTCGACACCGCGGCCGACGGGCCGTGCGTGTTGGTCGGGCACAGCTACGGGGGACCTCTGGTGCGCCTGGCCGCCCGTTGCCGACCTGACCTGGTGATGGGGGTGGTCCTCGTCGACGAGGTATCCGAGATCGTGCCACCCCGGAAGATGATGGCCGCGATGCGCGGAGCGTCGGCGCTCTACGGCGCCCAGGTCGTCCTGTCCCGCCTCGGTCTGCTCGGTCCGCTACTCGAGCGGTCCTACTACCGCACCCTGACCGGGGACGCGCTCCGCACCGCGGTCGACGAGGGGTCGACCGTCAAGTCCACCCGGGCGGCCCGACAGGAGTGGCGCAATTTCCGCAGCAGCTTCACCGCCCTGCACGAGACAGGACCGCACATTCCGGCGGTGCCACTGACCACGATCTCCTCGAACCGTATCCCCACGAAGCAGGGCTGCGAGCGCGACGTGCTCGGCGCCGCGCACCGACGGGCCGCGGAGTTGTCCGCGCACGGCCGGCACGTGTACGCGGCAGGTCGCAGTCACTACGTGCAGTTCGAGGAGCCGGATCTGGTGGTCGACGAGATCCGGTCGCTGGTGCGCCGGCTGAGTGTGTCTGGTGTTTAGGGCGTTAGTGGTCAACTTTCACCGTTTATTCACCGCTTTGAACGCGGTTGAGCGGTGTCGTGAAGTGTCGTCCATCCAACTGGACAGATAGACATCGCAGGTAAAAGCCCAGGTTTGACGCCCATTCTCCCAGGTGATATTTCACGTGAACCAACACCCGCCAAGTGTCTGGTTCGAGTCCGACTTGGGGGCACCACCACCGTCAGCGGCTATGTGCGGGTCAGCGGTCAGATGCCGTTGCCCATATTCGCGCGGCTTACCGGCGACCTCACGTGGAGTCCCGAGGATGTTCGCTGCCCTGGTTCGCGGTCTCTCACACGGTCCGGTGTCGACCGAACGGGTGAATCTGAGAAGTTCCTGTGGAAGCTGACCGGTCGGTTCTGTACATTCTGGGGGAGCAGGTCGGTTCAAGCAGGGAGTACCTGGCGCTTCGGCGCACCGTTCGAGCAGATCAGCCGCAAGAAATGGGGAGATCGACAGTGAGCCCACGAAGCTCGGCAAACAGATGTCTTGTAGTAGTCCCGGTGTTCGGCCAGATCGAGATGACACACGATCTCATTCCCGAGATTCTGCGTGAGTCGGATCTGGTCGACGTTCTCGTCGTCGACAACCGCGGCGATTACGTGCCGTACGAGGCCGAGCGCGTCATCACGCCGGGGACGAACCTCGGGTGGGCCGGCGGTTCGAACCTGGGATTTCGCATCGCGTTCCGTGAGGGCTACACCCACGCCATGACGCTGAACAACGACACCCGCCTGTCGCCGGGATTCTTCGCCGGTGTGCTCGACGAGAGATTGCCGGGCGACGCGGGTCTCATC
Source organism: Rhodococcus sp. JVH1 (assembly GCF_000280725.2). Lineage (NCBI taxonomy): Bacteria > Bacillati > Actinomycetota > Actinomycetes > Mycobacteriales > Nocardiaceae > Rhodococcus > Rhodococcus sp. JVH1. The sequence continues at coordinate 1,584,774 of NZ_CP166289.1, read as the reverse complement.
GGCCCGGTGTACGACGACACCGGGGGGCATGGTTGGCAGAAGGCCGAATTCGACGGCCCCGCAGCCGAGTACGAGCCGGTCGACCGCTATTGGCAGGTGCCCTGTTTCGACGGCACGGCCATGATGATCAGCGCGGGCGCCTGGGAGGCCGCCGGCGAACTCGATGAACGCACATTCGGGAAGTACGGGTGGGGCGCCAATCTGGACTGGTGCCTGCGAGTGGCGGACGCAGGCTTCGGTATCTACCTCACCGAGATGTCGTATATGAATCATCTTGGCAGAAAGACCGCCACCGCGAACACACACAATCTCCGCTATCTGTTCGATGCAATTCGTGGTTTGCGGGGCGGCATGAGCACCGTCTACGGGAGGAAATGGCGCGACAAGTTCAAGCAAGCGCCGGAGCCCCGGGCACTGGCCGAGGAAGTGTCGGCCTGAGGACGACCTGCCGCCGCACGCTGCTGTCAGGACGCTCGGACGAGTTCTGCCCGCATCTGGGTGAACAGGAACAGTCCGGGGCGTCCGGAGATCCGCTCGTACTCGCGCACGACGTCGTCCATGAACTCCGGCACGGCTGCGTCGTCGAGGTGCGTGGTCCAGTCGGTGGATCCGACGGTGCACCACCGCGCGAATTCCTCCCGGGAACCGAAATCCCATTCGACGTCGCGGACGATGAGGTCGGTGGTGGCGAGTCCTGCTGCCTTCGCGAGGTCGCGGAACTTGTCCGGTTCGACGTGGATGAACGGCGCCGTGAAGTCGGTGAAGAACTCCGCCCACCGTGGGCGCGCCGAGATGGCCATCATCACGTCCTCGACGCTCATCCGCGGGCTCGCGCACACCATCTGGATGATCACACGTCCGCTGTTCACGACGCTGCGGGCGATTCCGGCCAATGCCACCTGCAGGTCGGGGACCCAGTGCAGCGCGTTGAACGACACCGCGACGTCGAACTCGCCGTCGAACGGGAGGGCGCGTGCGTCGGCGATACGGAACTCGGCGCGGGTGCCGTCCGGCAAGACTCTGGATTTGGCCTTCGCGATCATCCGCGGCGATGCGTCCACTCCGACCACCGAACCGCCGGGAAGGCGTTCCGCGATTCGGAGCGTGACGAATCCGTCGCCGCATCCCACGTCGAGCACCCGTTCATTGCCCGCGAGGGCGAGTTCCGCGATCGACTCCTCCGCGACGGCGCGCTGGAGGGCGCCGACGTCGGCGTAGCCTTCGCCGTCCCAATCGACCATGACGGCCGGGCCCGGCCTACCTCAGGCGCCCTGGTGGTGCGGGCTCGAGTGTGCGCCGCCCCCGGCCCGCGCGATGGACGCGCGGACGCGGGCAGTGGCCTGCCAGATCTGGGTGCTGTCGTGGACGCTTATGACCGGTATGCCCTGCTCACGGGCGTGCTGAACGGTCAGTGCGTCCTGGGGTGAGCCGACCCCGTCGAGGACGTCCTCGGTGACGATCGCGCAGAGTGCGGGGCCGTCCATCTTCCGGACGGGCTCGAGTCCGTGGACCACCATCCACTGCTTGACCATCGCCCAGTGCGACACCTCTTTGTACCGCGTGGGGTTGCCGATGAAGAGAACCCGACGGGAGCGGCGGGCGCGAGCGATATCGATGTGCGTGACGGTAGCCATGGCGGAGGGTTCCTGTCCGTTGCGGGATTCCGTACTGTCAATCCCCAATCGCAGCGGTTTCGTTACGCACCGGTCCAAGAAGTTCGCCATTCCCGCGTACGTGAGTGAGAAAGAGTGCTCGAACACGCTTTGCCGGTCACGTACGTACGGTCCGTCAGCTGCCGAACGGGCTGCCGGACGAGCCTCCGCCGCCCGGTCCCGACGTCTCGGTGACGGTGACGACGGTGGGTTCGACGGTGCCGTTGGTCAGCGGCGGGATGCTTCCCCACTGTTCGAACGACGGCACGCTCGAGCAGGACCATTGCACCGCGTACTCGCCGGGGTCGAGGGTGGCCCTGAGCTCGCCGTCGTCTCCGCCCATTACGGTGGCCGGGCCCACGGTGGCGGCCGAAACGGTTCCGTCGACGGACCGGACGTTCATCACGCACACCACTGCCCCGGGGGCGGCGTACCGGACGTCCATCACCACGACATTCCCGTCGACGCCGATACCGACCGTGAGGTCTTCGGGTGCCGCGGACGCGGTGGGGGCGGCGAGCAGACTCGCGCCGGCGACAGCGGCGGCGATACCTACGGTTCGTGCAATCGTGACCTTCATTGGTGCATCCTTCCGGACTTCTCGGTTGCCGGGTGATACGAGGCAGGAGCCACCCGGGAGTATCGCACCTCGAACCCTCATCTGCTGGGATGTGGAAGGTGGAACACTGCTGGTCTGGGAGTTCGGCGTGTCGATCCGACACCCGGTGCATCGAAGGAGACGGCGAAGTGCTCGGACGGAAGAACTACACGAAGGAAGAAATCGATCACGCCGAGGCGTCCGTCGCGGAGCAGGTCGCCGCGTACACGTCGCTGAAGGGGGCGATTGCGGGCGAGGTCACGGGCAAGAAGGTCTTCGCCGCACTCGAGGACTTCGAGCCACTGTTCTTCGACAACATGGTCCTGGTGCTGGACCGCTACTTCGTCCACCGGATCCGGGCGGTGACGGGCAAGGACGGGAACCCGCTCAACGAAGTCGAGATCGTCGCCGACTCGTTGATGAACAACGGCGGTGTCCTGCGCGGCATCAGCGTCCTGAAGTATGTCTCCGGCCAGTCCGTTCTGAAGCTCGAGATCGGCGACCGGATCCGTGTGAGCGCCGACGACTTCGAGCGGCTGTCGGCGGCGTTCTTCGCGGAACTGCGGTCGCGGTTCCTGGCATGAGCGTGTGGTTCACGTCCGATCTGCACCTTCGTCACGCACGGCTGGTGGAGATCCGGGGCTTCGACTCGGAGATCGATGCGCACGACGAATCCATCCTCGACGCGTTGGGCGCCGCCGTCGGGAGCGGCGATCAACTCTGGATACTCGGCGACCTCACCGTCGGAGGTAAGACCGCCGAGGACTGGGCGCTGCGCGCACTGGGCGAGTTCGCACGGAAGCGGAACGTCGAACTGCATCTGATCCCCGGCAATCACGACTCGTGTCACCCGATGGCGAACCGCAACAGTCACATCCGGCAACGGGTGTTCCTGGAGACGTTCGCGTCGGTGCAGTTGTTCGCGCGGCGGAAGATCGCGAGCGAGACCGTCCTGCTCTCGCATTTCCCGTACGTCGGCGACCACACCGCGGAGGACCGGGGCGTGAAGTACCGGCTGCAGGACGAGGGAGATTGGTTGCTGCACGGGCACACTCACCAGGACGGCGTGCTCGATCCGTCCGTGCATCCGCGGCAGATCCACGTCGGCTGGGACAGTTGGCGCAGGCCCGTGCACGTCGACGAGATCGCGGAGATCATCGAGTCGGGCGCGTCGATTCGGTGACCGGTGTGGCGTCGGCACGGTATCGGCCGGGCGTCGATCCGTGCGCGTTCTTGAACAGCCGGGAGAAGTGGGCGGCGTCGGCGAAACCCCAGCGGGCACCGATGGCCGAGACGGGTAGGTCGCGGTAACTGGGGTCGGCGAGATCGCGTCGGCACTGCTCGAGGCGGCGGCGTCGAATCCATCCGCTGACCGTGTCGCCGTCGGCTTCGAACATCTTCTGCAGGTGCCGCACCGAGATGTGATGCGCGGCGGCGATCGAGTGCAGATCCAGGTCCCGGTCGGCGAGCCGCTCGTCGATGAAGGCGGTGACCCTGGCGAGCAATGCGTCCCCGCGCGACTGCGGGAGCACCCCGCCGGCGAGGTGAAGTTGCTCGGCGAACGCGGCCGCGACCAGATCGAGGACGGCATCGCCGAGGTGCACCGCGACGGTGGGTGAGGCGTCGGCGATCTGTTCGCTGAGCCCGCGCAACAGCGGGGTGACGACGGCGCCGAGGCCCTGCCTGCCCGGCACTCGGCGTGCGGTGAGCTGGGCGACGCCGTCGGGCGGAACACGGAGGAGGTGCCGGGGGAACATCACGACCAGCATCCGGAACCGGTCGTCGAACGACAGCTGATACGGCCGGGTCGTGTCGTAGATCGCGAAGTCGCCGGGGGTGAGCGCGGTTTCGCGGCCGTCCTGGCTCAGGATGCTGTTCCCGCGCACCTGCAGTCCGAGTTTGAAGTAGTCGGGGTTCGCGGCGCGGATGGTCCGGGGCGTTCGCCGAATGACGTGCGGGGCGGCCGTGACCTCGCTGATCCGAACCGCGCCGACCGTCACGCCGCGGACGACGCCACGGAAGTCGTCGTGGTCTGTCGACGTAATCTCGAGGGGGACGAACGCGTCGCTCACCGCCTCGCGGAACTCGTCGAACGAGACGAGGCGCTGTGCCGCCGGACGAATGACACTGCTCGCGGCCACCATCTGTCTCAATTGCGTTTGACGGCTTCGCGGGCGGCGGTGCCCGACGCCAGCTTCTCCAGCAACCCGATCAGGACGAGCCGTTCCGACGGTGTCAGCGTCTCGGTCCACGTCTGCTCGCGTTTGTTGTGCGCCGAGTACGTGCTGACGATGGCGTCGTGTCCGGCGTCGGTCAGCTCGAGGTCGACCGCCCGGCGGTCGCCGGCGGACGGTCGCCGCGTCACGAGACCGTCGCGCTCGAGCGTGTTCACCAGCGCCGACACGGCAGACCTGCTCATCCCGGACAGCGAGGCCACCCGCTTGGCTTCGCACGGTCCGGCGAGCCACAACACGAACAGCACGCGGAATCCGGGCCAGCTCCACCCGCTGGGCCGGTGGACCGTCGACTCGAGGTCGTAGACGAGGGCACTGGTCACGCGGTGCAGTGCGAGAACCAGCCGCATCGACACCGGATCGACCTCGGGCAGTTCGTCGACGGTCTTGCCCACCGCGAAGTCCACGAAGGACAGGAAGTCCAGGTTGCTCTGGTCGGTCGTCTCCTCGGGCATGACCACAGGTTAGCGGCCGAATGGGTGTAATCAAAGCCTTGACCAATGGCGCCCGTGAGTACTTGTTAACGTCGGGCGGTTAATAAGTACTCACAGGCCGCGCGCGGCATTGCCTGCGTCGACGGGCAGGACGATACCGCTGATGTGTGCGCTGCCCTCGGCGGCGAGGAACAGCACGACCCGGGTGATCTCGGCGGCGTCCAGCCACGCCACGGGCTGGGCGTGCAGGCTGCGGAACACCGGTTCCACGTCCTCCGCTGCGGGCGCCTCGAGGTCGGGTCGCATCATCCGGTAGAGGGCGTCATTGTGAATCATCGGTGTCGAGATATTGCCCGGCGCAATCGCATTCACCGTGATGCCGTGCGGGGCGAGGTCGAGCGCCGCGCTCTTGGTGAGCCCGATGACGCCCCACTTCGACGCCGCGTACGCGGCCATGTTGGTGTTGCCGGCCCGGCCGAGCATCGACGAGATGGTGATGATCCGGCCGTATCCCCGCCGGATCATGCCGGGCGCCACCGCTCCCACGGTGTTGAAGACGCCGGTGAGGTTGGAACCGATCGCCTCCGACCACTGCTCCTGCGTGAGCGACTGCACCGGGGCGGCCACCGAGACGCCGGCATTCGCGACCGCGACGTCGATCCGCCCGAACTCGGACTCCGCCTCCGCGATCAGTGCGTCCATCGCGGCCCGGTCGGCGGTGTCCGCCTCGGCGGTGATGCACCGGCGACCGGTGGCGCGCACCAGCTCCGCGGTCTCGCCGAGGTCGGCGGCGGTGGCCAGGGGATAGTTCACCGCCGGGCTGTCCTCGCAGCGGTCGCACAGAACTATGTCTGCTCCGCGCTCGGCCAGTGCGACCGCGTGGCTGCGGCCCTGGCCTCGGGCGCCGCCGGTGATCAGGGCGACCCGGCCTTCGAAGTCTTCCATCGTCGTTCTCCTGTCCGGGGCGGATCAGCGCAGCTTGATGCTGCCGCCGTCCGCCATCAGTGTCTGTCCGGTCATGTACCGCGAATCTTCGGACGCGAGGAACACCGCTACGGGCGCGATATCGGTCTCGGGATCGCCGATCCGCTGGAGCGGAACCTTCGCCACGGACGCGGCGGCACGGTCGGGGAATCGTTCCTGCCAGGCGAGGACGCCCTCGGTCGCGGCGAACGGGCAGATCACGTTCACCCGGATCTGGTCGGCAGCCCACTCGTTGGCCGCCACCCGGCTGACGCCGCGGATCGCTTCCTTCGCCGCGGCGTACGACGTCTGGGTGGGCATGCCGTCGAGCCCGGACCCGGACGCGAAGTTGATCACCGACCCGTTCGCCGCCTTCAACTGCTCGTAGCAGGCCTGCATGAGGTGCACGACCGGATAGAACCCGGTCCGGAACGAGAGGTCGAACATCTCCTGGGTGTGGTCGATCAGCAGTGCCTGCCGGGAGGCGTGGGCGTTGTTGACCAGCACGTCCACGGATCCGAACGCGGCGACGGCGGCGTCCCGGATCTGCTCCGCGGACTCGCGCCGGGAGATGTCGGCGTTCAGGAAGCGAGCGGACGATCCCAGTTCCAGCTCGAGATCCTTGCCGCGTTCGTCGTCGATGTCGACGAACAGGACGTTGGCGCCCTCGCGGACGAACACCGTCGTCACGGCCCGGCCGATGCCTCCGGCGCCGCCCGTCACGATCGCCGTCTTTCCGTGCAACCTCATCGTGTGCTCCTTCTGCGGGTGTGGCTCAGACACCGGCGGTGTCGCCGGTCGCCAGCGCGACCTTCTCCAGTTCGGCGACGCTGAACGCGGCATAGTTCTCGTGCGGTCCGCGGCCGGCGAAATAGGGTGTGAGACGATCCTCGAGCTCCTCGGGTGAGAAGGCGGAACCTGCTGCGTCGAAGCGGTTCTCGACCTTCGGCGCCGCCATCAGCGCGACCATCTTGCCGTACACGACGAACACCTGCCCGTTGACCTCCTCGGAGGCGGGGGAGGACAGGTAGTGGACGAGGGTGGCGACCCGGTCGGGGGACAGGGGGTCGAGTCCCGCGTCGGCCGTGTTCTCGCCGAACGCGTCGGCGGTCATGGCCGTCCTGGCGCGCGGGCAGATCGCGTTGGCGCGCACCCCGTAACGCGACAGGCCCTGTGCCGTCGACAGTGTGAGCGCGGTGATCCCGGCCTTCGCGGCCGAGTAGTTGGGCTGGCCCGCCGATCCGAACAGGAACGCCTCGGACGACGTGTTGACGACCCGCCCGTACACGGGGCCTCCGGCGGTCTTGCTCGCCTCGCGCCAGTGCACGGCGGCGGCGCGCGAGGTGGCGGCGTGCCCCTTGAGATGGACGCGGATGACGTCGTCCCAGTCGGATTCGGAGAGGTTGAAAATCATCTTGTCGCGCAGGATTCCGGCGTTGTTGACGAGGATGTCCATCGATCCGAACGTGCGGACGGCCTCGTGCACGAGGCGTTCGCCCAGCGACCAGTCGGAGACGTCGCCGGTCACGGCGGTGGCGCGGCCGCCGGCCGCCGCGATCTCCGCGGCCACCGCGTGTGCGCCGTCGCCCATGTCGTTGACGACGACTGCCGCGCCTGCGGCGGCGAGTGCGAGGGCTTCGGCCCGGCCGAGGCCTGCGCCCGCGCCGGTGACGACGGCGGTGCGTCCGGCGAGGCTGAGTGATTCCGTCATGGGAACTCCTGATTGCGAGAAGAAGTAGATTTCATTCTAGTTCTATCGCACGAACTACTGCTCAACCACCAGTAGGGCGCGATCTGATGGAGGAATGTTTTCTAGTTTTCCTGCCGATTAGGCATCGACGGCACCGGCTGCGGGCAGGTCTCGGTGAGTGGGAACTGTGGTCGACGTCACTGGACGGCATGCCAGGTTGGGCGTGCTGATCCTCTCGAATCCCCCGGAGCCACATATGCATAACATGCCCCTGTCCCCAGGTGAGGCGGAGCGCGCACCGCTCTCACGCGGGAAGGCGTTCGCCCTGCTGGCCTTGATCATCCTTCTGGTCGAAGTCATCCCGCTCGCCTACAACTTCGTCACCCCGGCGCTGCCGGAGATCGCGAAACACTTCGGCACCGCGAACGTCGGCTGGGTGATCACGATCGTCACCCTGATGCTCGCCGCCTCGACTCCGCTCGTCGGCAAACTCGGCGACATCTACGGCAAGAAGCGGATGATGCTCGTGTCCGCCGCGGTGTTCGGTGCCGGTTCACTACTCGGCGCGCTGGCCCCCAACTTCGAACTCTTCCTCGTGGGCCGCGGCTTGCAGGGTGCGGGCATGGCGATCCTCGTGCTCGCCTACGGCTTGATCCGAGACATCCTGCCCCCGTCGATCATTCCCGTGGCCGTGGGATTCGTCGCCACCGGAATGGGCGCCAGCACCATCCTCGGCCCGATCATCGGCGGTTACCTCATCGACCACTTCGGCTACACCGGCGTGTTCTGGGCGCAACTCCTCCACGTGGCGGTCGTCGGAATCGCGGTCGCGATCTTCGTTCCCGAGACCACGCTGCGGACGCGATCGAAGCTGGACGTGCTCGGCGCGGCCATCCTCGGCCTCGGCGCCTTCGTGCTGCTGTTCGGTATCGGCAAGGCCACCGCGTGGGGTTACACGGCCCCGCAGACATTGCTGTGCGTTGGCGGCGGGCTCGCCATCCTCGCCGGCTGGCTGCTCTACGAACGCACGCCGAAGGAACCGCTCATCGACCTGCAGATGCTGAAGCACGGACCCGTCGCGAAAACATTGGCCGCCAGCGGTTTCGTCCAGTTCGTCCTGGTCAGCCATTCGATGCTCATCCCGATGTTCGTGATGACCGATCCCGACCTCGGTCTCGGTTACGGATTCGGAGTCACCGCACTCGCCGTCGCCATCTACACCGTCCCCACGGGCGTCGTGTCGATGATCGCGGGCCCGGTCGGCGGATACTTCACCCGCCGCATCGGCCCGGCACCGGTTCTGGTGTTCGGCGGCGCGTCCCTCGCGCTCGGATCGTTCCTGCTCGCCACCCTGCACGACTCGACGGTCCAGATGATGTTCGGGCAGTTGGTGATCGGCCTCGGGCTCGGTTCCGCATCGGCGACGCTGCCGAACCTCATCATGCGCACCGTGCCCGCGCAGACACAGGGGATCGCAGGCGGGATGCTGAACCTGTCCGGCTCGCTGGGCAGTGCGATCGGCAGTCAGGTGATGATCGCCATCGTCGCGATCCCCGGTGTTGTCCTGGTGGGCCGCGCCGCGCAGTACTCGGAGAAGGGCTTCGTCTACGCCTTCTTCACCCTCGCCGTCGCCGGACTGCTGGCCTCGGTGATGGGACTTCTCCTCATCCGCAACAAGATCGAGCGTCCGGTCGACGTGGCGTCGCCGAAGTCGGAGATGGTCGCCTGACAGTTTCCTTGCCCGACCACGAGGCCCGCAGCATCTGCGGGCCTCGTGTCGGTGTGGCAGAGCCAGTGTTCAGGCGCGCACACCCGCCGCCAGCAGGATGCGCGCCTCCTCGCGACCGTCGAGCAACCGATTGACGCGCCGGGTCACCTTCCACTCGCCGTCGATCTTGGCGAGCTCCCACCGGTTGGCGGTGATCCGGTGGACGCGGAATCCGTCGTCGTCGTGAATGATCAACTGCGACTTGCACGTGGCCACCGCGGTGTCACCGTCGACGCGCACGTGCCCGGGCTCGAGCATGTGCGCGCAGCCGCCGCCGATCCAGCCCTGATGCGCCTGCGACTGCACCATCGCCGTGATGGCCGCATGCCCGCGCATCACCCCGGTGTCGACGTCGTACACACCGTCCTCGGTCCACAGACGCGCGACCGCGTCGGCCGAACCGCTGTCGATGGCGGGACCGTAGGCGGTCATCAGCTCGAGGATGGCGAGCTTGTCTTCGAGCGCGGTGACGCGTTCGGCAAGTGCGCGGACGAGTTCTTCGGTGCCGGTCATGGACGGATCCTGTCTTCGGTTGCGGTGCGGAAGGAGAGGCCGAGTTCGTCGCCCAGCTGCCGGAGGGCCTCCAGTTGCTCGCAGTAGTGGGCTGCACTCGTGGACGCGAGGGTGGCGCTGACGACGGTGGTGCCGGCGTCGCGTCGTCGTTCGAGGGCGCGGGTCACGGTGTCGCGCGAGCCGATCGGGTCGAGGGGCGCGCCCGCGCTGAGGACCATCTCGAAACCCTCGGGGAGGTCGACTCTGGCGAGCAGCGTGCACAACTCGTCGAGCGAGAGACCGAACGGCACCCACCCGTCGCCGAGCGTCACCGCGCGGCGCAGGGACCGCAGAGTCCGTCCCCCGATCCACAGCGGGACCCGCGGCTGGACGGCGTGCGGTTCGACGACGACGCCGTCGAAGTCGTAGAACGTGCCGTGGTACTCGGGCCGAGGTTGCGACAGCGACGCACGGAGCGCCGCGAGGGCGTCGTCGGCGCGGGCGCCCCGGTCGTCGAAATGGGCGCCGAGCAGGTCGAATTCCTCGCGCAGGCTGCCCACGCCCAGCCCGAGGACGAGTCGGCCGCCGCTGACGACGTCGAGCGTGCCGTAGCGCTTCGCGATCTCGAGGGGGTGGTGATAGCCGAGCACCAAGACCTGGGTGGCGAGGCGGATGCCGGTGGTCTGGGCGGCGAGGAACCCGAGGGTCGCGAGCGGGTCCCAGTACGTACCGCCGCGCTCGACCGCGACGTCGGTGGGGACGGCGACGTGCTCGCTGCAGGTGAGGTGGTGGTAGCCGAGGCGGTCGGCCGTGCGGGCGATCGCGGTCAACTCCGCGATGCCGGCGCCGAGTTCCCAGTCCGCGCGGACCGCGGGGTGCGCGATGACGATGGGTGGCGCGATTCCTATGTGCATCAGGTGGTTACTCCGCTGTCGGGGGTCGGTCTGTCGTCACCGTTGTACTGGAGGTGCCCGCGGGTCGCGCGGGCATTCCCGCTGACCGGACGCGGCGATTGTCCGATTTCTTCCCCGCGGCGGGCACGGCTGGTACATTTTAAGAATTCATTTCAATTTTTGTCGGGCGTATGCGTGTGACCAGGATATTTGGAGGCGTCGATGACTGTCGTCGATTCGGATGATGCACTGTCGGTACCCGCTGCGAAGAAGGATCTGCCACCGTCGATGGTCGAGCGGATGACGCTGATCCTCGACGCGTTCGACGGCCGCACGTCACGCCTGACCCTCGAGGAGGTCGCGTGCCGCACCCGGCTACCGCGGTCCACGGTGCACCGCATCCTCGACCAGCTGGTTCGCCTCGACTGGGTCGACCACGCCAGCTTCGGCTACTGCCTCGGACGGCGCGCGATGGGTCTCGGCGGCGGCGACAACGGGCACAGCCAGGTCCGGGCCGCGGCGGCCCCGCTGCTGCACGACCTGCACATGCAGACCGGAATGGTGGTGCACCTGGCCGTGCTGGACGGCGCGGAGAGCGTGTACCTGGACAAGGTGGGCGGACGGATGGCCGCAAGCCTGCCGTCGCGGGTGGGTGGGCGCGTGCCCGCCTACACGACGGCGGGCGGCAAGGCGATGCTGGCGTGGGTCGACCCGGAGGAGGTCGACGGCATGTACGGGCCGCGGCTCAACCGGAGCACGGACCGCACGATCACCGAACTGTCCACACTGCACCAGGAGCTCAACCGGATCCGGCAGCGCCGCGGCCTCGCGTTCGAGCGAGGGGAGGCGGTGCGCGGAATCGGGTGCGTCGGTGTCGCGGTCCGCAGCGCCGACGGGCCGGTGGCCGGCATCTCGCTGTGCGGCGACGCGCGGACCGTCCAACTCGAACGCGTCGCCCCGCTCGTCGTCGACGCCGCCCGGGAAGTCACCCGGACGCTCCACCCCGAACTGGGAACACCCCGTCGCGGCCGCCGGACCCCGGAGATCCCGGACAGCTCGTGGTCGACCGAGACGCTGGACCAGCTCCTCGCGGTGCAGTCCGGTCAATGGCTGTAGCGCCCGTGCGCGCGTGAGGAGTCTCTGGACTCGTTACGCGCGCACGGGTAGCGGAGCGGCGTCGAGGCCGAACCCGCCCCGGAAGAACACCATCGGCCGCTCCTCGCACACCGATTCGAGTTCCCGGACCCGTCCGATCACGACGTCGTGGTCGCCGGCGGTGTGCACCGACTGCACGTCCGCGTGCACGCGCACGAGGACCCCCGGCAGTGACGGCGTCGACCACCGCGACGGCTCCCAGGCGAGCCCGTCGAACTTGGTGCCCCGGCTCGAGCCGAACCGGAAACAGAGATCCGTCTGGTCCTCGCGCAGCACGTTGATCGAGAAACGCCCCGACCGCCGGATGCGCGGCCATGCCCGCCCGCGGTGATCGGCGCAGAACAGGATCAACGGCGGCTCCAGGGACACCGACGCGAACGACTGACACGTGAAACCCACCGGACCCTCGGTGTCGAGGCCGGTCACCACCGTCACTCCGCTGGCGAATTGGCCGAGGGCACGGCGCATCTCGTCCGGTGACGGTGCGTCCGAGCGTGTCCCGGACTGGGCGCCGGCCGGTTCGGTTGCCATCAGACCGCCTCCGATTGCTGTTCCGTCGCCGACCCGTTCGACGATCGTCCCCGAGGCTAGGGGCGGTGCCGAACGGTCACGAGATGCCGTCTCGGTCAGTGGAAATCCCCGGCCGTTGCCTGCGCGAGCAGGGCGATGTCTCGCTGACCGGGATCGCTTCTGTCCGAGCCGGGAGCGCGCTGGCAACGTGACCGACCATGACGACTGACTCGAGTTACGAGGGCACCCTGAAGGAGCTGAAGACCGACCTCGGCGTGCTTCGCTACCACGAGGCCGGCGACGGCCCGCCTCTTCTGCTGCTGCACGGCTCCGGCCCCGGCGTGACGGGGTGGCGCAACTTCCGCGGCAACCTCGGCGTCTTCGCCGAGCACTTCCGCACCTTCGTCCTGGAGTTCCCGGGATTCGGGGTCAGCGACGACTTCGGCGGCCATCCGATGCTCACCGCAGGCGACGCGGTGCTCCGCTTCCTCGACGGGCTCGGGCTCGACGAGGTGGCGATGCTCGGAAACTCGATGGGCGGCATCGTCGCCACCCAGTTCGCCATCGCGCACCCCGACCGGGTCGGCAAGCTGATCACCATCGGCGGCATCGGCAGGAACCTCTTCAGCCCCGGCCCCGGTGAGGGCATCAACCTCCTGATGGAGTTCACGGACGACCCCACCCGGGAACGACTGATCGCGTGGCTGCACTCGATGGTGTTCGACCCCGCGATGGTCACCGAGGAACTGATCGAGGAACGCTGGACGCAGGCCACCGATCCCGAGACTCTCGCCAGCGCCCGCAAGATGTACAGCAAGGCGGCGTTCGAGGCCGGAGCCCGGGCCGCACTCGAATCCGACGCGGCCCCGTACTGGGCTCAGCTGCACAAGGTGAAGGCACCGACACTGCTCACGTGGGGTCGCGACGACCGAGTCAGCCCGCTGGACATGGCGATCATCCCGATGCGGTCGATTCCCCGGGCGGAACTGCACGTGTTCCCGAACTGCGGGCACTGGGCGATGATCGAACAGAAGACGGCGTTCGAGAGTGCCGTCCTCGCCTTCCTGCTCCGCAAGGACGGCAGCGGACGATGAGCGGCACCGAAGAAACCTTCGACACCACAGTCGATTTCCTCGTCGTCGGCAGCGGTGGCGGCGGCATGGCCGCGGCGATCACCGCCGCCGACCGGGGAATCGACACTCTCGTCATCGACAAGGGCGCCACGTTCGGCGGATCCACCGCCATCTCCGGGGGCGGCATCTGGATTCCCAACGCCCCGACGCTGCGGGAGAAGGGCGTGATCGACTCACGGGAGTCGATCCGCCGCTACCTCGACATCATCACCGAGGGCACGGTTCCCGCCGACCGGCTCGACGCGTTCGTCGACAAGGGCCCCGAGCTGATGGAACTGCTCGACCGCAGCCCGCACATGAAGCTCTACTGGGTGAAGGGCTACTCCGACTACCACCCGGAGTACGACGGCGGCCGACCGCTCGGGCGCACCATCGAATGCACGCCGTTCGACACCCGGGCGCTGAAAGAGGACGAGCAGTACCAGCGTCCGAACAGCATGAAGGGCCCGCTCGGACTGTGGGTCACGTCCAAGGACTACCACGACCTCGCCATGGTCAAGCGCACCTGGAAGGGCCGCAAGGCATCCCTCGTCGCGGCGTGGCGGGTGGCGTCCAACGTGATCCGCCGACGCCACATGGCCACAGGCGGCCGGGCACTCGTGGCGCGGATGCGGATGGTCCTCAAGGACGCCGGAGTGCCGTTGTGGCTGAAGACGTCGATGACGGAACTGATCGTCGACGGCACCGGAGCAGTCGTCGGTGTTCTCGCCGAACGCGACGGACGGACGGTCCGGATCGGGGCGCGTCGCGGCGTGCTGCTCGCGACCGGCGGATTCGACCACAACCAGGACATGCGCGCGAAATACCTGCCCAAGCACGGCGTCCCGGACGTCAGTGCCGGTGCCAGGGAGAACACCGGCGACGGCATCGTCGCCGGCCAGAAGCTCGGCGCGGCGGTCGACCTCATGGACGACGCCTGGTGGATGCCGTCGGTGTTCCACCCGATGGGCGCCGTGATCCCGCTCGTCTCGGAACGGTGCATTCCGCCGTCGGTGATCGTCGACGGTCGCGGCGAACGCTTCACCAACGAGTCGTCGCCGTACGTGAACTTCGTGCACGACCAGCTCGACGGCGGTCACGTCCCGGCGTGGTTCGTGATGGACGGCAAGGCGAAGTCGCGGTATCCGTTCGCGCAGGTTCTGCCGGGTGTGCCGTTCCCGCAGGGGTTCTACGATTCCGGAGTCGTGCACAAGGCGGACACGCTGCGCGACCTCGCCGATGCGATCGGCGTCAAGGCCGACACCCTGGTTGCGACCATCGACCGGTTCAACGGCTTCGCCCGCACCGGCAAGGACGAGGACTTCGGCCGCGGCGACAGCGCGTACGACCGGTACTACGGCGACCCGACGATGAAGAATCCGTGCCTCGACGAGATCGTCCAGGGACCGTTCTACGCAATCCGGTGCGAGGCAGGCGACCTGGGCACCAAGGGCGGCCTCGTCACCGACGCCGACGCACGGGTGCTCCGCGAGGACGGCTCCGTCATCGACGGCCTGTACGCCACCGGCAACACGTCGGCGTCGGTGATGGGCAACGAATACGCCGGCGCGGGCGCGACCATCGGTCCCGCCATGGTGTTCGGCTACATCGCCGCGCTGCACGTCGCCGACGTGAGTCGCGAAGCGTCCCGGACCACCCGACAGCACTCACGTGCGGGAGAGGTGGCGTGATGCTGAGCGATGCGCAGCGACTGTCCGCCGCCCACCTGCTGCGGAACGCCGAACAGGACCGTGCGCCGATCGACCCGTTGACCACCGTGTTCCCGGGCGTCGACGTGGTCGACGCCTACGAGATCGCGCTGATCAACATCCGGGCGCGGCGGGAGGCGGGCGAGACGGTGTACGGCCACAAGGTCGGGCTGTCGTCCGAGGTCATGCAGAAGATGATGGGCGTGGACGAGCCCGACTACGGACATCTGCTGTCGAGCATGGTGTACGCCGAGGGGACGCCGATCGACACCGCCCGGTTCTGCTATCCGCGCATCGAGGTGGAGATCGGTTACGTCCTCGGCGAGACCCTGCCGGGGGAGGGGTGCACCGAAGAGGACGTGCTGGCGGCCACCGAATACATCGTTCCCAGCATCGAACTGATCGACTCCCGAATCACGGACTGGAAGATCGGCCTCGCCGACACGATCGCCGACAACGCGTCCTCGGCAGGCGTGATCCTCGGCGCCGGACGGGTGGAGCCGGCGAACGTCGACATCGGCGGGATCTCCGCCGTGCTGTTCCAGGGCGAGGAGGAGATCGCGCGGGGCGAGGCGTCGGCGGTGCTCGGCAATCCCACGAAGGCCGTGGCCTGGCTGGCCCGGAAGGTCGCGAGCTTCGGAGTGCGACTCGAGGCCGGGCACGTGATCCTGCCCGGCTCGTGCACCCGCGCGATCGACGCCCGGCCCGGTGACGTGTTCCGCGCCGATTTCAGTGACATCGGTTCCGTATCAGTAGAATTCAAGTGAAGGCGACAACTGTGACCAAGGCTCTCGCCGCGATCGTCGGATCCGGCAACATCGGCACCGACCTGCTGTACAAGCTCCTCCGCTCGGAGATCATCGAGCCCCGCTGGATGATCGGCGTCGACCCCGACAGCGAGGGACTGAAGCGCGCCGCGGACCGGGGTGTGATCGCCAGCGCCGAAGGCGTCGACTGGTTGCTCGCCCAGGACGAGCGCCCCGACATCGTCTTCGAGGCCACGTCCGCCTACGTGCACCGGGCGAACGCCCCCCGCTACCGGGAACTCGGCATCCAGGCCGTCGACCTCACCCCCGCCGCGCTCGGACCCGCCGTCGTGCCCGCCGTGAACATGGGCGAGCACCGGACTGCGCCGAACGTCAACCTCATCACGTGCGGCGGCCAGGCGACCATCCCGATGGTGTACGCCGTCTCCCGGATCACCGAGGTGGCGTACGCCGAGATCGTCGCCAGTGTGGCGTCGCCGTCCGCAGGCCCGGGCACCCGCGCGAACATCGACGAATTCACGATCACCACGAGCCGGGGCGTCGAGACGATCGGCGGGGCGAAGAAGGGCAAGGCGATCATCATCCTGAACCCGGCCGAACCGCCGATGTTCATGAAGGACACCGTGTTCTGCTCCATTCCCGCCGACGCCGACCGGGACGCGATCACCGCGTCCATCCACGACGTCGCGGCGTCCGTGCAGGCGTACGTCCCCGGCTACCGACTGCGCGCCGAACCGCAGTTCGACGACCCGATGCCGATCAGCGGTGGCCTCGCCCGGGTCGGCATCTTCCTCGAGGTCGAGGGCGCGGGCGACTTCCTGCCGCCCTACTCCGGCAACCTCGACATCATGACCGCCGCCGCCACCAAGGTCGGCGAGAGTTTCGCGACGCAGATCCTCGGCGCGAGCGTCTGACGCGTCCGCCCCATTCACTCTTCGAAGGAATACCGATGCCTTACAGTGCCGATCTCGACATCCGGGTGACGGACTCGTCCCTGCGCGACGGGTCCCACGCCAAGCGACACCAGTTCACCGTCGAACACGTCCGCTCGATCGTCGGGGCACTCGACGCCGCCGGGGTCCCGGTCATCGAGGTCACCCACGGCGACGGACTCGGCGGTTCCTCGTTCAACTACGGCTTCAGCCACACCCCGGAGCAGGAACTGATCAAGGCCGCGGTGGAGACGGCGGAGCGGGCCAGGATCGCGTTCCTCATGCTCCCCGGACTGGGGGTCCAGTCCGACATCCGCGAGGCCGCGGACAACGGCGCGAGCATCTGCCGCATCGCCACGCACTGCACCGAAGCCGACATCTCCGTGCAGCATTTCGGTCTCGCCCGCGAACTCGGGCTGGAGACGGTCGGCTTCCTGATGATGTCGCACAGTCAGCCGCCGGAGGTTCTCGCGAAGCAGGCCCGGATCATGGCCGACGCCGGCTGCCAGTGCGTGTACGTGGTGGACTCGGCCGGGGCGCTGATCCTGAACGCCGTCAGAGACCGCGTGTCCGCCCTGGTGGCCGAACTCGGCGACGACGCGCAGGTCGGCTTCCACGGGCACGAGAACCTCGGGCTCGGTGTCGCCAACTCGGTGCTCGCCGTCGAGGCCGGCGCCCTGCAGATCGACGGCTCCACCCGGCGGTTCGGTGCGGGCGCGGGCAACACCCCGGTCGAGGCGTTCGCCGCCGTGACCGAGAAGCTCGGAATCCGCACCGGCATCGGCACTCTGAAGATCATCGACGCGGCCGAGGACGTCGTCCGTCCGATCATGGACGGCGACTGCCAGCTCGACCGGCTGTCGCTGACGATGGGCTACGCGGGTGTCTACTCCAGCTTCCTCAAGCACGCCGATTCCCACGCCCGCCGGTACGGGGTGTCCGGTGCGGAGATCCTCATCGAAGCCGGCCGACGCAAGCTGGTCGGCGGCCAGGAGGACCAGCTGATCGAGATCGCCCTCGGCCTCGCAGACCGGGGCCCCGCGGGTTCCGCAGTCGCCGAGAAGAAGTCCGCCTAGGCGTTTCGCCGGGTACCGACACCAGAAAGCCGAGATCATCATGGGCCAGGTTCTTGACAGGATCGAACAGTACGCGGACGAGATCCGAGCGGAAGGCGCCGAAGGCGACAAGCTGATGCGCCTGTCCGACACCTCCGCGAAACGGTTGCGCGACTCCGGAGTGATACGGATGCTCCAGCCCACGGAGTACGGCGGCTACGAATCGCATCCGCGCGAGTTCGCCGAGACCGCAATGGGCATCGGCGCCATCGACGGGGCCGCGGGCTGGGTGAGCGGCATCGTCGGCGTCCACCCGTGGGAACTGGCGTTCTTCGACCGCACGGCCCAGGACGAGGTGTGGGGCGAGGACTCCGACATGTGGATGGCCTCGCCGTACGCCCCGATGGGGGTGGCCGTGCCCACCGACGGCGGCTACGTCCTCAACGGCCGGTGGTCGTTCTCCTCGGGCACCGACCACTGCGGGTGGATCATGATCGGCGCCGCGGTCGGCGACCGGGACGGCAACCGGGTGATGCCCCCGCAGATCCTGCACGTGCTGCTGCCACGCTCGGACTACGACATCGACCAGGACAGCTGGAACGTCGTCGGATTGCGCGGCACCGGGTCCAAGGACCTGATCGTCAAGGATGCGTTCATTCCTCAGCACCGGACGTTGCAGGCCGACAAGGTCTTCGACGGGTCCGCGCCGAAGGAGTTCGGCCGCACCCAGACGCTGTACAACTTCCCGTTCTCGTGCATCTTCCCGCTCGGCATCACGTCGTCGCTGATCGGCATCGCCGAGGGCGCCCTGGCCTGCCACCTGAACGCGCAGCGTGAACGTGTCACCGTGTCGGGCACCGCGATCAAGGACGATCCGTACGTGCTGTTCGCGATCGGCGAGGCGGCGGCGGAGATCGCGGCGTCGCGCGCGGCGATCCTCGAGACGGTCGATCGGTTCTGGGACATGACCGAGAAGGGCCAGGACGTCTCGTTCGAACTCCGCTCCATCGGCCGGCGCACGCAGACGGCCGCGGCCTGGCGGGCAGTGCGCGCCGTGGACGAGATCTTCGCGCGGTCCGGTGGCGGTGCGCTCCAACTGAAGACACCCCTGCAGCGCTTCTGGCGGGATGCCCACGCCGGCCTCTCCCACGCCATCCATGTGCCGGGTTCGATCTTCCACTCCTCGGCGCTGACTCAGCTCGGCGGGGAACCTCAGGGCATCCACCGCTCGATGATCTAGGCGCTCCGCACCCGTGAGTGGTTAAGGAGTGCAGGGACTCGTCAACCACGCACGGGCGGCGGAGCCGCCTCCAGGAAAGGACTTTCACATGACCGACATTCGAGGGCTCGGCTATCTCAGGATCCAGACGAAGGACGTGCCACGCTGGCGTGAGCTGGTGGTGGACGGGCTGGGCATGGCCGAGGGTTCCGGCCCCGAGCCCGACGGCCTGTACCTGCGCGTCGACGAGCGGCGGTCGCGGCTGATCGTCCTCCCGGGCGACACCGACAAGGCGCTCGCGGTGGGGTGGGAGGTGCGCGACCAGTTCGCCCTCCAGCGGGTGCGTGAGCAGGTGGAGAAGTCGGGTGTCACGGTCGACGTCCTGTCCGAGGAGGAGTCGCGGTACCGCGACGCCGAGCAGGTGATCGCGTTCGACGATCCGTCTGGCACACGGGTGGAGGTGTTCTTCGGACCCGTGCTCGACCACAGTCCGGTCGTCACCCCGCACGGCGGGCGGTTCGTCACCGGCGCACAGGGCCTGGGGCACGTGGTCCTCCCGACCCCGGCGTTCGAGGAGGCCTACACGTTCTACACCGAGGTGCTGGGCTTCCTGCCCCGCGGGGCGATCCGGCTCGGACCGGCCGACGCCCCGGGACCGGCCCGCCGCGTGCGGTTCATGGGTGTCAATCAGCGCCATCACAGCCTCGCGTTGTGCCCTGCGCCGCACAGCGGCGAACCCGGGATGGTGCATCTGATGACGGAGGTCGACACGCTCGACGCCGTCGGGCAGGCACTCGACCGGCTCGGCAAGCTCGGCTTCTCCATCTCGTCGACCCTCGGTCGCCACACCAACGACCGCATGGTGTCGTTCTACGTGCGTGCCCCCGGCGGCTGGGACCTCGAGTTCGGGACGGAGGGCGTGCTCGTCGACGAGAAGCATTACACCGCCGAGGAAATTACGGCCGACAGCTACTGGGGTCACGACTGGTCGGGTTCCGAGCCGCTGGCGGCGTTCTCATGACGTTGTCGCGTGCCCGGATCGGAGCGGTGGTCGCGCTCGTCCTCCTCGGTGGAAGTGCCTGTTCCACTGCGACTTCCGAGACGGCGGCGGATCCGGCCGCACTCCGGCCGGGACAGCTGCTGTCGTCCCGCGCAGTCGCGGACGGTCCGGCACTGCCGAGCGCCGCGCGGAACGAGGTGATCACCTACGCGTCGCAGGACGGCAACGGCGACCCCGTCGTGGTGTCGGGCACCGTATCGATTCCCCGCACGCCGGCACCCGAGGGCGGATATCCGGTGATCAGCTGGGCGCACGGCACGACCGGCGTCGCCGACGCCTGTGCCCCGTCCGCGGATTTCGCCGGCGGCCCAGCCCACGGCTATCTCTCCGGGGTGAACGCGTCCCTCGACGACTGGGTCGCCAGGGGATATGCGGTGGTGAGCACGGACTACCAGAATCTGGGCACGCCGGGCATCCACCCGTACGTCAACGGTGACACGGAGACGAACGCCGTCGTGGACATCGTCCGCGCCGCCCGAGCGATGGATCCGGCGGTCGGCTCGACGTGGTTCGTGATCGGCCACAGTCAGGGTGGGCAGGCGGCGTTGTTCACCGCCGCGCAGGGCGGGGAGCGCGCCCCGGAACTGCACCTCGGTGGTGCCGTGGCGATCGCCCCGGGCAACGGGCTCGACCAGACGCCGCAGTACTTCCGCTCCGGTGTTCCGGGTATCGAAGCGGCCGAGGCGTTCCTCCCGCTGATCCTCCTCGGAGCCCAGGCAGCGGATCCTGCCATCGACCCGTCGGCGTTGCTGACGGAGCAGGCGCAATCGCTGTTGACGGTGGCGCGGACCGGGTGCATCGACGACATCCGGAAGGTCCCGCCCGTGCCCGCCGATCAGGTCTTCCGTCCCGACGCCGACCTGGGACCGCTCACCGAGTATTTGGCACGCCAGGAGCCGTCGAGGGTCCACGTGCAGGTTCCGACGCTGGTCGCGCAGAGTTCCGGCGACCTGGTGGTGAGCAAGCCGTCGACGGATCTGATGGTGAAGACGTTGCAGGACAACGGGAACGAACTGACCTATCGGACGTACGAGGGTGCGGACCATCGCGGGACGATCGGCGTGTCGCAGAAGGACGCGCAGGAGTTCGTCGCCGGGATCCTCGCTCGCTGAGGACGCCGGGACCTCGACCCGACTACACAACCATCAACAGAGTGTTGACAACAGACTGTTGATGGCGTGTGGTGGTCGGGTGACCACCGGCAGGTCCACCAGGACTTCCTGCGCACAACGTTGCCGTGGCGGACGCGTGCACCGACTGGCAGTGGGCCGAGATGGGTTTCGGCGAGACGACCGTGACCCTCGACGAGACGATCACCCGGCTTGCGACCGCGGCCGACGCCCTGGCCGAATTCGAGGCGCCCCTGGTCGCGGGCATGGACCGGTTCGCCGGCTATCACCGGCGGTTCGCCGGTGCCCTCGAGCGAGCGGGCACCGATCCGGCCTGGATCACGGCAACCGACCGCGACTCCTGCCACCGCGCCTGGTTCGAGTTCCACGAGAACCTCATCGCTTCCCTCGGCCTGGCCCGATGACAGGCCTAGTCTCGAATTATGGGCCTACGACTGCGAGACAGCATCGGACGTCAGTTGCGCGAGCTTCGCTACGAGCCGACGGCGAAGCGGATCCGTGCGGTGCTGAACGGGACCACGGTGGTCGACAGTGACCGTGCGGTCCTGGTCTGGGAACCGCGGCGCGTCGTTCCCACGTACGCGGTGCCGGCGGAGGACATCGACGCGGAGTTGTCGCCGGAGCCAACGGGTTCGGTGCCGGTCGAGGGCGCCGGCGACGTCGGTTTCGCCCTGCCGGACGTGACGACGATGCCGGTACTCGATCCGCGGGTGCCGTTCTCGGTGCACAGCACGGAGGGCGAACCCGTCGTGCTCCGTACCGCCGGCGCGGAGTACGCCGTGGGGTTCCGGCCCGGAGACGAGGGCCTGACCGGGTACGTGGTTCTCGATTTCGACGGCTTCGACCGCTGGCTCGAGGAGGACGACGAGATCGTCGGTCATCCGCACGACCCGTTCCAGCGCATCGACGTTCGCCGCACGTCCCGCCATATTCGGGTGATGCTGGGCGACACCCTCCTCGCCGACACTCGGCGGGCGAAAATGCTGTTCGAAACACTGCTTCCGGTCCGCTACTACCTGCCGCCCGGCGACGTCGTCGCGGAGCTGCAACCGAGTGCGACGATGTCGTACTGCGCCTACAAGGGCGAGGCCGCCTACCGGTCCGCGGTCACCGCCGGCGGAGTGCTTCACGACATCGCGTGGCGATACGACGAGCCCCTCGTCGACGCATCGGAAGTTCGGGGACTCGTGGCGTTCTTCGACGAGCGGCTCGATCTGGTCGTCGACGGTGTGGCCCGGCCTCGGCCGGTGACCCCCTGGTCCTAGTACTCCTCGCGGGTGCCGGTGTCTGCGCGGCCGAGGACGATCTCGAGCGCCGGGGCCTCGTGGGCGTGCCCGAGCAATTCGTATCCGACGACCGTGACGACCGGTGCCAGCATCACCACGATCAGACACCACGCCATCGACACGCCTTGCGCGGCCAGCACCAGTGCGAGCGCGATCGTGGCCGCGGTCAGGACGAGGAGCAGGATGTGGAACGGGTCGGGCACCCGCAGCAGATACGTGTACAGCGCGTAGACGCCCGCGAGGAAGATCGCGACGGGCGCGGCGACGGAGAGCACTGTCGCCGTCGCGCCGATGTGGGAGGCGTGTTCGATGTAGTACGCGGCCACGTGCAGTCCGGCCCCCACCGCGGCCAGCGACGCGAAGAGCGCGATGTGGCTGTAACCCCAGACGAACGACCGGCTGCGGTACACCGCGAGCACCTCGGCCGACGGCAGGGTGTAGTACACCCACCACAGTCCGAACGTGAGCCCGATGCCGGCGACCGCGACGAGTATCGCGTCGAGCGTCCAGCCCTGGTGTTCGACCACCGCGGACAGTGATGCCACGGTGCCGATCACACCTTCGCCGAGGGTGATGATCACGAGCAGGCCGTGACGCTCGACGATGTGGTGTGCGTGCCAGGGTGTTCCGCTCTTGTACCGTTCGGCGATGACGGGGCTGGTCAGCTCGACGAGGATGAGTATCGCGCCGAGGCCGAACGCGTACTCGACGGTGAGGGGCGCGATCACCAATGCGACCCAGCCGATCTGCGCGAGGACGAGCATCGTGGCATACGTCAGTGACGCGGAACGGTGCTCGGGGTCGTGTTTGGCTGCGCGCAGCCATTGGAACACCATGGCGATGCGCATGACGATGTACCCGGACACCATCACGGAATTGTCGAGTTCGACCCCGCGGTCGATGGACGCGAACATCGGAGGCATGCCCAGCGCCAGGATGATGACGCCGATCATCTGGATCATGGTGGTGACCCGGTAGATCCAGTCGTCGGTGTCGTAGGCCGACGCGAACCAGGAGAAGTTGATCCACGCCCAGATGATCGAGAACATCGCGAACGCGAATCCCGCGAGTCCGGCGGCGACGTGTCCTTCGGCGACGAGGTGCGCGAACTGATCGCCGGCGACGCCGAACGCGACGACGAACGTCAGGTCGAACAGCAGCTCCAGCGGCGTTGCCGCACGGTGTTCCTCGTGCGGATCACGCCCGACCATCTTCTGGACACGGTGGGCGAGCCTTCTGCTGTTCGGTGCCGGTTGTCCGGGCGTGTTCACGGCGGTCCGCTACGGAGTTCCCTGGTCT
Organism: Rhodococcus sp. JVH1; assembly: GCF_000280725.2. NCBI lineage: Bacteria > Bacillati > Actinomycetota > Actinomycetes > Mycobacteriales > Nocardiaceae > Rhodococcus > Rhodococcus sp. JVH1. Next base: position 1,560,816 of record NZ_CP166289.1, on the reverse strand, counting down.
GCCTGCACCACGAGGTCCGCGACCGCGCCGGGCTGGGACACCAGGACGGCGTGCGACGCGGGAACTTCCGTGATCCGGGCCCCCGCGCGCGTCGCCATGAACCGCTCCGCGGCTGCCGGAATCACGCGATCGTTCTGAGCGACCATGGCCCAGCTGGGTGTCGACGCCCACGACGGATCGGCGGTCGGCTCGAGGTTCGCGACGAGTGCCGCCGACTTCTGGTGTGCGATCATGTCGGCGACCGTGGCGTCCGGGACGTCCTGGGCGAACACCTCGCGGAATCGGCCGGGATCGATGTAACCGTCGAGGTTTCTCCCGGCGATTCCGGTGGGATCGTTCTCGACGACCTTCACCTGAAGCACCGGCGGGAGCAGCTGGCTGCCGGGGAACCGGATCGGATCGAGGTTCAGCATGACCGGCTCGCCCTGCGCCGGGGCGAAGGCCGCCACATAGACGAGGGCCTCGACGTTCGGCGAATGCACGTTGGTGATGACCGCGCCGCCGTACGAGTGACCGACGAGCACCACCGGTGCCGGGATGTCCGCAAGCACCTTCTCGATGGCGGCGGAGTCGTACGCCGGTCCGCGCAACGGGTTGTCCGGGACCACGACTTCGTACCCTCGGCCGCGCAGTTCCGCGGCCACCGCATCCCAGCTGGTGGTGTCGGCGAACGCACCGTGGACCAGCACCACTGTCGGCAGGTCCTGGGCGACGGCCGGTCCGGCCCCCACGGTGAGCGTTCCGGCAGCCGCGATCGCGCACGCGGCAACGGCGGTTCGTAGTCGAAGAAGTCGCATCACTCGTCTCCCGAGTCAGGAAAGAACACAGTGGGTAGGGGTGAAGGGGCCTGCGCGCCAGGTGTAGTCGTGCGACGACAGGCACCGTCATACGAGAGCAACGCCGTGGCCTGGCCCTTCGTCGCTGAGATTACTCGCCCGCAGCGCGGTCGGCATCATTTCGGCTAGCGTGATCGGAGGGGGACTTTTCGCTCGTGTGTGCACGCTCCGCTCTCGTCAGGAGGAACCCCGTGGATCTCGCGTTGGGCGGCACCGTCGCCGTGGTCACCGGAGCCAGCAAAGGTATCGGGCTCGCCATCACCCGGGCGCTCGCCGCGGAAGGCGCGTTCGTGGTGGCGGGGGCGCGTTCGCCCGGCCCCGAACTGGAAGAACTCGTCCGCAGCGGAACGGTGGAGGCGGTGAGCGTCGACCTGTCGACCCCCACCGGCCCGGGTGAACTCGTCGCCGCCGCCACTGCTCGGGGCAGTCTCGGCGTCGTCGTCAACAATGTCGGCGCCGCCCACCCGAGACTGACCGGTTTCCTCGACGTGACCGACGAAGACTGGATCACGACGATGAATCTCAACCTGATGTCGGCGGTGCGGACGATCCGCGCCGCTCTGCCGACGATGATCGCGGCGGGCCGGGGAAGTATCGTGACCACGAGTTCGGTCAACAGTTTCCTGCCCGACCCCACCGTCATCGACTACTGCGCGTCCAAGGCCGCGCTCACCAACTTCTCGAAGGCTCTGTCGAAAGAGGTGGGACCGTTGGGTATTCGGGTGAATACCGTCAGTCCCGGTCCTGTGTCGACCGCCCTGTGGCTCGGCGACGACGGGGTCGCCGCCACGGTGGCGCGCGCCGCAGGCGGCGACCCGGAGGCAGTGGCGGAGCGTGCCGCGACGCAGGCGGTCACGGGCCGGTTCACCCGTCCGGAGGAGGTGGCGGATCTCGTCGTGTTCCTCGCGAGCGACCGGGCGGGCAATGTGACGGGGTCCGATTTCGTGATCGACGGCGGGCTCGTCACCACCCTCTGACGTTCGAGTCTACCGGCGGCCCAGAAGTTTCCGCATTCCCTCGGCAGCCCCGCGCACCAGAGTGTCGCGGGGGAAACCGCTACGCTTGCGGGCCGCGTCGTAGTTGCCGCCCGCCACCCAGACCGGCCCGTCGGCGATGTGTGCGAGCCCCTCACGGGCAACGTCTTCGGGTTCGGCGACGTTCATTCCGGGAAGATCGAAGTTCAGGCCCGCCCGGACCATCGCCGGCGTGCGGGTGACGCCGAGGACCAGTTCGACCACGTGGACGCCGAACGGTGCGAGTTCGAGCCAGAGGCTTTCCGCGAAGATCCGGCCGAACGCCTTGGATGCGGCGTAGATGCTCTGGTCTTCCGAACCCAGGTACCCGGCCAGCGAACCGACCAGCACGATGCCGCCGCGGCCGCGGTCCTTCATCCTCGCGCCGAAATGCTGCGAAAGGTGCAGCTGCGAGGTGATGTTCAGGTAGATGACGCGGTGGAAGCCGGTGAGGTCTCCGCTGACGAACTCGTGTCCGTAACTGTTGGCTCCGGCGTTGAAGATCAGCAACCCGACCTCGACGTCGTCGGTGGCCGTGCGGATCCGGTCGAGGGCGTCCGGATCGAGGAGATCGAGCGCGAGTGTGCGCACCAGGACGCCGTGGGCGCGGACCGTGGCCGCGGTCTCCTCGAGCGGCCCGGGTTTGCGGGCGATCAGCACGAGGTTGATCCCCGCTCGGCCCAGCTCCTCGGCGAAACTCGCGCCCACACCCTCGGAGCCGCCTGCGATCACGGCCCACGGACCGTAGTGCTCGGTGTCGATCATGTTGTGTCCTTCCGGAAATCGTTCAGTGGGCGACGACGGGTGTCGGGACGGGGTCGGGATCGCGCACCGGGACGACGCCCGCCTCCGCGGCTCGGGTGATCGACGCCGTCAGCGCCGCGCATTCTTTCCGGGGAGCGCCGGGACGCCCCGGTCCCGCGCTGCCGATCTCGCGGCACCGGGCTCGGGCCACGTCGTCCCACTGAACGGAAGTGTGTTCCCAGCTGTTCTTCTGGACCAGGACGCTCGCGCCGCACTCAGTGCACTGCAGCGGTTGCATCGGCTTCGCGCGCCTTTCGTGCGAGGTTCTCTTCCACTTCCCTCTTCCACGACTCGACCGGCCGGGTGGTGTCGAGTTCGAACTCGAACCGCTCGGTCATCTGCGGGGTCACCGCATCGACGTCGACGTAGAACTGCTCGTACCACCGTCGCAGCTGGTAGACCGGGCCGTCTTCCTCGCACAGGAGCGGATTCTCGATACGGGTCTTGTTCTTCCAGATCTCGATGTCCTGCTCGAAACCCTTCGCGATGAACGTGCCGAAATTCTTCGCCATCTCGGTGGCCGCGTCGCCTTCGAGGTCCTTCGACTTCTTGACGATGATGCCGTACTGCAGGACGAACTTGTCGGCGCTGACGGGGTAGTGGCAGTTGATCAGCACGGAGTCGACGTCGTGCGTCTCGTAGCGGTACGTCAGGTCGTCGACCATGAACGAAGGTCCGAAATACGTCGCATCCGAGCGGCTTCCGAGCATGCGGGGCTGTCCCGACGCGTGCGGGCGCATGTCGTCGCGGGCCTGGCCGCGCATGAACTGGCTGGCGACGTGGCCCTCGAAGACGTTCTTGAAGTAGGTGGGGAACGAGTAGTGCACGTAGAAGAAGTGCGCCATGTCGACGATGTTGTCGACCACCTCGCGGCAGTTGGTGTCGACCGCGGTCCGGTACCAGACCCAGTCCGTCCACTCGTCGTCGAGTGCGCCGTCGATGCGGGGAATCGTGACGTCCGCGGGCGGCGGATTGCCCTCCGGATCGTTCCACACGAACAGCATCCCGTCCTGGTCGAGCGCGTGCCACGACCGGGTCCGGGCGAGCGGCGGAACCCGGCGTGCGTACGGAATCTTCTTGCACCGGCCGTTGCTTCCCCACCGCCAGTCGTGGAACGGGCACGCCACCTCGTCGCCTTTGACCGTGCCCTGGCTGAGGTCGCCGCCCATGTGCCTGCAGTAGCCGTCGAGCACGGCGAGATCGCCCGCACTGTCGGCGAAGACGACGAGCTTGGTCCCGAACGCTTGCACGGAATGGGGCTTGCCGTCCCGGAATGCCTCGGACAATCCGATGCAGTGCCATCCACGGGCGAATCGGGTGGGCGCTGCGCCCGCGTCGATTTCGCGTACCTCGACTGTCTCGGACTGTTGGGTGGTCACGATGCGTCCCGTCCTCTCCTGGGCTTGTGCGGTGCCCTGCACGCTAAGTGAGCGTGGACGGCGCGCATCGCGTTGTCCCACTGGACGGGACCGGGCGGTGAGGCGGTGTTTCCCGTTGAGCGAGACGCACATCCACACGCGGGTGTGACCGCCCTACCCTCCGACAGATGACGAACGAGGTCCTGGGATCGGTCCGCGGCCTGCTGCCGATGATCGCGGAACGCGCGGACAAGGTCGACGAGTCGCGGCGGGTGTCCGAACAGGTGATCCGTGAGCTCGGCGACGCCGGAATGTTCAAGATGCTGCAGCCCAGGCGGTACGGCGGCACGGAAAGCAATCCGGTGCACTTCTACGAGGTGGTGCGCGCCGTGTCCGGTGTGTGCGGTTCGACGGGTTGGCTGGCGTCCGTGCTCGGTGTGCACCCGTGGCACCTGGCGCTGTTCGACGACCGGGCGCAGCGGGACGTGTGGGGCCACGACGATTCGGTACTCGTGTCGTCCGCCTACGCACCCGTCGGGCGGCTCGTTCCGGTCGAGGGCGGTTACCGGCTGACAGGGGACTGGCATTTCTCCTCGGGCTGCGAGCACGCGTCGTGGGCGCTGCTCGGCGCGATGGTGGTCGGGACCGCGGGCCGCCCGGTCGATTTCATGACCGCGCTGGTGCCGCGGTCGGACTACCGCATCCACGACGTGTGGGACGTGGTGGGGATGCGCGGCACCGCCAGCAACGAGATCAGCGCCGAGGACGTGTTCGTTCCCGACTACCGGATCAAGAGGAACTACGAGACGGCGCAACTGCGCGGACCCGGGCAGAAGGTGAACCGGGGACCGTTGTACCGGCTGCCGTTCGCCACGCTCTTCACCACCGCCGTCGCGGCGCCGGGGGTCGGTGTCGTCGCGGGGTGCTACGAACGCTACTTGACGTTCATGCGGGAACGAGTGCGGCTCAGCCTCGGTGGCGGCCGATTCGTCGACGACCAGTTCGCCCAGGTCGCGGTGGCCCGGGCGTCGTCCGAGATCGACGCCGCGATACTGCAGATGGATCGCAACGTGCGTGAATTGTGGGAACTGGCCGAGGCCGGGGAGGAACTCCCCATGGGTCTGCGTCTGCGGGTGCGCCGCGATCAGGTTCGCGCCACCGAGCGAGCCCTCGACGCGATCGACCTGCTGTTCAAGACCGCCGGCGGGAGTTCGCTGTCGCGCGGCAACGCGATCGAACGGTCGTGGCGCGACGCCCACGTGGGCAGCGTGCACGTGGCCAACGAGCCCGAACGCGCCCTCGCCCTGTTCGGCAGGGGCGCGTTCGGGCTCCCGGTGGAGGACAACCTCGTGTAGTCAGTTCCGCATGTGCTGAACTGCCCGGTAGGAGAAGACCATCGCGGTGCCGAGCGGCACTCCGGGACCGGGATAGAACCGGCCGCTGAGCGATGCGCTGGTGTTGCCCGCCGCATACAGTCCGTCGATGGGTGTGCCGTCGGCGCGCAGGACGCGGGCGTCGGCGTCGGTCCGGACCCCGCCCTTGGTGCCGAGGTCGCTGAGCACGATGCGGGCCGCGTGGAACGGGCCCTGCGACACCGGGCTCAGTGCCGGGTTCGGTGGCGCGTCCGCACCCGTGCCCGGAGGGCAGAAGAAGTTGTCGTACGGGTCCTCTCCCCGGTGGAAGGCCTCGTCGACGCCGTGCTTGGCGAAGTCGTTGAACTGTTCGACGGTGCGGCGCAGAGCGTCTGCGGGGACGCCGATCTTCTCCGCGAGTTCCTCGATCGTGTCGGCCGAGACCCAGGTGCCCGCCGCGTGATGCTTCTCGGCGGAGATGTGCGGAATGGAGATGGCAGGCAGCACGGGCCCGCCCTCCTTCGAGTCGAACACGAGATACGAACTGCGGCTTCCGTGCTCGATCATCGCTCGACCGAACTGGTCGTACGGCAGGGACTCGTTGAGGTACCGCTCTCCGGACGTGTCGACGAGAATGCCGCCGCGCACACCCACCATGAAAGCGCCGGAGCCGTCCGGAAGCTCGACCCCGGGGCACCACCACGCCTCGTCGAGGAGTGCGGTGTCGGCACCGATGTCCACCGCCGCCCGCAGGAGGTCACCGGTGTTCGCGCCGCGCGGGCCCATGCTCCAGTCCGCCTTGCCCGGCGTTCCGTTCTCGGTGCGCAGGGCCGCGTTGCCCTCGATCCCGCCGGCCGCGAGCAGCACGCCGCGCGTCGCCCGGATCCGGACGGTCTCACCGGCGGCGTTCGTCGCCAGGGCGCCGACCACCCGGCCGTCCTCGACGACCAGCGAGCGCGCGGCGGTCCCGGTGCGCAGTTCCGCGTGCCCGGTGCCGTGCAGCGCCATGAGAAGGCGCCCGATCAGGGCGCGGCCGCCGTTCAGTGTGCCCTCCGGATGCGGTTCCCCGGCCCGGTCGACGTCGGCCTCGGGCCGGATGACCTCACGCAGGTCCCCGACCTCGTCGCTCGGCAGGTCGAGCGGGTTGATCGCGCGACCGTAGTCCATCCGGCCGGGCGCCTTGTAGTAGTCGGGGAACGCGCGCCACTCGAACTCGATGTGGGGATCGCGTTCGAGGAGGTCGACGACCTCGGGCGCGGTGGCGACGTACGCCTCCTGACGGTCGATCTCCTCGTCACCGACCACTGCGCGCAGGTACGTGCGCGCCTTGTCCGTGGAGTCGCCGACGCCGGCGCGCTCCTGCACGGCGGTGCCCGGCAACCACACCGCGGCGCCGGAGTACGCGGACGTGCCGCCGAACAGTGGGGTCTTCTCGAGGACGAGGGTGCGCAAACCCTGCGAGGCGGCCGTGTAGGCGCCGGTCAGCGCGCCGCCCCCCGAACCGACCACCAGCACGTCGCACTCGGTTGTCCAGTCCTGCATCGTCGTTTCCTCCGTTGATGGTCTGTGGAGACTGGCGGTCCAGTCGTGGGGTTCACGCAATCGCATCCGGGCGGCCTACGGCATGCGCGGTCCCACTCACCGGACGAAATTCGATGCTTTCCCGATCCAATGCGAGAATCGACACCGGATCCGGGGCTGTGTGCGGAGTGAAGGGGGATCGAGGGTGCCGAGAATCGCCGAAGTGCGGGACGCTGCCGAACCGAGTTCGGAGGAACAGCGGGCCCGCCACGTCCGCATGCTCGAGGCCGCGATCGAACTGGCCACCGAGAAGGAACTCGCCCGGGTCCAGATGCACGAGGTGGCCAAACGCGCCGGCGTCGCGATCGGGACGCTGTACCGGTATTTTCCGTCGAAGACGCATCTGTTCGTCGCCGTGATGGTCGACCAGATCGACCGGATGGGTGTCGGGTTCAAGAAGAGCGCGCCCCCCGGCGAATCGCCGCAGGATGCGGTGTACAACGTGCTCGTCCGCGCCACCCGCGGTCTGCTGCGACGGCCCGCACTGTCCACCGCGATGATCCAATCCACGAGCACCGCCAACGTCGCGTCCGTGCCGGACGCGGGGAAGGTCGACCGGGCATTCCGGCAGATCATGCTGGACGCCGCCGGGATCGAACATCCGACGGAGGAAGACCTCACGGCACTGCGTCTGCTGGTGCAGTTGTGGTTCGGTGTCATCCAGTCCTGCCTCAACGGCCGGGTCTCGATTCCCGATGCCGAGTCCGACATTCGTAGGGCGTGTGACCTGCTGCTGGTCAATCTGTCGCATCGCTGACAGCTCGCCGGCGTGGGGCCGTCTCGCCGTCGAGATCGAAATGAAATTCATTCCTGACCTCTGAGCTGCGCGGAGAACTATTTCGCACGGCAAAGGGCATTGATGTCTCCTTAAAAATAGAATACATTTCAAAAATGAGCCGCGGACGCGTCCGCGAGTCAGAAGAACCCAAGGAGCGGAACATGGGCAACGCCGTCATCGTCGACGCGGCACGGACACCGATCGGGCGCCGGCGCGGGGCACTGTCCGGACTACACCCCGCCGAACTGCTCGGCGCCGCACAGCGGGGTGTCCTCGAACGCGCCGGGGTCGCCCCGGCGGACATCGGCCAGATCGTCGGCGGATGCGTCACCCAGGCCGGTGAGCAGTCCAACAACGTGACCCGGCAGGCATGGCTGCACGCGGGACTGCCGTACACGACGGCGGCCACGTCGCTCGACTGCGCCTGCGGGTCTTCCCAGCAGGCCGTGCACGTCGTGGCGGGTCTCATCGCGTCCGGCCAGATCTCCGCCGGAATCGGGTGCGGTGTCGAGGCGATGAGCCGGGTGTTCCTCGGCCAGGCCGTCACACCGGAGACCGGCAACCCGTACCCCGACGACTGGTCGATCGACATGGGCGACCAGTTCACGTCCGCCCAGCGCATCGCCGACCTGCGCGGACTCGGGCGCGGCGACGTCGACGCGTTCGGGCTCGAGTCGCAACGACGCGCCGCCCAGGCCTGGGCGGACGGACGGTTCGACTGCGAGATCGTTCCCGTCACCGCTCCCGTCGTGGACAAATCCGGCACGCCCACCGGTGAACTCGCGGTGGTCACCCGGGACGGGGGACTGCGCGAGACGACGGCGGAGGCCCTGTCGGCCCTGAAGCCCGTGATCGACGGCCATATCCACACCGCGGGCAACTCGTCCCAGATCAGCGACGGCGCCGCCGCCGTCCTGCTCATGGACGGCGGCCGTGCCCGCGAACTCGGATTGCGGCCGCGCGCGAGGATCGTCGCGTCCGGCATGGTCGGCTCCGACCCGTACTTCCACCTCGACGGGCCGATCGAGTCGACGCGCATGGTCCTCGAACGCGCCGGAATGTCTTTGGACGACATCGATCTCGTCGAGATCAACGAGGCGTTCGCGTCCGTCGTGCTGTCGTGGGCGCAGGTGCACGGGGCCGACATGTCGAAGGTGAACGTCAACGGCGGCGCCATCGCCCTCGGACACCCGGTGGGCTCCACCGGGGCCCGGCTGATCACGACCGCCCTGCACGAACTGGAGCGCTCCGACACCTCCACCGCGCTGGTCACGATGTGCGCCGGTGGCGCACTGTCGACCGCAACCATCATCGAACGAATCTGACCCCGAACGATCGACGAGGCCGACATGACAATGGGATTGACCGAAGAAGAGCGCGACCTGCGCGACTCGGTGCGGGGCTGGGCCACGCGGACCGTGACCCCGGCCGTGCTCCGGGAGGCCGTCGAGGCCAAGACCGAGCAACGACCGCTGTTCTGGAAGTCGTTGGCGGACCTGGGCGTACTGGGACTCCACCTGCCCGAAGACGTGGGCGGGGCGGGGTGCGGGCTGGTGGAACTGGCAGTGGTCACCGAGGAACTCGGCCGGGTCCTGCTGCCCGGTCCCTTCCTCCCGACCGTGCTGCTCGGTGCCGTCCTGCACGAGTCCGGGCGCACGGGTGAGCTCTCCGGGGTGGCCGACGGTTCGACCCTCGGTGCGGTGGCCCTGCAGCCGGGCTCGCTGCGTCTCGTCCGGGACGGCGGAGTGGTGACACTGGACGGTGAGTCCGGGTACGTCCTCGGCGGGCAGGTGGGCGACCTGTTCCTGCTCGCGGCAACGGATGGCGACGAGACCGTCTACGTGGTGGTCGCCCGCGACCGGCTCGACGTGACCGACCTGCCCAGCCACGACGTGGTGCGCCGCAGCGCGACCGCGGCGGCGAATCGGCTGGCGATCGCCGAAGTCGATGTGCTGCAGATCGATTCGCAACGCGTTCGCGATCTGGCGGCCACCTTGTTCGCCGCCGAGGCGTCGGGTGTCGCCGACTGGGCCGTGACCACCGCCGCCGACTACGCCAACGTGCGCCATCAGTTCGGCCGCCCCATCGGCCAGTTCCAGGGGGTGAAGCACCGGGTGGCCCGCATGCTCTGCCTCGCGGAGCAGGCCCGTGTCTGCGCGTGGGACGCGGCCCGTGCGATGAATCCCGGAAGCAGTGCCAGGGCCGCGACGGCCGCGCCGCGCTGCAGTGCGCCGGAGGCATCACTCGCGGCCGCGGTCGCCGGGGCCACCGCACCCGACGCGGCGTTCGCCGTCACCAAGGACTGCATCCAGGTACTCGGGGGCATCGGGTATACCTGGGAACACGACGCCCACCTGTATCTGCGCCGGGCGCAGTCGCTGCGGATCCTGCTCGGGTCCACCGCATCGTGGCGGCGGCGCGTTGCCCGCGCGACCCTGGGCGGTGCCCGCCGGGTCCTCGGCATCGACCTTCCGCCGGACGCGGAGGACATCCGCGCCGACGTTGTCGCGGAACTCGCGCCCGCCGCCGCGATGGGCGAGGCGGAGCGCAGGACGTACCTGGCCGAGAAGGGTTACACCGCACCGCACCTCCCGACGCCGTGGGGCAGGGGAGCGGGTGCCGTGGAACAACTCGTGATCGCGGAGGAACTGCGCGCGGCCGCGCTGAAGCCCCACGACATGATCATCGGCAACTGGGTGGTGCCCACGCTCATCGCGCACGGCAGCGAAGAACAGTTGCAGCGCTTCGTGCCTCCGTCGCTGCGCGGCGACCTCGTCTGGTGCCAGCTGTTCTCCGAACCCGGCGCCGGATCGGACCTCGCCGGCCTGACCACCAGGGCCACCAAGGTGGATGGTGGCTGGGTGCTGCAGGGGCAGAAGGTGTGGACGTCGATGGCCCGTGACGCGGATTGGGGCATCTGCCTGGCCCGCACGGACGGCTCGGTGCCCAAACACAAGGGACTGTCGTACTTCCTGATCGACATGTCGGGCAGCGACGGTCTCGACATCCGGCCGCTGCGCGAGATCACCGGCGAGGCCCTGTTCAACGAGGTGTTCCTCGACGACGTGTTCGTCCCGGACGAACTCCTGGTGGGCGAACCGGGCGACGGCTGGAAGCTCGCCCGCACGACCCTCGCCAACGAACGGGTGTCGCTGTCGCACGACTCCTCGCTGGGCTCCGGCGGCGAGGCTCTGCTGACCCTGGCAGGCGAACTGCCCGGCGGCATCGACGAAGAGCAGCTGACCGTGCTCGGCAAGGTCCTGTGCGACGCACAGTCCGGCGGCCTGATGGGGTTGCGCACCACCCTGCGAACGATCGCGGGCGGGCAACCGGGTGCCGAGTCTTCGGTCGCGAAACTGCTCGGTGTCGAACACATCCAGCAGGTGTGGGAGGTGGCGATGGACTGGGCCGGACCGCGCGCCCTGCTCGGCGACCAGCCCCGCACGTCCGCAACGCAGATGTTCCTGAACTCGCAGTGCATGTCGATCGCGGGCGGCACCACCAACGTCCAGCTCAACATCATCGGCGAACGACTGCTGGGTCTGCCCCGCGACCCCGAGCCCGGAAAGGGAGCGTGACCTGACATGGCGATCGACGTGAAGGCCGCGCTGACCGCGGAACCGTCCGTACGCGACGTGTCGTGGACCGAGCGCGACGTGATTCTCTACCACCTCGGCCTCGGCGCCGGCGAGAACACTCATGACCCCGCGGAACTGCGCTGGGCGTACGAGAAGGACCTGCAGGTGCTGCCGACGTTCGCGCTCGTCGCGGGGCAGGGAATCTCGGCCGGCGACGCACCGGCGACCGGACTGAGCCTGCCCGGCATCGACGTCGACCTGCGCAGGATCCTGCACGGCGGACAGTCGCTCACCGTGCATGCGCCGATTCCTCCGTCGGGTGAGGCCCGGGTGTCCTCGCGGGTGGCCGACGTATGGGACAAGGGCAAGGCCGCCGTCATCGTGCTCGAACAGACGGCCACCGACTCGGGCGGGAACCCGTTGTGGACCACGGGGATGCAGATCTGGGCCCGCGATGAGGGCGGCTTCGGCGGCTCCCCGGGACCCGAGTCGGTGGCCACGGCGCCGGACCGCGCACCCGACAAGGTGCTCGTGTCGCGCACCGGGACGGCGCAGGCCCTGCTCTACCGGCTCAGCGGCGACCTCAACCCGCTGCACGCGGACCCCGACTTCGCGGCCGCGGCCGGGTTCGAAAGGCCGATCCTGCACGGGCTCGCGTCGTACGGTGTGGTGTGCAAGGCCGTCGTCGACGGGATGCTGGACGGCGATCCCACGCGCCTGCGCCACTACGCGGTGCGGTTCGCGGGCTCGCTGTACCCGGGCGAGACCGTCGAGACCGCGGTCTGGCACGACGGCGACCGGCTGACCCTGCGCGCGACGTGCCCCGACCGTGACGGGCAACCGGTACTGACCCAGGCGACGATGGAGGTGAGCGGGTGAGCGTCGGTACACATCCCACATTCGAGAACAGCCCGTCGGGGACGGTGCTGACGTCACCGCCCGACGGTTCCGCCGTCGACCGGGCGACCGACGCCGCCCGGCGTGTGGTCGACGCGCTGCTGCGGACCGATCGCGGCAACGCCAACCTCGAGCGCGTCGCGGAAGAGCTGAACAGCATCGCCGGGCATCTCGAGGAACATGCGCCTGCCGTCTCCGAGCGGCTGATCGACATGTGGAACGGCGAAGGGGTCACCCGGCACGATCCCGTCACCGGACCCGAGAACGCGCTCGCGCCGCCCCTCGTTCTCGAGGGACTGTCCGACGGATCGGTCCGGGGCACCGTCACACTGACCATCCCGTACCAGGGGCCGCCGGGGCACGTCCACGGCGGCGTGTCCGCACTCCTGCTCGACCACGTCCTCGGCGTCGCCAACGCCTGGGGTGGAAAAGCCGGCATGACAGCGCAGTTGAGCACCCGCTACCACCGCCCGACGCCGTTGTTCGAACCGCTCACCCTCACTGGGAAGCTGATGTCGGTCGACGGACGCAAGATCACCACCGCCGGCGACATCCGGACCGCGGACGGCCAGGTGTGCGTGTCGGTCGAGGGACTGTTCGTCGACAAGACCGTGCCCCGCCCACGATGACCCCGATCAGGAGCAGAAAATGACGTCACCCGGCCGTTTCGAGAACAAGGTCGTCTTCGTCACCGGCGCGGCGCGTGGGCAGGGCCGCGCCGAGGCCGTCCGGTTCGCGTCCGAGGGCGCCGACGTCATCGCGATCGACGCCTGCACCGAATTCGCGTCCACCGCCTATCCCGGCGCCACCCAGGACGACCTGGCCGAGACGGTCCGGCTCGTCGAGTCCACCGGGCGGCGGATCGTCTCCGCCACCGCGGACGTGCGCGATTTCGAGGGCCTCTCGCGGGCCCTCGCGGACGGCATCGAGCAGTTGGGCCGCCTCGACGTCGTGATCGCGAACGCGGGCATCTGCTCGGGTGCGTTGTCGTGGGAGATCACCGCCGAGCAGTGGCAGGAGACGGTCGACGTCAACCTCACGGGAACGTTCCACACCGCGAAGGCGGCGGTTCCGTATCTGATCGAGCAGGGTGAGGGCGGCGCCGTCGTCTTCACCAGTTCGGTGTCCGGGCTGAAGGGCACGCCGTTCACGGGGCACTACGTCGCCACCAAGCACGGCATCACCGGGCTCGCGAAGACGATGGCGAACGAACTCGGTGAGTACCGCATCCGCGTCAACACGGTGCACCCGGCGGGCGTGGACACCGGCATGAAGGTGCGTGACCTGCACCCGCTCATCGCCCGGTACGCGTCGACGCTCGGCTCCATCTACCAGAATTCGCTGCCCTACCGCATCACCCAGCCGGAGGACGTCGCCGCCGTCGTCGCGTGGGTGTGTTCCGACGAGGCGAAATACATCACCGGGGCGCAGATTCCCGTCGATCTCGGCAACCTCATCCGCTGAGGTTCACCTCTCCTGCTCGCCGAATGTCACAGTGGTGCAGTTCGACTGCACCACTGTGACATTCGGCGTTCGGCCACCGGGGTCAGACGGTGATGTCCCGGCGGACCATCTTGCCGGTCGCGTTGCGGGGCAACAGGTCGGTGGTGATCCGCCAGCGGGTCGGGACCTTGAAATACGACAGGCGATCCGCGGCGTACTCGCGCAGTTCCGCCTCGGTGGCCGCGGCACCCGGTCGCAACACCACGACGGCCGCCACCTCCTGCCCCAGATCCTCGTGGGGCGTCCCGATCACCGCGCACTCGAGCACCTCCGGGTGCTCGTCGAGGCACTGCTCGATCTCGGTGGGATACACGTTCTCCCCGCCGCGCAGGATCAGATCCGAGCGACGTCCGGTCAGCCGCAGGCGACCGTTCTCGACGAGTCCGTAGTCGCCGGTCCGGAGCCACCGGCCCGGGGCGATCGCCGCGGCGGTGGCGGCCTCGTCCTCCCAGTAGCCGAGCATCACGAACGGGCTGCGCACACACACCTCACCCTCGACGCCGTCGGGCAGCCACTCCCCGTACGGGTCGCGGATCTCCATGCTCACCGTGATGATCGGACGGCCCAGAGTGCCGGGGAGCTGTTCGAGTTCGGGGGCGGTGGCGACGGCGATCGCGGTACTGCACTCGGTGAGTCCGTAACTGTCCACGAGGGCGTTGCGCGCGAACGGCACCTTCTCGCGCAGCCGTTCCTTGAACGCGACCGACGACGGTGCGGACGCCAGCGAGAACGACGTGAGCGACGACAGGTCGTACTTGTCGAGGTCGTCGTGTTCGACCAGACGGGACGCCATCGTGGGTACCGCTCCCCAGTTGGTGACCCGTTCCCGCTCGACGAGGCGGAGCACGGCGTCCACGTCGAATCCGCCCTGGTGCATGACGACCGCGCCGCCCGTCGCAAGCCGCGGAATCACCAGATTGTGCAGGCTCGCGATGTGGAACAGGGGAGACGTCAGGAGGTAGCGAAGCGGACTCGGCACCGCGGGATCGACAGGGCGTCCACTGAACTCGCCGACCACCGCGTCGCTGAACCGGTGGTAGTCGACGACGGCCAGAATGTTGCGCTGAGAGTGCAGCGCTCCCTTGGGCCTGCCGCTCGTGCCGCTGGTGTAGAGGATGGCGGCGGGATCGTCCTCGTCGACGTCGGTGTGCGGCATCGGGGATCCTGCATATCGCGCGAAGAGCGCAGGCAGATCCTCCTCCATCGTGAGGACCGGGAGATCGGTGCCGACCGCGGCGAGTGTCTCCGCGCGCTTCGCGTCGGCGACCACCACGGTGGGGCGACTGTGCGTCAGTCCGTACTCGACCTCCCGCGGAACCCACCAACCGTTCAACCCGACGCTGATGGCGCCGAGCACCTGCGTGGCCCAGAACGCGACCACCCACTCGGGGATGTTCGCGGCCAGGATCGCCACCCGGTCACCCTTCCGGACGCCGTAGTCCTCGCGCAGCGCCGTCGCCAGGGCCGCGACCGCGGCGGCGTGCTCGGTGTAGGACATGCGGCGATCGGCGGTCACGAGGTAGTCGCGGTCGCCCCACCGGAGCGACGTGGTGAGGAGTTCGCCCACCGAACGCCCACGGTTCTTCATCACCGGCATCCGGGTGCCGAGCACCGGCTCCTCGACGAGTTCGAACCGGCCACCGGGTCCGGTGAGGCGGGACATCACCTGATCCAGGTGCAACTGTGGATCTATAGGGGCAGTCATCGGGGCGACCTTTCGTCCTCGGGCACTCGTACCGACACAAGATGGCACGCCGTGACGGGCGCCCAGACGTGGTTACCACTCAGCGAGACTGCCGCGATCCGTGACATCCCGGCGCCGATACGTTCGACAGCGAATCGCAGCTGGAGGAACTCATATGACGATAGATCTCGACCCGCCCACAGTGAAGGTCGATCCGCTCGCCCCGGCCAAACTCGGGCCGATCACCCTGCGCAATCGTGTGATCAAGGCAGCGACGTACGAGGGCCTGACCCCGAAGGGGCTGGTCACCGACGAGCTCATCGAATTCCATCGGCAGCCCGCCGCCGGAGGCGTGGGCATGACGACCGTCGCGTACTGCGCGGTCGCCGCGGATGGACGCACGTCGCCCGGCCAGATCCAATGGACCGACGAGACGATGCCGGGTCTGCGGAAGCTGACCGACGCCATCCACGCGGAGGGTGCCGCAGTGTCGGCGCAGATCGGCCACGCGGGACCGGTCGCGGCCGCGAAGTACATCGGATCCCCGGCCTTGGGCCCGTCCCGCGCGTTCCGGATGACCACTCAGAACTTCTCCAAGCCGGCCTCCACGGCAGACATCGCCCGGATCGTCGAGGCTCACGCCAACGCGGCTCGCCGCGCGGTGGAGGCGGGGTTCGACGCCGTGGAGATCCATTTCGGCCACAACTACCTGATCAGCTCCTTTCTCAGCCCGAAGGTCAACAAGCGCACGGACCGGTACGGCGGATCGCTGGCGAACCGCGCCCGGTTCGCGCTCGAGACCGCCCGCGCCGTCCGCGACGCGGTGGGGGAGCGGATCGCGATCCTCGCCAAGCTGAACATGGACGACGGTGTGCCCGGGGGCTTCTGGGTGGACGAGGCCATCCAGGTGGCGCAGTGGCTCGAACAGGACGGTTCGCTGGACGCGCTCGAGCTCACCGCGGGCAGTTCGCTGCTGAACCCGATGTACCTGTTCAAGGGCGACGCGCCGCTCCGCGAGTTCGCCGCCGTCATGCCGCAGCCGACGAAACTGGGAATCCGGTTGGTCGGCAGGCACTTCCTGAAGGAATACCCCTACCGCGACGCCTACCTTCTCGAGGACGCCCGCCAGATCAGGGCCGCCGTGACGATGCCGCTCGTCCTCCTCGGCGGCATCACCGGCAAGGCGACCATGGACCTGGCGATGGCGGAAGGCTTCCAGTTCGTGGCCGTCGCACGGGCACTCCTGCGGGAACCCGACCTCGTCAACCGGATCACGGACGAGACCCACAACCCCGGTCTGTGCATTCACTGCAACAAGTGCATGACGGCGATCTACGGTGGCACCCACTGCGTGCTTCGCGTGCCGTGAGCGTGCATACCGTGTCGACAGGAGAGATGGAGTTGGAACGCACCACGATCGCCCGGATGCTGTTCGACCGGCTGGGCGACGACAGGCTGGGAGTGCGCACCCGGGAACAGGATTGGACCTGGGACGAGGTGGTGCGCGAGAGTGCGGCCCGCAGCGCCGTCGCGTCCTCGCTGCGGCGCGACGGACCGTTCCACGTCGGCGTCCTGCTCGAGAACACCCCCGAGTTCCTGTTCTGGCTGGGCGGCGCGGCGCTCGCAGGCGCCGCCGTCGTCGGCATCAATCCGACCCGTCGCGGGGCGGAACTCGAGGCCGAGATCCGCTACGTCGACTGTCAGCTGATCGTCACGGACACCGCGGGGAAGGCGCAGCTCGCCGGTCTCGACCTCGGGCTGTCCGACGACCGGTTTCTGCTGGTCGACGATCCGGCCTACACCGAACTCGTCGCGTCCCACGTCGTCGGGAGTCCGGCCTGGGATCCCGGGATCGACGCGTCGACGCTGTTCCTTCTGCTGTTCACGTCCGGCACCACCGGCACGTCGAAAGCGGTGCGGTGCAGCCAGGGCCGGCTCGCCCGGCTGGCGTACGCCAACACCGTCAAGTACGGGCACGTGCGCGAGGACGTCGACTACTGCTGCATGCCGCTGTTCCACGGCAACGCGCTGATGGCGCTGTGGGCGCCCGCACTCGCCAACGGCGCTACCGTCTGCCTGCCGCGCAAGTTCTCCGCTTCCGGATTCCTGCCCGACGTCCGGTTCTTCGGCGCCACATTCTTCACCTACGTCGGCAAGGCGCTGGCGTACCTGATGGCCACTCCAGAGCAACCCGACGACCGTGACAACACGCTCGTCCGCGGTTTCGGGACCGAGGCCTCCCCGGAGGACAAGACCGAATTCGTCCGCCGGTTCGGCGCCGAACTGTACGAGGGGTACGGCTCGAGCGAGGGCGCCGGTTCGGTGACGCTCGATCCCGACGCCCCCGAGGGTGCGCTCGGCAGACCCGCCAACGAGAACATCGTCATCGTCGACCCCGAGACCCGCGTGGAGAAGGCCCGGGCGCGACTCGACGAGCACGGTCGCGTGCTCAACCCGGACGAGGCGATCGGCGAAATGGTCGACAAGGCAGGCGCGTCGCGGTTCGAGGGCTACTACAAGAACGAGGACGCGATCGCCGACCGTATCCGGCACGGCTGGTACTGGACGGGCGACCTCGGGTACGTCGACGAGGCCGGCTTCATCTACTTCGCCGGCCGGAAGGGTGACTGGATTCGGGTGGACGGGGAGAACACCTCGGCGTTGATGGTGGAGCGCATTCTGCGGCGCCACCCGAAAGTGGTCGCCACCGGCGTGTTCGCCGTCCCGGACCCGCGGTCGGGTGATCAGGTGATGGCGGCTGTCGAGGTGTCGGATCCGACAGATTTCGATCCGGCGGAGTTCGCCGCGTTCCTCGGCGGCCAGGACGACCTGGGCACGAAGGCCGCTCCCCGCTTCGTCCGGGTGTCGACGGACCTGCCGGTGACGGGATCGAACAAGGTGCTCAAACGCACGCTGCAGGAACAGCGCTGGCGTTGCGACGATCCGGTCTTCCGGTGGGTGGGACGCGGTGTTCCCGAGTACCACGAGATGACCGACAGTGAGAAGGCCGCGCTGGAGCAGGAGTTCCACACGCACGGCCGGCAACGATTCCTGCACGTGTGACGGTGAGGGTGACATGAAACTGGGTGTGGTGGTTCCCGTCGAGCTGGGACGGGCGGGCGAGCCCGAGTGGATACTCGAATTCGCGAGGGCCGCCGAATCACTCGGATTCGACGAGATCTCCGCGGTCGAGCATTCGGTCGTCATCGCGGACACGGCGAGTGCCTATCCGTACTCGCCCACCGGCAAGTCCCACCTGCCCGACGACTGCAGCCTGCCGGACCCGCTGGAACTGCTGTCGTTCGTCGCCGGCGCCACGACGACCCTCGGTCTCGCGACGGGCGTGCTGGTGCTGCCCAACCACCACCCGGTGGTGCTGGCGAAGCGTCTCGCCACCCTGGACCGACTGTCCGCTGGGCGTCTGCGCATCTGCCTCGGTCTCGGCTGGATGCGCGAGGAGATCGAGGCCTGCGGCGGCGACTTCGACCGGCGCGGCGCGATCGCCGACGAGGCGATCGCGGTGATGCGGGCGCTGTGGTCGGGTACCGCCGCGGTCGACTTCGCGGGCGAACACTTCTCCTTCCGCGGCGCCCAGAGCTGGCCCAAACCCCACCGGGATTCGGGAGTGCCGCTCTACATCGGCGGACACAGCCCGGCGGCCGCACGGCGGGCAGGGCGGCTCGGCGACGGGTTCCAGCCGCTCGGCCTGGCGGGTGACGACCTGGACCGGGCGATCGCCCGGATGCGGGCGGCGGCAGCGGACGCCGGCCGTGATCCCGCCGACGTCGACCTCGTGCTGGGTGCCACGCTGCCACGGCTCGACGAGGCCAAGCTCGACCGAAGCCGGGACCTGGGCGCGAATCGGCTCGTGCTGTCGGCGTCCCGGCACGCGCAGTCCCTCGGCCAGGTCATCGACGAGATGGCCGCCTGTTCGGCGCGGTTGGGCCTCAGTCCGGCACGGTGACCGGCACGTCCTCGCTGAAGTCGACGATCAGTTCGCGCCGGGAGAACTGCCAGCCTGTGTCGCCGAGCACGTACCGGTCGTGGTAGCGCAACGCGATCCGGTTGTCGCGGAATCCGTTTCGACCGGCATAGACGTGGTGCGCCGTGCAGTACGTCTCGCCCGACGCCGTCGACCCGTCCACGTCGATCACCTGCTGGTGAACGACGTGGCGGGTGGACTGCAGATGCGAGACCGCGTCCACGACGGCGGACGCGAGCACGTCACTGCCGCGGAGTTCCGTTGCCGCGCCGGTGCCCGTCAGCGCGGGCGGGAGGACGAACGTCGCGTCGGAGTCGAACAACGCCGCGAGCGTCGCCGCCTCGCGCCGGTCGACGGCCCGCGCATAGCGGGCGGTGAGTTCGGTGAGAGCGAATCCGGTGGCCATTCCACCATTCCAGCGGACACGCGGCATCGGCGACAGCCGCCTCCCGCTGACCGAGACATCGGCACCGAGGCGTGGGAGTGCTGGTTAGCGTCCAGAACACACGTGGCGACAGCCACGCACAGGTTTGAGGAGAACGCCGATGGATGTGAGGGAATCGCCCGGGCAGCAGGAACTCCGGCGGGAGTTGCGAGCCTACTTCGCGGCGCTGCTGCCGGAGGAGACGCGGCGGATCGCGGGTGAGGAGGGTGTGGGCGGAGAGCACTTCCGCGACATCGTGCGGCTGCTGGGCAAGGACGGCTGGCTGGGTGTCGGCTGGCCGGTGGAGTACGGCGGGCAGGGACGGTCGATCGAAGACCAGTTCGTGTTCTTCGACGAGGTGCAGCGGGCCGGGTTGCCGTTCCCGTTCGTCACCGTCAACACCGTCGGCCCCACCTTGATGAAGTACGGCACCGAGGAGCAGAAGGCGCGGTTCCTTCCCGGCATCCTTGCCGGCGACATCGTCTTCGCCATCGGCTACACCGAACCGGAAGCCGGCACCGACCTCGCCTCGCTGCAGACCCGCGCCGTGCGCGACGGGGACACCTGGGTGGTCGACGGCAACAAGATCTTCACCAGTGGCGCCAACACGGCCGACTACGTGTGGCTGGCGTGCCGCACCGATGCGGATGCGCCCAAACACAAGGGCATCTCGATCCTCATCGTTCCCACCGACGATCCCGGCTTCAGCTGGTCACCGATCCACACCGTGGGCGGGCTGACGGTCACGTCGACCTACTACAGCGGGATCCGGGTCGGCGATCAGGACGTCGTGGGCGACGTCGAC
Organism: Rhodococcus sp. JVH1; assembly: GCF_000280725.2. NCBI lineage: Bacteria > Bacillati > Actinomycetota > Actinomycetes > Mycobacteriales > Nocardiaceae > Rhodococcus > Rhodococcus sp. JVH1. Next base: position 1,540,221 of record NZ_CP166289.1, on the reverse strand, counting down.
GGCGGGTGGCAGCTGATCACCGCGCAGCTCAATCACGAACGCATCGGGCTCGCCGCGCTCGGCGGCCGCACGCTCGGACTGTGGCACCAGGTCCTCGACTGGGCCCGTCAGAACGGGGCACTCGACATCCCGTGGGTGCAGATGGACTTCGCGCGCACGCACGCGAAGCTCGAGGCGATGCGACTACTGAACTGGAAGATGACCGTCGCGGTCGCGCGGGATGCGTTGTCGGGGGCCGACGCCGGCGCCACCAAGACGTACGGCACCGAAACCCACGTCGACGTCTATCGCACGCTGCTCGGGATCCTCGGTGCCGCCGGCCGGTTGCGTCCGGGCTCGCCGGGCGCGATCCTCGCCGGCCAGATCGAACAGCTCTCACGTCAAAGCGTGGTCAACACGTTCGGCGGCGGCGTCAACGAGGTGCTGCGCGACATGGTCGGCACCCTCGGCCTCGGACTCGCCCGCGAGAAGAGGGTGAAATGAGCGAACTCCTCACCCGCCTCCGCGCTTTCGAGGGACGGACGATCGTCCCGGCCACCTGGGGTCCCGACCCGGTGAACACTCCCATGATCAGGCACTGGGTCGAGGCGATGGGCGACACGAGCCCGGTCTACCTCGACGACGACGCCGCGCGCGCCACCGGCCGCGGCGGCGCCGTCGCACCCGCCCAGATGCTGCAGGTGTGGACGATGCGCACATTCGCGGACAAGATGTCCGGCGCCGACCCGTCACCCGTCTGGACGGAACTGATCGCCACACTCGACGAGGCGGGATTCACGTCCGTCGTCGCCACCGATTCCGACCAGGAATTCTTCGCCGAACTGCGCCCCGGCGACCGGGTGAGCACGACCGAGGTGGTCGAGTCCGTCTCCGCGGAGAAGCAGACCGGTCTCGGCGCCGGACATTTCGTCACCACCCTCAAGACGTACCGCAACGGCGACGGCGAGATCGTCGGAACCCAGCGGTGGCGGACACTCCGATTCCGGCCCACCGAACGTCCGGCCCCGCGCCCGCTTCGCCCGCGGCCCGCGCTCAACGACGACAACGCCTTCTGGTTCGCGGCCGCACGTGAGCACCGCCTGGTCATCCAGCGGTGCGCGAGGTGCGGTGTGCTGCGGCACCCGACCGGACCGATGTGCGGGGAGTGCCGCTCCACCGAATGGGACACCGTCGACGCGTCGGGGCGGGGCACCGTCTACACGTTCGTGGTCAATCACCACCCGAAGATCGACGCGTTCGACTACCCACTGGTCGTCGCGGTGATCGAACTCGAGGAGGGCACCCGCCTGATCGCCAACATGACAGGCGTCGAACCCGAACACGTGCACATCGGAATGCCCGTGGAACTGGACTGGATCGACGCCGACCCGGAACTCACACTGCCCGCATTCCAGCCCGCAGCATCGGAGGAACACTGATGGATTTCACCTTCGGGGAGGAGCAGGAAGCGGTCCGCGGACTGGCCGCGGACGTGTTCGCTGCCAAGTCGCGACCCGAGCGGATCAAGGACGTCGAATCGAGTGCCGACCGGATCGACCGGGAACTGTGGCGCGAACTGGCCACCACAGGGCTGCTCGGCATCGCCCTGCCCGAGAACCTCGGTGGCGGCGGCATGGGGCTCGCCGAAGTGTGCGTCCTACTCGAGGAGCAGGGCCGGACCGTGGCGCCGGTTCCGCTGTGGCCGCACGTGCTCGGCGCACTCGCGATCGCCGAGTTCGGGACACCGGACCAACGTGCCGCCCTGGTCCCCGCGGCGGCCGACGGCAGCCTGATCCTCACGGTCGGGCTCGAGGAATTCGGACCGTACGTCGCGGCCGAACCGGCGACGACGGCACGCGAGGTGGACGGCCGGTGGCAGGTGCACGGCGCCAAGGCCGCGGTGCCCGTGGCGCACGTCGCCGAACGCCTCCTCGTCTCCGCGACCACCGACAGCGGTCCGGCGCTGTTCCTGGTGCACCCGGAGGCCGCGGGTGTGACGGCGCAGCAGGCGGAGTCGACCACCCACGAGATCTGCGCGAACGTCACGTTCGACGCGGCCCCCGCGGAACCGGTCGGCCCGGCGGACGGTAGCGCGGTGCGGTGGCTGATCGAACGGGCGGAACTGGCGGTCGCCGCCCTGCAACTGGGCGTCGGGGAGGGCGCGGTGCGGCAGGCGGTCACCTACCTCAACGGACGCACCCAGTTCGGCCGCCCGCTCGCGACGTTCCAGGCCGTCACCCATCAGCTCGCGGACTGCTACATCGACCTCGAGGCCATGCGGGTGACGCTGTGGCAGGCCGTGTGGCTCGTCGCGAGCGGGGAAGATCCGGGAACCGCTGTGCTGGTCGCGAAATGGTGGGCGACCGACGGCGGGCAGCGGGTCGTCCACCGCACGCAGCACGTGCACGGCGGTATCGGCGTGGACACCGACTACCCGGTGCACCGGCACCTGTTGTGGGGCAAACAGCTCGCCGCCACCTTCGGCGGAGCCGGCTCCGACCTGGCACGTCTGGGCGCGCAGCTGGCGGCCGGGGTGGAGGTGGTCGCATGACCGCGACCGTCGGCGCGACGACCTACGACGCCGTCACGATCGGCGATCGGCTGCCGGAGCTGGTGATTCCGCTGACCCGCACCCTGATCGTCGCCACCGCCCTCGCCACCCGCGACTTCCAGGACGTTCACCACGACCCGGCCCTCGCGGTGGAGAGGGGGTCGAAGGACGTGTTCACGAACATCCTCACCACCAACGGGCTGGTGGGGCGGTTCGTCACCGACTGGGCCGGACCGCACGCGTCGCTCCGCCGGATCGCGGTGCGGCTCGGTGCCCCCAACTACCCCGGCGACGCGATGGCCGTGACCGGTGAGGTGGTCGCGAAGGACGGCGGCCTCGTCACCGTGAACATCCGGGGCGCGAACAGCCTCGGTGATCACGCCACCGGCACCGTCGTCGTCGCCTGGCCTGCACGAGGAGACCTGTGACCAGCCCCCTGTCGGGCGCCGCCGCGATCGTCGGCATCGGCGCCACCGAATTCTCCAAGCACTCGGGACGAAGCGAACTGCAACTGGCGTGCGAGGCGATCGTCGCCGCACTCGCCGACGCGGGCATCGACCCGTCCGAGGTCGACGGACTGTCCACGTACACCGCCGAGACGAACGGGGAAGTGCTCGTCGCCCGCAACACTGGCATCGGCGAGCTGAAGTTCTTCTCCCGCATCGGTTACGGCGGCGGCGCCGCGTGCGCCACGGTCCAGCAGGCGGCGATGGCCGTGGCCACCGGCATCGCGGACGTCGTCGTCTGCTACCGCGCGTTCAACGAACGGTCCGGTGTGCGTTACGGACTCGGGCAGCACGACCGCCCGATGGACAGCACCGCGGACCGGGCGGCGTACGCCTGGCTGACCCCGCAGGGACTGTCGACGCCCGCCCAGTGGGTGGCGATGTTCGCCCGCCGGTACATGCATCGGTACGGCGCCACGAGCGAGGACTTCGGCCGGGTCGCGGTCGTCGCACGCAAGCACGCCGCCGACAACCCCGCCGCCTGGTTCCACGGGCGGCCCATCACCCTCGACGATCACCAGAAGTCGCGGTGGATCGCCGAACCGCTGCACCTACTGGACTGCTGCCAGGAAACCGACGGCGGCCAGGCCCTCGTCGTCGTCTCCGCCCAACGTGCCAAGGACCTCCGCGCCACCCCGGCGATCGTCAAGGCCTCCGCGCAGGGCTCGGGCAAGGACCAGCACATGATGGCCAGTTACTACCGGCCCGACATCACCGGGATACCCGAGATGGGCCTCGTGGGCAGGCAACTCTACGGGCAGAGCGGTCTCGCGCCCGACGACATCTCGGCGGCGATCCTCTACGACCACTTCACCCCGCTCGTGCTCCCGCAACTCGAGGAACTCGGGTTCTGCGGCCCCGGCGAGGCGAAGGATTTCATCCGGGACGGCAACCTCGAGGTGGGCGGCCGACTCCCGGCGAACACCCACGGCGGCCAGATCGGCGAGGCATATCTGCACGGCGTCAACGGCATCGCCGAGGCGGTTCGCCTGATTCGGGGAACGTCGACCACACAACCGGACGGCATCGGCAACGTGCTGGTGACCGCGGGCACCGCCGTGCCCACCAGCGGCCTGATCCTGGGCAGAGAGGACTGATCATGACGAGAACCGAGCGCACGACGGCAGGAGCGTGGCGAGGGACGGACCTCGGCACCCGCACCGTGAGTTACGACGAGCGCGACGCCGTCCTGTACGCACTGTCGGTGGGTGCGCGGGCCACCGAACTGGACCTCGTCTTCGAGGAGCGTCTGCGGGTGCTGCCCACGTTCGCTCTCACACTCGCCCAGTGGGCGCCGGACGAACTGGGGTCGCGGGGCGCCTTCGACACGAAGACGGCGCTGCACGGATCGCAGGAACTGACGGTGCTCGCGCCGCTTCCGCGTCGCGGCGAGATCGCCCTGTCGGCGTCGGTCGGCGAGGTGTGGGACAAGGGTTCGGCGGCCGTGTTCGACGTGCGCGTCGAGTCCGAGTTCTTCGTCGCCACCTGGTCGCTGTTCGCGCCCGGTGCCGGCGGTTTCGGCGGCGATCGCGGTCCCGCGAAACCGGCTCGGCCCGAGGGTGAACCGGTCACGACGTCTGTGCTGCAGACCGCGGAGAACCAGGCGGCGCTGTACCGGCTGACCGGCGACCGGCACCACATCCACATCGACCCGGCGGCGGCCGAGCGGATCGGGCAGCCCCGGCCGATCATGCACGGGCTGTGCACCCTCGCCGCCAGCACGCTGGAACTCGCGCGGGCGCTGGACGTCCACCCGGCCGACCTCGTCCGGCTGGAGGGACGGTTCGCCGCACCGGTCTACCCGGGCGACGCGCCGTCGTTGCGGGCGTGGGGTGATGCGGGTGATGCGACGTTCGAACTCGTCCAGGATGACCGGCCGCTCATCGCAGGCGCCCGCGCCGCATTCGGCTGACCGGACGTTTCGTCCGTCGTCGCCGAATGTCACACCGGTGCAGTCGAACCGAACCGGTGTGACATACGGCGCGGAGGTCAGGAGAGGGTCGCGAGGTAACGCGCGGGGTATTCGCCGCCGCCGTGGACGGCGAGATCGGCACCGTTCACGTACGACGCCTGCGCGCTCGCCAGGAACAGGCACGCGTCCGCGATGTCGGACGGCACCGCCATCCGCCCCATCGGCAGGGTCCGGGTGACGGCGGCACCGCCGTCGTCACCGTAGACGGACGCCGCGCTCTCGGTGCGGATGAGGCCCGTGGTGATGTGGTTGATCCGGACCTTCGGAGCCCATTCGAGCGCAAGCGCTTTCGTCAGCACGAGCAGGCCGGCCTTCGCGGCGCTGTACGCGGCGGTGCCGGGTTGCGGATCGTGGGCGGACACACTGCCGATGTTGACGATGGCACCACCGTCGGACTGCTGCTGCATCACCGCGTTGGCGGCCTGGGCAACGGTGAAGGGCGCCAGCAGGTTCAACGCGACGATCTTCTCGACGAAGCGCGGCGAGACGGTGGCCGCGTCGGCGTCGGGTGAACCGCCCGCATTGTTGACGAGGACGTCGAGGCGGCCGAACCGCGCGACGGCATCGTCGATCAGTGCGGCGGCGTCGGCGTGGTCGCGGACGTCGGTCGCGCGGAACGCGGCGGTGCGCTCACCGTGCGCGGGCAGGGTGTCCGGTGCGCTCCGGCCGCACACGAGCACGTTCGCACCCGCGGCGAGAAACGATTCGGCGACGACGAAACCGATGCCCTTGGTTCCGCCGGTCACGACGACGGTGCGGCCACTGAAATCGAGAGGAGGGGGGATTGTCACGGGAGACCTTCGGAGTGAGGGAGCGCGAGGAGAACGGGCGCTCGAACGAGATCGGGTGAATCGGCACGAAGACCGAGAACAAGCAAATGCTTGGTTCGATAGTAGGGGAACGGGAGTGGACATGGGCAAACTCGACGGCAAGGTCGCGCTGATCACGGGTGCGGGACAGGGGATCGGGCAGGGCATCGCCCTGGCCCTCGCCCGGGAGGGCGCGGCGATCGCCGTCGCCGGACGGACCGAATCGAAACTGCACGGCACGTGCGAGCGACTCACCGAACTCGGCGCCCGCAGCGAACCGGTGGTGTGCGACGTCAGCAGGCGCACGGACATCGCGTCCGCCGTCGAGCGGACCGTGGACGTGTTCGGCGGCGTCGACATCCTGGTCAACAACGCGAACGACTGCACACCGGGACCGATCCTGTCGGTGATCGACGAGGAGTACGAGCGGTCGTTCGCGACGGGACCGCTCGCGACGCTGCGCATGATGCAGTCGTGCCACCCGCACATGAAGTCGCGCGGTGGCGGCGTGATCGTCAACCTCGTCACGTCGGCGGCCGTGCGGTGGGACGCGAGCAACTACGGTGCCTACGGTTCGATCAAGGAGGGAATGCGTTCGCTGACCAGGTCGGCGGCGTGCGAGTGGGGCCGGGACGGCATCCGGGTGCTGTCCGTCGCCCCGCACGCCAAGAGTCCGGCGCTCGAGCGATGGATGGACAGGAACCCGGACGAGGCGGCGGAGTTCGTGGCGGGCATCCCGCTCGGACGGGTCGGCGACGCCGAAACCGACATCGGACGCGCCGTCGTCTTCCTCGTGAGCGAGGACGCCGGCTACCTCACCGGGGCCACCATCCCCCTGGACGGCGGGCAGTCCCGTTGGGGCTGACGGTGATGATCCGGGTCCCGCACAGCGGGAAGGGCTGCGGCCGCCGCCGTCGATGTGCACTAGTTTCGGCAGGATCGAATTACCGTAGCGAGAGGGCACCGTCGCGATGACGACCGTTGAAACACCACGCAGTTCGCGATCAGTAGTGGTCACCGTGGCCGCTGTCGTGGAGGAGACGTCCGACGCCCGGTCGCTGGTGTTCGACGTCCCCGACGAGCGTCGGCACGAATTCGCCTACAAGCCCGGACAGTTCCTGACGTTGCGCATCCCGAGCGACCGGACGGGATCCGTCGCCCGGTGCTACTCGCTGGCCAGTTCGCCGTTCACCGACGACCTGCCGAAGGTGACGATCAAACGCATCGCAGGCGGCTACGGTTCGCACTGGTTGTGCGACAACGTCGGCGTCGGCGACCGCATCGAGGTCCTGCCTCCCGCGGGCGTGTTCACTCCGGCCAGCCTGGACGAAGACCTGATCCTGTTCGCCGCGGGCAGCGGAATCACCCCGGTGATGTCGATCCTCAAGTCGGCGCTCAGCGTAGGCAACGGGAAAGTCGTTCTGGTGTACGCGAACCGGGACGAGAAGTCGGTCATCTTCGCCGACGAGTTGCGGGAACTCGCGGCCCGCCACGAACACCGGCTGACCGTCGTCCACTGGCTCGAGAGCGTGCAGGGCCTGCCGACACCGCGCCAGCTGGCGAATCTGTCCGACCGTTTCCGGGATCACCGCGCCTACCTGTGCGGACCGCGTCCGTTCATGGACGCGATCCACGAGTCGCTCGCACTGGCCGGCGTCCCGCGCGACCGGGTGCACGCCGAGGTGTTCACCTCCCTGTCCGGGGATCCGTTCGCGGACGTCGTGGTCGAGGAACCGCCGGACACGGAAGCGGGAACGTCGACGGTCGAGGTGCAACTCGACGGCGAAGCTCACAACCTGAGCTGGCCACGCCGGGCGACACTCGTCGACGTCATGCTCTCGAAGGGCCTCGACGTCCCCTATTCGTGTCGCGAGGGCGAATGCGGTTCCTGCGCATGCACGGTGGTCCAGGGAGAAGTGGACATGGACAACGCGTCGATCCTCGATCCCGAGGACATCGCGAGCGGCTACATCCTCGCGTGCCAGGCCCGCCCCGTCAGCGAGCACGTGCGGATCGAGTTCTGACCGACGCCGGCACTACTTCTCGGTCTGCGCGGCCGCGGCACGCGCATTGAGATCGGCGAGGCGGATCGGGTAACGGGGTGGGCGATCGACGATCACCTCCCGGGTGACGGTGAGGTCGCGGTCGACGTGGAGCAGTTCGCCCGACTGCATCGGCGTCCAGCCGGGATCCTCGTCCATCTGCTCGCTGGCGACGACCACCGCCGGATGCTCGGCGAGATGCTCGGACCTGGCACGGATCCGGCCGGGAGTGCTCGCGTGCTGGAGGTGGCGACCGCCGCTCGGACCGCCCGCGCGCCGCTCGAGGAAGAGCAGGTCGTGGGTGTCCGGGTAGCGCAGCGCCCACAGTTCGCCGGGTGTGGTCAGCAGGATGTTGAGCGCGTAGATCGGCACGGTGTCGGCCAGCCACCGGGCGGCCGAGGTGATGCCGGCGGTGACGTCGCCGCCGTTCCTGCCGATGTGACTGGTCACGAGAGCGAAGACGCGTTCGGAGTCGGTGTCTCCGTGAACGAGCGCGAGGTCGGGGCCCAGTTCCGCCTCGAGTTTCGGCAGGTCCTCGACCACGCCGTTGTGGGCGAACACCCGACCGTCCTGGGCGAACGGATGGGTGTTCTGGGGAAGCAGTTCACCCGTGGTCGCGAAACGGATGTGCGCGACGAACGTAGCCGAATACCGATGCTTCGCCTCCTGCGCGAACTCCGTGTCCTCGTACGCCGCGAGCGGTTGCTTCTCCACCACCGGAGTTCCGTCCTCCGCGAACGTGCCGAGTCCGGTGCCGTCCGGCTCGCGGTGACTCTGCTGCGCCAGGCTGTCCGGGGCGTCCAGCAGCCAGAACGACGCGCGGACGCGATGAGGGGCGGCGGACAACCCGAACAATCGGCACATGACTTCCCTCTCGGGTGGGGCGGATCAGCGGTAATCCGGGTTGGCGAAGTCGGGGCGGCAACCCGCGTCCCACTCCGAACGTTGATTTCCGTACACGGGGAACCCGCCGGCCTTCTTCAACATCGCGGCGACGTGCATCAGGTTGTACGTCATGAAGGTGTTGTTGCGGTTGGTGAAATCGTTCTCCGGGCCGCCCGACCCTTCGTCGAGATACGACGGGCCCGGGCCGGCCTCACCGATCCAACCGGCGTCTGCCTGCGGCGGGATCACGTATCCGAGATGCTGGAGGCTGTAGAGGATGTTCATCGCGCAATGCTTGACACCGTCCTCGTTGCCGGTGATCAGACAACCCCCGGCCCGCCCGTAATAGGCGTACTGGCCGTCGTCGTTGAGAATCGACGAACAACCGTACAGTCGCTCGATCACCTGCTTCGTGACGGAACCGTTGTCGCCGAGCCAGATCGGACCGGCCAGGACCAGGATGTCGGCGTCCAGGACCCGCTGAAAAAGCTGGGGCCATTCGTCGCTCGGCCACCCGTGCTCGGTCATGTCCGGATACACACCGGTCGCGATGTCGTGGTCCACCGCCCGGATCTGGTCGACCGAGACCCCTTCCTGCTCCATCAGGCCGACACTGCGGTCGATCAGCCCCTGGGTGTTGCTCACGTCGGGAGACCGCTTCAGGGTGCAGTTGACGAACAGGGCGCGCAGACCGCTGAAACGGGGGGTCCCGTCCTGCGGCGACGGATCGGCCATCAGTCCTCCCACGAAAGAGTCCGGAAGTCCACGATATGCCGCGGCGACCCCTGTTCGTGGGCAGAAGAGCCGCCCGGTCCGGGACGATCCCGGACCGGGCGGACCCGGGTGTTCTCAGCCCAGCGCGGAGATCGCCTTCGCGACGCCCTCGCCGTAGGCCGGGTCACACTGGGTGCAGTTGTCGATGTGCCGCTGCACGACCTGCTGCGACGCGCCGTTGATGGCCCGCGCGGTGTTCTCGAACAACACCTGCTTCTGCTCGTCGCTCATGTTGTTGAACAACACGCGCGGCTGCGAGAAGTAATCGTCGTCGTCCTCACGGAAGTTGAACCGGTCGGCGAACGCGCCCACGCCCTGCGCGGGATCGCGGTACCGGCTCTGCTCCTGCCACTTGCCGTAGCTGTTCGGTTCGTAGTGCAGGGTGCCACCGTTGTTGCCGTCGACCCGCATGGCACCGTCGCGGTGGAAGTTGCTCACCGGGCACCGGGCCGCATTGACCGGGATCTGGTAGTTGTTCACACCGAGGCGGTAGCGCTGCGCGTCACCGTAGGAGAACAACCGGCCCTGGAGCATCTTGTCCGGGGAGAAGCTGATGCCGGGCACGACGTGCGCCGGGTTGAACGCCGCCTGCTCGACCTCGGCGAAGTAGTTGTCGGGGTTGCGGTTGAGTTCCCATTCGCCGACCTCGATGAGCGGGTAGTCGGCCTTCGGCCACACCTTCGTCAGGTCGAACGGGTGGTAGGGGACCGTGTCGGCGTCGGCCTCGGGCATGATCTGCACGCACAGCTTCCACTTCGGGAAATTGCCGGCCTCGATGGCGTCGAAGAGGTCCCGCTGGTGGCTCTCGCGGTCGGCGCCGACCAGGGCCTCGGCCTCGGCGTCGGTGAGGTTCTCGACACCCTGCTGCACGCGGTGGTGGAACTTCACCCAGAAGCGTTCGCCCTCGGCGTTGATGAAACTGAAGGTGTGCGAACCGAATCCGTGCATGTGCCGGTATGACGAGGGGATGCCGCGGTCACTCATCACGATGGTGACCTGGTGCAGCGACTCGGGCAGCGACGTCCAGAAGTCCCAATTGTTTTCGGGGCTGCGGAGATTCGTTCGGGGGTCGCGCTTGACGGCGTGGTTGAGGTCGGGGAACTTCAGCGGGTCGCGGAAGAAGAAGACCGGGGTGTTGTTGCCGACGAGGTCCCAGTTGCCTTCCTCGGTATAGAACTTGACCGCGAAGCCGCGGATGTCGCGCTCGGCGTCGGCGGCGCCGCGCTCACCGGCGACGGTGGAGAAGCGGGCGAACAACTCGGTCTTCTTGCCGACCTCGGAGAAGATCTTCGCGCTGGTGTACCGGGTGATGTCGTTCGTGACGGTGAACGTTCCGTACGCCCCGGAACCCTTGGCGTGCATGCGGCGTTCCGGAATGACCTCGCGGTCGAAATGTGCGAGCTTCTCGAGGAACCAGACGTCCTGCAGCAACTGCGGCCCGCGGGGCCCGGCGGTCACGACGTTCTGGTTGTCGGGGACGGGTGCGCCTACGGCCGTGGTGAGCTTGTCGCTGGTGTTCGCAGTGGTCTCTCGGCTCACAGTGGATCCCTTCGTTGCTGGCTGTCGCTCTGGGTTTTCTGGAACTGGCTGTCGGGCAGGAGGCTTCGCCGACGAGCGGTCGACGTGGCGGATCGAACCACACTCACGGCGTGCGACGTGGTGGTGGTCGCCTCCCGCCCTCGCGTGTGTTCACGGTCACACTGCACCACCGTTTCTTGAATTAGTCAAGAAAGCGCGGGCTAACTTTCGATCGGGGTCGCCGTCTCCAGCGCCGCAACCAGGAACTCTTCCGGAACATCCGGCCAGTCGGACTGCCAGCGGCCGGCCCGCCTGTCCTCGAGGAGGGCCGTCAGCGCGGGCACCATGCGCGGCCCGCCGTCGATCAGGTAGCGCACGAAGCCGATTCGTGCACACGTCGCGGCGATGGACGCCAGTACCGGCTTGGCCTCATCAACCCGGCCCGCCGCGACCAGGCATGCGACGAGCAGGCGACTGGCCTGCATGGCCGCCCTCGGCCGGCTCTCCCGTTCGACCCGGCGCACCCATTCCTCGGCGCGGCGACACGCGACGTCGGGCTCGACGCCCGACTGCTTCCGGATCTCGATGGCGTCGTCGAGCTGCGCGACGATCTCGGCGAAACCGAAATCGGGAATCCGGGTCGCCTTCCCGTCACCGGCCGGCGGCTGAGGTGACGCGGGCAGGCCGAGCCGGACCCGTTCGTTCTCGACCCGGGCCCGCAGCCGAGGGAGTCCCAGCGACGCCGCCGCGGACGCACCCTCGTCGAGGTGGCGGGCAGCGGACGCGAGATCGCCACGTCCCGCCTTCAGCCGCGCGCCCGTGACGAAGCGCGCGATCATGAAATCGACGATGCCGCCCTCGGGTCCGAGCTCGTAACTCTCGTCGAGGAGTCGTTCGGCCTCGTCGAGATGGCCCAGTTCGTACATCAACTCGCCGAGGAGTGCGCCTGCGAGTCGTGCGGCATGTGAATGGGTGCCTGCCGACTTCGTCGCGGTCTGCACAGCCAGCCGGAAGTTGTCCTCGGCCGCGGTGATGTCGAGTTGTTCCATCGCGGCGATGCCGGCGAAGCTGTACCCGTACATCCTGCTGAACGGTCCGACAGTCCGCTGGTGGTACCCGGTCGCCCAGTCCTGCAGTCGGCGTGCCTCCACGAAATCGAATTGGGCGATCGCGACGGCGGAGGCGAGATTCGACCCCGCCGAAACCACCCACGCGCGTAGGGTTTCCGGTCGGGCCAGGCATTCGGCGATGAGGTCGGGGACGCCGGCGATGCGATCGGACGACACCGCGATCACGGCGCGGACGATGTCGGCCTCCACGCGGATGTCCGCCTGCTCGGTGTCGCTCAGCGTCGAGGACTCGAGGGCCGACGCGACCAGCGACAGCGACCGCAGCGTCGGCGCCACCCGTTGCAGGAGGATGTTCGCCCACGCGACCGCGATCTGGATGCGAGGACTGGATTCGACCAGCGGCCGCGGCAACTTGTCGACGAGGCCGAGCAGCGCGACCATCCGCGAGTGCTCCACCAGGTACATGCCCTGCTCCTCGACCACCGCGACGGCCACGTCGCGATCGCCCGCCGCCAACGCGTGATCCACTGCGTCGCTGACGTAGTGGTGGTCGGCGAACCAGTGCGCGGCCGCACGGTGCAGGTCCGCGATGCGTGACGGATGATCGCGTTCGAGCCGCCGTCGGAGGTACTCGGCGAACAGGTGGTGGTACTCGAACCACTCCCTGTCCTCGTCGAGGCTGCGCAGGAACAGGTCGCGCGATTCGACCTGCTCGAGCAGGGCCTGACCGCGGGTCACGTTCGCCAGCACGCAGGCGAGGTCACCGCAGACCCGCTCGGTGACGGACGTGGCCAGCATGAAGTCGAGCAGCGCAGGCTCGAGGGTGCTCAGCACGTTCTCCGCCAGGTACTCACCGATCGCGTGGTGGCGGCCCGACATGTGCCGGATGAGATCGCCGGGATCGGCGCGGTCACGCAGCGACAGCGACGCCAGTTGCAGCGCCGCCACCCACCCGTCCGTGGTCTCCTCCAGCGCCTCCACGTCGGAATCCTCCAGGTGCAGTCCGCCGAGGTCGACCAAGAATCTCTGCGACTCGGTGATGTCGAAACGCAAAGCCACGGAATCGATTTCGACGAGTTCGTCACGCACCCGCATCTTGGCCAGCGGAAGCCCCGCCTGGCTTCGGCTGCTGACCACCATCTGCAGGTGGTGGCAGCCGTTCTCCAGGATGAAGTCCATCGCGGCGATCGTGTCCGGCGACGTGACGCGATGCCAGTCGTCGATCATCACCACCACGTGACGCCTGCTGTCGTGGACCTGATTCACCAGCGAGGTCAGCACATACCGTTCCGCTTCGGCGCCGTTCTCGTCGAGCGCCTGCCCCAGCTCGTCCGCCAAGGTCGGATCGGCCCGGCGGATCGCCTCGACGAGGTGGGACAGGAACCACACGACGTTGTTGTCGTCGTTGTCCACCGTCAGCCAGGCGACCGCGGCGCCGTCATCGATCAGCACGTCGCGCCACTGGGCCGCCACCGTGCTCTTCCCGAAGCCGGCGGGCGCGTGGATGAGCGTCAACCGCCTCCGTTGACCCATTCGGAGCAGATCCAGCAGACGGGTGCGCTCCACCAGCGACCGCATCGGGGTCGGCGGCCGGAAGCGGGCCGCGGCGCTCGGCGGGGTGGCACCCGACCGCCGGCGGTAGCTGCGACTGTGCCCGGATGTCGAGGACTGCGCGGTCGGTGTCGACGTGTGCTCGGTGCGCGGAAACTCGTCGGCCGCGGCGGGGAGCGCCATCTCGTCGACATCGAGCCCGTGCCTGCGCTCGATGTCGCGGAGTTCCTGCCCGAACTCCGCGGCCGAAGCCGGGCGGTCGGTCGGTTCCTCGGACATGGCGCGCTCGATGGCCGAGCACACGTCGTCGGGAATGTCCTCGCCCCGCAGGTCCGGAACGGGTTGAGTGGCGATGCGGAGGAACTGCGCGACGAGCCGCTCCCCGCTCCGCCGCTCGAACGCGGCATGCCCAGTGAGCAGGCAGAACAGGGCGGCGCCCAGGCTGTACACATCGGAAGCCGCGGACGGTGCGTCACCCCGGAGGACCTCCGGCGCCGTGAACGCGGGCGAACCGGTGATCATGCTCGACGTGGTCTCGAACCCGCCCGTGACCCGCGCGATGCCGAAGTCCGTGAGCTGCGGCTCGCCGTACCCGGTGAGCAGGATGTTCGCCGGCTTCACGTCGCGGTGCAGCGTGCCGAGCCGGTGCGCCGTCTCCAGGGCGCCCGCCAGCTTCACGCCGACGCGCAGCGTTTCACTCCACGGCAGCGGCCCTTCACGGCGAATCCAGGCGTCGAGCGAATTGCGCGAGTGGTAGGGCATCACGATGTACGGCCTGCCGCTGCGCGTCACCCCGGACTGCAGGATGTCGACCACGTGCGGATGCCCCGACAATTTTCCCATCGCACGTTGTTCCCGCAGGAAGCGTTCGCGGTCCTCACCGTCCAGATCCGAGGACAGCACCTTGATCGCGACCGTGCGGTCGAGCGCGGTCTGGAGGCAGCGGTAGACGACCCCGAACCCTCCCCGGCCGATCTCGCGGGCGTCGTCGAATCCTTCCGACGACAGCTCCGCGACGATGTCGGTCACGACGATCCGCTTGGTAGCCTGCGGATCCGAGTCGGTCGGCCCGGAACTGCTTTCCGGGTGTCGTGGCACACTCAATGAAATCACCTTCTCGGTGCGCTGACGCCAGCATATCGCGGTCGCACGACACAGAGAGCGGTGTTCGAGAACGAGTAGACCCGAGGAGAATTCGACGGTGACGGATACCGGTATTGCGGCAGCGGACACGAGCCTGGCCGAGCAGACCCTGGCCCAGCTCCTCGACGCGCGGATCAGTTGCAGGGCTTACCTACCGACGCAGGTGCCGCGCGACGTGATCGAGCGGATCCTCGAGCTCGCCCAGCAGACACCGTCGTGGTGCAACACGCAGCCGTGGCAGGTCGCGATCACCGAGGGGGAGGGGACCGACCGGTTCCGCTCCGGGCTGGCGGAGTACGTCCGCACCCACCCGCAGGAGTCCGACTTCGAGTGGCCCCGCGAATACGTGGGCGAGCACAAGCAACGCCGCCGGGACTGTGCCATGCAGCTCTACGCCAGCGTCGGCATCGCCCCCGGAGACCGGGCTGCGTCCGCAGAGCAGACGATGAAGAACTTCGACCTGTTCGGCGCGCCGCACGTCGCGATCGTCACCACTCACGAAGCACTCGGCACCTACGGCGCCGTCGACTGCGGCCTGTATGTCGAGACGTTCCTCCTCGCCGCGCAGAGCCTCGGAGTCGCGTCCATCCCGCAGGCCGCCGTCGCCGGAAGTTCCCGGTTCATCCACGACTTCTTCTCGCTCGACGAGGACCGCCGGGTGGTCTGCGCGATCTCGTTCGGCTACCCCGACATGGAGAACCCCGTCAACGGATTCCGCACCCACCGGGAACCCGTCGCCAACGTCGCGCAGTGGGTGTCGCAGTAACGTGCTCGACTCCGAAGTGTTCGACCGGGACGCCCTGTTCGCCCGCCTCCGTCGCCGTCCCGACGTCGAGGCCCCCAACCTGACGGCCGTCGACGCCGCAGATCGGCTGATCCTCGACGAGGCCGCGGCGGCGCTGTCGGCGGCACCTGCCGGGACGCTCGCCGTGATCGGCGACCACTACGGTGCGCTCACCCTCGGCGCCGCGGCGGCGCACGGCGCCACCGGGATCCGCGTGCACCAGGACCCGCTGACCGGCGAACTGGCGCTCGCCGCCAACGCCGCGACGGTCGGGCTCGCCGACCGCTACCGGGCGTGTGCGCTCGGTGAGGAGCTCCTCGCGGGCGCGACGGTCGTGCTGATGCAGTTGCCGCGGAGCCTCGGCGAACTGACCGAGGTCGCCGAGGCGATCGCCCGTCACGCCGACCCGTCCGTCGTCGTCTACGCGGGCGGACGCAACAAGCACATCTCCACCGCCATGAACGACGTGCTCGGGCGTTCGTTCTCCGACGTCCGCGCGACCCTCGGCAGGCAGAAGTCACGGGTGCTGATCGCACGCGGCCCGGTGGAGGTAGCGCAGCAGACGTATCCCGTCACCGATCATCTCGCCGAGATCGGGCTGGACGTCGTCTCGTACGGGGCCGCGTTCGCCGGCCCCAAGCTGGACATCGGAACCCGGTACCTCCTCGACTTCCTTCCCCGCGTGAACCCCGGCGCGCGGGCCGCAGTCGACCTCGGGTGCGGAACGGGCATTCTCGCCGTCAGCCTCGCCCGGCTCCTCCCGGACGTGTCGGTGATCGCCACCGACCAGTCGTCGGCCGCGGTGGCATCGGCGGCCGCCACCGCCCGCGCCAACGGACTCGACGGACGGGTCAGCACGCTGCGCGACGACGCCATGTCCACCCTCGCCACCGACAGCCAGGACGTCGTCCTGTGCAACCCGCCGTTCCACGTCGGCGCGGCCGTCCACACCGGCGGCGCGTCGAAGATGTTCGCCGAAGCCGGACGGGTGCTCCGGCCCGGCGGCGAGCTGTGGACCGTGTACAACTCGCATCTCGGGTACCGGGGCCGATTGCAGCGGCTCGTCGGCCCGACGGACGTCGTCGGCCGGAATCCCAAATTCACCGTCACCCGATCGGTGGCCTGACCGCCACGCCGACCCGCCTCGTCTGGCGGGTGTCCCCACGGCACCGGTAGAGTCCGAATTGTCCGACCCGAAAGCGACGAACGGGAACTTGCGGTGGGTGCGGGACGTTCAACGTACAAGAAACCCGGATCCACCCGGCGAGCCACGAGAAGGGATGTGCACGGTGCGCACCACCAGTAACCCGGTGTTCCGCAACCTGCCCAAACAAGAGGGCAGCGGCGGATACGCCTCGTTCGGATCTACGACGGCCGGCGCAGCGCAGGTCACGCAGCAGTTCGGCCAGCCCCAGTACACGCAGGCCGAGCCCTACCGGACGGGCCCCGACTACCGTTCGATGACCATCGACGACGTCGTCACCAAGACGGGTGTCACGCTCGGCGTGCTCACGGTGTCGGCGATCATCTCCTACTTCCTGGTGAGCAACAACGCGAACCTCGCGAGCCCGTTGGTCATCGGCGGTGGCCTCGTCGGTCTCGTGCTGGTCCTGGTGGCCACGTTCGGCCGCAAGATGGACAACCCGGGCATCGTCCTCGCCTACGCGGTGGCGGAGGGCCTGTTCCTCGGCGCCCTGTCGTTCATGTTCACCGACATCACGTTCGGCGGAGTCGGCGGAGCGGCGCTCATCGGCCAGGCCGTACTCGGCACGTTCGGTGTGTTCTTCGGCATGCTCGTCGTCTACAAGACGGGCGCGATCCGAGTCACGCCCCGCCTGACCCGGATGATCATCGGTGCCCTCATCGGTGTCGTCGTCCTCGCCCTCGGCAACGTGATCGCCAGCTTCTTCACCGAAGGTGGCCTCGGCCTCCGCGACGGCGGTCCCGTGGCGATCATCTTCAGCCTCGTCTGCATCGGCATCGCCGCGTTCAGCTTCCTGCTGGACTTCGACGCCGCCGACCAGCTGATCCGCGCCCAGGCGCCGGCGAAGGCCGCATGGGGCGTCGCATTCGGACTCACCGTCACCCTCGTGTGGCTGTACGTCGAGATCCTGCGACTCCTGAGCTACTTCAACAGCGACTAGCAGTTCAACAGAGAAGGCCCCCGAGAGCATGCTCTCGGGGGCCTTCTGGCGCTTCGCACCCGTGCGTGGTCAGCGAGTCTCTGCACTCGTCGACCACTCACGGGCCCGGAGGGCCTAGCTCAGGCGCTCGAGGACCATCGCCATGCCCTGCCCGCCGCCGACGCACATGGTCTCGACCCCGAACGTCTTGTCCTGCTCGCGCAGGTTGTTGAGCAGGGTGTTGGTGATGCGGGCACCGGTCATGCCGAACGGGTGACCGAGGGCGATGGCGCCCCCGGAGATGTTCAGCTTGTCCTCGTCGATCTTCAGCTCGCGAGCCGATCCGAGAACCTGGACCGCGAAGGCCTCGTTGATCTCGAACAGGTCGATGTCGGAGATGGACTTGCCCGCGATCGCGAGGGCCTTCTTGACGGCCTCGATCGGGCCGAGGCCCATGATCTCGGGGGACAGTCCGGACACCCCGGTGGACACGATGCGGGCCAGCGGCGTCAGGCCGAGGGCCTTGGCCTTCGTGTCGGACATGATGACGAGCGCGGCGGCGCCGTCGTTGAGGGGGCACGCGTTGCCCGCGGTGACGGTGCCATCCGGGCGGAACACCGGCTTGAGCCCGCTGATGCCCTCGTAGGTGGTGCCGGCGCGGGGGCCGTCGTCGGCGGCCACGACGGTGCCGTCGGGGAGGGTGACCGGGGTGATCTCCCGCTCGAAGAAGCCGTTCTTGATGGCCTCCTCCGCGCGGTTCTGGGATCGGACGCCCCAGCGGTCCTGCTCCTCACGGGTGATGCCGGTGGCCGAGGCGACGTTCTCGGCGGTCTGGCCCATCGCGATGTAGACGTCGGGAATCTGCTCGTCCTCGCGCGGGTCGGTCCAGGCGACGCCGCCCTCGGCGAGCTTCGCGGTACGCGCCTCGGCGTCGGCGAACCTCGGGTTCTTGGTGTTCGGCAGGCCGTCGGCGTTGCCGGTGACGAAGCTGGACACCGACTCGACGCCGGCGGAGATGAACACGTCGCCCTCGCCGGCCTTGATCGCGTGCAGTGCCATGCGGGTGGTCTGCAGCGAAGAGGAGCAGTAGCGGTTGACGGTGACGCCGGGCAGGAAGTCGTAGCCCAGTTCCACCGCGACGACGCGGGCGATGTTGAACCCCGACTGGCCGGCGGGCTGGCCGCAGCCGAGGAGCAGGTCGTCGATCTCGGTGGGATCGAGTTCGGGGATCTTCGCCAGCGCCGCGGCCACCATCTGCGTCGTCAGATCATCCGGGCGGATGGTCTTGAGCGAGCCCTTCATGGCTCGGCCGATCGGTGAGCGTACTGCGGAGACGATGACTGCCTCGGGCATGAAAACTCCTTTGTCAACTGCGGGGGTCTGCACTGTGTTGCAGACCACCCGTTCTGTGGCCTTCCCGACAACTTACGTTGCCGGGCGGCACCGGGGGCATCGCCATCTCACTCAGCGACCCGTCGCGTCCGGGACGCGGACGCCTCCTCGATCGCGAGGAGTTCGTCGAGACGGGCAGGCGAGCGTCGCCGGGCCGTGCGTCGCCACAGGAAACGGTTGAGCGAGGCGGTCATTCGGGTCGACAGCTTGCGTGATTCCGCGGCCTCCGACACCTCGGGCAGGTCGGGCAGAGGGCCGCCGTGCCACATGCCCAGAGCAGTCGCGAGAACGGGCACGATCTGGATCGCCGCCAATTCGTAGCCCGCCGCGGACGGGTGGAAGTGGTCGGAGGAGAACATCCGGTCGGGCGCCGCGAGGAACTCGGGTGCCAGCAGGTCGGCCAACGCCACCGGGTGGCCGCCCGCCGCGCTGGTCGCGGCCGCCTGCGCCCGGGCCAGGCGCAACCCCCACGTCCGGACGACGGTCCGCAGCGGTTGGGGGATCGCGGTCACCACCCCGAGGTCGGGGCACGTTCCGACGACGACCGCGCAGTCGTGGGCGCGGAGCCGTTCCACCGCCTCCCCGAGTCTGCGCGCCGACGCCCGAATCGAGTTCTTCGATGTGACGTCGTTGGCTCCGACCAGGATCACCGCGGCGTCCGGCGGCGGTCCGGCCACGAACATCGCGTCCACCTGCCCGCTGAGTCCGCGGGACGTGGCGCCGCCGATGGCCTTGGTGCTCAGCCGGATCCGCTTGCCGGTCTCGTCCGCGAGGCGCCTCGCGATCTGCACGCCGGGCACTTCGTCCGCCGACAGGCATCCCACCCCGGCGGCCGTGGAGTCGCCGAAGATCATCAGATGGACGTCATACGGGGTGGTTCGCAGCCAGCGTTCGGGGACGGCAGCGCCGGGGGAGTAGACGCCGTCGGCCTCCGGCGGCTTGGCGACGTTGTGCCCGATCACACCGCGGGCCGCCGTCGCCTGGGACATCAGATAGGAGTACGCCGCCCACGACAGCGTGCCTGCGCTCGAACCTGCCACGACAGCCGCGGCGCCGGCCTTCACTCCGGTCTGCCAGGTCCTCTTGGGCACTGGTCTCACCTTTCCGCTACCTGGTGCTCGTCTCACGGGTTCCAGCGGACTGCGTCCGCACCAATCTAGTCGGATCAGGGCCCCCGTGCCGGACGTCTGTGAGCATCGGATCAGGGCATCTGGGAGCATGGAGGCATGCGCATCGCGGAACACGTCGTCGACCTGATCGGCAACACCCCTCTCGTCAAGCTCTCTTCTGTCATCGGTGAGAACCACGGGACCGTTGCAGCCAAGATCGAATACCTCAACCCGGGTGGAAGCTCGAAGGACCGCATCGCGGTCAAGATGATCGACGCCGCGGAGGCGTCCGGTGAGCTGAAGCCGGGCGGGACCATCGTCGAGCCCACGTCCGGCAACACCGGGATCGGCCTCGCCCTGGTCGCACAGAAGCGCGGATACAAGTGCGTGTTCGTCTGCCCCGACAAGGTCAGCGAAGACAAGCGGAACGTCCTCAAGGCCTACGGCGCCGAGGTCGTGGTGTGCCCGACCGCGGTCGCGCCCGAGCACCCCGACAGCTACTACAGCGTCTCCGACCGGCTCGCACGCGAACTCCCCGGCGGCTGGAAGCCCAACCAGTACTCCAACCCCGGCGGCCCGCAGAGCCACTACGAGACCACCGGCCCCGAGATCTGGGCCGACACCGACGGCAAGATCACCCACTTCGTGGCGGGCGTCGGCACCGGCGGCACCATCACCGGCACCGGGCGCTATCTCAAGGAGGTGTCCGGCGGCAAGGTCAAGGTCATCGGCGCCGACCCCGAGGGTTCCGTGTACTCGGGTGGCACCGGCCGTCCGTACCTCGTCGAGGGCGTGGGCGAGGACTTCTGGCCGAGCGCCTACGACCCGTCCATCCCCGACGAGATCATCGCCGTGTCCGACGCCGACTCCTTCGAGATGACCCGACGTCTCGCCCGCGAAGAGGGCCTGCTGGTCGGTGGCTCCTGCGGCATGGCCGTCGTCGCCGCACTCGAGGTGGCCAAGCGTGAGGGGCCCGACGCCGTCATCGTCGTCCTGCTGCCCGACGGTGGTCGCGGATACCTGTCGAAGATCTTCAACGACAAGTGGATGGCGTCCTACGGATTCCTCCGCACCCCGCTCGACGGCAAGCCCGACGAGAAGACCGTCGGCGACGTGCTGCGCGGCAAGTCCGGCGAACTCCCGGACCTCGTCCACACCCACCCGTCCGAGACGCTGCGCGACGCCATCGAGATCCTCCGCGAGTACGGGGTGTCCCAGATGCCCGTCGTCGGTGCGGAGCCGCCCGTCATGGCCGGTGAAGTGGCGGGCAGCGTCACCGAGCGCGACCTGCTCAGTGCCGTGTTCGAGGGACGCGCGCACCTCGCCGACCCGGTGGAGAAGCACATGAGCAAGCCGTTCCCGCTCATCGGTTCCGGTGAGCCCGTGTCGGCCGCCACCAAGGCGCTCGGCGACACCGACGCGCTGATGGTCGTCGACGACGGCAAGCCCGCCGGGGTCATCACCCGCCACGACCTTCTCGGTTTCCTCAGCGCCGGTTCCTAGACGACACTGGTCCCCGCTGCGCACGGAACGTACGGTGCACAGCGGGGTACCGGTGCGGTGTCCGTGAGGGGGAATCACTGTGGGTGTTCGTCTGCGTCGTGTTCTGGTGGTCCCGGCCGTCCTGCTCGGGTTCGCCGCCGCCGGATGCGGGAACAGCATCGAGGGTGCCGCGGTCGCACAGTCGGGATCGTCGGACGTCGACTCGGTGTCCTCGGGCACGTCGCCTTCTGGGGCGTCCGCGGACTGCACCGCGCTGACGAAGGCACTCGGCCGCCTGGTGTCGGACCGGCCGCATCTCACCGAGGCCGTCCTGCCCGGATCGACCGATCCGACGTGCTCGTGGTCCAAGGGACCGACCAACGTCATGAGCACCATCACCGCGTCGGTCAAGCCGCAGGTGACGGATCCCGCCGTCCTCGTCGAGATGCGGAACGGAACCAACGTCGTCCCCGACCCCCGGTCCGCCGAGTTCGGCGGGGTGGTCCTCGACGTCGTAGCCATGGCGCTGCTCACCCCGGAACACAGCATCATCGTCAACGCGCTCGACCCCTCCGTCAGCGACGCGACCAAGCTCGACGTCGCGTTCGCGATCGCGGAGTATCTGGAGAATTAGGTCCCCACTAGGCTGGGGGCCATGAGTGAGCAGCGCAGCAAAGCGGACAACATCAGCTGGCAGGGGTTCTCCACCAAGGCCGTGCACGCAGGATTCGACCCGGACCCGCAGACGGGCGCCGTCAACGTCCCGATCTACGCGAGTTCGACGTTCGCGCAGGACGGCGTCGGCGGCATGCGTAACGGATTCGAATACGCCCGCACCGGCAACCCCACCCGACGACCGCTCGAGGCCAACCTCGCCGCCCTCGAGTCGGGCACGTACGGTCGCGCCTTCGGCTCGGGCATGGCCGCCACCGACTGCCTGCTCCGTGCCGCGCTCCGCCCCGGCGACCACCTCGTCATCCCGAACGACGCCTACGGCGGAACGTTCCGCCTGATCGACAAGGTCTTCACCCAGTGGGGCATCGAGTACACGCCCGCCGCAGTGTCCGACGTGGACGCCGTCCGGGCAGCCATCCGCCCCAACACCAAGCTCGTGTGGGTCGAGACGCCCACCAACCCGCTCCTCAACATCGGTGACATCGAGGCACTGTCCGACGTCGCGCACGAGGCAGGAGCGAAGATCGTCGTCGACAACACGTTCGCCTCGCCGTACCTGCAGCAGCCGCTGCAGCTCGGCGCCGACGTCGCGCTGCACTCGACCACCAAGTACATCGGCGGACACTCCGACGTCGTCGGTGGCGCACTCGTCACCAACGACGAGGAGCTCGACACGGCGTTCGCGTTCCTGCAGAACGGTGCGGGCGCGGTCCCCGGACCCTTCGACGCGTTCCTCACGCTCCGCGGCATCAAGACCCTCTCCCTGCGCATGGAGCGGCACAGCGACAACGCCGAGAAGGTCGTCGAACTGCTCACCGGGCACCCCGCGGTGTCCCAGGTCATCTACCCCGGACTCGAGTCGCATCCCGGCCACAAGGTCGCGGAGAAGCAGATGCGCCGCTTCGGCGGCATGATCTCGGTCCGCCTCGCAGGCGGCAAGCAGGCTGCGCTGGACTTCTGCTCGCGCACCGAGATCTTCACGCTGGCCGAGTCGCTCGGCGGTGTCGAGTCGCTGATCGAGCACCCGGGCGCCATGACCCACGCCTCGACCGCCGGTTCGCTGCTCGAGGTCCCGGACGACCTGGTGCGCCTGTCCGTCGGCATCGAGGATGCCGCCGACCTCGTTGGCGACATCGAGCAGGCACTGAAGTAGCAGGCGGCTAACGCCGCCCGTGCGTGGTTGACGAGTCTCTGGACTCGTCAACCACGCACGGGGCGCGGAGCGCCCTATGCTGGCCCGCGTGGAGCCTGTCACGCTGGATCAGATCAGAGCAGCTCGTAAGCTGCTGGACCCCGTCATGCGCCGGACGCCGGTGATCGCGTCCCGGGCGCTGTCGGAACGATGCGGGCACGTCGTGTCGTTGAAGTGCGAAAACTTACAGCGCACAGGGTCTTTCAAACCGCGCGGTGCGTACAATCGGATCGCGAACCTGTCGGTCGCCGAACGGGCCTGCGGGGTGGTGGCGGCCAGCGCGGGCAATCACGCGCAGGGCGTGGCCTGGGCGGCCACGGAACTGGGCATCCCGTCCACCGTGTTCATGCCAACCGGCGCACCCCTTCCGAAACTCGTCGCCACCAAGGCGTACGGCGCCACCGTCCACCTCACGGGCGACACGGTGGACGACGCGCTCGTCGCCGCGAAGGAGTTCGCGAACGAGACCGGCGCCGTCCTCATCCACCCGTTCGATCACGTCGACATCGTCGCCGGACAGGGGACCGTGGGGCTCGAGATCCTCGAGCAGGAACCCGACGTCGGCACGCTCGTCGTCCCGACCGGTGGCGGTGGGCTGATCGCGGGTATCGCCGCGGCGGTGAAGGCCACCCGGCCCGACGTGCGGATCGTCGGCGTCCAGGCCGAGCAGGCGGCCGCCTGGCCGCGTTCGCTGGCGGAGGGCCGCCCGATACCGCTGGAGACCATGTCGACCATGGCCGACGGCATTGCGGTCGGCCGGCCCGGCGACGTTCCGTTCGCGCACGTCGGCTCGCAGGTCGACGCCATCGTCACGGTCAGCGAGGACGCCCTGTCCCGGGCGCTGCTGCTGTGCCTCGAACGCGCGAAGCTCATCGTGGAGCCTGCGGGCGCGGCCGCGGTGGCCGCGTTGATCAGTTGCTCGACGGACGAGCTGGGACTCACCGGGACGGTGTGCGCGGTGCTGTCGGGCGGCAACATCGACCCGTTGCTGCTCACCCATGTGGTCAATCACGGTCTCCGGGCCGCCGGACGCTATCTCGGTGTGCACGTGACCATTCCGGACCGACCGGGTGGTCTGGTCAGTCTCCTCGGCGTGATCAGCGGCAACGGCGCCAGCGTCGTGGACGTCGTCCACTCCCGCACCGGTGGCGCGCTCGCGCTCGACGAGGTGGAGGTGTTCCTCACCGTCGAGACCCGTGGTCCCGGACACCGGCAGGATCTCCTTGACGCCCTGCGCGACGCCCAGTACACGATTCGGCTGCAGGAGTAGCCGGGGCTAGCTCGGCCACCCGCCCAGGGTGATCACCCGGAACTCCTGATCCACCAGCCGGGCAGGCAGCTCGAGCTTGGTGAGCCAGTCGATCGCACCGCCGCCCATCCCGACCGCGGCCGTGCTCGACGCGTGCGCGGTGGTGCACGACCCGGCCACCACGGACACGGTCCGCCACAACGAGATCGAGTCGGGGTGCAGGGGCTTGACGGTGCTGGCGGTCGCAACGGCCGCACCCGACGGGATCGACACCTGGCAGGTGGGGTCGCCCGGCAGGTCCTGGACCTGGACCTGCCAGCCGCCCGGTGGTGTGGTCCCGGCGGTGGCGATGTCTCCGCCGAGCGCGACCAGGACACCGCACCCGAGCAGTTCCGCCGTCGTCGATGCGCAGTGGTCGGCGGAACTCGCCCGCGCGGTGGCCGTCAGGTCGAGTTCCACCCCGGCGGGGAGCGTGACCTCGGTGCCGTCGACGGTGATCGACCGCCAAGACTGGGGTGCGGGGGCCGACGCCGTGGGGTCGAGTGCGCCCTCCGTGGTCCGCGCCGCGGCGAGGGCGTCGGTGAGGAATCGCGCGAACATCGGTGTGACCGTGTTTCGGCCTTCGTCGAGCGAGTGGATCTCGGCGTCCGCGCGGTCCCGGTTGACGGCGGCATCGGTGGCCGCGAGGTAACCGCGGATCAGGTTCGATGCCGAGTTCAGGGCGTCGGGGTCGGTGACGACGATGCGTGCGTGCACACCCCAGGTGGACCATTCGGTTGCGCTGCGTGCGCTGGTCATGTGGTGGTTCTCCGGTCGCGCGATGTCAGGAACCGCTGGACACGGCGTCCGGTGCGCCGAATCCGGCCGAGACGAGGGGCGCGGCCACCGTCGAATCGGGGGTCGCGGGGTCCGCTGCCGCCGCCATACCACCGCCGGCGACCAGTCCGGCGATTCCGGCTGCTGCGAGGACGCGGCGAACGGGAAGCAGGCGGGAAATCCGTCGGTCTTCACTCATGCCGACCAGCTTCCCCGAAGAACCTTAGAACAACCTGGGAAGAATCTGTCTCTCCTCGCCGAGTGCGCACGAGTGCAGTGCACTCCCGGCGTGTCGCATGCAGTTGTGCGCAGTCGCGCCCGACAGCCGTCGGTGCACGAGGTGGAGGAGGTCCGGCCGGGTGAGGGTCTGACACTGCGGGACCTGCGCGCCGGTGACCTGCACGCGATCAGGGAACGAACCGCGAGCCGGCAATTGCACGTCGGGAATCTGATCTGCGCCCGCGTCGTCCCTGCGGGTGACACGTGGCAGATCTTCGGAGGAATCGAACCGATCGCGCCGGCTCGGCGCGCGCCACTCCCCGAGATGTTGGACGACGAGACCACGGATCCGGCCGACCTGGTCGTGATCCTCAGCGAACGTTTCGTGCCGGTGCGTGGGTGACCGAGGCGACGTGATTCGCCCGGTGCCGCGCTCCCGCAGGTCACGGTAGGAGACGGATCAATCCCGCAGAATCGCCTCGCACCTGCTGTGCCCCGTCGTAACGTGAACTCACTCGGTTAGGTGCACCGAGGAGGAGGAGCGCACGTATGTCAGTTGATGCAGCGGCGATCATCGTGGCGATCACCACCGCAGCGGGGGCCATCGTTCAGGGAGCGGACATACCGCAGCCGGTGAAAGATCAAGCGGCCGAAGCAATTCAGGTGGTCGAGCAGGCCTCACCCGACGTTCAGAAACAAGTTGACGAAGCGATATCGACCCTCCCGGAACCGGCCCGCGTGCAGGCCGAGCAGATGGTGGCCCAGGCCTCGGATGTGGTGAAGCAGGCAACCGACCCCTACATTCCATCGCCGCCCGCCGTCGAGGCGGCGCCGCCGCCCGCCCCGGTTCCCCCACTGGCACTCCCGGACCCTCCACTCGACCAGCCCCCCGCGATGAGCGCCCCCGACATCGGCACGGCGATCGGGGGCCTCGCCGCTCTGCCCGGGGTTCCGGCCCTGATCAGCGGACTCGGATCGCTGATCCCGTCCGTCCCCGCCGGCTTCCCCGGTGTCTCGCTCGCGCCGGTCGGCGCCATCGCCGTCTTCGCGCCGTGGATACGGAAGGCCGGGTCGCTGTGCGAGGGCATCAAGCCGCCGACACTGGCGGCCCTGTACTCCGTCGAGAACGGTTTCCGTTACGGCGCGAACTCACCGGTGTCCCGGGCAGGGGCCCGCGGTCCTGGCCAGTTCATGCCCCCTGCCTGGGCCAAATATGGCAAGGACGCGGACGGCGACGGCAAGGTCGACATCAACGGCGTCGCCGACCCGATGATGGCGTCCGGTCAGATGCTGTGCGACCTGTTCGGGCAGATCGAGGGCTGGAAGAAGGAGGGTGTGGTCAAGGGTGACACCCTCGACCTCACGATCGCCGCCTACAACGCCGGTGCGGGTGCGGTCCGTACCGCCGGTGGCATGCCCGCCGGCAAGTTCGACTACGAGCACGAAACGCAGCCGTACGTCGCGCGGATCCGATCGCTGGAGGAGTCGTTCGCGCGGATGCTGTCGCCGTTCTTCTACGGTGCGGCCGCCGGTGACACGAGCCGGGTCGTCGAGGCGGCCATGCGGTTCATCGGGCTGCCGTACGTGTGGGGCGGCGGCAACATCAACGGACCGTCCGGCGGCGGTTTCGACTGCTCCGGACTGACCTCGTTCGCCGTGTACGCCGCAACCGGCGTCAAACTGCCCCGCACGTCGGAAACGCAGTGGAATGTGGGTGTGGAGGTGCCGCTGTCGCAGGCCAGGCCCGGAGACCTGCTGTTCGGCAACTGGCAGTCGGGTGGGCCGGGACACGTCGCGATCTACGTCGGCAACGGCCAGATGCTGCACGCCCCGACGACGGGTGACGTGGTGCGCATCGGTCCCGTGTTCGCCGACATGAAGGCCCGCAGGGTCTTCTGATCCCGATCCCGGGCGTCACAGCAGAAAACTCCGGCCCGGGCACTGGGCCCGGACCGGAGTTTTCGGCGGTGGATCCGAGATCAGCTGTGGTACGGCTCCGCGCTGACGAGCGTCACCTTCATGCTGCTGCCGTTGGGCAGCGTGTATTCGCGGGTTTCGCCGACCTTCGCCTCGAGCAGTGCGCCACCCAACGGGGAGTTGGGGGAGTAGACCTCGAGTTTGTTGTCGCGTGCACCCTCTTCGCGGGTGGCGATCAGGAACGTTTCGGTGTCCTTCTCGTCGCCGTCGTAGTACACCTTCACCACGGAACCGGGCAGTGCGACACCGGACTGGGTGGGCGCTTCGCCGACCTTCGCGCTGTTCAGGAGTTCCTGAAGCTGGCGGATGCGTGCCTCCTGCTGACCCTGCTCTTCGCGGGCCGCGTGGTAGCCACCGTTCTCCTTCAGATCGCCCTCTTCGCGACGCTCGTTGATCTCGGCGGCGATGACCGGACGATTGGCAATGAGCTGGTCGAGTTCGCTCTTGAGCCTGTCGTGTGACTCCTGGGTCAGCCAGGTCACCTGGGTCTCGGTCATCTCGATCACTCCCTCGTAGTTGGAGCCGCCGGGCTCCCTCGACAGACCACTGCAACAGCAGTGATCAACGGCTCGGCAGAATTCGACGGCCGGGGCCGTTCGATTTCCGCCTTGCCGCCAATGCAGCAATACACGGTTCCAAACCGGAACCGTGTACCAGGCGATTCTAGCACGATCGGGGAGCGCAAACCCCGAATAACCCGAACGGTCGCTCGGGTGCGCCGGTGTCAGCCGCGGGTCAGATAGGCGGGAACGTCCAGGCTGCAGCCGTAGATGTCGCCCATCGCGGGCGGGCGGGACGTGTAGACGGGGGCGGTGACTTTCACCGTCTGGTCTTCCCCGCCGGCGATGTAGACCTCGCGCCGGCCGGTCTCGGAACCGTCCTTGGACCGGGAGCGGACGATGCAGACCGCCGCCTGTGACGGATCCTCCCGGGTGACGGTGAACGTGATGTCCAGCTGCGAATCACTCACCAGATCGAACGACGTGGCCTCACTGTCGATCTCGGAGACGGCGAACTTGTCGTAGGCGACGAACGCCACGATCACACCGACGACCACGACCGCCGCGGACAGCGCCCACACGAGCCAGCGCTTCGAGCGCGCAGGCTTTGCCGCGGCTGTGTATCGGCCCGGGGGAAGCGTTCTCGTCATTTCTCAACTCTCGTACCGCTCCGGTTCCACGTAACTCACAGCCCTCGAGCGGGGGCACGGCTGCAAGCGGAACTCTCGGGTGGAACTATAGAGGACGTGCGTCAGTGCGCCGTCAGCGATGGCGGAGGGCGAGAGCGCGCGACACGGACAAGCCGGCAACGGCTACTGGCGAAGTTGAGGTGAACGAATACGTGAGCGGATTCCGGCTCATGGCCGTCCATGCCCATCCCGACGACGAGTCGAGCAAGGGTGCCGCGACAACGGCCCGTTACGCCGCAGAGGGCAACGAAGTGAAGGTCGTGACGTTGACCGGGGGTGAACGTGGCGACATCCTCAACCCCGCGATGGACGTCCCCGGGGTGCGTGACCGCATCCACGAGGTCCGCATCGAGGAGATGGCCGAGGCCGCGCGCATCCTCGGAGTCCAGCACCAGTGGCTGGGATTCGTCGACTCCGGTCTGCCCGAGGGCGACCCGAAGCCGCCGCTTCCGGAGGGCTGCTTCGCGCTCGTTCCGCTCGAGGAGTCGACCGAGGCCCTGGTGCGGGTGATCCGCGAGTTCCGTCCGCACGTCATGACCACGTACGACGAGAACGGCGGCTACCCGCACCCCGATCACATCCGCTGCCACGAGGTGTCGATGGCCGCGTACGAGGCCGCTGCCGACCCGGAGCGGTTCCCCGACGCCGGGGAACCGTGGAAGGTGCAGAAGGTCTACTACTCGCACGGCTTCATCCGGAAGCGTCTCCTGCAGTTCCAGGAGGAGTACGACCGCCGCGGCGAAGAGTTCCCGATGGCCGAGTGGCTCAAGAAGTGGAAGACCGAGCAGGGCGACCTGATGGCACGCGTCACCACCCAGATCACGTGCGGCGACTACTTCCCGCAGCGTGACGACGCGCTGCGGGCCCATGCGACGCAGATCGACCCGAACGGCTCGTTCTTCGCGGTTCCGCTCGAAATCCAGCAGAAGATCTGGCCGACCGAGGAATTCGAACTCGCCAAGACCCGGGTCACCACCTCCATCCCGGAGAACGACCTGTTCGCGGGCATCACCGAGGACGGACAGTCGTGAATGCGTTGACCGTGAACCTGTTGGCCGGCACGGCGGACGTCCTGGCGCAGACGCCGAGCACCCCGTCGGGTCCGGAGTTCGGCAAGGCGTCGCCCATCGGCCTCGTCGTCATTCTCGCGCTGCTCGCGGGTGTGGTGCTGCTGGTGCGTTCGATGAACAAGAAGCTCAAGAACCTGCCCGAGACGTTCGAGCCGGAGCATCCCGAACCGGACCAGGAAGTGGACGAGGGCACCGACCGCGGCGCGATCCACGGTGGCGGGGCGAGCAGCACCGAACCGCCGAAGCCCACGGACACCCCACCCAACCTGCAGAAGTAGTCGAACAGGAGCTGGAGATGGACCCACGCGCACAGAACACACTCGGTGGGTCCACCAGCCCCTATCTGCGACAGCACGCCGACAACCCTGTGCACTGGCAGCAGTGGGGTCCGGAGGCGACCGAGTGGGCGCGCGAGCGGGACGTCCCGATCCTGTTGTCGATCGGATACTCGGCGTGCCACTGGTGCCATGTGATGGCCCACGAGTCCTTCGAGGACGAGTCGGTGGCGTCGCTGATGAACGAGCATTTCGTGTGCGTCAAGGTCGACCGCGAGGAGCGCCCGGACCTCGATGCCGTGTACATGAACGCCACGGTCGCGATGACCGGCCAGGGTGGCTGGCCGATGACGTGCTTCCTCACTCCCGACGGCGCCCCGTTCTACTGCGGCACCTACTACCCGGCCGAGCCGCGCGGCGGCATGCCGTCGTTCACCCAGCTGCTGAGTGCCATCGCCGACACGTGGCGGGACCGCCGCGGTGACGTCGACGACGCGGCCGCCTCGGTGGTCGCCGAACTGCGCCGGGGAGCCGGCGGCATCCCCGAGGGGGATGTCCAGGTGGATGCGGCCCTGCTGGACGCGGCAGCCGGAGCCGTGCTGCGGGACGAGGACGCCGACCGCGGCGGGTTCGGCGGAGCCCCCAAGTTTCCGCCGTCCGCGCTGATGGAAGGCCTGCTGCGCACGTACGAGCGATCCGGTGCCGAGGAGGTGCTCGGCGTCGTGGCGCGGACGGCGTCGGCGATGGCGCGCGGCGGCATCTACGACCAGCTCGGCGGCGGTTTCGCCCGGTACTCGGTCGACGCCGCGTGGGTGGTGCCGCACTTCGAGAAGATGCTCTACGACAACGCCCAGCTGCTGCGCGCGTATGCGCACCTGGGCCGGCGCACGGGCTCGGACCTGGCCGTCCGTGTCACCGAGGAGACCGTCGAGTTCCTGCTGCGCGATCTGCGCACCGACAACGGGTCGTTCGCGTCCGCCCTCGACGCCGACACCGAGGGTGTCGAGGGACTCACGTACGTGTGGACCCCCGCGCAGCTCGTCGAGGTCCTCGGTCCCGAGGACGGGGAGTGGGCGGCCCGGGTGTTCGCGGTCACCGCCGACGGGACGTTCGAGGCCGGCACGTCCGTCCTGCAGCTTCCCCGCGATCCGGACGACTGGGACCGTTGGAGCCGGATCCGGGGCACGCTGCTCGCGCAGCGTGCGACGCGGCCGCAGCCGGGACGCGACGACAAGGTGGTCACCGCCTGGAACGGTCTCACGATCACCGCGCTCGCCGAGGCCGGTGCCGGGCTCGGCAGGCCGGAGTGGGTGGCCGCGGCCGCCGACTGCGCGCGTGCGGTGCTGGGATTGCACGTCGTCGACGGGCGCCTGCGGAGGGCGTCCCTGGGCACGTCGGTGGGCGAATCGGCCGGGGTGCTCGAGGACTACGCCTGCCTGGCGACGGGCCTCCTCGCGTTGTATCAGGCGACCGGCGACAGCGAGTGGCTGACGCATGCACAGGCGCTGCTGGACCGCGCCCTGATCCATTTCGCCGACGACGAGCGGCCGGGAAGCTGGTTCGACACCGCCGACGACGCCGAGTCCCTGGTGACCCGTCCCCGGGACCCGGTCGACGGTGCAACGCCGTCCGGTGCGTCGTGTCTGGTCGAGGCGCTGCTCACCGCGGCTGCGGTGGCCGACGGGGAGGCGTCGGGACGGTACGCGACCGCCGCCGCCGAATCGCTCGACCGGGTGGCACTGCTGCTGGAGCGCGCACCGCGATCGGCCGGGCACTGGCTCGCCGTGGCGGAGGCGTCGGTGCGCGGCCCGATCCAGGTGGCCGTCGCAACCGACGGCGATTCCGTCCTGCTCCGGGAGGCGCGCAGACTCGCTCCCGGTGGTGCCGTCGTGGTCGGCGGCGAACCGGACTCGTCACCGCTGCTCGCCGACCGGCCGCTGGTCGACGGCGCGTCCGCGGCGTACGTGTGCCGCGGGTTCGTGTGCGACCGCCCGGTATCGACGGTCGCAGACCTGGGTGCCGCGTTGAGCCGGTAGCCGGCCTACCGGAACACCACCAGCCACACGGCGATGTAGTGGCACAGGGCGGCGATGACGGTGGCGGCATGGAAGAACTCGTGATGCCCAAACGTGGTCGGCCAGGGGTTGGGCCACTTGGTGGCGTAGAGGATCGCGCCGACCGAGTAGAGGATGCCGCCGATCAGCAGCAGCACCATCGGGACGACGCCGACCTCGTGCGTCAGTTCGGGCGCGACGGGCACGATGGCCCAGCCGAGCAGCAGGTAGAGCGGCACCCCGACCCAGCGCGGTGCCGTCGGCCACAGCATTTTCAGTGCGACCCCGGCGAGCGCCCCCGCCCACACGACGATCAGCAGCGTCCGGCCCGTGTCGGGCGGAAGTCCCAGCACCGCGAACGGGGTGTAGCTGCCGGCGATGAACAGGAAGATCATCGAGTGGTCCGCGCGCTTCATCCAGGTGCGGGCCGAGACGGTGTTCCAGTGGATGCGGTGGTAGGTGGCGCTGACCCCGAACACACCGCACACCGTGAGGCTGTAGACGGCGGTGGCGAGCGCCGCTTCCCCGGACACCTGGGTGCCGGAGAGTGTGACGAGGACGATGCCGGCAATCACGGAGACGCCGAACGCCCACAGGTGGATCCACCCTCGCAGTCGGGGCTTGACGGGCAATTCGTCGAGGCCGAAAGCGGTCACTGAACACCTCTTCTCGCTGTGCGTGGCACTAACCTACGCAACCGTAGGTTAGCTTGTGGTGAGAGCGTACCCGTCGGTAGCAGGAAGTCGTGCGCTGTGTGACGGCCGTCGCGGATCACCTTCGGCTGCGGCGTAGTCTTGCGTGTCATGGTGATCTCCAGGTGAGTGCGCGAGGACTGCTGTACAGCATCTACGAGCGTCGGCTACTCAAGCGGCTCGACGGTCTACAGCACCCTCGGCACATAGCCGTGATGTGCGACGGCAACCGGCGGTGGGCCCGGGAAAACGGCTTCGAGGACGTCAGTCACGGCCACCGCATGGGCGCACTGAAGATCTCCGAGATGCTCGGCTGGTGCGACGCCGCGGGCATCGAGATGGCCACCATCTACCTGCTGTCCACCGAGAACCTGCGCCGCGACCCGGGGGAACTCGACACCCTGCTCGAGATCATCACGGACGTCGTCGAGGAGATCTCCGGCCCCGACAAGAACTGGAGCGTCAAGATCGTCGGCGCCCTCGACCTCCTGCCCGCCGAACAGTCGCGGCGTCTGCGCGACGCGGCCGCCGGGACCGAGGGACGCACCGGCACCCACGTCAACGTCGCGATCGGCTACGGCGGCCGCCAGGAGATCGCCGACGCCGTGCAGTCGCTGCTGAGTGAGAAACTCCTCGCGGGACTGTCGGGCGACGACCTCGTGAAATCGATCACAATCGACGGCATCGACGGACACCTCTACACGTCCGGCCAGCCCGACCCCGACCTCGTGATCCGCACGTCGGGGGAGCAGCGGCTGTCGGGGTTCCTACTGTGGCAGAGCGCCTACTCCGAGATCTGGTTCACGGAGGCGTACTGGCCCGAGTTCCGCCGCGTCGACTTCCTCCGCGCGCTCCGCGACTACGCCGCCCGGCACCGCCGCTTCGGCGTCTGACGTGAGCGGCGAAGCGTGCCGGAATACACGTCGCCACTCACCTACAGCTTCCGCAGCCGCAGCCGGTTGATCGAATGATTGGCGTCCTTGCGCAGCACGAGCGTGGCACGCGGACGCGTCGGCAGGATGTTCTCCACGAGGTTCGGCCGGTTGATGTTGTGCCAGATCTCCTGAGCGGCAGCCGTCGCGTCCCGGTCGGACAATCCGGCGTAGTGGTGGAAGTGCGCGTCGGGGTCGGAGAACGACGTCTTCCGCAGCGCGAGAAAACGCTGGATGTACCAGTTCTCGATGTCCTCGATGCGGGCGTCGACGTAGATCGAGAAGTCGAACAGGTCCGACACCATCAGCCGCGGTCCGGTCTGCAGCACGTTGAGACCCTCGATGATGAGGATGTCGGGCTGCCGGATCAGGTGGTACTGGCCCGGGATGATGTCGTACGAGATGTGTGAATAGACCGGTGCGGCCACTTCCTCGGCCCCCGACTTCACCTCGGTGACGAACCGCAGCAGCTTCCGGCGGTCGTAACTCTCGGGAAAGCCCTTGCGGTGCATGATCCCACGGCGGTTCAGTTCGGCCGTCGGATACAGGAAGCCGTCCGTCGTCACCAGGTCGACGCGCGGGTGGTGCTCCCACCGCGCAAGGAGGGCCTGGAGGACACGGGCCGTGGTGGATTTGCCGACCGCCACACTGCCGGCGACGCCGATCACGAACGGCACCTGCTGGTCGGGGTGCTTCTCGCCGAGGAACGTCGCGGTCGCGGCGAACAGTCGCTGCCTGGCCGCGACCTGGAGGTGGATGAGACGCGACAGCGGCAGGTACACCTCCGCGACCTCCTCGAGGTCGATCTGCTCGCCGAGGCCGCGCAGTCCGTACAGCTCTTCCTCGGTCAGGACGAGTGGCGTCGACTTACGCAGTGTGCGCCACTGCTTCCGGTCGAATTCGACGTACGGACTGGACTCGCTCGTCCGCGCCATCAGTTCCGCTCACACTCGGGTACACGGGGGAGTGAGCGGTCCATGCCCAGAATCTCTGCCGTCGTCGTTGCGCTGGCGAGTAGCGGTTGCATAGTCGGATTGTGCTTGGTGCCACAGGCTGCGCTGTCGGCGGGTCGGGAAGACGCGTCTGCGACTAAGGTCGGACGGCATGGAATCCGTTTCGTTCGTACGCGAATACTTGCTGCTCGGGCTGGGTTTCGACCGGCTGGAGGAAGGATTCGTCGACGCGTATACCGGCGATCCCGCGCTGCGCAGGCAGGTGGAGAACGCGCCGAAGCCCGATCCGCGCGACCTCGCGCGCACGGCGGCGACCCTCCGCGCGGAATTGCCGTCGGCCGGATTGTCCGAGGAGCGGACCCGGTTCCTCGACGTCCATCTCCGCGCCCTCGAATGCTCGGGGCGAAAGTTCGCGGGCGACGACGTCGGCTTCGTCGACGAGGTCGAGGCGTACTTCGACGTCCGCATCGAACGCGGCGACGAGGAGCAGTACCGGGAGGCGCACAAGAAGATGGACGCCGTGCTGCCCGGAACGGGGCCGCTCGCGGAACGCATCCAGGCCCACCGTGCGAAGGACGAGATCCCCGCCGACCGGTTGCAGGAATGTGTCGACGCCTTCTCGAGTGCCCTGCGCGACCTCGTGCGGGAGCACTACGCACTGCCCGACTCGGAGGTCGTGGAGTACGAGGTGGTGGGCGACAAGCCGTGGTCGGGGTTCAACTATTACCTCGGCGACTACCGGTCCCGGGTCGCGATCAACTCCGACCTGAAGCAGCACATGTCGAACCTGCCGCGGCTGATCGCGCACGAGTCGTACCCCGGCCACCACACCGAGCACTGTCGCAAGGAAGCCGGACTCGTCGGGTCGGGACAGCTCGAGCAGACGTTGTTCGTCGTCAACACCCCGCAGTGCCTGATGGCCGAGGGCCTCGCGGACCTCGCGCTCGAATCGATCGTCGGGTCCGACTGGGGGCTGTGGGCGCAGGAAATCTACGCCGACCTGGGCCTGCGATTCGACGGTGAGCAGGCGCAACGCCTGTCCGGCGCGTCCGGGCAGCTGCTCGGTGTGCGGCAGGACGCGGCGATGATGCTGCACGACGAGGGTCGCAGCCACGACGACGTCGCGGCGTTTCTGCAGCGATGGAGTCTGTCGACCCCCGAGCGGGCACGGCAGTCGCTGCGGTTCCTGTCGTCGCCGCTGTGGCGGGCGTACACCAGCACCTACGTGGAGGGATACCGGCTGCTCGGTGGCTGGCTGGCCGAGGTACCCGTCGGTGCGGAGCGGTCGGAGCGGTTCCGTCGCCTGCTCGACGAGCCGCTCGTGCCCAGCGTCCTGCGCGCCGGTGAGGGGTACCTCACCGCGGGCGGTTAGGAAGTCCTCACGGGTACTTCGTAGACTGGGAGCATTCGTTTCCGCATCCAGCTTGGAGATCCCTCGATGACCGCTGTGCCCGGTACCGACGTCAACACGGCCCCCCTCGCCGAACTCGACCCCGAAGTCGCCCAGGCCATGGCAGGTGAGCTGGCCCGTCAGCGCGACACGCTGGAGATGATCGCGTCGGAGAACTTCGTTCCCCGCGCGGTCCTCCAGGCGCAGGGCAGTGTCCTCACCAACAAGTACGCCGAGGGATACCCGGGACGCCGCTACTACGGCGGCTGCGAGCACGTCGACGTCGTCGAGGATCTCGCCCGTAACCGCGCCAAGGAACTGTTCGGCGCCGACTTCGCGAACGTCCAGCCGCACTCCGGCGCGCAGGCCAACGCGGCGGTCCTGATGGCCCTGATGAACCCGGGTGAGAAGCTCCTCGGCCTCGACCTGGCGCACGGCGGTCACCTCACGCACGGCATGAAGCTGAACTTCTCCGGCAAGCTCTACGACGTCGAGTCGTACGGGGTCAGCAAGGAAGACCACCGCATCGACATGGACGAGGTCCGCAAGATCGCCGTCGCCGCGCAGCCGAAGGTCATCGTCGCCGGCTGGTCCGCCTACCCGCGTCACGAGGACTTCGCCGCGTTCCGGTCGATCGCCGACGAGGTCGGCGCGTACCTGTGGGTCGACATGGCGCACTTCGCCGGCCTGGTCGCGGCCGGCCTGCACCCGTCGCCCGTGCCCTACGCCGACGTCGTGTCCAGCACCGTCCACAAGACGCTCGGCGGGCCGCGCTCCGGCCTGATCCTCGCCAAGCAGGAATGGGCGAAGAAGCTCAACTCCGCCGTCTTCCCCGGCCAGCAGGGCGGGCCGCTGATGCACGCCATCGCCGCCAAGGCCGTCTCCCTGAAGATCGCGGGCACCGAGGAGTTCAAGGACCGTCAGCAGCGCACCCTGACCGGCGCGAAGATCCTCGCCGAGCGTCTGACTGGCGCGGATGTCGTCGACAAGGGCGTCAGCGTCCTCACCGGCGGCACCGACGTCCACCTCGTGCTCGTCGACCTGCGCAACTCGCAGCTCGACGGCCAGCAGGGTGAGGACCTTCTTCACGAGGTCGGCATCACCGTCAACCGCAACGCGGTGCCGTTCGACCCGCGCCCGCCGATGGTCACGTCCGGCCTCCGGATCGGTACCGCGGCGCTCGCATCGCGTGGATTCGGGGACGAGCAGTTCACCGAGGTCGCCGACATCATCGGCACCGCACTCGCCGGATCGTCCGACGTCGAGACGCTGAAGTCCCGCGTGTCGAAGCTCGCCGCCGACTTCCCGCTGTACGAGGGTCTCGAGGACTGGCGCCTGATCTAGGCGGCTCCGCCGCCCGTGCGTGGCCTGCGAGTGCAAGGACTCGTTAACCGCGCACGGGCGCCGCAGGCGCCTCCGCGTAACTTGATGTTCACCGACACGCCCGCCGCTCGCACGGCCGTCCGGCGTGTTTGGCAGTACCGTCGGGGGTAACAGGCAGCGGGGAAGTTGCTTGTACGGGAGGTCCTGATCGTGGCTGACACACTCAGTGCGAGGGGGCCGGCGCCCGGCCCTCGTGTGGTGACACACCAGGGACGGACCGGTCCAGCGAACCGAGTTTGCGTGGGTGCCACGCAGACCTAGGAGCCAACGTGACTGCTTCACGCTCCGTCTC
Source organism: Rhodococcus sp. JVH1 (assembly GCF_000280725.2). NCBI lineage: Bacteria > Bacillati > Actinomycetota > Actinomycetes > Mycobacteriales > Nocardiaceae > Rhodococcus > Rhodococcus sp. JVH1. Next base: position 1,502,173 of record NZ_CP166289.1, on the reverse strand, counting down.
AGCCCGCGTCGGACGTTCGTCCGCCGCCCCCAGGAAATCGTCGGATTCTGCAGTTCGTACATTCGTACTCGACACCTCCGTACTGCTGTCCGACCCCTGGGCCGTCACCAGGTTCGCCGAGCATCGTGTGGTGCTTCCCCTCGTCGTGATCAGCGAGCTCGAAGGGAAGCGGCACCACCACGAGTTGGGATGGTTCGCAAGAGAATCGCTGCGCATGCTCGACGACCTCCGGCTGGAATACGGTCGTCTCGACCAGCCCGTGCCGATCGGCACCGAGGGCGGCACCCTGCAGGTCGAGCTGAACCACACCGACCCGTCGGTTCTCCCGGTCGGATTCCGCACGGACAGCAACGATTCGAGGATCCTGGCCTGCGCCCTGAACCTCGAGGCCGAGGCCGAGGGCGGTGACGTCGTCCTGGTCAGCAAGGACATCCCGATGCGTGTGAAGGCCGGTGCGGTGGGTCTTCCCGCCGACGAGTACCACGCCCACGACGTCGTTCCGTCCGGTTGGACGGGTATGACCGAACTGGATGTGGCGTCCTCGTCGATCGACGAACTGTTCTCCGAGGGCGTCGTCGACCTGGAGGAAGCTCGGGAGCTTCCGTGCCACACGGGTATTCGGCTGCTGGGCGGTTCGTCGAGCGCACTGGGCCGCGTGAACGCCGACAAGCGGGTGCAGTTGGTGCGGGGGGAGCGTGAGGCATTCGGTCTGCACGGACGTTCGGCCGAGCAGCGGATCGCCCTGGACATCCTGCTGGACGACAGTGTGGGCATCGTGTCGCTGGGCGGCAAGGCGGGCACCGGCAAGTCGGCGCTGGCGTTGACGGCGGGGCTGGAGGCGGTGCTCGAGCGCCGTACCCAGCGGAAAGTCGTTGTCTTCCGGCCGCTCTACGCGGTGGGCGGGCAGGAACTCGGCTACCTGCCGGGTAGTGAGAGCGAGAAGATGGGCCCGTGGGCCCAGGCGGTCTTCGACACTCTCGACGGCCTTGCCAGCACCGAGGTGATGGACGAGGTGATCAGTCGCGGCATGCTGGAAGTGTTGCCACTCACGCATATTCGCGGACGGTCATTGCACGATTCGTTCGTGATCGTGGACGAGGCGCAGTCGCTGGAACGCAATGTGCTGCTCACGGTGCTGTCCCGGCTCGGCACCGGCTCCCGGGTGATCCTCACCCACGACGTCGCGCAGCGCGACAACCTGAGGGTCGGACGTCATGACGGTGTGGCCGCGGTGATCGAGAAGCTCAAGGGGCATCCGCTGTTCGCGCACGTCACGTTGACGCGCAGTGAGCGTTCGCCGATCGCGGCGCTCGTGACGGAGATGCTGGAGGAGTTCGGTCCGACGCCGTAGGCGCCTGCCCCGCAGCGTGATCCGCCCGACGCCGCACGATCCGTGCGGCATCGGGCGGACACTTCAGAAGGCGCGCACGATCCCTTTGAGCGTGCCCCACAGGAAGTCCCGGCTGCTGAAGTAGTCGCGCCAGACGGCGATCTTGCCGTCCTTCATCTCGAACGTGCCGCACACCCAGAATTCGCTGCGCAGCCGCTTGTAGATCAGGACGTCCGTGCGTTCGGTCAGCACGGTCGTACCGTCGCCGGCGATGTGGTGCAGGCGCACGTCGAATCCGACACCGGGGCGGCTCATTCCGCGGAGTATCCGCATGACGGCGCCGAGGCCGCGGATCTTGGGCAGCGACACGTTGTGCCACACGATGTCCTGGTGCAGATACTGCTGCGCGGCGTCCGGGTCGCCTGCGACGAGTGCGTCCAGGAATGCCCGGACCACCTGGACATCTGCCGTGTCCGTTCGAGCGGTTCCCGTGGGTGCGTGCGAGTTCGTGCTCATGATCTTCTTCCCGTCGATGTGTCGGCTCAGCGGACGAATGTACCCCGGCCTTCCGTGTCGTAGAACTCGAGTGTGACGTTGTTGCCGGCGAACGTGGCCTTCGAGATGGTTCCAGGTGGGGCGTTCTCACCGCGGGGTGTGAAGGTGAAGGTGTCGCCGTCCCAGTGGGTGAGTGGGAAGGTCTGCCCGGCGGGCCCGAGTTGGAGCGTCAGCGCACCGTTGCTCTCGGTGACGACGGCGGGGCCCCAATACGGGTTGCCGTAGGTGCCGGCGTAGGTCGGGAGGGGTTGCGGCGGTGCCGGGTTCGCGGGGGCCGTCTGGCCGACGAGACTGCCCTCGGGCTCGTCCATCGGCGCGATCGCCTGCCGGTACAACGACCTCCAGTCCTCACGGATCTCCCCGAACTGGACGAGGTCGGCGAACTCGGCGGTGAGGGACTCGGGAATGCCGATGGGCGACCCGTTGGTCAGCGCGACGATGGCGACGTCGGCGGACGGTATCGCGACGAAGTTCGTCGCCACCCCGAGCTGGAACCCGCCGGAGTGGCTGAGGGAGACCCGCCCTGCCGGGGTGGTCGACACGTTGAACCCGTACCCGTACGACCCCGGACGGCTGTCCATCGACCGCGGTGGGCTGGACACCATCTGAGGACTGACTGCGGGGAGCAGTGCCTCGGGTGACACGATCTCCTTGCCCTCGAACGTTCCGTCGGCCAGCAGCATCGCCAGCCATTTGCCCATATCGTTGACGGAGGAGCTCACCCCGCCTGCAGGGGACTGGGCGTCGGGGTCGCGTACCGCGTCGGCGACGTACTTGCCGTCGACGAGCTGGTGCGCGACTGCGCGGTCGCTGCGTGCCTGATAGTCGGCGAATCGCGAACTCGTGGAGGACATCCCGAGCGGCCGGTAGATCGTCTGCTCGGACAGCGTGGCCCAATCTGTCCCGGACGCCGCCGCGACGGCCTCCGCCGCCGCGGTGAGGCCGAAGTTGGTGTACTCGTAGGTGATCCGGAACGGGTTCAGCGGTTCGAGCCGGAGCTTGTCGAGCACCTGCTGCTGGTTGTAACCCAGGTCCTCGAGCAGATCGCCGGCGTGGTCGGGCAGCCCCGATCGGTGCGAGTACAGATCGCCCACCGTGACGTGCTCGGTGACCCATGGGTCGGCGAGCGCGAAACCGGGCGACTTGGACACCACGGGAGTGTCCCAGCCGACGACGCCGGCATCGACCTGATGTGCCACCACCGTGGACCCCACCGATTTCGACATCGACGCCAGCTGGAACACGGTGTCGGCGTCCACCTTCTGATCGGTGCCCGCCTCGCGCACGCCGAACCCCTTCGCGTACACGGTCTGCCCACCGTGGACGACGGCGATCGCCATACCCGGCAGCCCGGAACTCTCCATCAACTCGTTCGCCAGTTCGTCGAGACGGCCCACGGCGTCGTCGATCTGACCGTCGGGGATGTCGACGCCCGCGACCGTCCCCGGGTTCGGCGGCTGCGACGACTCCGAGGTGGGGCTCGCGTCGGAACCGGCGTCGTCGGAGCCGGAGCCGCAACCCGTCACGAGTGACCCGCCGAGCGCGAGAGCCGACAGAAGTATCGTCAGGTTCCGCTGTCTGCGCATGGGTGATCCTCTGCTCGGGCCCGGGGTAACCGTGAACTGCCAGCGTAACGACTGCAAGCCCATGACCAGGCTGTTTTCGTCACAACGCCGCCGTTGTTCCCGTCGAATTCACCAGTGGTCGACCCGGCGCCGGGCGCGGACGCTACGGTGTGCGGATGCCGATTGAAAAGAACGACTCGCAGCTGCTCAGTGAGCTGGCCCCGGTGGTGGACGAAAACCTGACACGTCACATCGCCGAGGCGGACGGCTGGCAGCCGCACGATCTGGTCCCGTGGGACCAGGGCAAGAACTTCGCGTTCATGGGTGGAACGGATTGGTCGGCAGATCAGTCGACCCTGAGCGACGTCGAGGCGCTCGCGTTGACCGTGGGTGTGCTGGTGGCGGACAACGTCCCCGCGTACCACCGGGAGATCGCCAAGCACCTCGCCCAGGTGGGCCCGTGGTGGCGCTGGGTGGGCCGCTGGACCGCGGAGGAGAACCGGCACTCCATCGTGCTCAGGAACTACCTGATGGTGACGCGCGCCGTCGACCCCGTTGCCCTCGAGCGCGCCCGGATGGACGAGATGGTCCGCGGCTACGCGATGCCGCCGATGCACCTGCTCGAGATGCTCGCGAATTCCGCGTTCGAGGAGAAGGCCGCGGCGGTCCGTCATCACAACACGGCGGCACTCGGCGAGGACCCGCTGGTGGCAGTGATCGCCGAGCGGCTGGCCACGGACGACGAACTGCAGTCGCTGTTCTACCGGAACATCGTCGAGGCCGCGTTCGAGCTGGTACCCGACCAGACGATGCGGGCCATCGCGTCGCGGATCGAGGCCTTCGACGTACCGAGCGTGGCCCTGCCCGGCGGAACCGACAGCACCGCGGTGCTCGCCGAGGCCGGCATCTACGACCCCGCCCAGCAAGGGGAGAAGGTGTTCGCCCCGCTGCTCCGCTCCTGGAACATCGCCGGGCGCTCCGATCTCGGCCCCGTGGGCGAGAAGGCCCGCGACGAGCTGTCCGCGCTGCTGTAGGACTTCTGCGCGAGAGGGCCCGCACTCGAGCGAGTGCGGGCCCTCTCCGTCGGCAGGGTCAGTCCTCGACCTTCGCCATCGCCAGCACGTCGAGACGCTTGTCGAGTTCCTCCTCGCTCAGCTTGTCGCCGATCAGACCACGGTCGACGACGGTCTCGCGGATGGTCTTCTTCTCCTTCAGCGCCTGCTTGGCGACGGCCGCCGCCTCCTCGTACCCGATCGCGGAGTTCAGTGGCGTCACGATGGACGGCGACGATTCCGCGAGGGTCTTGAGGTGCTCGATGTTAGCGACGAGCCCGACGACGCACCGGTCGGCGAACAGCCGCGTGACGTTGGCCAGCAACGTCAGCGATTCGAGCAGGTTCCGCGCCATCATCGGGATGTAGACGTTGAGCTCGAATGCGCCCGCGGCACCGCCCCAGGCGACCGCGGCATCGTTGCCGACCACCTGTGCGGCGACCTGGGTGGCCGCCTCCGGGAGCACCGGATTGACCTTGCCGGGCATGATCGAACTGCCGGGCTGCAGGTCGGGGAGACGGATCTCGCCGAGACCGGTCAGCGGTCCCGATCCCATCCACCGGATGTCGTTGGCGATCTTGGTCAAGGACACCGCGATCGTGCGCAGTGCGCCGGACGCCTCCACCAGGCCGTCCCGCGCCGCCTGCGCCTCGAAACTGTTCTTCGCCGGTGTGAGGGCGTCGACACCCGTCGCCTTGACCAGTTCGGCGACGACCTTCGGGCCGAACCCGTCGGGGGCATTGAGCCCCGTTCCGACCGCGGTGCCGCCGATGGGCAGCTCACCGAGCCGGGGAAGGCAGGCCACGACCCGCTCCATCCCCGCCTCCATCTGGCGGGCGTAACCGCCGAACTCCTGGCCGAGGGTCACCGGAACGGCGTCCATGAGGTGGGTGCGGCCCGACTTCACAACGGTCTTCCACTCGGTGGACTTGTCGAGCAGGGCCAGGCGCAGGTGGTCGAGGGCGGGGAGGAGGTCCTTCACCGCGGACTCGGTGGCCGCGACGTGCGTCGCGGTGGGAAAGGTGTCGTTGGACGACTGCGACATGTTGACGTCGTCGTTGGGGTGGACGACCACGCCGTTCGCCGCGGCGATCGACGCGATCACCTCGTTGGCGTTCATGTTGGAACTGGTGCCCGAGCCTGTTTGGAAGACGTCGATGGGGAACTGATCGTCGTGCTTGCCTTCGGCGATCTCGCCCGCCGCCGCGATGATGGCGTCCGCCTTCTCGGCGTCGAGGAGGCCGAGGTCCTTGTTGACCTGCGCGCAGGCTGCCTTCAGCAGACCCATTGCACGTATCTGGGTGCGCTCGAGACCTCGACCGCTGATCGGGAAGTTCTCGACGGCGCGCTGAGTTTGCGCGCGCCACAGGGCATCCACAGGCACCCGCACCTCGCCCATGGTGTCGTGTTCGATCCGGTACTTCTGCTCGTTGCTCTCGGTCATGCGTCAAACATGCCACTTCCGAGCGCATCGTGGGGGCGCTCCCCGTGCGCCTTTCCGGTAGCCGCAGCTACCGGAAGGCGCACGGGCAGCGGAGCTGCCTAGAACGTCGGCGGAACGGCGCCGTCTTCGCCCGTGAAGTCCACGGACGAGTACTCGCGCAGCTTCTCGAGACGGTGGTACGCGTCGATCATGCGGACGGTGCCCGACTTCGACCGCATCACGATCGACTGGGTCGAGGCGCCGCCGCCGTAGTAGCGGACACCGCGGAGCAGGTCGCCGTCCGTGACGCCGGTGGCGCAGAAGAAGACGTTCTCACCGGACACGAGATCTTCGGTGGTGAGCACGCGGTCCAGGTCGTGGCCTGCGTCGATGGCCTTCTGACGCTCGGCGTCGTCGGTGGGGGCCAGCCGGCCCTGCAGCGAACCACCCATACAGCGCATGGCGGCGGCGGCGATGATGCCCTCCGGCGTGCCGCCGGTGCCGATCAGGATGTCGGTGCCCGACTCGGGCCGCGCGGCGGCGATCGCACCCGCGACGTCGCCGTCGGAGATGAGACGGATCCGGGCGCCGGTGTCCCGGACCTCCTGGATGAGCCTGGCGTGCCGGGGACGGTCGAGGATGCAGACCGTTACGTCGGAGGGGGACGCCTTGCGGACCTTCGCGACGCGCTTGATGTTCTCCGCGACGGGCGCTGTGATGTCGATGACATCGGCGGCGTCGGGGCCGACGGCGATCTTCTCCATGTAGAACACGGCGGACGGGTCGAACATCGCGCCGCGCTCGGCGACCGCGAGGACGGCGATCGCGTTGGGCATGCCCTTCGCCATCAGGGTCGTTCCGTCGACCGGGTCGACGGCGAAGTCGCAGTCGGGTCCGTCGCCGTTGCCGACCTCTTCGCCGTTGAACAGCATCGGGGCTTCGTCCTTCTCGCCCTCGCCGATGACGACGACGCCGCGCATCGAGACCGAGCTCACGAGCTGGCGCATGGCGTCGACGGCGGCGCCGTCGCCACCCTCCTTGTCGCCACGGCCGACCCAGCGACCGGCAGCCATCGCACCAGCCTCGGTGACTCGGACCAATTCCAGAGCAAGATTTCGGTCCGGGGCCTCGCGGCGACTCGAAGTGGTGCTAGCCGTCATGGGCAGTGCCTCCTGGTGCAGTCACGGTCGACGTTGTACGTCGACGCTGTGTCGGTGGCCGTCGGCCGCCGAGTGTCGAGTGGATCTCGCTGCTGATTCTCCCAGAAAGAAGTGTGACGTGCGCTGCTGGGGCGCGAATCACGAGACCGAGAATCGTTGTTCCGGGACCGACCCTGGATACTGGTGGGCGTGGCATCCGATAAACCCCGCATCCTGCACAACAACCGCGACATGGTGTGGTCGCTCGTACCCCTTGTCCTGTTCTGCGTACTGATCGCGGGTATCGCCAGCCAGTGCACGTTCAGCCCGGGCGGACCCACCAGTGGCCCGATCCCCAGCTTCGACGTCGACGCGGCGCTGAAATACGACGCACAGGACCTTCCGTTCCCGGTGCGCAAGCCGGAGACGCCGGAGGGCTGGACGCCCAACTCGGGCAGCCGCAGCATCGTCAGCGGCGACGGCGGCGGCGATTCGAGCACCGTCGGCTTCATCACCGAGGCCGGCCGCTACATCCAGCTGACGCAGAGCAACGCCGTCGAGACGGTTCTCGTGCCGTTCGTCGCCGGCGGTCCGCGTACGGCGACGGGAACCGAGGACGTCGCAGGTCACAGCTGGATCGTGTACGGCGGGGAGGGTGTCGAGCCGATCTGGGTCTCCGACTTCGGCGACGTCCGGCTCCTCGTGACGGGCAGTGCATCACCCGAGGCGTTCGAGCAGCTCACCACCGCCGCGGCCGACGCCCCGATCCTCGCCGCCTGACGATCAGGGGAGGGTCAGTCCTCGTCGTCGGCGTGGGCGAGGGCCGTCTCGACGCGCTTGCGTGCCCCGGCGAGGTGCTCCTCGCAGCGTTTGGCCAGGGCCTCGCCCCGCTCCCACAGCGCGAGTGACGCGTCGAGGTCGAGGCCGCCCTGTTCGAGCACCTTGACCACGTCGACGAGTTCGTCGCGCGCCGCCTCGTAACCGAGTTCCGCGATGTCGTTGTCGTTTCCGGTGGGCTTGCTCATGTCCTACTTGTCCTTTCCCATCACCGCGGCACGGATTGCGCCGTCGGCGACTCGAACGCGAATCTGGGTGCCCGGTGGGGCGTCGTCGACCGAACGCAGTACCTCGGGATCGCCGTCGGGCACGATCCGCTGAACCACGGAGTAGCCGCGGGCCAGGGTCGCGGCGGGCCCGAGGGTCGTCAGCCGTGCACGAAGGTGCTCGATCGTGGTGCTCTCCGCGGCGATCGCCCGGCTGATATCGCGTCGCCCGGCCTCCCGCAGTCGCTCGACCTCGTCCGACCGGTGGTCGAGTGCGCGCAGCGGGTCGGCGAGCACCGGCCGGCTCCGCAGCTGGGAGATCAGGTGCGACTCGCGCTGCACCCAGTTGCGCAGCGCCGCCGCGCTCCGTGACCGCAATTCGCCGACGAGTGCCTGCTCGGCGACGGCGTCCGGCACCACCCGCTTGGCGGCATCCGTCGGTGTCGCGGCCCGCAGGTCGGCGACGTGATCGCTGAGCGGACTGTCCGGCTCGTGGCCGATGGCGCTGACCACCGGAGTTCGGCAGGCGACGATCGCGCGGCACAGCGTCTCGTCGGAGAACGGCAGCAGATCCTCCACACTGCCGCCGCCGCGCGCGAGGATGATCACGTCGACGTGCGGGTCGGCGTCCAATTCCTTCAACGCGTCGAGGATTTGCGGAACGGCGGTCGCGCCCTGCACCGGGGTGTTGCGGACCTCGAAGCGCACGGCGGGCCAGCGGCGCTGCGCCACACTGAGGACGTCGTGCTCGGCGGCGCTCGCGCGACCGGTGATCAGCCCGATGGTGCCCGGCAGGAACGGCAGCGGACGCTTCAGCCGAGGGTCGAACAGACCCTCCGCGGCCAGCAGCGCGCGCAACCGCTCGATCCGGGCGAGGAGTTCACCGATCCCGATCGCGCGGATCTCCGTCACCCGCAGCGAGACCGACCCTCGGCCCGTGTAGAACGACAACTTGCCGAACATCACCACCCGGCTGCCCTCGGTGAGCGGGACGGGGGAGTTCTGCAACAGCTGCGGGGAACAGGTCACCGACAGCGACATGTCGACGGACGGATCCCGCAGCACCAGAAACGCGGTCCGGGTTCCCGGACGCGCGTTGATCTGGGTGATCTGCCCCTCGACCCAGACACTCCCGAGCCGGTCGATCCACTGTGCGACCTTGGCCGACACGGTGCGGACCGGCCAGGGCTGCTCGGCGGTACTCGGTCCGGTACTGGTTGCGCGGGGCTGTGCGGAGGTCACTTCGCCTTGGCGGAGGTGATGCGGTTGGTCAGCATGGTCTGGAACGGCGCTCGTGCCAGGGTCGCGTTCTCGTAGTCCAGCAGCGTCGTGAGGTCCTCGACGGACAGGCTACGCAGGCGCGCCCGCAGCTGGGCGAGCGTCAGCGTGCCGTAGTCGAGTACGACGGCGATCTCGGGTTCGGCCACCGTCGGCGCGGAGGTCGCGGCCTTCTTGCTCGCCGCCGTCACGGGGGTCGAGCCGTTGGTCGCGGCGGCGGGAGCAGCCTTCGGGGTCGAGACCTTCTCGGGTGTGCTCTCGTCCTGCGGGCTCAGCGAGTACAGGGCGAACCGGCCCGGTCCGGCCGGCCGCTCGTCGGTCACGCCGTCGACAACGGGTTCCGGATCGGTGTCGTCGTCGAAGACGGCCCATGCCGGCTGCTCGTCGTCGTGGGTCCAGTTGATCAGTGCGAAAGCCTGGTCGCCCTTGATGGCCAGCGCCGTCATGGACTGCTGAACACGCATCGTGGTCTGCAGCACCTGACTGACCGCGGTCATGGGCAGGGTCGCCGCGGTGGTCGGCAGCTTCCTGGCCTCTTCGACGGCCGTCACGGCGATTCCAGCGGCGACACGCGCCACGAAGGGGGGACGAATCATTCCCACAGCCTGCCTGACAACGGCACGTTTGGGTAGCCGACGTGCCCACAGCGCCGACCACATCGGTGCGACGATGCGCACACTACCCGGCGGAGACCCCGCGAAAGTGTCGTCCGTCCGGGGTGACCCGTAGTCTGGAACCATGTCTTCGGCTGTTCCACTCAATGTGGGTATCACACGTTCGGCAGATTCGGGGGCGTCGCGTGCCGACGGCGAGAAGCGGGTACTGCTCGCGGAGCCCCGCGGCTACTGCGCCGGCGTGGACCGCGCCGTCGAGACGGTGGAGAAGGCGCTCGAGAAGCACGGCGCCCCGATCTACGTCCGCAAGGAGATCGTCCACAACCGGCACGTCGTCGATACGCTCACCGATCAGGGTGTCGTCTTCGTCGACGAGACCGACGAGGTTCCGGAGGGCGCGCTGCTGGTGTTCTCCGCCCACGGCGTGTCTCCCGCGGTCCACGAATCAGCTGCGGCGCGCAACCTGCGCACCATCGATGCCACGTGCCCGCTGGTCACGAAGGTCCACCAAGAAGCCAAGCGCTTCGCCCGCGACGACTTCGACATCCTCCTGATCGGCCACGAGGGCCACGAGGAAGTGGAGGGCACCGCCGGTGAAGCCCCCGATCACGTGCAACTGGTCGACGGGCCCGACTCCGTCGACGCCGTGACGGTCCGCGACGAATCGAAGGTCATCTGGTTGTCGCAGACCACGTTGAGCGTCGACGAGACGATGCAGACGGTTGCCCGGCTGCGGGAGCGTTTCCCCAATCTGCAGGACCCCCCGAGCGACGACATCTGCTACGCCACCCAGAACCGTCAAGTGGCGGTCAAGGCGATGGCACCCGAATGCGACCTCGTCATCGTCGTCGGATCCCGTAACTCCTCGAATTCCGTTCGTCTCGTCGAGGTCGCTCTGAACGCGGGCGCGAAGGCGTCGTACCTGGTGGACTACGCGCGCGAAGTGGATCCGGCCTGGCTCGACGGCGTCCGGACGGTCGGGATCACGTCGGGTGCGTCCGTGCCGGAGATCCTGGTGCGCGGTGTGATCGATCTGCTCGACGAGCACGGATTCCACGACGTCCAGCCGGTCACCACCGCCAACGAGACGCTGGTCTTCGCACTGCCGCGCGAGCTGCGCGCCGCACGGGCCTGATCGGCCCGCTACCTGCCCCGTCCCTGCTCTAGCGGGGCTGCTCCGTCTCGAACGGCGGCTCGTACCGGTCGCGGTAGCGCACCTGCGGAATGGGGTGGGCCGGCACGTCGGGGTTCGGCCGGGGTCGCGGCGTCGTCCGCGGCGGGACCGAACGCGGCGCCTGACTGGTGCGCGGAGGCGCCGAGCGGGTAGCCTGCGCTGCCCGGTCGACCATCGGTGGTGGGGGCGCGGTGCGTCCTCCCGACGACGAGGAGCGGCGAGGCGGTGGGGTGGCTGCCCGTCGCGCCGAGCGGGGATGTTCCCGCGCAGCGTCCTTGTCACGCGCCCGGCGCGGCGGCGGCGACTGCTCCGACTCCTCGGCTGCGCGCCGAGGGCGGGCGGCGCGTGGCGCCCGCTGCGCGCGTCGCCGCTCGGACGTACGGGCGGGACCGGTCTTGCGTTGCTGCAGCAGGAAGAGGCGGAGGCCGCCGATCAGCAGGGTGACCACGGTGGCGGCGAGCATCACCGGAAAACGGTTGACCAGCGGATATGCGACGTTGATCGCCAGGTCTTTCAGTGCGGTGCTGTTCTCCTCCGCGATGAGACTCTGCCCGAGCGGCACCGCGACGAACAGGATCAGCGGCGGCTGGACGATCGCGGTGAACAGCGCCCGATTGCCGGCAGCCGCCACGGCGAGAACGCAGCCGAGGAAATAAAACGTGGAGAACGCAGCCGTGAGTTCCGTGCCACGAGCCGCATCGACAGCGAATCCGACAAAGGTGCCTCCGACGGCCAGGAGAATGACACCCCACCAGGGGAGACCGGGGACCGTAGGGACAATCGACCGCCTGTCGAGCGGCACCCCAGAGCGAGCACGTTGGGTTGCAGACACACAACGACAGTAGCGGCAACTTGTTAACTAGCCTCGTTGGCGTGACCGGTAGAGCCTGAGAGATCCTCGAGATTTGTGCGTCGCGGCCACGAATCGACGGCGCTGACCTCGGTGACGTCGCCGTCGAACACGTCGAGGTCGTGGAGCTTGCGGGCGGTGACTGTGACCCGGGACTCCATCGACGCGACGGTGAGATTGAACGAGTCGACGGCCTTGCCGAGTTGTGAGCCGAGCGGTCGAGATGCGCGCCGACCGTGCCCAGCCGCGAATACAGCTCCCGGCCGAGTTGGTGGATCTTCGCGGCGTCCTGCGACAGCGCCTCCTGCCGCCAGGTGTGCGCGATGGTCCGCAGCAACGCGATGAGAGTGGTGGGGGTGGCGAGGATCACGTTCCGCGAGAACGCGTGCTCGAGCAGCCCGGAGTCGGCGATCAGCGCCGCGTCCAGGAACGGGTCACCGGGCACGAACAGCACCACGAACTCCGGCGTCGGGTCGAACGACTCCCAATACGTCTTGTCGGCCAACTGGTCGACGTGCGTGCGCAGCTGCCGGGCGTGCCGGGTGAGGTGCTGTTCCCTGGCAGTCGGGTCTTCCGTCTGCGCGGCGTCCAAATACGCCGCGAACGGGACCTTGGCGTCGACCACGATCTGCTTGCCGCCCGCGAGGTACACGAGCAGGTCGGGACGGACACCGTCCTTCGACACCTGGGTGTCGAAGTCGCAGTGCCGGACCATCCCGGCCAGTTCGACCACCCGCTCGAGTTGGATCTCGCCCCACCTGCCCCGGATCTGCGGCGCCCGCAGCGCCGTGACGAGTCTGTTCGTCTGCGTGGACAGCATCTGTGAGGTGCGGTGCATGCCCTCGACCTGCTCACTGAGCCCGGCGTACGCGTGAACGCGGTTGCGTTCGACGTGGTCCACCTGTTCCGCCAGGGCGCCGACGGCCTCGTGCAGCGGCCCGACCAGTCGCGAGATCTGCTCGCCGATCGCACCCGAGTGGCGGCGGGCGGAGTCTTCGCTGACCGCGCCGAGCGACTGCCGGAGGAGGGCCTCGTTCTCGCGCAGCGCGGCGAGCTGTGCCTCCGCTCGCGCTGCCCGATCACTGCTCCGCGCCGCGTGCAACAGCCACCCGAGGGCGGTGCCCGCGGCCAGCGCCAGGAGCATTCCGAGTGCAGCGAGTGCATTCATGTGGCTCATGGTGCACCGCCCCACCGACATGTGGGGCACCGCCCCAGCGACATGTGGGGCACCGCCCCAGCGACATGTGGGGCACCGCCCCAGCGACATGTGGGGCACCGCCCCAGCGACACGTCCAATCGCTCCGACGCCACGCGGCCGAGGTGTTCGAGGTTGTCGGCACCGTGCTCTACGGTCTCGGGACATGAGGATCCTGCACACTTCGGACTGGCACATCGGACGCACGTTCCACGGGGTGGACCTGCTCACCGACCAGGCCCGTGTGCTCGACGCGATCGCCGCCCTCGTCGCCGAGCACGGCGTGGACGTCGTCGTCGTTCCCGGGGACGTGTACGACCGGTCGATCCCCAGCGCGGACGCCGTCACCGTGTGCAACCGCGGATTCGAAGCGATCCGGGACGCCGGTGCGGTCATCGTCGCCACGTCCGGGAACCACGACTCCGCGGCGCGGCTCGGGGCGGGTGCCGCGTTCTCCCGCGCGGGCGGGCTGCACCTCATGACGACGGTCGCCGGGATCGGCTCGCCCGTGGTGCTCGACGACGAGCACGGTCCCGTCGCGTTCTACGGCATTCCCTATCTCGAGCCCGAGATCACCCGCGCGCAACTGGACGTGCCGACCGCCCGCTCGCACGCCGAGATCCTCGACGCCGCGATGGACCGCGTCTGCGCCGACCTCGACGGCCGCAACGACACCGGTCCGCGCACCAGGTCCGTCGTCCTGGCGCACGCGTTCGTCGTGGGCGCAGAGGCCACCGGATCGGAGAGGTCCATCTCCGTCGGCGGCGTCGAGACGGTGTCGGCGTCGGCCTTCGGCGGGGTCGACTACGTCGCGCTCGGCCACCTCCACTCGCCGCAGGCCCTCGCCGAGAACATCCGGTACTCGGGTTCGCCGCTGCCGTATTCCTTCGGCGAGCGCACCCACAGCAAGGCGGTCTACCTCGTGGATCTCGACGCCGACGGACTGCGGGCCGTCGAGCGGGTCGACCTGCCGGTGGTCCGCGGTCTCCGGCAACTGACCGGGACGGTGCAGGAGTTGCTCGAGGACGACACGTTCCGCGACGCCGAGGACTGCTACGTGTCGGCGGTGCTCACCGACCCGGAACGTCCGGTCGACGCCATGCGCTCACTCCAGACGCGATTCCCGTTCGCCGTGCACCTCGAGTGGCAACGCCCCGAAGGCGGCGACGATCTGCGCTACCGCGACAAGGTCCACGGGCGCAGCGATCTGCAGATCACGCGCAGCTTCCTCACCGACGTGCGCAGCGAGCCGTCGACCGGCGAGATCCGGCTGGTGGAGGCCGCACTCGGCTTCGCCGGCCGGTCCGGCGAAGGCACCGCCGAGGTCGTCGCGCTGGAACAGACGGCATGAGGCTGCATCGACTCGAGGTCGAAGCCTTCGGGCCGTTCGCAGGATCCGTGGAAGTCGACTTCGATCGGCTCGGCGCCGACGGGCTCTTTCTGCTGCACGGTCATACCGGCGCCGGTAAGACGACGGTCCTCGACGCGGTGGCGTTCGCGCTGTACGGCACGGTGCCCGGGGCACGGAAGGACGGCAAGCGCCTCCTGTCCGACCACGCGCCCGCCGGTTCCGTTCCGACGGTGACGCTCGAGGCGACGATCGCGGGCCGGCATCTGCGACTCGTCCGCAGCCCGGAGTTCGAGCGTCCCAAGCGCCGTGGGTCGGGGACCATCAAGGAAAACGCGAAGGCCACGCTCACCTGGCTCGACGGTCGCGGGGAGAACCTGTCACGAATCCCCGACATCGCCGACGAGGTCGGGCGGCTGATGGGCATGAGCGCCGACCAGTTCTTCCAGGTGGTCCTGCTGCCGCAGGGAGAGTTCGCGAAGTTCCTGCGCGCCGACAACGAAGAACGCGGTCAGCTTCTGGAGAGGCTGTTCGACACCACCCGATTCGGGACGGTGGAGGAGTGGTTCCTCGACCGCAGGCGCACCAGCGCCCACGACCTGGACGAGCATCAACGGGCCGTCGACGTCCTGCTGGCGCGGGTCGCGACTGCCGCAGGCATCGAGGGGGGCGCCGACGCCGATCCGGTGACCTGGGCTCACAAGCTCGAGGCCGAGGCGCGCGAGACTCGCGACCTGGCCGCGGACGACCTGCAGACGGCCAAGGGTCAGGCGAAGGTGACCCGCGATGCGCTGACGGAGGCGCGCCGTGTCCTCGAACTGCAGAACCGCAGGCGGCGAGCCGAGGCGGAACTCGAGGCGCACGCAGCGGGAGCGGACCGGCGGGCGGTCCTCGTCGCCGAATTGGCGGATGCGCGCCGGGCCGAACCGGTCGCGACCGTGGCACGCGACGCCGACGCCGCCCGGGCCAAGGCCGCGGCCGCGGCGCGGAACGTCGAGGCGATCACGGACGGGTTGCGTTCGACGGTGGGCGGCGCCGATCTCGTGGCGGAGTTGTCGTGGCCTCCGACCGCCGACGAACGGGAGCACATCCGGTCGAGTATCCGGGACTGGCGTGATGAGATCGTCCGCCTCGACGGGGCACTCGCCGAATCCGTCGCCGCCGACCGGCTCGCTGTCGAAGTGGAGCGGCTGCGTACCCGGCAGGTCGAACTCGCCGAGGCCGGCGACGCGCTGTCCCGGGAGCGCGAACAATTGCCGCTCGCTCTGAGTGAAGCGGAGAAGGCGCTCGACTCGGCGCAGAAGGCCCGCGCCGCGGTGCCCGGGCTCGTCGATGCCCGGGACCGGGCGGCCGACGCTGCCTCGGCGGCGGCGGATCTCCGCACCCGCCGGGCCGAGCGGGATCGGCTCGAGCGCGGTGTGCTCGATGCCCGGCGACAGCATCAGGACGCGCGGGAGCACTGGCTCGACCTTCTGCAACGTCGGATCGCGGGCATGGCAGCCGAATTGGCGGGCACGCTCGAGGACGGTGTCCCGTGCCAGGTGTGCGGTTCATCCGAGCACCCGCAGCCTGCCGAACCGTCCGAGCTGTCGGTGACGAAGACCGACGAGGACAAGGCCCTCGCCGCGGAGCAGAAGGCCGCGGCGGCGATGACGACCGCGACCGAGAAGCTGGGCGCGGTGGAGCGCGCGATCGGCGTGCTCGTCCAGCGCGGTGGCGACGGTGACGCGGACGAACTCGCCCAGGCACTCACGGCCGCGGAGACGGCGGTGGGGCAGGCGACTGCGCTCGGCGACGAGGTCGAGCGTCGGTCCGCGTCGCTCACCGAGCTACGGGACCGCGAGAGTCACCTGCAGGAACGGTCGCTGGACCTGGGCGTCGACGCCGCCACCGTCGCCGAGAGGATCACGGCGAGCACGACACAGCTCGGGGAGATCCGGGCCCGGGTGAGCGAGGCGGCGGGCGACGACCCGAGCGTGGAGGCGCGCCGCGCACGACTCGACGCGCTCGCCGAGTCCGCATCCGAGCTGCTCGACGTGCGGGACGCCGGTGCCGGAGCCGAGTCGGCGGCCCGTGAACTCGCGGCCAAGGCCGAAACACTGGCCGGGGACGCCGGTTTCGACAGCACTGCCGACGCCGTGGCCGCGGTCCGGACGGCCGCCCGTCAGGGCGAGATCGAGGCCGTCCTCACGGCGGCGCGGGACGCCGAGGTCGGGGCGCGCAGCGTGCTCGACGACCCCGAGGTCGTTGCCGTCGCCGAGGCGGATCCCGTGGAACTGGCGTCCGTCCAGCACGCGCACGACGTGGCCGCGGAGGTCGTGAACGTCGCCGTCGCGGCGGCGTCCGACGCCGAGCGCCGACTGCTCGATCTGGAACGGTTCGTCGGTCAGCTCGACAAGGCCGCCGAGGCGATTGCGCCGATGCAGGCCGCGCACGAGGAGCTGGCTGCCCTCGCCGAGGTGATCGCGGGCCGTGGCCAGAACGCCAGGAAGATGTCGCTGCGATCGTATGTGCTGGCGGCCCGGCTGGAAGAGGTGGCCGTCTCGGCATCCGCGCGGCTCGGCCGGATGTCGGCGGGACGGTACGAGTTCGTCCACAGCGACGAGGCCGGTCCGCGAGGCCGCCGCGGCGGTCTGGGGCTGGACATCCGCGACGACTACACCGGGGTGGTGCGTTCGGCCAAGACCCTGTCCGGTGGTGAGTCGTTCCTGGCGTCGCTGTCGCTGGCGCTCGGTCTCGCCGATGTCGTCGCGGCGGAGTCGGGAGGCGTCGTCCTCGACACGATGTTCATCGACGAGGGATTCGGCACCCTCGACGCGGACACCCTCGACTCGGTGATGGGCGTGCTCGACGAGCTTCGTGACGGCGGCCGGGTGGTCGGGATCGTCAGTCACGTCGACGAGATGCGTCAGCGAATCCCGAGCCGGCTGCACGTGATTCGCGGACGCACCGGCTCCACCGTGGAGGTGGTCGCCGGCTGACCGCCGGTCAGTCCGCCTTGGGCGCGACGGCGGCCTCGTCGACGGTGACGCCCTCCCGTTCGGCGTCGTCGAGGTCGTCGTTCGCGGCGACGGCGTCGGCGATGTTGCTTTCGGCGCTGTGCTCGTCGATCTGCTCACCGATGTAGCGCACCACCACGGCGGCGACGGCGGCGGTGGGCACCGCGAGGAAGGCGCCGACGATCCCGAACACGGAGCCACCGGCGGTGACGGCGAGCAGAACCACGACGGCGTGAAGTTTCATGCTCTTGCTCTGGAGTACGGGCTGCAGCACGTTGCCCTCGATCTGCTGCACCACGAGGATGATGATCAGCACGATCACGGCGGTGGTGAGACCGTTGGCCACCAACGCGACGAGCACGGCGAGAGCACCGGCGACGAACGCACCGACGATCGGGACGAAGCCACCGATGAACGTCAGGATCGCGAGGACCGGTGCGAGCGGCACACCGAGAATGAGCAGTCCGGCGCCGATGAAGACGGCGTCGATGAGGCTGACCAGTGCCTGCGTCCGGATGAACCCGCCGAGCGTGTCCCACATGCGGCCCAGCACCACTTCGAGGTGACGGCCCGCGCGGCCGCCGCCGACGGAGTGCAGCCACGGGATGAACCGCGGGCCGTCCTTGATGAAGAAGAACGACAGCACCAGCACGAGGCCGAGTGTGAGCAGCAGGGAGCTGGCGGTGCTGACCCCGGTGAACACACCGGACGCGATGACCGTCCCACTTTCCTGCACCTTCACGACGATGGTGTGGATGCCCTGGTCGATCTGATCGTCCTGCAGGTTGATCGGCGGACCCTTCAACCAGTCCTGCACCTGGTTGATGCCCTGGGTGGCCTTGTTGGCCAGCTCGGGTGCCTGGTTGACCACGGACGGCACGATGCCCGCGATGATTCCGGCGACGACGGCGATGAACACGACGAGCGACGTCGCGGCGGCCGCCGCCGGGGGGATACGCCGTCTCGTCATCGCCCGCGTCGGCGGCCACAGCACCGTGCACACCACGACGGCCAGCAGCACGGGGAGGACGATCACCCACAGCTTTTCGATGATCCACCCGAACAACAACGCGCCCAGCGAGATGGCCACGAGGACCAGCGACCACTTGGCCACCCACATCGCACCCACCCCGATGAGATGCCCGCGGTCCGGTTTCGTGATTGCGGTCCCGGACGGCGCCGGGGCTTCCTTCTCCGTCACAGATGGTCCTCCCTGCCGTGTCTGCTCAGCCGATCAGTACTGACAGTACTGGGGGACGCCGGGACGGCCCGGTGAGGTCAGCAGCAGCGGGCACCCGGGTTCGCGTCGGCGTCCGCGTAGCGCGCCTTCCAGTACTCGCGCTCGGTCGGCACCTCGGCCTCCGGATGGTTCCGGCGAAGGTGTTCGACGTACCTGCTGTAGTCGTGGTCGCCCATCAGCGACCCCGTCCACCACCAGGCGGTCCGGACGGCCCCCACAACCCTATTCATCATGGTGATGTGCCCTGTCCGTGTGGGTGTGTGCAGCACCGGGTGCGCGCACGACGCCCGATGCGATGAGTTCGTTCCATTCCTTGTCGAGTTCCTTCTCGGCGGCGGTGGGGACGAACCCGGCGGGCGCGAAGATCTTCGACGGTTGCTCGGGTGACTCGGTGGTCGGCAGTCCACCCGCCCGGAATGCCTTGATGCAGACGAGCGCTCCGGCCACCACGACGACGAGGACGAGTCCGGCGAACACGATCGACAGGGTGCCCTGGATGAACGTGTTGCGGATGACGGCGTCGATGGCCTCGGGAGTCTTGGCGGAACCGAAGCTGGTCTTGCCGGCTTCCTTCGCCTCCTTGAACGCGGCGTGCTGGGACCAGTAGCCGACGGCGGTGTTGCCGGAGAAGATCTTCTGCCAGGACGCAGTCATGGTGACGATCAGGTCCCAGACGAGGGGAACGCCCGGAATCCATGCCCATTTGAAGAGGCCCCTCTTCATGACGATGGCGAGGACCACCATCAGCGCGATCGCGGCGAGCAGCTGGTTCGCGATGCCGAAGAGCGGGAACAGGGTGTTGATTCCACCGAGCGGGTCGGTGACGCCCATGAGCAGGATCGCGCCCCACAGTCCGACGACGGCCAGCGAGCACACCCAGGCTCCGACGCGCCACGACGGATCCTTGAACTTGCGGGCGGGTCCACCGAAGTTGCCGAGCGAGTCCGACAGCATGAACCGGGCGACACGGGTGCCTGCGTCGACGGTGGTGAGGATGAACAGCGCCTCGAACATGATCGCGAAGTGATACCAGAACGACTTGAGGGCGGCGCCGCCGAGGAACTGGCTGAGCACTTCCGACATGCCGAACGCGAGCGTCGGGGCACCGCCGGTGCGGGAGATGATCGACTCCTCGCCCACGTTCTCCGCGGCCTGCGAGAGGGTGTCGGGGCTGATGTTCGGGCTGGACAGTCCGAGGCCGTTCACGTAGGCGGCGGCCGTCTCGGGGGTTCCGCCGGTGAGGGTGGCCGGCGCGTTGAGCGCGAAGTACAGGTGCTGGTCGATGATGCACGCGGTGACGAGCGCCATGATCGCGACGAACGACTCGGTGAGCATGCCCCCGTATCCGATCAGCCGCATCTGCTTTTCCTTCGCCAGCAGCTTGGGTGTGGTGCCGGAGGAGATGAGGGCGTGGAAGCCCGACAGCGCGCCGCACGCGATCGTGATGAACAGGAACGGGAACAGCGAGCCCGCGAACGCGGGACCGTTGCCCTGGATGGCGAACGTCGTGACGTCGGGCATCTTGATGGTGGGCTGCGCGACCAGGATGCCGATGGCCAGCAGGATGATCGTGCCGATCTTCATGAACGTCGACAGGTAGTCGCGCGGGGCCAGCAGCAGCCACACGGGCAGGACGGAGGCGGCGAAACCGTAGGCGATCATCAGCCAGGCGATGGTCACCTTGGAGAGCGTGAACCAGTCGGCGCCCCAACCGGTGTCGGCGACCCAGCCGCCGGACACGATGGCGAGGAGCAGCAGCACGACGCCGATCAGCGACACCTCCGCGACCTTGCCCGGGCGCAGGTACCGCAGGTAGACGCCCATGAACAGGGCGATCGGGATGGTCATGGCGATCGAGAAGACGCCCCACGGGCTTTCCGCGAGCGCGTTGACGACGACGAGGGCGAGTACCGCGATGAGGATGATCATGATGACGAAGACGCCGATCATGGCGGCCACACCGCCGACGAGGCCGAGTTCGTCGCGAGCCATCTGACCGAGGCTGCGTCCGCGGCGTTTCGTCGAGATCCACAGGACGAGGAAGTCCTGGACCGCTCCGGCGAAGACGACGCCGATGATGATCCACAGCGTGCCGGGCAGGTAGCCCATCTGTGCGGCGAGGACGGGACCGACGAGGGGACCTGCGCCGGCGATTGCGGCGAAGTGGTGCCCGAACAGCACCCGCCGGTCCGTCGGCATGTAGTCCTTGCCGTTTTCCAGGATTTCGGCGGGGGTGGCCCGGTCGTCACGGGGCTGGACGAGTTTGCGCTCGATCATCCGCGCGTAGAAGCGGTAGGCGATGAGGTACGTGCAGACGGCGGCCACCACGAACCAGACGGCGTTGATGTTCTCGCCGCGGATGAACGCGATCATCACCCAGGCGATGCCACCGAGGAGGCCGAGGACGGCGAACGTGATCCGCGCCGCCGGTGAGATGGGGGTGCGGTCCACGACGCCGACCGCTGGCAGATCCGGATCCGTTTTCAGGTACTCGATCTCGGATTCGGGGGCGGCTCTCAGGGCCATCGCGAACTCCTTCCCAGCGCCCCCGTCGTCATTGTGTGCCGGGGGTGACGCCGTCGACAGATGCCACATCTTTTGTGGCCCCCGTCACCCTATTGCGCCGACGTTCGGTTCGACGAAAAAACGACGTCAGAAGCGAGACGAATCGGCGTCGATCCAGTCGGTGAGCCAATCCGAGGGCGGATCCTCGAGCAGTTCGCCGGGCATCAGCCACTCGTACAGTTCCGCGTAGGTGCGCGTGGTGACCCCGTCGATCCGGCGGTTGAGCATCGACGGTGTCAGTTGGTCGAAGCTGTCGAGACCCATCGATGCCACCATCTGCTGGGCGCCGGCCACCGTCGACTTCTGGAACCGGAACACCCTGGCCGCCTTGTCGGGGACGTCGAGCGCGCGGGTCCGCGCCGGGTCCTGCGTAGTCACTCCGACGGGGCAGCGGTTGGTGTGGCACATCTGCGCCTGGATGCAGCCGACGGCGAACATCATCGCGCGGGCGGCCAGGGTGAAGTCGGCGCCCTGAATGATCCGTTTGACGATGTCGGATGCGCTGGCGACCTTCCCGGACGCGCCGATCTTGATGCGGTTCCGCAGTCCGGCGCCGGTGAGCGCGTTGTGCACGAGCATCAGCCCCTCGGTGAGGGGCATGCCCATGTTGTCCTCGAATTCCACTGGACCTGCACCGGTTCCGCCCTCGGAGCCGTCGACGATGACGAAGTCCGGGGTGACGTCGCGTTCGAGCATCGCCTTGCAGATGCCGAGGAACTCGGTGCGCGATCCGACGCACAATTTGAACCCGACGGGTTTGCCGCCGGAGAGCGTTCGCAGGGTGACGATGAAGTCGATCAGCTCGTTCGGGGTGGAGAACGCGGTGTGCGAGGGCGGGGAGATCACCGTCTTCCCGACCGGCACGCCGCGCGTCTCGGCAATCTCCCGCGACACCTTCGCCCCGGGCAGCACTCCGCCGAGCCCGGGTTTCGCGCCCTGCGACAGCTTGATCGAAATCGCCTTCACCTGGTCTGATGCCGCATGTTCGGCGAACTTCCCGGGGTCGAAGTGGCCGTCGTCCGTGCGGCAGCCGAAGTAGCCGGACGCGATCTCCCAGATCAGGTCGCCGCCGTACTTGCGGTGGTACGGGCTGATCGCGCCCTCACCGGTGTCGTGCGCGAACCCGCCGCGCGCGGCCCCGGCGTTGAGGGCTTCGATGGCGTTCGCGGAGAGCGAGCCGAAGCTCATCGCCGACACGTTGAGAAGCGCGATGTCGTAGGGCCGTTCGCAGTCGGGGCCGCCGATGCGGACGGTCGGCGGCTCGGGCGGTGCCATCCGGGCGCGCAGCGAATGGGCCATGAACTCGTAGCCGACGGCGTGCACGTCCCGCTCGGTGCCGAACGGTTCCTCGGCGAGCGTCCCCTTGGCCCGCTCGTAGACGAGGTCGCGGGTGTCGCGGTCGAAGGGCGTTCCGTCCGTGGACGATTCGACGAAGTACTGCTGGATCTCGGGGCGGATCTTCTCGAGCAGGAACCGCGCGTGCCCCAGCACCGGATAATTCCGCAGAATGCTGTGCCGCCGTTGCAGCAGATCCCACGTCCCCAGGGCTGCGAGCGCGAGAAGGACGACCGCGGCGAACCACCACCCGGTCGCCACACCGAGGGTCAAGGCAAGAGCGCCCAGTCCGAGGATCCATAGCGCGAGGACGATCAACCAGCGGGTCACTCGCTGAGGCTAGAACCTCACATGAGTGCCGACGCGTACTCCGGCGCACTTTCGCACTCACATGGGGAGACAGGTGGGATAGTGGACGCACGAGGTCAGCTGCCACGACAGGGGGAGTCATGTCGGAGTCGCCGAGCAATCCGGAATCGTCGAGCAATCCGGTGCCGCCGAAGCCCGGCGACACGGGTACCTACGGCTACCAGTACCCGACGCAGCAACAGCAGCCGCCGCAGCCGCAGCCGTACCCGGGCCAGTACGGCCCGCCGCCACTGCCGCCCTCGAACGCCGGATGGGCGGTGGCTGCCGTCCTCTTCTTCTGGCCGCTCGCCTTCGCCGCGTTCAACCACGTCCACGACGTGTACCCCAAGTGGGCGATGGGCGACTATCAGGGCGCCCAGTACGCGTCCGACCGTGCCAAGGCGCTCGGCAAGATCGCCTTGTGGATCTGGGTGGCGCTGATCGTCGTCTTCGTCATCGGGTACGCCATCCTGATCATCGCCCTCGTCGCGAACAGCGATACCTCCAGCTGGTGAGGCCGATGGTCGTTGATCGGACGCCGACGCCGTAGAATCCAACGACCGTGAGCCTTACCCTCGGAATCGTCGGACTGCCCAACGTCGGCAAGTCCACCTTGTTCAACGCGCTGACCAACAACGACGTGCTGGCCGCGAACTACCCGTTCGCGACCATCGAACCCAACGTCGGCCTGGTCGAACTGCCCGATCCGCGGCTGTCCGAGCTCGCCCGGATCTTCGGTTCCGAGCGCATCCTGCCCGCCACGGTGTCGTTCGTCGACATCGCCGGCATCGTCAAGGGCGCCTCCGAGGGCGCCGGCCTCGGCAACAAGTTCCTCGCCAACATCCGCGAGGCCGACGCGATCTGCCAGGTGGTTCGCGTCTTCAACGACGACGACGTCGTGCACGTCGACGGCCGCGTCGACCCGGCATCCGACATCGAGGTGATCGAGACCGAGCTCGTCATCGCCGACATGCAGACGCTGGAGAAGGCCCTGCCGCGCCTGGAGAAGGAAGCGAAGAAGAACAAGGAACTCAAGCCCGTCCACGAGGAGGCGCTGAAGGCGCAGGAAGTCCTCGACGAGGGCAAGACCCTGTTCAGCGCGAAGGACAAGCTGGACTTCGCGCTGCTGCGCGAGCTGAGCCTGCTCACCACCAAGCCGTTCCTGTACGTGTTCAACGCCGACGAGGCCGTGCTCACCGACGACGCGAAGGTCGCCGAACTGCGCGCCTCCGTCGCCCCGGCAGACGCTGTGTTCCTCGACGCCAAGGTCGAGCAGGAGCTGCTCGAGCTGGACGAAGAGGACCGGCAGGAGATGCTCGACTCCATCGGACAGTCCGAGCCCGGCCTGCACGCACTCGCCCGCACCGGCTTCCACACCCTCGGCCTGCAGACCTACCTCACCGCCGGTCCCAAGGAATCCCGCGCCTGGACCATCCACAAGGGCGACACCGCCCCGCAGGCCGCCGGCGTCATCCACACCGACTTCGAGCGCGGCTTCATCAAGGCCGAGATCGTCTCCTTCGACGACCTCGTCGCCGCCGGATCCATGGCAGCCGCCAAGGCCGCTGGCAAGGTCCGCATGGAGGGCAAGGACTACATCATGGCCGACGGCGACGTGGTGGAGTTCCGCTTCAACGTTTAGAACCCCTGGTCACCACCCTGTTTTGGGTCCTCGGTACGCAGTGGGTACGCAGCGGACTGCAGCGACGACCGGAAGAGTGCCTCGGCCGCGTTGCGAGTACGGTCGCTCGCGTCCGGCCACAGGTGGGCGTAGGTGTTCAGCGTGACGGTGGGGGAGCTGTGCCCCAGCGCCTTCTGCACCGTCACGACGTCGCAGCCCGCCGCGATGAGGCCGGACGCGTAGAAGTGCCGCAAGTGATGGAGATGCAGATCGTCGACTCCGACGGCTTTGCGCGTCTTGCGCCATCTGTAGCCGACCGAGTTCTGGTGCCAGGGGTGCTCGCCCTCGCCGGGGAACATCCAACCGGCAGGGTCGGTGCCAGCTCGCCAGTGGGCGATGTGGAGCGACAGCAACTCGAGTAGCCCGTTGGGTGCGGGGATCACGCGCTCGGAGCCGTACTTCGGTGCCCGGAGCTCGACGACCCCGCCGTTGGCTCGCTGCACCTGACGCCGAACGTTGATCTCGCGACGCAGGAAGTCGACGTCGCCGACCTGTAGCGCCGCGGCTTCACCCAGTCGAAGGCCAGCGAAGGCGCAGAGCCCGACGAACGCGTCGAAGTCCACGTCGGCGGCCTGGACGAGCGCGCCGACCTGCTCTGCCGTGGGGATGATCATCGCGGCATCGGCGCGCCGCCGGCGGGGGAGCGTGATCTTCTCGGATGGATCTTCGGCGAGGACCTTGTCTCGGCGCGCTGCGCGCAGCACTGAGCGCACGTTGTTGAACCGTGTCTTGATAGTCCCTGGTGCGAGGGGCTTGTTTTGCATGGCCTTCACCCATGTCTCCAGATGGGAAGGCCGCAAGTCCGCCATTGCGACGTTACCGAACGTGACTCCGTTCGCCGCAAGGTTCATCGCCTCCACGGTGCCCGGTACCCACACCTGACGAGATGACCACTCACGGTAGAAGCTCGCGAATGTGATCTTGCCCGCTATCGTTGAGCCGCGTCAGTGCCACGTCCGAACAGATCGCCGACACGATCGTCGACCTCGAGCGCCTGGGCGTGCCGGTGACGGCGACCCGCGCCGAGGCCCAGCTAGCGCAAAGGCTGGCGAATCGCGGTGTGTCGACTGACCGCTTGCGCGCCGCGCTCAACACCCGGAGAGCGAACGCCGGCGTCACGTCGAGGAATCGCGGGGCCGCGGCACTGCGAAATCCCCAGGGACGCCGCAAACGCAAGGCGCCGCCGGTGCTGACCAACTTGATCGACGACCGCCTGATCGACGCCGCGTGCGTCGGGCACCACCACCTTTTCGACGGCGAGCGGGACGGCGAGAACGCAACCGACAGGGCGGGCCGCCACGCCGAAGCGGTGCGGATCTGTCGACGCTGCCCGGTCCACGCAGGGCGTGCACAGCGTGCTCCTGCGGCACCGCAAGCTCGCCACTGGCGGCAACACCTGGACGGTCTACAACAACAGTCAGCTCCTGGTCAAAGGGCCGTAGGCGGCAAAGGCCCTCGTCCGCACGATGGACGGGGGCGTGCTGTCGAGCATTCGTCGCCACACGGACGCCGACAGGTCGATAATCGAAACAGGTCGGGGTGACCGCGAGATAGGTGGTATTCCGATGATCGGATTCGGCCCGGACTGGAGTTACTGGTTCCCGTTCCTTGTGCCGCTCGTGCTGTGGTGGAACTCCTGGCACTGACCAGCCCTTCTCGGTGACAGCAACGAAGGAGGAACCATGCAACTGCAGATGTGGATCTGGCAGCAGCTCGGCGACCACGTTTGGTACATCCCGATCCCCGGCTTCCGGGAGTGGATGGGGATCGGGTAGGTGCCGAACGAAAGGGAGATCGAGATGGATGCCTTCACTCACCTGGTCGGGGATAGCTGGAGCATGTGGTCGCCGTTTCCACCGGTGGTCACGTCTTGGCTGGTCGACGTAGTGGATCAACTGTGGAGGATGGGGATCATCGCCGGGTGATCGGAGTGCAGTGGTGTGGCACCGCTCGGTACGCAGCGGGTACGCAGCACTCCCGAGGCCTGTCGGTGCTCGCCAACGCTATCAACGGTCGAAGTCGCAGGTAGGTGCGATTTGCCAACAATCGCCAACTCCAGCAAACGCCCAGCGCTGAGTTCCGCTTCAACGTCTGACGGCGGTTCCTCGCACGAGCACGCCGACCACCCCTGCGCCGACCAGTGAGATCAGCCCGGTGGTGACGGCGGCGTAGTTCCAGCCCGGCACCATGCCGTCGACGGTGCCTACCGGGTCGAGAGCGATGATGCTGACGACGGTGACGCCGATGGACGAGCCGAGGTAGCGGGCGGTGTTGTTGGCGCCGCTGCCGAGTCCGCCCTGATCGGCGGGCACGCTGGCGACGGCTTGGCGGCCGAGGCCGGCGTTGAGCAGGCCGCTCGCGACGCCGGCGAGCAGCAGTCCCGGGACCAATCGCAGCAGGGACGAGTCGGGGGTGAGGCCCGTCATCGTGAGCATGGCGACGCCGACGCCGGCGAGTCCGATGACGAGTTGTGGTGAGCCGGCGAGCCTTGCCGGGAGTGTGCGGGCGAGCAGCGACGCCACGACACTCGTGCCCGACCACAGCGCGATCACCCCGGCTGCGGCCAGCGTGCTGACGTGCATCGTCTTGACCAGAAACGTGCACGCGAACGACATCAGGCCGATGATGCCCGCCCCGGTCGCGAGGGCCGCGAGGGTGGCGGCCAGGAAGTCGCGTCGACGGAACAATGCGAGGTCGAGCATCGGGAACGGTCGTCGCAGCTCGACCGCGACGAAGGCGAGGGTGAACACAGCCGCGCCGACGCCGCAGAGCACGGTGGCGGCCATGTTGCCCTGTCTGCCCTCGACGAGTGCGACGAGCACCAGGACCATCGCGGCGCACAGCGTGACCGCTCCGGGGACGTCGATCCGCTTGGGGACGGCGGAGCGTGACTCCGCGAGCGCGCGCGTCGCGACCTGTCCGATCACGAGCGATGCGACGGCGAGTGCCCAGTACAGGCCGCGCCACCACCCGGCGAGGTCGAGGAGGCCCGCGACGACGGGGCCGACGGCGATGCCGGCGCCGACGCTCGCGCCCCAGATGCCACTCGCCGTCGCCCGCGCCGCAGGCGTGGTAAAGGCATGTGCGACGGCGCCGAGGCTGGCCGCGATCAATGCCGCGCCCGCCACTCCCTGGATCAGTCGTCCGACGATGAACAGGACGGGTTCCTGACTGACCGCGCCGACCACCGCGCCCAGGGCGAGAAGCCAGGCACCCCAGTGGAACACCCGGCGCCTGCCGTAGTCGTCGGCGAGTGCGCCCGCGGTCAGCAGGACCGCGGCGAGGCCGACGCTCATCGAACTGAGAATCCACGTCTGCGCTGCCGGGCCCGCCGACAGTGCCGCGGCAACGGTGGGCATGTTGCCGAGCGGGGCGCAGAACGCGACCAGGGCGACGAACGTCCCGAGCGATGCGACGGCCAGCGTGGTCCCCGGGCGGGGAGTGTGTGCACGGATCAGTGGGGCAACCGCAGTTGGTCTGTTCACAAGACTGAACTTAGAACCATTTTGGTCTGGTGACAAGACTGAATTGCGTTAGCATGTGGGTGTGGCACTGGGAACCGGGTACTCGCAGCAGAACTGCAACCTCGCTCGCGCCCTCGAAGTGGTGGGTGAGCGGTGGACGATGCTTGTGCTGCGCGACTGTTTCTACGGGGTCCGCCGCTTCAGTGATCTGCTTGCCCACCTCGACATCTCGCGCGCCGTCCTGACGGACCGGCTGACCGCTCTCGTCGAGGCCGGCGTCCTCGTCCGTGTCGCCGACGGCGGTCATCCCGAGTACGAACTCACCGAGGCCGGGAAGGCTCTGTGGCCGAGCATCTATGCGCTGTCGCAATGGGGTGAGCAGTACGTGTCGCCCGGCAGTTACCCGGGCCGCGTGTTCTCGCACGCGGTGTGCGGAGCGCAACTCGATCGTTTCGGGCGATGCCCCGACTGCGGCACGATCCCGGGCCCCGAGGACCTGGTGGTCGCGCCCGGGCAGGGGGAGGCCGTCCGTCCCCGCAGCGACGCCGTCGCCGTGGCCCTGCGTGAGCCGCGCCGGATGCTCACTCCACTGCGGCCGCACAGCGCCTGATCGACGCGACCCTCACGCCGCGACGGGCAGGGCCGGTTCGAACGTCGCCCGCACCTGCAACCACTGGGCGAGGATCTGGCATCCGGTGAGCCCGCTCGCATCGAGGGGTTCGCTGGCGTACGCGACGTGCCGCCCACCCCGCGCATTGACGACGCGCACACCGCGCCAGGCGAGGCGCGGCGGAAGGTAGCCGAGCACCTCGATGGCCGCGGTCCGCAGCCGGCGCAGGTCGGTGCGCCACTGCCGGGGGCTGACGCGGGTCTTGGTCGCATTCTGGAAGCTGTTGTTGCGGATCAGTTCCCACGTCTGTGCGAGCCACGTCCGCAGCGCGTGAAACGACATCCACCGGGTGAGGTCCGCGATGTCGCGCACGTAGCTGTCTTCGCTGGCATTGCAGATCATGTCGTCCGGGTGCGCGATCCACTGGACCGGTACGGAGTCGGGGATCGGGGCGCCGTCGCCCGCGACACCGCGTCCGCGGCAGCCCGGCACCACCCCCGCGGGTTGCTCGGGGTCGGAGACGAGACCCACCGCGGAGAGGTTGTCGGCGCGCAGGGCGCCGGTGGCGATCTGCCCGAGCGCCTCACGGATCACGGTGCATCCCTGCGAGTAGCCGATCAGCATGACCGGTCCCGGAGCGTCCTCCATGGCGTCGATCAAGCGGCGGACGCCGATCTCGGTGCTCTCCCGGTAGCTGAGCCCGCCCGCGGCCACCGGCCCGTACGACGCCGGATAGCCGACCCACCGGGACGCGAACCGGTCGTCGAGGGCGTCGGTGACGTCACGCAACAGTCCGGAGACGTGGCGTCGGTGGTCATCGGGGTGGGACTCTCCGGTGCCACCGACGGCGAGAACGGTCACCTGGGACATGGATCCCATCATGCCGACCGCGGGTAATGATCCGTTCGGGCGACCCTGAGAAGTTCCTGGCAATCGAGCGCCGTGGGTTGTCACCCGATCGCCAGCGCGATCAAGGCCACCAGCGGGGGCACGCTCTGCGACAGTGTGCCGACGACGCCGTCCCCGCGCTGTCGGCTGAGCGCCATCCGGTCCGAAACGGCCAGGGCGATGCCCGCCAGGAACATGAAGAGGCAGGTGTAGACGACGAGGGTGCGACCCGGAGTGTCGTGACCCGCCCACCACAGGACGACGCCTGCGATGGCGCCGGAACCGAGGAACAGGTTGTAGAAGCCGACGTTGAACGCCCACAGATGGGCCGCGGGCACATCGCGGCCGGGGATGCGGAAGATGCCCTCGTGCACCGACGGCCTGCGGAACAGGACCGACTCCCACACGAATGCCAGCAGGTGCACGCCTGCGGCGACCAGTGTGGCGATCTGCGCGACGATGGTCACGGCGCACCCGACCCGGTCGCGAGTTCGACGCCGTACCGATCGGTGACCCCGCGCAGCAACCGGTCCATTTCTCCCGGCGAGTCCCCGCCACGGCCGACCGCGTCGAGATCACCGAAGAAACGGCTGTGGGATGCCCCGGCGGAGACGAGGAGGAAGTCGGCGGACTCGGACAGGACCGTGAACGTATTCATCGTTCCCGCCTCGATGGCGATGGTTTCCCCCGCCGCGAGTTCGTACCCGGTGTCTCCGGCCTGGACCAGCATCCGGCCGCGCAGCACGTGGTAGGACTTCGACCACGGCTCGGCGTGCAGCGGGCCGTCCGGTGCGGTCCGGGACGCTTCGACGAGGAAGACTTCGTACGCCCCGCCGGTGTGATCGCCGCCGACCAAGACCGTGATGTGGGCGTCCGGCGCGGTGAGGTGGCGGCCGTCGCCTGCTCTGATTACGTGAACGTGAGTGGACATACTGCGACGGTATGACCGGTGCACCCCGCTGCCCATCCCCGGAATCTGGGATGGTGGTGTGCCCGTGACCAGCGCATACTGTGTTCATGCTGGAGGTCCGGGCGGAAAAGTTGCGCCGGGAGGTGCTCGCTGTGGCGGGATCGGGTGCCGGTGTCACGCAGCTGCACGAGCGCGCCATCGAACTGGTCGGTGAGACGGTGCGCAGCGACCTGACGTGCTGGGCGATGCTCGACCCGGAGACACTCGCGATCAGTTCGATGACCAGCGGGCGCAGCCGGATACCGCAGCAGTACGAACCGCTGCTCGCCGAATCCGAGTACAACGGCGACGATCCGGGCACGTTCGCCGAACTCGCCCGCAGCGGCCGAACCGTCGCGCGGGCCTCGGACCTACCCTCGGACGAGGTCGCGCACAGCCTCCGCCACGGCGCGGTGTGGGCGCCGCTGGGGCTCGGCGGCGAGGTCCGAATCGTGTTCCGCGTCGACGGTGTGTGCTGGGGCGCAGCCGGATTCGTGCGGTCCGGGCCGGATTTCACCGACCGTGAGCTCGAGTTCCTCACACTCGTGGCTCCCGGCCTGGCGGTCGCGACGCGGGCCGCGTCCGTGCACGCCCCGGCGGTCTCCGGTCGCGGTGACCAGGGTCCGGCGGTGGTGGTCACCGACGCCGCCGGCGATCCGATTGCGCTCACAGCCGCGGCCCGCGGCTGGCAGGACCGCTTCGACGAGGTCGCCCCCGGCAGGCTGACCGTGGTGCTGCGGGCCGCGACGTTCGGAGCCCGGTCGAGCGGTTCGGGGATCTTCAAGGCGCGTGTGCGCGACGCGGAGGGCGGCTGGATTCTGGTGCGCGCCACGGCCTTGATCGGCGGCGACGAACCGCAGACGGTGGTCACCCTCGAACCCGCCGTCGGCGGCGAGCTCACCGGATTGTTGCTCGCGGCGTATGCGGTGACCGCACGCGAGCGTGACGTGTGCGCCGATGTGATGGCCGGCTACGCGACGTCCGAGATCGCGGACCGCCGCGGCATCACCGTGAACACCGTCCAGGACCACCTGAAATCGGTGTACGCGAAGGCCGGGGTCCGCAGCCGCGCGGAGCTCGCCGCTCGGCTGCGGACCGGTCGCGAGCACTAGCGGCGGCTCACGAACCGGCCCCGCCCTCCACGGCGGCTCAGCGCGGTTCGGGCCGTTCCTGGTAGCACTTGAAACTCAGTGCGAGACGGCCACGCCCGTGTGTCATCGAGCGCAGGGCGACCGGATAGTCGGTGACCTCGCTCGTCGGCACCGACGCGATGACGGTGACCTCGCCGTCCCCTGCCGGTTCGGTGCCCTCGATCTGGCCGCGGCGCCGTCCGAGATCCGCCATCACGTCACCCTGAAGCGCCGACGGCACCGTGACCTCGACGTGGTCGACGGGTTCGAGGACGAGGGTGCCCACCTTGTCGATGGCCGCACGGAGGGCGAGTGCCCCCGCCATCCGGAAACTGAAATCGTCGGAGTCGACCGAGTGATGCTTGCCGTCGAGAACGGTGGCCCGCAGGTCGACGAGCGGAAACCCGTGCCGGCCTCCGCGTCCCATCGATTCGGCAATCCCCTTGCCGACCGCGGGGATGAGGGACTTGGGTATCACTCCACCGCGGGTCTCGTCGACGAACTCGTAGCCCTCGTTGCGGGGGAGCGGCTCGAAGCGGACCGTCGCCACCCCGAACTGGCCGTGGCCGCCGCTCTGCTTCTTGTGGCGGCCCTCCGTCTCCACGGTGCCGAGCAGCGTCTCGCGGTACGCGATCTTGACGGGTTCGGTCTGGAGGGTGATGCCGTACCGCCGCTTCAACCGGGTCAGCGCCACCTGCACGTGCACATCGCCGGCGCCCCGGACCACCGTCTGGTGGGTTTCGCTGTCGCGGGTCACCTCCAGCGTCGGGTCGTCGCTGACGAGCTCCGTCAGGGCGGTCGCCAGTTTGTCCTCGTCGCCCGCGCTCTCGGCGGCCACGGCGATTCCGTAGACGGGACGCCGGTGCACGATCGGGGGGACGGTGAGGGACGAGCCGATCGGCGCGAGGGTGTCACCCGTCGAGACGTCGGTCAGTTTGATGGCGCCGACGATGTCGCCCGCCTCCGCGGTGTCGATCGCGGTGTGTTTGCTGCCGAGGACGCGAAGCAGGTTGTGCAGGCGCTCCTTCGCTCCGGTGCGCTGATTGACGAGGACGTCGTCGGCGTGCACGGTGCCGGACAGGATCTTCACCAACGCCACCTGCCCGACGTACTCGTCGGTCTGCGTCTTGAAGACGTACGCGAGCGGATCACCGGACGGATCGCACCGCACCTCGGCGACCCCGTCGCCGTGAACCTCGATGCCCGGGACCTCCGACGGTGCGGGCGCGATCCGGCACACGAAGTCGAGCAACCGGTCGACGGCGATCGCATCGACCGCCGACCCGCACAGCACCGGCCACAGCGAGCCCGCCGCGAAACCCGCGCGGAGCGCGTGCTCGAGTTCGGCCACGGAGATGTCCTCCCCGTCGAGATACTTCGAGAGCAGGTCGTCCTCGATCTCGACCACGTCCTCCACGAGATGCTCGTGCTGTTCGTGCTCGCGGTCGGCGATATCGGCGGGCAGTTCGTCGCTCGTGTTCGCGGACCCGCTGTCGTAGAGGATGACGTGCTCGGTGAGGAGATCGGCGACCCCGGTGAACGCCGACGCCTCGCCGACGGGCAGGTCGACCGGCTCGACCCCGGACCCGAAATGGTCGCGGATACCGGCCAGGACGACGTCGAACGACGCCCGCTCCTTGTCCATCTTGTTCACGAACAGGATGCGCGGGATGGAACGCTCACCGGCCGCCTGCCACAGCAACTCGTCGTTCACCTGCAGACCGCTGACGCCGTCGATCACGAACACGGCGACGTCCGCGACCCGGAGAGCGGTCATCGCGTCGCCGATGAAATCGGCATAACCCGGCGGGTCGAGCAGGTTGATCCGGTAGTCGCCCCACGAGAAGGAGGCCAGGCCGAGCGCCAGCGACTGCGTGCGGTCGTGCTCTTCCGGTTGGGTGTCGAGCACGGTGTTACCGCTCTCGACGCGTCCGGGCCGGGTGACGACACCGGCGCGGAAGAGCATCGCCTCCGCGAGCGTCGTCTTCCCGTTACCCTGATGTCCCATCAGAGCGATATTGCGGATCAGATCCGTCTCGGTCGTCACTGCTACCCCCACCACAGCACTGTCGTTGGGTCGCTCCCGACGATACAGCGCGCGCGACCGTCGGCGAGGCGTTATCTTCCACCTGTCCAGGTGGGCGCGACCTCGTTCCACCACACCCGACAGCGAATGGAGACCGGCATGGCTTCGGACGACTTCCTCGTCGAACGTTCCACCGTCATCGATGCGAGCCCCGACGTCGTTCAGCCGTTCCTCGACAACTTCCGGCAGTGGCAGTCGTGGTCGCCGTGGGAGAACGTCGATCCCGACCTGAAACGCACGTACTCCGGCCCCGAGTCGGGTGTCGGCGCCGCCTACGCCTGGGAGGGCAATCGCAAGGCGGGGGCGGGGTCGATGGTGATCACCGAGTCGGTGCCCGGTTCGAAGGTCGTGCTCGACCTGAAGTTCCTCAAACCGTTCAAGGCGGACAACGTCACGACGTTCCTCCTCGAACCGAACAGCGCCGGGACCACCGTCCGCTGGCAGATGACCGGCAAGACCAACCGTTTCTTCAAGATCGTGGGAGTCCTCTTCCCGATGGACAAGATGGTGGGCAAGGACTTCGAGAAGGGGCTCGCGCAACTGAAGGCGACGGCCGAGCAGCGTTAGGCGTCGGTTCCCGTCGTCAACTCGAGGTCGGTCATGGTCTTGAAGCGGGGTGTGCCGTCGCTGTCGTTGCGTGCCTGTTCCATCACGAGGCGGGCGGACCGTCCGTTCAGGTGGAGCGTCGCGACCTGGTCGCCGAAGAACGGTCCGGCGACCTTCGACCAGTCGATGGGAACGGGTGGCACCCGCGACACCCGGCCGAGGATGAAACGCACGGTCCGCTCGGTCGCGCGCCGCCACGAGATCCGGAACGTCACTTTCATGGCGGCCGGAACGTAGTTGTGCAGGGGAGAGCACGTCAGCTGATACACCAGTGACTGCAGTTTCTCGGCGTAGTGCGCCTGCGCGACATAGGCGTGGTGGACGTCCCCGGACAGCACCGAGATGGTGGACGGCGCCCGGCCGGCCGGACCGGCCTTGCGGCCTGCTCCGACCTCGGCGAAGAGGCGGGCCAACCGGTCGAACGAGTCACGGAACGCCGCCCAGTGCTCGAGGTCCGCACCCCGCCGGATCTTCTCCGCCACGGCCGCCACCCGCGGGCCGCGGGACCCGGCGGCGAGTCGTTCGTCCCAGGACTCGAGGTCGTGCAGGGCGCGGGGCAGCAACCACGGCAGCGACGTCCCGACGAGCAGATGGTCGTAATCGCCCTCGGTCTGACGTTCGATCCAGGAGAATTCGGGGTCGGACACCATCTCGCGGCGACCGCCGGAGAGGACACGACCACACCGCGAGTCGATGACGAGCAGCCGCGCGACCCCGAGGTCCCGGCGATACGACCATTGCGTGCCCTTCGCCCCGTCCGCTTCCTCGTCGGCGGCCGACGCGAATTCGCGGAGCATCGGCTCGACGTCGCCGCCGTGCTTCCGAACCCGTTGATACAGTTCATTTTCGGCGAGGAGGCTCGGCGCCAGGTTCCCGAGGTGCTGGTACAC
The DNA here is from genome assembly GCF_000280725.2 of Rhodococcus sp. JVH1. Lineage (NCBI taxonomy): Bacteria > Bacillati > Actinomycetota > Actinomycetes > Mycobacteriales > Nocardiaceae > Rhodococcus > Rhodococcus sp. JVH1. The sequence continues at coordinate 1,466,816 of NZ_CP166289.1, read as the reverse complement.
CCAGTACGAGGACAGCGCGCCGACGATGCGCTCCTCCCACCACGACGTGGCCTCGAGTTCGGCACGCCAGGATTCCGAGGTGTTCCAGTCGTCCCGGACGTCGTGGTCGTCGAAGATCATCGACGTCGGCACCGTCGACATCAGCCAGCGCACCTGAGGGTCCGTCCACGACTCGGCGTAGAGCCAGGTGTACTCCTCGAAATTGCGCACCTGCGGCCCCGGCGGCTCTTTCACGTCGTGGATCTCGGCGACCCGGGCCTCGGTCTCGGGGGAGAGTTCGTCGGCGTACACCTGATCCCCGAGCAGTAGCAGGGCGTCGGGCCACTGGTCCGGGGACTGTTCGGCCATCCGCACCGCGTAGGCGTCCAGCGCGTCGGCGCCGAGGTGCCGGTTGTCCTCCGTCGTGGACATCGTGGCGAACCGGCACGACCCGAACGTCAGGACGAGCGTGTCGTCGTCCTCCCGGAGGGTGCGGATCACCGACGGGACGGCACTCGGCAACGGCCACACCGGGCGGCCGTCGAGGGTCACCTCGTACGGGGTGGTCGACCCGGGCTCCAGACCCTCCACGACGACGAGCGCATAGTGGTGACCCGACACGTTCCACGTGCGCTCCTCGTGGCCGAGGACCCGGACGGTGCACGCCTCCGACGTCTCGACCCACACCGTGGCATCGCACGTGCCGACATGCCTCAGCAGTGGCCCCAGAATCAGCTCCGCCACGGCGTCACCTTGCCGGAATTCTCTTCGCGCGTGACGGATACATACGCTCAGCCTACGGATCCCCGAGCAAACCCGAGAAGGCTTCCGCCGCGAAAGAGTCGTGGGGTTCGCGGCGACTCGTGGTGATTCGCCAGGAGGTGCCGTCACCTGGTACCACTTTGGTATCATGGGTACATGGCCATGACATTGCGACTGACTGAGGAGCAGGAGCGCGCGCTCACGCTTCTCGCCGACGCTCAAGGTGTCAGCAAGCAGGAGGCGACCGTCCGCGCGATCGTGGAGGCTGCTGCCCGACACACCCATGACGAGCGGGTTCGCGCGCTGTCCCGTCGCGGCCGCGAGCGGTATGCCACCTTGCTGGACCGCCTCGCTCAGTGACGATCGACTACCTGACTCTCGAGGACTTGCTCGCGCTGGCCGAGGATCTCGGCGTTGCGTCCGTCCGGGACCTCGGACTGCTCGACTCGGCGGCTCATCGTCCGCAGACGTCATTGGTCGGCGAGGAGGCGTACCCGTCGATTCACGACAAGGCTGCCGTTCTGCTCGAGTCCCTGACGAGGAACCAGGCGCTGGTCGACGGGAACAAGAGGCTGTCCTGGCTGGCGGTTCACGTGTTCTATGGACTGAACGGCTACGACCTGGATGCTCCCGAAGATCCGGCGTACGACTTGGTCATCGCTGTGTCGAGCGGGGAGCAGGGGTACCGGGAGGTGTCGCGGCAGCTCGCTGATTGGGCGCGTCCCGTCTGAGTGTCGCTACATCCGAAGATCCCTGTCGGACAGTATGTGTCGGAGGGTTCGGCTAGCCTGTCGCGCATGGCTGAACCAGTGAAGGGTCCCGCGTCGTATTTCCCGTCGATCGAGGAGAAGTACGGTCGGCCGATCAGTGAATGGCAGACGCTCATCCGGGCGTCCGAGCTGACCAAGCACATGGAGTTGGTGAGCTGGCTGAAGTCCGAGCACGGCCTCGGTCACGGCCACGCCAACGCGCTGGTCGCCCACACCCTGAAGGGGGACGCCGCCGGCTGACGGCCCCGGTCCGGGTTCGGGTTCGGCGCGGGAGGTTCCTCGCCGCCCTGGCGCAGCCATCTCCGGACCTCTCGCCGCGATGAATCCGATATTCGGCCGCGGGCTATCATTCCGACGACGAATCTGGTGTCGAGGGTTCTGCTGTCGAAGGGAATCGAAGTGAGCACGAAAATCGAACAACTGGAGTTCCAGGCGGAGACCCGCCAGCTCCTGGACCTCATGATCCACTCGGTGTACTCCAACAAGGACTCGTTTCTGCGGGAGCTCATCTCCAACGCGTCGGATGCGCTGGACAAGTTGCGGCTCGAAGCCTTCCGCAACAAGGAGCTCCACGTCGACACGTCGGATCTGCACGTCGAGATCGAGGTGGACGCGGAGAAGCGCACGCTGACCGTCCGCGACAACGGCATCGGCATGTCGCACGACGAGGTCGTCGACCTCATCGGCACGCTGGCCAAGTCCGGCACCGCAGACCTGCGCCGCAAGTTGAAGGAAGCGAAGGACGCCGCCGCCTCCGAGGAACTGATCGGACAGTTCGGCATCGGCTTCTACTCAACGTTCATGGTCGCCGACAAGGTGACGCTGCTGACGCGGAAGGCCGGCGAGAGCGAGGCCACGCGCTGGGAGTCGAGCGGCGAGGCCACCTACACGATCGAGGCGGTCGACGACGCCCCGCAAGGCAGCTCCGTCACCCTGCACCTCAAGCCCGAGGACGCCGAGGATCACCTGCACGACTACACGTCGGAACGGAAGATCAAGGAACTCGTCAAGCGCTACTCCGACTTCATCGCGTGGCCGATCCGGATGAACGTCGAGCGCACGGTTCCCGCGGAGGGCGACGGTGAGGACGAGGTCACCACGACGTCCGAGACGATCAACTCGATGAAGGCGCTGTGGGCGCGCTCGAAGGACGACGTCTCCGAGGACGAGTACAAGGAGTTCTACAAGCACATCGCCCACGCCTGGGACGATCCGCTCGAGGTCATCCCGATGAAGGCGGAGGGCACGTTCGAGTTCCAGGCACTGCTGTTCATCCCGTCCCACGCCCCGTTCGACCTGTTCATGCGGGACGGGAAGACGGGTGTGCAGCTGTACGTCAAGCGCGTCTTCATCATGGACGACTGCGACCAGCTGATGCCGGAGTACCTCCGCTTCGTCAAGGGTGTGGTCGACGCTCAGGACCTGTCCCTCAACGTGTCTCGTGAGATCCTTCAGCAGGACCGGCAGATTCGTGCCATCCGGCGCAGGCTCACCAAGAAGGTCCTCACCACGATCAAGGACCTGAAGACCGAGCGGCCCGACGACTACCGCACGTTCTGGGCGGAGTTCGGCCGCGCGGTCAAGGAAGGCCTGATGTCGGACACCGACAATCGGGATGTGCTGCTGGGTATCTCGTCGTTCGCGTCCACCCACAGCGAGGAGGAGCTCACCTCGCTCGAAGACTACGTGGCACGGATGAAGGACGGTCAGGAACAGATCTTCTACGCGACCGGCGAATCCCGGCAGCTGCTCGAGAGCTCACCGCATATGGAGGCTTTCCGCGCGAAGGGCTTCGAGGTGCTGCTGCTCACCGATCCCGTGGACGAGATGTGGGTCGGCGCCGTGCCGGAATTCGACGGCAAGTCGTTCCAGTCGATCGCCAAGGGCGAGGTCGATCTCGACACCGAGGAAGACAAGAAGGCACACGAATCGGAGCGGGAGGAGCAGGAGAAGGACTTCGCCGGCCTGCTCTCCTGGATGGCCGACGCGCTGAGCGAGCAGGTCAAAGAGGTGCGACTGTCCACGCGGCTGACCACATCACCGGCCTGCATCGTCGGCGACGCCTTCAGCATGTCGCCGGCGTTGGAGCGGATGTACCGGGCGTCCGGGCAGCCCGTCCCCGTGACGAAGCGCATCCTCGAGCTGAACCCGACCCACCCGCTCGTCACCGGGCTGCGGGAGGCGCACGGCGAACGCAACGAGGATCCGGCGCTGGGGGAGACCGCGGAGCTCCTCTACGGGATGGCGTTGCTGGCAGAAGGCGGCGAACTCGAGGATCCCGCCCGGTTCACCACCATGCTCGCCAACCGTCTCGCCAGGACGGTGTAGTTCACCTTGCTGGTATTGGTCACGGGGGGAACAGGGTTCGTCGGGGCATGGAGCGCGAAGGCGGCGGTGGACGCCGGTCACCGGGTGCGCTTCCTCGTGCGGGATCCTGCTCGCCTCGTGACCAGTGCCGCGGCACTCGGACTCGACACGTCGGATCACGTCGTCGGTGACATCACGGACGCCGAGTCCGTGCGCCGCGCGCTCGACGGCTGCGACGCCGTCGTCCACGCCGCCGCCGTGGTCGCGGTCGACCCGCGGCGCGCGGAGGAGATGCTGCAGACCAACCTGGCCGGCGCGCAGAACGTGCTGGGAACCGCGGTCGAGCTGGGCCTCGATCCGATCGTCTACGTCTCGAGTATCGCTGCACTGTTCCAGCCGGGGGCCCGGCTGCTCACTCCCGACCTGCCGGTGTGCGGGCCCCCCGACGCCTACGGCCGGAGCAAGGCACGTGTAGAGCAGTACGCTCGCGACCTTCAGGCCGACGGCGCACCCATCGCGATCACCTATCCGGGCATGATCATCGGCCCGCCGGCGGGGACCCAGTTCGGCGAGGCCGCCCAGGCAGTCGAGGCCGCCGTCCACCTGCGGGGTCTGCCCGGGCGGGGCGCCGCGTGGACGATGGTCGACGTCCGGGAGGTGGCGAGCGCGCACGCCGCCCTCCTCGAGCAGGGACGCGGTGCCCGCCGGTACATGCTCGGTGGTCCCCGGATTCCGATCGCGGGGATCGCCGAGATGCTGGGCGTGATCACCGGCAAATGGATGGGCGTGTTCCCGGTTCCGGACGCCGCGCTGCGCCTGGTGGGCAGGCTGGTCGACGCCGTCGACCGGTTCGTCCCCATCGACACCCCGATCTCGGAGGCCGCGATGGAGTACTACACGCGGATGCCGGACACCGACGACTGGCCGAGCGAGAGCGAACTGGGTGTGAAGTACCGCGATTCGGCGGAAACCCTGGCCGACACCGTTGCCGGGCTGGCGGAGGCGGGCCGACTGTGAGCTTTACTCGTGCGGAGTTGGAGTCGTTCCGCGACGCCGAGGTTCCGGACCTCATCGGACCGGGCTGCAGGCTGCTGTTCGTCGGTATCAACCCGGGACTGTGGACCGCCGCGACCGGGGCGCATTTCGCGCGCCCGGGCAACCGCTTCTATCCGGCCCTGCTGGCCGCCGGGATCATCGAGCGTCCGATCGACCCGACGTCCGGGATGTCGGACGCGGATCGCCATCACCTGATCGAGCGGGGTGTCGGCATCACCAACCTGGCCCCACGCGCCACGGCGAAAGCGGACGAGTTGTCCGGCGAGGAACTGGCCGTCGGAGCCGAGCGCCTGCGCGCCGTGGTCCGCGGCACCGCTCCCCGGGTGGTCGCCGTCGCCGGAATCACCGCCTATCGCACGGCATTCGGGGAGCGTGCCGCGAAGAAGGGTAAGCAACCCCGCGACCTCGAGGGCGCGGAGTTGTGGCTGGTACCCAATCCCAGCGGGCTCAACGCCCACGAAACCGTCGCCACCCTGGCCACGTCGTACCGCGAGGCGGCGATCGAGGCGGGAATCGTTTCCGGCTGACCGGGCGGGTCGCTAGGCTGCGGAGATGACCGTCGTCTACAACCTCTTCTTCGTCTGCCACCTGCTCGGCATGGCCGCCCTCGTCGGCGGTTATTTCGCGGTGCTCGGAGCGCCGCGGATCTCCGAGGTGATGGTGTGGGGTGCGCGGCTCCAATTCGTGACGGGACTGATCCTGGTCGGGCTCGGCGAGGCCGTACTGGACAAGGACTACAACCACGTCAAGATCGGCGTGAAGCTTGTGCTCTCACTGGTCGTGGTCGCGCTCGCCGAGATCGTCCGGGGCAAGCAGAAGAAGGGGCAGGAGAACCCGAACCTGGTCCACGTGACCGGTGGGCTCGGCATCGTCACCGTCTTGGTGGCCGCACTCTGGACCTGATCTCGAGCGGGCATCACTTCTTTGGTGGAGCAAGGATTTTCATCGCGAGTCGCTGCGCGGACTCGGGCATCCGGTCCTTCATCGACATCGCGAACTCGCCCGCCTTCGTGCGCACGGACGTGCCCCTGCCGAACCGCCGGTTGAAGGCGGATCCCTCGGTCGGCTGATCGAAGTGGAGGGGCGGGGCGCCGTCCGCGGCGCCGAGTGCGCGCCCGATCACCATCCGCTGAATCTCGCTGGTGCCCTCGAAGATGGTGTACAGCTTGGCGTCCCGGTACCACTTCTCGACGGGGTGGTCGCTGATGTACCCCCACCCACCCATCGTCTGCAGTGCGCGTTCCGTGGTCTTCACCGCGACCTCCGACGCCGCGAGTTTCGCCATCGAACCCTCGCCGTGGCGGAACTCCACGCCCGCCGCCGCCATCCACGACGCCCGCCACGTGAGCAGCCGCGCGGCGTCGATCTGGGTCGCGAGGTCGGCCAACGGAAATGCGATGCCCTGGTTGTCGATGATGGGGCCGCCGAATGCCTCGCGGCGGTTCGCGTACTCGGTGGCGTATTCGAGCGCGGCGCGGGCGATGCCCAGCGCCTGAGCGGCGACCATGGGGCGTGTCTGCTCGAACGTGCCGAGGGTGGCCGATTTGCGTTGGGGCGCGCCGGTGGCCACCTCCTCCTGCACCTCACGGGCCTTCCGCATGCGGTTCTGCAGCTTGTCGTCGCCGCCGAGCAGGTGGTCGGCGGGTACCCGCACCTGATGGAATTTCAGCTCCGCCGTGTGCGACGCGCGGCAGCCCAGCTTGTCGAGCTTGCGGACGAGTTCGATACCCGGGCTTCCGCCGGGGACCACGAAGAGCGCCTGCCCGCGATGGCCCAGATCCGGATCGACGGTCGCGTTCACCACGTGCACGTCGGCGATGCCCCCGTTGCCGATCCACATCTTGTGGCCCTCGATCACCCACTCGTCGCCGTCGCGCGTCGCGGTGGTCCGCAGATTCCGCACGTCGCTGCCGCCCTCGGGTTCCGAGATACACAGTGCCGCGAGTTTCAGGTTGCCAGGCTCGCCGAAGCACTCCGGCGCCCACCGCAGCATCTGCTCCGGCGTCGCGGCCTGCCCGATCGACGACAGCGCCAACGCGGGCATCACGACGGCCAGCCCGATTCCGGCGCAACCCCAGAACAACTCCTCCATGAACAGGGGGAGGGACAGGCCGGTCGGGTCGCCGATGAGGTCGCGGTAGAACAGCGGACTGTAGAAACCCTCTTGGGCGGCCTTCTCGAGAACGTCCCAGGGGAACTCCTGCGCGCGGTCGTGCTCGGCAGCCACCGGTCGGATCACGTTCTCCGCGAAGGCGTGCGTCCGCTCGACGAGGTCTTTCTGCGCCGGAGTGAGAGCGAGGCTGAAAGTCATGACAGTCCCTCGGTTGCCGCGTTGGTGTGCAACAACGTAACACTCACGACTCGCCGCTACCGGAGTTCACGATATCTCAAAATATGGGAGGACTATCCCATTATCTGGTCGATGTTGCTAGCGTCGAGGCATGAACGGCGACGAGACGGTCTACACCCACGGTCACGACGAATCGGTGCTGCGAAACCATCGGTGGCGCACCGCCGAGAACTCCGCCGGTTATCTGCTCCCGCACCTGCGCGCAGGCATGACGTTGCTCGACGTCGGGTGCGGGCCGGGCACGATCACCGCCGACCTCGCCGGACTCGTCGCACCCGGAGTCGTCACCGCCGTCGAGATGAACGACGACGCGCTGTCCCTCGCCCGGAACGAATTCGCGAAGCGGGGAGTCCCGAACACCCTGACCGTGGTGTCGGACGTCCACGCCCTGAACTTTCCCGACGACAGCTTCGACGTCGTGCACGCGCATCAGGTCCTGCAACACGTCGGTGACCCGGTGCAGGCGCTGCGCGAGATGAAGCGGGTGTGCAGGCCCGGCGGAATCGTCGCCGCCCGCGACGCGGACTACGGCACCTTCACGTGGTTTCCGGCGACACCGGAACTCGACGAATGGCTGACGCTCTACAAAAACATCGCGCGGGCGAACGGTGGTGAACCGGACGCCGGCCGCCGCCTGCGGGCCTGGGCACACGAGGCGGGTTTCGCCGACGTCGTGAACACCGCGAGCACGTGGTGCTTCTCCTCCGACGAGGATCGCGAGTGGTGGGGAGGGTCCTGGGCTGATCGCTCGCTGCAGTCGAACTACGCGGACCGCGCGCTCGAACTGGGGCTCGCCACCGAGGCGGACCTGGAACGCATCGCTGCGGGCTGGCGTTCGTGGGTGCGGGAGGACGACGGCTGGTTCGCGCTCCTGCACAGCGAGATCCTCTGCCGCGTGTAGCAGCGCGGAGGGAAAATCTCGCGACGAGTGCCCGAGGATGGAACACTCGCCCCATGACGACGTTACGGGTGGGTCGACTGTGGTTGGCGGGACTGATGGTGGCTCTGATCGGGCTGGTGCTCGTTCCCGGCGCCTCCGCGACCCCGAACCGAGCAGTCTTCTCCGGCGCATCGGACCAGGTGATCACCGTCTACGCCCCGTCCGCGGGGGCAGTGGTCGCCGAACTGACCGCCTGGGAACGGAATGCGGACGGCACGTGGCAGGTGTTCGCGGGCCCCGTCCCCGCCGACGTCGGCGCGGAGGGAATCGGCGCGGCGAACGAATTCTCCACCCGCACGCCGGCCGGTGTCTTTCCGCTGTCGCAGGCGTTCGGCCGGCAGCCCGCACCGGAGACGGCGATGCCGTACTTCCAGTCCGATCGACGTGACTGGTGGGATGCGAATCCACTCTCGCCGACCTACAACACGCACGTCCGGCAGGACGCGAGCCCCGGTGGGAACAGCGAGAATCTCTACGCGGCTGGACCGCTGTACGACTACGCGGTCGCGATCGGCTACAACGCCGCCCGCATGCCCGGCCTCGGTTCGGCGATGTTCCTGCACGTCACGGACGGCACCACCACCGAAGGGTGCGTCGCCATCGACCGCGACACGCTGACCTCAGTCCTCGGCCGGCTCGACCCGGCGAAGAACCCGGTCATCGAGATCGCCGTAGGCGCGTAGCACCCGTGAGTGGTTGACGAGTCCAGGGACTCGTCAACCACTCACGGGCGGCGGAGCCGCCTACAGGCCGGGACGCTTGCCGATGGTGAGGGTGGGGGTGGAGACGCCGGCGAAGAAGTCCTCGCCCTTGTCGTCGACCACGATGAACGCGGGGAAGTCCTCGACCTCGATCTTCCAGACCGCTTCCATGCCGAGTTCTTCGTACTCGACGATCTCGACCTTCTTGATGCAGTCGAGGGCGAGACGCGCCGCGGGACCGCCGATGGACCCGAGGTAGAAGCCGCCGTACGACTTGCACGCGTCGGTGACCTGCTTGGAGCGGTTGCCCTTCGCGAGCATCACCATCGAGCCGCCCGCGGCCTGGAACTGCTCCACGTAGGAGTCCATGCGACCGGCGGTGGTGGGTCCGAAGGAGCCGGACGCCATGCCGTCGGGGGTCTTGGCCGGACCGGCGTAGTACACCGGGTGGTCCTTGAGGTACTGCGGCATGTCCTCGCCGGCGTCGAGCCGTTCCTTGATCTTGGCGTGGGCGATGTCGCGTGCGACGACGAGCGGGCCGGTCAGCGACAGCCGTGTCTTCACCGGGTGCTTGGACAGCTCGGCGAGGATCTCGGGCATCGGCTTGGTGAGGTCGATCTTCACAGCGGCGCCCTTGCCGGTGCCGGAGACGCCGTCGGTCTCGGCGTCGAGTTGGGCGTCGGTGACCTCGGGGAGGAACCGGCCGGGGTTGAATTCGAGCTGCTCGAGGAAGACGCCCTCGGGGGTGATCTTCGCCTTGGCCTGGCGGTCCGCCGAGCAGGACACGGCGAGAGCGACGGGCAGTGAGGCGCCGTGGCGGGGGAGGCGGATGACGCGGACGTCGTGGCAGAAGTACTTGCCGCCGAACTGTGCGCCGATTCCGATCTGACGGGTCAGCTCGAGCACCTTCTCCTCGAGTTCCAGGTCGCGGAAGCCGCGGCCCGTGATCGCTCCCTCGTTGGGGAGTTCGTCGAGGTAGTGCGCGGACGCGTACTTGGCCGTCTTGAGCGCGAACTCCGCGGACGTGCCGCCGACGACGATCGCGAGGTGGTACGGCGGGCAGGCCGCGGTGCCGAGGGCGCGGATCTTCTCTTCGAGGAACCGCATCATGCCGTCCGGGTTCAGGATCGCCTTGGTCTCCTGGAAAAGGTAGGACTTGTTGGCGCTGCCGCCGCCCTTGGCCATGTACAGGAACTTGTAGGCGTTCTCGTGGCCGGTCGCCGTGTCGGCGTAGAGCTCGATCTGGGCGGGGAGGTTGCTCCCGGTGTTCTTCTCGTCCCACATCGTGATCGGCGCGTTCTGCGAGTACCGCAGGTTGAGCCGGGTGTAGGCGTCGTAGACGCCCCGGGCGATGGCCTTCTCGTCGTCGCCGGGGGTGAGGACGTGCTGGCCGCGCTTGCCCATGACGATCGCGGTGCCGGTGTCCTGGCACATCGGCAGCACGCCGGCCGCGGAGATGTTGGCGTTCTTGAGCAGATCCAGTGCCACGAACTTGTCGTTGCCCGAAGCCTCGGGGTCGTCGAGGATGCTCGCGAGCTGCGTCAGATGGTCGCTGCGCAGGTAGTGAGAGATGTCGTGGAGCGCGGTCTCGGTGAGCAGGCGCAGCGCCTCGGGCTCGACGGACAGGAAGGTGCGGCCGTCGGGTCCTTCGACGGTCGACACCCCCTCGGTGGTCAGCAGCCGATACTCGGTGGGGTCCTCACCGATGGGCAGCAAGTCCTCGTAGAGGAAGTCGGCCATTTTATCTCCTGGACAGCGGGTTGTGTGAAGTTCGTATCCAGGCTAGACGCGGGCTCCGGCGGCCCTGTGACGCGGGGGCATGCTTCGACCTGCGCAGTGGCGTGGCTCACAGAGGTTTCACAGACAAATCCGTACACTTGACTTGATGCGTGTTCACGAACCAGATCGGCCGGCCGAATGACCCTTGAAGTCCAGTACGCCGGAGCTGTCGACAGCGAGACGTCCGGTGCACGCGCGAAGCGGCCCGTGCTGCACGCCTACCTCGACATCGCGATCGTGGTGGTCGTCCTCGTGGCCACGAATCTGATCGCACACTTCACCACCGCGTGGGCGAGCATCGCCACCGTTCCCATCGCCGCTGTCGTGCTGCTCGTGCTCACCCGCCGTCGCGGACTCGGCTGGGCCGAGCTGGGGCTCTCGCCCCGGCACTGGCGAAAGGGCTCGCTGTACGCGCTGGCGGCGATGGGACTCGTGATCGGCGTCGTGGCGATCGGCGCGGCCCTGCCGATCACCCGCCCCTTCTTCATGGCCGACCGGTACGCCACCCTGTCCGGTGCGCTGGTCGCGTCGATGATCGTCATCCCGTTGCAGACCGTCATCCCCGAGGAGCTCGCGTTCCGCGGCGTGCTGCAGGGCACCCTCGGCCGGGTCTACGGCGCACGCGGCGTGTTCGCGGCCGGATCGCTGATGTTCGGTCTCTGGCACATCGCGTCGTCGCTGGGACTGACGTCGGGTAACAAGGGGCTGTCCGGTTTCCTCGGAGGCGGGGTTGTCGGTCAGGTGCTGGGCATCCTGGGGGCAGTCGTCGCCACCGCCGCCGCGGGCGTCGTGTTCACCTGGCTCCGTCGCCGCAGCGGCAGCCTGATCGCGCCCATCGCGCTGCACTGGTCGCTGAACGGCGCGGGCGCGCTCGCAGCCGCCATCGTGTGGCACACGACCATGGCCTGAGTCCGGGAGTCAGCCGGTTTCCGGCGTGCCCAGCCATTCGAGCAGCTTTTCGTACACCGACTCGTGGTTGAGCATCGTGAAATGGTTCGCGGACGCGAGGTGCATGCCGTGCTCGCCGCGGAAGCCGATCATCCGCGTCCTGTTCCGGCCGGACGCGCTCGGCACGAGCACCATGCCGTCGCCGAGCAGGCGACCCAGCGGATGCCGCGGGCTGCGCGTGATGGTCGCGGAGACGAAGTAGTACGTCACGCCGTCGAGGAGTGGGACCTCGTTGCACGCCGCGGCGCGGAGTGCGTCCGGATCGCGATCGCGCCAGTCCTCGTCGACGAGTGAACCCTGGTTCAGATCCCGGATGCCGGCGCTCCTTCTGCGCAGGAGCCCGGAGATCGCGCGCGTCTCCGGCAGTGCGGCCAGGCCGGCACTCGCATAGTGGACGGCCTGCTCCAGCGGGGCGCCGAGGTGGGGCGAGCCGAGACTCACGACCTGCCGAACCCGTCTCACCCACGGCCGGTCGTCGAGGAAGGCGATCCGGCAGGCGCTGCGGGCCACGAGGCCTCCCATGGAATGCCCGACGAGTGCGATCGACTCGACCTCGACCGGCCAGTTCTCGGTGACCGCGTCCAGAAGTTCGGACAGGCTCCTGCCGTTGTCCGAGATGTGCCTGCCGGAGTTGTACCGGATCTGCAGCGCCGTATGCCCCAGGTCCGTCCCGAGCCGTTCACCGTAGGTGGGACGGCGGCCCAGCGCCCACGCGTCTTCGGTTTCGACGAGTCCGTGCAGGAAGACGACGATGCGGCCGCCGGCGTGCGGGAAGGCGTCGGCGAGCGTGGATGCGTCCGGCGCGAGCGCGACACCGTTCACCCGTATCGCCAGGGGTTCGGCGAGCGGCGATCCCTCGGATTCCAGTACGTCACCGATCAGCCCCTGGATCGCGGCGATGGCCTGGGCTCCGCGGCGTGTCTGGGACGGGGCGAGATTCTCCGACGACGGGAGATCCAGGAACCGTCCTGCGAGGGAGCCGCCGAGACGCGCGGTGTCGGCGACGAGTGTGTACACGGCGCCCGAGATCTCGTCGTGGAGCAGCTTTGCAGGAAGGGCGTGGGAGCCGACGCCGAGCCGGATGCCGGCGAAGACGCGATCCGCGATGGCGCGGTGGATGCTGCCGATGCCGGTGGCGGCGCCCCCGATTTCCTCGAGGGCCAGCCGGGCGAGGGCCCGCACCTCGGAGCGGCGTCTGATCTGCGCGTCGGTCACGAAATTTGAGTGTACGCACGTGCACTGAGATGTGCGCGTGTTACGGAAGGGCCGAGAATAGGCGGTGCGGCCGATTATTTCGAGAATAAATCAACCGTGAAGCGGGAAAGTTGATCTTCGATGGTCGACTCAATTGGTCGCCCGACCAATTCCGGGAAAAATGCTGGTGACGCGGATAATGAACATGTTCACGTAGGGAATTGGCCGTCGTGATAGATACGTGATTGAGTCGATCGAAGGTCGCCGACAACGCCGTGACGGGGTCCGCGCGCCTGAAGCGTGCGAACCCCGTCACGGGTGTTCAAGTCTTGTGCCAGCGAAAATGCTAGCCAATCGTGGCCGCGGCCGCGGTTGCGGCGTCTGCGCCACCGCCCAATGCGTCGGCGGAACCCGAGAAGAAGTCCAGGGCACCGGCGAGGTCGGAGAAGGCGGAGAAGAATTCGGACAGGAAGGCGAGATCCATGCTTTTAACTCCTTGCTCGGTTGTGGGCATTTATGTCGGCGCTGAGCGGGCGCCGGATTCATTCCTACCGTTATTGAAATGAGATCGCAATCCGAAGGTTTAACCGAAATGAAACGCGGGGCGAATTACCGGGTTCCGACCAGGTGAGAAGCCCGTGTCCGGATTCACATCCGACGCTCGGGATCCCACGATGTGGGAGCCGTGGCCGTGCTCGAATACGCCGTCGGCGGGCGTCGGCGGGGCTATCCTCGTCCCACGACGTGTAGCGCCTTCCGGACATACCGACGTATAGGGGAATCCATCATGCGCAAGACCATCGTCACCGGTATCGCGGTCGCGGCCATCGCGCTGCTCGGTGCGGCCGGCTGTTCCGACGACAGCTCGAACGAGGCCCCGATCGCGACCACGACGACCTCGTCGGCGTCCGAGCGGGTGGAGGGCGCGATCAGCAGCGTGCAAGCCACGGCGTCGTCCGCCGTCAACACCGCGCGCGAGGCCACCCAGAACGCGATCAACTCGGCCATCGCGGCGGTCCCGATCGGATTCGAGTCGGGAACCGCCGAGCTCAACGCCGTCTCGGACGTGACGATCAAGGCGGTGGCCGCCGCGATGAAGGCCGGCGACAGCAAGATCGAGATCGAAGCGTACGCCACCAACTCGGACGAGGCGGCCGCCGAACTACTCGCCGATCAGCGCGCCCAGGCCGTCGCCAACGCGCTCGAAGCGCAGGGCGTCGACAAGGGCCGCATCTCGGTCGACGGAACGGCCAACCCGCCCGAAGGTGTCAACGTCGATCAGGCGGAGATCACCGTCGAGGACAGCTGACCGGCCCGGTCAGTGCAGGACCGCCCGGTGCTCGTTGCTGTACGGGATATGCTCGGCGGTTCTGCCTTCGCGAAGTTTGAGGACCCACTCGGGATCGGACAGCAGTGCGCGGCCGATGGCCACGAGATCGAACTCGCCGTTCTCGTACTGCGCGAGCAAGCGGTCGATACCGGCGGTGTTCGACGCGCCGTCCGAGGTGAAGGCCGTCGTGAACACGTCGTCGAGGCCCACCGAACCGACCGTGATGGTGGGTAGTCCGGTCAGCCGTTTGGTCCAACCCGCCAGGCCGAGTTCCCCGTCGTCACCGGCCAGCTCGGGGAACGCCGGATCCCAGTGCCTGCGGGTGGACGGGTGCAGCACGTCGACACCGGCGTCGACGAGGGGCGCGAGCACGGCCGCGAGTTCGTCGGGGGACTGCGCGATCCGCGAGTCGTAATGGTTCGACTTCCACTGGCTGAAGCGGTAGACGATCGCGAAGTCCTCGCCGACGGCCTCGCGGATCGCTGCGACCACCTCGACGGGGAATCGGGTGCGGGCCTCGAGGGATCCGCCGTAGCCGTCGGCCCGGACGTTGGTCCGGTCCCACAGGAACTGGTCGAGAAGGTAGCCGTGCGCCCCGTGCAGTTCGATGCCGTCGAAGCCCACGTCGCGCGCGTTGACGGCGGCCGCCACCCAGGCCTCGCGCAGCGCGTCGAGATCGAACGCGGTGAATTCGCGTCCCAGGCGGGTTCCGTCCAGGGCGATTCCGGACGGGCTGGCGGTGGTCACGTCCGGATTCGTGCGGGGCTGCGGGCCGCGTTCGACGCCCAGATGCCACAGCTGCGGGATGATCTGCCCGCCCTCGTCGTGGACCGCGTCCACCACCGATTTCCAGCCCGCGAGGCTGTCCTGGCCGTAGAGGACCGGCACCCGGGTGTGCGATCCGGCGGCCGGGTCGGGAATGTACGTCCCCTCGGTGATGACGAGTCCGACCCCGCCTGCCGCGCGTCGGCGATAGTACGCCGCCACATCGTCCCCGGGAACGCCGCCTGGGGAGAAAGCCCTGGTCATGGGTGCCATCGCGAAGCGGTTCCGTAGCCGGAGGGATTTGACGGCGAACGGCTCGAAGAGCCCGTCCACGGGTAGCGGTGTGTCGGTCATGCCTGTCTGCAACTGATCTTGGTTACGCACTATTCCTGCATACGGCCTGCTGTGTAGTTGTAATCTGAAGTCACAGTCGACACTCGCTGCCGGTGCGTGGGCTCTCGTCCACGCCCGGTCTGACGGGAGGGTGCACTGATGGGCACGAACGACGGAAAACCTGCCGATCTGGTGCTGTTCGGTGACGTGGTCACCATGAACGACGCCGCTCCACGCGCTCGGGCGGTCGCGGTGCGTGACGGTCGGATCGCCGCCGTCGGCAACGATTCTGCGGTGTTTCCGCTGATCGGACCGGCAACGATCACGGTCGACCTGCACCGCGCGTGCATACTCCCCGGCTTCATCGAGGCGCACGGCCACCCACTGAATTCCGCGGTGTTGCTCGGCGAACCGGTGGTGGACGTCAGGCCGGTGACCATCGCCGATGCGGGGGAGGTGGTCGACGCCGTACGCCGCGCCGTCGACGAACACCCCGACGGCGCCGTGCTCAACGGCTGGGACCCCCTGCTCCAGAAGGGACTGCCCGAACCGACCCGGGAATGGCTCAATTCGATCGCTCCCGACACGTCCCTGGTGATCCTGCACAACACCGGCCACGTGGCCTATTTCAACGACGTCGCCGCGCGGGATTCCGGATTGACCAAAGACACACCGGACCCCGAGGGCGGTAGTTTCGGCCGCGACGAGTCGGGTGAACTTGACGGTTCGGCGTTCGAGGCGCCCGCGGTGATGGCGGTGGCCGCCACGATCCTCGCCGGAGCCAGCACCCGGCTCCCGGAGCTCCTCGCCGCGGAATGCGCGCGGATGAACGCGGCAGGGATCACCACCGCCAGTGAAATGGCGTTCGACCCACGCTTCCGGAGCGCCCTGACCGCGTTCGCCCGGTCCGGCGCGCTCACCACCCGGCTGCGGCTGTACGAGATGTCGAACCCGGAGCGCGCCACGGACGTCTCACCCGGAGTCGGCAACGACCTGCTGCGCCAGGTGGGCATCAAGATCTGGTCGGACGGCTCGCCGTGGGTGGGCAACGCGGCCACCAGCTTTCCGTACCTCGACACGGACGTCACCCGGGCGCTCGGCCTCGCCGGAACGCGTGGGGAGGCCAATTACACGACGGACGAGATTCTCGAGATCAGCAAGCCGTACTTCGAGAACGGCTGGCAGATCTCCTGTCACGCCAACGGCGACGCCGCGGTCACGCTGGTGCTCGACGCATGGGAGCGGATGCTGGCCGACTCCCCACGCGAAGATCACCGGCTCCGGCTCGAGCACGTCGGTGCGATGACCCCGGACCAGTTCCGCCGAGCGACCGAACTCGGCGTCACGTGCAGCATTTTCGTCGACCACCTCTACTACTGGGGCGACGTGCTCGTCGACGACCTCTTCGGTCCCGAGCGCGGAGCACGTTGGGCGGCTGCAGGTTCCGCGATCAAGGCAGGACAGCGGATCTCGTTCCACAACGACGGCCCGGTCACCCCGACCAACCCGCTGCGCAACATCGCCGACGCCGTCACCCGCCGCACCCGGTCGGGACGTGTGCTCGCTCCCGAGGAACGGATCTCCGTCCCGGACGCCCTGCGGGCGGAGACGATCAACTCGGCGTGGCACCTCCGGAGTGAGGACGCCATCGGGGCGATCGTCCCCGGTATGCACGCCGATCTCGTCGTGTTGTCGGCCAATCCGCTGCTGGTGGATCCCGACGACATCGCGGACCTCGAGGTGCTCGCCACGATCCTGGAGGGTCGAACGGTCTTCGGAAAGCTGGAGTGATCCGGGTGGCGCCCGGGTCGAGGGCTCTGCGGTCGATCGGGACGTCAGCCGGAAAGTGGATCCGGACTTCGGGTTACACCCGCAAATGGCTGGTTCTCGGCGTCGTGATCGGGATCGTCGCCGGGCTCGGAGCGGTCGTGTTCTACGTTGCGCTGAGGGAGGCGACGCAACTGCTGATCGTCGGCATCGGCGGCTACACCCCGCCCACCGCGGCGGGCGATGGTGGGGCGGTCGGCAGCCGGGAGTTCACGAGACCGTGGGCGATCCCGCTCGTGGTGTGCCTGGGTGGTCTGGTGTCGGGCATCATCGTGTTCACGCTGGCACCGGAGGCCGAGGGACACGGCACCGACGCGGCGATCGACGCCGTTCACCGGGACCCCCGGATGATCCGCGTCCGCGTCGTCCTCGTGAAGCTGGTCGCGTCCGCGATCACGATCGGGTCCGGCGGGTCGGGCGGTCGCGAGGGACCCACCGCGCAGATCTCGGCGGGTTTCGGATCGCTTCTCGCCCGCAGGCTGGACCTGTCCCCACGGGACGGTCGAATCGCCGTGGCGATCGGGATCGGCTCCGGCATCGGCGCGATCTTCGGCGCCCCGCTCGGCGGCGCGGTGTTGTGCTGCACGATTCCCTACAAGGAAGACTTCGATTTCGAGGTGCTCGTGCCGGCGCTGGTCACGTCGATCGTCAGCTACACCGTGTTCGGCAGCTTCCTCGGTTTCGGGCCACTGTTCGGGTATGCCGCTCAGGATTACGTCTTCGACACCCCGGTCCAGCTGGTGTGGTTCGCGCTCATCGGTGTGCTCGGCGGCCTGATCGGATTGTTGTACAGCGGGACGTTCTACACGGCCGTCGATCTCACCCACCGGCTGCCCGGCAGCCGGATCGTCAAACCGGCGGTCGGCGGACTGCTCGTCGGGCTGATGGCGCTCGTGTTGCCGGAGGTGCTGGGCAGCGGTTACGGCTGGATCCAGCAGTCGATGGCCCGCGGCGACCTCACGGCCATCCCGCTGTGGGTGGTGTTGCTCCTGCCGTTCGCGAAGATCCTCGCGACGTCGCTGTCCATCGGCTCGGGGGGATCAGGCGGCATCTTCGGCCCGGGAATGGTGATCGGGGCGTTCACCGGCGCCGCGGTGTGGCGACTGCTGGAACCGATCGCCCCGGGCGTCCCCGACAATCCGGCGCCCTTCGTCATCGTCGGCATGATGGCCTGCTTCGGGAGCATCGCCCGCGCGCCTCTCGCGGTGATGCTGATGGTCGCGGAGATGACGGGAAGCGTCGGTGTGCTGGTGCCGGGGATGATCGCCGTCGGCCTCGCCTATCTCATCGTGCGCCGATCGGGGAAGACGATCTACCGGGCGCAGCGCGAGAACCGCGCGGAGGCTCGGCTCGCCCCGGGATGATCGGATCGGGGTCCGTGTGTGGAGGGCCGGGTGGATTCCGGCATGCTTGTGGCCATGACTGTTCACGTTCCTCAGTACGTCGACCTCCTCTGGCCAGCGCTTCAGGCTGCCATTGCTCTCGGTGGTTCGGCGTCCAACGAGGAACTCGACAGCGCCGTCGTTGAGCGAGAAGGACTTTCGTCCGACGTGCAGGGGGTGCTGCACGGTGACGGTCCGAGCACCGAGATCGAGTACCGCTTGGCGTGGGCCCGCACCTACCTCAAGGGGATGGGTCTGCTCACGAACAGCCGGCGCGGGGTGTGGAGCGTGACGGAGAAGGGCCGCGAGGTCGCCGAGAGCGAGATCCGCCCCCTGCACGCCGAGTTCTCCGCCGAGAACCGCAAGAAGAACGCCGCCCGCAAATCGGCGAAGGCGGCGTCCCGCCGCAACGACGAACCGGATGCCAACATCGCCGAGGCCGAGAACGACGCGGACTGGAAGGACCTCCTCCTCGACACGGTCCTGAAGATGTCGCCGCCCGCGTTCGAGCGGCTGACCCAGCGGTTACTGCGGGAGGCCGGGTTCTCGAGCGCGTCCGTCACCGGTCGCGGCGGCGACGGGGACATCGAGGGACTCGGCGTGTACCAGTTGTCGCTGCTCAGTTTCCCCGTGTTCTTCCAGTGCAAGCGTTACAGCGGCAGCGTCGGTGCGGGGGCGGTGCGCGATTTCCGCGGCGCGATGGCGGGCCGCGGCGAGAAGGGCCTGCTCATCACCACCGGAACCTTCACCGGTGACGCCCGCACGGAGTCCAAGAGGGACGGGGCGCCGCCGATCGACCTCATCGACGGCGACCGGCTGTGCGACCTGTTGAAGGAGCATTCACTGGGTGTCCAGACCACCACGCGCCTCGTCGAGGACGTCGAGGTCAGGTCCGATTACTTCCACTCGCTGGAGCCGAAATGATGAGCGCTGGGTCACCTACCCGGCGCCCGGACACTCTTTCCCGTTGCGGTATGGCCACGAAGCGATCACGCAGGCCCTGAAGCGGTGCCGACAGCGTCCTCTCGTGTGTAAAGAGGAAGTTAAATACACATGTCGCTGACGTGAAGACGATCGAGGGAAGTCGAAATGACGACCACGGCGCCGTGGCAGTTGAAGGGCCACAGGGCACGGCCGCCCGCCGGGATGCTCGCGGACCGTCGCTTCGGGATGCTCGTCGACCAGTTCTTCCGACTCTTCCACGACAGCAGCCAGGGCGGCGGCGCGCTGGCCGTCTATCTCCACGGTGAACCGGTCGTCGACGTGTGGGCGGGATGGGCCAGCCGCGACACGTTCTGGCAGGACGACACGGTCACCCTCACGTTCTCCACCGGCAAGGGCGTCGCGTCCACCGTGCTGCACCGTCTCGCGGGACGCGGGATCGTCGACTACGACACGCCGGTGGCGCAGTACTGGCCCGAGTTCGCCGCCGAGGGCAAGGACGAGATCACGGTGCGCGAACTGCTGTCGCACCGCGCCGGACTGCACCGGGTACGCGGGCTCGTGCCCGGACCACTGAGTCTGATGGACCATTCCCTGGTCAGCGCCGCATTGGCCGCGGCGACCCCGGATCAGCGGCGGCTGAAGGTCCCCGGCTATCACGCAGTGACGTTCGGCTCCCTCGTTGCCGAACTGACGTCCCGCGCGGCTGGGAAACCCTTCACGGAACTGGTGCGCACCGAGGTCGCCGAACCGCTCGGGGTGAAGGAGTTCTGGTACGAGGTGCCGCCGGCCGAGCGTGCCCGGATCGCGAGGACCTTCCCGCACATCAACCCGTTCGGCGTTCCGTGGGGTGCCACGTCGTTCGCGAT
Organism: Rhodococcus sp. JVH1; assembly: GCF_000280725.2. Taxonomy (NCBI): domain Bacteria; kingdom Bacillati; phylum Actinomycetota; class Actinomycetes; order Mycobacteriales; family Nocardiaceae; genus Rhodococcus; species Rhodococcus sp. JVH1. The sequence continues at coordinate 1,446,582 of NZ_CP166289.1, read as the reverse complement.
GTCGCGGCTGCCCGGTCTGCGCAACGTGGCCGACGCCGGCATGCCCGCCGGTTTCGATGCCCTCGTCCGCAACCCCGCGATCCACGACAGCGTGATGCCCGGGTGGAACGGCGTGTTCAGCGCCCGCGCGCTGGCGCGGATGTACGGGGCGCTGGCGAACGGCGGAACGGTCGGCGGTGTGGAGTTCCTCCCACCGGACGTCGTGGCGCAGCTGAGTCAGGTGCAGACGACGGCCCGCGACTACGTCCTGGGCATTCCGATGAACTGGCGGCTCGGCTACCACGCGGGGATGGTGGCACGTCGCAGGCAGCCGTCGAATACTTTCGGGCACTACGGGTTGGGCGGGTCGGGTGCGTTCGCCGACGCCGACACCGGGCTGTCGATCGCCTTCGTCACCAACCGGCTCGGCAACATGCTGACCCCGATCGCCGATCTCCGCCTGCCGAAGCTCGGCTCGACGGCGCTCGCCGTCGCCGAGAAGCTGTAGCCGGGCGGCTCGCGCCGCTGGTGGACCAATTCGATGTCGACGCGCCGTTTTTCGATCGACGCGAGCCTCCGGTCTGGAGGGCGGGGTACCGGTAGCATCGGGTCCGTGACCGACGCGACCGCCAACACCAGCCGTCCTGATCGGTTGCGTGTCCTCGTCTACAGCGACGATGCGAACACCCGCCAGAAGGTCGTTCTGGCGCTGGGGACGCGTCCGCACCCCGACCTTCCGCAGTTGGAGTACGTCGAGGTGGCGACCGCGCCCGTGGTGATCCGGCAGATGGATGCCGGCGGTATCGACCTGGCCGTCCTGGACGGGGAGGCGGTGCCCGCGGGCGGGATGGGGATCGCGAAGCAGTTGAAGGACGAGATCGACGACTGCCCCCCGATCCTGGTGCTGACCGGCCGCCCAGACGACGCCTGGCTGGCCAGCTGGTCGCGGGCCGAGGCCGCGGTGCCTCACCCGCTCGACCCAATCCGGTTGTCCGAAGCGGTCATAGCGCTGCTGCGCACCCGCCTCTCAGCTTAGGCTCGCCTGACTCCGTTTCCCGCCGCGTGAAGGTGCATCGAGCGCCTGTGCCGCAGGGGTTTTCCGTGCTTCGAGATCGCCTGGAACTCGCACGGTCAAATCGACCGGGCCCGACGACTTCCCTTGTACGCTGTGGCATAACTCACAAGAGCGTAGCTTCGGAAACGACCGTCCGGGAATCGGGCGGACAGGCTCGGGAAGAGGGGAGCTGAGACGGCATGAATGTCTATGTGCCGATCCTCGTGCTCGGGGCGATTGCGGTCGCGTTCGCGGTCTTCTCCGTGATCGTGGCGAGGATCGTCGGTCCGAGGCGCTACAACCGTGCCAAGCTCGACGCCTACGAGTGCGGCATCGAGCCGACACTCTCGCCTCTGGGTGCCGGCCGCATCCCGGTGAAGTATTACCTGACGGCCATGCTCTTCATCATTTTCGACATCGAGATCGTGTTCCTCTATCCGTGGGCAGTTCACTTCGATGCTCTCGGTTTCTTCGGTCTCGGGGCCATGGCCCTGTTCATCTTCAACGTCTCCGTCGCCTACGCGTACGAGTGGCGGCGTGGCGGTCTCAGTTGGGACTGATCGGTCCCGTCAGCGATCCAAAAGCTAAGTCGGAAGAGAAGAGTCGGATATGGGCATCGAGGAGAAGCTGCCGAGCGGCTTCCTGCTGACCACGGTCGAGGGGCTCGCGGGTTATGTCCGCAAGGGCTCGCTGTGGCCGGCGAGTTTCGGGCTCGCCTGCTGTGCGATCGAGATGATGGCCACCGCCGGCGGACGCTTCGACATCGCCCGTTTCGGCATGGAGGCGTTCCGGGCGTCGCCGCGGCAGGCGGACCTGATGATCGTGGCGGGCCGGGTGAGTCAGAAGATGGCCCCGGTGCTGCGGCAGATCTACGACCAGATGGTGGAGCCGAAGTGGGTGCTGGCGATGGGTGTCTGCGCGTCGTCGGGCGGCATGTTCAACAACTACGCGATCGTGCAGGGCGTCGACCACATCGTGCCGGTGGACATCTATCTGCCCGGGTGCCCGCCGCGGCCGGAGATGCTGCTGAACGCGATCCTCACCTTGCACGAGAAGATCCAGCAGATGCCGCTCGGTGTTCACCGCGAGGAGGTGGCGCGTGCGGCGGAGCAGGCGGCGCTGGCCGCCACCCCCACCATCCAGATGAAGGGCCTTCTGAGATGACCGGCGCGGGCGAGGGAGTGAAGCGGACCGAGATTCAGCGACGGGGCCGTGCGGTGGTGTCGAGGGAGCGAAGCGAGCCGAGCAGAAGGTGCCGGGGCCGTGTGGTGGTGTCGAGGGAGCCAAGCGAGCCGAGCAGAAGGTGCCGGGGCCGTGTGGTGGTGTCGAGGGAGCCAAGCGAGCCGAGCAGAAGGTGCCGGGGCCGTGTGGTGGTGTCGAGGGAGCGAAGCGAGCCGAGCAGAAGGTGCCGGGGCCGTGTGGTGGTGTCGAGGGAGCGAAGCGAGCCGAGCAGAAGGTGCCGGGGCCGTGTGGTGGTGTCGAGGGAGCCAAGCGAGCCGAGCAGAAGGTGCCGGGGCCGTGTGGTGGTGTCGAGGGAGCCAAGCGAGCCGAGCAGAAGGTGCCGGGGCCGTGTGGTGGTGTCGAGGGAGCGAAGCGAGCCGAGCAGAAGGTGCCGGGGCCGTGTGGTGGTGTCGAGGGAGCCAAGCGAGCCGAGCAGAAGGTGCCGGGGCCGTGTGGTGGTGTCGAGGGAGCCAAGCGAGCCGAGCAGAAGGTGCCGGGGCCGTGTGGTGGTGTCGAGGGAGCCAAGCGAGCCGAGCAGAAGGTGCCGGGGCCGTGTGGTGGTGTCGAGGGAGCGAAGCGAGCCGAGCAGAAGGTGCCGGGGCCGTGCGGTCTGGACTGAGGAGCGAGGGAGCGTAGCGAGTGAGTGACGAGGGAAGACCGCACGACCAAGCTCCGGCACAAGCGAGCAAAGCGAGCCGAGTTACAGAACAGATCGGTGTGCGTAAGGGTTTGTTCGGGGTGCGGGGTAGTGGGGATACGTCGGGGTATGGGCGGTTGGTGCGTCCGGTGTTGTTGCCGGGGAGTACGCCGCGGCCGTTCGGGGGGTATTTCGATGATGTCGCGGATGGGTTGGGGGCGGCGTTGGCGGAGTCGGGTGTGGGTTTCGAGGTGGCGATCGAGTCGGTTGTGGTGTTTCGGGGTGAGGTGACGTTCGGGGTGCGGCGCGAGTTCTTGCCGTTGGTGGCGCGTGTGTTGCGTGATGAGCCGGATTTGCGGTTCGAGATGTGTCTGGGTGTGAATGGTGTGCATTTCCCGCAGGATGCGGGCCGGGAGTTGCATGCGGTGTATCCGTTGTTGTCGATTACGCACAATCGGCGGATTCGTTTGGAGGTGGCGGCACCGGATGCGGATCCGCACATCCCGTCGTTGTATGAGGTGTATCCGACGAATGATTGGCACGAGCGGGAGACGTACGACTTTTTCGGGATCGTGTTCGATGGTCATCCGTCGTTGACGCGGATCGAGATGCCGGATGACTGGCCGGGTCATCCGCAGCGGAAGGATTATCCGCTCGGCGGTATTCCGGTCGAGTACAAGGGCGCGGAGATCGCGCCGCCGGACGAGCGGCGGGGGTACAACTGATGAGCGAGGACACGGTTTTCACTGTCGCGGGTCAGGACTGGGACGACGTTGTCGATGCGGTGAAGGCGTCGTCGGGTGGTGGGGGTTCGGAGGGCGGCGAGGAGCGGATCGTCGTCAATATGGGTCCGCAGCATCCGTCGACGCATGGGGTGTTGCGGCTCATCTTGGAAATCGAGGGTGAGACGGTCACGGAGGCCCGGTGCGGTATCGGTTATCTGCATACGGGTATCGAGAAGAACCTCGAGTATCGGACGTGGACGCAGGGCGTGACGTTTGTGACGCGGATGGATTACCTGTCGCCGTTCTTCAATGAGACGGCGTATTGCCTCGGTGTGGAGAAGTTGCTGGACATCACGGATGAGGTGCCGGAGCGGGCGAGTGTCATCCGGGTGATGTTGATGGAGCTCAACCGCATCTCTTCGCATCTGGTGGCGTTGGCCACGGGTGGTATGGAGTTGGGGGCGGTCACGGCGATGCTGTTCGGTTTCCGGGAGCGTGAGCTGGTTCTGGACGTGTTCGAGATGATCACGGGTCTCCGCATGAATCATGCGTATATCCGGCCGGGTGGTTTGTCGCAGGATCTGCCGGAGGGTGCGGTGGAGAAGGTGCGCGAGTTGCTCGCGTTGATGCCGGAACGGCTGCGGGACATGGAGAATCTGCTCAACGACAACCGCATCTGGAAGGGGCGTACGCAGGGCATCGGGTATCTGGACCTCACGGGGTGCATGGCGCTCGGTATCACGGGTCCGATGCTGCGGGCGACGAGTCTGCCGCACGATCTGCGGAAGTCGCAGCCGTATTGCGGTTACGAGAATTACGAGTTCGATGTCAGTACCGATACGGGGTGTGACGCGTACGGCCGCTATTTGATCCGGGTCGACGAGATGAAGGAGTCGCTGAAGATCGTCGAGCAGTGCCTCGACAAGTTGCGGCCGGGCCCGATCATGGCGGAGGACAAGAAGATCGCGTGGCCGGCGGATCTGACGTTGGGTCCCGACGGTCTGGGTAATTCGCCCGGGCACGTCCGCGAGATCATGGATTCTTCGATGGAGTCGCTGATCCATCACTTCAAGTTGGTGACGGAGGGTTTCCGGGTGCCGCCGGGTCAGGTGTATGTGGCAGTGGAGTCGCCGCGGGGTGAGCTCGGTGTGCACATGGTGAGCGATGGCGGCACCCGCCCGTTTCGGGTGCATTTCCGGGATCCGTCGTTCACGAACCTGCAGTCGGTTGCGGCCACGTGTGAGGGCGGCATGGTTGCGGATGTCATTGCGGCGGTTGCGAGTATCGATCCGGTGATGGGGGGCGTGGACCGATGACCGAGCAAGCAGCACCGAAGCAAACCCCCATCTTCATCGAGTTCGGCCCCCGGCCGGAGGAGAACGGGCTGTTGGTGCGGTCGGGTGCGCGTGAGGAGTATCCGCCGGAGGTCGGTGCGCGGCTGGACGCCGATGCCGACGTCGTCATCGGGCGTTACCCGAATTCGCGGTCCGCGCTGTTGCCGCTGCTGCATCTGGTGCAGGCGGAGGACGGGTGCATCACGCCGGCGGGGATCGAGTTCTGTGCCGGCCGGCTCGGGTTGACCGGCGCCGAGGTGGCTGCGGTGGCGACCTTCTATTCGATGTACCGGCGCGACCCGACGGGCGACTACTACGTCGGAGTGTGCACCAACACGTTGTGCGCGATCATGGGCGGCGACGCGATCCTCGCCGCGCTGGAGGAGCATCTCGACCTGCCGCACGGTGGCACGTCCGCGGACGGCAAGGTCACGCTGGAGCACATCGAGTGCAATGCGGCGTGCGATTACGCCCCGGTGGTGATGGTCAACTGGGAGTTCTTCGACAATCAGACCCCGGAGTCGGCTCGCTCACTCGTCGATTCCCTGCGTTCGGGGGAGCGGGTGTCGCCGAGCCGCGGTGCGGCGCTGTGCACTTTCCGGGAGACGGCCCGTATTCTCGCCGGGTTCCCCGACGAGCGTCCCGGTGCGCCGGCGGAGGGCGGCACCGCGGGCGACGCCACACTCGCCGGACTGCGTGTGGCGCACGAACGGGGCATGACGGCGCCGGATCCGGCGGAGACGTCGCTGATCCCGGAGCCGTCGTCGCGGAACACCGAGCCGGTGGCGGCGGAATCGGCGAAGGACCAGCCGGCGCCTGCCCCGTCCGCGACGGTGCCCCCGGATCGGTCCACCTCGGAGACGGATCCGGCGGCCACCGACCCGGGTCGAAAGGGAGACTGACATGCCGCTGACCCCTGTACTGAGCCGCTACTGGGACGAGCCCGAGTCGTGGACCCTCGACACGTACCGTCGCCACGACGGGTACGAGGGCCTGCAGAAGGCGCTGCGCATGGACCCCGACGAGGTCATCTCGACCGTCAAGGAGGCCGGACTGCGGGGTCGTGGTGGGGCCGGGTTCCCGACCGGGATGAAGTGGTCGTTCATCCCGCAGGGCGACGCCAAGCCGCACTACCTCGTGGTCAACGCCGACGAGTCGGAACCGGGCACCTGCAAGGACATGCCGCTCATGCTGGCGACGCCCCACGCGCTCGTCGAGGGCGTCATCATCGCGGCGTACGCGATCCGCGCCGGGCACGCCTTCATCTATGTGCGCGGTGAGGTGGTGCCGGTGCTGCGCCGACTGCAGGCCGCGGTCGCGGAGGCGTATGCGGCTGGCTACCTCGGCACGAACATCCTGGACAGCGGTTTCGACCTCGAACTGGTCGTGCACGCGGGTGCGGGGGCGTACATCTGCGGGGAGGAGACGGCGCTGCTCGATTCGCTGGAGGGTCGCCGCGGTCAGCCTCGGTTGCGTCCGCCGTTCCCCGCGGTGGCCGGTCTCTACGCGTCACCGACCGTCGTCAACAACGTGGAGTCGATTGCGAGCGTCCCGCCGATCATCGTGAACGGCATCGAGTGGTTCCGGTCGATGGGCAGCGAGAAGTCGCCCGGCTTCACCCTGTACTCCCTGTCCGGGCACGTGACGAAGCCCGGACAGTACGAGGCCCCGCTCGGAATCACCCTGCGGGAGTTGCTCGAGTACGCGGGCGGAGTCCGCGCCGGGCACCGGTTGAAGTTCTGGACTCCGGGCGGTTCCTCGACACCGATCTTCACCGACGAGCATCTCGACGTCGCCCTCGACTACGAGGGTGTGGGGGCCGCCGGGTCGATGCTGGGCACCAAGGCCCTGCAGATCTTCGACGAGACCACGTGCGTGGTGCGTGCCGTGCTGCGCTGGACCGAGTTCTATGCGCACGAGTCGTGCGGCAAGTGCACGCCCTGCCGGGAAGGCACCTATTGGCTGGTGCAGATCCTGGAGCGCCTCGAAAGGGGGGAGGGGACCGACGCCGATCTGGAGAAACTGCTCGACATTGCCGACAACATCCTCGGCAAGTCGTTCTGCGCTCTCGGTGACGGTGCGGCCAGCCCGATCATGTCTTCCATCAAGTACTTCCGCGACGAGTACCTCGCACACTTCGAGCAGGGCGGCTGCCCGTTCGACCCGCATCAGTCCACGCTCATGGCGGGAGTGCATGCATGAAGCCAGCGAGCGTAGCGAGCGATGTTTCGGCGCGGAGGCCGCGCGTTCTGGACCGAGGAACGAGGGAGCGCAGCGAGTGAGCGATGAGGGAAGGGCGCGCGTGAAGGGCTCCGCGCCAGCGAGCATAGCGAGCCATGATACGAGCCCTGACGCAGTGAGCGTTGTCATCGACGGTGTCGAGGTCAGTGTTCTTAAGGGCACGTTGGTGATTCGTGCCGCGGAGATGATCGGTATTCAGATCCCGCGGTTCTGCGACCACCCGTTGCTCGATCCGGTCGGCGCCTGCCGTCAGTGCCTCGTCGACGTGGAGGGGCAGCGCAAGCCGCTCGCTTCCTGCACCACGACGGTCACCGACGGCATGGTCGTCCACACCCAGCTCACGTCGCCCGTCGCCGACAAGGCGCAGAAGGGTGTGATGGAGTTGCTGCTGATCAACCATCCCCTGGACTGCCCGGTGTGCGACAAGGGCGGCGAGTGCCCGCTGCAGAATCAGGCGATGTCCAACGGGCGCGCGGAGTCGCGCTTCGGGGAGGTCAAACGCACGTTCCCCAAACCGATTCCGCTGTCCACGGAGGTCCTGCTGGACCGCGAGCGGTGTGTGTTGTGCGCGCGGTGTACCCGGTTCTCCCAGCAGGTCGCCGGCGACCCGTTCATCGAACTCATGGAACGGGGCGCGCTGCAGCAGGTCGGGATCTACGCGAAGGAACCGTTCGAGTCGTACTTCTCCGGCAACACCGTCCAGATCTGCCCGGTGGGTGCGCTGACCGGTTCGGCGTACCGGTTCCGGGCCCGCCCGTTCGACCTGGTCTCCAGCCCCAGCGTCTGCGAGCACTGTGCGAGCGGGTGCGCCCAGCGCACCGACCACCGGCGGGGGAAGGTGCTGCGCCGGCTGGCGGGCGACGATCCCGAGGTCAACGAGGAGTGGAATTGCGACAAGGGGAGGTGGGCGTTCGCCTACGCCACCGAGCGGGACCGGATCACCGCCCCGCTGGTCCGCGGCGACGACGGCACGCTGGCACCCGCCTCCTGGTCCGAGGCCCTGGCCGTCGCGGCGCGGGGATTGGCCGCCGCGCGGGGCAACGCCGGTGTTCTCGTCGGGGGGCGGTCCACGTGGGAGGACGCCTACGCCTACGCGAAGTTCGCGCGAACAGCGCTCGGCACCAACGACATCGACTTCCGCAGTCGCGCGCACTCCGGCGAGGAGTCCGAATTCCTGGCGGCCCGGGTGGCGGGGCAGCGATTCGCGGTCACGTACGAGGATCTCGACGCCGCGCCGGTCGTCCTTCTCGCGGCGTTCGAGCCGGAGGAGGAATCACCGATCGTCTTTCTGCGGCTGCGCAAGGCCGTGCGGGCGAAGGCCGTTCCGGTCTACTCGATCGCGCCGTACACGTCCCGTGGCCTGGAGAAGATGTCCGGCCGGCTGCTGCGGTCCGCCCCGAATGCGGAGGCGGAAGTGCTCGACGGTCTCCGCACGGGTGATCTGGAGCCCGGTGTCACCGAGCTGCTGCGCAGGCCGGGTGCGGTCATCGTGGTCGGGGAGAGACTCGCCGGGGTGCCGGGGGCGCTGTCCGCGGCGGTGCGGCTGGCCGACGAGACCGGGGCCCGGCTGGCGTGGGTGCCGCGCCGGGCCGGCGAACGCGGCGCACTCGAGGCGGGCGCGCTGCCCGGACTGCTCCCGGGTGGCCGACCGGTGGCCGATCCGGAGGCGCGGCGGCAGGTCGCGTCCGTGTGGAACATCGCGGATCTGCCGGAGACGGCAGGCCGGGATACCGCGGGCATCCTCGCCGCGGCCGAGGCGAAGACGCTCGGGGCGCTCGTGATCGGCGGTGTCGAGGCCGACGATCTCCCCGACCCGCAGGCCGCGTTGGCCGCCGTCGAGGCGGCAGGTTTCGTGGTGAGTCTGGAACTGCGGCACAGTGCGATCAGCGAGCGCGCGGACGTGGTGTTCCCCATCGCACCGGTCATGGAGAAGCCGGGCACCTTCCTCGACTGGGAAGGGCGCGCACGCGATTTCGACGCCGCCCTCCGCGCCACCGGGTCGATGCCCGATCAGCGGGTGCTGCACGCGATCGCCGGCGAAATGGGTGTCTCGCTCGGTCTTCCGGACGCCGCGACCGCACGGCGCGAACTGGAGAGGCTCGGCGCCTGGGACGGAGACTTCCCGGATCCGCCCGGCCACCCGCAACCGCCGCGGCGGGAACCCGGGCCGGGGGAGGCGGTGCTCGCCACCTGGCGGATGCTGCTCGACTCGGGACGGCTGCAGGACGGGGAACCGCACCTGGCGGGCACTGCCCGGACGCCGGTGGTGCGGATGTCCGCGGCCTCGGCGGCCGAGTCGGGTGCCGGTGACGGAGATCCGGTCACCGTGACGACGGAACGGGGCGCCGTCACCCTGCCGTTAATGATCACCGACATGCCGGATCGAGTGGTGTGGCTGCCGCTCAACTCGCCCGGATCCGCTGTCTACCCGCAACTGGCTGCCCGGGCGGGGAGCGTCGTGAACGTCCGCCGCGCGGCCGGCACCAACGGGATCGTCCCGGGAGGTGCGCTGTGACGATCGAGGGCGTCTACCCCGACCCGGCTCTGTTCGGGCACGACCCGTGGTGGCTGGTGCTCGGCAAGGCCCTGGCCATCTTCGTGTTCCTCGTCCTCACCCCGCTTCTGACGATCCTGGCCGAACGCAAGGTCATGGCGTGGATGCAGATGCGCGTCGGCCCGAACCGGGTCGGCCCGCGGGGCATGCTGCAGAGCCTCGCCGACGGCATCAAGCTCGCACTGAAAGAGGGGATCGTCCCGAAGGGTGTGGACAAGCCGATCTACATCCTGGCGCCGGTCATCGCCGCGGTACCTGCGTTCATGGCGTTCGCCGTGATCCCGTTCGGGCCGGCGGTGTCGATCTTCGGGCACTACACGCCATTGCAGTTGACGGACCTCCCGGTGGCCGTCCTCTACGTCCTCGCGGCCACGTCGATCGGCGTCTACGGCATCGTGCTCGCCGGCTGGGCGTCCGGTTCCACGTACCCGTTGCTGGGAGGGCTGCGCTCGACGGCGCAGGTGATCTCGTACGAGATCGCGATGGCGTTGTCGTTCGCGGCAGTCTTCCTGGACGCCGGAACGATGTCCACGTCGGGCATCGTCGCCGCCCAGGAACACACCTGGTACGTCTTCCTGCTGCTGCCGTCGTTCCTCATCTACGTCACGTCGATGGTCGGCGAGACCAACCGGGCGCCGTTCGATCTGCCCGAGGCGGAAGGCGAACTGGTCGGCGGGTTCCACACCGAGTACTCCTCGCTGAGCTTCGCCATGTTCATGCTCGCCGAGTACGTGAACATGGTGACGGTCTCGGCGCTCGCCACCACGCTGTTCCTCGGCGGCTGGCATGCCCCGTTCCCGCTGAGCCTGTGGGACGGCGCGAATTCCGGCTGGTGGCCGGTGCTGTGGTTCACGCTGAAGGTCTGGGGCTTCCTGTTCGTGTTCGTCTGGCTGCGCGCCACGTTGCCCAGGCTGCGGTACGACCAGTTCATGGGTCTCGGCTGGAAGATCCTGATCCCGATCTCGCTGGTGTGGGTCATGATCGTCGCCACCGTCCGGGCCTTCCGCAACGAGGGATACGACGCCCGGTCGATCGCGCTCGTCGTCGCGGGCCTCGTCGTGGCCCTCGTCGTGGTGGTGCTGTTGTGGAAGCGGCTGCGCCCGGGCCGCGTCCCCGCGCCCGAGAAGCCGGTCGAGCCGCGGGGACGCGCCGAACTGTCCCCGGAGACACTCGAACCGTTCGACCCCATGGCCGGTGGATACCCGGTTCCGCCGATGCCGGGTCAGACGCTGCCTGCGTTCCGGCGCACCCCCGTCTCCGTCACCGGCGCACACTCCACCGGTCCCACCCAGGAGAACAGCGATGACTAAATTCCTCGGCCCCATAGCGGGTTTCGGCGTGACCTTCTCGACGATGTTCAAGAAATCGAATACGGAGTTCTACCCCGAGGAGAAGGTGCCGACGGCGCCCCGCTACCACGGCAGGCATCAGCTCAACCGTTACGCGGACGGACTGGAGAAGTGCATCGGGTGCGAACTGTGTGCCTGGGCGTGCCCCGCCGACGCCATCTACGTGGAGGGCGCCGACAACACCGACGAGGAACGCTTCTCGCCCGGCGAGCGGTACGGCCAGGTGTACCAGATCAACTACCTGCGCTGCATCGGGTGCGGGCTGTGCATCGAGGCGTGCCCGACGCGGGCGCTGACCATGACCAACGAGTACGAGATGGCCGACGACAACCGGGCCGGCCTGATCTACGAGAAGGACCGGCTGCTGGCCCCGCTCGAGCCCGGCATGGTCGAGTCGCCGCACCCGATGGCCCCGGGCGCCACCGCCGAGGACTATTACCGCGGCACCGTGACCGGGGGAGCGGCGGCTGCGGCGCAGGACGAGTCCGAGGTCGACGACACGGCGGGGGACAGGCCGTGATCGAGGGAGGAGAGCCGACGTGGTGAACACGATGCCGTCCGCGGTCCAACTGGTCGCGGAACCCTTCACCCAGACCTCGACGGGCGAGGGTGTGCAGTTCTGGGTCCTCGCAACCGTGGCGGTGATCGGCGCGCTCGGGGTGGTCAGCGCAACCAAGGCCGTCTACTCGGCGATCTTCCTAGCGACGACCATGATCATCCTGGCCGTGTTCTACATCGCCCAGGGCGCACTCTTCCTCGGCGTCGTACAGATCGTGGTGTACACCGGCGCGGTCATGATGCTGTTCCTGTTCGTGCTCATGCTCATCGGTGTCGATTCCTCCGAATCCCTCGTCGAGAACCTCCGCGGTCAGCGGGTAGCCGCGATCGCGGCCGGGCTGGGATTCGGTCTCCTGCTGATCGGCGGCATCGGCAGCGCGTCCGTCTCCGCGTTCACCGGTCTCGATCAGGCCAACGCCGCGGGCAACGTCGAGGGGCTGGCCGAACTCGTGTTCATCCGGTACGTGTGGGCTTTCGAACTGACCGGTGCGTTGCTGATCACCGCGACCATCGGTGCGATGGTGCTGGCCCACCGGGAGCGTTTCGAGCGGCGGAAGGACCAGCGCGAGCTGTCCCAGGACCGCGTCCGGGAGGGGGCCCGGGTCACGCCGCTGCCCAGTCCGGGTGTGTACGCGCGGCACAACGCGGTCGACATACCGGCGTTGCTGCCCGACGGCACGTTCTCCGAGCTGTCCGTCAGCCGGTCGCTCGAACGGCGTCCGAGCCTGCCCGCTCGGGCGCTGGGCACCGCGGACGTCGCGACCCCCGACCCCGGTGCGACCGACGAGGGGGATCGGCGATGAACCCCGAGAACTACCTCTACCTGTCGGCGCTGCTGTTCACGATCGGCGCGGCCGGGGTGCTGATCCGGCGCAACGCGATCATCGTGTTCATGTGCATCGAACTGATGCTCAACGCCTCGAACCTGGCGTTCGTGACATTCGCCCGGATGCACGGCAACCTCGACGGCCAGGTCTTCGCGTTCTTCACGATGGTCGTCGCGGCCGCCGAGGTCGTCGTCGGTCTGGCGATCATCATGACCATATTCCGTTCCCGCCGTTCGGCTTCCGTCGACGACGCCAACCTCCTCAAGAACTGACGGGTCCCCGATGACGCACATCCTCGAGAAGGTGACTTTGCCCGACGACGACGCCCCGATCGGCGGTGCGGCATGAGCGGAACGCTCTCGTCGGCCGTGTGGCTGCTGCCGGTTCTGCCCCTCCTCGGCGCCGCCGTGCTCCTGCTCGCGGGCCGCCGCAGCGACGCGTGGGGCCATCTCCTCGGCTGCGCGACGGCATTGGTCTCCTTCGCGCTCGGCGTCGTCTTCTTCGTCGACATGCTGGGCAGGGACCCCGCCGAGCGGGTCGTGCACCAGACCCTGTTCAGCTGGGTGCCGGTAGGCGAACTCCAGGTGGATTTCGGTCTCCAACTCGACCAGCTGTCCGTGTGCTTCGTGCTGCTGATCACCGGGGTGGGTTCGCTGATCCACATCTACTCGGTCGGCTACATGGCGCACGATCCGGAGCGTAGGCGATTCTTCGCCTACCTCAACCTGTTCCTCGCGGCGATGCTGCTGCTGGTGCTGGCCGACAACTTCCTGGGCCTGTACGTCGGATGGGAGGGCGTCGGTCTCGCCTCGTACCTGCTCATCGGGTTCTGGCAGTACAAGCCGTCCGCGGCGGCGGCCGCGAAGAAGGCGTTCGTGGTCAACCGCGTCGGCGACATGGGCCTGGTCCTCGCGATCATGATCATGTTCTCGACTTTCGGCTCGATCGAATTCGCCGACGTGTTCACGCGTGCCGACGCCGCGAGCGAGGGGGTGCTCACCGCGATCGGGCTCGCGCTGCTGCTCGCCGCCTGCGGCAAATCGGCGCAGGTCCCGTTGCAGTCCTGGCTCGGTGACGCGATGGAGGGCCCGACACCGGTGTCGGCGCTCATCCACGCCGCGACGATGGTCACGGCGGGTGTGTATCTGATCGTCCGGTCCAACGCGATCTTCGACCTGGCCCCGAATGCCCAGCTCGCCGTCGTGATCGTCGGTGCGGTGACCCTGCTGTTCGGCGCGATCATCGGCTGCGCGAAAGACGACATCAAGAAGGCGCTGGCGGCATCCACGATGAGCCAGATCGGGTACATGGTGCTGGCCGCCGGTCTGGGACCGGCCGGGTACGCGTTCGCGATCATGCTGCTGCTCACCCACGGCTTCTTCAAAGCCGGCCTGTTCCTCGGCGCAGGCTCGGTGATGCACGGCATGAACGACGAGGTGAACATGCGCCGCTACGGCGGTCTGCGCACCGTCATGCCGATCACGTTCGTCACGTTCGGGCTGGGATACCTGGCCATCATCGGGATTCCGCCGTTCTCCGGCTTCTTCTCCAAGGACAAGATCATCGAAGCGGCGTTCGCCGCCGAGGGCGTCCAGGGCGTCGTCCTCGGAACGGTCACGCTGCTCGGCGCGGGACTCACCGCCTTCTACATGACCAGGGTGATGCTGATGACCTTCTTCGGACAACCGCGGTGGGCTTCCGGGGCGGGCGAGGGGAAGGGGGATGTTCCCGTCGCCGACCCACACGAATCGCCAGGGGTGATGACGGTACCGATGATCCTGCTGGCGGTGGGCTCGGTCGCCGCCGGCGCCCTACTCGCCGTCGGCTCCTCCCTGCAGCACTGGCTGGAACCGGTGGTCGGCACCCACCACGGCGAGCCCGCCCTGCCCGTGTGGGCGATCACCGCACTCACGCTGGTGGTGGTGCTCGCGGGAGTCGCGGTGGCCTACCGGCAGTACGCCCGGCAGCCGATCCCCGAGGTCGCGCCGGCCGACGTCACCGCGTTCACTGTCGCGGCCCGGAAGGACCTGTACGGCGACGCGTTCAACGAGGCGGCGCTGATGCGTCCCGGGCAGGAACTGACGCGAACACTCGTCACCGTCGACGGAAGCGGAGTCGACGGTGCCGTCAACGGGTTCGCCGCGCTCGTCGGCGGAACGTCGATGCGGGTGCGGCGTCTGCAGACCGGGTTCGTCCGGTCGTACGCGCTGTTCATGTTCGCGGGGGCGGCCCTTCTGGTCGCCACGATGCTGGTGAGGCTGTGGTGAGCGGCTTCCCGTGGCTGACCGCCCTCTGGGTGCTGCCACTCGTCGGCGCCGGTGTGGTCCTGGCATTGCCCGTCCACAAGCGCGCGCTCGCGAAATCCGTCGCCGTGGGCGTGTCCGTGGTGGTGCTGTGCCTGGCCGTCGTGCTGGCGATCCGGTTCGATCCGACCGGCGAGCAGTACCAGTTCGTAGAATCCCACGCGTGGATCCCGGCGTTCGGCACCCGGTACATCCTGGGCCTGGACGGCATCGCGCTCGTCCTGGTGCTCCTCACCACCGTTCTGGTGCCGCTGCTGCTGCTGGCGGGGTGGAACGACGGTGACACCGCACCCGACTACGGGCAGCGGCGGATGGCACACACGTACGTGGCGCTGACGCTGATGGTCGAGGCGATGGTGATCGTGTCGTTCACCGCCCTCGACGTCCTGCTCTTCTACATCTTCTTCGAGGCCATGCTCATCCCGATGTACTTCCTGATCGGAGGATTCGGCGGGGTGGGGAGGACGTACGCCGCGGTGAAGTTCCTGCTCTACAACCTGTTCGGCGGCCTGATCATGCTGGCCGCGGTCATCGGGGTGTACGTGGTGACGGCGCGCCAGGACGCCTTCGGCGGCACCTTCGACTTCCGGGTGATCGTCGCCGAAGGGCTGGACGCGGACCCCGGCGTGCTGAAGGCACTGTTCCTCGGTTTCATGTTCGCGTTCGCGGTCAAGGCGCCGTTGTGGCCGTTCCACACGTGGCTGCCGGGCGCCGCGGTGGAAGCCACCCCTGCGAGCGCGGTGCTCATGATGGCCGTCGTCGACAAGGTCGGGACGTTCGGCATGCTGCGGTACTGCCTTCAGATGTTCCCCGAGGCGTCCGCGTACTTCGCGCCGTTCGTCACGGTGCTGGCGGTGATCGGAATCATCTACGGCGCGGTACTGGCCATCGGTCAGACCGACGTGATGCGACTGATCGCCTACACGTCGATCTCGCACTTCGGGTTCATCATTCTCGGCATCTTCGCCATGACGAGCCAGGGACAGGCCGGTTCGACGCTGTACATGGTCAACCACGGCATCTCGACCGCGGCGCTGTTCCTGATCGCCGGGTTCCTGGTGTCGCGGCGCGGCACCCGCCTCATCGCCGACTACGGCGGCGTGCAGAAGGTCGCGCCGGTGATGGCAGGGACGTTCCTCGTGGCGGGCCTCGCGACGCTGTCGCTGCCGGGCCTGGCACCGTTCATCAGCGAGTTCCTCGTCCTGGTCGGCACGTTCTCGCGCTACCGGATCGCCGCCGTGGTCGCGACTTTCGCGCTCGTCCTCGCCGCGATCTACGTGCTGTGGCTCTATCAGCGGATGATGACCGGGCCGCTGAAGGAGGGCAACGAGACCGTCCGCGACCTCGTGCGCCGTGAGATCGTGGTCGTGGCGCCGCTGATCGCCCTGCTGCTCGTCCTCGGCGTCTACCCCAAACCCGTGCTGGATGTCATCACCCCCGCGGTGAGCCACGTCCTCGTCACCGTCGGTCAGCACGATCCTGCACCTACCGTCGCCGGGCAGGACCCACAGGGAGGCACACACCGATGAGTACCTCCGACTTCGTACTCGCCCAGTCCACGACGCTGCGCGCGCCGGACATCGAATACGGTCAGCTGGCACCCATGTTGATCGTGTTCGGCGTGGCTGTCGCCGGTGTGCTCGTCGAGGCGTTCCTGCCCCGGCGTGGCCGCTACTCGAGCCATCTCGTCCTCGCGCTCGGAGGACTCACCGCCGCGTTCGTGGGCGTCGTCATGCTCGCCGGGACCCGCGACTCCACCGTCGCGGGCGCGGTGGCCGTCGACGGTCCGACGCTGTTCCTCCAGGGAACGATCCTGCTGATCTCGATACCCGCGATCCTGCTGATCGCCGAGCGGAGCGTCGACAGTGGGGTCCGAGTGGCGATCGCGGAGGTCACGGCCGCGACCGCCGAGCCGGAAGGCGGAACCGACGCCTTCACCCCGCAGGCGTTCGCCGTCCCCGGCAGCGTCGCCGAACGGGAGGCCACCAAGAACGCCCCCGGGCATACCGAGGTCTTTCCCCTCACCCTGTTCGCGGTCGGCGGGATGCTCCTGTTCCCGGCGTCCAACGATCTCCTCACCATGTTCGTGGCACTCGAAGTGCTCTCGCTGCCGCTCTACCTGCTGTGCGGGCTGGCGCGGCGTCGCCGTCTCCTGTCGCAGGAGGCGGCCCTCAAATACTTTCTGCTCGGGGCGTTCTCGTCGGCGTTCTTCCTCTTCGGTGTGGCCTTGCTGTACGGCTACGCGGGCACCGTCGAGTTGCCGCGGATCGCGGACGCGCTCGCCCGGGGCACCGACGACAAGACGCTGGCGCTGATCGGTACCGCGCTCCTGTCGGTGGGCTTGTTGTTCAAGATCGGCGCCGTCCCGTTCCACTCGTGGATTCCCGACGTCTATCAGGGTGCGCCCACTCCGATCACCGCCTTCATGGCGGCGGCCACCAAGGTCGCGGCCGTCGGTGCGATGCTGCGCATCTTCTACGTGGCTCTGCCCGACCTGCGCGCGGACTGGCGGCCCGTGATGTGGGGCGTCGCCATCCTCACCATGGTGGTCGGTGCGGTCATGGCGGTCACGCAGAACGACGTCAAGCGGATGCTCGCGTACTCGTCGGTCGCGCACGCCGGGTTCATCCTCACCGGTCTGATCGCGGCCAACCGGGCGGGTCTGTCGTCCACGATGTTCTACCTCCTGGCGTACGGATTCAGCACGCTCGGCGCATTCGCCGTCGTCACCCTGGTGCGGGACAGCCGGGGCGAGGCGACGGACCTGTCGCGCTGGGCGGGGCTGGGGCGGCGTTCGCCACTGGTCGGCGGGGTCTTTGCACTGTTCCTGCTCGCATTCGCCGGAATCCCGCTGACGAGTGGGTTCGTCAGCAAGTTCGCGGTCTTCCAGGCCGCCATCGAGGGCGGTGCCGTTCCGCTCGTCCTCGTCGGTGTCGTCAGCAGCGCGATCGCGGCGTTCTTCTACGTCCGCGTCATCGTCCTGATGTACTTCTCGGAGCCGCAGAGCGACGCCCCGACGATCGTGGTGCCCAGCATGTTCACCGCCGCGGCCATCGCGGTCGGTGTGGTGGTGACGGTGGTGCTCGGAATCCTGCCGCAGGGGGCACTCGATCTGGCGGACCAGGCTGCGGTGTTCTTCCGCTGACGCGTTGCGCCGCCCGGTTCGGCGCGGGTCACGAGTGTCCGATGTGACGGATGTCGTCCAAGTGGCTGGCGGGACCCGTGTGAGTGTGGTGGAATGCAAACCGGACAACATACCGACTGAGCGAGAGTGAATGTCGGAGACACGCCGGAGCGCGACCGATCGGATATGGGGGCCACAGTGCAGATTTCTCGGAGAGACCTGTTCCGGTACGCGGCAGCGGGATCCGCCGTGGCCGGGATCGCGGCGCTCACGTCCACCACGTCCTCGGTCGCCGTCGCGAAGGCGGACAGTCTCGGCATCTTGATCGATTACGCCGGTGGGGTGCCGTCGGCGGACGCCATCCTCGAGGCCGGTTATGCCGGTGCCATCCGCTACGTGTCCGACCGCCGTCCCGGCGCCGAGTGGATGGAAGGCAAGCCGATGCTCGCCGACGAGGCGCAGGCGTTGCTCGACGCGGGACTGTCGGTCGTCTCGTGCTATCAGTTCGGCAAGGGGCCGACGGCCGATTGGCGTGGCGGTCTCGAGGCGGGTAAGCGGCACGCGGAGCGCGGGCTCGAATTGCATCTCGCCGCAGGCGGTTCCGAGGATCGACCCATCTACGCGTCCATCGACGACAATCCCACGCCGGCCGATTTCCTCACCATGATCGCCCCGTACCTCGCCGGGTGGGAGTCGGTGGTCGGCAAGGCGAACACCGGCATCTACGCTAACTCGAAGACGCTGGATCTGGCGGTGCTCGCCGGGCTCGGGTCGTGGTACTGGCAGCACGACTGGGGCACCCCCGAGGGGTATGTCCACCCGTCGGCGCACCTGCACCAGTACGAGATCGACGCGAGCAGCGTCGACGGGGTCGGCATCGATCTCAATGACATCCTCGAGCCCGACTATGGCCAGTGGTGACCGGCTAGGCCGCCGGTTGCCCGCCCATCCGGGTGAGCCATTCCCGGGCGTCGTCGGGTAGTGTGCCGGCGGCTTCCGCTGCGCGGCACCACTTCTTGGCCGCGGCGAGGAAATTCATCGGGTTGTACGCGTCTTCCTCGCGTGACCACAGGTTGTCGCCGGCGTAGTGCAGGATCGTGATGTTCGCTGCGGCGTGCTCCGAACCGTCGCCGGGATCCTCCATGGGGTTGTCGATCTCGCAGATGACCCATCCGCGGTCCTCGTCGATCACGTACCAGTTCGCCGGGAATGCGGTCATCCGGCTTCCGGGGAATGCCGACATGGTGCGCGTGACCCATTTCCGAATGGCCTCGCGTCCGCCGAAGTCTCCGAAGGCGTGCTCGACGTACGTGGCGTCTTCCGTGAAGAGGTCGGCGAAGCCGTCCCAGTCTCCGAGTTCGACGCAGCGGCTGACGGTTCGCTGGTAGTGCGCGAAGGCCTCTTCGAGCTCGGCACGACTCCACGGCATGTGTGCATCCCCTTCTCTCGCCCGGCACCCGAGTGTGAGCGCCTCCGGAAATAAGAACACGTTTCAGTTCGTGGGTGGGGCATTTTCCGGTGGGTGGGACGGCGTGAAACGCTCCTCGGCGCAACTCCGATTACCTGTTGTCACTCTTTTCACTCTGGAACCTGGAGGTTCTCCCATGGAGCTGCTCGTCAATTTCGTGTACACCGTCGCCTCGGTCCTCTATACCGCGCTGTTCGTGAACGGATCCTGATCGGGATGTGCACACTACACACCGTGTGTATGGTGCACAATGATGCCTCGGGCAGAATGACGGTAACTACTGGAGGTGTCGGTGTCCGAACGCGACGAGGTGGCGGCTGCTGTCGAGAACGAATTGACATTGCTGTCGCGCTATCACGCCCATGCGCAACGGGCGGGATTCCAACTCGACCGTTCCGCCTACCTCCTCCTCGGGCGCCTGGAACTGGAACATCCGCTCAGCCTGAAACAGCTCGCCGAGGCCTTCCGGCTCGACATCTCGACGATCAACCGGCAGATCGGCGCCTTGCTGAAGCGTGGCCTCGTCGAACGCGTCCCCGACCCGGACGGGGGAATGGCCCGCAAGGTCGAGGCCACCGCGCTGGGGCTCGAACAGCTTCACGCCGACCGGGCGCTGGGCCGAAAAGGCGTCGAGCGCATCATCGCCGAGTGGAGCGACCACGACCGGGGCGAGCTGCGCCGGTTGCTGACGAAGTTCAACGGCGAAATCGAGAAGTACGACGGCAACTCCTGGCCGCGCACCGGGCGGACGCCCTGATCTGACATCGTCAGGACTGGACGTGCGCGGTTGCGTCCCGGGCGAGGTCCGGTTCCTCGGCGATGACTGTGAGGTGAGGGTGTTCCGGCGGCGAGTCGTGCCACCCCTTCCAGGACATCAGGGACCACCGCGACAGTCCCGACAGCGCAGACCCGAGGCTGGCGAACGAGGCGGTGCTCAGTGCCGAGCCCGCCGACCCGACCGACCCGATCGAGAGCACCGAGCCGACACTCCCGATGGACAGGATGGAGTAGGCGGAGCCGATCGAGAGAATCGACCCCTCCGAACGGATCGACAGTATCGAACGCCGGGCGTGTCGCGATCGCAGTGAGTGATCTGGTGTGTGATGCGTCGAGGGCATTCCTCGGTCTACCACGGTGGTGCCGTCGGCAAACAGAGAAGCGGTGCAGACATGAGTGAAGGGCCCTTCCGAATCTTCCGGAGGGCCCTTCGCTCGTCAGCTGTGAAGAGTTACGCGACCTGGAACATGCCGACCGTAGGGAGGAAGCTGCACGTGATCGGCGCGGCGCCCTCTTTCTGCGTGGTCAGTCCACCCGACACGACCGCGAGGACGCGGCCGGGGCCGGTGTCCGCGATCGCCGACAGGGTTGCCGGTCCGTCGGGGTTGATCTTGGCCTCGTTGGTGAGGTTCTGGGTGGCGCGGCGCTGGTTGTCCAGGTTGATCCACGTCACGGTCAGCGGCTCGGGCTGTTCGGCGGCAACGGAACTGGTTCCGAGGGCGGTGAACACGAAACCGGCCTGACCTGCCTTGGGTCCGGGCGGGGGCAGCTGGGCCGGACCGGGGACCGCGAGTGCGGTGCCCACGGAGTCGGCGCCCTCTCCGATGCAGCCCTTGCCGATGGTCGGGTAGAGGAACTGCGCGATGACGGGTGCGTTCTCCTGCGGGATCTCGGGGCCGCCGCCGCCACTGCCGTCGAGGAACGTGATGACGCGCTCGAGAGTGGACTTGAGCTCCGGCGGGATGCCGGGGGACTCGAGGAGGATGCGGGCCTGGTCCAGGATCGCGTCCTGAGGTCCTGCGGCGATGTCTTCGGTACCAGCGGCTGCGCCGATGATCGCGGGTGCGAACGAGGCGAGCATCTCCACAGGGACGCCTTCGGGCACGGGCGGCGGCGTCGGCTGCGCATTCGCCTGGGCCGGCACTGCCATAGCGGCTGCTGCGGCAACAGCGAGAGCAGTTACTGCTCTGCGCATACCTCGGGTTCGAAGCACAGTCTCCCCATCCTTAGTCATAACAGCGTGGACGACAACTCAATCCACGTCTGACGGCTCGGGGGGTCACTCTATGTACAGCGCCCCCGGGTTGTACAGCTCACGAGTTCGTTCACCGATAGCTGCGGCATCCCGGTGGGAGTGTATGGCATACAGACCCCGACGGTGATCTTCCGGTGACCATAGCTTGTGGCACGTGTGGTTCGTGTGATTGGTGATGCAACTGTTACGCGCGGCTACGGACACCTCGGGGCCCGCGGCGGGCGCCGTCTACGCTGTGCGGGACCGTTTCGGGATCGGCTGAGACATCTACACACCTCACGGGGAGAGCACCACACTGTGTCCGACCATGCAGCGTCCGACGACGGAGCAGCCTCCGACGACCCGTCATCCGAGCGTTCTCCCACGTCGTCCCGGGGAGCGTCCGCCCTGCACGGCCTGTTGCGGTGCGCGCCTGCGCTTCTCGTGCTGTCGGTGCTCGGGCGCATGGCGTGGACGCTGTTGAGTCCCAACGGGATGAACCTCGTCGACCTGCACGTCTACGTCGACGGTTCCGAGGCGCTCCGCGGTGGCAGTCTCTACGACTTCACCTACTCGGAAGTGACACCGGACTTTCCGCTGCCGTTCACCTACCCGCCGTTCGCCGCGCTGGTCTTCTTTCCGCTGCACTACCTGCCGTTCCCGCTGGTCGGGGTCGGCTGGCAACTGCTCACCATCCTCGCCCTGTACGCGCTGGCGCGCATGAGCCTCGGGCTGGTGCTCGGTGACGCCGCGCGCAGCCCGCACTGGCGGGCGGTCGCGGTGCTGTGGACCACGGTGGGGGTGTGGGTGGAACCGGTGCGCACCACGCTGGACTACGGCCAGATCAACGTGTTCCTCGCGCTGCTCGTGATGACCGCGGTCCGCAGCTCCCGGTGGTGGCTGTCCGGTGCGCTCGTCGGTTTCGCCGCCGGGATCAAATTGACCCCGGCGATCACCGGCCTCTACTTCCTGATGCAGCGCCGGTGGAAGGCCGCGGTCTTCTCGGGCGTCGCGTTCGCCGCGACCGTCGGAGTCAGCTATCTCCTGATCGGTTCGGAGGCGCGGGAGTACTTCACCCACCTGCTCGGTGACGCCGATCGCATCGGGCCGGTCGGCTCGGTGTGGAATCAGTCCCTGCGCGGCGCGTTGTCGCGGCTGCTCGGGTACGACGTCGAGACGGGCGCCCTCTGGCTGCTGGCCGTGACGGTCACGGTGGTCCTCGCCGCCCTGGCCTGGCGGGCGATCGCCCGGGACGATCGGCTCGGCACCCTCGTCATCGTCGAGTTGCTGGGGCTGCTCGTCTCACCGATCTCGTGGTCACACCACTGGGTGTGGGTCATTCCGATGTTGATCTGGCTGCTGCACGGCCCCTACGGATCGATGCTGGGCACCCGAATCCTCGCCGGGTACTGGCTCGTCACGACCCTCATCGGCGTGCCGTGGGTGCTCAGCTTCTTCCAGGACTCGATCTGGCTGATCTCCCGGCCCGCGGTACTCGCGTGGCTGGGCACGGTCGACGTGGTCGGCGCGTTCGGTGTCTACGCCTGGGTGGCCTACGCCGGGCGCCGCACGAAGCGTGCCGTGGCCGCCGCCCCGGTCAGCCCGCCAGTGAGTCGATCTGCGCAGCAAGATCCAGATCCAACTGCGTGAGCCCGCCCGCGGAATGCGTCGACAGGGTGTAGGTGACCTTGCGCCACCTGATGTCGATGTCCGGATGATGGTTGGCGGCCTCCGCCGCCTCCGCGACCTTCCGGACCAGCTCGACGGCTTCGGGGAAGGTCGGCGACTCGACGGTGCGGACGAGGGAATCACCCGCCCGCCGCCACCCGGGCAGTTCTGCGAGCGCGGTGTCGATCTCTCCGTCTGACAGCAACTCGGCCATACCCCATGATGGTGCGGTGCCAATGGAACGTGCAAGGCCTGTCGACCACGCCGGAGAGGTGGTGGCGGCCGCGATCATCGTCGACGGCCGACTGTTGCTCGCGCAGCGGACGCGGCCCCCGGAACTCGCGGGACTGTGGGAGCTGCCCGGCGGCAAGGCGGAGCCGGGGGAGACCGCCGAGGACGCGCTGCGCCGCGAACTGCGGGAAGAACTCGGGATCGAGGTGTCGGGCGGCGACCGGATCGGCGACGACGTGCCGCTGCCCGACGGCCGGGTGCTCCGCGCGTACCGGGTGGAACTGGTGTCGGGAACACCCGTCGCGCTCGACCACGCGGAACTGCGGTGGGTGGACGGACGGGAACTGGGGGAGATCGACCTCGTCGGCAACGACCGCGGGTGGGTGCCGGACCTACGGCTGCACCTGAACGGTTGGGGCTGACCTCAGGCCGCGCGGGCCTTCTTGAGCCCCTTCTTCAGTTCCTTCTTGGACGCGCCCTCGTTCTCGAGTTTCTTCATGCGCATGATGACCACCGGGCACTTGATGCAGCGCGTCTTGCTGCGGCAGCACTTCTTCTTCGGCTTGAGACCCGAGACCTTGCTGGCCTTCACCTTGCCCATACGCGGCTCGGCCTTCCTACTACGGGGAACACCGGTATCACCGGCTCCACCCAGGTTAGCTTCCCCTCAGCTTTCGGCCCCGACCCACGCGCGAGACAGGGCGAATTCGACGTGGCGCAGATCACTTTACGCTGGTCGGGCAGGGCTCCCGCAGCCGGCGATGCGCGAAGTAGCCGCTCGGGCGGGTAGTATTCACGTGGCCGCGATGCCTGCACTGGGCGATTTACCATCGCCTCGACGAGGATTCTGAATCGAGATGACAAGGCGGCCGCCAGAAAGCCGTGCGAGGGAACTTTCGCGTGGCCGAATCAACTCAGCCAGGAGAGCCACCGCGTGACCATCACCAGCTTCCGTAACGTTGCCATCGTCGCACACGTCGACCACGGCAAGACCACTCTCGTCGACGCCATGTTGCGTCAGTCGGGGGCATTCGAGGAGCGCGCCGAACTGGTCGATCGCGTCATGGACTCCGGCGACCTCGAACGCGAGAAGGGCATCACCATCCTCGCGAAGAACACCGCCGTCCACAAGCATCACGCCGACGGCAGCGTCACGGTCATCAACGTCATCGACACCCCCGGTCACGCCGACTTCGGTGGCGAGGTCGAGCGCGGCCTGTCCATGGTCGACGGTGTCGTCCTGCTCGTCGACGCGTCCGAGGGCCCGCTGCCGCAGACCCGCTTCGTGCTGCGCAAGGCGCTCGCCGCGTCGCTGCCCGTCATCCTCGTGGTCAACAAGACCGACCGTCCCGACGCCCGCATCGAAGAGGTCGTCTCCGAGAGCCACGACCTGCTGCTCGACCTGGCGTCCGACCTCGACGACGAGGCCGCGGAAGCCGCCGAGCTCGCCCTCGACCTCCCGGTCCTGTACGCCTCCGGCCGCGAGGGCAAGGCGTCCAAGGTTCAGCCCGAGAACGGTCACGCACCGGACGCCGAGAACCTCGACGCCCTGTTCGAGGTGCTCCTCAACTACGTGCCCGCACCCAAGGGCAACGTCGACGCGCCGCTGCAGGCTCACGTCACGAACCTCGACGCCTCCGCGTTCCTCGGCCGCCTCGCGCTGGTCCGTATCCACAACGGCGAGCTGACCAAGGGCCAGACCGTCTCCTGGTGTCGCGAGGTGGACGGCGAGCCCGTCGTCACCAAGGCCAAGATCACCGAACTGCTCGCCACCAAGGGCGTCGAGCGTCAGCCCGCCGAGAAGGCCGTCGCCGGTGACATCGTCGCCGTCGCCGGTTTCCCCGACATCATGATCGGCGACACCCTCGCCGACCTGGAGAACCCGGTCCCGCTGCCGCGGATCACCGTCGACCAGCCCGCCATCTCGGTGACCATCGGCACCAACACCTCGCCGCTCGTCGGCCGGGTCAGCGGACACAAGCTGACCGCCCGCATGGTGAAGTCGCGTCTCGACCAGGAACTCGTCGGCAACGTCTCGCTCAAGGTCCTCGACATCGGTCGCCCCGACGCCTGGGAGGTTCAGGGCCGTGGTGAGCTCGCGCTCGCCATCCTGGTCGAGCAGATGCGCCGCGAGGGCTTCGAGCTGACCGTCGGCAAGCCGCAGGTGGTCACCCGTCAGGTCGACGGCAAGGTGCACGAGCCCTTCGAAGAGCTCACCATCGACAGCCCCGAGGAGTACCTCGGCGCCATCACCCAGCTCCTCGCCAACCGCAAGGGCAAGATGGTGCAGATGGCCAACCACGGCGCGGGGTGGGTCCGGATGGAGTTCATCGTCCCGTCGCGCGGCCTGATCGGCTTCCGCACCGACTTCCTCACCGAGACCCGCGGCACCGGCATCGCGAACGCCGTGTTCCACGGCTACGCGCCGTGGGCCGGCGAGATCCGCGCCCGCCACACCGGCTCGCTCGTCTCGGACCGCACCGGTTCGGTCACCCCGTTCGCGATGATCCAGCTCGCCGATCGCGGAACGTTCTTCGTCGAGCCCGGCGCCGACACCTACGAGGGCATGGTCGTGGGCATCAACCCGCGCCAGGAGGACCTCGACATCAACGTCACCCGCGAGAAGAAGCTGACCAACATGCGTCAGTCCTCCGCCGACGTGATGGAGACCCTCGCCAAGCCCATCAAGCTCGAGCTCGAAGGCGCGATGGAGTTCTGCGCCGGCGACGAGTGCGTGGAGGTCACCCCGGAGGTCGTGCGCGTGCGCAAGGTGCACCTGTCGGCCACCGACCGTGCCCGTGAGCGTTCACGCTCCAAGGCCCGCGACAAGGCGGCCCTGTAGTCGGCACGTCCGACCACGTCATACACAACCGGGCGAATGTACCTTCGGTCGATCGTCGGCCGAAGGTACATTCGCTCGTGGGTTTCCGGAGCCTTCCGGTATCTCTGAGGAAAGGCGGCGCGGTGGTTGCTGGGGGTCGACTCGCGAGAGTTCGAGGAGTACGGGGCCGTAGGCGCGGGAACGGTGCGGCGGTGACCGCGCTCCTGCTGGCAGTGTCGGCGGCGATGCTCACGTCGTGCACCGCCGATCCGCCCCCGCCGGTCGAGAGCACCGACAGCCCCAAGCCGACGGTGTCGCCGACCGAGAAGCAGCCCGTCGTCGTCGCCATCGACGACGTGGGCAGCGGATTCAACCCGCACCTCCTGTCGGACCAGTCGCCGGCGAATTCCGCGGTCAGCGCCCTCGTGCTGCCGAGCCCGTTCCGGCCGGTGCCCGATCCCGCCCGCCCGGGCGGCAGCACCTGGATTCCCGACTCCTCGCTGGTGATCTCCGCGGACGTCACGTCGCAGGAACCGTTCACCGTCACGTACCAGCTGCGGAACGAGGCGCAATGGTCCGACGGCGCGCCCATCGCCGCCGAGGACTTCCGCTACCTGTGGCAGCAGATGATCAGTGCCCCCGGCGTGGTCGACCCCGCCGGCTACGAGCTGATCGAGGACGTCAGGTCGTCCGGTGGCGGCAAGACGGTCAGCGTCGTCATGAAGGCCGCCTACCCGGCGTGGCGTGAACTCTTCACCGACCTGCTGCCGTCGCATCTCATCAAGGATTCCCCCGGTGGCTTCGCGACCGGACTGTCCGAGAACATCCCGGTGTCCGGCGGGCACTTTCACATCAAGTCGATCGACCGCGGACGCGACGAGATCCTGCTCGAACGCAACGACCGGTTCTGGGACAAACCGGCGACGCCCGACCAGATCCTGATGCGCCGCGACGGCACCCCGTCGCAGCTCGCCGGCTCGATGCGCAACAACGACACGCACATCGTCCAGATTCACGGGGGGACAGCCACTTCCGCCCAGCTGGCGGCGATCCCGACGGTGCGGACGGGTTCGTCTTTCCAGCCGCGCGGACTCGACCTCACGCTGAACGGCCGGGTTCCCGAACTCGCGGACGTCCGGGTGCGGAAGAGTCTTCTGGAGCTGCTGGACACCGAACTGCTCGCCGTCGTCGGCGCCGGCAGTGAGGCGGCGGCGGTCCCGGCGCGCTCGCAGGTCTACGCCCCCTCCGATCCCGGTTACACCGCGACCGCACCCGCACGGCCGGGTCGCGAACAGGTGCTCGCGCAGCTGGCCGAGTACGGATACGTCGCCGAAACACCCACGGGCACCGTCGTTCCCGCAGGCGCGGCGCCGTCGACCCGGCTCGTCCGCGACGGCGTCCCGCTGACGCTCGTCATCGGGACACCCGAGGGTGACGACACCGCCAGCGCGGTCGCCAACACGGCCGCCGACCAGTTGCGCGGTGCCGGCGTCGACGCCACCGTGACGTCGCTGCCCGCCGAGGAGTTGTACGGGGAGTCGCTGAGCAAGGGCGAGATCGGGGCGGTCGTGGGTTGGTCGCGCGCCGGATCCGACCCGGCGACGGCGCTGGCCTCCCGTCACAGTTGCCCGCCCGCAGTGGTCGCGGCGACCCAGCCGAACACCGAAACCACCGACCCCGAACGTGATTCGGTTGCGGAGGCCGAGGCCCCGTCGAATCTGTCGGGAGTGTGCGACCCCACCCTTCAGCCGTCCATCGACGCCGCGCTGCGGGGGGTCGGTGATGTGCCGCAAGCTCTCGCCGACGCCGACCGCAAACTCTGGGATCTGGCCGCGGTGCTGCCGATCATGCAGGACCGCACACTCGTCGCGGCGGGACCCGGCGTCGACGGGGTGTCGCTGTCGGGGGCCGTGCCGGTCGGAATATTCAGTGACGCAGCGGACTGGAGCAGGATCAAGGAATGAGTGAGCGGCGACTTCTGCTGGTTCATGCCCACCCCGACGACGAGACGCTCACCACCGGCGGCACCATCGCGCGCTACGCCGCTGAGGGCGCCGACGTTCACGTCCTGACGTGCACGCTCGGCGAGGAAGGCGAGGTGATCGGCGAGGAGTGGGCGCAGCTGGTCGCCGACGCCGCCGATCAGCTCGGCGGTTTCCGGATCGGCGAACTGACGTCCGCGCTGTCGTGTCTCGGTGCGGGAAGGCCGCGGTTCCTTTTGGGGGCGGGGCACTTCCGTGATTCCGGCATGGCGGGCACGGCGTCGGCGGCCGACCCGCGCGCGTTCGTCAACGCCGACCGCGACTCCGTGACCGCCGCGATAGTGGCGGTCATCCGGGAACTGCGGCCACACGTCGTGGTCACCTACGACCCGGACGGCGGGTACGGGCACCCCGACCACATCCAGGTGCACACGGTCACCACCGCGGCCGTCGAGGCGGCGGGTTCGGCGCAGTACCCGGACTGCGGCGAACCGTGGGAGGTCGCGAAGCTGTACTGGACGGTGACCGAGGCGAGCGCGCTCGAGTCGGGAATCTGCCGTATCGGCGACATCCCCGACGGCTGGCGGTTGCCGGAGCCCGGCGAATTGCCGAGCGTTCCGGACGCCGAGGTGACGACGGTGATCGACGTGCGGGCCGTGCTCGACGCGAAGAGGGAAGCGCTGTCGGCGCACGCCACCCAGGTGACGGTGGCGCCGAGCGGCACCGAGTACGCGCTCTCCAACGACATCGCACAGCCGATTCTGGCGGAGGAGCATTTCGTGCTGGTCCGTGGCGCCGCCGGGGAGCGGGACGCCGACGGCCGGGAGCGGGACCTCTTCGGTGGCATCGGTCACTGACCGTAGGTATCTGTGACGAGAGTTACGTACTACACTGTGGCCCACGTCACGCAGCGGCCCCGGTCGAGTCCGCGTGACACCCGTCAGGAGAGGCGATAGATGTACAACTGGGATGTTCAGAACGCCATCGTCGCGTTCGTCGACACGCTCCGGCCGTCGTGGCCGGCCCAGCACGACCTGTACTACAGCGTGCTGTACGGATTCGCCGACATGCAGAGCCATTTGCTGACCCTGCTGGGCTACCCGCCCGTCGCCTGATCCACTATTGACACATGACCGTCGGCACCGCAGCGAAACCCGGGCACCTCGATGTTCTGGGGAGGGTCACCCTCACGCTGCTGGTGTTCGACGGTTTCCTGTGCGCCGTCCTCTCGGTGCTCTTCCTGCCCACCTACCTCGGCGCCACCCCGTTCCCGATCAGCATCCTCGCCGCCGCGGTCGCCAACCTGGCGCTGGTGATCGCAGCCCGGTCGACGACAGGCCGGGTGGGCACGGGAGTGCTGCCGCTCGCGGGGTGGGGGTTCGGTTTCCTGCTCTGCATGTTCGGCGGTCCGGGCGGCGACGTGCTCATGCTCGCGTCCGTCTGGACGCTCCTGCTCCTGTTCGGATCGCTGGTCCCGGCAGCGGTCTACCTGTGGAAAGTCAGCGCGAAGGCGGCCTTCGGATCTGTTTCGCCGACGGTGCGCGAGGGTACGCGATAGCCACCAGCAGCCTGCTGAAGGAGCATCGCGATGGCAGATCAGAACTTCACGACCGACGACGCCGGCATCCCGGTATCGAGTGACGAACATTCGCTCACCGTCGGGACGGACGGGCCCATCCTCCTCCAGGATCATTACCTGATCGAGAAGATGGCGCAGTTCAACCGCGAACGCGTCGCGGAGCGGCAACCGCACGCGAAGGGAGGCGGGGCGTTCGGACGGTTCGAAGTCACCGAAGACGTTTCCGCCTACACGAAAGCCGACCTCTTCCAGCCCGGAAAGAAGACGGATCTGCTGATCAGGTTCTCGTCCGTGGCCGGCGAGCGCGGCAGCCCGGACACCTGGCGCGACCCACGCGGATTCGCCCTCAAGTTCTACACCGACCAGGGCAACTACGACATGGTCGGAAACAACACACCCGTCTTCTTCATGCGCGACCCGATGAAGTTCCAGGACTTCATCCGTTCGCAGAAGCGGCGTGCCGACAACAACCTCCGCGACCACGACATGCAGTGGGACTTCTGGACGTTGTCCCCGGAGTCGGCGCACCAGGTCACGTGGCTCATGGGCGACCGCGGCATCCCGCGCACCTGGCGGCACATGAACGGGTACTCCAGCCACACGTACATGTGGGTGAACGCCGCGGGCGACAAGTTCTGGGTGAAGTACCACTTCAAGACCGACCAGGGCATCGAGTTCTTCACGCAGCACGAGGGCGACCAGATGGCGTCCATGGACACCGATTACCACACGCGGGACCTGTGGGAGCACATCGAAGGCGGCGAGTACCCGAGCTGGACCTTGAACATGCAGATCATGCCGTTCGAGGATGCCGACGACTACCGGTTCAACCCGTTCGACCTCACCAAGGTGTGGCCGCACGGCGACTACCCGCTGATCCCCGTCGGCAGGATGACACTCGACCGCAACCCCACGGACTACCACTGCGAGATCGAGCAGGCCGCGTTCGAGCCCAGCAACCTGGTCCCCGGCATCGGGCCGAGCCCGGACAAGATGCTCATCGGCCGGCTGTTCTCCTACCCGGACGCCCACCGCTACCGCATCGGCGCCAACTACAAGGAGCTGCCCGTCAACAGGCCGCACGTACCCGTCCGCTCGTACTCGAAGGACGGCAACATGCGGCACCACAACCCCGGGGATCCGGTCTACGTGCCGAACTCCAAGGGCGGCCCGCATGCCGACCCGTCGCAGGTCGGGGCGACCGCCACCTGGTACAGCGCCGGCGACATGGTCCGCTCTCCGTACGCGCTCCACAGGGAGGACGACGACTGGGGTCAGGCCGGGACGATGGTCCGTGAGGTACTCGACGACGCCGCCCGGGACCGCCTGGTGGACAACATCGTCGGGCACCTGCTGAACGGGGTCACCGAACCGGTCCTGGCGAAGGCGTTCGAGTACTGGCGCAACGTCGACAAGACCCTCGGCGATCGAATCGCCGACGGTGTCGGGAAGAAACAGTCGGAGACCGACCCCAAGGCGGGCGAACAGGCCAATGCGGCGCGCAGCAGCGCGCAGGCGAAGGCCTAACTCTCGAACGCCACCGGGTGCCGGGGCTGATACAGCATCATCTCGCCCGCACCGGGAATCTGCAGCGACGTGGTGAGGCCGTACCCGTCGTCGCGGATCCCGCGGGTGAACCCGGCGCCCTTGGCCTCGAGTTCCGCGACGGTCGATTCGATGTCGTCGCACATCAGCGAGATCTCGTGGTGCGGCCGAGTGGACCACGGCTCACCGCCCCGCTCGTCCGAGGTGGGGTGCACACCCAGCTCGGACGGTCCGGTGCGGAAAATCAGCCACCCGCCGCCCGCATCGACATGTGACCAGCCGAGCACGTCGCGGAAGAAGTCGCGGGCCGCCTCGGCGTCGTCGGCGTAGACCAATGTGTGCACAGCAGTGATCATGTGGGCAGCTTAGTGCGATTCGTCCGTCACACTGGGAGAATGTCGAATGACGAACTTTCCGGACTGACCATCGCCGTTACCGCCGAACGCCGGGCCGCCGAGTTCATCACGCTCCTCGAACGGCACGGGGCCGCCATCGTCCACACACCGGCCATCCACGTGCTGCCACTCGTCGACGACACCGATCTGCGGTCCCGCACCGCCGACATCATCGCGTCGCCGCCGGACCTCCTCGTCGTCAGCACCGCCGTCGGATTCCGCGGATGGCTGGACGCGGCGCGGGCCTGGGACGAGGAGGACGCACTGCTCGCCGCCCTGCAATCGGCGCGGATCATCACCCGCGGTCCCAAGGCGAAGGGCGCCGTCCGCGGCGTCGGCCTGCGCGAGGAGTGGTCGCCGGAAACCGAATCGTCCGAAGAGGTGCACGAACACCTCGTCGCCGAGGGCGTGCGCGGTCTACGAGTCGCGGTCCAGTTGCACGGCACCATCACCGAATGGGAACCGATGACCGACCTGAGCGTCTCCCTCGCCGGCGCCGGGGCCGAAACGGCGGCCGTGTCGGTGTACCGGTGGATCAGACCCGAGAACCAGCAGCCGCTGCTCACACTGCTCGATCAGATCATCCGAGCCGAGGTCGACGCCGTCACCTTCACCAGCGCACCCGCCGTGTCGTCGCTCCTCAGCACCGCGAAGGACACCGACCGCGTCGAGGCCCTCCTGCACGCTTTCGCAGGTCCGGTCGCACCCGTCTGCGTCGGCTCGGTGACCGCCTCGCCCCTCACCGCCCTCGGCGTCGACACCATGCAACCCGCCCGCCCCCGGCTCGGCAGCATGGCCAAATACATCATCGAGGAACTCCCGAATCGGCAACATGTGGGGTGAACGGCACTGTCGGCGTTTCTGACAGGTCGGATGTACCGTTCGCCCCCGGAGGGGTGGTCACCCGATCAGCCCGGCCACGCGGGCGGCGTCGGACAACACAGATTCGAGCATGGCGGGGGTGAGGCGGCCGGTGAAGGTGTTCTGCTGGCTGACGTGGTAGCAGCCGAACAGGTGCAGGGGACGTTCGGCGCCGGGGAGTTCGACGTGCGCGCCGTGCCCGAACTTGGGGCGCGGCCGGGGGACGGCCCAGCCGGCGTCGTCGAGGACGGGGAGCAGCGACTGCCAGCCGAAGCCGCCGAGCACGATCACCGACCGCAGGTGAGGTTGCAGGATGCGTAGTTCGGCGTCGAGCCAGTGGCGGCAGTTGTCGCGTTCCACCGGGGTGGGCTTGTTCGCGGGCGGTGCGCAGTGCACCGGGGACGTGATGCGGACGCCGAACAGTTCGAGGCCGTCGCCGATGTGGGTGGCGGTGGGCTGGCTCGCCAGTCCCACGGCGTGGAGTGCGGCGTAGAGGAAGTCGCCGCTGCGGTCGCCGGTGAACATGCGCCCGGTGCGGTTCGCGCCGTGGGCGGCGGGGGCGAGACCGACGATCAGCAGGGACGCATCGGGTGGGCCGAATCCGGGAACCGGACGTCCCCAATAGGTTTCGTCGCGGAACGACGCACGCTTCTCGCGTGCGACCGTCTCCCGCCACTCGACGAGGCGGGGGCAGGCTCGGCATTCGATCAGCTGGGCGTCGAGACCGGCGATGTCGGTCAGCGCCGCGCCCACACGTCACCTCCGCCGGGTGTCACCGACTCGACGAGCGACCACGCCTGGTCGGCAGGCAGATCGATCACCAGATATTTTCCGGTGCCTGCGGGTGTGGCGGCGATGATGGTCGCCACCCCGGCCCGCCGCTGGAAGAATGACTGCCGGACAGTCCACCCGATGATCCCGTCGGCTTCGAGGCTGTCCCGGGCGCGGTCGAGGGAGCCGCTGCGGGTGATCAGCCACCCGGGGAGCACCGCATGTCCGAGGCCGCGGTACCGATCCCACGCCAGCACCACCCCGCCGACGGCGAGCGCGACGATCGCGGCCCACGCGGCCCAGAACACGGGCCGATCGAGGATCACGAAGACCAGGGCGACGGCGAGCGCGATCTCGGCGGGGATCAGGGCCCGTGTGTAGCGCCGCCGCTGCGCGACCGGCCCGTGCGAAGTGAGCGGTGCTGCGGCCTGACGGTGGTCGCCGATGACGGTGGCCATCACCCGTTCCGCTTCCGCGCGCGGTGCCTGGGGGAGCAGGAGTGACGACTCCCGTCTCGCGGCGCTGACGCCGGTCATGACGGCATCCAGCCGGGCGCCGCCGGCGAGCCGGAGGAGGAGCGGTTCCTCGAGGGTCGTCCCGCGCAGGCGGGCGCGGTCCAGGGTGGTCTGGCGGGTCTTCAGCAGGCCGTGGCTGACGTGCAGGGTGCGGCCGGTGTCCGTCAGCGTCATGTTGCCGTACGTCAGGAGGTACCGGATGCAGGCCAGGGCGCTGGCGGCGATCAGGAGGACGACGATCCCGACGACGACGGCGATGGCGACCCCGACGCGCTCAGCGGATTCGATGCCCTCGGCCACCGTCGACGAGCGGGCGATCTTCGCGCCGATCCCGTACTGGAACGCGAGACCGACGATCGCCGCGATCGTCACCACGCCGGTCACCGAGAACGGGGCGTAGCGGACCCAGGCCGGTGTCCAGTGGCCGATCTCGGTGACCGCGGGCTCCTGCGCGACCGCGGTCGGCTCGACATCGGGGGAGGGTTGCCGGGCGAGGAGTGTGGCCCGCAGGTCGGGAACCAGCCCGGTGGAGAGGGCGTTGAGCTCGAACTTCGCCGCGTCGGGTTTGGAACCCACCTGCTGGCCGGTGCCGATGCGCACGATCGACAGCCCGAGCAGGCGATGCAGGACCCCCGCCTCCACGTCGACGGACCGGATGCGGTTGCGCGGTACCGACAGCAGGCGTTTGCGGAACAGACCCTGCCGCAGTTGCACGTGGACCGGGCCGATGCGGTAGCTCGTCGTGAACCAGCGCGAGATGCCGAACACCACGAACACGACGATGGCGACGAGACTCCACACGTGGTTGCCGCTCTGGGTGCCGATCACCAGCGAAATCAGCAACACGGGCAGCAGTTTGACGATCTCGTCGACCGGGTGGACGAGTAGCATCCGGCGGTCCAGGCGCAACCAGGGCTGTTCCTCCTCGGCGGCGACCGCGGCCTCGCCGTGCGCGATGGGAGGAGCGATTCCCGGTTCCGGTGCCACACTCATGTGGCGTCACCGACATTGGTACCCGCGATCTCGGTGAGCCGCGCGACGGTGCGGTCGGCGGTGTCCTGATCGAGGGCGGAGATCTTGACGGCACCGGCGGACGACGCCGTCGTGACGGTGACGGTCGCCAGCCCGAGCATGCGGTCGATGGGTCCGCGTTCGGTGTCGACGGTCTGGATGCGGGAGATAGGCGCGATGCGACGTTCCTGAGTGAACCAGCCGCTGCGGGTGTACACCGCGGTGTCGCTGATCTCCCAGCGGTGCACCCGGTACCGCCAGAGCGGGACGACGGCGACGTGGAGGACCGCGAGCACGACGGTGATCGCAAGGACCGTGACGTGCACCCACACCGGCCACCAGTGGAAGACGAGAGCGACCGCTTGCACGACGAAGAGCGGAAGCCAGAGCAGGGCGGCGTTGATCGCCCACAGTTGCTTGGCCTTGGGGCTGGGCCGCCACAGCGGGTCCGCCATCGCGACGGTGGTGGGCACACTCATGACCCTACTTTGGCCGTGCCCCGGCATTCTGTCGAGAACCGACCTATCGTGGGAGAACCCCCCCGAAGTGAAAGGAGCGCAGACATGACGTCATTCGATGCGGCCGATTCTCCGGAGGTACCCGAGGCAGACCGGCTGGAGCAGGAACTCGCCGTGGACGACGACAGTTCCGACGAGGTCGAAGAAGTGTCGTCACTGGAGGTGAACGAGGCGGACGTGGCCGAACAGAGCCGGGCGGTTCCGGTCGACGAGGACTACCCCCGCGGGTAGCGATCCGCACGTTCGCGGGAGTCTGGGTGGCAGTGGTCGTCGTCGATGGCGCATGATCGCTGGGTGACCCATTCAGGTGAAGAATCCGGCCGGCCCACGATGCTTCCCATGCCCGGTGTTCCGGCACCAGCTCCGTCCGGCGCGTCTGCGCAGGAAGTGGCTCCCTCCGCCTCCGCCATGCGGCGGGTGCTGCGACGTGCCCGCGACGGCGCCACTCTGAACGTGGACGAGGCGACGACCCTGCTGCAGGCCCGCGGCGACGACCTGGCCGACCTGTGTTCGTCGGCGGCGAAGGTTCGGGATGCCGGGTTGCTGGCGGCGGGCAGACCCAGGGCCGTCACGTACTCGCGCAAGGTGTTCATTCCGCTGACGCGGTTGTGCCGGGACAAGTGCCACTACTGCACGTTCGTGACCGTGCCCGGCAAGTTGCGGGCCGAGGGGCGCGGCGCGTATCTGGAACCGGACGAGGTGCTGGAGATCGCCCGGCAGGGCGCCGAATTGGGCTGCAAGGAAGCCCTCTTCACGCTGGGTGACCGTCCCGAGGATCGGTGGCCGGAGGCCAAGCAGTGGCTGGACGAGCGCGGCTACGATTCGACGCTGGACTACCTGCGGGCGATGTCGATCCGGGTGCTCGAGGAGACCGGGCTGCTGCCGCACCTGAACCCGGGTGTGATGAGCTGGGAGGAGATCTCCCGCCTCAAGCCGGTGGCCCCGTCGATGGGCATGATGCTCGAGACGACGTCGACCCGGTTGTTCACCGACAAGGGCGAATGCCACTACGGCAGCCCCGACAAGGATCCGGCGGTGCGGTTGCGTACGCTCACCGACGCCGGGCGGTTGAGTGTGCCGTTCACGACGGGCATCCTGGTGGGCATCGGCGAGACCGTCCGGGAACGGGCGGAATCGATCATGGCGATCCGCAAGTCGCACAAGGCGTTCGGGCACGTTCAGGAAGTGATCGTCCAGAACTTCCTCGCCAAGCCCGACACCGCGATGCGAGATGCCCCGGACGCGGGCCTCGAGGAGTTCGCCGCGACCATCGCCGTGTCCCGGCTGCTGCTCGGCCCGGGGATGCGCATCCAGTCGCCGCCCAACCTGGTGTCGAACACCGAATGCCTGGCGTTGCTGGGTGCGGGTGTCGACGACTGGGGCGGCGTGTCGCCGCTGACCCCGGACCACGTGAACCCGGAGCGGCCGTGGCCGAACCTGGACACCCTGGCCGCGATCACCGCGGAGGCCGGGTTCGAGCTCACCGAACGCACGGCGGCGCAGCCGCAGTTCGTGCTGGCCGGCTCGCCCTGGATCGATCCGCGGATCACCGGGCACGTGCAGGCCCTCGCGGACCCGCACACCGGGCTGGCCAAGCTCGACACGAAGCCGGTCGGGTTGCCGTGGCAGGAGCCGGACGAGTCCTGGGAGTCGACGGGCCGGGTGGATCTGAACACCGAGATCGACACCGACGGCCGCAACACCGAGACGCGCAGCGACCTCGGCAGCGCGTTCGGGGACTGGGAGACCGTCCGCGAGCAGGTGCTGGAGTTGAGCGGCCCGGTGCGGGTGGACACGGACGTCCTCGCGGCGCTGCGCAGCGCCGAGCGCGATCCGGCGGGCTGCACCGACGACGAGTACCTGGCGTTGGCGACGGCGGAGGGTCCGGGGCTCGAGGCGATGGTGGCGCTGGCGGATGCGCTCCGCAAGGACGCCGTCGGCGACGAGGTGACCTATGTGGTGAACCGGAACATCAACTTCACCAACATCTGCTACACCGGCTGCCGCTTCTGCGCGTTCGCGCAGCGCAAGGGTGACGCGGACGCGTTCACCCTGTCCACCGACGAGGTCGCGGACCGCGCCTGGGAGGCCCACGTCGCGGGCGCGACCGAGGTCTGCATGCAGGGCGGCATCGACCCGGAACTCCCGGTCACCGGGTACGCCGACCTGGTGCGCGCGGTGAAGGCGCGGGTGCCGTCGATGCACGTGCACGCGTTCAGCCCGATGGAGATCGTCAACGGTGCCTCCCGCGGCGGGCAGAGCATCCGGGACTGGCTGACGGAACTGCGCGAGGCCGGTCTGGACACCATTCCCGGCACGGCCGCGGAAATCCTCGACGACGAGGTGCGCTGGGTGCTCACCAAGGGCAAGCTGCCCACCGCCACCTGGATCGAGGTGGTGACCACGGCGCACGAGCTGGGTCTGCGGTCGAGTTCGACGATGATGTACGGGCACGTCGACAACCCGACTCACTGGGTCGGGCATCTGCGGGTGCTGCGCGGAATCCAGGACCGGACAGGCGGATTCACCGAGTTCGTTCCGCTGCCCTTCGTGCATCAGAGCGCGCCGCTGTATCTGGCGGGCGCGTCGCGTCCGGGCCCGACCAACCGTGACAACCGGGCCGTCCACGCCCTGGCCCGGATCATGCTGCACGGGCGGATCCCGAACATCCAGACCAGCTGGGTCAAGCTGGGGGTCACGGGCACCCAGGTGATGTTGCAGGGCGGCGCCAACGACCTCGGCGGCACCCTGATGGAGGAGACCATCTCCCGGATGGCGGGATCCGAGCACGGATCCGAGAAGACCGTCGCCGAACTGCGGGCCATCGCCGAGGGAATCGGCCGCCCGGCACGCGAACGCACCACCACACACGCCCGACGCGAGGGAAGGACACCGGCCGCATGAGCGAGACGGATCGGCTGGGCGACGACACGGTCGTCGGCATCCTGGATCGCGCCGCCCGGGGCATCAATCCCGTGCTCGATCTGGCCCTCACGGATCCGTTCGGTATCAAGCGCCGGACGTTCACCTTGACAGCGGAGGACAGGGGCGCCGCGGAGGCGCTGCTCGACGGGATCGCCTGGGTTCTCGACACCGTGCAGTTCCCGGGGACGGCGTCGTGGGAGAAGGCGAGCGACGACGAGCGGGCACGGTGGTGGGTGACGAGGATCGGCGCGCTGAACACGATCGCGGTCGCATTCCCGGGCATGTTCGGGGTGCTTCTCAATCGACTCCCGATCCAGGACGTGCTCGGGTTCGCGAATCAGGCCGTCGTTCTCGTCGCCGTCGCCCGGGAACACGGCATGACGAACCGATCCGACCAGGTGGACCTGCTGGCGTCCGTGCTCTGCCGGCGTGACACCGACGCGTCTGCGGTGCTCGCCGATACGACGCGATCCGATTCGGCGGACGGCGAGTCCGTGTGGCGCCCGTTCGGGCTCATCGGCGCGCTGTGGCGTACCGGGCGCACGGTGCGCGCGCTCAGTGACGAACTCGACAAGCGTCCTGCGCCGGGCTCGACCTACTCGCTGCTGGGCAATATCCCGGTGGTCGGTGTGGTGGCCGGGTATCTCGGTGAACGGGGAGCGCTGGTGAGAGCCGCGAAGCAGGGCGAGCAGTGGATCGCGTCCCGCGCGCCGCTGCCCGCGGCGGTACGCCGGGTCAGGTAACCCTCACCGCAGAGGGGTCCGCCGGGCAGGCGATAATAGTTTCTTCCGCGGGGTACAAGCAGCCCGTACCTCGCGTTTACTCGTGTCAGAAAGGCAGGGAGAGCGGCAGTGCCCTACACGATTGCTGAACCGTGCGTGGATGTGTTGGACAAGGCGTGTATCGAGGAATGCCCTGTCGACTGCATCTACGAGGGCGGGCGGATGCTCTACATCCATCCGGACGAATGCGTGGACTGCGGCGCCTGTGAACCCGTCTGCCCCGTCGAAGCCATCTTCTACGAAGACGACGTCCCGGACCAGTGGAACGGCTACATCGCCGCGAACGTCGACTTCTTCGACGACCTCGGTTCTCCCGGCGGCGCGGCGAAGCTGGGCAAGGTCGACTACGACCCGCCGTTCGTCAAGGCTCTGCCCCCCATGGGCGAGGACTAGATGTGCCTCGTATCCCGGTAGCCACAGCACTTCCCGACTTTCCGTGGGACTCGCTCGGGTCGGCGAAGGCGAAAGCCTTCGCCCACCCGGGTGGCATCGTCAACCTGTCGGTGGGGACCCCCGTCGATCCGGTCGCCCCGATCATCCAGGACGCGCTGACCGCGGTCGCCGAGGTTCCGGGATATCCGACGACGCACGGCACCGAGGAGCTGCGGAACGCCGCGGTGGAGGCGCTGCGCCGCCGCTACGGCATCACCGGCATCGATCCGGCTGCGGTGCTGCCCGCGATCGGCACGAAGGAGCTCATCGCCTGGCTGCCACGCCTTCTCGGGCTTGGCGCAGACGACCTGGTGGTCATTCCGGAGCTGGCGTACCCGACCTACGAGGTCGGTGCGCTCCTCGCGGGTGCGCGGGTGATCCGGGCCGACGGTCTCAACCGGCTCGGCCCGGAGGGTGCGTCGCTGATCTTCGTGAACTCGCCGTCCAACCCCACCGGCAAGGTGCTCGGTCTCGAGCATCTGCGCAAGGTGGTCGACTGGGCGCGCAGCCGGGGCGCCATCGTGGCGTCCGACGAGTGCTACCTGGGGTTGACCTGGGAAGGTGAAGCCCTCTCGATCCTCGACGAGCGGGTGAACGACGGCGATCTCACCGGGCTCCTCGCGGTGCACTCACTGTCGAAGACGTCCAACCTCGCGAGTTACCGCGCGGGGTTCGTCACCGGTGATCCGGCGTTGGTGGCCGAACTTCTCGAGGTCCGCAAGCACGCGGGCATGATGGTGCCGTTGCCGATCCAGTCGGCGATGACCGCCGCGCTCAGCGACGACGACCACGAGAACGAGCAGCGTGAGCGGTACCGCCGTCGCCGCGAGATCCTTCTCGCAGCGGTGCGTGGCGCCGGATTCACCGTCGACAACTCCGAAGCCGGGCTGTACCTGTGGGCGACCCGCGGCGAAGCCTGCCGGGACACCGTCGAGTGGTTCGCCGAGCGGGGCATTCTCGTGGCGCCGGGGGAGTTCTACGGTCCCGGTGGCGGCACCCACGTGCGCATCGCCCTCACGGCCAGCGACGAACGAATCGCGGCCGCGGCCGAACGACTGGTCTGACCCGAGTCGGCACGTACGGAGCGGTCACGGTGCAAGTATTGGGCCGTGACCCTCGACGACGTCGCCGACGAACTGTACGGCCTCGACCCCGGTGAGTTCGTCGAGGCGCGCACCGCGCGGGTGACCGCGGCGCGGGAGAACAAGGACCGCGCGCTGGCGACCGAGATCGGGAAACTGCGGAAGCCGACGGTCGTCGGCTGGCTCGTCAACCTGCTGGCCCGCGAGTTACCCGACGAGGTCGGCGCGCTCCTCACCCTCGGTGACGCCCTCCGCGACGCGCAGCGACACCTGTCCGGCCCGGACCTTCGGCGGCTGAACACGCAGCGGCAGCAGGTGGTGCGGGCGTTGGCGCGCAAGGCCGGCGAACTCGCCGCCGAGCGAGGCCGGACGGTCGGGGAGGACGCACTGCGGGATGTCGGTCAGACGCTGCACGCCGCACTCGCCGACGCCGAGACCGCCGAACAGGTGCGGCGTGGCCGGGTGGTGACGGCGGCGAGCTACAGCGGTTTCGGTCCGGCCGGACTCTCCGTCGTCCAGGGAAAGACGGCGAAGAAGACCTCGACGTCCGAACCCGCCACCACGCCCCCGGCCGACAAGCCGGGGAAGAAGTCGAAGAAGAAGCCGGTGGAGCGCGACCGCGACGCCGAACGCGCAGCGGCCGAGGCCGAACTGGTGGATGTCACGTCCCGGGCCGAGGAGGTCCGCGGTGAACTGACCGACGCGAGAACGGAACTGGAGAAGGCGCGGTCGACGCTGACGGAGATCGACCACCGGATCGAGGAACTGCGCGCCGAACTCGAACACGCCGAGCAGGAGCGGCAGTTCACCCGGAACGCGGAGAAAGCGTCGGCGGAGGCGGTGCACCGGGGGGAACGAGACCTCGACGCGGCGGAGCGGCGCGTCGAGGAAGCCCGGCGTGCAGTCGACGGTCTCGGCTAGGACGTCCGGAACTTGACCTGCAGCGCACTCGAGGTTCTAGCGTGAATTCATGTCCTTCACTCAGCAGGAACTCGATTATCTGGCCTCACAACGCCTGGGCCGGCTCGCGACGATTCAGCCGAATGGCACGCTGCAGGTCAGTCCCGTCGGCTTCCACTACAACGCCGGCACATCCACGATCGACATCCAGGGCTACAACATGGCGGCGAGCCGCAAGTTCCGCAACGTCGCCGACAACGGGAAGGTGGCGTTCGTCGTGGACGACGTGCCGTCGGTCGACCCGTGGCGGGTCCGATGCGTCGAAATCCGCGGGCGCGCCGAGGCCCTCGACGCCGATGCCGCCCAGGCGAACGATCTCGGCGGACCGACCATTCGCATCCGCCCCGAACGGATCATCAGCTTCGGGCTCGGCCCCACCGATCAGGACGTCCATCAACTCGTGTCGAACGCACGCGACGTGTAGAGGCGACTTACGCGACGTCCGGTCGGTAGCCGGCTGCGAGGACGGCGACCGTGGACGGCGGTGTCAGGACGGTGGCGGTGCCGGTCGGCCGGTTCGCCGGAGTCCCGTATCCCTCGGCCGACCACGGGACGACCGCGTCACCCAGCACGACCGCGGGTCCGCCGTCGGACAGCGCGAACGCGCCGTCGGGCAACGACGACCACGCGGCCTCGTGCGTGCGCTGGCCGGAACCGACCAGTCGTTCCCCGTGCACCCGGGCGTCCATCTGGTCCGCCCCGGGCAGCCCACCCCCGTGTGCCGACTGCCACGCGACGCGAAAGTCGTTGTACCGCTCGCGTCGGCACAGGGCGCACGGCCGGTGCCCGGCCGCGAGGGCCACCGCCTCGTCGTGGAAGAACAGGACCGTGTAATGGCCGTCGCTCCACTGGGCGACGGTGCGGGCCGGGTAGTCCGTGACGCAGATGATCCACCGCTTGCCTGCATGGTTGCGCACGACGGTGTGCCCCCGGTGCAGGCAGCCCCGGTTTCCCATGAACCGGCCGCGGAGTGGAATCGCGACGATCTCGGATCGGGGTGACACGCGATTCCGTTCGGCCATGTGCCGATGGTAGCCAGCCGACCCGCGCGTCAAAACCGGATGAGTACCCCCGTCCGGCGCTAACCTGGGCTCAAGGGTTCCGCTCGGACGGGTGTCCCCGTTCGCCCGCGGTCCCCGGTCACAGTTCCTCACGATCTGAGGGCAGGAGGCAGGCAGCATGGACGCCATCACCCAGGTTCCGGTGCCCACCAACGAGCCGGTCCACACGTACGCGCCGGGCAGTCCCGAACGTTCCCGAGTGCAATCGGCACTCACCGACATCGCCACCAATCCCGTCGACATCCCGCACGTGATCGGTGGCAAACACCGGCACGGCAACGGCGAGCGCGTCGACGTCGTGCAACCCCACCGGCACGCCGCCGTGCTCGGCACGCTGCGTAGCGCGACCCACGACGACGCGTCGGCGGCGGTCGAGGCGGCCACGGCCGCGGCACCGGACTGGCGGGCACTCTCGTTCGACGACCGGGCCGCGGTCATTCTGCGCGCCGCCGACCTGCTGTCCGGCCCGTGGCGAGAAACGCTCGCCGCGGCGACGATGCTCGGCCAGTCGAAGTCGGTCCAGCAGGCGGAGATCGACGCACCGTGCGAGCTGATCGACTTCTGGCGCTTCAACGTTCACTTCGCACGCCAGATCCTGGCCGACCAGCCGATTTCCTCACCCGGGGTGTGGAACCGGCTCGAATACCGTCCGCTCGAGGGCTTCGTCTACGCCATCACGCCGTTCAACTTCAGCGCGATCGCGGGCAACCTGCCGACCGCGCCCGCATTGATGGGCAACACGGTGATCTGGAAGCCGTCGTCGACGCAGACCGTCGCCGCGTACTGGACCATCAAACTGCTCGAGGCGGCGGGAATGCCTCCGGGTGTGATCAATCTGCTCACCGGCAGCGGGCAGGCGGTCTCGGAAGTGCTGCTGAGCGACCCCCGCCTCGCGGGTATCCACTTCACCGGTTCGACCCGGACGTTCCAGCGTTTGTGGAGCGAGGTGGGCGCGAACATCGGGAAGTACGCCGGCTACCCCCGGCTGGTGGGGGAGACCGGCGGCAAGGACTTCGTGGTCGCGCACGCCTCGGCCGACGAGGACGTGCTGCGGACGGCACTGGTCCGCGGTGCGTTCGAATACCAGGGCCAGAAGTGTTCGGCCGCCTCACGCGCCTACGTCCCGAAGTCGCTGTGGCGGCGGATGCGGGACACGTTCACCGCGGAAGTCGACGCCCTCACCTACGGTGACGTGACGG
Source organism: Rhodococcus sp. JVH1 (assembly GCF_000280725.2). Lineage (NCBI taxonomy): Bacteria > Bacillati > Actinomycetota > Actinomycetes > Mycobacteriales > Nocardiaceae > Rhodococcus > Rhodococcus sp. JVH1. The sequence continues at coordinate 1,402,859 of NZ_CP166289.1, read as the reverse complement.
ATCTGGAGAACTTCGGCGGGGCCCTCATCGACCGGCGCGCCTACGACAAGAATGTCGCGGCCATCGAACGCGCCCGCGGCGCTACCGGTCTCGAGATCGCCGTCGGCGGCAAGTACGACGACAGCGTCGGCTACTTCGTCCGCCCCACCGTGCTCCTCGCGGAGGATCCTGCCGACGAGGCGATGACCACCGAGTACTTCGGTCCGATCCTGACGGTGCACGTGTACGACGACTCGGCCCCGAACGCGTTCGCCGACGTGCTCGCCGCGGTCGACTCGGCGGCCCCGTACGCGCTGACCGGCGCGGTGATCGCCGACGACCGCCAGGCCGTCGAACAGGCGACGTCGGCTCTCCGGTTCACTGCCGGCAACTTCTACGTCAACGACAAGCCGACCGGTGCCGTCGTCGGGCAGCAGCCGTTCGGCGGGGCCCGCGCCTCGGGCACGAACGACAAGGCCGGGTCCAAGCTCAACCTGCTGCGGTGGGTGTCGGCCCGCACCATCAAGGAGACGTTCGTCCCGGCCACCGACTACCGATATCCGCACATGGGGTCGGAATGAAAGCGCCCACGGTTCTGGCGAATCCGCTGCGCCCGGCGATCCTCGCGGCGGCCCGGTCGTCCCGAGTCAAAAGGGCGGTCACCGGCGCCCCGGTCACGCGGAAGCTCGTCGACCGCTTCGTCGCGGGGGAGAACCGGGAGTCGGCGCTCGCGGCCGTTCGGGAGATCCTCGATTCGGGCCGGTCGGTGTCGATCGACTTCCTCGGCGAAGACACGCGAGACGCCGGGGGAGCCCAGGCGACGGTCGACGAATATCTGGCGCTCGTCGCCGACCTCGGTGCGCTAGCGGAAACGGCGGACGGGACTTCGGGTGTTCGCCGCCTCGAGGTGTCGATGAAACTGTCGGCGCTCGGGCAGGCGCTCGCCGGCGACGGTCGCAGGATCGCCACCGACAACGCCCGCACGATCTGCGCCGCCGCGGAGGCGGCGGGGGTGTGGGTGACCGTGGATGCCGAAGACCACACGACCACCGATTCGACGCTGGCGATCGTGCGCGAACTCCGCAACGACTACCCCTGGCTCGGTGCGGTGGTGCAGTCGTATCTGCGACGCACCGAGGACGACTGCCGCGCCCTCGCAGGCCCCGGGTCGAGGGTCCGGCTCTGCAAGGGGGCGTACCGGGAACCCGAGTCCGTGGCCTTCCAGGACCGCGCTGCCGTGGACGCGTCGTATCTGCGATGCCTGGGGATCCTCATGGACGGGTCCGGGTACCCGATGGTGGCCTCGCACGATCCGGCCGTCATCGACGCGGTCGCCCCGCTGGTCGGGCGCACCGGCCGCGCCGCGAACGCCTACGAGCACCAGATGCTGTTCGGGATCCGGGACGTCGAGCAGCGTCGGCTCGCGAACGAGGACAAGCAGGTTCGGGTGTACGTGCCGTACGGAAGTCAGTGGTACGCGTACTTCATGCGGCGACTGGCCGAGCGTCCCTCGAACCTGCGGTTCTTCCTGCGCTCGGTGGTCACCCGGGACTGACCGGCGCGGTCGCGGATCGGTTCCCGTGGGGGTGTGTCGTTGTAGAGTTTCGCGGTGACGACTTCAGGCGGGGGATGGACCAGCGCGGTCCTCTTCGCCGTCGTTCTCGTCCTCGCGACGCTGCTCGGTTCGACGCGCATCGGCGAGGTCCGGCTCACCCGTCCGCCGCGCACCGCGGTGGTGCTGTGGTTGCTGATCGCCGTGCCGTCGCTGCTGCAGATCGTCCTCCCCGCCGTCCTCGACGCCCTCGAGCGTGACCCCACCCAGATCCGGGACCACCAGTGGTGGCGGATCGTCACGTCGGTTGCGGTGCAGGACGGGGGACTGGCCGGAACCGCGGTGAATCTGCTCGTTCTCGCGTGGGTCGCCCCGCTCGCGGTCCGGGTCTGGGGTGGAGTGCGGGCCGTCCTTCTGTTCGTGGCGAGCCAGATCATCTTCGGCCTGTTCACCGCGTTTCTGTTCCCGTCGCCCGGGGCGGGCAACTCGGGTGCCACGCTTGCGCTGGCCGCGTCCCTCGCCGGTCTGGTGGTGATGCAGTCCAAGGAGTGGCGAGCACTCGCCGCGAGTGGCGGCATCGTCGTCGCCGGTGTCCTGCTGGTGGTCGTCGACGACGCCCACGGATTGGCTGTGCTGACCGGGGCGCTGCTGGGTGCGGCACTGGCCACCGTCAGTCCGCCACCGGGAGACCCACCGGACCGCGTCCGGGCCCTGTGAGAGGCTGTCGATGTGCTGCTGCGATCTCTGAATCCTCTGGCCGTCGCCCAGGGCGACGACATTCCCGACGCCATCCGGATCGGCGACGCCACCCTGTCGCGCGGTGACGTGCTCGGTGCGGCGACGTCCGTGGCCGAGCGTGTGGCACGCGCGGATCGGGTCGCGATCCTCGCCACCCCCACCGTCACCACCGTCCTCGCCGTCGTGGGCTGCCTCATCGCCGGTGTGACCGCGGTGCCGGTGCCGCCCGATTCCGGTCCCGCCGAACTCGAGCACATCCTGCGTGATTCCGGTGCGCAGGCGTGGCTCGGTGAGGCGCCCGCGGACACGGCCGGGCTGCCCGTCGTTCCGGTCCGCGTCCACGCCCGGTCGTGGCACAGCTACCCGGAACCGCCCGAGTCGGGCATCGCGTTCGTGCTCTACACGTCCGGCACCACAGGACCGCCCAAGGGAGTGCTGATCAGCAGGAAGGCCATCGCCGCCGGCCTCGACGCCCTCGCCGACGCCTGGCAGTGGACCCGCAACGACACACTGGTGCACGGACTTCCGCTGTTCCACGTCCACGGACTCATCCTGGGTGTGCTGGGACCGTTGCGTATCGGCAGCCGTCTCGTCCACACGGTCAAGCCCACCCCGGCGGCCTACGCCGCCGCACACGGAACGATGTACTTCGGTGTCCCCACGGTGTGGGGTCGCATCGCCGACGACCCCGAGTCGGCGCGCGCGCTGTCGGGTGCGCGACTGCTGGTGTCGGGCAGCGCCCCGCTGCCCGTGCCGGTGTTCGAGAAGCTGCACGAGCTGACCGGGCTCGCACCGATCGAGCGGTACGGCATGAGCGAGACGATGCTCACGCTCAGCACCAGGGCCGACGGCGAGCGTCGCCCGGGGTGGGTCGGTGTGCCGGTCCGCGGCGTCGAGACCCGGCTGCGCGACGAGCGCGGCGGCGACGTTCCCCACGACGGCGAATCCATCGGCGGACTGCAGGTACGGGGTCCGATGCTCTTCGACGGCTATCTCGGTAAGCCCGACGCGACGGCCGAATCGTTCACGGACGACGGCTTCTTCAAGACCGGCGACGTCGCCGTCATCGACCCGGACGGGTTCCACCGCATCGTCGGCCGCGAATCCACGGACCTCATCAAGTCGGGTGGATTCCGGGTCGGGGCAGGGGAAGTGGAGACATCTCTCCTCGGCCACCCGAGCGTGCGGGAAGCCGCGGTGGTCGGCCTCCCGGACCCGGACCTCGGCCAGCGGCTCGTGGCCTTCGTGGTGGGGGACGACGTCTCGGAAACCGAGCTGATCGAGCACGTGGCCACCGAACTGTCGGTGCACAAGCGGCCCCGCGAGATCCGTGTCGTCGAGTCGCTTCCGCGGAACGCGATGGGCAAGGTGCAGAAGAAGCAGCTGTTCTGAAATCGGTAAGGTGGCGTGCGATACCGGCCCAACACGGATTGGCAGGCGCACAGTGAGTGTCGAGAGCATCGTCCAGAGCACCCGAATCGTCCTCGCCTCCCGGCCGGACGGCGCGCCCACCACCGACAACTTCCGGCTCGAGGCGGTGAACCTCCCCGACCCCGCCGAAGGCCAGGTGCTGATCCGCGTCATCTACCTGTCCCTCGACCCGTACATGCGCGGCCGGATGAGTGCCGCGGAGTCCTACGCCGACCCGGTCGAGATCGACGAGGTCATGGTCGGTGGCACCGTCGGACAGGTGGTCGACTCCCGGCACCCGGATTTCGCAACCGGTGACTACGTTCTCGGGTACGCGGGCTGGCAGTCGCACGCCGTGGTCGACGGCAACCAGCTCCGCACACTCGACCGCGGCGCCGCGCCGTTGTCGACCGCCGTCGGAGTTCTCGGCATGCCCGGCTTCACCGCGTACTCCGGCCTGTTGAAGATCGGGCAACCGAAGGCAGGCGAGACGGTGGTCGTCGCGGCGGCCAGCGGTCCGGTCGGCTCGGCGGTGGGGCAGATCGCGAAACTGAAGGGCGCCCGGGCCGTCGGGATCGCGGGCGGACCGGAGAAGTGTGCCTACCTGCTGGACGAACTCGGATTCGACGCCGCCGTCGACCACCGGTCCCCGAACTTCGCCGAGGAACTGCGCGCCGCGTGCCCCGACGGCATCGACGTCTACTTCGAGAACGTCGGCGGTGCGGTGGCCGCGGCCGTGCTGCCGCTGCTCAACCTGTATGCGCGAGTTCCCGTGTGCGGCCTGATCGCGCAGTACAACGACACCGAGACGCCCGAGGGGCCGGATCGGCTGCCCGGCTTCTTCACCCGGGTGCTGGTCAAGAGCCTCACGATCCGCGGATTCATCCAGCGCGAGTTCGTCTCCGAGATGTACGCGGACTTCCAGCGTGATGTGTCCGGGTGGATCCGGGAGAGGCGATTCGCCTACCGCGAGGACATCGTCGACGGGCTCGAGAATGCGCCCGCGGCGTTCATCGGTCTGCTCCGGGGCAGCAACTTCGGCAAGCTCGTGGTCCGGGTCGCCGAGGAGGACTAACGGGCCGTATTCGCCCTGGACACGGCGCTGTCGTGATACAACGGTGACAGAAGCGAACCCTCGTTATGTTTGCGTGATGTCGATGATGCGGGAGTTCGGTGTCATCCACATAGGGGAGTGATCAGATCTATGACGAATCATAGTTCGGGGCCCGGTTCGCAGATCCTCGTCGACGGCAGGCCCGCCTCCGCCCCGCTGCGCGACACGCTGACGGTCGCGCAGAAGCTGGTCCGGCATTTCGCCGACAACGTGACCCCCTGCGGTTCACTGCCCGGCGAACAACTGCAGAGCGACGTCATGGATTTCACGATCGTCTGCCTCGGTCTCGGTATCCAGATGCTCGACGAGGGCATCAGCCCGACGGACGAGGACCTCGCGGAGGTGCGTAACAGTTCCGCGCGCTGGGCCCGCGAGGGGTTCCCGTTGAAGCTGGTGCTCCGCATTCTCCACGAAGGCATCCAGGAGGCCGGCGACCTCGTCGCCTCGAACGCCCGCAAGGAAGACCTGCCCGAACTCCTGGTCATCCAGAAAGTGATGTTCACGCTCCTCGAATGCGTGACCGTCGCCGCCACGACCGGCTACGTGGAGGAACTCGAAGCCGTCAACAGCGAACGCGACGGTGCCGCGGTCAACCTCGTCACGGCGCTGCTCAGCGGCAGAAAGGCGGCGACCGCCGCGCGGCACGCGGGTGTGGAGCTGGCCGACGAGTACGTGGTGCTGGGGCTGTCGATTCCGTCGCATCCCACGGAGGCCGTGACCCACCGGCGCAAAGCCGTCGTCGCCCGGCAGAAACTCCGCCGGTTGCAGATCGAGCTGGCGGACGCCGCGGGTGGTGCCGCCCTCTGTTCGCTGAGCCCGGACGGCGGAACACTGTTGCTGCCGGGCTCGCCCGAGCGGGCCTGGATGGTGTCGCTGCTCGACCGCATCGGAGCCGCCGCCGGAGTTCCCCTCACCGCGACGGCGACGCGGGTCCGCACCGCCGGTATCCCCGCGGCCGCGGACCAGGTCCACGAACTCCTCGGCCTCGCCCACCAGCTGGCGCTGGAACCGGGCCTCTACGAAATGGACGATCTGGCGCTCGAATACCAGCTCACCAGGCCCGGGCCCGGCCGGACCCACCTGGCGCGGCTCCTCGAACCGTTGCAGGGCTCACCCGAACTGATCGAGACGCTCGAGGTGCACATCGGCCACGATCTCAATCGGCAGCGCACCGCGAAACAGATGCACCTTCACACCAATACGGTGGACTACCGTCTCAAGCGGGTGGCGCAGCTGACGGGCTGCGATCCGACCCGCCCGTCCGGACTGCGGCAGATCCAGGCCGCGCTCGTCGCCCGCAGGCTCGAGGTCGAGCAACCCGATCGCTGACATCGCCCTGATCCGGCCGCCCGCCACCGGCGCAGCGTCGTACGCTGCACCGTTCGCTACGATGTGGGCCGGATCATATTCGGTCCGGGTGTGTCGGTGGTCGTCTCGTGACCGAAATGTTAGGGAGGCAGGCGATGGCCGGAGGGCGTCATTCGAGCGCGGGACAGGAACGCGGTGGTCGCTCGCCCGGGTTCTACGCGGTGTGCGCCGCTGTCGTGCTCGGACTCGTGGCCTCCGTGGTCGTCGTCGTTCAGGCGGTGCGCTCCTGGGCCGACGACTGTGATCAGGTCACCGACTACACCCTCGCCGCCGACCCGAGCATCGTGCCCGCCCTGAGCAGCATCCTCGGCGAAGCGAAGGACACCGACCTGGGCTGCGCGAACGTCGCCGTCAGCGCCGCGACGTCCGGCGACATCGCGGGACGACTCGGCAAGGGAACCGACGCCCCGGACCTCTGGATCCCCGACACCGGCGCCTGGGTGGGCAAGGCGGCACTCACCGCGGCCGGTCCGGTCGAGGTGATGACGGGGTCGATCGCATCCTCGCCCGTTGTCCTGGCCTCCCGCGAGGAGGACGCCCCCACGTCGCCGACGTGGCTCGCCGCCCTCCAGATCAAGGACATCCAGCTGGGCAACCCCCTCGTGACCGGGGTCGCGCAGGCTCCGATCAACGCGGCACTCGCCGAGGGCCAGGCCGACCCCGTGTCTGCGGGGACGGTGCGGGCCGCGCTGGTCCCGCTCGCGCAGGAGGAGAGTGCTCGTACCGCGGATGAGCCCATCGGTGAGGAGATGCTGCAGGGAGTCGTCGACAACGGTGGAGTCGCCGTGGCCACCGAACAGTCCGTGCTCGAATTCTCCGACGGTGACGGCGCACCCTCGCTCACCGCGACGGTGCCCCCCACGGGCAGCAATTTCATGAACTTTCCTCTCTCGTCACCTCGCCGGCCCCCGACCGGCACTACCGAGCCACCCAGGTGGCACGTGCCGTCGCCGCTGTTCTGGGCGGTGAGGAGGCCCGTGCGGTACTCGCGGAGAACGGATTCCGCGGACCCGACGGAAGCCCGCCGGCCGGCGACCGTGGCGTCGGCCGAGTCACCAAGCTCGCGCTCGAGGACGAGTCGGCGCTACAGGACGCCCTCGGCGGGTGGGCGTTGATGGCGCTGCCCATCCGCACGCTCGTCGCGATCGACGTATCGGGGTCGATGGAGACCCCCGCAGGCAACCGGTCGCGCATGGACCTCACGGTCGATGCGGCGCTCGCCGGCAATGCGATGTTCCCGGACAGCGTGTCCGCCGGGTTGTGGGCGTTCTCGCAGGGGCTCGGCGGGGGACCGCAGGACTACAAGGAGATGGTCCCGATCCGCCGCTACGACACGGTGGTCGACGGCCTCACACAGCGCCAGCTGATGGCGCAGCAGGCGGGGAAGGTCGACGGGCTGATCGGCGGCGGCACCGGCCTGTACGACACGACGCTGGCCGCGTTCCGGACGGTGCAGGAGACGTACGACCCGCGCGCCGTGAACAGTGTGATCATCCTGACCGACGGCGCCAACGAGGATCCGGACTCCATCACGAAGGAACAGCTCCTGAGCATCCTGCAGCGCGAGACGGATCCGGCCCGGCCCGTCATCATCGTGACGATCGGCATCACCGGCGACGCCGATGCGGCCACACTCGCCGAGATCTCGCGGGTCACCGGAGGGTCGAGCTACGTCGCGAAGGATCCCGCCGACATCGCCAACGTGTTCGTCAACGCGCTGGCCGCGCGCGGTCGCAGCTAGCGGAATTCCGTTCCGGCGCAGTCGGACTTTTGAGGCGCACCCCTAGCCATTTATCGGGTGGTAGTGCTTTGGTGAAAGGGGGAGTCGGACTCAATCGAGGAGCTCGTCATGGCCAAGCCGTTCAGAGGTGTCGTCAATCTCGATATTCGGGACTCGATCCCGGATTGGGGTCCGTACGAGCAGCCGAAGGCGCCGCCCGGTTCGCCGAACGTCCTCTACATCGTGCTCGACGACGTCGGTTTCGGAGCGATGGGCTGCTACGGCGGGCCGATCGAGACCCCGAACATCGACCGGATCGCCGCGAACGGTCTGCGGTACGGCCAGTGGCACACCACCGCTCTGTGTTCCCCGACGCGATCCTGCCTGCTGACGGGGCGTAACCACACCACCAACGGGATGGCGTGCATCAGTGAGTGTGCTGTCGGATTCCCCGGTGGGAACGGGCACATCCCTCCCGAGTGCGCCACCCTCGCCGAGATCCTGGTCGAGCAGGGCTTTTCCACCGCGATGGTCGGCAAATGGCACCTGTGTGCCGAGGACGAGATGAACCTGGCATCGACGAAACGGAACTGGCCGGTCGGCCGCGGCTTCGAGCGCTTCTACGGCTTCCTCGGCGCGGAGACGAACCAGTGGTATCCGGATCTCGTGCACGACAACCATCCCGTCGAGCAGCCCGCCACCCCGGAGCAGGGCTACCACTTCAGCGTCGACATCACCGACCACGCGCTCGACTACCTCGGCGACGTCAAGGCAATTGCCCCGGACCGGCCGGTGTTCCTGTACTACGCACCCGGCTGCGCGCACGCACCGCACCATGTGCCCCAGAAGTGGTCCGACCGCTACCGCGGCAGGTTCGACGACGGCTACGAGGCGATGCGCGAGCGGACCCTGGCCCGGCAGAAGGAGATGGGCCTCGTACCTCCGGACACCGAGTTGCCGCCGCTCAACCCGATCGGCACCCCCGACTCCCGCACCGGACCCGACGGCCAGCCGTTCCCACCGCTGGACTTCACCCGCCCCTGGGACACCCTGTCCGACGACGAAAAACGGCTCTTCGCGCGCATGGCCGAGGTGTACGCCGGTTTCCTCTCGCACTGCGACGACCAGATCGGCCGACTGCTGGCCTACCTCGAGGAGATGGAGCAGCTCGACAACACCATCATCGTGGTGGTCTCCGACAACGGCGCCAGCGGCGAGGGCGGACCCAACGGTTCGGTCAACGAGAACAAGATCGCCAACAGCGTGCCGGACGATCTCGCCGAGAATCTGACCAAGCTGGACCAGCTCGGCGGCACCGAGACCTACAACCACTACCCGAACGGGTGGGCGATGGCCTTCAACACCCCGTTCAAGATGTGGAAACGCTACTCGTTCAACGGCGGCACCAGCGATCCGTGCATTTTCTCCTGGCCCGCCGGGATCGAGGCCCGCGGCGAGACCCGCGACCAATACCACCACGCCATCGACATCGTCCCGACATTGCTCGACTGCCTCGGTGTCGAACTCCCCGAGACGGTGAAGGGGTACACCCAGCACCCGATCCAGGGTGTGAGCATGCGCTACAGCTTCGACGCCGCCACCATCCCGACCGCCAAGCACACGCAGTTCTATTCGATGCTCGGCGGAAGGGGGATCTGGCACGACGGCTGGAAGGCCGTCACCACCCACCCGACGCTGAGCGGGTGGAGTCGTTTCCCGGAGGACACCTGGGAGCTGTACCACACCCAGGTGGACCGAGCCGAACTCCACGACCTCGCCGCCGAGGAACCCGGCAGACTCGCCGAGCTCGTCGGGCTGTGGTTCCACGAGGCCGGCGCGAACCAGGCGCTGCCGCTCGACGACCGCTCGCCCGTCGAACTCCTCACCACCCCACGTCCGCAGCTCGCACCGCCGCGCAACCGCTACGTCTACCGACCCGGCGGCGCGGAGGTACCGGAGGCGGTGGCGGTCAACCTCCGTAACCGCTCCTACTCGATCGGGGCGCTCGTCGACCTCCCCGAACCCGGTGCCTCGGGAGTGTTGTTCTCCCACGGCGGCAGGTTCGGTGGGCACTCGCTGTACGTCAAGGACAACCGGCTGCACTACGTGTACAACTTCCTCGGCAGCGATCAGCAGAAGATCGATGCGACCGAGGACCTGCCGACCGGGGAGAACCTCATACTGGCCGCGTCGTTCGAGAAGGACGGTGAGGACCCACCCGGGACCGCCCACGGGGTTCTGAGCCTGTACTACGGCGACCGCAAGGTCGGCGAGGGCCGAATCCGAACGCAGCCCGGCAAATTCAGCATCGGAGGCGGCGAGGGTCTCAATGCCGGCCGGGACAGCGGCGAACCCGTCACCGACGACTACCCGGGTGCGTCGCCGTGGGCCTTCACCGGTGGGACGTTGAACCGAATTGCGATCGACGTCAGCGGTGAACCGTTCGTCGACCTCGAACGCGAAGCCGCGGCCATGCTCTCCCGCGAGTGAGAGCGGAAGGGCCATGACGGAACCCCTTCCGAGCTGGCGTGAGGGTGATGGCAAGGCGGCCATCGTGGGATTCGTCGGGCGGGTGACGGCGGAGGACGTCCCCGTGGAGGATCGGATCGCGGTCTTCGACAACGACGGCACTCTGTGGTGTGAGAAGCCGATCCCCATTCAGCTCGACTTCATCCTGCGCCGTCTCGTCGTCATGGCCGAGCACGATGAGGATCTTCGCACCCGTCAGCCCTGGCAGGCCGCCTACACGCAGGATTACGGCTGGTTGAACGACGTCATCAGGCGGCACTACAACGGCGACGACAGCGGCGTGAGAGAACTCGCCGCCGGTGTGCTGACCGGTTTCGCCGATGTAACCGTGGAGGAATTCGAGGCCGGGGCGGACCAGTTCCTGCGCACCGCACGGCATCCCACCCTCGACCGCGACTACCTGGCGTGCAGTTACGCACCGATGGTGGAGTTGCTCGACTACCTGGCCGTCAACGGATTCCGCAACTACATCGTGTCCGGCGGTGGCCGCGATTTCATGCGGCCGATCAGTCACGACGTGTATGGCATTCCACGGCAGCGGGTCATCGGCAGCGGGGTGTCACTGGCCTGGAAGCACGACGGCAGCAGCGGCGTGATCGTCCGCAGAGCGGAGGCGGACGTCCTCGACGACGGACCCGAGAAGCCGGTGCAGATCTGGAACCGGATCGGCAGGCGACCCCTGCTGGCGGCGGGAAACAGCAACGGGGACATCCCGATGCTGCAATTCTCGGAGGCGCCGGACCGGCCGTCGCTGCGGTTGCTGCTGCGCCACGACGACGCCGCCCGCGAGTTCGACTACGTCGCGGGCGCCGAGGAGGCGCTCGAACTGGCCGGAACCCAGGACTGGACCGTCGTCAGTATCGAAAACGACTGGGCAACGGTGTTCCCGCCGCAACTCGAATAGTCCGGGGAATCGTCGTGGGTTGGCCGCGAATCGGGGAATCGACGCCTAGCGTGATGCATGGAACGACCGGGCCCCGATTGCGCACCCTCCCGAACAGGAACACTCCATGGACACTGTCAGGTTCTTCGAACTCGCAACGGAAGTGTTCGAAGTGCTCGGTGTCCTTGCGATGGTTGTCGGGTTCCTCTTCGCCTTCTTCCTCGCGGTCCGCGCGTGGAGGCGGACCGGGGACGGTGCTCAGGCGTTCAAGACCCTGCGGGAGTCGCTGGGAGGCGCGATTCTGCTCGGCCTGGAATTGCTCGTCGCGGCCGACATCGTCAAGACGGTCACGTCCACACCGTCGCTGACCGATGCCGCCGTCCTGGGGGTGATCGTGCTGATTCGCACCGTGCTGAGCCTGTCCATCGAGATCGAGATCGACGGTGTCGCACCGTGGCGGAAGGCTTTCGTGACCGGACCGCAGGTGCTCGCCCACGCGGCGCGCTCGTCCGGGGGGCAGGAGCCGAGTTCGGGCCGGTGAGTCGCCGGCCCGAATCGGTCACACCGTCTGCGAGCGCTGGCGCAACCGGGTGTTGAGCACACCGAGTGCCGCGATGACGAGGAACAGGACGCACGTCGAGATCAGCTGGGTGCGGGCGTCGGAGTCGAAGAGCATGAGCACGACGAAACCGCCGAGCATTGCGAGCGTGAGGTAGCTGAGCCACGGGAACAACCACATCCGCACGGTCAGCTTGCCCTCGCGTTCGAGCCGCGGGCGCAGCCGCAGATGCGAGACGACGATGAAGATCCAGATGACCAGCAGCGCCGAGCCGACGGCGTTCAGGAGAAGTCCCAGGAGGTCGTCGGGCAGCCACCAGTTGAGCAGGACGCTGACGAAACCGAAGAACACCGACAGCAGCACCGCGTTGAGGGGCACTCCGGAATTCGAGATCCGGGCCATGAACGCGGGACCGTCGCCGCGCCGGGACAGCGAATACGCCATCCGCGACGTGCCGTAGATGTTGGCGTTGAACGCCGACAACAACGCGACCACGACCACCAGTTCCATGAACCCGGCCACGTACGGGATGTGCGCCTGGTTGAGGACGGCCACGAACGGTCCGCTCTTCAGGTCCGAGGAATCCCAGGGAAGGACGAGGACCATGATCGAGATCGAGCCGAGGTAGAAGACGCTGATGCGCCAGACGACGCTGCGCACCGCCACGGCGATGGACCGCTCAGGGTCCTCGGATTCGGCGGCGGCGATGGTCACGATCTCGATGCCACCGAACGCGAACGCGACGACAAGCAGTCCCGCGGCGACCCCGGCGAAGCCCTCGGGCATGAAGCCGCCGTGGCCGAAGAGGTTGGTGGTGCCCACCGGTTCGGTGTCCGGCAGCAGGCCGAACACCAGCAGCACGCCGATCACCAGGAACGCGATGATGACGGTGACCTTGATGGCCGCGAACCAGAACTCGAACTCACCGAAGTTGCTGACCTTCGCGAGGTTGACCGCCGCGAAGAAAATCACGAACACGAGGGCGACGACCCACTGCGGAACACCCGGTAGCCAGCCGCTCACGATGCCGGACGCGCCGGTGATCTCGGCGCCGAGAACCATGATCAGCATGAACCAGTAGAGCCAGCCCATCACGAATCCGGCCCATTCGCCGATGCCGATCCGCGCGTAGTGCGAGAAGGACCCGCTGGCGGGGATCGCCGCTCCCATCTCGCCGAGCATGCGCATCACGAACACGACGATGATGCCGGCGAGCAGGTAGGAGACGAGGACGGCGGGACCGGCGGTCGCGATACCGACACCGGTGCCGAGGAACAGTCCGGCACCGATCGCGGAACCGAGGCCCATCATCGTGAGGTGACGGACCTTCAGGCCCCGGCCCAGGGTGCTGGTCGAATCGGTCATGGTGTCGGGTGTTCGCGAACCGCTCACTGCGTCAGTCGTTTGCGTGCAGAGCGGCGTTCAGTTCCACGCCGGTGCCCTTCCACGGCACGACCTCGACGGCTCCCGACACGGAGTTGCGACGGAACAGCAGGTTGGACTGGCCGTTGAGTTCCTTGGCCTTCACGACGGTGCCGTCCGGCCCGGTGACCTTGGTTCCCGCGGTCACGTACAGGCCGGCCTCGAGGACGCAGTCGTCGCCGAGCGAGATGCCGAGACCGGCGTTGGCGCCGAGCAGGCAGCGCTTACCGACGGAGATGGTCTCCTTGCCGCCACCGGACAGGGTGCCCATGATCGAGGCGCCGCCGCCCACGTCGGATCCGTCGTCGACGATTACGCCCGCGGAGATACGGCCTTCGACCATCGAGTTGCCGAGCGTGCCGGCGTTGAAGTTGACGAAGCCCTCGTGCATCACGGTGGTGCCGCTGGCCAGGTGGGCGCCGAGGCGCACGCGGTCGGCGTCGGCGATGCGGACGCCGGACGGGACGACGTAGTCGACCATGCGCGGGAACTTGTCGACACCGAACACGGTGACCACACCGCGGATGCGCAGGCGCGACCGCACCTTCTCGAAGCCCTCGACCGCGCAGGGGCCGAAGTTGGTCCACACCACGTTGGACAGCAATCCGAACAGACCGTCGAGGTTGACGCCGTGCGGGGTCACGAGGCGATGCGAGAGGAGGTGAAGGCGCAGGTAGGCGTCGTGTGCGTCGGCCGGCGGCGCGGACAGGTCGGCGATGGTGGTGCGCACCACGACCTGGTCGACCTCACGCGCTTCGTCGGGTCCGGCGAGGAGTGCCAGATCGGAGGGGATGTCGCCACCCTCGATCCGCACGGTGCCCGCGTCGTCGAAGTTTCCCAGCTCGGGTGCCGGGAACCAGGTGTCGAGGACCGTGCCGCCGACGGTCACGTTGGCGATGCCTACTGCTGATGCTCCCTGTGTGCTCACGGCAGTAGAGGTTACTGCCTCATTACTCGGGCATTCCCAGCGGTCGTTATCGGGGCGTGATCGAATCGAAACCGAGCGGGTTCCGGGCGGGTGGGGGAGTATGCACGGGGCACGTGGGACACACCGGGAAAGGTCGTGGCAATGCGCATTTCGAGGTTGGGTCGATTCGTCGGAGGCGGCCTGCGGGCGGCGGCAGCGGGCGCACTGCTCGCGGGAGTGGTGTCGGTGGTGGCGCCGCAGACCGCGTCCGCCGCCCCGGTGTGCCCGGGCGCCGGTCAGGCACCGGTTCTCGTGGGGCGGGTGCCGGGTGCGGCGCTCGAGGGAGTCGCCGTGGACGGCGGGGGTCGCCTCTACACGACGGACCTCGTGAGCGGGCGCGTGTTCCGCCTCGACGCCCCGGGAGCCCCCGCGGTCCCGGTCGCGACGGTGCCGGACGGCGGGGCCGGGGCGCTGGCCTGGGCGTCGGACGGCTCACTGCTGGTGGGATACGGCGCGGACGCCCGCGTGTTCCTCGGCGACATCCTGCGTCCGGGCGCGATCGCGAAGCTGAACACCGCGACCAACGTGCTCACCCCGTTCGTATCGGGCCTGAGCGCGGCCAACGGACTCGATGTCGCCGCCGACGGAACCGCATACGCCACCAACGACTTCGGAACCCAGATCGGGCGGGTGTTCGCCGACGGGCGGGTGGAACCCAACTGGGCGACGCTGCCCAGCGCCAACGGTGCGGTGCTCGGCGCGGACGATCGGTACCTCTACGTGTCGCGGACGTTCGTGAATCCGGGTGTGAGCCGGATCCCGCTGGCGAACCCGCGAGCGCCCGAGAGCATCCTCGACCTGTCCGGTCTCGACACGTTCGCCGCGCCCGACGGCCTGGCCATGGACTCGCGAGGCCGTCCGGTGGTCCCGGCCAACGTGCGCGGCGAGATCTGGCGCCTCGACTCGCCGGGGCAGTACTGCGTGCTGGCGTCCGGTCTGCCGACGTCGAGCATGGTCGTCTACGGGCAGGGGTCCGGCGGCTTCTCGGCGGGACGGCTGTTCCGCATCGGTTTCGACGGTGCGATCTACGAGATCCCCGGCGGCGTCGACGGGTAGCAACACCCGAGCGGGCGGACGGGTCGGCTTAGGGTGGACGGGTGAGCCCACTCGACCTCCACGCCGATCCCATCGACCTCACCGCCGCCCTGGTGGACATCCCGAGCGTCTCGCACGACGAGTCGGCGATCGCCGCCGCCGTCGAGTCGGCGCTGCGGGAGCAGACCACCGGTTTCGAGATCATCCGCAACGGCAACGCCGTGCTCGCCCGGACCGATCGGGGACTGCCGAGCCGGGTGATGCTCGCCGGTCACCTGGACACGGTGCCGATCGCGGACAATGTGCCCTCCCGGCGTGAGGGCGATCTGCTGCACGGATGCGGAACGGTCGACATGAAGTCGGGCGACGCGGTGTTCCTGCACCTCGCCGCCACCACCCGGAACCTCGCGCACGATCTGACCCTGGTGTTCTACGACTGCGAGGAGATCGCAGCCGTGCACAACGGGCTCGGACGGATCGAACGCGAGATCCCCGACTGGCTGCGCGCGGACGTCGCGATCCTCGGCGAGCCGACCGGAGGTCTCATCGAGGCGGGGTGTCAGGGCACGTTGCGGGTGACGCTGACCACCCGCGGCACCCGCGCGCACTCCGCGAGATCGTGGCTGGGTGACAACGCGATCCACCGCTTCGCCCCGGTCCTGCAGCGGCTGTCGGACTACACCGCGCGGTCGGTGGACATCGACGGCTGCGTGTACCGGGAAGGGTTGTCCGCCGTGCGGATCTCGGGCGGCGTCGCGGGCAACGTGGTTCCCGACGCGGCGGAGATGGACGTGAACTTCCGCTTCGCCCCCGACCGCAGCGCCGAGCAGGCCATCGACCACGTGCGGGAGGTCTTCGACGGCCTCGAACTGGGTTTCGAGGTCACGGACCTGTCGCCGGGAGCCCTGCCCGGGTTGAGCGATCCGGCGGCTGCGGCCCTGATCGAGGCGGCGGGCGGCGAGTTCCGCGCCAAGTACGGGTGGACGGACGTGTCACGGTTCTCCGCCCTCGGCATCCCGGCCGTCAACTACGGCCCCGGCGATCCGAACCTCGCACACAAGCGGGACGAGCACGTGCCCGTCCAGCAGATCACCGACGTGACGACCGTGCTGCGCGCCTATCTGAGCGCCCCGTGACTGCCCGGTGCCCCGAACGGGCCACCCGCTAGCCTGGGGCGCATGGCACCCGAGAAGAACAGTCACGGCCGGAAGTCCTCGTCCGTGAAGCACCGGGGTCCGGTGCAGTTGAGGCGCGCCCGCAAGGCCGACACCACCACCACCGACGAGCGGTTGCTCGACGAGCGGGGCTCGACCGACTGGGTGCACACCGACCCCTGGCGGGTACTGCGGATCCAGAGCGAGTTCATCGAGGGATTCGGTGCCCTGGCCGAGGTGCCGCGCGCGGTCACCGTCTTCGGTTCCGCTCGCACTCCGGACGGCCACCCGGAGTACGAGGCGGCACGGGCGCTGGGTGCCCGCCTGGCCGAGGCCGGCTACGCCGTCATGACCGGCGGCGGCCCCGGCGTCATGGAGGCGGCCAACCGCGGCGCCAGCGAATCGGGTGGTTACTCCATCGGCCTCGGCATCGAGCTGCCGTTCGAGGAGGGCCTCAACGAGTGGGTCGACCTCGGCATCAACTTCCGCTACTTCTTCGCGCGCAAGACGATGTTCGTGAAGTACTCGCAGGCGTTCATCTGCCTGCCCGGCGGGTTCGGGACGCTCGACGAGCTGTTCGAGGCGCTGACTCTGGTGCAGACGCGCAAGGTCACGAGATTCCCGATCGTCCTGTTCGGCACCGAGTACTGGTCCGGGCTCGTGGACTGGTTGCGGGGAACTCTCCAACGCAGCGGCAAGATCTCGGAAGGTGACGTCAATCTCTTGCACGTCACGGACGATGTGGAGGAAGCGGTGCAGATCGTCATACGGTCGCAGCAGGGTGTCGACGAAGCTGCCCTGCTCGGGACGGAGGACCAGTGGTGATGCCGGAAACTGTTCCACCGCGGTCGTTCTCGGTGTGCGTCTACTGTGCGTCCGGTCCCGTGGACGACCACTTCCTGGAACTCGCGTCCCGGGTGGGTACCGAAATCGGAAAGCGCGGTTGGCAACTCGTGTCCGGCGGCGGCAACGTCTCGATGATGGGCGCGGTGGCCGAGGCTGCCCGCGCGGCAGGGGCGACAACCGTCGGTGTCATTCCGAAAGCTCTGGTGCACAGGGAAGTCGCCGACGTCGACGCCGACGAGCTGGTGGTCACCGACACCATGCGTCAGCGCAAGCAGATCATGGAGGACCGGGCGGACGCGTTCGTCACGCTGCCCGGCGGTATCGGCACGCTGGAGGAGCTGTTCGAAACGTGGACCGCGGGCTATCTCGGTATGCACGAGAAACCGGTGGTCCTGCTCGATCCGCACGGTCACTATACGGGGCTGCTCGACTGGCTCGACGGGCTGCGGGGCGGCGGTTTCGTGGCGCAGCGCGCCCTCGACAGGCTGCTCGTCCGGGTCGATGTCGGGGAGGCGCTGGACGCCTGCGTCTCCTGAGGCGCCGCGCGGTCCGCGTCGTGGCGCACGTTGTTACCGTGCAGTAAGGTGACCTGACTCATACTGCAGGCCTGAGGGGATGTCATGCGTTCTGAAGCTCGTTCGACGATCGGGGTGGTCGACCTCGCGAGGCGGCTGCCGGCCATGATTCCGGAGTTGCCGATCATGGCGAAGGGGGTCCTCGGCCTGATCCGGACCCCCGACGCGAGGGAATCGATCGGCCTCGTCTTCCAGCGCGCTGCCGCCGCGCACCCGCGCCGCACGTTCCTGCGGTTCGAGGGCGAATCGCTGAGCTACCGGAACGCCAACATCCGCGTGAACCGGTACGCCCACGTGCTCGCCGACCTCGGAGTGGCACGCGGGGACGTCGTCGGGATCCTGGGGAAGAACTCGCCCGAGACGCTGCTCATCGCACTCGCCGCGGTCAAGCTCGGCGCCGCCGCCGGAATGCTGAACCACAACCAGCGCGGAGACGTGCTCGCGCACAGCATCTCGCTGCTCGACAGCCGGGTCCTGGTGGTGTCCGAGGCGTGCGGCGAGGCCATGGACTCGCTCGACGAACCGCCTGCCGTGCCCTCGGTGCTCTACTTCGACGACCTCGACCGGCTCGCCGAGAAGGCCGCAGACGACAACCCCGAGGTGTGCGAGCAGATCCAGGCCCGGGAGAAGGCCTTCTTCATCTTCACCTCCGGCACCACGGGACTGCCGAAGGCCAGCCTGATGAGCCACTTCCGCTGGCTCAAGAGCATGTCCGGGCTCGGCAACATGGGCGTCCGGCTGCGTGGCAGCGACGTCCTGTACTGCTGCCTGCCGCTCTATCACAACAACGCGCTGACGGTGTCGCTGTCCTCGGTGCTCGGATCGGGTGCGACGCTCGCACTGGGCAAGCAGTTCTCGGCGTCCAAATTCTGGGCCGACGTCGAACTGAACCGGGCTACCGCGTTCACCTACATCGGCGAACTGTGCCGGTACCTGCTGAACCAGCCCGAGAAGCCCGGCGACCGCGACAACTCCATCCGGCTGATGGTCGGCAACGGTCTCCGCCCGGAGATCTGGTCCGAGTTCACCACCCGGTTCGGGATCTCCCGGGTGGCCGAGTTCTACGGCGCCAGCGAGTGCAACATCGCGTTCGTCAACGCCCTCAACGTCGACCGGACGGCAGGCATCTGCCCCCTGCCGCACGCCGTGGTCGAGTACGACGAGGACAGCGGATCGCCCCGGCGGCACTCCGACGGCAGGCTGCGGAAGGTTCGCACCGGCGACGTCGGACTGCTGCTGTCGAAGGTCACGGACCGGGCGCCGTTCGACGGATACACCGACGAGGAGGCCACCGACAAGAAGCTCGTCCGCGACGGCTTCGACGACGGCGACTGCTGGTTCGACACCGGCGACCTGGTGCGCAGGCAGGGCTGGTCGCACGTCGCGTTCGTCGACCGGCTCGGCGACACGTTCCGGTGGAAGGGGGAGAACGTCGCGACCACCGAGGTGGAAGGCGCGCTCCTCGCGCATCCCGCGGTCGAGCACGCCGTCGTCTACGGCGTCGAGATCCCCGGGACCGACGGTCGCGCCGGGATGGCCGCGGTGACGTTGCACGAGAACGAGAAGTTCGACGGTTCCGACGTCGCGGAGTTGCTGTTCCAGCGGCTGCCGTCGTACGCGGTGCCGCTGTTCGTCCGCGTCGTCGACTCGTTGGAACAGACGTCGACGTTCAAGAGCCGCAAGGTGGAACTCCGCAAGGAGGGCTACGACGTCGAGGACACCGACACGCTGCACGTGCTGTCCGGGCGCCGCGACGGGTACAAGCCCTCATACGACGGGTACGTCGACGAAGTGGCGAAGGGTTCGCTCCCCAAGGGGTAATGCGGCTACGCCGCCCGTGAGTACTTCTTAACCGCCCGCCGTTAACAAGTACTCACGGGTGGTGTCGATTTCGCTGCGTGCAATATTGGTGACATGGCCGAGACAGACGTACCGCCCGCGCCCGACCACCTGTCGCCCACGCTGTGCGGGCGGCCCGTGGCGGTCGATCGTGCGCTGGTGATGGCCATCGTGAACCGGACACCCGATTCGTTCTACGACCGCGGTGCCACGTTCACCGATTCCGCCGCCCTGTCGGCGGTCGACCGGGCTGTGGACGAGGGTGCCGACCTCGTCGACATCGGGGGCGTGAAGGCCGGACCGGGTGACATCGTCGACGCGGCGGAAGAGACCCGGCGGGTGGTGCCGTTCGTGGCCGCGATCCGCGAGCGCTACCCGGAGTTGCTCATCAGCGTCGACACCTGGCGCAGCGACGTGGCCCGGCTGGCCGTCGCGGAGGGCGCCGATCTCATCAACGACACGTGGGCAGGCGCCGACCCTGCGCTCGTCGAGGTGGCCGCGGAGACGGGCGCCGGCATCGTCTGTTCGCACACCGGGGGAGCGGTTCCGCGGACCCGGCCGTTCCGCGTCCGCTACGCCGACGTCGTCGCGGACGTCCTCCGGGAAGTGGTGTCGGCCGCCGAGAACGCCGCCCGGCTGGGTGTGCCCGCCGACTCGATCCTCATCGATCCGACCCACGACTTCGGGAAAAACACCTATCACGGGCTCGAGTTGTTGCGGCGAGTGGAAGATCTTGTAAATACCGGATGGCCAGTGCTCATGGCGCTGAGCAACAAGGACTTCGTCGGGGAGACTCTAGGGGTAGATCTCGTCGAGCGGTTGGAGGGAACATTGGCAGCGACAGCGATGGCCGCCGCAGGAGGCGCCCGTGTCTTCCGTGTCCACGAAGTTGCCCCCACGCGTCGAGTGGTGGACATGGTGGCCGCGATTCAAGGCCGGCGCGCACCATCCCGCACCGTGCGGGGGCTGGCATGAGTGCCGTGGGGGCCCGGGCGGCCCGGACGATGGTGGCCGAGGAGCGAACCCCACGCAGCTGGGCCGAGGCGAACAGCTGGGACCAGCCGTCGTGGAGCATCGCCGAACTCGAACGGGCGAAGGCAGGGCGCACCGTGTCGGTGGTCCTGCCCGCGCTCAACGAGGAGGAGACCGTCGCCGCGGTGGTGGACACGATCCACCCCCTGCTCGGTGGTCTGGTGGACGAGTTGATCGTGCTCGATTCCGGATCGACGGACCTGACGGCGGAACGCGCACGCGCGGCGGGCGCCACCGTCATCAGCCGGGAGGAAGCGGTGCCCGCGTTCCCGCCCGTGGCGGGCAAGGGCGAGGTGCTGTGGCGTTCCGTCGCCGCGAGCACCGGCGACCTCATCGCCTTCGTCGACTCGGATCTCATCAACCCCGATCCGGCGTTCGTCCCGAAACTGCTGGGACCGCTGCTGACCGCCGACGGCATCCATCTCGTGAAGGGCTACTACCGCCGGCCGCTCCGCCTCAGCGGCACGGAGGACGCCAACGGAGGAGGCCGGGTCACCGAGCTGGTGGCGCGCCCCATGCTGGCCTCGCTCCGGCCGGAACTGACGTGCGTGCTGCAGCCGCTGGGCGGCGAGTACGCGGGCACCCGGGAGTTGCTGTCGGCGGTCCCGTTCGCCCCCGGCTACGGCGTCGAGATCGGTCTGCTGCTCGACACGTACGACCGTCTCGGACTCGGGGCGATCGGCCAGGTCAATCTGGGGGTGCGCAAGCACCGTAACCGCCCGCTGTCCGAACTCGGGGTGATGAGCAGGCAGATCATCGGCACGATGATGCGGCGCTGCGGGGTGCCCGACTCCGGGGCGGGTCTGACCCAGTTCCTGGTGGACGGCGACTCCTTCGTCCCGACGACGACGGACGTCGCGCTCGCCGATCGCCCGCCGATGAACACGGTGTGCCCCTGACCGCGCGCCCCTGAGGAAGGTTGCTGTCGGACGTCCGTGACAGGATCGGGGCATGGTGACAGCCCTGCTCTATCTGCTCGTCATGGCGTTCGTCGGCGCGATGCTGTTCCTCGCCGCCAGTGCGGTGTTCGGCCGTTCCGAGGAACTCGCGCCCCTGCCGCCCGGCACCACACTCACGGCCCTGCCCGCCGAAGGTGTGACGGGTGCCGACGTGGAGGCGCTGCGCTTCCAGCAGACGCTACGGGGGTACAAGGCGAGCGAAGTCGACTGGGCGCTGTCCCGGCTGGGACGTGAAATCGATTCGCTGCGTGAGCAGTTGGCGGCGGTCGAGGCCGCGTCCGAACGCCCGGGTGATGCCTCGTGACAGCCCCCGACGACCGGGTGCGGTGCGCGTGGGCGGTCGACACGGACGGGTCCCGGCTGTACCGCGACTACCACGACCTCGAGTGGGGTCGTCCGCTGCACGGCCGCGACGAGTTGTACGAGAGGCTGTGCCTCGAAGCGTTCCAGTCGGGATTGTCGTGGATCACGATTCTCCGCAAACGCGAGGCCTTCCGGGCCGCGTTCGCCGGGTTCGATCCGGAGGCGGTGGCCCGCTACACCGAACGGGACGTGGCGCGCCTGCTCGCGGACGCATCGATCGTGCGGAACCGGGCCAAGATCGAGGCGTCGGTGAGCAATGCACGGGCCCTGCTGGAGTTGTCGGACACCGACCTCGACACCCTGCTGTGGTCGTTCGCCCCGCCGCCGCGCCCGAGCCGCCTCGCCACCGTGAACGACGTCCCGGCCGTCACTCCGGAGTCCACCGCGATGGCGAAGGAATTGAAGCGCCGCGGGTTCAAGTTTGTGGGCCCTACCACTGCTTATGCACTCATGCAGGCCACCGGGATGGTGGACGACCACGTGGCCGCCTGCTGGGTTCCGATCACCGCCTGAACTGCCGGTGGACCTGCCTATTTGTGACTCAGGTTCCCGGTACTCGTGTCCATAGGGAAGAATGGATGTCACAAGCCTCGCCGAGTGTTGGCGGGGTGCCAAAATTTGTCGAGGCGCAAGCAGGCAGCGCAGATCTGGAGGGAGCAGAGGATGGCGGCCATGAAGCCCCGGACCGGGGACGGTCCCCTCGAAGCAACCAAAGAGGGACGAGGAATCGTCATGCGGGTTCCGCTCGAGGGTGGTGGACGTCTGGTTGTCGAGCTCACCCCGGAGGAAGCTGCCGCACTCGGTGAAGAGCTCAAGGGCGTCACCAGTTAGTCGAGTGCGGAGAGAACCTCACAGGGCAGGCCCCGTCGCCGTTCTCGGTGCGGGGCCTGTTCCGTGTCCGGAACCGGGAGGCGAACGTTCGTGCTGGCCGATGTGACCGACCTGCTGGCGTGCCCGCAGTGCCGGTCCCGCGTGGAACTCGACGAAGGCACGATCCTGTGCGACCAGGGGCACGCCTTCGATGTGGCGCGGCAGGGCTACGTGAGCCTGATGACCGGGGCCGGCGGCAAGTTCGACGGCGACAGCCCCGAAATGATCGCCGCACGTGCGGACTTCCTCGGCGGCGGCAGCTTCGACCCGCTGATGGATGCCGTCGCCGACGCCGTCGTGTCGGGCACCGGGCCCGGCGACGATCCCCGGATCCTCGAGATCGGCGCGGGCACAGGCCACTACCTGGCGCGCGTCCTCGACGCCGTCCCGACCGGCCGGGGAATCGGCCTCGACGTGTCCAAGTACGCGGCCCGGCGCATCGCCAAGGCCCACCGACGCGCCGGAGCAGTGGTTGCCGACGTGTGGCAACACCTTCCGGTGCGGGACCACGTGCTCAGCCACGTCCTGTGCGTGTTCGCGCCGCGCAACGCCGACGAGGCGCACCGGGTGCTCGCCGACCGCGGGTCCCTGGTGGTCCTCACCCCCACGGAGCGGCACCTGGGGGAACTCGTGGACCTGCTCGGCATGGTCCGGGTGGACGACCGGAAGGTCGAACGTCTCGGGGCCGCGATGTCCGGGCGATTCGAGCGCACCGACCACGTGGCCGTGGAGTACCCGATGTCGTTGTCGCACCTCGATGTGGCCCGGCTCGTCGGGATGGGGCCGTCGGCGCGGCACCTCACCCCCGACCGGCTGGCGTCCTCGATCGCGGCGCTGCCGCAGGAATATCCGGTGACGGCGTCGGTGACGGTGTCCACCTACACCCGCCTCTGAGCTCGTCGCTCAGCGCCGAGACAGTGCGTCCTGGTAGACGTCGAGGGTCTGCTGCGCGATGGCCGCCCAGGAGAACTCGGCGATCGCCCGCGCCCGTCCCGCCTTGCCCATCGCCTGGGCGGTGCCGACGTCGGCCGCGATTGTGTTGACCGCCTCGGCCAGCGCCTGTTCGAACGCCTCGGGCTCGTACGAGTTGTAGTGCACCAGACGGCCGGTGACCCCGTCCTCCACCACCTCGGGGATACCGCCGACGTCGGACGCGACGACCGCGGTCTCGCAGGCCATGGCCTCGAGGTTCACGATCCCCAGCGGCTCGTACACGGACGGGCACACGAAGACGGTTGCGGCCGACAGGATCTCCCGCACCTGGTCGGTGGGGAGCATTTCCCGGACCCAGAACACGTTGCCCCGATGCGCCGCGAGCGCGGCGACGGCCTGCTCGGTCTCGGCGGCGATCTCCGGGGTGTCGGGGGCTCCCGCGCACAGCACCAACTGGATCTCGGGCGCGAACTGGTGTGCCGCGGCGATCAGGTGACCGACGCCCTTCTGGCGGGTGATGCGGCCGACGAACGCCACCATCGGCTGGTCCGGGTCGACGCCGATCTTCGCGAGGGCGGAGTCTCTCGGACCTGCCGGCCCGGCGTGCCAGACGGACGTGTCGATCCCGTTGCGCACCACGTGGACCCGGTGCGGGTCGACGAACGGATACGCGTCGAGGACGTCGAGTCGCATCCCGGCGCTCACGGCGATCACCGCGTCGGCGTGCTCCACGGCGTTGCGCTCGGACCACGAGGAGATGCGGTAGCCGCCGCCCAGCTGCTCCGCCTTCCACGGCCTCCGCGGCTCGAGGGAGTGGGCGGTGAGGATGTGGGGCACGTCGTACAACGCGGACGCCAGGTGGCCCGCCAGGCCGGTGTACCAGGTGTGCGAATGCACGACGTCGGCACCGGTCGCGGCGTCCGCCATGCGCAATTCGGCGGACAGCGTCGCGAGTGCCGGATTGGCTCCGGCCAGCGCGGGATCGGGGGTGTGTACGACCGCTCCGATGCGCGGAGCGCCCATACAGTGCACGTCCACCTCACACAGCTGCTTCAACTGAGCAACCAGTTCGGTGACGTGTACACCCGCACCGCCATAGATCTCCGGTGGGTATTCCTTGGTCATCATCGCCACCCGCACCGGCCTAACGTAACCGTCCGGGCCGCTTCGGGCCACCGCTCTCGGACACATTCAGGTATCGGAGAAACCATGACTCGGCGCTTCGCTGGCGGGGGGAGTGGCCGCCCGATAGGTTGACAGGGTGAGGAGCCAGCCACATGTGCTTGGAATCGTGCTCGCCGGCGGCGAGGGCAAACGTCTCTATCCGCTCACCGCGGATCGGGCGAAGCCCGCTGTGCCTTTCGGAGGCGCCTACCGGTTGATCGATTTCGTGCTCAGCAATTTGGTCAATGCGGGATACCTCCGCCTGTGTGTTCTGACGCAGTACAAGTCGCACTCGTTGGACCGCCACATCTCTCAGACGTGGCGACTGTCCGGGTTCGCGGGTGAATACATCACTCCCGTTCCCGCGCAGCAACGTCTGGGCCCGCGCTGGTACACCGGTAGTGCGGACGCGATCCTGCAGTCGCTGAACCTCGTCTACGACGAGGATCCCGAGTACATCGTGGTGTTCGGTGCCGACCACGTGTACCGGATGGACCCGGAGCAGATGGTGCAGCACCACATCGAGTCGGGTGCCGGGGTGACGGTGGCCGGGATCCGGGTGCCGCGCAGCGAGGCGTTCGCGTTCGGCTGTATCGACAGCGACGAGTCGGGCCGCATCGTCCAGTTCCTCGAGAAGCCGGCGCATCCGCCGGGAACCCCGGACGACCCCAACATGACGTTCGCGTCGATGGGTAACTACGTGTTCACCACCAAGGTGCTCGTCGACGCCATCCGGGCCGACTCCGAGAACTCCGACTCCGACCACGACATGGGCGGCGACATCATCCCCGCCCTGGTCGAGGCGGGCGAGGCGTCCGTGTACGACTTCAAGGACAACATCGTTCCCGGCGCCACCGACCGCGACCGGGGCTACTGGCGCGACGTGGGAACGCTCGACGCGTTCTACGACGCCCACATGGATCTCGTGTCGGTCCACCCGATCTTCAACCTCTACAACCGTCGGTGGCCGATCCGCGGTGAGACGGAGAACCTGGCGCCGGCCAAGTTCGTGCAGGGCGGCCTCGCGCAGGAGTCCGTGGTCGGGGCCGGGTGCATCCTGTCGGCGGCCACCGTGCGCAACTCCGTGCTCAGCTCCAACGTGATGGTCGACAGCGGCGCGACCGTGGAGGGCAGCGTCCTCATGCCCGGTGTGCGCATCGGCAAGGGTGCCGTCGTGCGCCGCGCGATCCTCGACAAGAACGTGGTCGTCGGCGACGGCGAGATCATCGGCGTCGACCTCGAGCGCGACAAGCAACGCTTCGCCGTCAGCAACGGCGGCGTCGTCGCCATCGGCAAGGGCGTCTGGATCTAGCGTGAGGGCCCCGGAACGAACGGGGCTCTCAGAGCTTGGACGCGCAGAGCAGACCGTCGCCGATCGGCAGGAACACGCGGATCAGCTGGTCGTCCTCGGCGAGCGCCTTCGCGGCCTCGCGGACGGCGACGGTGGCCGCGTCACGCTGGCTCGGGTCGACGACCCGTCCGCCGTGCAGCGCGTTGTGCAGCACGATCGCGCCGCCCGGACGCAGCAGACGAACCCCTTCGCGGACGTAGTGCGGGTGATCGACCGGTGCGCTGTCGACGAACACCAGGTCGTACGCCCCGTCGGCGAGCCGCGGCAGAACGTCCAGCGCCCGGCCGTTGATCAGCCTCGTCCGGGCCGGTGCGATGTCGTTGGTCCGGAACGACAGCTTGGCGGCCCGCTGGTGCTCGGGTTCACTGTCGATCGTGGTGAGGACGCCGTCCTCGCGCATGCCCCGGAGCAGCCACAAACTGCTCACACCTGCGCCGGTTCCGACCTCGACGACCGTCTTGGCGTCCAGCATGCGGGCAAACAGGGCTAGAGCAGCACCGACCGCGGGAGGTACCGGTCCGGCACCGAGGTCGTCCGCCCGCTCCCTGGCCGCACCGAGGGCCTCGTCTTCACGGACAGCCCCTTCTGCGTGGGTGAGTATCCGTTCGGCGTTTGTCTGCACGCACATGAGGCTATCGGGGTCTCGTCATCGCCGCTGCGAGGCGCGCTCGACAACGATGCCGCGACCTGCCCGGCCGCGATTCTCAGGAATACCTCAGCTTGCTCACACCGCACACATATCGCGGTGGGAAAGAGTATGTCCAACGCCAGATCCGAAGACCGCCCGGCGGGGAGATCACGACGACGGAGGAAAAGTCCGAGAAACGGGGAACAAATCCCGGCCCTCGGGAGTTGACGCCTGTACCACGTTCAGTGATCTGCGGTCCTGAGTAGGAGGATCCACTTAACTAGATGAGCAACCATACGATGGCTCCAGACGAGAGAAACGCCGACGAGCAACTGTCGGACGCCGAGCTGACGGGCACCGCTGTGTTCGATGCCACAGGCGAGAAGTCCGCCATGCCGTCCTGGGACGAACTCGTCCGCGAGCACGGCGACCGAGTCTACCGACTTGCCTACCGGCTGTCGGGCGACGCGCAGGACGCCGAGGACCTCACTCAGGACACGTTCATCCGCGTGTTCCGTTCCCTGTCCGACTACCAGCCCGGCACGTTCGAGGGCTGGCTGCACCGCATCACCACCAACCTTTTCCTCGACATGGTCCGCCGTCGCAACCGCATCCGCATGG
Organism: Rhodococcus sp. JVH1; assembly: GCF_000280725.2. Classification (NCBI taxonomy): domain Bacteria; kingdom Bacillati; phylum Actinomycetota; class Actinomycetes; order Mycobacteriales; family Nocardiaceae; genus Rhodococcus; species Rhodococcus sp. JVH1. Next base: position 1,375,248 of record NZ_CP166289.1, on the reverse strand, counting down.
AGGCGCTCCCGGAGGACTACGATCGGGTCCCGGCCGACGGGCCGAACCCCGAGGAGATCTACCACGACGCCCGCCTGGACGCGGATCTGCAGGCAGCGCTCGATTCGTTGGCCCCGGAGTTTCGCGCCGCGGTCGTGCTGTGTGACATCGAAGGACTGTCCTACGAGGAGATCGGTGCCACACTGGGTGTGAAGCTCGGAACCGTGCGTAGCCGCATCCACCGCGGCAGGCAGGCTCTGCGTGAGCATCTGGCTGTGAACGGAAAGGTTGACTCCGATCAGATCGGCGTCGGGTAGTTACCAGGAGGGACGAATGACGCAGGGGCGTGTACCTCGCCAGTTTGGCTCCACCGAACACCTGGCGAGTGAGGCGATCGCCGCCTACGTCGACGGTGAACTCCGCATGTCCGCTTATCTGCGCGCCGCCCACCACCTGTCGATCTGCGCCGAGTGCGCGTTCGAGGTGGACTCCCAGCAGCAGGCCCGGCGTGCCCTGCGCCGCAGCGGCGACGTTGCCATGCCGTCCGGCCTCCTCGGTCTGCTGAGCCAGATCCCCAGTTGCAACCAGGGCGATCCCGCCGACAAGCCCCCGTTCGACTCCCACACCCCGGATTCGCCGCTCACGAGCGCGTACTCGATCACGAGCCGGATCTGGTCCCGGCGCCGGCGCCGTTGAGCGCTCCCGGACCGACGACGGCGGTGTCCGCGCTCAGCGAGGCATCGGTGATACTGGGGCGCGTGACTGACGCACACGAGGGGGACACGACAGCGTGACGGCGGATTACAAGACTCCGGGTTCCGATACGACGGCACCCGACGGTCCCGTGGCGGACGAGTCGGGCACGCTCCGCCCGGCGGATGCCCCACGGCTCGATCCGAGGCCCGTCTACCGGCCGCAGATCGACGCAGCGTCCAGCCGCGCTTTCGGCCGGCCCGGTGGCGTCACCGGTTCCTTCGCCCCGTCGGACGCCCGGAGTGAGAGCGAACCCTCGGTGAAGGTCGGTGCCCCCGACCCCGTACTGGCGGAGGCGTTCGGCCGGCCGGACGGCGAGGTCGACACCATTCAGCGTGATCCCAACGAGAAGCCCGCGACCCCGGCAGTCGAGGCACCGCCCGCCGACCCCTGGCGTGATCCCGACGCGGGCGTCGAACTCGGCTCGCCGGCGTTGCACGCCGAAGAACGTTCCCGACCGCCCGCCCCCGCGCTCAGCGCCCGCGAAGTTCTGTTCGGCGGCAAGGTGGCGCCGAAGGCGCTCGTCGCGCTCGGCGGAATCGCACTCGCGATCGGTCTGGTCGGCGGCCTCCTCGCCGCCGTGATCACCGCCGATCGCAGCTCGCTCACCAGCCAGAGCGTCACCCTCGTCCAGGGCGGCGGCGAGGACGACCTCGGCCAGTCGCCCGTCGCGCAGGTCGCGGACGCCGTGCTGCCCGCCGTCGTGTCCATCCAGGTGGCGGTCGGCGACCAGGGCAGTACCGGTTCGGGTGTCGTCATCGACGGCGACGGCTACATCGTCACCAACAATCACGTCATCTCCGCCGCGGCCACCGCCCCCGACGGCGGCAAGATCCAGGTGATCTTCTCGGACGGAACCAAGGCCGAGGCGCAGATCGTCGGTCGCGACATCAAGACCGACCTGGCCGTGCTCAAGGTGTCCGCCGACAACCTGACGGTCGCGGAACTCGGCAAGTCCGGCGACGTGCAGGTCGGTGAGGACGTCGTCGCCGTCGGATCGCCCCTCGGCCTCAGCAAGACCGTCACCCGCGGAATCGTCAGCGCCCTGCACCGTCCGATGCGACTGTCCGGCGAGGGCTCCGACACGAACGCCGTCATCGACGCCGTCCAGACCGACGCCGCCATCAACCACGGCAACTCGGGCGGCGCGCTCGTCGACGACACCGGCCGGGTCATCGGCATCAACACCGCCATGCTCAGCGAGTCCGGCGGTTCGGTGGGTCTCGGCTTCGCGATTCCCATCGACGACGTCACGACGGTCGCTCAGACCCTCATCCGGGACGGCAGAATGCACCACCCGGACATCGGTGTCAACGCCCGCACCGTCGTCAACGACAACACCAGCGGCGCCCAGGTGGCCAATGTCCGCTCGGACAGCCCGGCCGCGCGGGCCGGGATCGTCGAGAACGATGTGATCGTCAAGGTCGGCGACCGCACGGTCACCAGCGCCGACGAACTGGTCGTTGCCGTCAACCTGCAGAAGATCGGCGAGCCCGTCCGGGTTCAGCTGATCCGCGAGGGCCGGCTCGTCGATGTCGACGTGACCCCGGCCTCCGACTGACTCGAGAGGTTGCTGTGAGATCGCTCCGTCACCTGGGCAACACCCTCACCGCACAGTAGGCTGACCACGTGTTCGGCAACATTGGTTGGGGCGAGTTCATGGTCCTCCTCGTCGCGGCTCTGGTCATCTTGGGACCTGAGCGGCTTCCGGGTGCGGTCAGCTGGGTAACGAAATCACTGAGGCAGGTCCGTGAGTATGCGAGCGGCGCCAGCCAGCAGCTCAAGGACGAGCTCGGTCCTGAGTTCGAGGATCTGCGTAAGCCGCTGTCGGACCTCAATCAGCTGCGCGGCATGACACCGCGCGCGGTCATCACCAAGCATCTGCTCGACGGTGACGATTCGATTCTCACCGGCAACTTTGACAAGCCGAGTTCGGTGTCGTTCGACAAGTCGGGGACGAAGGCCGTGAGCGCCGATCCGTCGACGCCCACTCCGCCGCAGAACAAACCGCTCGCGGCGGGCGAGCGCCCCCCGATCGACCTCGACGCAACATAGGCCCTCCGGCTGGTGTGCCTTTCCGGTTGCTCCGGCAACCAGAAAGGCGCACGAGCGCGTAGTGCCTAGAGGTGGCGGGTGGTGTCGATCCCCAGCGACATTCCGGCGAGTCCCCGCTTGCGGACGGCCAGCTTGTCCGCGATGTCGCGGAGTGCCGTCGCCGCCGGCGAATCCGGGTGGCCGAGGACGATGGGAACGCCGCCGTCGCCGCCTTCACGGACCGCCTGCTCGAGCGGGATCTGTCCCAGCAGCGGTACCTTCGCGCCCACAGCCTTCGTGAGACGGTCGGCGACGGCCTGTCCGCCGCCGGACCCGAAGATGTCCATCCGGCTGCCGTCGGGCATGTCCATCCAGGACATGTTCTCGACGACTCCGACGATGCGCTGACGGGTCTGCAGTGCGATGGCGCCCGCGCGCTCGGCCACCTCGGCTGCCGCCTGCTGCGGGGTGGTGACGACGAGGATCTCAGCACCGGGGATCAGCTGCGCGACGGAGATGGCGACGTCGCCGGTGCCGGGCGGCAGATCGAGCAGCAGTACGTCGAGGTCGCCCCAGAAGACGTCGGCGAGGAACTGCTGCAGCGCGCGGTGCAGCATCGGTCCACGCCACACGACCGGGGTGTTGCCCTGGGTGAACTGGGCGATGGAGATCATCTTCACGTCGTGCGCGACGGGCGGCATGATCATGCGTTCCACCTGCGTGGGCTTGGCGTCGGTGCCGAGCATGCGGGGAACGGAGTGTCCGTAGATGTCGGCGTCGAGAACTCCCACCGACAGTCCGCGGGCGGCGAGTGCGGCGGCCAGGTTGACGGTGACACTGGACTTGCCGACGCCGCCCTTACCGGACGCGACCGCGTAGACGCGGGTCAGGGAACCCGGCTGGGCGAACGGGATGACGGGCTCGGCCGAGTCTCCGCGCAGTGACTTGCGGAGTTCGGTGCGCTGCTCGTCGCTCATCACGTCGAGTTCGACGCGGATCGCACCGACACCGGGGACGTCCGCCACGGCCTTCGTGACACGGTCGCTGATCTCGGTCCGCATCGGGCAGCCTGCGGTGGTCAGGTAGATCGCGATGTCGACGCTGTCGTCGGACGCGATGTCGACGCTCTTGACCATCCCGAGTTCGGTGATCGGTTTCCGGATCTCGGGATCCTGGACGCGCGCCAGGGCGCTACGTACAGCGGACTCGCTCAGGACTGGCATGACTCAATGGTAAGGATATGCGCTCAGTGGATGCGCGGCAGGTCCGCGGCCGCCGGGATGATTCCGCTGGAGTAGCCGGCGGACCAGGCGAGCACGTTGGCCACGTAGGCGGCGGAGTTGTTGTAGCGGTGCACGGCCTTGGCGGCCTGAATCGGATCCTTGACGTTCAATCCGCCGTCGCACAGGTACTTTCCGGTGGTCAGCGCGGAGTCGAAGAGGTTCTGCGGATCGGCGACGCCGTCGCCGTTGCCGTCGCCCGCGTAGCGATTCCACGTCTCGGGGAGGAACTGGGTCGGCCCGACTGCGCGGTCGTAGTTCGCGTCGCCGTCCAGCTTGCCGCCGTCGGTGTCGCGGATCACGGCGTTGCCGCCGAGGGTGCCGTCGAGGACGGGGCCGAGGACGGGCTTGAGCATGTTGCCCTTGTCGTCCGCCTTGCCGTCGTAGGCGTGGGTGGACTCGACGCGGCCGATTCCGGCGATGAGCGTCCAGTACATGCCGCACCCCGGCTGTTCGACGGCGAGCATGCGCTCGGCGTTCTGGTACGCCGCGACGCTGATGGCCGGGATGCCGAGCGCGCCCTGGGCGATGCTCGCCGGGAGGGGCGGGGTGGCCTGGACGGGTGCGAGCGCCGGAGCAGCGGGCGCCGCTTCGGCGGCCGGTACGGCCTCGGCGGCCGTCTCGGCCACGGGGGTGACGGCTTCCGCGGCCTCCGGTGCGGTGTCGGTCGCCTCCTGGGCGACGTCGGCGACCTCCGACGAGGAGCTCGTGGAAAGGAAAGGAACCTTGGGTGCGGCGCCGGCCGTGTTGGCTGCGGTGATCAGTCCGATGGGGACGAGTCCGGTAAGCGCGATGACCGAATTGCGGCGGATATGGGAGTCCGTCTTCTTGTTGTGCCGACCCACTCGATTGCCTCCTGCGACCCCCGTCTCGGGGTGTTCCGTTCAATTGACCGGATCGAGGCTACCTGATTCGATACGTTTCCGTTATCCAACCGTGATCAAACGGTCTTGTATCGCACGGCTCCGTTACTCCCAAGGCGCGTGAGCGAGGGTAACCAACACGGCAAGGTCACGCCAGGACGCGGAGGTGCCGGGGGTGTCGGACGGATCGGGCCGGTCGCAGCGTCAGGACCCGGACACCGGAACGCCTCCGCCGCGCGCCCTGCAAGCAGAGCGCGCGGCGGAGGCGGGGGTGACTACCGGGGAACGGCGTCGGCCGGAGGGGCGCCCGGGGCGGGCTCGACCGGGCCGGGCGTGACGGATGCCGGGACGCCGGGGTCGGCGGGTGGGCAGAAGATCAGACAGGGCAGTTGCGGCAGCGGCGGGAGTCCGGGAATCGGCGGGGCCGGAGCGGGCGTCGCGGGAGTGGCCGCGCCGTCGGTGGACGGCTGCGGGGTGGTCGCGAGATCGCGTGGAAGGTCCGATTCGGCCGCGGCGGCGTCGGCGAGACGTCCGGGCGACGGCGACGCCGATTCCGACAGCTGGCTCGGCGTCGGAGTTCCCCCGTTCCTGTAGGCGTTCGACCAGGTGATGACGTTGGCGGCGTACGCGGCAGAGTTGTTGTACCGCAGGACCGCGCGGGTTTCCTGGAGCGGATCGCGGAGGTCGAGACCGCCCGAGCAGAGGTACCGGGCGGCCGCCAGCGTCGCGTCGAACACGTTGTTGGGATCGGCCACACCGTCCGCGTTGCCGTCGGACGCGTACTTGGCCCACGTGGACGGAATGAACTGCATCGGTCCGACGGCACGATCGTGCCCGGGGTCGCCGTCCGTGGCGCCGCGGTCGGTGTCCCGGATGACCTCGTTGCCGGCCAGCCTGCCGTCGAGAACGGGACCCAGGATCGGGGTGATCGTGGTGCCGACCGAGTCGGTCCGGCCGCCGCCGGCGTGACCCGATTCGATGCGGCCGATACCGGCCAGCAGATGCCACGGCAGACCGCACTTCGGGGACTCCGCCATCATCTCGAGTTCCGCGGATCGGTACGCGTTGAGCACGATCTCCGGGATGCCCAGAGCGCTCAGGATCACCGGCGCGGCGATGATCCCGGTGCCGGACGGCGACGCCGGGGATGTGGGATTTGTCACCGCGGGCAGCGGGGCGGGCGGCGGGGGAGCGGCCCTCTGCGACCGCGCGACCCGCGGTGTGGGTGCCAGGATTCCCGACGGCGGGAAGTACGCGGCCTGAGGGGTGGTTCCCGGCGTGATCGACGCTGCCGTGAGTGTCGTCGCTCCCGTCGTGGAACCGAAGGCCGAAGTGCCCACGGACGCGCCACTCACAGCAGAACCGCCGGTCGAGGACCCGAGGGTGGCAACTGCGCCCACTGTCAGGGCAGCGACCGTCAACAGTCCACGTATCCGCACTCGATCACCCCCTGCGGTGCTCTTCGCTCTCGCACACCGCATACATCCGAGAAGATGTGACTGACGTTACATATACGTGATCGAGCCTGCCGGAGTTTGCGGGGATTCGCCGACCCTCATTTGCGCCGGGTTCGGGTGTCTTCCTCGTCGCCCAGCAGCGACTTGATCTCGTCGAGCTCGCGCCGCAGGTAGTCGCGGGTGGCGACCTCGCCGATCGCGATGCGCAGCGCGGCCAGTTCCCGGGCGAGGAACTCGGTGTCCGCCTTCGTCTGCTCGGCGCGCGAGCGGTCCTCCTCGAGGGAGACGCGGTCGCGGTTCTCCTGGCGGTTCTGCGCCAGCAGGATCAGCGGCGCCGCGTACGCGGCCTGGGTGGAGAACGCCAGGTTGAGCAGGATGAACGGGTACGGGTCCCACTGCAATCGGACGGCGAAGACGTTGATGATGATCCAGACGATCACCACCACCGTCTGGATCATCAGGTATCGGCCCGTGCCGAGGAACCGGGCAAAGTTCTCGCTGGCCCGCCCGACGGCCTCCACGTCGTACGTGACCCGGAAGCGGCGGGTACCCCGCGGGGTGTCGAGGCGCTGCCGGTCGGACAGGCTCCGGGCGGCCGCGCTGGCTGACTTCTCGCTCATCCGTCGATCTCCTCTTCACGCCAGTCCTCGGGGAGGAGGTGGTCCAGGACATCGTCGACGGTGACCGCTCCGATCAGGTGGTCCTCGGCGTCGACCACCGGCCCGCACACCAGGTTGTAGGTTGCGAAGTAGCGGGTCACCGACGTCAGGGAATCCTCGGGTGCCAGCCGCGGCATGTCGGTGTCGAGCAGTCCACCGACCAGGCTCGCGGGGGGTTCCCGCAGTAACTTCTGCAGGTGCACGCAGCCGAGGTAGCGGCCTGTCGGCGTCGCGGTCGGCGGGCGGACGACGAACACCATGCTCGAGAGAGCGGGGGTGACATCCGAGATCCGGGCACGGGCCAGCGCCTCGGCGACCGTCGTCGACGCGGTGAGGACCACCGGCTCCGGAGTCATCAGACCACCCGCGGTGTCGGGGGAATGCTCGAGCAGCCGTCGGACCGGCTCGGAGTCCTGCGGGTCCATCAGCTGCAGCAGCGATTCGGCCTCGGTCTCGGGAAGTTCACCGAGGAGGTCGGCGGCGTCGTCGGGGTCCATGGCCTCGAGGACGTCCGCGGCGCGCTCGACCTCCAGATGCATGAGCAGGTCCGTCTGGTCGTCGGAGGGCAGTTCCTGGACGACGTCGGCGAGGCGTTCGTCGTCGAGTGCGAGGGCGAGTTCGTGGCGGCGTTTCTCCGGCAGGAGCCGCATCGCGTTCGCGACGTCGGCCGCGCGCATGCCCTCGAACTGCGTGAGCAGCGCCGAGACACCCTGGCCGGGCATCGCCAGGTCGGTCTGTGTGAGGCCCTGGACGTGCTGCCACTCGACGACGTGCATGGCGGCGCGGCGACCGAGTCGGCCGCGGTGCCCGCGCACCGCGACCTTCGACACCACCCAGTCCCGGGTGCGGGTCTGCTCGATGCCCAGATCGACGACGATGATGTCGGCGTCCCGCAGCTCCTCGAGTTCCGGGTCGTCCACGCGCACGTGGGAATCCGCCACCTGGGCGAGGGCGAGCACCTCGCCGGGCCGCTGCTGGAATCGGCGCAGACTGACGTTGCCGGTGGTGAGTGTCACCGAGCTCGGTTCGATGGCGGTGACCCGGAGCATCGGGACGAAGATGCGTTTGCGCGTGAACAATTCGATGACCAGTCCGAGGACGCGCGGCTGCTGCCGGCCGACGCGCGCGGTGATCACCACGTCCCGGACGCGGCCGATCGACTCCCCATCGGGGCCGAGCACCACCAGGCCGGCCAGCCTGGCTGCAAAAACCTTGTTCGCAGCTGCCATGATTGCCAGGCTAGATCCTTGTACAGAAATACAGGGAATCGCACACCTGCGAAAGTGGAGGATCGTCCGTCATGAGTTCCGTCTACAGGCCACGGCGGTCGGTGCTCGCCGTTCCGGGCAGCAGCCGCAAGATGATCGACAAGGCGAAGGGGCTGCCCGCGGACGAGATCTTCCTCGACCTCGAGGACGCGGTGGCACCGCTCGCCAAGCAGGAAGCGCGCGGCACCATCGCCGAGGCGCTCGCCGAGGACGGGTGGGGCGACCAGATCAAGGTGGTGCGGGTCAACGACTGGACCACCGAGTGGACGTACGCCGACGTCGTCGAGGTCGTGGGACGCGCGGGCGCCCACCTCGACGCGATCCTGCTGCCGAAAGTGCCGGACGCCAGTCATGTTCAGGCCCTCGACCTGCTGCTGACCCAGATAGAGAAGGCCAATGGGCTCGAGGTGGGCCGGATCGGTATCGAGCCGCAGATCGAGAATGCGATCGGGCTCACCAACATCGACGCCATCGCAACGGCCAGTCCCCGCGTGCAGACCCTGGTGTTCGGTCCCGCCGACTTCATGGCGAGCATCAACATGCGCACGCTGGTCGTCGGGGAGCAACCGGACGGCTACGACCGTGGCGACGCCTACCACCACATCCTGATGACCATCCTGATGGCCGCCCGCGCGCACGGGGTGCAGGCCATCGACGGTCCCTATCTCCAGATCCGCGACGTGGAGGCGTTCCGCCGGTCGGCGCAGCGCACGGCCGCGCTCGGCTTCGACGGCAAGTGGGTGCTGCATCCCACCCAGATCGAGGCGGCGAACGATGTGTTCAGCCCCCGTCAGGACGATTACGACCGGGCCGAACTGATCCTGGACGCCTACGAGTTCCACACCTCCTCGGCCGGCGGCGGTCGCGGTGCCGTCATGCTCGGCGACGAGATGATCGACGAGGCGAGTCGCAAGATGGCGCTGGTGATCTCCGCCAAGGGCCGCGCCGCGGGTATGAAACGGACCACCGAGTTCGTGCGACCTGACGGGAAATAGCCTCAGCAGGCAGAATGGTTCTCACAGGACCGATCCTGAGAGAACCACACGAGGAGACCAGCTGACGATGACGAATCCACTCGGACAGTCCAATGGGGCGCGGCGTGGGGCTCTGCCGGAACCCCCCACGGGCTGGCCCATCGGTTCGTATCCCACCTACGCGGAGGCACAGCGCGCCGTCGACTACCTCTCCGATCAGGAATTCTCGGTGGAGGACGTCACCATCGTGGGGGTCAACCTCATGCAGGTCGAGCGGGTGCTGGGCCGTCTCACCTGGGCGAAAGTAATTGGCGGGGGCATTGTTTCGGGGGCCTGGCTCGGCGTGTTCTTCGGGTTGCTGCTGGGCATCGTCACGGGCGGTTTCCTGGCGCCGCTCGTCGTCGGCATCGTCGGCGGCATCATCTTCGGGCTGATCTCCACGACGATCCCGTACGCGGCGACGCGGGGGACCCGGGACTTCGCGTCGACCATGCAGCTCGTCGCCGGGCGGTACGACGTGCTGTGCGAGCCGAAGTCGGCGGAGAAGGCCCGGGACATGCTGGCCAAACTGGCGCTCTGATCGGCGCTCCCACCTCGACCTGCGGGTTGCGGTCGGGTCACGGATTGCGTCCCATTCGCGACGTTCGCGGCGATTTCACCCAGTTCGCCGACGATGTCGGATAGGTTTACGGCGCAATGCGTGGGCTCCGGCCCACGCCGAAACCGTGACCTGTCGGTGGAGTGCACGTTCCGGCAGGAACAAATGTGCGGGCCCGCGTGCCCAGCCGTACCGCGACTGGATCCGTGAGGGGCCGCTCGAGGAGGCGGCTGTGCTGCATCGCACCAAGCCCGGACGCTCGCTGAAGTGGGGACTGATCGGTGCCGCCACCGTCCTCACCGTTCCCCTGCTGGCTGCGTGCGGGTCGTCCGAAGAGGGCATCGTCCTCAGCTTCTACACGGCTGCCGACGGCGCCGAACAATATGCGGAGGCCGCGGCCAACTGCACGGCCGCGGCCGGCGGCCGGTACACCGTGGAGCAGCGCACGCTGCCGAAGGGCGCGGACGATCAGCGGCTCCAGCTGGCCCGCCGGCTCACCGGAAACGACACGTCACTCGACATCATGACGCTCGACGTGGTGTGGACCGCCGAGTTCGCCGAGGCCGGCTGGGCGGTGCCGCTCCCGCCCGCCATCGCGGCGGAGGTCAGCGAGGGCACGCTCGAAGGCCCCCTCGAATCCGCGAAGTGGCAGGACCAGCTGTATGCCGCGCCGCTGAACACCAACACCCAGTTGCTCTGGTACCGCAAGGACCTCATGCCGGACGGACAACCCCCGCAGACGTGGGACCAGATGATCGACATCGCGGAGGGCCTCGCCGCGGAGGGCAGGCCCAGTTGGATCGGGGTGCAGGGCAAGCAGTACGAGGGCCTGATGGTGTGGTTCAACACCCTGCTCGCGAGCGCGGGCGGGTCCGTCGTCGCCCAGGACGGGACCACCGTGACGGTCGCGGACGGCGACGCCGCGCTGAAGGCGCTCGAGGTCATGAAGCGGGTGGCCACCGCAGAGGGTGCCGACCCGTCGGTTTCCCAGGGCGACGAGGCGTCGTCCCGCCTGGGGATGGAGAGCGGAAAGGCTGCGTTCGAGGTCAATTGGCCGTTCGTGCTGCCGGGCATGATCGAGAACGCAGAGAAGGGGGACCTGCCGTTCATCGACGAGAAGGGCAACCCGACGTCCGTGGACACGGGCAACACGGTGCTCACCGTCGACGGTCAGCAGAACTTCCTCCCGGCGCCGTACCCGTCGGTGATCCCCGGGCGACCGGCCGAGGTGACGATCGGCGGATTCAACATCGCGGTCGCGAAGACCAGCCAGCACCCGGACCTGGCGTTCGAGGCGGTGTCGTGCCTGCGGAACGAGGAGAACCAGCGCAACAACGCCGTCAACGGTGGTGTGCCGCCGACGTTGGCGAGCCTGTACGACGACCCGGCGTTCCAGGAGGCGTACCCGGCGTGGCGTGAGGTGCGGGAGAGCCTGGAGACGGCATCCGTCCGCCCGGTGTCACCGGCATACCAGAGCATTTCGACCCTGATCACCGACACGCTGAATCCGGTCGGTGACATCGACCCGCCGCGCACCGTCGACGAACTCGCCGAACAGGTACGCAAGGCGGTCAACTCGGAAGGGCTGATCCCGTGACGACCGAAACCGTGCAGGCGGACCGGGCCGAAGAGCCGAAAGTCGCGTCGAAAAAGCAGATCTCGGAGGGGAAGAAGGCCGAACGCCGACTGGGACTGTGGTTGGTGGCTCCCGCCGCGATCCTCATGGTCGCGGTGACGGCCTACCCCGTCGTCTACGCGGTGTGGCTGAGCCTGCAGCGCTACGACCTCCGCTTCCCCGACGACCGCAAATTCGTGGGCCTCGCGAACTACGTGTCGGTGCTGTCGGACGCGTACTGGTGGCAGGCCTTCGCGGTGACGGTGGGCATCACGGTCGTATCGGTGGTGATCGAGTTCGTCCTGGGCCTGATCCTGGCGCTCGTGATGCACCGGACGCTGGTCGGGAAGGGCATCGTGCGGACGGTGGTGCTGATCCCGTACGGCATCGTCACCGTGGCCGCCGCGTACAGCTGGTACTACGCGTGGACGCCGGGGACCGGGTATCTCGCCAACCTGCTGCCCGACGGCAGCGCCCCGCTGACGCAGCAGATTCCGTCGCTGGCGATCATCGTGCTCGCCGAGGTGTGGAAGACGACGCCGTTCATGGCGCTGCTGCTGCTCGCCGGACTGGCCCTCGTCCCCGACGACCTTCTCAAGGCCGCTCAGGTCGACGGCGCCGGGGCGTGGACGCGGCTGGTGCGGATCATCCTGCCGCTGATGAAACCGGCAATTCTGGTGGCGCTGCTGTTCCGCACGCTCGACGCGTTCCGGATCTTCGACAACATCTACGTCCTCACCAAGGGCGCCAACGACACCGGATCACTGTCGATCCTCGGCTACGACAACCTGTTCAAGGCATTCAACCTCGGAATCGGCTCCGCGATCAGCGTCCTCATCTTCCTCTGCGTCGCACTGCTCGCGTTCGTGTTCATCAAGCTGTTCGGCGCCTCGGCTCCCGGGTCCGACACGGAAGGAAACCGATAGCCATGGCCGTCGTCGACACACCTCGCCGCAAGATCAGCTGGTCCGTGGTCAACCTGCTCGTCCTGCTCTACGCACTGGTCCCGGTGCTGTGGATCGCCAGCCTGTCGTTCAAGCCCGCGGGAACGATCAAGGACGGCAAGTTCATTCCGCAGAAGTGGACACTCGACAACTACCGCGGGATCTTTCAGACCAACGCGTTCACCAGCGCGCTGATCAACTCCATCGGCATCGGGCTCATCTCCACGGTAATCGCCGTCGTCATCGGCACCATGGCCGCCTACGCCATTGCCCGGCTGGACTTCCCGGGCAAGAAGCTGCTGGTCGGCGTGGCCCTGCTGATCGCGATGTTCCCGCAGATCTCCCTCGTGAGCCCGCTGTTCGACATCGAGCGCAGGCTCGGGCTGTTCGACACCTGGGCGGGTCTGATCCTCCCGTACATCACGTTCGCGCTGCCACTGGCCATCTACACGTTGTCCGCCTTCTTCAAGGAGATCCCCTGGGAGCTCGAGAAGGCGGCCAAGATGGACGGCGCCACACCGGCTCAGGCGTTCCGGAAGGTCGTGGCTCCGTTGGCGGCGCCGGGCATCGTCACCGCCGCGATCCTGGTCTTCATCTTCTGCTGGAACGACCTGCTGTTCGCGATCTCGCTGACCTCGACGGAACGGTCCATCACCGCACCGGCCGCGATCGCGAACTTCACCGGCGCCTCCCAGTTCGAGGAGCCGACGGGCTCGATCGCCGCAGCCGCGATGGTGATCACGATCCCGATCATCATCTTCGTGCTGTTCTTCCAACGACGCATCGTGGCCGGTCTGACCTCCGGCGCAGTGAAGGGCTGAGACCTGCTTGCAGGGTCGAAACTATGAAGGAGTTTCTGTGGCCGAAATCGTGCTCGACAAGGTGACGAAGCTGTACCCGGACGGCGCCAAGGCGGTGAGCGACGTCGACATCACAATCGCCGACGGCGAATTCATCATTCTGGTCGGACCGTCCGGGTGCGGAAAGTCGACCACTCTCAACATGATCGCCGGCCTGGAGGACATCTCGTCCGGTGAACTGCGCATCGCGGGGGAGCGGGTCAACGAGAAGGCGCCGAAGGACCGCGACATCGCGATGGTGTTCCAGTCGTACGCGCTGTACCCGCACATGACGGTGCGGCAGAACATCGCGTTCCCGCTCACGCTGGCGAAGATGTCGAAGTCGGACATCGCGGCGAAGGTGGACGACGCCGCCAAGGTCCTCGACCTCACCCAGCACCTCGATCGCAAACCGGCCAATCTGTCGGGCGGACAGCGGCAGCGGGTCGCGATGGGACGGGCGATCGTCCGCAACCCGAAGGCGTTCCTGATGGACGAGCCGCTGTCGAACCTCGACGCCAAGCTCCGCGTCCAGATGCGCACCGAGATCGCCCGGCTGCAACAGCGACTCGGCACCACCACGGTGTACGTCACGCACGATCAGACCGAGGCGATGACCCTCGGCGATCGGGTGGTGGTGTTGCGGGGCGGTGTGGTTCAGCAGATCGGGGCGCCGCAGGATCTGTACGACCATGCGAACAACCTGTTCGTCGCGGGTTTCATCGGCTCGCCGTCGATGAACTTCTTCCCGGGGCAGCTCACCGCCGACGGGGTGTCGACGCCGCTCGGCGAATTCACGCTGCCCGCGGAGACGCGCGACAAGATCGGGTCGTCGAACACGGCGAAGGACGTCGTGGTCGGGATCCGGCCCGAGCACTTCGAGGACGTGGCGCTCGTCGACGAGGGGCAGAGGGCGGCGGGTGCCACGTTCACGGCCAACGTCGAGGTGCTCGAGTCGATGGGTTCGGACAAGTACGCCTATTTCACTGCGGAGGGGCCGCAGGTGACCTCCCGGGAACTCGAGGAACTCGCTGCCGACTCGGGTACCGCGGTCGCGGGTGGTGGGCAGCTGGTCGCCCGGTTGTCGACCGAATCGTCCGCGGCGCACGGCAGGCCGGTGGAACTGTGGTTCGACCGGTCGAAGATCGCCCTGTTCGATCAGGATTCGGGAGCGAACCTCACCCGCTGAGCGGGGCGCTCACCCGAACCGCGGGTGTTCGCTCCGCCGAGGCCGCCGACAGTGCCCCACTCCGCCGCGAGGGCGGTCGCGTGGACCTCGTCCTCCTCCTCGTCGGACGGGGTGCGGGTGGTGCGCGTGATGCCGAAGAACGGCAGCAGCCCGGCGAGGGCGGCCGCGGTCGCGCCGACGACGAACGCGATCACGTACGCCGATTCGGTCGGGACGTCCGTTCCGTCGATGGTGATGCCGGCGAGCAGGGTCGCGAGCAGCGCACTGGCGACGGAACTGCCCACGGACCGGGCGATGGAGTTGATGCTGTTCGCGACGCCGGTCTCGTCCTGCCGGACCTCGGCCACGAGCAGCGACGGCAGCGACGCGTACGCGAGGCTGATGTACGTGTTGACCAGCAGGATGGCCGCGATGACCTCCCACGTGCGGTCGTGGGCGAAGACGAACACGACGAACCCGCTGACGCCGACGACGCTCGCAGCGATGAGGACGGCCCGGGAACCGAAGCGGTGGATCAGTTTTCCGCTCAGGATCGAGGCGAGGACGCCGCTGATCGCGCCCGGCAGCAGGTATACGGTGCTGGCCTCGAGGACGGTGGCCCCGAAGCCGTATCCGGCCACCGCGCGCGGGGTCTGGACGAAGTACGAGCTGCCCAGGAACATCACGAACATCGACATGCCGACCACAAGCGCGGACAGGTGGGTGACGAGGACGGGCGGGTTGGTCAGCAGCCGGGGCGCGACGAGTGGGTCGGTGATCCTGCGTTCGTAGAGGAACCAGCCGATCAGGACCAGGATTCCGGCGATTCCGCTGACGAGGGTGACGGGTGACGTCCAGCCCCAGGTGCCGCCCTCGGCGAGCGGCAGCAGGACGAGGACGAGGCCGGCGGCGAGACCGGCCGCGCCGATCCAGTCGATGGAACCCGTTCCGGTGCGCGGGCGGCGGGGGATGGCGATCCACGCGAGGACGAGTCCGGCGGTGGTGATGGCCGAGGACAGCCAGAAGATGCGGTGGAAGTCGGCGCCGTCGGAGACCAGCACACCGGTGAGGACGATGCCGAAACATCCGCCGAATCCGAGGGTGCCGGAGAAGATCCCCATCGCCCCGGTCAGCTTCTCGGCGGGAAGTTCGTCGCGCAGGACCGCGATGCCGATGGGGAACAGCGCGAACGACACGCCCTGGAGCACGCGGGCGAAGATCAGCACTCCCACCGACGTCGACAACGCACCGATCAGGGAGCCGAGCAGCACGACCACGAGCACCCCGAGCAGGACGGGCCGTTTGCCGCGGAGGTCGGCCAGGCGGCCGAGGACGGGTGTCGCGGTGGCGGCTGCGAGGAGGTTCGCGGTGAGGAGCCAGCCGACGGCGGTGGGGCCGACGTCGAGTTGCGCGCCGATGGTCCCGACGATCGGCACCACCAACGTCTGCAGAACGGCGACAATCATCACGACGAAGCACATGACGGGCAGGAGAGCCCTGGCTGCGGTTGTCGATCCGGCGGCCATGGGGTCCTCCTATAGGGGTCGGTGAACGGGCGTAATCAAATACGGTACTGGGGCTAACTAACGAAGGGTTTCACGGTGGGGTCTGAACGCATGTCGAATCGAGCGCTGGGCCGGGCGACACTGGCCCGGCAATCGCTGCTGAGCCGCTCGGACACGTCCGCTCTCGACATGATCGAGCACCTCTGCGGGCTGCAGGCCCAGGCTCCGGCCCCGCCGTACTTCGCGTTGTGGGCGCGGCTAAGCCGATTCCGTGCCGAGTCGTTGTCGGACCTCATCGAGAACCACGCGGTGGTGCGGATCGTCGCGATGCGCGGCACGGTCTTCGCCCTGTCGGCCTCGGACGCGCTCTCGTTCCGTCCGCTCACGCAACCGCTGCTCGACCGCGACCTGCACACCAACACGCAGCACCGGTCCGGTCTCGACGGGATCGACCTCGGCGCCCTCGCCGCCGCGGGACGCGAACTGGTGCGCGACGAACCCCGCACGCAATCCCAGATGCGGCCCCTGCTCGAGGAGCGATTCCCCGGCCGTAACGGGGCCGCGCTCGCCCACGGGGTACGGGGACTGGTCCCGATGGTCCAGGTTCCACCGCGGGGGCTCTGGGGCAGGTCCGGGCAACCGGCGCTGTCGACGCTGGAGTCTTGGGTGGGTCGTCCACTGTCCGCCGCGCCGTCCATCGACACGATGCTGTTGCGCTACCTCGCCGCGTTCGGCCCGGCGAGCGCGCGGGACGCCCAGGCCTGGTCGGGACTGACCCGGCTCGGGGAGGTATTCGACCGGCTGCGGCCGGAACTCCGGGTGTTCCAGGGCGAAGCGGGACCGGAACTCTTCGACCTTCCCGACGCACCCCGGCCGGACCCGGGCACCCCCGCCCCCGTCCGCATCCTCGCGCCGTTCGACAACGTGCTGCTCTCGCACGCGGACCGCGGACGCCTCCTCGACGACGACGTGCGGAAGAAGGTCTTCACCCAGAACGGCATTATCAAACCTGCCGTCCTGGTGAACGGCAGGGTCGCGGCGTTCACCGCGACGGTGGTCGAGAAAGGCCGTGCGGTACTCGACGTGGAGCCGTTGGCGGCCATCGCGAAAACGCACCGCACCGCGATCGAGGCGGAGGGCAGGCGTCTGCTGAAGTTCGCGCACCCCGAGGCGCCCGAGCGCGTCGTGCGGTTCACGGGCTAGCCGGTTTGTGCCTGCGCGGTGCGAGGTGGCTGAGCTCGGCGATGATCTCGTCGTTCCAGACATGCTGGCGCACAAGGCGGTACCGCTCGCGCGCCACCCACAGGTAGGCCTCGGCGTCGGTGTGGTCGGGAAGCATCTCCGCGGCCCGCAGCATCCGGACCACCGGCAGGAACTCCTCACCGAACCAGCGCCGGGCCACGGTCTCACGGCTGAGGAATTCGCCCACCTCCTGCATGAGCCGGAAACCCCAGGCCTCGACGCTCTGGCTGATCTCGGCGTACTCCCAGGGATCGGTGACGGCCACCGCCGCCCGCTGGGGCCCGCTCAACGGAACCCGGGTGAGGAACAGGCGGCGGTGGTCCTTGATGACCAGGTCTCCGCGCTGCGCGATCCCGTCGGGGGAGATCTTGGTCTGGATTTCGGTGACGTAGGCGTCGATCGTGCTCCAGTGCATCGCGTACGCGATGGAGACGCGGTGGTGACCGTCGCTGACGAAGTGCATGGACCCGATCCGATACACCTGGATCGGCGGCACCGACTCGCCCCGGCGCTGCGCGGCCGCCAGTCTTTGCCAGCGCTCGCGCACCCGGGTGGACGTGGGCCGGAAGAACCGGTCGAAGTCGCGGGTCCGGTCGACGCTCCCGACGATGGAGTTGACCGGGATCACCTGCAGTCCGAGCGACCGTTCCCCGACCCGGCCGACGGCCGCGACCACCTCGTCGAACGGCAGGATCTCGTTGACGTCGTCCGGTTCGCGGCGCAGCCAGCTGACCAGCCGCGACAACTCGGCGCGACGACGCTGGCGGGTGAAATCGTTCTCCGCATCGGCGGCGGGGAATCCGGTGTCACGTGCCATGCCGGCGCCTGACGATGGTGGGGTCGGCGCCCGGGGCCAGCTCCATCAGGGTGAATCCCACGGTGTTGATCACCGTCGTCGGGCCGAGTGTGTGGTCCTCGGCCGCCCGGCCGTACGGGTGGACGTGCCCGTGGATCATGACGCGGGCCTGCAACCTGCCCGCCAGGGTCTCGAAGCATTCGAAACCCCGGTGCGGTGGATCCTCCTGGTCGCCCACTCCGCGCGGCGGGCTGTGCGTGAGCAGCACGTCGACCCCGGACACACCCGAGCGGCGCGCATGCCACGCACTCGTCAGCGCCAGGTTGCGCGCCCGCCGCCGCTGCTGCCGCTCGGTCCACTGATTAGGGCCGTCGTTGTAGCGGATCGATCCACCCAGGCCGGCGATGCGCAGGCCCGCGATGCGCACGATCCGGCCGTCCGCGTTGACCGCGCCGCAGGGTCCCGGCCACGCCGAGGGCAGACCCGCCCGCATCCACCCGACACGTCCCGCGGAGTAGCCGGACAGGTCGGCGTCGTGGTTGCCCGGCACGAAGACGCACGGCGCGTCGAGCGCGTCGATCAGATATTCCAGGTAGTCGAACGGGAGATCGCCCGCACCGAGGATCAGGTCGACATCCATGGCACGCACCTGCGAACTCCACAGCGACTCGATCGTCTCGTCGGACACTGCGAGTACCGAGACCATGCTCCGACGCTACCGGCTCGCGAGGCCGGAGGACGGGTGAGCGGCTTCGGTGGTTTGATTGCGGGGTGACTGACAGCGTTGTGGCCTCCGTTCGCGCGCACCTGCTGGGGCAGATCGGGGGCCCGGAGCCGACTGCGGCATCGGTGACGTTCCTGGGCGTCGAGCCGCTGGACGTGCTGCGGTTCGCGCCCGACGACGCGGGACTGGTGCGCTACGTGACCCTGGGGTGCTCCCGGCACCCGATGGGCGACCCCGGCGAACTGGTGGCCGACCCGCTCCGTGGCCCCCGCGCCGAACTGATCCTCACCCTGCGCGGCGGGGCCGGGGTGGCATCGGGAGTGGCGCGGACCCTCGCGGTCCTGGCGGCGGCGCCGTCGGTGGAAGGGGTAGTTCTCGTCGAGGACGCGCTGCTCGACCTGGGTGAGCCGCTGTGGAAGGACGCACCGTTCACCGCCGTGCTACTCGGTGAATCGACCGTCCCGGACCTCCCGCTGCCCGAGCCCGCGGAGGCCGTCCGGTTCCTCGCTGTCGTGCCGCTCACCGGCACCGAAGCGGCGTGGGTCCGGCTGCGCGGCGCCGGCGCACTGCGCGACGCCTGGACGGAGGCGGGCATCGACGTCCGCGATCCGAACCGCGGTGCCGCGTCCCTCTAGAGCCAGTGGTTCCGGCGGAACGTGACGAACAGGGCCACCGTCACCGACGCGATCACGAACACCACGCCGTGATAGCCGTACTGCCAATGCAATTCGGGCATGTTGTCGAAGTTCATGCCGTAGATGCCCGCGATCATCGTCGGCACGGCCGCGATGGCCACCCACGCCGAGATCTTGCGCATGTCGGTGTTCTGCTGCACGGCGATCTTGGCGAGGGCGGCGTCGACGAGTGAGCTGAGGACCTCGTCGTATTCGGCGATCCGCTCGGCGACGGTGGTGTGGTGGTCGAGGACGTCGCGGAAGTAGCGGCGGATCTCCTTCGGCACCGGATTGCCCGGTGCCCGCGTCAGCCGCAGCAGCGGATTGGACAGCGGGTTCACCGATTTGCGGAGTTCGACGATCTCGCGCTTGAGGAGGTAGATGTGTTCGACCGCCACGCTGCTGCGCGGGCTGAACACCGCCTCCTCCATGCCGTCGACGTCCTCTTCGATGGCCTGGGTGACTTCGAGGTAGGTGTCCACCACGTGGTCCGCGACCGCGTGCAGCACCGCGTACGGGCCCAGGGCGAGCCGCTCCTGGTTCGCCTCCAGCGCATGCCGGACGTTCGCGAGCGGGGAATGGTCACCGTGCCGGACGGTGATGACGAAGTCGGCGCCCACGAACACCATGATCTCGCCGGTCTCCACGATCTCGCTGGCCGTCGCCACCGATTCGTGAGGCACATAGTTGACCGTCCGCAGCACCAGGAACAACACGTCGTCGTAGCGTTCCAGCTTCGGCCGCTGGTGGGCGTGGACGGCGTCCTCGACCATCAACTCGTGCAGCCCGAACGTCTCGGCCACGCTCTCCATCTGCCCCTCGTCGGGGGCGAGCAACCCGACCCACACGAACCCTCGGCCCCGCTTGCGGACCTCGGCCATCGCGGCCTGGTGCGTGTACTTTCCGGGGAGCCTCGTGCCGTCGACGTACACGCCGCAGTCCACGATGGCGCGCGCGGTCGGGATGCGGATCCTGGGGCCCGGGTCCTTGCCTCCGTTGCGCTGATCCTTGTCGCTGCCACGCTTGGGGAGCGAGGGCACAGACGGCACGGGGCCCTCCCTTTCACCGTCGAGTCGGAAACGCTGCTGGTGAATCGTACGTCAGCACCCGCTCCGGACCGGCGGCGTCGCCCGACACGCCAGGCTTCCGGGCCGCACGCTCGGACCCCGTGCCGCGACACCTGACAGACTGGTCTGGTGCTCATCGATCTCCACACCCATTCGACGGCCTCCGACGGAACCGACAGCCCGGCGGACCTGGTGCGTGCCGCGGGGGCAGCAGGACTCGACATCGTGGCGATCACCGATCACGACACGACCGCGGGGTGGGCCGAAGCGGTCGCGGCGTTGCCTGCGGGGCTCGCGCTCGTGCGGGGCATGGAGATGTCCTGCGAGGGGCGAGGTGAGGACGGACGTCCGGTTGCGGTGCATCTCCTCGCCTACCTGTTCGATCCCGCGCACGCGGCGTTCGCACGCGAGCGGGAACGGTTGCGGACCGAGCGGATCGTGCGGATCCGCGCCATGGCGGAGTTGATGATGGAGGACGGTCTGCCCATCGACGCCGACGAGGTGCTCGCGGAAGCGGGACCCGCGGCGGGACGCCCGCACCTGGCGAGGGCCCTGATGCGCGCCGGAGTGGTCGGCAGCGTCGGTGAGGCGTTCGTGGATCTGCTGGCCCCCCGCGGCCGGTACTTCGTCGACAAGTCCGATACGCCCCTCGACGACGCCGTACAACTGGTGGCGGAGGCCGGGGGAGTGAGCATCCTCGCCCACGGACGGGCCCGCACGAGGGGGCGGCTGCTGTCGCTCGATCATGTCCGCGACCTGGCGGGAGCGGGTTTGCACGGGCTCGAGGTGCACCACCCCGACCACTCGTCGGACGACGCTCGGGTACTGCAGGAACTGGCCGACGAGCTCGGTCTGGTCGTCACCGGCTCCTCCGATTACCACGGCACGAACAAGGCCATCCGGCTCGGCGAGTTCACGACGGACGCCGACGAATTCGACACCCTCGTCTCGAAAGCATCCGGCGTACAGGTGGTCTCGGCATGAACACGCACGAGTTCGAGCGGTACGACCCCTACGGTCCCACCCTCCCGAGGACGGTGACGGCCACCGAACCGCGTCGCAGCCCTCTCGTCGTCCGCGCGCTGCGCGCCCTCAGCGGGGCCGTCGCCGCCGGGGTGGTGATCCTCTGCCTCGTCGTGATCGGCTCCGCCTACGTGGGCGGCGGCCGGGGCTTCCCCGGCCCGGGGGCGATCTCCATCACCGCGCACGTGGTCGCGTCCGTGTTCGTGATCGTGGCGCAGCGGATTGCGGACCGCCGCGACGGTCTCGTCGCCGTGGTCGCATCCGTCGCCGTCCTCGCGGCGGCGGCGCTTCTGCTGGCTACCCAGTGGTGGGGTTGACGGACGCTCGGCGCGTTATGTGAAACCGGCTCTCACAGTGACCCATCGGTAACTTATTCTCACAGGTAGAGGCCAGAAAACGTGAGACATCTGACTGTCGTGGCAATTTGATTGTGCATCGATATTCGTGCCAGACTTAGCACCACTCCGACGTCGGCGCCACCGCCCTTCGGCGGGGGTTTATGGCAGTGTTGCCAGGGCTCACCCGCCCGTGCCATGACGCTTCGGACGTTCTGCGGCCATCGTGATCGCGCACCCCGGAAGCTTCACCCTCAGTTGTCGTTCGTGGAGTAACTGTGAGGATCAGCGCCGATCCTTACGGTTACTTCTCAGTAACCCGGCCCCGAGTGAGCCTGGACTTAGCAGGAGTGTCATCGTGTCCATCGTGTCCGAACCCACCACACCGCAGAAGGTCGAGCTGACCGACGAGGAGATCTTCGCCGGCCACATCGGGGGAAAGCTCTCGGTTGAGACCACGACCGCCCTCGATACGCAGCGCGCCCTGTCCATCGCCTACACGCCCGGCGTCGCGCAGGTCTCCCGCGCCATCGCCGCCGACGAAACCCTCGCCGACCGCTACACCTGGACCAGCCGCCTGGTGGTCGTCGTCTCCGACGGCTCCGCGGTACTCGGCCTCGGCGACATCGGCCCCCGCGCCTCCCTTCCCGTAATGGAGGGCAAGTCCGCCCTGTTCAAGAACTTCGCGGGCCTGAACTCGATCCCGCTGGTCCTCGACACCAAGGACCCCGACGAGATCGTCGAAACCCTGATCCGGCTGCGCCCGAGCTTCGGTGCGGTCAACTTGGAGGACATCTCCGCGCCGCGCTGCTTCGAGATCGAAAAGCGGGTCATCGAGGCCCTGGACTGCCCGGTCATGCACGACGACCAGCACGGCACCGCCATCGTCGTCCTGGCCGCCCTCAAGGGTGCGGTCAAGGTCCAGGACCGCGACATCCACCAGCTGCGGGTGGTCATCTCCGGTGCCGGCGCCGCCGGTGTGGCCTGCGCGAACATCCTGCTCGCCGCCGGGATCGCCGATGTGACGGTGCTCGACTCGAAGGGCATCGTCTCCAAGGATCGGCAGGACCTGAACGAGGTCAAGGTGGATCTGGCCGCACGCACCAACCCGGCCGGCCGCCGCGGCGGCATCGTCGAAGCCCTCGACGGGGCGGATGTGTTCCTCGGGGTGTCCGCCGGCACGGTGCCGGAGGAGCTGATCGCGACGATGGCGGAGGGCTCGATCGTGTTCGCGTTGTCGAACCCGGACCCGGAGATCCACCCGGACGTCGCCCGTAAGCATGCGGCGATCGTGGCGACCGGACGCTCGGATTTCCCGAATCAGATCAACAATGTGCTGGCCTTCCCCGGTGTGTTCCGTGGTGCGCTCGATGCCGGTGCCCGCCGGATCACCGAAGGTATGAAGCTCGCCGCCGCCGAGGCAATCCTCTCGGTCGTCGGTGACGAGTTGGCTGTAGACAAGATCGTTCCCAGCCCGCTCGATCCTCGCGTCGCCCCCGCTGTCGCGGAGGCAGTCGCCGCCGCTGCCCGTGCAGAAGGCGTCACCGACTAGCGAGAATCCGTCGAGCACCCCGATCCAGAACCCGCACCCACGGTTCCGGTGTCGGGGTGTTTGCCGTTGGGTGACGTGTTCGCTACGACGCGCGTTCGGCGATCTGTTCGGCGCTCGGGTTGCGGCGCAGGCGGCCGGTTCCGGGAACGGACGCCCACACCGCCAGCGCGAGCAGGCCGTCCACGACCAGTGCGAGGATCGTCACGAGCAGCGCACCGA
Source organism: Rhodococcus sp. JVH1 (assembly GCF_000280725.2). NCBI lineage: Bacteria > Bacillati > Actinomycetota > Actinomycetes > Mycobacteriales > Nocardiaceae > Rhodococcus > Rhodococcus sp. JVH1. Next base: position 1,351,680 of record NZ_CP166289.1, on the reverse strand, counting down.
CGAGCACCCTGTCGTACTGGCGCAGGGCCAATCCGTCGAAGATGTAGCGGCCCAGGCCGCCGAGGTTGACGTACGCAGCAACCGTTGCGGTCGCGATGATCTGCAGGGTGGCGTTGCGCAGCCCGCCGAGCATGAGCGGCAGCGCATTCGGGGCCTCGACACGTGTGAGGACCTGCCACTCGGTCATTCCCATCGCGCGGGCGGCGTCCACGACCGTCCGGTCGACGTTCGCGACACCCGCGTACGTGCCCGCGAGTACCGGCGGGATTCCGAGGATCACCAGGGCGAGGATCGGCGGGATGAGACCCAGTCCGAGCAGCAGCACCAGGAACGTCAGCAGACCCAGTGTCGGCAGCGACCGGAGCGCGTTGACGAGACCGACCACGACCACGTCACCCTTGCGCAGATGCCCGATGATCAGTCCGATCGGCACCGCGACCACGGCGGACAGTGCGACCGCCAGGAAGCTGTACCAGAGGTGTTCGAGGATGCGGGCGCCGATTCCGGTGCTGCCCGACCAGTTTCCCGGATCGACGATGTACTCCCATGCGCCGCCGAAGATGTTCACGAAGCCTCCCCTGCGGCCGGGGCCGCCGACTGTCCCGCGACCAGCGGCGTGCGCCGGACCTTCTGCTGCCGGGTCCACGGTGTCAGTGCCCGGCCGACCAGGAACAGCAGCAGGTCGAACGCGAGGGCCAGAACGACGATCGCGATGATCCCGGCGAGAATCTGGTCCGGATAGTCTCGCTGGTAGCCCTGGGTGAACAGCGTGCCGAGACCGCCGATCCCGATCAGCGAACCCACCGACACCAGTGAGATGTTGGTCACCGCCACCACTCGCACGTTCGCGACGAGAACGGGTAGCGCGAGGGGCAATTCGACGGTCAGGGCCCGGCGGAGCCGGGTGAAACCCATCGCGGTGGCGGAGTCGACGACGTCGGCGGGAACGGAGTCGAGGGCCTCGGGCACGGCGCGGATGAGCAGGGCAGTGGAGTAGATCGTCAGCGCGATCACCACATTGAGCGGGTCCAGGATCTGCAGTCCGACGACGGAGGGGATCGTCACGAACAACGCCAGCGACGGGATCGTGAACGCGATACCCGCGACGATCAGCGTGATCTTCCGCAGCCAGGACGCACCCCGGATCGCGGTCCCGACCGGGACCGCGATGAGTAACCCGATCAGCAGCGGAACCAGTGCGAGATAGAGATGGGTCTTCGTCAGGTCGACGACGACCGAGAAATTGTCGATGAGCCATCGCATGGGATCACGGCCCGTCCGGGGTTGCCGGTTGGGCAGTGAAGTAGTGCTCACCCCTCGCGCGATCCTCGGCTGCCCGCTGCTCGGCCAGCTTCGCGATCACCTCGGAGCCGAGGATACCGCCGGTGACCGCGCCGTCGGCGTCGACGGCCACTCCGATGCCCGACGGTGAGGAGATGGCCGCGTCCAGGGCCTGCCGCAGGTCGGCACCGGGGGAGAAGAGTGACCCGCCCGCCGCCGTGCACTCGGAGACGGGCCGTCCGGCCCGCGCCCCCTCGACGCCGGTGACATCGATCCACCCCCGCGGAACGCCCGCGTCCGTGACGACCAGGACCCATTCACCCTGTTCGAGCCGGAGCCCGGACAACTCCTTCTCGGTCGCCGTCCGGATGGTGTGCAGCGGAACCTGATCTGCCGTCCGGAACGACAGTCCGCGGTACCCGCGGTCGCGTCCCACGAACGAGGCGACGAAATCGGTGGCCGGCGCGGACAGCACCGTGTCGGGCGCGTCGTACTGCTGCAACCGGCCACCCGGCCCGAAGACGGCCACTCGGTCGCCGAGTTTGACGGCCTCGTCGATGTCGTGGGTGACGAACACGATCGTCTTGCGCATCTCGGCCTGCAGGCGCTGCATCTCGGCCTGCAGGTCTTCGCGGACAACGGGATCGACCGCGCTGAACGGCTCGTCCATCAGCAGGATCGGCGGGTCGGCGGCCAGCGCCCGCGCGACCCCAACGCGTTGCTGCTGCCCGCCGGACAGTTGCCCGGGATAGCGGGACGCCAGCGCCGGGTCGAGTCCGACGCGTTCGAGCACCGCCAACGCGGCCTTGCGGGCGTTGCGTCGTGAGTCGCCGCGCAGCACCGGCACGGTCGCGACGTTGTCGACCACCGTGCGGTGCGGCAGCAGTCCCGCGCTCTGGATGACGTAGCCGATGCCGAGTCGGAGCTTCACCGCGTCGGTCTGGGCGATGTCGCGGCCGTCGACCGTGATCGTTCCCGCGGTCGGGGTGATCATCCGGTTGATCATCCGCATCGACGTGGTCTTGCCGCAGCCGGACGGCCCGACGAAGACGGTGAACGATTCGGCGTCGATCTCCAGGCCGAGGTTGTCGACCGCCGTCGTGCCGTCCGGGTACTGCTTGGTGACTCCCGAGAATGTGATCACGGCAGGCTCCTCACGAGACCGGCTTGTCGAGCCCCTGGTCCGTCACCCACTGCTTGGCGGCCGCGGCCGGCTCGGTTTTCGCGTCACCCGACACGGAATCGTTGAGCGCGACAAGCTCTTCGGTGGTCAGCTTCGCCGACAGTGCGTCGAGCGCCCGGGTCAGCTTGTCGGAGGACTTGGTGGCGCGCACCACCGGCACGACGTTCTGCGCCGCGAAGTTGTTCTGCGGATCCGCGAGCACCACGAAACCGTTCTGCGCGATCGCCGGGGACGTCGTGAAGATGTCGGCGGCCGTGATCTGTCCCGATGCGAGGGCGTCCACCGTGGCGGGACCGCCGCCGTCGGCGATCGGGACGAAGTTGTCGGCCGTGATGTCGAGGCCGTACTTGGCCTTCAGGCCGGGGAGGCCACCGGGACGTTCCTGGAATTCGGCGGGCGCACCGAACTTCACCTCGTTCGAGTGCGCCGCGAGATCCGCGATGGAGGTGAGATTCCAGCGCTGCGCCGTCTCCTTCGTGACGACGACGGCGTCCTTGTCCTCGGCCGGGGCCGGTGTGGTGATCGTCAGTTCCGAGCCCAGCGCGGCAGGCAGCGCGGCATCCACGTCGGCAGCGCTCGTGGCCGTCGAATCCGGGTCGAGGTACTGCAGCAGGTTGCCCGTGTAATCGGGGATGACGTCGATCGACCCGTCCTTCAGCGCGGGAATGTAGGCCTCACGGCTGCCGATGTTGAACTTCGTCGTCACGTCGAACCCGTTGGCGCGGAGCACCTCGGTGTAGATGTTCGCGACCGTCTCCGATTCGGGGAAGTTCGCGGATCCCACGATGATCGTGTTGGGGTCGTCACCCGATCCCTCGCCGCCGGCGGACAGGGGGTCGGATCCGCCGCCACCGCACGCCGCGAGCGACACGACGGCGACCGTCGCGAGAGCGATGCTGCCAACGGAGCGGCGGGTGAAGCCCGACAGAATTCGTGAGGTGCGCATGAGCGTCCTTCCCGTTGTCACCGGCGCCGGGCCTGCCGACGGGAACCGGTGGACGCGTGTCCGCGCCATCGGTTGGCCAGTGTAACGATAGGGGCGGACAGAGCACGGTTTTCGACCAGCTCGAGGTAAACGAAAGGCGCGACGTGGCACATACACGCACAGACGGATCGGCCGGGCGCCCAGCGGCGTGGTCCCGGGCACTGATCGCCGCGTCCGCGCTGCTACTGGTCGCGGGGGCGGCGTCGGGATGCGCAGGCGGTGACACGACCCTCGACGGTTCCGCGGCGCAGGGGCGGGGCGAGATCGTGGTGGGTGCGGGTGACGGAGCGGAGAGCCGGATCCTGGCCGAAATCTACGCGGGTGCCCTGCGTTCGACCGGGGCGCCGGTCACCACCGACGGGGGACTCGGTGACCGGACCGCGTACCTCGGACAGCTCGATGCCGGAAACGTCACGCTGGTGCCGGAGTTCACGGGCCGGTTGCTGCGCTACTACGACCCCGAATCGACGGAGACGGAACAGGACGATGTGTTCGAGGCGTTGAGCAAGGCTCTGCCGCAGGGGCTTTCGATCTCCGACTACGCGGCCGCCGAGGACAGGTCGGCGCTGGCCGTGACCTCGCAGACGTCGGGGCAGCTGGATCTCACCACCCTGGACGAACTCGCTCCCTCGTGCAGTAGAAGTACGGCCGTGCTCGCCCCGGCGTTCGAGGCCGACGCGCTTCCCGACCTCACCGGCTGCACGTTCGCGCAGACCCGGACAGTGGCCGACGACGCGGCCGTCGTCGGCGAACTCGCCGCCCCGGCATCGACGGACGGAGCCGTGCGGGTGGCCGGGGTGACCACCGCGTCACCGGACGTCTCGGACGCAGATCTGGTGCTGCTGGCGGACGACGAGCACGTGTTCACCGCACAGAACGTGGTGCCGCTGTTCCGGATCGGAACTCTCACCGAAGCCCAGCTGAAGGCACTGAACGTCGTGGCGGGTGAGTTGACGACCGCGGACCTGGCCGACATGATCGGCCAGGTCCGCGGTGGTGCCGATTCAGCCGACGTGGCGCGGGTGTGGTTCGACGCTCATCTGTGAATCCAGGAACGCCCCGAGTTCGGCGACCGCATCCGCGGCCTCGCGGACCAGGGACGCCTGCAGGTGGGCGACGTGCCACAGCCGGGCGTACTCGGTGAGTGTGACGTCCACGTCCGACTCGTTCAGCTTGTCGACGAACTCCATGATCTGCGGGTAGAGCACCTCGTCCACCCCGACGTGGATCAGCGTCGGCGGCAGTCCCGCCAGATTTCCGTGCAGCGGTGCGTAACCCGGATCGTGCGCGTCCCCGTTGCCCAGGTACTTCTCGGCGGCGTCGAACGACCACGCCGTGTTGAGCACGAGATCCCGGTCGCGGGACGTGTCGCGCCTGCCGGGATCGACCCACGGAGCGATCAGCGCCAACGCGGCCGGAGTCACACCGTGCCGGTCGATCAGGCGGCGCGCCGTGGCGACCGCGAGGCCACCGCCCGCCGAATCGCCGGCGATGGCGAGTTGCTCTGTCTCGTAACCGTGTTCGGTGTTCAGCTCCATGTATGCCGCGACCGCGTCCTCGAGCCCGGCCGGGAACGGATGCTCCGGGGCCAGCCGGTAGTCGAGGGTGTAGACGACGCTGCCGGATTCCCTGGCGATGTGAGCGGCCAGCGAACGGTGCGTGGCGAGCGAACCGATCGTGTACGCCCCGCCGTGCAGATAGAGCACCGCGGTCCGGCGTTCGGTGGGTCCCAACGTGATTCGCTCCGCCGGCCGCCCGGCCAGCGAGGTCGGGCGGACGACGGCACCTGCGGGCACCCGCTGCAATGGAGCGCCGAGGTCGAGGAGCGCCCGCTGCACGGTGTACGGAAGCCGGGCGTTGAGGCTGAGCCGGTAGAACGGCCGGAGGGCCGTCGCGACGACCGGCAGCGGCAGGTGGAAGCTCATCGGTACCTCAGTTCGACTTCGGGAGGACTCGTCCGGCGACGAGGGCGACCACACGCTGGTAGCTGGGTCCGACGAGCCGCACCCAGGCGTCGAGGAACTTGGCGTCGGCACCGATCAGGACGCGCGGCTTGCTCTTGCGGACACCGTTCACGATGGTCTCGGCAGCCGCCTCCGGCGTGGTGCGTGCAAGCTTCTGGTCGAAGAACTTCGCGAACGTGTCGAGGTCCTCACCCGGTCCCGCGGTGGCGTTGCGGGCAATGGCCGTCTTGATGCCACCGGGGTGCACACACGTCACCTTCACGGGGTGCTTGGCGATCAGCATCTCCTGGCGCAGCGACTCGGTGAAACCGCGCACCGCGAACTTCGCCGAGTTGTACGCGCTCTGACCCGGCATGGACAGTAGACCGAAGAGGCTCGAGACGTTCACGACGTGGCCGTCGCCCGACGCGATGAGATGCGGCAGGAAGGCCTTGGTGCCGTTGACGACTCCCCAGAAGTCCACGTCCATGATCCTCTCGATGTCCTTGAACTCGGACTTCTCGAACTCACCGTGGTAGGCGATGCCGGCGTTGTTGTACACCTGGTTGATCTTGCCGAAGTGCGCCCGCACCTCGTCGGCGTACGCGAGCACCGCCTCGCGCTGGGTGACGTCCAGGTGATCGGCCTTGACCTCGGCTCCCAGCGCCTCGGCCTGGCGTGCCGTCTCGGCGAGCCCGACCGTGTCCATGTCCGAGATCGCCAGCCTGGCACCCCGGCCCGCCAGGTTGAGGGCGAGTGCCCTGCCGATACCGGAACCGGCTCCGGTGATCACGACTACCTTGCCTGCGAACTCGCTCACTGTGCTGTCACCTTGTCGTCGTCGAGGTCGATCTGTGCCGGGATGGCGGCGGGGCCGGGGGTCTTGCCGTTCACGTGCACGGGTGCAGGTAGATCGGCGGTGGCCACGCTGTCGTACGCGGTGAGGTCGAAGCGCTTCGTCTCGTTCCGGAACTGGAACGTGAAGCCCGGCCACAGCGTGGTGTTGTTGCCGTGCTTGTCGAGGTACCAACTCGCGCACCCACCGTTGTTCCAGACGCTGTGCGACAGCTTCTCCTGGAGTTCGGCGTTGTAGCGGTCCTGGGCGTCCTGGCGGACCTCGATCTTGCCGATGTCGTACTTGTCGAGCGTCTGCAGGGCGTCGACGAGGTAGTTGAGCTGCGACTCGATCATGAAGACCATCGAGGTGTGGCCCAGACCCGTGTTCGGGCCCACCAGGAAGAACATGTTGGGGAAGTTCGCGATCGCGGCGCCCTTGTAGCCCTGCTGTCCGCCTTCGTCGAAGACGTCGGCGAGCGAGCGGCCGTCCTTGCCGAAGATGCCCTCGAACGTGGGGGAGTCGGTGACGTGGAAGCCGGTGGCGACGACGATGGCATCGACCTCGCGGACGGTGCCGTCCTTCGAGACCACCGAGTCGGCCGTGACCTCGGCGATGCCGTCGGTCACCAGGTCGACGTTGTCCTGCGCGAGGGTGGGGTAGTAGTTGTTCGAGATCAGCATCCGCTTGCAGCCGATCTGGAAGTTCGGCGTGACCTTCTTGCGTAGAGCCTTGTCCTTGATCTGGCGGCGCAGGTGGCGCTCGGCCGCGAACTGCAGCGGCTTCATGAAGACGGGGGCCTTCGCGAGTCCGACGACCTGGCTCTCGCGCATCCAGTAGATGCCGGTGCGGCACAGCTTCTGGAAGCCGGGGAGATACTTGAACGCGGTGTGCTCGAGCTTCGTGTACTCGCGGTCCGCCCGGGGCAGGATCCACGGCGCCGTGCGCTGGTACACGTCGAGGTGCGACACCTTCTTGCCGATGGCGGGCACGATCTGGATGGCCGAGGCGCCGGTGCCGATGACGGCGACGCGCTTGCCCGTCAGGTCGGCGTCGTGGTTCCAGCGGGCGGAGTGAAAGATCTCGCCCTCGAAGCCTTCGATGCCCTTGATGTCGGGGAGGGACGGCTCGCACAGTGCGCCGACCGCGGAGACGAGGACCTTGGCGACGAAGTTCCCCTTCGTGGTGGTGACCTCCCAGCGGGTGGTCGACTCGTTCCAGTGGGCGGACTGCACGTCACACCCGAAGAGGTGCTTGTCGCGCACCTTGTACTTGTCGGCCACCGACTGGATGTACTTCTGGATCTCGGGCTGCGTCGAGAACGACCGGGTCCACTCCGGGTTCAGCGCGAACGAGTAGGAGTACAGATGCGAGGGAACGTCGCACGCCGCGCCCGGGTACGTGTTGTCTCGCCAGGTACCGCCGACGTCGGACCCGCGTTCGAGCACGAGAAAATCGGTCTTGCCTGCCTGGGTCAGCTTGATCGCCGCGCCGAGGCCGGCGAACCCGCTGCCGATGATCAGCGTGTCGATGTGCCGGACACCTGCGGGTGGGGCGGAAGTATCTGTGACGGGGAGACTCATGTAAGAAACCATAGGGCGCTATTGAGGGGCAGTCAATAGCCTATTGACCTTCATTCAGTAGTCCTGTCTCATGGACGTCGTGAAGCGGACCCGTCTCAGCCCCGAACAACGGCGCGCGCAACTGATCGACCTCGGCGCGAAGATGCTGGCGCAGCGCCCGCTCGAGCAGATCTCCGTCGAGGACATCGCCGACCAGGCGGGCGTCTCCCGCGGACTGCTGTTCCACTACTTCGCGTCCAAGCACGACTTCCACCTCGAGATCGTGCGGCACACCAGCAGCGAGATGCTCGCCCGCACCGCCCCCGCCCCCTACATCGGGGATGCGCGGGATCCGATGCAGATCCTGCGCTCGGTCCTCGCGTCGTACGTCGACTACGTCAGCGAGAACCGTGGCACGTACGTGTCGCTCCTGCGGGGAACGGCGAGTGGCGACCCCGACATGCGCGCCGTCTTCGAGGAGACCCGGGCCGTGATGTCCGCACGGACCCTCGAACAACTGCCCGCGATCGGTGTCGAGCCCACCCGGGCGGTCGAACTCGCCGTCCGCGGCTGGATCGCCTACGTCGAGGAAGTCACCATCACCTGGCTGCGCGACCCACACCTGACCCGCGACGAACTGATAGAACTCAACGTCCAGGCCCTCCCCGCGCTCGCCATCGCCGCCGCACCCGAGATCGCCGCCGCGTTGATGTCGGCCACCACCACCTGACACCCCTAGTGCTCGGGGTACACCCGTAGTACCCGCGGATGACACCGATTTCGTTCCCCGGCGTGACGTGACGACGCATGCGATGTTTCCAGCGTTCTCGTCATGACCACCCTCGATCTCCGCTCCCGCATCGTCGCGTCCCGCCAGGTGCCGCTGGCGGTGATGGTCGCGGGCCATGGCGACGGTGTTCGCCGTGACCGGCATCATCGACGTCGGATTCATCGCCGTGCAGGCCGCGCGCGGAACGTTCAGCCACTTCAACACGTCCGACGACGCCGTCAACAGGATCGGCCAATACGTGTTCATGACCGGTGTCCCCGGCCTGTTCGTCGCGAACCTCGTGATCGCCCTGATCCTGCTGTTCCAGCGGGTTGGGGATCGTGCCCTCACCCGCGCCATCCATGCGGGCATGTTCCTGGCGGTGGCCGGCATGGCACTCGGGTACCTCATGGGACTTCAGGGCCGGCAGACCACGACCGACGCGAGCGGCCGAGTCGTCGAACTCGCCGCACGGCACAGCGTCGGCGTCACCGACGAGAATCCAGGACTGCCGGTGACCAACTGGAGCACGTCCGGCGGCGACCTCCGCATCCCGCACTTCGTCGGACTGCACGGCCTGCAGGTGATGCTGATCGGCACCCTCGTCCTGAGCGTCCTCTCGTCGCGGATTCCGTGGCTCCGCAGCGAGAAAACCCGAGCATCCCTGACGGCCGTGCTGGCGTTCGCCGACGCCGGGCCACTCGCCGTGCTCACGTGGCAGGCGTTCCGCCGTCAGCCGCTGATCCACCCCGACGCGCTCACCCTCACCGCCCTCGGCGGACTCCTCGCCGCCACCGCCACCGCCCTCGCGGTCCAGGTCGTGAGGTCGCGGGCGGAGGCGGGGCGGTAGTGGTCGGCCGGCCTAGAGATGCCGCAGGAAGCGGTCGGGTCCGTCGAGGAACGACCGCCAGTTGCGGACGAGGTCGAGCTGATTCCACTCGGGGTAGTCGATGCCCTCGTCGGTGAGTTCCCAGATCTCGGCGCCGGGCGCGGCGGCGAGCAGGGGAGAGTGCGTCGCCATGATCACCTGCGAACCCTCCTCGGCGAGATCCGCGATGACCCCGAGCAGCGCCAGGCAGGACTGGAACGACAGCGCGGCCTCCGGCTCGTCCAGAATCCACAGGCCCACCCCGATCGGACGGTCGGCGACGTACCGCAGGAACGACTGACCGTGCGAGAGCTGATTGAACGACGGATCGTCCTCGCGGGGACGTGACTCGTCGGCCGCACCGAACAGCGAATGCATCGACTCGGCACGCAGGAAACACCCGCCATACGGCTGCGGCCGGGCGCCGACACACGTGAGGTGAGTGCCGAGATCCGCGTCCTCGGGGCTGGAACCCGCCGACCACATTCGGTCCTGCGCCCCGTGGAACCCACCCTGCCAGGCCGCAGCGATCGACTCGACCAGCGTCGACTTCCCGACACCGTTCTCACCCACGATCACCGTGACCGGCCGCTCGAATGCCAGACCGTTGTCGCACAGTTCCGCCACCGCGGGCAGGTCCAGATACCACGAAGCCGGGTCGAATCCGCTCCGTGGAGTGAACTCGACCCGGCTCAGTGGCAGATCAGTCAATCAAACGCTCAGCTGAACGCTTCAGCCGAAGGCTTCATCGATGATCTCCTGCTGTTCCACAGCGTGCACCTTGCTCGAACCCGAGGACGGTGCCGACATCGAACGACGCGAGATGCGCTTGATCCCGGACAGCTTGTCGGGCAGCAACTCGGGCAGAGCGAGACCGAAGAACGGCCACGCACCCTGGTTGGCCGGCTCCTCCTGAACCCACCGGAACTCGGTGGCGTTCGGGTAGCGGTCCAGCGTCTCGCGGAGACGACGACTCGGAACCGGGTACAGCTGCTCGATGCGGACGATCGCGATGTCCTCGCGGTTGTCCTTCTGCTTCTTCGCCAGCAGCTCCCAGTACAGCTTGCCGCTGACGAGGAGGACACGACGCACCTTGTCGCGTTCGGCGTCGCCTGTCTCGTACGTGGGCTCCTCGAACACCGAGCGGAACTTGCCGGTGGTGAAGTCCTCGACGTCGGAGACCGCGGCCTTGTTCCGCAGCATCGACTTCGGTGTGAAGACGACCAGCGGGCGGCGGATTCCGTCGAGCGAATGACGACGCAGCAGGTGGAAGTAGCTGGCCGGGGTGGACGGCACGGCCACGGTCATCGAACCCTCGGCGCACAACTGCAGGAAGCGCTCGATACGACCGGACGTGTGGTCGGGACCCTGACCCTCGTGGCCGTGCGGCAGGAGCAGCACGACGTCGGACAACTGACCCCACTTGGCCTCACCGGACGAGATGAACTCGTCGATGATCGACTGCGCGCCGTTGACGAAGTCACCGAACTGCGCCTCCCACAGCACGAGCGCGTCCGGGTTGCCCACGGAGTAGCCGTACTCGAAGCCGACGGCGGCGAACTCACTGAGTGCGGAGTCGTAGACCAGGAACTTGCCGGGGTTCTCGCTGCCCAGGTTCTGCAGCGGGGTGTACTCGGCGCCCGTCTTGCGGTCGATGAGGACCGAGTGACGCTGCGTGAACGTGCCGCGCTTGGAATCCTGGCCGGACAGGCGAACCATCTTGCCCTGGTCGACCAGCGAACCGAATGCGAGCAGCTCGGCGAACGCCCAGTCGATCTTGCCCTCGCGAGACATTTCGCGGCGCTTCTCGATGACCGGCTTGACGCGCGGGTGCACCGTGAAGCCCTCGGGCACGTTGACGAACGCGTCGCCGATCCGCTCGAGCACCGACTCGTCGACGGACGTCTTCAACTTCGTGGGCAGCACCTGGTCGAGTTCGACCGACTCACTGGGCTCCGGCGTGTACTTCTCGAGTTCGCGAACCTCGTTGAACACCCGTTCCAGCTGGCCCTGGTAGTCGCGGAGTGCGTCTTCGGCTTCCTTCAGCGAGATGTCGCCGCGGCCGATCAGGGATTCGGTGTAGCTCTTACGCACGCTGCGCTTGGTGTCGATCACGTCGTACATCGCCGGCTGCGTCATCGACGGGTCGTCGCCCTCGTTGTGACCGCGACGGCGGTAGCAGATCATGTCGATGACGACGTCCTTCTGGAACTTCTCCCGGAAGTCGACAGCGAGCTGGGCGACCCAGACACAGGCCTCGGGGTCGTCGCCGTTCACGTGGAAGATCGGCGCGCCGATCATCTTCGCGACATCGGTGCAGTACTCGGACGAACGCGAGTACTCCGGGGCGGTGGTGAAACCGACCTGGTTGTTGACCACGATGTGCACGGTGCCACCGGTGCGGTACCCGCGCAGCAGTGCCAGGTTCAGCGTCTCGGCCACGACACCCTGACCGGCGAACGCGGCGTCGCCGTGCAGCATGAGCGGCAGGACGGTGAAGCCGTCCTCGCCCTTGTCGAGGATGTCCTGCTTCGCGCGGACCAGGCCCTCGAGGACCGGGTCGACCGCCTCGAGGTGCGACGGGTTGGCCGTCAGCGACACGGTGATGTCGTTGTCGCCGAACATCTGGATGTACGTGCCCTCGGCGCCGAGGTGGTACTTCACGTCGCCGGAGCCGTGGGCGGCCGCCGGGTTCATGTTGCCCTCGAACTCCGTGAAGATCTTCGAGTACGGCTTACCGACTATGTTCGCGAGAACGTTGAGGCGACCGCGGTGCGGCATGCCGATGACCACCTCGTCGAGCTGGTGCTCGGCGGCCTGGTCGATGACGGCATCCATCATCGGGATGACGGACTCGGCGCCCTCGAGGGAGAAGCGCTTCTGCCCGACGTACTTGGTCTGCAGGAACGTCTCGAACGCCTCGGCGGCGTTGAGCTTGCTCAGGATGTACTTCTGCTGAGCGACCGTGGGCTTGACGTGGTGCGCCTCGACCCGGTCCTGCAGCCACTGCTGCTGCTCCGGCTCCAGGATGTGCGTGTACTCGACACCGACGTGGCGGCAGTACGCGTCGCGCAGCACGCTGAGCACGTCGCGCAGCTTCATCTTCTCCTGGCCGTGGAAGCCGCCGACCTTGAACTCGCGGTCGAGATCCCACAGGGTCAGGTCGTGCGTGCGGACGTCCAGGTCCGGGTGGCTGCGGAACTTGTCCTTGACGAACTGCAGCGGATCCGTGTCGGCCATCAGGTGGCCACGGTTGCGGTACGCGGCGATCAGCTCGAGAACGCGGGTGTTCTTGTCGACGGCGCCTTCGGGCACGTCCTTGCGCCAGCGGACCGGCTCGTACGGGATGTGCAGCGCGTGGAAGATCTCGTCGTAGAACTCGTCGCTGATCAGCAGGTTGTGGATGGTCCGGAGGAAGTCGCCGGACTCGGCACCCTGGATGATGCGGTGGTCGTACGTCGAGGTCAGCGTCATGAGCTTGCCGACGCCGATCTCGGCGAGACGCTCGTCGCTCGCGCCCTGGAACTCGGCCGGGTACTCCATTGCGCCGGCACCGATGATGGCGCCCTGGCCGTTCATCAGACGCGGCACGGAGTGCACGGTGCCGATGCCGCCGGGGTTGGTCAGCGAGATCGTGACACCCGAGAAGTCCTCGGCGGTGAGCTTGCCGTCACGCGCGCGCCGGACGATGTCCTCGTAGGCGCTGTAGAACTGCGTGAAGTTGTGGGTGTCGGTGTTCTTGATCGCGGCGACGACGAGGGACCGGCTGCCGTCCTTGCCCGGCAGGTCGATGGCCAGACCGAGGTTGGTATGTGCGGGGGTGACCGCGTTGGGCTTGCCGTCGATCTCGGCGAAGTGCCGGTTCATGTTCGGGAACGCCTTGACCGCCTGCACGATCGCGTAACCCAGCAGGTGCGTGAACGAGATCTTGCCGCCGCGGGTACGGGCGAGGTGGTTGTTGATGACGATCCGGTTGTCGAACATCAGCTTCGCAGGGATGGCGCGAACGCTGGTGGCGGTCGGAATGGCCAGCGAGGCCGACATGTTCTTGGCGACGGCAGCAGCTGCGCCGCGGAGAACCTTCGACTCTTCTACTGCAGGAGCGGGAGCGGACGCCTTCGCGTCCGTCGCCGCGGTCTCCTTCGCGGGTGCGGCCTTCTTGGGGGCCTCGGTCTTCGGGGCAGCAGCCTTCGGAGCTGCACCGTTGGGTGCAGCCTTGGGCGCGGCGCCGTTGGCCGTCTTGGTCTGAGGCTTGGGTGCGGTCTCGGACTCGGGAACCGGGGGAGTCGCCGCCTTGGCGGAGGGAGCGGCAGCAGGTGCGGCGGTGGTGGTGCCGTTCGTGCCGTGTCCGTTGGCTGCGCCTGCCTTGGCGGCGGCGTCGGGAGAGTAATCCGTCAGGAATTCGTGCCAACTCGCGTCCACGGACGACGGATCGTCCTGGAAACGCTGGTACATCTCGTCAACCAACCACTGGTTCTGTCCGAACTGGGATGTAGAGCTGCTGCTCACGGCAGGTGTTCGCCTCGTTTCTATTTCGGTACCCGATCAGAGCGCCTATATACATGAGACTAGCCCTCGCGTGTGACGTGTAGATCGCCAGGCCTGCACGTGTGAGCTGTCTCACGGCCAACCGATGGGGTCACCATCGATGACGGTTCTCGCCCCGCGATTATTCCCCGACCCGGTCTCCGCCGCATCCCACAGTCCCGAATAGTGGCCACCGGCATAGCGCAGAGTGGCGTGCGATCCGGTCTCGACCACGCGCCCCTTGTCGATGACGAGGATCACATCTGCCCGGGCCGCGGTGGCCAGCCGGTGGGCCACCACCACCGACGTCCGGGTGCGGGTCACACGGCTGCTCGCCTCGAGAACTACCTGCTCGGTGGCCGGATCGAGTGTCGCGGTCGCTTCGTCGAGCAGCAGCAGATCGGGGTCGACCAGCTCGGCCCGGGCCAGCGCGATCAGCTGACGCTGGCCCGCCGACAATCCCTGCCCGCGCTCGCCGATGGGGTGATGCATCCCACCCCGCAGTCCGGCGATCGTGCCCAGCGCTCCGACCGCGCGGGCAGCGTCCTCGATCTCCTCGCGGCTCGCATCCGGGCGGCCGTACGCGATGTTGGTGGCGACGGTCCCGGTGAACAGGTGCGCCTCCTGGGGGACGACGCCGAGGCGTCCGCGGTACGCGCCGAGCGGGTACCGGCGGAGATCCACGTCGTCGACGAGCACCGCGCCGGACGTCGGGTCGTAGAAGCGGGCGAGCAGTTTCACGATGGTCGACTTGCCCGCACCGGTCCGGCCGACCAGGGCGACGGTGGTGCCGGCGGGGATGTGCAGGTCGATGTCGGTCAGGGCGTCGCTGTCGGCGCCCTGATAGCGGAACCCGACGTCGCGCAGGCACAGCTCGCCGCGCAGGTGCCCGTCGATCGGCTGGAGGTTTTCCCGCGACGTAGCCCGCTCGATGGAACTGGGAGTGCGGAGCAGGTCCCCGATCCGGAGCAGACCGACACTGGCCTGCTGGTACCCGTCGAACACCTGCGACAGCTGCTGGATGGGCCCGAACAGCAGCCCGAGGTACAGCACGAAGGCGACGAGTGTCCCGGTCGTCGTGTCCCCTGCCGCGACCTGGCGCGCGCCGACGAACACCACGGCGGCCAGAGCGAGGTCGGAGAGGAACGCGATGAACGGGAAGTACAGCGAGATCGCCCGCTGTGACCGCATCCGGCTGCGCCGGTAGCTGTCGGCCCGCTCGGCGAACCGCCGGGCGGCGAACCCTTCGCGGCGGTACGCCTGGGCCGCGCGGAGCCCGGCGATGTTCTCCTGGAAGTCGGCGTTGACGAGCGAGATCCGCTCACGCGAGACCGTGTACGCCACCGAGGAGATCCGCCGGAAGATCAGCGTCGCGACGACGAGCGGCGGGATGACGGCGAGCGCCACCAGCGCGAGCGTGACGTCGGTGGCGACCAGGGCGACGGAGATACCGAGGACGGTCAGGACACTCACCACGGCGGTGGACATCCCGGTCTGGATGAACGACGACAGCGCGTCGACGTCGGTGGTCATCCGGGTCATGATGCGGCCGGACAGTTCGCGCTCGTAGTAGTCGAGTCCCAGCCGCTGCAGGTGGGCGTAACTGCGCACCCGCAGCCCGAACAGCACGCGTTCACCCGCCCGGGCGGTGAGGACCGTCATCAGCGCGACGACGAGCCAGCCGGCGACGACGAGGGCGACGCCGACCCCGGCCGCCGTCCAGAGGGTTGCGGAGTCCTGCGGGACGACACCCCGGTCGATCGCGAACCGGACGATCGACGGGAACGCGATCCCTGCGAGCGAGTCGAGCGCGAGGCAGACGACGACGGCGACGAGCAGGGCTCGGACCGGGCGCAGGATCCGCGTCAGCCGGAAGTCGGGCTCGGGCAGGCGCAGGTCCCGGGTGTCGATGCCCGGGCTCTCGACGGCGGGCGGAAGCGCGTTCACGGCCTCCCGAAGTTCCGGGGTCGCGGCCACGTTGCCCAGCGCTCCCGCCATCGGTCCGCCGGCGGTGCGGCCGCCGCCCGGGCCCGCACCGGACGCCGGGGTGCGGCCGGACGAGGCGGACGAGCCGGGCACGTCCCACTCCTCGACGTCCTCCGGCCACAACTCGGACTCGGACGGCATGCGCTGATACGGCATCGGCTCGCTCGGTGCGGGGACGCTGACGTCGATGGGGCCCGCGGTGTCGGGGGAGGCGAACAGTGCGCGGAAGAGCGGGCACCGTTCGTCGAGCTCGGCCACCGTGCCGGAATCGATGATCCGTCCGCCGTCGAGCACGGCGACGCGGTCGGCCAGCGACAGGGTCGAGCGGCGATGCGCCAGGATCAGCGCCGTCCGCCCGCGATTCGCCCGGAGCGCCGCGAAGATCGACGCCTCGGTGGTGGCGTCGACGGCGGAGGTCGCGTCGTCGAGGATCAGCACCCTCGGGTCGGTGAGGAGTGCGCGTGCCAGCGCGATCCGCTGCCGCTGCCCGCCGGAGAGGGTGAGACCGCGTTCGCCGACCACGGTGTCGTACCCGTCCGGCAACGCGGAGACGAACTCGTCGGCGGCGGCCATGTCGGCGGCGGCGCGGATCTCCTCGGCGCTGGCGTCGGGCTTGCCGAGGGCGATGTTGGCCGCGATGGTGTCGGAGAAGAGGAACGGCTCGTCGAACACGAGGCCGACGGCTTCGCGCAACTGCTCGGCGCTCAGCTGCGAGACGTCGAACGACTCGCCCGCCGACGTGAGGGACACGGAACCCGCGGATGGTGCGTAGAAGCGGGGGAGCAGCAGCGACAGGGCGGTCTTGCCGGAGCCGGCCATGCCGACCACCGCGACCGTCTCGCCGGGCGCGATGCGCAGGTCGAGTCCGCGGAGAATGTGCCGGTCCGGTTCGAATCCGAACGTGACCGCCCGCAGGTCCACACCCAGCGGTCCGCCGGGCAGTGCGGTGGGATGCGGCGGGTCCGCGACCTCCGGTTCGGCGTCGATCACCTCGTACACGCGCTCGACGGCGGCCCGGGACAGCTGGGCCATGATCACGACCGACGACAGCGTGCGGGTGACGGCGGTCATCGTGGCGACGTACGTGGCGAAGGCGAGGAACGTGCCGATCGTGATGGAACCGTGCAGGGCGAGGTAGCCGCCGACCGCGATGACGCCGACGAGACCGAGCTGGGGCAGTGCCGCCATGGTCGGCGCGAAGCGCGCATTGATCCGGGCGGCTCGCAGGCGTTCGGCGTACAGCGTCCGGCTGTGGTCTTCGAGTTGGTCGACGGCCCGGCGCTCCTGGCCGAACCCCTTGACGACGCGGACACCGGTGACGGTCTCCTCGACGTGCTGCGCGAGGTCGGCTGCCCGTTGCTGCGCCGACCAGGTTGCCGCGAACAGTTTCGGGCGCATCGCGTAGACGACGAGGCACACGGCGGGGACGATCACCAGCGCGACGACGGTCAGCAGCGGTGACAGCCAGGCCATGATGCCGAGCGCGAGGACGAACTGGAGCAGCGCGCCCGCCGACAACGGGACCATGGCGAGCAGGCCCTGCACCAGCTGGAGGTCGGTGATGGACCGCGAGACCACCTGTCCGGTGCGGATCTGATCCTGCCCCCGCCCGTCGAGGCGTTGCAGCGCGCCCAGCAGGCCGAGCCGCAGGTCGTGCTGGACGTCGAGTGACAGCTTGCCTGCGAGCATCCGGCGGCCGTACTGGCAGCCGAAGCGGACGCACGCGAGCAGTGCGATGAGCAGGGCGGCGATGCCGATCACCTGAGTGGCGCTACCCGAGCCCGCGGCATCGACCGCGTACTTGGTGAGGAGGGGGAACGAGATATCGATCCCGGCGGCGACGACCGTCACGGACAGGGCACCGAGTGCGACGCGGCGGTGCGCCCAGCACTCACCGCTCAGCCGTCGAATCCAACCCGGCCGTGCCTGATCCTGCTCCAGCGTCTGCTCCCGTTCGATCACCGAACCGGACGCACTCTCACTTGCCACTGGATCCACGTTAGCGCCGGGTACCGACAGGGGCGGCACCCGGCGCGGCGTCAGGTGATGTCGCGCTGCCGGGTGAGCGCCCAGCCGCCGCCGACGAAGACCGCGGTCCACACGAGCAGGGCGAGGGGAGCGGTGGGCCAGAGCGTCAGCCAGTCGATCTCGTTGCCCGCGGCCGCGTTCGCGACCGTCCCGAGGGTGGCGGACACGGGGAGGACACTTCCGACGGAGCCGATGCCGATCCCGCTGAGGATCGACCGGAGGATCATCTCGCCGAGGGTGTACCAGACCACGAGGGCGATGCAGCTTCCGACGGACGAGCCGGTGAGCATCGACACGCCGCCGCCGATGAGAGCCCACAGTGCCCCGCAGATCAGGGCCGCCCCGAGCATGGCGAACAGGGATCCGCGCAGTTCGAAGGTGTCCCCGCCGAACGTCAGCAGCAGGGCGACGCTGACCACCTCCACCACGAGGCAGTAGAAGAAGCCGAAGGCCGCGGTGACGGCGAGCTTGGTGCCGATCACCCCGTCCCGGCCGCGGGCGGTGAGGAACGTGGTGGTGAGCGTCTTGTACCGGAATTCCGTGCCCACGTTCACCGCCCCGAAGACCGCGGCGAACAGGACGACGAGGGCGACCGCCACCGCCAGCCCGAACAGGGTGGCGGCGAGGTTGGCCTCGCTCGGATCGGCTTCGAACGCGTCGGTGAACGCGCGCATCACCGGCAGGGTGATCGCGCTCGAGAACATCCCGACGATCAGTGGTGCCAGACCGAGCATCCACCAGAACCGCAGTGTGGTGACCTTGCGGAATTCCGCGGTGAGCAGCGCTGTCATCGCGGACCTCCGGACATCGGACCGTGCTGGGGGTGTGCGGGTGGCGGACCGTAGCCCGGTGGTGGGGCGTACCCGGGTTGCGGACCGTAGCCCGGCTGCGGGGCGTACCCGGGAGGTGCGTACCCGGGCTGGGGAGCGTACGTCGGCGGCGGGCCGTAGCCCGAGGGCGCCGCGGCGCTCGCTCCGGCCACGTACTGACCAGCGGTCATCGACAGGAAGAGTTGCTCGAGGTCGATGTGGTCGCCGACGGCGCCGAAGATCGTCACCCCGGCGTCCGCGGCCACGGACTCGACGAGTTCGAGGGACGCGCCGACGACGGCGAGGCGTCCGTCGGCGAGTGAGCGGGCATCGACGATGCCCCTGGCGGCGAGGGCGGTGGCCAGGGCGGGCGGGCTCGAGGACGCGACCAGCAGCCGGCTCTGCTGCGACTTGCGCAGCTCCTCCATGCGTCCCTGGTAGACGAGGGAGCCGCGGCTGACGATGACGAGATTGTCGACGGTCTGTTCCACTTCGCGGAGGATGTGGCTCGAGATCAGCACGGTCCTGCCGGACGCGGCGAAGCCCTTGAGGAACTCGCGCAGCCAGGCGATGCCCTCGGGGTCGAGTCCATTGGCCGGTTCGTCGAGGATCAGGATGCGCGGATCACCCAGCAGCGCCGTCGCCAGCGACAGCCGCTGCCGCATGCCGAGAGAGAAGCCGCCCGCCTTGCGCCCGGCGACGTCCTCGAGCCCGACGAGCGCGAGCACCTGCAGTGCGCGTGCGTCCGGTACCCCGATCGCGGACGCGTACACCTTCAGGTGGTCGAGCGCAGTCCGGTTGGGGTGCAGGCTCTGCGAGTCGAGGACGGCGCCGACCGTGCGCGCGGGGTCGACGAGGAGTCGAATCGGGACACCGGCGACCGTGGAGCTGCCGGACGTCGGCTTCACGAGCCCGAGGATCATCCGCAGTGTCGTGGTCTTGCCGGACCCGTTGGGCCCGAGAAATCCGGTGATCGATCCCTGCGGCACGGTGAAACTGAGGTCCGTGACGGCGTCGACGTTCTTGAAGCGTTTCGACAGCCCCCGCACCTCGATCGGCGCCGTGAAACTTCCCGGGATTGCTGTGGTCAACCCGTCCTCCCCTGCCACAATCGAATGGAACTGTTTCGACCCTACTGGGCTGCCGTGCCGAGATTCACCAACTGTCGTACAGGGCGTCTGCGACGGCGCATGCTGACACCAATCGATTGGGGACGCACATGAGCAAGCACCACCATCACCATCGCGACGTCATTTCTCCCGCCTACACGGGGCGCCTCTCGATCGATCCGTTTCCGGCGCTGCGGCTGCCGGACGAGGAAACCGATCCCGAGGCCGCGTACCGGTTCATCCACGACGAGTTGATGCTCGACGGCAGTTCGCGGCTGAACCTGGCCACGTTCGTCACCACGTGGATGGATCCCGAGGCCGACAAGCTGATGGCCGAGACGTTCGACAAGAACATGATCGACAAGGACGAGTACCCGGCGACCGCGGCGATCGAATCCCGGTGCGTGTCGATGGTGGCCGATCTGTTCCACGCTCCCGACCTGTCGACCACCGACCCGGCCAGCGCCACCGGCGTCTCGACGATCGGTTCGAGCGAGGCGGTCATGCTCGGTGGTCTCGCGCTCAAGTGGTTGTGGCGGGCGAAGCGGGAGGCGGCCGGGAAGGACACTGCGCGACCGAATCTGGTGCTCGGCAGCAACGTCCAGGTGGTGTGGGAGAAGTTCTGCCGGTACTTCGACGTCGAACCGAAGTACCTGCCGATGGAGAAGGGCCGCTACGTCGTCACGCCGGAGCAGGTTCGGGACGCGGTCGACGAGAACACGATCGGAGCGGTCGTGATCGTGGGCACGACCTATACGGGGGAACTCGAGCCGGTGGCCGCGATCGCGGACGCTCTCGACGAACTTGCCGCGTCCGGCGGCCCCGACGTCCCGATCCACGTGGACGCGGCCAGCGGTGGCTTCGTCGTCCCCTTCCTGCAACCGGAGTTGTTGTGGGACTTCCGGGTTCCGCGCGTGGCCTCGATCAACGTCAGCGGCCACAAATACGGGCTGACGTATCCGGGGATCGGGTTCGTGGTGTGGCGCGACAAGGAACACCTTCCCGAGGGGCTGGTGTTCCGGGTCAACTACCTGGGCGGCGACATGCCGACGTTCACCCTGAACTTCTCGCGGCCCGGCAATCAGGTGGTGGGGCAGTACTACAACTTCCTGCGACTGGGCCGGGCCGGCTACCGGTCGATCATGCAGACGTTGCGCGACACCGCAGTTCGCGTGGGCAAACGCATCGCCGAGATCGAAGGCTTCACCCTGATCACGGACGGCACCGACATTCCGGTGGTGGCGTTCGAACTCGTCGGCGACCCCGGGTTCACGGTCTTCGACGTGTCACACGAGTTGCGGGCGCGGGGGTGGCAGGTGCCCGCCTACACGATGCCCGCCGACGCGGAGGACGTGGCGGTCCTGCGCATCGTCGTGCGTGAGGGCTTCAGCGCCGATCTCGGATCCCTCGTCGCCGAGGCGATCGAGGAAGTGTGCGCCGAACTCCGCGAGAAGGGCGGCGGGCGTTCGACGGAACAGCACTTCGCCCACTAGCTGCTTCGCCTACCGGCTCACGCTTCGATCGCGCGGAGTTCGTCCGGCCAGCGGGCCGGGGCGGGCCCGAACGCTTCACGCGCGTTCTTGACGACGCCCTTGCCGATGGCCCGGTTGCCCGCGCCGCCGATGGCCGCGCCGATGCCTGCGGGCACGAGTTTGCCGAGGACCAGCGCGCTGCGGCGCGCGGCGTACTTGGTGATGAACTTGCGCACCAGCCTGCTGTTCATCCCCTTCATGGTGGGGCCGGGTATGCGGCTGGTGATGGCGCTCGCCCAGTTCTTCGCCGTCACGCCCGTCGCCTTCTGGACGATTTCCATGCCCGATTCGCCGAGCGCCACCGACAGGACGAGTGCGCGCCGCTGCTGGTGGTCGGCGGCGGAGATGCCGTGCACCGACGCGACCGCGAGTGTGAGCAGCGCCGCCGCTTCCAGGAAGAACGCCGATTCGGCACCCACCGCCGCGATGGACGCGATGGTGCCGACCCCGGGAATCGCGGCGGTGGCACCGACTGCGCTGCCGCTGCCCGTCACGGCCAGCAGGAACATCTTCTCCATCCGCTCGACGATCTGCGCGGGCGACTCACCGGGGTGCGAGCGCCGGACCCATTCGACGTACTTCGCCACCGCGGGAGCCTGGAGACGGCTCCCGTTGTCGAGGACCGAGACCAGTACCTTCTCCACCGGTCCACCATTGCCAGCCATCGGGGCTCCCGTCTCGCCTGTGCTTCGAGTGTGCTGGCACCGACTGTAGGTGAGTTGACGCTGTGGCCGGTGTCGGCACCGTTGCCTAGGCTGGTTTCGTGAGCGTCGCCGACAGCGATACCGCGGTGTCGTCCGGGGCCTTCCGGCGCCCGGCGGAACCGTTGCGCGCTCTGGTCACGGGATACGACGGTTATCGGCTGGCCGGTTTCGAGCCCGGCATCCACCTCGGTCTGCCGTCGCCCTGCCTCACGGTGATCGTGACAATCGACGAGCCCCTCGACATCGCCGCCCAGGCGACACCCGAGCAGGCGCCCGGTCGTTTCGACACTCTGGCCAGCGGCATCGCCACGGCCCCGGTGACGATCCGGCACGACGGCAACCAGCACGGCGTCCAGCTGGCCCTCAGTCCTCTCGGTGCCCGCGCTCTGCTGGGGGTCCCCACGGCCGCCCTCGGCGCCTGGGTCGTCGGCCTCGAGGACCTGCTCGGTCCCGACGCGGGGGAACTGACCGAACGGCTGTCGCTCGAACCCGGCTGGGACGAGCGGTTCGCGATCCTCGACGAGGTCCTGACCCGCCGCGCGGCGCCGGCGGAGATCGACCCGCACCTCACCCGCGCCTGGCAGCTGCTCGTCGCCGGCGACGGCGCCCGGGTCGGTGACGTCGCGCACGACGTCGGCTGGAGCAGAAGGCATCTCGTGAACAAGTTCGTCGCCGAATACGGCGTGACACCCAAGGACGTGGTGCGGTTGTCCCGTTTCCACCGCTCCCACCGGATGCTCAAGGGTGCCGCCGGGGCGACACTCGCCGACGTGTCCGCGGTGTGCGGGTATTACGACCAGGCCCACATGGCGCGGGACTGGCGCGACCTCGCGGGCGTCGCACCGTCGCGGTGGCGTGAGATCGACCCGTTCTCATTCGTCCAAGACCCCTACCACGACGACGGCGCAGAGTGATGACATGACTATTTCGACGCACACCACATATGTGTGGCCCACCCTCGTCTACCGCGACGCGCGGTCCGCGATCCGCTTCCTCGTCGACGCCTTCGGGTTCGCCGAGAACGCGGTGTACGGCGAGGGCGACCGGGTCGATCACGCCGAACTCGGCTGGCCCAAGGGCGGCGGGATCATGCTCGGTTCGCCCAGTGAGGACTCGGTCATCAGCGACCTGCCGCCGGGGACGGGCTCGGTGTACCTCGTCGTCGACGACCCCGACGCGCTCCACGAGCGCGCCGTGGCCGCCGGCGCCACGATCGTTCGCGGACTGCGGGACGAGGACTACGGATCGCGCGGCTTCACCTGCCGCGACCCCGAGGGCGTGTTCTGGAGTTTCGGCACCTACACCGGCGGGTGATCCCGCCCGATCACGCCCCGTGCCCGGCCGGGACCTCCTCGCCGGGCTTCGGCGGAGGTGGCGGCGTGCCGTCCCCGAACGGCCTGCCGCCGAGTTGTTCACGCCCGTGTGGCTCGAGCCAGCCGGACAGGTCTGGCCCCTTCGGCACGATCCGGGTGGGATTGATGTCGGTGTGCACGATGTAGTAGTGCTGCTTGATCTGGGTGAAGTCGATGGTGTCGCCGAACCCGGGTGTCTGGAAGAGATCGCGGGCATAACTCCACAGCACCGGCATCTCGTCGAGTTTGTTCCGATTGCACTTGAAGTGGCCGTGATAGACCGCGTCGAACCGGGCCAGGGTGGTGAACAGGCGCACGTCGGCCTCGGTGATCGTGTCGCCGACGAGGAACCTGTGGTCGGTCAGACGGTCTTCGAGCCAGTCGAGGCGGGCGAACAGGCGGTCGTACGCGGATTCGTACGCCTCCTGGGATCCGGCGAATCCGCACCGGTACACCCCGTTGTTGACGTCGCGGAACACGAGATCGGCGACCTCGTCGATCTCGTCGCGCAGCGGCTCGGGGTAGAGGTCGGGCGCGCCCTCGCGGTGGTACCGCTTCCATTCCGAGGACAGATCCAGGGTGATCTGCGGGTAGTCGTTGGTGACCACCTGCCCGGTGGGGACGTCGACGATCGCGGGCACGGTGATGCCGCGGGGGTAGTCCGGGAAACGCGCGAAGTACGCGTCCTGCAGGCGCGGGATCTTCAGCACGGGGTCGAGCCCGTCCGGATCCAGATCGAAAGTCCAGCTGCGCTTGTCGTGGGTGGGGCCGCACAGTCCCATCGACAACACGTCCTCGAGTCCGAGTAGTCGCCGGACGATGATCGCGCGGTTGGCCCACGGGCACGCCCGAGCGGCGACGAGGCGGTAGCGGCCCGGTTCGACCGGAAAGCCGTCGCGGCCGTCGGCCGTGATGCGGGTGGGGATGTAGTGGGTGTCGCGCGTGAACTCGGCGCCGGATTCGACGTAGGCGCCTTCTGTGCTGTGCGGTTCTGCCGTTCGTTCTGTCATGGTCGACTCGTCCCCGTCTGTCGATGTCTCTCAGAGCGTACTTCGGGAGATCGTGACCGCGGCATACGTTCCCAGTTCCCGGTACCCGGCGCGGGCGGCGAGCGCGCGCGAGGCCAGATTGTCGCGGGGTGAACGGCATTGGGCGATCAGGCCGCTGTCGAGCGCGTCGTCGGTGGCGATCCCGGCGACCGTGGCGCCCAGTCCCCGGCGCCGGAACTCCGGCACCGTCAGCACACCGACATCGGCGAGGAACCCCTGGAACTCGGCATACCCGGCGGAACTGACCGGTTGCTGCGCGTCGTCGAGAATCGTGAACCATCGGTTGCGGTCACCCAGGCGGGCCTCGGTGACGTCGTCCGGGGGACATGCCTCCTCGACCTGCCGGACGTGGTCGTGTTCGTGGGAGACGAGCGGTGGCCGCCCGGTCGCCGGATCCTGGTAGTCGGTGCCGAACGCGAGCGCCACGGGACCGGCGCACCGTCCGGACCGATCCTGGGTGAGGGCGAGCAGGGTCGCGGATTCGGTCAGCTCCTCCGACGTGTGCCCGTCGGCACGCTCGATCGCCCACCGCGGTCCGACGAGCGCGGACGTCTCGCCCAGGCGCAGGAAGCGGATCGTGTCCGTGTCGTCGTCCACCCGGACGGCGCGGTCGTCGGCGCCCGGCCGGGTGGACAGAGCGTCGTCGGGCAGTCCCAGTTCGCGTGACCAGGCGAGTCGAATGATGTCGAGGTGATGGGGGTCCACGGGACCCACGGTAACCGCTTGTTCCCTATCCGCCCGGACGGTATATTCCACGTGGAGTATTTGACTTGGAGTAGTGGAGGCGGTGACTGTGGCACTCACGCCGCTCGGTGTCACCATCCTCGGTCTGCTGTGTGAGCGCACGATGCATCCGTACGAGATGTACCAACTCGCCGCCACCCGGCGTGGACGCGTCGTGAAGATCCGGCCGGGTTCGCTGTATCACACCGTGAGCAGGCTCGAAGGTGAAGGGCTGGTGCGCACCACCGGCACCGACCGGGCGGGAAATCGGCCCGAACGCACCATGTACGAGGTCACCGAGGCGGGCCGGGAAGCGCTCGTCCACCGGGTCAGCGACATGCTCGCCACCCCGGTGCACGAGTACCCGCAGTTCCCTCTGGCACTGGCGGAGGCGCACAACGTCGCCGCCCCCACCGTGGTGGAACTGCTCCGGGAACGGCTCGATCACCTCACCCGCGAGATCGACGAACTCGAGACCGCCGCCGCGCTCGCCTGTTCCACCGAGACCCCCAGGATCTTCCTCCTCGGCAACGAATTTCTCGTCACCGTCGCCCGCGCGGAGCACGAATGGCTCAGCGCCCTGGTGGCCGACATCGACTCCGGAGCCCTCCCGTGGCTTTCGCCGGAACTTCTCGAACGACTGACACACTCACGCCGGATCCCATCCGGTTCAGCAAAGGATTGATGATGGACACCGAGCGCACCGCACCACCCACGTCGCCACCCGAGCATCGAAATCCGTGGCCGGCCCTGTGGGCCCTCGTCATCGGCTTCTTCATGATCCTCGTCGACAGCACCATCGTCGCGGTGGCCAACCCGGCGATCATGAACGACCTGCACACCGACATCAACAAGGTCGTCTGGGTCACCAGCGCGTATCTGCTGGCGTATGCGGTGCCGTTGTTGGTCACCGGTCGACTCGGTGATCGGTTCGGTCCCAAGAACATCTACCTGATCGGGCTCGTCCTGTTCACCGGTGCGTCACTGTGGTGCGGCCTGTCCGGCACCATCACGATGCTCATCGTCGCCCGGGTCTTCCAGGGACTGGGCGCCGCACTGATGACGCCGCAGACGATGGCCGTCATCACCCGCACGTTCCCGCCGGACCGTCGCGGCACCGCGATGGGTCTGTGGGGCGCTGTCGCCGGTGTCGCCACCCTGGTGGGACCGCTCGCGGGCGGCGTGCTCGTGGACAACCTCGGCTGGGAGTGGATCTTCATCGTCAACGTCCCCGTCGGTGTGGTCGCGTTCGTGCTGGCCTGGCGGTTGGTGCCTTCGCTCGAGACCCACGAGCACAAGTTCGACATCCCCGGTGTCGTCCTCAGCGCGCTCGGCATGTTCTTCCTCGTGTTCGGAATCCAGGAAGGCAGCTCCTACGACTGGTCGGCGACC
The DNA here is from genome assembly GCF_000280725.2 of Rhodococcus sp. JVH1. Taxonomy (NCBI): domain Bacteria; kingdom Bacillati; phylum Actinomycetota; class Actinomycetes; order Mycobacteriales; family Nocardiaceae; genus Rhodococcus; species Rhodococcus sp. JVH1. The sequence continues at coordinate 1,325,043 of NZ_CP166289.1, read as the reverse complement.
GTGCTGGCGTCGATCGGCGCCGGCCTCGTCCTTCTCGGCGTCTTCGTCTGGTACCAGTCCTGGAACAAGAACGAGCCGCTCCTGCCGCTGGGCCTGTTCAAGGACCGCAACTTCTCGCTCGCCAACGTGGCGATCACCTCGATGGGCTTCGCGATCACCGCGATGGTCCTGCCGCTGATGTTCTACACGCAGGCGGTGCGGGGTCTGTCGCCCACACGGTCGGCCCTGCTGCTCGTGCCCATGGCCGTCCTCACCGGCGTGTTCGCCCCGTTCATCGGCAAGCTCGTGGACCGCACCCATCCGCGGTACATCGCGGGCGCCGGATTCCTGCTGTTCTCGATAGCGCTCGCCTGGCTGTCCATGGTCATGTCACCCGACGTGGCGATCTGGGAACTGCTGCTGCCCATCGGACTGATCGGCCTCGCCAACGCGTGTATCTGGTCGCCGCTCGCCGCCACGGCCACGCACAACCTTCCACCCCATCAGGCGGGCGCCGGAGCAGGCGTCTACAACACCACCCGCCAGGTCGGCGCCGTCCTCGGCAGCGCCGCGATCGGCGCACTCATCACGGCCCGCCTGTCCGCTCAGGGGCTGAACGCCGATAGCCAGGAGGCCGGTGTGGGGGAGATGCCGGAATTCGTGAAGGAACCGTTCGCCACGGCGATGTCGCAGTCGATCTGGCTGCCCGCGGCCGTCCTGCTGATCGGTTTCCTCGCCTCGGTGTGCTTCGCGCGACCGTTGCGCGAGAAGAAGCCCGGAGTCAGTGCGGGCGACGCAGCCAGTCGGGAAACATCACTGCAGGGTTGAGGTAGTCCGCGGGATCGAACGCCTGCTTGATCGTCCACATCGCGGTGATGTCCTCGCGGCTGAGGGCGAGGTCCAGGTAGTTGCGCTTGTGTGCGCCGACGCCGTGCTCGGAGGCGATGTTGCCGCCGTGATCGCGGATCAGTTCCGTGACCGGCCGGTACAGCACGGACTCGTCGGGGCAGCGCAGCACGTTGAGGTGGACGTTGCCGTCGGCGACGTGCCCGAAGAGCACCGGGATCGCGTCGGGTGCCCGGCTCGTCACCATTGCGACCGCGTCGGCGACGAATGCGGCGAGGGTGTCCAGTGGGAGGGCGGCGTCGAACTTCAGCGGGGGTCCGAACAGTCCGACCACTTCCGCGAACGCTTCCCGCGCCGACCACACCCGGGCGCGGCCTGCGGAATCTATCCCGACGGCGGGTTCGTCGTCGGGATCGCACTGCTCCAGCGCCGCGGCCAGGTCGTCGGTGAGGTCGCGCCGGCCGGCCAGTTCGACGAGGAGATACCACGGCAGACCCGTGGGAACGGCGAAACTCAGCCGCGAGGAGGCCAATTCGAGCCCGCGTCCGTCGAGCATTTCCACGGCGTCCACCCCGTCGAGCCGCCGCACGACGTGAGCGGCGTCGATCAAGCCGGGTAGTTGCGCGAAGCCGGCGAGGGCGGTCACACGGAACTCCGGGACGGGGTGGAGTGCGAGATCGACGGTCGTGACCACACCGAGAGTGCCCTCGCTGCCGACCCACAGCGCGGGCAGGTCGTATCCGCAGTTCTCGGCGCCCACCCGCATGCTGCGCCGCACGATCGCCCCGTCGGGGAGCACGACCTCCAGGCCCAGCACCTGTGCGGACATGTGGCCGTACCGCACGGTGTGCAGCCCACCGGCATTCGTCGACACCATGCCGCCGATCGTCGCGGTATCGCGGGACGCGATGTCGACGCCGAACAGCAGTCCGGCGTCGGACGCGGCGTGCCGGAGTGTCGAGAGGGTGACCCCGGCGCCGACGGTGACGCGCAGGTTCTCGCGGTCGACGGCGCCGACCGCGGTCAGCCGTTCCGTCGACAGCAGCACGTCATCGTGCTCGGGAACCGTGCCCGCTTCGAGGCCGGTGCGGCCACCCTGCACGGTGACCTTCACCCCGGCCCGGCGGCAGATGCCCAGCACGGCCGAGACTTCCGCGGCATCCGCGGGCCGGACGAGTGCGCTCGCGCGCCCGCTGTAGCGTCCCGTGTGGTCGGTGGCGCGGGCGGCGAGCACGTCCGCGTCCACGGTCACGAACCGTTCTCCGACGGCGTCGGCCAGCGCCGCGCGCAGCGAGTCCACACCCCGATCGTAGGCGGAACGCGTGTGGCAGTCTGGCGGCATGACTGAGCCTGCCGCCGCCGCGCATCCCACCCGACTCGAGCGTGTCCGTACCGACGCCGGCGCCGAGATCGCGATCCTGACGTTCGCCCACGGCGCACTGAACCTCTTCGATCAGGCGATGTTCGACGCCGTGCAGGCCGACGTCGCGGCGCTCGCCGAGAATCCGCCGCGCGCGGTGCTGCTGCGTGCCGAGGGCAAGGTGGTCTCCGCGGGGGTGGACGTCCACGTGTTCGAGGGGCTCACCGCGGAACAGGGCGCGGACCTGTGGCAGGAGTTGTTCGCCGAGATCTGCCATCCGCTCGAGGCGCTGCCGTGCCCCGTCGTGTACTCGGCGCACGGATTGACGCTGACTGCGGCCTTCGAGATCGCGCTCGCCTGCGACATCATCCTCGCCGCACCGAAGGCGAAGTTCGGACTGGTCGAGACGGTGGTGGGGCTGACTCCGTCGATGGGCGGTCCGCAGCGGCTGGCCGAGCGGGCAGGGTCCGGCCGCGCCCGGGAACTGGTGATGACCGGCGACCTGTACGACGCCGCGACACTGCGCGACTGGGGTGTGGTCAACGCCGTCCACGAGGACGTCGACACCGAGGCCCGCGCCCTCGTCGCACGCCTGGCGGACGGGCCGACGCGCGCACACGACGCCACGAAGCAGATCATCTCCGCGTGGCGGTCGGGTGGAGTCGCGCACGCCGACTCGATCACGCCCGACGTGTCGGGTGCGCTGTTCGAGACCGACGACCTTCAGGGTGCGGTGCGCAGCTTCCTCGACGTCGGACCGGGCAAGGCGACGTACCGCGGACGGTAGGCGTCGGCGATCCGCTCCCCGCAACTGTGACGGGCGTCATATAGTCGTGGCAACGTCCCGGTCGCGTAGCAGTGTCGTCAGCGGAGGTACAGATGCCGTCGTCCCTCGTCGAGTACCCGAGTAGTGGTCCCTTCTTCCACGACGACCGGGTGGTCCGTGGCCGCGACGGCCTGCTCCGATACGGCGGGCTCAACCCGTCGCTCACCGAGTTGCTCGACATCTCCGTGCACCGCTACGCGGGCCGGATCGCCGTCGAGGAGGACGGTGGCCGGTCGCTCACGTTCTCGCAACTGTGGACGTCCGCGGCGCGGGTGGCCGGCGGGCTGAAGTCGAAGGGGGTCGAGATCGGCGACCGCGTCGCCGTCCGGCAGCCCGTGGGGGTTCGCTGGGTGGAGGCGTTCCTCGGCGTGTTGCTCGCCGGCGGCGTGCCGGTCGGGGTGAGCCCGGCACTCGACGACGCGCAGACCGGTGAGGTGCTCGCCGACAGCGAGTCGGTGCTGATCCTCGACGGCGAACTGCCGGAGGGTATCTCGTTCATCGACGACGGCGCGAGCCCCGACGAGCTGGTGCTGCTGTCGTACACGCCCGGCCCGTCGGACTCGCCGAAGGGTGTGGAGCTGAGCAACGAGAACGTCCTCTCGACCATCGAATCCGTGCTCCACGCGCGCGGGTTCAGCTCCGAGGGGCTGCGGAATCTCCTCGTCGAACCCGAACTGCACACCGTCGGATCGCTCGTCGAACTGCTCTCGACGCTGGTGGTGGGCGGAACGGTCCTGTTGACCGGGAGTACCGACGCCGCGTCGTGGCGCGGCACCGGCGCCGACGTGCTCACCGCGGCGCCCGCCGTCCTCCTGCGGGCCGTGGAGAACTCGCGGGTGACGAGTTTCGGCCGGCGCGCGGTGCGCTGGATCGACTACAGCGGCTCCGGTCTGTCCCTGGAGCAGTCGCAACTGCTCCGCCGGACGTTCCCCGCGGCCAGGCACTTCCTCGGGTGGGGAATGACCGAGACGTGTGGGGCCGGGCTGGCGCTGCCCGACGAGTGCGCTCTGACACACGCGGGCAGTGTGGGTGTCGCGTTCGGCGGGATGGAGGTGGCCCTCCTCGGACCGGACGCCGGCCGCGGTGTCGGCGAATTGCTGTGCCGCGGTCCGGGAGTCAGCCGCGGCTACTGGAACCGGCCCGAGGTCACCGCGCAGACCTTCACGGGTGGCTGGTTTCACACCGGCGACACCGCGAATATCGACGGCGACGGCTTCGTCCGTATCGTCGACCGCGACACCGCTGCCTAGGTGGTGCGAAAGGCAGGTATCCACCCGTGAGCTCTCCCGTCGCCGAGCTGCACATGCACATCGAGGGGTCCCTCGAACCCGAGCTGATCTTCGCGCTGGCCGAACGGAATTCCGTGCAGCTGCCCTACGCGGACCTCGACGATCTCCGGTCGCGGTACGAGTTCACCGATCTGCAGTCGTTCCTCGACCTGTACTTCGCCAACATGCAAGTGCTGCGGACGGCGCAGGACTTCGCGGACCTCACCCGCGCCTATTTCGCGCGGGCGTCGGCGGGCGGCGTCGCGCACGTGGAGTTCTTCTTCAACCCGCAGGCCCACGTCAATCGTGGTGTGCCGCTGCACGAGGTGCTCGACGGAATCATGGATGCGGTGGGCACCAGTGAGCGGGAGTTCGGCCTCAGCAGCGCCGCGATCGCCGCGATCCTGCGGGACCGTTCCGTGCACGAGGCGGAGGAAGTGTTCTCGGAGATCATCCGGTTGCAGACGCCGATCGTCGGGCTCGGGCTGGACTCGGCCGAGGTGGGCAACCCGCCGTCGCTGTTCGAGGACGTCTTCGCCCGCGCCCGGTCGGAGGGGCTGCACGTGGTCGCCCACGCAGGCGAGGAAGGCCCGCCGGAGTACATCTGGCAGGCGCTCGACCTCCTCGGCGCCGAGCGCATCGACCACGGGGTGCGGGCGCTCGAGGACCCGGCGCTCGTGGCGCGTCTGGTGGACGAGGAAGTGCCGCTGACCGTGTGCCCGCTGTCGAACGTGCGACTGTGCGTCGTCGACTCGCTGTCCGAGCACCCGTTGCGGACCATGCTGGAGGCGGGTCTGCTCGTCACCGTGAACTCCGACGACCCCGCGTACTTCGGCGGGTACGTCGACGACAACTTCGCCCAGCTGCGGGATCAGCTCGACCTCACCGATGCCGAGCGGGAAACCCTGGCGCGCAACTCGATCAAAGCGTCGTTCGCGAGCGACGCGCGCAAGGCGCAACTGCTCCGCGGCTGACGGTCCCCGCCGTCAGTCGATCAGCCCCGAGCCGCCCAGACCGGCGACGACGGCCAGGACGTCCCGGTCGCGGCCGTGCGGGCCGACCAGGCAGAGGCCGACGGGAACTCCGTCGTCGGTGCGCAACGGCACGGTCGCGTTGGGCAGTCCGGAGATGGTCGCGAGGCACGTGAGCATGCCGGTGGCGCGCATCGTGTTCCGGAACCGGTCACCGCTGGGGTAGCTCGTCCGCTCGGGGGGCGTGGAGGAGGTCGCCGGCAGCAGGAGCAGGCTGTCGCCCACGTACGCGGTGATCGTCTGCGACGCCTCGCCGAGCTTGATCAGCTTCCGGCCGTACGTGGATTCCCAGATGCGGCTCGCGTCGGCGAAATTGCGGTCGGGTTCGTCGCCGAGCGACGTCATCGCCCCGCTCACCCAGTCGCCGTGCAGCCGCCACGCCTCGTAGCCCTGCACGGCGACGACGGCGTCGTACCAGTCGGGAAGCCGGCCGATGTCCGTGTCGGTCCACGTCAGCCGGGGGAGGGAACTCTTCTCCCACGCGGTGAGGGCGCGCCGCACCGCGCCGAGCGCCCCCGCCTCGGCGACGGCGTTGATGCCGTCCGAGGTGAGCGCGCTGCGGAACGGGGTCTCCGCCGTGAGCGGGAGAAGCGCGCCGGAGACCGCGACGAGGGTGTCGAGGTCGCCGCAGACCCACGCCGGGGTGTCGAACGTGGGGGACAGCGGAAACAGCCCGTCGGTGGAGACGGCGCCCCGGGACGGTGCGAAGCCGTACAGGCCCTGATACGAGGCGGGGATGCGGATGGAACCGGTGGTGTCGATACCCAATCCGATGTCGGCCGAACCCTGCGCGACCGCACTCGCGGCGCCCGACGTCGCACCACCGGGCAGGCGGTCCTCGGCGCGGGGGTTGGGCGGCGTGCCGAATTGCTGGTTGATGCCGGAATGCCCGTAACCGAGGTCGTCGGTCTGCGCCAGGCCGACGACGCGGGCGCCCTGACCGAGGAGGCGCGCCACCACTGCGGCGGTACCCGTCTCGACTGGAGCCTCGGCGAGCCGCCGTCCGCTGCCCGCACCGATCTGCTGTCCCGCAACGGCGTACAGGTCGGTGACCGCGAGTCGCATGCCGGCGAGGGGCCCGTCGCCGGTCGGCGCGACCAGCGGATCGCCCTGCACGCGCCACGTCGCCTTGTCGACCGGTGCGAACTCGGACACCGCGCCGCCGTCCGGAACGGACAAGCCGTCGGGAAGCGGCGGAACCTGCGGGTCGTGCAGGCGTTCCCCGCACGCGCCGAGCATCACGGCGCCGATCGCCGCTGCCCCGGACGCACCCGCGACGCGAAGGAAGTCGCGACGGTCGAAAGATCGACTGGGGGCCACCTAGCTCACGTTAGCGACCCAGGACCTGCTGGAGGTACGCGTTGCCGAACATTCGCCCGGGGTCGTACTTGTCGCGCACGGCGAGGAACTCGTCGAAGTTCGGATACGCGGGCCGCAAGTCGTCGGCGGTGCGGCCGTGCATCTTGCCCCAGTGCGGTCGCCCGTCCACTTCCCGGGCGATGGCCTCGACCGCGGCGAAGTACGGCTCGTGATCTCGGCGATGGTACTGGTGAACGGCGATGTACGCCGTGTCCCGGCCGTTCGCCGTCGACAGCCAGACGTCGTCGCCCGCGGCGAACCGGACCTCGACGGGGAACGCGACCGTGAAACCGGACTTCTCCACCCACGCATCGATCGCCGCGAGAGTGTCGGGGAGGGCCTCGGTGGGAACCGCGTATTCCATCTCCCGGAACTTGACCCGGCGTTCCGACGCGAAGACGCGGTAGCTGCGGTCGGTGAATTCGCGCGCGCTCAGCATGCGCGACGACAGCCGGTTGATCTTCGGGATCGTCGTCGGGGCAAGGCCCGCGACCCTGTTGATGCCCTCGAACAGGACATTCGCGAGCAGTTCGTCGTCGACGTAGGCGCGGACCGGGTGTAGGGGAGAAACCGGGGTGTCGCCGGGTAGCCGGGTGTTGCGTTTCGTCAGGACGCGGCGGGTGTGGGGAAACCAGTAGAACTCGAAGTGGTCGATCGTGGTGCGGTCGTGGTCGAGCCGGTCGAGGATGGCGTTTAACGACTCGGGCTTCTCGACGGCGTGCATCACGTAGTTCGGCACGCACTGGATCGTGACCTTCGAGATGATGCCCACGGCGCCGAGCCCGAGGCGTGCCGCCTCGAACAGTTCGGGGTTCTCGGTGGGGGAGCAGTCGGCCACCGAGCCGTCCGCCAGCACCACCTGCAGGGCGCGGACCTGAGTGGCGAGACCTCCGAAACGCGCGCCGGTGCCGTGGGTTCCGGTGGACAGCGCACCCGCGATGGACTGCACGTCGATATCACCCAGGTTGATCATCGCCAGGCCACGGTGCCAGAGTTGCTCGCTCAGGTCGTGCAGCCGCGTGCCGGCGAGGACGGTGACGAGGGCCCCCGCCGGTTCGTCGAGGGTGACGGATTCGATCCCGGTGAGGGCGTCGAGGCTGACGAGGATCCCGTCGGTGACGGCGACCCCGGTGAAGGAGTGACCCGACCCGACGGCCTTGACTCGCTGTCCGTGCTCCGCGGCACCGGAGACGAGCGCGCTGAGTTCCTCCACCGAGCGCGGAGTCGCGAAGCGCAGCGGGTTCGCCGTCTCGGTGCCCGCCCAGTTGCGCCATGTGTCCTGTGCCATTCGCCCATCATGAACCTGGACGCTCGTCCAGGCAAATGGCGGGTTGGTCGGGCGTCCGTGTTGGTCGCGGGCGAGGCCCCCGCAGGTTCTACGATCAGAGGATGCTGAACAGGCTTCCTGCGGATGAACGTCGTGCCCAACTCGTCGAGTCGGCGCTGGCCATCGCGGAGCAGCGCGGCGTCGCGTCGGTCACGGTGCGTGCCGTGGCGGAGGAGGCGGGCGTCTCGCTCGGTGTGGTGCACTACTGCTTCGAGAGCAAGGAGGAGCTCCTCGCGGCGATGGGCGAGAGCCTGGTTCTTCAGCTCAGCGCGTCGATGCGACTGGCGTTCGGTCAGGTGCGGCACGCGCCGGACCTGCGCGGGATCGACGGTCTGCGCGAACTCCTCCACATCGGGATCAGCGGAATGTGGCCGATCATCGAGGCCACCCCGGACCGTCAGTTGCTGACATACGAGATCACCGCGCAGGCGCTGCGGCACCGCGCGTCCGGGAGCGAGCGGGCCGGCGATATCGCCGGTCAGCAGTACCGGACCATGGATGAGGAGGCGATCGAGTTCCTCGTCGAGTGTGCCCGCATCGCGGAAGTCGGCTGGGCCACCCCGGTCGAGGCGATCGCGCGGTTCGGGCTGGCGATCCTGGACGGGCTCGTGCTGCGGTGGCTGGTGGACCGCGACAGCGAGGCGATGATCGCGGCGCTGGACGACATGGTGCACGTGATCGCGTCGAAGGCGGTCGAGCGGGCCTGAGCGGGTCCGATTCGATCTGGACAATCGTCCAACTCGGTGGTTGACTGGCGTCGCAGACCAATGGAAAAGGTTGGACGAACTGTGACGCCCACGCTCGACCGTCTCATCGCCTCGACCGCCGAGGTCGACCCGCCGCTGGCCGCGCTCGACCTGACCACCCTGCGCGCGAACGCCGCCGACTTGGTGCTGCGCGCGGGCGGCACCCCCGTCCGCGTCGCCAGCAAGTCCGTTCGCTGCCGCGCGGTACTCCAGGTCGCACTGGGGGAGAAGCTCACCGGGGCCGGCGGGTTCCGCGGGATCATGGCGTATTCATTGCGCGAGGCGATCTGGCTCGCCCGCCGCGGCGCGGACGACATCCTCATGGGCTACCCGACGGTCGACCGCGGGGCCCTCGCCGAACTCGCGGCCGACCCCGAACTGCTGAACCGGATCACGTTGATGGTCGACAGCGACGACCACCTCGACTTCGTTCTCGCCGCGGCCGGCACCACCTCCCTCCGGGCCCGGCTGTGCATCGACGTGGACGCCTCGCTGCGGCTCGGTCCCCTCCACATCGGGGTCCGCCGTTCCCCGCTCCGCGAACCGTCCACCGTCGCCGCCTTCGCGAAGCGGGCCGCGGGGCGGGGGTTCGCCGTCGTCGGCGTCATGTTCTACGAGGCACAGATCGCGGGTCTGCCCGATTCCAGTCCACCGATCGGCTGGATGAAGCGGGCGTCCGCGAACGAACTCGCGACCCGTCGCGATGCCGTGGTGAACGCCGTGCAGTCGGAGGTCGGGGTGCTCGAGATCGTCAACAGCGGGGGCACCGGCTCCCTCGAGGTGAGCTCCGCGGACCCGGTCGTGACGGAGGTGACGGCCGGTTCCGGCCTGTACGTCCCGACGCTCTTCGACAGGTACCGCGCGTTCCGTCCGCACCCGTCGCTGTACTTCGCCCTCTCGGCGGTCCGGCGGCCGACTCCCGGCATCGCGACGCTGTTCGGCGGCGGCTACATCGCCTCCGGTCCCGCCGGGGGCAGTCGGGTGCCCAAGCCGGTGTGGCCGCCGCGGCTGAAGCTACTGCGCAACGAGGGCGCAGGCGAGGTCCAGACCCCGGTGACCGGAAAGGCTGCCGCAGATCTCGGCATCGGCGACCGGGTGTGGTTCCGGCACGCGAAGGCCGGCGAGCTGTGCGAGCGGTTCACCGAGGTGCACCTCGTCGAGTCGGACGGCTCCCGCACCGTGGTGCCCACCTACCGCGGCGAAGGTCAGTGCTTCGGCTGACCGGTGAGCCGCATGAAGGCACCCAGCTCGGTCAGACCTTCCGGGGTGCTCGGCATGTACTGCGTCAACGATTCCGACCGGACGATGATCGCCGCCCACTTGCCGCGGGACACCGCCACGTTCATCCGGTTCCGCGACAGCAGGAACGACATGCCGCGCGGCACGTCCTCGATCGCCGACGCAGTCATCGACACGATGGCGACGGCCGCCTCCCGGCCCTGGAACTTGTCGACCGTGCCCACCTCGACCTTGTCGAGACCGACCGCGGCCAGATTGCGTTCGATCAACCCGACCTGCGCGTTGTACGGCGCCACCACCAGGATGTCGGACTCGTCGAGTGGGCGGGTGCCCTCGAACTCGCTGGGGTCGGTCCAGCCGGAACCGAGCAGCTTCGTGATCCGGTTGACCACCTCCCGCGATTCCTCCGGGGATTGGGTGGCATTGCCCTGGTGGTCGACGAAGACGGTGTGCACACCCGGCCCCATGCCGTCGAGTCGCCGTGCGGCACTGGCCGATTCCTGCGAACGCAGCTTGCCGTCGTAGGACAGCGTCGACACGGGTGCGCACAGTTCCGGGTGCATCCGCCACGTGCGCTCGAGGAAATAACCCCGGCTCGCGGGCAGCGCCCCGTGCCCCTCGGCGAGCCACCCGAGGGCCGACGCGTCCACCGGTTCCGGGTGGGTGCCCTGGCTGACCTGCGGAAGTTGCTGGGGGTCGCCGAGAAGCAGGAGGTTGCGGGCCGCCCCGCCCACCGCGATGGTGTTGGCGAGAGCGAACTGCCCGGCCTCGTCGATGACCAGCAGATCGAGGCTGCCGGGCGGAACGCGGTCGGTGTTCGCGAAATCCCAGGCGGTCCCGCCGATCACGCAACCCGTCTCCTCGGCCTGGTCGATGAAACCCGGGTAGTCGTTGGAGCTGATGTCGGTCCACGTCGCGGCGCGATGCCGCCCGTCCTTCTTCGCGACGAGTTCGGCGGGGAGCCCGGCCTTCACGACGCCGCCGAGCATGTTCTCGATCACCGAATGCGACTGCGCGACCACGCCGATCCGCCAGTGGTGCTGCTCGACGAGCGCCTTGATCACCCGGGCCCCGGTGTACGTCTTGCCGGTGCCGGGAGGTCCCTGCACTGCGACGTACGAGTCTTCGAGGTCGAGTAGTGCCGCGGTGATCGCGCCCGCGTAGTCCGTGCCGTCGACGGGCGGGAGCGGGTTCCCGCTCCGGGTGCGCGGGTCGGACCGCCGCAGAATGTCCACCGACGCGCACAACGGGAGCTCCGGCAGCGGTGCGCACATGTCGTCCGCGGCCACCGCGATGGACGATTCGATGCGGTCGGTCGTGATCGGGGGACCGGGGGTGATCGCCGTCGGAAGTTGCCCGTACTCCTCGCCGTTCAGGAGTTCCTCGACGATCACGACGTCGCGGCGCCGGCCGTCCTTCCCGACGTCGAGCACGTTGACCGTGCACGTTCCCCGCTGCTGCGGATTGTCTCCCGCGACCGCCTCGGGTGCGGGAGTGTCGTAGAGCGCGTACATCGTGGTCTTGGGCCCCACCGTGCTCCCGGTCCCGAAACGGCCGGTGAGCTGCAGGCGCCGGCGCAGCTTGCGTTGCCGCGGGCTGCTCTTGTGCCAGTTCTCCTCGACGACCGCGGACGACACCACCAGAACGTCCCGGATGTCGGACAGTTCGTCGTGCGGCACGACCAGCCGGTCGAAGTGCGCCCACCAGAACGGTTTCCGCTCGCGGCGGTGGTAGCCGACCGCCGCCGCCATGAGTGCGGCCGCCTGCTGATCGTGCTCGCGGTGCTCGCTCGGTCCGTGCCCGGCGAACTCGCGCAACGCCGCCTCCGCGGGGGTGCAGTCCTCGGTCACCGGGGTGGGCCCGTCGCCGGGCGGCCGGAGAGCCACGCCGTGCGTCTCCGCCTGCCCGATCAACCAGTCGCGCAGCCGCAGCGTGGAATCGCAGTCGTACTCGTTGTAGTCGGCGATGCCCTGCAGCAGCGCGCGTGCCTCGTCCTCGCGGCCGTTGTCGCGGTGATCGCAGTAGTCGGCGTACGCGACCACCGACGCGGCGGCGTTGGTGACGTCGCCGTCGCGCGGCTGCTCCGGCATGTACAGCGGTTCGAGTTTCTTGATGCTGTAGGACCGTTCGCCGATGCGCAGGCACCCGCGCACCACCGGATACAAATCGACGAGGACGTTGTCGCGCAGCAGGGTGTCGACGGTCTCCTCGCCGACGCCGTGCCGTCCCGCCAGTCGCAGCAGCGCCGATTTCTCGTACGCGGCGTAGTGGTAGATGTGCATGTTCGGGTACTGCTGACGACGCGCGGTGACGTAGTCGAGGAAGTCGACGAGTGCCTGCCGCTCCTCGGCGCGGTCGTGTGCCCAGAACGGCCGGAACACGGCGGCGTCGGCGGGACCCTCGACTACGCCGAAGAGGTATTCGAGACCCCAGTCCGTGGATCCGTTCTCGGCCCAGAGCGGGTCTCCTTCGAAGTCGAAGAAGATGTCGCCGTCGTCCGGTTCGGGCAGCCCGCCCAGAGCCTGCGGGGCGTACACCTGGAACTCGGGGGTGCCCGAGGACTCCTGCCGCAACTGCAGGGCCGCCTGCGCGCGAAGCGATTCCAGGGTGCGCTCGGGGAGGCCCTCGACGCTGCCCGCATGCGCGGCGAGGGCATCGAGGGTGCCGATCCCGGCCGCGATCAGCCGGCTCCGCTGCGTCGTGCGCATTCCGGCCACCAGCAGGAGGTCGCGGTGCTGCTCCACCTCCGGGGTGCACGTGTCGCACCGGCCGCACGCCGTGTACCGGGGGTCGCCCCACTCCGCGAGCGACTGCTCGTCGCGGTGCTCGTCGAGAATTCGTTCGAGCGAGGACCGTCGCGCGGAGTACACGGGAACGATGTCGCCGAGCGAGTGCGCCGAGTCGCTGTCGTCGCCGAGCAGCAGGTGGACGTCCGGGGACGTCGGGATCCCGTTGTCGGCCAGCGCTTCCGCGTACGCGGCGAGCTGCAGCAGGGCCGACACCTTCGCGTGCCGTGACAGTTTGGTGTCGTACACGGCATACGTGTCGCCGTCGCGGACGAGGAAATCGCAGAAACCCAGGAAGCGGCCGTCGAAGAACGTCCCCTGGTACACGACGTCGGCGCCCCCGCGGATCGCCTCCACGGTGGCCAGGTTCGCGTCGAACAGGCCCACCGCGGTGTATTCGGGACGGTCCATCGTGACCACCCCGTCGCCGTACTCGGCGCGGAACTGCTCGAGCCGGCGATGTTCGTGCGCATCGCCGAGGCTGGACGTCCGTCGCAGCATCGGATCGTCGTCGACGGACGGGGCGGCGGAACCGGCGCCGGCGAGCCCGAGTGTGGCGTCCAACCGGCGCAACAACGCGAACTCGCAGGTGGCGGCCGCGGAGAGGTCGCTGGCGCTGTAGACGATGGTGTCGTCGAGGAGGAACACAGCTACGTCCCCAGTTCTGCCGGTGAGTTCACCCGGCCGATTGTGCCATCGGGGTGCGACAGGCCCAGAATGGCAGCCATGCCTTTCTTCGACGGCCACTCCGGACGAGTCCACTACCGGCACTGGAGCGCGGTGGGAGGACCCGTCGCCCAGTTGGTGTTTCTCCACGGCATGGGGCAGCACACGGGTCACTACCACCGGTTCGCGCGCGGACTGACGCCTGCCGGAATCGGGGTGTGGGGAATCGACCAGGCCGGTCACGGATTGTCCGAAGGCGACCATCCGGGATCGGTGGCGGACCTGGCGGAGGACGCCGCGCTTCTCACCGGCCTCGCCGGCAGGCACGCGCCGGATGTTCCGCTTGTGCTCATGGGTCATTCGCTCGGTGCCGCGGTCTCGATGGAACTTCTCGCGTCCGGTGACTCCGGTTTCCGGGGCGCGATTCTGTGCGGGACACCGAAGACCGCCGCCGTGCAGCAGACGGCGGACGCGCTCGGGTCACTCGGGATTCCGCTGCTCGCGGTTCACGGCGTCGACGACCGCATCGCACCGATCGACCCCGTCCGGGACTGGGCGGCGGGGATCGGACGCCTCGAGTTCCGGGAGTTCGACGACGCCGGACACGACCTGCTTCACGAGAAGGTCCACACATCCGTGACCGCGGTGGTCCGCGACTTCGTCCTCGGCGCTGCGCACCCGTGAGTGCCCGAGGAGTCTCTGCACTCCTCGAACACTCACGGGCGGCGGAGCCGCCTACGCGTAGATGGCCTCGATGGCCGCGCCGTGCTCCTTGTGGATGACGTTCCGCTTCAGCTTCAGCGTGGGCGTGAGCTCACCGGTCTCCTGCGTGAAGTCGACCTCGAGGATGCGGTACTTCTTGATCCGCTCCGGGTTGGACACCTTCTTGTTGCCCTCGGCCACGGCCTCGTCGATCTCGGCGACCAGGTCGGGGTTCTTCACCAGTTCGGACACCGGGGTGTCGGCGGCCAGCCCGTGGCGTTCCTTCCAGCCCGGGAGGGTTTCGGAGTCGAGGGTGATGAGCGCGCCGATGAACGGCTTGCCGTCGCCGACGACGAGGCACTGGCTGATCAGCGGGTGCGCGCGGAGTGCGTCTTCGAGGACCGCGGGCGCGACGTTCTTGCCGCCCGCGGTGACGATGATTTCCTTCTTGCGACCGGTGATCGAGATGTAGCCCTCTTCGTCGATCGAGCCGAGGTCGCCGGTGTGGAACCAGCCGTCCCGGATCGAATCCGCGGTGGCCTGCTCGTTGTGCCAGTACCCGCCGAACACGACGGGACCCTTCAGGAGCAGTTCGCCGTCCTCGCCGATCTTCGCGGCGTGACCGTCGATCGGCTTGCCGACGGTGCCGACCTTCTGCGCACGGGTGGTGTTCACGGAGATGGCGGCGCTCGTCTCGGTGAGACCGTAACCCTCGTACACCGGGACGCCGATGCCGCGGAAGAAGTGACCGAGGCGTGCACCGAGCGCGGCGCCACCGGAGACGGCGCGGTCGCACTCGCCGCCGAGTGCGGTGCGCAGCTTCGAGTAGACGAGCTTGTCGAACAGGGCGTGCTTGAGCTTGAGACCGAGCCCGGCGCCGCCGTTGTCCTGCGCCTCGCTGTACGCGATGGCGGTGGCGGACGCCTTCTCGAAGATGCTGCCCTTGCCGCCGTCGTATGCCTTCTGCTTGGCGGAGTTGTAGACCTTCTCGAACACGCGCGGCACCGACAGGATGAAGTGCGGCTTGAACGCGGCGAATTGGTCGAGCAGCGTGGTGAGGTCGGCGGTGTGCGCGACCGTGACCTTGGCGTCGAACGCGCCGAAGGAGATGGCGCGGGCGAAGACGTGCGCGAGGGGCAGGAACATCAGGGTGCGCCTGCCGGCGTACATCGCGTCGCTGAGCGCCAGCTTCACGGCCGCGGACTCCGCGTAGAAGTTGGAGTGGGTCAACTGCACGCCCTTGGGACGGCCCGTGGTGCCCGACGTGTAGATGAGAGTCGCGGGCGAGGACGCGCGCACCTGGTGACGACGCTCGTGCAGCTGCTCGTCGGTGACGCCTTCGCCACGCTTCGACAGTTCGTCGATCGCCCCGCCTTCGATCTGCAGGACCTCCTTCAGGTCCGGCGCGGCGTCGGTGACGACCTTCAGCGCGTCGGCCTGCTTGGCGTTCTCGACGACCAGCAGCGATGTGCCGGAGTCTTCGAGGATCCACTTCGCCTGATCGGGTGCGGACGTTTCGTAGATGGCGACGGTGCACCCGCCTGCCGTCCAGATCGCGTAGTCGATGACGACCCACTCGTACCGGGTCGCCGACAGGATCGCGACGCGGTCGCCGAGCTCGACGCCGGAAGCGATGAGGCCCTTCGCGACGGCGGAGACCTGCTCCGCGAACTCGGCGGCGGTGACGTCTACCCACCCACCGTTGCCGGGGCGCTTGAACGGAACGAACTTCGGGTCTTCCTCGGCATGACGGAAGACCGTGTCCGCCATGGAGGCGTCCTCCGGAATTGAGAACGACTGCGGTACCGAGAATTCACGCACTATGACCCCTCCACTGAAACGACATGACGGATGTGCATTCGATCACATTTGTCCCAGTTTCGCACCAGGGTCGATGTCCGTTATGTGTATTTCTGTTCTGACCAGCGGAGATAAGTGTAACTCGGCGTAAACTGATAACTCAGGCAGCCTCTTCGAGACGCCGCGAGTTCGCCGACAGCCAGCGCCGGATCGCATAGTTCAACTGATCCGGATCGACACCGAGTTCGGTCGCCGTCGCCTCGAGGATCTCCTCGGCTGGGCCGTCGTCGGTGGCTTCCGAAATTCCGAGCGCGCCGCTGATGAACACGTCCGCCACCCGATTCGGCCGGACCCCGGGGATCCCGGCGAGCATCAGGAAGTGCGCCCACGTGACGTCGCTGCTCTCCCCGCACACCTCGATCCACGCGTCGTGGATCTGCTCCAGGGCGGCTTCGTCCCGGGCGGCCTCGAGAAGGTCGTCGATGCTGTTGATCCGGAGCTGGTGTAGCCGCTCCGCCGCCAGCTGGATGTGACGCGCCTCGATCGGCACACCGGTCGCGGAGTACCGCCGTTTGTACGAGCCGACCTTGCCCGCCCACTGATCCGAGCTGCCCGCCTCCTCGAACGTGCGGAGAAGGTCGCGGGCGCCGTCGGTGAGCGGCTGATCGGGGTGCGCCCGCCGGTACGCCAGATAGCGGTCGACGACGGCGACCTCGCTGTGCCCGGCGCTCGACTGCACCGATTCGATGATGCAGAGGGCCAGGCTGTGCCGGTAGGCATCGGAGGTGACCCAGCCGGACGGGTCGCCCAATCGGTCGCGGCAAGCGGTGACGACGGTTTCGACGGTATCGGCAGAGACGGTCACGAGATCCTCCAAAGGCAGTCTGTTCTGTGCTCTGTCCGGTGTATCGACAGGGCCTCCGGGAACGTTGCACTGGAGCTGAAGATTCCTCGAGAACCACCGTCAGTGGTGGGCCAGCAGGTCTGTGACCTCGGTGTCCGAGAGTTGATGGAAATCGTCGTACGCGTTGCCGACGCCGCCGAGATCGGCCGGGACGTATGGGCAGACCACCTCGTCGGCGGTCACACGCAGACGGCCGACGGCCTCGGGCGCCGCCACCGGGACCGCGACGATCACGCGTGCCGCGCCCAGTTTCTTCACCGACTGGCAGGCCACCGCCGCGGTCGCGCCCGTGGCCATGCCGTCGTCGACGAGGACAGCTGTGCGGCCCTTGAGTGACGCTCGCGGCTTCCCGCCGCGGAGCACCCGAGCCCGCCGTTCGAGTTCGCGGCGCTCCTTCGCCTCGACCATGGCGAGTGCGGTCTTGCTGATCCGGGCGATGCGGAGGACGTCGTCGTTGATCACCCGGGATTCGCCCTCGCCGATGGCACCCATGGCGAGTTCCGGCTGCCACGGGACACCCAGTTTGCGGACGAGCACGACGTCGAGAGGGGCCGACAGGGCGGCAGCGACTTCGAACGCGACGGGGACGCCGCCGCGCGGCAGACCGAGCACCACCAGATCGGTGCCGCGCAGGTGCTCCAGTGCGGCGGCCAGTCTGCGACCGGCGTCGGCGCGACTGGTGTACAACATCGAACGCTCCGTGATCGGGGAGAACTGTTCGTCTCCGACGCTACTCCCGATCGCGCCGTTCAGATCTCGCTGACGGTGAATCGGCGCAGGGCGAGGGCGGGGTTCTTCTCCCGCACCTCGGTGATCCGCTCCGCGCTGACCGCCGCGACCGCGGTGCCCACCCGCTCGCCGAGCGACGCGAGGGTCACGCCCATCGGATCGACGATCATGCTGTTCCCGGCCCCGGTGCGCGCGCTCTGGTCGGCGGCGGCCACATACACGGTGTTCTCGATGGCGCGCGCCCGCACGAGCGTGGACCAGTGGTCCTCCTTCAACGGTCCGGGCACCCACTGCGCGGGCAGCAGCAGCACGTCGGCGCCCGCGTCGACGATGCGGCGGGTGACCTCGGGGAACCGGAGGTCGTAGCAGGTCTGCATGCCGAACGTGAGGCCGTCGACGGCGAAGGTCTGCGGGGCGTCGATCTCCCCGGCGCGGATGACGTCGGATTCCTTGTAGCCGAAGGCGTCGTACAGGTGGAGTTTGCGGTAGGTGGCGACGATGTCGCCGCCCGGTCCGAGGGCGACGAGGGTGTTGGAGATGTGATCGTCTCCGGGCAAATGTTCGTTGACCCCTGCCACCAGGTGGACGTCGAGTTCCTTCGCGGTCGCGGCCAGCCCGCTGACGAACTCGCCGTCCAGGCCCTCGGCCGACTCGACGATCCGCTCGTCCGTCCGCGGCGCCGTGAACATCGCGTACTCGGGCGCCACCACCACCTTCGCGCCGCGGCCCGCGGCCTCGGCGGCGAGCGTGCGGAGGGTGCGCAGGTTCTCCTGCTTGTCCTGACCGGGAGCGAACTGAATGACAGCGACATCGACCATGCCGTCCACGCTAGGCGACGACCCCGCGGCAGGTGTCTCCCGTCCCGGTCGCCGCGTATTTCCACGGCGTGGCGATGCACTGTGGACTCGTGCACTAAACTGCTGGTCAATGAGTGATATCGAGCGTGACCCCGAACCCCCCACTTTTGCCGACCTCGACATCGATGATCGGGTCTTGAAGGCACTGTCCGATGTGGGCTACGAGTCGCCCTCGCCGATCCAGGCAGCCACCATTCCGCCCCTCCTCGCCGGCAACGACGTCGTCGGCCTGGCGCAGACCGGCACCGGCAAGACCGCTGCGTTCGCGGTTCCGATCCTCTCGAAGATCGACCTGACGCAGAAGTCGCCGCAGGCGTTGGTCCTCGCGCCGACGAGGGAGCTGGCCCTGCAGGTCGCGGAGGCGTTCGGCAAGTACTCCGCCCATATCCCGGGCCTGCACGTCCTGCCCATTTACGGCGGTCAGAGCTACGGCGTCCAGCTGTCCGGACTGCGGCGCGGCGCGCACGTGGTCGTGGGCACGCCCGGTCGCGTGATCGACCACCTGGAGAAGGGCACGCTCGACCTGTCCAAGCTCTCCTACCTCGTCCTGGACGAGGCCGACGAGATGCTGAAGATGGGTTTCCAGGAGGACGTCGAGCGCATCCTCGCCGACACCCCGGAGTACAAGCAGGTGGCGCTGTTCTCGGCCACGATGCCGGGGGCCATCCGCAAGATCTCGAAGCAGTACATGCACGACCCCGTCGAGATCACGATGAAGTCGAAGACGTCGACCGCGTCCAACATCTCGCAGCGGTACGTCCAGGTGGCGCACCAGCGCAAGCTCGACGCCCTGACGCGTGTCCTCGAGGTCGAGGACTTCGAGGCGATGATCATCTTCGTGCGCACCAAGCAGGCCACCGAGGACCTCGCCGAAAAGTTGCGGTCTCGTGGTTTCTCCGCGTCGGCCATCAACGGCGACATCGTGCAGGCGCAGCGTGAGCGGACCATCGGCCAGCTCAAGAGCGGCGCCCTCGACATCCTCGTGGCCACCGACGTGGCTGCGCGTGGCCTGGATGTCGACCGCATCTCCCACGTCGTCAACTACGACATCCCGCACGACACGGAGTCGTACGTCCACCGGATCGGCCGTACCGGTCGCGCCGGCCGCGCGGGCGAGGCGTTGCTGTTCGTGGCACCGCGCGAGCGGCACCTGCTCAAGGCCATCGAGAAGGCGACCCGTCAGCCGCTGGCCGAGATGCAGCTGCCCAGCGTCGACGACGTCAATGCGCAGCGTGTGTCCAAGTTCGGCGACTCGATCACCGAGAGCCTCACGTCCGACAATCTGGCGTTGTTCCGCAAGATGATCGAGGACTACGAGCAGGAGCACGACGTGCCGCTCGCCGACATCGCCGCCGCGCTCGCGGTGCAGTCGCGCGACGGTGAGGCGTTCCTCATGGCACCCGAACCGCCGCCGGCGCCTCGCCGTGAGCGCGAGCCTCGTGAACGCCCGGCACGCCGGTTCGACGAGGGCCCCCCGACGCGGTCGCGTGGACCGGAGGGCCAGGAGCTCGCGACGTACCGGATCGCGGTCGGCAAGCGGCACCGTGTGGTGCCGGGTGCGATCGTCGGTGCCATCGCGAACGAGGGTGGGCTGCGGCGCAGCGATTTCGGGCACATCAGCATCCGCCCCGACCACAGCCTGGTGGAGTTGCCCGCCGACCTGTCCAGCGAGACCCTCGAAGCCCTGCGTCGTACCCGGATCTCCGGAGTGCTGATTCAGCTGCAACCCGATTCGGGTCCGCCGTCGGGCCGACCGCGTGGTGGCCGCGACGATCGGGCAGGCGGAAAGTTCCAGCGCGACCGGGACAGCAGGAAAAAGCCGCGCGAGTAGTTCTCACGCGGCCCTCCCGAAGAGGATCCCCGGCGGTTACGCCGGGGGAGCGGGAGCCGGGGCGGGCTTTGCCGCTTCGGCGGGCAGCGGGCCCTCCTCGGGAACGAAGAACGAACCGACGGTCGGCAGCACGTAGCAGGTCGCGTTGGTGTAGCCGACGGTGCCGAAGATCGATGCCACGACGGTGCCGGCCCCCGTTGCCACGACCTTGTTCAGCGCCGGGTAGCCGCCCTCGGTGACGCCGTCGAGGGGCAGGATTCCGCTGGCGCCGGTGTTGGTGTTGATCCACGCGACGTTGAGTCCCGAGGACTTCACGACACCGGGGTACGCGGAGAGGGCCTGGAAGCTGATCTCGTTCGCCTTCACCTCGGCGGTGGGCCCGGTGGTGCCCGACGCCAGCGTCAGCGTGACCGGTGCGACGGTGCCGCAACCCACGGTCGGTGCGGTGTAGAGGAACGGGGTGTACGCGCCCGCGACGTCATGCAGCACCGTGGACGTGGCCAGCGCCTCGACCGCGGCCTTCGCCTCGGGCTTGTCGGCCTGGGTGCGCAGTTCGGCGAGGCCGGGGACGTCGGGGGTGGCCGGTTCGGCCGCTGCCGTGCCCGACAGGCCGAAAGTCGCCGCGATACCGACCGTTGCCGCCGCGATCGTGCGTCGCATCACGCTCATACCGTCCACCTGAACTCCTCGTTGTCTCGTCCGGGCGGCTCTGCAGCGCCGCCCGAGCGGAGAATTTACCCGAGAGAGCGGAAACAGTCAGGACCAGCTGCCGCCGCCGGCCAGCGTATCGGCGCGCGCGCCGTCGAGGGATTGCCGGATGATGTCGGCGTGACCGGCGTGCCGGGCGAGTTCCTCGATCTGGTGCAGCAGCATGTACCGGACCGTGAAGACGACCCCCGGCGCCATCCACTGCGCCACGTCGGCGGGCAGGTCGACGTCGCGATCCAGATCGGTTTCGGCGGCGACCGCGGCCTCGGTGGCGCGCTGTGCGTCGTCGAAGCGGGCGAGGAGGGTGTCGACGGTCTCGTCCTCAGTGACGTTCCATGCGGCCATCCACGCTGCCACCGGGTCGTCGCCGACATCGCGCGGAGCCCCGGTGATGCGGGAGGTCATCGCCTCTTCGCCGTCGATCACGTGCTTGAGGAGGGACGCCAGGCTCAGCTCGCTGGCGCTGGGCACACTGCGGGCCTGCTCCTCCGTCAGCCCGGACATCGCGTTTCGGAAGGCGGTGCGCTGGTTGTCCAGCATGAGGAGAAGGAGTCCGCGCTCGTCGGAGATGGGGTTCTGGGTGCTGGGTGTCTCGGTCATGAGTTCAGTGTGGCGCGAATAGCGGACACCTACTGTCCTGGATCGACACTCTGCGCGCGTCCCCAGCGGTTCGGGCAGGACCGACCTACGATCGAGGCACGTGTCCGGGGAACGCCCCTGTTCCTGTGATCGAGTCGCGAACCGAGGTGCTTATGGCCCTGGAAGATTCGTCGTCGGCCTTCGCCGACCCGTCCCGGGAGGGCGCGGCCTCACCGGAGCACGACCTCGAAGGCCACCTCATCGAGGCCCGGTCCGAGGACTTCTTCCACGCCAGAGAACTGCAAGTGGACAACGAGTGGTTCAAGACCGCGGTGTTCTACGAGGTGCTGGTCCGCGCGTTCTTCGATTCCTCCGGCGACGGAACGGGCGATCTCCAGGGGCTGACGTCCAAACTCGACTACCTGTCCTGGCTCGGGGTCGACTGCCTGTGGCTGCCGCCGTTCTACGATTCGCCGCTACGCGACGGCGGTTACGACATCCGCGACTTCCGCGCCGTGCTCCCGGAGTTCGGGACGGTCGAGGATTTCGTCCAGCTCTTCGATCAGGCGCACCGCCGCGGAATCAGAGTTATCACGGACCTGGTCATGAACCACACGTCCGACACGCACGCGTGGTTCCAGGAGTCGCGCACCGACCCCGATGGCCCGTACGGCGACTTCTACGTGTGGTCGGACCGTGACGAAGGGTATCCGGACGCGCGCATCATCTTCGTTGACACCGAGACGTCTAATTGGACGTGGGATCCGGTGCGCAAGCAGTACTACTGGCATCGGTTCTTCTCCCATCAGCCGGACCTGAACTACGACAATCCCGACGTCCAGGACGCGATGATCGACGTGCTGCGATTCTGGCTGGACCTCGGAATCGATGGCTTCCGGCTGGACGCCGTGCCCTACCTGTTCGAGCGGGAGGGCACCAACTGCGAGAACCTGCCCGAGACGCATGCGTTTCTCAAGAAATGCAGGGCCGTCATGGACGCCGAGTACCCGGGGCGGGCGCTTCTCGCCGAAGCCAACCAGTGGCCGTCGGACGTCGTGGAGTACTTCGGGGAGCCGGACGTGGGCGATGAGTGCCACATGGCGTTCCACTTCCCGTTGATGCCCCGCATCTTCATGGCCGTGCGCCGGCAGAACCGGTTTCCGATCTCCGAGATCCTCGCGCAGACCCCGCCGATTCCGAGTTCGTGCCAATGGGGAATCTTCCTCCGGAACCACGACGAGCTGACCCTCGAAATGGTGTCGGACGAGGAGCGTGACTACATGTATTCCGAGTACGCGCAGGATCCGCGGATGAAGGCGAACATCGGCATCCGGCGACGTCTCGCGCCGTTGCTCGAGAACGACCGCAACCAGCTCGAGCTGTTCACCGCGCTGCTGCTGAGTCTGCCGGGTTCGCCCGTTCTCTACTACGGCGACGAGATCGGCATGGGCGACAACATCTGGCTCGGCGATCGGGACTCGGTGCGGACTCCCATGCAGTGGACGCCCGACCGCAACGCCGGATTCTCCCGTGCCGACCCAGCCCGGATGTACTTGCCGGTCATCATGGATCCCACGTACGGCTACCAGTCGGTGAACGTCGAGGCGCAGATGAACTCGACCAACTCGTTGCTGCACTGGACCCGGCGCCTGATCCAGGTTCGCAAACAGCATCCGGCGTTCGGAACGGCGTCGTTCACCGAACTCGGCAGTGCGAACCCGGCCGTACTGTCGTATGTGCGGGAGACGCCGCCGAGCCAGGACCGCCCGTACAGCGACGTCATCCTGTGCGTCAACAACCTGTCCAGGTTCCCGCAGGCGGTGATCCTGGACCTCACCCAGTTCGCCGGCCGAATCCCCGTGGAGCTCACCGGTTCCGTTCCCTTCCCCTCGATCGGGGACGGCGGGTACATGATCACACTCCCCGGTCACGGATTCTTCTGGTTTGCGCTGCAACCGGATCCGAAGTCCGACGGCGCGGTGAGCGGACACCCGGTCAGCAGCGAAGCGGAACAGGCGGTGCAGCAGTGAACGAACCCACCAGTGAACGCATTCCCGACGAGACCCTCGAGCGGCAACTCGTCCGGTGGTTGCCGGACCGGCGGTGGTTCGCCGCGAAGGGCACCACCATCGCGGCGGTGCGGATCCTGCTGCGCCACGAACTGACGACGGCGTTCGGGTTCTCCGCCGAGCATCTCCTGGTGTCGGTGGAGTTCGAGGCAGGGCCGCCGCAGGTGTACCAGATACCTCTGGGTTTTCGCAGTCATCTGCCGGAGGACCTCGAGCCGTGGGCGCTGCCGGACGGCGACGGGAACATCATGATCGCGTACGACGGCCTGCACGATGCCGAGATCATCACCTTGTACGCCGACCTGCTGTCGGAGGCCGAGGGATCGGGGCCGGTGCAGTTGAAGACGGTGCCGGGCACGGTGATCGAACCGGGGCTCCGCGGGCGGACACTCGGTGCGGAGCAGTCGAACACATCGGTGGTGCTGGGGGAGAAGCTCCTGATGAAGATCTTCCGGCTGGTCACGCCGGGCGTGAACCCGGATGTAGAACTCCACCTCGCGCTCGCCGAAGCGGGCAGCGAATACGTGGCGACGCTGCGGGCGTGGATGGAGACGGACGTGGCCGGGATTCTGACCACCCTCGCGATGGTCCAGGATTTCGAGGCCAACTCGGCGGACGGGTGGAGCATGGCGCTCGGCAGCGTCCGCGACCTCCTGATCGAAGCGGATCTCCACGCCGCGGAGTTGGGGACGGACTTCGCCGGTGAGTCCTATCGGATGGGCGCTGCGGTCGCCGAGGTGCACGCCACCCTGGCGCGTGCGCTCGGTGCGGAGGAACGACAGGTGGCGTCGACGACCGTGGAGGCGATGACGCGCAGGCTGGACGCCGCCACCTCGATCGTTCCCGAACTGGGGGAGGTGGCGGCGGCGGTGCGGGGCAAGTTCGCCGAGGCGGAAGCTCTGGGCGCCACCACCGTCCAGCGGATTCACGGCGACCTCCACCTCGGTCAGGTGCTGCGGACACCGGAGCGGTGGCTGCTCATCGACTTCGAGGGGGAGCCCGCCAAGACGCTCGACGAGCGCCGGGAACGGGACAGCCCGTTGCGGGATGTGGCGGGAATGCTGCGGTCCTTCGACTACGCCGCTCACCACCTACTGGCAGATTCGGTGCCGATGGGAGCGATGGGGGCGGCGTCGCAGCGGGACTTCCGCGCGAGGGAGTGGGCGCAGCGCAACGCCGACGCCTTCTGTGAGGGCTACGCCTCCGTGTCGGGCACCGACCCACGCGAGGCGGCGGCGTTGCTCCGAGCCTACGAACTCGACAAGGCGGTGTACGAGACCGTGTACGAGGCGAGGAACCGCCCCAATTGGATCGGCCTGCCCCTCTCCGCCATTCGCAGACTCACCTCAGCACCTCGGTGAGCGTCGGGGACGACACCGTGCCCGTGTCGAACTGAGTGCGGTACAGCTCCTCGTATCGGCCGCCCGCGGCGAGCAGCTCGGAGTGGGTGCCGCGTTCGACGATGCGCCCGGCCTCGACCACGAGGATCAGATCGGCCGCGCGGACGGTCGACAACCGGTGCGCGATCACCACCGCGGTCCGCCCGGCGAGGGCCTCGCCCAAGGCCTCCTGGACGGCGGCCTCGGACGTGGAGTCGAGGTGCGCCGTCGCCTCGTCGAGGATGACCACCCGCGGATGTGCGAGTAGCAGGCGCGCGATGGTCAGCCGCTGGCGTTCGCCTCCCGACAGCCGGTAGCCGCGTTCGCCGACCACCGTGTCGAGGCCGTCGGGCAGGGCCGCGACGAGGTCGGTGAGCCGCGCCCGCTCCAGCACCTCCGCGAGTTCGGCCGGCGTGGCACCCGGCCGGGCGAGCAAGAGGTTGGCCCGCACGGTGTCGTGGAAGAGGTGCCCGTCCTGAGTCACCATGCCGACGGTGGCCCGCACGGAGTCGGCGGTCAGGTCGCGCACGTCCACCCCGCCGAGTTTCACCGAGCCCGCGTCCGCGTCGTAGAGCCGGGGAACCAGTTGGGCGATGGTGGACTTGCCGGCTCCGGACGATCCCACCAGGGCGACCATCTGCCCGGGTTCGGCACGGAACGACAGCCGGTGCAGCACGTCGACGCCGCCGCGGGTGTCGAGGGTCGCGACCTCCTCGAGCGATGCCAGCGACACCTTGTCGGCCGAGGGATACGCGAATTCCACGGAGTCGAACTCGACGGATACCGGGCCGTCGGGCACCGCGACCGCGTCGGGCTTCTCGGCGATCAGCGGCTTCAGGTCGAGGACCTCGAAGACGCGCTCGAAGCTCACCAGCGCGCTCATCACATCCATCCGTGCGCTGGCCAGCGCGGTGAGGGGTGAGTACAACCGGGTCAGCAGCATCGCCATCGCGACGACGGCTCCCGCGTCGAGTTGTCCGCGCAGTGCGTAGAACCCGCCCAGCCCGTAGACGAGCGCCAGCGCGAGAGCGGACACGAGAGTGAGCGCGGTGACGAACACCGACTGCAGCATCGCGGTGCGGACACCGATGTTCCGCACCCGCCTGGCCCGGACCGCGAACTCGGCGGACTCCTCCGACGGGCGGCCGAACAGCTTCACGAGTGTGGCACCCGGCGCCGAGAACCGCTCCGTCATCTGAGTGCTCATCACCGAATTGTGGTTGGCCGCCTCACGATTGAGTTGAGCCAGCCGCGCGCCCATCCTGCGGGCGGGCAGGACGAAGATCGGCAACAGCAGCAGTGCGCACAGCGTGATCTGCCAGGAGATCCCGATCATCACGATGAGCGTGATGCCGAGCGTGACGAGGTTGGACACCACGCCCGACAGCGTGTCGCTGAACGCGCGTTGCGCACCGATCACGTCGTTGTTGAGGCGGCTGACCAGCGCGCCGGTGCGAGTGCGGGTGAAGAAGGCGATCGGCATCCGCTGCACGTGGTCGAACACGGCGGTCCGCAGGTCGAGGATCAGGTTCTCGCCGATGCTCGCGGACAGCCACCGCGTCCACAGGGCGAGGGCGGATTCGAGTACGGCGATGACCGCGATGAGTGCCGCGAGGCGTACGACGACGGACACCGCGTCGCCGCCGACAATGGCGTTGACGACCCGGCCCGCCAGCACCGGGGTGGCCACCGCCAGCGCGGCCGTGACGACGCTGAGCAGCAGGTACCACCCGAGGCTGCGGCGGTGTGGCAGGGCGAACCGGGCTATCCGCCGCAACGTCGTGCGGGAGAAGGGTCGACGATCCTCTTGGGCGTGCATCGCGTTGTACATCGCGTTCCACGCCGTGACTTCCATGCTCATGCCAGCGGCCTCCTGTCGCTATCCCCCCACGGTAGAGCCGGGGTATGACACGACGGTAGAACCTCAACGTTACTCGAGGTCAAGCGGCGAGCGCGGAAGCGCTACTTCGCGACGTCCACGACCACCCGCGTCGGGTCGGACAGAGTCGACACCGTGAAGGGGCGGCCCGGTTGCGTCACGCCGATGAACGACTGCGTGACGCCTTCGAACACGAGCGCGCCGTTGACCTCCGTCACCGTGCCGCCGGGAACACCGGGGACCGGGTTGGGGCCCGAGTATCCCTCCACATCACTGTCGAACGGGTACGCCGAGCCGTCGATCTGCACCTGCAGGATGCCGTTGCCCGACACTGGAATCGTCCTGCCGCTGCCGTCCTGCACCGCCTCGTCCACATACGCGACCCGCCAGCCCGGTGTGCCCTTGCCGCCGAGTTCGTACACCACGCGGTCGAATCCGTCGTGCTCGCCGACGCGGACGTCGGTGACCGTGAGCTTCGCGGACTCGGACGCCGCGGACGATTTCGGCGACGCGTCGGTCGGGATCGGCGCCGACTCGGATTCGAGGGCGCTGCTGGTGGTGGCGGCCGCGGCCGGTGACGTCGCCGCCACACTGCTGGGGGAGTTCGACTCCGAGCATCCGGTGAGCGTCAGGGCCAGGGCGCAGGCGGCGAACACGGCGAAGGGACCGATCCGGTGGTTGGTCATGATCCGATCGTAAGCCGGGGCCGATCAGAGAAGGGGGAGACCCTGGCGTGGCGTCGCGATCGCGTCCAGGTACAGCCAATTGCCGTCCTCACGGACGAATCGGCTGTTCTCGTGCAGCGATTCGCGGTGGCCGTCCAGTACGTAGTGCGCGCGGAACTCGACGGTTCCGGTGGTGTCGAGCAGTCCGCCGCCGCTCGTGGCCAGGATGTCGAGGCGGGTCCAGCGCTGCTCCGGATCGAGGTCCAGGGTCCCGGGCCGGGCGCTCGGATGCCATGTCGCGAGCAGGTAGTCGGCATCCAGGACGGCGAACGCGCTGAACCGTGATCGCATGAGACGCTCGGCGGTGGGCGCCGTCGCCTCGCCGCGGTGATACCTCCCGCAGCACTCGTCGTACGGTTCACCGAGCAGGCAGGGGCATCGAACGGTCACGATCCCAGTATGGACGGCGGTCACACGAGCTTGTGCGTGCGGTCCTTCCAGTACGGCGCGCGCAGTTCCCGCTTGAGGATCTTGCCGGTGGGGTTGCGGGGGAGCAGGTCGACGACGTCGACCGTCGTCGGGCACTTGAACTTCGCCAGACGCTGGCGGGTGTAATGGATCAGCTCGTCCGGTTCGATGGTCGTCCCGGTCACCGGTACGACGACGGCCTTGACCGTCTCACCCCAGTGGTCGTCGGGCACGCCGATCACCGCCACCTCCGCCACCGCCGGGTGTTCGACGAGCACCCGTTCGATCTCGGGCGAGTACACGTTCTCACCGCCGGTGATGATCATGTCCTTCAGGCGGTCCTCGATGAACACGAAACCGTCGGCGTCCGCCCGTCCCATGTCGCCGCTGCGCAACCACCCGTCGGCGGTGATGGCCTCCGCCGTCGCCTCGGGCTTGCCGAGATAGCCGGGTGTGCGTTGTTCGGAACGCCACCACAGTTCCCCCGTCTCGCCGGGAGCGACGTCCTCGGTGGTGGCCGGGTCCACGATGCGCATCTCCACCCCGGGAATGGGCTGTCCCGCCGACGCCATCCTCTCCTCCTGTGCCGCGTCGCGATGCACCTCGGGCAGCAGAGCGGTGACGACACCCGCGCACTCGGTCATTCCGTAGACCTGGACGAACTCCGCCTCGGGCCAGGCGGCGAGCGCGCTGCGCAGCAACGGCAGCGGCATCGGCGCCGCGCCGTACGTGATGCGGTGCAGCGCACCGAACGCGGCCACGGCCTGCTCGCCGGCGGCGAGCACTCCGGCTATCACCGGCGGCACCAGGAACGCGATGTTCGCACCCGCAGCGAGCGCGCCGAACAGGGACGGGGCGTCGGCCTCCCGGGTGAAGTGGCACCGGGCGCCGGCGTGCACGCCCATGATGGCGTAGCAACTTCCGCCGACGTGGAACAGCGGCATCGCGACGAGGAGGCAGTCGTCGTGCCGCGCGGGCAGGATCTCGAGCACCGCGGTGCTGTGGGCGATCAGGTTGCGGTGGGTCAGCTGAACGCCCTTCGGCCTGCCGGTGGTTCCCGAGCTGTACAGGATCAGCGCGGTGGCATCCGCTCCCACCTCCGGCCTCGACGACAGCACCGGCGCCTCGGCAAGCCACGGCTCGAACTCGTCGTGCTCCCCGCCGACGGTGATGATCTGCTCGATACCGGTCAACCGGTCGCGCAGTGCCATGACCTGTTGGAGGAACTCGTTGCCCACGAACAGGATCCGCGCCCCGGAATCGTTGATCACGTAGTCGAGTTCCTCACCGGCCAGCCGCCAGTTGGGAACCGCGGCGGCCGCGCCGAGGAGCGACGCGGCGTAGGTGACCTCGAGGCAGGACAGATGGTTCTTGTCGACGAACGCGACCGTGTCGCCGGCCCCGATTCCGCCCTCCGCCAAGGCTCCCGCGATGTGCAGGATCCGGTCGTGCCACCCGGACCACGTGTATTCGGTGCCCTGGAACTGCACGGCGACGTCGTCCGGTCGGACCTGCGCCCAGTGCGCGAGTCGGTCGAAGATGATCTCGTTGTCGGCGTCCGACATGCGCCCACCTCTCGTCTGTGACGTCAGTCACATCAGGCTAGTAGCCGGTGATTCGATCAGTGACGTTTTGCCTCACGCGGCCGAACTGCTTCGGCTCTGTGCGTCCGCGCGTCGCAGCGCGGCGGTGCCGAGGGCGCCGACCACGATCAGGGTGATGCCCAGCCAGTCGGGGTCGTTGTCCGTGACGAGCATCGCGATACCCACGCCGACCACGAACGGCGGCAGGAAGTCGAACAGTTTGACGAGGGGTGGTGCCACTTCTTCCGGTTCCCCTGGCTCCCGCGGCGCCTGCGCGCTCGCCACGTCCGGATACCACTCGGTGAAGGACAGCGCGAACAGCAACGCCCCGATCGGGATGATCCAGCCCGTCCAGAAATTGTCCGGCTGGTCGAGGACCAGGTCGCCGTACAGTCCAGCCGCCGCCGACACCGTGAAGGACAGTGCCCACACCAGCGTGATGAGCTGGTTGACCTTGCGGAACAGCGGCGAGGTCCAATACTCCTCGGGTGTGGTCTCTTTCGCGTACGGCAGGGTGAACGGATTGCGCAGTAGCAGCGACCCGAACGCGAAGGCGACCAGCGCCAGGCTCGACATCTCGCCCGACCACTTCTCCAGCCAGGTGATCAGGTCGTCGGACGCGAACAGTCCGATCGCGGCGAGGCACCCGAAGTAGAGGATGTCGAACACTTCGAGAGGTTTGAGGGTTCCGCCGCGGCGGTGGCTGAGGAACAGGAACAGAATCGACAACCCGAGAGCGGTGGCGACCGATTCCTCGAACCGCCCGGGGCCGGACAGCAGCGACATCACGATCCATGGCGCCAGGCCGGCGAACGGTGATTGCAGGAAAGCGTCGAGGAACCGCGATCCGGCCCGGGGTTTGGGGGATTCGATGGCCATGAGGCTCTCCTTCGCACCGGCGATACCGGAATTCTCCCAGGTCGGTACTTCCGTTGTGGGCGTTTCCGCGGGGGTCTCCGTGTCGGAGATCACGGCCGCGGCGACCGAAGATCAGGGTGGTCCCTGATGGCGGGCCGCAGCGGGTGTCGACAAGATGGAGGAGTGCGCCGCGCGTGCACCGTCCCGGCCCGTCACCACGGGGCCGGACCGCACAAGAGAAATACGAAAGGCGATCATGAGCACGCATGCCCCCGCTGTCGCTGCCCGTGCTGTCGAGCTGTCCAAGACGTACGGCACCGGCGACACCCAGGTCCACGCGCTCAGCGCGGTATCCGCGGAGTTCGCCCGTGGTGAGTTCACCGCGATCATGGGACCGTCCGGTTCCGGTAAGTCGACGCTGATGCACTGCCTGGCCGGTCTCGATGCGGCCAGTTCGGGTTCCGTCCTCATCGGCGACACCGAGTTGACGACCCTGACGGACAAGCAGATGACGCAGCTGCGACGTGACCGGATCGGCTTCGTGTTCCAGGCGTTCAACCTGGTGCCGACGCTGACGGCACTGGAGAACATCACCCTTCCGCTGGACATCGCGGGCCGCAAGCCGGACGCCGCATGGCTCGAGAACGTGCTCACCAAGCTCGGACTGCAGGACCGTCTCGAGCACCGCCCCGGCGAGTTGTCCGGCGGTCAGCAACAGCGCGTCGCGTGCGCGCGCGCCCTGGCCGGGCAGCCGGAGATCATCTTCGGTGACGAGCCCACCGGCAACCTCGACTCCAAGTCCTCGGGTGAGGTGCTGTCGATCCTGCGGGCCGCGGTGGACGAGTTCCATCAGACCGTCGTCATCGTCACGCACGATCCCCGCGCGGCCGCCTACGCCGACCGGGTGGTCTTCCTCGCCGACGGCAAGATCGTCGACGAACTGCGTGACCCGACGGCCGATTCGGTCCTCGACACCATGAAGCGACTCGACGAGCCCGCTCACGCCCTCGCGTCCGACGCGGCGGTCTGACCGCATGGCGTCCACATCCAGCGCCCCGATGCGCAAGGTGTCGCTGCGCAACCTGGCGGCACACAAGGTCCGGCTGGCACTGACGGTGCTGTCCGTGGTGCTCGGCACCGCGTTCGTCGCCGGTTCCTTCGTCTTCACCGACACACTCCAGAAGACGTTCGACTCGATCTTCGAGAACACCGCGCAAGGGGTCGACGTGCGGGTGTCGAGCGAGGAGCGCAACTCCAGCGGAGTGCCCCTCGCCGACCTCGACACCATCACCGCGCTGGACGGAGTGCGCGCGGTGGCACCTGCCGTCAGCGGGCAAATCGTCCTCATCGACTCCGACGGTGCCGCCGTCCAGACGGGTGGTGCGCCGAGCATCGGCGAGTCCTATCTGCCGCCGGGCCAGGCGCTCGGTGAACCCGACGAGTACGTTCAGGGCGGCCCGCCCGCTCAGGTCGGCCAGATGGCCGTCAACGCCAGTGCCGCAGAACGCGCGCAACTGGCGGTCGGCGACACCGCCAAGGTTCTCGTGCCCGCTCGCGGCATGGTCGACGTCACCGTCTCCGGCATCTACGACACCGGCAACGAGACCGGTGGATTCATCGGCGCGACGTTCGTCGACTCGCAGGCCCGCGAACTGTTCACCGACGGCAAGCACGTCGAGTACATCGACGTCGCCGGAACGGGTGTGTCCCAGACCGAACTGCGCGACGAGATCGCCGCGGCCCTTCCCGACGCGAAGGTCCAGACCGGCGACGAGGTGCGCGAGGAGACCAAGGCGCAGGTGACGGAGGCGCTGAGCTTCATCAACTACTTCCTCCTCGCATTCGGTGCGATCGCCCTGCTCGTCGGCACGTTCATCATCTACAACACGTTCTCGATGATCGTGGCCCAGCGCCTGCGCGAACTGGCGC
The DNA here is from genome assembly GCF_000280725.2 of Rhodococcus sp. JVH1. NCBI lineage: Bacteria > Bacillati > Actinomycetota > Actinomycetes > Mycobacteriales > Nocardiaceae > Rhodococcus > Rhodococcus sp. JVH1. The sequence continues at coordinate 1,292,670 of NZ_CP166289.1, read as the reverse complement.
TGCTCCGCGCGATCGGTGCCAGCCGCAAGCAGGTGGGCCGTTCCGTGGTCTTCGAGGCCCTCGTGGTCGGCGTGATCGGCAGCGCGATCGGGATCGCCGCCGGCGTCGGCCTGGCCTACGGTCTGCGCGGACTGCTGAACGCGTTCGACGTCGGTCTGCCCGAGGGTCCCCTGCAAGTGGGGCCGCGCACGATTCTCATCGCCCTCGTGGTCGGGGTGCTCGTGACGACGGTCAGCGCGTACGCACCCGCCCGGCGCGCGTCCAAGGTGCCGCCGGTCGCGGCGATGCGGGAGGAATTCGCGTCCACCGGCGACTCACTGCACGTGCGCACCATCGCCGGTGCAGTCCTCGGTGTCCTCGGCGTCGTGGGACTCGTCATCGGTTCGCGGGGCACGGGTGGTGGCGCGGCCGCCGTCGTCGGTGCAGGCGCGCTCGGTCTGATCCTCGCCGTGCTGTTCGCCGCCCCGGCGTTGTCCCGCCCGATCGTCGGAGCTCTCGGCGCGGTGCTGGCCAAGCCGTTCGGTCCGGTCGGGCGCCTGGCCCGCACCAACGCCGTGCGGAATCCGCGCCGCACGGCGGCCACCGCCTTCGCGCTGACGCTGGGTCTGATGCTCGTGTCCGTCATCGGCGTGTTCGGCGCGTCCGCGAAGGCCAGCGTCAACCAGCTCGTCGACTCGGGGGTGTCCGCCGACTACGTGCTCACCGGCCCCAACCAGATCGGTGTGCCCAGCGGCGCGGCGAGAGCCGTGCGGAACCTCGACGACGTCCAGAGCGCCGCCGCCCTGCATCCGGTGTCCGTGAAGGTCGACGACGAGCAGGAGCAGGGCGCGTCGCTGGACGGCCCGCTCGAGGGCGTCCTCGACTACGAGCTCGTCGAGGGTGGCGCCGATCTGACGGGCAACCACCTCGTCGTGTCCCAGACGACGGCCGCGCAGAAGGGCTGGACGCTGGGGACGACCGTCCCGATGACGAGCGCCGACGGGAAGGTCGTCGACGCCGAGGTGACAGGCGTCTTCGAAGACAACCAGCTGGTCGGCGACTGGCTCGTCTCGGACGACGTGTACCGCCAGGTGATGCCGGCCGCGACCATTCCCGATCTGGCTGTCCTCATCGACGCGAAACCGGGTGCGGATCTGACGCAGCTGCGAGCCGACCTCGAATCCGCGACCAAGCAGTTCGTCGTGGTTCAGGTGCAGGACCGGGAACAGTTCAAGGGAACACAGGGGCAGCAGATCGACACTCTCCTCGCCATCCTGTACGGACTGCTCGCACTCGCCGTCGTGATCGCGATCCTCGGCATCATCAACACGCTCGCGCTGTCGGTGGTCGAGCGCAGGCGGGAGATCGGCATGCTCCGCGCGGTCGGAATGCAGCGGTCGCAGATGCGTCGCACGATCTACCTGGAGTCGATGCTCATCGCGGTGTTCGGTGCGGCCGTCGGCGTGCTGCTCGGCATCGCATTCGGGTGGGGTTTCGTGAGCACCCTGAAGGACCAGGGTCTCGACCAGGTGACGGTGCCGTGGGGGCAGGTGATCGCGATGCTCCTCGGATCCGGTGTGGTCGGTGTGCTCGCAGCGCTGTGGCCGGCGAGCCGCGCCGCCCGCACCCGGCCCCTCGAGGCCATCGCCGACCTCTGACCCGTGAGTACTTATTAACCGCGGGGGGTTAATAAGTACTCACGGGCGCGGAGCGCGTTTGATATGACTTGTACACACACGCGATGGTGATCATGCCCGTCGCAGGGGCAGATTGGGCGGGTACGGGGACAGTGCAGAGAATTGTGATCGTGGGAGCGGGCCTGGCAGGTCTGCGCACCGCCGAGGAGCTCCGGCGGGCCGGATACGAGGGTGACCTGGTGCTTCTCGGCGGTGAACCGCACCTTCCGTACGACCGTCCGCCGCTGTCGAAGGAAGTGATGCGCGGGGAGAAGAGCGACACCACGCTCAAGCCGCGTGAGTTCTTCGACGAGAAGAACATCCAGTTGCGTCTGGGCGTCGAGGCGGTCGCGGTGGACAGCGGATCCCGCATCCTGAGACTCGCCGACGGCACCGAACTCGGCTACGACGAACTGGTGATCGCCACCGGCCTCGTGCCGCGGCGGATACCGGGTCTCCCGGACCTCGCGGGTGTCCACGTTCTCCGTTCCATCGACGAGAGTCTGGCGTTGCGCGCGGACCTCGCCGAGGGCAAGCGCGCACTGATCGTCGGGGCGGGGTTCATCGGCTGCGAGCTGGCGGCGAGCATGCGGGCGGGTGGTCTCGACGTGGTGCTGGTGGAGCCGCAGCCGACGCCGCTCGCGTCCGTGCTCGGCGAGAAGATCGGCGGACTCGTCGCCCGGCTGCACACCGGCGAGGGGGTCGACCTGCGGGCCGGTGTCGGGCTCACGTCGCTGGTGGGCACCGACCGGGTCACCGGAGCCGTCCTCGGCGACGGAACCGAGGTGGACGTCGACGTCGTGGCGATCGGAGTCGGCTCGGTGCCGGTCACCGCGTGGCTCGACGGCTCCGGCGTCGAACTGGACAACGGTGTGGTGTGCGACGGCGTCGGACGCACGGCGGTCCCGCACGTGTGGGCGGTCGGTGACGTGGCCGCGTGGCAGCTGCGGGTGGGCGGTCGAAAACGCGTCGAACACTGGAGCAATGCCGGTGAGCAGGCCAAGATCCTCGCCGGGGCGTTGACCGGGACCGGCGACGAGAACGCCGCCGCTCAGGTCCCGTACTTCTGGAGCGACCAGTACGACATCAAGATCCAGGCCCTGGGCACGGTGGCAGCCACCGACGAGGTGCACGTGATCAAGGACGACGGCCGCAAGTTCCTCGCCTACTACGAGCGGGACGGCATCCTGGCCGGTGTCGTCGGCGGTGGAATGGCGGGGGGCGTCATGAAGATGCGGGGCAAGATCGCGGCGGGAACGCCGATCGGCGAGGTCCTCGAGGCCGCGTCGGCGTAGGCGGCCGGGCGGGGGCGCGATAGATTCTCCGAGTGATTGTTGCGCTCATCGACTCGGGTCTCGGCATGCTGCCGACGTCGGCGTGGCTGCGCAAGTTGCGACCCGACCTGGATCTGATCCTCGCTCTGGATCCGGACGGGGCTCCGTGGGGTCCCAAACCGGAACAGTGGGTGATCGACCGCGTTCTCGCGACCGCGCAGCGCTGCCTCGACCGCGGAGCCGAGGTGATCGTCCTGCCGTGCAACACGGCGAGTGTCACCGCACTCGACCACGTCCGGGAGTTCGTCGGACCGGCAGTTCCGGTCGTCGGCACGGTTCCTGCAATCAAACCGGCGGCTGCCGCGTGTGAGTCGGTGGCCGTCTGGGCGACCGCGGCGACGACGGCGAGCCGGTATCAGGCGGATCTGATCGAGAAGTTCGGGAACGGCAGTTCCGTCGTGGGTGTCGCGTGCCACGGCCTCGCCGAGGCGATCGACCGCGGCGAGCGGGACGCGGCCACCGCTGCCATCGCCTCGGCCGTGGAGCGCACACCCGACGATGTGGGCGGGGTGGTGCTGGGCTGCACCCACTATCCGTTGATGGCCGACGAGATCGCGGCGCAGCTCCCCGCCGGGGTTCGGCTGTTCGACAGCGCCGAGGCGGTGGCGACGCAGACCCTCCGCCGCATCGATGCGTTGAACCGTCCGAGCGCGGGGGAGGGCACCGTCGAGGTCTTCCTCAGCGGGAGGCCCGGGCGTCTGCCCGCGAGCGCCGAGGCGTTCCCCGCCGGTCAGCTGTTGTCGGCGGGGCGTTCTCAGCCGAGCTGAACCATCCCGGCCGCCACGACGCGTGCGACGTTGTCGAGTTCCTCGCCGTGCCGTCGCGGCAGGTCGTCGAGGTCGTGGAGGCGGTCGCTGCCGGCCACGGAGAACATCGCGGCCACCCACGCCGTCGCGCAGGCCCGGAGCGTTCCGGGTTGCACGGGGTAGGGCGAACTGGCCTGCAGGAGACGCTCGGTGATGTCGCTGAGGTAGTCGCGGAACCGTCGCAGGTGCGCACGGACGTCCGGGTGGGTCTCGGCCTCGCGCCAGATGATCACGCGCATCACCGACGAGTGGTGGTCGCGCAGATTCAGCGCGTTGTCGAGGTTGACGAGGCTGGCGGCGGGGTCACCCGGAGTCACCAGGGGGCCCACGTCGCCGAAGGGTTCGGTCGGCAGTCTTTCGGACAGCAGCGCCAGAAGGATGTCGGTCTTGGAGGGGAAGTAGTAGAACACCAGTCCTTTCGGGACGTGCGCGGCAGAGGCGATCGATGCGGTGGACGTGGCATCGAATCCGTGTACGGCGATGAGGGATTCGGCAGCGTCGAGAATCAGTTCCCGGGCGTCGCCGTCGATCTTCGCACTGCGCCGCCGCCGGCCTTTCCGCGGTTGGGGGCCACCGGGCTTACCGAGATGGGGTGTTGGCATGGGCCTTTCCGGACGTGAACGGCGGGGCACAGGCCGTAAGCCTGTGCCCCGCCCCAATCGATGTTCTCGGTGCTGTGGTTCACGGATCAGTGATGAGTCGCCAGCCCTCCGTGTCCGTGCATCCGGGAACTCATCATCGGCAATCCGGTGACAGCCACGACGACTGCCAGGACACCGACGACCCATGCGGTCCACGACGCGCCTGTGAATGCGTCGAAGTTCATCACCCACGGGGAGAGGAACAACAGCACTCCGAAGACGGCCATCGCGTACTCGGCCACAGTCATCTCCGGGCGGCTCATATGGACGAGACCGGAGAGGGCCACGAGTACACCGAGCACGATGAGTGACCACATCGCGGCGTTGTTGGTGTCGAGCCACAACGGCGAGAGCGCCGCGAAAACTCCGATCACGATCGCCACCACATCTTGCATACGACTCCACGATCTCATGTCCAGCCTCCTCGAAAATGGATTGTGTCCACCTCGAGTACACGCCTGATTGACCGACCGATCAATACCTGGCTCGTTGCAGTCGGATAACGCGAACTGCAGTTCAGAGTATGTTTCGTGATCTTCGACCGCACTGTCACGGCGACTGTCGGTCACCTGTGGGACAGTGCGTTCGTGACTTCCACCGCGGACGACCTGAAGCGCGCACTCGACGAGTTGTCGGACGCGGCCGACGCCGTCAATCTGGCACGGTTCTTCAAGACCGGTCCGGGGGAATACGGGGAGGGTGACGTCTTCATCGGCGTGCGGGTTCCCGGGACGCGCAGCGTGGTCCGTGCTCACGCCGATCTGGACCTTCCGGAAGTGACGGTGCTTCTCGACAGTCCGGTGCACGAGCATCGACTGGCGGGGTTGCTGGTGCTCGCGACGCAGTTCGACCGGGCGGCGAAGGCCGGCGACGACGCCCTGGGCGAGAAGATCGCGTCCTTCTACCTCGACCTGGTGCTGCGGGGACGGGTGAACAACTGGGATCTGGTGGATTCGTCCGCCGACCGGATCCTGGGCGCGTGGCTGTACGACCGGCCGCGGGACCCGGTGTTCGCGCTGGCCGCGGACGACGACCTCTGGCGGCGCCGCGTGGCGCTGCTCAGTACGTTCGGTTCATCCGCCGGGGTGACGCTTCCACGACACTCGAGGTCGCGGAGTCCGTCCTGGGTGATCGCCGCGACCTCACGCAGAAGGCGACGGGCTGGATGCTGCGCGAGGTCGGTAAGCGGGTCGACCGCGACCTGCTCACCGGTTTCCTCGACCGGCACGCTGCGGCGATGGGCCGCACCGCGCTGACGTACGCGTGTGAGCATCTGACCGCCGAGGAGCGCGCGGGCTACCGCGCGATGAGGTGACCGGATACCCGCTACATTCGGTGGCATGACTGCTCCCCCGCCCACTCGCCGCCGCCGACGTGCCGGGCTGATCGTCGCCGCCGTCGTTGCGGTGCTGGTCGTCGTCGCGGGAGGCGTGTTGTGGCTGGCGCCGGACCGCTACCTGCCGTGGGACACCGCGGAATTCCCGGCCGTCGACACGACCGCGTTGTCGCCGCAGCAGGCACGGATCGTCGGGCTGCTCGAGGCCGAACACGACAGGCAGCGGCCGGGCACGTTCTACTCCGAAGGGGTCGAAGAGCCCTGGTGTGCGGACTTCGTCAGCTGGATCATGCGGGAAGCCGACCGGCCACTGTCGAATCCGAATTCCGGGCACTGGCGGATTCCCGGGGTCTACACGTTGCAGGAGTACTACGAGTCGCAGTCGCGGTTCGAAGAGGTCGGTGGCGGATACCGCCCGACCGTCGGGGACGTGGTGCTCTACGACAACAGCAGCTGGGTCGGCCAGCACACCAACGTCGTCGTCGCCGTCGACGGGGACACCGCTACGACGGTCGGCGGCAACGAGTTCGGCCGTATCCGCGTCCACACCGTGGACTGGTCGAGCGACTCCGCCGTCGTCGGCTTCGGCCGGCTCGGGTGAGCGGCGTCAGAATTCGATCTTGAGGTGATCGGTGACCGGACGGGCCTGGCAACCCAGGATGTAGCCGCTCTCGATGTCCTCGGGGTCGAGGATTTCGCTGTTCTCCATCTCGACCTTGCCCTCGAGCACGGTGCACGCACAGGATCCGCACTCGCCCTCCTGGCAGGAGTAGGGGACGTCGATTCCCTTGGCCAGCATGATGTCGACGAGGGTCTGCTTGCGGGGCCAGCTGAGGTTGTGGATCTCGCCGTCGAGTTCCACTTCCACGGTGGCGGCGTCGGCGGCCTCGTCCTCGGTGACCTCCACGACGTCGGCGTCACGGAACGGGTCGCCGGCCAGCGAGTTGAACACTTCGGCGTGCACCTGGCTGCGGGGCATCCCGGCGTCGGCGAGGGCCTTGTGGATGGTGTCCATGAACGGCGCCGGTCCGCACATGAACGCTTCGTGCCCGAGGTAGGGCGCGACGGCGGAGGCGAGCTGATCGACGCCGGGCAGTCCCTGAACCGTCTCGAGCCAGTGGATGGACACGAGCCGTGACGGGTACCGGCTCGCGAGTGTGCGGAGTTCCTCGGCGAAGATGACCGACTTCTCGTCGCGGTTGGCGTAGAAGAGCACGACCTTGCCGGACCCCTCGGTGAGGGCGGACTTGAGGATCGAGATCACCGGGGTGATGCCGCTGCCTGCCGCGAACAGCAGGAAGTCGTGGTCCAGCGACTTGGGGGTGAACACTCCCGACGGGGGGAGGACCTCGATGGTGTCGCCGACGGCGACGTTGTCGCAGAGCCAGTTGGACCCGTAGCCCTCGGCGGTCCGCTTGACGGTCACCTTGGGCGCGTCGTCGGTGAACGGTGAGCTGGCCAGCGAGTAGCACCGGGCGACCGATCCCGTGCGGTCGCTGGGGATGCGCAGGGTGAGGAACTGGCCCGGTTTGTAGGCGAACTTGTCGGCGAGGTCTGCAGGGACGTCGAAGACCAGTGACAGGGAGTCGGGGGTTTCCTCGACCACGCCCGACACGGTGAGCACCACCGATCGTGAGCTGTGTGGCACCTCGACAGTCGTCATCGTGTGTGCAGTCCTTCCGTACTCCGCAGCGCCGGAACGCTCGCTTGCCTGCTCCAAATATAGAACAGGTTCTAGTTTTTGCCTAGCGGGTGGACTCCGCATGAAGGGGACAGCCTATCGAGTGCCGCCCTCTCCGGCTCGGCCCGGCCGTACCTGCCCGTTCGGGCAGTTTGTGCGCCGCGGTCGGACGGTTCGGCCTCGCAGGCCTGTAACCGGGGCCCGAACTAGGTCACAGTGGGTTCCAGGTGAGACGCCGATCACATCGAGTGCGTCCCCTTCCACAACGCTTCAGATCCGACATCGACTAATCGAGGAGACGGCCATGGCCATCGAGCTCAACCAGATCTGGGACTTCCCCATCAAGGAATTCCACCCGTTCCCGCGGGCACTGATGGGAGTGGGCGCCCACGACATCATCGGCGTCGAGGCGAAGAACCTCGGATTCAAGAGGACCCTGCTCATGACCACGGGCCTGCGCGGCTCGGGCATCATCGAGGAACTGGTCGGCAAGATCGAGTACCAGGGCGTCGAGGTCGTGCTCTACGACAAGGTCGAGTCCAATCCCAAGGACTACAACGTCATGGAGGCGGCAGCGCTCTACCAGAAGGAGAAGTGCGACTCGATCATCTCCGTCGGCGGCGGCTCGAGCCACGACGCCGCCAAGGGCGCCCGTGTGGTGGTCGCGCACGACGGCCGCAACATCAACGAGTTCGAGGGATTCGCGAAGTCCACCAACAAGGAGAACCCGCCCCACATCGCCGTATCCACCACGGCCGGTACGGGTTCGGAGACGTCATGGGCGTACGTCATCACCGACACGTCGGACATGAACAACCCGCACAAGTGGGTGGGATTCGACGAGGCGACCATCGTGACCCTCGCGATCGACGACCCGCTGCTGTACTACACCTGCCCCCAGCACTTCACGGCGTACTGCGGATTCGACGTCCTCGCGCACGGCAGTGAGCCGTACGTGTCGCGTCTCGACTTCGCGCCGTCGCTCGGCAATGCGTTGTATTCGGTGGAACTCGTCGCGAAGAACCTGCGCGAGGCCGTGTTCGAGCCGCGCAACCTGAAGGCCCGCGAGGGAATGATGAACGCGCAGTACATCGCCGGCCAGGCATTCAACTCCGGCGGTCTCGGCATCGTGCACTCCATCTCGCACGCGGTCAGCGCGTTCTTCGACAGCCACCACGGTCTGAACAACGCGATCGCCCTGCCCCGCGTCTGGGAGTACAACCTGCCGTCGCGGTACGAGCGCTACGCCCAGCTGGCCGGGGCGCTGGGGGTCGACACCCGCAACCTCACCACGGTGCAGGCCGCGGACGCTGCGGTCGAGGCGGCCATCCGCCTGGCGAAGGACGTCGGCATTCCGGACAACTTCGGTCAGGTGCGCACCGACTCGTACGACAAGAACCAGATGAACACCAAGAAGTACGAGGGTCGCGGTGACACCATCCGGGGCGACGAGAAGACCGTGCGGGCCATCTCCGAGCACATCCAGGGCGACTGGTGCACGCCGGGCAACCCGCGCGAGGTGACGGTCGAGTCGATGCTCCCCGTGGTCGATCACGCGATCAACAGCGCGTACTGACCGCCTCACCGAAACTCGCGTCCGGGGCGGGAGCCACACCCCAGCCCGGCCCCGCCCCGGATGCGTTCCCACCACCACACCGCTGACGAAGGACGGACGCCCCGATCATGACTGCACCGCACACAGCCCCCGAACCGGAGGACATCCGCTTCGCCGACGGCGCGGAACTGAAGGAGGCGTTGCGCGAGGTCGACTACATCGCCGACGACGAGTTCGCGGTGGTCGTCCACCTGGCGACCGCCCTCGAACGTCCGCTGCTGCTGGAGGGGCCGGCCGGCGTCGGCAAGACGGAGCTGGCGAAGTCGCTGGCCGAGGCGTCGGGGCGCAAGCTCGTGCGGCTGCAGTGCTACGAAGGTCTCGACGACAACCGGGCCCTGTACGAGTGGGACTACGCGAAACAGCTTCTGCACGTGCAGATGTTGCGCGACCGCATCGGCGAGAAGATGGCCGCGTTCGACGACGTCGCCGAGGCGTCGCAGTTCCTGGCCGCGCAGGATTTCGGGTTGTATTCGGAGAAGTTCCTGTCGGTCCGTCCTCTGCTCGAGGCGATCCTGTCACCGGAACCGGTGGTGCTGCTCGTCGACGAGGTGGACCGCACCGAGGAGTCGATGGAGGCGCTGCTCCTCGAAGTTCTCGCGGAGGGGCAGGTCACCATCCCAGAAGTGGGGACGTTCACCGCGCGGTCGGCGCCGTGGGTGATCCTGACGTCCAACGACACTCGCGAACTGTCACCCGCACTCAAGCGTCGTTGCCTGCACTACCACCTCGGCTACCCGACACCACAGCGTGAGCGGGACATCGTGACGGCCAAGGCCCCCGAGGTCGAGGAGGCCGTCGCGGCGGACGTGGTGGATCTGGCTCGCACGTTGCGGCAGTTGCCGCTCCGCAAGAGTCCGTCCATCGCGGAGGTCATCGACGCGGCCCGTGCGGCGGTGGTCCTGAAGTCGACCGGAGTGGCCGTGAGTTCGCAGGCCGCGGTCCGCGACATCCTGCTCACCGCCCTGCTCAAATACACCAGCGACGTCGAACTGGTCCGCACCCGGCTCTCCGGCGAACGGCCGTTCCCGGCGGACGACGGCGAGACCGCTCCGGCCGGGCCGGTGGAGCGGGTGACGGTCGCATCGCGGCCGGCCAACACCACCACCGCGGTGTTCCGCGGGCACGGCGGTCGCGACCGCGGCGGCATCGGCGCGGGTCGGCAGGGCAGGCGCTGACGATGCTCCACCCGCAGCCCGACCCTTCCCCGTCCCTTCCCGCGCAACTCCTCGACGTGCTCGCGGCGTCCTTCGGAAAGGTGTTGCGCCGCTACGGTGTCGCCGCGTCCCCGGCCGAGGTCATCGAGGTTCGCCGGGTGTTCGGCCTGATCGGCGGCCGGGACCTGCCCACGCTGAGGGCGTCGCTGCGTGCGGTGTGCGCGAAGTACACGTACGAGCAGGCGGGTTTCGACCGCGCCTTCGACGTGTTCTTCGCATCGGTCGCCGACGCGGCACCCGACGACGTGCGTGCACCGTCCCGGACCGAGTTCGCGGAGGGCCTGCCCACCGCGCTGGAGGTCGCGGACAACGCGGAGACGGTGCGATACGCCGAATACAACGAGCGCGCCGCAGAGGTGGGCGACCACTTCGACACCCCCGAGGCGCAGAAGGGGTTCAACCCCCACAAGGACGACGACGATGTCAGCATGACGTCGAGCGACGCGGATCTGTCCGTCGATTCGGAAGCCGAATCCGGACGACGCGGTGTCACCTACACGGTGGAGGTCGAGCGGGCGGCGAGCACCGCCGTCGGGGACCTGGCGTCGGCGACGAGCGGTGCCGTCGTCGGATCGTTGTCCTGGGACGATCCGGAGTCGATCCTCGCGTGGCTCGACGCCTACGACCCGAGCACGGTCTACGCCGATTCCGATGGGGCCGAACCACTCACCGCGGCCCAGTTGAACCGGCTGGCGGAGGCGGTGGAGGCCTTCGTCGGCGCGCTGGCGGACGCCCGGGACCTGACCGGCGGACCCGAAAAAGGACCGGAGACCACGAGCGGCACGGTGGCGGCCACGACCCGCGCCGAAGTGAATCAGGCGTGCTACGAGGTGCTTCGGCGGATGCGCGGGCCGTCGCGCCCCCGGCCGCGTGAACTCGCGCGGGGCAGGCTCGACATGCGACGGACCGTGCGCGCGAGCCTGCGGACCGAGGGCATACCGTTCCACCTCATGGTGAAGGCGCCCCGCCCGGACCGGGTGCGGGTGCTGATCCTCGCGGACGTGTCGCTGTCGGTACGACCCGTCACCGCCTTCACACTCCGGCTGGCGCAGGCCATGCATCGCCGGGCGAGCCGCTGCCAGGTCCTGGCGTTCGTGGACCGGCCCGTCGACGTCACGGACACCCTCCTCGCCGGGACCGACGACGACGCGCTCGCGTCGGTGCTCGCCGACCCGCGCATCGACCTGGAGGCGAGCAGCGACTACGGCCGGGTGTTCGCCGACGTGCTGACCGAGTTCGGCACCGACGTGAACTCCCGCACCTCTGTGGTCGTCGTCGGCGACGGGCGGTGCAACGGCCTGCCGCCGGGTGTCGACGAATTCGCCGAACTGCGTCGCAAGGTCCACCGGCTGGCCTGGATCACGCCGGAACCCGAGCGGTACTGGAACCAGGCGTCGTGCGCGATGCCGGAGTACGCGGACATCTGCGACCGTGTCGTCGTCGCGCGGGATGCCGCCCAGCTGATGTCCCGTGCCGCCGAGCTGGGGCACGCGTTGCGGTGAGATCCCCGCTACCTACCCGATCGGGCAGGTCCGCACCTGTCCTTCGGCGGGTGTGGGGGCTCGTCCCGGACCGTAGGGTCTAGGTCAGAGTCTTGTAATCTGGATCACATGCACGCAGGTGTCGGGAGGAGTGTCGACTTGTCCGTGTCCTATCCGTCCACCCGCACCACCGCCCCGGGCAGGCTGGTGAAATTCCACGCACCCGAGATCGTGTTCGGTATCGGGTCCATGGTCGAGGCCGCGCATGCCGTACTCCGCCTCGGCGGATCGAGGCCGATGCTCGTCACCGATCCCGGTCTGATCGACGCCGGCTGGGCCGCCGAACTCCAGGATCAGCTGCGCGAACAGGGCCTCACCCCCGTCGTGTGGAGCGCGTTGACGCCCAACCCCAAGGACCACGAGATCGCGGCCGGGCACGACGCGTATCGCGAGGGCGAGTGCGATGTCCTCGTCGCGCTGGGCGGCGGCTCCGTCATCGACGCGACGAAGGGCATCGCGGTGCTCGCCGCGAACGGGGGAAACATCCTCGACTACGAGGGAGTCGACCAGGCCACCAGTCCGATCCCGCCGCTGGTGATGGTGCCGTCCACGTCGGGGACGGGCGCCGACGTGTCGCAGTTCTGCATCGTCACGGACACGAGGCGGGGCACCAAGATCACCATCATCGGCCGCGCGCTCGTGCCGGACGTGACCGTGATCGACCCCCGGCTGCTGACCACCATGCCGGACTGGCTCAACGCCGCGACGGGCCTGGACGCGCTCACTCACGGCATCGAGGCGTTCGTGTCGCTGGCCCACAACCCGCTCACCGACCACCATGCGCTCCGCGCGGTCGGACTGGTCACCGACACCCTCGTCCGCACCATCGAGGAGCCGATGGAGATGGAGTCGCGTGCCGTCATGGCGCAGGCGAGTCTCGAAGCCGGGCTTGCGTTCACCAATGCGATCCTCGGTGCCGCGCACGCGATGAGCCATCAGGTCGGGGGACTGCTCGACCTGCCGCACGGTGTCATCAACGGCATCCTTCTCCCGCACGTCATCCGATTCAACGCCACCGACGACGCCACCCCGTTCGTCGCCATCGCCGCGGCGCTCGGTCTCGAGGAGCGTCGCGGAACACCCGAGGAGGCCGCTCTCGCGGTCGCGGAACGGGTGGAACGCCTCGCCCGCGAGGTCGGAGTGCCGAAAGGTCTGGGGCAGCTGGGAGTTCGCGAAGCCGACCTGACACGCCTGGCCGAGTTCGCCCTCCGCGACGCCTGCATGTCCACCAACCCGCGCACGGCCACCCAGGAGCAGATGGTGGCGCTGTTCCGGACTGCGCTGTGAGCCCGTGAACGCCCCGGATCTGTCGACGCTCACCGGACTGCGGTCCGGCAAGCCGACGTTCTACCCCCAATATCGTGGCGCCGCAGAACGTCTCGAACGGGTCGTCCACGCGCTGGAACTCATCTCACGGGCCCTCGTCCGCACCGTGGAGGGCCCCGAGACCCTCATCTGCGCGGTCGCCGAGGCGGCCCGCGCGCACCTGGACGCGCGATGGGTCGCGTTCGCCCTCGCCGACGGCATGCTGCCCGACGCCGGCCCGCGCCGGCTGGTCCTGGGGCCGGACGCGACGCCGTTCCTCGTCGACGACGTCGAGGGCCCACCGCTGCCGGACGAGGTCGTGACGTGTCTGGCCGACATCCGGTCCGCGCGCACCGGGGGCGCTCCCGTCATCGACGCGCACCACGCCTTCGTGCCGATCGTCCTCGAGGGTGGCGTCGTGGGAGCCTTCGCGGCCTGGACGGCCGAGCACCGCACTCTCGACACCACCGACGGCGCGGTCCTCAGCATCCTCGCGAGTCAGACCGCCGTGGCACTGCAGAATTCGGCGCTCTACCAGCGGGGACAGCTGCTGCTCGAGCGGGCCGAGCACGCGTACTCAGAGGCGCGCCGCACCGCCTCCGATCTCGCGGTGCGCAACGCCGAACTCGAATCCACCCAGCGTCAACTCGGGGCGGCGCACCGGCACCAGGTGCTCGACGAGGAACGGCACCGGATCGCCCGCGAACTCCACGACAGTGTCACGCAGGCGGTGCTGTCGGCGGGCATGCAGATCGAGGTGTGCCGCAGCGGTGTCCCGGACGACGAACGCAGTGAGAGGCTCGATCTTGCCAAGGAATTGACGCGCCGCGCCGTGGAGCAGTTGCGCTCGGCAATCTACGCGCTCAACCACTCCGGGGGATCCGACCGGACGTCCCTGCCCGAAATGCTCGAGCAACTCGGGGTCGTGCACATGCCCGACGAACTCGCGGTCACCGTCCGCGTCGGCGGCACACCCGCCGAGCTGTCCAGCGACCGGGAACACGCGCTGCTGAGGATCGCCGGCGAGGCACTGTTCAACGCGGCCGTCCACGCCCACGCGACGCGCGCCGTCCTGCGACTCACGTATTCGGCCGATTCGGTGCTGCTCTCCGTCGCCGACGACGGAGACGGAGATCCCAAGCGGATGCGACTGATGCTGCGGATGGCGGCGAACAACGACCTCGACGGGCACCACCGCGGGTTGGCGAACATGCAGGCCCGGGCAGCCGAATTGGGCGGCACCCTCGAAGTGGCGCGGGCCAGGATCGGCGGAGTCCGGGTGGCTGCCCGGATCCCGTTACATTCCGACAGTGAGGTGGACCGATGACCATACGAACCGCGGTGCGTGACCAGGCCGGGTCCGCTCGCCCCACCTCGGTGGTGAAGCTCGTGCTCGTCGACGACCACGCGATTCTCCGTCAGGGTCTGCGATCGGTCCTCGAACGGGAGCCGGATCTCGAGGTCGTCGGGGAGGCGTCGTCCATGCAGGAGGCGCTGGCCGTCGTCGGTGACGTCGCGCCGGACGTCGTGCTGATGGACCTGAAGCTGTCGGCGGCCTCCGACTACGAGGGGCTGGCACTGTGCGCCCAGCTGTCCGCCGCGGACGGCACGATGGGACTGCTCGTGCTCACGACGTTCCTCGACGAGCAACTCGTAGTCCGCGCCATCCACGCCGGCGCCCGCGGATACGTGGTCAAGGATGTCGACACCACCGAACTGGTCCGCGCCATCCGCGCCGTATCCCGCGGCGAGAGCGCATTCGATTCACGCAGCGCGTCGGCGGTGATCCGCTCGCTCAACGGGCAGACGACGCCGCGGGACGGGCTCACCGAACGTGAACTCGAGGTCCTGCAGCTCCTCGCCAAGGGTCTGTCGAATGCGAAAATCGGCGAGCGGCTGTTCATCTCGGCTACGACGGTGAAATTTCACGTCAGCAACATCATGCGCAAACTCGACGTCGGCCGCCGTGCGGAGGCCGTGTACGAGGCGGGCAAACTCGGTCTGATCTGATCCGGCCCCGTCGCGGCGGGGGCAGCGGAACCCGTCGTGACCACCCGCGAACCGGCGTAGCGTCCCCATCATGGCTGCGATCTCGGTGGAGAATCTCGTCAAGACGTTCGGGCCGACCCGCGCACTCGACGGCCTCGACCTCGAGGTGGGGACGGGGGAGGTGCACGGATTCCTCGGCCCCAACGGGTCCGGCAAGTCGACAACCATCCGGGTCCTGCTCGGCCTGCTGCGCGCGGACTCGGGCATTGCGCACCTCCTGGGCGGCGACCCGTGGCGCGACTCCGTGTCGTTGCACCGGCGGCTCGCCTACGTTCCCGGTGACGTGAACCTGTGGCCCAACCTCAGCGGCGGAGAGGCGATCGACCTCCTCGCGGGGTTGCGCGGCGGGCTGGACGAGCCGCGGCGCGCGGAACTCCTCGAGCGATTCGAACTCGATCCGACGAAGAAGGCGCGCACGTACTCGAAGGGCAATCGGCAGAAGGTCGCACTGGTGGCCGCGTTCGCGTCGGACGTCGAACTGTACGTGCTCGACGAACCCACGTCCGGGCTGGATCCGTTGATGGAGTCGGTGTTCCAGGACTGCGTCGAGGAAATGTCCGACGCGGGGAAGACGGTCCTGCTGTCGAGTCACATCCTCGCGGAGGTCGAGGCGTTATGCGATCGGGTGAGCATCATCCGCGAGGGCCGGACCGTGGAGACCGGCACCCTCGCGGAACTGCGTCACCTCACGCGCACGTCGATCACCGCCGAGACGCAGCGGCCGGTTACCGGGCTCGACGCCGTCGACGGGGTGTACGACGTGCGAGTCGACGGCCTGCACACCCGGTGCGAGGTGGACACCAGCGCGATCGACGGGGTGCTGCGCCACCTGCTGACGTTCCGCATCACGTCGCTGACGTCGACGCCACCGACGCTGGAAGAGTTGTTCCTCCGGCACTACGGGGACGAACTGGCCCGAGAGGGCGAGAACCATCGGCGGGCCGAGTCCGGGACGCGGACGCCGTGAGCACGGTGACGGCGCCGTCCACGGCGGGCCGCGGCCAGTATGCGGGAACCGCCCGGCTCGTGCGGCTCGCCCTGCGCCGCGACCGCATCCAGTTGCCGGTGTGGCTGCTCGCTCTCGCAGCGCTGCAGGCATTCTCGGCATCGAGCGTGCTCGGACTGTATCCCACGGAGCCCGACCTTCGCAGTTTCGCTATGGCCACTGCGGCGTCGCCGGTCGCGCTGGCCACCAACGGTCTCGTGTCGGGGTACAGTGCCGGCGCCGTGCTCGCCTGTCAGATCGTCATGCCACTGTCGCTGGCCGCCGGCCTGATGACCACCCTGCTGGTCGTGCGGCACACCCGCCAGAACGAGGAGACCGGCCGCGCCGAACTCGTCGAGGCCGCCGTGGTGGGCCGGAAGGCACTGCTCACCGCAGCCCTGGTGGTCGCGGTCGGCGCGAACCTTGCTCTCGGACTGCTCAACGTCGTCGTGCTGGTGGCGGCGGGTCTGCCGCTGGACGGGTCGGTGGCGCTCGGCGCGGCCGTCGCCGGTGCCGGTATCGCGTTCGCGGCGATCGCCGCGGTGACGGCGCAGGTGACGGACAGTGCCCGCACCGCCAACGGACTGGCCGGGGCCGCCCTGGGCGTGGCATTCCTGTTGCGTGCGGTGGGGGACATGACGGGAACCGTGACGGACAACGGCACGCGGGTGGTGAGCGGCTGGCCGACGTGGGTGTCGCCGATCGGCTGGGCCGAGCAGGTCCGTCCGTACGACGACAACGCCTGGTGGGTGCTGGTGCTCCCCGTCGTGTTCGCACTCGCGGTCGGCTCGGTCGGCTTCGCCCTCACAGAACACCGCGATGTCGGCTCGGGGCTCGTCCCGACTCGCCCGGGCCCCGCCCGCGCGTCCCGTTCGCTGCCGACGGCGGTCGGATCGGCGTGGCGGATACAACGGACGATCCTGTTCTGGTGGGCATTCGGAATCGCTGTCCTCGCCGTGGTGTACGGCGCGATCGCAGAGCAGATCGACGACTTCCTCGGCGAGGGCGAGCAGGTGGCCGACATGATGGAACAGCTCGGCGGCGGCACGACGAACATGGTCGACGCCTACTTCGCCGCCATCTTCGGCATGATGGCGATCGCGGTCGCAGGCTACGCCGTCCAGGCATTGCTGCGGATGCGCGGAGAGGAGTCGGCGGGTCGACTCGAACCCGTTCTCGCGACAGCGGTCTCGCGTCCGCGGTGGATGCTGGCGCACGTCGGCCTGGTCACCGTCGGCATCGTCGTCCTGCAGACGCTGACCGGGGCGGCGACCGGGCTCGCGTACGGTCTGGTGACCGAGGACGCGCCGGGGAAGGTCGTGCACCTCACGGGGGCCGCCCTCGTCTTCGTACCGGCGATCGGGGTGGTCGCGGCATTGGTGGTGCTGGTGTTCGGCGGCGTCCCGGCCTGGTCGGCCGGGCTCTCCTGGGGTGTGCTCGCTGTCTGCCTGATCTTCGGTTTCCTCGGATCACTGCTCGGGCTGCCTCAGGCGGTCCGCGATCTGTCGCCGTTCACGCACGTCCCGCCCGTTCCCGCCGCGGACGTGACGGCCACTCCGCTGATGTGGCTCGCGGTGATCGCCGTCGGCGTGGGTGCCGTCGGAGTGGTGCTGTTCCGTCGGCGCGACCTCACGAACTCGTAGCGGAACCGGGAGGCTGGGCCGGCGGTCGGCGGCGAAGGTCGGTGTCCAGCATGCGGATCAACTCACCGACCCGTCCACCGCCTCCCGGTGCCGCGGGGAAGCGTTCGAGCACATCGACGACGACCGGTGTCGCACGAAGCACCGCTTGCACGACGTGCCCGGCACCGACGGTCCGATCGTCACCGGCGACGAGTTCGGCGGCTCTGGCCGCGTGAGCGCCTGCTCCGAGAACATGTTTGACCTGGGTGGCCTTGGCCAACGGATGCAGATAGGCGGCGCCTGCCGCAGACATCGCTGCCCACGCTGCCTCGCGCGCAGCCACAGTGTCGGTGCCCTTGGCTGCCGCGAGCGCGGCCCACGCTGTGTCGCGCAGAGACTTGCCGCGTTCAGCACCCCGCGCGAATTCCCACGCAGCCGTGATCGCGTCTCGGGGCCGCGAGTCGTGCGGCTGATCGGCCTCGAATATCTCGAGGACCACCTCCGCACACCCGACGGCGAATGCGGTGACCTCACGAAGTTCCTGCGTGCTCAGAACGATCTCGTTCGCTTCCCCTGCCATCGTTCCATTTTCGACCATCGGGGCCGGTGTGCCGTACCGCGCGTTCACGCTGTGTCTTCCCCGAACAGGGTCCGCACGTCGGCGACGTCGTACTCGGCCACCGACGCCGACAGCATGTCCGCGCCTTGCTCGTCGCTCGGGCCGCTGCCGCGGAAAGTGTCGACCGCCGCTTGCAACTCCCAGCGCTCGAAGACGTTGATGCGACCGGGGTCGATCAGGTCGGCGGAGATGGCGAAGTCGAGGCAACCCGCGGCGCCGCGTGCCTGTTCGACGACGCTCACGCAGCCTGCGATATAGGACTCGCGCTGCTGCGGTTCGACGGTGATGTGTCCTGCGACGATGACCATGGTTCGCCTCTCTTCCTGGCGTCCTCGTGTCGAGCCGGTCGGGTGTACTTCGGGCCGGGACGCGTCTTCGCCACAGCACCTCTCATCGCGAGCACTCCCGACCAGTCGTTCACCCTCGCCCGTTCCGACACCATCGCATCCATGCTCGACGACCACGCCGACATACTCCGCGAGCAGATCCTCGCCGACCGCATTCCGTAATCGCTGACGGTCCGTGTGCCCTACTGGGGGCGGATCGGATTGCAGCCGACCCTGACATAGGTGACGATCCCCTCCTGCAGCCCGCACGTAGTGAAGGCGCCCGTCGAGACGCCGACCTCCCACCACGGGGCACCGATCCCGCCGACGCACGATCCGGTCGACGGTGTCCCCGTCGGCACCCACAGGCCATCGCGGCGATAGCCCTGAATCCACGGAATGTGCGAGACACCCCCGGGTCCCGGAATCGCTCGTGGCGTCAGGCCGAAGCACTCGACGGTGCCGATGTGGACCGCAGTCATGCCATCGGGCACGCCCTGCGCCGTGCAGTGCGAGGTGCCCGATGTGGGCGTGGTGCCGGTGTGACAGTCGGCCGAGGGTTCGGCCTGTGCGGGTGCGGCGGCAACCGCGACCACCGCGGCGGCAAGGGCGGACGACGCGGCCGCTCCGGCGAGGAACCTGCGGATCCTTTGGGTCATCGGATACTCCTTCGGGTCCGGCGGCCCCGCTTCTGACGATCGGGTCCGTATGGTGCTTCTGTCGCTGCGGCATCGGATTTCGTTAGCCGTGCGGTGGTGCCGTCGAGGTCGCGGACGGTCGCGACGCTCGAGTTGGCGACGATCACTCCGGGGCTGCGTGACCAACACCGGCTCCAGCGTCGGGGAGCGGGTCTCGCGCCTGCGCGACGGGTCTGTCGGAGCTTTCTATTGCTGTGGTCGTGTTCGGGGGCTAGAATCGAACAAAGTTTCGAATGACCTTGGGGGAGGTTCGTTGTGGGGGGATTGGTGGCGCCGGATCTGGAGGAGTTGCGTGTATTCGCGGCGCGGCTGCGAAGTGTCGAGGCGGGTGTGGACACTGGGTTGGGGATCGAGTGGCTCGATGCAATCGAGGCGTTGAAGTCGGTCGGGTGTGCGGTGCAGGCGGTGATCACCGACGGCGTCGCCACGCAGATACGTGCGGACCGCAGAGCTCGAGGTTTGCCGCGGGTGGAGTGGGACCGCGGCATTGTGTCGCAGATTGCGTTGGCGCGCAGGGAATCCCCGAACCGTGGTGGTCGGCATCTCGGGTTCGCTCGGGCGTTGGTGCACGAGATGCCGCACACCCTGGCGATGTTGCGGTCGGGCCGGTTGAACGAATGGCGAGCCACCCTGTTGGTGCGCGAAACGGCGTGCCTGTCGGCTGCGGATCGGGGCATCGTGGACCGCCGGTTATGTTCGGACCCGGCCACTCTCGACGGCGTCGGCGACCGGGGTCTGATCGCGCGGGCGAAAGCGTTGGCGGTGGAACTCGATGCCGCGGCGGTTGTGGCCCGGCATCGTAAGGCGGTGTCGGAGCGTCGGGTGACGACACGGCCGGCGCCGGACTCGATGGCGTATCTGAGTGTGCTGATGCCGGTGGAGCAGGCGGTGTGTTTGCAGGCCACGCTGGGTCGGGATGCGGACAGTCTCATCGCAACCGGGAACAGCGGCGGCCGTACCCGCAATCAGCTGATGGTGGACTTGTTGTTCGACCGCGGCACCGGAGCATCAGTGGCGTCGGGGGTTCCGGTGGCGGTGAATCTGGTGCTCTCGGACGAGACCCTGCTGGTGGGTGGTCGCGAGGCCGCGCAGTTGCAGGGGTTCGGGCCGGTGCCGGCGGGAATCGCCCGGCAGTTGGTGGCCGACGCCGTCGACAGTGACACCGAGACGTCGTTGCGGCGGGTGTATTCGTGCCCGCAGTCGGGGGCGTTGACCGCGATGGAATCGCAGTCGCGCACGTTCCCGAAAAGCCTCGCCACACTGATCGATCTGCGGGATCGGACGTGCCGCACCCCGTGGTGCGATGCGCCGATCCGGCATCACGACCACATCCGCTCACACCGAGAATCCGGTGCCACGACGGCGGACAACGGGTCCGGGCTCTGCGAGGCCTGCAACTACGCGAAGGAAGGCGACGGATGGTCCGCCCGCCCCGTACACAACCCCGGCGGCACCCACCTCATCGACCTCGGCACCCCGACCGGGCACCACTACCGATCAACCGCGCCGCCGCTCCCGACCCCGGCGCATCTGTGGGCGTCGTGAGGTGGTCAGCAGTCGATCACGAGCCAGCCGCCGTGGTGCTCGAACACCTCGAACTGGCGTCCCGTCGATTCACCGAGCTTCGTGAGCGACGGGGTGTCGAACGTGCGGATGTGTCCGTGGCAGGCCGTTGCCTCGTCCTCGTAGGGGACGGCGACGACAACCCGCTCGCGGGCAACGCGGAGGGCGTCGGATATCACTGCGGCCCCGATGTTTTCGTCGACGTGTTCGAGGAGGTGGATTGCGGTGACGGTGTCGGCGCTGTTGTCGGGAACCGGCACGTGCGCGGCGTCGCAGACGAGGGTGCGCAGATCGAGGCCGAGTTGCAGTGCCACGGCGTCGAGGAGGGTCATGGTGCCGGGCAGGATGTCGGTTGCCGTGACGGACCGACCGGCGCGGGCGAGTCGGAGCGGAAGGAATCCGAAGCACGACCCGAGGTCGAGGACCGAACCGCGGACCAGTTGTTCCGCCTTCTCGTGGATCGGTGCGAAGTCGGCGGTGCCGTCCAGCAGTTCGTTCAGGGAGTTGCGGTAGTAGACGGTCCACGCTTCGAGCGCACCGTCGACGGTAGAGCGAACCAGTCCGACCATGGTCGATTCGAATTCGTCCTGGCCGAAGTCGGCGTCCTCGATGGACGCGGTGACCGAGGCGACGAGTCGTTCGCTCAGATCGTCGGGTGTCAGGGCGTGCGTCACCCGCAGCTGGTCGCCGTCACGGGTGAGTGTGAGCGGCCCGGCCGCGACCCGCTCGACCGTGACATGACCATGTGACCACAGCCCGGATTCGCACGGTGCAAGGGAGTCGAAAGGGGGCGTGTCGAGAGTGGAAGTCATTCGAGGCAACCTTGCCGAGAGGTGATGGCGGGAGTGGGTCAGGTTCGGGTGTCGGGCTCGCCGAGGGAACTCAGCCCATCGTAGAGCGATTGCATTCCGCTGGCGAGTAGTTCGTTCAGTTCGAGCGAATCGTCGTCGAGCCACTGCTCGTACGCCGACATCGCAACGCCGAGTAGAAGATAGCCGACTGTCCGGGGAACGTGGTCGGTCGGTGAGGTTCCGAGCCGGCTCGCGACGTACTCGGCGATGACGTTGCGCCACCCTTCGTACATCACCACCGAATACGCCTGCAGGGCGGGGACTCGCAGGATCAGCCCCATGCGTTTGCGGTGGTTGCGTTCCTCGCTCGCGGGAAACGCGTTGAACTGTAGGAGTGCTGCGGTGAGTCCGTCGACGATCGGGATGTCGTCGGGTTGCGCTGCGAGTTGGGCGCGCATTTCGGCGAGGTGAGCGTCGAAGTCTCCCCACGGGATCGCGTTCTTGGACGGGAAGTAGCGGAAGAGGGTGCGTCGGGCGATGCCCGACGCTTCGGCGACTTCGTCGACGCTGGTGGCGTCGAACCCCTGTTCCGTGAACAGTTCGATCCCGACGGTGCTGATCCGATCCTGCGTTGTGGACGGGCGTCGCCCTATCCGACTGGATGGTTTTCGACGACTTCTCAATTTCGTCCCCTCCCGATCTGTCATTCTGCACTCGATGCCATTACAGTGGTGAGGCGAGTCACAGGGACGGTCTCCTATGACGGGGAACATCCCTCCGGCTCGCGCCGTATCACCGAACAGTAGGAGGAAATCATGTCGGATCGCGACAACAACGTGCTGGAAAACGACTTGGTCGAGGAATCCCTGGTGGAAGAGGTCTCGATCGACGGCATGTGCGGCGTGTACTGATCATGTCCGCTCCAGCTTCTCCTTCAGTGGCCGGCAACGCCGGTATCGATCTCGATGTGGGCTGGAAGCTTCATCCGCAGGTGGCGCTGCGTCCCGAACCTTTCGGGGCGCTGCTCTACCACTTCGGGACGCGCAAGCTGTCGTTCCTGAAGAACCGCACGATCGTCGCGGTGGTCGAAGCGCTTCCCTCACACGCCGACGCCCGGTCCGCACTGCGGGCGCAGGGTATCGGGGACGACGCTGCCGCGCAGTATGCGCGAGCGCTCGGCACGTTGGCCGAGTCGCACATGATCGTCCCCGCCTGACCAGCTCTCTCCACCCGTACCAGAGGACACAGCCCATGACCTCCATGCTCGAAAGGCCGTCCGCCCCGGTCGGCCGCCTCGTCGACCAGTTCGAACTCGGTCTCGACGCCCCGATCTGCCTCACCTGGGAGTTGACCTACGCGTGCAACCTGTCGTGTGTGCACTGTCTGTCCTCCTCCGGCCGACGTGACCCGCGGGAGTTGAGCACCGAGCAGTGCAAGTCGATCATCGACGAACTGCAGCGTATGCAGGTTTTCTATGTGAACATCGGCGGCGGTGAGCCGACGGTTCGCTCGGACTTCTGGGAGCTGGTCGACTACGCGACGGCCCACCAGGTGGGGGTGAAGTTCTCCACGAACGGGGTGAAGATCGACAAGAAGGTCGCCGCCCGGCTCGCGGCCAGCGACTACGTCGACGTGCAGATCTCCCTCGACGGTGCGACGGCCGAGGTCAACGACGCCGTCCGTGGTCCGGGTTCGTTCGCGATGGCGGTGCGGGCACTCGAGAATCTGTCCGAGGCGGGTTTCAAGGACGCCAAGATCTCCGTGGTGGTCACCCGGCACAACGTGTCCCAGCTCGACGACTTCAAGGCCCTCGCCGACAAGTACGGCGCCACCCTGCGCATCACCCGGCTGCGACCGTCGGGGCGCGGCGCGGACGTGTGGGACGAACTGCATCCCACGCAGGCGCAGCAGCGCGAGCTGTACAACTGGCTGGTCGCCAACGGCGAGGGTGTGCTCACCGGCGACTCCTTCTTCCACCTGTCCGCGTACGGCGATGCGTTGCCCGGTCTGAACCTGTGCGGCGCCGGACGGGTGGTGTGCCTGATCGACCCGATCGGCGACGTCTACGCCTGCCCGTTCGCGATCCACGAGCAGTTCCTCGCGGGAAACATCGTGGCGGACGGCGGTTTCCAGCAGGTGTGGCAGACGTCGGAGCTGTTCCAGGAGCTGCGGTCCCCGCAGACCGGTGGCGCGTGCAGCAAGTGCAACCACTACGACTCCTGCCGCGGCGGATGCATGGCCGCGAAGTTCTTCACCGGGCTGCCGATGGACGGCCCGGACCCCGAATGTGTGATCGGCAACGGCGAACTGGCGTTGGCTGCCGCGGGGGAGATCCCGAAATCCAGTGTCGACCATTCCCGCACCGGCCAGCGCCGGACTCCGCGGGCGCCGGTTCCGTTGACGCTGATGGTGCGTCCGCCGGCAAAGATTTGTGACGAGAACCCGCTTGCGGGCATGGACCAGACGTAAGTCGTCTGCCAGGTACGAGAGGTATTGCCATGGGTAAGAATCCGTTCTTCGAGACGGTGGCGGAGGCTCAGCGTCGCGCGAAGAAGCGCCTGCCGAAGTCGGTGTACGCGGCGCTGATCGCCGGTTCCGAGCGGGGCGTGACGGTCGACGACAACATCGCGGCGTTCGCCGAGTTGGGGTTCGCCCCGCACGTCGTCGGTTTGTCCGACAAGCGTGAGCTGTCGACGACCGTGATGGGTCAGCCGATTTCGCTGCCCGTCGTGATCTCCCCGACCGGTGTGCAGGCGGTGCACCCCGATGGCGAGGTCGCGGTCGCGCGTGCGGCGGCGGCACGGGGAACGGCGATCGGTCTGAGTTCGTTCGCGAGCAAGTCGATCGAGGAGGTCACGGCGGCCAATCCTCAGACGTTCTTCCAGATGTACTGGGTCGGCACCCGGGACGTGTTGATCCAGCGGATGGAACGCGCCCGCGCCGCCGGGGCGACCGGCCTGATCATCACCACCGACTGGTCGTTCTCGTACGGACGCGACTGGGGTAGCCCGGCGATTCCCGAGAAGATGGACCTCAAGGCGATGCTCCAGTTCGCCCCGGAGGGCATC
The DNA here is from genome assembly GCF_000280725.2 of Rhodococcus sp. JVH1. Taxonomy (NCBI): domain Bacteria; kingdom Bacillati; phylum Actinomycetota; class Actinomycetes; order Mycobacteriales; family Nocardiaceae; genus Rhodococcus; species Rhodococcus sp. JVH1. Next base: position 1,267,821 of record NZ_CP166289.1, on the reverse strand, counting down.
GCCCGTCCGAAGTGGTTGTACGAGTTCGCGAAGACCCGCAAGATCCCGGATCTGACCACCCCGAACCTGGCGCAGCCCGGTCAGGAACCGCCCACGTTCTTCGGCGCCTACGGCGAGTGGATGCAGACGCCGTTGCCGACGTGGGACGACATCGCGTGGCTGCGCGAGCAGTGGGGCGGGCCGTTCATGCTCAAGGGTGTCATGCGGGTCGACGACGCCAAGCGCGCCGTCGACGCCGGCGTCACCGCGATCTCCGTGTCGAATCACGGCGGCAACAACCTCGACGGCACCCCGGCGCCGATCCGCGCGCTGCCCGCCATCGCGGAGGCCGTCGGCGACCAGGTCGAGGTGCTTCTCGACGGTGGTATCCGCCGCGGTAGCGACGTCGTGAAGGCCGTCGCGCTCGGTGCGAGGGCGGTCATGATCGGCCGCGCGTACCTGTGGGGCCTCTCGGCGAACGGTCAGGCCGGCGTCGAGAACGTTCTCGACGTCCTCCGCGGAGGTATCGACTCGGCGCTGCTCGGGCTGGGTCATTCGTCCATCCACGACCTCACGCCGTCCGACGTCGTGATCCCGCCGGGATTCGCCCGTGTGCTCGGCGCCGAATCCTGACCGACGAACGGCGTAGATGTCTGCGCAACTGACGGACCCGATCACCCTGGCTGGACGCCACGCCCCGGCCAGGGTGCTTCTGGGTCCGCACCCCACCAATCTCGGTGCGGGAAGAGCGCTTTCCTCGCGGCACGTCGCGTACTACGAGCGTCGGGCGCGTGGTGGTGCGGGGATCGTCGTCACCGAGGTGGCGTCGGTCCATGCGTCCGACTGGCCGTACGAGCGGGCGCCGCTGGCGTCCGACTGCGTCGGCGGCTGGCGGGACGTGGTCGCTGCGTGCCGCCCGCACGGCACGCTGGTGCTGGCCGGGCTGGGGCACACCGGACTGCAGGGGTCGAGTGCGTATTCGCAGGCGGTGCTGTGGGGACCGTCGGGCATTGCCGACGTGATCTCCCGTGAGATGCCGATGCAGATGGAGCGGGCGGAGATCGACGGTCTCGTCGAGGGCTTCCGTGCCGCGGCCGCCGCGGCCGTGTCCGCGGACGTGGACGGTGTCGAGCTCGACGCGGGACCGAGAGGGATACTGCGGCAGTTCCATTCGAACCTCACCAATGTGCGCGATGACGCGTACGGCGCCGACCCGCTGCGCCTCACCCGGGAGGTCCTCGCCGCCGTCCGCGACGAGCTGGGCCCCGGCCGGGTCCTGTCGCTCCGCCTGAGCTGCGACGAGGCGACGTCCTGGGCGGGGATCACGCCGTCGATCGCCGCCGGACACGCACGAGAACTTGCCGAGGATCTCGACCTGCTCGTGGTGGTCCGGGGCGGACCGATGACGCCGAACGCGTACCGCCCCGACTTCCACCGGCCACCCTCGTTCAACACCGAGCTCTGCCGGGACATCCGCGCCGCTGTCGCGGGCGTGGTCCCGGTCGTTCTCCAGGGCAGCGTCGTCGATCCGGCCGACGCCCGGCAGGCGCTCGACGAGGGCGTCGCCGACGTCGTCGAGATGACGCGTGCCCAGATCGCCGACCCGGATCTCGTCGTCAAGATTCGGCGCGGTGCGGCGCCGCGGCCGTGCGTCCTGTGCAATCAGACGTGCCAGGTGCTCGACCCCCGCAATCCGGTGGTCACGTGTGTCGGTAATCCGACGGCCGGGCACGAGACCGTCGATCCCGTCGAGGACACCGCCGAGGTGGCCACCGGCGCGGTGCTGGTGGTCGGCGGCGGCCCGGCCGGTCTCGAGGCGGCGCGAGTGCTGGCCCTGCGCGGTCACCGCGTCACCGTGGCGGACGCGTCGGCCCGGCTCGGCGGGATGGTGCGGGCAGCCGTAGGTGCGCCGCACCTCGGAGCGCTCACCGATTGGCTCGAGAACGAATGCCGCAGCCTCGGAGTCGAATTCCGTCTCGGCACCGCTGTCTCGGACGCCGACATCGATGCCGCGGAACGCGAGGGCGCGACGGTAATCCTCGCGACCGGCAGCAGGCCCCGCCCGTTGCCGTTTCCCGCCAAGGGGAACGTCCGGTGCGTCGGCGCCGCGGATCTGCTGGACGGGGGACCGCCGACGAAGGGGCCCCATGTCGTCTTCGACCCGGTCGGCGGACCGGTCGGCGTGGCAGTCGCCGAATGGCTCGCGGCGCAGGGGCGCGACGTGAGCATCGTGACCCAGGACTCCGTGGCCGGCTCGCGACTCGGCATGACCGGAGATCTCGCCGATGCCAACACCCGGATGCAACGAGCCGGGGTGACGCGCCACCTCGACAGTCGCATCGTGTCGATCGGCGACGACGGCATGCGTATCCGCAACCGGTACACCGCCGAAGAGTCGGTGGTGCCGTGCGCCGTGCTGATCGACTGCTCACACCGCCTCTCCGAGGACACACTCGGCTCGTCGCGTCCGGATGGGGTGCGGATCGGCGACTGCGTGGCCCCCCGCACACTGCTCGAGGCCGTCCGGGAGGGTCGCGCCGAGGCGCTGACCTGGACCGCGCACAGGCAGAACGAGTTCGACCACCATCCGTTCACCCTCGTCAACGAGAGATAGGACATTTCATGGGACAGTTCGACGGCAAGGTCGCGTTCATCACCGGGGCTGCCCGTGGGCAGGGACGGACGCACGCGGTGCGGTTGGCGCGCGATGGTGCGGCGATCATCGCCGTGGACATCTGCGGGCCGGTGTCGGAGTACAACAGTTACGAGCCGGCGACGCCGGACGACCTGGCCGAGACGGTGCGGCTCGTGGAATCCGAGGGCGGCAAGATTCTCGCCGAGCAGGCGGACGTGCGTGACAGTGCGCAACTGAAGGCTGTCGTCGACCGGGGAGTCGAACAGTTCGGCCGGCTCGACATCGTGATCGCGAACGCCGGGATCTGCAATTGGAACCGCTTCTGGGAGATGCCCGACGAGCAGTGGGAGACGTTGATCGACGTGAACCTCACCGGGGCGTGGAAGACGCTGAAGGCTGCGGTGCCTGCGCTGATCGAGGGAGGTCGCGGGGGTTCGATCATTGTGATCAGCTCCGTCGCGGGCATCAAGCCGTTGCCGGGGCAGGCGAATTACGCCGCCTCCAAGTTCGGGCTCGTCGGACTTACCCAGACCGCGGCAAAGGAACTGGGCGAATACGGGATTCGGGTGAACTCCGTTCACCCGTACGGGGTGAAGACTCCGATGGGCACCGATCCGGGCAGCCTCGTGATACTCGAGAAGCACCCGCACTACCTGTCGAGCTTCGGCACCATCCTCACCGAGCACCCGCTGGCCGACACCGACGACATCACCGATGCGGTGCTGTGGCTGGCCGGCGACGGTTCGCGGAGGGTCACGGGCAGTCAGGTCGCCGTCGACATGGGCAACACCAAGGTGTGAGCACCTCCGCGTACCGCCACCTGTTCACCCGATTGCGTCTGGGGCCGCTGACCCTGCGCAATCGGGTGGTCTTCTCCGCGCACCTCACGGGGTACGCCGTGGACGGCCTGCCCACCGCGCAGCACGCCGCCTACTATGCGGCGCGCGCGAAGGGCGGTGCCGGCCTGATCGTCTCCGAGGAGCACGCCACCCATCCGGGCGACTGGCCGTACGAGAAGGTGATCGCCGGCTACCGGCCGGAGGTCGTCCCGGGGTACCGGCGGATCACCGACGCGGTTCACCAGCACGGAGTCCCGATCCTGGCTCAGGTCAACCACAACGGTGGCCAGGGGTCGAGCATGTACTCGCGGCGGCCGCTGTGGGCGCCGAGCGCAGTCCCCGATCCACTGTTCCGCGAAGTTCCCAAGGCGGTCGATCAGCGGGAGATCCGGACCCTCGTCGACGGGTACGCGCGCGTGGCCGAGCATTGCGTCCGAGGCGGATTCGACGGGATCGAACTGCAGTGCTCCCATTCGTCGCTGGTGCGCAGTTTTCTCGCCCCCGCCACGAACCAGCGCACGGACGATTACGGGGGATCGTTGGAGAACCGGGCCCGGTTCCTCCTCGAGGTCGTCGAGGCCGTGCGCGTCGCGATCGGTCCGGATCGCGCACTCGGGGTGAGGCTCGCGGGGGAGGATCTGTTCGACGGTGGAGTCCGCCTCGACGAGGCGGTGGAGGTGGCCGCTCTGGTCGAGGCGGGCGGCCGTGTCGACTACATCAACACGTCCATCGGGATGGCCACCGAGACGCTCCACATGATCGAGGCGTCCATGGCCGTCCCTCGCGGGTACGCGCTGTTCGTCCCGAACGCGATCCGGCAACGGGTCGGTCTTCCCGTGGTCGGTGTCGGCCGATTCTCCGATCCGCACCAGGCCGACCAGGCTCTGGACGAGGGGCACTGTGACCTGATCGGGGTGGTGCGCGGCCAGATCGCGGACCCGGATTTCGCGGCGAAGGCCCTGGCCGGCGAAGAAGGAAACGTCCGAACGTGCCTGGCGTGCAATCAGGAATGCATCGGACGTATGGGGCTCGGCCGGTGGCTCGGGTGCGTCGTCAACCCGCGCGCGGGCAGGGAATCGGTCCTGCTGCCCGAACCGACGGTTCCCGGCAGGCGGGTCTTCGTGGTCGGCGGTGGACCGGCCGGGCTGAAGGCCGCGGCGACCGCGGCGCAGCGGGGGCACGACGTGACCCTGTTCGAACGCGCGACGGTTCTCGGCGGCCAGGTCCGGACGGCTGCCGTCGTCCCGGGGCGCCGTGAGTTCCTCGACTTGGTCGTCGATCTGGAATCGGAATGCGTTCGGCGCGGTGTGGATGTGCGGACCGGCACCGACGCGACCGCCGGGGCGCTGATGCAGGGACGTCCCGACGTGGTGGTGCTCGCGACCGGGGCGCGTCCGCGCCGACCGCGCTGGGCGGGCGCGTCGGACCGGGTGGTGGACGTGCGGGACGTGCTGGAGGGCCGCGCGCGTCCGGCCGGGACGGTGCTGGTGGTCGACGAATTGGGATTCCATCAGGGCACGTCCGTCGCGGAGTTCGTCGCCGACGCCGGGTGTGCCGTCACGATCTGCACACCGGGGATGATCGTCGGCCAGGACCTCGGCATCACGCTGGACCTCGAGGGCTGGAACCGGCGGGCGCACGACAAGGGCATCACGCAGGTGACGGACGTGGTGCCGACCGGGTGCGAGGCCGTCGACGGAGGGCGGCTCGCGGTCACGCTCCTGCATCATCCGACCGGTGAGTCGCGGCAGCTCACCGTCGACTGGGTGGTGTCCTCGGCGCATCAGCAGCCGGAGGAGGAGCTCTGGAAAGACCTGGCCGACAGAGGTATCGAGGTTCATCGCATAGGCGATGTCCTGGCTCCGCGCCGCGCGCATTCCGCCGTCATCGAGGGGGAGCGGGTTGCGCTCGCGCTCTAGCGCCCGCAGCGGCCGGTTCCGCATCGCCTAGCATCGGTGGATGCCCCATTCCGGACACCTCGACGACGCGGTGTGGCCCGAACTCGTGTCCCGCGTGTCGACGGTAGTGGTCCCGGTCGGCTCTCTCGAGCAGCACGGACCGCATCTGCCGCTCGACACCGACACCGCCATCGCCGACGCCGTGTGCCGCGCGCTGCCGCACGTACTGGTGGCGCCCCCGATCGCCTACGGAGCCAGCGGCGAGCACGAGGGGTTTCCCGGGACGGTCTCGCTCGGGTCGGAGGCGCTCGAAACCGTGCTGGTCGAGTACGGCAGGTCCGCGTGCCGGTGGGCCGACCGCGTGCTGTTCGTCAATGGGCACGGAGGGAACGGGCCCGCGCTGGTCAAGGCTGTCGCCTTGCTTCGGTACGAGGCACGGGATGTGGCTTGGGTGCCGTGTGCGGTACCCGGGGCGGACGCCCATGCCGGGCGTACGGAAACGTCCTTGTTGCTACACCTTTCACCCGCTCGAGTGAGGTTGTCCAGGGCTGAAGCCGGTAATACGGAACCTGTTGCGAGGTTGATGCCAAGACTGCGCGAAGGCGGTATGGTCGCCGTGTCGGCCAACGGCGTGCTCGGTGACCCGACGGGCGCTACGGCCGCGGAGGGGGCGCAGATCTTCGGCGTACTCGTCCACGCAGTCACCAAGGCACTGGCCCGGTGGGAACCGGGCCCCGATGGAAGGCTCCGGTCGGAACCGGGCGCCGATGGGAGGCTCCAATGACCCGCACGGGCGTCCTCGAGTTGCCGAGGGCGGATTTCCGGCATGCCGACGCGACTAATTTCCGGCATGCTCTGCCAGCGCTCTCCGATCCGCATACGATCGACTGATGCGCCAAGCTCGACTTCCCGACGGATTCGGGATCCGAATCGACCCCAAGGTACGCGCATATTCCGGAGGTCGCGTGCTCATCGGCGGTTCGCCGACTCGGATGCTGAAGCTGGCGCCCACCGCGGCGGCCATGATCGGAGACGGCTACCTCGAGGTCGTCGATCCGCAGTCCGCGGTCGTCGCACGCCGCCTCCTCGATTCGGGGGTCGCCAACCCGCGCCCGATGAGTACTCCGTCGCCCCGGGATGTCACCGTTGTCATTCCGGTGAAGAACAACGCGTCGGGGCTGCACCGGGTGCTGGCCTCGCTCCGCGGACTCGAGGTGGTCGTCGTCGACGACGGCTCCGACGTCCCGATCGTCGCCCCCGTGCTGCAGAACGGGTGCGGTGGCCACGTCACCGTCCTGCGCCACGAGACGGCCAAGGGGCCGGCCGCGGCCCGGAACACCGGTCTGCGTTACGCCGCAACTCCGTTCGTGGCGTTCCTCGACTCCGACGTCCTGCCGCGCACCGGCTGGATCGAGGTCATGCTCGGCCACTTCAGCGATCCCGCAGTCGCACTTGTCGCCCCGAGGATAGTGGCGCTCGAACCCGACGCGAGCACACTCGCGCGGTACGAGCACGCCCGCTCCTCCCTCGACCTCGGACGTAAGGAGTCCGCGGTCCAGTCCGGTGGCCCGGTGTCGTACGTCCCGAGCGCCGCGATGATCGCCCGCCGCGAAGTGCTCGACGAGTTCGGCGGCTTCGACGAGTCGATGCATGTGGCGGAGGACGTCGACCTGTGCTGGCGACTCCAGGAGTCCGGCTGGCGACTGCGGTACGAGCCCGTGGCCCACGTTGCGCACGATCATCGTGTGACGTTCGGAAGGTGGTTCGACCGCAAGCTGTTCTACGGCACCGGTGCGGCGCCGCTGGCGGCAAGGCATTCGGGGATGGTTCCCCCGCTGTCGATGTCGCCGTGGACGTTCTTCGCGTGCCTCGCCGCCGCCACGTGCACCCGGCTCGGCCTGCTCGGCGCCGTCGCCACACTCGCGATGATGCTGATGCGCCTGCGCCGCATGTTCACCGGACTCGACCAGCCGACCCGCATCGCCGCGATCCTCGCGGCCCAGGGTTTCGCCGGCGGTGCCTGGCAGCTGGCGTCCGCGATGTGTCGCCACTATTGGCCGATCACACTGCTGGCGGTGCTGCTCTCGAAACGGATTCGCCGTATCGCGCTCGCGATCGCCGTCGCCGAGGGCGTCGCCGATTGGGTGACCCACCGGGCGCCCGGAGGGCTGGGACCGGTGCGGCACACGGTGTTCAAGCGGATCGACGACGTCGCGTACGGCGCCGGGCTCTGGAAGGGCGCCATCACCGCCCGCGACCTCGACGCATTGAAGCCCCGGTTGAAGTCGTAGTGGCCGATCCGATTCGCGCCGCCGACGTCGTGGTCGTCGGCGGCGGTTCGAGTGGATGTGTGGTGGCCGCCCGGCTCAGCGAGAATCCCGGACGATCGGTTCTGCTCCTCGAGTCCGGGCCCGGCTACCGAACGGTGTCCGACTGTCCCGTGCTCGACTACCGGACGCTGCCGGTCGGTCCGGGTAGCGCGTTCGCCGAGACGTACGGCGTGGAGTTGGCCCCGAGCGTTCCGTCGGCCATGGTGCGGGGACACGTCCTCGGTGGTTCGGGCGCCGTCAACGGCGCCTATTTCGTCCGTGGGACGGAAGCGGATTTCCGGCATTGGCCCGCGTCGTGGTCGTACGAGCACGTGCTGCCCGCCTTCCGGGCACTCGAGCGTGACGCCGACTTCGACGACTCCCGGCACGGCACGACCGGACCGATGCCCGTTCGCAGGCAGCCCGCGGAGCGGCTGAGCGAGATCAGCGCGGCGTTCCGCGCCGCGGCGCTCGGTGCAGGACATCCCGAGGAACCCGACAAGAACAGCGCGGGTGGAGGCGGGGTCGGTCCGGTGCCCCTGAACGTCGACGGCGGCCACCGTGTCAGTACGGCAGTGGCGTACCTGCTGCCGGCGTGGAAGCGGGCCAATCTGACGGTCGAAGCGAATTCCGACGTCGTCCGAATTCTGTTCTCCGGTAACGAGACCGTCGGGGTGGAGGTAGAGTCGGACGGTGTGCGGCGCACGGTCCGCACCGGTCGGGTCGTGCTGGCGGCAGGTCCTGTCGAAACCCCGGTGCTGCTGATGCTTTCGGGGATTGGTCCTGCAGAACACCTGAAGGGCAACGGCATTCCCGTCGTCCTCGACGCGCCCGGTGTCGGCAGCAACTTCAGTGATCACCCCGAAGTGGCTCTGCCGTACCGTATCCGGGACTCGCTCCGCCGCAATGACACCAGTCCGGTCGTCGAAACGGTGCTGAATGTCGGCGACCTCGAAATCCGTCCGTACACGGCGCCGTTCGACGTGCTCGTCCCTGGATCCGGGCAGTCCGACCCGATCCTCGGGATCGGGCTCATGGTGACGGACAGTCGGGGCGACATCCGGCTCACGTCGGGGCGCCGCCGGGACCGTCCCCGAATCGAATACCGCTACGCGCAATCCGCCGCCGACCGCCGGGCGCTGCGCGAGGGGCAGGCCATCGGGCTGGAGCTGCTCCGCTCACCGGAACTCGGCCCGCTGCTCGAACCGTTGTCCGGGGAGGTGTCCGACCGCGCGGTGCTCGCCCACCTGGGGACGTCGCTGCACCTGTGCGGCAGTTGCCGGATGGGCGGACGCGACGACGCGGGCGCGGTGGTGGACGAGTGGTGCAACGTCCGCGGAATGGAAGGGCTGACCGTCGCCGACACCTCGGTGTTCCCGGTGGTCCCGAGCCGTGGGCCCCACGCCACGGCGGTGATGGTCGCCGAGCGCGTCAGTACGTTCCTGGAGGAGTGACCGAGGGGGCGACACGGGCCCGTGTGACGCGGGTTACAGTAGGCAGAGACGCCGTGGAGGAGTTCGATGCAAAGTCAACCGCCCACAGGGGGCAATCCGTGGGTCGCCGTGCGCCCGGGAGACGACGTCGCGATGCTGGCACGCAGGGTGTCGTCGGCGCATCAGTTGTTCGTCGAGCGCCACGCACCCGCCGGTCGTGCCCCGGACGGGGACGGGAATTCCGTCCGTTCCGTCATCCTCGACTCGTGGTTGCGCAGCACCAGCAAGGGAGTGAACCCGGACGGGTCGGCCCGCGCGGTCGATCTGGCGGCCGCGGATCTCGCCGCGTACCGGGCGTCGCACCCGATGTCGATCATCCGCCCGGTGGTCCGCAAGCTTCTCGTCGAAGACGCCGCCGACACCGGGCTGCTCGTGGCCATCACGGACGAGAAGGGTCAGCTGCTGTGGGTCGAGGGCGATTCGTCCGCCAAGGACCGCGCACTGGAGATGAACTTCGTCGAGGGCGCCGACTGGAGTGAGGACACCGTCGGCACCAATGCCCCGGGTACCGCGCTGGCGCTCGACCATTGCGTGCAGATCTTCGGTGCCGAGCATTTCAGTCGCTCGGTGCACGACTGGAGTTGTTCGGCGGCGCCCGTTCACGACCCCGCGACCGGGCTGATCGTCGGGGCCATCGACATCACCGGTGGTCCGCGGGTGGCGGTGCCCGAGGTGCTCTCGCTGATCAGGGCGACCGTCGCGGCGGCCGAGGCGGAGTTGCGACTGCACCAGCTGCGTTCACCGCACCCGCTCGTCGAGACGGTATTGCGGTTGGAGGTGCTGGGATCGGGACGGCCGACTCTGGTCCGTGGGCCCGAACGCATCCCGCTGTCGCAGCGGCACGCGGAGATCCTCCTGCTTCTGGCGGAGCACCCCGAAGGCCTGAGTTCCGACCGCCTCGCGGTGCTGCTCGACGAGAACGAACTCGACGCCGTCACGATTCGTGCCGAGATGTCGCGCCTGCGTAAGGTTTTCGGTCCCGCAAACCTCGGTTCGCGGCCCTATCGGCTGCTCGCCGAGTTGACGTCGGACGTCCGGCAGGTTCGCGGAGCCCTGGACCGTGGCGAGCTCACCGCCGCCCTCGACGTGTACTCGGGCCCGGTCCTTCCCGGGTCGGAGGCGCCCGGGGTCGAGGATCTTCGCGACGAGTTGCGGGCACGCGTCCAGGCGGCGCTGCTGCGGGAAGGTGATCAACGGTTGCTCGCCAAATGGACCACGTCCGTCCACGGCCGCGAGGACGTCGCCGCATGGGAGGCGTACCTGGCGGGCCTCGACCCGCGTTCGCCCCTGTATTCCCAGGTCAAGTCCAGGATCGATCTGTTCGATCAGCAGTACGCAACGTAGTTGCAACGGTACGGTCCCTAGTGTTGTGAGTCACACCCAGTTCCACCCGAGTTTCACGACACCAGGGAGTTATCGATGACCGTGTATGCCCGCCCGGGTTCGCCGGACGCCGTCATGTCCTTCCAATCGCGTTACGACAACTGGATCGGCGGCCAGTGGGTTGCGCCCGTCAAGGGCCAGTACTTCGAGAATCCGACACCCGTCACCGGACAGCCGTTTTGCGAGGTCGCGCGTTCGACGTCCGAGGACATCGAACTTGCGCTCGACGCCGCACACGCTGCGGCTCCGGCCTGGGGCAAGACGTCGGTGGCGGAGCGCGCCATCATCCTGAACAAGATCGCGGACCGCATCGAGGAGAACCTCGAGTCCATCGCGCTCGCCGAGTCCTGGGACAACGGCAAGCCGATCCGCGAGACCCTGAACGCCGACATTCCGCTGGCCGTCGACCACTTCCGCTACTTCGCCGGCGCGATCCGGGCGCAGGAAGGGGCACTGTCGGAGATCGACTCCGACACCGTCGCCTACCACTTCCACGAGCCGCTCGGCGTCGTCGGCCAGATCATCCCCTGGAACTTCCCGATCCTCATGGCCGTGTGGAAGCTCGCTCCCGCACTCGCCGCGGGCAACGCGGTCGTCCTCAAGCCCGCCGAGCAGACCCCGGCGTCGATCCTGCACCTGATCTCCGTCATCGGCGACCTGCTGCCCGCCGGTGTGGTGAACATCGTCAACGGATTCGGTGTGGAGGCGGGCAAGCCGCTCGCCTCGAGCCCGCGGATCCGGAAGATCGCGTTCACCGGTGAGACCACCACGGGCCGGCTCATCATGCAGTACGCGTCGCAGAACCTGATCCCGGTCACCCTCGAACTCGGTGGCAAGAGCCCCAACATCTTCTTCTCCGACGTGCTGTCCTCCAACGACGACTACCAGGACAAGGCGCTCGAGGGCTTCACGATGTTCGCCCTCAACCAGGGCGAGGTGTGCACCTGCCCGTCGCGTTCGCTGATCCAGGAGGACATCTTCGACGAGTTCCTCGCGATGGCGGCCATCCGCACCAAGGCCGTCCGTCAGGGCGACCCGCTCGACACCGACACGATGATCGGCGCGCAGGCCTCGAACGATCAGCTCGAGAAGATCCTGTCGTACATCGAGATCGGCAAGGGCGAAGGCGCCAAGGTCGTCACCGGCGGTGAGCGCGCCGAACTCGGCGGCGACCTGTCCGGCGGCTACTACGTGCAGCCGACGATCTTCACCGGTCAGAACAAGATGCGGATCTTCCAGGAGGAGATCTTCGGTCCCGTCGTCTCCGTCACGTCGTTCAAGGACTACGACCAGGCCATCGAGATCGCCAACGACACGCTGTACGGCCTCGGCGCCGGCGTGTGGTCGCGGGACGGTGGCGTCGCCTACCGCGCCGGTCGCGACATCCAGGCCGGGCGCGTGTGGACCAACACGTACCACCAGTACCCCGCGCACGCGGCGTTCGGTGGCTACAAGCAGTCCGGCATCGGCCGCGAGAACCACCTGATGATGCTCGAGCACTACCAGCAGACGAAGAACCTGCTGGTCAGCTACGCCCAGAAGGCTCAGGGCTTCTTCTGATGGACGCAGCCCGGGCGCCTCAGCGCCTGAAGGCAACCGCCGGGGCGGTGGAGCTTCTCCGCCGCCTCGGCGGTACCCACGGGGCGCTGATGATGCATCAGTCCGGCGGGTGCTGCGACGGCTCCGCGCCGATGTGTTACCCCGACGGTGAATTCATCGTCGGCGACCGCGACGTGCTGCTCGGCGTCCTCGACCTGCGACTCGGGGTCGGGGAGACCCCGTCCACCCGGCCCGAAGGCGGCGATGCGGTGCCCGTGTGGATCTCCGGTTCGCAGTTCGAGGCGTGGAAGCACACCCAGCTGGTGCTCGACGTCGTGCCCGGCCGCGGATCGGGATTCAGCCTGGAAAGTCCCGAAGGCATGCGTTTTCTCAGTCGCGCGCGTGCGTTCACCCCGGAGGAGAACGCCAGCCTCGCCGCGGAGGAGGTCATCGTGGGTCAGCGGTGGGAGCAGGGCTGGAGGCCCGCGCCGTCCCCCGAACCGCAAGTGGTCGCCGAAGCCGTCGACGCATGTCCGGTGCCCGCCCGCCGCCCGGTGCCATAGCACCCGAAGTGCGCTACGACCCAGGTTTTTACGTCGTGGTCACGTCTTGCTGACACGACGTGTACACAACTCGTTCACCATTGGCCTCGGCCGTTCGATCCCGCTCCACGAGCGGGGCGGGCGAGGCACCATTCGGATCGACGTAGGGGACGGAATGTCACTCGTAGAACCATCCAAGAATTCCGGAACCGGTCAACATCACGATGCTGCCGATTTCCACTCCGAAGACAGCAGCTATCTGGAAAAACGCACGCTCCGTAAGGGTTCGGCGGGCTGGGTGCTGCTCGCCGGCCTCGGTGTCAGTTACGTGATCTCCGGCGACTACGCCGGATGGAACAACGGACTGGCCGAGGGCGGATTCGGCGGCCTGCTGATCGCCGGCGTCGTCATCGCGGGCATGTACCTGGCCATGGTGCTGGGCATGGCCGAGATGTCGTCCGCCCTGCCCGCTGCCGGCGGCGGTTACACGTTCGCGCGGCGCGCACTCGGGCCGTGGGGCGGATTCGCCACCGGCACGGCCATTCTCATCGAATACGCGATCGCGCCCGCCGCCATCGCGACCTTCATCGGCAGCTACGTCGAGTCACTGAACCTGTTCGGTATCACCGACGGGTGGTGGGTGTACCTGGCGGTCTACGCCATCTTCATCGGAATCCATCTGACCGGCGCCGGCGAGGCACTCAAGGCCATGTTCGTCATCACGGCGATCGCACTGGTCGGTCTCGTGATCTTCGCGGTCTCCGCGATCGGCCTGTTCGACGCGGGCAACCTCACCGACATCGCCGCGACCGATGCGGTGGGAGCGTCGAGTTTCCTGCCCTTCGGCGCATTCGGAATCTGGGCCGCCGTCCCGTTCGCCATCTGGTTCTTCCTCGCCGTCGAAGGCGTGCCGCTGGCCGCGGAGGAAGCCCGCGAGCCGGAGAAGAACGTGCCGCGCGGAATCATCATCAGCATGCTCATCCTCATCGTCACGGGGGCGGCTGTCCTGTTCCTCGCCACTGGAGCGCTGGGTGCCGAGAGCCTGTCCACGTCCGGCAATCCGCTGGTCGAGGCGCTCGGTGACGGAACCGCGGCGAAGGTCGTCAACTACATCGGTCTGGCCGGCCTCGTCGCCAGCTTCTTCTCGATCATGTACGCCTACTCGCGGCAGACGTTCGCGCTGTCCCGCGCCGGTTACCTTCCCAAGAACCTGTCGATCACCAACTCGCGGAAGGCGCCCACGCTCGCCCTCATCGTGCCGGGCGTCATCGGGTTCGTGCTGTCGCTCACCGGTGAAGGCGCAATGCTGCTGAACATGGCGGTGTTCGGCGCGGCCGTCAGCTACGTGCTGATGATGGTCAGCCACATCGTCCTCCGCAGGCGTGAGCCGGAGATGAAGCGGCCGTACCGCACCCCGGGGGGCATCGTCACCACGTCGTTCGCGCTCGTCATCGCGGCCGCCGCGGTGATCGCCACCTTCCTCGTCGATCCGGTCGCCGCACTCTGGACGCTGATCGCTTTCGCGGCCTTCATGGCGTACTTCGGCCTGTACAGCCGCCATCACCTCGTTGCCAATTCGCCCGACGAGGAGTTTGCTGTTCTTGCGAAGGCAGAGGAAGACCTGGAATGACCACCTACAGTCACGGAGTCGCGGGAACCGGGTACACGTTCGACGGTCTCGTCGACCTCATGGCCAAGGCGACACCGCTCCGCAGCGGCGACGAACTGGCCGGGTGCGCGGCGTCCTCCGACGCCGAACGCGCCGCCGCGCAATGGGCGCTGGCCGACGTCCCGCTCGGCACGTTTCTGAACGAACTCGTCGTTCCCTACGAGGACGACGAGGTCACGAGGCTCATCATCGACTCGCACGACCGGGTCGCGTTCGGCGAGATCTCCCATCTCACCGTCGGCGGCCTGCGCGACTGGCTGCTGGACGTCGCGGCGCGAGACGGTGCGGCCGAGACGTTCCGTCGCGTCGCCCCGGGGCTGACACCGGAGATGGTCGCGGCGGTCAGCAAGATCATGCGCAACCAGGACCTCATCGCGGTCGCGCGGGCCGTCACCGTCACCGCGGGGTTCCGGACGACGCTCGGCGTACCGGGGCACCTGGGAACCCGGCTGCAGCCCAACCATCCCACCGACGACCCGCGTGGAATCGCGGCCGCCACGCTCGACGGCCTGCTGCTCGGCTGCGGTGACGCCGTCATCGGAATCAACCCGGCCACCGATTCGCCGCACGCCACCGCGGAACTGCTCCACCTCCTCGACGACATCCGTCAGCGCTTCGACATTCCGGCGCAGTCGTGCGTGCTGTCGCACGTGACCACCACGATGGGCCTGATCGAGGAAGGCGTTCCCGTCGACCTCGTGTTCCAGTCCATCGCCGGAACACAGGGCGCCAATTCGAGTTTCGGTGTGGACATTTCGCTGCTCCGAGAGGCCAACGCGGCCGGTCGGTCCCTGAAACGCGGCACCGTCGGCGACAACGTCATGTACCTCGAAACCGGTCAGGGCTCGGCGCTCAGTGCGGGCGCCCACCTCGGCACGGGCGGCAGGCCCGTCGACCAGCAGACCCTCGAGACCAGGGCGTACGCGGTGGCCCGTGATCTCGAACCGCTGCTGATCAATACGGTGGTCGGGTTCATCGGTCCGGAGTACCTGTACGACGGCAAGCAGATCATCAGGGCCGGGCTCGAGGACCACTTCTGCGGAAAGCTCCTGGGCCTGCCGATGGGTGTCGACGTCTGTTACACCAATCACGCCGAGGCCGACCAGGACGACATGGACACGCTGCTCACCCTGCTCGGTGTCGCAGGCGCAGCCTTCGTCATCGCGGTACCCGGTGCGGACGACGTCATGCTCGGGTACCAGAGTCTGTCGTTCCACGACGTGCTGTACGCGCGCCAGGTGCTCGGACTCAGGCCGGCACCGGAATTCGAGGACTGGATGCGCCGTCTCGGCATGGTCGACGACGCGGGACGGGTCCTGCCGGTCGACGCCGCGGCGTCGCCGCTGCGGGCACTGACGGTGGCACGATGAGCGATCCTGTGGTGCAAGACTTCTGGGCGGAACTGCGGGCCACGACGCAGGCGCGCATCGGACTCGGCCGCACCGGTGACGCCCTGCCCACGCAGCGCGTCCTCGAGTTCCGGTCGGCGCACGCCGCCGCACGTGACGCCGTCCACCAGCCGCTCGACGCGGAGGCGCTGGCCGAGCAGGTCGAGGCCGTGGGCCTGGGCAGGCCGGTGGTCGTCACGAGTCAGGCATCGGACCGCAGCGAATACCTGCGCCGGCCCGACCTGGGCCGCACGCCGGCCGACCTGTCCGCGGTTCCCGCGGTGACGGCCGAGGTCGGATTCGTCCTCGCCGACGGGTTGTCGCCGCGGGCGCTCACCGATCACGGGGTGTCCCTGCTGTCCGCGCTGGTCGACGAATTCGGCGGGACGTACTCGCTGGCGCCGCCGGTGATCGCGACCCAGGCCCGGGTGGCGCTCGGTGACCACATCGCGCAGGCACTCGGCGTGCAGACGCTCGTCCTGCTGATCGGGGAGCGGCCGGGGCTGTCGGTGGCCGACAGCGTCGGCGTCTATCTCACGCACCTCCCGCGTCCCGGACGCACCGACGCGGACCGGAACTGCGTGTCCAACATCCACCCACCCGAGGGGCTCGGCTACGAACTCGCAGCCCGCGTCGTGGCGGGTCTCGTGTCCGGTGCCAGGAAACTGGGCCGGTCCGGAGTGGAGTTGAAGGACACCTCCCGTGCCGATGCGCTCGCAGCCCCCTCGGAGATCCTCGAGCTGTAGTCGTGTTATCTAAAGGGCGGCAGGTCCGACCGGGCCTGCGGAGAACCGC
The DNA here is from genome assembly GCF_000280725.2 of Rhodococcus sp. JVH1. Taxonomy (NCBI): domain Bacteria; kingdom Bacillati; phylum Actinomycetota; class Actinomycetes; order Mycobacteriales; family Nocardiaceae; genus Rhodococcus; species Rhodococcus sp. JVH1. The sequence goes on along the minus strand of NZ_CP166289.1, from coordinate 1,251,352 downwards.
CCTGGACGGGGTGTGACGAGGAGAGATCTATGGCCTTCGCTGGCAATGTGGACGAGTTGGCCCTGCTGCAGGCGGTCCGGTTGAAAGAGCAGGTCAGCGCGTCTGTTCTGGCCGAGCATCTCGGGGTGAGCGCCGCGTCCGCGCAGGCCGCCTACGACGCGCTGCTCACCCAGGGCAAGGCACAGGAAGCCTCGGACGGCCGGATCGGGCTCACCGACACCGGACTGTCGGAGCTCGAGGATCAACTCGACGCCGAGCGGGTGTCCATCGACGAGGACTCCATCGCGGAGGTGTACGAGAGCTTCGTGCCGTTCCACGAGGAGTTCGTCGGACTGATCGATTCGGCCGACGCCGATCAGCTGGCCGACCTGGACCGCCGTGCGTCGGTCGTGTTCGACGACCTGTCGGCGTTCGTGCCCAGGTTGTCCCGCTACCAGGATCTGTTCGCCGACGCTCTCGCGAAAGTCGCTGCGGGGGAGACGAAGTGGATCTCGGAACCCGTGATCGACTCGTACGCCACCGTGTGGACCGAACTCCGCACGGAGTTGCTCGGCGCGTCCGGCACCGCCGAGTGACGTGACGCGCGTCACCACCCCCTATTCGGGGGTGGTGGCGCAGTGAGCCGGATCACTACTTTTCCTCTCATCCGGGATACGCCCACCAGGGTGTTCCCCACGGACCACGGAGGAATCGAGTGACCACAGTCTCCAACTCGGGTGCGGGAGCCCCCCACGCCCCCACACCGGTGCGCCAGGGCGGTACCAGCGTCCGCAAGGTGGCCATCGCCAGCGGCATCGGCACGACCATCGAGTTCTACGACTTCTTCATCTACGGCACCGCCGCAGCCCTGGTGTTCCCCACGGTGTTCTTTCCCGCCCTCGGCTCCACCGCAGGCACCGTCGCCTCCTTCGCGACCTTCGCCGTCGCGTTCGTCGCCAGGCCCGTGGGTGCCATGCTGTTCGGCCACTACGGAGACCGGATCGGACGTAAGAAGACGCTGATCTCCACGCTCATCCTGATGGGTGTCTCGACGTTCCTGATCGGCCTGCTGCCCGGTGCCGCGACGATCGGGGTCGCGGCCCCGATCCTGCTGGTGCTGCTGCGTTTCGGTCAGGGATTCGCCGTCGGCGGCGAATGGGCGGGCGCCACACTGCTGACGGCGGAGTACGCACCCCCGGGCAAGCGCGGCCTCTACGCGATGTTCCCGCAACTCGGCCCCGCGGTGGCCTTCATCCTCTCCAGCGCCACGTTCCTCGTCACCGGCACCCTGCTCGGCGACACCAACGAGGTCTTCCTCGAGTACGGGTGGCGGATTCCCTTCCTGTTCAGCGCCGTCCTTGTCGGCATCGGCCTCTACATGCGACTGGCGATCGAGGAGACACCGGTGTTCCGCGCGGCCCAGCTTGCCGACCGTGCCGACGCGGCCCCGCGGACCCTCCCGCTGATGGACGCCTGGCGGTACCAGACAAAGGAGATCCTCCTCTCCGCCGGCGCGCTCGCTACACTCTTCGCGTTCTTCTACATGGGCACAGCGTTTCTCACCAGCTACGGCACCAAGACCCTCGGATTCAGCCGCCCGTTCGTGCTGACGGTCGGGATCGCCTCGGCCGTGGTCTTCGGATTCACGATCGTCGTCTCGGCTCTGTACTCGGACCGGATCGGGCGCCGACGGGTCATCATGATCTCCTGCGGACTGGCCGTCGTGTGGGCGCTCGCACTGTTCCCCCTGCTCGACACCGGTTCACCCGTCGCGTTCACGATCGGCGTGATGGTCACGCTCGCCATCTTCGGAATCGCCTACGGCCCCTGCGGCGCCCTGCTTCCCGAAATGTTCCAGACGCGCTACCGCTACACCGGCGCCGGCCTCGGCTACAACCTCGCCGGCGTGCTCGGCGGCGCGGTGCCGCCGCTGATCGCCGCGCCGCTGGCGTCCGCGTACGGCAGCGCCGCGATCGGCGTGATGCTCGCCGTCCTCGGCGTGGTCAGCCTGCTGTGCACGAAAGCCCTGGTGGAAACGAAAGACGACGCGCTCTGACAGGGCCGGCGAGGGGTGTCCGGACTTCGCACAGATACCGGCGCCCCTCGCCGTGCAGTATGCCCTGGATCACATCAACCAAGAGTAAGTTCGACCGCGGAAGGGCCTTCGGGTCTGCCCGTCCCGTAGGTGCCCGAACGGGCTCCTGGAGAGGAAGAGTGATGACAACCCCGCTTCCCAGCTACACCAACGGCGTGTGGGACGCCCCGATGCTCGGCGACACCATCGGAGACAACTTCGACCGGACCGTGGCAGCCCACGGCGATCGTGACGCCCTGGTCGACCGGCCCTCGGGACGGCGGTGGACGTACGCCGAACTGAGGCGGGACGTCGACGCCGTGGCGGCGGGGTTGCTGAAGCGGGGAATCGGGAAGGGCGACCGGGTGGGGATCTGGGCGCCGAACTGCCCGGAGTGGACGCTGATCCAGTTCGCGACGGCCAAGATCGGCGCCGTGCTCGTCAACATCAACCCCGCCTACCGGGCGCACGAGTTGAAGTACGTGCTCGACCAGGCCGGTATCCGCCTGCTGGTGTCGGCGCCCGAATTCAAGTCGTCCGACTATGCGGCCATGATCGAGGAGGTCCGGCCGCAGTGCCCCGACCTCGAGATGGTGGTGCTCCTCGGGAGTGCCGAGTGGAGCCGGCTGGCGTCGGACGGCATGGCTGCGCACGAGGCCGACCCGGCGCTGCTGCCTGCCGCGCAGGCGGCCCTGTCCTCGGACGATCCGATCAATATTCAATACACCTCGGGGACAACCGGATTCCCCAAAGGGGCGACGCTCAGCCACCACAACATCCTGAACAACGGGTACTTCGTCGGCGAGCTGTGCCACTACACGGAGAACGACCGCGTCTGCATCCCGGTGCCGTTCTACCACTGCTTCGGCATGGTGATGGGCAACCTGGCGTGCACGAGTCACGGCGCGACCATGATCATTCCGGGGCCGTCCTTCGACCCGAAAGCCACGCTGCAGGCCGTCGAAGCGGAGAAGTGCACGTCGCTGTACGGGGTGCCGACGATGTTCATCGCCGAACTCGCCGAACCGGACTTCGCATCGTTCGACCTGTCGAGTCTGCGGACCGGAATCATGGCCGGGTCACCCTGCCCGGTGGAGGTGATGAAGCAGGTCATCGAACAGATGGGAATGGCCGAGGTCTCCATCTGTTACGGCATGACCGAGACGTCGCCGGTGTCGTTGCAGACCCGGTCGGACGACACGATCGATCAGCGCGTGTCGACGGTCGGCCGGGTCGGCCCGCACCTCGAGGTCAAGATCGTCGATCCGGCAACGGGGTTGACCGTTCCGCGGGGCACGCCGGGCGAGCTCTGCACCCGGGGTTACTCGGTGATGCTCGGGTACTGGAACAACCCGGAGAAGACCGCGGAAGCGATCGACGCCGGACGGTGGATGCACACCGGTGACATCGGTGTGATGGATTCGGACGGCTACGTCGCGATCACCGGGCGGATCAAGGACATGGTCATCCGCGGTGGCGAGAACGTCTATCCCCGCGAGATCGAGGAGTTCCTGTACACGCATCCGGACATCCTCGACGCCCAGGTCATCGGGGTGCCGGACGCGAAGTACGGCGAGGAACTGATGGTGTGGGTGCGGATGAAGGACGGTGCCGAGCCCCTGGACGCGGCGAAGGTGCGCGAATTCTGCACCGGGAAGCTCGCCCACTACAAGATCCCGAAGTACGTGCACGTCGTCGACGAGTTCCCGATGACGGTGACCGGCAAGGTGCGCAAGGTCGAGATGCGCGAGCAGTCCCTCGACCTGATCGGGCGCACCTGACCCGTCTCGTCATCTGGTCCGCAGCAACGTCGCGACGGCGTCCTGCCCGCGCCGCTCGGCATGCTGCAGGGCCGTGCGGCCGTCCGCGTCCTCGATGGACGGATCGGCGCCCGCGTCGAGCAGCAGGCGGACGACGTCCTGATACCGCTCGGAGCCGTCGCCGTAGACCACGGCCTCGAGCAGGGCCGTCCAGCCCGGCTCGTTGACGTGGTTGATCGGCACGCCGGCCTCGATCAGCATCCGCACGGTGTCGACGTGGCCGTGCTCGGCCGCCGGGATCAGCGCGGTTCCGCCGAACCGGTTGATGCTGGTGACGTCGGCGCCGGCGTCGAGGGTGAGCGCGAGAATCTCGTTCAGTCCCTCCGCGCCGGCGTACAGGAACGCCGAGTCCTCGCGGGCGTTCTTCGCGTCGACGTCCGCTCCGGCGTCGATCAGCGTCCGCGCGGCGGCGACGTCGTCACGGACGACGGCGTCGAACAGCGCGTGTTCCAGTTCGGGCGTCGACACGGGGGCGGCTCTTCAACCGAGCGTCCCGGCGATCGCGTCGAGCCCGGCGGCCGCGCACGCCTGATCCCGCATTCCGTCGGGCGCGCCGCCGACGCCGATACCCGCGATCGACCCGCCGGCCGACTTCACGCTCACCCCGCCTGCGAGGAACAAGGTGCCGGGAAGGTCGGCGACCGTCGCGCCGTCGCCCTTGGCCCGTTCGCTCAGATCGCTGGTGTTCGCGCCGAACGCGGCAGCGGTGTACGCCTTCTGGCGGGCCGCCTCCACGGTGTGCTGAGCGGCATTGTCCCCGCGCAACATGGCCTGAACGTTGCCGGCACGATCGACCACCGACACGGTGACGAAGCCGAGCCCGTCGGCCTGGCACTTCGCGAGCGCCGCCTGCGCGGCGGCCTGCGCTGTGCCGATACCGAGACGGTTCTGGCTCACCACGCCGTCCGCACCGTCGATCGGGGCAGGCGCGGCGGCGGTCGCGAGCGGAGTGGACGTCGGACTCGCCTCGTCGGACGCGGACGTGCCGCACGCCGAGGTGGCGACGATCGCGGCGAGCGGGACGGTGATCGCCAGAACGCGGGGCAGGCGGTGGAAGGTGCGCATCGGAAGGCCTTTCGGGAAGTGACGAGCTGACGTGACCAGCCTGGCCCGGCGGTGCCGGTGACCGCATCGGGCCGACGGCGCCCCCGAACTCATCCGTCCGGTCCCGGCAGATCATCCGAACGGTGGATCCGCGAACTACGGCACATCCGTAGGATCACTCGACGTGACGACACCTGTGGACGGAGTGGACAGGCCGGACGGCGCGGGTCTGCGCGGCCCGCTCGCTACCGCCATCCATGTGTCGTTCTACGTCCTCCTCGCGACGTCGACGGCGCGATATCTGACCTACCACGGAGTGAGCGGACGGTTCATCGTGGTGGTCGCGTTGATCGCGGCGCTTGCCGCGTTGTACACGGTCACCGCCGTTGTCGCACGGCGGGGAGGCGTGTGGGAACCGTGGGTATGGCCGGTCCTGACGACGTGGGCAGTGCTCGTCTGGCTCGCGCCGAGTTTCGCCTGGTGCGCGTTTCCCATGTTCTTCCTGTGCACGCGGGCGTACCCGAGCCGGATCGCGTACCCGGTCGTCGGGGTTCTCGCCGTCCTCACCTCGGTGGCGTTCTTCACCTTCTCCGGCCGCACCGAGTGGGCCGTGCTGGTGGGACCGCTGTGCACCGGGGCGCTGATCGTCATGGCGTACAGCCAGATCGAGCGCGACGGCCGGGAACGGGTGCGACTGCTCCGCCAGGTGGCGGAGACCCGGTCCCGGCTCGCGGAAACCGAGCGGGAGGCGGGGGTGCTCGCCGAACGCGAACGACTGGCCCGCGAGATCCACGACACCGTGACGCAGGGGCTGACCAGCAGCCTGCTCCGGCTCGAGGCGGCCGAGCAGATCTGGGCGCAGGCAGATCCGCGGACGGAGGAGCGGGCACGTGAGGACGTCCGCGTGGCGACCGGAACGTTGCGCGAGAACCTGGCGGAAACACGCAGTCTCGTGCACCATCTCGCGGCGCCCAATCTGGAATCCCAGCCACTCGACGCGGCACTGCTCGCCGCCGCGCGTACCCACCACCCGCGGGCGGAGCTCCGGATCGTGGGCACTCCGATCGCGATTCCGGCGGAGGTGACGCATGCGCTGCTGCGGATCACCCAGAGCGCGCTGTCCAACATCGCCCGGCACGCCCACGCCGAGACCGTGGGTGTCACGTTGACGTACCTTCCGGACGCCGTCGCGCTCGACATCTTCGACGACGGCACCGGTTTCGAACCCCCGCCCGCCGGATCTCCCTCGGCGCGAGGCGGATACGGCCTGCGGGCGATGCGCAGTCGCGTCGAGCAACTGGGTGGCACGTTCACCGTCGAGAGCGCACCGGGCGAGGGCACCGTGGTGGCCGCCCAGATACCGTGCGCGAGAGGAACCGCGGCATGACGAGAGTGACCGTGCTGCTGGTCGACGACCATGTGGTCGTTCGTGCCGGGCTGCGAGCGCTTCTCGACTCGCAGCCGGACATCGAGGTGATCGCCGAGGCGGGCACGGGGGAGGAGGCGGTCGACGCGGTGAGCGCCTTCCGGCCGCAGCTCGTGACGATGGATCTCGCCCTGGGCGCCGGTATCGACGGGGTCGAGGCCATTCGCCGCATCCGGCAGGTCGATCGGGCCCTGCCGGTGCTGGTGTTCACGACCTACGACACGGATGCCGACGTGGTGCGCGCCATCGACGCCGGTGCCATCGGATACCTCCTGAAGGATTCGACACCCCAGGAGATCTTCGCGGCCGTGCGCGGCGCGGCCGCCGGCCAGAGTGTGCTGTCGCCGCCCGTCGCGTCGCGGCTACTGCAGCAGATGCAGCGCCCCGAGGAGGCCCTCACGCCGCGGGAGGCCGAACTGCTGACCCTGCTGGCCGAGGGCATGACCAACAAGGAACTCGGCAAAGCCCTCTTCATCAGCGAGGCGACGGTCAAGACCCATCTCGCCCACATCTACGCGAAACTCGGTGTCGACACCCGCGCCGCGGCGGTGTCCGTGGCCCTGCGACGGCAGGGCATTCGCTGAACCGAGGGGGTTCACAGCGGTACGCCGCATGAACCTTTTGGCAACGATTTGCCGAAGCCCTGTCGAACGGGTGTCCACGTGGTTATGTTCGACATGAGCGGTGACCTTCCGCTCGCACCATGAATTGCGTGTTGAGAGGACAAGCGCCATGGTCATGGACATCATCGGCACCATCATCTTCGGTGCGGTCATCGGCGTTCTGGCGCGTCTCGTGATTCCGGGAAAGCAGGCGATGGGTTGGATCATCACCGTCGTCCTCGGCATCATCGGTGCGCTGATCGGGTACTGGGTGTGGGAGGGGCTCCTCGACAAGGGGGACACCGGCGGAATCGACTGGATCCGGTGGATCATCAGCATCGCCGTAGCGGCCGTGCTGACCCTCGGATACACCTCGATGACGAGCAAGAACAGGGTGTAGGCGCCACATCGCACTGGCACGAGAAGGGCCCCGTCCGGTCAGGGCGGGGCCCTTCTGCGGCTTCGCCGCCCGTGAGTACTTATTAACCGCCGGACGTTAACAAGTACTCACGGGCGTAGGCAGAGAAGCGTCATGTCGCGCAGTACTTTCCGAGTGCGCGAGGGGGTCGTGGGATCGGCGCTGTGCGGGGTCGAGTTGATGAGCCCGAACGTGGCGTGTGCCTTGGTGCGGGCATCCGTCTCGTCCAGTGACGTGTCCACCTGCAGCAGCACCTTCACCCAGATCTCCACGTAGCGCCGCTGCGTCTGCCGGACCTCCCGGCGGGCCTCGGGGGGCAGGCTCTCCAGGTCCCGGTCCTGGATACGAATGAGGTCGGGTTCGCCGAGCGCGAAGTCCAGGTGGAAGTCGATCAGACCCTCGAGGGCCGCTTCCGGGGAGGCGGCCTCCGCCACGACGAGCGACCCGCCCTCGAGCAGTCGCGTGCTGATCCCGACGAGCAGTTCGACGAGGACGGCGTCCTTGTTGGGGAAGTGCCGGTACACGGCGGGGCCGCTGATTCCCGCCGCGGAACCGAGGTCCTCGAGGCGGACGCCGAGGAAGCCCCGTTCGGCGATGAGGCGGGCGGCGGCGTCGAGCAGTTGGCGGCGACGATCCGCCTTCATCTGTTCCCGGCGCGTGATCGGCGCTTCGGTGCCGTCGACGTCTGTGGTCATCGCCTTGCTCTTTCTCGGATGCGGTCTGGACAACTCAGTTAATCACAGTTATCTTAGATTCAGTTATCGAGTATTAACTCACTCGGCACGGGCGTCAAGACGAGAAGGCGGCAGGATGGCACTGAGCGGAACCACTGCACGGGAGGGCTACCGGGCAGAGCACACGAAATTGGTGGACGAGCTGAAGTCGAGGCTGGCCGTGGCCGCACTCGGCGGCAGCGAGAAGTCGCGCGAGCGGCACGTCAGCCGAGGCAAGCTCCTGCCCCGCGATCGAGTGGACACCCTGCTCGACCCCGGAAGCCCGTTCCTCGAGATCTCCCCGCTCGCGGCGAACGGCCTGTACGACGACGAATGCCCCGGCGCGGGCGTCATCGCCGGCATCGGCCGGGTGTCCGGCCGGGAATGTGTGATCGTCGCCAACGACGCGACCGTCAAGGGCGGCACCTACTACCCGATGACGGTGAAGAAGCACCTGCGGGCGCAGGAGATCGCGCTGCAGAACCAGCTACCGTGCATCTACCTCGTCGACTCCGGCGGCGCGTTCCTGCCCAGGCAGGACGAGGTGTTCCCGGACCGCGAGCACTTCGGCCGCATCTTCTACAACCAGGCCACGATGAGCGCGCAGGGCATCCCGCAGATCGCGGCGGTCCTCGGCTCGTGCACCGCGGGCGGCGCCTACGTGCCCGCGATGAGCGACGAGGCCGTCATCGTCCGCAACCAGGGCACCATCTTCCTGGGTGGCCCGCCGCTGGTGAAGGCCGCCACCGGTGAGGTCGTGACAGCGGAGGAGCTCGGCGGCGGCGACCTGCACTCGAAGGTCTCCGGCGTCACCGACCACCTCGCGGAGGACGACCAGGACGCGCTGCGGATCGTGCGGAACATCGTCGCGACCCTCGGCCCGCGCGCCGAGCGTCCGTGGGACGTGATCAGCGCCGTCCCCGCGTCGGCGCCGCAGACCGACCTCTACGACGTGGTCCCCACCGACCCGCGCACCCCGTACGACGTCCACGAGGTCATCGACCGCATCGTGGACGGAAGCGAGTTCCAGGAGTTCAAGGCGGAGTACGGCAAGACCCTGGTCACCGGTTTCGCGCACATCGAAGGCCACCCGGTCGGCATCGTCGCCAACAACGGCGTGCTGTTCGCCGAGTCCGCGATGAAGGGCGCGCATTTTATCGAACTGTGCGACAAGCGCAAGATTCCGCTTCTGTTCCTGCAGAACATCGCAGGCTTCATGGTCGGTCGCGACTACGAGGCCGGCGGCATCGCCAAGCACGGCGCCAAGATGGTGACCGCGGTGGCATGCGCCCGGGTTCCCAAGCTGACCGTCGTGATCGGCGGCTCCTACGGTGCGGGCAACTACTCGATGTGCGGGCGGGCGTACTCGCCGCGGTTCCTGTGGATGTGGCCTAACGCCCGGATCTCCGTGATGGGCGGCGAGCAGGCGGCATCGGTGCTCTCTACGGTGCGCAGCGAGCAACTCGACAGCGCGGGCAACCCGTGGTCGGCCGAGGACGAAGAGGCGTTCAAGGCGCCGATCCGCGAGCAGTACGAGGCGCAGGGTAATCCGTACTACTCGACGGCCAGGCTGTGGGACGACGGCATCATCGACCCCGCCGATACCAGAACTGTTCTCGGACTGGCGCTCTCGGTGTGTGCGAACGCACCGGTCGAGCCGGTCTCCTACGGCGTTTTCCGGATGTGAGTGGAATGACTGAAATGACTCGGATAGATACCGTCCTGGTAGCCAACCGCGGCGAGATCGCGGTGCGTGTGATCCGCACCCTGCGGGCCATGGGAATCCGTTCCGTCGCCGTGTTCAGCGAGGCGGACCGGGACGCGCGGCACGTCCGTGAGGCCGACACCGCGGTGCTGCTCGGCCCGGCCGCGGCCCGGGAGAGTTACCTCGTCATCGAGAAGGTGATTGCGGCGGCGCAGGCAACCGGCGCGCAGGCCATCCATCCCGGTTACGGGTTCCTGTCGGAGAACTCCAAGTTCGCCGGGGCCTGCGCGGACGCGGGAATCGCGTTCCTCGGCCCGTCCGCTCACGCGATCGAGGTGATGGGCGACAAGATCACCGCCAAGAACGCGGTGGCGAAGTTCGACGTGCCCGTCGTCCCCGGCATCGCCCGTCCCGGCCTGTCCGACGACGAACTGATCGCGGCCGCAGGCGACATCGGATACCCCGTCCTCGTCAAGCCGTCGGCAGGTGGCGGCGGCAAGGGCATGCGACTGGTGGAGGAGCCGGGCGCACTCGCCGAGGCACTGCGCAGCGCTCGGCGGGAGGCGGCGTCGGCGTTCGGCGACGACACGCTGTTCCTCGAGCGATTCGTGCTGCGGCCTCGGCACATCGAGGTGCAGATTCTCGCGGACGGGCACGGGAACGTCGTCCATCTCGGTGAGCGCGAATGCAGTCTGCAGCGTCGCCACCAGAAGGTCATCGAGGAGGCTCCGTCGCCGCTGCTGGACGAGGCGACGCGCGCCCGGATCGGTGAGGCCGCCTGCAACACGGCGCGCAGCGTCGACTACTCCGGAGCGGGAACGGTCGAGTTCATCGTCTCCGCCGACAAGCCCGACGAGTTCTTCTTCATGGAGATGAACACCCGGCTGCAGGTCGAGCACCCGGTCACCGAACTCGTCACGGGCCTGGACCTCGTCGAGTGGCAGGTGCGAGTGGCCGCCGGTGAGCCGCTCGGCTTCGCCCAGGACGACATCACCCTCACCGGTCACGCCATCGAAGCCCGCGTCTACGCCGAGGATCCGAGTCGCGGATTCCTCCCCACCGGCGGACTCGTGGCCGACGTCGTCGAACCCGCCGGCCCCGGTGTCCGGGTCGACTCCGGGCTGCAGCCCGGCACGGTGGTCGGCAGCGATTACGACCCGATGCTGGCGAAGGTCATCGCCCACGCCGACGACCGCGCCGGTGCGCTGCGCAAGCTGGACCGGGCACTGGCCGGCACCGGTGTGCTGGGAGTGGTCACCAACATCGAGTTCGCACGCTTCCTGCTCGCCGATCCCGACGTGGTGGCCGGCAACCTCGACACCGGTCTGCTCGACCGACGGCTCGAGGACTTCGTCGCCGCGGAGGCCACCGACGCCGCCCTGATCGCCGCTGCGGCTTTCCGCTGGTTGCAGCGCTGGCCCGAGCGGGCACAGGCCGATCCGTGGGACGTTCCCAGCGGCTGGCGGGTCGGGGTTCCCGCGCCCACCAGCATCCGGTTGTCGTCTGCCACCCGCACCGACCACGTGCGCATCACGGGCAGTCCGTCCGAGGCCACCGCGCAGGTGGAGGACGGCGACACCCTGTCCCTGACGGCGGCGCTCGACGGAACGACGCTGTCCGTGGTGATCGACGGCAGGCGCGAAACCTACCGGGTCGCCCAGACCGACGGGCACATCTGGCTCGCCGGTTCCGACGGCACGACGATGCTGCGTGAGGTCCGCGAACTCAGTGTCCGCACCGGCGACGTCCACGCCGGCGAGGCCGAGATCACCAGCCCCATGCCCGGATCCGTCATCGCCGTCGGCGCCGAGGCAGGCGCCCACGTCACCGCGGGCCAGAGCCTCGTCGTGGTCGAGGCGATGAAGATGGAGCACTCGCTCACCGCCCCCGTCGACGGCGTCGTCGACATCCTCGTCGCACCCGGTGACCAGGTGATGGTCGACCAGCTGCTCGCACGAGTCACCCCGCACACCGACACCACCGACACGAAAGAAGACGCGTCATGACCGAATTCCTTGCCACCGGCCAGCTTCCCGACGAGTACCAGCAGTTGGCGAAGACCGTCGCCGATTTCGCCAAGAACGTGGTGGCACCGGTCGCGGCGGAACACGATGCCAATCACACGTTCCCGTACGAGGTGGTGGCGGGAATGGCCGACATGGGCCTGTTCGGCCTGCCGTTCCCGGAGGAGTACGGCGGAATGGGCGGCGACTACTTCGCCCTCTGCCTGGCACTCGAAGAACTGGGCAAGGTCGACCAGAGTGTCGCGATCACCCTGGAAGCCGGCGTGTCGCTGGGTGCGATGCCGATCTACCGGTTCGGCAACGAGGAGCAGAAGCAGGAGTGGCTGCCGCAGCTGACGAGCGGCAAGAGCCTGGCCGCGTTCGGGCTCACCGAGCCGGGTGCCGGAAGCGATGCCGGCGGGACGAAGACCACCGCGAAGTTCGACAGCGGTGAGTGGATCATCAACGGCAACAAGCAGTTCATCACCAACTCCGGCACCGACATCACCAAGCTCGTCACCGTTACCGCGGTGACCGGTACGAAGGACGGCAAGAAGGAGATCTCCACCATCCTCGTGCCGACGTCGACGCCGGGCTTCACCGCCGAGCCGGCGTACAACAAGGTCGGCTGGAACGCCTCCGACACCCACCCGCTCACGTTCTCGGACGTGCGCGTTCCCGAGGAGAATCTGCTCGGCGAGCGTGGCCGCGGGTACGCGAACTTCCTGCGGATCCTCGACGAGGGCCGCATCGCCATCGCCGCGCTCAGCGTCGGAGCCGCCCAGGGATGCGTCGACGAGTCGGTCAAGTACGCCAAGGAACGCGAGGCGTTCGGACGGCCCATCGGCCACAACCAGGCCATCGCCTTCAAGATCGCCCGCATGGAGGCGCGCGCCCACACCGCGCGCACCGCCTACTACGACGCCGCTGCCCGGATGTTGTCCGGCAAGCCGTTCAAGAAGCAGGCCGCCATCGCCAAGCTCGTCGCCTCCGAGGCCGCGATGGACAACGCCCGGGACGCCACCCAGATCCACGGCGGCTACGGATTCATGAACGAGTACACCGTGGCCCGGCACTACCGTGACAGCAAGATCCTGGAGATCGGCGAGGGCACCACCGAGGTGCAGCTGATGCTGATCGCGCGGGAGGCGGGCCTGTGACCGCGACGACCGAACCGAAGCGAATCGTCCAGCGGGGCCTGTGGTTCGAGGAGTTCGAGCTGGGAGCGGTGTACGAGCACCGTCCCGGCCGGACCGTCACGGAGGCCGACAACGTCCTCTTCACGACGCAGACGATGAACACGCAGGCACTGCACCTGGACGCCGCGTACAGCGAGAACACCCAGTTCGGTGAGCGCCTCGTCAACTCGATGTTCACCCTCTCGACCGTGGTCGGGTTGTCGGTGGCACAACTGACGCAGGGGACGATCGTCGCGAATCTGGGGTTCTCGGAGATCAGTTTCCCGAAGCCGCTGTTCCACGGCGACACGCTCTACGCGGAGACGAAGATCGTGGACAAGCGCGAGTCGAAGAGCAGGCCCGGCGAGGGCATCGTCACGCTCGAGCACACCGGCCGCAACCAGAACGGCGACGTGGTGGCGATCGCGGTCCGCAAGACCCTCGTCCAGAAGAGGCCGTCGTGAGCTGGGAACTGCCCGGGCCCGCCTGGTTGTTCTGCCCGGCCGACCGGCCCGAACGGTATGCGAAAGCGGCTGCGGCAGCCGACGTCGTGATCCTCGACCTCGAGGACGGGGTGGCGCCCGCGGACAAGGAAGCGGCGCGGGTCGCCCTGATCGACACCCCGCTGGATCCGGATCGCACGGTGGTGCGGGTCAATCCGGTCGGAACCGAGGACCACGAGCGCGATCTGCTGGCACTCGACGGCACCCGCTACACGAGGCTGATGCTGGCCAAGTGCGAGTCCGCCGACCAGGTGCTGTCGTTGGCGCCGCGTGAGGTGATCGCCCTCGTCGAGTCGCCTCTCGGTGCGCTCGCGGTGAGCGAGATCGCGCTCGCGGCGAGCACGATCGGCGTGATGTGGGGCGCCGAAGATCTCGTGGCGGCGATGGGTGGTAACTCCAGTCGTCGCCGCGAGGACGGCAGCTATCGTGACGTCGCCGATCACGTGCGGTCGTCGACACTGCTGGCCGCCAAGGCGTATCACCGGCTCGCCCTGGATTCCGTCTATCTCGACATCAAGGACCTCGACGGGTTGCGTGCCGAGGCGGTCGACGCCGTCGCCGTCGGATTCGACGTCAAGGTCGGCATCCATCCCAGCCAGATCGCGGTGATCCGGGAGGCGTACGCGCCGTCCGACGAGGACGTCGACTGGGCCACGCGGGTTCTCGCCGCCGTCGCCGACGAACGGGGAGTCTTCGCGTTCGAGGGAAAGATGGTGGACGCGCCGGTCCTGCGTCACGCCGAGGCGATCCTGCGCCGCTCCCAGGTCGATTCGAAGGGGAAGAGCACGTCCGAGTCCCCGCGGTAGGCGGCGAAAGAGCGCGGAACTGCCGCGCTCTCGGGGAAGATGGTGCCCATGACTGCCGATCCGCAATGGGTGCCCACCGAATCCGACGTGCGCGACGCGGTCGTCACCGACTTCGCCCGGTTCGTCGCACGGCGTCACAGCGTCCGGGTCGACGACTACCGGGCGCTGTGGCGCTGGTCGATCGCCGACCCGGCGGCGTTCTGGCAGGACGTGTGGGACTACTTCGAGATCCGGTCCGCCACCGACCCCGGACCGGCCCTCGCGGACGACGCGATGCCGGGTGCCGTCTGGTTCCCCGGGGCGACCCTCAACTACGTCGACCACGTCTTCCGGAACGCCCGCCCCGGCACACCGGCGATCCTGTACGCGGGTGAGGGCGCCACCGACGTCTCCGTCGGGTGGGACGAGTTGCGGTCCGCGGTGGCGGGCCTCGCCGCGACTCTCCGCGAGCACGGAGTCGGGGTCGGTGACCGGGTCGTCGGCTACCTCCCGAACATTCCCGAGGCCGTCGTCGCGTTCCTCGCCACGGCGTCGCTCGGTGCCGTGTGGGCCGCGTGCGGACAGGACTACTCCGCGCCGGCCGCGCTCGATCGACTGGGTCAACTGGACCCGAAAGCGTTGATCACCGCGGACGGCTACCGGTTCGGGGGCAAGGAACACGATCGGCTCGCCGCGGCCGCCGACCTGCGCGGCGGATTGCCGTCGTCGGCCCTCACCGTGGTCGTGCCGCATCTCGATCCGGACAGTGCCGTCGACGGCACCCTCACCTGGGCGGATGCCACCGGCCGGGACGCCGTACTCGAGTCCGTCGCCGTCCCGTTCGACCACCCGCTGTGGGTGGTGTTCTCCTCGGGGACCACGGGCCTGCCGAAGGGCATCGTGCACGGTCACGGCGGCGTCCTCCTCGAACACGTGAAGTCGCTCGCGCTCCAACTCGACATCCGCCGCGACGACACCCTGTTCTGGTACACCAGTCCCAGTTGGATGATGTGGAACTTCCAGACGGCGGGCCTGCTGGTGGGGGCCACCATCGTCACCTACGACGGAAGTCCGTCCTATCCGACGCCGGATGCGTTGTGGTCCTTGGTGTCACGACTGGGTGTGACCGTGGTCGGCACCAGTCCCGGCTATGTTCTCGCGTGCGACAAGGCGGGTGTGGTCCCCGTGCGCGAGCACGATCTGAGCGCACTTCGGGCGGTGGGGGTGACCGGGTCCACGCTGCCGGCGGCGTCGTCACTGTGGTTGTCCGAGAACGTCGGTCGCCGCGTTCCCGTCGTGTCGATCACCGGTGGGACCGACGTGGTGTCGGCGTTCGTCGGGGGAGCGCGGAACATACCGGTCTGGCCGGGGGAGCTGTCCGCCCCCTGCCTGGGTGTCGCCGTCGACGCGTTCGACGAGTCGGGGCAACCGGTGCGAGGGGAGGTCGGTGAACTGGTCGTGACGGCGCCGATGCCGTCCATGCCGGTGTCGTTCTGGAACGATCCGGACGGAAAGCGGTACCGCGAGGCATATTTCGATGTCTTCCCCGGAGTGTGGCGGCACGGCGACTGGATCACGATCACCGATCGCGGGACCGTCCTGATGCACGGGAGGTCCGATTCCACCTTGAATCGCAACGGGATTCGGATGGGTAGCGCCGACATCTACCAGGTGGTGGAGAAGCTCCCGGAGGTCGCCGAAGCGCTTGTCGTCGGTGTCGACCTGGCGGACGGCGGATACTGGATGCCGCTGTTCGTGGTCCTGTCGGAGGGGGCGGAACTCGACGACGCGCTGAAGCAGCGTATCCGTGCCGCGATTCGTGAGCAGGCCTCTCCGCGGCATGTGCCCGACGACATCATCGAGGCGCCCGGTATCCCGCACACCCGGACCGGCAAGAAGCTCGAGGTGCCCCTCAAGCGCATTTTCCAGGGAGCGGATGCGGGGCGCACGGTGGACCGCAGCGCCGTGGACGACCCCGGTCTGCTCGATTGGTTCGCGAGCCACGGACGGTGAGCGGCGAGTCCCTCGATGTCAGTGTCGTTGGGCGGCAAAGTTAGGTTAGTCTTACTTCGATTACTCGTTGGTAGAAGTGTGCTTCCCGACGTCGACGCGCCCCCGAATGTGAGAAATCTCCCGTCTGCCTGCGATCGGTCACGCGTCAGCGATCGCGACTAATCGGACATCGAGAGTGTCGCGCACCGGGAGGGTGTTCCAGATGCTGGGATACAACCGTGGTGTCGTCGGTTCACCTCCCTTCGCCGGGGGCGCGTGTCTGCGTCCTCGTGGCAGGTCAGCGGCCGATCTTCCGGAGCCCGGGTGCTCACGTGAACGTCCAAGTTTCCGTTCGAGGCGGATGCGTGACGGGCCTGGTCGGTTATTCCCGGTGTGCAACTTCGGGTGCTCTTCATTTTGAGACCTGTGCGGGGCTTTGGTAGACACGGTGGTTGGCAAAAACTGCGGTCACGGGGGGCAGTGAGTGTTCAACGCCGCGGCCGGTCATCAGATCGGCTGCACCGTGCGCGGATAACAGTCGGGAGGTGGAACATGAAACTGGATACGACAGTTGTACACCTTGCGAAATTCCGACTCTCGGTACGGTATCCGTATTCTGGTTGTACACAGTGCCCGGAATGTGGTTCGGCCTGTTGAATATGTGCGCGTCGAAGATCGAATTCAGGCCTGGTTCTGGAAGTATCGAGGGTTGGGTACGTCACACCGGCGCCGGTAACGGCAGTGGATCCGACACCGATGTAATTCCCGGCGCTACCGCAGAACCGTACGAACCGAGATTGTCACCCCCGAGCGAGAGGAGGCCGAAGCAATGATCGCGACGATGTTTCGCTCCTCCACCAGCGCCGTAGACTCGGCTCTCGACTCGGAGGATGACGAGCACCGATTGGGTGGCCGCTTGTTGGATCGATGAGAGAACGGAGCCACGTATGAACCCGCTCACCGCAAGTAGTTCGGGATGTAAGGGCCTTGGAGTGTTCAGCGTCGCAGGCAATCGGGTTTCGGACGATCGTCTGATATCGACTCCGAGTGTGGTGGAACTCTTCGATCAGCGCAGGGCGTCCCATGCCCGGCACGTCACCGCTCCGCGAGATGCTTCGAACCGGCAAGGCTTGTTCATGTGATGGCGTTCATCGGAAGACCGGCCCACGACGTAGTCCGTGGGACCGAGAGCTACGAATCACCAAAGACACAGGCGGCAGTCGCCACGCGTTCGAGAACGGAGTAACCCTTGGGGTCGGGACAAGCAGCGGGTAGTAGCGGTGCTCCGGAAGGAGCGTTTCCGCTGTCGGCTGCGCAGCGTGGCATCTGGTTCGCGCAACACGCGATGGGCGACGTTCCTCTCACCATCGCCCAGTACATCGAGCTTCGCGGTGACATCGACCTCGACCTGTTGACCGAGGCCAGCAAGCGCACCGGCCGGGAGTTCGGCTCCGGCTTCCTCCGCCTCGTCGAGATCGACGGCGTTCCGTACCAGTACGTCGACAAGGCGCTCGACGACGCCATCACCTATGTCGACCTCCGCGCCGAGAACGATTCCGTCGACGCCGCCGAGAAGTGGATGCGGGCCAACTACAGCGCCCCCGTCGACCTCCTCGAGGACCGCCTCGTCGTGGTCTACCTGCTCCACGTCGGGGAGAATCACTACTTCTGGTTCTGCCGCATCCATCACATCGCGCTCGACGGTTTCGGCGCGATGGCGCTGATCGCTCGCATCGCCGAGATCTACACCGCACTGGTCGAGGGCACCGAGCCGCCGGCCTGCCGCGCCGAGGACCTGGTCCGGATCGTCGAGGACGAGCAGCGGTACCGCAACTCCGAGCGGTTCGCGAAGGATCGCGAATACTGGGCCGAACGCACCGCGCACCTGCCCGAGGCTCCGAGCCTCGCCGGTCGCGCGGCCATGGTGGGCAAGTTCGCGCGGCTCTCCTCCGAGGCCCTGCCCGAGTCCACCGCCACCCTGCTCGACGAGGCGCTCGGCGGCAGCAACGCCAGCTCCGCACCCATCGTGGTGGCCGCATTCGCCGCGTACCTGGCCCACATGACCGACCGGACGGACGTCGTCCTCAGCCTCCCGGTCTCGGCGCGCACCACCGCCACGCTGCGTCGCTCCGGCGGAATGGTGTCGAACATCGTTCCGCTCCGACTCCAGATCACCCCGGAGATGACCGTCCCCGAGCTGGTCAAGAGCGTCCAGATCGAGCTCACCGGCGCCCTGCGCCGCCAGCGGTACCGCCACGAGGACATCCGCCGGGACGCGGGAGCGCCCCAGGGGCAGCGTGGCTTCTTCGGTCCCTCGATCAACATCATGATGTTCCACAGCGAGATCAAGCTGGGGACGGTCACCGGACACCAGAACGTCCTCACCACCGGACCGGTCGAAGATCTCTCGCTGAACATCTACCAGGGTGTGGCGGGCAGCAAGATCCACATCGACTTCGAGGCCAACCCCAACCTGTACTCCGCCGACGAGCTGGACCGTCACCACAGCCGCTTCTTCGACTTCTTCGAGCGCTTCCTCGGCGCCGGCGACGACGCCTCGGTGTCGGACCTGGCCGCGATGAGCCACGAGGAACGCGGACAGGTCGTGACCGGGTGGAACGGCGACGTCGTGACCCCGCCGGCGGGGACCGTCGTCGACTTGTTCGACGCCCAGGTCGGGCGCACGCCCGACGCGACGGCACTCGTCTTCGACGGCGAGGAGCTCACATATGCCGAGTTCGACGCGCGGGTGAACCGTCTCGCCCGGACGCTGATCGGCAGGGGGGTGGGTCCGGAGACGAAGGTCGCCCTCGCGATCCGCCGCTCGCTCGACTCCATGGTCGCGATGTACGCCGTCGTCAAGGCGGGCGGCGCGTACGTGCCCCTCGACCCCGACCACCCCGCCGAGCGCACGGCGTACGTGCTCGAGAGTGCCCGCCCGCTGTGCATCCTCACGGTCGCGCGCGACGACCTCGTCTTTCCCGCCGATCAGGACGTCCTGGAGATCGACGCCCTGGATCTGAGCGGCGCCCCGGCCGGCCCGATCCGCGACGACGAACGGGCAGCCGATCTGCGGCCGGCGAACCCGGCCTACGTCATCTACACGTCCGGGTCCACCGGACGTCCGAAGGGCGTGGCGGTGAGCCACGCTTCGGTCCTGAACCAGGTCACGTGGATCGCGTCGCGCTACGGGCTCGATGCGAACGATGTCGTGCTGCAGAAGACCCCGACGACGTTCGACGTGTCGGTGTGGGAACTGTTCGCCGCACTCGCCTCCGGGTCGCGCCTGGTGATCGCCGCACCCGAGGGGCATCGCGACCCCGCCTACCTCGCCGACGTGATCGCGCGCGAGAAGGTCACGGCGACGTCGTTCGTCCCGTCGATGCTGTCGGTGTTCGTCGCCGAAGCGGACCGCGAACAACTCGTCAGCCTGCGCGTCGTTCTCGTTGCGGGCGAGGCGTTTCCGCCTGCCGTCGCCGCAACGTTCCGCGCGAAGTCCGACGCCGGGTTGCACAACCTGTACGGCCCCACCGAGTTCACCGTGCACGCCACCGCAGGCGAGGTGGATCGGGAGACCCTCCACACGATTCCCATCGGCACCCCGGTGTGGAACACCGAGGCGTACGTGCTCGACGGCCACCTCCGGCCCGCTCCCATCGGATCCGCGGGAGAGCTCTATCTCGCGGGCGCCCAGGTCGCGCGCGGCTACGAGGGCAGGCCGGAACTCACGGCAGAACGCTTCGTGGCCAATCCCTTCGGCGCCGCGGGAACCCGTCTGTACCGCACCGGCGACCTCGTCAAGTGGCGCGTCGACGGCAGCATCGAGTACCTCGGTCGCACCGACTTCCAGGTGAAGGTGCGCGGCCTGCGCATCGAACTGGGCGAGATCGAGGCCGCGATGTCCTCGTATCCCCATGTGGCGCAGTCGGTTGCGGTCGTGCACGACAGCTCCCTGGGGCAGCGGCTCGTCGGTTATGTCGTCCCCGAACCCGGTTCGGCGGTGGACGTCGAGGATCTGACGGTCCACGTCGGCCGCGCGGTGCCCTCGTACATGGTTCCCGACGCCGTCGTGGTGATCGCCGAGATGCCGGTCGGAGCGAGCGGCAAACTCGACCGGAAGGCCTTGCCCGAACCGACGTTCGCCGCGGAGTCCAGTGAGTACGTGGCCCCTCGCAGCACCATGGAGGAGTCGATCGCAGGACTGTTCGCCGAGGTTCTCGGTCTGCCGCGGGTCAGTGTCGGTGACTCGTTCTTCGCGCTCGGTGGCGACAGCATCGTCTCGATCCAGCTGGTGTCCCGCGCGAAGGAAGCCGGTGTCCTGTTCACGGCCCGCGACGTCTTCGAGCGCAAGACCGTGGCCTCGCTCGCCGAGGTCGCGAAGTCGGCATCCGAGTCGGCGACGGTGCACGTCCTCGAGGAACTTCCGGGCGCCGGTATCGGCACGATGCCGCTGACACCGGTCGTGCACTGGATGACGGAACTCGGCGGCGACTTCCACCGCTTCTCCCAGTCCATTCTCCTGGCACTGCCGCCGAAGGTGGAGCGGGACCGCCTGGTGCGCACGCTGGCGGCCGTCGTCGATCGTCACGACGCTCTGCGTTCGTCGTTGCGCCGCACCGACTCTCCGGCCGGATGGTCGCTGGAGGTCGCACCGATCGGCTCCGTCGACGTCGACCGGCTCGTCGATCGCGTCGAGTTCAGCGAGGGACCCGGCACCGACTCGTTCGAGGCGCTGGCCGCGCACGCTCTCGAGCGCACGGTGGACACGCTGGACCCGGCGACCGGCAGCGTGGTGCGTTTCGTCTGGTTCGCGCCCGCAGAGGATGCCGGAGATCTCGCACCGCGGGACGGCGCGGACGCCGACAGCGGGGAGGGCGAGAGCACCCCGCAGTCGGGACGACTGCTCGTCGTGATCCACCACCTCGCCGTGGACGGGGTGTCCTGGCGAGTGCTGGTGCCCGACTTCGCATCCGCGTGGGCGCAGATCGCCGCCGGGGCCGACCCGCTGCTCCCGGCGGTCGGCACGTCGGTGCGCCGCTGGGCGCACGGCCTCGCCGACAACGCCCGGAGCGCCCGCCGCGTGGCCGAACTCGACCACTGGCGCACCACTCTCGACGGTGCGGACCCGCTGATCGGTTCGCGCGCCCTCGACGGACGCGACACGGTCTCGACCACCGGCCGGGTCCGCTTGGAGGTCCCGGCCGACGTCACCGACGGTCTGCTGACCGACGTGCCGCGCGCGTTCCACGGCGGCGTCAACGACGGTCTCCTCACCGCCCTCGCCCTTGCCGTCGCGGCGTGGCGCGCGGAACGCGGCGTCACCGAGTCCTCCACCCTCGTGCACCTCGAAGGCCACGGCCGCGAGGAGACGGTGCTGCCCGGCGCCGATCTCTCCCGCACGGTCGGCTGGTTCACCAGCATGTTCCCGGTCCGGTTGTCGGCGCCCGGCGTCGACGTGCGCGACGCCCTCGCCGGCGGTGCGGCCGCAGGCCGGGCCGTCAAGTCGGTGAAGGAACAACTCGCCCGGGTACCCGAGCACGGCATCGGTTACGGAATGCTGCGATTCCTCAACGCCGAGACCCGCGCGGTTCTCGCCGCGTTGCCGAGCCCGCAGATCAGTTTCAACTACCTCGGTCGCGTGTCGGTGGGCGAGATCCCCGACGCGTTCCGGGCGGCGGGCTGGGTACCCGACACCGACACGATGGAGCTGACCGGTACCCGCAACAGCGAGATGCCGGTGCACTTCGCCCTCGACATCAACGCGATGATCGTGGATGTCGAAGGAGAACAGCGACTTTCGGCCACCGTCGACTTCCCCCAGGGCGTCCTCACCGACGCCGAGGTCGGCGAGCTCACGGGCCTGTGGACACGCGCGCTCGAAGGGCTCGTCGAACACACGAAGCGGCCCGGAGCCGGTGGCCGGACGCCGTCGGACCTCGACCTCGTGTCCCTGAGTCAGAGCCGGATCGACACCCTCGAGAGCGACTACCCCTCGCTCGCCGACGTCTGGTCGCTGGCCCCGCTGCAGGTGGGCTTGCTGTTCCACGCGTCGCTGGCCGGTACCGCCACCGACGTGTACACCACCCAGCTCGTGATGGACCTGGGCGGATCCGTCGACACCGACCGCCTCCGCCGTGCCGCGGAGTCACTCGTCGCGAGGCACCCCAACCTGCGCACCGCGTTCGTCGCGGGCGACGACGGCACCGGCATGCAGGTGGTCGTCGACCGGGTGGACGTGCCGTGGACGCACGTCGACCTCTCGGCCGCGTGCGAGTCCGATCGTGCTGCGGAACTCGAGGCGCTGATGCTCGCGAACCGGACCGACCGGTTCGACATGACTGCGCCGCCTCTCGTTCGGTTCCTGCTGGTCGAGACGGGCGAGGACCGCTACCGGTTCGCCGTCACCAACCACCACATCCTCCTCGACGGCTGGTCGCTGCCGATCCTCATCCAGGATCTGCTGACCCTGTACGCGGTGGACGGCGACGAACTGGCACTGCCGCAGCCGCGTCCGTACCGCAGCTACCTCGAGTGGCTGTCCGCGCAGGACCCGCAGGTGCCCGTGGCCGCGTGGACGAAGGCCCTGGGCGGTATCGAGGAGCCCACCCTCCTCGCACCCGCGCACGCGGAGACCGCGCCGACGCTCACCCCCGGTGAGCTGGTGATCGACCTGCCGGACGACCTGCTCGCCGACATGACGGCGCGCTCGCGCGAACTCGGTGTCACCATGAACACCCTTGTCCAGGCCGCGTGGGGAATCGTGCTGGGCAGGCTGACCGGACGGGACGACGTGGTGTTCGGCACCACCGTCTCGGGTCGTCCGCCGCAGGTGCCCGGCATCGAGTCCATGCTCGGGCTGTTCATCAACACTCTGCCGGTGCGGGTCCGCGTCCGTGCCGGCGACGCCGTCCGCACCCTGCTCGACCGCATCCAGCACGAGCAGACAAAGTTGCTCGATCACCATCACGTCGGGCTCACCGACATCCAGCAGGGACTCGGCCTCGGGGCGCTGTTCGACACGCTGATGGTCTACGAGTCCTACCCGCTCGACCGTGAGGCGCTCACGAAGAGCAGCGACATCGAGGGTCTCCGCGTTCTCGACGTGACGTCCAACGACGCCACGCACTACCCGCTGGCGATCGTCGCGATGACCGACCCGCGGCTGCACCTGACGGCCAAGTTCCTTCCCGAGATCTTCGAGGCCGCCGAGGTCGAGGAGATCATGGAGCGGGTCGTCCGCGTGCTCGGTGCGCTGTCCGGGGACGTCGACACGCTCGTCGCGGACATCGACATCCTCGCTCCCGGTGAGCGTGCGTCCTTGCTGGCGGCGCACGGCACCGACGCCGTCGCACCGCTGTCGCTGCCGGAGATCCTCGCCGCGACCGCGGCCGAGAACGGCGAGCGCACCGCGCTGGTCGCGGACGGCGAATCGCTGACCTACGCGGAACTCGACGCGCGCTCGAACCGGCTCGCCCGGGTTCTCGTCGATCGCGGTGTGGGACCGGAAACGTCGGTGGCGCTCGGGATGACGCGCTCGCTGCACTCGGTGATCGCAACGTGGGCCGTGGCCAAGGCCGGCGGCACCTTCGTGCCCGTCGACCCCCGCTACCCGTCCGAGCGCATCGCGCACATGGTCGCCGACTCCGGTGCGATTCTCGGCCTGACCGTGGCCGCCCAGCGGGACACCCTTCCCTCGGACGTCGAATGGCTCGCCCTCGATTCGTCCGAGTGCGACGCGCTGTGCGCCCCGAAGTCGGCGGATCCGGTCACGGATTCCGAGCGGACCGCGTCGGTGCAGCTCGAGCACCCGGCGTACATGATCTACACGTCCGGTACCACCGGTCTGCCCAAGGGCGTCGTCGTCACCCACGCCGGTCTGGCCAACTTCTCCGCCGAGCAGCGCACCCACTACGGGGTGAGCCCGTCGGCGCGGACCCTGCACTTCGCGTCCCCGAGCTTCGACGCGTCCGTCCTCGAACTGCTGCTCGCCTTCGGCTGCGGCGCGACGATGATCGTCGCCCCCGCAGACCTGTACGGCGGCGAGGAACTCCGAAACTTCCTCGCGGACAACGAGATCACCCACGCCTTCGTCACGCCCGCCGCGCTCGCGTCGGTGGAGCCGGCCGGACTCGACCGGCTCGAGGTCGTCGTGGCCGGCGGCGAGGCGTGCCCGCCGGAACTGGTGGAACGCTGGGCGCCGGGTCGCCGGATGTACAACGGTTACGGACCCACCGAGGCCACCGTCATGAGCAACGTCAGCAACCTGCTGGTGCCCGGGAGCCGGGTCGAGATCGGCGGTCCCGTCTGCGGTGTCACCGTCTACGTTCTCGACGAACTGCTGCGCCCGGTACCCGTCGGCGTGGCGGGGGAGTTGTACATCGCAGGCCCCGGCCTCGCCCGCGGCTACCACGACCGTCTCGGCCTCACTGCCGAACGATTCGTCGCGAACCCGTTCGGCGACAGCGGCAGCCGGATGTACCGCACGGGCGACGTCGTCCGGTTCGTCGTCGACCACGGGCACCGTGCCGGCTACGGCGTGGAGTACGTCGGTCGCAGTGACTTCCAGGTGAAGGTCCGTGGTTTCCGGATCGAACTCGGCGAGATCGACGCCGTTCTGGTCAAGCACCCGGACCTCGAGTTCGCGGCCACCCTCGGCACGTCGATGCCGTCGGGTTCGACCGCCCTCGTGTCGTACGTGCTGCCGACCGCGGGCGCCGCGGTGGACGTCGCCGAGGTGACGCATTTCGTCGGCGACATGCTTCCGGCGCACATGGTGCCGAGCGCGGTCGTCGTCCTCGACGAGATCCCGCTCACCACCGCAGGCAAACTTGACCGGAAGGCCCTGCCCGAGCCCGACTTCGACGCCCTGCAGGGCGAGATGATCGAGCCGCGTACGCCGACCGAGGAACTGGTCGCCGGTGTCCTCGCCGACGTGCTCGGGCTCGCGAAGATCAGTGTCGCCGAGTCGTTCTTCGACCTCGGGGGCAACTCGCTCGTGGCGACGAAGGCTGTCGCCCGGCTCAACGCTGCCGCGGGCACCCGTCTGGGTGTGCGCGAGTTGTTCGAGGCACCGACCGTGGAACGGCTCGCCCTGAAGGTGGCCGAGCAGGCAGGCACGGGCTCCGACCGGCCGGTCCTCGTCGCGCGGCCGCGCCCCGAGCGGGTTCCGCTGTCGATGGCTCAGCAGAGCATGTGGCTGATGAACCGGTTCGACGCGGCGTCCTCCGCGTACAACATCCCGCTCGCCGTGCGTCTGTCCGGTTCGCTCGACATCGACGCGATGTCGTCCGCCGTGTCGGATGTGCTCGCGCGGCACGAGTCGCTGCGGACCGTGTTCCCCGACTCCGGCGACGGCCCGTATCAGCAGGTCGTCGACACCGCGCAGGTTCCGTTCGACCTGACGCCCGTCCCGGTGACCGAGGCCGAACTCCGCACGGCCCTCACCGAATTCGCCACCGACGGATTCGACGTCACGGTCGCGCCCCCGCTGCGCATCCGGCTGTTCGCCACGAGCGAGAGCGAGTTTCTGCTCGTCCTCGTCGTGCACCACATCTGCGCCGACGGCGCGTCGATGTCGCCGCTCGCGCGCGACCTCATGGTCGCCTACAGCGCGCGCACCGCCGGTGCGGCGCCCCTGTGGCAGCCGCTGCCGGTGCAATACCCCGACTTCGCACTGTGGCAGCGCGAAGTCCTCGGCGACCCCGCCGACACCCGGTCGCTCGCGGCGAAGCAGATCGCGTATTGGTCGGAGACACTGTCGGGCACTCCGGAACTGCTCGAACTCCCGACCGATCGCCCGCGACCCTCCCGGCAGTCGATGCGGGGAGACTTCGTCGACTTCGGAATCGAGTCACAGGTCTACGACGGGCTCGAGCGACTCGCGAAGGCGCGGGGCGCCTCGCTGTTCATGGTCACGCACACCGCTCTCGCGACGCTGCTCTCGCGGCTCAGCGGCACCGACGACATCGCGATCGGCACCCCCACGGCGGCGCGCCACGACCAGTCGCTCGACGACCTGGTGGGAATGTTCGTCAACACGCTGGTCCTGCGAACCGAAGTGCACGCGGGCGACGGGTTCGGCGACCTGCTCGCGCGGGTACGAGAGCACGACCTGAACGTTTTCGAAAACTCAGACGTACCGTTCGAAAGCCTGGTAGAGACCCTTCGTGTCCGGCGTTCGACCGCGTACTCACCGCTGTTCCAAGTGATGCTGTCGTTCCAGAACAACCGCATCGGCGCTCTCGAGCTGCCCGGACTGTCGGTGCAGGCGCTCGAGGACCTGGGCGAGGGCGCGAAGTATGACCTGACCCTCACCTTGACTGAGCGAGTCGACGACACCGGAAGGCCCTTCGGGCTCACCGGCCGGTTCACGTACGCCACCGACCTGTTCGAACGGGCGAGCGTGGAGCGGATCGCGGAGCGTTTCGTCCGCATTCTCGAAGCCGTCGTCGCCGACCCGGATGTCTCGGTGGGGGACATCGACATTCTTACCGAACGTGAAAGAGCAAAGTTGACCCCTGTCAGGCCCGCCCGCACGATGACCGTTCGCGAGCTGCCGCAGCTCCTGGCTGCCGCTGTCGAGGTCGCTCCCGACGCCGTCGCGGTCGCCCACGACGGCATGCAGGTGACGTACCGCGAGTTCGACGAGCGGCTCCGCTTGATGTCAGCGCCGCTGTCGGAGCGTGGGATGGGTCCGGACGCGATCGTCTCCGTGGTGCTGTCCGGTCTGGTTCCCACGATCATGATGGCCCCGCCGTCCGAGGACGGGAAGGACGGCTTCGGGGCGATCCTGGACACGGTGATCGCCGATGCGCACGCGCTCGTTGGAGACGTCGACCTCGAAAAGTACACGGCCGCACCGATCGTCCCGGAGCAGGCAGCCCCCGCTGATACCGCCGCGGCCCGGCCGGAGTCCCCCCTCGCCGCATGGCACGAGCACGTGCAGCGCGACCCCGACGCCGTCGTGGTGGTCGGCGGGACAGTCACGACGACGCGTGCCGAGCTGAACGGCCGCGCCAACCAGATGGCCCGCGAACTCGCGAACCGGGGTGTCGGGGCCGACGACGTCGTCGCCCTGATCGTTCCGCGTTCGCTCGACTGGGTCGTCGGGATGCTCGCGGCGTGGAAGGTCGGTGCCGCGTACTCTCCACTCGACCAGGCGTGGCCTCTCGAGCGTATCGCCGGTCTGGTGGAGACGAGCGGAGCGCGCGTGGCGATGACCACGTCGTCGTGGCGCGAACTGGGCCGTACGCCGTTGGGCGACACCGTTCTCGACGAGGCCATCGTCCTCGACGCTCCGGACACCGTCGCGGCGCTGACCGAGTACGACGCGAGCGACCTCGGGTTTGACCCGTGGTCGGACGACGAGGCGGGATCCCGTCTCGCATACGTCATCTCGACGTCGGGCTCGACGGGACGGCCGAAGCCGACGATGGTGCCCATGGCTGGTGTGATGAACACCTACCGGTGGTACCGCGACGAAATTCGCATCGGCGACGGCACGGGTGTCCTCGTCGCGAGTTCCCCGCTGTTCGACCTCACACAGAAGAACGTCTGGGTTCCGCTGATCTCCGGTGGCGTACTCCACCTCGCGGCGGAGGGGTTCGACCCGGCGGACATACTCGGTCATCTCGCCATGGGCGACGTCCGCGTCGTGAACATGGCGCCCAGCGCGTTCGAACTGCTCGCCGAACTCGACGTCGACGACCGTCTGGCGGCACTGGACTGCGTCGTCCTCGGTGGTGAGCAGATCCGGCCGGCTGCGTACGCGAAGCTGATCGGCCGGGGCGTCCGCCTGGTCAACTCTTACGGCCCGACGGAAGCGTCGGACGTGAGTGCGTCCTACGAGCTCGATCTGACTGCACCCGGCGCCGAGGCCACCCCGATCCCGATCGGGTCCGCGTTGCCGGGAGCCGACTACTACGTGCTGGACAAGCGGCTGCGCCCCGTACCTGCCGGCGTGACCGGCGAACTGTACATCGGCGGCGTCGTAGTGGGGCGCGGTTACGGCGGGATGACCGGCACCACCGCCGCGCGTTTCGTCGCCAACCCCCTCGGCGATGCCGGCTCCCGTATTTACCGGACCGGCGATCTCGTGCGCGAGCGCGCCGACGGTGAGCTGATCTTCCTCGGGCGCAGTGACTTCCAGGTCAAAATCCGCGGTCTGCGGGTCGAGCTCGGTGAGATCGAGTCGGCCCTGACCGCGATGGACGGGGTCAAGCAGTCGATCGTCGTCGTCCACGAGCGTGACGAACTTCAGCGGCTCGTCGGGTATGTCACCGCCGCGGCAGATGCGACCGTGGTGGCGCACGACGTGTCCACGCACCTGCGTTCGCTTCTGCCGTCACACATGGTCCCCGACGCGCTCGTCGTCCTCGACGAGATGCCGTTGAACTCGAGCGGCAAAATCGATCGCAAGGCGCTCCCGGCACCCGAGTTCGCCGCGGACACTGCCGAGTTCGTTGCTCCGCGCACGCCGCTGGAGGAGATCGTCGCAACGATCTTCGGCGACGTGGTTGGTGTCGATCGCGTCAGCGTCGACGCGTCGTTCTTCGATCTCGGTGGCAACTCGCTCAGCGCCACTCGGGTCGCGGCACGCCTGTCGTCGTCGACGGGCGCGATCGTAGGCATGCGGGATCTCTTCGAGGCTCCCACCGTCGCCGAACTGGCCGCCTTCGTCGAGGAGCAGGGCGGCGACGGAACACCGCGCCCCGCTCTCGTCGCGCAGGCCCGGCCACAGGAACTCCCGCTGTCGCTGGCGCAGCAGCGCATGTGGTTCCTCAACCGCTTCGACCCGGCGTCCCCGGCGTACAACGTGCCGCTGACGGTCCGGCTCCGTGGCGACCTCGACGTCGCGGCGATGTCGTCTGCTCTTTCCGACGTCGTGACGCGCCACGAAATCCTGCGGACGGTGTTCCCCGACTCGGATTCCGGTGCGCACCAGGTCATTCTTCCTGCGTCGAAAGTCGACCTGGGGATCGAATCGGTCGAGGTGGCTGAGACGGATCTGACGGCGCGGTTGTTCGAGTTCGCGTCCCAGGGATTTGACGTCACCGACACCCTCCCTGTCCGCGCAGGCTTGTTCCGGATCGGTGCGGACGACCATGTACTGGTTCTGGTGATGCACCACATCGCCTCCGACGGCGCGTCGACCCTTCTGCTGGCACGCGACATCATGGCGGCCTACACCGCGCGTCTCGAGGAGAGCGAGCCACAGTGGCCGGAACTCCCGGTCCAGTACGCCGACTACGCGATTTGGCAGCGCGCTCTCCTCGGATCCGAAGACGATCCGGAATCTGTTGCCACGCAGCAGATCGATTTCTGGTCGAAGACCCTCGCGGGTGTGCCCGACGTCCTGGCGCTCCCCACCGACCGGCCCCGCCCGACGGTGCGGTCGATGGCCGGTGCCTCCGTCGGCTTCTCCGTCGACGAGGACATCCACCGTCGTCTCGGTGAGGTCGCGCGCGCACACAACGTGTCGCTGTTCATGGTGCTGCACGCGTCGCTGTCCGTGCTGCTGGCACGGCTCAGTTCGAGCACCGACATCGCCATCGGAACAGCTGTGGCCGGTCGCGGTGACGAGGCACTCGAGAACCTCGTCGGCATGTTCGTCAACACGCTGGTGCTGCGGACCGAAGTCGAACCCGGCACGTCCTTCGCCGAACTGCTCGAGCAGGTCCGCACCCAGGACCTCGCCGCGTTCAGCAACCAGGACGTCCCGTTCGAGCAGTTGGTGGACGCCCTGAAGCCGACCCGGTCGACGGCGTACTCGCCGCTGTTCCAGGTTGTGCTGACCCATCAGGTCAACGGCATTCCGTCGCTCGAATTCGCCGGACTCGAGGCGACACCCGGCGCCGTGGACGTCGAGTTCAGCAAGTTCGACCTCACCGTGGACCTGCGCGAATTGTGGTCGGACGAGGGTGCGCCCACCGGGATCACCGGCGTTCTCGGGTTCGCCACCGAGATCTTCGACGCGGAGACCGTGCAGGGCTTCGCGGACCGTTTCGTGCGGATCCTCGCCGCCGTCGCAGGCGGCGGAACCGACACCGCGGTAGGGGACATCCCCATCCTCGACGCCGAGGAGACAGCGGAACTGACACCGGTCCGCGGTATCGAGGGCACACCGCCCACGACTCTCGTCGAACTGCTGTCCGCGGCGGTCGCCGCGAACCCCGACGGGGTCGCGATCGTCTCGGGCGGCGACAGCATCACCTACCGCGAGCTGGACGAGCTCTCGAACCGTGTGGCGCGCATCCTGATCGAGCGCGGGGTCGGCGCGGAGACGTTCGTCGGGCTCGGCATCACCCGCTCGATCGCGTCGATCGCCGGCATCTGGGCGGTCGCCAAGAGCGGCGGTGCGTACGTGCCGATCGACCCCGGGTACCCGGACGAGCGCATCGCGCACATGGTCACCGATTCCGGTGTGTCGCTGGGGCTTTCCGTGAGCTCCGAGGTCGGCCGGCTTCCGGCGGACGTGGATTGGCTGGTCCTCGACAGCGAAGACTTCGAGAACGCAGCCGCGCAGTATTCCACGGCTCCCGTCGCGGAGGCGGAGCGTCGCACGGCCGTGACACCGGCCAACAGCGCCTACGTGATCTACACGTCCGGCACCACCGGGCAGCCCAAGGGCGTCGTCGTGACGCACCGGGGTCTCGCCAACTTCGCGGCCGAACAGCGTGAGCGTTACCGGGTGACGACGGACTCGCGGACGCTGCACTTCGCGTCGCCGAGCTTCGACGCGTCCGTCCTCGAACTGCTGCTCGCGGTCGGCGCCGGTGCCACCATGGTGATCGCTCCGACCGACGTGTACGGCGGACCCGAGTTCGCGAAGTTCCTGCGCGCACACCGCGTCACGCACGGCTTCGTCACGCCTTCGGCGCTGGCGTCCGTGGACCCATCCGGGCTGGACGACTTCCAGTTCGTCGTCGCCGGCGGCGAGGCCGTCCCGGCGGAACTCGCGGCCCGCTGGGCACCCGGACGTTCGCTGTTCAACGGATACGGTCCCACCGAGACCACGATCATGACCAACATCAGCGACCCGATGGCCGCCGACGGCCCGGTCACTATTGGTGGTCCGATCCGCGGCACCAGCGCGCTGGTCCTCGACGATCGGCTCCGCCCCGTTCCGGTCGGTATCGCAGGTGACCTCTATCTGTCGGGTCTCGGACTCGCCCGTGGCTACCACCGGCGCACGCCGCTGACCGCGGGACGCTTCGTCGCGAACCCGTACGGTGAGCCGGGCGACCGGATGTACCGCACCGGCGACGTCGTGCGCTGGACGAAGGACGCGGACGGTGCGCTGACCGTCGACTACGTCGGCCGCTCGGACCAGCAGGTGAAGGTCCGCGGGTTCCGCATCGAACTCGGCGAGATCGACGCGGTGCTCGCCAAGCACCCCGCCGTCGACTTCGCCACGACGTCCGTGCTGCCCGGACCGTCCGGCGATTCGGTCCTCGTGTCGCACGTGCTTCCGGTGCCGGGCGTCGAGGTGGACGTCACCCGGATGCTGGACTTCGTGGGCGAGTTCGTGCCCACGTACATGGTGCCGTCGACGATCGTGACCCTCGACGCCATCCCGCTCACCCCGGTGGGCAAGCTCGACCGCCGGGCCCTGCCCGAGCCCGAGTTCCTGGCGGAGGACCGTGCGTTCCGTGTCGCGGGAACCGCTCTCGAGCAGCGGGTCGCCGCGGTGTTCGCGGAGGTGCTCGGTGTCGACGTGGTCGGCGCCGACGACTCCTTCTTCACGCTCGGCGGAAACTCGCTCGCCGCCACCCGCGTGATGGCGCGGATCAACGAGGCCGTCGGCATCGACGCTCCGGTGCGCGAGATCTTCGAGGCTCCCACGGTGGCGCAGCTGGCCCGCAGGCTGGAAGAGCTCGGTGTGGACGGCGGCGCCCGCCCGCCCGTCACCGCCGGACCGCGTCCGGACAGGCTGCCGCTGTCGCTGGCCCAGCAGCGGATGTGGTACGCCAACAGATTCGATCCCGAATCGGCCGAGTACAACATCCCGTTGGCGCTGCGGCTCACCGGCGCACTGGACGCCGACGCGATGCGCTCGGCGATCGCCGACGTCGTTGCCCGGCACGAATCGCTGCGCACGGTGTACCCGGATTCCGTCGACGGCCCCTACCAGGTCGTCCTGTCCGCCTCCGACACGAAGCCCGAGCTCGACGCCGTCCGCGTGGCCGACGAGCAGGAACTGCGGGAGCGGGTCGTCGCGCTGGCATCGGCAGGCTTCGACGTCACCGCCGACGTCCCGGTGCGCGCCGCCCTGTTCGAACTCGGGGAACGCGACCACGTCCTCGTGGTCGTGGTCCACCACATCTCGGCGGACGGCTCGTCGATGGCCCCGCTCGCACGGGACCTGTTCGGCGCCTACGGCGCTCGCGTGCAGGGGGACGAGCCCAGCTTCTCACCGCTGCCCGTGCAGTACCCGGACTTCGCCCTGTGGCAGCGGAACCTCCTCGGCTCCGAAGACGACCCGGAGTCGCTCGCGGGCAAGCAGATCGCGTACTGGACGCACGCCCTCGGCGATGCACCGGAGGTCCTCGACCTCCCGGCCGACCGACCGCGCCCCGCCGTCCGCAACCCGCAGGGTGGCCTGATCGAGTTCGAGATCGGGCAGGACGTGCACCGGTCGCTGAACGACCTCGCGCAGACCCATCAGGCGTCGCTGTTCATGGTGGTGCACACCGCGCTCGCCGTGCTCCTGGGGCGGTTGAGCAACACCAGCGACATTTCCGTCAGCACCCCCGTGGCGGGCCGCGGTGACCGCGCTCTCGACGACCTCGTCGGGATGTTCGTCAACACGCTCGTGCTGCGCACCGATGTCGACCCGAACGCCCGCTTCAGCACGCTGCTCACGCAGGCACGCGAGGTCGATCTGAATGCATTCGGCAACGCCGATGTGCCGTTCGAGCAGATCGTCGAGGTGCTCCGTCCGTCGCGCACCGCCGCGTACGCGCCGCTCGCACAGGTGATGCTGAGCTTCCAGAACCTCGAACGTCCGAAGCTCGAGCTCGCCGGGCTGACCGTCGAGGTCCTCGAGAGCGGACTCACCACGAGCAAGACCGATCTCGGTGTCGCCGTCGAGGAACGGTTCGACGAGGGCTCCGTCGCGAACGGCATGCGAGGCTGGTTCTCCTACGCCACCGATCTGTTCGACGAGTCGACGGTCCGCGGTTTCGCCGACCGTTTCGTTCGCGTGCTCGAGGCCGTCACGGCCGATGCGGACGCCATCGTCGGTGACATCGACATCCTGACCGAGGACGAGAAGGCCGGTCTGACCGTGCCGGACGAGGGGGCGCAGTCCCTGATGTCGCACTCGATCTCGGAGGAGCTGGCGGCCACCAAGTCGCTGCCCGAACTCCTCGACGGCGCGGCGTCGATCAACCCGGACGGAATCGCGCTGTCGCACAACGGCACCGATGTCACGTATGCGCAGTTGCGGGACAAGTCGGCGGAACTCGCGCGCACGCTCGCCGGTGTGGGCGTGGGCCCGGAGGCTGCGGTCACGGTCGCCCTGTCCACCCTGCTGCCCGGACTGCTCGACGGCTCGTCGGGCGAAGGCTTCGCCGACACGTTCGCCGGTGTCCTCGCCGGCGTGATCGCCGACGCGACGTCGGCGACCTCCGCGACCGCGGCGGAGGAGCGGACCCTCGTCGACCTGTTCGACGAGCAGGTGGCGCGGACGCCGGACGCGATTGCCCTGGTGTTCGGCGACGACGCGCTGACGTATGCCGAGTTCGATGCCCGGACCAACCGCCTGGCACGGGAACTGCTCGCACGGGGTGTCGGCCCGGAGTCCCGGGTCGCGGTCGCCCTGCGCCGCTCCCTCGAGATGATGATCGCGATCTACGCGATCGAGAAGACGGGCGCCGCCTACGTGCCGCTCGACCCGGATCATCCGGCGGCGCGTACCGCGTACGTGATCGACAGCGCCTCCCCGGTCTGCGTGCTGACCTCGTCGGCCGATCGGGATGCAGAGACGGACGCGCCGCGGATCGAGGTGGACACCGTCGACCTCTCCGGTCACCCCGACGGTCCGATCACCGATGACGAGCGCGGGGCACCGGTCCGTCCGGATTCGACCGCCTACGTGATCTACACGTCCGGATCGACCGGTAAGCCGAAGGGCGTCGCCGTCAGTCATCGGGCGATCGTCAACCGGTTGCTGTGGATGCAGGACACCTACCCGATGGATTCCACGGACGTGGTCCTGCAGAAGACTCCCGTCACCTTCGACGTGTCCGTGTGGGAACTGTTCTGGCCGCTCGAGGTCGGGGCCAAGCTCGTCGTCGCGATCCCGGACGGGCACCGCGACCCGGTGTACCTCTCCGAGGTCATCGCCGGGCACAGCGTGACCACGATGCATTTCGTGCCGTCCATGCTGGCGGTGTTCACCGCAGGTGCGGACGCCGCGCTGTGCGGTTCGCTGCGTCAGGTGTTCTGCAGTGGTGAAGCCCTTCCGCCGGCCTCCGCGGCCGCGTTCCGGGACTTCTCCTCCGCAGCGCTGCACAACCTGTACGGCCCGACGGAGGCCGCAGTCGACGTCACCTACTGGGAGTGCACCGAAGCGGACCGCACGACGGTGCCGATCGGCGCGCCCGTGTGGAACACCCAGCTGTACGTCCTCGACTCCCGGCTTCGTCCCGTGCCCGCGGGCGTGCACGGCGAGCTGTACCTCGCCGGCATCCAGCTGGCCCGCGGCTACGTCGGCCGCAGCGACCTGACATCGGACCGGTTCGTGGCGAACCCGTTCGGCACGGCCGGGCAGCGGATGTATCGCACCGGCGACATCGTCCGCAAGCGCGCCGACGGCATCATCGAATACATCGGGCGCCGCGACTTCCAGGTCAAGCTCCGCGGACAGCGGCTCGAACTCGGCGAGGTCGAGTCCGCGCTTCTCGCGCATCCGTCGGTGGCGCAGGCCGTGGTCGTCGTGCACAGCAGGGAGACCACGGGCGAGAACCTGGTGGGCTACGTGATCCCGGTGGCCGATGCGGCGATCGACACTGCGTCGGTGCTGGACGCGGCAGCGGAGACGCTGCCCGCGTACATGGTGCCCGCCCGGATCCTCGTCCTGGACAGTTTCCCGCTCGGCGCCACCGGCAAGTTGGACCGGGGTGCACTTCCCGAACCGGACTTCGTCACGTCCGAGGCCGAATACATCGCATCCCGCACCCCGGTCGAGGAGATCGTCGCCGGGGTATTCGGTGAGGTGCTCGGCGTCGAACGCGTCGGCGCCGCCGACTCGTTCTTCGACCTCGGCGGAAACTCCATCAGCGCAACGAGGCTCACCGCCAGGCTGACCGCCGCGCTCGGCGCGCAGCTTTCCGTCCGGGAGTGCTTCGAGCACCCGACCGTCGCGGAGCTCGCGGCGTTGCTCGAAGCGACCGCGGGAACCGCCGAACACCGTCCCGCACTCGTCGCCCGTGCCCGCCCCGACCGCATCCCGCTGTCGCTGGCTCAGCAGCGCATGTGGTTCGTCAACCAGTTCGATCCGTCCTCCCCGGCGTACAACCTGCCGTTGGCGGTGCGGTTGACGGGCTCGATCGATACGGCGGCGCTGAATGCGGCGTGGGCGGACGTCGTGGAGCGGCACGAGTCGCTGCGAACGGTCTTCCCGGTCGGCGACGAAGACGCACACCAGGTCGTGCTGCCCGCAGCCGACGTGGTGTCC
Source organism: Rhodococcus sp. JVH1 (assembly GCF_000280725.2). NCBI lineage: Bacteria > Bacillati > Actinomycetota > Actinomycetes > Mycobacteriales > Nocardiaceae > Rhodococcus > Rhodococcus sp. JVH1. The sequence continues at coordinate 1,215,429 of NZ_CP166289.1, read as the reverse complement.
GACCTGACCCCGACGCCGGTCGCGGACGAGCAGGACCTGTACGCGCGGATGCGTGAACTCGGCGCCACCGGATTCGATGTCACCGAGACGGTCCCGGTGCGGGTCGCCTGCTTCGAGGTGAACCCCACCGACCACATCCTGATGATGGTCGTGCACCACATCTCGGCCGACGGTGCGTCGCTGGCGCCCCTGTTCACCGACATCATGACCGCCTACGCGGCGCGTGCGGCCGGTACTGCTCCCGGCTGGGAACCGCTGCCCGTCCAGTACGCCGATTACGCGCTGTGGCAGCGTGAGTCGCTCGGTGACGAGTCCGACCCCGAATCGCTCGTCGCCCGCCAGCTCGGCTACTGGCAGCAGGCGCTCGGCGGGCTCCCCGAGGTACTCGAACTTCCGGCCGACCGCCCCCGGCCGCCGGTGCAGTCGCTGCGCGGCGCGTCGGCACGTTTCACGATCGACGCGCAGACCCACCGCGGGCTGCTCGCGATCGCCCGGGAAACGAACTCGACCCTGTTCATGGTCGTGCACGCCGCGCTCGCGGTCCTGCTCGAGCGACTGTCTTCGCAGACGGACGTCGCGATCGGCACGCCGGTCGCCGGCCGCGGCGAGCAGGAACTGGACAGGCTCGTCGGCATGTTCGTCAACACCCTCGTGCTCCGCGCGTCGGTGCGTCCCGACGACACCTTCGCCGACCTGCTGGCACAGGTCCGCGCGACCGATCTGAATGCGTTCAGCCACAGCGACGTTCCGTTCGAGCGTCTCGTCGAGGTACTCGACGTCCCGCGGTCGACGGCGCACCAGCCGCTGTTCCAGGTGGCGTTGTCGTTCGACAACAACGAATCGGTTCGGATGGAGTTCCCGGGTCTCGAGATCTCCGCGCTCGACGCCCCGCTCGAGGTCGCCAAATTCGACCTCCAGCTCAGCGTCGGCGAGCGCTACGTCGACGGAGCCGCCGCGGGTATTGCTGCGACGTTCAACTACTCGACCGACATCTTCGACGAGCAGACCGTTCTGAGCTTCGCGGACCGGTTCGGCCGGATCCTCCATGCCGTGTCGGCCGACCGTGACGTGGTCCTCGGCGACATCGAGATCCTCGACGCCGCGGAGAAGGCCGCGATCGCCCCGGTCCGCGGACCGCAGTCGATCGAGCCGCGCACGCTGCCCGAACTGCTGCGTTCGGGTGTCGAGATTTCCCCGGAGTCGGTCGCGGTGTCCTACGAGGGACGCGAGGTCACGTACCGGGAACTCGACGAGCGGTCGAATCAGCTGGCGCGCGTCCTGATCGATCGGGGCGTGGGGCCGGAGAACTATGTCGCTCTCGCGATCACGCGTTCCGTCGAATCCATCCTCGGGATCTGGTCGATCGCCAAGGCCGGCGGCGCCTACCTGCCCGTCGACCCGAAGCTGCCGTTCGAGCGGATCGGCGAGATGCTGTCCGACTCGGGGGCGGTCCTCGGACTGACGGTCGCCCGCCACCACGACGACCTTCCCGGCACGGTGCCGTGGATCGTCCTCGACGAGACGGCGGCGGCCGAGGAGATCGGTGCCCGCAGTGCGGGCGCCGTGGAGGACGCGGATCTGCGCCGCGCGCTGACGGTCGACCACCCGGCGTATCTCATCTACACCTCGGGTTCGACGGGTAAGCCGAAGGGCGTCGTGGTCACCCACCGCGGTCTGGCGAACCTCACCCGCGAGGTGCGCGAGCACTACGTCGTGTCACCGGACTCCCGTTTCCTGCACGTGGCGTCGCCGAGCTTCGACACGTCGGTCGGGGAGATGCTCGCCGCGTTCAGCGCGGGCGCCACCCTGGTGATCTCGCCCGCGGACGTCTACGGCGGCGACGAACTCGCCGACCTGATCCGCCGCGAACGGGTCAACAACGTGGTCATGACACCGACGGCGCTGATGACCGTCGACCCCGACGGGCTCGACACGGTCACGTCCGTCGTGGTCGGCGGCGACACCTGCACACCGGAACTCGTGGCCCGGTGGGCTCCCGGCCGCGAGATGCGCAACGCCTACGGTCCCACCGAGACCACGGTCATCGTCACCATCACCGAACCGATGGTGGCGGGCGAACGCGTGACGATCGGTTCGCCGCTGCGCGGCGTCGAATCCCTCATTCTCGATTCGCGGTTGCGTCCGGTGCCGGAAGGAGTTCCCGGGGAGCTCTACATCTGCGGTCCGTCGGTGACCCGCGGCTACCACAACCGTCCGTCGGTCACGGCGGAGCGGTTCGTGGCCAACCCGTTCGGTGAACCCGGCGCGCGCATGTACCGCACCGGCGACGTCGTGCGCTGGGCGGACGGACACCGGGTGGAGTACGTCGGCCGGTCCGACTTCCAGGTGAAGGTCCGCGGGTTCCGCGTCGAACTCGGTGAGATCGACGCCGCCCTGGCCGCACAGCCGAACGTCGAGTTCGCCGTGACCGTGGGTCGCGAGAACCCGGCCGGGCTGACGACTCTCGTGTCGTACGTCCTGCCCGCCGACGGTTGTACGGTCGATCCCGAATCGCTGAAGGCGGTTGTCGGCGAGACGCTTCCGCCGTACATGGTGCCGTCCGTCGTGATCCTCCTCGACGAGGTCCCGCTGACCAGCATCGGCAAGCTGGATCGCGCGCGGTTGCCCGAGCCCGAGTTCGTCACCGCCGGCGCGGAGTTCCGTGCCCCGACGACACCCGCGGAAGAGACGATCGCAGGCATCTTCGCCGACGTGCTCGGACTCGCGCAGGTCAGCGTCGACGACAGCTTCTTCGACCTCGGCGGAAACTCGCTGAGTGCCACCCGTGTCGTGTCCCGCGCCGGACAGGTCTTCGGCCTCCGTATCGGGGTGCGGGAACTGTTCGAGGCACCGACGGTCGCGGGCCTCGCCGCCCGCATCGCCACTCCGGACGAGAACGTCCGACCGCGGCCTGTCCTCGCGCCGCGGGAGAGGTCTGCCTTCGTCCCGTTGTCGCTGGCACAGTCCCGGATGTGGTTCATCAACCGCTTCGACCCGGACTCGCCCGCCTACAACATCCCCCTTGCGGTCCGGTTGACCGGTGCGCTGGACGTGGACGCGCTGCAGGCCGCCGTATTCGACGTGCTGGGGCGGCACGAGTCGCTGCGCACGATCTACCCGGACTCGCCGGAGGGCCCGCACCAGGTGATCCTTCCCGCCGATTTGGTTCCGCTGGACCTGACGCCCGCTGCGGTCTCGGACGACGAACTGCGCGAGCAGTTGGTGAAGATGATCACCGCCGGATTCGACGTCACCGCCGACGTCCCGCCGATCCGGACGCGACTGTTCGAGGTCGGCTCGCAGGACTACGTGCTGGCACTCGTCGTGCACCACGTGTCCACCGACGGTGAATCCACGGCGCCGTTCGTGCGCGACGTCATGGTGGCGTATGCGTCGCGGGCGGCAGGCCGGGAACCTGGCTTCGCACCGCTCCCGGTGCAGTACGCGGATTACGCGATCTGGCAGCGTGAACTCCTCGGCAGCGAGGACGACCCCGACAGCCTGATCGCCGCCCAGCTGGCCTTCTGGAAGAAGACGCTCGCCGGCGTGCCCGATCTACTCGAGCTGCCGGTGGACCGGCCGCGACCGCCCGTGCAGTCCCTGCGCGGGTCGCGGATCGACTTCACCATCGACGCCGAGGTGCACCGCGGTCTGGCAGCCCTGGCCCGCAGGCACAACGCCAGCGTGTTCATGGCCGTGCACGCCGTGTTCGCGGTGCTGCTCAGCCGGTTGTCCGGCACCGAGGACATCTCGGTGGGCACCCCGATCGCAGGCCGCGGCGAGCGCGAACTCGACGACGTCGTCGGCATGTTCGTCAACACCCTTGCGCTGCGGGTGCAGGTCGACGGGCAGCAGACGTTCGACGAGATCCTCGATCGTGCCCGGGAGGCCGACCTCGAGGCGTTCTCGCACGCCGACGTCCCGTTCGAGCGCCTGGTCGAGGTCCTGAACCCGGCACGCTCGATGGCCCACCACCCGATCTTCCAGGTGGGCTACTCGTTCCAGAACACGACGAAGGCCGAGCTGGAACTGCCCGACCTCACCGTCACACCGCTCGAGGTCGAGGGCGACACCGCGCAGTTCGACCTGCATCTGATCCTGGGCGACAGCCCCGAGGGTGAGCAGATGTCGGGCGTGTTCACGTTCGCGACCGACCTGTTCGACGCCGCCACCGTCAAGCGTTTCGCGGACATGTTCCGCCGCGTCCTGGCCGCCGCGGTGGACTCGCCGCGGACCGCGGTCGGCGACCTGCCGCTCGCGGGCAGCGACGAGCGTGCGCTCGTGGTGTCCGGATGGAACGACACGGAGCGGGCCCTGCCGGAGACGACGCTCGCGGACATGTTCGCGTCCGCCGCCGCGGAGAACCCCGACGTCACCGCTCTCGTGTTCGAGGGCGAGTCGCTGACGTACGCCGACTTCTCGGCGAGGGTCAACCGGTTGGCCCGGCACCTCGTCGGCCGCGGGGTCGGCCCGGAAACCGTGGTCGGCCTCGCGATTCCGCGTTCGGTGGAACTGCTGGTCGGCATGTACGCGATCGTCGCGGCCGGGGGTGCGTACCTGCCGATCGACCCGGACCATCCGGCCGAGCGCACCGCGTACGTGCTGGAGAGCGCACAACCCGTCTGCGTCCTGGCGACCCGCGCCGTCGTCGGGGAACTGCCGGGCGAGGTCGACTACCTCCTCCTCGACGAACTGGATCTGGGCGGAATCGACCCGTCCCCGCTCACCGACGCGGAGCGGATCACGCCGCTGCGGCCGGAGAACGCCGCGTACGTGATCTACACGTCCGGCTCGACCGGCCGCCCGAAGGGTGTGGCGATCGCGCACCGTGCGATCGCCAACCAGTTGCGGTGGAAGCAGTCGGAATATCCGCTCACCGCCCAAGACTCGGTGTTGCTCAAGACGGCGGCGACGTTCGACCTGTCGGTGTGGGAGTTCTGGTGGGCACTGACCGCGGGCGCACGTCTGGTCGTCGCCACACCGGACGGCCACCGCGACCCGTCGTACCTGGCCGCACTCGTTGCGGAGCAGCAGGTCTCGACCGTCCACTTCGTGCCTTCGCTGCTGTCGGCGTTCGTCGCGGTGGCGGAGCCTGCCCAGCTGGTGTCGTTGACACGTGTGCTCTGCATCGGTGAGGCACTGCCCGCCGACACGATGCTCCGCTTCCGCGACGTCTCCGACGCGGAGATCTTCAACCTGTACGGCCCCACCGAGGCCGCCGTCAGCGTCACCCACTACCGGTGCGGCGACGAGCGCGACGGTTCGGTCCCGATCGGCAGGCCCGAATGGAACACGCAGACGTACGTTCTCGATGCGCGTCTGCACCCGGTTCCCGCCGGCGTCACAGGTGAGCTCTATCTCGCGGGCGAGCAGTTGGCGCGCGGTTACTTCGGCCGCCACGACCTCACCGCGGAACGGTTCGTCGCCAACCCGTTCGGCGACGCCGGACACCGGATGTACCGCACCGGTGACCTGGTGCGATGGAACCGCGACGGCAACCTCGACTACGTCGGCCGGAGCGACTTCCAGGTCAAGGTCCGCGGTTTCCGGATCGAACTCGGCGAGATCGAACGGGCGCTCGTGGCGCACCCGTCGGTGGCGCAGGCCGTCGTCGTCGTCCACCACGACCGTCACACCGGGGACCGGCTCGTCGGCTACGTGGTGCCGGAGCAGGGCGTCTCCGTCGCCGACGCCGACGTTCTCACGTTCGCCAGCCGGTCGGTGCCGGGATACATGGTGCCGTCCGCGCTGATCGCCCTCGACGCGCTGCCGCTGAACATCAACGGCAAGCTCGATCGCAAGGCGCTCCCCGAACCCGAGTTCGGTGGCGCCGTGGACCATTACAAGGCTCCGCGTACGCCCGTCGAGGAGATCGTCGCCGGAGTCTTCGCGGACGTGCTCGGTCACGAGCGGGTCAGCGTGGACACGAGCTTCTTCGACCTCGGCGGCAACTCACTGGTCGCGACGCGCGTGGTCGCCCGCGTCAACGCCGCGCTCGACACGTCGATCGGTGTGCGCGAACTGTTCGAGGCTCCGACGGTGATCGCGCTGTCGGCTCGCGCCGAGCAGTCCGATTCGGCGGGCGCGAACCGCCCGGCCCTGGTGCCGCAGCCGCGTCCGGCCCGGATTCCGCTGTCCCCGGCGCAGTCCCGCATGTGGTTCATCAACCAGTTCGACACGGCGTCGGCGGCGTACAACATTCCGCTGGCGATCAGGCTGACGGGCCACCTCGACGTCTCGGCGCTCGAACAGGCACTCGGCGACGTCGTCGAAAGGCACGAGACGCTGCGCACGACGTATCCCGACACCGGAGACGGTCCGGGCCAGGTCGTGTTGTCGCGTACCCGGAGTTTCACCTCACTGGACGTGGAGAACGTCGCCGACGAGAACGCCCTGCGTGAGCGTGTGATCTCCCTCGTCACCGCCGGTTTCGACGTGGCGAAGGCCGTCCCCGTCCGCGCGCGTCTCCTGCGGATCGACGCCGAGCAGCACGTGCTGGTCATCGTGGTCCACCACATCTCCTCCGACGGTGCCTCGACGGCACCGCTGGCGCGCGACGTGGTGATCGCGTACAGCGCACGCGCGGCCGGTTCCGAACCTGCCTGGGCTCCGCTCGACGTCCAGTACGCGGACTTCTCGCTCTGGCAGCACGAGTTGCTCGGCGACGAGAGCGCGTCGGATTCGCTGGCCACCAAGCAGATCGACTACTGGCGGACCACGCTCAGCGGTCTGCCGGACGTGCTGCCGTTGCCGACGGACCGGCCGCGGCCGCCCGCGCAGTCGATGCGCGGCGCGAACTTCGACTTCGAGATCGACGCGGAACTGCGCGACCGGCTCGCGGCGCTGGCGCGTGAGCACAACGCGTCGCTGTTCATGGTCGCGCACGCGGCACTGTCGGTGCTGCTCGCTCGGCTGAGCGCCACGGACGACATCGCGCTGGGGACCGCGATCGAGGGCCGCGGCGAGGCCGCGCTCGACGACCTCGTGGGCATGTTCGTCAACACGCTGGTGTTGCGCGCGCAGGTCGACGTCGACGCGACGTTCGCCGACCTCCTCGCGCAGGTGCGTCAGCACGACCTCGGTGCGTTCACGCACACCGACGTGCCGTTCGAGCGGCTGGTCGAGATCCTCCAGCCGGAACGCTCCACGGCGTTCTCGCCGCTCTTCCAGGTGGCACTCGCTTTCCAGAACATCGAGCAGGCGCACCTGGAGCTGCCCGGTCTGACGGTCGAGGGACTCGACGGTGGGATCAGCGCCGCGAAGTTCGATCTGCAGCTCACGCTCGCGGACGCAGCCGGCACGGACGGGGACGCGCCCATGCGGGGCGTCTTCACCTACGCGACGGATCTGTTCGACGAACGCACGATCGCGTCGTTCGCGTTCCGTTTCCAGCGCATCCTCGAGGCGATCACTACCGACGCCTCCGTGCTGATCGGGGACATCGACGTCCTGAGCGAGAACGAGCACGCGGTGCTGGCACCCGTGCGCGGCGCCGACAGCGCCGCACCCGAGCTCCTGTCGAGCATCCTGGCCACCGCCGCCGCGGTGGACCCCGATGCCGTCGCCGTCGTGTGCGGCGACGAACAGGTCACCTACCGCGAGCTCGACGAGCGCTCGAACCGTCTCGCCCGCGTCCTGATCGGCAGGGGCATCGGGGCCGACGACTTCGTCGCACTGGCGCTGACGCGTTCCGTCGAATCCATCCTCTCCATCTGGGCGGTCGCGAAGACCGGCGCCGCATTCGTGCCCGTCGATCCGAGCTACCCGTTCGACCGGATCCTGCACATGGTCACGGACTCCCGCGTGGAGGTCGGTCTCACCACCGGCGCCCACGTCGGCGAGCTGCCGGACACCGTGCGCTGGCTGGTGCTCGGTGAGGACGAGATGGACGGCGACTGCGCGTCCGTGTCGTCCGAGGCCGTCACCGACGCCGACCGCATCCGTCCGACACGGGTCGACGATGCGGCGTACGTCATCTACACGTCGGGGTCGACGGGTCTGCCCAAGGGCGTCGTCGTCACCCACACCGGGCTGGCGAACGTCACGACCGAGCAGGTCGAGCGACTCCGCCTCACTCCGCAGTCGCGGGTGCTGCACTTCGCCTCGCCGAGCTTCGACGCGTCCGTGTTCGAACTGCTGCACGCCGTGGCCGCCGCGTCGACGATGGTCATCGCGTCCGGCGTGGTCTACGGCGGCGACGAACTCGCCCGGTTGCTGAAGAAGCAGAAGGTCACGCACGCGTTCATCACGCCCGCGGCTCTGACCACGGTCGACCCGGCCGGGTTGGACGGCATCGAGGTGCTGTCGGTGGCCGGTGAGGCCTGCCCGCCGGAACTCATGCAGAAGTGGGCGCCGGGCCGGCGCATGTTCAACCTCTACGGCCCGTCCGAGGCGACGATCTGGAGTACGTCGAGCAACCCGATGAAGGCGGATCAGCCCGTCACCATCGGTGGTCCCACCCGGGGCGTCGACGTGGTCGTGCTCGACTCGCGGCTCACGCCCGTCCCGGTGGGGGTCGCGGGTGAGCTGTACGTGGCGGGTCCGAGCGTGGCACGCGGCTATCACAACCGGTTCGCCCTGACGGCGGAGCGATTCGTCGCCAACCCGTTCGGCGGTCCCGGTGAGCGGCTCTACCGCACCGGCGACGTCGTCCGCTGGGTGCACGACGGGGAGACCGGCGACCTCGTCCTCGACTACGTCGGCCGGTCGGACTTCCAGGTGAAGGTCCGCGGGTTCCGCATCGAGCTCGGTGAGATCGACGCCGAACTCGGCAGCCACCCGAGCGTGGACTTCGCGGTCACGCTGGGCCACCACCGCGAGCAGACCGGTCAGACCGTGCTGGTGTCGTACGTGATGCCCGCTGCCGGCGCGTCGATCGACGTCGCGGAACTGTCGGCGTTCGTGTCCGAGACCCTGCCCGGGTACATGGTGCCGTCGTCGATCATGGCGATCGACTCGGTGCCGCTGACGCCCGCCGGAAAGCTCGACCGGAAGGCGCTTCCCGAGCCTCAGTTCGTGTCGGCCGCCAGTGAGTACTGCGCGCCGTCGACGCCGATGGAGAAGGCCATCGCCGACGTCTTCGCGCAGGTGCTCGGTGTGGACCGTGTCAGCGTCGACGACTCGTTCTTCGCCCTCGGCGGCGACAGCATCGTGTCCATCCAGCTGACGACCCGCGCGAAGAACGCCGGGGTGCTGTTCACGGCTCGGGACGTCTTCGAGCGCAAGACCGTCTCGGCGCTGGCCGACGTGGCCGCCTGGGCCACCGACGTCGAGTCGGTGAAGCTCGAGGAGCTGCCGGGCGGCGGCGTCGGTTCGATTCCGCTCACGCCCATCGCGCACTGGCTGGTGGAGACGGCAGGGACCTTCGAGAAGTTCTCGCAGGCGGTTCTGCTGACCACCCCGCCCGCGGTCACGCGGGATCAGCTGGTGGCCACGGTGGATGCTGTCCTGGAACGCCACGACATTCTGCGATCCCGGCTCACCCGGGCCGGGGACGACTGGGCGTTCGAGGCTCTCTCCACCGAAGAAGCGTTCGGTGCTGACGACCTGATCGAGCGGATCGAGTTCACCGACAAGCCGGGAACGGACGGATTCGAGAGGCTGGCACGCGCGGCTCTCGACCGCGCGGCGGAGCGGCTGGATCCGGCGTCGGGCCGGATGACGCAGTTCGTGTGGTTCGCTCCCGCGGCGTCGTTGGCGGGGCAGAGCGGCCGCCTGCTGGTGCTCGCGCATCACCTCGTCGTCGACGGTGTGTCCTGGAGAGTGCTGTTGCCGGACTTCGCGACCGCGGGTTCGCAGGTCACGGCGGGACAGCCGGCGCAGCTCGAACCGGTCGGCTCGTCGGTCCGTGCGTGGGCGCACGGTCTCGTCGAGGAGGCGAAGTCGCCGCACCGCGTGGCGGAACTCGACTTCTGGCGCGGGATGCTCGCGGGCACGGATCCGCTGATCGGAAAGCGTGCATTCGATCCCGCACGCGACGTGATCGCCCGGACCGACCGCCTGAGCATGACGTTCTCGACGCAGGTGACGCAGGCGCTGCTCACCACGATCCCGCAGTCCGTGAACGGCGGTGTCAACGACGGCCTGCTCGCGGCTCTCGCTCTCGCGGTCGCGCGCTGGCGTGGACTCCGCATTGGGACCGAGGATCGCTCGGTGCTGATCAACCTCGAGGGACACGGCAGGGAAGAGGCGACCGTGCCCGGTGCCGACCTCTCCCGCACCGTGGGCTGGTTCACGAGCCTGTACCCGGTGCGGCTGGACGTCTCCCGGGCCGATCTCGACGACGCGTTCGACGGCGGGACGTCGACAGGCGCGGCGCTGAAGGCTGTCAAGGAACAGTTGCTTGCCGTGCCCGACAAGGGCATCGGCTACGGCCTGCTTCGCTATCTGAACGAGGAGACCGCTGCGGCTCTGGCATCGTTGCCGACTCCTCAGATCGGGTTCAACTACCTCGGACGCGCGGGCTCGGTGGATCTGCCCGCCGAGATCCGGGATCTCGGCTGGATCCCCGACAGCGATTCGGGTGAATTCGGCGGTGCCATGGACGACGACATGGTGGCACCCGCGGTACTCAGCATCAACGCGGTGACGTCGGAGACGGCGTCCGGTCCCCAGATCGAAGCCAAGATCGCGTTCGCCACCGAGATTCTCGGCGAGGCGGACGTGTGGGAGCTCGCCGAACTGTGGCACACCGCGGCGACCGCGCTGGCCGAGCACGCCTCCGGACCGAACGGCGGCGGTCTCACCCCGTCCGACGTTCCGCTGGTGTCCGTCACGCAGGACGACCTCGAGGCGCTCGAGCGGCGCTACCCCGACGCCACCGACGTGTGGCCGCTCGCCCCGCTGCAGTCCGGAATGTTCTTCCATTCCGTTCTCGCCGAGGACGCGGTCGACGTCTACACCGCTCAGGTGGTGCTGGACTTCCAGGGCATCGTCGACACCGGCCGGCTCCGCGGCGCGGCGGAGGCGTTGATCGCACGGCACGCGAACCTGCGCACGGCGTTCGTCCCCGACGATTCGGGAACCGCGGTCCAGGTGGTCGTCGACCGCGTCGCACTGCCGTGGGAAGAGCTCGACCTCTCCGGTCTCTCCGGGGTCGAACGCGAGGAGCGGATGAGTTCCGTTCTGAGCGAACATCGTTCGGCGCGGTTCGACATGAGTCGTCCGCCCCTGATGCGGTTCCTGCTGATCCGCACGGGCGAGAACAGCTACCGGTTCTCCATCAGCAACCACCACATCCTGCTCGACGGATGGTCGATGCCGTTGCTGATGAAGGACCTGCTGGTGCTGTACGCGACCCGCGGAGACGGTTCGGTGCTGCCGCGTGTGCGCAGCTACCGCGACTTCCTCGGCTGGCTGACCGAACGCGACACCGACGCATCGCGCAGCGCCTGGGCGCATGCACTGGCGGGACTGGACGGTCCGACCGTGCTGGCCCCGGCGCCGAGCAGCGAGGACCGACCCGAGCCGGCCGAGTTCGCGCTGCACCTCGGTGAGGTGGTGAGCGAGAACCTGGCGCGCATCGCCCGGGACCGCGGCCTGACGATGAACACGATCGTCCAGGCTGCGTGGGGTCTGCTGCTGGCCCGCATGACGGCCTCGGACGACGTCGTCTTCGGCGCCACCGTGTCGGGTCGTCCCCCGGAGGTCGCAGGCATCGAGTCGATGGTGGGCCTGTTCATCAACACCATCCCGATCCGCGTGCGTATCGATCCCCGTGAGTCGCTCCTCGGACTACTCGAGCGGCTGCAGGCGGAACAGTCGACGCTGTTCGACCACCATCACATCGGTCTTCCGGAGATCCAGCAGATCGCCGGAATCGGTGGGCTGTTCGACACGTTGACGGTGTTCGAGTCGTACCCGGTGGACCGCGCAGGTCTCACCGAGGACAGCGACATCGACGGTCTCCGGGTCGCCGGGGTGCAGATCAGCGACGCCTCGCACTACCCGCTGAGCCTGCTGGCCCAGTCGGACAGCGAGCTGCAACTGGTCCTGAAGTACCTTCCCGACGTATTCGGCGCCGACACCGTCGAGCGGCTCGGGTCCCGGCTGAACCGGATCCTGCAGACCATCGCGGCAGGCAGTTCCACGCTGGTGGGCGATCTCGACCTGCTGACCGGCGACGAACGCGAACTCGTCCTGTCCGGGTGGAACGACTCGGGGCACGACGTCACCGACGAATCCGTGGTGTCGATGTTCGGCGCCCAAGTCGCCCGCACACCGGATCGAACGGCGGTGGTGGCGGACCACATCCGGCTCACCTACGCGGAGTTCGACGCGCGGGTGAATCGTCTGGCGCGGCACCTGATGTCGATCGGGGTGGGGCCGGACTCGGTGGTGGGTATCGCGATGCGACGCTCGCTCGACATGGTGATCAGCCTCTACGCCGTCCACGCGGCGGGCGGTGCGTACGTGCCGATCGACCCGGAGCACCCGGCGGACCGCACCTCGTACGTGGTGGACAGTGCCAGGCCGACGTGTGTGCTGAGCCTGGCCGACGACATCGCGAATCTCGACGTGGACGTGCCGGTGTACCTGGTCGAGGACTTCGACCTGTCCGAGTACGCGGCCGGCCCGGTCGAGGATTCCGAGCGGCTCGCCGAGTTGCGCCCGGACAACCTGGCCTACGCGCTGTACACGTCGGGTTCGACGGGACGTCCGAAGGGCGTGGCGATTCCGCACGCGGCGCTGGCCAACCAGCTGGCGTGGATGCGGGACGTCTACGGCATCGGCGCGCAGGACGTGGTGCTGCAGAAGACACCGTTCACGTTCGACGCCTCGGTGTGGGAGCTGTTCCTGCCGTTGGTGGTCGGTGGCACTCTCGTGATCGCGTCGCCGGACGGTCACCGCGACCCCGAGTACATGGCAGCGACCGTGGGCACGGAAGCGGTGACGGTGATCCAGTTCGTCCCGTCCGTGCTGACCATGTTCCTCGACGCCGCGACGGCCGACCGGTGTGGTTCGCTGCGCCTGGTCTTCGCGGGCGGTGAGCCGCTGCCGCAGTCGGCTGCCGAGCGGGTCGCCGGTCTCGGTTCCGCGGAATTGGTGAACCTGTACGGCCCGACCGAGGTGACCATCAACTCGACTGCCCACGTGGTGGAGCCGTCGGGAACGGCGACGATCGCGCCGATCGGTTCGCCGGCCTGGAACACGCGGGCCTACGTGCTCGACGCTCATCTGAAGCCGGCGCCGATCGGTGTTCCCGGTGAGCTGTACCTCGACGGCGCGCAACTCGCTCGCGGATACGTCAACAGTTCCGCACTGAGTGCGGAACGGTTCGTCGCGAACCCGTTCGACGATTCGGGTGCGCGGATGTACCGCACCGGCGACCTCGTCCGGTGGAACGAGAACGGCGTCCTCGAGTTCGTGGGCCGCACCGACTTCCAGGTGAAGGTACGCGGACTGCGTATCGAGCTCGGCGAGGTCGAGGAGGCGTTCGTCCGGTACCGCGACGTGGCGCAGGCGGCCGTGATCGTCCACAACAGCGAGGTGGGTGCGCGGCTCGTCGCCTACGTCGTGCCGAAGCCGGATGCCGCTCTCGACGCGGCGGCGCTGAACGGGTTCGTCGCGGAATCGCTGCCCGAGTACATGATTCCGGATTCCGTGATGGTTCTCGCCGAACTGCCGTTGGGTACCAGCGGCAAGCTCGACCGGCGCGCACTGCCGGTGCCGGACTTCGCGTCGGCGGCCGAGTTCCGGGCGCCGAGCACCGACACCGAGCGTGCACTCGCGACCGTGTTCGGTGAACTGCTCGGCCGGGAGAGCGTCGGAATCGACGACTCGTTCTTCGAGCTCGGCGGCGACAGCATCGTGTCCATCCAGTTGGTGGCGCGGGCACGTTCGGCCGGTATCCACTTCACCGCGCGAGATGTGTTCGAGCGGCGCACCGTTGCCGAGCTGGCCGCGGTGGCCGACTCGGGCGAGTCCGCGGCGGCCACACTGCAGGAGTACGAGGGTGGTGGCGTCGGAACGGTGCCGCTCACCCCAGTTGCCCGCAAGATGGTCGAGCGCGGCGGCGACTTCGACCGGTTCGTCATGCCGCTGTTGCTCACACTGCCCGCCGGGATCGAACGCGAGCAGGTGATCGCGACGATCGCCGCCGTGGTCGACAAGCACGACGTGCTGCGGTCGACCCTGGTCACGTCCGGCGTGGGGGACGCGCTCGAGATCGCACCCGCGGGCAGCGTCGACATCGACGCCACCGTGCAGCGGGTGGCGATCCGGGCCGGCGACGAGCCCGGTTCGCCGGAGTTCGACTCGGTGGCGAGTGCGGCGTTCGACGCGGCGCTGGATCGCCTCGACCCGCGCACCGGGTCGATGCTCCAGTTCGTCTGGTTCGACCCCGCCGAGTCGGATCGGCGCGGACGGCTCCTCGTGGTGCCGCACCACCTCGTCATCGACTCTGTGTCGTGGCGGATCCTGGTGCCGGATTTCGCGACCGCGGGCGCGCAGATCGCCGCCGGCACGTCGCCGTTCCTCGAGCCGGTCGGAACGTCGCTGCGGCGCTGGACCGACGGTCTGCTCGAGGCGGCGGTCAAGCCGGAGCGGGTGGCCGAACTCGAGGTGTGGGAACACATGCTGACCGGACCGGATCCGCTGCTCGGATCGCGTGAGCTGGACCTGGGAACCGATCTGGTGAGCACGCTGGAGCGGACCCGGGTGGATGTTCCGGCACCGGTCACCGAGGCATTGCTGGGTGGCACGCCGGGTGCGCTCGACGGTGAGATCGGCGACGTCCTCGCGGCAGCCCTCGCGTTGGCAGTGGCCGGATGGCGGCGCGACCGCGGAGTCGAGGCTTCGTCGACGGTCGTCACCCTCGAGGGCCACGGACGTGAAGAGTCCACGGTGCCGGGTGCGGATCTGTCGCGGACGGTCGGCTGGTTCACCACGATGTACCCGGCACGTCTCGACCTCGCCGGGGTCGACATCGCCGATGCCCTGCGGGGTGGCGCGGGCGCGGCGGACGCCGTGCGCGCCGTACGGGATCAGCTGAGCGCGATCCCGGACCGGGGAATCGGGTACGGGCTGCTCCGGTACCTGAACCCCGACACGTCGGCGGTCATGAGGAACTGGTCGGAACCGCAGATCGTGTTCAACTACGTCGGACGCGTCAGCGCGGCCGAGGTTCCCGAGGCGGTACGCGGACTCGACTGGCTGCCCGATTTCGAATCCTCCATCGCAGGCGGATACGAGAACAGCGCGATGCCTGCCCAGGCCGTTCTCGACATCCAGTCGGTGGTTTCGGAAACCGCGGAGGGCCTGCAGTTGTCGGCGTTCATGTCGTTCCCGCCCGACATCATCTCAGCGCCGGAAGTGGATCGGTTCGGGGAGTTCTGGGTGGCCGCCCTTACCGCGCTCGTGGCTCAGGCCGAGGAGCGGTCCGGGCGCTGATCTCCGCGGCCCGTGGTGGGGAGGCTCCGAGCCTTTCCACCACGTGGCCCCGTCTGTTTCCGTCGCCGCGGAGTCAGGCCCACTCGAAGGACATCTCGCCCGCGACGCCGAGGTGCTTGCACAGCTTGTGGATCCCACTGAAATCCTGGACCAGTGCGGATCGGCGGGTGTCGTGTTCGGCGTCGTCGATCATCGCCTGACCGCCGTCCAGGTCCAGGATGTCGACGATGGTGTGCCACGTCGAGTAGTCGTTGCTGCTGAATGCCGTCATCGCGTCGACGAGCCCGTCCAGGAAGTGGCGGCGGTCGTCGGGGCTCAGCGTGTCGTAGACGACGCCCGCGATGTCGTCGGCGATCGAGGCGTGACAGTACTCGTCGCGGTTGTGGAGGCGGACCGTCGCCCGGTTGACCGGCTGGATGACGTCGTTCTCGGAGATCAGGTCGAGGTAGGAGCTGATCGAAATCTCCGCCACCGTCATGAAGGCGAACGTGGTGATCGCTTGCTTCCTCGGGTCGGCGGCATCGGCGGTCGCCGCGCGTTGACGGCGCAACGTCAGGACGTCGGGAAGGGCGTTGTTCGGCATGGCCCAACCGCGTTGCCTGCGCGTGACCGCGCTCGCGTTCAGGTGCATGAGGGTGTGGTACTGCTCGTCGACCATCGCCTGGTGGACGGCCACGGCGAACGTGTCGCCGAGCCCGGTGTCCAGGGCGTCGTGCGCGACGAGGTCGAACCCGGGATTGACCACGTACTGCTCGATGTCCATGACGTTCTTGTTGAAAGCGATCCAGGCCCACGCCCGGAGCTGGTTCCGTTGCTCCTCGCGCATGCCGAGGAACCGATCGTGATCGGCGAAGGGCAGCAACTCGTTCGGGTAGTCCTGCTTGTCGAGATCGAACAGCGCGTCGAGGTCCGGTTCCGGCTTCTTCACGGTCGCCCGCTGTCCCCAGTTCCGGGCGAGTCGGGACACGACGGCGCTCTCCACCGGATCAGACGGGTCGTACTCCGGGAGCGAAGGAGTCTTCTGGGGCGTCATGACGAATCTCCATTCCTGTCCCACGACTGCGGCTGTCTGCGAACGAGATCGGTGAAGAGGTCGGCGCACAGCCGGGCGAGGGGTTCGCTCCGGCCGCCGAGCGTCGACGTCGAGCGGGACATGAGCGTGGCGAAATCATCGTCCGAGCCCTGCTCGATGGTTTCCGTGAGAGTGGTCAGCGCCGCGGCGAGCGCGCGGCGGGCCTCGCCCGCGAAGGGATTGCCCGCCTGGATGTCCCGGTAGACCTCCGGGACACCTCCGCCGACCCGCGCGAGGAGCGCGAGCGACACGAGGTGGGGAGGGGTTGCCACCGCGGTGAGTTCGGCGCCGTCGACACCGAGGTCCGCGAGCGCGAGGCCGAACGCGAGGACGCCGGCGTGGGTCAGTGCCTGGGTCGCTGCCGTGAGCCGGTCGTGGTGTTCGGCGTCCAGGCGGACCACCGACGACCCCCAGCCGGACAGCACCGACAGGAACCACTCGACCTCACCGCTGTCCCGGTAGGTCACCGCCGCGACGGGGCGGCCCTCCGGCCCGAGGGAAGGCGCGAACATCGGGTTGACGCCCACTGCGCCGTTGCGCAACGCGCTGTCACGCAGGGCGGCGTCGAATCGGGACTTCACGGACAGCGTGTCGACCAGCAGGGCGTGTTCGGGCAATTCCGCGACGACGAACGGAATCGCCTCCAGAGCGACGCTTTCGGGGATCGCGAGGATTACCGCATCGGCGGCGTGCACCACCGCCCGCAGCTCCGGCGACGGGTCGGTGACGTCCCCCTTCACCTGATCCGGGTCGGACCGGTCGGTGAATCGGATGTCGATGGTGCGCACCGTGTTTCCGTCGGCGCGCAGCCGAGCCGCCAGCATCCGGCCGACATCGCCGGAACCGCCGATCAGCGCGACGGTCCGGGGGGATGCGGCCGGGACGTTCACGGCCCGATCTCGTTCGGCCGGTCTGCCGTCACGGTCAGTGCCCGCAACATGGTGGCGGCCTTGACCATCGCCTCGTCGAACTCCTCCTCCGGGTCGGAGAGGGCGGTGATCGCGCCGCCGATGCCGAACGTCACCTCGGTATCCGTGGCGACGATCGTGCGGATGACGATCGACAGGTCGGCCGTCCCCGTCAGTGAGAAGTAGCCGATCGACCCGGAATACACACCGCGAGGCCCGGACTCGAGCCGGTCGATGATCTCCATGGTCCGGATCTTCGGGGCGCCCGTCATCGATCCGCCCGGGAAGGCGGCGCGAACGCACTCGACGACGGAGGCGTCGGCGCTGAGCGTCCCGCGCACGGTCGACACGAGTTGATGCACGGCCGCGTACGTCTCGACGTCGAAGAGCTTGGGAACGTGCACCGATCCGGGAACGCACACCCGGGCCAGATCGTTGCGCGTCAGGTCGACGATCATCAGGTTCTCGGCGCGGTCCTTCTCGCTGTCGAGCAGGTCCTGCCGCAGTGCCGCGTCCTTGGCGGGGGTCGCGCCGCGCGGACGCGTCCCCTTGATGGGTTTGGACTCCACCACCCGGTCCGCGCCGATCCTGAGGAACCGTTCGGGGGAGGCGCTGAGAACCGACAGACCGGCGAACTGGAGGTACGCGCTGTACGGGGTGGGGCTGATGGAGCGCAGCAACTCGAACGTGTGCAGGGGATCGATCGACTGGTCCACCGTCGCCATGTTGGTCAGGCACACCTCGTAGGACTCGCCGGTCCGGATCTCGCCGAGCGAGGTCCCGATGTGTTCGAGGTACTTGTCGTGATCGTGGCGCAGGGCGAGTTCGGCGGACTCCGGCTTCCGGATCGGCGACACCGCGGTCGGCGGGTTGTCCGGCTCGGCCAGCCGATGCAGCGCCACCTCCATCTCGTCGAGCCAGCGGCGCAACTCCGGATCGTCCTGGTGATCGCTCAGGCACAGCGCGTAGGTGCGCTCGCCGGAATGGTCGATGACGACCGCGCGGTCCGCGAACACCAGCGCGGCGTCCGGGGTGGGCGACTTGTGGGCCGCCGTGCCGCCGGTCTCGGCCTTCAGTTCGTAGCCGAGGTACCCCACGTAGCCGAGGCCGAACGGCACCCCCGGGAGGCCGGGCACCGACCGGGCCTGCAGTTGCCGCTCGAGGTAGTCGAAGAACGGTGCATGTACCTGTTCGACCGGCAACCCCTCGCGAGTGATCCGGACGATCGCTTCGCTGACGTCGTACGTGATGTATTCGGCGCGGGGGCCGGAACAATTGCCCATGATGGTGAACCGCGAATTCGGTTCCGATGCCGACGTCCCGTCCAGCCAGAACGCGTTGGGCCCGGACGCGAAGAGATCCTCGAACGTGGTGCGGGGATCGACTTCGTGGTCGACGCGCACCTGCTGGACCACGTACGGCGCGTGGGGAATCGGGATTCTGAGCATGGAACCGTGCGTGGATGTCCCGGAATGCGTCTGCGTGAGATCGCGGAAGTTCGCGAGCAGTTCGTGACCGAAGGCGGTGCTGATCGACTCGGGGTGGAACTGGACGCCCCACAGCGGACGAGTGCGGTGACGGACACCCATCAGCAGGCCGTCGGCGGTCCAGGCGGTGGCCTCGAGGTCGTCGGGGAGATCCTCGACGATCAGCGAGTGGTAGCGGACCGTCGGAAACGGTGACGGAATGCCCGCGAAGAGTTCGGAACCGTTGTGTTCGACGAGGGACACGCGGCCGTGCATCGGTTCGGGTGCGAGAACCACACTGCCACCGAACAGCTGACACAGCCCCTGATGGCCGAGGCACACACCGAGGACGGGGAGTGCGGTCTCCGTGATGACGCGCGCACTGATGCCGAAGTCCCGTTGCCGCTCCGGGCGTCCGGGGCCGGGGGAGATGACGATGTTGTCGAAGTCGGACCAGGGGATCGAATCCCACTCCACATCGTTGTGCACGACTGTGGGGGGTTCACCGTTCACCTCGGCCAGCAGGGTGAACAGGTTGTAGGTGAAGGAATCGTAATTGTCGACCAAGAGCGTCCGGGTACTCATCACGACTCGACATTCGCAGAGGGCACGGAACTGTGACGAACGTGGTGGTTGTCATGGTGGTCGTGGCGTCCGTTGTGGTGAGGGCCCTCGTCGGCGGGCTCCGCGTTGATCACGAGGTCCTCGAGCCTGCAGGTCTCGGCGATGAGAAGGTCGTAGAGCGAGTCGAAGAACTCCGGGGACAGTGAGTGGCTGTCCGCGTACTGTCGTGCCCGTTCGCGGACGATGTGGATCCGGCCGGGCTGCATCATGGCGATGTGCTCGCGTCGCTTCAGTTCGCCGATGCGCAGGCACACCTCCAAGCGCTGCCGGACCGCGTCGAGAAGGGTCGCGTCGACTGCGTCGAGTACGGCGCGCAGACCGTCGAGTGCCTGCTGCGCCGAGGCGTCAGAATGCTCTCCGGAATCGTCGCCGTTCCGCTGTTCTACGGAGAAATACATAATCGCCCCACTCACTCGATTGGCAGTAGTTTTCTCATCCCGACTATCGTGTGTCGTTGGTGGTTCGTTTCGGCGAGCCTTCCGGATGGCCGGGAGGACTGTCTGTGATCAGCCGAAGACGAATCGTGTGGGTTATCACCCCCCAGAGTCTCGATCTCAGGTTGAGACTTCGATGGACAGTTGGGTAACGTAACCTGAAGTCTATTTCCGTCAACTCAGGATACGAGGAATATGCGTATATCGTCGGCCGGTAGGGCCCTGTTGTTCGCGCTGGCAGGCATCGTGATGCTCTGCGGCGTGGCACCAGCGGCAGCGGATCCCGTGGAAGCGGAACCCGCACCCGCGGCCGACCCGTCGGTACTGCCGGGGGCGAACGACTGGAGCTGTAAGCCGTCCGCGGCGCACCCGCGCCCCGTCGTACTGGTGCACGGCACCTGGACCGGCATGGTGGGAACGTGGAAGGACCTCGCCCCGGCGCTCACGGCGGAGGGGTACTGCGTCTTCGCCCTCAACTACGGACAGGCTGCCGGTCTGACCGAAGGTAACCTGATGCGCATGTTCGGCGGCGCCGACATCGCGGAGTCCGCGCGGCAGCTCGCCGGATTCGTCGACCAGGTCCGTACCACCACCGGCGCTTCGCAGGTCGACATGATCGGGCATTCGCTCGGTGGCACGGTGTCCCGCCAGTACCTGCGGTTCGACGGCGGCGCCGACCGCACGAACCCCGCGCTGAACAAAGTGCACTCGCTCGTCACGCTCGGTGCCACCAACCACGGCACCAGCTTCGGGGACGTCCAGGCGCTCGGTGCAATTGCTCAGGCACTGGGCGTGCCGGTCACGACGCTCGCCGGTGTCGCGGTCGGGCCGTCCTACATCCAGCAGATGGTGGGCTCGCCCTTCCTTCAACTCCTCAACGCGGGCGGCGACACCGACCCGGGCATCGAGTACACGGTGGTCGCCAGCCGCAGGGATACTGTGTCGACCCCGCCGGAGAACACGTTCCTGGCGGCTGGTCCGGGGGCCGTCGTGCACAACATCTGGCTCCAGGACGGCTGCGAGACGAACACGGCCGAACACGGCCAGCTGACCACCGATGCGCGGGCCGTGTACATCATCCAGCGGGCGCTGGACCCCACCTACGGAGATCGCAACCCCGCACCGTGCTGACCCGGCGCCGGGGACCGGTAGTGCCGGTCAGTCCCAGATGCCGACCTCGTCGAGATGCGCGACCAGTCGCTGGGCGCCGTCGATGAAGTGGGCCTTGTTCTCGGCACCCACCACTTCGGCCTTCCCGTCGGCGAGGGCGGCGATGAGACGGCGATGGCTGTCGACCGCCGACTCACCCCAGGCCGGATCGGACGAATAGAACTGCACCGGGGTGTAGCGGGTGGCGCTGAGCAGGAACCACGACAGCTTGCTCGCGTCGGCAAGCCGGTTGATGACCCGGTGGAACGAGAACTCGAGATCCTCGATGCGGCCGGCGTCGCCGTCCTCGACGGCGCGCCGCAGCTTCTCGTTGATCGCGGTCAGCTCTTCCACGGCCTCCGGGGTGGCCGACCGTGTCGCGCGGACCGCGAGTTCCTCGGCGATCTGCCCCTGCAGCCAGAAGAGGTCGTGGATGTCGTCCCGGCTGAGCGGTGCGACGACGTACCCGCGGTGAGGAACCAGTTCGACGAGTCCCTCGCCCCGCAGGGTCAGAAGCGCCTCACGGACAGGTGTGACGCTGACCCCCAGGTCTGCCGCAGTCTCGTCGAGGCGGATGAAGTCACCCGGGCGAACGCCCCCGGACATGATCAGGTTGCGGACGTGCACGGCGACGTCGTCCGACAGCTGGGGTCGGCGGCGCAGGGTGCGGCCCGCTGGGGATCGTGACACGGAGGGCGATGCCATGGAGAACTCCTTCGATGCGGCAAACCAGCATAAACCGCAGGGGATGATTACAAGCCGTAGGTCTTGCCGATGATGTCGCGCTGAATCTCGTTGGTACCGCCGTAGATGGTCGACACGATGGTGGAGCGGACGTGCTTCTCCATGTCGAACTCGGTGGCGTAGCCGTACCCGCCCATCATCTGCATGCCCTCGAGCGCGACCTTTTTCGCCGTCTCCGTGACCTTCAGTTTGGCCATCGACGCCTCGCGGGCCAGCATCTTGTCCGGGTTCGCGTCGACGTCCTTGGCGACGCTGTAGACGAGCAGCTTGCAGCACTCGATCTCGGTCGCGAGATCGGCGATGCGGTGGCGCAGTGCCTGGAACGATCCGACGGGCCGCCCGAACTGCTTGCGCTGGGTGACGAAGTCGAGGGTGTCGGCGAACGCGCGCTGCGCGGTGCCGAGCATCATGGCGGCGAGGATCAGGCGTTCGAAGTTCAGGCCGGTCATCAGCTGGCGCCAGCCGTTGCCGACCTCGCCCACCACCGCGTCCTCGGGCAGGACGCAATCGGTGAAGTAGAGATCGTTGACCTCCTTGCCGCCCATCGTGTCGATTCCGCTGATCTTCAGCCCGCCGGTATCAGCGGGGACGTGGAACATCGTGAGGCCTTCGTGCTTGCCGTCGCCGCGCCCGGTGCGGGCCACGAGCAGGATGTTGTCGGCGAAGTGCGCGTTGGAGCACCACGTCTTCTGACCGTTGATCACCCAGCCGTCGGCGGTCTTCTCCGCGCGGGTGCTGAGGTTGCCGACGTCGGAACCGGCTTCCGGCTCGGACATCGAGATGGACTGTGATCGGCCTGCCACGATGCCGCGCAGCACGATGTCCTTCTGTGCGTCGGTCCCGAACTTCGCGTAGGCGCCGCCCGTGATCAGGGTGGGGCCGATGCCGCCGATGGGGGCCATGCCCATGGCGGCCTCCTCGAGCAGGATGCACATGTCGACGTGGCTGGCGGCCGAGCCGTCGTACTCCTCGGGAATGGTGATGCCCAGCCAGCCCAGCTTGGCCATCTTCTCGTAGACGTCCTGATTGTGGTTGTGCTCGCCGTGATTCGTCAGCCTGTCGCGCTGCTCGCGGGTGCCGCTCTCGCGCTTGCAGAAATCGGCGATCGCCGACGCGAAGTCCTTCTGTTCACTGGTGAATTCGACGCTCATGTCCGGGGGACTCCTCATGGTTGATTCGGCCGGCGAGTCGGTCGGCCGGAGTGACTGTGCGGGGCTTGCCGCGATGGGGTCTGCCGCATACTGTGATGTCCACTACATTACATCACATCACATATATTTGATGTGATCTCGAGGGAGGACAGACCATGCCACAGCAGGCGGAGACGACCGAGACGACGGCCGGCGAACAGCCCGCAGCCCCGACGGAGCAGGCGCCGAAGACGTTCGCGTCCCTGGACCCGCGCAGTGGCAACGTCCTGGCCGAGTACCCGATCCAGGGGGAGCCGGAGGTGCGCGACGCTGTCGACGCGGCCCGAGCGGCCGCGCAGTGGTGGAACGCTCTCGGATTCGACGGCCGCAAGCAATGGCTTCTCGACTGGAAGAAGTCCGTCGCACGAGACGGTGAGCAGCTCGCCGCACTCGTCGCCGCCGAAACCGGTAAGCCGTACGACGACGCGCTCCTCGAAGTGATGCTTGCCGTCGAACACCTCGACTGGGCCGCGAAGAACGCGGGCAAGGTCCTGAAACGGCGCAAGGTGCCGTCCGGCCTGGTCAGCGCGAACCAGGCCAGCAGCGTCGGATACGAGCCGATGGGTGTGGTCGGTGTCATCGGGCCGTGGAACTACCCCGTCTACACGCCGATGGGTTCGATCTCCTATGCGCTGGCGGCAGGCAATACCGTGGTCTTCAAACCCAGCGAGCTGACCCCCGGGGTCGCGGTGTGGCTCGCCGACAAGTGGAAGGCGCTCGTTCCCAACCAGCCCGTGCTGCAGGTGGTCACCGGAGACGGATCGACCGGCGCGGCGCTCGTCTCGGCCGGGGTCGACAAGATCGCCTTCACCGGATCTGCCGCCACCGGCAAGCGCGTCATGGCCGCGTGCGCCGAAACGCTCACCCCCCTCGTCGTCGAGGCGGGCGGCAAGGACGCCATGCTCGTCGACGCCGACGCGAATCTCGACGAGGCGGCCGGCTTCGCGGTGTTCGGCGCGATGGGCAACGCCGGACAGACGTGCGCCGGCGTCGAGCGCATCTATGTCGTCGACTCGGTCTACGACGAGTTCGTCCGACTGGTCGCCGAGAAGTCGAAGGTCCTGCACCCCGGCCCCCGGGACGCCGCCTACGGTCCGATGACGATGGCCGGCCAGTCCGACGTCGTCCGCGGCCACGTCCAGGACGCACTCGACAAGGGCGGATCCGCGGTGGTCGGCGGACTGGACTCCATCAAGGACGGCTACGTCGGGCCGATCGTGCTGACCGGCGTTCCCGAGGACAGCACCGCGATCCGCGAAGAGACGTTCGGCCCCACGGTCGTCATCAACAAGGTTGCCAGCCTCGACGAAGCGGTCACGAAGGCCAACGGCACCACGTTCGGGCTCGGCGCATCCATCTTCACCAAGGACGCGACGAAGGCGATGCAGGCTGCCGAGAAGCTCAGGACCGGAGTCGTGACGATCGGTTCGGTGCTCGGGTTCGCCGGTGTGGCGGCGCTGCCGTTCGGCGGTGTCGGAGATTCGGGCTTCGGCCGCATCCACGGCGCCGACGGTCTGCGTGAATTCAGCCGGGTCAAATCCATCGCCAGGCAGAAGTTCGCGGCTCCGCTGAACCTGCTCACCATGCAGCGCAAGTCGCGGGACATGAAGATCTCGGCCTGGATGTTGAAGAACCGGCACGGACGCTGATCACACGGCAGGAGGGTATTCACATGCTGATGAAGACCAAGCGCGCCGACAGCGGCGCGCCGGGCGGGATTCCGCGGGGCAGGCACGGCTGGCAGCGCCGCATCGAGGAACTCGACCCGGTTCGGGATCACCAGGAGATCCATCGCATCACGGCCGGCTACGAATTTCCGTGGGACTACCAGCGATCCCTCGAGTTCGCGCTGTTCCGGACGTACTGCGTCCCCACCATTTCGGAACTGCTGCAGCGCACCGGTGAGTTCGAGAAACGACCACAGAAGCGGTACGACGACACCGCATTGCTGATGGCCGAACTCGTCGAACACGGCTACGACTCCGAGCGCGGCGTCGAATCGCTGCGCGTCGTGAACCGCATGCACGGCAAGTACGACATCGACAACGACGACATGCTGTACGTGCTGACCACCTTCATCTACGAGCCGATCGACTGGATCGACCGCTTCGGGTGGCGGCGGCTGACCCCGAACGAGCGTCTCGCGTGTTTCCATTTCTACCGTCAGGTGGGAATCCGGATGGGAATCAAGAACATTCCCGAAGATTTCGAGGCCTTCTACCGGTTCAAGGTCGACTACGAGCGGCGGCATTTCCGGTACACCGACGACAACCATCGCGTCGGTACCTACACACTGAAGCTGTTCTGCTCCTGGTTTCCGGCGCCCGTCCGGCCGCTCGTCGCTCAGGGGGTCTACGCCCTCCTCGACCCGATGATGCTGTCGGCGTTCGGGTTTCCCGCCGCCCCGGTCTGGCTGCAGAACGCTTCCCGCCGTGCGCTGGGGATCCGGGCGAGGTTCGTGCGCTACCTGCCGCCGCGGCGGGAGTCCAAGGCCGCCCGGGATCGGCACAACCGGAGCTACCCCGGATACCCGGTCGGCTACCGTCCCCGGGACCTGGGGGCGGAAGGCGACAATCACCGTGGAGCCCGTCGACGGGTCGCATGACGGGCTGTGTCCCTGGGTGATTCGTCCAGGGGCACGGCCTCAGTGGCCGAGCAGTACCGCCGTCATCAGGGTGTGGAGACGCGCACGCGACTCCTCGCGGGTGTCGAAGTGGACCAGTCGGCCGATATCGAGAACCAATCCCAGCGCTGCGTGAACCAGGAACCGTGCCTCCGGAGCCGAGAGTTCGGAGCGCACGGTGGTCACCAGGTGGACCCACTCCTCGACGTGTAGGCGCTGCACGTTGCGGAGATTGGTCCGCTCGTTCTTCGGGAGATTCCCGATCTCCGCGAAGTACACCGACAGCACTTCCGGGTTCCGGAAGGAGAGTTCCAGATAGGACTCCGCGAGTTTGCGGAGCGCATCCTCGGGGCCGGTGGCGGTGGACAGCGCCGCCGAGGTGGCCACGGCCAGCCGGTCGGACGCACGGTAGAACACCGCTGCGAGAAGGTCGGCCTTGCTGGGGAAGTGGCGGTACACGCTCGACGCGTTGATGCCGGCCGCGGCGCCGATTTCTTCGATGCTCGAGTCGTGATAGCCGTGCCGGTCGAATATCTTCACGGCCTCGTTGATCAGCAACTCGCGCTTGGACGTCACCGCCAGGCCGCGTACCGCACCTGTGCCCGCGTTCATTCCGTCGGCCGGGACGGCGGGAGGCAGTGTCGCACGTAGGATCGATTCGCACGCCGACTTCAACAGCGCGTCGAGCCGGCGCGTCGCGAGGGTGGTGCGGTGTGCGCTGATGCTCCCCATCACGCTCAGTGTCGACGCCCCCAGCGTCGTGGCGTCGACGGACGTGAGTTCGGGGCGCAGTTCCCGCAGGGGGCCCGCCACGCACTGGGTGACGTGAACGAAGACGTCGCGGATTCGCGTGCGATCCTCGGCCTCGAGGTACCGGCCCTCCCAGCGGTAGAGCCCGGCGACCTTGCGGTTCTCGATGGTGTTCGCGACGAGCGCGGAGACCAGATGGTCGAGGCGGTCTCCGGGCTCGCGTTCGGCCATCCCCTCGAGCGCGCCGTCCGCGGCTGCCTGCAGAGCGTCGGCCGTCGTGGTGGCGGCGTGTACGAGCAGGGCGTACTTGTTGGGGTAGTGCCGGTAGAGGGCGGGGCCGGAGATCCCGATGGTGGCGGCGATCTCGTCGACGCCGACCGCGTGGTAGCCGCGCTCGCTGAAGGCCTCGGCAGCGACGTTCGCGATCTGGGCCTTGCGGTTCTTCGGGCGACGGCGGATCGGCCGCTCGGTGGCGGCACCGGCCGCCGTGCTGGTCCGAGCCACGGTCACCTCCAGTAATCGGCAGTCATCTGCCAGTTTAACTGTCGATCATCTTAACCGAGACTTTCGCATCGTCGGGTCGGGCTGAGGGTCGCGTGCGAAGAAAGCGCCACGCCGCGTTCTCGGAAAATGCCGGTGAATCCGGCTGCGGAGGTGTCGTGGGGGTATTGACACGTGAGGAACAAGCGGAATAAGTTAACCGCAATTCGCATGTGTCCGCGGTCTCCTGACGGTCGTGCACTCCTGGATGTCACATTTCGAACTATCGGAGGTAGCTGGATCATGAGTGCAACCCGGCAGAGCGGGCAGGCATTGATCTTCGACGCGATCAGAACCCCCCGTGGGCGGGGCAAGAGCAACGGTGCCCTGCACGGCACCAAGCCAATCGACCTGGCGGTCGGATTGATCGAGGAGATCCAGGTCCGGAATCCGAATCTGGACCCGGCACTGATCGACGACATCGTGCTCGGCATCGTGTCGCCGCTGGGTGAACAGGGCGGCGTGCTTCCGCGGGTCGCGGCGCTGGCTGCCGGACTGCCCGAGACCGTCGCGGGTGTCCAGATCAACCGCTTCTGCGCCTCCGGGCTCGAGGCCGTCAACCTCGCCGCGCAGAAAGTGGCGTCCGGCTGGGAAGACTTCGTTCTCGCCGGTGGCGTCGAGTCCATGTCGAAGGTTCCCATGGGGTCGGACGGCGGTGCATGGGGACTCGATCCGGCGACCAACTACGACACGTACATGGTTCCGCAGGGGATCGGCGCCGATCTCATCGCGACCATCGAGGGATTCGGTCGCAGCCAGGTCGACGAGTTCGCGGTTCGCTCACAGGAACTGGCGGCCGAGGCGTGGGCCCGCGGACGGTTCGACCGCTCGGTCGTCCCGGTGCGGGATCGCAACGGTGTCGTCGTCCTCGACCGGGACGAGCACATGCGGCCCGGCGCCACCGTCGAGGTCCTGGCGGCGTTGAAGCCGTCATTCGCCGCGCTGGGGGAGCAAGGCGGATTCTCCGCGGTGGCACTGCAGAAATACCACTGGGTGGAGCGCATCGATCATGTCCACCACGCCGGCAACTCGTCCGGAATCGTGGACGGTGCCTCCCTGATGCTCATCGGCAGCGCCGAAGCCGGCGAACGCGCCGGCCTCGCGCCGCGCGGCCGGATCGTGTCCACGGCCGTCATCGGCTCCGAGTCGACGATCATGCTCACCGGTCCCGCGCCGTCGGCGCGCAAAGCACTCGCGAAAGCCGGACTGGCCGTCTCCGACATCGATCTGTTCGAGATCAACGAGGCATTCGCCTCCGTGGCACTGAAGTTTGCCAAAGACCTCGAGATCCCGCTCGACAAGGTGAACGTGAATGGTGGCGCCATCGCGATGGGCCACCCCCTGGGCGCCACCGGCGCAATGATCCTCGGCACGCTGCTCGACGAACTCGAACGTCGAGGCAAGCGTTACGGCCTGGCCACCCTGTGCGTCGGCGCGGGCATGGGCATCGCGACGGTCGTCGAACGCATCCAGCACTGACCACAGGAGAAGCGAACAGCATGACTGACAGCACAATTCGGTACGAGAAGGACGCGGACGGAATCGTCACCCTCGTTCTCGACGACCCCGCCCAGTCCGCGAACACGATGAACGAGGGGTTCATCGTGTCCCTGGGCGAGGTCGTCGACCGCTTGACCACCGAGCGCGACACCATTGCCGGAGTTGTGGTCACCTCCGCGAAGAAGACGTTCTTCGCCGGCGGCGACCTCAACGACATCCTGAAGTCCCGCGCGGGACAGGCAGAGGCGGTGATGGCGAACGTCGACCGAATCAAGGGACCACTGCGCAAGCTGGAGACGCTGGGCAGGCCCGTCGTCGCGGCCATCGGCGGCGCCGCTCTCGGCGGCGGACTCGAGATCGCACTCGCCACCCACCATCGGATCGCGCTGAATGCCGCAGGCGTGCAGATCGGACTCCCCGAGGTGACGAACGGGCTCCTTCCCGGCGGGGGAGGTGTGGTCCGGACGGTGCGCCTGCTCGGAGTCGTCTCCGCCCTCACGCAG
This sequence comes from Rhodococcus sp. JVH1, assembly GCF_000280725.2. Lineage (NCBI taxonomy): Bacteria > Bacillati > Actinomycetota > Actinomycetes > Mycobacteriales > Nocardiaceae > Rhodococcus > Rhodococcus sp. JVH1. The sequence goes on along the minus strand of NZ_CP166289.1, from coordinate 1,186,536 downwards.
GTTCTCCTGCAGGGGCAGCGCCACACAGCGGAGAAGGCGCACAGTCTCGGTTTGATCGACGAGCTCGTGGACGATGTCGACCACCTGGTGCCCGCGGCGAAGAAGTGGATCGCCGAGAACCCCGATGCAGTGCAGCCGTGGGACGTGCAGGGGTACCGGATTCCCGGTGGAACTCCCGCGTCCCCGGCGCTGGCCGCGAATCTTCCCGCCTTCCCCGCCAACCTGCGGAAACAGCTCAAAGGCGCGCCCTATCCGGCTCCGATCGCGATCATGAGCGCTGCCGTCGAAGGTGCGCTCGTCGACTTCGACACGGCTCAGAAGATCGAGAACCGCTACTTCGCCGGGCTGGCGACGGGGCAGATCTCGAAGAACATGATCCGCGCGTTCTTCTTCGACCTCCAGAAGGCCAACAGTCTGGTCAACCAGTACGGCGGTGCCGACCGCGCACCCGTCGGCACCGTCGCGGTGCTCGGCGCGGGGATGATGGGCGCGGCCATCGCGTACGTGTGTGCCGAGTCGGGCATGAACGTGGTGCTGAAGGACGTGAGCCTGGCCGCGGCCGAGAAGGGCAAGGGGTACTCGAAGACTCTTCTGGACAAGGCAGTCGCCAAGGGCCGGACGTCCGCCGGGAAGGCCGAAACGATCCTCGCGCGGATCCTCCCCACCGACCGGCCCGAGGACACCGCAGGTGCCCAGCTGGTCATCGAGGCCGTGTTCGAGGACCCGGCCGTGAAGAACACGGTGTTCGCCGAGATCGACGGCTTCATCGCGCCCGACGCGCTGCTCTGCACCAACACGTCGACATTGCCGATCACCTTCCTCGGCGAGAACGTGTCGCGTACCGAGGACTTCATCGGCCTGCACTTCTTCTCGCCGGTCGACAAGATGCCCCTGGTCGAGATCATCAAGGGCGAGAAGACCAGCGACGACGCGCTCGGACGCGCGCTCGCCGTGGTCCGGCAGATCGGCAAGACTCCGATCGTCGTCAACGACAGCCGCGGTTTCTTCACGAGCCGCGTCATCGGTACCTTCACCAACGAAGGCATCGCGATGCTCGGCGAGGGCGTCTCCCCGGTGTCGATCGAGCAGGCGGTGTCGCAGGCCGGATATCCCGCTCCCGTCCTCGCGTTGATGGACGAACTCACACTCACTCTGCCCCGCAAGATCCGCGAGGAGACGAAGGCCGCGATACTCGCCGACGGGAAGACCTGGGAGCCGCATCCGGCGGATGCCGTCGTCGATCGCATGATCGACGAATTCGGTCGCAAGGGCCGCTCCACGGGCGCCGGTTTCTACGAGTACGCGGACGGTAGGCGGGTCGGATTGTGGTCCGGGCTCGAGATGTTCCGGCGCGATGGTGCGCATACCGAGATCCCGTTCGAGGACATCAAGGAGCGGATGCTCTTCATCGAGGCCGTCGAGACGGTCCGATGCCTGGAAGAGGGTGTGCTCGAGTCGACCACCGACGCCAATGTCGGTTCCATTCTCGGCATCGGCTACCCCGGCTGGACCGGTGGCGTGGCCCGCTACATCGACCAGTACCCGGGCGGGATCCAGGGATTCGTCTCCCGGGCGCAACTGCTGGCCGCGCGGTACGGCGACCGATTCCTTCCACCCCAACTGCTGCTGGACAAGGCCGCCACAGGCGGCACGTTCGAAGAGGTGAACTGATATGAGGACGAAATTCACCGAGGCCTTCGGTGTCGAGCATCCGATCGTCCAGGGCGGCATGATGTGGGTCGGCCGTGCCGAACTCGTAGCGGCCGTGGCCGATTCGGGGGCGCTCGGATTTCTCACCGCGCTCACCCAGCCGACTCCCGAAGATCTCGTCGCGGAGATCGCCCGCACACGGGAGCTCACCGACAAGCCCTTCGGTGTGAATCTGACGATCCTCCCGTCGATCAACCCGCCGCCGTACACCGAGTACCGCCAGGCGATCATCGATTCCGGAATCGGCATCGTCGAGACCGCCGGCTCCAATCCGGCGGACCACCTCCCGCACCTCAAGGACGCGGGGATCAAGGTGATCCACAAGTGCACGAGCGTGCGGCACGCGGTGAAGGCGGAACAGGTAGGTGTCGACGCGGTCAGCATCGACGGCTTCGAATGCGCAGGGCACCCGGGTGAGGACGACGTCGCGGGCCTGATTCTGATCCCGGCAGCCGCCCGAAAGCTCACGATCCCCCTGATCGCGTCCGGTGGTATCGCGGACGCGCGTGGTCTCGTCGCAGCACTCGCACTCGGCGCCGACGGCGTGAACATGGGCACCCGATTCATGTGCACGGTCGAATCCCCGGTGGCACACGCCGTCAAGGAAAGGATCGTCGCCAACACCGAACGCGACACCGAACTCATCTTCCGCTCCCTTCGCAACACCGCCCGCGTCGCGACCAACGCGGTCAGCACCGAGGTGGTCGACATCGAATCCCGTGGCTGCGAATTCGCCGACATCCAGCATCTCGTCGCCGGAGCCCGGGGACGCACGGTGTTCGAAAAGGGCGATCTCGACGCCGGAATCTGGACCGCGGGACAGAGCCAGGGCCTGATCGACGACATCCCGACGGTGCGCGAACTCGTGACCCGGATGGTCACGGAGGCGCAATCGATCATCACCGGGCGGCTCGCGAGCACGGTCGACTCGCGTATCGGCGCGGAGTCGTGACCGCCCCGGCGGTCGACGGGCTACGCGTCGTCAACGAGGCCGGGATCCTCCGGATCACGATCGACCGGCCCGACCGGATGAACGCCCTCGACCTGGCGCACATGACGGCGCTGGGAGACGTGCTCACTGCAGCCGCCACGGACTCCTCCGTTCGTGTCGTGGTCATCGCGGGGGCGGGCAAGGCGTTCAGCACGGGCGCGGACCTCGCGGCGGCCGCCGCGGCCGGAGGCCGGGAAGCGCCCGCCGATGTGGTCATGGACTCCGCCAACCGGGTGGTTCGTGCCATCGTCGAGTTGCCCGTTCCGGTCATCGCGCAGGTGAACGGGGCGGCCGCGGGGGTCGGGGCGTCTATCGCTCTGACCGCCGATCTGACGTACGCCTCCGAGAATGCCTATCTACTCCTCGCGTTCGTCAACATCGGGTTGATGCCCGACGGCGGTTCCAGCGCGCTGATCGCGGCGTCCATCGGCCGGGCGCGGGCCACCCGGATGGCTCTCCTCGGGGAGCGCCTGCCCGCCGCGGAGGCGGAGCGGGAGGGCCTGATCGCGGGTGTTCTCCCACCGGACGAACTCGCCGCGCACGTCGATGCCGTGGCGGTCCGGCTGGCTCGTGGTCCGAGGCGGGCCATCGAACTCACCAAGCGGGCACTCACCGGAGCGACACTGACAGCTCTGGACGCATCGCTCGACCGCGAGAAGGCGGGCCAAACGGAACTGTTGCAGGGCCCCGACTTCGTCGAAGGGGTCACCGCGATGCTCGCGAAACGCACTCCGAACTTCCGGAGCTGATGCGAATTGCGGTTAACAAGATTGTTCCGATAGACGTCGAGATCTGTAATACTCGTCACATCTCGGTGCAGGTCCGAACAGGCACACAGGCGCCGGGCACGAGTACAGCGAAGGGACCACCACCACATGTCGTCACGTAGCGAGCTGCTGGAGCAGCCACTGCAATCCCGCCGCAACCACTGGAACAACTGGGTTGCTTCACACGCGGAGATGAAGCCCGATCAGGCCGCGTTCCGCTTTCTCGGCCACAGTACGACCTGGCGCGACTTGCACGACCGATCGGAGGCGCTCGCCGGCGCACTGTCCCGGCGCGGTGTGAACTTCGGCGACCGTGTCCTGCTGCTCACCCTCAACCGCACCGAGTTCTTCGAGGCGGTTCTTGCGATCAACGCCCTCGGCGCCATCGCGGTTCCCGTCAACTTCCGGCTCACCCCACCCGAGGTCGCGTTCATCGCCCGTGACTCGGGGGCTCGTGCGGTGTTCACCGAGCCCGCGCTCGCGCCGCTGGTCGCCGCGGTGCGGCAGGACGTTCCCGGACTGAGCCTGGTCGTGAACATCGGCGCCGACACGGAAGCCGACGTGCTCGGTTACGAAGAACTCGTGTCGGAGGACGGCCCGGCCCATGCCCCCGTCGATCTGCCGGAGGACACACCGTCGCTGATCCTCTACACGGCCGGAACGACGGGTACGCCCAAGGGTGCGGTGCTGTCGCACTCGAACATGGTCGGACAGTCCATCACCTGTATCCGCGCGATGCGTTACGACCGCGGCGACGACATCGGGTTTCTCGCGTCCCCCGTGTTCCACGTGGCCGCGCTCGGTTCCGTCGCCCCGATGCTGATGCTCGGGGGTACCACGGTGATTCACCCCCTCAAGGCGTTCAACCCCACCGAGATGCTCGACGTGTGGGAGCAGGAGCGGATCACGACGGTGTTCCTCGTGCCGGTGCAGTGGCAGGCCGTCTGCGCCGACCCGACCGTCCGGGGTCGCGATCTCGCCCTCCGCGTCATCAGCTGGGGGGCGGCGCCCGCATCGGATACGGTGCTGCGCGCCATGGCGGACACGTTCCCGCGGGCGCTCATAGTCGCGGTGTTCGGGCAGACCGAGATGTCGCCCATCACCTGTGTCCTCGACGGTGACGACGCGATCCGCAAGCTGGGCTCGGTGGGCAAGCCGATCCCGACGATCCAGACGCGCGTCGTCGACGACGACATGAACGACGTCGCACCCGGGACCGTCGGCGAGATCGTCTACCGCGGACCGACGATGATGCTGGAGTACTGGCAGAACCCGGCCGCCACGGCGGACGCGTTCGCAGGCGGGTGGTTCCATTCCGGAGATCTGGTGCGACAGGACGACGAAGGATTCGTCTACGTCGTCGACCGGAAGAAGGACATGATCATCTCCGGCGGCGAGAACATCTACTGCGCCGAGGTGGAGAACGTCCTGTTCGGACACCCGCGGATCCGGGAGGCCGCCGTCGTCGGCCGGCCCGATCCCAAGTGGACCGAGGTGCCCGTCGCCGTCGTCGCACTCGACGACGAGGGATCCGACCTCGCCGTGGAAGAACTCGCGGCGTGGCTCGACGACAAGCTCGCCCGGTACAAGCACCCGAAAGACGTCGTGATCGTCGACGCTCTGCCCCGCAACGCCAGCGGCAAGGTCGTCAAAGGCGAGCTCCGAAAGGCCCACGGCGCAACCGGCGTCGCGGTCGTCTGACCCCGTATCGAACATCTCGAGGCCGGTCCCCGCTCTGCGGTGACCGGCAACGGGGGAGGACCGCGTGACATTCGAGTTGCCACCCGCCAAAGGGCCCGTGAGTCATTTCGCCAACGAAGTCGGCGCACTCATCGGATTCTCCATCGCGACCACGGTGGCCGCGGTACGAGTTCTGGTGCGGCGCAAGCTGGCCTGGCGGGAACTGCTGGACCAGGCCTGGCGGCTCGCGTCGGTCACGTCGGCGCCCGCCCTGCTGTTGATGATCCCCATCGGAGTCCTCATCGCTGTCACGATCGGTAGCCTCGCCGGTCAGCTCGGCGCCGAGGGGTACACCGGGGCGGTCGTGGGGTTCGTGATCGTCGGGCAGGCGTCCGCCCTGGTCTGCGCGCTGATGCTGGCCGGGGTCGGAGGGTCCGCGATCTGCGCCGACCTCGGCTCGCGGACGATCCGCGAAGAGGTCGAGGCCATGGAGGTGCTCGGACTCAACGTGATCGAGCGGCTCGTGGTCCCGCGCGTGCTCGCAGCGGTGATCGTCGGCATCGCACTCTGCGCGATGGTCACCGCCGTCGGAGTGTCGGCCTGCTTCCTCTTCCAGGTGATCGTCCAGAACAGTTCGGCGGGAAGCTTTCTCACTGCACTGTCCCAATACACGCGGTTGTCGGATTTCGTGGTCGCCCTCGTCAAATCGACTGCGTTCGCGGTGACGTCGGCGCTCGTCGCCAGTTTCAAGGGGCTGCACGCCAAGGGCGGGCCCAGCGGTGTCGCCGACGCCGTCAACGAGGCCGTCGTTCTGGCTTTCATCCTGGTCTTCATCGTCAACACCGTGCTCAGTCAGCTCTATTCCGTTCTCGTCGTCCCGGTAGGTGGTTACTGATGGTCGTGAGCACCAGATGGCCCGCAGTGCACTGGGTGCGGGCCCGGGCCCGTCAGCCCCTGGACCTGATGACGGGGCTGGGCCGGGAATTCACGTTCTACGGCAGCGTGATCGCCGGAGTTCCCCTCGCGATCGTGAAGTACTGGCGGCACATCATGCGTCAGATCGGCGACATCAGCTTCGGCGGTGCCACGCTGCTCGCCGGCGGCGGCGCGATCGGTGTCGTCTTCGCGATGTCCGCCGTCGCCGCGACGCAGGTGGGCATCGAAGGGCTGCGCGGACTGGACCTGCTCGGCATGGGATCCCTGTCCGGACTCCTGTCGGCGATCCTCAACACCCGCGAACTGGCGCCCGTGATCGCCAGTATCGCGCTCGCGGCGAAGGTCGGAACCGGGTTCACCGCGCAACTCGGCGCCATGCGCATCTCGGAGGAGATCAGTGCGCTGGACGCGATGGCGATCCGGTCGCTGCCGTTCCTCGCGAGCACACGACTCGTCTCGTGCCTGATCTGTGTGGTCCCGTTGTACGTCGTCGGCCTGTTGTCGTCGTACCTGGCTTCGCGGCTGGTGATCGTCACGTTCGGCGGGCAGTCGGCCGGAACGTACGACTACTACTTCCATCTCATGCTCACCCCCACCGACGTCGTGTACTCGTTCGTCAAGGCCGTCGTGTTCGCGACGATCATCGCGCTCGTCCACTGCTCGTACGGGTACCACGCGCACGGCGGCCCCGAGGGCGTCGGCCGTGCGGCCGGACGCGCGTTGCGGACCAGCATCCTCGCCATCGGCATCGTCGATCTGCTGCTCACGCTCTCGCTGTGGGGCCTCGTCCCGTCCGCCCCCGCCCTGGGGTTGCCGTGATGCGCGGTCGCCCGGGTGGGCCGGGCACCGGCGCACTCGCAGTGCGGGGGGTGATCGGAGTGGCGGTCCTGATCCTGGGATCGGCATTGCTGGTCGGTTTCGGCACCGGAACGATCGTCACCGATCCCGTGGTGACAGCGACACTTCCGGCCGACGCCGGTGCAGTGAAGTCGCACACCACGGTGTCCTACAAGGGGGCGACCGTCGGAACCGTGTCGAGTGTCGACCCCGGAATGAACGAGACGGGCATGGACATCAGTCTCCGCCCCGAGCAGATGCGCCACATCCCGGCGTCCGTCCAGGTGCGGGTCGTGCCCCGCACGCTGTTCGGCGACCAGACCGTCGAGCTGGTGTCGACCGCCGGAACCGGCGGTCGACACCAGCTCGAGGCCGGCGCGCGGCTGCAACCCGACACCTCGGCCGAGACCGTCCAGATGTACGACCTGTACTCGAAGGTCTACGACATGCTGTCGCGGGTGAAGCCCGAGCAGATGCAGGCCGCACTCAGCGCCGTCGCCGACGCGTTGCGGGGTCGCGGCGAGCGGTTGGGGCACACCATCGACAGCCTCCACACGGTGGCGACATCGGCCGCGCCGCTCGTCGAGTCGGTCGCGGAGCGGGCTCCGCAGATCGCCCGGATCAGTGAGCAGCTGGCCGCGGCCGCACCGGACGTCCTCGCCACCATGGACGCGGCGGTGTCCCTGTCGAACACTCTCGTCGAGAACACCGACAGCTTCACCGGTTTCCTCGCCGCCTCACTCGTCGTGTCGAGGAACTCCGGCGACGTACTGGAACAGAACGCGGACAACATGATCGCGGTGGCCCTGAACGTCTCGCCGACCCTGGGCACCATGGCCAGCAAGTCCGATCTGCTGCGGGCCACCCTCGACGAGGCAGGCCCGTTCGGCGAGGCCGGCGCCGCCGTCTTCTCCACCGGCAAGTTCGCGGTCCGCGTTGCCGCGGACCTGTCCAACCCGCGGCCCTACACGTCGGCCGACTGCCCGCGGTATCCCGGCGTGGACGGACCGAACTGCGGGGGAGGTGGCGGAGGATGAGCGTCCGGAACTCGGCAATCAAACTGGCGATCTTCGCCGTTCTCGGCACCCTCTCGGCAGTGCTCGTGGTGAACACTCTGCGGGTGCCGGTCGAGGGGCAGACCGTGACGTACGAGGCGTTGTTCACCGACGCCCAGGGTGTCACTCCCGGCAGCGACGTCACCATCGCCGGCGTGCGGGTGGGACGCGTCGATTCGATCGACATCGTCGACGGCGACGCCGGAAGTGCTACCGCCCTGGTGGACTTCGAGGTGCAGCGCGATCAGGAACTGCCCGCCGACACCACCGTCGCCATCCGATACGGCGACCTGCTGGGGGTCCGGTATCTCGATCTCGCGGCCGGGCCGTCGGGCGAGGGCACGCTCGGGGAGGGTGACACGATCCCGCTCGACCGAACGTCGCCCGCACTCGATCTCACCAGTCTCTTCAACGGATTCAAGCCACTGTTCGACGCCATCGACCCGAAACAGGTCAACGCACTCGCCACCGAAGTCGTCGCCGTGTTCGACGGCAGGAAGACGAGCATGGAAACCCTGCTGCGCAGGGTGGCCGACGTCACCGGCAACCTGGCGAATCACGACCAGCTGATCGGCGATCTCATTCGAAACCTCGAGGTGGTGGTGGGCACGGCGGCGGCGCGGGGTCCCGAGCTGTCCCACCTCGTCGACAGCCTCACCCAGTTCACCGGAATGCTCGCCGAGAACAACGAGGTTCTCATGGACACCCTCGATCAGAGTGCGGCGGTGAGCCGCTCGGCACTGCAGATCGTGGACGGGCGCGTCCCGGAACTCAGCCGCACCGTGCAACAGCTCCATTCGCTGACGGGGGCGATGCTGGGCGCCAACCCGGAATTCGATCACCTGATGGTGGCCATGCCGCAATTCTTCTCGTCCGTCGACCGCTCGGGCTCGTACGGCTCGTGGCTCAACATCTACCTGTGCACCTTCATCGTCAACGTCGACGGTCGCGAAGGCGCCCTCGGTCCCGACCTGCATTCGAGGTACTGCCAATGAGTGTCACCGAGAAGGTGCGCGACGTCTGGGACTCGCTGGCCGGAAATCAGCGAGTGCGGCCCGTCAACCCGCTGATCGTCGGGATCGCAGGAATTCTCGCGGCAACACTGGCGCTGGCGCTGGTTCTGGTGATCCCGCGGGTGAGCTTCGCCGTCCGGACCGACGGCTACACGGCCGAACTCGCGAACGCGGCGGGCCTGACCGATTCGGACTACGTGTACGTGGCGGGTGTCCCCGCCGGCCGGGTCACCGGAGTGGACCTGGCGGGCGATCACGTGGTCGTGCACTTCCGGCTCGACGGTGAACGTCACCTCGGATCGACGACGTCCGCGGGGGTCAAGCTGTCGACCATCCTCGGCAAGCGATATCTGGACGTGGCCCCGTCGGGGCCGGGAGACCTGGAGGGCGACGGGGTGATTCCACTCCGCCGCACCAGCGTTCCGTACTCGCTCGACGACATCGGGTCGTCCGCGATCGAGACGGCGGACGAACTGGACCTCGGGGGACTGCAGAAGATGCTCGCTGTCGTGACGGACACGTTGCCGCAGGACGCGAACCTCAACCGGGAGGCACTGGCGGGTGTGAGTGCGGCGTCCGCGATCCTGGCGAAGAACGCCGATCAGGTCACGCAACTACTCGACAGCTCGCGGACCCTCACGGACGTGCTGGTCGGTCAGCAGGATCAGCTCACCACCCTGCTCGGTAACGCGGACGTCGTGATGAACACGCTCGCCACCCGGCGCGCGGCCATCCGCCAGATGGTCGACGATCTCCAGGCGCTCGTCGCACAGGCATCCCAGTTCCTGGGCGAGAACACCGCCGAGCTGGATTCACTGCTCGTCAACGCGAGACAGGTGACGGACCGGCTGCAGGCGAACCTCGCCAACCTCGACGCGCTCCTCACCACGGGCGCACCCGCCGCGAGGGCGCTCGTGAACGCGACCGGAACCGGCGACTGGGCCGACGTCTCCGCGCCGTCGGCCGTCATCGCCGACAATCTGCTGTGCGTCGTCGGACTGATCACGGGGTGCTCGTGAACGCGGGCATCGCGCGCAGGGCCGCCGGGATCGGCGGCGTGCTCGCCCTCGTGGTGGCGATCGTCGTGGCCGGCTGGCTGCTGATCTTCCGTACGTCGTCCACCGTCGTGCATTCCGAATTCGCCTACGTCAACGGCGTGTTCCCCGGCACCAAGGTCTCGGTGCTCGGGGTTCCGGTCGGCACGGTCGAGGCGGTCGAGCCGAGAGGCGCGACCGTGATGGTCACGATGTCCGTCGCGTCGGACGTCGTGCTGTCCGCGGACGCGAACGCGTACGTGCTGGTGACTTCCGCGATCGGCGAGCGCTTCGTCGAACTCGGTCCCGCGTACACCGGCGGCCCGGTGTTCGAGAGTGGGCAGACCATTCCACCCGTGCGCAGTCATTCGCCCATTACCTGGGACCAGTTGATGGACAGCGTCGACACCGTCGTCAAGGCACTCGGCCCGGACGGGGGTGACGCCGGTGCCGCGATCTCCGCTGCCGCCGCGTCCACGGACGGTCTCGGTCCCGCGATGAACGACGCCATCCGCACACTGTCGCAGGCGAGTTCGGTGATCGCAGGCAACAGCGCGGACGTCGGCGAGCTCGTCGACAACCTCGAGGTGCTCGTGCACGCGATCTCGTCGCGTCAGGCGCAGGTCGATTCACTCGCCGGTTCGCTCACCGCGATCGGCGACGAGTTCGCCGGCCAGCAGTTCGCGATCGGCGACACCATTACCCAGTTGTCCACGCTCCTGGACCAGATCGACCAACTCGTGTCCGCCCGGGGCGGCGATGTCACCGCCGGAATCGACAACCTCGCGGGAGTGAGCGAGGTGCTGCAAAGACACGACACCGACCTCGCCGAGATCATGGACCTGGTGCCCTTGCTGATCGACAACATCCAGCGTGCGGTGACTCCGGACCAGCGTGCCCGCATCCGGCTGAACATCTCCACCAACCTGGCGCAGGCCGAGCCGACGTCCCCGCTCTGCGCGGTGGTCGATCCGATCCTCTGCCGCGGAGCGGGAATCACCAACCCGATTCAGTTTCCGCCCAGCATGTCCGACCCGTTCGGGCTGCGCGAACTCATGGTCGGAGGACGATGACGATCCGGACGAGAACGAAATCGCTGACGGCGGCGCTGATCGTCGGTATGGCGCTGCCGGTCGCGGGGTGTTCGCTGAGCCTGCAGGATCTGTCGGTGGGCCGTTCGCCGGACGGTCCGTCGTATCAGATCTCCGCGCAGTTCGACGGAGTAGATCGTGTCGTCCCCGGCGCCGAGGTCCGGGTGGGTCAAGAGGTGGTGGGCCGAGTCTCGGACGTGTCGACCCGGCACTTCACCGCTCGGATCGAGATGCGGATCCGCGACGACGTCCCGATACCGCAGGATGCGACGGCCCGGATCGAATTGCCCACGGCCCTCGGCAATCCCTTCGTCCGACTCGAGGTCGGGCACGCGGCGGGCGCGCCGATGAGCGAGGGTGACACCATCCCACTGGACCGGACGTCGCGCGGTCCCGACATCGAGAGCGGCCTGGCCGCGCTGGCCACCGTGTTGAACGGCAGCGGCATCGACCAGATGCACGCCATCATGAACGAATTGACCGTCGCCTTCGCGGGCCGCTCGGACAAGGTCCGGGAACTGGTGGACATGTTGAACGACACACTGGGCGTCGTCGACGACCATCGGGACGAACTCGACCGGGCGATGGTGGCGTCCAATGCCTTCGCGGCGGAACTCGCCGCCGGGCAACCGACCCTCGATCGGGCGATGACCGACCTGGCGCCTGCGGTGGACCTCCTAGCGTCGCAACGAGATCAGATCGTCGCGTTGATGGGGGAGGCGTCCCGTCTCAGCCGCGAGGCGCAGCATGTCCTCGGCAGCGCCGGATCCGAACTGTCGGCCGAGATCAGCGACGCGGGGGCCGTGCTCACGGCACTCGACGGGTTCGAGTCACAACTCGCGCCGACGTTGAATTCGGTGGCGACGTTCCTCGGTGGATTCGCCGCGGCCACACCCGGTGATTACACGACGTTCGACGGAACGTTCGACGTCACCGCCGTCATAGCCAAGTTGCTCACCGGATCGGCTCCTCTCGAGGTGCCGGAAGCCCGCACGCTGCCCGAGGTACTCGGCGGAGGCGTCCGATGATGACACGTCACGTGGTGGCGCAGTTGGTCCTGTTCCTCGTGATCTCGATCGCCGCGATGCTGTTCGGGCTGCGGTACGTCGCCGGCCCGGACACGTTCGGAAGTCCCATTCACCTGAGTGCGCGGCTCGACCACGCCGCCGGCCTCGCCCAGGGAGCGTCCGTCAATTATCGCGGCGTCGGAGTGGGCACGATCAGCTCCGTCGACGTGAACCCCGAAGGAACGGGCGTCGTCCTCGGCATCGAACTGCATCCAGGTACCCAGGTGCCGGCCGGCTCGACGGCGAAGATCACCACCGAGAACGCGATCGGCATCCAGGCGCTCGACATCATACCCGACAGTGCGAACCCGCCGTACCTCGCGGACGGGGACGTCGTCGAGGTTCCGGAGGAGGGAATCCCGCGCTCGCTCGACGCGACCCTCGTCGAGACCACGGACCTCGTGAACTCGTTGGACGTCACCGCTCTGTCGTCGCTGGCCGACACGTTCGGCACCGCCTTCGGGGGCACGGGGCCCGACCTGCAGAACCTGCTCGACGGTTCCGCCGAGATCGCCCGGACACTCGAAACCCGCACCGACGCACTGTCGACCATCGTGAACAAGGGCATGCCGCTCCTGGACACCGCCGACCGCCTCACCGCCGCTCTGCCGGAATCGGCGAGCACCGCCCGGAGCGTCCTCGAGCAGTTGCGGGCGAACGACTCCGCGCTCGTCGACCTGCTCGGGCGCTCGCCGCAGACTACGGCGAGCCTGGACTCGTTGCTGTCGGGAAACCGGGACTCACTGGGCGCCCTGATGGCGAATCTGGTTCTCCCCACGCGGATCGTCGGTGACCGCACACCCTCCCTCGACTACGGCCTGACGATCATGCCCGGCGCGCTGCCGAAGATCGCCTCGATCGAGAAGGGCGGACTCGCGGACCTACTTTTGGTCGGAACGCAGGGGCCGATATGCGTGTACGACGCCCCTCGCCGTCTGGTGACCGACGCGGAACCGAGTCAGCCCGCCCTGGACTGGACGTGCCAGTCGCAGCAGTACCTGGAGCAGCGGGGCGCCGTGAACGTTCCACGACCGGACGACCGGGGTCAGGAGAACGCGACGAGGAACGGCGGCGTCTACGGACCACCGGCTGCGGACGATCCGCTGGTGATCGAGCCGCCACTCACGGGGCATACCCCACGCTAGGTCCGTGCACGAGCCGAGGAGCGAACATCGATGAGCAAACCGACGGGTGTAGGGGCGGACGGTGTCGACACGGCCGGCCGTATCAGGAGACTCACCCAGGCCGCACTCAATGCCGACGTCACCATCGGCCGCGTCGACGGGGTGGCCCACGAGATCGGGACGTCCCTCGACGAATTCGCCCGCGTGCTGGGCAGGTTCGACGCGTTGCTGAACAAGTTCGCCGAGGGGCTCGACACGTTCGCAGGCACGGTTCGGTCGGTGGACGGAGTCGTCGGATCGCTGACGGCCCCCGAACAGGACCTCGACGAGCTGCTGCTGCGCGTCGGCCGGATAGTCGAGACGGTCGACTGGCTGCTGACCCCCGCGACGGCGGTGCGTCACCGGTTGGCCGGGATCAGATTCTTCTGAGCTCCGGTATACGTAGGGGCTACGCCGGGTTGCCCGCGGCCCGGCGATAGCCGCGCACCGCCGGGTAGGTGAAGATCAGCAGCCCGGCGAGCGACCACGCAATCGTCTTGAGCAGGGGTTCCGCGACCGGTCCGCCCATCGACAGTCCCTTCATCGCGTCGATCGCGCACGACATCGGCTGGTTCTCCACGAACGGCTGAAGCCACGTGGGGTAGGCGCCTGTGGGTACGAATCCCGAGTTGAAGAACAGCAGGAGAGTGCACAGTAGGGAGAGGATTTCGACGAGCGGCGCCTTCGCCGCGTTGACGGCGAGGGCGGTCACCATCGTCGCGAAACTCACCCCGAACAGCAGCGGCAGGAGCATCAATGCGATACCGGCGAGAATGCCTTGATCGAACCGGAACCCGATGGCGAAACCGACGGCGATGATCAGCACCGTGGTGAGCATGATCCGCACGGATTCGGCCATCAGGCGGCTGATCAGGCCCGACGCGCGGTGCACGGGCAGCACCCAGAACCGGCTCAGGAGCCCGTCCGCCCATTCCTTCTTCAGCGACAGACCGCCCGCGATGGATCCGAACATCGCGCCGACGAGCGTGATCATCGGAACGGTCCCGAAGACGCTGTTGACCCCGGTGGCCTTGGTAATCGAGATCCCGAGCACCGCCCAGAACATCAGCAACATCAACGACGGGTACACGATCGCCTGAAGCATGGTGTACGGGTCGCGAGCCCATCGGAGCAGAAGTCGTCCGGTCTGCAGCAAGCTATGAGAGAACAGCGCGGCGAGGGAATTCTCCGGGTGAGGTTCGAGCACCTCGGGGAAGGTCACCGTCGCCGGTGTGTCGGATCGGTACTCGGTGGTCATCCGCGCCTCACATTCGACCAGATCGACAACGGGAGGAAAACCAAGGCAAATCCTGCGCACCACAGCAACGTAGGTGTCAGTAGCTGGAACGTGATCGTCCCATCGGTCATCGCGCGCATGGACGTGGAGAACTGTGAGATCGGCTGATTTCGCACGAAGCCCTGAGCCCATTCGGGGAATTGCGTCACCGGAACGAAACCGGACGAGAACATGCCGAGGATCAGTTGGGGGAGCGTCAGCGCTTGACTTGTGATCTCGGGGCTCCGGGTCAGGGTGCCGAGCGCATCGGCCCCCGTTGTGAGGGTGAATCCAATGGCCATGGCTAGTCCGCAGAACGCGGCAGTTTGTGCCACACCGCCATCGAATCGGAATCCGATCAGCAATCCGTATGCGATCGATGCTACGAGCGAAATCGCCGAATGTATGAAGCTGGCGGTCATCCTTGCCGCCAACGGAATTGCTGGGCCGATCGGCATCGTCTGGAACCGGGAGTTCATCCCGTTCGATGCCTCGGTAGCAGCTCGGTGCGCCGCCGAGATGGCGGTGAATGCCATGGCCTGCAGGACGATGATCGGCATGACGAACTGTGCGTAATCGATGCCCTGGAATTTCATCACCAGGCGTAGCGGCAGGTAGAAGCCGATGGTGAAGATTAATGGCGCCAACACTGCTATGAAGAACTGACCGGACACTGCCATCGTGTGCAGGTTGCGCTTGGACAGCGCAATCCACTGCTGGATGCTCGACGGTTGAGGCCGCCGGTGCTTTCCTTCGAGGGCACGCTCGAATCCGAGCTGGGCGGGCGCCGTCACGACGGCAGGCTCTCGTCGACGCGGACGTGACCGGTGAGGGAGAGGAAGACGTCGTCGAGGGACGGGCGCCGCAGGGCGATGTCGGCGAGCGTGACCCCGGCGAGGTCGAGGCGGCGCAGAACCTCGGCGAGGGTCTGGGCGCCGTGTTCGGCGGGAATCGACAGCCGGTCGGTGCCTTCTTCGATGGCCCGGCCGGGTGGGCAGAGGCTCGAGAGGATTTCGCGGACGCGCGGCAGGTCGTCGAGACTCACCGGGACGACCTCGCAGTAGCTTCCGCCGGTCCGGGCCTTCAGTTCGTCGGCCGTGCCCTCGGCGATCACGGTGCCTTTGTCGATGACGACGATGTTGTCGCTCAGCAGGTCGGCCTCTTCGAGGTACTGCGTGGTCAGCAGGATCGTGATGCCCTGCTCTTTCAGTGCGGATACGAGGGACCACACGCCCTGGCGGCTGCGGGGGTCGAGGCCGGTGGTGGGCTCGTCGAGGAACACCACCTCGGGACGGATCACGAGGCCACAGGCGATGTCGACGCGCCGGCGCATACCGCCGGAGTACCCGGACACCTTCCGGTCACCCGCTTCGAGCAGATCGAACTGGCTCAGGAGGTCCTGCGCGCGCGATTTCGCGGACGCCTTGGGCAGGCCCATCAGGCGGCCGAACAGCACCAGATTCTCGCGGCCGGTCAGCGACTCGTCGAGGGCGGCGTACTGACCCGTCATCATGATGCTGCGCCGGACGTTCGCCGACTCCTCGACGACGTCGTGTCCGGCGACGAACGCGCGGCCCGCATCGGGCCGCAGCAGAGTGGACAGCACGTTGACGGTGGTGGTCTTCCCTGCGCCGTTGGGGCCCAGGATGCCCAGGACCGTGCCGCGGGGCACCTCGAAGCTCACACCCCGCAACGCTGCTACGTCACCGAAGGATTTCTCGATTCCCTCGACAAGAACGGCGGTGTCAGGTGCTGGCATGTCCCGAGTATGTCACGCGAAGAGGGTGATCAAGGCAGACCGGGGAACACCTTCGCGCCCGACGAAGGGGAGGGGAAAACTTCTGTAACGCGTAAAGACAGGTACACGATAAATGCCGGACGTCTGTACCACTTCGGCCCCGGCGACCACGGCGGAAACCGATCCCGTCCGGCCGGAAGGGCGTGCTGTGCCGTGACGTTCCGGCTCCGGGGAAGTGCCACACGGTAATTCGGGCCACCCCCACGAACTCCGGAACGAATGTGAGCTTCGACATGTGCCTTTCGCGCTCTACCGCGGCGTGACCCACGTCGTGATGTCGGCGTGAACCACCTCTACTCCCTGCCGGTCGAAGATGCGCACGGGCACGACCACGTGGGTGCCCTCGGTGATCGCGGCGAAGTCCGGCAGCTCCCGCAGTTCCGCGACGGCGCGCAGCGTTCCGTTCGCCTTGGCGAGGTAGTCGACCGTCATCGACTTCGGGATCCACCGGTGGGTCGACGGCACGGTCGCCTCGGACAGCATGCCCATGGCGGCCTCGGCGAGGTTGCACGCCGCGATCGCGTGGAAGGTGCCCAGGTGGTTGCGGACGCCCCACCATTTCGGTGCGCGGACTTCGCAACGGCCCGGCCGCATCTCGACGACGCGGGGGAGTACCGAGCCGAAGTAGGGGACGCGCAGACACATGCCGACAGAGAAGAGGACGTGCCCGAGCGCGTTGTCGGGGAGCTTCTGCCACGCGGCGAACGTGGGACTCGAGGTAGTCATCCCCGTATCTTACTTCAGAGTAAGTTCGGTCGAGCACGAGAGGAATCGAGCCCGGTTTGAAGTCTCCCGCCCGGTACGGCATACTGGTCGGGTTGCCTTGTCTGGGACGCGATCGTTTGCGGCCCGAAACAGGTGGGGTGAAACGTCGCGGTGTAGATCACATGACCTGCTCGCGGCCACATGCAAGACGGAAGCAGTACCTACTGGCACTCGAATTCGAGTGCATCCGGTGCGCGTTCCCGGCCCGAAAAGCTGAAAAGTTCCGGGTCGGAGAATGAGTGGAAGGGCGACACGCCCGACCGCGTGTACCGGAGAACCATGACAGATGAACAGCGGCAGCGGATCGGGTGTGTCCCGGTCGCCTAGCGTTCGGACAGTTGCGGCCCAGGTAAGGGACTGTGCAGACGAGGTAGTTCGGCCCGACTCGGGTGGGACTACGAAACGCGGCAAGAAAAGGACACTAAGCGTGGCGGGACAGAAGATCCGCATCAGGCTCAAGGCCTACGACCATGAGGCGATCGACGCGTCAGCGCGCAAGATCGTCGAGACGGTGACCCGTACCGGGGCCCGCGTCGTTGGACCCGTGCCGTTGCCGACCGAAAAGAACGTGTACTGCGTCATCCGCTCGCCGCACAAGTACAAGGACTCGCGCGAGCACTTCGAGATGCGTACTCACAAGCGGCTTATCGACATCCTCGACCCGACGCCCAAGACGGTTGACGCGCTCATGCGCATCGACCTTCCGGCCAGCGTCGACGTCAACATTCAGTGAGCGCGGCGGAGACAAAAACAATGACTGATACCAAGATCAAGGGAATCCTGGGCACCAAGCTCGGCATGACCCAGGTCTTCGACGAGAACAACCGGGTCGTTCCGGTCACCGTCGTGAAGGCCGGACCGAACGTCGTGACCCAGATTCGTACCGAAGAGCGTGACGGCTACAGCGCCGTGCAGCTCGCGTTCGGCGCCATCGACCCGCGCAAGGTGAACAAGCCGACTTCCGGCCAGTTCGCCAAGGCCGGCGTCACCCCGCGCCGCCACGTTGTGGAGCTCCGCGTTGCCGACACCTCGGAGTACGAGGTCGGCCAGGAACTTACCGCCGAGGTCTTCGAGGACGGCGCCTACGTCGACGTCACCGGAACCAGCAAGGGTAAGGGCTTCGCCGGAACCATGAAGCGTCACGGCTTCGCCGGTCAGGGTGCATCGCACGGTGCGCAGGCCGTTCACCGTCGCCCCGGTTCCATCGGTGGTTGCGCCACTCCGGGCCGCGTGTTCAAGGGCATGCGCATGTCCGGCCGCATGGGTAGCGACCGCATCACGACGCAGAACCTCTCCGTTCACAAGGTGGACGCCGAGAACGGCCTGCTGCTGATCAAGGGTGCGATCCCCGGCCGCAAGGGTGGCCTCGTGATCGTCAAGAGTGCAGTGAAGGGTGGTGCACGAGCATGACCAGCACCGAGACATCGACGACCAAGCTGACGCTGGACGTCAAGGTCGCCGGCGGCAAGACCAACGGCACCGTCGATCTCCCCGCGGAGATCTTCGACGCGCCTGCCAACATCGCGCTTCTCCACCAGGTTGTCGTCGCGCAGCTCGCTGCTGCACGTCAGGGCACCCACGCCACCAAGACCCGCGGCGAGGTTCGCGGCGGTGGCAAGAAGCCGTACCGCCAGAAGGGCACCGGCCGCGCTCGTCAGGGCTCGACGCGTGCACCGCAGTTCGCCGGTGGTGGCACCGTCCACGGCCCGCAGCCGCGCGACTACAGCCAGCGGACCCCCAAGAAGATGAAGGCCGCCGCCCTGCGCGGAGCCCTCTCCGACCGGGCCCGCAACGAGCGCATCCACGTGATCACCGAACTGGTTGCCGGTCAGACTCCGTCCACGAAGTCCGCCCGCACCTTCCTCGGCGAGATCTCGGACCGCAAGAAGGTCCTGCTCGTCGTCGGACGCGAGGACATCGCGGCCTGGAAGAGCGTGCAGAACCTGGACGGCGTGCACCCCATTGCACCCGACCAGCTCAACACCTACGACGTGCTCAACAGCGATGATGTCGTCTTCAGCGTCGAGGCGCTGAACTCGTTCATCCACGGGCCCGCCGAGACCGCCCAGGAAGAGAATAAGGAGGAGGGCAAGTGAGCACCATCGCCGATCCCCGCGACATCCTGCTCGCCCCGGTCATCTCCGAGAAGTCCTACGGACTGATCGAGGAGGGCACCTACACCTTCCTGGTGCACCCGGACTCGAACAAGACGCAGATCAAGATTGCCGTCGAGAAGATCTTCGGCGTCACCGTGACCAGCGTCAACACCGCCAACCGTCAGGGCAAGCGCAAGCGGACCCGGTTCGGTTACGGCAAGCGCAAGGACACCAAGCGCGCGCTCGTGACCCTCTCGGCCGACAGCAAGCCCATCGAGATCTTCGGAGGACCGGTCGCGTAAGCGCCCGGGACTTGACGAGACATAGAGGACGAGAAGACTCATGGCAATCCGTAAGTACAAGCCGACTACCCCGGGCCGTCGTGGCTCGAGCGTCTCGGACTTCGCCGAGATCACTCGGTCGACCCCCGAGAAGTCGCTGGTTCGCCCGCTCCACGGACGCGGTGGACGTAACGCACACGGTCGTATCACCACCCGGCACAAGGGTGGCGGACACAAGCGCGCCTACCGGCTGATCGATTTCCGTCGCAACGACAAGGACGGCGTGCCGGCCAAGGTCGCTCACATCGAGTACGACCCCAACCGCACCGCGCGTATCGCCCTGCTGCACTACGCGGACGGCGAGAAGCGCTACATCATCGCCCCCAAGGGCCTGGCCCAGGGTGCTCCGGTCGAGTCCGGCGCAGGCGCCGACATCAAGCCCGGCAACAACCTGCCCCTGCGCAACATCCCGACGGGTACCACCATCCACGCGGTGGAACTCCGCCCGGGTGGCGGCGCCAAGATGGCCCGCTCGGCCGGATCCAGCATCCAGCTGCTCGGTAAGGAAGGCACCTACGCCACGCTGCGTATGCCGTCCGGCGAAAT
Organism: Rhodococcus sp. JVH1; assembly: GCF_000280725.2. NCBI lineage: Bacteria > Bacillati > Actinomycetota > Actinomycetes > Mycobacteriales > Nocardiaceae > Rhodococcus > Rhodococcus sp. JVH1. Next base: position 1,166,370 of record NZ_CP166289.1, on the reverse strand, counting down.
CCGTCGTGTCGACGTTCGCTGCCGCGCCTCGATCGGTGAGGTCGGCAACGCCGAACAGTCGAACATCAACTGGGGCAAGGCCGGCCGTATGCGCTGGAAGGGCAAGCGCCCGACCGTCCGTGGTGTCGTGATGAACCCGGTCGACCACCCGCACGGTGGTGGTGAGGGTAAGACCTCCGGTGGTCGCCACCCGGTCAGCCCGTGGGGCAAGCCCGAGGGCCGCACCCGCAAGAACAAGGCGAGCGACAAGCTCATTGTCCGTCGTCGCCGTACCGGCAAGAACAAGCGCTAGGAGGGAGTGAAGGATGCCACGCAGCCTCAAGAAGGGCCCGTTCGTCGATGACCACCTCCTCGCGAAGGTGGACGTGCAGAACGAAAAGGGAACCAAGCAGGTCATCAAGACCTGGTCCCGTCGTTCCACGATCATCCCGGACTTCATCGGCCACACGTTTGCGGTTCACGACGGCCGCAAGCACGTCCCCGTGTTCGTTTCCGACTCGATGGTCGGACACAAGCTCGGAGAGTTTGCACCGACCCGCACGTTCAAGGGTCACATCAAGGATGATCGGAAGGCGAAGAGGCGATGAGCAACACCGAAACCGCCAACCCGACCGCCAAGGCAGTAGCGCGCCACGTGCGCGTCACGCCGATGAAGGCGCGTCGTGTTGTGGACCTGGTCCGCGGGCGTTCGGTTGAAGACGCCCTGAACATCCTGAAGTTCGCGCCGCAGGCAGCGAGCGAGCCGGTCGCCAAGGTGATCGCCTCCGCAGCAGCCAACGCCGAGAACAACCTCGACCTCGACCCGAGCACGCTTGTCGTCGCCACGGCGTTCGTGGACGAGGGCGCGACCCTCAAGCGGTTCCAGCCGCGTGCACAGGGACGTGCGTTCCGTATCCGCAAGCGCACCAGTCACATCACCGTGATCGTGGAGAGCCTGCCGAAGACCGGAACATCGACCCGTAATCGCCGGAAGGGAAGTGCTCAGTAGTGGGCCAGAAAATCAACCCGCACGGCTTCCGCCTCGGCATCACCACCGACTGGAAGTCTCGCTGGTACGCAGACAAGCAGTACGCGGAGTACGTCAAGGAAGACGTCGCGATCCGTAAGCTCCTCGCCACCGGCATGGAGCGCGCGGGCATCGCGAAGGTCGAGATCGAGCGCACCCGTGACCGTGTGCGTGTGGACATCCACACCGCTCGCCCGGGCATCGTCATCGGCCGCCGCGGCGCCGAAGCCGATCGCATCCGTTCCGAGCTCGAGAAGCTGACCGGCAAGCAGGTCCAGCTGAACATCCTCGAGGTCAAGAACGCCGAGGCCGAGGCTCAGCTCGTCGCACAGGGTGTGGCCGAGCAGCTCTCGAACCGAGTCGCCTTCCGTCGCGCCATGCGCAAGGCCATCCAGTCGGCCATGCGTCAGCCCAACGTCAAGGGCATCCGCGTTCAGTGCTCCGGTCGTCTCGGCGGCGCCGAGATGTCCCGGTCGGAGTTCTACCGCGAAGGCCGTGTGCCGCTGCACACGCTTCGTGCGGACATCGACTACGGCCTCTACGAGGCCAAGACCACCTTCGGCCGCATCGGCGTGAAGGTCTGGATCTACAAGGGCGACATCGTCGGTGGCAAGCGTGAGCTGGCCGCCAACGTGGCTGCTCCCGCAGGCGACCGCCCGCGTCGTGAGCGTCCGAGCCGTCCCCGTCGTTCCGGTGCCACCGGCACCACCGCGACCAGCACCGAGGCCGGCCGCGCAGCGACCGCCACTGCCGATGCACCCGCTACGACTGAACAGAAGGAGGGCTGACGCATGTTGATCCCACGGCGGGTCAAGCACCGCAAGCAGCACCATCCGAGCCGTTCGGGTGCCGCCAAGGGTGGAACCCAGGTGACCTTCGGTGACTACGGCATCCAGGCTCTCGAGCCGGCCTACATCACCAACCGGCAGATCGAGTCCGCTCGTATCGCCATGACCCGGCACATCAAGCGTGGCGGCAAGATCTGGATCAACATCTTCCCGGATCGCCCCCTCACCAAGAAGCCGGCCGAAACCCGCATGGGTTCCGGTAAGGGTTCGCCCGAGTGGTGGATCGCGAACGTCAAGCCCGGTCGCGTGATGTTCGAGATGAGCTACCCCAATGAGGAGATCGCTCGTGAGGCCCTGCGCCGCGCGATGCACAAGCTCCCGTGCAAGTGCCGGATCGTGACAAGGGAGGAGCAGTTCTGATGGCTACTGGAACCCCAGCCGCAGAGCTCCGCGAGCTCACCGAAGAAGAGCTGGTCACCCGGCTTCGTGAGTCGAAGGAAGAGCTGTTCAACCTTCGTTTCCAGATGGCAACGGGTCAGATGGACAACAACCGTCGACTTCGTACCGTTCGTCACGAGATCGCGCGTATCTACACCGTTCTGCGTGAGCGTGAGCTCGGGCTGGCCGTTGGTCCGGACGCAGGTGACGCGGCATGAGTGAGGAAAAAGCAGTGAGCACTGAAGAGCGCGGCAGCCGCAAGGTCCGCACCGGATACGTCGTCTCCGACAAGATGGAGAAGACGATCGTGGTCGAGCTCGAAGACCGGGTCAAGCACCCGCTCTACGGCAAGATCATCCGGCGCACCAGCAAGGTGAAGGCGCACGACGAGAACGGCGTCGCAGGCATCGGTGACCGCGTGCAGCTGATGGAGACCCGTCCGCTGTCCGCGACCAAGCACTGGCGTCTCGTCGAGGTCCTCGAGAAGGCCAAGTAAGAAACCGAATAATGTATCCAGTACGATGGTGGGGTTGCCTTGCGGCAGACGCACGGCAACCCCACCGTTGTGCCGCCCACCCGGGCGGCCCCTCTCGCAGGGCACGGGTACAGACCGCGCACGTCGGGTCGGAAATCTGCCGTGCAACAGTCCAGGTCAAGGAGAAGTAAGTGATTCAGCAGGAGTCGCGGCTGCGCGTCGCCGACAACACGGGTGCCAAGGAGATTCTCTGCATCCGCGTTCTCGGTGGTTCGTCTCGCCGCTACGCCGGGATCGGTGACATCATCGTCGCCACCGTCAAGGACGCCATCCCGGGTGGAAACATCAAGAAGGGCGAGGTCGTCAAGGCCGTCATCGTCCGTACCACCAAGGAGCGTCGCCGTCCGGACGGGTCGTACATCAAGTTCGACGAGAACGCCGCCGTCCTCATCAAGCCGGACAACGATCCCCGTGGCACCCGCATCTTCGGCCCCGTCGGCCGTGAGCTGCGTGAGAAGAAGTTCATGAAGATCGTCTCGCTCGCCCCGGAGGTGCTGTGATGAAGGTGCACAAGGGTGACACCGTGCTGGTCATCGCCGGCAAGGACAAGGGCGCGAAGGGGAAGGTCATCCAGGCCTACCCCGCGACCAACAAGGTCCTCGTCGAAGGCGTGAACCGCATCAAGAAGCACACCGCGGTTTCCGCGAACGAGCGCGGAGCCTCCTCCGGCGGCATCGTCACGCAGGAAGCCCCGATCCACGTTTCCAACGTCGCGGTCGTCGACTCGGACGGCAACCCCACCCGCGTGGGCTACCGGACCGACGAAGAGTCCGGCAAGCGCGTTCGGATTTCCCGGAAGAACGGGAAGGACATCTGACATGACCTCCACTGAGAACAAGATCCAGCCGCGCCTGAAGACTCGCTACCGCGAGGAGATCAAGGCTGCGCTGAACACCGAGTTCGACTACGCCAACGTGATGCAGATCCCCGGCGTCGTCAAGGTCGTCGTCAACATGGGTGTCGGTGACGCCGCGCGCGACGCCAAGCTGATCAACGGTGCCGTCAACGATCTCGCTCTGATCACCGGTCAGAAGCCCGAGATCCGCAAGGCACGCAAGTCCATCGCGCAGTTCAAGCTCCGCGAGGGAATGCCGATCGGTGCCCGCGTCACGCTGCGTGGCGACCGCATGTGGGAGTTCCTGGACCGTCTCGTGTCCGTCGCGCTTCCCCGCATCAGGGACTTCCGCGGCCTGTCGGGCAACCAGTTCGACGGCAACGGCAACTACACGTTCGGCCTGAACGAGCAGTCGATGTTCCACGAGATCGACGTGGACAAGATCGACCGCCCGCGCGGCATGGACATCACCGTGGTGACCACCGCGACCAACAACGAAGAAGGCCGTGCCCTGCTGAAGCACCTCGGCTTCCCGTTCAAGGAGAACTGAGCTAATGGCTAAGAAGGCATTGGTCAACAAGGCCAACAAGAAGCCCAAGTTCGCGGTGCGCGCCTACACCCGCTGCCAGCGCTGCGGCCGTCCGCACTCGGTGTTCCGCAAGTTCGGCCTGTGCCGAATCTGCGTCCGTGAGATGGCGCACGCCGGCGAGCTGCCCGGCGTTCACAAGAGCTCCTGGTGAGCCGGTGACGCCGTCGCCTCGGCGGCGGCGTCACCCCACAGACTTCCGGTTCGTAACCTCGGACCGGGAAACGTAAGACCTACTTCGCGATAGGCCTGCGCCGGAATCGGCAGAGGGAACCGTTGTGAGAAAGGTAGAGGTCAACCTCATGACCATGACCGACCCCATCGCAGACTTCTTGACGCGTCTGCGCAACGCCAACACGGCGTACCACGATGAGGTGAAGTTGCCCCACTCGAAGATCAAGGCGAACATCGCCGAGATCCTCAAGCGCGAGGGTTACATCGCCGACTACCGCACCGAAGACGCCGAGGTGGGCAAGACCCTCATCGTCGACCTGAAGTACGGCCCGAGCCGTGAGCGCAGCCTTGCTGGCGTGCGTCGCGTCTCCAAGCCCGGTCTGCGTGTGTACGCGAAGTCCACCAACCTGCCCAAGGTTCTGGGCGGCCTCGGAGTGGCGATCATTTCCACGTCCACCGGCCTGCTCACCGATCGCCAGGCGGCCAATCAAGGAGTGGGCGGGGAAGTCCTCGCCTACGTCTGGTAAGGGAGGCCACCACAATGTCGCGTATTGGAAAGATTCCCGTCACCGTCCCCGGCGGCGTCGACGTCTCGATCGACGGCCAGGACGTCACGGTCAAGGGTCCCAAGGGCTCGCTGGCCCTGACGATCTCCGAGCCGATTGCCATTGCGAAGAACGACGACGGCACGCTCAGCGTGACTCGTCCGGACGACGAGCGTCGCAGCCGCGCGCTGCACGGTCTGTCTCGCACCCTGGTGCAGAACCTCATCACCGGTGTCACCGACGGTTACACCACCAAGATGGAGATTCACGGCGTCGGTTACCGCGTCGCTCTCAAGGGCAAGGACCTCGAGTTCGCACTCGGCTACAGCCACCCGGTTCCGATCGAGGCTCCGGAAGGCATCACCTTCGCGGTCGAGTCGCCCACCAAGTTCTCGGTGTCGGGCATCGACAAGCAGAAGGTCGGGCAGATCTCGGCCAACATCCGTCGTCTCCGTCGTCCGGACCCGTACAAGGGCAAGGGCGTGCGTTACGAGGGTGAGCAGATCCGCCGCAAGGTCGGAAAGACGGGTAAGTGATATGAGCCAGACTGCAAACCAGAAAGCCAAGCGGATTCCGCTCGGCAAGGATGCGTCCACGAAGCGTCGCCTGTCGAAGGTGCGTCGTCACTTCCGTCTCCGCAAGAAGGTCTCCGGCACGCCCGAGCGTCCCCGCCTGGTCGTCAACCGGTCCGCGCGCCACATCCACGTCCAGCTCGTGGACGACCTCGCAGGCCACACCCTGGCTGCGGCGTCGACCACCGAGGCCGACGTGCGTGCAGCGGACGGCGACAAGAAGGCCCTCAGTGCGAAGGTCGGTCAGCTGATCGCCGAGCGCGCGAAGGCAGCCGGTGTCGAGGCCGTCGTGTTCGACCACGGTGGACACGGCTACCACGGTCGCATCGCGGCCCTTGCGGACGCAGCTCGCGAAGGCGGGTTGAAGTTCTGATGACCAAGACCGAGTACATGAACGGAAGGACAGCCTGATGCCGGGACGTCAGAGGCGTGACGGCGGAAGCGGACCCGCCGGACAGAATGGCCCCAACACCGGGGACAACCGCGGCGGCGGCGACCGTCGTGGTGGCGGTCGCGACGATCGTCGCGGCGGACAGTCGGCCGAGAAGTCGAACCACATCGAGCGCGTCGTCACGATCAACCGCGTGTCGAAGGTCGTCAAGGGTGGTCGTCGCTTCAGCTTTACCGCGCTGGTGATCGTGGGCGACGGCAACGGACTGGTCGGCGTCGGCTACGGCAAGGCCAAGGAAGTTCCTGCGGCCATCCAGAAGGGCGTCGAGGAGGCTCGTAAGAGCTTCTTCCGCGTTCCGATGATCGGCAGCACCATCACGCACCCGGTTCAGGGTGAGGCCGCAGCGGGCGTCGTCATGCTGCGTCCGGCAAGCCCCGGTACCGGTGTCATCGCCGGTGGCGCGGTGCGTGCCGTGCTGGAATGCGCCGGCATCCACGACATTCTGTCGAAGTCGCTCGGTAGCGACAACGCCATCAATGTTGTGCATGCGACCGTTGCTGCGCTCAAGGGCCTGCAGCGCCCCGAGGAAGTTGCCGCTCGCCGCGGTCTCGCCCTCGAGGACGTTGCCCCCGCCGGCATGCTGCGTGCGCGCGCACAGGCTGGGAGCGTGAAGTAATGGCCGAACTCAAGGTCACTCAGATCAAGAGCACCATCGGTACCAAGCAGAACCAGCGGAACTCGCTGCGCACCCTCGGCTTGAAGGGCATCCGTCAGACGGTTGTCCGCGAGGACAATGCCCAGAACCGCGGTCTGATCAACGTGGTGCGCCACCTCGTCACAGTTGAGGAGGTCTAACCATGACCATCAAACTGCATCACCTGCGCCCCGCGCCGGGAGCCAAGTCCGACAAGATTCGTGTCGGTCGTGGTGAAGGCGGCAAGCGCGGCAAGACCGCCGGTCGCGGCACCAAGGGCACCAAGGCCCGCAAGAACGTGCCCGCCGCCTTCGAGGGTGGACAGATGCCGCTGCACATGCGTCTGCCCAAGCTCAAGGGTTTCACCAACCCGTTCCGCACCGAGTACCAGGTCGTCAACGTCGGCGACATCGCCCGTCTGTTCCCCGAAGGTGGACAGGTCACGGTCGAGGACCTCGTTGCCAAGGGTGCCGTCCGCAAGAACCAGCTCGTCAAGGTTCTCGGCGACGGCGACCTGACTGTCGCCGTCCAGGTGACGGTCGACAAGTTCACCGGCTCCGCCAAGGAGAAGATCGCTGCTGCCGGTGGTACCGCCACCGAGCTGTGAGCTATCACCGCTAGCCAGTAGATGGCCGCAGTACAGCCTCGCGCTGTACTGCGGCCATTTGCGGCTGTACGGGCAGCCCTGCCGCAGGTCTCCCAACTGTGCGTTCAGTTGCCACTGTTAGAGTTCTAGAGTTCATTCACGGACAAGTCTGCTTTCGACTCGTCTCCCCACCGTCGTGCCAGGAGGATCTTTGCTTTCCGCCTTCGTCTCGGCCCTCAGGACCCCAGACCTGAGGCGGAAGATCCTCATCGCGCTCGGTCTCGTTGCGCTCTATCGCATCGGTGCCGTGATTCCGTCGCCGGGCGTCGACTACGGGAACGTCCGAGCCTGTGTCGATCAGCTGTCGGGCGGTGACTCCGCGGGTATCTACTCGCTGATCAACCTGTTCTCCGGCGGCGCGCTACTCCAGCTGTCCATTTTCGCGATCGGCATCATGCCGTACATCACGGCCAGCATCATCGTCCAGCTGTTGACGGTCGTCATCCCGAAGTTCGAGGAACTTCGGAAGGAAGGCCAGTCCGGCCAGGCGAAGATGACGCAGTACACGCGTTATCTGTCGATCGCCCTGGCGATCCTGCAGGCCACCGGCATCGTGGCGCTCGCGTCGCGCGGCCAGCTGCTGCAGGGATGCCAGGAAGAGATCATCGCCGACAAGAGCATCTTCGGCCTCGTGATCATCGTGCTGGTCATGACCGCGGGCGCTGCTCTCGTCATGTGGTTCGGTGAGGTCATCACCGAGCGCGGTGTCGGTAACGGCATGTCGCTGCTGATCTTCTCGGGTATCGCGTCCCGCCTGCCGTCCGAGGGCAAGGCCATCCTGGACAGCCGTGGGGGACTGATCTTCGCGATCATCTGCGTCGCGGCCCTCGCCATCATCGCCGGCGTCGTGTTCGTCGAGCAGGGCCAGCGGCGGATCCCCGTGCAGTACGCCAAGCGCATGGTCGGCCGCAAGATGTACGGCGGTTCGTCGACGTACCTGCCGCTCAAGGTCAACCAGGCCGGCATCATCCCGGTCATCTTCGCGTCGTCGCTTCTGTATCTGCCGAACCTCATCGCGCAGCTCACCGGCGCCACGTCGTCCGCCGATCCCAGCTGGTGGCAGCGGATCATCAACGAGTACCTGGTGAATCCGAACAACCCGGTGTACATCGTCATCTACTTCGCGCTGATCGTGTTCTTCGTGTTCTTCTACGTCGCGATCACGTTCAATCCGGAAGAGCGCGCGGACGAGATGAAGAAGTTCGGCGGTTTCATTCCCGGTATCCGCCCCGGTCGCCCCACCGCGGACTACCTGAATTACGTGCTCAACCGCATCACCGTTCCCGGCTCGATCTACCTCGGCCTGATCGCGGTGCTGCCCCACTTCTTCCTGTCCGGAAGCCAGACCTCCAGCAGCATCTTCGGTGGTGCGGCCGTGCTGATTCTCGTCAGCGTCGCCCTGGACACGGTCAAGCAGATCGAAAGTCAATTGATGCAACGTAACTACGAAGGGTTCCTCAAGTGAGACTTGTCCTCCTTGGTCCTCCCGGTGCAGGCAAGGGCACCCAGGCCGCGATTCTGTCCGAGAAGCTCGGCGTCCCGCACATCTCGACGGGCGACCTGTTCCGCGCGAACATCGGCCAGGCCACCCCCCTCGGCCTCGAGGCGAAGAAGTACCTGGACGCCGGGGACCTGGTTCCCAGCGAGATCACCAACAACATGGTGAAGGCCCGTGTCGGCGAGCCGGACGCGGCCAACGGATTCCTCCTGGACGGCTTCCCCCGGACGGTCGACCAGGCTCAGGCGCTCGAGGCGATCCTCGCCGAGCTGAACACCAAGCTCGACGCAGTGCTGTCCTTCATCGTCGACGAGGACGTCGTGGTCGAGCGGATGCTGGCCCGTGGCCGCGCCGACGACAAGGAAGACGTCATCCGCAACCGGCTCCGGGTGTACCGCGAGGAGACCGCGCCGCTGCTGGACTACTACAAGGACCAGCTGGTGACCGTCGACGCCCTGGGCGAGGTCGACGAGGTCAACGCTCGTGCACTGGCAGCGTTGGGTAAGTAATGGGCTTCGGGCGTAAGCGCAAGGTCGTTCCGTTCCGGACCGCAGGCGAGCTCGACGCGATGGCGGCCGCCGGTGCCATCGTCGGTGCGGCTCTGGTGGCGGTCCGCGATGCGGCGAAGCCGGGTGTGAGCACGCTCGAACTCGACGAGGTGGCCGAATCGGTCATCCGCGGCGCAGGCGCCGTGCCCTCGTTCAAGGGCTACCACGGGTTCAGCGGATCGATCTGTTCGTCCGTCAACGATCGTGTGGTGCACGGGATTCCCTCGGCGGAAGACATTCTCGCCGAGGGAGACCTCGTCTCCATCGACTGCGGCGCCATTCTCGACGGCTGGCACGGCGACTCTGCGTGGACTTTCGGTGTCGGAGACATCATCGAAGCGGATCAGCAGCTCAGCGAGGCCACTCGGCTGTCCATGGAGGCGGGGATCGCGGCGATGCTTCCCGGCAACCGCCTCACCGACATCTCCCACGCCATCGAACTCGGCACCCGCGCCGCCGAGGTGGCGCACGACCGAAAGTACGGCATCGTCGACGGCTACGGCGGTCACGGCATCGGTCGCGAAATGCACATGGAGCCGTTCCTCGCCAACGAGGGCGCTCCGGGCAAGGGGCCGCAACTGGTGGTCGGCTCCGTTCTGGCGATCGAACCGATGTTGACCCTCGGCACCACAGATACCGTTGTCCTCGAGGATGATTGGACGGTCGTCACCTCCGACGGCACCCGTGCCGCGCACTGGGAGCACACGGTCGCGGTCACCGAGGACGGGCCGCGCATCCTGACCCTGCGTCCGGAGTAGCGGCCGGCCGGCCGAGGGCGCGGGCCTATACGTCGATGAGCAACGTCACCGGGCCGTCGTTGACGAGGCTGATTTCCATGTGTTCGCCGAACACGCCGGTCTCGACGGTCGCGCCCAGCTCGCGCAGGGCGCCGGTGAACTCGTCCACGAGTGGTTCCGCCACCGGCCTCGGCGCCGCGGCGGACCAGGACGGGCGCCGGCCCCGGCGGGTGTCCGCCATGAGCGTGAACTGACTGGCGACGAGCACCGGGGCGTCGAGGTCGGACGCGGACTGTTCGTTCTCCAGGATGCGCATGGTCCACACCTTCTTCGCGAGCAGAGCCGCCTTCGCCTCGTCGTCCGTATGGGTGACGCCGACCAGGACGAGCAGCCCGTGGCCGCCGGCCGGGGGAGTGATCCGTCCGACCTCGTCGCCGTCGACGCGGACCGACGCGGACGTCACTCGCTGCACCAGGGCGCGCACGCACACCATCCTTCGCATAGTGGCCGTGGCCGTGGCCGTCGGAAGTCGAATTCTGCCGGGCGGGCGGCTCCGTCGGGGACCGCATTTGGCCTGGTGAGCAATTTCCCGTAACATGGATCAACGGTGCGCTATGCGTGCCGGTTGTCTGCGTGCCCAGTGCCGGATTCGATCCGGATTGTTCATGTTTCGGCCGGTGAAGATCCCATTGGGCGCCACGGTAACGGAAACAGATGCAATAAGCACGCCAAACCACATGGATCGCGGAGGATATGGCTAAGAAAGACGGGGCCATCGAGGTCGAGGGACGAGTAGTCGAGCCGCTGCCCAATGCGATGTTCCGCATTGAGCTCGAGAACGGCCACAAGGTTCTCGCCCACATCAGCGGAAAGATGCGTCAGCACTACATTCGCATCCTCCCGGAAGATCGCGTTGTCGTAGAGCTCTCGCCCTACGACTTGTCGCGCGGACGCATCGTTTACCGGTACAAGTAAAGCTTCCCCGCCCGACCAGGTCGGGGAGAAGTACGTCCGCTGCGGCTCTGCGTAGTGGGCTGCCACAAAACAGGAGATCAGAAGACGTGAAGGTTCAGCCGAGCGTCAAGAAGATCTGCGAAAAGTGCAAGGTGATCCGTCGTAACGGCCGGGTCATGGTGATCTGCGAGAACCTGCGCCACAAGCAGCGTCAGGGCTAGATCTCCGCTTTTCGAGGATCTGCTTGGCAACAAGCAAAGATGACCTCCCAGCACCAGCCAGTACTCACGGCTTTCGAGCAGGTACTGGTTCACCCCCGGCACGGAGGCCGGGGCCCCACTGAGTTAGTTGAAGCATTGTCGGTCGCGAGACCGCCGACGTTTGAAGAGGCACAGGGGATGGACTGGGAGCAGACCTCCGCACACCGATAGGAAATGCCGACATGGCACGTCTCGCAGGTGTCGATCTTCCCCGTGAAAAGCGGATGGAGATCGCACTTACTTACATCTACGGCATCGGCCGTACCCGCTCCAAGGAGATCCTGGACGCCACCGGCGTCAGCCCGGATCTGCGGAGCAAGGATCTCTCGGACGAGGATCTGGCCAAGCTCCGCGAGTACATCGAGGAGTCGCTGAAGGTCGAGGGTGACCTTCGCCGCGAGGTCCAGGCCGACATCCGACGCAAGATCGAGATCGGCTGCTACCAGGGCCTGCGCCACCGTCGTGGTCTGCCCGTGCGTGGTCAGCGCACCAAGACCAACGCCCGCACCCGTAAGGGTCCGAAGCGCACCATTGCAGGCAAGAAGAAGGCGAAGTAATGCCCCCCAAGTCACGTGGCACCGGTCCGAAGAAGACCCAGAAGGCGCGTCGCAGGGACAAGAAGAACGTCCCGCACGGCGCCGCTCACATCAAGAGCACGTTCAACAACACCATCGTGTCCATCACGGACCCCGCCGGAAACGTGATTTCCTGGGCGTCCTCGGGACACGTCGGCTTCAAGGGTTCGCGTAAGTCGACCCCGTTCGCCGCTCAGCTGGCCGCCGAGAACGCAGCCCGCAAGGCGCAGGAGCACGGTGTCAAGAAGGTCGACGTCTTCGTCAAGGGCCCCGGCTCCGGCCGTGAGACCGCGATCCGCTCGCTTCAGGCCGCGGGCCTCGAGGTCGGCACCATCTCCGATGTCACCCCCCAGCCGCACAACGGCTGCCGTCCGCCCAAGCGGCGTCGGGTCTAGCGGGAAGGATAGGTAGAAGAAAATGGCACGTTATACCGGACCCATCACCCGCAAGTCGCGTCGTCTGCGCGTCGACCTCGTTGGAGGCGACCAGGCGTTCGAGCGTCGTCCCTACCCGCCGGGCCAGCACGGCCGCGCGCGGATCAAGGAGAGCGAGTACCTGCTCCAGCTGCAGGAGAAGCAGAAGGCTCGCTTCACCTACGGCGTCATGGAGAAGCAGTTCCGCCTGTACTACAAGGAGGCGAACAACCGCCCCGGTAAGACCGGTGAGAACCTGCTCCGCATCCTGGAGTCGCGTCTCGACAACGTCGTGTACCGCGCCGGACTGGCTCGCACCCGCCGCCAGGCCCGTCAGCTGGTCACCCACGGCCACCTCCTTGTGAACAACAAGAAGGTCGACATCCCCAGCTACCGCGTCTCCCAGTACGACATCATCGATGTCAAGGAGAAGTCGCTGTCCACGCTTCCCTTCCAGGTTGCGCGCGAGACCCAGGGCGATCGCCCGATCCCGGGTTGGCTGCAGGTTGTCGGTGGACGTCTCCGGGTTCTGGTTCACCAGCTTCCCGAGCGTGCGCAGATCGACGTTCCTCTGCAGGAACAGCTCATCGTCGAGTACTACTCGAAGTAGGCCTGACGGCTCGTGCGCCTTTCCGGTAGTTCCGACTACCGGAAAGGCGCACGGGCACGAAGTGCCTTTCCCATCGTGGGCGTCAAATAGCGGACGCCCGTACAGGAGGAAATTCAAATGCTCATTTCTCAGCGACCCACGCTGACCGAAGAGGTCATCGCTGACAACCGCTCGAAGTTCGTCATCGAGCCCCTCGAGCCAGGCTTCGGGTACACCCTCGGCAACTCGCTCCGCCGCACGTTGCTCTCGTCGATTCCCGGCGCTGCTGTCACCAGCATCCGCATCGACGGCGTTCTGCACGAGTTCACCACAGTTCCCGGTGTGAAGGAAGATGTCACCGACATCATCCTGAACCTCAAGGGCCTCGTCGTGAGCTCCGAAGAGGACGAGCCGGTCACCATGTACGTCCGCAAGCAGGGCCCCGGCGCTGTGACCGCAGGCGACATCGTGCCCCCGGCCGGCGTCACCGTGAACAACCCGGATCTGCACATCGCCACCCTGAACGACAAGGGAAAGCTGGAGATCGAGCTCGTCGTCGAGCGCGGTCGCGGCTACGTCCCCGCCGTCCAGAACAAGGCGTCCGGCGCCGAGATCGGCCGTATCCCGGTCGACTCGATCTACTCGCCGGTGCTCAAGGTCACCTACAAGGTGGAGGCCACCCGCGTCGAGCAGCGCACCGACTTCGATCGGCTCGTGCTCGATGTGGAAACCAAGAACTCCATCACCGCTCGGGACGCGCTCGCTTCGGCGGGCAAGACCCTGGTTGAGCTCTTCGGCCTGGCCCGTGAGCTGAACGTCGAAGCAGAAGGCATCGAGATCGGACCCTCGCCTGCCGAGGCCGATCACATTGCTTCGTTCGGACTGCCCATCGAGGACCTGGACCTCACGGTCCGTTCCTACAACTGCCTCAAGCGCGAAGGTGTTCACACCGTCGGTGAGCTTGTCGGCCGTACCGAGTCCGATCTGCTCGACATCCGCAACTTCGGACAGAAGTCCATCGACGAGGTCAAGGTCAAGCTGCATTCGCTCGGCCTGGCCCTCAAGGACAGCCCCGCGTCCTTCGATCCCACCACCGTTGCCGGCTACGACGCCGCCACCGGAACGTGGAGCGACACGGACGCCGGTTCCTTCGGTGATGCCGAGGGCACCGAGGACTACGCCGAGACCGAACAGCTGTAGCTCACGGTCCTTTACTAGGAGATCATCATGCCCAAGCCCAAGAAGGGTGCCCGCTTCGGCGGGTCGGCTTCGCACCAGAAGGCGATCTTCGCCAATCTGGCTACCGCGCTCTTCGAGCACGGCCGCATCACCACCACGGAGTCCAAGGCCAAGGCCCTGCGCCCGTACGCCGAGAAGCTCGTCACGCACGCCAAGGCCGGAACCCTGGCTCACCGTCGCGAGGTTCTGAAGGTCATCCGCAACAAGGATGTCGTGCACACCCTGTTCGCGGAGATCGGCCCGTTCTACGCCGATCGTGACGGCGGCTACACCCGCATCATCAAGACGGTCCCCCGCAAGGGCGACAACGCGCCGATGGCGATCATCGAGCTCGTCAAGGAGAAGACCGTCACCTCCGAGGCCGACCGCGCTCGTCGCGTGAAGGCATCGAAGGATGCGCCGGCTGCAGCTCCCGCCGAGGAGAACGTCGTCGAGGCCGTCGAGGCCGAGGCAACCGACGCCGAGGTCGAGAACGCTGACGCCGTCGTCGAGGCCATCGAGGACGAGACCGCCACCGCGGCCGACGCCCCCGAGGCCGAAGAGGCCAAGAAGGACTAGTCCACTTGGTTTCGGCACACGCTGAATCGAACGAGCCCGTCGTCCCCCCGAGGGACGGCGGGCCCGTTTCGTATGGGACCCGTCGCTTGCGCCTGGACATCGCATACGACGGAACCGATTTCTCCGGGTGGGCCCGGCAGAACGGGTTACGCACGGTGTGCGGGGAGATCGAGGAGAAGCTCGGCGCCGTCCTGCGCACGCCGTTGCAACTCACGGTGGCGGGCCGCACCGACGCCGGGGTCCACGCCACCGGACAGGTGGCGCACGTCGACGTTCCGGTCGACGCCCTTCCGGACGACCCGTCCCGGCTGGTCCGCAGGCTCGCGCGGTTCCTGCCCAAGGACGTGCGGATCAAGCGGATCGCCTTTGCGCCCGAACACTTCGATGCACGGTTCTCCGCGATGCGCAGGCACTACGAGTACCGCCTGACATCGGCGGTCTACGGCGCCGATCCGCTCCGAGCCCGGGACACCGTGTCGTATCCGAAGGTTCTCGACCTCGAACTCATGCGCTCGGCGTCCGCGACGCTGCTGGGGCTGCACGACTTCGCGGCGTTCTGCAAACGCCGGGAGGGCGCCACGACTGTCCGCGATCTCCAACGTTTCGACTGGGAGCGCGACGGCGACGTGTTCACGGCTTTCGTCAGCGCCGACGCCTTCTGCTGGTCGATGGTGCGCAGTCTCGTCGGTGCTGTTCTCGCCGTGGGGGAGGGACGCCGCGACCTCGGCTGGATCGAAGGACTCCTCCAGGAGAAGTCGCGGTCGAGTTCGATCCTGGTGGCCCCGGCGCACGGACTGTCCCTGGTGCGCGTCGACTACCCGGACGACGCGGATCTGGCGGCACGCAACAAGATCACCCGGGACGTCAGGACCGCGCCGGGCGGCTGCTGCGGCGACTGACCGGAATCTGCGGCGTCGATCACCACCGCGTTAGCGGAGGCACCAGCACCTACGATGGCTCCGGAAGAGAAGGAGCCTGTTCATGACCGCAGTCGCACCCGTCCGGATCGAGATCATCATCGGATCCGTCAGAGTGGGTCGGATCGCTCCCGTCGTCGCCGCCTGGTTCGCCGAACGTGCTCGCGCCTACCCGGGACTGGACGTGGGCATCATCGATCTTGCCGACACGCCGTTGCCGCAGGATCTCGGCGCATCCCCCGTGGCGGACAAATTCCGGGAGCGAGTGGGCAGAGCCGAGGGGTTCGTGGCCGTCACCTCCGAGTACAACCATGGTTACCCTGCAGCGCTGAAGACCGCGTTCGACAGCGTCAAACACGAATGGCGCTCGAAGCCCATCGGTTTCGTGTCGTACGGCGGGTTGGCAGGCGGGCTCCGGGCAACCGAACAGCTGCGCCAGGTGGTGGCCGAATTGCACATGGTGTCGGTGCGGCAGAGCGTGAGTTTCCACCAGGTGCGCAAGCGATTCGACGACCAGGGGCAGACGACCGACGGCGCCGCCATCGACTCGGCGGACCGCATGCTGGCGCAGCTGGCGTGGTGGGCCGACGCAGTCCGTGTCCAGCGCGGGACCATCCCGTACCCCGGCTAGTACTGGTGGACCGGCGGGTACTCGTCCACCGCGCAAGGCCGGCCGGGATGCCGTCTCGGACGAGATCGTGACCAGCATCAGTTCGATACTCGTCCCTCCTGTCGACAGAAGAATGCGGTCGCCCAGCGCATTCGGCTGGACGATCGACAAGTCCGGTTCGGCACCGGGCCACTGGCTCGGTTCTCCGTAGAGATAGATCGCGGTGACCCCGGCGCGGCGCGGCAGCGCGTTGACGCCGTCGAGCACGACGGTGTTGAACCTGTTGTCGGACTGCGGATTGTGGCCGGCAATCCGCAACCGGTCGGGTGTGGCGATGGAGTCGATCAACGACGACCACGCGTCGGGCCGATCGGTGTGGATGAGCACCCGGGCTCCGGTCGCGACGGCGCGGAACACCAGTTGCTGGGCGAGATACAATTCGCCCGCCACGTAGACCATGCCGACGCCGGGACCTGCGATGCGGGCGGTGATTCCGTGCCCGTTGTCGTCGGAGCCGATGAGCTGGCCGCACCCCGCGAGCGGTAACTGCAGCGCACGCAGGTCCTCGACGAACATGTCGGTCAACGGCATCACGTCGTCGAGGTCCGGCATCGCGACGGGAAGATTGGACAGCAGTCCGTCCCGGTGCCTGCCCTGCATCGAGACGAGCCCGGGAATCGTGAGCGGCTCGGACATCGTCCGGGTGGTGACCCGGCAGGCCGCGCCGACCTTCACTTGACCGTGGTGTGCGCTGGGGCGCAGCCGGATCGTCACGGTCGTGCCGAGGCTCGACGGAACCCAGAGCTTCGCGAGCAGATCTCGTGTTAGATGGCGCGGATCGACTCCGTAGCCGGTGTTGCACACTCCGGGCAGCGGTGCATGCTTCCACGTCTCCGTGAAGGTCTTCGGATCGACGCCCCGACTGACCTGCAGCGCTGCGGATTCGATCTCCGGTGCGGTGAGAATGCGGGCGCGGCAGCCGGAATCGGCCAGTGCACGCACGACGCGGCTTGCCGCGATCGTGATCGCGCGCGATGCGCCTTCCTCGCCGCCGCCGCGCCGCGCCACGGCGGCAACGCTCTGGGTGGCGTCGAATCGCAGGGCGAGCCAGACCATCCGGGTCTCGGTCGCCGGGAGCGGACCGATCAGCCTGTCGTACACATCGGTGGTGGGGGAGCTGGCCGCGGCACGATAGCCGTGGCTGACGATGTCGATTCCGCTCAGCGAGATGTCGTGCTGCACGAGACGCGCGGCGAGCGCGTCGGTGGGGAGTTCGTGCGTCGTCTGCAAGCCGTCCCGAGTGACCTGCGTGAGGCTCCAACTGTTGCCGCTACCTCTCAACCGTGGGCGCTTCGGTAGTTGGGTGCGCAACGAGGCATCGGACGGCCGGTTACTTTTCCCGGCGTATCGGTTCGGGTCACCGAATCATTGACCTCACGGACCGCGACGCCTATCTGGGCAGGCCCGCATCAGAGTGTGCGGGAGCAGACTCCGGAGAGAGTGGACGCATTGCATTGTCGGGCACGATCGCAAGAGGCGTCGCTGCCCGATCAGCAAAAGATGTTGCGGGAGGGCGCCTGCTGGTGCGGTGTATCGGGTCTACAACTATCGTGTTCGGGTTTGCGGGAGCGGCGGGGCGCGGCCGGATGATCGACGACGCGGCCCTGGGCGGGTCGCGGTGGTGCGGGTCATGTGGCGAGATCGATTGCCCCGGCCCGCCTGCGGACTCCTTCCGAGGCTGAATGTCGGACGCCGGCGTTACAGTCGAGGTCCTGCGAGAGAAGGGTGATGCATCGCTGGTGGAGAGGGTTGATGGATGACGGCATGGCACGGTTGGCATCGTTGTCCGGCCGGTTCTCTCCGTCGAGGTCGAAGCAGAATCATCACCGGCTTCGGGGCGATGCCGCCGCACGGTTGGGGAAGGGGTGACCGGTGAGCATCTCGGGCGATCGCGGGTCATCTCGGAACGCGACGGTGCTCGCCGCTCATGAATTGGGCCCGGCGTGACCGGGCCGGGATCGACCGCGGCGCGGCAGTTCTCGTTCACCACCCGCGCCCACGTGGCGGTCGACGACGCGACCGGTGAGCGGATCGGCCTCGATGACGTCGACACCCGGGTGGGGTGGCTGCTCGATCTGATTGCAGGTGCTGGCGCCGAGTTGGTGTCGCGGCTGTGGCGGCCGGCGACGTTCGACGTGCTCGCCGCCGGCCGTGACCGCCAGGACCGCAGGCTGCCCACACAGGGTCATGTCGCCGCGGCGCGGCTCGGCTGGGATCCGACCTATCCGGACGGGGTCTATGTGCCGTCGCGGGTGAGCCGGGTGGTGACCGCGCAGGTGCTGGCAACCCTGCGGACCCTGACCTACCGAGATACCGCGATCGCGGCACTGTCGACCCGATTCGACCCGGCCACCGGTCGTCTGACCGCACCCACCGAGCCGGGCGACTCTGTGCCCTCGGGTTTCGCTCGGGGTGTGCGGCGCCAGCTCGCCGCACGCGCCCGCTCCAGTGGCGGGGCACCGGCCGGCCGGTTGCGGATCACCGACCTGCAGGGACCACCGCAGATCGCGTCGATGGCCCGACTGTCGGCCGCCGATCGGCAGCTCGCGCAGCTTGCCGTCACCGTCGCAGAGCATGAGCTGGTGTTGACGGTGAAGCTGCCGACCTGTCCCGCGCCGGCGGGGCGGGCGCAGTGGCGGCGGGTGCGGCTGACCGCGGCCATCCCCGCGCACCTGTGCGGTCGGCCTGTCATCGATTGGCCTCTGCCGACCCTGGTCCTCGACCACCGGGGTCTGCTCTGGCGGTGCGCCGCCACCGAACTCGTCCCGGCAGGCGACCTGGACTCGGCCGCGGTCGCGGTGGGGGTGGATTGGTCCCCGTCCACGCTCGGTGCCGCCGCCCTCACCACCGACAGCCCGGAGGGGCTGGTGTCGGATTACCGGGGCTTCACCTACGACGACCGCGGCCTCGGAATCAAACTGGCGCGCCTGCAGGCCGAGGGGCAGCTGCTGCACGCCAAGGCCGCCCGGCTGACCCGGCTGGCCGCCACCGCCCCACCGGAGGTCCGCGCCCAGCTGGAGGCGAAGATCGCCGTCCTCGACGAACACCGCACCGCGGTGGGTGCCAAGCGGGGGAAGATCAACCGGGAACTCGCGTTCCACTTCGCCCGCCAGGTCACCGACTACGCCACCACCGCGGGAGCGCAGGTGATCGCGGTGGAAGATCTCACCACCCTCGAGACCCGCGGACACGGCCGGGTCAACAACAACCGGGCCGCGCAGTCCGCCCGCCGCCAAGCGGTCGCCGCCCTCGCGCACACCGCCGCCGGTGCCGGCATCACGGTGGTCTCGGTGCCCGCCCGAGGATCGTCCGCATGGTGTCCGGGCTGCGACGAACCACTTGCCCGTCCCGGCGGGTACCACGACGCGTGGTGCCCGGGCTGCCGGGTCGGTGGCAACCGCGACCACCTCGCGGGGGTGAACCTGGCCAAACGCGCACTGCTCGGCAAAGGCAAGGTCACCCGTCGACGTGGGCAGCTGCCCGCGGTCCGGGTCGCCGAGCACGCGCCGATACGCAGGTGCCGCGACAAAACCGGTCCGACCCCGAGCAGGCCCCGGCATCGCCGGGTCCGCCGCAGCCTGCCCACCGCACCACGGCGGTTGGGGGTGAATCCGAAACAGCATGTTCCTGCACCACAAGCGTCGGTGTGGGACACGGTCCAACCCACACCACCGCACGGTGACGCGGGTAGCCGTGACACACGTCCATCTCAGGCGCCCGCCACACCAGTGGCAGACAGTCCGAGATGTACGTAGACGCTACGTCAACGGTCTCGAAGGCCAGGAGGGCGCCGTCGATATGCAGACCGCGGAAGACCAGAACGTCGCGGCCTGCTCTGATCCTCGCGTGACAGGTCGAGTGCCCCAGCATTTTGCTGAGGCACTGTCGTCTCGGACGAGGGATCGAGTGATCAGTCGGCGGGCGGTATCAGCCGGCTGAGGACGACGCTGCTCTTGGTCTGAAGTACGGCCGGCTCCGACCGCAGATTCTCCAGCGTGCGTTCCAGGTGTGCCGTGTCGGTGGTGCGGACGCGGAGGAGGGCGTTGGCATCCCCGGTGACGGTGTATGCCTCCTGAACCTCGGTGTGACGAGAAACGATCCGTGCGATCTCGACGGCCGAGGTGCGGCCGCTGCAGTACAACTCGACGAAGACCTCGACGCCGTGGCCGAGAGCACGCGGATCGAGCGCCGCATGGAATCCGGTGATCACTCCGGACTCGATCAGTCGATCGACCCGACGCTTCACGGCGGGTGCGGAGAGCCCGACCTCGGCGCCGATGGTGGCGAAGCTGGACCGCGCATTGCGCTCCAGCCGCGCAACGATCCGCCGATCGAGCCCGTCCAGACGCAATGAATCATCCATGTGATGGAACGCTAGCGCATTGATCAGGGCTTTTGGTGGGTGGATACTGATTTCACCGACACCGACCGAGGGGGAGTGGAGATGGCGCCCACTGCTGGTATCGAGTCCGAGAACCCGTACGAAGAGACGGCAGAGGTGCGGGGCGACGCCGCCCGCGTGGCCCGGCGTGCTCACTCGCGGAGTTACCTGATGTGCCCGCCCACGTATTTCGACGTCGTCTATGCCATCAACGACTGGATGCGGCCCGAGGAACCCGTGGACCGGGATCGTGCCATGTCGCAGTGGTCGGCGCTCGCAGACACGTACCGGCGACTCGGACACGAGGTCCTCACGATCGACCCTGTCGAGGGGCTCCCGGACATGGTGTTCGTCACCGACAGCGGACTCGTCGTCGACGATGTCGCGCTCGGCGCCCGCTACCGGTCCGCCGAGCGGCGGGCCGAGGCCGACCACGTGTTCCGGTGGTTCCTGGACAACGGGCTGGTCAGGCCCACCCTGCCGCGGTATGTCAACGAGGGGGAGGGTGACTTCCTCGTCGTCGGCGACGTGATCCTCGCCGGAACCGGATTTCGGTCCGACCCGCGGTCACACGCCGAGGCCTCGGCCCACCTCGGCCGCCCGGTGATCACGTTGAACCTGGTGAATCCCCGCTACTACCACCTCAACACCGCGCTGGGTGTGCTCGACGACTGGACCATCGCCTACCTGCCGGCGGCGTTCTCGCCGGACAGTCGCGCTCTGCTCGAGGAGATGTATCCCGACGCGGTGATCGCGGCCGAGACGGACACCGACTGGCTCGGACTGAACCTGGTCAGCGACGGTGCCAATGTGGTGCTACCCGTGCAGGCTTCGCACCTTGCAGACCAATTGTCCGCTCGCGGGTACGAGCCCGTGCCGGTCGACTATTCGGAGTTCCTCAAATCCGGTGGCGGAATCAAGTGCAGCACTTTGGAGCTCCGCGGATTCCGCGGGCTCCGGGTCGTGGAAGATCAGGGGTGACCAGCAATGTCGGACGGTGTCGTTTCCGTGTCGGATGCCACGCGTGAACAGCTGATCAGGGCCGACGAGCACAGCGCACACAACTACGCGCCGCTGCCGGTCGTGATCGAGTCGGGCGCGGGCTCGTGGGTGAAGGGAATCGATGGCGTCGACTACCTGGACGTACTCGCCGGATACTCGGCTCTCAACTTCGGCCACGCGCACCCCACCCTCGTCCGGGTGGCACGCGAACAACTCGGCCGGCTCACCCTGACCAGCCGCGCCTTCCAGCACGATCGGTTCGCGTCCTTCTGCGAGGACCTGAGCAGGCTGTGCCGGAAGGACGCCGTGCTGCCGATGAACACGGGCGCCGAAGCCGTGGAGACCGCGCTGAAACTGGCCCGCAAATGGGGTTACGACGTCAAGGGAGTGCCGCCGGGGCGTGCCGAGGTGATCACGTGCGCCGGGAACTTCCACGGTCGCACCATCTCGATCGTCGGGTTCTCGTCCGATCCGGACGCGTACACCGGATTCGGTCCGTTCCCGGCGGGCTTCGCGTCCGTCGAATACGGGAACGCGAATGCGCTCGAGGCCGCGATCACGGAGAACACCGTGGCGGTGCTCCTCGAACCGATCCAGGGAGAGGCCGGGGTCCTGGTGCCACCGCCCGGCTACCTCGCAGCGGTCCGGGACATTTGCACTCGTCGCGGGATCCTGATGGTCGCCGACGAGATCCAGAGCGGGCTCGGGCGGACCGGCGACACGTTCGCGTGCGACCACGAGAACGTCACCCCCGATGTGTACGTCCTGGGCAAGGCACTCGGGGGTGGTCTGATACCGGTTTCCGCCGTCGTCGCCGACTGGCCGGTGATGGCGGTGATCGGCCCCGGACAACATGGGAGCACGTTCGGGGGCAACCCCCTCGCCTGCGCGGTCGGGAGCGCCGTCGTGGACCTGCTCGAGACCGGCGAGTACCAGCAGCGAAGCCGCGACCTGGGTGCCTACCTGCACAGCATGCTGTCGCAACTGCCCCCCGACCACGTCTCGGAGGTGCGTGGGCGCGGACTGTGGGCCGGTGTGCAGCTGGCCGACGGTATGCCGTCCGCTCGAACGATCTGTGAAAGACTTCTGGCACGCAGGGTCCTCGCGAAGGACGCGCACGAGGGAACGATCCGCATCGCCCCGCCGCTGGTGATCGAACGGGACGAGCTGACGTGGGCGGTCGAACAGCTCGCCGATGCGCTCGCCGAGTGAGTTTTGACCCTGGGCCTCACCGACCGGTATTGTTCTCCGTTGGCGTGCCGTGCGCCGCTGCGTCCTCGTGTCGCAGTGGCTGGCGGTTCTCGGGTCTCAACTGGCCGCCGGGAATCGCTCGACGATACGCAATGGCCAGCAGCGGATTGAACAAGACGAGGAAGTTCTGTGTCTACGTACACCCCGAAGGCCGGAGATGTGACCCGCACGTGGCACGTCATCGACGCCACTGACGTGGTGCTCGGCCGCCTTGCCGTCCAGGCAGCCAACTTGCTGCGCGGCAAGCACAAGCCCACCTTTGCACCGCACGTTGACGGCGGCGACTTCGTCGTCATCATCAACGCCGAGAAGGTTGCCATCAGCGGCAACAAGCGTGAGGGCAAGTTCCTCTACCACCACTCCGGACACCCCGGTGGTCTGAAGTCCCGCTCCGTCGGTGAGGTTCTCGACAAGAACCCCGACCGCCTCGTGGAGAAGGCCATCGTCGGCATGCTCCCCAAGAACAAGCTGGGTCGCGCCATCAGCAGCAAGCTGAAGGTCTACGCGGGCCCGAACCACCCCCACGCCGCGCAGCAGCCGGTGCCATTCGAGATCAAGCAGGTGGCCCAGTGACGGCGCCGGAGGAGCAGAACGTGTCCAACCCCGAAGAGATCACCGAGGCTGTCGAGGTCGCGGCGGACGAGTACGTGTCCGTCGAGGAGCCCGAGGTCGCCGAGGACATCGAGGCCGCTGCTGCACCGCAGGCCCCGATCGTGATCGATCGCCCCATCCAGACCGTCGGTCGTCGTAAGGAAGCGGTTGTCCGCGTCCGTCTGACCCCCGGTTCGGGCGACTTCAAGCTCAACGGCCGCACCATCGAGGACTACTTCCCGAACAAGGTGCACCAGCAGCTGATCAAGGCTCCACTGGTGACGGTCGAGCGTGCCGAGTCCTTCGACATCGTGGCGCTGCTGCACGGTGGTGGACCGTCCGGACAGGCCGGCGCACTGCGTCTCGCCATCGCCCGCGCGCTCATCGAGGTCACCCCCGAGGACCGCCCGGCTCTCAAGAGCGCCGGCTTCCTCACGCGTGACGCCCGCGCCGTCGAGCGCAAGAAGTACGGCCTGAAGAAGGCCCGCAAGGCATCTCAGTACTCGAAGCGCTGATGTGTCGCCGAAGCCGCCCTCCGGGGTCGGCTTCGGCACCTGTTCTTCCCGAGAGCAGGCGTCCATCGTTACCGGACGCCTGCTCTCGTGCTTTATCCGAGATGTAGTGGGTTTCCTAGGTGCGAGGAGTCTGGTCTATGGGTCGATTGTTCGGGACGGATGGGGTTCGTGGTCTCGCGAATACCGAGCTGACCGCCGAGTTGGCGTTGCAGGTGGCCTCCGCCGCCGCGACGGTGCTGGCGTCGCCGGGTTCGGGGGGACGCAAGACGGCTGTGGTCGGTCGCGACCCGAGAGCCAGCGGTGAAATGCTCGAGGCGGCGGTCGTCGCGGGCCTGACGTCGGCCGGTGTCGACGTTCGGAACGTCGGGGTGCTGCCGACACCCGCGGTGGCCTACCTGACCGCGGCGCTGGACGCAGCTCTCGGTGTCATGATCTCCGCCTCGCACAATCCCATGCCCGACAACGGCATCAAGATCTTCGCGGCCGGTGGACACAAACTCGACGACGAGGTGGAAGACCGGATCGAGGCCGTCGCCGCCGGGACCACGACACGGCGGGCGCCGACCGGTGCGGGGATCGGACGTGTCCGCACGGTGCCGGATGCCGCGGAACGGTATCTGCAGCACCTGGCCACCGCACTCCCGAACAGCCTCGACGGGCTGACCGTGGTGGTGGACTGCGCGCACGGCGCGGCATCGGGCGTCGCTCCCGCCGCCTATCGGGCCGCCGGCGCCACCGTCGTCGCGATCAACGCCGAACCCGACGGACTCAATATCAACGAGAACTGCGGGTCGACTCACCTCGAAAGCCTGCAGAAGGCGGTCGTCGAGCACGGCGCCGATCTGGGGCTGGCGCACGACGGGGATGCGGATCGGTGCCTTGCCGTCGACGCCGCCGGTTCCCTCATCGACGGCGACGCCATCATGACCGTGCTCGCCCTCGGTATGCGCGACGCAGGCGAACTGGTGGACAACACCCTCGTCGCGACGGTCATGAGTAATCTCGGTCTGCACATCGCGATGCGGGAGGCCGGGATCACGCTGGTCACCACTGCCGTCGGTGATCGCTACGTCCTCGAAGGACTCCGGTCCGGTGGCTTCAGCCTGGGCGGCGAACAGTCCGGACACGTCGTGTTCCCCGCCTTCGGCACCACCGGCGACGGAGTGTTGACAGGACTGCGGCTGATGGGCCGGATGGCGGAGACCGGACAGGCGATCGCAGATCTGGCGTCGGCGATGACGACGCTCCCGCAGGTTCTGGTGAACGTGAGGGTCGCCGACAAGCGCGCCGTCGCCGCGTCCCCGGTGGTGCTGGACGCGGTCGTGGCCGCCGAGCGCAGCCTGGGCGACAACGGCCGGGTGCTGCTGCGGCCGTCGGGAACCGAACAACTCGTCCGTGTGATGGTCGAGGCGTCGGACATCGAAGTAGCCCGTAAACTCGCCGACGAACTGGCGGGCACCGTCGCCTCCGTGTGAGTGGACAACCGCACCGATGACTGCTGCGGCGCCTCCGATGACTACTGCCCCGGGCCCATGCCCGGCCCGGGTGATTGGTGCGTCAAGGTCTGGCGGATCTCGGTTCGATCCTTTGCCCGTTGATCGAGGACACCGTCTCGGCCCGCACCGGCAGGGACGAGGAGCGGAACACTGAGGATCTCGGCGAAGAACTCGGTGATCCGCGGGAGGACGACGGCGAGTCGGCCGACGGCACGTCACACGACAAGAGCCTCGAACTGAACCTCGACGGACAGTCGTGGACCCTCGCCATGGATGCCGACGGCCAGGGAATTCATCTCGAGCTGAACGACGGACAGGGCGGGACAGCCAGGTTCGGAGTCGAGATCGGCCCGAATGGTCTGCCGCAGATCACAGCGGGAACCGCTGCGGGCGAAGGAGACTCCGCAGATGCCGACTGCGCGCCCGCCTCGCCGACCCCGGAATCACAGGTCAGCGGTGATACCGAGGCCGCCCCGGACGCGACATCCGAGGAACAGCCGACGCCCGGCCGACCGGCCGCGGACGCCGTGCCGGACCACGAGAACACACCGGCCCTTGCATCGGCCGGAGACGCCACGGCCGACCCGCAACCACAGGCGGTGTCAGTGCAGCAGGAGCCGGCTCCCGTCGCGCCCCCGCCGCTACAGGAATCGCGGTCCGCGCCCGAATTGGCCACAGGTCCCGTGGGCGGATTCGACAGCGGCGCCGAGTTGGCCGAGGCGGGGCCACTGTGAGCCACCGAGCCGCAGAGTTGCGCGCGCAACGGGCACAGATGCGGGCCGACCTCGACATGTTCCGGGAACGGATCGACGAGCGCAGAGCCCGAGACGAGGAAGCCGCGGCGAACCGGTCCGGCCGTAGCCGGACCGAGCCTGCAGCGGCATCACCCGCTGCTGCGCCACCGGAAACACTCGACGACGACGAGTTCTATCGTCCGCGCAGCTGGCTGGTGTGACCGGAGAACTCAAATGTGCGGGAGCACACCCTCGAAGCCGGCGTCGGTGTGCTCCTCGTGCGGATCGACGAGCGTGGTGTGGGGAAGTTCGGCGTCCGCCTTCGCGAACACCTCGTACTTCTTGTCCTCGGTGAGGTGATAGAGCAGGAAGCCGGTGAGCAGCGCGCGCGTGATCTGCTGGGTCTTCCGCTCGGAACCGCCGATGCCGAGTGCACCCAGGAGGCGGCGTCCCTCGGTGAGCCCGGACTCCTTGGCGCCGTTGACGGCGCGCAGGACGTGTTCTCCGCCCCACGCCTCGGCCAGCGCCTTGGCGTTGCTGTTCATGGTGTCGATGTCGGCACCGGCGACGACGAGCCCCGGCGCTGTGATCTTGGACGCATATCTCTCGGCCTTAGGTGCGGTCGGTGCCGGGAACAGGGCGGCGACCGCCGATACGTCCCGTTGCGCGGCAGCGAGCACTGCCACACCCGCACCCATCCCGTGTCCTGCGAACGCGACGCGGTCGGGCCGCACGCTGATCTGGCCGGGACCGAGACGCACACCCACACAGATGTCGAGGGTGGCCCGCAGGTCGGTGGCGAGGCCCAGGTGAGAGGGCACGGGACCCCGCTCGCTGTTGGGGGCGGCCACGACGATTCCCCACGACGCCAGATGCTCGAGCGTCTTCCGATAGTGGTCGGCACCTGCCATCCAGCTGTGCGCGAACGCGACGGCGGGCAGGTTGAAGCCTGATTCGGGCGTGTATACGACGCCCGGCTGTCCGGCGAGTGCGAGGTCACCCCGCAGCACGCGGTGCGGTCCTCGCTTGGACAGTTCACGGGCCAGTGTCTTCGGTTTCGGCGCCACGGGGAGAACGTTATCCGATTCGCGGGCCGGCGATAGAGCCGATGGGGCCCATACTCCGACTTCGTCGCGTCGCCCGGTCCAAGTACCCTGATGAACCATGTGCGGAATCGTGGGATACGTCGGCCACCGGCAGGCTCTGACTGTTGTGGTGGAGGCCTTGCGGCGAATGGAATACCGCGGATACGACTCCGCCGGTATCGCCGTGCTCGACGGCCACGGCGGCATGGCGGTCGAGCGGAAGGCGGGTCGTCTCGCGAATCTGGAGGCCGAACTCGACGAGGTCGGGGCCGAGCACTTCACCGGGAGCACCGGGATCGGTCACACGCGGTGGGCCACGCACGGCAGGCCGACCGACCGCAACGCGCACCCGCACCGTGATGCGGGTAACACGGTTGCCGTCGTGCACAACGGCATCATCGAGAACTTCGCCCCCTTGCGGGCCGAACTCGAACACGACGGAATCGACTTCGTCAGCGACACCGACACCGAGGTCGCGGTGCACCTCGTCGCGCGGGCCTACGCCTCGGGCGAGACGGCCGGTGACTTCGTCGCGAGCGCGCTGAGCGTGCTGCGCAGGCTCGAGGGCGCGTTCACGCTCGTCTTCACGCATTCGGACCACCCGGACACCATCGTCGCGGCGCGTCGCTCGACGCCCCTCGTCATCGGTGTCGGCGAGGGAGAGACGTTCCTCGGGTCCGATGTCGCGGCGTTCATCGAGCACACCCGTGACGCGGTCGAGCTGGGGCAGGACCAGGTCGTGGTGATCACCGCGGACGGGTATTCGATTCTGAACTTCGACGGATCCGAGGCGCAGGGCCGCCCGTTCCGCATCGACTGGGACCTCGCCGCCGCCGAGAAGGGCGGCCACGACTACTTCATGCTCAAGGAGATCGAAGAGCAGCCGGCCGCGGTCGCGGACACCCTCCTGGGGCATTTCGCGGACGGGAAGATCGTTCTCGACGAGCAGCGACTGTCGGATCAGGAGCTGCGCGACGTCGACA
The DNA here is from genome assembly GCF_000280725.2 of Rhodococcus sp. JVH1. NCBI lineage: Bacteria > Bacillati > Actinomycetota > Actinomycetes > Mycobacteriales > Nocardiaceae > Rhodococcus > Rhodococcus sp. JVH1. Next base: position 1,138,164 of record NZ_CP166289.1, on the reverse strand, counting down.
AGGTCTTCGTCGTCGCCTGCGGCAGCGCCTACCACTCGGGGCTGCTCGCGAAGTACGCCATCGAGCACTGGACCCGGCTTCCCGTCGAGGTCGAGCTCGCCAGCGAGTTCCGCTACCGCGACCCGGTCCTGGACCGGTCGACGCTGGTCGTGGCCATCTCGCAGTCCGGTGAGACAGCCGACACTCTCGAGGCCGTGCGCCACGCCAAGGACCAGAAGGCGCGGGTGCTGGCAGTGTGCAACACGAACGGCGCCCAGATTCCCCGCGAGGCCGACGCCGTCCTCTACACCCGGGCAGGTCCGGAGATCGGTGTCGCGTCGACCAAGGCGTTCCTCGCGCAGGTCACGGCGAACTACCTGGTCGGCCTGGCCCTCGCCCAGGCCCGCGGCACCAAGTACCCGGACGAGGTCGCACGCGAGTACGCCGACCTGGAGGCCATGCCCGACCTGGTGAGCCGGGTACTCCAGACGGTCGAGCCGGTGCGGGCGCTGGCTCGGGAGCTGGCGTCGTCGTCGACGGTGCTGTTCCTGGGCCGCCACGTGGGGTACCCCGTGGCGCTCGAGGGTGCGCTCAAGCTCAAGGAGCTGGCGTACATGCACGCCGAGGGCTTCGCGGCCGGCGAGCTCAAGCACGGGCCGATCGCGTTGATCGAGGACGGGTTGCCGGTGATCATCGTGATGCCGTCGCCGAAGGGGCGCGCGGTGCTGCACTCGAAGCTGCTGAGCAACATTCGGGAGATCCAGGCCCGCGGTGCGCGGACCGTTGTGATCGCGGAGGAGGGCGACGAGGCCGTGCGCCCGTTCGCCGATCACCTGATCGAGATCCCGGCGGCCCCGACGCTGCTGCAGCCGCTGCTGTCGACGGTGCCGTTGCAGGTGTTCGCGGCGGAGGTCGCGCAGACGCGCGGCTACGACGTCGACAAGCCGCGCAACCTCGCGAAGTCCGTCACCGTCGAATAACAACCACCGTAGGGGCGTGGCCGGGCCGGCTGCGCCCCTACGGGGTGACGACGACGGTGCCCGTCATCTCGGGGTGCAGCGAACACGTGTACTCGTAGGTCCCCGGTTCGGTGAACGTGTACGTGAACGTGCCGGTCTGCATCAACCGGCTCCGCAGCACACTTTTCGCGGCGCCGACACCCACCACGTCGTGGGTGACACCCCGGTCGTCGAAATTCCAGGTGACGGTATCTCCTGCCTTCACGGTGAGCGTTGCGGGCGCGTACGCCATGTTCGCGACCTGCACGACGGGTCCGGTCGGGGCCTCGGGCGCCGCGGTGTCCGGCGAACTGCACCCGGACACGACGCCCGCCATCGAAATGCTTGCGGCGAGAGCCACTCCGGCGATCCACGAGCTTCCACGTCCACGCATGACGTCGAGCGTAGTCTGACCCGGTACCGACCCTTCTCGACGAGGAGTTCCCATGCGGGGCTACTACACCGCTGACGAGGTTCGAGCTGCAGAGGCGCCGTTGCTGGCGTCTCTTCCCGACGGCGCGCTGATGCGACGCGCAGCGCATGGGCTCGCCACGGTGGTGGCGGCGGAGCTGCGAGCGCGGACCGGGGGCGTCGCGGGTCGAACGATCACGGTGCTGGTGGGGTCCGGGGACAACGGCGGGGACGCGTTGTGGGCGGCGTCGATGCTGCGGGGGCGTGGCGTCGCGGCCACCGCGGTCCTGCTGAAACCGGAGAAGGCGCACGAGGCGGGGCTGGCCGCGTTCACCGCGGCAGGCGGCCGGGTGGCCGCCCCGTCCGAGGAGCTGGGCCTGTCCGATCTGGTGGTCGACGGGATCGTCGGAATCTCCGGCAGGGGGCCGCTGCGACCCGATGCTGCCGCGCTGGTCGACCGGATCGAGGCTCCGATCGTGTCGGCCGACCTGCCGAGCGGTGTGGACCCGGACACGGGTGCGGTCGACGGGCCCGCCGTGCGCGCCGCCGTCACCGTCGCATTCGGTGCCCTCAAACCGGTCCATGTGCTCGGCGCCGCGTACTGCGGCCGAGTCGAGCTCGTGGACATCGGCCTGTCGCTCGGCGATGCCGGGATCACCGCCCTCGACGCCGCCGACGTCGGTGCTGCGTGGCCGGTGCCGGGGGCGGACGACGACAAGTACTCGCAGGGCGTGGTGGGGGTTGTCGCTGGCAGCGACGGCTACCCGGGTGCCGGTGTGCTGTGCACGGGCGCCGCGGTCACGGCCACGTCGGGGCTCGTTCGCTACGCCGGGCCGTGCACGCACGAGGTGCTCGCGCACGCGCCGGAGGTGATCGCGACCGCCGATCTCGGGAAGGCGGGACGTGTCCAGTCGTGGGTGGTCGGGCCGGGCATGGGAACCGACGACGCCGCCCGTCGCACGTTGCGGACGGTGCTCGACTCCGACGTGCCCGTGCTGGTCGACGCGGACGGTCTGACCCTGCTCGCCGAGGACCCGGATCTGGTGCGGTCGCGGACCGCAGCGACACTGCTGACCCCGCACGCCGGGGAGTTCGCCCGGCTGACGGGGACGGATCCGGGTCCGGACCGGGTGGCGTCGGTACGCGCTCTCGCGGCCGACTGGAACGTTCACCTGCTGCTCAAGGGGCGGGCTACGGTGATCGCGGAACCCGGTGGCCGGATCTTCGTCAACGAGGCGGGCGGGTCCTGGTCCGCCACCGCGGGGGCGGGGGACGTACTCGCCGGGATCATCGGCTCACTCATGGCTGCGGGTATCGGCCCGGCCCGGGCCGCGGCGGTGGGTGCGCGAGCGCACTCGCTGGCCGCGAACCTGGCCGCCCGAGGCGGTGGCGCGGACCTCTCCGCAGGTCGCGGAACAGCACCGATCTCCGCCGGGACGCTGCTCGCGCACCTCAGGGAGTCGATCAGAGTTCTTCGTGCGGGGGTGTCACCCGAAGAAATGCCGGCCTCATCGTGAATGGCAGGATCGAACATATGACGCTTGCTGAAGCAGTACCGGCCGACGACCACGGACACAGCGAACCCGCAGCGCCCACGCAGGCGCCGGCACCGCAGGCCGAGGCCGTCGTCGATCTGGACGCGATCGCACACAACGTCCGCATCCTGCGCGACAGCGCCCGGGACGCGGCGATGATGGCCGTCGTGAAGGCGGACGGCTACAACCACGGCGCCGTACCCGTGGCACGCGCCGCGCTGGCCGCCGGAGCGTCGGAACTGGGCGTGACGACGGTGTCGGAGGCGCTGACTCTGCGCCGCGCGGGCATCGACGCACCCGTCCTCGCCTGGCTGCACACCGTCGACGCCGATTTCGCCCCCGCGATCGCGGCCGGAGTCGAACTCGGTGTCTCCTCGCCCCGTCACCTCGCCGCGGTGGTCGCTGCCGCCCGGAGCGTCGGCACCACGGCGATCGTCACGATCAAGGTCGACACCGGACTGAACCGCAACGGGGTGGCGCCGGACGAACTGGCGCAGGTCCTCGTCGATCTGGCGCGCGCACAGGCCGAGGGCTCGGTGCGGCTGCGCGGCATCTTCTCGCATCTGGCCCACGCCGACGAGCCGCACCACGCCTGGATCGATTCCCAGCGCGATCGGCTGATCAGCGCGATCGCGGATGCCAAGCGTCAGGGACTGGTCCCCGAAGTGGTGCACCTGTCCAATTCCGCGGCCACCCTGACCCGTCCCGACCTGCGGTTTGACATGGTTCGCCCGGGAATCGCGATATATGGGTTGTCGCCCGTACCCGAACTCGGTCAGTTCGGGTTGCGCCCGGCGATGACACTGCGATCGAGGGTGGCTCTGGTGAAGAAGGTAGCGGCAGGTGAAGGCGTGTCCTACGGGCACCAGTGGGTGGCCCCACGGGATACGACGGTGGCGCTGCTGCCGTTCGGGTACGCCGACGGGCTGCCGCGCTCGCTCAGCGGCCGATTCGAGGTCCAGCTGGGCGCGCAGCGACGGCCGGGTATCGGACGCGTCTGCATGGACCAGGTGGTCGTCGATCTCGGACCGGACGGCGGCGGAGTCCGGGAGGGGGACACCGCCGTGTTCTTCGGCAACGGAGACCTCGGCGAACCCAACGCACAAGCGTGGGCCGATGAACTCGACACCATTCACTACGAGGTGGTGACAGGGGTACGCGGACGCACGGTGCGCAGTTACGTCGGCGGGACGGGCACCTAGATCATGGGGTTGTCGAAGCGGTTGGGGCTCGTCGGCGGCCTGCTGAGCGCGTTGGCCCTCGGTTCGGTCGCCGGCGTCAACGCGCTGCGCACCGCGACCCGGCCGGGCCGCGAGATCTACGGTGACGAGGACTTCACGCTGATGTCGCGGGACCGGCGCAGCGTCGTGGTCACCGAGGACGGCGTCGCGCTCGCGGTCCGCGAGGTCGGCCCCGAGGACGCGCCGGTGACGGCGGTGTTCGTGCACGGCTATTGCCTGGACATGACGTCGTGGCATTTCCAGCGCCGCCAGCTCGCCGAGCGGTGGGGCGACGACGTGCGGATGGTGTTCTACGACCAACGCGGGCACGGCGATTCGGGTGTGCCGTCCACGGCGAGCTGCACCATCGCTCAGCTGGGCGCCGATCTCGCGACCGTGATCGAGGCTAAGGCCCCCACCGGACCGGTTGTGCTCGTGGGGCATTCGATGGGCGGGATGACGGTCCTGGCCTTCGCCGGGCAGCGGCCCGAACTGGTGGCGTCGCGGGTGGTCGGTGTGGGCCTGGTGGCCACGGCCGCCGCGGGTCTCAGCGAGACCGGATTGACGCGGAACCTGCAGAACCCGGTCATCGACGGCTTCCGGATGGCCGTCCGGACCTCGCCCGAACTCGTCCAGCACGCGCGCGGCGCCGCCCGCGTGCTGATCACCCCGATTCTGCGGGCGGCGTCGTACGGCACGGACGTGAGTCCGCGGCTGCACAAGTTCTCCGACTCCATGCTGGACCGGACGTCGGTGGTGACCATCGTGAACTTTCTGCGCACACTCGAATTGCACGACGAGTCCGCGTCACTCGAGGCGATCGAGCGCACCCCGTCCGTCGTGGTGTGCGGAGACAGCGACATGATCATCCCGTTCGGCAGCTCCCGGAAACTGGCAGCGGACCTTCCGGAGTCCGAACTGGTGCGGGTACGCGGTGCCGGCCATCTGGTGCAGCTCGAATTCCCGTCCGTGGTGTCGGACGCCGTCGACCGGGTGCTGCATCGTGGCCTGAAGACGTACGAGTCGCGTGAGCAGTCCGATGTCGGCTGAAGAAGGAGTGTTGCCCGTGAGCGGGACCGTGGTGTTGCCGACGGCGGAGGACACCGAGCAGTTCGGCCGAGATCTCGCCCGGGGCCTCGTCGCCGGGGATCTCGTGGTCCTCGACGGACCCCTCGGTGCGGGGAAGACCGCACTGACGAAGGGGATCGGAGCCGGGCTCGGCGTGCAGGGGCGGGTGACTTCGCCCACATTCGTGATCGCGCGGGAGCACCGGGCGGGCACGCGGCCCGACGGGGGCACCCCGGTCGGGATGGTGCACGTGGACGCGTACCGACTGGGCGGAAGCGGCCCGCATGCGCTGGACGAACTCGACGCGCTCGACCTCGACACCGACCTGGCTGCAGCGGTTGTCGTCGTCGAATGGGGCGAGGGCATCGCGGAGCAGCTTGCCGATCGTCATCTGCGGGTACGCCTGCGCCGCGAGCCGGAGACGGACGTCCGCACCGCCCACTGGGAGTGGATTTCCTGACGGGTCGGGTGTCGGGAGCGGTTCTGACGTGCGAGTACCCTCAGTTACCGTGCTTGTTCTCGCCATCGACACGTCCACGCCTGCCGTGACCGCCGGAGTCGTCCGGGTTTCGGCCGATTCCGCATCGGTGGAGGCGGTGGACACCCTCGCGGTGCGCGTGACGGTCAATCCGCGCGCCCACGCGGAAGTGCTCACCCCGCACATCCTGGAATGCCTCACCGAGTCGGGGCACGTCGCCACGGACCTCGACGCGGTGGTGGTCGGCGCCGGACCCGGGCCGTTCACCGGATTGCGCGTGGGGATGGCCACCGCCGCCGCGTTCGCCGACGCCCTCGGCATTCCGGCCCACGGCGTGTGCAGCCTCGACGCCATCGCCGCACAGGTGGACGGTGACCGGAATCTGCTCGTCGTCACGGATGCACGGCGGCGTGAGGTGTACTGGGCGCGCTATTCGGCAGGGGTGAGGGTGGAAGGTCCCGCGGTGGTGAAGCCGCGCGAACTCGAGCCGATGCCGTCCGAGGTGGTGGCGGGATCGCCGTCACACGTCGACTTCTTCGATCTGCCGGTCGAGCCCGTGGAAACACCGTCGCCCGCAGGACTGGTCGCGGTGGCCGCGGGGGCCCTGTTCAGTGATGCTGCCCCGGCGGCGCTCGTACCGCTCTACCTGCGGCGCCCGGACGCGGTCGAATTGGCGGACCGGAAGAAATGACTTTCCGCATCGAACCGATGGCGGCCGCCGACGCCGAACGGTGCGCGGAGCTCGAGACACTCCTCTTCGCCGGTGACGGACCCTGGAGTGCAGGCGCATTCAGGGCGGAACTGGCCGCCCCGCACGTGCACTACACCGTGGCGCGGGACGACACCGGCCACGTCGTCGGGTACGCCGGAATCGCCCTGCTGGGTGACGGTTCACATCCTGAATCCGAGATCCACACGATCGGAACGGATCCGGCGTGTCAGCGGCGGGGGATCGGCGGGGCTCTCCTCGACGAACTCCTCCGAGTGGCCGACACCCGGGGTGGCCCGGTGTTCCTCGAAGTGCGCACCGACAACGACGCGGCGATCGCCCTCTACCGACGTGAAGGATTCGAGATCGTGGGAACCCGTAAGAAGTACTACCAACCGAGCGGTGCGGACGCCTTCACGATGCGTCGCCCCGGATCGGGTGAGGAGCCGGTGCAATGATCGTCATGGGGATCGAAAGCTCTTGTGACGAGACCGGAGTCGGCATCGTCCGGTGGAACGGTGACGGAACGTGCGAACTCCTCGCGGACGAGGTCGCATCCAGCGTCGAAGAGCATGCACGGTACGGCGGGGTGGTGCCGGAGGTCGCGTCCCGTGCGCACCTCGAGGCGATCGTCCCGACGATGCGGCGGGCCCTCGCCGCCGCCGGGATCGCCAAGCCGGACGCTCTCGCCGTCACCATCGGACCCGGTCTGGCCGGCGCCCTGCTCGTCGGTGTGGCGGCCGCGAAGGCCTATGCGGCGGCATGGGACGTCCCGTTCTACGCGGTGAACCACCTCGGCGGTCACGTCTCGGTCGACACGCTCGAACACGGACCGATGCCGCCGTGCGTGGCGCTGCTCGTGTCCGGCGGTCACACCCACCTCCTGCACGTCGAGGATCTTGCGAAGCCCATCGTCGAACTCGGCACCACCGTGGACGACGCCGCCGGCGAAGCCTTCGACAAGGTGGCCCGCCTCCTCGGCCTCGGATTCCCCGGTGGCCCCGCTCTCGACGCCGCGGCGCAGGACGGGGACCGCAACGCCATTCCCTTCCCGCGCGGTATGACCGGGCCCCGGGACGCCCGGCACGACTTCTCGTTCTCCGGGCTGAAAACGGCTGTGGCACGGTACGTGGAGTCCAAGGAGCGGGCAGGGGAGGTGTGCTCGGTGCCGGATATCGCCGCGAGCTTCCAGGAGGCCGTGGCGGACGTGCTGACGATGAAAGCGGTGCGCGCAGCCCGCGACGTCGGCGTGGACACACTGGTTCTCGGTGGCGGTGCCACGGCCAACTCCCGCATCCGCGCACTCGCCGAGGAACGTTGCGCCGACGCCGGACTGACCCTGCGGGTACCGAAACCGCGCCTGTGCACCGACAACGGAGTGATGATCGCCTCGCTCGGCGCGCATCTGATCGCCGGCGGCGCCGCGCCGTCCCTGCTGACCGTGGCCAGCGACCCCGGACTGTCGGTGGCGACCAGTCAGGTGTTCAGCTGACTGGAATCGTGACGGTCTGCGTGGCCGGGGGAGTGAGCGCCGCACCGGGCTGAGCACCACTCGGTTGCGACGCATCGGGATTCGGAGCGACCGTGCCCGGCGCCGGGACCATCGGGAAGAGTCCCTCGGGTGTCGCGGGTGTACTGGGTTCCGCGGGAGCGGCGGGCGTCTCCGCAGGCGGCGGTGCCGCCTCGGGAACGTCGGGTGCGGGCGCGACGGGGCTCGGTTCGTTCGGCGTGGATTCCCCCGGAACCTGCGGCCACAGCGGCGGAATCGCGGGCCACTCGATGTGCGGCCACGAGGGCTGCGACGGGTTCGTTCCCGGCAGCGTCGGACGCGGCGGCGCCGTGGGCGTCGGCACCGGGGTGGTGGTGCGCGGTGTCGTGGTCTCGCTCGTCAAATCGGGCGTCTGCTCGGAGGTCCGGTCCGTCTGCGGTTCGGACGTGGGCGGCGCAACCTGATTCGGGTAGAACTCCGACGTCGGCGTCGGATCGTACGACGGAATCCGCGTGGCGGGAGGTTCGTCCGTTGTCGTGGTCGTGACCTGCTCGGTGGTCTGGAACATGTCGGTCCCCGCGGGGGAGACATTGGGATCCGGCGCGGGCGCGAGTTCCTTGACGCCGTACCCGAGAACGAGACCTCCGACCACGAGGGCGCCGACGAGTGCCCCCGACACCTTGGCAGTCGAACCGGGTCGGTTCGACTCGGTGGCCGGGTAGTCGCGGATGGCGGAGGAGACGGCGAGCAACGCCGCACCTTTCGCGGTCGCCGTGTCGGGTTCGGGCATCACGACGACCCGTGCAGCGAACGCGTCGGTGACGGCGGCGGTGATCGCGGGAATGTTCGCGCCACCACCGACGAGGGCCAGGGCGTCCGGTTGACGTGGGGAGTCGGCGACGGTGGCACGGATGAACTCCACCGCGACCCGGACAGTGGGTGCGGCGATCTCGTCGAACCTGGTGCGGCTGATCTCGATCGGGCGGATGCCCTGCAGGTCGATGTCGACGTGTGCGTTCGGCTCCGAGGACAACTGCTCCTTGGCGACGCGGCACCGCGCCGAGAGCAGGTCGCGGTCCAGGTGCCGAAGGGGATGCGGGGTCGAGAGGCTGCCGACGACGTGGTGGAAGACGAGGTCGTCGATTCCGGTGCCGCTCACACGGCTTGTGCGGTCGGTGTGCAGGACGGTGCCGTCGACCTGATCGACGACGGCGACGGACAGTCCGGACTCGCCGAAGTCGACGATCGCGACCGTGGCGTGCTGGGCGACCTCGCCGGTGTGCCGCAGGTAGGTGAGCGTTGCGGCGGTCTCGGGCACGAGATGCACGCGGTGCCGCTGCCTGCTGACGGCGCTGCGGATCGAATGCGCCTGTTCCGCCGTGCGGTACGCGACGGCGAACGCGTCGGGAGTGGTGGGGTCGGCAGGGACCTGGGTGGTCATCAGCGAGATCGACGAGCGGACCAGGTCACCGAGGTCGGTGTGCGCCTGATCGGCGGACAGGTAACGGAACTCGACGTTCTGCGAACCGTTGGAGGCCGTGGTGACGAGGGCGGAACCCACACCGGACGCACCGGTGGACATCCCCAAGGACATCCCCATCACACACCCCCTCACGTTTTCGACGCGTGACCTGCCATCTCTGTCGGAACGCCCCTGTTCAGCGGGGAATCCCTGCCCGTTGAATCGGCGACTGTTATCTGAACGTTACAGAAAACAAACGGATTTCGCTTCCGACTTTCGGCCGCACAAGACGAGGATGGCGCTCGATATCCGGTCTCACCTGCACAGTTGTCCAAAGGAATCTCATGCGACGCGCCAGCGATTTTCGTAACCTCACGAGACGCGAGCGCAGACGGCTTGTGCTGCGTGCACTTCTGCGCCCGCTGGTCACGGTCCTCCTGTGCCTGGTGGTCTACTTCGCCCTGCCGTGGACCTCGTTCGGGGACATGTCGGGCGTGTTCTTCCTGGCCGGCGGTTTGCTCGTGGTCGCGGCGGTCGCGGTCTGGCAGATCCGCCGGATCGTCCAGTCCGACATACCGGCGCTCCAGGCGATCGAAGCAGTGGCCCTGATCCTGCCGATCTACCTGCTCGGGTTCGCGGCCGGCTACTGCCTGATGTCCGAAAGTGATCCGGGTTTCTTCTCCGAACCCCTCACCCGCATGGGTGCGCTGTACTTCTCGCTCACCGTCTTCTCGACCGTCGGGTTCGGCGACATCGCCGCGACGACCGATCCGTCACGAGCCGTCGTGAGTGTGCAGATCATCGGCAACCTGATCCTTCTCGGCGTCGGCATCCGCGCGGTCGTCGCGGCCGTCGGCTGGGCCCGCAGGCGCCGGGTCTAGCGACCCGACGCCAGCATCAGTTCGACGTTCCTGTCGGGTGTCCCGCCGAGCAGGTCGGGGTCGGCGTGAATGTCGTTGAACGACAACTCCCGGTACAGCGACGCCAACCCGAGCGGTGAGAGATCGGTGTGGTCGACGGCGTAGGGACTGTCGGCCTCGAACAGCGTCGTGAGCAGAGACACGGTTCCGTCGACGTTGTCGACCACCTCGATGATCCGCCCGTGCTGGGGGAAGTCGATGTGCGAGGCCGTGTTGATCTCCCAGAACGACTGCTCCGGAGTCGATCCGGGCCACGGGGTGATCCGGTTCTCGTGGGTGTGTCCGTTGACCCAGGCGAGGACGTTCGGGAATCGGTGCAGCAGATCCACCAGTCGCGAACCACGGATCCGGGGTTCCGCCGGGGCGAAGGGATCGGGGACGACGTTGTCCATGCTGCCGCTGGTGTGATGGCTGAACAGGACGAACCAGGTGTCGCTGCGTGCCTGCGTCACCGGATTGCCGGCCGTGTCGAAGTACCGGCTGCTACCGGCCACCAGAGTGTCCTCGATCCATCGGAACTGCTCCGCACCGAGCGAGCCGTCGACGAACCCCGCCCGGTTGGTGGAATCCATGCTGATGCCGACCACGCCGGGTGCGATCTCGAACGAGTAGTAGCCGATCCCGGTCTCACCGGCGTCCGGTGCGAAACCGTGGCCGACCGGTCCGGGACCGGTGTTGGCCGGGTCGAGGTGGGCGGCGATGAACTGGCGGGGCGTGAACGGGGCGCGTGAAGGGTCGGGTGTGACGACCCGCGGCGGTGTCGTGAATGCGGACAGGGCGGCGGGAATGGCGCCGGGGTCGAACCTGGTTGCGATGTCGACTGCCTTCGCCTGCTCCGGCGAGCCGGGGACCTCGAATTTCAGCGAACCGGTGTACATGGCTTCGAGCGGTGGGATACCGCTCGGGACTGTGCCTTCCACCGAGTCGTCGTGATTGCCGAAGACGCAGTACCAGGGCGTGCGCAGGCCGGGGCTCGTGACTGGAGCGATCGCCGCGCCGAGCAGACCCGGTATCTCGGGGAACCCGGCTTTCTTGTACATGTCCTGGATGGAGGACTCCGGGTTCCAGTACAGATCCGCACCCGAGTTCTGCACGCCTTCGTAGCGGTCGGGTGCGCCCGTGTTGGGGACGATGGTGCCGCCGTTGAGTGCGGTGAGGAACCAGCCGAGTTCGGCGAACTCCTTGTTGTCGGTGTTGTCGCCGGTACTCACGACCGCGTCGAAGGGGCGCTGGGTGTGCGGGCCGGACGCGAGCGCGTTGACGCGCGCGACCAGCGCGACGAGGCCCTGTGCGGTGAGTGTCTCGTGCGGGCGGAACGCGGAACCGGTGAAGGGGTGGACGTATTCGAACCGCATCGGGGACTGGGCGTCGACCAGGTGGACGTCCGTGAGCTGGACGAGGGAGGCGAGGGCGGTGCGCCGGTCCTCGCGCCCGCTGCGCGCCTCGGCGAGTTCGGTGCGGACGATCGTCGGCCACCCCGGTCCCGCGCCGAGCCTGCGGTAGCCGGAGCTGCCGAGGGGGACGGCCACCGTTTCGAGGGTGGTGCCGGCCCCGGATGTGGGAAGAGGCGCCGCGCCCGCGTACTGCAACCCCCACGGGCGTGCTCCGAATCCCACTGCCCCGATCGCCCCGAGTCCGGCAAATGTCAGGAATTTACGCCGATTGATGTCAGACACCTGAGGAACCTTAGGTGACGACCCGTGAGACAGGCCGACATTCAGCTCGGCGCGGTTTACCACCCCCTTGTCCTTGAGCGTTGGCACTCTCACGTATAGAGTGCCAAGTGGCGCCGATCGAGCTCCGGCACCCGCGACGACGGGGCTGTGTGAAGTGCCGTAAACGGAACACTCAAACAGGAGTCCGGAGAAGTCTCCGGATCCGCATACCCCAAAGTGGAGGGCTCATCGTGGCGAGCGTCAACATCAAGCCGCTCGAGGACAAGATCCTCGTCCAGGCCAACGAGGCTGAGACGACGACTGCCTCCGGCCTGGTCATTCCCGACACGGCCAAGGAGAAGCCCCAGGAGGGCACCGTCGTCGCAGTCGGCGAAGGCCGCGTCAACGAGCAGGGCAACCGCATCCCGGTCGACGTCAAGGAGGGTGACACGGTCATCTACTCCAAGTACGGCGGAACCGAGATCAAGTACGCCGGCCAGGAGTACCTGATCCTGTCGGCACGCGACGTGCTGGCTGTCGTCTCCAAGTAAGCCATACGTGATCCGCCCCGGAGTCCCCACAGGATCCCGGGGCGGAGTGCGTTCACGCGCGTAACCCTGAGATCCAGGAGAAGACAGAACACATGTCCAAGCAGATTGAGTTCAACGAGGTCGCACGCCGGTCTCTCGAGCGTGGAGTCGACAAGCTTGCCGACGCGGTCAAGGTGACCTTGGGTCCGCGTGGCCGCCACGTAGTACTGGCGAAGGCCTTCGGCGGCCCGACCGTCACCAACGACGGCGTCAGCATCGCCCGGGAAATCGAGCTCGAGGACCCGTTCGAGAACCTCGGCGCGCAGCTCGTCAAGAGCGTCGCCACCAAGACCAACGACGTCGCAGGCGACGGAACCACCACCGCGACCGTGCTGGCTCAGGCCATCGTGCGGGGCGGTCTGAAGAACATCGCCGCGGGTGCGAACCCGATGGCGCTCGGCATCGGCATCAACGCCGCGGCCGACAAGGTCGTCGAGGCACTCCTCGCCGCCGCGAAGCCGGTCGAGGGCAAGACGTCCATCGCCCAGGTCGCGACCGTGTCCTCGCGTGACGAGGAGATCGGCGAAATGGTCGGCGAGGCGCTCACCCGCGTCGGCACCGACGGCGTCGTGACGGTCGAGGAATCCTCGACCCTGGCGACCGAGCTCGTCATCACCGAGGGCGTCCAGTTCGACAAGGGCTACCTGTCGCCGTACTTCGTCACGGACCTCGACGCACAGAAGGCCGTGTACGAGGACGCTCTCGTGCTGCTGTACCGCGAGAAGATCACGTCCCTGCCCGACTTCCTGCCGCTGCTGGAGAAGGTTGCCGAGAGCGGCAAGCCCCTCCTCATCATCGCGGAGGACGTCGAGGGTGAGGTCCTCTCGACGCTCGTGGTCAACTCCATCCGGAAGACCATCAAGGCCGTCGCCGTCAAGGCGCCGTTCTTCGGTGACCGCCGGAAGGCGTTCCTCGACGACCTCGCCGTCGTCACCGGTGGCACGGTCATCAACTCCGACGTCGGCCTCACGCTGAAGGACGCCGGGCTGGACCTGCTCGGCAGCGCACGCCGCGTCGTGGTCAGCAAGGACGAGACCACGATCGTCGACGGCGCCGGAACAGACGACGACATCAAGGGTCGCGTCGCGCAGCTGCGCCGCGAAATCGAGAACACCGACTCCGACTGGGATCGCGAGAAGCTCGAAGAGCGTCTGGCGAAGCTGGCCGGTGGCGTCGCCGTCATCAAGGTCGGCGCGGCCACGGAGACGGACCTCAAGGAGCGCAAGTTCCGCGTCGAGGACGCCGTCAACGCCGCGAAGGCTGCTGTCGCCGAGGGCATCGTCCCCGGTGGCGGTTCCGCCCTCGTCCAGGCGAGCACCGAGCTGGCCGACAACCTCGGTCTGACCGGTGACGAGGCCACGGGCGTCAAGGTCGTGCGCGAAGCACTGCAGGCGCCGCTGTACTGGATCGCCAGCAATGCCGGTCTCGACGGTTCCGTCGTCACCAGCAAGGTTGCCGAGCAGCCCAAGGGCCACGGTTTCAACGCCGCGACCCTGACCTACGGCGACCTGCTCGCCGACGGTGTCGTCGACCCCGTGAAGGTCACCCGCTCCGCGGTCGTCAACGCGGCTTCGGTCGCGCGGATGATCCTCACCACGGAGAGCGCCGTAGTCGAGAAGCCTGCGGAAGAGAACGAGCAGCAGACCGGTCACGGGCACAGCCACTAGGCTCTGCCGTCGCGACCGATCGGCTTCGACCGTTCGAGCGAAGAAACCCCCGTGCGGATCACCGCGCGGGGGTTTCTTCTGTCGGCAGGCGCCGGATCAGCTCAGTTTCAGCACCGCGAACGGTTGCGACGTCGGCTGGGGTGATCCTCCGGGCGGTTCGACGGTGACGGCCAGGTTCGACATCGACCCCACGTCGTCGAGGACGATCGTCGTGGTCGGCTGCACTTCTCCGGGGGAGAGGGTTCCGGCGGGCACCGGCGCGGCCCCGGACGCAGGCATCAGCCACAGCTGGTACACGGTGTCGGCGTTGGGCGGGGCGACACCGTCCAGCACGAACACCACGGCGTCCTGCGACTTCGAGTAGTTGGCGGTCGCGGACCCACCGGCCGCGATCGCACTCGTCGACGAGTGCACGTCGGAGGCGTCGAGAACCTGCTCCGCCACGGTCGGCGCCGGACCTTCCGTGAGATGCCGAACGATCACCGTTCCGCCGGCGAGCAACCCGACGGCCGCAGCGGCGGCGACGGCGACCCGCCAGCGGCGCCTGCGGGAGCGGCGTTCGGTGAGCGATGTCGGCCCGGACGCGGATTTCCTGACCTCGTCGAGGACTCGTGTCCGCACCCGGGGCGGGGGTTCGACGGCTCCCACCGCGCTCACCACCGCGAACGCTTCGCGGATCCGCCGAACCTCGTCGGTGAACGTGGAGCGGGTGTCCTCGTCCGTGACGGCGAGATCGGTGTCGAGTTCGCGGCGCTCACTGTCGTCGAGCACATCGAGTGCGTACGGGTAGGCCATGCCCACGAGTTCGTCGTTCATGTCACAGACCTCCCAGGCACCCGCGAAGTCGCGTCAGTCCGTCACGGATGCGCGTCTTCACCGTGGACAGGGCGACCCCCAGTTGGGAGGCGACCTCTCGGTAGGTGCGGCCGTCGTAGTACGCCATCGCGACGGACTCACGTTGCGTGTCCGTGAGCGAGTCCAGGCAGGCGAGCACCGATTGATGCTCGAGCCGGCGGGTCACCTCCTCGGTGACGTGGTCGAACGGCCCGGCGATGTTGGTGGCCTCGTAGAGCGCCTCGCGGTCGGTGCCCGCCTGCTCCGACCGCACGCGGTCGACCGCCCGGCGGTGCGCGAGCGTCATCAGCCAGGACAGTACGGAGCCGCGGGCCGGATCGAAGTTCGATGCGGTGCGCCACGCCTGGAGGAAGACCTCCTGCGTCGTCTCCTCCGCGTACCCGGGGTCGCGTAGGACCCGCAGAACCATGCCGTGTACTCGGGCGCTCGTCCGGTCGTAGAGTTCGGCGAACGCGTCGGCGTCCCCGTTCGCGACGCGGGCCATAGTGTCGTGGAGTTTGGTGGATTCGGTGGTTCGGGCCCTGTGTGCGGCGGCTGCATCCGCCGAGCACACGTCTTCCGCTGGAGTGTTGCCCTCGGGGTTCGTCACCGGAAGTCGTCTCGCTTCATCGAGAACCACGGTAGCGTGCACATCCACTCATCTCCTCCAGCCGGTAGGCATTCGGAGACCGCGTCGCGGTGGATGGGTGTCGAGGGTGTCGATGTGACGCGGGGAACCCCCGTGCGGCGACGAGGGTTCCCGGTGAGTGTGGTCGAGCGGTCAGACGGCTATCCGGCCGCGTCTGTGCCGGGCGTGCATTTCGCGTTCCGTCTCGGACATTCCGCCCCAGATCCCGTACGGCTCGGACACGCTCAGCGCGTGATTGCGGCACTGGGCGAGGACCGGGCAGCGTCGGCACATTTCCTTGGCGCGGGTCTCCCGCTGCGCGCGCGCCCGGCCACGCTCTCCGTCGGGATGGAAGAACATCGAGGAGTCGACCCCGCGGCACAGGCCGTGCATCTGCCAATCCCAGATATCGGCGTTCGGGCCGGGCAGGTGGTTGGGTGCAGGCATGTGGACTCCTTAGCTGCAAGCTCGCCTCGGGCGACGAGCGGACCGTAGGCTCGTAGGTACGTTCAAGCCACTAATCATTCACGTCGCTAACCGTAGAGTCGGTTGTGAAATCGCGTCAATAGTTGTTCACAGTGGCGATTTACATATCCCACGAGCTGAAAGTTAACCTGGAAAATATTTACTTTCCCGCGGTTCCGTGATTCCGTTTCGGGTTGAAAGACCCCCGGTCACGGGTGACGATGTGCGGGTGCCCCAGCCCGCGGAGCCTGACACCCAGCCCCTTTCCGGACCCCCGGACGAGGGACCCACGATCTCGGTATCTGCCCTGGCCAGAAAGCTCGGGGTCGCTCCGTCGACGCTCCGCACCTGGGACCGCAGATACGGCATCGGACCCTCCGTGCACGCGCAGGGAAGTCACCGGCGATACACGCCGCGCGACGTCGCCCGGCTCGAATGCATGCAACACGCTCTGGACGGTGGTGCAAACTCCGCGGAGGCCGCGAGATATGCGATTAACGCAATGGCTACATATTCGTCAGAAAGCGACCACCGGCCGGGTGTGAAAAATCTGGGTGACAACTCGGTGAACAGGACGAAAACAGACCCGTCGAACCTTTTGTCATCCTTTTCCGGCCTCGGCGGCGCCGAGGCGTCCGTCCGGAATTTATCGGGTGCGTTGCTGGCGCGAGACGTCGTGACAATCCGGCGGATCGTCGTGCGGGCCGTCGCGGAGCGGGGATTCGTCTCCATGTGGACGACCCTGGTCGTTCCGGTGCTCGAATGGGCGGACGAGGGGAGGAATTCGGACGCTGCGGCTGCGAGTGTCCGCGTCTTCGCCGAATGCGTCGCGGGGATTCTGTCCACGATGACGCTGGACGCGCCGATCGGCGGCGGCGGCCGTGTCCTGCTCGTGCACCTGCCGGCGGACCCGCCGGACGCGGTTCCCGCCGACCCGTACGGTCTCGAATTCCGGGCGCTGGGCGCCGCCCTGGCCACGGGCTCGGTGGACACGAGGATCGCGCTGCCCCTGTGCCGGTCGGCGCTGCTCGCTGCCGTGACCAACGCCGAGCCGGACGTGATCGTCCTGTGGTTGCCCGCCGCCGGAGGCGACCTCCCGTCTCTCCTGCGGGCGATTCGCCGCAGGCGCACGGGCCTGACGATGCTCGCGGGCGGCCCCGGATGCCGGACGCGGTCGCTGCCCCGATCGATCGCGGTGCTGGGCACGCTGGACGAGGCCGTGCACGCCGTCACCGCGGTCACCTGACCGCGGGGCGCCCGGACGATGCGATGATCTCGGCGTGCCCGACTCCAGTCTCCGTTCCGACGCCACGAATTCGTTGATCCGCGCGGCTTTCGGCCCCGATCCGGGCGGGTGCCCGCTGCCGGCGTCCGACGTTCCCGTCGAGCGCTGGATGCGAGCGGTGGCGTGGGGCGCCCGGGGGCACTACGCCCGATCCCGCGCAGAGCTGGACGCACTGACGCGGGGCGGGGTGGCCGGGCCCGCGGTCGCCTCGCTCGCCTGGAGCACGCAGGCGTCGCTGCTGAGGCAGCTCGGCTGGCACGGTGTGGCGTCCGGGTTCGACGGCCGGGCACTGGCCGTCGTCGGGACCCGTCCCGACGACGAGGACGGCGTCCTGGTTCGCGAAGCTCGGTGCGACGCGCTGACGGGGCTGGCCGCCGACGCGCTGGGGTGCGGCCGGTTGGCACTGGGCCGGCGGCTTCTCGGCAGGTGCTCCGAGCACCTGGACGAGACTGCTCCCGACGACCTGTGGCGGCAGCGCGTCCGCAGGCACTGGGTGAGCGCGGAGTTGCTTCTCGCGGGCGGAGAGTTCGCCTCGGCGCGCCGCCACGCCGAGACCGCTGCGGAAATTTCGGAGGCCGCCGGATCTGCGCGGCACCGCGTCAAATCGGATCTGCTCCGGAGCGCGTCGATGACGGGGGAGTCCGATTCGGGTCCGGCGGCACGGCTTGCCGCGGATGTGCTCGACCGGTGCGATCGGTACGGCTTGATACCTCTGAAGTGGGCAGCTGCGATGTTGCTGAGTGGTGTGACTTCCGACTCACGTGCGGAGGCCGTGCGTACGGAGTGCGAAACCGTCATCAGGGCGCGAGGTGGGCGCTTCCGAATCTGACTCCGCTGGTCGGGCCCCGTACGGCCGGGTTGCGCGCGAATCGCTGCGAATCCGGGCGAATACCGTTCGGTCCGCACCGTTACTCTTGGAGTGTTCCGCTGAGAGCGGGAGCACACCCATCGGGGGAGGTGCCACTGTAACGCCAGGATATTCAGCAACGATGACTAATACGAGCGAGGAGTTGGACTCCGCAGTCGCCGCTGCAACGCAGGGTGACCGGGCCGCTTTAGCTCTGGTCCTGGAAAACATTCGGCCCTTGGTTGTGCGTTACTGCAGAGCCAGGGTCGGTGCTGCGGAGAGGGGACAACTCTCCGCGGACGACGTGGCGCAAGAAGTGTGCCTCGCCGTGATGACGGCCTTGCCTCGCTACGAGGATCAAGGCCGGCCGTTCATGGCATTCGTCTACGGGATCGCCGCACACAAAGTTGCCGACGCGCATCGGAACTCCGCCCGTAACAAGTCGGAGCCCGTCGCCGAAGTACCGGATGTCGTAGCCAACGATGACGGACCCGAACAGAGGGCGCTGGACTCGGAAGCGAGCAGGCAGATGAACGAACTGCTGAGCACGCTGCCGGAGAAGCACCGGGAGATCCTGATCCTCCGCCTCGTGGTCGGTATGTCAGCCGAGGAGACGGCCGCGGCCGTGGGTAGTACCGCGGGAGCTGTCCGCGTGGCTCAACACCGAGCCATAGCGAAACTGAAAAAAGAAGTGACGAGGGCAGGTGAGAGGTTTGGCTAGGGGCATCAAGCGCAACGGCAATCCCGATGCCGATCTCCCAGGAGACGACGCACCGGTGAACGTCGCGGCAGTGCGCCGCGACGACGCTTTGATCGACGCGATCGCCGGCGGCGGTCCCGTCGCAACGGATTCGCCGGAGCAGTACGAGCTCGCGCTTCTGCTGACCAATTGGCGCGCCGACATCGTGGCGACGCCGATGCCGACCGGGCCGCTGCTCGACGACGTGATCGCGGCGATCGACGCCTCGGACGCCCGTTCCGCACGCAGCGCCGCCCGCAGCAAGCTCCGCTTGTTGCGACCCATCGCAGGCGCCGCCGCCGCGATCGCGGTCGTCATGGGTGGCGCCACCATCTTCTCGTACAACGCCGCACCCGGCGATCCGCTGTGGAGCGTCAAGTCGGTCGTGTTCAGCCAGCAGGCCGATTCGACCGTCGCGCAGATCGACACCACGTCGCAGCTGCAGGAGGCCGAGCGGCTGATCGCCGCGGGCGACGCGGCGGCGGCGAAGAACCTGCTCGAGGGCGCCGCCGACCGTTCCGGCGGGGTACGTGACGCCGACATGCGCAACGAACTCGACGTGTGGCGGGCGAAGCTGGCCGCGGAGGTCGAGAAGATCGCTCCCACCACGCCGCCTGCGACGACGACGCCCGGTACCACCACCACCGGCGCGCCGACGCAGACCACCGAGTTGCCCGCCACCGTGCCGGGCACACCCGGTTCGACGACACTGCCGGGAGTCGGGCCGTTGCCGGGAACCCTGCCGACCGACCTGCAGATTCCGGGACTGCCGCCTATTCCGCTGCCACAGCTGCCCACGCTGCCGCCTCCTCCGCCCGAGACGGTGCCGTCCCCGAGCCCGGATCCCACGATCATGTTGGTTCCGACGCTGCCCTCGGACATCCCGGCGACGGAGCCGTCCACCCAGCAGCCGCCGCAGGAGCCTTCGACGGTGCCGCTGCCCACCACCACGACCCCGGTCCCGGTGTTGCCGCCCACCAGCTAGCGGTTCGGCGGCCCTCCCGCACAGACCACTGTGGCCCGACACTTCGCGTGTCGGGCCACAGTGGTCTGTATCGGGTTGTGCCGGATCAGGCGTCGAAACCGTCTCCGTGCAGAGCGTCGTTCATCGAGGCGTCCGCGTAGCCGCGGCAGTAGTCCCAGGTGACGTATGCCTCGGGTGTCGGGTCGTAGGCGGGCTCGTGCGGGCGCACGGTGCCGTCGACCAGAAGCTGAAGGAGGTTGGCACGAAGCATGTCCCAATCGTGGTAGTGATCTTGCTGGCAGTCCTCGCAGCAGACGACGAGACCGCGGATCCCGCGATGTGCCAGCAGCGCCTCGTACACGGCGAGGTCGGCCAGATCTTCCTCCACGGCGAGACGCTCGTGGGGGTCGAGTGGTTGGCCCGGTTCGATCGCGTCGAGAGCTGCGGACGGGTCGGCGGGGTCGCCGGCGAAGGGGTCCGGGGGCAGACCTGGAGGCAGTTGATCGCGCACAGCACCACGGTACGCAGGTCAGCCCGGTCTGCGCCAGCCGTTCGGCGTACGCCCAGCGTGGGTGGGCTCCGTGGTGATCGCGTCGAGCCGATATCATGGTTTGTGGAGCTGGGAATATCGATCGTCGCTCCGGCCTTTTTCCTGTATCCGTGTTCCCGAAAGTTTCCACCAGATCGAAGATCTGAATGTCCGCAGACGGCGCCACCGGCGCCGCATCTATGTTCCATGGAGGGCCCGAACCGCATGACAAGTTCAGCAGGGCATGTACACACCGGCGGTGACGACCCGAACAAGGTCGCGATGCTGGGTCTCACGTACGACGACGTCCTGCTCTTGCCGGCGGCGTCGAATGTCATCCCCGGCCAGGTCGACACGTCCAGCCAGCTGACCAGGGACATCCGGCTGCGAGTGCCGCTCGTCAGCTCCGCGATGGACACCGTCACCGAGGCGCGGATGGCTATCGCCATGGCCCGCGCCGGTGGCATGGGCGTGCTGCACCGCAACCTGTCGGTGGAGGCCCAGGCCGGGCAGGTGGAGACGGTCAAGCGGTCCGAGGCGGGAATGGTCACCGACCCGGTCACCTGCAAGCCGTCCGACACTCTCGCCGAGGTCGACGCGAAGTGCGCCCGCTTCCGGATCTCCGGACTTCCGGTCACCGACGAGGCCGGGCAGCTCGTCGGCATCATCACCAACCGCGACATGCGCTTCGAGGTCGACCAGAACCGCGCCGTGTCCGAGGTCATGACGAAGGCGCCGCTGATCACCGCCCAGGAGGGTGTCACCGCGGAGGTGGCGCTGGGTCTGCTCCGCCGCCACAAGATCGAGAAGCTGCCGATCGTGGACGGTCAGGGCAAGCTCACCGGCCTCATCACGGTCAAGGACTTCGTGAAGACCGAGCAGCACCCGGACGCCACCAAGGACCGCGACGGCCGGCTCCTCGTCGGTGCTGCCGTGGGTGTGGGTGACGAGGCGTGGAGCCGCGCAATGGCTCTCACCGACGCCGGAGTGGACGTGCTCGTCGTCGACAGCGCCCACGGTCACTCGGCCGGCGTGCTGGACATGATCTCGAAGCTCAAGGCCGAGGTCGACGAGCGCGTGCAGATCATCGGCGGCAACGTCGCCACCCGCAGCGGTGCGGCCGCTCTCATCGAGGCCGGTGTGGACGCGGTCAAGGTCGGTGTCGGCCCCGGCTCCATCTGCACCACCCGTGTCATCGCCGGTGTCGGCGCCCCGCAGATCACGGCGATCCTCGAAGCAGTCGCCGCGGCCAAACCGCACGGTGTGCCGGTGATCGCCGACGGTGGACTGCAGTTCTCCGGCGACATCGCGAAGGCCCTGGCTGCAGGCGCGTCGACGGCCATGCTCGGTTCGCTGCTCGCGGGCACCGCGGAGTCGCCGGGTGAGCTGATCCTGGTGAACGGCAAGCAGTACAAGAGCTACCGCGGAATGGGTTCCCTCGGCGCGATGCAGAGCCGTGGCGCCGCGAAGTCGTATTCCAAGGACCGCTACTTCCAGGACGACGTGCTGTCCGAGGACAAGCTGGTTCCGGAGGGCATCGAGGGCCGGGTCGCGTTCCGCGGTCCGCTGTCCCAGGTCACACATCAGCTCACGGGCGGTCTGCGGGCTGCCATGGGCTACACGGGAGCGTCGTCGATCGAGGAACTGCAGAACGCGCAGTTCGTGCAGATCACCGCTGCGGGTCTGAAGGAGAGCCACCCGCACGACATCACGATGACGGTCGAAGCTCCCAACTACACCGCTCGCTAGCAACCAGTCACGATTCACGAGAAAGGGGCGCGCGTGCGCGACCTCGTTGAGATCGGCATGGGCCGAACAGCCCGACGAACCTATGAGCTGGACGACATCGACATCGTCCCCTCCCGCCGGACCCGCTCCTCCAAGGAGGTGTCGACGTCCTGGCAGCTCGACGCATACCGGTTCGACATCCCTGTGCTGGCGCATCCGACCGACGCGCTCGTGTCGCCGTCGTTCGCGATCGAACTCGGCAAGCGTGGTGGCCTCGGGGTCATCAACGGTGAGGGTCTGTGGGGCCGGCACGCGGACGTCGAGGCGAAGCTCGCCGAACTCGTCGCGCTGGCGGAGTCGGACGTCGACGTCGAGGCGCCGATCAAGAAGCTGCAGGAACTGCACGCGGCGCCGTTGCAGCCGGGACTTCTGGCTGCTGCCGTGGCCCAGGTCCGCGACGCGGGTGTCACGACCGCGGTGCGGGTCAGCCCGCAGAACGCCCGGGCGCTCACCCCGCAGCTGCTGGAGGCGGGCATCGACCTGCTGGTCGTGCACGGCACGATCATCTCCGCTGAGCACGTCGTGCACGGCGACAGCGAGCCGCTGAACCTCAAGACGTTCATCTCCGAGCTCGACGTCCCCGTCGTGGCCGGTGGGGTGAGCGATCACCGCACCGCACTGCACCTGATGCGTACGGGCGCGGCCGGTGTGATCGTCGGATACGGCTCCACCGAGGGTGCAACGACGACCGGTGAGGTGCTGGGCATCGGTCTTCCGATGGCCACGGCCATCGCGGACGCCGCTGCGGCCCGCCGCGACTACCTCGACGAGACGGGCGGACGCTACGTCCACGTCATCGCGGACGGCGACATCACGTCCTCGGGCGACCTCGCCAAGGCGATCGCCTGTGGCGCGGACGCCGCAGTCCTGGGCGCACCGTTGGCCGTTGCGGCGGAAGCTCCCGGCGGCGGCTGGTACTGGCCGTCGGCCGCGGCGCATCCCTCGGTTCCGCGCGGCACGATGCTGCCGGTCTCGTTCGGTGCCCGTCCGTCGCTCGACCGGGTCCTCACAGGTCCGTCCGACGACCCGTTCGGTTCGTTGAACCTCGTCGGCGGTCTGCGCCGCTCGATGGCGAAGTCGGGGTACTCGGATCTGAAGGAGTTCCAGAAGGTCGGCCTGACCGTCCGCGCATGAGGTGTCCGTTCGTCGCCGCTTCTCTCGTCGCCCAATGTCACATCGGTGCAGTTCAACTGCATTGGTGAGGCATTGGGCGACGTGCGTTTGCGGGTATCTCGACCGTTCCTGATACCTCTCGTTACAGTTAGGTGACCCTTGTGGCAGCTGTCACAACCGAGGGGTGCATACTGGCGAGTAATAACTCAGGTTTCGTTGGAGGTCGAGTGATGAGTAAGCAGCGCGCAACGGAGTACGACGTCCTCATAGTCGGGTCCGGATTCGGTGGCAGTGTCACCGCACTCCGATTGGTCGAGAAGGGCTACAAGGTCGGAATCCTCGAAGCGGGCCGTCGCTACGCCGACGCGGACTTCGCGAAGACCAGCTGGGATCTCAAGAAGTTCCTCTGGGCGCCCGCCCTCGGGTTCTTCGGCATCCAGCGTGTCCACCTGCTGCGCGACTGCCTCATCCTCGCCGGTGCCGGCGTCGGTGGCGGTTCGCTCAACTACGCGAACACGCTCTACAAGCCGCCCGCCTCCTTCTTCCAGGACAAGCAGTGGTCGCACATCACCGACTGGCACGACGAGCTCACCCCGTACTACGAGCAGGCTCGCAAGATGCTGGGCGTGGTTCAGAACCCGCACATGACCCCCGCCGACGAGATCATCAAGTCGGTCGCGGAGGACATGGGCGTGGGCGACACGTTCATCCAGACCCCGGTCGGTGTCTTCTTCGGTGAAGCGGGCAAGACCGTGCCGGACCCGTACTTCGGCGGCGTCGGCCCCGACCGCACCGGGTGCATCGAATGCGGCGAATGCATGACCGGATGCCGGCACGGCGCCAAGAACACCCTGCTCAAGAACTACTTGGGTCTCGCGGAGAAGGCGGGCGCCGAGATCATCCCGATGACCACGGTCACCGGTCTGCGCGAGGCGTCCGACGGCACCTGGGACGTCTTCACCCGGCGCAGCGGGCCGCGCAAGAACCGGAACCGCAAGACGTACACCGCCGCGAACGTCGTCCTGGCCGCGGGCACGTGGGGCACCCAGCATCTGCTGTTCGACCAGAAGGAGACGGGCGCGCTGCCCAAGATCTCCGACCGGCTGGGTGTGCTCACCCGCACCAATTCGGAGTCGATCCTCGGCGCCGCCAAGAACAAGGTGGATCCCGCGCTCGAGCTCACGAAGGGCGTCGCCATCACGTCGTCGTTCCACCCGACGTCCGACACCCACGTCGAGCCGGTGCGCTACGGCAAGGGGTCGAACTCGATGGCCCTACTGCAGACGCTGCTGACCGACGGCGGCGGCCGGCGGTGGATGACGTTCCTCAAGGAACTGGCGAAGGATCCGACAGCACTGAAGGTCCTCACCCCGTACAAGTGGAGCGAGCGCACCATCATCGCCCTGGTGATGCAGAACCTCGACAACTCCATCACCACGTACACGAAGAAGGGCCTGTTCGGTCGGCGCAAGGTCACCAGCAAGCAGGGCCACGGCCAGCCGAACCCCAGCTGGATCCCGGCAGGCAACGAGGCGACCCGCCGGATCGCGGAGAAGATCGACGGTCGCGCGGGCGGCACCTGGGGCGACGTGTTCAACATCCCGCTCACCGCACATTTCCTCGGCGGGTGCACGATCGCGTCGGAACCGTCGAAGGGCGTCATCGACCCCTACCACCGCGTGTGGGGTTACCCGACGCTGAGCGTGGTCGACGGGTCGGCCGTGTCCGCGAACCTGGGCGTCAACCCGTCGCTGACGATCTCGGCGCAGGCCGAGCGTGCGGCCTCGCTCTGGCCGAACAAGGGCGAGAAGGACCTGCGCCCGGCGCAGGGGGAGGGATACCGGCGCCTGAACCCGGTCGCCCCGATCGCGCCGGTCGTCCCGGAGGGGGCGCCCGCCGCGCTGGTGCTGCCGATCGTCGAGATCCGCAACAGCGCCGTGGTGCCCGACGCGCAGAAGCACGGCGTTGCATAAGGCGCGAGAGGGCCGGGTCATGGGGTCGCGCAGACCACAGAGCTGCGCCGATTAGACTGACCCGGTGGCAGATATCGAGCAACAGAGACCGGTCCTCGTCGTCGACTTCGGCGCGCAGTACGCGCAGCTGATCGCCCGGCGGGTGCGTGAGGCCAAGGTCTATTCCGAGGTGGTTCCGCACACCGCGACCGTCGAGGAGATCGCGGCCAAGAATCCCCTTGCCGTGGTGCTGTCGGGTGGGCCGTCGAGCGTCTATGCGGACGGTGCGCCGCAGCTCGATCCGGCGCTGTTCGATCTGGACATTCCGGTGTTCGGCATCTGCTACGGATTCCAGGCCATGGCCGGCGCACTCGGCGGGACGGTGGCACACACCGGCACCCGGGAGTACGGCCGCACCGACCTCAAGGTGCAGGGCGGTCTGCTGCACGAGGGGCTGCCGGCCAGCCAGCCCGTGTGGATGAGTCACGGCGACGCGGTCACCGAGGCCCCGGCGGGTTTCGAGGTGACGGCTACGAGCGAGGGCGCACCCGTCGCCGCGTTCGAGGACCGGGCCCGCAAGCTCGCGGGTGTGCAGTACCACCCGGAGGTGCTGCACTCGCCGCACGGTCAGCAGGTGCTCAGCCGGTTCCTCCACGAGATCGCCGGCATTCCTCCCGCATGGACGGCCGCGAACATCGCCGACGCCCTCGTCGAGCAGGTCCGCGAGCAGGTCGGCGACGGCAAGGCGATCTGCGGGCTCTCCGGCGGTGTCGACTCCGCTGTCGCGGCGGCGCTCGTGCAGCGCGCCATCGGCGACAACCTGACGTGTGTGTTCGTCGACCACGGTCTGATGCGTGCGGGCGAGCGTGCCCAGGTCGAACAGGATTTCGTTGCCGCGACCGGCGCAAAGCTGATCACGGTCGACGCCGCCGACACCTTCATCGGTGAGCTGGCGGGCGTGTCCGACCCGGAGACCAAGCGCAAGATCATCGGCCGCGAGTTCATCCGCAGCTTCGAGGGCGCGGTCAGCGACGTGCTGGGCGAGAACGCCGCGCACGGCGACACGGTCGAATTCCTCGTGCAGGGCACGCTGTACCCGGACGTCGTGGAATCCGGCGGCGGCACCGGCACGGCCAACATCAAGAGCCACCACAACGTCGGCGGACTGCCGGAAGACCTGCAGTTCACGCTCGTGGAACCGCTCCGCCTGCTGTTCAAGGACGAGGTCCGGGCGGTGGGGCGCGAGCTGGGTCTGCCCGAGGAAATCGTGGGACGCCAGCCGTTCCCCGGTCCCGGCCTGGGCATCCGCATCATCGGCGAGGTCACGCAGGACCGGCTCGACATCCTGCGTCACGCGGATTCCATTGCGCGCGAAGAGCTGACGGCCGCCGGGCTCGACGGTCAGATCTGGCAGTGCCCCGTGGTGCTGCTCGCCGACGTCCGCAGCGTCGGCGTGCAGGGCGACGGACGCACCTACGGCCACCCGATCGTGCTGCGCCCGGTGTCCAGCGAGGACGCGATGACCGCGGACTGGACGCGACTGCCCTACGACGTTCTCGAGCGGATCTCCACCCGGATCACCAACGAGGTGCACGACGTCAACCGTGTCGTGCTGGACATCACGAGTAAGCCTCCGGGCACCATCGAGTGGGAGTGACGCACTGTGCGCGGTGAGTGAGTCCGAGGACCCGCTCACCGCGCACAGTGCGCTTGCGCCTCTACTTTCGCCGGTTGGGTGCGAACACGAGCACAACGCCGACCAGCACCGCGACCACCACGAACAGCCAGCGGAACTCGACGTTCGCGAGCGGTTCCAGCGAGAACGGCCCCGCAAGTGCCCAGCCGCTCACCAGGAGTGCTGCCAATCCTGCGAGGAGCAGTAGTGGCGACGGGCGCTTCCGCGTCCGGGTCTGTTCGTTGCCGTGAGTGTCGTCGATGTCATCCACGGCGCACCTCCACACTTCCGAATCGGACATCGGCGTTGAGGGTCAGGACGTGACCGTCCGTGCCGTCGACGCCACCGTCGAGACCCTCCGGGAGGCACTGCGCGTCACCGAACTGGGTGGTGCAGTGGTTCTCGACGTTCATACCGGGCGGCAGGAGTACCACGACCTCACCGAACTGCCCGCTGACGTCGACCGTCTTGTCCTCGGTGAGAGTGACGTTCCGGAGGTCGAGCGTGAAGCTGCCGAATCCGCCGGAGTAGGCGGGCTCGACGGCGGCCGCCGTCGCCGGGTTCCAGGTCCGATCGCCCATGTTCTCGCTGTTCAGGTCGAGTGAACCGACGAGCGAGGCGAGGATCACGAAACCGATCAGCGGTCCGGCGACGACGAGAAGTCCGTAGCCCTTGCGCAGGAATCCGCCGATCAGCAGCCCCACTGCGATGACGGCGAGCGCGACCGCGCCGATGCGACCAGCGTTCAACCAGTCGGATCCGGTGGCGACCGACAACGCGGTCGCCGCCGCGGCCGCGAGGATCGCCAACCCGATCACCATTGTCGTCAGGCGGGAGTGGGTGCGGTCCGGTTGTACTGCGGGCGCTGTGGTCCTGGCCGGTTCGGGCAGATCCCATGCGAACGGGGCGACCCCGAGCGGGTCCCATGCCGGCGGTCGCGGTTCGAGCGGCGCGAACGGGGCCGAGGGTGTGTCGACCTGCGGACCGGGGGTCGGGGTCTTCTCGAACGACACCGGAACGGTTTCGCCCGCAGCAGTTTCGGGCTTCAGTGCCTCGGTGGGCGCGTCGGCCGGCTTCTCGTCCGAGGTGGGCGGCGTGCTCGGCGTGTAGGAGTCGGGAAGCTTCGTGTACGGACCGTAGGCATTCGGACCGTACGTGCCGGGGCCGAACGGATTGGCGCCGAACTGACCGGGCGAGAAACTCGTCCCGGGATACCCGGTCCCGACACCCGGGGCAACGGCGCCGGCGGGCAACGGTGGGGGTATCGGCTGCCGCTGGTACAGCAGCCACAGGCCGCCGAGCATCAACGCCATGCTGACCAGCCCGGAGCCGCCGAGCCCGACACCGAAGGGACCAACGGTGCTCAGCGCGATGGCCAGTGCGACGAGAAGGACGATGGTCTTGGTGCCCGAGTCGGAGCTGTGACCACGTCCCACCAGCGACTCCGCGGGGGAGGCCGGGTCGCCCGACTTCGTGAGGGCGAGCCAGCACGCCAGGTAGAGGAGCACGCCGGCGCCACCGAAGATGGTGGACACGACGAAGGCGACTCGTATCAGTACGGGATCGACGCCGTAGCGGTAGCCGATTCCCGCACAGACACCGGCGACGTGACCACGGCCCGGCAACCGCACCGGCCGGGTCCGCCACAGATCCTGTATCTGCTCTTGGAAGCTCCCATTGCTCATACGACCATCGTTCCGGTCGGCGCGGCGCGCGTACATCGGGAACTACCCTGATCTTTCCGGTCGGGGTGGGCCGGAACGCGGGCCGAAGTCAGGGTTGGACCCTGATGCCGTGGCCAGGGGATCGTGCCAGTATCGAACATGTGCAACCTGTGTCGAACACGTCCGCGGGCGGTGCCCAGTACGCGGGCGCCGTGACCGCACCTGCCCCGCCCGACGGCATTCCCATGCCGCGGCTCGAACGCCGGACCGGTGGTCGCATCGTCGGCGGTGTCGCGGGTGGTATCGCCGATCAGCTGGGCGTCGACGTGATGAAGGTGCGGGTCGCGTTCGCGTGTCTCGCCGCGCTCGCCGGCGCCGGCATCGTCGGCTACGGACTGTTGTGGATCTTCACGGCCGCAGGTTCCGACACCGAGAAGCCCAGTGCCTCCGAGCGACGGAGAGCGTACGGACTGATCGCGATCGGCCTTGCCGGTGCGTCCGCGTTGTCGTGGTTGTTCAGTGGCCGCGTCGGTTCGGTGATCGCGCCGATCATCGTGGTGGCGGTCGGCGCGGCTCTGGTGTGGCGCGAGTTCGATTCGGAAGGTCCGCGCACCGTCATCGGGCTGCCGCAGCGTCCGACCGTCCTCACCTGGGCGCGGGTCCTCGGTGGCGTGACGTTGATCGTGTCGGGTCTCGGTGTGGTGATCCTCGCGCAGGTCGACTTGGCTGCGCTGCGTTCGTCGTTGCTAGCTGTGGTGGTCACCCTGGTCGGCGCCGGGCTGCTGACGGTGCCCCTGTGGTTGCGACTGTGGCGCGCGCTGGGCGCGGAGCGTGCCGCCAGGATCCGCAACGACGAGCGTGAGGAGATCGCGTCACACCTGCACGATTCCGTCCTGCAGACCCTGGCGCTGATCCAGAAGCAGGCCGACCATCCTCAGGAGGTCGCGCGGCTTGCCCGGGGTCAGGAACGAGAACTGCGGAAGTGGTTGTTCGGTGGGGGAGACGCCGACCATTCGAGCCTCGCGGAGGCGTTGCGCATCATCGCGGGCGAGGTGGAGGACCACCACGGCGTCACGGTGCGGCCGGTGACGGTCGGCGATGTGGCGCTCGACGTCGAGGGCACGGGTGAGGGCCTGTCGAAGGAGAGTTTCACGGCGGTGCTCGGTGCGACGCGGGAGGCTCTGGTCAACGCGGCCAAGCATTCCGGGGAGACGGACATCAACCTGTTCGCCGAAGCCGAGCACGAACAGGTCAGTGTGTTCGTCCGGGACCGCGGCGTCGGATTCGACGTCGACGAGGTGTCCCCGGACCGTCAGGGCCTGGCGAAGTCGATCCGTGGACGGATCGAGCGGCGCGGCGGGCACGTCGACGTGCGGTCCGCACCCGGCAAGGGCACCGAGGTGCGAATCCACATGCCGCGGAACGGCCGGACGTGGGCGACAGCGGCCACCGCCGAGGACACGGACACTGCCGGCGTCGAGGACGTGCCGTTCAGTCAGGGTGCGTGAGCACCACTTTCGCCGTGTCGGCGCACTGGTGCGCGGTGTCTGCTCGCATGCTGTTCCAGTGAGGGGGTAATGTTCGCCGGCGACACGACTGTGGGGGTCGTGTGGTCGCACCGTGTTGCGGCGGGGTGGGACGCGAGATGTCAAGGGGGGATTTCATGTTCGACCGTGAGGGTCTGCGCGTGCGCGAGCACGAGTTGCAGGATCAGATCGATTCGATGCTGGCCGCGCTCGACCGGCAGACGCAGGAACTGCATGCCGCTCAGCAGCAGGTGGCGCAGCTGCGGGTGAGTGGGGCGTCCACAGACGGACTGGTGCAGGTGGTGGTGAACTCGGTGGGCGGCGTGGTGGACGTGCGCCTCGCGCCGGACGCGTTCCGGCGGTCCACCCCCGAGTCGCTGGGACGTGCGATGACCGAAGCCGCCCGGCGTGCGGGCGAGGCCGCGCACACCGAGTCGGTGCGCATCATGGGATCGATCGTGGCCGCGACCGAGACCCTGCCGGATCTGCCGGACCTCGTCCCCGGCGCTCCGAGCCTGCGGAACTTCCTCCCGCGCCTCGAGCCCGAAGTCGGTAGCGTCCCGGCCGATCGGGAACCGGACCCGGACGATCCCGACGACGCGCGGTGGAATCGGCCGGTCCTGCGGGACGGGTGGCAGTGAGCGCGCAGCTGTGGGTGGACCCGGCGCATCTGCGCAGCGTCGCACCCCGATTCGACGCACTGTCGCAGCGGATGGCAGCGGTCGCCGCCACACTGCACTCGACCCTCGAGGCCGAGGGTGAATGCTGGGGCGGCGACGAGACCGGGACGACGTTCGCGAGCGGGTATCTGCCGTCCGCGGACGCGGCCGGGCAGTCGCTGGGGTTCGCCGTCGGGGCGCTGGCCGCGCTCGGATCCAGACTCGGAAGCACCGCCGACTCGTTCGATGACACCGACCGCGGCACCGCATCCAGCCTCGCCGGGCTGTTCTGATGGGCATCGAGGTTCCGGGCAGTGTCCGGTGGTTGGCGGAGAAGGTCGTCGGGGCGGACTGGCCCGACGCGGACGAAACGGCGATGGAGCGGCTCGGGCAGGGGTGGAAGGACGCCGGTGCCTCGCTCGACGACATCATCGAGGAGGCCGACGCCGCGATGCGGTCGGCCATGTCCGGGGTGAGTGGTGACGTCGACACCGCGATGGCGCAGCACTGGGCGCGGATCGGTGCGGACGGGGCACTACGCGAGTTGTCGGGGTTGCTCCACGAACTGGGCGACACCCTCGACTGGTCGGCCGATGACATCCGGGTCGCGAAACTGTCGATCATCGCGGCCCTGGTGGCACTGGCGGCCGAACTCGTCGCGGTCGCGGTGGCCAGCGCGATGACGTTCGGCGCGGCGAGCCCGGCCGCGTTCGCGGCGGAAGCGGCCACACAGGTCACCGTCCGGATGATCATCCGGCAGCTGATCACCTCGATCCTCACCCGCGCCGCGACGGGCGCGGCGGCCGGCGCCGGAGCCCAGGCGGTCCTCGAGGCTGCGTTTCAGAAGTACGAGATACACGTGGGTCGGCGCGACAGCATGGATTGGGGCAACGTTGCAGAGGCGGGCGGCAAGGGTGCGGTTCAGGGAGGCGTGAAGGGGGCGGTCAACGGCGCGTTCGGGCTGAAGTTCACCGACCCTCGTTCTCAGTTCGGGGGCATGCTCGGCTCCTACGTGCAGGAGGAGACGGTCGGCACACCGCGGTTCAGCGGCGCCGTCGTCGACGAGGTGCTGGACCGGACCGGACTCGACGACGACGTCCGGCGTGCCCGCGACGAGATCGACGGGCGTCTGCCGTGAACGGGGCCGACAGCCGGCTGCGGGTCCGGCCCGCCGGTCACCTCCGGCGTGGTGTCGCCCTGGTGCTGGACCTCGTGTTGCACGCACTCGTCGGGGCCGTGGTCGGGGTCGTCGTCTACATCGTGCAGACGGCCGGACAGTCGGTGCCGCCGAACGCGGCGGAGGGAACGGCGGGGTTCGCGGTGATACCGGCGTGGCTCGTGTTCTCGTTCGTCCACCGGACCGCGATTCAGGCGCGATTCCATGCGACGTTCGGCAAGTGGATGACGGGTCTCTGCGTCGTGCGGCCGGAGGACGGAACGTGGCCGAGCTTCGGATATCTGGTGAAGGCCTGGTTCCGCAGTGCCGGTGCGGCTCTCCAATCGGATACCGCCACCGACGGGGAAGACGGGATGCCGGCGGTGGTGCGGCGACAGAGCGAATCATTCGACACGCTCTAGAGTGGGGTGACACTACCGCCCACGCGAGGAACAGCTGCAGTGACTTTGCCTGAAACACCCCCGTACCGTGTCTTTCTCGTCGATGATCATGCCGTTTTCCGTTCCGGGGTCCGCGCCGAACTCGGCAGGGAAGCGGACATGGAGGTGGTGGGCGAGGCGGGCGGTGTCGCGGAGGCGGTGGCCGGGATCAACGCCACCTCGCCGCACGTCGTGCTGCTCGACGTCCACATGCCCGACGGCGGCGGTGTCGCCGTGCTGCGGGGCATCGAGTCGGGTCCGGTGTGCCTGGCACTGAGCGTGTCCGACGCCGCCGAGGATGTGATCGCCGTGATCCGTGCCGGGGCACGCGGGTACGTCACCAAGACGATCTCGGGCGCGGAACTGGCCGACGGCGTGCGCCGGGTCGCCGGCGGTGACGCCGTGTTCAGCCCGAGGCTCGCGGGATTCGTGCTGGACTCCTTCACCGGGCGTTCCAATGCTCCTGAGCCGCAGCTGGATCCGGAGCTGGATTCGCTGACGCCGCGGGAGCTGGAAGTGCTGCGGCTGCTCGCGCGGGGGTACACGTACCGCGAGATCGCCGAGGAACTGGTGATCTCGGTGAAGACGGTCGAAACGCATGCGTCGAACGTGCTGCGGAAGACGCAGCAGTCCAACCGGAATGCGCTCACGAGGTGGGCGCACCGCCGGCGGATCGACTGACCTCCCGGGGTGTCAGGGCTGGGCGAGGAGGACGATCACGGCCACGAGCACGGCCAGGATCAGGATCGCGACCATGACACCCATGGCGATCGGCGCCCACGCCACCACCTGATCGCGGACGGTGGGGGCCGGCGAACCGGGAGCGGGTTTCGTCGGGCGCGGCGGCCACTGCAACCGGCCGAGCGGACGCGGCACGTTCTTGAGCGGGGTGCTCTGAGGCACGGCGGGCAGACCGGCCTGGGTGGAACTCACCAGCTTGCTGCGCCGGCGTGAGTCGGGCAACGGGGTCGAACGGTGTGCCCACGCCGGGATGGTGCCGTCTGCGGAATAGACGGGCGAGCCGACGAGGTGCGCGACGTTCCCGTCCCCGGACATGGCCACCCGGGCCAGGGCGTCGCGGGCCTCGGCCATCGTCGGACGACGCGCCGGGTCCGGCTCGAGCAGGTGCAGCAGCGTGTCGGTGAGCGGTCCGGCCTTACTGGGACGGTAGATCTCGGCCTTCGCGACCCGGTGCAGGAGTGCGATGGAATCGGAGTCGATCCCGAACGGCGGCTGGCCCTCGACGACGGTGTACAGCGTGGAACCGAGCGAGAAGACGTCGCTGGCCTCGGTGGGGTCCTGACCGCGGGCGACCTCGGGGGAGAAGTACGCGGGTGTGCCGGTGATGACCCCGTTCGTGGTGTCGGCGGAGTCGCCCTTGGCGCGGGCGATGCCGAAGTCGCTGATCTTGACGGTGCCGAGTTCGCGGCCGCGGTCGGCGACGAGGATGTTGCCCGGCTTGATGTCCCGGTGCACGATCCCGGCGGCGTGGGCGGCGGTGAGCGCGTCGGCCACCTGCGCGCCGATCTGGGCGACCTCGAGCGGGGGCAGTGTGTCGGCGATGTTCATCGCCTGGGCGAGGCTGCGGGACGGCAGGTACTCCATGACCAGCCAGGGCTCGCCTGCCTCGAGCGCGACGTCGTACATCGCGATGGAATGGCTGTGGGTGAGTTTGGCGGCGTTGCGACCTTCCCGCATGGTGCGTTCGCGGACACGACGGGCCTCGTCGGGGTCGAGTCCGGCCGTCGTGGTGACCTGTTTGATGGCGACGTCGCGGTGCAGCAGGGTGTCCCGTGCGAGCCAGACCGCGCCCATTCCACCGCCGCCCAGTTTGGACCGCAGGCGGTACCTTCCGGCCACCAGGTATTCGGGTCCGATGCCCCTTTCGCTCTGCTCCTGCTCCATCACGCGTTCAGGTTAGAGGATTGCGCGGACACGGGATGCGCGACGGTCCTGACCTGGCCGTTCGGGGTCCACTTGACGGGCCTCCACCGACCGGCTTTACTTGAAATGAGTTCGAAAATACGTTCGAACAAAGCGTCTGTTCGAGCCGCGTCTTCCCCGTGGTTGCCGACCGCTGTTGGTGCCGAGTGTCAGGGGTGTCGAGTTGGCTGAAGTGGCCGGCGAGCCGGGGTTTCCGGTGCCGGGGACTCCCGAGTTGTCCGGGCTGTCCCGGCAGGAGCGTCTGGACTACCTCCGACGACGGATGGCCGCTGTTCCCGCGCGCGGTGAATCGGTGGCGAGCCGCGCCCCGGTGGAGAGTGCGCTCCCCACGACGGGCACGTCCGCAGCGCCCGATTCCCATGCCGCCGGGGTGCTTCCGGTTCCGGCTGCGCTGGCCGAGCTCCTTCCCCGAGGCGGGCTGGTGCGCGGTTCGGTGGTGTCGGTGTCGGGTGCCACCTCGCTCCTGCTGGGTTTGGTCGCGTCCGTGACCGCGGGCGGCGGACACGTCGCGGTGATCGGACATCCCCGGCTCGGGGTGCTGGCAGCGGTCGAGATGGGGGCGCAGCTGGAACGGCTGGCCCTGATCCCCGATCCGGGCGCCGATCCGGTGGAGATCGCCGCGGTGCTCCTGGACGGAATGGATCTGGTGGTGCTCGGACTGGGTGGGGCGTCGGTGGCGCCGTCCCGGGCGCGTGCGGTGGTGGCCCGGGCCCGGAGCAAGGGGTCGACCCTGGTCGTCACGGACGGGCACTGGGACGGCGCGGAGATGCGGCTGGAAGCCCGGGTGCACGGTTACGCCGGACTGGGCAACGGATCTCAGGACCGGGGATGCGGGCGGTTGCGTTCCCTCAGCCTGGCGGTGTGCGCCCGGGGGCGGTCGTTCCAGCCGCGCACCACCCGGTTGGACGTGCGGTCGGCGCAGGGCCGGGTGGAATGGGTGAGCGCACCGGAACCGGTGGCGCCCCTCGAGGTCGCCCCCTTCCCGGCGCCGGTGGAGGTGGTGGGTCTGTGAGCCGGGTGCTGGCGTTGTGGTGCCCCGACTGGCCCGCGGTCGCGGCGGCCGCTGCCGCGGACCTCCCGCCGACTCACCCGGTGGCGGTGACGTCGGGCAATCGGGTGATCGCCTGCTCGGCACCGGCCCGCGCGGACGGGGTGCGCAGAGGCCTGCGCCGCCGCGAGGCCCAGGCCCGGTGCCCCCGGTTGCACGTGGTGACCGCCGATCCCGACCGCGACGCGCGGCTGTTCGAGCCGGTCGCCTCGGCCGTCGACGCGGTGGCGCCCGGTGTCGAGGTGCTGCGACCCGGTCTGGTGGTGCTGTCCGCTCGCGGTGTCGCCCGGTACTTCGGTTCGGAGGAAGCCGCCGCGGAGCGGTTGGTGGACCAGGTGTCGGCGGTGGGGGTGGAGTGCCAGGTCGGCATCGCCGATCAGCTGTCCACGGCCGTGATCGCCGCGCGCAGAGCAACTCTCGTGCCGCCCGGTGAGGGGACGGCCTTCCTGGCGCCGCTCCCGATGCGGGAACTGGCCGCCGAGCCGAGCCTCGCGGCACCCCATCGCGGTGAGCTGGTCGATCTGCTGCACCGGCTCGGGTTGCGCACGATCGGCAGTTTCGCCGCGCTGTCGGCGGGCGATGTGGCGTCGCGGTTCGGAACCGATGCGGTGCTGGCGCATCGCGCTGCGCGGAGTGAACCGGAGCGTCCGCCGTCGGGCCGGTCGCTGCCTCCCGACCTGGAGGTCGAGGAACGGTGCGATCCCGTCATCGAACGGGTCGACGCCGCCGCCTTCGCGGGGCGTGCGCTGGCGGAGAAGCTTCATCGCACACTGTCGGACGCCGCGGTGGCCTGCACCCGGCTGTCGATTTCGGCGAGCACCGGCAACGGTGAGCAACTGTCCCGAATCTGGAGGTGCGCGGAACCGTTGACGCCGGAGGCGACGGCGGACCGGGTGCGGTGGCAGCTGGACGGGTGGCTGACCGGGCGCAGCGAGAAGCGGCCCACCGCCGGTATCGCCGTCCTGCGGCTCGAACCGGTGGAAGTGGTGGCCGCCGGCGCCCTGCAGCTGGGACTGTGGGGTGGGGTCGGCGACCGGGACGAGCGGGCCCGGCGGGCTCTGGTGCGGGTGCAGGGTCTGCTCGGCGGGGAAGCCGTGCAGGTGGGTGTCCTCAGCGGTGGGCGGGGCCCGGCGGAGCGCATCACGTTGCTGCCGTTGGGCGACGAGCTGATTCCGCGCAACGATCCGTCGGAGCCGTGGCCGGGCACGTTGCCGGAACCGGCGCCTGCCGCGGTGCTGACCGCGTATCCGGAGGTGTGGATGTCGGACGAGCGGGGTATGGCTGTGACGGTCACGGAACGGGGTGTGTTCAGCGCGCCTCCCGCGCGGTTGCGGTGGGGGAGCCGAGAGTGGGCGGTGTGCGGATGGGCCGGACCGTGGCCGGTGGACGAGCGGTGGTGGGACCCTCCGGCCGCCCGGACGGCGGCCCGGGCCCAGGTGCTGCTGGAAGAGTCGCGGGCGCTGCTGGTGATCTGCACGGCAGGCCGCTGGTCGGTGGAGGGAATCTATGAGTGACACGGAGCGGGACGCACCGCACCGCAGGATCGTCGTCCAGGAATTGACGAGCCTCGACGGGTTCGTCGCCGGACGGTCCGGCGAGCTGGACTTCTTCGATGCGGTGCCGGATTACGGTGAGGTGGACCGATACAACCTCCGTCTGCTCGCCGACACGGACCTCGCCCTGCTCGGGCGAAAGACGTATCAGATGTTCTCGGACTACTGGCCCACCGAACAGGCGCAGGGTGAGGTCGTGGCCGAGGCCGTCAACTCGATCCCGAAACTCGTGTTCTCCTCGACGCTGGACAGCGCCCCGTGGGGGGATCGGGAGCCGGCGCAGCTGTGGCCGGGCGACGCCGTCGAGCGGGTGCAGCACCTCCGGCAGGAGCCCGGTGGCGACATGATCGTCTGGGGGAGCATCACCCTCGCGCGGGCACTGCTCGCCGCCGAGCGGGTCGACGAAATCCAGTTGCACGTGGTGCCGATCCTGCTGGGGCACGGCCGCAGGCTCCTCGACGAGGACACCGGGATGCATGCGCTGACGTTGCTGGAGTCGAAGGGGTACGACTCCGGGGTGGTCACGTTGCGTTATCGGGTGGGACGGGCGGCGTAACCCACCCGGCGACCTGTCTTGCGAACCGACCGTTCGAAATGCTTTGCTGTGCAGAGGGTCGCGTGCCGGTGGCGGACAGCGTCAGGCATGGAGGCCGGCCACGGCCGCATCGTCGGGTCGTGGCATACCTCGAAAGGGTCGACTGTGACCATTTCTTTCAACCACACGATTGTCGCTGCCAAGAACAAGCAGGAGTCGGCGACATTCTTCACCACGTTGTTCGGACTGCCGGACGCCGTGCCTGCCGGCCATTTCCTGGCGGTCGCCCTCGACAACGGGGTGTCTCTCGACTTCGCGGAACCGCCGGTCGAATTCCCGCCGCAGCATTATGCGTTCCTCGTCGGTGAGGACGACTTCGACCGGATCTACGGTCTGATCGTCGAGTGGGGGCTCGATCACTGGGCGGATCCGCGGCAGACGCTGCCGGGCACCATCAACACCAACGACGGCGGGCGGGGCGTCTACTTCCTCGACCCGTCCGGTCACTATCTGGAGATCATCACCCGCCCGTACGGGTCGGGCGGGTAGTCCGTGGCGGTCGCTAGTCTGGATTCTCGTGGAGACGAGCAGGACTACCCCGACGCGCGCCGGTATCGAGATCGCCTACCGGGACAGCGGCGAGTCCTCGGTGCCGGGGACGTCGGGCGTCCATCCCGTGCCGGTGGTTCTGGTGCACGGGATGGGCGGTGACGGCGGCACCTGGGACCGCTTCGCCCGCGCACTCGTCGCCCGCGGGCGCCGCGTCCTCGTCGTGGATCTGCGGGGGCACGGTCGCAGTGCCCGCGCCGCGTCGTACCTTTTCGAGGAGTTCGGCGCCGACGTGGTGGAGGTGTGCGACAACCTCGGGCTGACGCGGGTGGATCTCGTCGGGCATTCGCTCGGTGGTCATGCGGCGTCGCTCGCGGCCCAGACCCGGCCCGGGCTGGTTCGCCGGCTGGTGATCGAGGAGGCCCCGCTCCCGTTGCGTCCCGGTGACCCGGAACAGGTTTTCGCGAATCGGCTGCCGTCGCTGCCGGAACTGTGGCACGCGACGACGAGCCTGATCCGGCATCCGCGGGCCGCGTTCGCGTTCGACCGGTCGATGACGGGCTCGGCGCTCGAGCAGTTCCGCCGCCCGGATCCGTTGTGGTGGGACAGATTGCCGGACATCGAGGCCGACACGCTCATCCTGCGGGGCGGTCTGGGCGGAATGGTGGATCCGCGCAGACTCGAGTCCGCAGTGGCGGCGATACCGAACTGCCGGGTGGT
Organism: Rhodococcus sp. JVH1; assembly: GCF_000280725.2. NCBI lineage: Bacteria > Bacillati > Actinomycetota > Actinomycetes > Mycobacteriales > Nocardiaceae > Rhodococcus > Rhodococcus sp. JVH1. Next base: position 1,099,370 of record NZ_CP166289.1, on the reverse strand, counting down.
GGTGTTCCGTAGCGGGCACAGCATTCACCGCGACCGTTACGACGACTTCGCGGCGGCGGTCCTGCCGTTCTTGACGAAGCTCGAGACGAGCTGACAAAAAGTCCCGAAATGTAAACCGCGACGGCGTCGACAGGACTAGCGTGGGAACCGAAGCGGGGGCTCGGAACGGGCCGGTTGTCACGATGAGCACCCCGAAGCCGCGGGGCGTCCGACGACGTCTTCCGCACGTCCGGAAGAAGGCCAACGATGTCGACACTCACGCCTGGACGCCCCTATGCGCCCGGCAGGCAAGGGTTCAGCTCGCTCCGCGCCGGGGGCCTCAACTGGGACGCGTTCCCGTTGCGGCTGTTCACGAAGGGCAACGCCAAGTTCTGGAATCCCACGGACCTCGACTTCAGCCGGGACGCGGAGGACTGGGAGGGGCTGAACTCGGAGCAACAGCGCAACTCCACGTATCTGGTCGCACAGTTCATCGCCGGTGAGGAAGCGGTCACCGAGGACATCCAGCCGTTCATGAAGGCGATGGCCGCCGAGGGGCGTTTCGGGGACGAGATGTATCTGACGCAGTTCTGTTTCGAGGAGGCCAAGCACACCCAGGTGTTCCGGTTGTGGATGGACGCGGTGGGCCTGACACGCGACCTGCATCCCTTCGTCGCCGAGAACCCGTATTACCGGCAATTGTTCTACGAGGAGCTGCCGGGATCGCTGAAGGTGCTCGAGACCGATCCCAGTCCGGTCAATCAGGTGCGGGCCAGCGTCACCTACAACCATGTCATCGAGGGCAGTCTCGCACTCACCGGGTACTACGCCTGGCAGAAGGTGTGCACGACGCGCGGGATCCTGCCGGGCATGCAGGAACTCGTCCGCAGGATCGGCGACGACGAACGACGCCACATGGCGTGGGGGACGTTCACCTGTCGCCGGCACGTGGCCGCCGACGACAGCAACTGGGGTGTCGTCCAGGAGCGGATGGCGGAGCTGATGCCGTTGGCACTGGGCATGATCGACTGGGTCAACAAGCAATTCGAGGTCCAGCCGTACGGGCTCGACGACCAGGAGTTCATCGCGTACGCCGCGGACCGGGCGCAGCGCCGGCTGGGGGCGATCGAGTCTGCGCGGGGCCGCCCGGTCGAGGAGATCGATCTGGACTATTCACCGGAGGCCCTCGAGGAGAAGTTCGGCGAGGAGGACGCCAAGGCGATGTCCGAGGCCGCCGGCTGAGGCACGCGTCGCGGTGGGAGATGGCAGGATCGGCTCATGGCGCTCACCGCACTCGACCGCAGACTCCTCGGCTGGTCTGCAGCATTCGTGATCTCGCAGGCGAACATCATCCGGCTGCTCGGCCCGGTGGCACCCCGGCTCGCCGATATCCAGACCGCCCGGTCCGCCCGGTCCTACACGGCGATCCTCGACGGAATGTCCGCCGCCGACAGGGCGCGCTACCGCAGCCACTACTACCCGGACTTCGTCCATCCCGTGATCTACGCGGTCGCGTTGCGCACGGGCGCACTACGTCTGGCGGAGCTGACACCACTCTCGGCGAGAACGCAGAAAGTGCTGGCGGCGGCCCCGGTGATCTCTGCGGCAGGCGACTACGCCGAGAACGTCGTCGGGCTGTATCTGCTGTCTCATCGCGAGCACATCACAGACGCGACCGTGCGCACCACCAGTGCGGTCAGCGTCACCAAATGGGTGCTGGCGCTCGGGACGCTCGGATATCTGTCCCAGGGATTCGTCCGGGTCTGGGCGGGAAAGCTGTTCTCCCGCTAGATTCGGGCACATGTGTGCTGCCGAGCTCAGCGTCGAGTACTTCTCCGGGCAGGCCGAGTTCCGGGAGTGGCTCGGCGCTCATCACGACTCCTCACCGGGCATCTGGCTGAAGATGGCCAAGAAGGGGTCGGCGCATTCGTCGATCAACTACGACCAGGCTCTCGAGGTCGCGCTGTGCTACGGCTGGATCGACAGCCAGGTCCGCCGCGTCGACGACGACTTCTTCGTGCAGCGGTTCACCCCGCGGTCGTCGCGGAGTCCGTGGTCGAAGCGGAACCGGGAGTTCGCGGAGAAACTCGCCGAGGCCGGTCTCCTCGAGCCCGCGGGCGCGGCGGAGGTGGAGCGGGCCAGGGCCGACGGCCGCTGGGACCGCGCGTACGCGGGACAGAAGGCGGCGGCGATACCGCAGGACTTCCTGGACGCCCTCGCGCAGAACCCCGAGGCCGAGGCCTTCTACGCGACGCTCGACAGCCACAACCGGTACGCCGTCTACTACCGCCTGCAGGACGCCACCCGCCCGGAGACACGTGCCCGCCGCATCGAGAAGTTCGTCCAGCAGTTGTCGGAGCGCAGGAAGTTCCATGAGTGATCGATTTTCGCGGCTGACACAATGGCACCGTGCCTGACACGATCACCGCCACCTGCTCCGCTCTGTCCGCGACCGACGAACCTCTCGCGGGCACCGCTGCGCATGTCGCGGGCTGGGTGTGCCTGGAGTTCCCGGGTGCGTGGGGCCGGGACGTGCTCGACGGCACCGCGCTCGGACCGGATCTGGCCCGTGAGCTCGACGCCCGCGCCGACGCGGCCGGGGTGCGGGTCATGTTCATCCGCCGGCCGGGCCGCAGCACCGCGGACCCGGATCGGCGGACGGTGCTGCTGGCGCAGTCGCACCCCACGCGGTCGTGGTGCGAGCGGCTCGAGATCGCCTTTCCGGAAGACCTGCTCGACCTGGACCTCGGGCTGATCGCGGGGACCGCGCCCGGTCTGGGCACACCGGTGACGGACCCGGTCGTGCTGGTGTGCGCGCACGGGAAAAGGGATCAGTGCTGCGCCGTCCTCGGGCGGCCGGTCGCGGCCGGCCTGGCCGCGGAGTTCGGGGACGCGGTGTGGGAGTGCTCGCACACGGGTGGGCACCGGTTCGCTCCCTCGCTGATCCTGCTGCCGACGGGTTACACCTACGGCCGGTTGTCGACGCAGGAGAGTGTCGACGCGGTCCGCGCCGCCGCCCGGGGCGAGGTGTACCCGACCGGGCTGCGCGGCCGCAGTTGCTGGGACGCGCCGGGGCAGGTGGCGGAACTGGCCGTCCGCGATTTCGTGGACGCGGCCGCGGACGAGCTCACGGTGGACGCGAATTCGGTTGTCGCGCATCGCGACGGACGCCGTTGGGTGGTCGACCTGGAGCAGCGGGAGCTGCCGCCCCGGCCGGCGAGTTGCGGGGCGGCGCCGAAGCCGGTGCGACCCGTCGTCGCCACCGGAGTTCGCGCCCTCGCCCCCTGACTCGGTCACCAGTGGGTGCCGGGCACCAGCCTTCCGACCTTCCGGGCCGCGCGGCCGAGCACCGACGACGTGTGGTGCCTGGGTTCCGGTGTGTGCTGAGGTGCCGGCGCCGCGTCGTCCGTGCTCTGCCCCTTCGCCGCCGGGGAATCGGGGAACATGCGATACATCTGGTGCATCACGCGATCCTTGACGGCGGGTGCGAAGACGTGGCCGAGTTCCCCGAGCGTGCCGGTCGGGACGTCGATGCGCTTGGGGCGTTCGATCAGCGCCCGGACGACCATTGCCGCCGCCTTCTCCGGGGAGGTGATCGGTCCGATGTTGTACCGGCCGGTGGGCGCGATCATCGGCGTCTCGACGAGTGGCATGTGGATGGTGGTGAACGTGATTCCGTCCGAGAGGGTTTCGGACGCCGCGACGTCGGTGAAGCCGTCGAGGGCCGACTTGCTGGCGACGTAGGCGGCGAACCGCGGCGTCGCGCCCTGGACCCCGGCGCTGCTGATGTTGACGATGTGCCCGAACCGCCGCTCGCGCATCTGCGGGAGGAAGGCGAGGACGAGCCGGACCGCGCCGAAGTAGTTGACGGCCATGGTCCGCTCGAAATCGTGGAGCCGGTCCGTGGAGTGGTAGAGGCCCCGCCGGATCGACCTGCCGGCGTTGTTGACGAGCATGTCGACGTGATCGTGTTCGGCGAGAACGGCTTTGACGGTGTGCTCGACCGACTCGTCGTCGGTGATGTCGCAGGGGTAGCCGTAGGCGTCGCCGCCCGCCGCGCGGATCTCGGCCACCACGGCGTCGAGTTCCTCGGTGCGCCGGGCGAGGAGAATGACCTTCGCGCCCTTGCGGGCCGTCGCGATCGCGGAACTCCGGCCGATGCCGGACGACGCCCCGGTGATCACCACGTGCCTGCCCACGAGCGGTCCGGCCGGGTGGGGCCTGCGCGCTCGGTCCGGGTCGAGGTTCTCGCGCCAGTACGACCACAGCCTGTCGGCGTACGACGCGAACCGCGGGACGTCGATGCCTGTGCCGCGCAGCGCCTCCCGGGTGTCGTCGTTCACGAACACCGTGGGCAGTGTCATGTTCTCGACGAGCACGGGCGGGATGCCGAGGGCGCCGAGCACCACTTTGCGGCCCGTGTCGAGGGCCGAGTCGGGGGTGGGAGTGAGGAAGGGGCGGACGAGTCCGCCGGGTAGTCCGGCCGCGGGATGCGGTGCACCGGCGGCCTCGGCGAGCGCGGCGTAGATCTCGCGGACCGGCTGGGGGCGCGGATTGACGAGATGGAACGTCCGGCCGTCCCGTCCCGGTGCCGACATCAACTCCACGATGGCCGCGGCCACGTAGTCGACGGGGACGACGTTGGTCGATCCGATCCGCGGGACAGCCACGGGCAGGGCCGCGGGGAGTTTCGCGAGCGCCGCGATGGCGGGGAAGAGGTAGTACGGGCCGTCGATCTTGTCCATCTCGCCGGTGACCGAACTGCCGACCACCGCGGAGGGGCGGTAGATGCGCCACCGCAGGCCGTCGGCCTCCCGGACCAGCTTCTCCGCCTCGAACTTGGTGCGGTGATACGGGGTGGGGAAACCCTGCCCGAGATCGAAATCGGTTTCCCTGAACGGACCTTCGTGATCCCCCGCGACGGCGATGGACGAGACGTGGTGCAGCGTCGCATCCAATTCCCGGGCCAGTGCGATCACCGAGCGGGTGCCGTCGACGTTCGTGGTGGCCTGTTCGTCGCCCGCCGTGAGGTCGTAGATCGCGCCGAGGTGCAGGACGTGGTCGGCCGCCGGCGCCGAGGTGAGTCCGAGGCCGGGCTCGGTCAGGTCGCCGATCAGCGGATGCACGCGTTCGCCGCACGGCATGCCGTCGACGAGCGCCTCCCACCGCGCGACGGACGAGCGCCGGACGAGGACGTGGATCTCGGCTGATTCATCGCGGTCGAGGATCAGGGGCAGCACGTGCCGACCCAGGAAGCCGGTTCCGCCGGTGACGAGGTAGGTGGCCATGACCCGAACTTACTCCAAAGTAAGATAATGCACTAGTGGCCCAGACCCACCTTGGCGTGCACCTTCTTCATCCAGGCCGGAGCCCACCAGTTGGCCTCGCCCATCAGCTTCACGAGGGACGGAACGAGGAGCATGCGAACCACCGTCGCGTCGACGAGGAGCGCGACGATCATCCCCACACCGAGGAACCGCATGATCGACAGACCGGAGATGGTGAACGCTCCGGTCACCACCACGAGCAGCAGCGCCGCGGCCGTCACGATGCGGCCCGTGCGCTCGGTGCCGAAGCGCACCGCCTCTTCCGTGGTCGCGCCTGCCTCGTGCGCCTCGACCATCCGTGACATCAGGAACACCTCGTAATCGGTCGACAGGCCGAAGACCACGGCGAGGATGAGGACCACGAACGTCGCCTCGAGCGGTGCCGGACTGACCCCGAGCAGACTCGCGCCGTTGCCCAGCTCGAAGATCCACGTGAGCACACCGAACGTGGCGGCGAGGCTCAGCCCCGCCATCGCGACCGCCTTGATCGGCAGCACCACCGAACCGAACGCCAGGAACAGCAGCACGAGCGTCGACCCCACCATGATCGCGATCATCACCGGCATCCAGTGCACGATCGCCGCGTTCCCGTCGTCGACGGTCGCCTGGCCGCCGCCGACGAGGAGTTCGGTTCCCTCGGGTGGCGTGATGGCGCGGAGACCATCGACCGCCGCGCTCTGGTCGTCGGTGGTGACACCCTCGGAGTAGACGGCCTGGACGGCGACCAGTTCGTTGCCGGACGCGACGACGGTGGCCGCCCCGATGCCCTCCACCTGGCCGGCGGCCTGGGCAACCGCGGCACCGTCGGCCGCGGTCGGGGCGGTGCCGTCGGTGCCCCGGAGAATGAGGGTGGCGCCGTTTCCGGTGGTCGGAAATTCGGTGGTGAGAGTGTCGGTGGCGATGCGGGCGGGGTCGTTCTCCGGCAGCGCCGTGTACGTGACCTCGCCGAGCGACGCGCTGAGCAGGGGCGAGGCGAGGACCAGCAGCCCCGCGACGATGCCGACCGCGATGGCGACCGGCCGCCGCATCACCCAGGTGACGACGGAGCCCCAGAACTTGCGGGCGCGAACCTCCCCACGCTGCGAAGCGTCCTTGTGCCAGGTCAGTGCGTTGATGCGATGCCCCAGGATCGCGAGCAGCGCCGGAACCGCGGTGAGCGACAGCAGCGCCGCGCTCGCGACCGCGGCCATCGCACCGAACCCCAGAGACTTGATCACGTCCTGCGGAAACACGAGCATGCCCGAGAAGGCGCACACGAGAAGCAGACCGGAGAACAGCACGGTGCGGCCCGCGGTCAGCACGGTGCGCCGGGTCGCCTCGGCGACGTCGGCGCCGGACTCGAGTTCCTCGCGGAAACGTCCGACGACGAACAGGCCGTAGTCGATCGCGAGCCCCAGGCCGAGCAGGGACGCCACGTTGATCGCGAACGAGCTGACATCGGTGAACAGGGTCAGCAGGCGCAGGGTGGCCAGGGCACTGAAGATCGAGAGCAGCCCGACGAACACCGGAACGGCCGCGGCCACCAGTCCGCCGAAGATGAAGACCAGCAGCACGAGAGTGATCGGGAGCGCGATCGCCTCGGCCAGCACCAGGTCCTGTTGCAGCCGGTTGTTGAACGCCACACCCACCACCGAATTGCCCGCGAACTCGGTGTCGATGCCCTCCACCTCGAGCCTCGGCAGCAGGTCGTCGAACGTGGCGGCCGTGATCCCGGCGTCCGGGTCGACGGTGATCGCGGCCGACGCCTTGGTGCCGTCCTCCGACACCATCAGCTGCTTCCTCGCCGCGTCCGCGGTCCAGTACGACGTCACCGAATACGTCGGCACCTCGGCGGCGAACCGGTCGAGACTCGCGGTCACCTCGGGGCCGATGTCGTCCAGGGTCTTCCCGTCGGGTGCGGTGTAGATCGCGATGATGTCCGGTGTCTGCGGACCCAGGTTGTCCTGGACGATCCGGGCCACCTCCGCGGATTCGCTACCGGGATCGGTGAACCCGCCCGAGCTGAGTTTCGCGAAGACACCGGTGCCCCACAGGCCGCTCACCAGAACGGCGACGACGGCGAGGCTCAGGACCCACCATTTGCGTGAAACAACGGTCGAGGCCCAACGTGTCATGCGTCATCTCCGGCGTGTCGGGGGCGGGCAGCTGCGACTGCCGACTGTAGTGCGGATCGGGGTGTCACCGACGGGGGTGTGATGCGGCTCCCGGCAAATCGTGCATACTCGGCATCGCACTTGCAGCCACACGCACGGGGGAAGCCGGTCCGAATCCGGCGCTGACCCGCAACGGTAGGCCACCAGATCCTTTCGGTGGCGAGCCCGATTACCCGGCGTGGGGTGTGCGACATCCTTTTCGTCGTGGTCTACGAAGCGGAGTCCTGCAGGCGCCGCACCGGCGTCTGCTGACTTCTCATTCGTGGCTCTGAGCCGCAATGAGGTTTACATGCACGGTCAGTTGTTCAGAAGTACCGGTCTGGTCACGCTCGCGGTGGCCGCGCTGGTGGTCGCCGGCTGTTCGCGCGGGGAGTCCGTGGGGCAGACCGCTTCCGCCGAATCCTTCGCCGAGCCGGTGTCCGTCACCAACTGCGATCGAACGGAGACGTTCGACGCCCCGCCCCAGCGCATCGTCAGCATGAACGATCACGTCACCGAGGTGCTGATCGAGATGGGGGCCGGCGACCGCATCGTCGGCACAGGGTACGGCGACGCGACCCCGCTGCCGGAGTTCGCGGACTCCTTCGGGAAGATCCCGAAACTCGCGAAGGAGTACCCGACCCGGGAGCAGATCCTCGACCTCGACCCCGACCTGGTGGTCGGCGGAATGCGGAGCGCATTCGACGAGAAGGAGGGGCGGTCGCGTGAATCCCTCGGCGACCAGGGCATTCCCACGTTCCTGTTCTCCGAGTACTGCGGGCACGGCTTCCCGGACATCGGTTTGCTGCGCAGCGACTACCAGCAGCTCGGCGAGATCCTCGGAGTCCCGGACCGGGCGCGGGCGATCACCGACCGGGTGACGTCCGGGTTGCAGGCCGTGCGCGACGAGATCGCGGGCGCCGCCCCGGTTCCGACGTTCTTCTACGATTCCGGCGAGGACGTCCCGCTGACGATCGGCGGTGTGGGAGTCGGCCAGCTCATCGCGGACCACGCGGGCGCGGCCAACCTCTTCGCCGAGGGCGAGAAGCCGTATTCGAAGTCCACCTGGGAGATCATCGGTGAACGCGCCCCGGAGGCGATCGTCGTCCTCGACTACGGCACGACGAGTGCGCGGGCGAAGATCGACTTCCTGAAGTCGCACCCGATCATGTCGACGACACCCGCCGTGAAGGCCGGCCGCTTCGTGGTGGTGCCGCTCGACGACTTCTTCGAGAGCCCGCGCCTGGTGCGGTCGGTGGAGACGATCGCGCGGGCACTGCATCCGGACGTCGTCGGCGCGCGATGACCGTTACCGCAGCACGCGCGGCACCGCCGGCGCAGGCACCGCACCCGGCCCGCGCACGCCTCGGTTTCGCGGGCCTGATGGTGGCGCTCGCGCTGACGACCCTGTTCGTCGTCGGCCTCGCGGTGTCGTTCGGTTCCGTGCGCATCCCGGTCGGCGACGTGTGGGCGATCGTCGCGCACCGCGTGGCCCCCGGCGCATTCGAGTCCTGGTGGTCACAGGCGCGGGAGTCGATCGTCCTCGACTCCCGGCTGCCGAGGGCGCTGACCGCGGCAGCCGTCGGTGCGGCGCTGGCCCTGGCAGGCGCCGTGGCGCAGGCGGTGACCCGCAATCCACTGGCCGACCCCTATCTGCTCGGCGTGTCCTCGGGTGCCGGTTTCGGCGTGGTGGTGGTGACGGTGCTCGGGCTCGGGGTGGGAGCGCTCGGCGCGTTCACCGTCCCCGTCGCGGCGTTCCTGGGCGCGATGGTGCCGCTGTTCCTGTCGCTGGCGATCGGCGGACGGTATCCGCAGCCGACGGCCGTCATCCTCGTGGGGGTCGCCTCGGCGCAGGTGTTCTCGGCCCTCATCACGTTCTCGATCCTGGTCGTCGCGGACGAGCATCAACTGAGTTCGGTGATGCACTGGCTGGCGGGCGGTTTCGGCGACTCGCGCTGGTCGACGGCGATCTTCCCGGCCGTGGCACTCGCGACGGTCGGGGCTGCGATGATGCTGAGCGCGAGCCGAATCGACCTGCTGCAGGCGGGAGACGACGGCGCCGCCGCCCTCGGCATGCACGTGCGACGCTTCCGCGTCGTGCAGTTGCTCGGTGTGTCGATGCTGGCCGGGGCCGCCGTGTCCGTCGCAGGCGGCATCGGCTTCATCGGTCTGCTGGTGCCGCACCTGGCCGGGTACGTCGTGGGCGCCCGGGCGGTCAGGCTGCTGCCCGTCGCCGCATTCCTCGGCGCGATCGCGATGGTCGCGGCGGACACGGCCGCGCGGTCGGTCGCGCACAGCATCGAGGTCCCGGTGGGCGTCGTCACCGCGCTCGTGGGAGCGCCGATCTTCGTGTGGATGCTCTACCGGCAGTATCGGAGGGCCGAACAGTGACCGCGCTGAGCCTGCAACGTGTCCGCGCCGAACTCGGGTCGCGGGAAGTGCTGCACGGCATCGACTTCTCCGTGCGCCCCGGGGAGGTGCTGGCGTTGGTCGGGCCCAACGGTTCCGGCAAGACCACCGCGCTGCGCTGCTGCTACCGCGCGCTCACCCCGACCGGGGGCGCCGTCGTCGTCGACGGAACGGACACCGCCGATCTGGGCCGGCGGGAACTGGCCCGCACGATCGGGGCGAGCACCCAGGAGCCGCGGGTGTCCGCGGGACTGACCGTGCGCGAATCCGTTTCGCTCGGACGCATCCCGCACCGGGGCTGGTTCGAGCGGGCGACCGGCGCCGACGGTGAGATCGTCGAGACGTGCATACGTCAGGTCGGGCTGGCCGAACTCGCGGGTCGCGACGTCCAGGCGCTGTCGGGTGGGGAGCGTCAACGGGTGTCGATCGCCCGGGCGCTCGCGCAGCAGCCGAGAGTCCTGCTGCTCGACGAACCCACCAACCACCTCGACCTGCGGCATCAGCTGACGGTGATGAACCTGCTGCGTGACCTCGCGTGCGACGGTCTGGCGATCGTCGTGACCATGCACGACCTCCGGCTGGCCGTCGAGTTCTGCGACACGCTGGCCGTGATGCACGATGGACGGGTGATCAGCACCGGTCCGCCCGCCGACGTGCTGGACGACACCGTGCTCGGCGGGGTGTTCGGCATCCGCGCCGTCGTGCGGTCGGCGCCGCGGCTGTCGATGGAGATCCTGGGGTTGGCCGATGGATGAGCAACTGCGGCGTGCGTACGAGCTGACCGCCCGCCGCGTCCCGATGATCGCCGACCAGATCGGGCAACCCGGAGCCTCCTCGTTCCCGGCCGTGCGCCTGACCGATCCCGGCTGGCTCGCGGACCGCGTCGCGGACACGCGGCGGTGGGGCAGCGACGATCCCCGGGTCAACGGCACCCTGTGGTGGTACTCGGCCAGCTCGACACTGACCGGGATTCCGATCGCGACCGCGCTCGTCACCGGGGTCGCCGCCCGGCCTCGGCTCGTCGACGCCGTGGCATTCCTGCGGGACGACGGGTATCTCGGCGGCCTGACCGCGTCGTCGGCACTGCCGGTCACCGAGGGGCTGTCCGAGCTGGCGTCCGAGCTGGCCGCGGCGCTGACGCCGATCATCGACGCTCTCGCCGCGGCGTCCGGGGTGCGGCAGGCGGCGATGTGGGCGATCACGACGGATTCGATCGCCAACCGGGCACTCGACGCGGGAACGGCGTGCGGCGATCGCGAACGCGGCAGCATCTTCGCCCGGGGGCTGGTGGACGCACTCCGCCGCGTCGGTGCGGTGCTGCCGGACCCGCGGTTCGTCGAGGTCCGGGCCGGGGCACTGTCACGCCGGTTCACGCAGCGGGCGTCGTGCTGCTTGATCTACGAGACCCCCGGGTCGGGCAAGTGTGTGAGCTGCCCGAGGAGGCCGGCCGAGGACCGTCTGCGAGGTCTGGCCGCGCTCGTGACGTGAGTCCGGGTGGCCCGCGTTGACCGGTCTGCGGGTGTGATGGCAGACTGACAGCGTTCGAACTCCCGTTCGAATGATGCGTCTTCCCCAGCGGCATCTTCCATGGTTTCGGCACGGCACGTGCGCGACATGAAGAGGTGTGCCAGATGGGTTGGGGAAACGGTCCGCCGACGTGGTCCGAGATGGAGCGCGTCCTGTCGGGCAGGCCGGGGCGGGTCAGCCCGGAGTCGCTGTACCCGGGCGACGGCGGCGACAGCCCCGCGTGGTCTCGCAAGCGGGGTGAGTACCGGGCGGGCCCGCAGGAGCGGGCCGGCTCCACCGTTCCGTACGCCGAACTCCACGCGCATTCGGCGTTCAGTTTCCTCGACGGCGCCTCCCCGCCGGAAGAGTTGGTGGAGGAGGCCGTCCGGCTCGGTCTCGAGGCCATCGCACTCACCGACCACGACGGGTTCTACGGTGTGGTCCGGTTCGCGGAGGCGGCGAAGGAACTGAACATGCGCACCGTGTTCGGGTCCGAACTGACGTTGGACGACGCGCACCTGCTGGTGTTGGCGCGAGGCCAGGAAGGGTACCGGCGGCTCTCCCGGGAGATCGCGGCGGCCCATCTCGCGGGCGGGGAGAAGGGCAAGCTGCGCTACGACCTCGACCGTCTCACCGACGCGGCCGGGGGGCACTGGCAGATCCTGACCGGGTGCCGGAAGGGGCATGTGCGTCAGGCGCTGGCCGACGGTGGCCCGGACGCCGCGGCCGCCCGGCTGCGGGAGCTGATCGACCGGTTCGGGGCCGACCGGGTCACGGTGGAACTCACCCATCACGGCATCGCGGAGGACGCCGAGCGCAACGCCTCCCTCGCCGAACTCGCACAGCAGCACGGACTTCCTGTGATCGCGTCCACGGCGGCGCACTTCGCGGGACCGCCGCGCCGGAGACTGGCCATGGCGATGGCCGCCGTCCGGGCCCGGCAGAGCCTCGACGACGCGGCCGGGCACCTGGCGCCCGCCGGGGGAGCGCACCTGCGGTCCGGTGAGGAGATGGCGCACCTCTTCGCCGCGTACCCGGAAGCCGTCCGCGGTGCCGCGGACCTCGGCCGGGAGTGTGCGTTCGACCTGCGGCTCATCGCGCCGCAACTGCCACCGTTCGACGTGCCCGACGGGCACACCGAGGCGAGCTGGCTGCGGCAGCTCACGATGGACGGGGCCCGCCGACGTTACGGTGCGCCTGCGGACCGGCCGGAGGCCTACCGGCAGATCGAGCACGAACTGGACATCATCACCGGGCTGAACTTCCCGGGCTACTTCCTGGTGGTCCACGACATCGTGTCGTTCTGCAAGAACAACGACATTCTCTGCCAGGGAAGGGGTTCGGCGGCCAACTCCGCCGTCTGCTACGCCATCGGCATCACCAACGTGGATCCCGTCCGCAACAAGCTGTTGTTCGAACGTTTCCTCTCGCCCGAACGCGACGGCCCGCCGGACATCGACGTCGACATCGAATCCGATCGGCGGGAGGAGGCCATCCAGCACGTCTACGCCAAGTACGGACGCCAGTACGCGGCGCAGGTGGCGAACGTCATCACGTACCGCGGAAAGTCCTCGGTGCGGGACATGGCCCGGGCGCTGGGTTTCTCGCAGGGGCAGCAGGACGCGTGGAGCAAACAGGTCAGCCGCTGGGGCGGCATCGGGAAGGAGGTCGGCACCGACATTCCGCCCGCCGTCCTCGAACTGGCCGCCCAGATCGAGGGGTTTCCGCGGCACCTCGGCATCCACTCGGGCGGCATGGTGATCTGCGACCGGCCGATCGCCGACGTGTGCCCGGTGGAGTGGGCGCGTATGGAGAACCGCAGCGTTCTGCAGTGGGACAAGGACGATTGCGCGGCGGTGGGTCTGGTGAAGTTCGACATGCTGGGTCTCGGCATGCTCTCCGCGCTGCACTACATGATCGACCTCGTGGCCGAGCACAAGGGGATCGAGGTGGATCTGGCGCAGCTGGACCTCTCCGAGGAAGCCGTCTACGAGATGTTGCAGCGGGCGGACTCGGTGGGGGTGTTCCAGGTGGAGTCACGGGCCCAGATGGCCACCCTGCCGAGGCTGAAACCGCGGAATTTCTACGACCTGGTGGTGGAGGTGGCGCTCATCCGTCCCGGTCCGATCCAGGGCGGATCGGTGCACCCGTACATCCGCCGCCGCAACAAGCTCGAACCGGTGACCTACGACCACCCGTCCCTGGAGAAGGCGCTGAAGCGGACGCTGGGTGTGCCGCTGTTCCAGGAGCAGTTGATGCAGATGGCGGTCGACGTCGCGGGTTTCAGCCCGGCCGAGGCCGACCAGCTCCGCCGGGCCATGGGGTCCAAGCGGTCGCCCGAGAAGATGGAACGGCTGAGGGGGCGGCTCTACCAGGGCATGCGGGAGTTGCACGGGATCGGCGACGACGTGGCCGACCGGATCTACGAGAAGCTGTACGCCTTCGCGAATTTCGGTTTCCCCGAAAGTCATTCGCAGAGTTTCGCCGCCCTGGTGTTCTATTCGTCGTGGTTCAAGCTGCATCACCCGGCGGCGTTCTGCGCCGGTCTGCTGCGGGCGCAGCCGATGGGGTTCTACTCGCCGCAGTCGCTGGTGGCCGACGCCCGCAGGCACGGGGTGCCGGTGCACGGCGCGGACATCAATGCGAGTCTCGCGCACGCCACCGTCGAGGCGGGCGGGACGGAGGTGCGTCTCGGGCTCGGGGAGGTGCGGCACATCGGGACCGCGCTGGCCGAGCGGATCGTCGAATCCCGCGGCGACGGAGGTCCGTACACGTCGTTCCTCGACCTCACCGGCCGGGTGGAACTGAGTACGGCGCAAGCCGAATCGCTGGCTACCGCAGGTGCTCTCGACAGTTTCGGGTTGTCCCGCCGGGAGGCGTTGTGGGCGGCGGGCGCCGCGGCGGGGGAGCGCCGCGACCGGCTGCCGGGGATCGGGGCATCCACCCGCGCGCCGACCCTGCCGGGGATGAGCGATCTCGAACTGGCCGCGGCGGACGTGTGGGCCACCGGGGTGTCACCGGACACGTACCCCACCCAGTTCCTGCGCCCGCAACTCGACGCGCTGGGGGTGATCCCGGCGGCGGGCCTGCTCGATGTTCCCGACGGCGACCGGGTTCTGGTGGGTGGGGCGGTAACCCACCGGCAGCGCCCGGCGACGGCCGCGGGGGTCACGTTCATCAACCTCGAGGACGAGACCGGGATGGTCAACGTGGTGTGTTCGGTGGGGTTGTGGGCGAAGTACCGCAAGCTCGCCAACACGGCGCCCGCACTGCTGGTGCGCGGCAAGGTGCAGAACGCGGAGGGGGCGGTGACGGTGGTGGCGGATCGGCTGCAGCTGATGGATTTGCGGGTGTCCGCCAAATCCAGGGACTTCAGGTGAGCAGGCACCGCTAGCATTCGGACATGAGGAGATACGTCGTGTCGGTGATCGTCGTGGCTTCGCTGGCGCTCGCGGGGTGTGGTGGTTCCGGCAGTGATTCCTCCCAACCGTCGCTCGCCCCGACACCCGGGGACTCGAGCCAGATGGAAATCGGTGGCGCGGTACAGCAACCCGCGAAGGACCAGGCGCCCACCGACCGCCAGGAGATCATCACCGGTCAGGTCGCGCTCACCGCGGACGACCCGGTGGCGGTCGGCAGGCAGATCGTGGACAAGGTCGACGATCTGGGCGGACGCGTCGACCAGCTCACCGAACAGCCGGGCTCCGACGACCAGGACGCGAGCAGTTCCCTGACCATCCGGGTGCCCGCCGACTCGCTCACGCAGACGTTGGACGATCTGCGGGAACTGGGCAAGGTCACCAGCGTCAGCGTCACGAAGAGCGACGTGACGATGCAGTCGCAGGATCTCGACGCCCGGATCGGCGCGTTGACGGCGTCCGTCACCCGGCTGCAGGGGCTCATCACGTCGGCGGCGAACACCGCGGATCTGATCGAGGCCGAGAGGGCGTTGTCGGAGCGTCAGGGCGAACTGGACAGCCTCACCGCTCAGAAGCGGTCGCTGAGCGACCAGGTGGCACTGGCGACGCTCATGATCGACGTCACCGCCACGGATGCCGAGCAGCCCAGTCCCGGTCCGGACAACTTCTGGGAAGGTCTCGTGGCGGGCTGGCACGCCCTGCTGTCTGCGATCAAGGGCGGTGCCGTGGTCGTGGGGGCGCTGATTCCCTGGTTCGGTTTCGTGGCCGTCATCGCACTGGTCGTGTACGGCGCGTACCGTCTGCGCCGGATGTACAACAGGCCGGCCGGCCCACCGCCGGGCCCGGCGCCGGAACGAGAAGAGGCGAAGACGCAATGATCGAAGTCGACCTGAATGCCCTGGACGGTGCGTTGGCGTCGGGTGCCCCCGTCATCGATGTGCGCGAGGCCGACGAGTACGCCCAGGCGCGGGTGCCGGGTGTGACGCTGATTCCGCTCAGTGAGTTCGTCGCGCGCGTGGACGAGATCCCGGAAGCCGAGGTCGTCTACGTGATCTGCGGGGTGGGCGGCCGGAGCCTGCAGGCGGCGGAGTACCTGAACGCGCGGGGGATCAACGCCGTGTCGGTCGCGGGCGGGACGTCCGCGTGGATGCAGTCCGGACGCCCCGTCGAGTCGGGCGCCTGACACCCGGATCAGGGTTCGCGGTCAGCGCGCCGCGCTGAGGGCGTGCCCCGCGGAATCGTCGCGGACCGAGCGCCCACCCCGTTGCCCGGCGGCGTGCCGCACTGTGCGCACCGCGACGGTGCTCCAGATCAG
Source organism: Rhodococcus sp. JVH1 (assembly GCF_000280725.2). NCBI lineage: Bacteria > Bacillati > Actinomycetota > Actinomycetes > Mycobacteriales > Nocardiaceae > Rhodococcus > Rhodococcus sp. JVH1. Next base: position 1,083,283 of record NZ_CP166289.1, on the reverse strand, counting down.
GACCAGCGCGCACCACAGGGTCATGCCCGCGCCGACGATCACCACCGAGTCCAATGCGACGCCGAGCGAGTTCGCGCCCAGCGCGCACGTGCCGACGGGGAACGTGAAACTCCACCAGCCGGGCGTGAACCCCAGTCCGCGGCGAAAGGCCCTGACGGTCACGGTGACCAGCGTCACGAGGGCGAGGACGCCGAGCGCGCCGACGGTGGTCCCGTAGACCACGCCCACCGAGTGGAGCCAGGCGTGGCCGGATACCCCGCCGAGCAGATTGATCGCCGCCACCGACTGGCCGATCACGCCGAGCGGAATCCAGAGGGTGGGCACGAGTGGGGTGTCGGGGAGCCCCTTGCTCAGCAGATGGCGTCCGACGACGACGGCGACGGTCAGCGCGGCGCTCAGCGCCAGCGCGAACAGCGTGTAGCAGAGCGCCAGCATCGCGATCTGGGGCGCGCCTTCCGGGAGGTGCTTGACCAGCGCGGCACCGGTGGCGGCCGACACCATCGGCGGCACGACGGGCATCAGCCAGGACGGCACCGGAGTCACCTGGTGAGGCCGGGTCAGCCGGCGCGCCATCACCACGTAGGTGACGAGCCCGATGACGGTCCCGATCGTCCACAGGGTGGCCGACGCGGTGACGGCGACACCGCCGAGAAGTGCGCGACCCGCGGATCCGGTGCCGGCGCCGACTGTCAGCACCGCCATCGACACCGCGCCGTAGAACGGGAACATCGTATGGCTGCGCGCGTCCGCGAGTGCGTCGTCGCGGCGACGGATCCAGTGCCGCACCAGTGCGGTGGTCAGCACCACGAGCAGCGTCGCGGCGATCAGCCAGAAGATCTCGGCGGCCGTCCGGGCCACCGGACCGCCTGCCGGAAATGCCGCGGCGACGACTGCGACGATGCCGGTGCCCATCACTGCTGCGAACCAATTCGGGGTCATACCTAGAGCTTGCCGACGCATCGTCGTGGCCGGTAGAAGGCTTGTCGTTGAATACCCACAAATCGCGTTTGTGGGACTAGCCTTGGGTTGTGCCGCTGTCTCCCCGAGTACCCGAACTCAGTGCCCTCGACGTCCTGCTGTCCGTCGAGCGGCTCGGAAGCATGGGGGCGGCGGGGCGTGAACACGGGCTCAGCCAGCAGGCCGTCAGCGCCCGGGTGCGTTCGGCCGAGCGTCAGTTCGGCATCAAGGTGTTCAGCCGCGGCGCCAGCGGGGTGCGGCCCACGTCGGAAGGCGCGCTCATCCTCGAATGGGCGAGTCACATACTCGCCACGGCCGAGGAACTGGCGTCGGGAGTCGCGGCGCTGCGCGGCGAACGGCAGGCCGGGCTGACGGTGGCGGCCAGCATGACGATCGCCGAGTACCTGGTTCCCGGGTGGACCGTCGCGATGCGGCGCAAGTACCCGAACGTGGTCACCAACGTGCGGCTGCTCAACTCGTCCGAGGTGACCGCCCGGGTGCTGTCCGGTGAGGCGGATCTCGGGTTCGTCGAGGGCCCGGACATTCCGGCGGGACTGCAGGTACGGGAGATCGGCCGCGACCACCTGGTGGTCGTGGTGCCGCCCGAGCACGAATGGGTCCGCCGGTCACCGATTTCCGTGTCCGAACTCGCCGCGACGCCGATGATCCAGCGTGAGTCCGGTTCCGGGACGCGCACCACCCTGGAGAACGCGGTGCCGCAGTGCGTTCCGCCGTTGCTGGAGCTGACGTCGTGCACGGCGGTGAAGGCGGCGGTCGTGGCGGGTAACGCTCCGGCGGTTCTGTCCTCGCTGGCGGTGGCCGCCGACCTGACGGACGGCCGCCTCGCCTCCGTTCAGGTGGAGGGGTTGACGCTTCCGCGGCGGCTCTCCGCCGTCTGGGACCCGGTGCGCGGCGTTCAGGGTGCGGCGCGCGACTTCCTCGACATCGCGCTCGGTGCCAGCGCGGCCGCCGGTGTCGGGGCCGCAGTCGTCGGAGCTACAGCGCAGCCCCGCTGAATCCGTGCTGGCGCCACGCCTCGTACGTGACGAGGGCGGCGGCGTTCGACAGGTTCAGCGACCGGCGGCCGGGAAGCATGGGGATGCGGAGCCGCTCCGTCACGTGGGGATCGGCCAGCACCTCCTCCGACAGTCCGGTGGGTTCGGGACCGAACAGCAGAACGTCGCCGGGCTGGTAGGCGATGTCGGCGTACGACACGGTGGCGTGCGCGGTGAACGCGTACACCCGCGCGGGCTCCAGCGCAGCCCAGGCCGCCTCCAGGTTCTCGTGCACGGTCACCGACGCCAGGTCGTGGTAGTCGAGTCCGGCACGTTTGAGTTTCGGCTCGGACAGGTCGAATCCGAGTGGACCCACGAGGTGCAGCTCGCACCCGGTGCCTGCAACCATGCGGATGGCGTTGCCGGTGTTGGGTGGGATTCGGGGTTCGTGGAACATCACTCGGAACACCCGCACAGCTTAGGGGCACACCGCGAGGCGGCATGATGGACGCATGGATCCGGCAGAAGAGGTGGTGGGTGAGGACTACGGCGACGCACGACTCCCCGCGCAGAACTGGCGGCGGCGGCACTACACGAAATGCAACTTCCGCGACGCCGACCTGAGTGAACTCCGCACCGAGTCGGTGATCTTCACCGAATGCGATTTCACGGGCGCCGACCTCGCCGAGTCGAATCATGTGGGGACGGCGTTCCGCTCGTGCTCGTTCACCCGAACAACGCTGTGGCACAGCGAGTTCCGTAACTGCAGCTTCCTCGGGTCGGAGTTCGACAACTGCCGGCTGCGCCCGATGGTCTTCGACGAATGCGATTTCACGCTCGCGTCGCTGGGCGGCGCCGACCTGCGCGGACTCGATTTCACGGACTGCCGGTTCCGGGAAGCCAACCTCGTCCGCACGGACCTCCGGCGCGCCGTGCTCCGGTCGGCGGATCTGTTCGGCGCCCGCACCGGCGGCGCGAAATTCGACGGCGCGGACCTGCGCGGGGCCCACGTCGACGCGAACCTGTGGACGGCGGTCTCGCTGGACAAGGCGCAGATCGAACTCACCCAGGCCATCGCGTACGCGACCGCCAACGGGCTCGTGGTGGAACCGACCTGACGCGTGTATGGCGAACCTGAGAGAATGGGGCACGTGACTGCAACGATCCTCGATGGCAAGGCGACCCGCGACGAGATTTTCGAAGACCTGAAGGTGCGGGTGAGCGCCCTGAAGGACAGGGGCATCACGCCCGGTCTCGGCACCGTTCTGGTGGGGGACGACCCGGGGTCGGCCGCCTACGTGCGCGGGAAGCACAACGACTGCGCGAAGGTCGGGATCACCTCGATCCGCCGCGACCTGCCCGGCGACATCACGCAGGAGAAGCTCGACGCCACCATCGACGAGCTCAACGCCAACCCGGACTGCACCGGCTACATCGTGCAACTCCCGCTGCCGAAGCAGCTCGACGAGAACGCCGCCCTCGAGCGCATCGACCCCGACAAGGACGCCGACGGCCTGCACCCGGTCAACCTGGGCCGGCTGGTGCTGGGCAAGGAAGCGCCGCTGCCGTGCACGCCGCGCGGAATCCTGCACCTGCTGCGCCGGTACGAGGTGCCGATCGAGGGGGCGCACGTCGTCGTCGTCGGTCGCGGTGTCACCGTGGGCCGCCCGATCGGTCTGCTGTTCACCCGGCGCAGCGAGAACGCCACCGTCACCCTCTGCCACACCCGCACGCGGGACCTCGGAGCGGAGGTCCGCCGCGCCGACATCGTGATCGCGGCGGCCGGTGTTCCCGGTCTGATCACGGCCGACATGGTCAAGCCCGGTGCCGCGGTCCTCGACGTGGGTGTGAGCCGCACCGCGGACGGGCTGCGCGGCGACGTGGCGGCGGATGTCGCCGAGGTCGCCGGCTTCCTGTCCCCGAACCCCGGTGGCGTCGGGCCGCTCACCCGTGCCTTCCTGCTGACCAACGTCGTGGAGCGGGCCGAGCGTGTCGCAGCGTCTCTCGGCTGAGATGGCCGACTGGGGGCAGTTCGCGAAGAAGAATCTGCCGATGCTCGCAGTCCTCGTCGTCATCCTCGTCGCCGTCGTGTTCGTGCTCGCGGATCGGTGGCGGCGAGGCGCGTTCGTGTTCGGCGTGGCCACGCTGCTCGCGGCGGTGTTCCGGTTGATGATGCCGTCGGAGCGCGTCGGACTGCTCGCGGTGCGCAGCAAGCCTTTCGACGTGGGTGCGCTGGTGGCCGTCGGGGGCGCGATCGTGTGGCTGGCCGTGTCGATCGACCCGCTCGGAACCGACTAGCGGTCCGAGCGGGTGTCGTCCCGCACGGGGGTCAGCGTCCCGCGCGGGCCAGTTGCATCGTCTCGGAGAGCAGTTTCGCGACGGCGGCGGCCTCGGTGAGGAACCCGTCGTGGCCGTCCCGTGAGTTGAGCACCCGCAGACCGTCGCAGGTGGGGATGTCGTTGGCCAGATCCTCCTGCAGGCGGATCGGGTACAGGCGGTCGGAGTCGACGCCGCCCACGATGACGGGTGCGGTGATCGTCCCCAGCGCCGCGGCGATGCCACCGCGACCGCGGCCCACGTCGTGCCGGTTCATGGCCTCGGACAGCAGCACGTACGTGCTCGGGTCGAACCTGCCGACCAGCTTGTCGGCCTGGTGCTGCAGATAGCTCTCGACGGAGTACCGGCCGCCGCGCCACGGGTCCTCGCCGTCCTGCGGCGAGTTCGCGAACCGGGAGTCGAGTTCGGCCTCGCTGCGGTAGGTCAGGTGCGCGATCCGGCGGGCGATGCGCAGTCCGGCCCGGGGGATCCGGCCGGTGCCGTGATAGTCGCCGCCCTGCCAGTCGGGGTCGCTGGTGATGGCCGCGATCTGAGTGGTCTGCGTGCCGATCTGGTCGGCGGTCGCGCGGGCGCCGACCGCGAGAATGAGCGCGGACGCCACCTGGTCCGGGTAGGTGACGGCCCACTCGAGCGCGCGCATTCCGCCCATCGAACCGCCGACGACGGACGCCAGCTTGTCGATGCCCAGCAGGTCGGTGAACTTCTTCTCGGCCGCGATCTGGTCGCGGATGGAGATCTCCGGGAAACGGCTGCCCCACGGGCGCCCGTCCTCGGCGATCGAACCGGGACCGGTGGTGCCGCGGCAGCCACCGAGGACGTTGGTCGCGATGACGCACCATTCGTCGGTGTCGATCGGCGCACCCGGACCGACCATCCCGGTCCACCAGCCGGGGGAGGGGTGTTCGTCGGTGACGGGTCCGGTGACGTGGGAGTCGCCGGTGAGGGCGTGCTCGACGAGCACCACGTTGTCCCGGTTCGGGGACAGCTCACCCCATCGCTGCACGGCGAGGGACACCGACGGGATCACTGTTCCGCTCTCGAGTTCGAGCGATCCGATGTCGATGGTGCCGAGACGTCCGTCCGCCACGGGCAGGTTCTGTACAGCGCTCACGGTCAAGATGCCGCCGCCGTGAGTCCGGTCTCGATATCGGCGATGATGTCGTCGATCCCTTCGATGCCTACAGCCAGGCGGACCAGTCCGGGGGTGACGCCGCTGGCGGCCTGCTCCTCGGGGGTCAGCTGGGAGTGTGTGGTGGACGCCGGGTGGATCACCAGCGAGCGGACGTCGCCGATGTTCGCGACGTGGCTGTGCAGGGTGAGCGCGTTGACGAACTTCTTGCCGGCGTCGATGCCGCCGGCGAGTTCGAACGTCACGATGGCGCCCGCACCCCGCGGCGCGATCTGCTTCGCACGGTCGTGCCAGGGCGAGGACGGAAGCCCGGCGTATCCGACGGACACGACCTCCGGCCGCGCCTCCAGGTACTGGGCGACGGCGGTCGCGTTGGACACGTGCCGTTCCATCCGAAGGCTCAGCGTCTCGAGACCCTGGGCGATGAGGAACGCGTTGAACGGGGAGATCGCCGAGCCGAGGTCGCGGAGCAGCTGCACGCGCGCCTTGAGGGCGAACGCGGGCGGTCCGAGTTCGGAGTAGACGACGCCGTGGTAGCTCGGGTCCGGGGTGGTGAAGTTGCCGTGGCGGCCCTGGGTCCAGTCGAACGTGCCGCCGTCGACGATGACTCCGGCGATCGCCGTGCCGTGGCCACCGAGGTACTTGGTGGCGGAGTGCACCACGATGTCCGCACCGTGCTCGAGGGGGCGGATCAGGTAGGGGGTGGCCACCGTGTTGTCGACGATCAGCGGGAGCCCGTGCTGATGTGCGATCCCAGAGATGCCCGGCAGGTCGAGGACGTCGTTGCGGGGGTTGGAGATGGTCTCGCCGTAGAACGCCTTCGTGTTGTCCCGGACCGCGTCCTTCCACTGCTCGAGGTCGTCGGGGTCCTCGACGAACGAGACCTCGATGCCGAGCTTGGGCAGCGTGTAGTGGAAGAGGTTGTAGGTGCCGCCGTACAGCCGCGGGCTGGAGACGATGTGGTCGCCAGCCTCGGCGAGGTTCAGGATCGCGATCGTCTCGGCGGCCTGCCCGGAGGACAGCAGCAGCGCGGCGACGCCGCCTTCGAGGGCGGCGATGCGCTGCTCGACCGCGTCCTGGGTGGGGTTCATGATGCGGGTGTAGATGTTGCCCGGCTCGGCCAGACCGAACAGCGCGGCAGCGTGATCGGTGCTGTCGAACGTGTACGAGGTGGTCTGGTAGATCGGCAGCGCCCGCGCCTTGGTGGTCGCGTCGGACGTCTGCCCGGCGTGGATCTGCTTGGTCTCGAACGACCAGTTCTCGGTCATGTGCTGTCTACTCCAGTGGTCTGACGAGGCGCGACAGAGTTGCTGGTTCGTTCGCGCGCAGGGCTTGTCTGGGGTCTATCTACGACAACAACACATCATGAACCTCCGATGTCGGACCCGCGCTTGTCACCCGACTGTTGTATGAATCAGGGAACCAGGTCATCACCCGGGGCACCCCACCGCGGTGGAGGGTTGCCGGCCAGCTAGCCGGGGCTCGTTGCTGGCACTCATGACCTGGAGTGAATCTTAGCGGCTGGGGTGGAACGACCGGAAACGGCACCGATTCACGGCCACTAGCAGGGAAAAGTTACCCGCGAGTAGGGACGGCCTGCGTGCCCCACGTGTTGCGAGCGTGGCGCATAGCAGTACGCTTGTCTTGTTTACGTGCGGTCTCCCAGCGGCCGCCTCGACCGTCTACGTTTGAAAAGCGAACCGTTCGCGGACCCACTCACAAAGTGCGCCCGCAACCGTGTAACCAGGGAAACTTCCTAGGAGGACGCGAAGCACCCATGTCCAAAATCAAGGTTGAGGGCACCGTCGTCGAACTCGACGGCGACGAGATGACGCGCATTATCTGGCAGTTCATCAAAGACAAACTGATCCATCCTTACCTGGATGTGAATCTCGAGTACTACGACCTCGGCATCGAATACCGGGACGAGACCGACGACCAGGTGACCATCGACGCGGCCAACGCCATCAAGAAGCACGGCGTCGGCGTCAAGTGCGCGACCATCACCCCGGACGAGGCACGCGTCGAGGAGTTCGGTCTCAAGAAGATGTGGCGGTCGCCCAACGGCACCATCCGCAACATCCTCGGTGGGACGATCTTCCGCGCGCCGATCATCATCTCCAACGTTCCGCGACTGGTTCCGGGCTGGACCAAGCCGATCATCATCGGCCGTCACGCCTTCGGCGACCAGTACCGCGCCACCGACTTCAAGGTCCCCGGCCCCGGCAAGGTGATGATCACCTACACGCCCGAGGACGGCAGCGAGCCGATCGAGCACGAGCTGGTGAACTTCCCCGAGGGTGGCGGCGTCGTCCAGGGGCAGTACAACTTCACCAAGTCCATCGAGGACTTCGCGCGCGCCTCGCTCAACTACGGCCTGCAGCAGAACTACCCGGTGTACCTGTCGACCAAGAACACCATCCTCAAGGCGTACGACGGCGCGTTCAAGGACATCTTCCAGCACGTCTACGAGACCGAGTTCAAGTCGGAGTTCGACGCGGCAGGACTCACCTACGAGCACCGACTCATCGACGACATGGTCGCGTCGGCGCTCAAGTGGGAGGGCGGCTACGTCTGGGCCTGCAAGAACTACGACGGCGACGTCCAGTCGGACACCGTCGCGCAGGGCTTCGGGTCGCTCGGCCTCATGACCTCCGTGCTGCTGACCCCGGACGGAAAGACGTGTGAGGCCGAGGCCGCACACGGCACCGTGACGCGTCACTTCCGTCAGCACCAGCAGGGCAAGCCGACGTCCACCAACCCCATCGCGTCGATCTTCGCGTGGACCCGTGGACTCGAGCACCGCGGCAAGCTGGACAACACCCCCGACGTCATCGGCTTCGCCCAGAAGCTCGAAGACGTGGTCATCAAGACCGTCGAGGGTGGCCAGATGACCAAGGACCTCGCGATGCTGGTCGGCGGCGACCAGGGCTACCTGACCACCGAGGAGTTCCTCGGTGCGCTGGACATCAACCTCCAGAAGGCCATCGCCGAGCAGTAGGCATCGAGCCACAGCGCTACCGACGGGACGTCCCTCACGGGGCGTCCCGTTCGGCGTCTCCGGGCCCGGGTGAGTCATCTCACGGTCGCTCGATGCGCCAAAAGCGGAATCCGGGGAAGAGAATTTCGATGTGGGTCGTTGCGCAACGAGGCGCCGTGCGCCGCGTAGCCGTCTCCCTGCCTAGTCGAAAGTTCTTCTGTGAGCACTTCCACCCCCGTCCGCCCCGAGCACCTCGGTGTCATCGCCCAACATCCGTCCGTTCGCAAGCTCGCCATGATCGCGCTCGCGCTCGGTGGCTTCGGGATCGGGACCACCGAGTTCGTGGCGATGGGGCTGCTGCCCGAGATGGCGTCGAGTCTCGGGATCACCGAGCCGACGGCCGGGCACGTCATCTCGGCGTATGCGCTGGGTGTGGTCGTGGGCGCGCCACTCATCGCCGCGCTGACCGCGCGGGTGCCCCGTAAGACGCTGCTGATCGCGCTGATGGCGGCGTTCACGATCGGCAACGCCGCCACCGTGTTCGCGCCGAACTACGGTGTGCTGATGGCCGCGCGGTTCGTGGCGGGCCTCCCACACGGCGCCTACTTCGGTGTCGCGGCCCTCGTGGCGGCGCACCTCGCGGACCGCGGCCAGCGGGCCAGGGCGGTCGCTCTCGTGATGATGGGACTGTCGGTGGCCAACGTCGTCGGCGTTCCCGTCGCGTCGTGGCTGGGCCAGACGCTCGGCTGGCGCAGCGCCTTCGCTCTCGTGGCCGTGATCGGTGTGGCGACACTGGGCGCGATCTGGTCGTGGGTGCCCGCGCTCGCCGCCATGAGGATGTCGAATCCCCTCACCGAACTCGGTGCCCTGCGCCGCGCGCAGGTGTGGATGACGCTGATCATCGGCATGGTCGGGTTCGGCGGCATGTTCGCCGTCTACACGTACATCAGCACGACGCTCACCGACGTCGCCGGCCTGTCGCGGTCGCTGGTGCCGCTGGCCCTGATGATCTACGGGCTGGGCATGGTCGCGGGCAATCTGATCGGCGGCCGGCTCGCCGACCGGGCGCTGCTTCCCGGTCTCTTCGTATCGATGACGGCGCTCGGGGTGTTGCTCGGCATCTTCGTGATCGCCTCCCACAACCCGTACACGGCGCTGCTGCTGGTCTTCTTCGTCGGCGCGGCGGGTGCGTCGATGGTTCCCGGTTTGCAGACCCGGCTGATGGACGTCGCCGCCGACGCCCAGACCCTCGCCGCCTCGCTCAACCACGCGGCCCTCAACATCGCGAACGCGTTCGGGGCGTGGATCGGCGGTGTCGTGATCGCGGCCGGCCACGGCTACACGGCGCCCGCCGCGGTCGGTGCGCTGCTCGCCGTGGCGGGGCTCGTGGTCCTCACCGTGGCGGTCGCGATGGAACGCCGCAGCGCCCGTTCGTCTCGGTAGCCGCGCTGTCGTACGCGTCCGCTACGGTGCTTGCCGTGCCACACATCATCACCACCGTCAATGTCAACGGCGTTCGCGCCGCCGCCCGCAAGGGGCTCACCGAGTGGATCGAGCGCACGGAGGCCGACGTCGTGTGTCTGCAGGAGACGCGGGCGTCCGACGAGCAGCTCGCCGAGACGCTCGTGCCCGCTCTGGAGGGCGGATGGAACCTGGTGTCCGCGGAGCCGTCGTCGAAGGGGCGCAACGGCGTCGCCATCCTGTCCCGGAAACCTGCCGACGCCTTCCGCGTCGGCCACGGTGACGACGAGTTCGCGACCGCGGGCCGCTACCTCGAGGCAGACTTCGACGACCTGACCGTCGCGAGCCTGTACCTGCCCTCCGGGGAGGCCCAGACACCGCGGCAGGAGGAGAAGGAGCGGTTCATGGACTCCTTCGCCCGGTACCTCACCGCCACCGCAGCGGCCGCCGTCGCGGCAGGCAGGCACGTCGTGGTCTGCGGCGACTGGAACATCGCCCACACCGAACTCGACCTGAAGAACTGGAAGACCAACAAGAAGAACTCCGGTTTCCTCCCGAACGAGCGCGAGTGGCTCGGGGCACTGTTCGCCGAGGACGCGCACTGGACCGACGTGGTCCGGCAGCTCAATCCCGACGTCGCCGGGCCGTACTCCTGGTGGTCGTACCGTGGGAAGGCGTTCGACAACGACTCCGGCTGGCGCATCGACTACCAGATCGCCACCCGGGAACTGGCGGAGCGGGCCAAGCAGGCCGTCGTCGAGCGCGCCGAAACCTACGACCAGCGGTGGTCCGATCACGCGCCGGTCACCGTCCAGTACCGGTGACGGCCGGTATCTGATTCGTGTCGTCACGGCGCACGTGAAAAGATCAGTACTCATGTCGACCCCTGCAGCTCAGAAACCCACCGCGAAACCGCGGGTGCTCTCCGGCATCCAGCCCACCGCCGACTCGTTCCACCTCGGCAACTTCCTGGGTGCTCTGCAGCAGTGGGTGCCTCTGCAGGACGACTTCGACGCGTTCTACTTCATCCCCGACCTCCATGCGATCACGGTGGCGCAGGACCCGAAAGAGCTGCGCCGTCGCACGAAGATCGCGGCGGCGCAGCTGCTGGCGCTCGGAATCGACCCCGACCGCGCCACGCTGTTCGTGCAGAGCCAGGTGCCCGAGCATGCGCAGCTGGCGTGGGTTCTCAACTGCATCACCGGTTTCGGTGAAGCGAGCCGGATGACGCAGTTCAAGGACAAGTCGGCCAAACAGGGCAGTGAGAACGCGAGCGTCGGCCTGTTCACGTATCCGGTGCTGATGGCTGCCGACATCCTGCTCTACCGTCCGCAGCGCGTCCCCGTCGGCGAGGACCAGCGTCAGCATCTCGAACTGTCCCGCGATCTCGCCCAGCGGTTCAACACCCGGTTCGGGAAGGCGTTCGTCATTCCCGAGGCGCAGATCATCAAGGGCACCGCCAAGATCTACGACCTGCAGGATCCGACGTCGAAGATGAGCAAGTCCGGTCCGAGCCCCGCGGGGCTGATCAACCTTCTCGACGACCCCAAGGTGTCGGCGAAGAAGATCAAGTCCGCGGTCACCGACAACGAGCGGGAGATCCGCTACGACCCGCAGGCCAAGCCCGGTGTGAGCAACCTGCTCACCATCCAGTCCGCGCTGTCCGGCACGCCGGTCGAGACGTTGGTGGCCGGGTACGAGGGCAAAGGGTACGGCGACCTGAAGACCGATACGGCCGATGTCCTCGCCGAATTCGTGACACCGTTGAAAGCGAAGGTGGAGGGGTACCTCTCGGACGAGGCAGAACTCGATCGGATCATCGCCGCCGGTGCCCACCGCGCCCGTGAGGTGTCGTCGCAGACTCTGGCGGCCGTATACGAGAAGGTTGGGTTTCTGACACCGAAGGGATGAGCACTGTGGCTGACGAACCGAGTTTTCTCGACAGGCAGCGGGCAGCGCGCCCCTGGTTCGACCATCTGATGCGGGCCGCACAGCGGTATCAGCAGCAGAAGGGCGACTATTACGCGGCGGGGATCACGTATTTCAGTGTGCTCGCACTGATTCCGATCCTGATGGTCGCGTTCGCCATCGCCGGTTTCGTCCTCGCCGGTCAGCCGGAGTTGCTGCAGGAACTGCAGGACAGCATCACCAAGAACGTTCCCGGAAGTCTGGGTGACACGCTCAACACGGTCATCGATTCGGCGATCGCGTCCCGTGCCAGCGTGGGTGTACTCGGCCTCCTCGGTGCCGCCTACGCGGGACTCGGGTGGATGGCGAACCTGCGCGACGCGCTGACGGCGATGTGGGAGAGCCAGCGCGAGTCGAAGGGATTCGTGCGAACCAAACTGGGCGACGCGGCCGCTCTGCTCGGGCTGGGTCTGGCGATGGTGGTCTCTCTCGGATCCTCCGCGCTGAGCAGCGGCCCGGTGGCCCGCACGGTGGTCGAGGTGCTCAATCTCGACGACGTGCCCGGCGTCGACGCCGGGTTGCGCGCACTGTCGACCGTGGTGTCGCTGGTCGCGACGTGGGCGGTGTTCGCCTGGGTGATCGCCCGACTGCCCCGAGAGCCCGTGACATTCCGCAGTGCGCTCAAGGCGGCCCTGCTCGCGGCCGTGGTGTTCGAGATCTTCAAGCAGGTCGGTGCCATCTACCTCTCGGCGGTCACCGCGGGTCCCGCCGGTGTCGCGTTCGGTCCGATCATCGGTCTGCTCGTGTTCATCTACCTGACGTGCCGGATGCTGCTCTTCTCGACGGCGTGGGCCGCGACCAGCCGCGCCAGCCTTGCGCTCGCTTTCGTGCCGCCGCCGGATCCGGCCGTCATCAACCCCCGGATCGAGGTGCACGAGGGTCCGGGTGTGCGTGGGGGACTCGCACTGGTCGGTGTGGGCGCCATCGCTGCGCTCGGACTGTCCGGACTGTTCACCCGCAACAGGCGCTGAGCCGGGCGCCGGTGTTCGTCAGCGCCTGCGGGACAGCCGACGCGCGCCGAGCACGAGCATGAGCACGACGGCCGTCCCCACGATCCCCACACCCGCCCGCAGGGCGAGTGTGTTGTGGGGGTGGTCGGAACCCGACGCGACGACGGAACTCGTCGCGGCGGCCGAATCCTGTTGCGGCGGTGCGGCAAGCACCGCGGCGGAATCGGATTCGGCCGGATACAGGTCTTCGAGTGATCCCACCTGGGCGTCGCGGTCGAGGGCGAAACCGTAATCCAGCAGTCGTGCCGCCTGCTCCCACGGCCGGATCGGCTGGGCTTCGGCGCCCATCAACGTCACCATCAGGCGGCGACCGTCGTGATCGGCGCCGCCGACATACGTGTGGCGGGCGTCGTCGGTGAACCCGGTCTTGCCGCCCAGTGCGCCGTCGTAGTTGTAGAGCAGCTGATTGTCGTTGGCCAGTGCGAACGGGGGCCGGTCCTGATCGTCCGGGATCGCCGGATCCTTCGGGAAACCCGGGAACTGCACCGTCTCGGTGGAGATCAGCTCCGCGAACGTCGGGTTCTTCATCGCGGTATGGAAGATGAGTGCGAGGTCGAACGGTGAGCTGCTCATTCCGGGGCCGTCGAGCCCCGACGGGGTCGCGGTCCTCGTGTCGTGCGCGCCGAGGGTGTCGGCGAGGTGGTTCATCTTGTCGACCGTGGCGGCGTCGCCGCCGAGTTGCCGGGCGAGGAGGTGGGCGGCGTCGTTCCCCGACGCCATCACCAGGCCCTGCATCAGCTGCCGGTTCGTGTACTGACCGTTCTTGCCGATCCCGACGGCGCTGCCCTCCACCGCGGCGTCCTCGGCGGTGGCGGTCACGGTCTTGTCGAGATCCAGTTCGCTCAGCGCGACGAGAGCCAGCAGCATCTTGATCGTGCTCGCCGGCCGGTAGCGGCCGTGCGGGTCTTTCGCCGCGAGCACGTCGCCGGTGTCGATGTCCGCGACCACCCAGCCGGACGCCGCGATGTCGGCGGGTAGCGCGGGCGCGTCGTCGGGAAGGATCACCCCGCACTCGGCCAGCTTCGGCCCGCCCACCGGCTCGTCGGGCACGGACACGGCGCTGGGTGCCGGATCACCCGGCTGGGGTACCTCGGACAGGTCGATCGCAGGCGCGGGGGCCGACCTGTTGGGGCAGTTGTCGGTGTTCGGGGTGGCGAACGGTGTGGAGGTGGGGGAGGAGGGCGCTGCAGGCGGAATCGCCCCGGCAGCACTCACCGAGAGTCCGGCCAGCAGGGTTCCGGACACGACCGCGGTACACACTCGACGCCACATCATCGAAGAGGCAGCGTATGCGACGACCGGTCGACTTCCGAAAACGGACACGTGTCGACACGATTTCGTGACGTCGGCGCGACCGTTCCGGAAGGCGAACGTCGGATCAGATGAATCCCATGCCCCGGACGGCGTCGCGTTCGGATTCGAGTTCCGCGACCGACGCGTCGATCAGCTTCCGCGAGAAGTCGTCGATCTCGAGCCCGTCCACGATCTGCCAGGACCCGTCGACCGAGCGAACCGGGAACGAGCTCACCAGTCCCTCCGGCACGCCGTAGGCGCCGGTGGAGGGCAGCGCCACCGACGTCCAGTCGTCGTCGGGGGTGCCGAGCACCCAGTCGTGGACGTGGTCGATCGCGGCGTTGGCGGCGGAGGCCGCGGAGGATGCGCCGCGAGCTTCGATGATCGCGCTGCCACGGTTCGCGACCGTGGGAATGAAGTCGCCGGTGAGCCATTCGCGGTCGGCGGCGAACTCGGCACCGGACCGGTCACCGACCCGCGCATGGAAGATGTCGGGGTACTGGGTGCTTGAGTGGTTGCCCCAGATCGCGACGCGGCGGATGTCCTTCACCGCGGCGCCGGAGTGCCGTGCCAGCTGGGCGATCGCGCGGTTGTGGTCGAGCCGGGTCAGCGCCGTGAACCGTTCCGCCGGGATGTCGGGGGCGTTGTTCGCGGCGACCAGGGCGTTGGTATTGGCCGGGTTGCCCACGACCAGCACCCGGACTCCGTCCGCGGCAACCTGGTTGAGCGCGCGACCCTGCACGGTGAAGATCTGCCCGTTCGCGGCCAGGAGGTCGCCACGCTCCATGCCCTTGGACCGGGGACGTGATCCGATGAGAAGGGCGACGTCGGTGCCGTCGAAACCCCGCTTCGGGTCGTCGTGGACCTCGATGTCGCGGAGCAGCGGGAAGGCGCTGTCGTCGAGCTCCATCGCGGTGCCCTCGGCGGCGGACACGGCGGACGGAATCTCCAAGAGACGCAGCCGGATCGGGGTGTCGGGTCCGAGCATCTCGCCGGCGGCGATCCGGAACAGCGACGCGTAGCCGATGCTGCCTGCCGCTCCGGTGACCGTGACCACTGCGGGAGGGGGCGACTGCGCCATGGGTGAACCTCACTGTCCGTCGGGAGCATCTGTTCTCGACACTAGCGCGGAGATTTCACCGTGTGACCGCTCGGACAGTGAGGTTGGACACGACGCAGGGCGCCCCCGACCGGTGCGGTCGGGGGCGCCCTGGAACGTGCTCGGCAGACCTGGGGTCAGCGTGCGAAGAGCAGCGCGCGCTTGACTTCCTGGATCGCCTTCGTCACCTGGATGCCACGCGGGCACGCGTCGGTGCAGTTGAACGTGGTCCGGCAACGCCAGACGCCGTCCTTGTCGTTGAGGATGTCGAGACGTTCCGACGCACCCTCGTCACGGCTGTCGAAGATGAACCGGTGAGCGTTGACGATGGCAGCGGGACCGAAGTAGCTGCCGTCGCTCCAGTACACCGGGCACGACGTGGTGCAGCAGGCACACAGGATGCACTTGGTGGTGTCGTCGAAACGTGCCCGGTCGTGCTGCGACTGGATGCGCTCACGGGTGGGCTCGTTGCCGGTGGTGATGAGGAACGGCTTCACGGCGCGGAACGCGTCGAAGAAGGGCTCCATGTCGACGACGAGGTCCTTCTCCACCGGCAGGCCCTTGATGGGCTCGACGGTGATCGTGACCGGCTTGCCGTCCTTGGGCAGCATGTCCTTCATGAGGAGCTTGCAGGCCAGACGGTTGACGCCGTTGATCCGCATCGCGTCCGAACCACACACGCCGTGGGCGCAGCTGCGGCGGAACGTCAGGGTGCCGTCGAGGTAGCCCTTCACGTACAGGAGCAGGTTCAGCATGCGGTCCGTCGGCAGAGCCGGAACCTGGAAGCTGTCCCAGTGCTGGCCCTCGCCGGACTCCGGGTTCATCCGAGCGATCTTGAGGGTGACCATGACGGCGCCCTCGGGCACGGGAGGGAGATCCGACTTGTTCTCGCTCTTGTCGACTGCAGGTGCGCTCATCAGTACTTACGCTCCATCGGCTCGTAGCGGGTCTGGACTACCGGCTTGTAGTCGAGACGGATGTCGGAGAGCAGGCCGTCGCCCTCCTTGTATGCCATCGTGTGCTTCATGTACTCGGCGTCGTTGCGGTCCGGGTAGTCCTCGCGGGCGTGGCCGCCGCGCGATTCCTTGCGGTTCAGCGCGCCGACGACGGTGACCTCCGCCATTTCGAGGAGGAAGCCGAGCTCGACGGCCTCGAGCAGGTCGCTGTTGTAGCGCTTGCCCTTGTCCTGCACCGTGATGTGGTTGTAGCGCTCCTTGAGTGCGCGCACATCCTTGAGGGCCTGGGTGAGGCGCTCTTCGGTACGGAACACGGAGGCGTTGTTGTCCATGGACTGCTGCAGCTCGCTGCGGATGTCCGCGACACGCTCGTGACCGTGGTCCGACAGGATGGTGGCCATCCAGTCGTCGACCATCTTCTCGGGCGCCTCGGGCATGTCGACGAACTCGCTGTTGTTGGCGTGCTCGGCGGCGGCGATGCCGGCGCGGCGTCCGAAGACGTTGATGTCGAGCAGCGAGTTGGTGCCGAGACGGTTCGCGCCGTGGACGGAGACGCAGGCGCATTCGCCGGCGGCGTACAGGCCCTGGACGATCTCGTCGTTGTTGCGCAGGACCTCACCGTTGATCCGGGTGGGGATACCGCCCATGACGTAGTGGCAGGTGGGGTACACCGGCACCGGTTCCTTGACCGGGTCCACACCGAGGTAGGTGCGGGAGAACTCCATGATGTCGGGGAGCTTCTCGTCGAGGACTTCCTCGGGGATGTGGGTCACGTCGATGTAGACGTAATCCTTGTTCGGTCCCGCGCCGCGTCCCTCGAGGACCTCGAGGACCATCGACCGCGCAACGATGTCACGGGGTGCGAGGTCCTTGATGGTGGGGGCGTAGCGCTCCATGAACCGTTCGCCGTCGGCGTTACGGAGGATGCCGCCCTCACCGCGCACGGCCTCGGAGATGAGGATGCCGAGCCCCGCGAGGCCTGTGGGATGGAACTGGTGGAACTCCATGTCCTCCAGTGGAAGGCCCTTGCGGAAGATGATGCCCATGCCGTCACCGGTGAGGGTGTGCGCGTTGGACGTCGTCTTGTACATGCGTCCCGAGCCGCCGGTGGCGAACACGATGGACTTCGCGTGGAAGACGTGGATCTCGCCGGTGGCCAGCTCGTAGGCGATGACGCCGGTGGCGACCGGGCCGTTCTCCGTCTCGGTGATCGCGATGTCGAGGGCGTAGAACTCGTTGAAGAACTCGACGTCGTGCTTGACGCAGTTCTGGTAGAGCGTCTGCAGGATCATGTGACCGGTGCGGTCCGCGGCATAACATGCGCGGCGCACGGGGGCCTTACCGTGATCGCGGGTGTGACCACCGAAACGGCGCTGGTCGATCTTGCCCTCGGGCGTGCGGTTGAACGGCAGACCCATCTTCTCGAGGTCGAGCACCGCGTCGATGGCCTCCTTGGCCATGATCTCGACGGCGTCCTGGTCGGCGAGGTAGTCGCCGCCCTTGACCGTGTCGAAGGTGTGCCACTCCCAGTTGTCTTCCTCCACGTTCGCCAGCGCGGCACACATGCCGCCCTGGGCCGCACCGGTGTGGCTGCGGGTGGGGTAGAGCTTGGTCAGTACCGCGGTGCGGGCGCGGGGACCGGCCTCGATCGCTGCGCGCATGCCGGCGCCGCCGGCACCGACGATGACCACGTCATAACGGTGTTCCTGCATGAAATCTGTGCTCCCCTAGCTCGCCGAGATATTGGGGTCGAAGGTGAAGATGACGTACGTGCCGAGGCCCATGATCAGGATCATCGAGAGAACGAGGATCGTGGTCAGCCAGAAGCGCGTGGAGTCCTTGCGGGAGTAGTCCGCGATGACCGTGCGGAGTCCGTTTCCGCCGTGCAGCTGGGCA
Source organism: Rhodococcus sp. JVH1 (assembly GCF_000280725.2). Lineage (NCBI taxonomy): Bacteria > Bacillati > Actinomycetota > Actinomycetes > Mycobacteriales > Nocardiaceae > Rhodococcus > Rhodococcus sp. JVH1. The sequence continues at coordinate 1,065,202 of NZ_CP166289.1, read as the reverse complement.
AGCCACAGCATGGTGAGGTCCCAGAATTGCCAGAACGGGCTGGACCAGCGGCCTGCGACGAACGCGAAGTTGATGCGGTGCACACCGTCGTCGAGCATCAGCATGATGAAGAGGTGGCCGAGCACGAGGAAGATCAGTGCGAGTCCGGAGAACCGCATGAACAGCCAGGCGTACAGCTCGAAGTTGTTCTTCGAGGTCCGGCGCGGAGAGCGCGGGTTGTCCAGGCTGGCGGGACGGTCGTAGGTCTTGCCGAGACTCTTGGCTTCTGTCGTCATGTCAGTGCCCCGCAAACATGTTGTAGAAGATGCGGCCTGCGCCCGGGATCATCACCAGGAACCAGATCGCAAGGATTACCCAGAGCATCAGGCGCTGGTACTGCGGTCCCTTGGACCAGAAGTCCACCAGCATCACCCGGACGCCGTTCAGTGCGTGGTACAGCACCGCGGCGACGAGCGCGAGCTCCATGAGCCCGACGATCGGGTTCTTGTAGGTCTCGATGACACTGTCGTACGTGTCGGGATTCACACGCACCAGCGCGGTATCCAGCACGTGCACGAATAGGAAGAAGAACGTCATTACGCCTGTGATCCGGTGCAAAACCCAGGACCACATTCCGGGGTCGCCCCGGTAAAGCGACCGTGTGCGCTCCTTGGCCGGAGCGGCTTCAGTCGTAGTACTCATCGAGTGCTGTGCCTCCAACGTCATTGGTGGACGTGTCGAGTCTGCGCAGCGTTGCGGACATACCACAACTGGGGACCCGACGTGATCCTGAACCGACTTCTCTGAACTCTAAACCCAACGGAAACGGGGGAACTAATTCGAGTCGGGGTTCGTACGGCCCTTTCAAATGAAGTTAGGTTTGCCTCTCCAATGCGGATGGGCCGTACCGAGCGAATCTCTGCATCCATTCAGCCCACGTGATTGGATGGGGAACCATGGTCGAGATCGATTGGAAGCTGTTGCGCGCCAACGCGCGTGAGGTGATGGGCCAGGCCTATGCGCCCTACTCCGGGTTCGCGGTGGGAGCGGCGGCGCTGGTGGACGATGGGCGAATCGTCGTCGGATGCAATGTGGAAAATGTCTCATACGGTTTGGGGCTCTGCGCCGAGTGTGTACTGGTCGGTAACTTATTTGCGGGCGGCGGCGGGCGATTAATCGCCTTCACCTGCTGTGACGCGAGTGGCGACATACTCATGCCGTGCGGACGCTGCCGGCAGATTCTCTTCGAGCACGGCGGCCCCGGACTGCTCGTCGACCACCGGGCCGGCGTGCGCCCATTGGAACAGCTGCTGCCGGACGCTTTCGGTCCGGAGGAGAAGGGGAGAATCAGCCATGCATGACGCCTCGTCGATCATCGCCGCCAAGCGCGACGGCAGGGAACTGTCCGGTGCAGAGATCGACTGGGTGGTCGAGGCATTCACCCGGGGGGTCGTGGCCGACGAGCAGATGTCGGCGCTGGCCATGGCGATCTACTTCCGCGGGATGACGCGCGAGGAGGTGAGCCGCTGGACCACGGCGATGATCTCGTCCGGTCGACGCCTCGACTTCACCCACCTCGGGCGCCCCACCGTCGACAAGCACTCGACGGGTGGTGTGGGCGACAAGACCACGCTCCCGCTCGCACCGCTGGTCGCGGCATGCGGCGCCGCGGTGCCGCAACTGTCGGGACGCGGGCTCGGTCACACCGGCGGAACCCTCGACAAGCTCGAGTCGATCCCGGGCTGGCGCGCCGACCTCGACACCTCCGAGATGGCCGAGATCCTGTCCGATCCCGCCGTCGGAGCCGTCGTCTGCGCCGCCGGCGCAGACCTGGCGCCGGCGGACCGGCGGTTGTACGCGCTCCGCGACGTCACCGGGACGGTCGAGTCGATTCCCCTGATCGCCAGCTCGATCATGAGCAAGAAGATCGCCGAGGGCACCGGCGCGCTCGTGCTCGACGTCAAGGTCGGTTCGGGCGCGTTCATGAAGAAGCTCGACGACGCGCGGGAGCTCGCCCAGACGATGGTCGACCTCGGGAACGACGCCGGAGTGCGGACGATGGCTTTGCTCACGGCAATGGACGCGCCCCTCGGTCACACCGCGGGCAACGCACTGGAGGTGCGGGAATCGCTGGAGGTGCTGGCCGGAGGCGGCCCGTCCGACGTCGTGGAACTGACTCTCGAGCTCGCGCGAGAAATGTTGAAGGCAGCCGAAATCGACGGAGTCGACCCTGCCGACAAACTCCGCGACGGATCCGCCATGGACCGCTGGCGGAGGATGATCGCCGCCCAGGGCGGCGACCCCGACGCGCCGCTGCCGACAGCCAGGCACACCGAGGTGCTGCTCTCCGAGTCGGACGGGGTGGTGTGCGGTCTCGACGCCATGGCGGTCGGGCTCGCCGCATGGCGGCTCGGCGCGGGTCGGGCGCGACAGGGCGAGCCGGTGCAGGCGGGGGCGGGCATCGAGTTGCACGCGAAGCCGGGGGAGACGGTGTCGGTGGGCACCCCGCTCGTCACGCTGCACACCGACACGCCCGAACGGTTCGCCGCGGCGAAAGCCGTACTTTCCGAAGCCTGGACCGTCGTGGCCGACGCGCCGTCGGTGACCACGCCGCTCGTCATCGAGCGGATAGAGGATCCCTCACGCTAACGTCGACGCATGACCGCACTGGATCTGTCGGCCCTGCGCCGAGCGCCGAAGGTGTTGCTGCACGACCATCTCGACGGGGGTCTCCGGCCCGAGACGGTTCTCGAACTCGCCCGCGACTGCGGCTACGACGCGCTGCCCGCCGACACCGCGCCCGCGCTGGCCACGTGGTTCCGGGAGGCCGCCGACAGCGGTTCGCTCGAGAGATACCTCGAGACGTTCGCCCACACGGTCGCGGTCATGCAGACACCCGTCGGGCTCGAACGCGTCGCCCGTGAATGCGCCGAGGACCTCGCCGCCGACGGCGTGGTCTACGCGGAGGTCAGGTTCGCCCCGGAGCAGCACCTCGAGGAGGGGCTGACCCTGGACGAGGTGGTGGAGCAGGTCCTGCTGGGATTCGAGGCAGGGGAGTCGGCGGCGGAGGTGCGCGGCCAGAACATCCGGATCGGCGTACTGCTCACCGCGATGCGGCACGCGGCGCGGTCCCGGGAGATCGCGGAACTGGCGATCCGGTTCCGGGACCGCGGCGTCGTCGGTTTCGACATCGCCGGGGCCGAGGCCGGGAATCCGCCCAGCCGCCACCTCGACGCCTTCGAGTACATGCGGGGCAGCAATGCGCACTTCACCATTCACGCGGGTGAGGCGTTCGGTCTGCCGTCCATCCACGAGGCCATCGCGTTCTGCGGGACGGACCGCCTCGGGCACGGGGTCCGGATCACCGACGACATCACGATCGGCGACGACGGCGTCCCGGTGCTGGGCAAGCTTGCGAACTATGTGCGGGACAAGAGGATTCCCCTGGAACTGTGTCCCAGTTCCAACGTTCAGACCGGGGCCGTGGACGCGCTCGAGAATCATCCGTTCGACCTGCTTGCCCGGCTGCGGTTCCGGGTGACCGTCAACACCGACAACCGGCTGATGAGCGACACCAGCATGAGCATGGAGATGCTGCGCCTCGTCGAGACGTTCGGTTACGGCTGGACGGACCTCGAGCGCTACACCATCAACGCGATGAAATCGGCTTTCATCCCGTTCGATCAGCGGCTGCAGCTGATCGACGAGGTGATCAAGCCGGGATTCGCCGTGCTGGTGGGCTGAGCGTCCCGAATGCGGGCGCTCAGACCTTCCGCAGGCGGGCCTCGAACTCCCGCTCGAGCGTCCGCCACGCCTCCGCCTCGGCGTCGAACGGTGCGCTGGGCGCCATCCGCGTCGGATCCGGGTTGAGGACGAACGAGACGTACCAGCCCAGCGGCTCGGACGTCGCGAGTGCGGTTTCCACCGAGTCGTCGTCGGCGAAATCGGCTGCATCGGTGAACAATTCGACGGCGAGGTCGAGCTGGTCCGCGTCGACGGACTCCGGACCGGCGGCCAGGTCGTCGGCGAGACCGGGGAGAACGTACACGTTCTCGTCGGTGACCTCGACCTCGAGCGATCCGTCGACGGCCGCCACCTGGATCTCCTCGTACGTGCTCACCTGCGCGAGCGCGTGCTCGTGGTTGTCGGCAAGGTAACGGGCCAGCGCGCGTTCGGACGTGAAGACGAAGATCGCGCCGTCACGCCCGAGGAAGAGCGCGTCGTCGTCGAGGTAGCAGCGGAGCGTGAAGTAGGTCTCCCCGGACGTGATGATCTTGACGGGGTCGACACCCACCGCACCCCAGAACGAGTCGTCCTCCTCTTCGTCCTCGGTGTCGAGGTCGAGCGCGACGAACTCCTCGTCTTCCTCCGCCTCTTCGGCCACGTCGTCCACGTCGACGGTGTTCTCGTCGGCGGCCACCAGTTCGGCCTCGGCGACGGCTACCGCCTCGGCGTCCACCTCGGGGGTGGCGACGATGTTGTCGACGGCGTCGAGGACGTCATCCCAGCCCTTCGCGATGGCGGTACCGATCTGGGCCCACAGTTCCTCGCCCTCGCGGCCCTCGAACGCGCTGACGCCTGCGGGCAGCGCGCCGAGAATGGGGTTCGCGTTGAAGAACTTGGTGACCGCGTCCAGTTCGCAGACCTCACCGATGTTGCGCACCATGTTGAGCGTGTCTTCGAGTTCGCTCACGACAAGAGCCTCGGGGTCGCTCGCGGCAAGCTCCGGCACACCGATGAGATCGAAGCAGAAGTTCTCGTCGGGCTCGAGTTCGGCGGCGGACAGCCCGGACACCACACTCCACGCGGGATGCTCGACGAGATCGTTGTCGGTGTTCGTGCGGATGAAGGCAGCGAGTTCTGCCACTGATTCGAACCCGTAGAGGTCTTCCTCGTGACCAAGGAATGCTTCCCACTCGTCGTCGCCCTCACGCCACCGTGGTGCCCACAGTGTCACGAGGTCGCCGTCGGTGAGACCGAGTTCGATCGGGACGATGTCTCCAGCCATGGCGCGAAGCCTATCGACCCCGCGGCCAAAGTTGTACCCGGGCTGTGTGCGGAGCGTTTCCGGCGCCCGTCGCCGCCGTGTCGCGGCGGCCGCGACCTAGTCGGCCAAACGGGGCGAGCGGCGCGTATCGGGGCCCTACCATGACGTTCACTGTGCGTCGAGTCGTTCGAGGAGGCTGCATGTTCCGGATCGGCAATGTGACGGGAAGCCCCCGGCGGCGACGGTCGCTCGCCGCCTCGATCGCAGTGCTGGGGATGTGCGCGACGACGGTCGCGTGCGGCACGTCGGACGCCTCCGGGTCGGATTCGCCGGAGTGGGGGACCGAATGGTCCAGCGCCGAACGGCTGTCGTCGACCGCTGAGCTCGACGGACCCTCGCCTGTCGCGCTGTCCATCCCGTTCGCCCCGTCCCCCGTCGCCGCGACGGACGGTCGCAACCATCTGACGTTCGAGGTCCACGTGACGAACACCGCGGCCGTTCCCTTGGTCGTGCAGCGCGTGCAGATCGACTCGGCCGACGGAGCGGACGGCGTCCTCGCGAACTACGAGGGTGCGTCGGTCGCGGCGAACATGAACCTCGTGGGTGACAACGCGACCCCGACCGATCGCCTGCAACCCGCCCAACTCGGCGTCTTCTTCGTCGACGTCGCCCTGGACGAGGCGACCCCGGTGCCGGACGGGGTGCAGGCGACGGTCTCGGTCCGCGCCCAGGGCACGCCGCCGCCCGATCAGCCGATTCCCGGCCTCGCGGGCATGGTCGACGAATCCGGTGGTCCCGTGCCTGCCACCCTCGACACGTCGGTGACCATCCCGGTCTTCGACGGAACGGTCCCGGTGATCGGCCCGCCGCTCCGCGGAGACGGATGGGCGGCGATGGAAGGCTGCTGCGCCGACAACACCCATCACCGCCGCGGTGTCTGGTCGGTCGACGGACGGCTGCTGAACTTCGAGCGGTACGCGATCGACTTCCTGGGGGTGGACCGCGAGGGTTACGCGTACCGGGGCGACAACACCAAAGAGAACTACGTCGGGTACCGGGCCGACGTGGTCGCGGTGGCCGACGCGGAGGTCGTCTCGGTTCTCGACGGCCAGGAGGAGAACGTGATCGGGGAACCGCAGCCCGAGCGCAACCTCACCGAGGCGACCGGCAACCACATCGTCCTGGACCTCGGAAACGGTGTGTACGCGTTCTACGGCCACTTCGTGCCGGGCAGCATCGCCGTGAAGGAGGGCGATCGCGCCGAGAAAGGGGCGATGCTGGGCCAACTCGGCAACAGCGGTCAGTCGACGGCGCCGCACCTGCACTTCCATCTGATGGACAACACGAATCCCGCGTTGGCCGAGAGCGTGCCGTTCGAGTTCGACGCGTTCGACCTGGCAGGGCACGCGACACTCGACGACGTCACGTATCTGCCCACACCCGAACCCCGTACCGACGAAATGCCGCTCAGCCAGACGGTCATCGACTTCGCCGGGGAATGACGGTCACACCCTCCCGAACCCGTCCTGCAAAGTCGTCATCACCCGGGTGCGCTGTCCGGTGGCGAGCCGGGCGGCCTCCTGCGTGGTGCTCGTGATCATCGTCGCGAGTGTGCGGGCGTCGAGGGTCGAGATGGAGTCGTCGATCCAGAGACCGGTCAGCGTGCGGTTCCCGTCTTCTGCGGCCGTAACGTGATCGGACTCACTCGACTCGGCGATACTCGCGGTAGCCGCCCTCAAGTCGTTCATCGTCATCCCCCCAGTCGGATTTGATCCGTGAATCTTTCGGGGGCAAACCAGGTCGGACAGGTCCGGGATAGCCGATCCCCTGCAACTGGAATTTTAGGATGTTAGTCTCTCAGGCATGGCGGGGAGGGTGGTGAAGCGGGCGTTCAAGTACCGCTTCTATCCGACTGCGGTGCAGGCGGAACAGCTAGCTCGGACGTTCGGATGCACCCGGTATGTCTACAACCGGGCGTTGGCCGAGCGCTCGCGTGCCTGGTCGCAGGAGCAGCGACGGGTGACCTACGCGGATACCTCGAAGATGCTCACCGGATGGAAGCGGGACACCGAAACCGAGTGGTTGTCGGAGCCCTCGAAGGGACCGCTGCAGGAGTCGCTGCGGCAGTTGCAGGGCGCGTTCGACAGGTTCTGGCGCAAGCAGTCCCGCTACCCGCAATTCAAGAGGAAGGGCCGGTCGAAGGATTCGGCGACCTACTACTCGAACTGCTTCACCTACCGCGGCGGGCAGATCCGGTTGGCGAAGCAGTCCGAACCCCTGGACATTCGGTGGTCGAGGCCGTTACCGGAGGGGGCCGTACCGTCGCAGGTGACGGTGTCGCGCAATGCTCGTGGTCAGTACCATATCTCGATCCTCGTCGAGGACACGATTATCGAACTCGAGTCGACCGATCGGGTGGTCGGACTCGACGCCGGGATCACGAGCCTCTACACGCTCTCGACGGGGGAGAAGATCACCAACCCGCGTCATGAGCGCAAGGACCGTGAGCGGTTGGCGAAGGCGCAGCGGGTGCTGGCCAAGAAGGAGAAAGGATCCTGTAACCGGGCTAAGGCCCGACAAAAAGTCGCGAAGATACATGGCCGGATCACCGATCGGCGTCGCGATTATCTGCACAAACTCTCCACTCGACTGGTGCACGAAAACCAAGTGATCGCCATCGAGGATCTGAGTGTGCGGAACATGGTGAAGAATCGGTCGTTGTCTCGGGCGGTCTCCGATGCGAGTTGGTCCGAGTTCCGGTCGATGCTCGAGTACAAGGCCGACTGGTACGGGCGGCGGGTGGTGGCGATCGACCGGTTCTATCCCTCGTCGAAGACCTGCTCGGTGTGCGGGGCAATCGCCTCGACGATGCCGCTGACCGTGCGGGAGTGGACGTGCCGATGCGGCGCCCTCCACGACAGGGATGTGAACGCGGCGAAGAATATTTTGGCCGTCGGACTGACGGTGGCAGCCTGCGGAGATGGTGTGAGACCGCCCCGCACATAAAGTGTGGGGAGGCAACTATCTGTGAAACAGGAACCTCGGGACGCGAGTCTCGAGGGGAATCTCGGTCGTTCACGGCCGAGAGGACGTCAAACCGGTCACCATATTGGTGGACGCCGCCGGTGAGACCGATTCGGTTCCGCCCCCGATTCGCCGAGAATTGCTCTCCTGCGAAATCTAGCCCCGCGCCCCCTTATCCTTCGAGAATGAACACGCACGTCGTCGACCACCCGCTCGCAGCGGTCCTCCTGACAACGATGCGCGATGCGCGCAGCGAGAATGCCACATTTCGCGCCGCCATGCGAAGGCTGACGCACATGTTGGTGTACGAGGCGATGCGCGAGGCTCCGGTCGAGACGTTCGACGTGGTCACTCCCATCGCGACGACTGACGGGGTGCGGCTCACTCATCCGCCGTTGCTCGTTCCCGTCCTGCGCGCCGGACTGGGCATGGTCGAGCAGGCCAGCAGCCTGATCCCGCAGGCGCGAGTCGGTTTCGTCGGGATGGCTCGGGACGAGGAGACGCATCTGCCGGTGCCATACCTCGAGTCGCTCCCCGCGGATCTGTCCGGGATCCCGGTGTACGTTCTCGACCCGATGCTCGCGACCGGCGGTTCGATGGTGCACACGATCGAGTTGCTCGTCGCCCGCGGCGCCACGGACGTCACGGCCGTGTGCGTCGTCGCGGCGCCCGAAGGTGTTGCCGCCCTCTCGGCGTCGGGTTATCCCGTGCGACTCGTCACCGCTGCGGTCGACGAGGGGCTCAACGAGGACGCGTTCATCGTGCCCGGCCTCGGCGACGCCGGGGACCGTCAGTTCGGACCGCGCTGACGCCTCGGCTACAGGGCTTCGGCGAACTCGCGCAACAGGTTCAACCGGGTTGCGGCCGTCTCGCGGGCTGAGGGTAGCGCCGATTGATCGGGCACCGGGACTATGACCTCCAGGTAGCACTTGAGCTTGGGTTCGGTTCCCGAGGGACGCACGACCATCCGAACGGTGGACCCGGCGAGGACGACGGCGTCGGTGCGGGACGGCCCCCGCAGTTCCGCCAGGTCGGTGGCCTCGACGGGTTCGCCGGCCAGTTCGGTCGGCAGTTCCGACCGCAAGCGCTGCATCATCGCGGTGATGTCCGTGAGGTCGGTGACACGTCGCGACACCTGGTCTCCGGCGTGCAATCCGAATTCGAGCGCGTAGTCGTCCAGCCTGTCGAGGAGTGTCGTCCCCTCTGCTCGCAGGGTCGCGGCGAGATCGGCGGCCATCACCGCGGCGGAGATACCGTCCTTGTCGCGCACCGACTCCGGGTCGACGCAGTGACCGATCGCTTCCTCGTACGCGTACACGAGACCCTCGCCCGCTCGGACGAGCCACTTGAAGCCGGTGAGGGTGCGGGCGAAGCGGGCGCCGCGGGCTTCGGCGAGCTTTCCGAGGAGGTCGGACGAGACGATCGTCGTCGCGACGAGCGAATCGGCAGGGGCGGAGGCAAGGACGTGCTCGCCGAGCAGGACCCCTGTCTCGTCGCCGCGGAGCATCCGCCAGCCGTCCGGCCCGCGCACGCCGACCGCGCACCGGTCGGCGTCGGGGTCGAGGGCCAGCGCGATGTCGGCGCCGACGTCCGCGGCGAGAGCGAGGACGGCGTCCGAGGCGCCCGGCTCCTCGGGATTGGGGAATTCGACGGTCGGAAAGTCCGGGTCCGGGTGGAACTGTGCGGCGACGGTGTGGACGTCGGTGAATCCGGCGGATTTCAGTGCGGTGACCGCGGTCTCGCCGCCGACGCCGTGCATGGCGGTGATCGCGATGCGCAGGGTCCGCGACCGTCCCGTCGGCAGGGACGCGACCCGCTCGACGTAGCGGTCGAGGAGTTCCTCGGACGTCGGTGTCACCGGGGTGCGGGGCACGAGATTCGCCGGCCCGACCCGGGCGATCGATGTTTCGATCTCCTTGTCGGACGGCGAGATCAACTGGGCGCCGCCGTCGAGGTAGACCTTGTACCCGTTGTCGGCGGCGGGGTTGTGGGAGGCGGTGATCTGCACGCCGGCCGCGGCGCGGAGGCGGCGGACCGCGAACGCGACAATCGGTGTGGGGAGCGGGCGGGGGAGGAGGACGACCGAGAATCCTGCGGCCGCCAGCACTTCCGCGGCGGCGACGGCGAACTTCTCGGATCCGTGCCGCGCGTCGCGCCCGACGACGACGGTGGAGCCGCCCGGGCACCGGTCTTTCAGCCACGCGCTCAGCCCGGCCGTCGTGCGGATCACCACGGCGTGATTCATGCCGTTCGGGCCTGCCCGTACCGGCCCGCGCAGACCCGCGGTCCCGAAACTCAGCGGAGCGGCGAAGCGGTCGGCGAGCTCGTCGGCGGAGAGATTTGCGAGTTCCGCCCGGGTTTCGGGGTCGGGATCGGCGTCGATCCAGTCCGCGATCGGATCGCTCACAAGCGTTCCACCAGTTCTCGCAGGAGACCGCCCATGCGGTCGGCGGACGCTCGGCCCGCGGCGAGGACCTCCTCGTGGTTCAGGTGCTCGCCGGTGATGCCGGCCGCGAGATTCGTCACCATCGAGATCCCGAGGACGCGGGCGCCCAGTGCCCGTGCCGCGATCGTTTCGTGGACGGTGGACATGCCGACGAGGTCCGCACCGATCGTCCGCAGCATGCGGATCTCGGCGGGGGTCTCGTAGTGCGGACCCGGCAGACCGGCGTAGACGCCTTCGGTCAGCGACCCGTCGATGTCGCGGGCGAGGGCCCGCAGTTCGGGGTCGTACGCGTCGACGAGGTCCACGAACTCCGCGCCCACGAGCGGTGACCGGGCGGTGAGGTTCAGGTGATCGCTGATCAGCACGGGCTGTCCGACGGTGAAGTCCTCGCGGATTCCCCCGGCGGCGTTCGTCAGGATGACGGTCGTCGCTCCCGCGGCGATGGCCGTGCGTACCGGGTGGACGACGGACGACAGGGGATGGCCCTCGTAGGCGTGGGTGCGGCCGAGGAGGACGAGGACCCGTGTGCCGCCCACGTCCACGGAGCGGATCGTTCCGGCGTGACCCGCGGCGGACGGCGGTGTGAACCCCGGTAGATCGGCCATCGGGACGGTGCAGAGTGATTCGCCGAACCGGTCGGCGGCGGCATTCCACCCCGATCCGAGGACGACGGCGATCGAGTGTTCGGCGCAGTTCGTGTGCGCGGCGAGCGCGGCGGCCGCGGCGTCTGGCGTTCCCATGAGGCGATAGTCTTCCATTCATGCCCTATCTCGATCGCGACGGCGACGTATTCATCCTGTACCTCGGCAACGAGGGCGAGGCGGACAACGAGAACCGCTTCCATCCGGACTGGATCGACGCCACCCACGCCGCGCTGGACGAGGTGGAAGCCCACGAGGGTCCCGCCGCACTGGTCACGACCGCGACGGGCAAGTTCTTCACGAACGGCCTGGACACCACGTGGATCTTCGCCAACACGGACAAGCTCCCGGAATATCTCGACCGCGTGCACACGATCTACAGCCGCCTCCTCGCGTTCCCGATGGCCACCGTCGCCGCCGTCCAGGGGCACAGTTTCGGTGCAGGCGCGATGCTCGCCACGTCGCACGACTTCCGGGTCATGCGCGCCGACCGCGGGTTCTACTGCCTCCCCGAGGTGTCGCTGAACATGCCCTTCACCGTGGGGATGTCGGCGCTCCTGAACACTCGTCTGCCCAAGCAGGCCGCGGTCGAGGCGATGACGACGGGCCGCCGCTTCGGCGGCTCCGATGCGCTCGCCGCGGGCATCGTCGACGAGGTCGCGGACGGCGACGGCGTCCTCGCGGCCGCCGTGACACGGGCCGCTGCACTCACCGCCACCCGCGGCGCCAACCTCGCCGGGATCAAGCGCGGAATCCATCACGACGCCCTCGCCGCGCTCGCCACGGTGACGGACAAGAGCAACTTCAGCTTCGGGTGAGAGAATGAGCACGTGAATGCGGATGTCGAGGCGGCGGTCAGGTCAATCGAGACCGATCTGATCGCGCTGTCCCATTCGATCCACAGCGAACCGGAACTGGCGTTCGAGGAGTTCCGGAGCGTCGCGAAGATCACCGAACTGCTCAAACGCAGCGGGTTCGACGTGCGGTCGGGCATCGCGGACCTGCCGACGGCGTTCGACGCCACGTTCGGCAGCGGCGACCTCGTCATCGGTATCTGCGCCGAGTACGACGCGCTCCCGGAGATCGGTCACGCGTGCGGGCACAACATCATCGCGGCGTCCGCGGTCGGTGCCGGCGTCGCGCTCGCCACGGTCGCCGACCGGCTGGGGATCACGGTGCGGGTCATCGGGACGCCCGCCGAGGAGAGCGGCGGGGGGAAGATCGCCATGCTCGAGAAGGGCGTCTTCGACGATGTCGCGGCCGCCCTGATGGTGCATCCGGGTCCGATCGACATCACGGGAGCGACGTCGCTCGCGCTGGCCGACATCGCGGTCACGTTCACCGGCCGCGAAGCGCACGCGTCGGCCGCACCGGAGTTCGGGCGCAACGCCGCCGACGCCGCGACCGTCGCCCAGGTCGGGATCGGCCTGCTGCGCCAACACCTCTCGCCGGGGCAGCAGATCCACGGGATCGTCTCCGACGGCGGCACCGCGCCCAATATCGTTCCCGCACGCTCCGAAATGCTGTACTACCTGCGCGCCGAGACGGCGTGGGCGCTGTCCGAGCTGACGACACGCGCGGAGGCGTGTTTCGCGGCAGGCGCACTCGCCACCGGGTGCACGCACGAGATCCGCACGGTTTCGCCGACGTACACGGAACTGACGCCGGACCCGTGGCTGGTCGCGACGTACCGGGAGCAGATCATCGACATGGGACGGACACCGTTGCCGCTCGAGTGGGAAGGCGTCCGTCCGCTGGGCAGCACCGACATGGGCAACGTCACCAACGTCCTGCCCGGAATTCATCCCGTCATCGGCCTCGATTCGGACGGCGCGGTGACGCATCAGCCTCGGTTCGCGGCGGCGTGCATCACCGAGTCCGCCGACCGCGCCGTGATCGACGGAGCGATTGCGCTGGCTCGCACGGCAGTTCGCGCGGCGACGGACGACACACAGCGGGTGCGGTTGTTGGAAGGAGTTGATCGCCGGTGAACGCGGCAGTCGACAAATGGATTCTCGCTCACACCGACGAACTCTCCCAGTGGCGTCGACACATCCACGCCAATCCCGAACTCGCGCGACACGAATACGCGACGACGGAATTCGTGGGGACCCGGCTGGCCGCGGCCGGTCTGTCGCCCGAACTGCTGCCCGGCGGAACGGGCCTCACGTGTGATCTCGGACCGTCGAACGGTCCCCGCATCGCGTTGCGCGCCGACATCGACGCCCTTCCGTTGCAGGAACTGACCGGCGCCACGTACTCGTCGACGGTGCCGGGCGTGTCGCACGCGTGCGGCCACGACGCCCACACCACCATCCTCCTGGGAACCGGTCTGGCGCTCAGCGAGATCCCCGACCTCCCGGTGGGTGTCCGGCTGATCTTCCAGCCCGCCGAGGAGGTCATGCCCGGCGGTGCCCTCGAGGTCGTTGCCGCCGGACGGCTCGAGGGGGTGTCGAGGATCTTCGCCCTCCACTGCGATCCGCGGCTCGCGGCCGGGCGGGTCGGGGTGCGGCTCGGTGCGATCACGTCCGCGGCCGACACGATCGAGGTCGTGCTCGACTCACCGGGCGGCCACACGTCGCGTCCCCACCTGACCACCGACCTCGTGTTCGCGCTGGGCACCGTCGTGACCGGGTTGCCGGGCATGCTCAGCAGACGGATCGACCCGCGCACCGGCACCGTGATGGTGTGGGGTGCTGTGAGCGCAGGCCGGGCGCCCAACGCCATTCCGCAGACCGGCATGATGACCGGCACCGTGCGGACCGGCGATCACGAGACGTGGGAGATGCTCGAGCCACTGGTCCGGGAGATCGTCCATGGTCTGCTCGCGCCCACCGGGGTGCGTTACCAGCTGAACTACCGCCGCGGCGTTCCGCCCGTCGTCAACGACGAGGTGTCGACGCGCATGTTCGAGGACGCCATCCGCACGGTCGGCCCGGACGCCCTCGCCGACACGCCGCAGTCCGGCGGCGGCGAGGACTTCTCCTGGTATCTCGAAGAGGTTCCCGGTGCGATGGCCCGGCTCGGCGTCTGGTCGGGCGTCGGCGATCAGCTCGACATTCACCAGCCCACGTTCGATCTGGACGAGCGGGCGCTGGGCATCGGGGTGCGGGTGCTGTCGAGCCTCGTGCTGGGCTGAGGCGCGGCGTCAGGCGGTTCTATTCGGTGCCTGGTCCGACGTTGCGGCTGTTGCGGGTGCGCAGGTCGCGCACGTAGTCGGCGGGCGCCCCGGCGATCTCTGCGGCGTCGGCCATCACCCCGAGGTAGCGGGCGGACGGCAGACCGCCCTCGTACGCGTCGAGCACGTACAACCAGGCGAGCGCGGGTTCGCCCTCGGTGTCCACGCGGACGCGGATTTTGCGGTGGATGCCGAGTTCGGAGCCCTCCCATCGGTCGAGGCTGACCTCGTCCTCTTCGGGAACGTCGTAGAGCACGACGAACACCTTGGAATCGGGGTCCTCGACCACGGTGGCGAGTGCGCCCTCCCAGCCGATGTCCCCGCCACTGAACGTCAGTCGCCAGCCGTGCAGCCAGCCCGTCCCCGCCATCGGCGAGTGTGGGCAGCGCTGCAACATCTGCTCGGGATGCATGTTGGACCCGTAGGCGGCATAGATCGACACGGCGGCAAGCCTAAACGGTGGCTAGTAATCTGTTGCATGCAGTGCACGACACGACGCGCTGCGATTGCAGAAAAAGCCGGCCGGAGACCCCGGTCGACAGTTGAATTGGAGGACAGATGACCCGAATCGTGATCATTGGTGGCGGGCCTGCCGGATACGAGGCAGCGTTGGTGGCCGCACAGCACGGCGCCTCCGTCTCCTTGATCGATTCGGACGGGGTGGGCGGCGCCTGTGTTCTGTTCGACTGCGTGCCGTCCAAGACGTTCATCGCCTCCACCGGCGTGCGCACCGACATGCGGCGCGCCTCCGACCTGGGCATTGCGCTCGATCCCGAGCAGGCCACGGTCGCCCTGCCGCAGATCCACGCCCGCGTGAAGAGCCTCGCGCAGGCGCAGTCCTCCGACATCCGCACCCGCCTGCAGACGGTGGGTGTCGAACTGCTGTCGGGCACCGCCGAGATCGCCGACCCACGACTGGGCATGGCGTCCCACCAGGTGTGTGCGACTCTTGAGAACGGCGAGAAGAAGACGCTCGACGCGGACGTCGTCCTCATCGCCACGGGTGCGAGCCCCCGGGTGATCCCCGGCGCGGAGCCGGACGGCGAGCGCATCCTGACGTGGCGTGACCTCTACGACCTCGACGCGCTGCCCACGCACCTCGTCGTCGTCGGTTCCGGTGTGACCGGTGCCGAGTTCGTGTCCGCCTACACCGAGATGGGCGTCAAGGTCACACTGGTGTCCAGCCGCGACCGCGTCCTCCCCGGTGAGGACGCCGACGCCGCCCTCGTGCTCGAGGACGTCCTCGCGGAACGCGGCGTCACCCTGGTCAAGCACGCCAGGGCCGATGCCGTGAAGCGCACCGAGGACGGCATCGTCGTCGTGCTCGCCGACGGCCGGACGGTCGAGGGCAGCCACGCCCTGATGACCGTCGGTTCGGTTCCCAACACCCAGGGTCTCGGACTGGAGAAGGTCGGCATCGAGCTCGACAAGGGCGGATACCTGCGCGTGGACCGTGTGTCGCGGACGCCGGTGTCCGGGATCTACGCGGCGGGCGACTGCACCGGACTGCTGCCGCTGGCGTCCGTCGCCGCCATGCAGGGCCGCATCGCGATGTACCACGCGCTCGGTGAGGGCGTGAGCCCCATCAAGCTGAAAACCGTGGCCTCGGCTGTGTTCACCCGCCCCGAGATCGCCACCGTGGGCGTCAGCCAGGCCGCGATCGACGACGGCGAGGTGCCTGCCCGTACCGTCATGCTCCCGCTCAACACCAACCCGCGCGCCAAGATGTCCGGCCTGCGCCGCGGCTTCGTGAAGATCTTCTGCCGTCCGGCCACCGGTGTGGTCATCGGCGGCGTGGTGGTCGCCCCCAACGGGTCGGAGCTGATCCTGCCCATCGCCATCGCCGTGCAGAACAATCTCACCGTCAACGATCTCGCCGCGACGTTCTCGGTGTACCCGTCGCTGACGGGTTCGATCACCGAGGCGGCACGCCAGCTGATGCGGCACGACGACCTGGACTGATCCCGAAGTGTGGGATTCGTATTTCACATAGTGGCTCCTCCGGTGAGATAGTCGAGGCACGGTTCGAAATCATCGACCCGTGCCTCGGCGCTCTCCCGCCCCGCAGACCCAGGACGGACAGGGTGTTCCTCACCTGATCCCTGCTTTGACGTGCCTCCTGGGAGTCGACATGCCGCAATCACTTGCCCGCCGCATGGATGGTCTGCACAGCTCCGCCATCC
Source organism: Rhodococcus sp. JVH1 (assembly GCF_000280725.2). Classification (NCBI taxonomy): domain Bacteria; kingdom Bacillati; phylum Actinomycetota; class Actinomycetes; order Mycobacteriales; family Nocardiaceae; genus Rhodococcus; species Rhodococcus sp. JVH1. The sequence continues at coordinate 1,048,764 of NZ_CP166289.1, read as the reverse complement.
GTGACCTTCTCACCCTCACCGCCCGGCCCGACGTGGTCAGCCTCGCAGGCGGGCTTCCCGACCCCGAATTCATTCCACGGGAACGGATCCGGAAGGAAGCCGAACTCGCGCTCACGGATCCGGCGTCCGTCCAGTACGGCGAGACCACCGGGCTGCGCCGGCTCCGCGACGTGCTCGCCGCACGGGAGGGCGCCAGGATCGGCCGGCCGCTGGGCGCCGCCGACGTCGTCGTCACCCACGGCTCGCAGCAGGCATTGAGCCTGCTCGCGCAGGTGCTGCTCGATCCCGGCGACGTCGTGATCGTCGAGGAACCCGCCTACACCGGAGCGCTGCAGGTGTTCCGGGCCGCCGAGGCCGACGTCCGGTCCGTCGCACTCGACGCCGACGGGATGGACACCGCCGCCCTGCAGGGCATGCTCGAGGACGGGCTGCGGCCCACCGTGGTCCACACGGTGAGCAACTTCCACAACCCTCGCGGCGTCGTCCTGACGCCCGGCCGCCGGGAACATCTCGCCGCACTGGCCGACCGCTACGGATTCTGGGTGATCGAGGACGACCCGTACGGCGAACTCTTCTTCGACGGACCACCGCCCGCGCCCGTCGCGGCGCTCTCGGACCGGGTGATCCGGCTGTCCAGCGCGTCGAAGATCCTGGCACCGGCGCTGCGGGTCGGGTGGCTGCACGGCGACCGGCGGGTGTGCGAGGCCGTCGAGCTGCTCAAGCAGGGCGCGGATCTCTGCGGGTCGTCGCTGACGCACCAGATCACCGCCGGACTGCTGTCGGACGAGCCGTGGCTGGATCTGCACCTGGAGACGCTGCGGGCCCGCTACGGGTCCCGGGCCCGGGCGCTCGCGGACGGCGTCACCTCGACGTTCGGCGACCGCGTCCGCGTGTCTTCGGCGGCGGGCGGGATGTTCTGCTGGACCGAGTTCACGGACGCGGACCTCGACACGGCGGCACTGCTGCAGACCGCCGTAGACCACGGTGTCGCCTTCGTCCCCGGATCGGCTTTCGGTGTCGCTGCGGAGCACCGGAGCGCTGTGCGGCTGTGCTTCGCGACCTGCTCGGAGGACGTGCTGACGGGTGCGGTGGCGAGACTCGGTGACGCGTACACCGCTCACGCCCAGTCGTAGGTCCGTTCGACCGCCTTGTTCCACTCGGCGTAGAGCCGGGTGGACTCGGCCTCGTCCATCGCGGGTTCCCACGTCTTGTCCACGGCCCAGTTCGCGCGGATGTCGTCCTCGCTCTCCCAGAAACCGACGGCCAGCCCCGCGGCGTATGCGGCGCCCAGCGCCGTCGTCTCGTTGACGACGGGACGGATGACGGGCACGGCGAGAATGTCGGACTGGAACTGCATGAGGGTCTCGTTGACGACCATGCCGCCGTCCACTTTGAGGGAGGCGAGTTCGACGCCCGAATCGGCGCGCATCGCCTCGATCACCTCGCGGGTCTGATACGCGGTGGCCTCCAGGGCGGCCCTGGCGAGGTGGCCCTTGTTCACGAACCGGGTGAGCCCGACGATGGCCCCGCGGGCGTCGGGCCGCCAGCGTGGGGCGAACAGTCCGGAGAACGCGGGCACGAAGTAGGCGCCGCCGTTGTCCTCGACCGACTTGGCCAGATCCTCGATGTCCTTGGCGGACTCGATGATTCCCAGGTTGTCGCGCAACCACTGCACCAGTGAGCCGGTGACGGCCACGGATCCCTCGAGCGCGTAGACGGCCGGCGCGTCACCGATCTTGTAGCAGACGGTGGTCAGGAGGCCGTGCTTGCTGTGCACGGGAGTGGTCCCCGTGTTGAGCAGCAGGAAGTTCCCCGTTCCGTACGTGTTCTTCGCTTCGCCCTCCGACAGGCAGGCCTGACCGAACGTGGCGGCCTGCTGGTCGCCGAGGATTCCGGCCACCGGCACACCGGGCAGCGTCCCGTGGGGGCGTCCGACGCCGTAGATCTCGGAAGAGCTGCGGATCTCGGGCAGCATCGACATCGGGATGCCGAAATCGGCGCAGATCTCCGGATCCCAGTCGAGGGTCTCGAGATTCATCAGCAGGGTGCGGGAGGCGTTGGTGACATCCGTCACGTGGGTGCCCTCCGTGATGTGCCACAGAATCCAGCTGTCGATCGTGCCGAAGCAGAGCTCACCCGCGTCCGCCTTCTCACGGGCGCCGTCGACGTTGTCCAGAATCCACCGGACCTTCGGCCCCGAGAAATACGTGGACAGCGGCAGCCCGGTGCGCTTCTGGTACCGGCCGGAACCCTCGTCGCCGCCGAGTTCAGTGCACAGTTCGTCGGTGCGCGTGTCCTGCCAGACGATGGCGTTGTACACGGGTTCTCCGGTGTTGCGGTCCCACACCACCGCCGTCTCCCGCTGATTGGTGATGCCGATCGCGGCGATGTCGCGTTTGGTGAGATCGGCCTTCGCGAGCGCGGACGCCACCACTTCGCGGGTGTTGATCCACAGCTGTTTCGGGTCGTGCTCCACCCAGCCTGCGCGCGGAAAGAACTGCTCGTGTTCCTTCTGGGCGACGCTGACCACGGCGCCGTCGTGATCGAAGATCATGCAGCGGCTGGAGGTGGTGCCCTGGTCTATCGCGGCGATGTACTGAATCACACGCATGAAGCTACTAGCCTGGCAGAGAATCCGTCGTCATCTCACAGGAGCCCGAGTTGAGTAGTCAGCCAGGTGTGCAGTTCCTCGGTCCCCGGCAGCGTGATGCCGCATGGGACAAGCTGCAGACCGAACAGTTCGACGTCGTCGTGATCGGCGGTGGTGTGGTCGGAGCCGGTGCGGCCCTCGACGCGGCCACCCGTGGGCTGAAGGTGGCGTTGGTGGAGGCACGCGACTACGCGTCCGGGACGTCGAGTCGCTCGTCGAAGATGTTCCACGGCGGTCTGCGCTATCTCGAGCAGCTCGAGTTCGGGCTGGTCCGGGAGGCGCTCCGGGAGCGTGAGCTCTCGCTGACGACCCTCGCACCGCACCTGGTGAAGCCGCTCAAGTTCCTGTTCCCGATCACCCACCGCGTGTGGGAGCGCCCCTACATGGCGGCGGGCATCTTCCTCTACGACCGGATGGGCGGGGCCAAATCGGTTCCGGCGCAGAAGCATCTGACGCGGGCGGGTGCGCTGCGGATGGCGCCGGGGCTCAAGCGCAACTCGCTGACCGGCGGCATCCAGTACTACGACACCGTGGTCGACGACGCCCGCCACACCATGACCGTCGCCCGCACCGCCGCTCACTACGGGGCGGTCGTGCGCACGTCCACGCAGGTGGTCGGATTCCTCCGGGAGGCGGACCGGGTCTCCGGAGTGCGCGTCCGGGACTGCGAGGACGGCCGCACGGCGGACGTGAAGGCGCACGTCGTCATCAACGCCACCGGGGTGTGGACCGACGAGATCCAGGCGTTGTCGCGGCAACGCGGCCGGTTCCGCGTCCGCGCGTCGAAGGGCGTCCACATCGTGGTGCCGCGCGATCGGATCGTGAGCGACGCCGCGATCATCCTCCGCACCGAGAAGTCGGTGCTGTTCGTGATCCCGTGGGGCAGCCACTGGATCATCGGCACCACCGACACGGACTGGAATCTCGACCTCGCGCACCCGGCGGCCACCAAGGCCGACATCGACTACATCCTCGGTCACGTCAACAAGGTGCTGGTGACGTCGCTGACTCACGACGACATCGACGGCGTCTACGCGGGTCTGCGCCCACTGCTCGCGGGGGAGAGCGACGAAACGTCGAAACTCTCGCGGGAACACGCCGTCGCGCGCGTGGCGCCGGGTCTGGTCGCCATCGCGGGCGGCAAGTACACCACCTACCGGGTGATGGCCGAGGACGCCGTGGACCTCGCCGCCGACGACATTCCCGCGCGGATGGCACCGTCCATCACGGAGAAGGTGCCGCTCGTCGGTGCGGACGGCTATTTCGCGCTCGTCAATCAGACCGTCCATCTCGGAGAGATGTACGGCCTGCACCCGTACCGCGTGAAGCATCTGCTGGACCGATACGGTTCGCTGATCGACGAAGTCCTCGACCAGGCGCGCGGGAAACCGGAACTTCTCCAGCCCCTCACGGACGCGCCCGCCTACCTGCAGGTCGAGGTCGTGTACGCGGCGGCGGCCGAGGGTGCCCTGCATCTCGACGACATCCTCGCCCGGCGCACGCGCATCGCCATCGAGTACTCGCATCGGGGTGTGAACTGCGCCGAGCAGGTGGCGCAACTGGTGGCCCCGGTCCTCGGCTGGGATGCCGACGCCGTCGACCGCGAGGTGAAGACGTATCAGGCGCGGGTGGAGGCGGAGGTGCAGTCGCAGGCACAGCCGGACGACCTGTCGGCCGACGCGTTGCGGGCTGCGGCGCCCGAGTCGCGGGTCGAACTGCTCGAACCACCGGTCAGTGTGTCAGAAATACCTTGATGACCACGATGATCGTCGCAATTACGGCGAGGCCGAACGCGGCGAGGTGCGTGCCGTTCGTGACCCTTTCGCGGCGGAGACGGCTGATCACGTAGCTGATCGACCCGATACGGGCGATCATCACGATCTCGGCGATCAATTGCGCGGTTCTCGGTTCAAGCCAGCCCAGCAGGGCTGTGCAGAGGATCACGGCAGGCACCACCGCGGACGTCAGGACGGGGACGCTGTCCCGCAGTTCCCGTACGCGTTCGGTGCCGGACAGTGATCTGCCCAGCCGGAGCGTCTGGCCGACGGACTCGGCGAACACGTGGGCGAGAAACGTGGACAGGGCGGCACCGAGGACGATGGCGATGCCCAGGGTCTCCTGGGATTTGGTCACCGGAATGAGCGCGGCGAGCACCAGAATGTTGCCGTAGATGTAGGCGCTGATCCGGCTCGCCGCATGGTCGGGCGACAGCGGCTCGTCGCTGGTCAGCGGCGGGCGGTTCAAGAGCCTCGGAAGGTCCCACTCCATCCTCCGAGCATTCCACGATTCCGTCGGTCAGCGGGTGTGGACGAGCGATTTCGGGGCGTGGGTGGCGACGACTCCCGACAGGGCCATGACGACGAGGGCTGCGACAGCGATGAATTCCATGTGATCGAGCATCGTCCCGGAACCCGTGAGCGATGTGGGCGTTGTCTGTGAGCTCCCTGGGAACTCAGGCCTTCGGGCTGTAGTGCTGGGGGTCGTCGCGCCTGCCGAGCGGGGGAAGATTGCGCCGGGGCGTGTGGACGAGCGGAGCGTGCGCGGGGGCGCGTCCGGTCTCGCGATCCCAGCCTGCGCGGGCGCGCGGGTGGTAGCGGTATCGCCAGGGGACGAGACGGAAGACCGCGTCGACGGCGCGACCGACGACGGTGTGCAGGCGCTCGTCGCGCGCGGTCCAGCGATAGTCGAGGAGGTCGCGGACCGGTTGGTCGTACATGCCGACCGTCAGCCACACGAAGCCCTTCGCCACCGGGATGCGGAGGACCGCCCAGATCGGGGCGGGTAGCCACGACAGGAACGGGGGAACGCCGAGACCGGACAGGTCGAGGACGTCCCGGGTGGCCTTGTTGTCTTCGAGGACGTTGCGGCACATGTGATCCCAGTACTCCTGGAACGCCTCCCAGGTTTCCGGGACGGGGCGCATGCTCATTCCGTACAGGCGGTACCACTGGATGTGCTCGGTGAACAGGCGGCGCTTCTGGTCTTCGGTGAGGCCACCCATGAAATGGTCGCCCGTGAGGATGGTGCCCATGAAGAACGTGGCATGCGCCCAGTAGAACGTGTCGGGGTCGAGGGCGTGATACCGGCGGCCGTGTTTGTCGATTCCCTTGATGTTGTCGTGATACCCCCGCACCTGCTCCGCGGTCTGCTGGGCGCGTTCGCCGTCGAAGACGACGCCGCCGATCGGGTACAGCGACCGGTAGAGCCGCTCCCAGCGCTCGTCGAAGAAGCGGGAGTGTTCCTCGACGCCGGCGCCGAGTCCGGGATGCATGTTCTGCATCGAACCGGCCCAGACGCCCTGCAGCATTCCGCGCCAGTCGCCGAAATACTTCCAAGTCAGGGAGTCGGGGCCGAGGGGGACGGGAGCGGAGGTCGGGACGGGCGTACCGTCCGCGTTCAAGTGACTACGCACGTTGTCAGACTAGGATCTGACAACACACGTAGTCAAGGATCGGAGCGAGAAGAGTGACGCTGGAGGACCGGCGGGAAGCACGGCGGAATTCGCTGCTCCGTGCGGGCGTCGCGCTGCTCGGAGCCCCGGACGGTCCCGCGGTGAACGTGCGCGCGGTCTGCCGTGCCGCTGCGCTGACCGAACGGTACTTCTACGAGTCGTTCCGGGACCGGGACGAGTTCGTGCGCTCGGTCTACACCGCCGTGGGCGACGAGGCGCAGGCCGCCCTCGTGGAGGCGGTGGCGTCCACCGAGACCGCGCGCGAACGGGCCGAAGCCGCCGTGGATGCATTCGTGAAACTAATGGTCGACGATCCCGCCATGGGACGGGTGCTGCTGCTCGCACCGTTGTCCGAACCCGCGCTGAGCAGGCGCGGCATCGACCTGATGCCCGGCTTCGTCGCACTCGTGCACGACCAGCTGTCCGCCGTCGACGACGAGGTGGAGAAACAGCTCGTCGCGGTTGGTGTGGTGGGAGCCCTCACGACGCTGTTCATCGGATATCTCGACGGAACTGTTGCCGCGTCGCGCGAGCAATTCGTCGCTCATTGCGTCACTCTGGTGGTGGAGGCAAACAAGGCCGGCCACGAGTGAGGTGCGCATGCCGTTCCAGGTATCCGTGGACGATCCGACTCGCCCGCAACCCGAGCTCCGGGTACTCGACCGCAAGTTCTTCCAACTCGTCGGGGAGTTCGTCTACGTCCACGGCGACACGGTGGTGACGGTGCCGGGATGCGCCCCCATGCCGTGCCTTCTGCGCACGGATCTGGCATCGATCCCCGCGCCGCTGCAAGGCCTGCTCACCCCGTACGGCCGGCAGCTGCTCCCCGCGATCATGCACGACGACCTCTGCAAACGTGCGAGTGCGCAGGGACCGGACGGAAACACGCTGCGCCGGCACGCGGACGAACTGTTCCGGCTCGCCCTGCTCGACGAGGGCGTCGGACCGTTCCGCAGCCGCATCTTCTGGGTCGGCGTCGAGGTCGGCCGGTTCTGGACGTTCACCGACGTCGCCCGGTTCCTGCTCATCGCGCACCAGGTGCTCGGAATGGTGTGCTGGGTGGTGGGCGTGCCCTGGGCGACGGCGACCTCGCACTTCGGCCTGGCCGCCCTCTTTCTCGTGCTTCCGGTCGTGCTGTCGCTGTTGTGGCGCAGAGACTTTCCCGTCGCGCTACTCGGGTGCATCTTCCTGCCCGTCATCGCGCCGACATATCTGCTGACGATCGCCACGGCCGCGGTGCTGTGGGTGCCGGACGGTGCCGCGTGGTTGCTCGGCCGCAGACGGACTCGCAGGCCGCCGCCGCTCGGGCCGCCGACCACCGTCCTCCGCTAGCCCACGATCGGTGGTTGGCAGTACGTGCAGAAGAAGATCTGCTGCTGGCCGAGGTCGTGGCCTTCGATCACCGTCCCGCACCGGCGGCAACGTTTCCCGGCACGCCCGTACACCCACGGCCGATGGCGGATCGAGTTGTTCTTGTCGATGTGAATCATGCGATGCGCGAGCGTGACCAGCGCGGGCAGGTCGGCCACCTCGCTCGACGGCGTGTAGGGGTGGACACCGCGGAGGAAGCACACTTCGTTGCGGTACACGTTGCCGAGACCGGCCAGGTTGCGCTGATCGACCAGGGCGAGACCGATGGGCTGGTCGCCGGCCGCCCGGAGATTGCGGATCGCTCTGTCGGCGTCCCAGTCCGGTCCCAGCAGGTCGGGGCCGAGGTGGCCGACCGCGGACTCTTCGTCGTCCCGCCCCAGGATCTCGGTGATGCCCAGCGAGAATCCGACCGCCACCCTGTCTTCGGTGGCGAGCACGATCCGGGCCTGGTGAGTGGGACGGCGCCACTTCGTGTCCGGCGCGTAGATGTGCCACGCGCCTTCCATCTTCAGGTGGGTGTGGATCGAGTAGTCGCCGACCCGGATGAGGAGGTGTTTCCCGCGGCTGACCACCTCGTCGACGAGCTGGCCGGACAGGTCGACGGTGGCGTACCGGGGGACGCGCACGTCGCAGCGGGTCAGCACCTTGCCCTCGAGGGCGTCGCGAAGCGAGTTGGCGGTGCGCCAGACGGTGTCGCCTTCGGGCATCTCAGGCTCGCAACCGGAATCCGCGAGGGGTGGGCGAGAAACCGGCCTCGGTCAGGATCGGCGCGAAGTCGCTGCCGTGGATGGTGTCGCCGTCGACCTTCTCGACCACGATCTTGTCGATCCCGCCACGCTTGACCACACCGGCGAGTGTGACCGCCGCGGTGCGGAGCACACCGGGGTCGTCGGTGAAGGTGAGGATCGTGCGGCCGCCGCGTTCGACGAACAGGATCAATTCACCCTCCACGAGCACCACCAGGCCGCCGGCCTTGCGTCCCGGCCGGTGCGCGGGCGCGTCGTTGCCGCGTTTCGGCCAGGGGAGAGCCGCCCCGTACGGGTTCGCGGGATCGCTGGCGGCGAGAGTCACCGCGGGCAGGGTCGTGTGCCTGCCCTCGAGCGAGTCGCCGTAGCTGCGGAGTCGGTCCACCACGGGCGGAGTGGAGAACTGTGCACCGCCGAGCGACTCGACGAAATGTCCGCGCCGGCAGCGGCCGTTGTCCTCGAACGTTCCCAGGACCTTGTACATCAGCGCGAATCCGCCGGGCACGTTCTCGGTCATCACGGACCCACGCGTCACCACCCCGTACCGCTCCAGCAGGAGTTCGGCGGTGGCGCTGGCACGCAGCGTGGCATCGGATTCGGCGGCGGGGAGTACCGACCACCGTCCCCCGACCGTGGGCGGTGCGGTCCGCACCGGAACGGTCAGGCTGCGGTACGCGCGGGCGCGCGGCGGTCGTCGCGGCGACCGGTGGCTCGTGGTGGTCCTGGACGTGTCCGACAGCAGGGCACGGACCGGGGCAAGCGTGTCGTTACCGATGTGGCCCAGCCACACCAGATCCCACAATGCCGTGGCCAGCGCGGTGTCGTCGGACATCTCGAGGGTGTCCGCGAGTTGCCGGAAGAAGTACGCGCCGCCACCGGACAGCGTGTCGAGCACCCGGCGCTGGACATCGGACAGGTCCGACTCCGCGGGCGTGGTCAGCGTGAGCGGTGCGGTGTCGGCGGGGTGGAGGCACACCCACCCGTCCTTCCCGGAGATGCTGCCCGCGCCCGACCACAGCACCTCGCCGGTGGAGGTGAGTTCGTCCAGCATGGCGGGGGAGTAGTCGGCCACCCGGGACGGCAGGATCAGCGACTCGAGTGCCGAGGCGGGCACCGGGACACCGGCGAGCTGTTCCGCCACGGTCGCGACGCCGTCGATGCCGCGCAACGTGCCCCCGACGTGCTGCCAACCCGGGAGGAAGCGGCCGAGCGTCGCGGTGCTGACCGGTTCGACCTCCTGACGCGCCGCGGCCAGCGAGCGCCTGCGGAGACGCCGCAGAACCTCGGCGTCGCACCATTCGCTTCCCGTCGCGCCGGGACGGAACTCGCCCTCGACCACCCGCTTGCCCTGCGCGAGCCGCTGCAGCACGTCGCGGGCCACGGCGGAACCGAGCCCGAAACGGGCGGCGGCGTCGGTGATGGTGAACGGACCGTGGGTGCGGGCGTACCGGCTGATCAGGTCGGCCAGCGGATCGTCGACGGGTTCGATGAACGCGGCGGGAACACCGATGGGCAGCGGCACCCCGAGCCCGTCGCGCAGGCGCGCCGCATCTTCGATGGCCGTCCACCATTCGCGACCCGCGAAGGAGACGGCGAGCGCCCGCTTCGCGCGGACGAGTTCGTCGAGCCAGGGGATGGGATCGCTGGCCGACCGTGCGGCGACCTCGTCGGAGGTGAGCGGACCCAGGAGGCGCAGCAGGTCGGCGACGCCCTCGAGATCCTTCGCCTTGCGGTCGGGAAGCAGGCGCTGCAGTTCGAGTTCGGCGTGTGCGATGACGTCGGCGTCGAGCAGTTCACGCAGCTCCACCCGGCCGAGCAATTCCGCCAGCAGCGTCGAATCCAGGGACAGGGCCGCCGCCCGGCGTTCGGCGAGCGGGCTGTCGCCCTCGTACATGAACTCGCCGACGTAGTTGAACAGCAGGGCGCCGGCGAACGGTGACGGCGACTGCGTCTCTACCTCGACGATGCGGATCTGGCGACGCGCCAGCCGGCGGAGCAGGTCCTTCAGGGCCGGTAGGTCGTACACGTCCTGCAGGCACTCACGGACGGTCTCGAGCAGGATCGGGAACGTCGGATACTTGCGGGCCACGTCGAGCAGCTGGGCGGACCGCTGCCGCTGCTGCCAGAGCGGTGCACGCTTTCCCGGTGTGCGGCGCGGCAGCAGCAGCGCCCGGGCCGCGCACTCACGGAACCGGGAGGCGAACAGCGCCGACCCGCCGACCTGTTCGGTGACGATGTCCTCGATCTCGTCGGTGTCGAAGGCGAAGAGGTCGGCGCCGGGCGGGGTGTCCTCCGTGTCGGGAAGGCGCACGATGATGCCGTCGTCGGACGCCGTCGCGTTCGAGTCGAGGCCGTAGCGCTCGCTCAGCCGCGCACTCACGGCCAGCGCCCACGGAGCGTGAACCCGCTGGCCGTACGGCGAGTGCAGGATCAGACGCCAGTCGCCGAGCTCGTCACGGAATCGTTCGACCACCAGGGTGCGATCGGTCGGGACCTGCCCGGTGGCGGTCTTCTGCTCGGCGACGAGCTGAACGAGATTGTTCGTGGCGTTCTCGTCGAGCCCGCCGGTGCGGCAGCGTTCCTGCACCTCGGTCTCGTGCCCGAGTGAGATCTCCCGCAGGAACTGCCCCAGCGCCTCGCCCAGTTCCGCCGGCCTGCCGAGACCGTCACCGTGCCAGAACGGCAGCCGCCCCGGCTGCCCGTACGCGGGGCTGACCAGCACCCGGTCGAACGTGATCTCCTCGATCCGCCAGCTGGTGGCCCCGAGCGCGAAGACGTCGCCGACCCGCGATTCGTACACCATCTCCTCGTCGAGTTCGCCGACGCGGGACGCCTTCTCACCGACCATGTAGACCGTGAACAGACCGCGGTCGGGGATGGCGCCGCCCGACGTGACCGCCAGCCGCTGCGCGCCGGGGCGTCCGGTGAGCGTGTTGGCCTCGCGGTCCCAGACGAGGCGGGGCCTGAGCTCGGCGAACTCGTCGGACGGATAGAGGCCCGCGAGAAGGTCGAGGGTGGACTCGTACGCCGAGCGCGGCAGCGTCGCGAAGGAACCGCTGCGCCGGACCGTCTCGAACCAGTCGTCCACGTCGAGCGGCTCGAGTGCGGTGGCCGCCACCGTGTGCTGGGCGAGGATGTCGAGCGGGTTGGCGGGGACGGCGAGCGCCTCGATCTTGCCGGTGACCATGCGCTCGACGGTGACGGCACAGTGCACGAGGTCGGTGCGGTGCTTCGGGAACACGACACCCCGGGAGATCTCCCCGACCTGGTGTCCTGCGCGGCCGACCCGTTGCAAGCCGTTCGCCACCGACGGTGGTGCCTCGACCTGGATCACCAGATCGACCGCGCCCATGTCGATTCCGAGTTCGAGGCTGCTCGTCGCGACCACGCACCGCAGCCGCCCCGACTTCAGGTCGTCCTCGATCAGGGCCCGCTGGTCCTTGCTGACCGACCCGTGGTGGGCGCGGGCGAGCAGAGGGTCCGCGCCGAAATTGACCTCGGACGGCGTGCCGATCTGTGAGGCCGGTTTCGGGTTCTTGTCGACGGCGGTCCCGGCGCGTTCGGCGTAGATCTCGTTGAGCCGCGCGGTCAGGCGCTCCGCGAGCCGCCGGGAGTTGGCGAACACGATGGACGACCGGTGCGCGAGAACGAGGTCGACGATCTGTTCCTCGACGTGCGGCCAGATCGACCCCGCCTGCGGGGTCGCCGACGCGGAACCCTCGGCGGGTTCGGCGAGTCCGAGTTCGGTCATGTCCTCGACCGGCACCTGCACGGTGAGGTCGAACGTCTTCGGCGACGGCGGTGCGACGATCCGGATGGGCGCCGAACCGGACAGGAACCGGCCCACCTCCTCGTGTGGCCGCACCGTCGCAGACAGCCCGATGCGCTGCGCCGGGGTGGCGAGCAGCTGGTCGAGGCGTTCGAGCGACAGGGCCAGGTGGGCGCCGCGCTTGGTGCCTGCCACCGCGTGCACCTCGTCGACGATGACGGTGTCGACCTGGGTCAGCGTCTCGCGCGCGGCGGACGTGAGCATGAGGAACAGCGACTCGGGGGTGGTGATGAGGATGTCGGGCGGATTCTTGATCAGGGCGCGCCGATCGCCCGCCGGTGTGTCGCCGGAGCGGACGCCCACCGAAATCTCCGGCGGCGTGAGCCCGAGCCGCTTGGCCGTCTGCGTGATCCCGACCAGTGGGGCGCGCAGGTTGCGTTCGACGTCGACACCCAGGGCCTTGAGCGGAGAAATGTAGAGGACCTTGGTCTTGCGGTCCTTCCCGTCGGTGGCGGCGAGTTGGTCGAGGGACCACAGGAACGCGGACAGCGTCTTGCCCGAACCGGTCGGTGCCACGACGAGCGTGTGCGCCCGGCTGGCGATCGACTCCCACGCACCGAGCTGCGCGGCCGTCGGCGCCGGGAAGGCGCCGTCGAACCACTCGCGGGTGGCAGCGGAGAACCTGCCCAGGACGTCGGTCACCGTTCCATAGTGCACCGGGGGTACGACAGGCAGCGGGAACATACCGTGCGGTCCACAACCCGGTTCGGCGAACGTGTCGGTGGGGCGCAGTATTATTCGAACATGAGTTCGACTGGGGGGTTGGCGTCAGATCAGGTGAGGGAACACCTGACGGCGTTGGACGATGCCGTGTCAGGCCTGCTCGACGCAGACCTCAGTGCTGTGTCGGATTCTGACGTGGTGCTGATCATGCAGCAGCTCGAGAAGTCCCTCCGCCGCGCCGGTGCAGTCTCGCTACGGCTGATCGTCGAGAGTGCCGAGCGCTCGTTACCCGCGACGCTCGGGTACAACTCACCGAACAAGCTCCTGGTCGAGGTGCTGCGCGTGTCGGCGGCAGACGCGTCGGCACGGGTGGCGGCCGCCCGCGACCTCGGTCTGTTTCATACAACTTCGGGCGAGCAGATGGAGGCAGCGCTGCCGGAAACCGCCTCCGCGCAACGGGATGGCGACATCGGTGCCGACCATGCACGCGTAATCCGGAAGATCATGCGAAAGATCCCGCATGCGGTCACCAACGCCGACGTCGCATCGGCGGAGTCGATCCTGGCGCAGTGTGCGAGAGGAGGTACGCCCGAAGATGTCGAGAGTGCCGGCCACCGACTCCTCGCTCATCTCGATCCCGACGGAAACCTGGGTGACGATCGTGAGCGCTCCCGGCGGCGTGGTGTTTCGTTGGGCCGTCAAGATTCCGAATCCGGGATCCTGGGCCGGCATCGGGGTCTGCCCGTCACGGTGATCGTCACCACGACCCTCGACCAACTCGAGAAGGCGGCAGGCGGCATGACCACGGCGGACTCCTTCCCCTCGGCGACGCGCTGAAGCTCGCCGAACGCGCCCACCCGGCGCTCGTCCTGTTCGAAAACGACGGCCGGCCCCTGCATCTGGGACGGCGCCGACGAGTGGCGAGCACGGACCAACGCCTCGCTCTCATCGGCGCCGAAGGCGAATGCACACGACCTGGTTGCGCGGCCCCGGCCAGCATGTGCGCGGTGCACCACGTGCTGGAGTGGCGCAACGGCGGATACACCGACATCGACTCACTGACGCTCGCGTGCGATGCCTGCCACGCCCAGGTCCACGACGGGCCCACAGGCTGGGCGACCACCCGCGCGCCAGCGGGTGACACGTATGCGGGGCGCACCGAATGGATTCCACCACCGCACATCGACCCGGACAGAAACCCGCGAATCAATCACCGACATCACGCCGGTGAGCTGATCGCTCGCGCTCGCCGGAAAGCCCGTGACCGGGCACGTGCCGAGGACGGTGTGCCCTAGCAGTGCGCCGCCCCTCACGCGGTCGTGAGGTCCGCTGTCGCCGGAACGAACGATGGCGGCGGCAACTCGACGGTGGCGGGCTCGTGCTCGGAGACCACCGCATAGGCGCCCACAGCGAGCAGCGCCAGAGCAACTGCGCGGATCATCCTGAACACGTTGTCTCGCTTCGGTCGAAGGGGCGGTGCGTCACGGGTGGAGCCGTCACACAGTAGGCGAGGGCACCGACAGCTACGGTGGAGCCATGACTGCTGCAGGGGACAGCCATGAACTCGACCGACTCCGCGAGGCCGCGCAAGCCCGCCTCGAGAAGGGGGTGGGAGACGGAAAGCTCACATTGGAGGAGTATTCGGAGCACGCCGCGATCGTCTGGTCACGTGACGTCGACGTCGAGCGTCTTCGGCGGCTGGTTCCCGTCGAGGCTCCGACGGCACCGGTGTCGCGACCTCAGTCCACGATCATCGGAATCTTCGGCGACACCAAGCGTTCCGGCCGCTGGTCGCTCGCCGTGAAGACGCTGGCCCTGCTCGTGTTCGGGGACGTGAAGCTCGACCTCCGGTCGGCCGTGATCGGCGCCCGCACATCGACGATCACGCTTGTCACACTGTTCGGTGACCTGAGGGTCCACACCCGCTAGTCGCGGCCCAGGCGCTGCAGTAACGCCGACTTGATCGCCGGACGTCCCGCCGCGACGAGCGTGAAGGTGGCTTCACGCATGAGACGTTCGGCGGTGTTCCCGGCGAGCAGTGACGAGCTGCCCTTCGCCGTGACGAGGGCGGTGGCGGTGCGGATGGCGAGTTCCGAAGCGCGGGCCCGTGCTTCGGCGATCTCCGCCCGGCCTTCGAGTGCGGCGTTGAGGTCGAGTCGTGCCCGCGCGGCCTGCTCTTCGAACGGGTCGGCGTCGACGCCGAGAGCCTCCAGTTCGCTGATCGCCCGCCGGGTGATCCCCATCGCCATGCACCCGTTGATCCACGACCCGAACAGCTGGCTCTTCGCGAAATCCTCGGGGGAGACGACGGCACTCACCAGATCGCGTGGCACGGCGAGTCCGTCGAATTTCAACCGGACCGTGTTGGACCCGCGGGCCGCGATCAGTGGGAGTTCCTCGGCGGTGAGTCCCCGAAGCGGTTGTGCGGGAATGATGACATGCACGATGGAGTCGTCGAATTCGTCGCGCGCCGACACCTGGAGCAGATCGACGATGCCCCAGCCGGTGACGAACGGCGACACCCCGTCGAGCACGTAGCCGTCGTCGACGCTGCGTGCCCACAGCGTGGGCGGGACGGGAATCGCGCCGGCCAGGGCGACACCGGCCCGCACGGTGCCGTCGACGAGTCCGTCGAGATAGCGATCCTGCAGGGCCGTGTTCGGGGACGCGGCGAGACCGGCGACGACGCCGTGATGCTGCATCCACGTGAACGCCGTCGCGAGGCAGCCGCCGCACAACGTCTCCATCACGTCGACCAGCACCGACGGCGTCACACCTTCTTCACCCGGTGCCGCCAGTCCGTAGAAGCCGTCGGCGGCAAGAGTCTCGAAGTGACTGTCGGGAATCTCGCCGTCGGCATCGACGCTGTCGGCCACCGGGAACAACACGTTCTCGGCAATCTCACGCGCCATCTCGGTCCAGTTGCTCACGCCCCGAGAGTAGCCGGTCGACGCCGCCGATCAGGTGAACTCCACCCCCTGTGCGAGCGGGAGTCGATCGGAGTAGTTGACGGTGTTCGTCGCGCGGCGCATGTACGCCTTCCATGCGTCGGATCCGGACTCGCGTCCGCCGCCCGTCTCCTTCTCTCCACCGAACGCGCCGCCGATCTCCGCACCCGACGTGCCGATGTTGACGTTCGCGATGCCGCAGTCGGAACCGTCTGCCGCGAGGAATCTCTCGGCCTCACGCTGATCGGTGGTGAAGATCGACGACGAGAGGCCTTGGGGCACTTCGTTGTGCAATGTGATCGCCTGATCGAAGTCGTCGTAGGTGAGGACGTAGAGGATCGGTGCGAACGTCTCCTCCTGCACCACCGACGTCTGCGCGGGCATCCGGACGAGGGCAGGCGAGACGTAGTAGGCGGAGTCGCTACCTCCGCTGCGTTCGCCGCCGCAGACGACGGTCCCGCCGTCGGCGCGGGCCTTGTCCAACGCGGTCTGCATGGCCTCGAACGCGGAGCCGTTAACCAGCGGACCGACGAGGACGCCGTCGTCGAACGGATTCCCGACCTTCAACTGGCCGTACGCGGAAGAGATGCGCTGCACCAGTTCGTCGGCGACGGACGAGTGCACGATCAGCCGCCGCAGTGACGTGCATCGCTGGCCCGCGGTGCCCGCGGCGGAGAAGACGATTCCCCGCACGGCGAGGTCGAGATCGGCGGACGGGGCCACCACCGCGGCGTTGTTGCCGCCCAGTTCGAGCAGGCACTTGCCGAACCGCGCGGCGACGCGCGGACCCACGGCGCGACCCATCCGCACCGACCCGGTGGCGCTGACCAGAGCCACGCGTGCGTCGTCGACGAGACGCTCACCGACGTCCCCCGCGCCCTGGACCACGGCGTGGATCCCCGCGGGTGCACCGACGTCACGGGCGGCGCGCGCCAGCAGCGCATCGCAGGCGATTGCGGTGAGCGGAGTCCGGTCCGACGGCTTCCACACCACCGTGTCACCGCAGACCAGCGCGACGGCGGTGTTCCACGACCACACGGCCACGGGGAAGTTGAACGCGGAGATCACCCCGACGACTCCCAGCGGGTGCCACGTCTCCATCAGCCGGTGTCCCGGACGTTCCGAGGCCATCGTCCTGCCGTACAACTGGCGTGACAGACCGACCGCGAATTCGCAGATGTCGATCATCTCCTGCACTTCACCCTGCGCCTCGGACGGAATCTTGCCCGCCTCGAGGGTGACCAGTTCCGCCAGATCCGTCTTGTGTTCCGTCAGAAGCTGACCCAGGCGACGCACCACCGCGCCGCGCTGGGGTGCGGGGACGGTACGCCACTCGAGAAAGGCCTCGTGCGCCGCGGTGATCGCCCGGTCCACGTCGTCCGCGCTGCTCGCTGTCACCGTGCGCAGTTCGGTCCCGGTGATCGGGGTGCGCGCGACGAGCGGTCCACCGGCGTCGGTGATCTCGGCGCCGCACCTGATCAGTGCTTCCTCGGCGCGGCGGCACAACTCCTCGGGGGCGGGAAGGTTCACGATGCTGTCCTCTCTCGGGTTCGATCCTGCTGCTGTCAACGGAGCGTGAACGGGTCGTGCACGGGCCGGCCGAGTGTCTCGGCGAGCCGCGGTAGGTGGGAGAAGTACGCCGGCGCCCTCGCCTCGAATTCGGCTTCCGCGCCGGGGCAAGGCGGGCGCGGAGGTCTGACGTTTCGACCATGAGGCATCTCCGCTGGGCTAGCCTGCGCTGGTGGTGGATTCTTTTCGTAGCGACGCACCCCATACTCCTCTCGACGACATCGATCGGGTACTGATGCAGGAGTTGGTGGCCGACGGCCGGGCGACTCTGGCGACACTCGCCGAGAAGGCGGGGCTGTCGATCTCCGCCGTGCAGTCCAGGGTGCGCAGGCTCGAGGCCCGCAAAGTGATCCGCGGGTACACCGCGAAGATCGATCCGGATGCGCTCGGGCACGGTCTGTCCGCATTCGTCGCGATCACCCCTCTCGATCCGTCGCAGCCCGACGATGCCCCGGCCCGGTTGCGGAACCTCCCCGCGATCGAAGCGTGTCACTCGGTCGCGGGGGAGGAGAGCTACGTGCTGCTGGTGCGCGTCGCCTCCCCACGGGAGCTGGAACACCTGCTGCAGGAGATCCGTGCCACCGCCAACGTACACACGCGCAGCACCATTATCTTGCAAACATTTTACGACAGGTGAGCGATGTTCCGGATATGTTTCCGAATCGTCGCCGGTTCACAGGAATTTTGACGTAATCTCTCGGTATGAGCACAGCGATTCGATTTACCGGAGATGGGGGCGAGCTGCCGGCGAGCCAGGTACACGACGTGCTGCGCGAGCGCATTCTGGTCGACGGTTTCGACCTGGTGCTCGACTTGGAACGCTCACGCGGTACGCATCTCGTCGACCAGCGGGACGGCACCAGTTATCTGGACATGTTCGGATTCTTCGCCTCGTCGGCGCTGGGGATGAACCATCCGGCACTGGCGGACGACGACGCCTTTCGCCGGGAACTGGCAGCGGCGGCGATCAACAAACCGAGCAACTCCGACATCTATACCGTCCCGATGGCACGGTTCGTCGAGACGTTCGCCCGGGTGCTGGGCGATCCCGCGCTGCCGCATCTCTTCTTCATCGACGGTGGCGCACTCGCCGTCGAGAACGCTCTGAAGGTGGCGTTCGACTGGAAGAGCAGGCTCAACGAGAGCCGAGGCCTCGACCCGGCGCTCGGCACCAAGGTGCTCCATCTGACCGAGGCGTTCCACGGGCGCAGTGGATACACCATGTCGCTGACCAACACCGAGCCGGGCAAGGTGGCGCGGTACCCCAAATTCGACTGGCCGCGCATCGACTCCCCATACCTCGCGGACGGGCGGGACGTCGTGGAAGCCGAGCGCCATGCGCTGGACCAGGCGCGGCGCGCGTTCGCCGAGAACCCCTCGGACGTGGCGTGTTTCATCGCCGAACCGATCCAGGGTGAGGGCGGCGACCACCACTTCCGCCCGGAGTTCTTCCAGGCGATGGAGGCGCTCTGCCGGGAGAACGACGCCCTCTTCATATTCGACGAGGTGCAGACCGGATGCGGTCTCACCGGCACCGCCTGGGCGTACCAGCAATTGGGAGTACACCCGGACGTCGTCGCGTTCGGCAAGAAGACTCAGGTCTGCGGCATCATGGCCGGCGGCCGGGTGGACGACATCCCCGACAACGTGTTCGCCGTGAGCTCCCGGATCAACTCCACCTGGGGTGGCAACCTCACCGACATGGTGCGATCCCGCCGGATCCTCGAGATCGTCGAGGAGGACAGGCTCGTCGACCGAGCCCGGATGACCGGGGCGCATCTTCTCGAACGACTGCGGGAACTCGCACGCGCGAACGCCGAGGTGACAGAGCCGCGGGGACGCGGCCTCATGTGCGCGATCACGCTTCCCACCCCGCAGCGGCGGGACCGCGTCGTCGCCGACCTCAGGGACCGGGAGCGTGTGCTGATCCTGCCGACCGGCAAGCGCGGGATCAGGTTCCGTCCCCCTCTGACGGTGACGACGGCCGAACTCGACGCCGCCGTGGATGCACTGGCCCGAGTGCTGGGCGGTACCGTCGACGCATGACGCCGATACCGCTCACGTCCGTGCCCAATCTGCGAGACGTCGGTGGCTACCGAACCCGGGACGGCGCGAAAGTGCGCACCGGCGTGTACTTCCGTTCGACCGATCTCAGCCGGGTCGCGGACACGGACATGCCGCTGCTCGACGGTCTCGGGATCCGGACGGTGTACGACCTGCGCACCGCGGACGAGCGTGACGCGGCACCCGACAAACTCCCGGACGGCGCCCGCGCGGTTGCGTTGGACGTGCTCGCCGACAAGGGGATCCGGTCGATTCCCGCGCAGATGCTCCAGGTGATCGCCGACCCGATGATCGCCGAACGGGAACTCGGCGGCGGGCGCGCGATCGAATACTTCGAGGGCAGCTACCGCGACTTCGTCGTGATGCCGAGCGCGGTCTCCTCCTACCGGGAGCTGTTCGGCGGCCTGGCCTCGAACAGCAACACTCCTGCTCTCGTGCACTGCACCACCGGCAAGGACCGGACAGGATGGGCCACGGCGGCACTACTGCTGCTCCTCGGAGTCAGCGAGGAAGACGTGTTCCACGACTACCTGCTGACCAACGAACTCCTGCTTCCGTCGTTCGCGGGCGTGTTCGAGAAGTTCGTCGACGCGGGGGGAGATCCGGCGTTGCTCGAGCCCGTGCTCGGAGTCCGTGAGCAGTATCTGGAGGTGTCCCTGGCCGTCATGCGGGAGCAGCACGGGACCGTCGAGCGGTACTTCTCCGACGGACTCGGCCTCGACGCCGGGGTTCAGACCCTGCTGCGGGAGCGCATGATCGCGGACTGAGCGGACAAGCCGAGCGCCACGCCGACCATGTCGGCGCAGAGATCCCAGACCGATCCGTGCCGGCCGATCGGCAGCACGCCCTGCAGAATCTCGGTGATCACCGCGAACGCCGCGAGCCAGAGCACGGTGATCCGTGGCGTCAGAAGCGCATACCGGGAGGCGGCCGCGAGCGCCGCGAACAGCAGGGCGTGCACCACCTTGTCGGCATGCTCGGGACCCGACGGCGTCGCGGACGCGGGGGACAGCAGCATGACCAGTGCCAGCGCGGTGAGGGCTGCCACCGGAACGGATCGCATACTCACCGCTCGACCGTCAACCCCAACGCGCCCTCCGCAAACCGTTGCACCGCATCCGATCCGCTCGCGAGCGCGTCCTCGTGGCCGGTCCGCGCCCAGCCGGTGAGGGTCGCGGAGTCCCCGGACGGAGTGAGCCCCACCTCGGCGAGCAGTTCGCCGGTGTTGGGCTGGCAGATCGCCCACGAATAGTGCTCGTCGCTCAACCACTGCGCGGTTCGGCGGGCGACATATTCGGGTTCGGCGATTCCACCGTCCGCGAGCGCCGGACGATCGTCGACCCGTTCGTCAGCCCGCAGCGCGCGCAGGTACCAGCCACCCGCATTGACCTCGACAGGTTCCACGTCAGCGGTCCCGGTCTCGGCGGCGATCCCGGCCGTGGCGGTCGTCGCGGGTGCCGAACAGGATGGCGCTGGCGGCAGGGATCATCAGGAAGAACAGCCAGCTGTTGTCGACAGGGACGACGAAGAACAGCACGAGAGCGACGAGCGGGATCACCGACATCACGATGCGGCGCCAGTTCTGGTCGTTGTCGGCGCCGGCCGACTCTGCCTTGGCGGGCGTGCCGACCGTGGTCGCGGGGAGGTCGGTGAACACTCGATCGAGCTCGCCGCGGGTGGTGGCATTCGTGACCGCGAGACTGCGCTCGTCGAACTCGGGGACCGTCAGACGGCCCGCCGCGAAATGTTCACTCAACACGTTCAGGGCCTGCTCACGTTCGGCAGTGCCGATACGGATCTCGGGAACGTCAGACATGCGTACAGACTACTGTGAGTCCTTCTCGATCCCGGGGGCCGAGAAGGACTCACGAGTGGTGCAGGCGCCTATTTCAGTTCGGCGAGGACGGTGCCCTGGGTGATGGCGGCGCCGGGTTCGACGGCGAGGCCGGTGACGACGCCGGCTTTGTGGGCGTTGACGGGGTTTTCCATTTTCATGGCCTCGAGGACGGCGATGAGGTCGCCCTCGGCGACTTGTTGGCCTTCTTCGACGGCGACCTTGACGACGGTGCCCTGCATGGGGGCGGTGACGGCGTCACCGGAGGCGGCGCCGCCGTGGGCGCCGCCGCGGGTGCGGGCCTTGGGCTTCTTGCGGACCGCCCCGGCCGGCCCGCCGCCGCCGGTGCCGAGGGTGAACTGGCCGGGCAGGGACACCTCGACGCGGCGGCCGCCGACCTCGACGACGACGTTCTGCCGGGGCAGGGTTTCGTCCTCGTCGATCGGCTGGGTGCCGGTGAAGGGTTCGATCTGGTTGTCCCATTCGGTTTCGATCCACTTGGTGTAGACGTCGAATGAGGTGCCGTCGCCGATGAAGGCGGGGTCGGAGACGACGGCCCGGTGGAACGGGATGACGGTGGCCAGTCCTTCGACCTGGAATTCGGCGAGGGCGCGGCGGGCGCGGGCCAGGGCCTCGTCGCGGGTGGCGCCGGTGACGATGAGTTTGGCGAGCATGGAGTCGAACTGGCCGCCGATCACCGAGCCGGTTTCGACGCCGGAGTCCATCCGGACGCCGGGGCCGGTGGGGGGCACGAACTTGGTGACCGGGCCGGGGGCGGGCAGGAAGCCGCGGCCGGCGTCCTCGCCGTTGATGCGGAATTCGAAGGCGTGGCCGCGGGGGGTGGGGTCCTCGGTGAGGTCGAGGTGTTCGCCGTTGGCGATCTTGAACTGTTGCAGGACCAGGTCGATGCCGGCGGTTTCCTCGGTGACGGGGTGTTCGACCTGCAGGCGGGTGTTGACCTCGAGGAAGGAGACGGTGTCGCCCTGGACGAGGTATTCGACGGTGCCGGCGCCGTAGTAGCCGGCCTCTTTGCAGATGGCCTTGGCGGAGGTGTGGATGCGGTGGCGTTGGTCGTCGGTGAGGAACGGGGCGGGGGCCTCCTCGACGAGTTTCTGGAAGCGGCGTTGCAGGGAGCAGTCGCGGGTGCCGGCGACGATGACGTTGCCGTGCTGGTCGGCGATGACCTGGGCTTCGACGTGGCGGGCCTTGTCCAGATACTGTTCGACGAAGCATTCGCCGCGGCCGAACGCGGCGACGGCCTCGCGGGTGGCGGAGTCGAACAGTTCGGGGATTTCCTCGATGGTGTGGGCGACCTTCATGCCGCGGCCGCCGCCGCCGAACGCGGCCTTGATGGCGACGGGGACCCCGTATTCCTGGGCGAAGGCGATGACCTCGTCGGCGTTCTTGACGGGGTCCTTGGTGCCGGCGGCCATCGGGGCCTTGGCTTTTTCGGCGATGTGCCGGGCGGTGACCTTGTCGCCGAGGTCGCGGATCGATTGCGGGGAGGGGCCGATCCAGATCAGGCCGGCGTCGATCACGGCCTGCGCGAAGTCGGCGTTCTCGGAGAGGAAGCCGTAGCCGGGGTGGATGGCGTCGGCGCCGGACTTGGCGGCGGCGTCCAAGATTTTGTCGAACACCAGGTAGGACTCGGCGGAGGTCTGCCCGCCGAGGGCGAACGCTTCGTCGGCCAGGCGCACGAACGGGGCGTCGGCGTCGGGTTCGGCGTAGACGGCGACGCTGGCCAGGCCGGCATCGGCGGCGGCCCGGATCACCCGCACTGCAATCTCACCGCGGTTCGCGACGAGCACCTTCGTGATGTGCGCGCTGGCATGACTGGGCACTGAGCCTCCTGTGGTTCGCATGGTCTGTCTCCGCGGTGGCTCCCGTGGGTGTCACCAGCGGTCGTTTACGGCGTCACTTCGGAGTCTAGGCACCGAACCGATCCGTGTTGTCACCGGACCGAAATTTCCCGGTCAGGGCTGTCCGACGCTTCGCAACCCTACCGATGGGTAGCTGGTTGAAACCTGTTCCAGTTGCCGGCGGAGGCTTCCGACCCACGTGTGGACGCTCGCGGCAGCGATGTCGTTGCCCGGATATCGGACCGCCAGATTGACGCCTCGGGGGGTGCGATTGATCCACGCGTACACGTCGTGGGTGTACTGCCGACTCCGCAGCGCCCGGGCGTTGCGCTCGTGCCAGCGGCCTGCTTCGGGCACGAACCTGACGTCCATGTAGGAGACGACGAAGCGCGGCCGGATGGGGATGTCGAGTTCCTTCTCGATCCGGTCGAACGGGACCACCGAGATCGGTTTCGTCCGGGCCACGCTCTCGGCGGCCTCGCGGGCGACGGCGGCGAAGTCGTCCGACGTCACCTCGAAGTCGATCGGGCTCAGACCCACGAACCATCCCAGCGCGGACGCCCACTGCGGGGAATGCCGCGTATGGACCGGAGTGACCGTCCGAAAGCGTTGATGCCCCGCCACTTCCGACCCGGCCATCCCCAGACACGCGAGCAGGCCGGGGAAGAAACCCACATCCGCTTCGCGGCACGCCGAGTTGAACGCCGCAGCCTGGTCGGCATCGAGAATCCAGGCAGACAGGTTCTGCTGGGCGTACGAGGTGCGCGGGCCGACCTCGAGCGGGAACTCGGGGAGTCCCGGTCCCTCGAGTGCCGACCGCCACACGTCGAGCGCCTCCCGTTTGACCTCGGCGTCGGTGGAGTTCTCACGTTCCTCACGCCCGAAGTCGATGTAGCTGCCGACGGGGAACAGGTTGGCCGTGCGACCGGACAGTGCCTCCTCGTACAGGGCGGTCAACTCGTGGGCGACGAGCACGATGGAGAACCCGTCGATGATCGAGTGGTCTGCCGCGAAGAACACCGTGAATCGGTCGCGTTGGACGGTTTCGAGCGTCGCGAAGACGTACGACGGCCAACTGTGCGGCGAGGCGTACTCGTCGAACAGTTGCTGCAGGTGCGCGAAGTTGTCGCCGCCGGCGGCGTCGTACCCGTGGCTGACGACCCCGACGTGCAGCCCGCCCTGCGGCACGGTGCGCCGGCGCACGCGCTCGGTCTCCGCGTCGAACGCCGTGTGGGAGCGCAGCACCTCATGACGATCGGTCCACTTCTCCAGCGCCGACCGGAAAGCGGTGACGTTCAGCGTGCCGTGGATCTCGAAGGCGGTGCCCAGCCAGGATTCGCGACCACCGGAGTCGGAGCACCGGCGCAGGTGCGCCTCGTGGATGTACGAGGCCGGGCGGGGATCGTCCACCCATTCCGAGCGGGCGCACGGCAACCACTCGGTGAGCGCGCCCACCGGAACGGGGTAGTCGGCAAGTTCGGTGAATTCCATCAGTGTGTGTTCAGACCCTGCCTAGCCGCGAAGATGCCGCTTGATTCGCGCGAGCATCGCGGACATGCCGCGCAGTCGCAGGGGACTGACGGCGTCGGCGAGCCCGAGCGCGGAATAGAAATCGTCCGGAACGCCGAGGATGGTGGCAGCACTGTGCCCGTCCAGGCCCTGGTGCAGGATCGACGCGAAACCCCGCGTCGTCGGCGCTTCCGCGGGCGCGCTGAAATGCAGCCGCACGTGTTCCGGATCGGAGTCGTCGACCGACAGGAAGAGCGGAGACTGGCACTCGGGCACCGGTTCCATCGCGTCCTGCTCGAGTTCGGCAGGCAGAGGCGCCAGTTCGCGGCTGAACTCGAGCAGCAACTGCAACTTGTCCGAGCCGTCGACGGCAGCGAAGTCGTCGACGATCTCGGCAAGCGAATCGGGTAGTTCGGTCATGACGATGCGCCGGGAACGTCTCCCGGCTCTTCACCCCTGACGATCGGAACGCGAACCATGTTGCCCCACTCCGTCCACGAACCGTCGTAGTTGCGGACGCTGGGGTAACCGAGCAGGTGGGTGAGGACGAACCAGGTGTGGCTGGAACGCTCACCGATGCGGCAGTACGCCACGATGTCGTCGTCGGCGGACACGTCGCCGTAGATCTCGTTCAGTTCACCGCGCGAGCGGAAACGGCTGTCGGGGGCTGCGGCCTTGGCCCACGGAATGCTCAGCGCGCTCGGGATGTGGCCGCCGCGCAGCGCGCCCTCCTCGGGGTAGTCGGGCATGTGGGTGCGTTCGCCGGTGTATTCCTGGGGCGAACGCACGTCGATCAGCGGACCCTTGCCGAGGTGATCGAGCACGTCGTCCTTGAACGCGCGGATCGGGGCGTCGTTGCGCTCGACCACCGGGTAGTCGGTGGGGGAGGTCTCGGGGACGTCGAACGCGGTGTCCCGGTTCTCGGCGATCCACGCGTCGCGGCCGCCGTCGAGGAGACGGACGTCCTCGTGTCCGAACAGCGTGAACACCCAGAGGGCGTATGCCGCCCACCAGTTGCTCTTGTCGCCGTAGATCACGACGGTGTCGTCGCGGCTGATGCCCTTGCGGCTCATCAGGTCGGCGAACTGCTCGCCGTCGATGTAGTCACGGGTCACCGGATCGTTGAGGTCGAGGTGCCAGTCGACCTTGACGGCGCCGGGGATGTGGCCGACGTCGTAGAGGAGCACGTCCTCGTCCGACTCCACCACCTTGAGGCCGGGTGTGCCCAGATTCGCGGACAGCCACTCCGTCGACACGAGCCGACCGGGGTTGGCGTACTCGGCGAAGGACTGGGTGGGATCTGGCGCTACGGGCACGGGTGGGCTCCTGGGGCAGATGCGACGGGGACGGCGTCAATTCTAGGCGGACGCCGGAGGTTCTTCCGACCGGCGTTCACGCTTACCTTCCGTGGACGGTGAGGGAGGCCGGCCGGGCGCGTAGATTCGCACCCGAACGGAGGCCTCATGCCCGACATCTCGACGCGCGCCGACCTGGAACTGCTGCTCCGGCACTTCTACGGCCGGGCATTCGCCGACCCGGTCCTCGAGCCGGCCTTCGAGACGCTCGCGGTGATCGGCATGGACGACCACCTGCCCGTCATGTGCGATTTCTGGGAGACGATCCTGCTGCGCACCGGCGTCTACCGCGGCAGCGCGTTCGCCGTGCACCGGGCGCTGCACGGCCGGCACGGATTCACCGACCGGCACTTCGACCGCTGGGTCGAACTGTGGTCGTCCAGCGTCGACGAGTTGTTCGCAGGCGACGTCGCGGGGCGGGCCAAGGTCGAGGCCGGCAAGATTGCCCGCGCGATGCGGCGACGACTGTTCGAGCCTCCGGCGGTCAGACGACCGGAGTGCCTTCCAGGTTCAGCTGGCTGGTGAGCTCCGCGATGGGAGTGACGCCGTTCTCGCAGATGTCGTGCATGATCTCCCGCAACCGCACCAGGAATTCCGTGACCGCGCGGCGTGCCGTCGACGTCTCCGGGAACCGCGACCGCAGCGCGAGACCCCGCTGGGTGCGGGAGATCCAGAACTGCGCGTCGTCCGCGACCGTCACGTTGCTGATGTGGTGTGCGTTCAGCTCGTCGTGATCGTCGGTGCCGGGCAGTCTGCGGTAGTCGATGTACGAGACCATGAACACATCGGTGCGGGTGCGGCGGTATCCGTCACTAAGCGCCTCCCGCACCTGGGCCATCGTCACACCCTTGAGCGTGAGGGCTGTGCGGAACGAGGCGTGGGTGTGCGCCAGGGAGGACTGGAAGTCGCAGTCGGGGGTCAGTTCGACCGTCAGCGGCGCGCTCGTCGTGAGCCACCCGATCGCATTGGCCCACTGCGGGTCCTGGCGAATGTGCAGCGGAAACTGCAACGGCATCCGGGAGATGCCGTTGATCGAGTGCACGGCCATGCCCATCGCGGTGAGCGTCCCGGTGAACAGGCTTCCCCCCGAGTCCAGGCAGATTTCCTCGAACCGCTCGGTGTCGGCGGCGTCGAGGAGGGGGCGGACGTCCGCTCCCTGTGGTGCGGGCCTGCCCGCTTCGACACCCAGATCGAGCGGGAAACTGGGCGCGGTGCCGCCGCAGCGTTCGTAGAAGCGTGCCCATTCACGCACCCGGGGGTCGCCGAGCTCGGTGACGGGCGTCTCGGCCTCGAGTTCGCAGTACCGCAGGAAGCTCCCGGGATCGCCGAGTTCTTTCGTCAGGTCCGCTTCCGTGAGTTCGGCCGAGCCGCCGAGCCCGGTGAGTCGCTGGTAGATCTGCCGGAGTTCGCCCAGCGCGATGACGAGCGAGTATCCGTCGACGAGAGTGTGATCGAACGCACTGACCACGGTGTAGTGCGAGTCGCGCTCGATGGTGGCGAACAGGTACGCGGGGAACGTCAGCGGGTCGCACGCCTCGGTGAACCGGTACCGCAGATGGTCGCGGAGCTCGTGCGGCGACGTCGTCACCGAGGACTCGGACGCGACGACGGTGATGTCCTCGGGGTCGAGATCCACGCGCGCCATCGCGTCCGGGCTCACGTCGAAGCCGGTTTGCAGCGTGTCGTGACGGCGGATGAAGTGCACCAGTGCCTGCGCGAGAGCATCCCGGTCGAGTCGCCCGGGAAGGTCGAAGGCTGCTGCCATCCATACGCTTCGGCCGACGCCGTGGGTGCGGGCGGTGTCGAGATGGAATTGCTGGTTGTACGAGGGCGGCACCGCGGACGGGGAGACCTTGCCCGGCGCGACGGACCATTCCGTCACCAGGCCGGGTTCGAGCATGTACCGGTCGATCGACGTGACGTGCACTACTCCACCCCTGCGGCAGTCGCGGAGTCCGCCGCCGGCGCGAACGATGTCACCGTGTAATCGCCCTCGCGGGCAACGGTTTTCATGATGGCCGACAACCGTTCCGCATATGCGGTCACGGACCTGTGCGCCTCTTCGGTATCGGGGTGCGAGACGGCCATCCACGTGCCCTCGAGCATGCGGTTCACCCAGATCGACGCGATCTGCGTGGCCTTGCCGCCGACGATGCCGGTCGCCCGGGTCGACGTGAAACTCTCGGTCTGCGGCAACCGCCTGCCGTCGATGTACGACACGATCGGCGGCGGTGCGAGTGTGGTGGCGTGTTGCGACATCGCCTCGGGGCCGGCGTGAGCGACCACGGTGTCGATCACCTGCTGCACGGACACCTCGCCGAGTGCCTTGCCGGACCGGTAGGCGTCCTGCGCGCGCTGGGCAAGGCCCGTGAACGTCGTGGCGTCCTCGAGGGCGAACGCGACCGGAATGAGATTGATGAACCACCCCTGGGACCAATAGAACTGCGGGTCGTTGCGAGTGGTGAGGGGCGAGAGCGCCATGTAGCGGTCGCGCCCGACCAGTTCGTGTTCGGTGATGGCGAGGGCCGCGAACACGCCGCCGATGAAGTTGGAACCGTGGGCCTTGCACACGGCACCGAACCGCTCGCACTCGTCGGCGTCGGCGAGGTCGAACCGGCTGCCGATGGCTGGTTGGGGTTCGTCGGAAGCGCCGAGGTCGAGGGGAAAGCTCGGGAAGGTCCCGCCGTTTCGGGTGAGGTGACCGATCCAGCCGTGGACCTCGGGGGAGGCGAGGGTCAGCGTCGCCGCCTTCTCCCGTTCCCGCCGGCTGTATTCCACGTAGCTGCCCGGGTCCGGCAGTTCGGGCTCCTCGCCGTCGAGTTCGGCCTGATAGATGGTCCGGGTCTCGGCGAACGTGAGGATCATCGACTGCATGTCGGTGTGCGCATGATCGACGGCATGGAACAGGGTGAAGCTGTCCTCGCTCCCGGGCGCCCCGGTGTCGTAGTGCTCGACCACCCCGAACACGAATGCGGGCCAGGCCAGCGCGCTCGTATCGTTCGCGAAGCGCGCGGCGACGTGGTCGCGGACCTGCTCAGGGGTGGTGAGGGTCTCGCCCTCGTGCGCTGTGAGCGCGATGGAGCCGGCGGGCACGACGTGCCGTCGGACGGCATTGGTGGTGTCCGTGGGGTCGGCGTCCGCGTTCTCGAACGAGAACCAGCTGTGCAACGTGTCGTGCCGCAGGACGTAGCGCTCCAGGGTTCGCGTCATCGCGGCGATGTCGAGGTGACCGGGGAAGTCGAAGGCGATGCCGATCCACGGGGACTGCGTCTCGCCGTTGTTCGCCGCCAGCCGGGCCCGGCGCAGGTGCCTCTCCTGCATGGTGGTCGGCAGTGCCGGATCCACCGGCGCCTCGGCGGCCGCTCGTGCACTCGCGTCCGTGACTTTCCACTCGACGACCCTCCCAGGCTCTGGCTTCCAGTGGGTGATCAAGTTCAAGTCCATCGAGCGGCTCCTGGTCGGATTCGAGTTGCGAGTTCGGTCGGGGGTGGCACGGACTTTCTCGCAACAGGATGCGGCACCGAGTGCCTTACCGCGAGAGGTAAAGAAGTATGAGACTGATTACAGGTCGGTCCCGGTCCAGTCAAGTGTCGGGCAAAAGGGTTCCACGCTGCAAGTTCTTCGCGTAACATCCAGCAACCTTTGAACTACCTCACAGCATTCCGTGAGGTTCGAGCCGCTAGCCTGTCCGGATGCTTGTGACTCAGCGTGACGCACTCTACCGAGGCGAACTCGGTCGCTGGGTCCCGTGGCTGGGTCTGGCCACCAGTCTCGCCGCCGTGTTCATGCAACTCCTGGACGCGACCATCGTCAACGTCGCGCTTCCGAGCATCGCGGTCGATCTCGGCGCCTCGGTGTCGGCGCAGCTGCTGATGGTGAGCGTCTACACGCTGTCGTTCGCATGTTCGCTGATCACAGCGGCGCGGCTGGGGGATCTGCTCGGCCGACGACGGGTTTTCCTCACCGCACTGGCGGTCTTCATCGTTGCCTCTCTGCTCTGCGGACTGGCCCAGTCGCCGACCGCGCTCGTCGTGTCGCGGGCGTTGCAGGGCCTCGCGGCGGGGTCGATGTCGGCTCAGACGTTCGCCATCATCTCGGGACTCTTTCCGAAACGCTCGCACCCGCGCGTATTCGGAATCTACGGCGCGACCATCGGGCTCGCCACAATCTGCGGTCCGCTCGTCGGCGGACTTCTCATCCAATGGGATCTCTTCGACTGGGGCTGGCGGCTGATCTTCTTCGTCAATCTCCCGATCGGGCTCGCGGCCCTGGTCCTCGGTTACTTCTATCTCGTCGACGCGAAGCCCGACGGCATCCGCCGGCTCGACGTGGGCGGCGCCGTGCTGTCGGCGCTCGGACTGTTCCTCCTGATCTTTCCGCTCGCGGAGGGCCGGGAACGCGGCTGGCCGACGTCGCTCGTGGTGATGCTGCTGTGTTCGGTACCGGTCCTGATCGCGTTCGTCGTCTACGAGTGGCGGCTCGGGCGCCGCGGCGGCGACCCGGTTCTGCGCCTCGAGCTGTTCACCGACCGCGCGTTCTCGCTCGGCGCGGCCATCGCGTTCGTGTTCTTCGGGACTCTCGCGTCGTTGATCTTCACCATCTCCCTCACCCTGCAGTTCGGGTTCGGGTTCTCCCCGCTCAGGGCCGGGGTGATGACGCTGCCGTGGGCGCTGGGAACCGGGCTCGCCGCGCTGGCCTCCGCTGCCGTGTACCGGCGCATCGGCAACCTCGTCCTGCCTCTCGGGATGCTGCTCTTCGCCGGCTCCCTCGTCGTGCTGGCGGCGCAACTGCAGCACGAGGGCACCGATCCGCGGTGGTCGGCGCTGGCCGGGCCGCTGTTCATCGGGGGAGCCGGGCTAGGGCTGTTCGTGGCGCCACTGCAGACGGCGATCCTCGCGACCGTGCAACCGCGGAACGCCGGGTCGGTGTCGGGGCTGCTCCCGACCGTCCAGCAGGTGGGTAGTTCGATCGGCCTCGCGGTGATCGGCGTCGTGTTCTTCAACCTCGTCGCGACGCAGTCGGCGGACGCGGTGCAAGCCGAGCGGCCTGCGTTGACCGCGCAACTCGCCGGGGCCGGGGTGCCGCCGGCGCTGATCCCGCGCGCCGAGGACACGTTCGTGCGCTGCGCGACGGAGCAACTCGGGTCCACGTCCCCGATGAAGGTGCCCGACGAATGCCGTTCGCCGGCATCCGGGGGTGCGGCGCTCGGCGCCGCTCAGCAGCAAACCGCCGACTCCGCTGTGGTAGCCGCACGGGAATCGACCCGATCAGCGGCAGGCGAGGCGTTTCTCCAGGCAGAGCGCCGCATCCTCTGGATCATCGCGGCCGTCGCGGCGGCTATCGGTGTGGCGTCGTTGACGCTTCCGCGCCGGAACCTGTCAGTCGACGAACAGTCAGTCGACGCGGCCTGACGACGCCCACAGCTCGGCGACGCCGACACCGACCTCCGCGAGCAACCTCCGGACGAGCGGCAGGCCGATACCGATCACGCTGGACGGATCGCCCTCGATGCGGTCCACGAACCAACCCCCGAGGCTGTCCAGAGTGAACGCGCCCGCGACCTGCAGTGGCTCCCCGGTGGCGAGGTAGGCCTCCAGATCGGCGTCCGGCGGGCTCGCGAAATGGACGACGGTGGCGCTGTGATCGTGTGCGTCACCCACCACCGCGCCCTCCGCGATCCGCAGGACGCTGTGCCCGGTGAGCAGGGTCGCGCTACGGCCGGCCATCGCCGACCACCGCGCGCGGGCGACGTCGACGGTTCCGGGCTTGCCCTGCAGGGACCCGTCGATCAGCAACATGGAGTCGCATCCGACGACGACGGCGTCCGAGATCCCGTCCCGCGCGAGAACAGGGAGGACGTCGCTGGCCTTGGCGCGGGCCAGTTCGGTGACGACGTGCTCGGGGGCTGCGTCGGCACCGAGTGCCGCGATGACGGCATCCTCGTCGACTCCGGAGACTCGCACGATCGGCTCCACCCCGGCGCTGCGCAGAACAGCCAGCCGCGCCGGGGAAGCCGAGGCGAGAACGAAGGACGTCACCGGATCCTGATCAACGCCGGTACGCCGACACGTTCGGGAACGCGTACGGCGAGAACGGCGCGACGCTCCGGTGCATCCGCGTGGGGGCGCCCCAGGACTCGGGCGGGACGTGCGAATCCGGTTCACCGCTGCCGGCGGCGGCGACCGCGGACAGCACCGCGACGAGCGCCGCGATCTCCTCGTCGGACGGTGAGCCCTTGACCACCTTCAGGAAAGGCTCACGGGCCGCGTCGGCGGCTGTCCCGTCCGTGTCAGTCGGCAAGTCGGTGGCCGCACCGTCCGCGAGCGTGGTGCCCGCTGCGGAACCGTTGACTGACGACGTCGCGTCCGAACCTGTCGCGGTGCGCACGTCGTCCTCGGTGATAGCGGTCATAGGGGGATGTTCCCATGCTTCTTGGGCGGGAGGGTGACCATTTTGCGTTCGAGGAGGCGCAGGGCGGCCACGATCTGTCCGCGGGTGTGGGACGGGGGGATGACGGCGTCGACGTAGCCGCGTTCGGCGGCGACGTACGGGTTGACGAGGGTGTCCTCGTATTCCTGTTGCAGTTGCAGGCGCAGGGCGTCGACGTCGTCGCCGTTCTTGGCGGCCTCGAGGAGGCGTTTGCGGTAGACGAAGCCGACGGCGCCGGAGGCGCCCATGACGGCGATCTGGGCGGTGGGCCAGGCGAGGTTGACGTCGGCGCCCATGTGCTTGGAGCCCATCACGTCGTAGGCGCCGCCGTAGGCCTTGCGGGTGATGACGGTGATCTTCCCGACGGTGGCCTCGCCGTAGGCGTAGAGCAGTTTCGCGCCGCGGCGGATGATGCCGTTGTATTCCTGGTCGGTGCCGGGCAGGAAGCCGGGGACGTCGACGAGGGTGATGATGGGGACGTTGAACGCGTCGCAGGTGCGCACGAAGCGGGCGGCTTTTTCGGAGGCGTCGATGTCGAGGCAGCCGGCGAAGACGGTGGGCTGGTTGGCGACGATCCCGACGCTACGGCCGTCGACGCGGCCGAAGCCGACGACGATGTTGCCGGCGCGTTCGGCCTGGACCTCGAGGAATTCGTCGTCGTCGAGGATGCGGCGGATGACCTCGTGCATGTCGTAGGGCTGGTTCGCCGAGTCCGGGATGAGGGTGTCGAGTTCGAGGTCCTCGGCGGTCAGGGAGTCGTCGATGGAGCCGGTGATCGGGTCGGTGGGCAGCATCCGGGGGGCCGCGGCCTGATTGTTGGACGGCAGGTAGGACAGCAGGTCCTTGACGTAGTCGAGGGCGTCTTGTTCGCCGGAGGCGACGTAGTGGGCGACGCCGGACTTGACCATGTGGGTGTGCGCGCCGCCCAGATCTTCCATGGTGACGTCTTCGCCGGTGACGGTTTTGATGACGTCGGGGCCGGTGACGAACATCTGGGAGGTCTGGTCGACCATGACGACGAAGTCGGTCAGGGCGGGGGAGTAGACGTGGCCGCCGGCGGCGGGGCCCATGATCAGGGAGATCTGCGGGATGACCCCGGAGGCCTGGACGTTGCGGTGGAAGATTTCGCCGTAGAGGCCGAGGGAGACGACGCCTTCCTGGATGCGGGCGCCGGCGCCTTCGTTGATGCCGATCAGGGGGCGCCCGGTCTTGAGGGCGAGGTCCATGACCTTGACGATTTTTTCGCCGTAGATTTCGCCGAGGGAGCCGCCGAAGACGGTGGCGTCCTGGGAGAACACGCACACGTCGCGGCCGTCGACGGTGCCGTAGCCGGTGACGACGCCATCGCCGACGGGGCGGTTGTCGGCGAGGCCGAAGTTCACCGAGCGGTGCCGGGCGAGGGCGTCGAGTTCGACGAAGCTGCCCTCGTCGAGCAGGGCGGTGATGCGTTCGCGGGCGGTGAGCTTGCCCTTGGCGTGGACCTTTTCGACCGCGGCTTCACCGCTCGGGTGCTGCGCCTCGGCCTGACGATTACGCAGGTCGGCGAGCTTTCCCGCCGTCGTGTGAATATCGGGCGTACTCGCCGACTCCGCCGCGCTCGGCTCCTGAACAGTGGTCATGACAGGTCAGCTTAACGAGAGCCGGCGAGCTTCTGCCAAGGGAGGTGGTCAGGCGGCGGGTTGCCCGGACCCGGCTACTGACCAGTACCTTTTACAGCTCGTCCTAGGCTGTGGTGATGTGGACCGACCTGAACCGACCCCCTCTCAACGCCGACAATCTGCGCGCGGCGCTCGTCCGAGGTGACGACGACAGCGACACCCGCAGGTTCTGGGCGCGGCTCGACGTGGTGCAGGAGACCGGGTCCACCAACGCCGATCTTCTCGCGCGGGCCGCGACGTCGAACTGCGACCGGCACGTGCTGCTCGCCGAATTCCAGGGCAGCGGCCGGGGCCGCCACTCACGCGCCTGGGTGAGTCCGCCGCAGGCGCAGATCGCGGTCTCCGTGTTGCTGACGATGCCGGGGATGAGCGTCCAGGACATGGGGTGGCTGCCACTGCTGACCGGTGTCGCCGTCGTCGACGCGCTCCGCGCTGCCGCCAAGGTTCCTGCGGAACTCAAATGGCCCAACGACGTGCTCATCGACGGCCGCAAGGTCGCCGGCATCCTCGCCGAGGTGTCCGCCACCGCACCGGATCCCGCGGTGGTCGTCGGAATCGGTCTCAACGTGAGTCTCACGAGGGACGAACTGCCCGTCGAGCACGCCACGTCGCTCGTCCTCGAAGGTGCCGAGGTCAGTGACCGCGACACCCTCGTGCGGGCGGTGCTGCGCGCCATCGCCGATCGCTGGCAGCAATGGCACGACGCCAACTGGGACGTCACGGAACTCGCCGAGGCCTACCGCGCCCGCTGCGGCACGCTCGGCCAGCGAGTGCGCGCAGAACTGCCCGGCGGGCGTGAACTGATCGGCATCGCAACGGACGTCGACGCGGAGGGCCGGGTCGTGATCGCCCCCGACGGTCAGCCCGGCACGATCGCCGTCGCCGCAGGTGACATCACACATTTACGCCCGGTGCGCACCGAGTAGTGCGACACTGTGGTACATGAGTACCTCAATTCCGGAGTCCTCCGTCACCGCAGCCCGGCGCACGTTGACCGGTCTCACGGTGGTGCTCGGTCTGCTCACACTGGGTCTCGGCATCGCGGTGCTCGTGTGGCCGCACGTGACGCTCACAGTGCTGGCGGTCCTGATCGCCATCCAGTTCTTCGGCTTCGGGATCGTCCAGATCATCCGGGCGTTCGCCGACGTCGAGGCCGGGGCAGCCGCGCGGACCCTGGTGGGCGTATCCGGCGCCCTGGCAATACTTCTGGCGTTCCTCGTGCTGAGGAGCCCCCTCCAGACCGTCGTGATCATCGCGCTCGTCGTCGGTGCGTGGTGGGTGTTCCGGGGTGTGCTCGAGATCGTGGAAGGCGCCTCGGGTTCCGTCGCGGATCGTGGGCTGACCATCGTGCTCGGCGTGATCAGCGTCGTCGCCGGCGGCTTCGTTCTCCTGCAGCCCGAACTGTCGCTCGAGGTGTTCGTGATCGTGGTCGGAGTGTGGATGGTGCTGTACGGCATCATCATCGTCATCACCCCGATAGTGCTCAGCCGCATGCGATAGAGGCACACTCTTCGCATGGGATATCCGGAGGACGCCCTCGCCGAGGACGAGGAACTGCTGCTTCACCGTCATCCACACTGGAAGATGCTGCTGCTCCCCGCCGTCACGTTTCTGCTGGCGACGGCCGTGGCGGGTTTCGCGGCGGGATTCGCCGAGAACAAGCTGGACGGCTCCGCGCTGAACGTCGTGCTCGTCGTCGTCCTCGTGGCATGGCTGGGCCTCGTCGTTTGGCGCTGTGTCGCGCCGTTTCTCAGCTGGAAGTTCACCCACTTCATCGTCACCGACCGGCGTGTCCTCATCCGCCAGGGTGTGATGACGCACACCGGGATCGACATTCCGATGGGGCGCATCAGCAACGTCCAGTTCCGGCACGGCCTCCTCGACCGGATGCTGCGCACCGGAACGCTGGTCATCGTGTCGTCCTCGGACGATCCACTGGAATTCGACGACATCCCCGACGTGCAGCGCGTCCACTCGCTGCTCTATCACCAGGTGTTCGACGCGATGGATCTCCACCGCGAACGGGAGCGTGACGACCCGCGCGGCGACGCCGACACCGGCAAAGGCTGGTAACCGGTCACAGCCGTCTTCGCACCTCCGTACGCTGTGGAGGTGACTGCTGTATTGCTTGCCGAAGACGACGAAGCCATTGCCGCCCCGCTGTCGCGGGCACTGGGCCGGGAGGGATACGACGTCACCATCGAGCAGACCGGCCCGGCAGCGCTGGAGCAGGCGCTCGACGGAGCGTACGACCTGTTGATCCTGGACCTCGGACTCCCGGGGATGGACGGTCTCGAGGTGTGCAGGCAGGTACGCGCCCACAGTTCGGAACTGGCGGTGCTCATGCTCACCGCACGCACCGACGAAGTCGACTTCGTCGTCGGACTCGACGCGGGCGCCGACGACTACGTGGGCAAGCCGTTCCGGTTGGCGGAGTTGATGGCACGGGTGCGCGCCCTGCTGCGCCGTCGCGGCGGCGGCGAGGATTCCGTCGTCGAGGTCGGCGGCATCCGGCTCGAGCCGGCGGCCCGGAGGGTGCTCGTGAACGGCACCGAGATCGCCCTCGCCAACAAGGAGTACGAGCTTCTCCGGGTGCTGCTCGAGCACGCGGGGCAGGTGGTGTCCCGCGACACCATCCTCGCGGAGGTCTGGGGCGACGTGGAACTGCGCGGCTCGAAGACACTCGACATGCACATGTCGTGGCTTCGCCGGAAGATCGGTGACGAAGGCCCCGCCGCCGAGCGTCGCATCGCGACGGTCCGCGGCGTCGGCTTCCGCATCAACACCGACTAGGCGGGGTAGTGCGCCGCAGAATTCTCCAGTCGATCCTCGCAGTCGTGATCCTGACGGCGCTGCTGCTCGGTGTGCCGCTCATCTACACGGCGTGGTTGTGGGTCGAGGATTTCAACCGGAGCGATCTCCAGGTCCGGCTCGATCGGATGGCGACGGAGATCATCACCCAGGAGGGCGTCAACGGCGTCGTCGAGGGAGATCTCGACACGAACTCCCTGCGTCTGCTGACGCCCGCCGGGGGCCGCCTGGTGGTGGTCTACCCGACCACCGACGACGGCGCAGCGCGAGTGGACATCGGCGAATCGTCCGTGCAGTCGCCTCTCGTGGAATCACTCGCGATGGGCACATCCGGTTCGCTACGCCTCGAGGTGCCGTCCGACGAGATGCGCACCCAGCAACGCCAGGCGGTCGGTGCCGTCGCGCTGCTGGTGCTCGTGTCCATCGCCGCAGGCACCGTGGTCGCCTACGTCACCGCGAAGCGGCTCGCCGATCCACTGCGGGACGTCGCCAACCGGGCGGCCCGACTCGCGGAGGGCGATTTCCGGCCGGACACCCGGCGTCACGGCATCCCCGAACTCGACCGCGTCTCCGACGTCCTGGACTCCGCGACCGTCGAGATCGCGGGACGGCTGCAGCGCGAACATGCGCTCGTCGCGGACGTCTCTCATCAGCTCCGCAGCCGCCTCACAGCCGTCAGACTCCGGCTCGACGAGCTGTCCGTGCACTCGGACCCCGCGGTCGTGGTCGAGGCCGACGAGGCGATGGCGCAGGTGGACCGTCTCACCGTCGCGATCGACGAACTGGTCCGCTCGTCACGCAGCAGCGGCACCGAGACCCAGGTGTCGGTGATCCGGGAGCTCGGCGTGGTCATCGCCGACTGGAAGCGTCCGTTCGAAGACGCCGACCGCGAGTTGGTGCTGCGCGGGGACACGAACGTGATGGCGTCGACCACCGGTTCCCGGCTCCGCGAGGCCGTCGCGGTGCTCGTCGACAACGCACTCATGCACGGGGCGGGAACGTGCACCGTGGCGGTGCGCCTGATCCAGGGTCAGAATCTCAGGACGCCCGGCGAGGAGACGTCGCCCCGCGAGACCATGGTGTGCGTCGAGGTGTCGGACGAAGGAGTCGGGGTCAGCAACGACCTCGCGCCGCACATCTTCGACCGCGGATTCTCGGGGGCCGGTTCGACCGGTGTGGGCCTGGCGCTGGCCCGTGCGCTCATCGAGGCCGACGGCGGCCGGCTGGAACTGCAGCGTCGCCGCCCGGCCCTGTTCGCGATCTTCGTTCCCATCGCCCGCGAGCACGTGCCGACGCGGGTCACCGGGATCCGGGAACCGCGCTGAGATCAGGAGTGGCCGAACTCTTCCTCGACGGCCTCGTCGACGAGGTCCGGATCGATGATGTGCACGTTCTCGTCGGGGAAGGCGAACCGGCGGAGTGCCCAGAAGCGGAACACCATCTGCAGCAGGTTTCCGATGATGTAGTTGAGCACGAAGTCGACGACCACCAGCGTGGTCAGGTTCTCCTGGCTGGCGCGGATGTCGAACACGTTGTTGGCGATCCACAGCGGCGCCGCCGCGAGGAGCACACCGATCCCGCTGATCGTGAAGAACAGCAGGGCCTCGTGGTGACGTTCACGCCCGCCACGGTTCTTGAACGACCATTCGCGATTGAGAATATAACTCAGGACCGTCGCGAGAATTCCGGACAGAATTTTTGCGACAACGGGCTTCTCTTCGAGGATCGTCAGGCTCAGCGAATAGAAGATCGCGAGGTCGAAGATCATGGTGGTGCCGCCCACAATCGCGAACTTGATCAGTTCGTGATGCCGCAACGCGAGAGCCCGAAAAGGCTGGGGAACGCGTGCTAGGACGCCGTCGACAAATGACACAACGGATGAGTTTACGAAAGTCGGACCGGATACCACCAATTGGCGGCGAGATCATCAGGAGAATCACAGAAACTGCCCACCGGCACCTCGGCGGCGGAACCCAGCGCCGGACGTGACAAACTAGTGACCCGTGACCGGCAACTCTGACTCCACACCGCGTCCCACGACACCCCGCGATCTGACCGCCGGGCAACCCGTCGTGACGATGATCGGTGGCGGCCAACTCGCGCGGATGACCCACCAGGCCGCGATTGCGCTCGGCCAGACCCTGCGGGTGCTCTCCGGCACCGCCGACGAACCCGCAGCCCAGGTGAGCCCCGACGTCGTCCTCGGCAGCCACACCGACCTCGACGCGCTCCGCAGGGCCGCGGTCGGGTCGCACGCGCTGACCTTCGACCACGAGCACGTGCCCACCGAGCACCTCGACGTCCTGGTCGCCGAGGGCGTCAACGTGCAGCCGCCGCCGACGGCGCTCATCTACGCACAGGACAAGCTGGCGATGCGCCGCAAGCTCGCCGAACTCGGCGCACCGGTCCCGGCCTACGCCGAGGTGACCTGGGCCGAGGACGTCGTCAAGTTCGGCGCCGAACACGGATGGCCCGTCGTGATCAAGGCCGTCCGCGGCGGATACGACGGTCGCGGCGTGTGGATCACCGACGATTCCGACGAAGCCGAGCGCATCGTCACCCAGCAACT
Source organism: Rhodococcus sp. JVH1 (assembly GCF_000280725.2). Classification (NCBI taxonomy): domain Bacteria; kingdom Bacillati; phylum Actinomycetota; class Actinomycetes; order Mycobacteriales; family Nocardiaceae; genus Rhodococcus; species Rhodococcus sp. JVH1. The sequence continues at coordinate 1,009,449 of NZ_CP166289.1, read as the reverse complement.
CGACCAGGGTGTCTCCCTCATCGTCGAGGAGAAGGTCGAGATGCGGCGTGAGCTGTCCGCGATGGTGGCGCGGTCACCGTTCGGTCAGGGCGCCACGTGGCCCGTCGTGGAGACGGTGCAACGCCACGGACAGTGCGCCGTGGTCCTCGCCCCCGCCCCAGCGCTGCCCGACTCGGTCGCCGAGGCCGCCGAGGAACTGGCGCTCCGCATCGCGTCCGAACTCGGAGTGGTCGGCGCGATGGCCGTCGAACTGTTCGAAACCACCGACGGCACGCTCGTCGTCAACGAACTAGCGATGCGCCCGCACAATTCGGGCCACTGGACCATGGACGGCGCCCGCACCTCACAGTTCGAGCAGCACCTGCGCGCGGTCCTCGACTATCCGCTCGGCGACACCGCACCGCTCGCACCGATCACGGTGATGGCGAACGTGCTCGGTGCACCGACGGCCCCCGAGATGAGCATGGACGAACGCGTCCACCACCTCTTCGCCCGAATGCCCGACGCAAAGATCCACCTGTACGGCAAGGGGGAACGTGAGGACCGGAAGATCGGCCACGTGAACATCGTCGGCGGACCCGGCTCGATCGACGACCCCGAGTACGTGGCGCGGGTGCGCGAGCGCGCCGAGCGCGCCGCGCATTGGCTCTCGCACGCTGAATGGACCGACGGATGGGATGTACACGGTGAGTGACACGGCAGCACGGCAGGGCGCACAGGTCGGGCTCATCATGGGCAGCGACTCCGACTGGCCCACCATGGAGGCTGCCGCCGAGGCGCTCGCCGAGTTCGGGGTGCGTTTCGAGGTCGGTGTCGTGTCCGCGCACCGCACACCGCAGCGCATGCTCGACTACGCGAAGGAGGCGGCCGGCCGCGGCATCCAGGTGATCATCGCCGGCGCCGGTGGTGCCGCACACCTGCCGGGCATGGTGGCATCGGCCACCCCACTGCCCGTCATCGGTGTGCCCGTCCCGCTGAAATACCTCGACGGGATGGACTCGCTGCTCTCGATCGTGCAGATGCCCGCAGGTGTCCCCGTCGCGACCGTGTCCATCGGCGGCGCCCGCAACGCGGGCCTGCTCGCCGTCCGCATCCTCGGCGCCTCCGACCCCGCCCTGCAGCAGCAGATGGTCGGGTTCCAGGACGGGCTCGAGAAGATGGTCCTGGACAAGGACAAGGCACTCCGCGACAAGCTGCTGGGCTGACCGCGTCGAACTGAGCCGCCACTCTTCGCTGCTCCGGGGGCCGAATCAGCCCTGGGGGAGCAAGGAGTGGCGGCTCAGTTCACTTCGGGCGCCGACTGCGACGCCGTCGACGCACCGAATCGAAGATCTCGCCGGCGACCACATCGGGATGCGCCAGCACGTCGTAGGCCGCGAAGCGGAGCACCATCCACCCCTCACTGACGAGCCAGTTCTGACGCCGTCGGTCGGTCCGGAACACGTCGGGCTCGCTGTGGAACTCGCGGCCGTCGACCTCGACCACGATCCGCGCCTGCTCGTCGGCGAAATCACCCACGTACGGACCGATCGGGTGGTTGGCCTCGAGCGGGAAACCGCGAAGGCTGAGCTCGCGACCGAAGGCAGCGTGGCCTAACAGCCGTCGTGCCGCGGGCGCGCCGTGCCGGCCGTGGTGAGCGGCGCAGAGGTCACGGTGCGGACCGACGCTCCGGTCGAGTTCGCTGTCGACGAGGGACGCCACGTCTCCTTCGGGCATGACGCCTGCGCAATCGAAGAGCGCCTGGGCGGGCGACACCGCCGGAAGAAGGGACACCATCGACACCGTGTGCGGTGCGAGGTCGCGGCGGTAACAGCCGAAGCCAGTCCGACGGCGTGACGCGCAGCCCCGGGGAATCGTCGCCTCGACGACCGCCGGCTCGGGCAACGAGCCGTAGAGCCAGGCCGCGGTGCGGTGGCTCAGGACCGCGGCCGGCCGCCACGCCGACACGGCGGCACACCGGATGTACGTGTCGGGTTCGACGAGGGAGTACACCGTGGGCAGCACGCGGTGGTAGCTGCCACTTCGGCACAGGGCGGCGATGGTGCTGCGGGGGATCCGGCGTCGGTGAGTTCTTTCAGGGTACGAATGCGTGCGGTCATGATCGGCAGCATCGTGGCGGGCGCGTCATCCCTGCCGCGCGCGAACTGAGACTTCAGGTTGGTCTGTGGATGGGCGAGAAGTTGTGGATGAACGTCGCCTCGAGCACTTATCCTGCGCCTGTGAAACGCAGCCGCGGTGTGCCGATGATCCGAGCATCGCGGGGGAGCTCGCAGTCCGCGGCGATCACGCGGCTGGCGTTGGCGTATGCCCGGCTGTGGGGTGCGCGCATCGCGTTCGACGCCGAGTTCGGCATCTTCGTGTGCAGCGGGATGCGGGGTGGGTACGCGCGCGGCGGGACGACGATCGGCGGCGCATTTCTCACCGGCCGGGAACCGGCGAGATCGCTCGTGCGACACGAAGCGGTCCACGCCGACCAATGGGCTACGTACGGGTGGACCTTCGCTCCGCGGTATCTGTTCGAGGAGTTGCGGCACCGCGGTGCCCGGAACAGGTTCGAGGTCGCCGCGGGCCTCGCGGACGGCGGCTACCGGGTGAGCTGACGGGTGATCTTCTCGGTGTCGACGCGCCTCGACCGGGCTGCGGCGTCGGCGTTGGTGACCTGCACGAGTGACGCGCCGGCCGCGAAGACGGCCACCAGACCGTCGATCAGGGCGTCGGGGGAGTCCCACGCCTCTTCGGACAGCACCCGGTCGGTCCCGGTGATTCCCTGCGATTCGGCGGAGGCGAGTGCTGCGGCGAGGACGTCGTCGACGCTCTTGCCCGCCAGTGCGGGTCCGGCGACCGTCGGCCGGAACTGGTCGCCGTGGACGCGCACGGACGTGGCGTAGTCGGTGATGCCGACGGGGAGGTCGGGGACGGGCCTGCCGAACGCGTCCAGCGACAGCGCCGCGACCTCGGGTACGTCCTCGACGTCGCCCAGGTGCTGGGCCGAGACGAGTGCGATCTCGGCGTCCGCATCGGCTTCGAGGACGACCTCGGCGCCGGCCCACCATGCGCCGAGCAGAACTGCGGAGGTTTGCCAGTGCGCGGGAAGGAGCACCGCGACGCGGGCGCCGGGCTCGACGCCGAACTCGTCACGCAGCAGGTTGGCGGTCTTGGCCGCCCAGTTGGCGAGGGTGAGGGCCGAGAGTTCGACCCGTTCGCCGGTCGCGTCGTCGTAGAACGTGACGCGCGGGCCGGCCGGGTCGTTCTTCAGGATGGGGTCGAGCAGGGCGTCGGTCAGCGTGCGGGACGCATGGTTCATGGACACGATCCGTCTCTCGTTTTCTAGTTCACACAACGCGGGCCCGACGAGCCGGCATCGATGGGCGGGCCGGGCGGTGCCGGGGTGGGGGTCGTTCCTGCTGCGGACGCGGGCTCGAGGCCTGTCTCCGAGGACTCGGACGACGTGGTGGTGCCGGTGGTCTCGGCGGACGTCGGGCCCTGGTAGTCACTCGACAGCACCACCCGCACCGAGCCTTCGGGCAGTGTCGCGTCGGTGTCGGTGGGGAGTCCGCCGAGTGCTGCGGCGACCGCCTTGGCGCTGTCGTCGTCCGCGGAGTGCGCGAAGACGGTGGTCTCGCTCACCGACTGACCTGTGTAGTTGCCGACCTCGCCCTGGCCGTAGCCGAGCGACGTGAGGGCGTCGGCGACGCCGTTCGCGAGGCCCCCGACGTCGCTGGCATTTGCGACGTCGACGGTGACGGTCGAGGCGTCGATCTTGGGCGTCTCGGACGTTGTGGTGTCTTCCGAGTCGGTGGGCTCCTCGCCGACGAGACCGGCCACGTACTTCTTCACGTCCTTCGGCTTGACCTCGACGATGGACTCGCCGTAATCGGTCATGCCGTTGAGATCCGCGACCGGAATCGTCTCGAACTGCACCTTGCCGCCGGCGAGGTCCTGCAGTTGGGTGGCGAATTCGATGATGTCCCAGTCGTCGTCGAGCACCACCGAGCGTTGCACGGCGCCGCTGAGTTCGTTCAGCTTGCCGGGGTCGCTGAGTGTCTTCGCGGACAGCACCTTGCCGACGAGCGAGGCCATGAACACTTGCTGACGCACGATGCGGTCGAGGTCGCCGCGGGGAAGGTCGTGGCGCTGGCGGACGAAGCTCAGTGCGTCGGCACCCTTCAACGTCTGCTCACCGGCGGGGAAGTGCGCGCCGGACATGTCCTCGTCCACCGGTTCGTTGAGGCAGACGTCGACGCCGCCGACGGCGTTGGTGAGGAGGACGAACCCGAGCAGCCCGACCTCGGCGTAGTGGTCGACGGTGATCCCGGTGAGGTCGGCCACCGATTGGATGAGCGCCTCGCGGCCGGCCTTCGTCGACTCCTCCTCGGCTTCCTCGTCGGTGGCGCCGTCCTCGACGAGTTTGAGCCGCTCGGTCTCCTTGGTGGCCCCGTACGCGGCGTTGATCTTCGACATGCCGATGCCCGGCACGTCGACGTAGGAGTCGCGGGGGATCGAGATGGCGGTGGCGGAACTCCCGTCGTTGGGCACGCGGATGAGGACGATGGTGTCGGTGTTGGACGCCACTTCCTCGCCGGCCCGAAGCGAGTCGAGTTCGTCCTGGGACAGGGGGTTACCGTGGGCGTCGGTGCGGCTGTCGGTGCCGACCATGAGGATGTCGACGGCGCCGTCGGCGCTTCCGCCGAGTCCCAGACCGCCCGCGGTTGCCAGATTGTTGCGCAGCGAGTCGATACTCCGCCAGGCGAATCCCGTCACGACGAGGGCGAGCACCGACAGCACCGCCACAGCGATGTGAATCGGCCGCCGAGCCGTGCTCGGGGGTGCGTCTGGTGCGGGTTGCTCGTGTGACACGGAAACCAGGCTACTGGTCGACGCGCCGGGAGCAGGGAGGCGTCGATCGGCGTGCCAGACTGACCCCCGTGACGAAGATCCTTGTGACCGGCGCCCGGGGACAGCTGGGTGGGCACCTCCTCCGACGAGCCGAGGCGACGGGAATTCCCGCCCGGGGGGTGGGGTCCGCTGAGCTCGACATCACCGACCCCGGCGCGGTGAACGAGCAGGTCGAACCCGGATCGGTGGTGATCAACTGCGCGGCGTACACGGCGGTCGACGCTGCGGAGTCGGACGAGGACACCGCCCGGGCGGTGAACGAGACAGGGCCGGGGAACCTGGCGGCGGCGTGCGCCCGGGTGGGTGCCCGGCTGATTCACGTCTCCACCGACTACGTCTTTGCCGGGCAGGGCGACACGCCGTACGAGGTGGACGCCCCGACGGGTCCGGCGACCGCCTACGGACGCACCAAACTCGCCGGCGAACGCGCCGTCCACGCAGCGCTTCCGTCCGCCCACGTCGTGCGCACAGCATGGGTCTACACGGGGGTCGGCTCCGACTTCGTCTCCACCATGCTCCGGCTCGAGCGCGAACGTGACACGGTCGACGTCGTGGACGATCAGGTGGGCTCGCCCACATTCGCCGGCGACCTGGCCGATGCACTGCTCGAACTCGCGGGGCGCAGCGACGTCGACGCGCCGGTGCTGCACGCCACCAATTCGGGCCGGGCGACTTGGTTCGACCTCGCGCGCGCCGTGTTCGAGGAAGCAGGCGCGGACCCGGAGCGAGTCCGGCCGTGCACGAGTGCCCAGTTCGTGCGGCCCGCCCCGCGACCGGCGTTCTCGGTGCTGTCCGGCCGCGCGTGGGCCGACGCCGGGCTGACCCCGTTGCGGCCGTGGCGAGACGCGTTGCATGCGGCTGTGCGTGAAGCGGTGTGAGGCGGACCTGCTCCCAACGGCTACGCTTGCCCGCGTGAGTTCGAAGCTGGCCGTGGTGACGGTGACCTTTTCGCCAGGTGAGCATCTGGAGCAGTTCCTGGGCACTCTCGCCGAGGCGACGAAAGAAGATCCGCAGGTCGTGATGGCCGACAACGGATCGACGGACGGCGCCCCCGAGGCCGCGGACGCGGCGCACGAGCACGTGCGCCTGCTGCGCACCGGCGGGAACATCGGCTACGGCGGTGCCATCAACAGGGCTGTGGCGGAGATCGACGACGAGATCGAATTCGTCGTCATCGCCAATCCGGATGTTCGCTGGGCGCCCGGATCGATCGACGTACTACTCGCGGCCGCCGAGCGCTGGCCGCGAGCGGGGGCGCTCGGACCTCTCGTTCTGGAACCCGACGGGAGCATCTACCCGTCGGCGCGCCAGGTGCCCGACCTCGTGTCGGGTGCCGGGCACGCGATTCTGGGCACGGTGTGGCCGTCCAACCCGTGGACTGCCGGCTACCGCCAGGAGAACGAGACGGTCAGCGAGCGGTCGGTCGGCTGGTTGTCCGGTTCGTGCCTGCTGATGCGGCGCGCGGCCTTCGACTCGATCAACGGCTTCGATTCCCGCTACTTCATGTACATGGAGGACGTCGACCTCGGCGACCGCCTGGGCAAGGCCGGGTGGCTGAACGTGTACGTGCCCTCCGCCGAGGTCACCCACGCGAAGGGGCACGCCGCGGGCAAGCATCCGGAACTGATGCTGCCAGCTCACCATCAGAGCGCGTACCGGTTCCAGGCCGATCGTCATCCCCACTGGTGGCAGGCGCCGCTTCGGTGGGCACTTCGGGGAGGATTGGCAGTGCGGTCGAAGATCGCCGTGGCTGCCGCAGTCCGGGAACGACGCACGAACCAGAACGAGGGGGGAACGACTCATGGCAATTGAGAAGACGACCGACGCAGTGGTGCTGGTCGGCGGTCAGGGAACGAGGCTCCGCCCGCTGACGTTGTCGGCGCCCAAACCCATGCTGCCGACGGCGGGTCTGCCGTTCCTCCAGCATCTGCTCGCGCGGATCGGGGCGGCCGGGATCAGGCACGTGGTCCTCGGGACGTCCTTCAAGGCGGAGGTCTTCGAGGAGTACTTCGGCGACGGTTCCAAGCTCGGGCTCGAGATCGACTACGTCACCGAGACCGAACCACTCGGCACCGGTGGCGGCATCCGCAACGTTCTGCCGAAGCTGCGCGGTGACCACGCCATGGTCTTCAACGGCGACGTTCTCGGCGGTACCGACCTGGGCGCGATCCTCGACACCCACCGGAACCGGGACGCCGACGTCACCCTGCACCTCGTGCGAGTGGGGGATCCGCGGGCGTTCGGCTGCGTGCCCACCGACGCCGACGGCCGGGTCACCGCGTTCCTCGAGAAGACGCAGGACCCGCCGACCGACCAGATCAACGCCGGCTGTTACGTCTTCAAGCGCGAGATCATCGAACGGATCCCCGAGGGCCGTCCGGTGTCGGTGGAGCGCGAGGTGTTCCCGTCGCTGCTGGCCGAGGACGCCCGCATCTACGGACACGTCGACTCCTCGTACTGGCGCGACATGGGCACCCCCGAGGACTTCGTGCGCGGTTCCGCGGACCTGGTGCGCGGCATCGCTCCGTCGCCTGCGCTCGACGGACCGCGCGGCGAATCGCTCGTCCACCCGGGCGCGGGTGTCGCCCCGGGCGCGCTGCTGATCGGCGGGACCGTAGTCGGCCGCGGCGCCGAGGTGGGTGCGGGCGCGCGACTCGACGGCGCGGTGCTGTTCGACGGCGCCGTGGTCGAGGCCGGAGCGACCGTCGAACGGTCCATCATCGGTTTCGGCGCGCGCATCGGGCCGCGGGCTCTGGTGCGTGACGCGGTGATCGGTGACGGAGCGGACATCGGCGCCCGGTGCGAACTCCTGCGCGGGGCCCGGGTGTGGCCGGGCGTGACGTTGCCCGACGGCGGGGTCCGGTTCAGCACGGACGTGTGAGAGATCAACGTACCCCTGCCCTGAAGGGCCGGGTTTGCCAGTCGCGTCCCCGACTGGCTGTCAGGTGCGCGCCGACCGTAGGCCGGTTGATTAGGCGGCCCAATAGCCGTGCGTCGTGGTCATGTACTTCGCGTATCCCAGGTAGGCGATGTTCAACGCGGCATTGTGATCTGCCTGATCGACATGTCCACACACCCGGCACACAAACCGATCCTGTGTGATCCGGTTCGCCTTGTCCGCGTGTACTTGCCGCGGCGTGCGGTGACCGCCCCACCGGACCAGTCCGCCGACGCAGCGGTGTCATCGGAGGTGACCGCGAGGTTCACGATCCCCAGGTCCACGCCGAGGAACTCCTCGACCACTACCGGTTCGGGTGCCGGGACGTCGACCGTCGCGTGGAGGAACCACATGTTGTCGCGGAACACGAGATCTGTCTCACCACAACAGTGTTCCAGGAGTGCACGCTGCCACGGCGCGCACACGTACCGCACCGCTTTGAGTCGATCTTCGCTTGTCCAGATACTGATCGTCGAGCCCTGCTGTTTCCAGGACAGGCACCGATCGTCGAACGGTTGCGCCGCCAACGCCCGGAACCCGATCGCCGCGGCGGCGATATCCGTGGCGCGTTTGCCGCCACGCGGACCATAATCACCGGCCTCGAGGTTCGCGCCCCGCGTCGCGTAGGCGTCCGCGACCTTCTTGATCGTGCGGACCGCCGGTTGCGCCGACAGTCCCAACGCCTTCAACTGGTGGTAGACGGCCTTCTGCAGGGCGAACGCGCGGCAATCCTCGCTCGCTTGCGCGACCCGTGACACCACGCCTGCGGCGGTGTTACACAACATCAGCGTGTCGTGTAGCGGATGCGCCTGCGCGTCGGTGGGGGCAAGTTTGATCTTCACCACCCGTCCGATGCTCACCCGCTGTGAGGAGTTCATGGCAGAGGTGTGTGACGCGTTCGGTGTGGCGCTGACCGAGTTCAACGCGAAGCACCATCACGTGCATCTGCCGATCCACGACCCACGACCCACCGACAGTTGAACCGTCAATTCTGGCACCAGCCTCGGGGGTGTCTCGGCACGGCATCCGCGACAGCAATTTCCCCCGACCACACCCGGGCAAACCTCTGCAGTCACTCTTCGCCACCATCGTATTTCGTTGCCTCCGCCGGAGAGACCCCGCAATCAAACGTCGCCCCATACATCACCAACCAGAAACAGCCCTGATCCCGGGGGAGTCGTGCAGTCCCGGCTCTACCACGCAACTCTGATCGGCTACCTCCGGCCATGAAGGGCCCGGCTTCCGCCAAAGCGCTGGTGAAGTGACGCACGGCTTCACACGCTAAGTGGCGCTCGACGATTCGTTTACGGAGGGATCGGCGATCCGGACCCGAGGCGTCCCAACGGATTACGCGGATGATCGGATCGGGTTGCCGAGCAACGTGCGGCCCGTTCGGGGGATCTCGGCTACGCCGATCCGGCGATCTGGGGAACATCCTCCGGCGACCGTATCTCGGCGAAACGCCCGACGTCGGAACAGCGCCGCTAGCGCAGTCCGGCCAGGTGCACGAGCTGGTCGATCGTGGACTTCTCCGCGTTCGGCGGCAGTGCGTCCACCGGCCACCAGCGGAGGTCCGTCGATTCGGAGCTGCGCACGATGTGGGCGTCGGGCCGCGCGCGGACGAGGAACCGGAGATCCAGGTGCCGGGTGGGTTGTCCGAGTGAGCACGTGATCGGGTGGGTGTGCGCCGACAGCAGGTCGGGATCGATCCGGAGGTCGGGAATTCCCGATTCCTCGCACGCCTCCCGCAGCGCGGCGTCGACGACGGTCTCGTCGGAAGGCTCGCAGTGCCCGCCCAATTGGATCCACCGGCCGACCCTGGGGTGCAGGGTCAGGAGCACGTGACATCCTCCCTCGTCCAGGACGAGGGAGGACGCCGTGATGTGTCCGGGTGCGTGCTCCCGCAGGCACCCGAGCGGCGCCGACGCGAGGAACGCGAGCATGGTGTGCCGCAATGATTCGTCGTTCTCGTCGAGCGTCTTCCAGCCCTCGAGTGCGGCGGTCGCGGTGCGGTGCAGTGATTCGGCGCTCATTGCGCGTGGGTCATCTCTCGATCAGGGCGTCGCCGGGGTCGGCGGCGTGTCGGGGGGTCAGTGGTTCGAGGGGGTGGCCGACGGCGATCGCGCCGAGGGGTTGCCAGTCGGCGGGCAGGTCGAGGGTGCCGCGGACGGTGTCCGGGGCGAAGATCGTCGACCCGATCCAGCAGCTGCCGATTCCCTTGGTCGCCAACGACACCAGCAGCCCCTGCACCGCGGCACCGACCGCGACGGTGAACATCGTCGACTCCGCCGCCCGCCGGCGCTGATCGGGGTAGTGGTGGGCGCCGTCGGGGACGCAGAACGGGATGATCACCTCGGGTGCGTCGAGCAGGATGTTGCCGCGGGCCACCCGTGTGTCGATCGCGTCGGCGCTCATCCCGTCGGCGGCCAGGTCGGTGCGCCACTGCTCCCGCATCCGGGTCAGCAGTGCGTCGCGGACCGTGCGGGTGCGGATCCACACGAACCGGACCGGTCGGGTGTGGTGCGGGGCGGGCGCGGTCAGCGCGTCCGCGATCGACGCCCGCACCGCGTCCGGGTCGACCGGGTCGGTCGCGAAGTGGCGAACCGAGCGGCGCAGCAGCACCGCCTCCGCCCGTCCCAGCTCGACGGATTCGGCGGTGCCGAGCCAGAACAGGTCCTCGGCGCCGCGGCGGATCAGATCTTGTGCCCGCGAACCGTCGTCGACCAGATCCAGGCCCCGCACCACCGCGACCGGTACCCCACCGAGCTTGCCCTTGACCAGATCGCCCGCGGCGGCGATCTCGTCGGCGACCGCCACCTCCGTCACCACCAGTTCATTGCCCTGACTGTCGCGGGACCCGGCGTACCCGTGCAGCACCGGCAACCCGACCGCACCGATCGCGGCGTCGATCTGACCGTTGCGCCACGCCCGGCCCATGGTGTCGGTGACCACCACCGCCACCCGCACCCCCAACGCCACCTCGATCGCCTCGCGCAGGGCGGCGGCGCTGGCATCGGGATCCTCCGGCAGCAACGCCAGTTCGGAACCCGCCACGTTCGAGCCGTCGATCCCCGACGCGGCCTGCACGATCCCGAGCCGGTTCTCGGTGATCAGGGTCCGGCCCTTGCGGGCCACGATCCGGACCGCTTCCTGCTCGACGAGGCGTCGGCGGGCCGCGTCGCGTTCCTCCGGGTCGGTCGGGGAGGACACGATCCGGCCCTCGACCTTCGAGAACACCTTGCTGGTGACCACCAGCACGTCGCCTTCGGCCAGCCACGGCGCGGCCGCGACGATCGCGGCCGCCAGGTCGTCGCCGGGCCGGAACTCGGGCAGGCCCGCGATGGGCCGGATTTCGATCGCACCGCCCGGGGCGTGATCGAGCCCGGACGCACCCGCGGGTTCGGTCACAACGTCACCCCCGCCACGTCCAGCGCCGCCCGCACCATCGCCGCGGTGGCGTCCGGGTCGGTCATGATCAGCGGCACACTCCGCACCTGCACCCCGGGGACCTCCGCGGTGTCGGTGTCGTGCACCAGCCAGCCGTCGAGGATCCCGGTCCCGGACCGGGCCCCGTACCAGCGGCCGATCGCCTCCGCCGAGGTGTCCACCCCGATCACGTCGAGGCATTCGTCGGCCATGCCCCGCAACGGTTTTCCGCCGACGATCGGCGAAATCCCGACCACCTTCGCGGCGGTGGTGCGCAGGCCGCCCCGGATCCCCGGCACCGCCAGGATCGCCCCCACACTGACCACCGGATTCGACGGCGCCAGCAACACGATGTCGGCGGTCTCGATCGCCTCGAGCACCCCCGGCGCCGGCGCGGCCTGCTCGGCGCCGATGTGCGCGAAGCTGTGCGTCGGCACCTGGGCGCGGTACCGCACCCACCACTCCTGGAAATGGATCGCCCGCTGCTCCCCGTCCTCGGGGTCGGTGATCACGACGTGAGTTTCACTACGATCATCGGTCACCGGCAGCAAGCTCACACCCGGTTGCCACCGGTTGCACAACGCCTCGGTCACCGCCGACAACGGATACCCCGTCCGCAGCATCTGGGTGCGGATCAGATGGGTGGCGATGTCCCGGTCCCCGAGCCCGAACCAATCCGGTTTCGCACCATAGGCGGCGAGTTCCTCCCGGGCGTTCCAGGTTTCCCCGGCATGCCCCCACCCACGCTCGGTGTCGATACCACCGCCGAGGGTGTACATGCAGGTGTCCAGGTCCGGGCAGATCCGCAACCCGTGCATCCACACATCGTCACCGACATTGACCACCGCAGTGATCCGGTGCGCGGAATCGGCGCCCCCACCACCGGGCGCATCGGCCCCCAGAAGTCTCCGCACGCCTTGCAGGAACCGGGCCCCACCCACCCCGCCAACCAATACAGTCACGTTCACGGTGCAAGCCTAGGCGGTGGCCGCCCGCCTCCCGTGTGCTGCTTCCCCGGAGCGAATCGAGAGCGCGAAATAGTAATCGACTTTCAACGGTTAGCTTGACCGCGACACGCTGGGCGTGTCTAATCACAAATATGTCATTCCGATGTTGTGGGCGTGGGATCGCTTGCAGCGGGGATCAATTCGAACGGTTGTTCGAACGGGTGGCAGGGGTGTTCGGTTCGGGGTACATGATCGATCGAAATTTTCTGCGCTATCACAGGTGAGGAGGCGGAACGATGCCCAATGAGCAGATCGAGTCGGAGACTCGCTGGAGCACAGTAAGCGACGAACCGCAGACCAATTCCGAAGCAGGCGCAGCGGACGGCGTCTGTGTTCAAGAAGTCTGTGTTCAAGAAGCCAGTGTGCAAGAAGACAGTGTGAAAGTAATTTCTGTGCCGGAACTCGTTGCACAGGAAGTCGAGACGACGGGCCCCCGCCCGGCGTTGAGTCTGGTGACCGGTTTCGACGAATTGTTCGAGACCATCGAGGATCAGTGGCAGGAGCGCGCGCTCTGTGCGCAGACCGACCCTGAGGCCTTCTTCCCCGAAAAGGGAGGCTCCACCAGGGAAGCGAAGCGCATCTGCCTGGGCTGTGAGGTGCGGGACGAATGCCTCGACTACGCACTGGCCAACGATGAGCGGTTCGGTATCTGGGGTGGCTTGTCGGAGCGTGAGCGCCGGCGCCTGAAGCGGGGGATCGTCTAGTTCAGTCTTCGTCGCCCGGCAGATCCGGGTCGATGACCTCGGGTTCGACTCCGAGGTACGTACTCACCTGCTGTACGAGCACGTCGTGCACCAGGTCGGTGAGATCGTCCGGGTCCTTGGCGCGCTGTTCGAGCGGTCGCCGGAACAGGACGACTCGCGCCCGCGTCGTGGATCCGTGCCGGTCGATGCCGGCCGGGATCAGTCGGGACAGTGGCACGGGCCCGTCCGCCACGACCTCGGCGGGCCAGTTGACCGAATCCGGGTCGAGAGCATGAATCTTCGGGACCTCGTCGACGGCGATGTCCAGCTTCGTCAGGCGTTCGCGCCAGCGCGCGTCGATCGGCGCGAATGCCTCGAGCACCACCAGATCGAACTTCTCTGCGCGGCTCCGTCGTGCCGGCGCGTCCGGAGGGAACACGGACCCGCGGATTCCCCGTCCCCGTCGGTCGACGGATCGGGTGGTCACGGGACGCCTGCGTCGTGCTCTGGACATGGTGTGGACATTACGACAGCCGCACACTCTCGGTGTGTCCGAGTAGGTGTCGGGCCTTCGTGGGGCTAGGCTCCCTAGCTGTGAGATCTCTGCGTCGATGCTGCCGCCCCGGGTGTAAGAATCCCGCTGTCGCGACGCTCACGTACGTCTACTCCGACTCCACCGCCGTCGTCGGCCCGCTCGCCACGGTCGACGAGCCGCACTCGTGGGATCTGTGCGAAACGCACGCGTCGAGGATCACCGCACCTAAGGGCTGGGAACTGGTTCGGTACGAGGGTGGGTTCTCGTCGAGTACCCCGGACGAGGACGACCTGACCGCGCTGGCGGAGGCCGTGCGGGAGGCGGGCCTCGGCGATCGCTGGCGGTCCGAACGGACCGTGTCCACCGAGGATCGCGCGGAGACCGGCACCCAGCCCGGCCCGGCGCGCACCGGTCGCCGCGGCCACCTGCGGGTACTTCCCGACCCTTCCAACTGACGTCCCCGCCTGCTTCCGGGCCTGCGGCCCGCGGCGTGCCGTGCCCGCGACGGGCAGGCATTAGGCTTGCGCCAGCACTGGTGCTCGTAAAGGAGAAACAAGAAGTGGCGCGATCAGCCGAGTCCGTACATGCCGTGATCAAGGCTTACGACGTGCGGGGTGTCGTCGGTGAACACATCGACGCCGCGTTCGTGCAGGATGTGGGTGGCGCATTCGCACGACTCGTTCGCGAGGACAGCGCCACGAAGGTCGTGATCGGCTACGACATGCGCGCGTCGTCCCCTGAACTGGCCCGCGCATTCGCCGACGGCGTCACCGCCCAGGGCCTGGACGTCGTCCTCATCGGTCTCGCGTCCACCGATCAGCTGTATTTCGCGTCGGGGCTGTTCGACTGCCCGGGTGCGATGTTCACGGCGAGCCACAACCCGGCGAGGTACAACGGCATCAAGCTGTGCCGCGCAGGCGCGAAGCCGGTGGGGCAGGAGACGGGCCTCGCCACGATCGCGGCCGAGGTCATCGACGGGGTTCCGGTGTTCGACGGCGCTCCCGGCGCGGTGTCCGAGGAGGACGTGCTCGAGCGGTACGCGAGCTTCGTCCGCGGACTGGTGAGCCTGTCCGACCTCCGCCCGCTGACGGTGGCCGTCGACGCGGGCAACGGCATGGGCGGGCACACCGTTCCCGCGGTGTTCGAGCCGATGCCGGTGAAGCTGGAGCCGCTGTACTTCGAGCTCGACGGCACGTTCCCGAACCACGAGGCGAATCCGCTCGACCCGGCGAACCTCGTGGATCTGCAGCGATACGTCCGTGAGACCGGTGCCGACATCGGCCTGGCCTTCGACGGCGACGCCGACCGCTGCTTCGTGGTCGACGAACTCGGCAACCCGGTGTCGCCGTCCGCCGTCACCGCCCTGGTCGCGGAGCGGGAGCTGGCCAAGGAGCCCGGCGCGACCGTCATCCACAACCTCATCACGTCCCGCGCGGTGCCGGAACTGGTGACGGAGCTGGGCGGACACCCGGTCCGCACCCGGGTGGGGCATTCGTTCATCAAGCAGCAGATGGCCGAGACGGGCGCGATCTTCGGCGGCGAGCACTCCGCGCACTACTACTTCCGCGACTTCTGGGGCGCCGACTCCGGGATGCTCGCCGGACTGCATGTTCTCGCGGCGCTGGGGGAGCAGGATCGTCCGCTGTCCGAGCTGATGGCGAAGTACGAGCGGTACGCGGCGTCGGGAGAGATCAACTCGACCGTCGCGGACGCCGCCGAAAGGACCGACGCGGTGTTGTCGGCGTTCGCGGACCGCACCACGGTCGTGGACCGGCTCGACGGTGTCACGGTCGAACTCGTGGACGGTGCGTGGTTCAACTTGCGGGCCTCCAACACCGAGCCGCTCCTGCGACTCAACGTGGAGGCGGCGACGGCGGCCGAGGTAGATGCACTCGTTACCGAGATACTGGGCATCGTCCGAGCCTGACTGCCATAGTTGGAACTACAGGTTCTGCACGTGTTGCGAATGTGGCTTGCACTGACGAAGAAAGGGGGTGCGGTGTCATGACAGCGCCGACGCCCCTGTTCGATCTGGACGACGGGGACGCACTGGTCGCGGCGGACACCGAGGGCGTGTTGCGGTCCGCCGCCATGGGGGGTGCCCAGATCCGGGCCACCCGGTCCGCGGTCGAGGAGGGGGCTCTCGAACGACTGCAGGGGCTGCGTCCGCGCAGCGTGGTGGTGGTGACCGGCGCGGGGCGTGCCAGCCGCGGGGCGGCGATCCTGACGGCGGTCCTCGCCGAACGGATCGGTTTCCCGCTGGTGCGCGCCACCCGGACCCCCGTGTGGGTGGGCCCGCTCGACGTGGTGGTGGTGGCCGGCGACGACGCAGGCGACCCCCGGCTCGTGCAGGCCATCGACGCGGCGGTGCGCCGCGGCGCCGAAGTGGTGGTGGCGGCGCCGGACGAAGGGCCGTTGCAGGCCGCGGCGGCCGGACGGGTCGTCATGTTCGCGCCGCGGGTCCGGGCACTCACCCGGCACGGTCTGCTGCGGTACTTCGCCGTACTGCTGGCCGTCCTTCGGGTGGTCGGTTCGGAACGCTGGGGCGACGAGGTTCCCGACCTCGAGCAGATCGCCGACGCCGTCGACGGTGAGGCGCTGCGTGACAGGCCGAACAGCGAGGTGTTCCACAATCCCGCGAAATCGTTGGCCTCCCGCATGCAGGGACGCCGCATCGTGCTCACGGGTGACACGGAGAGCACGGTGGAACTGGCCCGGCACGGCGCCGAGGCGCTGCTGCACGCGGGTCGTGTGGCGACCGCGTCGGAACTTCCGGACGTTCTGAGCGCGGCGGGCACGTTCCGTGTCGACCAGGCGCTCTCCGCGCACGACTCGATATTCCACGATCCCGAGTTGGACGGTCCGCCCTCGGCCAGCCCGGTGCGCACGTTCGTGTTGTCGGCCGACGCCGATCGGATGCTCGTCGAACGCAGGATCGCCGCCCTGGGCGACGTCGACCTCGTCGTCGCATCCTCGGACGAGGGCCAGGTTCCATCGCAGCGTCCCGAGCTGGAACAGGCGGCGGTTCTCGTCGGCAGGCTCGACATGACTGCCGCGTATCTCCAGTTGATCGGCGGTATCTAGTGCACCGACTCGAAGGTGCGCTCCGGTCCTACGCGTGGGGATCGCGCACAGCCATCGCACAGCTGCGTGGACTTCCGGTTCCCACCGCGCATCCGGAGGCGGAACTGTGGTTGGGCGCGCACCCGGGTGATCCCGCCCGCGTCCTCACCGAGGAGGGGCCCCGGTCCCTTCTGGACCTGGTGCACTCGGAACCCGAACGCCAGCTCGGCAAGCGGAGCGTGGAGACGTTCGGCGATCGCCTCCCGTTCCTGCTGAAGTTGCTCGCGTCGGAGGAACCCCTGTCGTTGCAGGCCCACCCGAGCACCGAGCAGGCGTGGGAGGGGTTCGCCCGGGAGAACGAGGCGGGAATCCCGCTCGAATCCTCGGTGCGCAACTACAAGGACGCCAGCCACAAACCCGAACTCGTCGTGGCCCTCAGCCGGTTCCACGCGCTCGCCGGTTTCCGGGACCCTCAGCGGACGGTCAAGCTGCTCGAGGCGATCGCGGTTCCGGAGCTGCAGCCCTACGTCGGCCTGATTGCCGGACAACCCGACTCGGACGGTCTCCGCGCGCTGTTCACCACGTGGATCACGTTGCCGCAGCCGGTGCTCGGCGCGCTGATGCCGAGGGTGCTCGACGGATGCGTCGCCTATCTGTCGAATACGAAGGACGGCGAGTTCGCAGCGGAGATCCGCACGGCCCTCGAATTGAGTGAGGTGTACCCGGGAGACGCGGGCGTGCTGGCCGCGCTCCTCCTGAACCGGGTCACCCTCGAACCGGGGCAGGGCCTGTACCTCGACGCGGGCAACCTCCACGCCTACCTGCACGGAATGGCCGTGGAGATCATGGCCAACTCCGACAACGTGCTGCGCGGGGGACTCACACCCAAGCACGTGGACGTTCCGGAGTTGCTGCGCGTCCTCGACTTCGACACCGTCGACATTCCGATACTGGAGGCGCAAGAGCGCCCTGGCAGTGGTGAATTCGTGTACTCCACGCCGGCGCCGGAATTCGTTCTCGCGCGGATCGATCTGTCACCGGACGGCCCTACGGAGCACCGGCTCGACTCGGAGGGGCCGCATATTCTGCTGTGCACCTCGGGTTCTGTGGAGTTGCGGTGCGGAACCGATGCCCTCGAACTGTCCCAGGGCAACGCCGTCTGGATCGCGGCCGAGGACCCCGAAGTGGTGGTGACCGCGGGCACCGAGTGTGCCCAGTTGTTCAGTGCGAGGGTCGGCCCGCCGATCGCGTAGCCTGTGACCCGCCCTGCGATCCGAGAAGGGCTCCGCGGCCCGTCGTGAGGGTCGTGCGCGACCGAGAGGAGAAGTCAGTTGTCGGCTCATGGGGGAAAGAAGGCGATTCTCGCCGCGCTCGGCGCCAATGCCGGTATCGCGGTAGCCAAGTTCGCCGGCTTCCTGATCACCGGCTCGTCGTCCATGCTGGCGGAATCCGTGCACTCGGTGGCCGATACCTCCAACCAGGGCCTGCTCCTGCTCGGCCAGAAGAAGGCCGAACGCGCCGCAGACGATCTGCACCAGTTCGGGTACGGGCGTAGCCGCTACTTCTACTCGTTCGTCGTCGCGCTCGTGTTGTTCAGCCTCGGTTCGCTGTTCGCGATCTACGAGGGCATCCACAAGATCCAGCACCCCGAGGAACTCACGTCGCCCCTCGTGGCGGTGGTCATCCTGGTGATCGCCATCGGGCTCGAGACGTTCAGCTTCCTCACCGCCGTGCGGGAGTCGCGTCCCCTCAAGGGGACAGCGAGCTGGTGGGGATTCATTCGCACGTCGCGCAGCCCGGAGCTTCCCGTCGTGCTGCTCGAGGACACCGGTGCACTGGTCGGTCTGGTTCTCGCGCTCGGTGGTGTCGGACTGACGATGCTCACCGGGAATCCGGTGTGGGACGGTGTCGGCACCCTCTGCATCGGCGCCCTGCTCGGAATCATCGCGATCATCCTCATCGTCGAGATGCAGAGCCTGCTGATCGGTGAAGGAGCCACCGCCGACGAGGAGTCGCGCATTCTCGCAGCCCTCGTCGACGGCGAGAAGATCGAGCGCGTCATCCATTGCAAGACTCAGTACCTCGGACCCGAGGAAATCCTCGTGGCCGCGAAAGTGGCCGTGGCCGCCGGATCGGACATCAGCGCGGTCGCCGAAGCCATCAACGAGGCCGAGGCGCGAGTGCGCGGCGCAGTCCCCGCGGCTCGCCGCATCTACATCGAACCCGACCTGTTCCGGGCAACCGAAGGCATAGGCTGAACGGCAACTTTCGATTGAGGAGGCTGATGTGGCCATCCAGGACAAAGGCAGCGGAGAACCGCACCTCGGCGGCAGGCCGACCGGATTGTTCCGCACCAAGTCGATCGAGCAGTCGATCCGAGACACGGACGAACCGGAGACCAAACTCCGCAAGGATCTGACGGCGTGGGACCTGACCGTCTTCGGTGTCGCCGTGGTCATCGGTGCCGGCATCTTCACGCTCACCGCGCGCACGGCAGGCAACGTCGCCGGTCCCTCGGTGTCGGCGGCGTTCGTGATCGCCGCCATCGCGTGCGGGCTCGCCGCGCTCTGCTACGCCGAATTCGCCTCCACCGTTCCGGTCGCGGGCAGTGCGTACACGTTCTCCTACGCGACGTTCGGTGAACTGATCGCGTGGATCATCGGATGGGACCTCATCCTCGAATTCGCGCTCGCCGCGTCGGTCGTGGCGAAGGGCTGGTCGCTCTATCTCGGTGAGGTGATCGGCAACCACACGCCGGTGGCGCAGATCGGCTCGGTCACGTTCGACTGGGGTGCGGTACTCATCGTCGCGATCATCACCGTCGTGCTGGCGACGGGCACCAAGCTGTCGTCGCGGGTCTCCCTCGTGATCACCTCGATCAAGGTGGCCGTGGTGCTCGTGGTGGTGGTCGTCGGCGCGTTCTACATCGACACCGACAACTACTCCCCGTACATTCCCCCGTCCGAGGCGGGCAGCACGGGCGAGGGCATCCACCAGTCCCTGTTCTCCTACGTCACGGGCGCCGGCGGCAGCACGTTCGGCTGGTACGGCCTGCTGGCGGCGGCGAGCCTGGTGTTCTTCGCGTTCATCGGTTTCGACATCGTCGCCACCACCGCCGAGGAGACGAAGGATCCGCAGAAGGCGCTGCCCCGCGGAATTCTGGGATCGCTGCTGATCGTGACGATCCTGTACGTGGCGGTGACGCTGGTGCTCACCGGCATGGTCGACTACCACGAATTGGCCGGGGACAGTTCCAATCTGGCCACCGCGTTCGGCATCCACGGGATCACGTGGGCGAAGAACCTGATCTCGTTCGGTGCGCTCGCGGGCCTCACCACCGTGGTGATGGTGCTGATGCTCGGGCAGACCCGGGTGCTGTTCGCCATGTCCCGCGACGGACTGATGCCGAGGCGGCTCGCGCCGACCGGCAAGCACGGCACACCCGTTCGGATCACCGTGCTCGTCGGTGTCGTGGTGGCGGTGCTCGCGGGGATCTTCCCGATCGGCACCCTCGAGGAGATGGTCAACATCGGAACGCTGTTCGCGTTCGTCCTCGTGTCGGTCGGCGTGATCGTGCTGCGCCGGACGCGACCGGACCTGCCCCGCGGATTTCGTGTCCCACTGGTCCCGTGGGTGCCCGTCCTCGCCGTCCTCGCCTGCCTGTGGTTGATGGTGAATCTGTCCGTCGAGACGTGGATCCGGTTCATCGTGTGGATGGCGCTCGGCGTGATCATCTACTTCGCCTACAGCCGCCGCCACTCGATGATGGAGAGACGAAGCCGCGGCGAGGTCTGACACGCAACGGGATTCGACGTCCGGGTGCCGGAGCGGCAGTACCGGGCGAGTACCCCGGAGGCAGCGGGCACTAGTGTCTTGGCCATGACTTCGTCGCGTGTCCGGGTGCCCTATCAGGAGGCTGCGCGCCTGCTGCTGCGTCAGTCGGTACTCGATGCGATGCGAGATCTCCTGTTCGAGAAGGACTGGTCGGACATCACGATGTCGGATGTCGCGGCCGGCGCCGGGGTGAGCAGGCAGACGCTCTACAACGAGTTCAAGTCCCGGCAGGGGCTGGCGGAGGCGTACGCCCTCCGGCTGGCCGACGAACTGGTCGACGCCGTCGACGAGGCGCTCGTGGCGAACGTCGGGGAAGGTCGTGCCGCGCTGCTCTCCGGGTTCACCGCGTTCTTCGCGGCCAGCCTGTCCGACCCGCTCGTGCAATCACTTCTGCGCGGCGAGACCAAGCCCGATCTGCTGCGTCTGATCACGACCGAGAGCGCGCCGATCATCGAGCGGGCGTCCAGGCGGCTCGCCGACGTCTTCCAGCGGTGCTGGGTGCGGGCGAACCCGTCGGACGCGGGGATTCTCAGCCGCGCCATCGTGCGCCTCGCTATGAGTTACATCTCGATGCCACCCGAATCCGAGGCCAACGTCGCCGAGGATCTGGGAGCTCTTCTGGGGCCTTTCGTGGACGAGGCGGTCGACGGGGCCGATCGGGAGTGACCGCCCCGCGGCGCAGCCTCACGTGAGTGTGACCCTCGGGCCGCAGTACCGATAGCCTTGACCGAAACAGCAGTCAAACAGGAGAGGCAGATGACGACCTCAGTTTCAACCACGCCCGTGGCCGAGAGCCGAAACGGGATCGATTTCAAGGTGGCGGACCTTTCGCTTGCCGAGTTCGGCCGCAAGGAGATCCGGCTCGCCGAGCACGAGATGCCGGGACTGATGGCGCTTCGCCGCGAGTACGCAGAGGTGCTGCCGCTCAAGGGCGCTCGCATTTCCGGTTCGCTGCACATGACCATCCAGACGGCCGTCCTCATCGAGACGCTCACCGCTCTGGGCGCCGAGGTCCGCTGGGCCTCGTGCAACATCTTCTCCACGCAGGATCACGCCGCCGCCGCGATCGTCGTCGGCCCGCACGGCACGCCCGAGGAGCCGCAGGGCACCCCGGTCTTCGCGTGGAAGGGCGAGACGCTCGAGGAGTACTGGTGGGCCGCCGAGAAGATGCTCACCTGGCCGGACGCCGACAAGCCCGCGAACATGATCCTCGACGACGGCGGCGACGCCACGATGCTCGTCCTCAAGGGCGCGCAGTTCGAGAAAGCCGGCGTCGTGCCGCCCACCGACGACGAGCAGGATTCCGACGAGTACAAGGTGTTCCTCGCCCTGTTGCGTCAGTCCCTCGAAGCGGACAAGACCAAGTGGACCAAGGTTGCGCAGTCGGTCCAGGGCGTCACCGAGGAGACCACCACCGGTGTCCTGCGTCTCTACCAGGTCGCGGCCGCCGGTGAGCTCACGTTCCCGGCCATCAACGTCAACGACTCGGTCACCAAGAGCAAGTTCGACAACAAGTACGGCACCCGGCACTCGCTGCTCGACGGCATCAACCGCGGCACCGACGTGCTGATCGGCGGCAAGGCTGCGCTCGTCTGCGGTTACGGCGACGTCGGCAAGGGTTGCGCGGAGGCTCTGCGCGGACAGGGAGCCCGCGTCGCGGTCACCGAGGTCGACCCCATCAACGCCCTCCAGGCGCTGATGGACGGCTTCGAGGTGAAGACGGTCGAGCAGGCCATCGGCTGGGCCGACATCGTCATCACGTCCACGGGCAACAAGGACATCATCACGTTCGAGCACATGAAGCAGATGAAGCACCAGGCCATCCTGGGCAACATCGGCCACTTCGACAACGAGATCGACATGGCCGGCCTCGAGCGTTCCGGCGAGGTCACCCGCATCAACATCAAGCCGCAGGTGGACGAGTTCCGATTCAAGGACGGCCACTCGATCATCGTGCTGTCCGAGGGCCGCCTGCTGAACCTCGGCAACGCCACCGGACACCCCTCGTTCGTGATGAGCAACAGCTTCTCCAACCAGGTGATCGCGCAGATCGAACTGTGGACGAAGCCGGAGGAGTACGACAACGAGGTGTACCGCCTCCCGAAGCACCTCGACGAGAAGGTCGCGAAGATCCACGTCGAAGCGCTCGGTGGCACGCTCACCAAGCTCACGAAGGAGCAGGCGGAGTACATCGGCGTCGACGTCGAGGGCCCGTTCAAGCCCGAGCACTACCGCTACTAGAGGCCGCGGCGTCCCCCGGCCCGTCGCGTGCGGGCCGGGGGATAGCCTTCTTCCTCGTGGGAAAACTGATTGCGCTGGAAGGCCTGGACGGCGCCGGCAAGCGAACACTCGTCGGCGCAGTGGTGGGACGCCTCACCGAACAGGGCCTGACGGTCGGCACCCTCGACTTTCCGCGGTACGGCAGGTCCGTGCACGCGGATCTGGCGTCCGAGGCCCTCAAGGGCGCGCACGGTGACCTCAGCGACTCCGTGCACGCGATGGCCGTGATGTTCGCGCTGGACCGGTCCGGTGCCGTCGGGGAGCTCGCGGAGCTGCTCGCCGAACACGACCTGGTGATCCTCGACCGCTACGTGGCGTCCAACGCCGCGTACGGTGCGGCCCGGTTGCATCAGGGGGCCGACGGGGAGTTCGTCGGCTGGGTGCAGAACCTCGAATTCGAGCGGCTGGGGCTGCCCCGGCCCGACCTGCAGCTGTACCTCGACGTCCCCGTGGCGCTCGCCGCGCAACGCGCCCGCGGCCGCGAATCGGCGGATGCGAGCCGGTCGCTGGACGCCTACGAACGCGACCGTGGACTGCAGGAACGTACCGGCGAGGTGTACCGCGAGCTGGCCGTGAAGGACTGGATTTCGCCGTGGTGGGTGCTCACCCCGGACACCGATCCGATCACGCTCGCCGAAAACCTGGCACTCTTGAGTGACGACACGGCACGCCGTGACGAGAAAGAACACGGCACGCCGTAACGGCGAACGGGCTGTTACGGCCTCCGAAGATGCAACGATAGGGACATGAAGCCAAGGATTCTGGTTGTCGACGACGACACTGCGCTCGCGGAGATGCTCACGATCGTCCTCCGCGGCGAAGGATTCGATCCGTATGTGGTGGGGGACGGGACCCAGGCGCTCACCGCGGTCCGGGAGACACGCCCGGACCTGGTGCTGCTCGACCTGATGCTGCCCGGCATGAACGGCATCGACGTGTGCCGCGTCCTGCGGGCCGATTCCGGTGTCCCCATCGTGATGCTGACCGCCAAGACGGACACCGTCGACGTGGTCCTCGGATTGGAATCCGGCGCGGACGACTACATCATGAAGCCGTTCAAGCCGAAGGAACTGGTGGCGCGGGTCCGGGCACGGCTTCGCCGGACCGAGGACGAGCCGGCCGAGCTGCTCAGCATCGCCGACATCGTCATCGACGTCCCCGCCCACAAGGTGAGCCGGGGCGAAGAACTGATCTCCCTCACCCCCCTCGAGTTCGATCTCCTGGTGGCTCTGGCGCGCAAACCGCGACAGGTGTTCACCCGTGAGGTCCTGCTCGAGCAGGTGTGGGGTTACCGACATGCAGCCGACACCCGACTGGTCAACGTGCACGTTCAGCGTCTGCGGGCCAAGGTCGAGACTGATCCCGAAAATCCCGAAGTGGTTTTGACGGTCAGGGGGGTCGGCTACAAGGCCGGACCGCCGTGACAGGTGTTTCCCGATGGCGGCGTCGTGTCAACCGACGCGTTTCGCCGATCCTTCGGTGGGGTCACTCACTGAGCAATACCCTCGCGCACACGTGGCGTCGTTCGCTGCAGCTGAGGGTTGTCGTCTCGACGTTGACATTGTCGCTCATCGTCATCGTCGTGCTCGGCGTCGTGCTCACGAGCCAGATCACCGACCGTCTGCTCGAAACGAAGATCAACGCGGCGACCGAGGAGATGGACCGTGCCCGCAGCACGGTCGAGGGGCAGCTGGCCGGCGCGGACGACAGTAGCTCGCCCACCACCCAGCTCGACGGTGCCCGGGCCGCGCTGACGAACCGGGAGCCCGACGCCGGTCAGGCGTCGGGGTCGGCGGGAACGTTCGATCCCGTGCTGATCGTGCCTGGTGACGGCCCCCGCGCCCCGACGTCCAGCGGTCCGGCGGACCAGATCCCGGAATCGTTGCGGGCGTTCGTCCAGGCCGGTCAGGTGGCCTATCAGTTCGCCACCGTGAACGATCCCGAAGGCTATTCGGGGCCGGCGTTGATCGTCGGGAGCCCGACCGCGTCGGCGATCTCCACGCTCGAGCTGTATCTCGTGTTCCCACTGGCCAGTGAGGACCGCAGCCTGTCGCTGGTCCGCGGCACGCTGCTGGTGGGTGGTGCGGTGCTCGCCGTGCTGCTTGCGGCCATCGCGCTCCTCGTCGCCCGGCAGGTGGTTCTGCCCATCCGGTCGGCGTCCCGGATCGCCGTGCGCTTCGCCGACGGCCGGCTGAAGGAACGCATGCCTGTGCGCGGCGAGGACGACATGGCCCGGCTGGCGATGTCGTTCAACGAGATGGCCGAGAGCCTGTCCAAACAGATCACCCAGCTCGAGGAGTTCGGAAATCTCCAGAAGAGATTCACCTCCGACGTGAGCCACGAGCTGCGGACTCCGCTCACGACCGTGCGCATGGCGGCCGACCTCATCCACGACGGCAGCGACGACCTCGACCCCGTGCTCCGGCGGTCGTCGGAATTGCTGGTCGCCGAACTCGACCGGTTCGAGGGGTTGCTGGCCGACCTCCTCGAGATCAGCAGGCACGACGCCGGTGTGGCGGAACTGGCCGCCGAGCAACTCGACGTCCGGATGTGTGCGCGTGCGGCGGTCTCGACGGTCCGTCACCTCGCGCGCGAGAGCGGGACCGAACTGATCGTGGACCTGCCCGATCAGGCAGTCATGGCCGAGGTGGACCCGCGTCGCGTGGAACGCATTCTGCGGAACCTCCTCGCGAACGCGATCGATCACGGAGAAGGCAAACCGGTGCTGCTGCGCCTGCGCGCCGACGACAGCGCTGCGGCGTTCATCGTGCGCGACCAGGGCGTGGGACTGCGGCCGGGCGAGGAGAAGCTGGTGTTCAACAGGTTCTGGCGGTCCGACCCGTCGCGCGTGCGACGGTCGGGCGGTACCGGCCTCGGGCTCGCGATCAGTGTGGAGGACGCGAATCTCCACGACGGCAGGCTCGAGGCGTGGGGCGAACCCGGCCAAGGTGCCTGCTTCCGGTTGACGCTGCCGCGGGTGCGGGGCCGCAAGGTCGTGTCGAGCCCGTTGCCGCTGAAGCCGGGAACCGCGAAATACGTTCAAGGGCAGCCTGTCCCGGGCGACACCACGTTGCCGGTGCGTAACGGGAGCCCGGAGACGGCGGCCGACGAGTCCCGCACGATTCCCCAGAAGCGTGAGCGAGCACACGTCGGTGACCGAGACGGTTCGCATCGACCGGAGCAGGACCTGTGACGCCCGGCCGGCGATCTGCCCTGCTGTCGCGGTCGGTGTGCGGGGCGATCGTCCTCGCGGTGCTCGTGACGGTCAGTGGGTGCGCGAGCCTCCCGGACTCCTCCACCCCGCAGGCGATCGGCACGATCAACCGTGACTCACCGGGCTCGAGTGTCGCGGCCCCCGCGCCGGGGCGTGAACCCGACCTGCTGCTGCGCGACTTCTTCAAGGCCAGTACCGACCCGTCCAACCGGCATCTCGCGGCCCGCCAGTTCCTCACCCCCGGTGTGTCCGGCAGGTGGGACGACGCGGCCAGCGCAACCATCGTCGACAAGGTCGACGTCCTCCCGGAGACACGGTCGGCCGACCAGGCAACGTACACGATCCGCGCCAACAAGGTGGGGCAGCTCGAGCCCGGTGGGTTGTACGTGGCGGAGGAGGGCAGCTTCGAGACGAAGATCAGTCTCGAGCTGCAGGGCGGTGAGTGGCGGATCTCCGAGCTCCCCGCGGGCGTGATCCTCGACCGAGCGCAGTTCCTCAACACGTACCAGCGCAAATCGCTGTACTTCCTCGACCCGGCCGGGACGACGGTGGTGCCCGATCCGCGCTGGGTGTCGGGCGCTCAGGATCAGATGGCGTCCCAGCTGATCGGCCTGCTGATCGACGGGCCGAAGGCCGCCCTGGCCCCGGCCGTGCGCAACGAGCTCGGTGACGGCGTGTCCGTGCGGGGCCCGATCACGAAGGCCGACGGCCGCACCGCGCAGGTGGGGGTGGGGCTCGGCGGCATCCGGATCGACTTCGCCGGCGTGCCGCCGATGGACGCGCAGGCGAAACAGCTGTTCGCGGCGCAGGTGATCTGGACGCTGGCCAACGCGGAGATCTCGGGCCCCTATGTGCTGCTCGCCGACGGCGAGCCGTTCGACGAGCGGTTCCCGAACGGGTGGACCACCGCCGACGTCGCGTCGATGAATCCGTTCGCGACGTCGAGTGCCACCGTGGGGTTGCACGCGCTGCGCGAGGGGTCGATGGTGAGCGTCACCGAGACCGGTGTCACTCCGGTGCCCGGGTACTTCGGTTCGGCCCGCAACATGCGTTCGCTCGCACTGTCGCAGGACGGAAAGCTGGTCGCCGCCGTCGCGGACACCGGGCGTCCGGCGCCGGAACCCGCGAGTTCGCTCATGGTCGGCGCGTACGAGGACGGTGCCGCGTCGGTGCTCGAGGGCGGCGCGATCACCCGCCCGACATGGGCACCCGACAATTCGGCGATCTGGGCAGCGGTCAACGGTAACACCGTCATTCGGGTGTTGCGCGAGCCCGGCACCGGCCGCACGTCAGTGGTCAACGTCGACGCCGGCGCCGTCACCGCGCTGGGTGCAACGATCACCGAGTTGCGGCTGTCCCGTGACGGGGTGCGCGCGGCGCTGATCGTCGACGGCAAGGTCTATCTCGCCATCGTCACCCAGATGCCGGGCGGTGAGTACGCGTTGACGAATCCCCGTGCGGTCGCGATCGGTCTGGGCAGCCCGGCGCTGTCGCTGGACTGGAGCACGAGCGACACGATCGTCGTCGCGCGCGCGGCCTCGGACATCCCGGTGGTCCAGGTGGCCGTCGACGGCTCGCGGATGGACGCGCTGCCGAGCCGCAATCTGACCGCGCCGGTGGTGGCCGTGGACGCGTCGACGACCACGGAGTTCGTCGCCGACTCGCGGGCGGTGTTCCAGTTGAACAACAACGATCCGGCGGGCGACCGGTACTGGCGGGAGGTTCCCGGGTTGACGGGTGTGAAGGCGATCCCGGTCCTGCCGGGCTGAGGCTGTCGGTGCGGTCGCCGATACTGCCCGCATGCGCGCCCTGCCCGGCCTCCGGAGTCTGCTCGACCTGATCCTGCCCGCCGAATGCGGCGGGTGCGGGGTCCCGGGCACGCAGTGGTGTGCCCGCTGCGCCACGGAGTTGGCCGACGATCCCGTGTTGCTCCGGCCCCGCGTGGATCCCGGGGTCGGGGTGTGGGCCCTCGGTCCGTACTCAGGTGCCCGCCGTCGGGCCGTGATCGCCGCGAAGGAACGCGGGCGGCGTGATCTCGCGGCGCCCCTCGGGTCCGCCGTCGCGGGCGCCCTGGGCCGTCTGCAGCAGTGGGGTGAACTCGACCCGCCGGACGTCGCCCCGGTGGTTCTGGTGCCGGCTCCGACGCGTCCCCGGGCCGCCAGGGGACGCGGCGGCGACCCCGTCACCCGGATCGCCGTCGCCGCGGTGGGGGGCAGGCGCGTGTGCCCCGCGCTCGTGATGCGGCGCGCCGTGCGCGATTCGGTCGGACTGAGCGCAGATCAACGTCGAGTAAACCTCGAGGGTGGTGTCCGGTTGACGCGGAGCGGCGAAGGATTCGCGCGACATCTTGCGTCGGAACCGGCTGCACTGCAACGGATATCGGTGGTATTGCTGGACGACGTGTCGACCACCGGGGCGACCGCCACCGAGTCGGTCCGGGTGCTGTCGCGAGTGGGTATCCGAGTGAGCGCGGTGGTCGTCGTGGCGGGTGTCGGATGAAATTCTGCCGAACAGTGGCACTCGCGCGCGTTACGTACTAGCGTCGCGGACACACCCGAAAACACAGGTAGGAGGTGGAACTTCGAACCTGGTGCCGGGCGGACCCCCTTCCGGCATTGCTCAAACTCGCCGCCGCCCATCAAGGGGCGGGGCCGTAATCGGGAGGTACGAGTGACGACCCCTTCGCAAGCCTCGGTTTTCGTCGACGACCGCACAACGGATGCACAAGAGAAGACGGATACCCCCAACGCCGAGATCGTCGTCAAGGGACGCAACGTCGAGGTACCCGACCACTTCCGCGTGTACGTCTCCGAGAAGCTGTCGCGCCTCGAGCGCTTCGATCCCTCCATATTTCTGTTCGATGTCGAACTTCACCACGAACCTAATCGACGCCAGAGAAAGAACTGCCAGCGCGTCGAGATCACTGCCCGAGGCAAGGGGCCGGTAGCCCGAGCCGAGGCATGCGCCGACAGCTTCTATGCAGCATTCGAGTCGGTGACCGCCAAGCTCGAGAGCAGGCTCCGCCGCACCAAGGACCGCAAAAAGGTCCACTACGGGGAAAAGACCCCGGTGTCGGTGGCGGAGGCCACCGCCGCACTCGCCGAGGACGACAGTCTCGGCATCAGTCCCGACATCTCCCTGGACGGTCAGATGCCGGACGAGCACACACCGGGTCATGTCGTGCGTACCAAGGAACACAAGGCCACGCCGATGACCGTCGACGATGCTTTGTACGAGATGGAGCTGGTAGGACACGATTTCTTCCTGTTCCACGACAAGGAGTCGGACAGGGCGACCGTCGTCTACCGGCGGCACGCGTTCGACTACGGATTGATACGTCTGGCGTGATGTACTCCCGTTCCGCCTGACGATCCGAGCGGTCGGTCTACTCGTCCGATCGCGGAAGCGCCTACCATGGAATCCGGCCGGGGTTCTCGGACCTCCGGCCGGATTTTGTGTGTCACCCATCCACTGCCGAAGATTGAGGACGAACAAGACTGTGCCGTCGCTGTCGCTATCGAAGCTGCTCCGTGTTGGTGAAGGTCGCATGGTCAAGCGGCTCAAGCACATCGCCGACCACGTTTCCTCGCTGTCGCCCGAGGTCGAAGACCTGACCGACGAGCAACTCCGCGCGAAGACCGAGGAGTTCCGCGCCCGCTACCGCGACGGCGAGACGCTCGACGAACTGCTGCCCGAGGCGTTCGCGGTCGCCCGCGAGGCGTCCTGGCGCGTGATCGACCAGCGGCACTTCCACGTGCAGATCATGGGCGGTGCCGCCCTCCACTTCGGCAACATCGCCGAGATGAAGACGGGTGAGGGCAAGACCCTGACCTGCGTGTTGCCCGCATACCTCAATGCCATCGCCGGAGACGGCGTGCACGTCGTCACGGTCAACGACTACCTCGCCAAGCGCGACTCCGAGTGGATGGGCCGTGTCCACCGCTTCCTCGGACTCGACACCAGCGTGATCCTGTCCGGCATGTCGCCCGCCGAGCGTCGCGCAGCCTATGCGGCCGACATCACATACGGCACCAACAACGAGTTCGGGTTCGACTACCTGCGCGACAACATGACGCACTCCCTGGACGATCTCGTCCAGCGCGGTCACAGCTTCGCCGTCGTCGACGAGGTCGACTCCATCCTCATCGACGAGGCCCGGACCCCCCTCATCATCTCCGGTCCCGCCGACGCCTCGAGCAAGTGGTACGCGGAGTTCGCCCGCATCGCGCCGCTGCTCAAGCGGGACGTGCATTACGAGGTCGACATCCGCAAGCGCACCATCGGCGTCCACGAGGCCGGCGTCGAGCTCGTCGAGGACCAGCTCGGCATCGACAACCTGTACGAGGCCGCTAACTCGCCGCTCGTGAGCTACCTGAACAACGCCATCAAGGCCAAGGAGCTCTACACCAAGGACAAGGACTACATCGTCCGCGACGGCGAAGTGATCATCGTCGACGAGTTCACCGGCCGCGTCCTCGTCGGCCGCCGGTACAACGAGGGCATGCACCAGGCGATCGAGGCCAAGGAGAAGGTCGAGATCAAGGCCGAGAACCAGACCCTCGCCACGATCACGCTCCAGAACTACTTCCGTCTCTACGACAAGCTGTCGGGCATGACGGGTACGGCCGAGACCGAGGCCGCCGAGCTGCACCAGATCTACAACCTCGGCGTCATCCCGATCCCCACCAACCGGCCGATGGTCCGCGTCGACAACGGCGACCTGATCTACAAGACCGAGGAAGCCAAGTTCGACGCCGTCGTCGACGACGTGGTGGAGCGGCACGAGAAGGGCCAGCCGGTCCTGATCGGCACCACCAGCGTCGAGCGGTCCGAGTACCTGTCGAAGCAGTTCACCAAGCGCGGCGTGGCGCACAACGTGCTGAACGCGAAGTTCCACGAGCAGGAAGCTCAGATCATCGCCGAGGCCGGCAGGTCGGGCGCCGTCACCGTGGCGACCAACAT
This sequence comes from Rhodococcus sp. JVH1, assembly GCF_000280725.2. Classification (NCBI taxonomy): domain Bacteria; kingdom Bacillati; phylum Actinomycetota; class Actinomycetes; order Mycobacteriales; family Nocardiaceae; genus Rhodococcus; species Rhodococcus sp. JVH1. The sequence goes on along the minus strand of NZ_CP166289.1, from coordinate 978,611 downwards.
GGCCGGTCGTGGTACCGACGTCGTGCTCGGCGGCAATCCCGACATCATCGCGGACATCGCGCTCCGCAAGCAGGGACTCGACCCCGTCCACACGCCCGACGACTACGAGGCGGCGTGGGACGACGTCCTCGACCAGGTCAAGGCCGAGGTCAAGGCTGACGCGGACAAGGTTCGTGAGGCGGGCGGACTGTACGTCCTCGGTACCGAGCGGCACGAGTCCCGGCGTATCGACAACCAGTTGCGCGGCCGGTCCGGCCGTCAGGGCGATCCGGGTGAGTCGCGGTTCTATCTGTCGCTCGGCGACGAGTTGATGCGACGGTTCAACGGCGCGGCGCTCGAGTCGATCATGACCCGGCTCAACCTGCCCGACGACGTTCCCATCGAGGCGAAGATGGTCTCGAAGGCCATCAAGAGCGCTCAGACGCAGGTCGAGCAGCAGAACTTCGAGATCCGCAAGAACGTCCTCAAGTACGACGAGGTGATGAACCAGCAGCGCACGGTCATCTACAACGAGCGCCGCCAGATCCTCGAGGGCAAGGACATGGAGGGCCAGGTCGAGAAGATGATCACCGACGTGGTCACCGCCTACGTCGACGGCGCCACCGCCGAGGGATACGTCGAAGACTGGGATCTCGAACAACTGTGGACGGCCCTCAAGACGCTGTACCCGGTCGGCGTCGACTACAAGGAACTGGTCGGCGACGGCGACGGTGAGACCAACGACATCACCGCCGACGAGCTGCGCGAGACCCTGCTGACGGACGCACACGACGCCTACGCCCGGCGTGAGGCTGAGATCGACGGTGTCGCCGGCGCGGGATCGATGCGCGAACTGGAGCGCCGCGTCCTGCTGAGCGTGCTCGACCGCAAGTGGCGCGAGCACCTCTACGAGATGGACTACCTCAAGGAAGGCATCGGCCTGCGGGCGATGGCCCAGCGTGATCCGCTCGTCGAGTACCAGCGCGAAGGCTTCGACATGTTCGGCGGCATGCTCGAGGGCCTGAAGGAGGAGTCGGTCGGATTCTTGTTCAACCTTCAGGTCGAGGCAGCCGCCCCGCAGGCGGCGCAGGCCCCGGGCGTCAGCGTCACCGCGGCGTCCGCAGCGGCGACGGCGGCGGCCTCGCCCGCTCCGGCCGCGCCAAGGCCACTGCCGACCCAGGAGGCGGCGCAGCAGGCGCAGGGCACGGCGGCACCGTCCGCCCTCCGCGCGAAGGGGCTGGACGACGGCGAGCCCCGCGGGCTCACGTACTCCGGACCTGCCGAGGACGGCAACGCCCAGCTCAGCCGCCGCGGAGCAGCCGAGTCGGACGATGCCGCCGACGCCGGAACCCGTCGTCAGCGGCGTGAGGCCGCGCGGTCGCAGTCGAAGGGAAAGAAGGCCCCGCGGACCAAGCGCAAGCGCTGACCGCGGGAGAAGTCGATCAGCCGATCACCAGCGAGGTGACGGTCCAGCCCGTGTCGGACTGTTGTTCGACACGGGCTGCGATCACGAAGATCCGCGGTCCCCGGCCGTAGGTGCCGAAGGCCTCGAACGCGCACGGCTCCACGGCGCGCAGGTGCACGCGGACGAGCGTCGCGACACCGAGTCGCCGGGCGGGCGACTCCGACAGCGCGAGCGTGCGCACGACGTCGATGAGCGACGGCGTCACCAGCGGCCGCAGTTGCCGCACGTTGCGGCGCCGATCCAGCACTTCGAGGACCAGCCGGAACGCCTGCTCCGTGAATCGCTGGACGTCCGGCGACGGAAGGGGCAGCGTTCCCGGCTGCGTCGTGGCGGTGCGTGGCGACGCCCCCGAGTGGGGCGACGACCGGTGCCTGCTGCGCCCGGCCGCGTGCCGCCCGCTCGACGGCACCGCCGAATGCCCCGGCAGAGGCGGTGCGGGAACGTCACCGGCGGCCGGCTCGAAGCGCGGCACCCGTGACAGGAACGTGTAGGACTCACTCATTTCTTACCCCCCGGTTTCGGCATGAGACGGCCGTCGTAGCGGTCATACTCGCACGGATCCCGTCGTCGTGTCGCCGAACCGGGGAGCGGACCCTAGGGTGGGAACGTGCGGGGATTGATATTGGACTTCGGAGGAGTTCTCGCGGGTCCCGGTTCGGACATGGACGGCCTGTCGTCCGTCCTTGCCGGTGCCCGGACTCGTGGGGTGCGGACCGCGATCCTGAGCAACGATCCCGGTGGTCCCGGCGCGCAGTGGCTGCGAGAACTCGGTGACGGCCGGCTGGTCGATCAGGTCGTGTTGTCCGGGGATGTCGGTGTGGCCAAACCTGATCCGCGGATCTACCGGCTGACGGCCGACGCGCTCGGTCTGGCCCCGGCGGACTGTATCTTCGTCGACGACCTGTCGGTCAATGTCCGGGGTGCGGTGGCCGTCGGGATGGTGGGTGTCCACCACGTCGACGGCGGCGCCACCGCGGACGAGATAGCGATACTTCTCGAGGTCGATCGAGACGGGATGCAAGGGGGACAGGCGCCGACATGGTGACGAGACTGACTACGCAGGACGCGTCGTTCTACTTTCTCGAGGCGAGCAGCACGCCGATGCACGTGGGATCGCTCGCGATCTTCCGCAAGCCGCGAAACGGGTTGTCCTACGAGGAATTACTGAGCCTCGTCGAGGAACGGCTGAGCCTGGTGCCCCGCTACCGGCAGAAGGTGCGGGAGGTGGCGCTGGGACTGTCGCGGCCGGTGTGGGTGGACGACCAGGACTTCGACATCGAGTACCACGTCCGGCGGTCGGCGCTGCCGAAGCCCGGATCGGATGCCCAGTTGCACGATCTGGTCGCGCGGCTCACGTCCCGGCCGCTCGACAACACGCGACCGCTGTGGGAGATGTACCTGGTGGAGGGGTTGGCGAACAATCGCTTCGCCATCTTCACGAAGTCCCATTCCTCGCTGGTCGACGGCGAGACGGCGCTCGAGATCGGCCAGGTGATCCTGGACCCGGCGAAGACTCGGCGGCCCATGGCCGAGGAACTGTGGATGCCGAGCCCCGCCCCCAGTGAGTCCACGCTCATCGCCGGAGCGCTGGCGGAGATGGTGGCGCGGCCGGGCGAAGGGCTCGCGGCGCTGCGGATGACGTTGGGCGACATGGCGTCTGCGCTCGGCGAGACCGTGCGCGCTGTCGGCAAGGTGGCCGCCGTCGTGCGCACCGCCACGCAGGTGGCGCCGGCGAGTCCGCTGAACGCGACCATTTCCCGCAATCGGCGCTTCGCGGTGGTCAAGACCGAACTGGGTGACTACCGGAAGATTCGCGCGCAGTACGGGTGCGAGGTCAACGACGTCATCCTCGCGGTCGTGTCGGGTGCGATGCGGTACTGGCTGCTCTCCCGCGGCGAGCCGGTGGCCGAGTCGACCACGGTCCGGGCGATGGTTCCGATGTCCGTGTACGCGACGGATCCCGAGGCCGACGACGAGGCGTCACGCCGCGGCGAGTGGGCGGATCCGCGGAGCATGGTGTCGTCGTTCCTCATCGACCTGCCGGTCGGGGAACCGAATGCCGTGGTGCGGCTGTCACACGTGGCGCACGCCATGGAGGCGCACGCGAAGCAGAGTCAGCGGGTCACCGCGGAGACCTTGGTGCGTTTGTCGGGGTTCGCGCCGGCCACCCTGCACGCGATGAGTGCCCGTGTCGCGAGCAGTTTCTCGCAGCGGATGTTCAACCTGATGATCACCAACGCGCCCGGTCCGCAGCTGCCGCTGTACGTCGGGGGAGCGCGGATGCTCGAGATGTATCCGGTGTCGCCGCTGCTGAAAAACCAGACTTTGAGCATCGGTCTGACGTCCTACGACGGCAACGTCTACTACGGTTTGAATGCAGACCGTGATGCCATGGCCGACGTGGATGTGGTGGCGGCGCTGCTGTACGAATCTCTCGAGGAGTTGTTGGATGCCAGCCGGTGAGAAGTCCGCGGTGCGAATGACGGGTGACGCATGACGAGGGTGTACGTTCCCGCGACGATCGAGATCCTCCAGCGGCTCGTCGCCGACCGGGAGTTCGATCCGATGAGCCGTACCGCGTTCGCCGTCACCCCCACGCTCCGCGAGGCGTATTCGTCGGGCGACGACGAGGAACTGGCCGAGGTCGCGATGGCCGAGGCGGCCCGGGCCTCGCTGCGACTGATCGCGGGCCGGGTGGGGGAGAGCGGGAGCGACGGGGTTCGGTTCCGTCGCGCCGTGGTCGCCGCGGACGTGGACGACGTGACGCCGCGCCCGGACCTCGACGACGCCGTGGTCCGGTTGCCCGGTCCGGTGACGATCGGCACGGTCGCGTCCGTGCACGTGGATCTGGCGGAGGCGGAGCCGGACATCGAGCGGGCCGTGTCGGCGATCGACGAGGCGGATCTCGGGGACCCCGATGCCGAGTTCGTTCTCGGTGACGCGGAGGATCATGTGCTGGCGTGGTACGCCACTCAGGAGCTTCCGTTCCTGCTCGAACTACTCTGACCGGTACACCCGCTTACCTCGGGGTAACCTACGGTACCGTAACTTGATAACCTTCGGTAGCGTAGGTCACGACGGAAAAGGTGGAGGTCGGATGGGTCTGAAGGATTGGATCGAGGCGCCCGCAGCAGCGGTCGTGCCCGCCAAGCGGTCCAAGCTCAATTGGTTGCGTGGCGCGGCGGCACGGCTCACGACGCCGTTGCTGCCCGACGACTACCTGCATCTGGCCAACCCGCTGTGGTCGGCTCGCGAACTGCGTGGACAGATCGTGGAGGTGCGCGCGGAGACCGCGGACTCGGCCACGATCGTCATCAAGCCGGGCTGGGGATTCGATTTCGACTACGAGCCCGGCCAGTACATCGGCATCGGTCTGCACATCGACGGGCGCTGGCACTGGCGCTCGTACTCCCTCACGTCGCCGCCGAACTGGGACGACAAGCTCATCTCCATCGCCGTCAAGGCGATGCCCGAGGGATTCCTGTCGAGTCACCTCGTCAACGGTGTGCCCTCGGGGACGATCGTGCGGCTCGCGACCCCCACGGGCAACTTCGCGCTGCCCGACCCGCCGCCGGAGCGGATCCTGTTCCTCACCGCGGGCAGCGGCATCACGCCCGTGATGGCGATGCTGCGCACCATGAACCGGCGCGGTCAGCTTCCCGACGTCTTCCACGTCCACTCGGCGCCCACCGACGCCGACGTGATGTTCGCCGACGAACTCACCCAGCTCCACGAGGAGCACGACGACTTCCGGTGCAAGATCCAGCTCACCCGTAGTCAGGGCAAGTTCGCGTTGTCCTCGCTCGACGAGGTGTGCCCCGACTGGCGCGAACGGCAGACGTGGGCCTGCGGCCCGCTGCCGATGCTCGACGAGATCGAGACGTTGTGGCGCGACGAGGGCATCGAGAACAAGTTGCACCTCGAGCGGTTCGCCGTCTCCCGTGCGGACACGTCCGGCGAGGGCGGGACCGTCACGTTCGCCAAGGCCGACAAGACCGTGTCGATCGACGGTGCCACCACTCTCCTCGAGGCCGGTGAGCAGGTCGGGGCACTGATGCCGTTCGGCTGCCGGATGGGTATCTGCCAGACCTGTGTCGTGCCGATTCTCGCCGGGCATGCCATCGACCTGAGGTCGGGTAAGCAGCACGCCGAAGGTGACCGAGTCCAGACTTGTATCTCCGCGGCGGCAGGGGACTGCACGCTCGACGCGTAAGCGTGAGCGTGTTGTTCACCTGACTCCGCTATTCTCGGACTCTCACCAGACGGAGGAGCACGGTGGCGATCACCGACATCAAAGAGTTCGCGCATCTGACCGAAGCGGACATCGAATCGCTCGGGCGTGAGTTGGATGCGATCCGGCTCGACGTGGAGGATTCGCGGGGCGTTCGCGACGCCCGCTACATCCGCCGGGCCATCAGGGCGCAACGGCTGTTGGAGCTCGGCGGCCGGCTTGCGTTGTTCGGAAGCCGCTACCGCCCGGCCTGGCTCGCGGGCACCGCGATGCTCTCCCTCTCGAAGATCATCGAGAACATGGAACTCGGCCACAACGTGATGCACGGCCAGTGGGACTGGATGAACGATCCGGAGATCCACTCCATGTCGTGGGAGTGGGATCAGACGGGCCCCTCGGAGCATTGGAAGCGGGCGCACAACTACTCCCACCACACGTTCACCAACATCGTCGGAATGGATTCCGATGTGGGGTTCGGCATCCTCAGGATGACCCGCGACGAGGAGTGGCGGCCGATCAACCTGCTGCAGCCCTTCGCCAACATCATCCTGGCCGCCACGTTCGAGTGGGGGATCGCGCTCCACGACCTCACGTTCGCCGCCGAGCTCGAGGGTGCGGAGAAGGGGCAGCTCAATTCCCAAGCCAACAAAGATTTCGGGCGCAAGATCTTCCGCCAGGTCGGCAAGGACTTCCTCCTGTTCCCGGTGCTCGCGGGACCGGCGTGGAAGTCGACGCTGACGGCCAACGCCACCGCCAATCTCGTGCGGAATCTGTGGGCCTACGTGGTGATCTTCTGTGGGCACTTCCCGGATGGTGCCGAGAAGTTCACGGTGGACGAATACGAGAACGAGACCCGGCACGAGTGGTATCTCCGGCAGATGCTCGGCAGCGCGAATTTCGATTCCGGCAAGATCATGGGTTTCATGAGCGGGAACCTCAGCTACCAGATCGAGCATCACCTGTTCCCGGACCTGCCGAGCAACCGGTACCCGGAGATCGCGGTGAAGGTCCGGGCGCTGTGCGAGAAGTACGACCTGCCGTACACCACGGGTTCGCTCGCCAAGCAGTACCTGCTGGCTCTGCGCACGATCCACAAACTCGCCCTGCCCGACCGGTTCCTGCGGGCGACGGCGGACGACGCCCCGGAGACGTCCTCGGAACGCAAGTTCCGCGACGCCCGTGATGCGGGCGCCGCCATGGTCGAGACGTTGCGTACGGATCCCGTCACGGGGCAGCGGCGGGGTCTGCTGTCGGCGTTGCGCGCCCGCGCGGAGGCCAAGATTCCGCGACGTCGACGGTGATTTCACTCACACCTACACCCAGGTAACCTACGGTGTCGTAACTTACGGTACGGTAGGTCGAGTCAGCGCCCACGGGTGTGAACTGTCGACCCAGCCAGGAGGAGGTCCCCCATGGCGATTGCAGACGTCAAGGAATACGCACATCTCACCGAAGCCGACATCGAGTCGCTCGGACGCGAGCTCGATGCGATCCGGCGCGATATCGAAGAGTCCCGCGGGGAGCGTGACGCGCGGTACGTGCGAAACACGATCAGACTGCAGCGTTCCCTCGAAATCGGTGGCCGAGCCGTCCTCTTCGCGAGCAAGCGGCGTCCCGCCTGGCTGGCGGGCACGGCCATGCTTTCCCTCTCGAAGATCATCGAGAACATGGAACTCGGCCACAATGTCATGCACGGCCAGTGGGACTGGATGAACGATCCCGAGATCCACTCCACCTCGTGGGAGTGGGACGTGACGGGTCCGTCCGCTCACTGGAAGCAGACGCACAACTACATTCACCACAAGTACACCAACGTCCTCGGCATGGACGACGACGTGGGATACGGACTGCTGCGCGTCACGCGCGACCAGCGGTGGAAGCCGTTCAACACCGGCAATCTGCTGTACAACACGCTGCTCGCGCTGTTCTTCGAGTACGGCATCGCGGCGCAGCATCTCGAACTCGGCAAGGTCGCCAAGGGGCGCGTGCCGAGCGAGGAGACCCAGCGCAAGCTCCGCGAGGTCGGCGAGAAGGTCGGCAAGCAGATCCTCAAGGACTACGTCATCCACCCTGCGGTCACGGGTCCCGCGTGGAAGAGCACTCTCACCGCCAACATCGCCGCGAACATGATCCGCAACGTGTGGACCAACGCGATCATCTTCTGCGGGCACTTCCCGGACGGCGCCGAGAAGTTCACCAAGGCGGACATCGACAAGGAAACGCAGCCCCAGTGGTACCTGCGGCAGATGCTCGGTAGCGCGAACATCGAGGGCGGCAAGCTGATGGACTTCATGTCCGGCAACCTCAGCTACCAGATCGAGCACCACCTGTTCCCCGACCTGCCCAGCAACCGCTATTCGGAGATCGCCGTGCGGGTGCGGGAACTGTGCGACAAGTACGACCTGCCGTACACCACCGGGCCCTTCCTCGTGCAGTACGCGAAGTCGTGGCGCACCATCGCCAAGCTGTCGTTGCCGAACAAGTACCTCAAGGCGACCGCGGACGACGCGCCGGAGACGGCGTCGGAACGCAAGTTCGGTGGAAACACCACGGCGACAATCGATCCCGTGACCGGCCGCCGTCAGGGGCTGAGTACCGCGATCAAGCGCACCCGCAAGCGCCGCGGTCTGCGCGCGCTGCTGTCCCGCTAGAAAAGTTCCGCTACAGACGCGGTTCGTCCCTCACCAGGCTTCGTTGGATGCGATGGCCGTGAGGAGGTGACGGACCGCGTCGACGCGTTTGGCGGCCTTGCCCTCCAGTAGGTCGAGCGCGCATTCCGGGTCCGCGGGCGGGCCGAGGTGGGTACACCCTCTCGGGCAGTCCTCGATGGCCGCGGCCAGATCGGAGAACGCGGCCACCACGTGCTCCGGGGAGATGTGGGCCAGTCCGAACGACCGGATGCCGGGAGTGTCGATCGCCCAGCCGCCCGTCGGAAGCGGCAGCGCGACCGATTGCGTGGACGTATGCCTGCCCTTGCCGACGCCGGAGACCACGCCGACGGCCCGGTCGGCGTCGGGCACGAGGCGGTTGACGAGAGTCGACTTCCCGACCCCCGAATGGCCGATCAGCGCGGTGAGCCGGCCCGACAGCATCGACAGCACCTCGTCGACGGGATCGTCGCGACCGGCCACGACGACGGGAACGTCGAGGTCGGCGAACGCGCTCGCGAACTCCTCGGGCGGCTCGAGATCGCTCTTCGTCAGGCACACGATGGGACTCAACCCGCCCGCGTACGCGGCGACGAGCGCACGCTCGACGAATCCCGTCCGTGGCGGCGGGTCCGCGAGCGCCACGACGATCAGCAGCTGCTGGGCGTTGGCCACGACGATCCGCTCGCACGGATCGGTGTCGTCGGCGGTGCGTCGCAGCACCGTGGAGCGTTCGGCGACCCGCACGATCCGCGCCAGGGTGTCGGGCTTGCCGGACAGGTCACCGACGACGCTCACCTCGTCGCCCACCACGATGGGGGTGCGGCCCAGTTCCCGGGCGCGCATGGTGACGAGGGGACGTTCGGGGTCGCCGCCCAGCACGCAACCCCATCGGCCGCGGTCGACCGAGACGACCATCGCCGACTCCGCGGCGAGGTGTTCCGGCCGGGTCTTCGTGCGCGGGCGCGTTCCTCGGCCCGGGCGTACCCGGACGTCGGACTCGTCGTACTGCCTGCGACTCAGAAGCTCGCCTTCCGCTCGGTGCCCGCACCTGCGGACAGCATTGTGGCCCACAGGTTCTCGAAACCGGGCAGGGTCTTGGCCGTGGTGCCGACGTCCTCGATCCGGATGCCGTCGACCCGCAGCCCGACGATGGCGCCCGCGGTCGCCATCCGATGGTCGGCGTACGAGCGCCACGTTCCACCGTGCAGGCCTGCCGGGACGATCGTCAGGCCGTCCTCGGTCTCGGTGACGTTTCCGCCCAGCGAGTTGATCTCGTGTGCGAGCGCGGCGAGCCGGTCGGTCTCGTGACCGCGCAGGTGCGCGATGCCCCGCAGGTGCGACGGCCCGTCCGCGAGTGCGGCGAGCGCCGCGACGGTCGGGGTGAGTTCGCCCACGTCGTGCAGGTCGATGTCGATGCCGGTCAGCTGTTGCGGCCCGCGGACGGTGAGGTTCGCGCCGTCCAGTCGGACGTCCGCGCCCATCGCCAGGAGGATCTCGCGGATCGCGTCTCCGGGTTGCGTCGTCCTGCTCGGCCACAGGGGAACGGTCACCTCACCGCCGGTGACGGCGGCGGCCGCCAGGAAGGCGGTGGCATTCGACAGGTCGGGTTCGATCGCGCGGTCGACGGCCCGGACGACACCGGGGCTCACCCGCCATGTGTCGGCCTCCCCGCCCGTCGCCGGGGTCGTGACCTCGACGCCCGACTCGCGCAGCATCTCGACCGTCATGTCGATGTGCGGCATGGACGGGACCGTCTTGCCGTCGTGATGCACGGTGACGCCCTCGTCGAATGCGGCCGCCGACAGCAGCAGCCCGGAGACGAACTGTGACGAGCCGGACGCGTCGATGGTGACCTGTCCACCGCGCAGCGAGCCCGCACCGCGGACCGTGAACGGGAGGGAGTCGCCGTCGATGTCCGCGCCGAGACCGCGCAGCGCGTCCAGGATCGTGTCGAGGGGCCGGGTGCGCGCCTGCTCGTCTCCGTCGAAGTGAACCGTTCCGCTCGCGAGTGCGGCGACCGGCGGCAGGAACCGCATGACGGTGCCGGCCAGGCCGCAGTCGACCGCACCACCCTGGAGCGGTCCGGGGGTGACCCGCAGCGTCGTGTCGGCGCCGACCGTCTCGATGCTGATGCCGAGCGTGCGGAGAGCCTCGATCATGAGGTCGGTGTCCCGGCTGCGCAGTGCCCCGGTGAGGGTGGACGGACCGTCCGCGAGTGCGGCGAGGATCAGCGCGCGATTGGTGATCGACTTCGATCCGGGGAGGGCGACCGTCGCGACGACGGGCGCTTCGGCGCGGGGGGCGTTCCACAGGCTCAGGCTCACGGTCTCCATCTTCGCCTATCGGGCGGGTCACCGGGCGGGGTGGGCGGCGTGTCGCGGGTGTCGGTGGTTCGTGCCACTCTGGTGGGCATGTGCGGCAGGTATGCGACCACTGCGAATCCGGCGACACTCGCCGCCGACCTCGATGCGATCAACGAGGCGGGCGAGGAGGAGAGTCCGCCCGACTACAACGTGGCGCCCACCACGCAGGTCCTGACGGTGGTCGACCGTCACGACGCCCGGCGGATCCGGCGGATGCGGTGGGGGCTCGTGCCGTCGTGGACGAAGGAGCTCGGCAAGGGGCCGGTGCTGTTCAACGCGCGAGCGGATTCGGTCGACAACAAACCGGCATTCCGGAACGCGTTCAAATACAAGCGCTGCCTCGTTCCGATGGACGGCTGGTACGAGTGGCAGACCGAGGTCGATGCGGCGGCCGCGGGGAAGAAGTCGGGTAAGGCGAAGAAGATCCCGTACTACATGTCGCCGGAGGACGGCTCGCGCCTGTACATGGCCGGGCTGTGGTCGGTGTGGCACGATCCCGCGGTCGCGGAGTCGCACCCGGTCCTGAGCTGCAGCATCATCACCGTCGACTCCGCCGCCCAGCTCGAGAACGTGCACGACCGGATGCCGCTGGTGATGCCCCGCGACCGCTGGTCCGCGTGGCTCGATCCCGAGCATCCCGCGTCGACGGATCTGCTCGAGGTGTCACCCGACGCCATCGCCGACATCACCGTCCGGCGGGTGTCCACGCTGGTCAATAGCGTGAAGAACAACGGGCCGGAACTCCTCGACCCCGATGCCGCCGGTCGTGACGAGGCTCAGGTGGGGGAGCAGATCAGCCTGCTGTGACCGCCGCGGTGACGGCTCCGCTGAGCCGCACCAGGTCGGCGGGCGCGAGTTCGATCTCGAGTCCGCGCCTGCCCGCGCTGCACAGCACCCGGTCCCAGTCGAGCGCCGACGCGTCGACGACGGTCGGGAGTGCCTTGCGCTGTCCGAGCGGTGAGATGCCCCCGAAGACGTACCCGGTGGAGCGCTCCGCCTCGGTACGGTCCGCCATCACGGCCTTGCCCGCGCCCAGCGCCGCGGCCGCCGCCTTCAGCGACAGTTTCTCCGGCACCGGCACGACCGCCACCGCCAGCTTGCCGGTGTCGAGTTTGATCACCAGCGTCTTGAACACCTGATGGGCGGTGACGCCGACCGTCTCGCCCAGGGCGTCGACGGCCTCCGAACCGTACGATTCCGCCCGCGCATCGTGCGCGTAGCTGTGCACGGTGTGGTCTATGCGGTGTTTCACGAGCAGCTTCGTCGCGGGAGTGGCAGTTCCGGCCATGGACAGACACTCTGCCACGCGGTCGGGAACACAGCGGACGGGAGGCGTGTTGGTACCTGCAGAAGAACAGAGTGCATCGAAGGGAGTGGTCCGTATCGTGATGTCCTCGGTGATGGAGCCCACGTCGCGTCTGCAGTTGGCGGTAACGTTGACGCCCACGGCGACCGAAGGGATCAGCGTGCAGGAACATGACCGTCCGACGGCAGACCAGGCCGAGCCACAGGACGAGTTGATCGCGCGTTTCGAAAGGGACGCGCTCCCACTTCTGGATCAGTTGTACGGCGCTGCTCTGAGGATGACCAGGAACCCGGCGGACGCCGAGGACCTCGTCCAGGAAACGTACGTGAAGGCCTACACGGCGTTCCGTTCGTTCCGTGAGGGCACCAACCTCAAGGCGTGGCTGTACCGGATTCTCACGAACACGTACATCAACTCGTACCGCAAGAAGCAGCGCCAGCCCGCGCAGTACCCCACCGACGAGATCACCGACTGGCAGTTGGCGGCGACGGCGGAACATTCGTCGACCGGTCTGCGATCCGCCGAGGTCGAGGCCCTGGACGCGCTGCCCGACGACGACATCAAGGAAGCACTCCAGGCCCTGCCGGAGGAGTTCCGGATGGCCGTCTACTACGCCGACGTCGAGGGATTCCCCTACAAGGAGATCGCCGAGATCATGGGCACCCCGATCGGGACCGTGATGTCGCGACTGCACCGCGGGCGCAAGCAGCTCCGGGGTCTGCTCGCCGACGTCGCACGCGAACGTGGATTCAACCGTGGGGGCACCGACGACGTGCCCGGCGACAGTGTAGTGAGCGCGGAACAGGAGGTTTCTCGGTGAGCGAGCAGGACGAATTCGAGCAGCTCGACTGCTCCGCCGTCATCGCGGACGTCTGGCTGATGCTGGACCGTGAATGCGACGCGGCGTCGCGGGCGCGGCTGCAGAGGCACCTCGACGAGTGCGGGTCGTGCCTCGAGGCGTACGGCATCGAGGAGAAGGTGAAGTCTCTCGTGAACCGCAAGTGCGGCGGGGAGCACGCACCGGAAAGCCTCCGTCAGAGGCTCTCCATAGAGTTACGGCGGACGATCCTCATCACGAACACCGAACCCGACGCATAACTCGTCAGAACAGCAATCAGGGGCCGGAAAGCATCGCTGCTTCCCGGCCCCTGGTGCGTTCTACGGCGCGTCAGGCGTTGGGACGCTTGCCGTGGTTTGCGGCGTTGCCCTTGCGACTGCGCTTCTTACGACCACGCTTACCCATGAGTAGATCTCCCTTCTTTTCACCACAGTCTTCCACGTGTGGTTGGGTGTCCTTGCAACAGGGCTTTCTCGACACCCGGGAGTGAAGGATCACAATGGCAGAAGACGTGCGCGCCGAAATGGTTTCGACGGTGTATCAGGTTGTGGTGAGCGCGGGCGACGAGGTGAAGGAGGGCGACACCCTCGTCATCCTCGAGTCGATGAAGATGGAGATCCCCGTCATCGCCGAAGAACCCGGCACGGTCACCTCCGTGGACGTCAAGGTCGGCGACGTGATCCAGCAGGGCGACCTGATCGCAGTGATCTCCTGAGCTGACAGCCACCGACGATGTCCACACTGAGCGACCTGCTCGCCGAACACACCGACCTGCCCGGCGAGGCCGTCGATCATCTCCAGCGCGTCGTCGGTGAATGGCAGTTGCTCGCCGACCTCTCCTTCGCGGACGTTCTGCTCTGGGTCGGAACGGATTCCGCGGCCACCAACCCGACCGGCACCGTGATCTGCGTCGCGCACTGCAGGCCCACCACCGCGTCGACCGCCTTCCCGGAGGACGTCGTCGGGACCGTCGTGTCGGAGTCGGAACATCCGCAGGTGCTGCAGGCGCTGCTCGAGGGCCGCGTCGTGCGACCCGAGGACGGCGGCGGGCACGCCGGTCTGCCGCCGCGCGGGGAAGCGGTCCCGGTGCGGTGGAACGGCGAAGTGATCGCGGTCCTGAGCCGGGACACCAACCTGTCGCACCAGCGGGCGCAGAGCCCGCTCGAGGTCGCGTATCTCGATTGCGCCGAGGATCTGTGCCAGATGATCAGCGACGGCACCTTCCCGATCCGGGAGGCCCGGTCGGATACCAACTCGAGTCCCCGCGCCGGCGACGGCTTCATCCGCCTCGACACCGACGGCCGCGTCGTCTACGCGAGTCCCAATGCGCTGTCGGCCTATCACCGGATGGGTCTCAGCTCGGACCTGATCGGCCAGAACCTGGCGGCCACCACGCGGTCGCTCGTCACGGATCCGTTCGAGTCGCAGGAGGTCGCCGGGTACATCCGCGACACCATCGCCGACAAGCCGGGCCGCCGCATGGAGATCGAGGCCAGGGGAGCGACCGTCCTGCTCCGGGCGCTGGTCCTCAAACCCGGCGGGAAGCGCGTCGGCGCCGCCGTCGTCGTGCGGGACGTCACCGAGGTGAAGAGGCGGGATCGCGCCCTGCTCAGCAAGGATGCGACGATCCGCGAGATCCATCACCGGGTGAAGAACAATCTGCAGACCGTGGCGGCGCTCCTGCGACTGCAGGCCCGCCGCACCAACAACGAGGAAGCCCGGCAGGCGCTGAGCGAATCGGTGCGCCGCGTCACGTCGATCGCCCTCGTGCACGACACGTTGTCGATGTCGGTGGACGAGGAAGTGAACCTCGACGAGGTCGTCGACCGTCTGGTGCCGATCCTGTCCGATGTGGCGACGGTGAGTACGCCGATCAAGGTCCGCCGGGAGGGCAGCTTCGGGGTGTTCTCCGCGGAGCGGGCCACGCCGCTGGTGATGGTGCTGACCGAACTCGTGCAGAACGCGATCGAGCATGCCTTCGAACCCGGCGCTCCGGGCACGGTCACCATGAGGGCCGAGCGTTCTGCGCGGTGGCTGGACGTCGTGATCCACGACGACGGCAGGGGATTGCCGCCCGGTTTCAGCCTCGAGCGGTCCGACCGTCTCGGTCTGCAGATCGTCCGGACTCTGGTGGCCGCCGAGCTGAACGGTTCCCTCGGGCTGCACCCCGGGCCGGAGGGTGGAACGGATGCCGTGTTACGCGTACCGCTGGGCCGTCGTGGGCCGCGGTACTGATCGGCGGGCAAGCAAAAGGCCCGGCACCATGTGGTGCCGGGCCCGTCTCCTTCTGAAGTATCAGACGGTGGTGCGGGCACGCGTCCGAGCGTTGCGGCGCTTGAGTGCGCGTCGCTCGTCTTCGCTCATGCCGCCCCACACACCGGCGTCCTGGCCCGACTCGAGTGCCCACGAGAGGCATTCGGCGGTCACCGGGCAGCGGTTGCAGACAACCTTGGCATCAGCAATCTGCGCGAGAGCCGGACCGCTGTTTCCCACAGGGAAGAACAACTCGGGGTCTTCGTCGCGACAGATTGCCTTGTGGCGCCAGTCCATCCTTCTGCTCCTTAACTGGGTGCGTAATGCACCGTTTCGTCTTCATGAGTTCATGTGTGCGTAGAGAATGTTTCCGCACTGTTGCTTGTGAATGCTTTCACGAACTGGCGGGATGTCAATAGAAAACCGCCGCACCGTGGGGGAGCTCACGTTCTTAGGCTGCCCTTCGAGGTGCGCCGTCCTTTGTACCCGGTGCAGGCACTTCCCGCTAGGTGAAAACGGCAATTCTCGAGAATTGCTCAGGGTCGCGCCGGCGCGACCACATCCAGCGCCTCGGGCACCGACACGAACTCGACGACTTTGCGCAGTCCGATGTAGTCGCCGTCCATCTGCAGTCCGATGGGCTCCGACGCGGATATCCGCACGGACGGCACGTCGTCGACCCGGACCAGCTTCTTCGCCTTCGGACGGGTTCCGGGGGTCAACAGCTGGCGGGCCACCCGCAGCGTGGTGAGAATCGCGGTGGACCGCATCGCGAAGACGCCGAGGCCGGTGTCGTAGGTGGTGTCGGGATTCGTGTGGACCTCCCGCTTGTTCAGATACGTCCAGGGACTCGCGTTCGACACGAATGCGTAGTGAACGCCCTCGACGGGATCGCGATCGGGGACCTCGACGGTGAGGGTCGGCTCGGCGTATTTCGATCGGAAGAACACCCGCACCGCCGCGCGGACATATTGCGCCGGTGTGGCCGGCCGCCCGTTCTTGCGGTGCATGTCGACCGCCTCACACACCTGGGCGTCCCAGCCGAGACCGGCGTTGAACGTGAACCAGCGGCTGTCGCAGTGCGCGAGCCCGATCCGGCGCCGCTGCCTGCGGGCGAGGAGATCGATGAGCTGGTTGGTGGCGTCCACCGGGTCGGGCGCGATGCCGAGCGAGCGGGCGAACACGTTCGCCGACCCACCGGGGACGACGGCGATCGGGGGAATCGGCCCCACCGTCACGGCGCTCATCGACTTCGGTGCCGGGGTGCCGAGCAGTCCGTTGACCACCTCGTTCACGGTGCCGTCGCCGCCGTGGACGATGATCAGGCCCATCCCGTCCACGCAGGCCTGCTGCGCCAGTTCCGCGGCGTGACCGCGGTGTGTCGTGTGCGCGACCGTCAACCGCACCCGGCTCGACAGCGCGTGGGCGAGGAGATCACGCCCGGCCGGAGTCGTCGATGTGGCATTGGGGTTGACGATCAGCAGCGCGCGCACGGGGCCCAAGCCTAGCGGGGGCGGCACGTGTCACCATCCGAGGCCGCCGGCGACGGGGTGTTCTAGGCTGGCCGACGTGCCGAAGCCGTCTCTCAGCAAGTCCACGCCCACCACGGTCCGCGCGGCGGGCGCCCTGGTGTCGCTCGAGGGCGCGGTGGCGGTCGGTGTCGCCGTGGTGCTGGTCATCAGGGGACTGCTCGGGCACGACCAGAGCGTCAGCAGTGGATACGGCACCGCAGCCTGGTTCGCGATTCTCGGTGGCGCCGTGCTGGCCGCCGGGCTCGCGCTGATCTTCGGCCGGCGCTGGGGGCGGGCGATCGCGATCGTCGCCCAACTTCTCCTGCTTCCGGTGGCGTGGTCGCTGCTCACCGATTCGCACCAGCCGTTCTTCGGTGTGCTGCTCGGCGTCGTCGTCGTGGCGGCCCTCGGGTGCCTGTTCAGCAGTCCCACGTCGAAGTGGATGGCTGCCGAGTACGGCCAGGAGGCCGACGCCGACAACCCGTCGGACCGCTAGCCCACCTCGGACGCGAGGCGGCCGAGCGGCTCCCCGGTCAGCCGGTAAGTGGTCCACTCGTCCTGCGGGTGCGCGTCCAGCGACTCGTAGAACGCGATCGACGGCTTGTTCCAGTTGACCACCGACCACGACAGTCGGGTGTAGCCGTTGTCGACGCACTCCTTCGCGAGTGTGGCGAGCAGGGCCTTGCCGTGCCCGGCGCCGCGCTCGGACGGGCTGACGAACAGGTCCTCGAGGTAGATGCCGTGTGTTCCGTCCCAGGTGGAGAAGTTGCGGAACCACACCGCGATCCCGACGACCCGGTCGTCGTCGTTCACCGCGACGTGGGCGAACGTGGATGGCTGCGGGCCGAACAGCGCGTCGTCGATCTGGTCGGCGGTGACGGTGCACTCGTCGCGGGCCCGCTGATGTTCGGCGAGTTCGTAGATCATCGCGGTGATCGCGGAGACGTCCTCGGGTACTGCGCGTCGGATCATCGGGCACCTTCCTCGCTTGTGACGTTGTGGCTGACCACCTGTTGCGCCCCGTGCTCGAAGCCGAGGACGGAATACGCGCCCGGCGACATCGCGAACCGGCGCCCCTCGCTGATGGGAAGCTCCGCCCAGCGGGCGATGAGCGCCCGCGAGAAGTGGCCGTGCCCGACGAGGATCACGTCGCGGTCGACGAGTTGCGAATGCGCGACGGACAGTACGAGGTCGCACCGGGTGTGCACCTGCTCGGCCTGTTCGCCGCGAGGGCACGGATGCGTCCACACGGTCCAGTCCGGCACCTGCTGCCTGATCTCGGGAGTCGTCATGCCCTCGTAGATCCCGTAATCCCATTCGGCGAGTGCGTCCCAGGTGCGCTGGATCTTCAATCCCGCCAGCTCCGCCGTCTCCTGGGCGCGTTGCCGCGGACTGACGATGACGAGGGGGTCGCGCAGTTCGAGGGCGTCCATCGCCGGGCCCACCCGCCGCGCCTGGGCTTCACCCAGTTCGGTGAGGTGAACGTCGGTCCGACCGGTGTGTTTACCCCAACGGGCCCATTCCGTTTCGCCGTGTCGGAGGAGGACGATCCGACGGCCGCGCGGCGAATCACTGGGTGGCATCCATCCATCATGTCAGTCAATCTGCGTGTATGGCTCGCCTCCGGGGACGAAGTAGGTAAGGATCGAGCCGTGACAACGGTTCTTGCAGTGGCAAATCAGAAGGGTGGGGTCGCGAAGACCACCACGGTAGCTTCTCTCGGCGCAGCCCTCGTCGGGCTGGGCCAGAAGGTTCTGGTGGTGGATCTCGACCCGCAGGGATGTCTGACGTTCTCCCTCGGGCACAACCCGGACCGCCTGGACGCCTCCGTCCACGAGGTGCTGACGGGTGATCTGACGGCGCAGGAGGCCGTGATCGACACCGAGGACGGTGTCGCCCTTCTGCCCGCGACGATCGACCTCGCGGGCGCGGAAGCGTTGCTGCTCATGCGTCCCGGTCGTGAGTTCGCTCTCAAGCGCGCTCTGGCGCCGCTGCTGGACGACTACGACACGATCATCATCGACTGCCCGCCGTCGCTCGGTGTGCTCACGCTCAACGGGCTCACGGCGGCGCAGTCGGTACTGGTGCCGCTGCAGTGCGAGACGCTCGCCCACCGGGGTGTGGGGCAGTTGCTGAGGACGGTCACCGAGGTGCAGCAGATCACCAACCCCGACCTGGTGCTGCTCGGAGCGCTGCCGACGCTGTACGACGCCCGCACGACGCACAGCAGAGACGTACTCTCCGACGTGTCCGACCGCTACAACCTGCCGGTCCTCGCTCCGCCGATTCCGCGGACGGTGCGATTCGCGGAGGCGACGGCGTCGGGTGCCACGGTGCTGGCGGGGCGGAAGAACAAGGGTGCCCAGGCGTACCGGGACCTGGCCGAGAACCTCGCCAAGCACTGGGCGGGATCCGAGCTGGCTACATTTTCGCCTGGAAGTGCCGAGTAAGTTCTTCCGGCGTCGGATTCCACGCGGCGGGCCAATCCTGTTGGCGTAACTGGGCGTCCGTGCCCCCGTCGGCGAAGACGACGCTGCCGCAGAACAGTGTCGACCCCGGTCCGAGCAGGAACTCGACGAGCGTGGCGATCTCGTCCGGGCGTCCGCGCCTGCCCAGCGGGACCGGATAGAAGTCCAGCGCCTTCGCCAGTTCGGGGTCGAGGTCGTCCCCGCTGGTCATCGGTGTGTCGATCATGCCCGGCGCGATCGCGTTCAGTCGTATGCCGCTGCCGATCCACTCGGGCCGTACCGCTTCACGCCGAATCCACCAGGCCAGTGCGAGCTTGGACGCCGGGTATGCCGGGATGGCGGTCACCTGGTCGCCGATGCGCACCGCCTCCGCCTCGTCACCGTCGAGGCACGCGGTCACCAGCTTCTCGGGAATCCCCGGCTGCGTGGTGGTGCTGCTCGACGAGATCACCACCACCGAGGCGCCGCCCGCGCGCTCGAGGGCGGGCTTCAGTGCGGTCACGAGTTCCACGGCCCCGAAATAGTTGACCGCGACGAGTGTGCCGCCCGGGACGTGCGACAGCGACCCGAGTCCGGCGCAGCAGACGAGACCGTCCACGACGCCGCCGCTCGCCTCGGTCACGGCGTCGGCCGCCGCGGTTCGTCCGCCGGGGGTCGACAGGTCGGCGGTCACGTCGGTGTGTGCGAGGTCGACTCCGATGACGGTATGACCGCCGGACTCGAGTGTGCGGCGGCTCGCCGCCCCGATGCCCGAGGCGGCGCCGGTGATCACGTAGGTTGCCATGCCGTGAATTAGAACACGTTGCAGATCGCGGTGATGCGGACTTCGGCCTCCGATTCGCATGTGCCGGAATCCGCGTCGGCATAGTGGGCGCGCAGTCCCGTGACGCCGGGCGCCCGGTCCTCGTGCAGCACGAACCGGGCGTCGTAGTCGCCGCCGTTCTGGGAGCGGAAAGGCAACGGCGCGTCGGTGAACAGGCCGGACAGGCGATCGAT
Organism: Rhodococcus sp. JVH1; assembly: GCF_000280725.2. Taxonomy (NCBI): domain Bacteria; kingdom Bacillati; phylum Actinomycetota; class Actinomycetes; order Mycobacteriales; family Nocardiaceae; genus Rhodococcus; species Rhodococcus sp. JVH1. The sequence goes on along the minus strand of NZ_CP166289.1, from coordinate 958,550 downwards.
CAGCCGGGCCGCGACACCGGGGTAGTGCTCGGCGGGCAACCGGTCCGCGCTGTCGATCAGGACCGGTGGCAATACGGACATCCCTGTGTACCAGAAGATTCCGTGGTGGATCGGGAACAGGACCTCGTCCATCTGGCCGTTGATCCCGCGTGGGCCTGCGCTGTCGGCGCTGCCGCCGAAACTGACGACCGTCATCGCCCGCTTGCCGGCCAGGGTTCCGTCGCCGTACCGCCGGGTGGAGCCGTCCTCGCGGCGCAGTCCGTAGCCGTAACCCTCGACGAAGACCCGGTCGAACCAGCCCTTGAGGATCGCGGGCATGCCGTACCACCACAACGGGAACTGCACGACCACCGCGTCGGCCCACGCGAGTTTGCGTTGCTCGGCGCGGATGTCGGGGGCCAGGGTGCCCTCGGTCAGGGCCTGACCCGACCGCGCGCCGACGAGGAGGCGGCGGTGGGGGTCGTGTCCGAAATCGTCTGCTGTCACCACCGGGTTCCATCGCATCGCGTACAGGTCCGATGTCCGGATGTCGTGGCCGGCCCCGCGCAGTGCCGCGAGGGCGTCGCTGCGGAGTGCTGCGTTCAGGGACTTCGGTTCGGGATGTGCCGATACCCACAGGATCTTCATGGTTCGCCTTCCGCTCGGTCGTCCTGACCTCTCCGATCATGGACGCGTTGCGGTGGCCGCGACAGTGGCCGGTGGGACGATATGTGAAACAATCGGGCCATGTCCGATTCGAGAGGCAAGCGGACGCTGCGTCGTCATCGCGTGGTCGTGTTCGTGCGCGACGGTCTGCTCCCGATCGAGTTCGGAATCGTCCACCGACTGTTCGGTGAGGCGCGATCGCGGGAGGGTGAACCGCTGTACGAGGTCCTCACGTGCACCCTCACACCCGGCGCCGTCCGGACCGACACCGACGTGACGATCACGGTCGAGCACGGCCCGGCACTGCTCGGCACAGCCGACACCGTCGTGATCCCGGCGTCCGATCAGGACTACGACCCGCCGGAGGACGGGCGCCTGCCCCGTCACCTCGCGGACGCCCTCGCGCACATTCGCCCGGGCACTCGGGTCGCATCGATCTGCACGGGTTCGTTCGTTCTCGCCGCGGCAGGCCTTCTCGAGGACCGGCGTGCCACGACGCACTGGAAGTCGGCGGACGCGTTCCGGCGGCTGTACCCGGACGTGCACCTGGACCCCGGCGTGCTCTACACGCACGACGGAGCCGTGCTCACCGCCGCCGGCGTCGCGTCCGGAATCGACCTGTGCCTGTACATGATTCGTCTCGACCACGGTGCGTCGGTGGCCAACGAGGTGGCGCGGGGGACGGTCGTGCCGCCTCATCGCAGCGGTGGTCAGGCGCAGTTCATCACCGAACCCGTCCCGGACGCCGACGGTGTGTCCACGGCGCGAGCGCGAGCCCGGGCGCTGTCGCATCTCGATCAACCGCTGTCGCTGCGGGAGCTTGCCGCGTGGGAGTCGATGAGCGTGCGCACGTTCACCCGGCGATTCCGGGCCGAGACGGGGATGTCGCCGACGCAGTGGATTCTCGAACAGCGGATCATCCGCGCCCGCGAACTGCTCGAGAACACCGACCTGCCGGTGGACGACGTGGCGGCGGCCGCGGGATTCGGCACCGCGACGTCTCTGCGACAACACCTCTCGCGCACGGTCGGCGTCTCACCGTCCGCGTACCGCGCCACTTTCCGTTGACGGCATGCTCATTCGTCCAAGTGCGGGGGAGAGCACGGCGCTAACGTCGGGGCCATGACAGTCTCGGATACGCCTCGAAGCAACACCCTGACGATGCGGGCTCAGCCGCTCCTCGCCGTCGACGACGTCGAACGCGCAGGCGAGTGGTACCGGAAGGTCCTGGACGCGCGCCGCGGCCACGGCGGACGGGACTACGAGCAACTCCTCGTCGACGGGCACATGATCCTGCAACTGCACCGGCTCGACGAGGGCCACCACCACGGCCCCCTCGGCGATCCTTCGCTCCCGCGGGGAAACGGGGTGGCGATCTGGTTCGAGACCCCCGACTTCGACGGCACCGTCGCGCGGGTGCGTGAGGCGGGTGCCGACGTGGTCATGGACGTGCACGTCAATCCCAATGCAGGACATCGCGAGATCTGGATCCGCGACCTCGACGGCTATCTCGTGGTATTCGCCGAACCTGCGTGAGGGGCGACCTCAGCGCAGCGCCACGACAGCATCGCCGCGCTGTTCGAGGACGACGTCGCCGGCCACCGTCGTGAGGATCGGCCCCGCCGCGGCATCACGCGTCACCGGAATCGTGCGAAGCAACGCGCCGGTCGACAGGTCGAGCACGGCGATGCCGGATTCCACCGGAACCAGCAGGTTTCCGGCCATCACCGCTCCCGGGCCGAGAGCGCCGGGGAAAATCCAGTGCGGTGCGAGATCGGAGGTGCCGAGCGACACCACGTCCGAACCGGTCCACCAGGTGACCACCGAACTGCTCGTCGACGTGACGGGATCCGGGCCGACCCCGAGGGTGAGCGCGTATTCGGACACGGCATTGCCGGTGCCGTCGAACAGGCCGATCCGCGGTCCGTACGACGGGCCCGCGGGTAGGTAGACGGCCGTGGTCTCGCCGGACACCCCGAGGATGCGGGCGCCCTCGACGCCGGCATCCACCCCCGCCAAGACGCTCGACCCGTACTCCTCAGGTTCCTGATTGTCCTTCGGCGACGGGTTCATGACCGTCAGACGATCGGCCACCTCGCCGGGGCAGCGCTCCAGAACAGACAGTCTGCTGCTGCTCGAACCGACGTCGATCAGCGTGCATCCGCTACGCGGCTGCTTCCTGGGATTCACGGGCGCGTCCACCCGGCCGTACTCGACGGTGCGGACGAGGTCGGAGCGCCACAATTCCAGCCGGCGGTCGCCGAGGGACGCCACATACGTACCGTCGGCCTTCAGCGTCACATCGGAATCGGCGTCGCTGCTCCGCTGCGCCAGGCGCTCGCCGGTGCCGCCGTCGAGTTCGGTGACCTGGGAGCAGCCGCGGTCGTCACGGTAGACGGCCACGACCTTCCCCCACGACGCCGTCACACCGCACAGGTCGAGATCACGCTCGTACCGCCACAGTTCGGTACCCGACATCCGGTCCCGTCCCACGACGTCCCCACCGTCGGCGGTGACGACCGCACCACCGACGACGAGGGGTGCGGAGGTGGCGGAACTGGCGGAGTCCCAGATCGGGCGCAGCGTCTCCGGAACCATCAGGGCGGTGACGAGCGCAGGCGGCGGCTCGGCGGCGGTGACCGAGGTGGTGCCCCGCGCATCGCTGCGGAACCACACCACGGTGAGGGCGACCACGACCGCAACGGCGATTCCGGCAGCGACGACGTGATCGGCGCGCGAGCGCCGCTCAGGTGCGAGCACGGTGGATGTTTACTCCGCGTTCGTCGCGGCGGCGCCGACCTTCGTGGTCCGGCGGCGGCGACGCCGGCGGGGCTTGGAGGCACCCTCGCCGTCGGTGTCCCCGCTCGGAGCGGCAGACTCGGGTGCCGTCGGCTCCGGCGACACGGACTTGGGGCCCACGGAGTCCGCGGGGCGGCCACCACGGGTGCGGCGGCGGGTGCGGGTGCGTGCCGGACGCTCCGTGCGCTCGGCCTTCTCGCCCTGCCCGGTATCAGTGTTCTCGCTCCGCTCGGCGCCCGTGTTCTCGCTCCGCTCGGCGCCCGTGTTCTCGCTCCGCTCGGGTGCGACCTTCTCCACCCGGGGGCGCTTGATCGTGCCGGTCGTGCCGGCCGGGATCGACAGCTCCTCGAACAGGTGCGGGGAGCTGGAGTACGTCTCCGCCGGATCGGGGATGCCGAGGCCGAGAGCCTTGTCGATGAGCTGCCAGCGCGGGATGTCGTCCCAGTCCACCAGCGTCACCGCGATGCCGGTGCGGCCCGCCCGGCCGGTGCGGCCGATCCGGTGGACGTACGTCTTCTCGTCCTCGGGGCACTGGTAGTTGATGACGTGGGTGACATCGTCGATGTCGATACCGCGGGCCGCGACGTCCGTTGCGACCAGCACGTCGATCTTGCCCGTGCGGAACGCCTTCAGCGCCTTCTCGCGAGCGACCTGATTGAGGTCGCCGTGGACGGAGCCGACGGAGAAACCGCGCTCGGCGAGATCGTCGGCGACCTTCTGGGCGGTGCGCTTGGTGCGGGTGAAGATCATCGTCGCGCCGCGGCCCTCGGCCTGCAGCACGCGGGCCACCATCTCCGCCTTGTCCAGCGCGTGCGCCCGGTAGATGTGCTGGCTGGTCCGGTCGTGCACCGCCGAGTCGTCGGCCTGCTCGGCGCGGATGTGCGTCGGCTGGGTGAGGAACGTGCGGGCGAGCGTGATGATCGGACCCGGCATGGTCGCCGAGAACAGCATCGTCTGGCGCTTGTCCGGCACCATCCCGAGGATGCGCTCGATGTCGGGCAGGAACCCCAGGTCGAGCATCTCGTCGGCCTCGTCGAGAACGAGGACCTCGACCTTGCCCAGGATCAGATGGCCCTGGTTGGCGAGGTCGAGCAGACGGCCCGGGGTGCCCACGACGACGTCGGCGCCCTTCTGGAGCGTCGCGATCTGCGTCTCGTAGGGGCGGCCACCGTAGATGGCGAGGACCTCGAGCTTGTTCTTCTCGCCCTTCAGGTACTTCGCTGCGCCCTCGAGGTCCTTGGTGACCTGGATGCACAGCTCGCGGGTGGGGACGATGACCAGTGCGCGGGGAGTGCCGTCGAGTGCGGCCGTCCCGGTGGTGCCACTGGAGATGCGGTGGAGCAGCGGGACGCCGAAACCGAACGTCTTGCCCATGCCCGTACGGGCCTGACCGATCAGGTCGTCGCCGGCGAGGGCGAGGGGGAGCGTCAGCTCCTGGATCGCGAACGTCCGCTCGATGCCGATCTCGTCGAGAGCGCGGACGATCTCGTCACGAACTCCGAGCTCGGCGAAAGTGGGGGCAACGTGCGTGGAGTCGAGTTGCGCCGACAGCGTGGTCTCGGTTGCGTCGTCTTCATGGTCGACAGTGATCTTGCTCAGGGGACTGGCCTTCCTCGTAGCTGCACGCACGCACGAGGTAAGGGCCAGGCCGCTGGTCGGCCCGATTTCCCAGTCGACGCTCGTCGATGTCCTCTTCCGAGTCGATCCTGCCACTGCCTCAGCGCTGAAATCGAAGATTTCGGCGAGGCGCGGCTGGGACCGTCGATCAGGTGCGCGCACATTATCGGTGGGAACCGCTGATCGGATCGTGATCGATCATCACTCAAACCGCGTTCTCCGTGGAGGCGAACGTGGTGACGAGCGGTTGCCCACGATCATTGTAGCCGGAGAACGCCCCACAACCGGTTCGCATGGCAAACATCACTGGGCAACCCACTAGGCTGTGGCGCCATGGAGCCCAACACGCCTGCATCCTCTGATTCCACCATTCCCGCTGATCACCCCGGCGTCAGTGAACTCTTCGCGGTCCTCGCGTACGGCGAGATCTCCGCGTTCTACCGGCTGTCGGAGGACGCGCAGATGGCGCGGACCCTGCAGGGCAAAGTGGCGCTCGCCAGCATGGCCGCCGCCGAGATGGGCCACTTCGAGATGCTCGAGAAGGCGCTGACCGCGCGTGGGTTCGACATCTTCGAAGCGATGGATCCGTTCGTCCGCCCCCTGAACAACTACCACGCGTCCACCACACCGTCGACGTGGCTCGAGGCATTGGTGAAGGCCTACGTCGGTGACGGGATCGCCGCCGACTTCTACCGCGAGATCGGGCACTCGCTGCCCGCCGAGGTGTCGCGGACGGTCGAGGAGGTGCTCTCGCAGACCGGCCACTCGGAGTTCGTCGTCCACGAGGTACAGCAGGCGATCAAGGCCAGCAACCGCGACAAGGACCGCCTCATGCTCTGGGGCAGGCGACTGCTCGGCGAGGCCATCACCCAGGCACAGTTCGTCCTCGCGCAGCGGGAGGCGCTCACCGAACTCGTCATCTCCGCGTCCGGCGACCTCAACGGCGTCGTCGCGCTGTTCGACCGCATGCAGGAGATGCACGCCGAACGCATGGCCGTGCTGGGTCTCGTGTGACGGCACCGCCGTCGTGCCTGGTGTGACGGCATGTTCGCTCAGGGCACAGCCCACAGACGCGCACCGGCGGCGGCCACTGCATTAGCCTGGCCAGGACAGCTGATGTTTCTCGGAGAGTTCGGAGGTTGACCGTGGAGGTCAAGATCGGTGTAATCGACAGCCCGCGTGAGCTCATCGTCAGCAGCGAGCAGACCCCGGACGAGGTCGAGACATTGGTCTCGGACGCCCTCACCGGTGGCGACGGGATCCTGTCTCTGGAAGACGACAAGGGACGCAAGTACCTCGTGCAGTCCAGCAAGATCGCCTACGTGGAGATCGGCCCGTCCGATATCCGCAAGGTCGGATTCGCTCCGACCAAGTGAACACACGGGAAGGGGCCCGCAGTCGACTCGACTGCGGGCCCCTTCCCATGCGCGGTGTCAGCGCTGTTCGGGATGCAGCGGCACGCGGGACAGACCGCCCCACGCGAGCGTGACCGTCGTGTCGACCGCTTCTTCCTTCGGGATCGGGCGCGACGCCTCGAGCCAGTACCGCGCGGTGAACTGGCTGGCGCCGACGAGGCCGACAGCGAGGATGCGGGCGCGGTAGGGATCGAGACCGGAGTCGTGGCTGACGAGGTCGAACACCGCGTCCACGCACGCCTCGGTGGCCTGCTCGACGCGGCTCTGCACCTGCGGCTCACCCATGAGGTCCGACTCGAACACGAGCCGGAAGCCCTGCGAGTCGTTGTCGACGAAGTCGAAGAACGCCTGCACCGCGGCGCGGACACGCTGCTTGTTGTCCGTGGTCGAGCGCAGTGCCTGCCGGACGCCGGAGATCAGGCTGTCGACATAGCTCTGCAGCACCGCCACATACAACTCGAGCTTGCCGGGGAAGTGCTGGTAGAGGACGGGCTTGCTCACACCGGCGCACTCGGCGATCTCGTCCATACCGGCAGCGTGGTATCCGCGTGTGACGAAGACCTCGCTGGCTGCGGCGAGTAGCTGCAGTCGCCGGGCGTCACGGGGGAGTCGCGTGCTGCGACGGGCCCCGGTGCCCTTTCCGGGCGTGGCATCGCGATCGGAGTTCGTCCGATCCGCGAGTTCAGTCATAGCGCTTCCAATCTGCACAAGTATTCCGCGTCACATTCTGTGTAACTGTCTGAACGATACCCGCGCGTAGTGAACCGTTCATGGTGGACTCGCTGGACTCGCCCGGTCAAGGATATTGCCTGACCGGTAACTGGGGTCCTGTGGGGTTCGGGGGCGCCTGGTGATCCGGGTAGCCGCGACGTTGCGGATCGCATCTGCGTGACACGCCGAATGACCTGCGGACGGTGCGGTGGGACGAGGCGGTGCCGGACTGTGAGATTCTGGGCTGCGTGACTGACCGAGGAGGACCGCGGGTTCGCGGCCGGGCTCCCCAGAGCTCCGAGGACGGGGAGCGACGATCGCGCAGCATCGACCAGCGTGACGTCCGTCCCCGCGCTTCGCAGTCGGCACCGCAGGCGCAGTCGCATCAGCCCCTCCGTGCGCAATGGGACCCGACCAGCCGCGACGTCGGCAGGCCCCGGAACCCGCGCCCCGAGCGGCAGGCGAGGAAGCAGAGCCGCATCGGCCGGTTCGTCTCCACCTACGGTTGGCGGGCCTACGCGATCCCGATCCTGCTGGTGGTCACCGTTCTCGTGGTGGTCGACGCGGTCCGGGACACCGGCAGTGGCAGCGAGACGACGGCCGAGACCGACACACCCGGATTCGGCACCCTGTCCCGCGACACCGACGGTTCGAGCGTCATCGGGATCCCGCCGGAGGCCGACGGTAACTTCGCCGCCGAACTTCCCTCGGGCGCGCTGCCCGAGGGAGGCCCGTTCACGGCGGTCGGCGCAGGCACCTGGCACGTGGTTCCCGGAAGCGGGACCAAGATCGGGCAGGGCACCGAGCGCGAATTCACGTACAGCGTCGAGATCGAGGACGGGGTCGACACGTCCGGGTTCGGCGGCGACGAGTCGTTCGGCCGGATGGTCGACCAGACGCTGTCGAATCCGAAGAGCTGGACGAAGGACCCGCGGTTCGCGTTCCGCCGCGTCGACCAGGGCGACCCCGACTTCCGGGTGTCGCTGACGTCGCAGATGACCATCCGTGAGGCGTGCGGCTACGACATCCAGCTGGAGGTGTCCTGCTACAACCCCGGCATCGATCGCGTGGTCCTCAACGAGCCGCGCTGGGTGCGGGGGGCCATTGCGTTCCAGGGCGACATCGGGTCGTACCGGCAGTACCAGATCAACCACGAGGTCGGGCACGCCATCGGCTACCAGGACCACCAGCCGTGCGAAACCGAGGGCGGACTCGCGCCGGTGATGATGCAGCAGACGTTCGGCACGGCCAACAACGACATCGCGCAGCTCGACCCCGAGGGTATCGTCCCGATGAACGGTCTGACCTGCCATTTCAATCCGTGGCCGTTCCCGAGGGCGTGAGCAGGGGCCGCCCCGCGCGACTGCCGGCGGGAGGGGAAGAATGGACCCCGTCGGAGCGTTGAACTCAGTGCTGTCCGACGCATCGGAAGCTGTCGCGCAATTGTCAGGAGTGGACCGTGTCGCTTGACCGTTCTGTGAAGACCACCGAGGCACTGCCGCCGCTGGTGGAACCGGACGCCGAACTTTCCCGCGACGAGGTGGCGCGGTACAGCAGGCACCTGATCATCCCGGACGTCGGCATGGCGGGGCAGAAGCGCCTGAAGAACGCGAAGGTCCTCGTCATCGGCGCGGGCGGCCTCGGCTCACCCGCCCTGCTGTACCTGGCGGCGGCGGGTGTCGGGACGCTCGGCATCGTCGAGTTCGACGAGGTCGACATGTCGAACCTGCAGCGGCAGGTGATCCACGGCCGGTCCGACGTGGGCCGTCCCAAGGCAGAGAGTGCGCGCGACTCGATCCGCGAGATCAACGACAACGTCGACGTCCGGTTGCACGAGTTCCGGCTCGAGCCCGACAACGCCGTCGAACTGTTCGAGCAGTACGACCTGATCCTCGACGGCACCGACAACTTCGCCACCCGGTACCTCGTCAACGACGCCGCCGTCCTCGCGCACAAGCCATACGTGTGGGGCTCGATCTACCGATTCGAGGGCCAGGCGTCCGTGTTCTGGGAGGACGCGCCGAACGGTCGCGGACTCAACTACCGGGACCTGTACCCGGAGGCGCCCCCGCCGGGAATGGTGCCGTCGTGCGCCGAGGGCGGTGTGCTCGGCGTGCTCTGCGCGTCGATCGGTTCGATCATGGCCACCGAGGCGGTCAAGTTGATCACCGGCATCGGGGAGTCGCTGCTCGGACGGCTGATGGTCTACGACGCACTCGACATGACCTACCGCACCATCACGTTGCGCCGGGATCCGGCGCGGACCCCGGTCACCGAACTGATCGACTACGACGCGTTCTGCGGCGTGGTGTCCGACGAGGGTCAGGCGGCGGCGGCCGGTTCGACCATCACGGCCACGGAGCTGCGTGATCTCCTCGATTCCGGCAAGGAGATCGAACTGATCGACGTGCGCGAGCCGGTGGAGTGGGACATCGTCCACCTGCCCGGTGCCGTGCTGATCCCGAAGGACCGCATCCTGTCGGGGGAGGCGCTGTCGGAGCTTCCGCAGAACAAGCCGATCGTGCTGCACTGCAAGACCGGGGTCCGGTCGGCGGAGGCGCTGGCCGCGCTGAAGAAGGCGGGATTCTCCGACGCCACACATCTGCAGGGCGGCGTGATCGCATGGGCGAAACAGGTGGACACCAGCCTGCCTGTCTACTGACCTCCGCCACGGCATGATTGCCGTCTCCGGGCCAGCGCGCCTTGCAGTGCCACCGGCCCACCCGGCGGTAGCGTTGAGTCCGTGAGCACAGGCCAACCCCCTCAACACGTGTGCTCCACGTTCGGCCTCCGGGAAGTCGAGCCCATCCCACTCGGTGCGGACTGGGACGGCGGGTGGCTCTGTGGAGACGTAGTCCTGTCAGCCGTCGCCGACCACGCGCGCGCCGCATGGTCGGCGAAGGTCCGCGAGACGCTCGAGGTGGACGGGGTGCGGCTCGCGCGTCCCGTGCGGTCCACCGACGGCCGGTACGTGGTGTCCGGGTGGCGCGCCGACACGTTCATCGAGGGCACGCCCGAACCGCGTCACGACGAGGTCGTGTCGATGTCGGGTCGGCTCCACGCCGCCACCTCGCAGCTCGACCGTCCCCGGTTCCTCGTGCAGCCCCCGGTCGCGCCGTGGGCGGAGGTCGACGTGTTCGTGGCGGCGGATCGGGCCGCCTGGGAGAAGATCCCGCTGCGCAGCGCGAAGGGTGCGGAACAGCTCGAGACGCCGTCCCCCGACGGTCGCAAGAGCCTGGAACTGATCACCGGACTCGCGACGCTGCGCAAGCCCGTCACGAGCCCGGACCAGCTGGTGCACGGAGACCTGTTCGGCACCGTCCTGTTCGCCGGGGCGCTCGCGCCCGGGATCACCGACATCACTCCGTACTGGCGTCCCTCGTCGTGGGCGGCGGCGGTGGCCGTGGTGGATGCCATTTCCTGGGGTGGGGCCGACGAGGCCCTCATCGGACGTTGGGAAGATCTGCCCGAATGGCCGCAGATGCTCCTGCGTGCGGTGCTGTTCAGGCTCGCCGTTCACGTGCTGCACCCACGCTCGACCGCGGAGGCGTTTCCCGGACTCGCCCGCACGGCCGACGTGGTACGCCTCCTGCTCTAGGTGAGCAGCTCCGCGAACAGATCGCGGGCGGCCGCGGTCGCGGCGGCCTCGTCTCCGTCGACCACCGCCTGGATCAGCCGCCCGTGCTCGTCGTGGAACCCTGCACCGGTCGCGTGCACGTGCCGGTCGACGGTCTGGGCGATCGAGGGCAGTAGCGAGTCGTAGAACTCCAGGTACACCGCGTTGTGACTCGCTTCGACGATCGCGCGGTGCAGGCTGATGTCCGCAGCGACGGCGGCCTCCGTGTCGGATTCGGCCCAGCACCGGGAGCGCTCGTCGAGGAGGCTCTGCAGGCGTGTGACGTCGTCCGGGGTGCGGCGCCGGGCGGCGAGAGCGGCGGCGGTGACGTCGAGCGCCTGCCGCAGTTCCGTGACGTCGCGCTCGTGCGCGCCTGCGAAGTACTTGCCGAGGGTGCCCCCGACGTCGGAGGTGGCGACGACGTATGTGCCGGATCCCTGCCGCCGTTCGAGCAGGCCGGTGTGGACGAGGGCCTGCACTGCCTCGCGGACGGTGTTGCGTCCCGTTCCGGTGAGTTCGGACAGCGCGGTCTCGGTGGGGATCTTCGCGCCGACCGCCCACCGGCCACTGCAGATCTCGTCGCGCAGCTGCTCGGTGACCTGTGAGATCAGACTCGAGCGGCGCACGGGTTTTCCAAAGGTCATCCTGTCATCCTATGATTTCTCATGTGACTCTTCTACGCGGCCGCCTCCTCGTCTTCTGTGCGATCGCCATGTCGGCTCTCGTCCTGAGGCTGGCGGTCACCTCGTTCACCCCACTTGCCTCGCAGATCCGGGAGGACATCGGATTCTCACCGACGGTCGTCGGGGTGTTCGGAATGGTGCCGACGGCAATGTTCGCGCTGTTCGGACTGGGGACGCCGCTCATCGCCAAGCGGTGGGGCCTGGAACGGACCGCCCTCGTCGCGATGCTGATGGCCGCGGTCGGCATGCTCACCAGAGCCCTGATGAGCGACACCTGGTCGTTGCTGGCGCTGTCGGCGCTCGCGCTGGCAGGCATGGGAATCGGCAACGTGGTGATTCCGCCACTCGTCAAGCGTTACTTCTCCGACCGGCTGGCCGTGATGAGCTCGGTGTACATCGTCGGCGTGCAAATCGGCACGATCGCGCCCGCCTTCGTGGCCGTCCCGCTCGCCGAGGCATTCGGCTGGCGGTTCTCGATCGGCGTGTGGGCGCTCCTCGGCTTCGTCGCGGCTGTCCCGTGGATCCTCCTCCTCACCCGTGAACGACGTCGCGTTGTCGTGACGGCGCAACCGCCCGCGGACGTTCCGGCGGACCGTCCCCACGGGAAGGCCTGGCGATCGCCCGTCGGCTGGGGAATGGCCGGCATGTTCGGGATGACGTCGATGATCACGTACTCGATGTTCACCTGGATCCCCGACATCCTGTCCGACGCCGGCGCGAGTGAGGCGTTCGGCGGTGCCATGGTGGGACTGTTCTCGTTCATGGGACTTGTCGCGGCGTTCGGCGCCCCGACGCTGTGCGCGCGTATGCGCAACCCGTTCCCTATCGTGATCGGCTGCGCGGTCTGCTACCTCGTGTCCTTCAGCGGACTGCTGCTCGCCCCGATGAGCGCGCCGATCCTGTGGATCGTGCTGCTCGGGCTCGGGCCCAGCACGTTCCCGATGTCGCTGACACTGATCAATCTCCGCACGCGCAGCCACGTCGGCTCGGCGACGCTGTCCGGTTTCACCCAGGGTGTGGGTTACGCCGTCGCGTGCCTCGGCCCGTTGCTGTTCGGGGTGTTCCACGATGCCTCCGGCGGGTGGACACTGTCGTTCGGATTCTTGACGTTCGGCGTGGTGATCCTCCTCATCGCAGCGTTCCAGGCGTGCAAGCCACGCATGCTCGAGGACAGCTGGCACGTCGATTCGGAGCCGCAGGACGCTCTTCGACACGTCTAGGAAACATGCGGGAAACCTCACATCGGCCCAGCTGAAAAGTGAGGATCAGTTGACGCTGCGGTCACCGACCGCAGCACCGCCGCAACACCGGTTTTCTACCTTTGGGTCTCCCACACAACGAGGAGGCCCGGGTGAAGAAGCACTACATCGAGCACTGGGACGCGGAAGACGTCGACGCCTGGGAGGCGGGCGGCAAGGACATCGCCAAGCGGAACCTGATCTGGTCGGTAGTCGCTGAGCACGTCGGCTTCTCCGTCTGGTCGATCTGGTCGGTCATGGTGCTGTTCATGCCGACCGACATCTACGGCATCGACGCGGCGGGCAAGTTCTTCCTCGTCGCGGTCCCGACCCTCGTCGGCTCGATTCTGCGAATCCCGTACACGGTGGCGACGGCCCGCTTCGGCGGCCGAAACTGGACGGTCTTCAGTGCCCTGGTTCTGCTCGTGCCGACGCTGTTCACGCTGTACCTGATGATGAACCCCGGCGCGTCCTACACGACGTTCATTCTCGTGGCCGCCCTCGCCGGCGTCGGCGGCGGCAACTTCGCCTCGTCGATGACCAACATCAACGCGTTCTACCCGCAGCGCCTCAAGGGCTGGGCGCTCGGCCTCAACGCAGGCGGCGGCAACATCGGCGTCCCGATGATCCAGGTGATCGGCCTGCTCGTGATCGCCACCCTGGGTAACACGGAGCCGTGGATCGTCTGCGCCGTCTACCTGGTGTTCATTGCCGTCGCCGCGGTCGGCGCCGCCCTGTTCATGGACAACCTCGGCAACCAGAAGTCCGATCTCCGGTCGATGGCCAAGGCGCTGAAGTTCTCCGACTCGTGGGTCATCAGCTTCCTCTACATCGGAACGTTCGGATCGTTCATCGGCTTCAGCTTCGCGTTCGGCCAGGTGCTGCAGATCAACTTCCTCGCCGGTGGCGCCACCCCCGCCGCGGCTGCGCTGCACGCCGCGCAGATCGCCTTCATCGGACCGCTGCTCGGCTCCATCGCGCGGCCGATGGGCGGCAAGCTCGCCGACCGCATCGGCGGCGGCAAGATCACGCTGTACACGTTCGTCGCCATGGCGCTCGCCGCCGCAGTGCTGGTCACCGCGGGGACCATCGACGACGGCACGCCCGGCGCGGCCACGGCCGGAGTGCTGGTGGCGTTCGTGTTCGGCTTCATCACCCTCATCTTGCTGGCGGGTATCGGCAACGGCTCGGTCTACAAGATGATTCCGTCGATCTTCGAGGCCAAGGCGCAGGGACTCGAGGGACTGAGCCGGGACGCCAAGGCGGCGTGGTCGCGGGCGATGTCCGGCGCCCTCATCGGGTTCGCGGGCGCCATCGGTGGTCTCGGCGGTGTCGGCATCAACCTGGTGCTGCGCGCGTCCTACGGCGGCACCGCGAAATCGGCGACCATGGCGTTCTGGGTGTTCCTCGCCTTCTACATCGCGTGCATCTTCGTCACCTGGTTCGTCTTCCTGCGCCGCCCGTCCGTCACTCGTGGGCTCACCGTCTCCGACGGCGACGACGAAAAGGTGTCGGTTTCGGCGTGACCTCGCGCAGTACCGCATGAACTCGAGTAATTCAGCTAGAAGGAGCGACGGCATGAGCCGCAAGTCAGCAGTGGTCATCGGGCACGGAATGGTCGGACATCGATTCGTCGAGGCGTTGCGTGCGCGCGACGAGTCGGACGACTGGTCGGTGACGGTGCTCTGCGAGGAGCCCCTCCCCGCGTACGACCGGGTGGGACTGTCCTCCTACGTGGGGGCGTGGGACCCCAAGGAGCTTGCGCTTGCGGGTAGCGACTACCCGGACGACGCTCACGTCGATCTCCGGATCGGCCGTCGGGCCGCGACCATCGATCGGGAGTCCCGCAAGGTCACCACCGATTCGGGCGAGGTCGTCGCGTACGACGCTCTCGTGATGGCCACCGGTTCGTACCCGTTCGTGCCGCCGATCCCCGGGCACGACCGGCCGGAGTGCTTCGTCTACCGCACGCTCGACGACCTCGACGGCATCCGGAAGCGTGCCGACGCGGCCGGTCCCGGCGCCGTCGGTGTCGTCGTCGGCGGTGGTCTGCTCGGACTCGAGGCCGCGAACGCGCTCAAATTGATGGGCATGACACCGCACGTGGTCGAGTTCGCGCCCCGGCTGATGCCGCTGCAGGTGGACGAGGGCGGTGGAGCGCTGCTCGCCAACCTGGTCACCGACCTGGGTCTCACCGTCCACACGGGTGTCGGCACCGCGGGCATCACCGAGGGTCCGGACGGGATCAGCGTCGAACTGTCCGACGGTTCGGTGATCGAGGCCGCGCTGCTGGTGTTCTCCGCGGGTGTGCGGCCGCAGGACCAGCTGGCCCGGGACGCAGGCCTCGAGGTCGGCGAGCGGGGCGGGATCATCACGGACCTCGGCTGCCGCACGTCGGACGAGAACATCTACGCGGTCGGCGAGTGCGCCGCGGTGGAGGGACGGTGCTACGGCCTCGTCGCTCCCGGCTACACCACCGCGGAGATCGTCGCGGACCGGCTGCTCGGCGGGACGGCGGAGTTCCCGGGCGCCGACCTGTCCACCAAGCTCAAGCTGATGGGCGTGGACGTCGCCAGCTTCGGCGACGCGCACGCTGAAACCCCCGGCGCCCTGGAGGTGGTGCTCAGCGACGCGGCCAAGGGCACCTACGCCAAGCTGGTCGTGTCCGACGACGCGAAGACGCTGCTCGGCGGCATCCTCGTCGGCGACGCCTCCGCATACGCGTCGTTGCGCCCGCTCGTCGGCCGTGAACTGCCGGGCGATCCGGCCTCGCTCATCTCGCCGGCGGGGGAGAAGCCCGGCGCCGGGTCCCTGCCCGACGACGCCGAGGTGTGCTCCTGCAACGGCGTCACCAAGGGTTCGATCTGCGGCGCCATCGCCGACGGTGCCTGCGACATCGCGCAGGTCAAGAGCTGCACCAACGCCGGAACGACGTGCGGCGGCTGCCTGCCGACGATCAAGCAGCTCCTCGCGTCGTCCGGCGTGGTGATGTCGAAGGCGCTGTGCGAGCACTTCGAGCAGTCCCGCGCCGAGCTGTTCGAGATCGTGCAGGTCACCGACACGCGCACGTTCTCCGCGCTCATCTCGAAGTACGGGAAGGGTTCGGGCTGCGACATCTGCAAGCCCGTCGTCGCATCGATCCTGGCGTCCACCGACTCGGACCACATCCTGCACCGTAACCAGGCGGGCCTGCAGGACACGAACGACCACTTCCTGGCCAACATCCAGAAGAACGGCACCTACTCGGTGGTGCCGCGGATGCCCGGCGGCGAATGCACGCCCGAACAGCTCATCGTCATCGGCGAGGTGGCCCGCGACTTCGGCCTCTACACCAAGGTCACCGGCGGTCAGCGCATCGACCTGTTCGGCGCCCGCGTCGAGCAGCTGCCCGCGATCTGGAAGCGTCTCGTCGACGCGGGCATGGAGTCCGGTCAGGCCTACGGCAAGTCGCTGCGCACCGTGAAGAGCTGCGTCGGATCCACCTGGTGCCGGTACGGCGTGCAGGACTCCGTCGGCATGGCGGTCGACCTCGAGAACCGGTACCGCGGCCTGCGGTCCCCGCACAAGATCAAGTTCGGTGTCTCGGGTTGCGCCCGCGAATGCGCCGAGGCGCGCGGCAAGGACGTCGGCGTCATCGCCACCGAGAACGGCTGGAACCTGTACGTCGGCGGCAACGGCGGCCAGTCGCCGAAGCACGCCCAGCTGCTCGCCGGCGGGCTCGACGACGAGACCCTGGTCCGCTACATCGACCGGTACCTCATGTTCTACATCCGGACCGCGGATCGTCTCCAGCGCACCGCGCCGTGGGTCGAGTCCCTCGAAGGTGGGCTCGACCACCTCAAGGCCGTGGTGTGCGAGGACAGCCTGGGCATCGCCGCCGATCTCGAGGCTGCCATGGCCAAGCACGTTCTGGGATACAAGGACGAGTGGGCGGGCGTGCTCGAGGACCCGGAGAAGCTGTCGCGGTTCGTGTCGTTCGTCAACGCGCCCGAGGAAGCCGATCCGACCGTCTCGTTCGACGACACGGGCGTCCGGAAGGTCCCGGTGTTGATGGGAATGCCGAAATTCGCAGCTTCTACATCGGAGTAATCCCCACTTAACGCTGCGGAAACACCGACCCCGAACGATGTATCCAAGCACGGATACACACCAGCCCGAAGGAGGACTGTGATGACCGTCGTCGACATGAATGTGCACAGTGCCAGTGGAACCAGGCGTGAGAGCGTCAAGTCAGGCCGTCTCGAATGGACGTCCGCGTGCCCGCTCAGCCAGCTGATTCCCGGTCTCGGGGTGGCGGTGCTGCTGCGGGGCGGTGAGCAGGTGGCACTGTTCCTGCTCGAGGACGGATCGCTGCGCGCCGTGGGCAACATCGACCCGTTCGGGCGCGCGGCCGTGATGTCCCGCGGCCTCGTGGGTGACCGGGCAGGCGAGCCCACCGTGGCGTCACCGCTGCTCAAGCAGGTGTTCTCGCTGGTCGACGGTCGCTGCCTCGACGACGAGTCGGTGCGGTTGCCCGTGTACGACGTGCGGGTGTGGGCCGGCGTCGTCCAGGTTCACAGCACGAACGCGTGAACGACGACACGCCGCTGTGCGGGTTCACGATCGGGATCACGGCGTCCCGGCGTGCGGAAGAGTTCGCCACACTGCTGACGCGGCGTGGTGCCACCGTGGTGCACGCTCCGGCGATCCGCATCATCCCGCTGGCCGACGACACCGAACTCGAGCGCGTCACCCGCCAGATCATCGACAACCCGCCGGAGATCGTCGTCGCGACGACGGGGATCGGCTTCCGCGGCTGGATGGAGGCCGCGGACGGCTGGGGTGAAGCGGAGGAACTGGGCCGCGCACTGGCGGCGAGCCGCCTGCTGGCCCGCGGACCCAAGGCGAAGGGCGCGATCCGGGCCGCGGACCTGCGGGAAGAGTGGTCACCCGCCTCGGAGTCCTCGGCGGAGGTGCTCGATCACCTGCTCGGTGAGGGCATCGAAGGCAAGCGCATCGCGGTCCAGCTGCACGGTGCCACCACGGAATGGGAGCCGGTCGCGGACTTCTGCGAGGTGCTCCGCTGTGCGGGCGCCGACGTGATCGCCGTCCCCGTCTACCGGTGGACGCCGCTCGAGGACCAGGCCCCGATGGACCGGATGATCGAACTGATCGCCTCCGGCGGCCTCGACGCGGTCAGCTTCACCAGCGCACCGGCGGTGGCCTCGCTGCTGACCCGCGCCAAGGAGACCGGAATGATCGAGATGGTGCTGCACTCGTTCCGGCACCGCGTGCTCGCGGCCTGCGTGGGGCCGGTGACCGCCGGACCGCTGCGCGAACTCGAGGTGCCGACGACGATGCCGGCGCGCTCGCGGCTGGGTGCGCTCGCGCGGCACATCGCCGACGAACTGCCCAGGCGGGCGAACAAGATCCAGACCGCCGGACACGAGCTGAGCATCCGCGGCGGCTGCGTCGTCGTCGACGGCGAGGTGCGGCAGCTGCCCCCCGCCGCGATGTCGCTGATTCGCACGCTCGGCGCCCGGCCCGGCCGGGTCGTGCCCCGGGACGAACTGCTCGCGGCGCTGCCCGGC
Source organism: Rhodococcus sp. JVH1 (assembly GCF_000280725.2). Taxonomy (NCBI): domain Bacteria; kingdom Bacillati; phylum Actinomycetota; class Actinomycetes; order Mycobacteriales; family Nocardiaceae; genus Rhodococcus; species Rhodococcus sp. JVH1. The sequence continues at coordinate 940,256 of NZ_CP166289.1, read as the reverse complement.
GGTGGCGGCGACACCCATGCCGTGGAGACGGCCGTGGCGAGGCTGCGGGCGTCCCTGGGTGCACCGAAAGCCGTTCAGACGGTGGTCAAGCGGGGATACCGCCTCGCTCTCGACCCCGTCGACTGCGTCGATTCACGTGAGGAGGGACAGCAATGAACGAGACAGCACTGGTACTGGTGGCACACGGAACGCGGAGTCCCCGGGGCGTGGAGATGATCGCCGCGCTCGCCGACGCCGTCGCCGAGCAGGTCGGACCCACCCGGGTGTCCTTCGTGGACGTTCTCGGGCCCTCACCGGCCGAGGTGCTCCGCGACATCACCGGGCCCGCCGTCGTGGTCCCGGCGTTCCTCGCGTCCGGCTACCACGTCCACACCGACGTTCCGCGGGAAGTCGCGGACAGTGGTCACCCCTCGGTGGCCGTGACCCGGGCGCTGGGACCGGACCCCGTCCTCGCGGAGGTCCTGCTGCGGCGCCTCGTCGACGTGGGCTGGCGGCCCGGCGACGCGGTCGTGCTCGCCGCGGCCGGATCGTCCGACCCGCGGGCCCTGCGTGACGTCCGGCGCGCCGCGGCGTTGCTGTCGGAGCTCGTCGCGTCGCGGGTCCGGATCGGCTACGTGGCGACAGCGCAGCCGCGCGTCCCCGACGTGGTGGCCGGATTGCGTGCGGGCGGCGAGAAGCGCGTGTTCGTCGCGTCGTATCTCTTGGCCCACGGACTGTTTCACGCGCGCCTCGCCGATGCCGGTGCGGACGGAGTGGCCGAGCCGCTCGGTGTCGATCCGGCCATCGTCGACCTCGTGGCGGAGCGCTACCGCAGCGGAATTCCGGCCGCGCAGCGAACCCTGTCGTTCCAGCGCTGACCCGTCAGCGCGGTAGCGGCACCAGTTCGGCCAGATCACCGTCGGCCGCACCGGCAGGGACCAGCGCCAGCGCTTCGCGGTCGATCAGGCCCGCGAGATGCGCGGTGCGGATTCCGGGGTCGACGCGCCACGTGCCGTCCGGTTGGGGGACCGCGGGCAGGATGCGGGTGGCGTCACCACTGACCTCGGACGCATTCGCGATTCGCGCCAGCTGACGCGGTGCCGGGCCGCGGCCCGTGAGTGCGGCCGCGATGGACGGAACCGTGGTCAGGAGCGTCACGACCGCGGCGTACGGGTTCCCGGGCAGCCCGACTACCACCCGCCCGTCGGGCAGCAGCGCGGTGACCTGTGAACCGCCCGGGCGGCACCGCACCCGCCCCACCACGATGCGGGCCTCCGCCCGGTCGAGCGCCGCACGCAACTGGTCGGCCGCGCCGCCGCCGGTGGCCCCGACGATCACGATCAGATCCGGCTGGCGGACTTCCCTGAACAGTTCGTCGAAGCTGGCGGACGTGTCCCGCAGGTGGGTGTCCGCGACCGTCCGGATCCCGCACCACGAGAGGAACTGGGGGAGAACGGGTCCCAGAGCGTCCCGCGTCTGCCCATGGCGCAGCGGACCGTCCCGCCGGATCTCGTCCCCTGTCACCACCACGTGCGCGCGGACGGGTCCGCGGACCCCCGCGGTGGTCACCTCCGCGCTCGCAGCCGCGGAGACGAGGGCGGGCGTGACGGCCGTGCCCTCCGCCGCGAGCCGATACCCCTCGTGCCAGTCCTCTCCACGCCGCCGCGCGTCGTCGCGCACGGGGGCGTCTTCCCGGCGGGACAGTCGCGGCCCCTCGGAAGTGTCTGTGGCCACGGCGAATTCGTCGCGCACGACGGCGGTGGCGCCGGTGGGGAGGTGCGCACCCGTCGCGATCCGGGCCGCCTCGCCCTCCGCCAGTTCGAGTTCCTCGGAGCTTCCCGCGTAGCGGATGTCGTCGCGCAGCATCCACGGACCGTCGCCCGCGACGGCGTATCCGTCCATGGCGGAGACGGCGATGCGCGGGAGAGCTTCGGCGGCGAGCAGCGGCTCGGCGAGGGTGGCGCCGAGCGCTGTGCCGAGCGCCGCGGACCGCGGCGGGAGCGGGGGGACGACAGACAGGATCGCCTCCCTTGCCTCGGTGATCGTGACCGGTGCCGCCGCGGCCCTGCTCCGGGCCCACTCGACGTCCTCCGGTGTGTCGCAGTCGGTGACGCCGCGGAACAGGACAGTGTCGAACGTGTCCGGAACGAGCGCCTTCATCGGCTGGTTGACCGCCGACCCGAGCGAGCGCACACGGTCGGTCAACGCACCGACACGCCACGCGGACAACAGGAACTGCAGGCGGCCCGACTCGTCGATCGCGAACACGGTGTCGGCGTCCTGCACGGCGGCGGCGAGGGCCGCCACCATCGTGGGTTCCGCGAACGGCAGATCCGACGCGAGCAGAATCACCCGGTCGTCCGGTTCGGCGTCGAGCACGGCGAGTCCGGCGGCCACCCCCGCGACCGGCCCGGCGCCCGGCGGCGTCTCCTGTGTCTGGAGCACCGTCGAATCGAGGTCGGCGCGCCGAGGTCCCACGACGACGATGCGCTCACAGTCGTCGACGGCGTCGAGGGCGGTGTCGAGCATCCGGCGTCCGCCGACCACCACGGCCGGCTTGTCGACGCCGCCCATCCGAGTGGCTCGTCCACCGGCGAGGACGATCGCGTGAACGGGTGCGGCAGAGTTCATTCCCTCATGCTGCCGCACACCCTCAGTCGCTGTGCAGGTGGCTGCGCGGAGGTCCGGCGAGCCCGGACCGTCCGCCGCGCGCCGTGCTGACGCAGAGCCAGGCCACCGACGCCAGGCTGAGGGTCAAGAGGATTCCAATTACGAGCATGTATCGATTGTCGGGGCAAAGTGGACCGCGAATTCCAGTCCTCTGTGGAAAAGTGGCCTGTATGAGTGTCGAACCAGTCCGAAGCGTCTCGGCAACCGAATTGGCGGTGCTGCTCGGGGCGGCGCCCACCGGCGGGCAACCGCTGTACCGCGGGCTCGCCGACGCCCTCCGCGAGAGAGTGGCGGACGGGTCGATGGCCGTGGGAGTCCGGCTGCCCGCCGAACGGGCCCTCGCGGAGGAGCTCCGGCTCAGCCGGGTAACCGTCAGTGCCGCGTATCGCGAACTCCGCGAGTCCGGTTGGGCGTCGGCGCGACACGGATCGGGAACCTTCGTGGCGATGCCGTCGGGACCTCCGGCGTGGGGAAGCATGGTGGGCGCGCCGGTGGACGGTGTCATCGACCTCGTCAATGCCGCGCCGGCGGCCGCCCCCGAACTCAGGGAGGCCTACCTGGACGCCGTCGACGAGTTGCCCCGCTTCATGCCCCAGCACGGATACCACCCCGGCGGACTGACAACGCTGCGGGCGGCGATAGCAGGCCACTACACCCGCAGGGGTCGCCCGACCACCCCGGACCAGATCCTCGTCACGGGTGGCGCGGGTGATGCCACCGAAGTGGTCTTCGAGGCGCTGGTCGAGGCGGGCGATCGCGTCCTGGTCGAACACCCGACCTACCCCGGCGCGGTCGAGTCCGTGCAGGCGGCCGGCGGCAGACCCGTTCCGGTGGCGATCGATGCGACCGACCCGGACGCGTTCGTCGCCGAGGTCGACCGGGCGGCGCGGCAGAGCGCCCCGACGGTGGCGTACCTGATGCCGGACTTCTCCAATCCCTCGGGAGCCAGGGCGACCCCGGAGGGCAGGCGGCGACTGGCCGCGACCCTGGCGCGCCACGGCGTGGTGACCGTCGTGGACGAGGTGGCGGTGGAACTCGTGCTGGACGGTTCGGACGACCTCGAGCCGTTCGGCGTCCCGGTCCCGGAATCGGCGGCCGTGGCGATCGGCAGCCTCAGCAAAACCGTGTGGGGAGGTATTCGCATCGGCTGGGTGCGCGCCGAGGCCGCCCGCACCGCGCAGATGGCCAAGATCATGGCACGCAGGCAATTGTCGGTCTCGGTGCTGGATCAGCTTGCGGCCGTGCGCTTGTTCGCCCGGCACGACCGCCTGGTCGCGCAGCGGCGCCGCGACCTCCGGGTGCAGCGGGACGCGCTCGCGGCGGCGGTCGACGATCGGTTGCCCGGGTGGAACTACGTGCTGCCTGCCGGGGGACTGTCCCTGTGGTGCGCGCTCCCGGCCGGAACGGGTTCGACGGATCTCGTCGCCGCGGCACGGTCGAGGGGCTTGCTCCTGGCGCCCGGGCCCCGGTTCGGCACCGGCCATCTGTTCGACGACCACCAGCGGTTGCCGTTCACGCGGCCGGTGTCCGAGCTGACCGCGGCCGTGAATATCCTTGCCACCCTGGTCGTGTCCGGCGACGCGTCGATGTCCGCGTCGCCGACGCTCGTCGTGTGACGCGCGGGTGTCCGACGAGAAAGTACCTGTGAATCCAAGTATCAGTCAGAGACCAGTTCGGTACCGGGAAAGGGGCTGATCTTTATCGACGCTCTGGCATAGTGATGCCGTCGACCGCTCGCTGAATTGTGGGGTATGTCATGGGCTCGTTGTTCCGCAGATCCTTCGGCACCGCTGTACTCGGCTCGGTCCTCGCGCTGACTGCCGCCCTCGCGGGCGCAGGCACCTCCACGGCACAACCCCCGTTGCCGTTGCCCCCCTTGCTGTCCCCACCCGCCGCCGACGCGATCTTCCCCGTCGCCGACCCCGACCCCTTCTACATCCAGCCCGCGGACGTCGCCGACCATGCACCGGGCGAGGTCCTGAAGATCCGCCAGCTGCCGCCGTCGTACTACTTCCCCGGCAGCGCGATGTGGGAGCTGCTCTTCCGGACCACCGACTCCGAGGGCAAGCCGATCGCGGCGAACACCACATATGTGCTGCCCCCGAACCACGTCCCGGACGGACCGCTGGTGTCGTACCAGCACATCATCAATTCGCTGGGCAACAAGTGCAAGATCGTCACCGAGCTCTACACCACCGACCCCCTGCACCAGATCCGCGAGGCTGCGGGACTCAACATCGCACTCGCGCGCGGGTGGGCAGTGGCGCTGCCCGACCATCTCGGACCGAGGATGGCGTACGGCGCGGCGAAGCTCGGTGGCCAGATCACCCTCGACGGCATCCGCGCCGTGCAGCAGGTCCCGGAACTGCAGGTGCAGAACAGCAAGGTCGGACTGGGCGGATACTCCGGCGGCGGCATGGCCACGGCCTGGGCGGCGGCGCTGGCGCCGAGCTACGCCCCCGAACTGAATATCGTCGGTGCCGCCGAGGGCGGAACCCCGATGAACCTGGTGAAGATGGCGGAGGCACTCGGCACCAACCCGCACCCCGCGTTCGGTCTCGCGATGGCCGCCGCACTGGGCCTGGAACGCGAATACCCGGACCGCATCGACGTCAGCGGCCAGCTCAACGACGAGGGCCGCTGGATGAAGCAGATGATCGGCAACGGATGCACCAACGAGATCATGCTGTTCGGACTGGGGCGCAGCGCGTCACAGATGACCGACAACAAGAACTTCATGGACGATCCGGAAGCGTGGAAGGTGATGGAGGAGAACAGCTTGGAGCTGTATCCGGGCGTGCCCACCACGCCGATCTTCGAATGGCACAGCCCGACGGACGCCCTGATCCCGGTCGATTCGATCGACACCACCCTGCGGCGGTACTGCGACGCGGGCACACCGGTGCAGACGCTGCTCACTCCGACCCCCGACCACCTGTCGGCGGCGGCGCTGGGACTGCCCCAGGGGCTGGACTGGATGGACGCCCGGTTCCGCGGTGATCCTGCGCCGAGCACCTGCTGAGGCGGGCGGGACGTCAGCCGGACCGATCGAACCGGTGCCGGGCCGCCGCGAGATCCACGCGGCCGTCGCGGATGGGAACACCCTCGAGTTCGAGCTTCGCGATCTGCCGGTGCGCGAGGTGCGGTGCCGGTCGTCCCGACGCGCCCAGCACCCGGTGCCAGGGGAGGTCTGCGGAGTCGGTGCGCATGATCCAGCCGACCGTCCGCGCACTGGACAACCCTGCCGCCGAGGCGATGTCGCCGTACGTGGCCACCCGCCCGGGCGGAATCGACGCGACCAGCGCGCGGACCGCCTCGACCTGTTCCTCCGTCGTCGCGACCATCACACGACCATCAGAGGAGTGTGCGGACGAGCTCGGCGACCTCGTCGGGCCGGGCCTGCGGCACCATGTGATCGCAGTCGAGGTCGACGGCGGTGAGGTTGTCGCCCAGATGGTCGGTGAGAGCCTGGCGGAACTCGGGTGTGACGTACGGCGGTTGCACCCTCGACGCCTGCACGAGGACGGTCGGCAGGTGCGCGGGCGGCAGGACGGCCTCGCGTGCGAGCTCACCCCACGCCGTGACGACGGCGGGGGTGGACAGCCGCCAGTTGACCCGGCCGTTCGCCAGCGGCACCAGGTGTTCGGCGATCTCGTTCTCGAGGACGTCGCGGGCCACTTCACCCCACGAGCCGTGCACCTTCTCGGACCGGGCCTCCGCGACGTCGGTGTAGTCGGGGGAGGAGATGGTGAGATCCGCCACCGATTGCATCAGCTCGGGATCGAGCCCGATCGCGGGATCGAGCAGCACGAGTCCCCGGACGCGGTCGGGGACGGCACGCGACAGGTGCAGTGCCAGGGCGCACCCGAACGAGTGGCCCACCACGAGCACGGGTCCCCGGGCGTATGCGTCGAGGGTGTCGACGAGACTCGCGACGTGGGCCTCGAGATTCCACGGCGGCGCCCACGTGGAGCGGCCGTGGCCGAGCAGGTCGGGGGAGATCCAGCGGGCGTCCGGCAGTTGGTCGGTGGCCAGCGCCTCCCACCGTCTGCCGTGACCGGTGAGTCCGTGCAGGGCGAGGATCTCCGTGCCGTCCTCGGCGCCGAACAGGTACGTATTCAGTGCTGACACGTGACCCATGATGCCGGATCGGGTCGCCGCACGAGATGTCGGACCGTTCTGGTGGAATGCCACCCATGACGGAATCGGCGGTGCGCACCAGGACGTCGGTTCCCCGTGCCCGGCTCGTGCACCGCCAGAACCCGGTCCGCGAGGCCCGGGTGTGGGACGACGCCACGCAGCAGGTCCTCACCGCACCGCCCCTCGGCCTGGGCTGGAATCCCTGGCAGGTGCTCGGCGGCCCGGGAACGGGCAAGACGTCGCTTCTCGTCGACGTCGCGGTCGACCGGATCGCCGGCGGCGAGGACCCGGAGTCGGTGCTGGTGCTGACGCAGTCGAAGCGAGCGGCGGGGCGGGTGCGCGAAGAGGTCACCGCCGCCCTCATCGGCCACGACGAACACCACGGCCCCCGCGCCACGCGCGAACCGCTCGTCCGCACCGTCCACTCCTACGCCTTCGCGGTGCTGAGACTGCAGGCCGCCGCCCACGGAAATCCGCCCCCACGGCTCATCACCGGCGCCGAACAGGACGCGGTGCTGCGCGAGATGCTGCACGGCGACATCGCGGACGGCGGCGAGATGTGGCCCGAACGTCTGCGTCCCGCACTGGCGCTGGGCGGCTTCGCCGTCGAACTACGCGACCTCATGCTGCGCTCGAGCGAGCGCGGACTCGGCCCGGAAGACCTGATCAGGCTGGGGCAGCGGCACTCCCGTCCCGAGTGGGTGGCGGCAGGAATGTTCGCCGCCCGGTACGAGCACGGGATGCTGCTGCGCGGAGCCGTCGGTGTCGAGGCCCCCGAGGCCACGGCGCCCGCGCTCGACGCCGCCGAACTCATCGGTGCGGCCCTCACCGCGTTCGCCACCGACCCGGACCTGCTGCGCACCGAGCGGGCCCGGGTTCGGCACCTGCTCGTCGACGACGCCCAGCACCTCGACCCGCAGGCCGCGGAACTCGTCCGGCTCCTCGGCACCGGCACTCGCACCACGGTCGTCGCCGGCGACCCGGACCAGTCGATCTACGGCTTTCGCGGAGCCGACCCGACGTTCCTCGCCGACCTGGCCGACAAGGGCGATCCCCGGCAGGTGTTGCTGCCGGTCAACTTTCGCAGTTCGGCGGAGGTCGCGACCACGGCGGCCCGGATCACGTCCCGGCTTCCGGGACACCTGCCGCATCGGATCTGGAGCCCCGCGCAGGACGGTGGACGGACGTCGGTCCGGGTGCTGAGCACGGTGGCGAAAGAGGCCGCGCTCGTCGCCGACACCCTGCGTCGCGCCCACCTCCTCGACGGGGTGCCGTGGTCGGAGATGGCGGTGATCGTGCGCTCGGTGCCGCGGGCCCTGGCGCCGCTGCGCCGCGCCCTGCTGGGTGCGGGTGTGCCCGTCACCACCGCGGCGTCCGAGTTGCCGCTGGCCCGTCAGCACGGGGTGTCGGGATTGATGCTGGTGCTGCGGGCCCTGTCGGGTCAGGAATTCACGGGCGAGGACGCGCTCGCCCTGCTCGCCGGCCCGGTCGGCGGCGCAGAACCCGTGGCGCTCCGGCGTCTTCGCCGTGGTCTGCGGCGCGCCGAGCTGGCGTCCGGCGGCGACCGCGACTCCGCGGAGCTCCTCCGTCTCGTGCTGGTGGGCGAGACCGACAGCACCCGCAGGGTCACGGCCAAGCTGACCGACGTCGAAGCGGCATCCCTGAACCGGGTGCTGTCCGTGCTGCGCAAGGCGAAGGTTCCCCTGGACCGCGGGCGCGGCATCGAGGACGTGCTGTGGGCGGCATGGCAGGCCACCGGACTCGAACGCCGCTGGTCGGCGGCCTCCGCCCGCGGGGGTCCGATCGGCGCACAGGCCGACCGCGACCTCGACGCCGTGGTCGCCCTGTTCGATGCCGCGGCGAGTTACGTCGACCGCCTCCCGCGCGCACAGCTCGCCGGGTTCGTCGACTACCTCACCGGGCAGGCCATTCCCACCACCCGGAACGTCTCCGCCGTCCCGGTCGACGCGGTCTCGGTGCTCAGCGCCCACTCCGCTGCCGGCCGCGAATGGGACGTCGTCGCGGTCGCGGGTGTGCAGGAAGGGCTGTGGCCCAGTCTGCGGGCTCGCGGAAGCCTGCTCGGCACCGAGGCGCTGATCGACCTGACGGCCGGAGTGTCCGACGGCAGCGAGACGGCCGCCGACCGGATGTCGCGCACCGCACCTCTCCTGGCCGAGGAACGCAGGCTCTTCCTGGTGGCGTGCAGCCGGGCGCGGCGGAGTCTGCTCGTCACCGCGGTCGACTCGGCCAGCGGCGACGCCGACCTCGTCCACTCCCGGTTCGTCGACGAACTGCTCGCCGGAGACCAGGATTCGGACGTCGAGGAGGCGGTCGTGCAGGCGGAGGATCCCGCGACCCGGGTCCTGGCCCTCCCCGCCCTGGTCGCCGAGTTGCGCAGCGTGGTCTGCGATCCGGACGTCGCGGAATCCGACCCCGCCCGGCAGGAACGCGCGGCGCGCCAACTCGCCCGGCTCGCCGACGCCGGAGTGCGTGGTGCACACCCGGACCAGTGGTACGGCACCGCCGAACCGAGCACCGGCGTGGCGTTGTGGAACGAGGAGGACGGTCCGGTGTCGTTGTCGCCGTCCACCATCGACCTGCTCAACACGTGCCCGCTGCGGTGGCTGCTCGAACGCCACGGCGGGACGGACGGCGACAACACTCACGCCATCGCCGGAACGCTCGTGCACACTCTGGTGCAGGCGCTCGCCGGGCGGATCCCGCCCGATCAGGTGGCACGCGCGCTCGAGAATGCCTGGGATTCGATCGATCTGGGATCTCAGTGGTACTCGCGGCGTGAACTCGACCGCACCCGGGACATGCTCGCCACGTTCACCGCCTGGCTCGGTAACACCCGGTCCGAACTCACCGAGGTCGGTGTCGAGGTGGCAGTCGACGGCGTCCTGGAACCGCGGGAAGAGGGTTCCCCGACGATCCGGCTGCGGGGGCGGATCGATCGGCTCGAGCGCGATGCGGAGGGCAGGCCCGTCATCGTCGACGTGAAGACCGCCCGCTCACCGGTCACCAAGGACGACGCCCAGCAGCACGCCCAGCTCGCGGCGTACCAGGTGGCGGCGGCGGTCGGCGCGATCGACGGGGAGCCGGCGTCGAAACCCGGTGGGGCGCGGCTGGTCTTCGTCGCCAAACCGCACAGGAAGGAAGGCGCGACCCAGCGGGTGCAGGCACCGCTGTCGGACGAGGACCTCGAGACGTGGCTAGCGGTCATCCACGCGGCAGCGGCGGCCACCAAGGGGCCCGAGTTCCTCGCCCGCGTCAACGACGGTTGCCGGCACTGCCCGGTGCGCACGAGTTGCCCCGCGCACGACGAGGGACGGCAGGTGACGTCGGAATGACGATCCGTATCGATCCGGTGGAACTCGCTGTCGGCCTGGGGCAGCACCCACCGACCCCGGAGCAGGCTGCCGTCATCGCGGCACCCCTCGGCCCGACCCTCGTCGTCGCGGGGGCAGGCGCGGGCAAGACCGAGACGATGGCGGCCCGCGTCGTGTGGCTGGTGGCCAATGGTGTCGTCGACCCCGAGGCGGTGCTGGGGCTGACGTTCACCCGCAAGGCGGCGCAGCAGCTGACCGCCCGGATCCGGAAACGCCTTGCCCGGCTTGCAGGTTCGGACCTGCTCCGCAGGGTCGATCCGAGCGGTGACCTGCGATCGCGAATCCTCGCGGGCGAACCGGAAGTCAGCACCTACCACTCCTACGCCGGGCGACTGCTGTCCGAGCACGGGCTCCTGCTGCCCATCGAGCCGTCGGCGACGCTCCTGTCGGAGACGGAACTGTGGCAGCTGGCGCACCGGGTGGTCAGCTCGTGGGACGGCGACCTCGACACCGACCGGAATCCGGCGTCCGTCACCGAAGCCGTGCTCGCGCTGTCCGGGCAACTGGCCGAGCATCTCGTCGAACCGGACGATCTGCGGGAGGCGCACACCGAGCTCGACAAGCTCGTTCACACCCTGCCCGCCGGACCACGGCAGCGGGGCGGCCCCGGCAAGGAACTGCTCGACATCCTCGACACCCAGCACCGGCGGGTGAAACTCCTTCCACTGGTGCAGCGTCTCGCGGACACTCTGCGCCGGGAAGGTGCGCTCGACTTCGGCAGCCAGATGTCGCTGGCGGCACGGGTCGCCGCAGACCACCCCGAGGTCGGACTCGCCGAGCGCACCCGCTTCCGGGTGGTGCTGCTCGACGAGTACCAGGACACGGGACACTCGCAGCGGGTGCTGCTGTCGTCCCTGTTCGGCGGCGGTCTCGACGGCGAACTCGCGCTCACCGCGGTGGGTGACCCCATGCAGTCCATCTACGGCTGGCGTGGTGCCTCGGCGGCCAACCTGCCCCGCTTCGCAACGGATTTCCCGCTGGCGAACGGAGATCCGGCGCCGACCCTGGAACTGCTCACGAGCTGGCGTAACCCGCCGGAGGCCCTGGCGCTGGCCAACATGGCGTCGGCGTCCCTGCGCGAGCGGGGCGTGTCGGTCAGCACGCTGCGGGCACGACCACAGGCCGTCCCGGGTGATGTGCGGCTGGCCCTCACCGGTGACGTCGTGCAGGAACGCGAATGGGTGGCCGACCGCATCGCCGAACAGTACGCGGACGCCACCAGTAGGGGCGAGGATCCGCCGACCGCCGCGGTGCTGATCCGTCGCAACGCGGACGCCGCACCGATCGCGGAGGTCCTGCGGTCCCGGGGGCTGCCGGTCGAAGTGGTCGGGCTCGGCGGGCTGCTCCACACCCCCGAGGTGGCCGACGTGATCGCGATGCTCCGGGTGGTCGCCGACCCGATGGCGGGCAGTGCCGCCGTGCGGATGCTGACCGGGGCGAGATGGCAGATCGGGGCCGCCGACCTGACGGCGCTGTCGCGGCGAGCATCCGAACTGGCCATCGGAACCGGCTACGGCACCACCGGCGCCGTCACCGATTCGTCCGCTCTGGCCGACGCCGTCGGCCAGGCGTTGCCCGGTGAACACGCGGAGCAGGCCGGGCTGGCGGATGCCCTTGCGGATCCCGGCCCCGCCGAACGCTATTCGCAGGTCGGCTACGCCCGGATCACCGCCGTCGCGGCGGAGTTGGCGTCTCTGCGTGAGCGGATCGGGCAGCCACTCACCGAGCTGGTGGCCGAGGTGGAACGGGCGCTGGGTATCGGCATCGAGGCGCAGGCCCGGACACGTCGGTCGGCGCGGGGCAGTGCCGGCCGTGAACATCTCGACGCCTTCGCCGACGTCGTCGCCGGGTATGCGAGCCGCACGTCGGCCACCGTCACCGGACTGCTCGCCTTCCTGTCGGCCGCGGAGTCGGTCGAAAAAGGTTTGGCGCCGGGCGAAGTCGAGGTGGACCCGCACCGCGTCCAGGTGCTGACGGTGCACTCCGCCAAGGGGCTGGAGTGGGAAGTGGTGGCGGTACCGCACCTCACGGCAGGCGTCTTTCCGTCGCGGACGGCCTCCGGATCCTGGCTCGGTGCCGTCGGTGAACTGCCGCCCTCACTGCGCGGAGACCGTGCGCGGCCGGGGGAGTCGGCAGACGGCGTGCCCGTTCTCGAGCTCGAGAACCTGTACGACCGGAAAGACCTCGAGGAGGCCGTGAAGGCGCACAAGGCGGCGCTGGCGGCGCGCAAACTCGACGAGGACCGCCGGCTGTTCTACGTCGCACTCACCCGCACCGAACGGGTGCTGTTCGCGTCGGGTCACCACTGGGCAGAATCCGGAACCGAGCCGAAGGGTCCCTCGGAGTTCCTCACCGAACTGCGTGACACGGTGACCGACGAGGAGCACGAGGGAATCGGGATCGTCGACATCTGGGCGCCCGCACCCGAACCCGACGAGCAGAACCCGCTGACGAGTACCCCCAAGTCGGCTGTGTGGCCGCGGGATCCGCTCGGGCTCCGCCGGGAGTCGGTCGAGCGGGGCGCGGCGCTGGTCGTCGCGGCGCTGAAGCGTGCCGGCGCGCCGACACCGGCAGGAGAGGACGACGATCCCGAGAACTGGGCAGCCGACGTCGACGCGCTTCTCGCGGAGCGCGAGGCGCGGGCGAACGCACGCACCGAGGTGGTGTTGCCCGGTCAGTTGTCGGTGAGCCAGCTCGTCGAACTGGAAGCCGACCCGGACGCCCTGGCCGCCCGGCTGCGGCGTCCGCTGCCGTTCCCGCCGAATCCGCTCGCGCGTCGCGGTACCGCGTTCCACGCCTGGGTGGAGCGCCGTTTCGGGGCTACCCGGCTGCTCGACCTCGACGAGCTGCCCGGTGCCGCCGACACGGACGCGGGCCCCGACACCGACCTCGCGACCCTGCAGGATGCGTTCCTTCGCTCGTCCTGGGCCGACCGCAACCCGACCGAGGTCGAGGTGCCGTTCGAGACGTCGGTGGCGGGCACGGTGCTGCGCGGCCGGATCGACGCGGTGTTCACCGACCCCGACGGCGGGTGGACGGTGATCGACTGGAAGACCGGCGCCGAGCCGAGCGCGGCCAACGAGAAGGCCGTCGTGATGCAGCTGGCCGCGTACCGGCTGGCGTGGGCCGAACTGATGGACGTTCCGATCGAGCGGGTGCGCGCCGCGTTCCACTACGTGCGGACCGGGCGGACGATCGCGCCGGACCACCTGCCCGACGCCGACGCGCTCGCCCGTCTGCTCCGTTCCGCCGGTTCTCCCGACGAGGAGATCAGGCCTGACGCCGAGCCTTCAGCGACTCGGTGACCAAGGGGATCTGCAGCGGAAGGCGCAGCAGCACACCGGCTTTCTGTACATTCGTCGTCTTGGAGCTCGTCAGCCAGTCCACTGCCATGGTGACGTTGGCGGGGAAGACGGCGACGAACAGGAGAGCAGCGAGGCCGCCACCGAGCCTGCGGGTTCGCGGCACGGCGAGCGCGGTGCCGATGGCGAGCTCGGCGACCCCCGACACGTACGTGTAGGTGCGGGCCTCGCCCGGAAGTTGGGTGGGGACCGTGGAGTCGAAGAACTTGGGGGCGACGAAGTGCATGGTGCCGGCGCCGAGCAGCAGCGCGGCAAGGCGGAGTGCGGGCTTCTGGCTCGGTCGTGGTGTGTGGCTCTCTCGTTGCATGACGTCAGCTTGCCCGAGCAACTCGGTTCGCGACAACGAGGCTCCGACGTGTCACCGATGGGACAATCGGGGTTAGGCTGCCAGCCGATGTCGGAGTTCAGTGCAACGTGGGGACGAACATATGGCCGGTAGGCTGCGTGAGAGATTGACCAGGTCGGACACCCTGACCGACCGGCCTGACTTCGCGTTGGTGGGGGTGCTCCGGATTCCGGAGCTGCAGACCAGTCCGGCGCGGGCGATCTACCGCCGCGTGGGTATCGCCCTGGCGGCGTTGATGTTGGCGGTTCTCATCGTCTACATCGACCGGGCGGGCTACCGCGACGCGCAGGACAACGAATTGTCGCTGCTCGACTGCATCTACTACGCGACGGTGTCGTTGTCCACGACGGGCTACGGCGACATCACGCCGTTCACACCGTCCGCGAGGCTCGTCAACGTTCTCCTGATCACGCCTCTTCGAATCTTCTTCCTCATCGTCCTCGTCGGTACGACTCTCTCCGCGCTCACGCAGAGCTCCCGGCAGGCGTTCAAAATCCAGCGTTGGAGGCAGCACGTGCGCAATCACACCGTGGTGATCGGCTACGGAACCAAGGGACGCACCGCGATCGACGCGATGCTCGGCGACGACGTTCCGCCGTCGGAGATCGTGGTGGTCGACACCGATCATGCGGTGCTCGACTCGGCGGCCAGCAAGGGGCTCGTCACGGTCCACGGGTCCGCCACCAAATCGGACGTGCTGCGGTTGGCGGGCGCGCAGAACGCGTCGGCGATCATCGTTGCGGCCAACCGTGACGACACCGCGGTGCTGGTGACGCTGACGGCGCGGGAGATCGCACCGAAGGCGAAGATCGTCGCGGCGATCCGCGAATCCGAGAACACGCATCTGCTCCGGCAGTCCGGCGCCGATTCGGTCGTCGTGTCGTCCGAGACCGCGGGCCGGCTCCTCGGCATCGCGACGAAGACGCCGAGCGTCGTCGAGATGATGGAGGACCTCCTGACTCCGGAGGCGGGTTTCGCGATCGCGGAGCGCCCCGTCGAGCGGGACGAGATCGGCGGCTCCCCACGTCACCTCGCGGACATCGTGCTCGGTGTGGTGCGGGACGGGCGGCTGATCCGGGTCGGCTCTCCGGAGGTCGATTCGATCGAGGAGAACGACCGACTGCTGTACATCCGTCGGGTCGCCAACTGACCGGCAGTAGTGTCGAGGGCGTGACTGAATTCCGGCTCAACGACACCCCGCTCCTGTCCCGCTCCGCCGTCGGGCGGGCCGAGGAATTGCGTTCGGACACGGACGCCCTTCGAGCGGGCTGGCGGGATGCGCTGCTGCTGCGCGTCAATCACCGCGGACAGGTGCGGGTGGGGGACGACGGCCTCGTGTTCGCGGAGGCCACCGAACTCGGCCCCGAACCGCAACGCGGGGCGGTCTTCCTCGGCATCCGCAAGGACCGGCACGTATGGGCGGTGCGGGTGCAGGCGCTGACCGGCGAGCTCGCCGATCTCCGGATTCTGGGCGGGACGCTGGACGACGCGGACGCGGGCGTACTCACCGGGGCCCTCGCGATGCTCAACTGGCACGACAGCGCAGGCTTCAGCGCGCTCGACGGCGCGCCGTCCGAACCGACGATGTCGGGGTGGTCGCGGATCTCGACGAGCACCGGGCACGAAGAATTTCCCCGCACGGATCCGGCGGTCATCTGCCTCGTGCACGACGGCGGAGACCGCGTCCTGCTGGCCCGGCAGCCCACGTGGCCTGCGCGGCGGTTCTCGATCCTGGCCGGATTCGTCGAGGCCGGTGAATCGCTGGAGACGTGCGTCGTCCGGGAGATCAAGGAAGAAGTGGGTGTCGACGTTCGTGACGTGCGCTACCTGGGCAGCCAGCCGTGGCCGTTTCCCCGGTCGGTGATGATCGGGTTCGCGGCCGTCGGCGATCCCGACGCCCCGCTGACGTTCGCGGACGGCGAGATCGCCGAGGCCCGGTGGTTCACTCGGGACGAGGTGCGGACGGCACTCGAACTCGGCGACTGGGCGTCGGACACCGACGCCCCGCTGCTGCTCCCGGGCTCGATTTCCATCGCGCGGGGAATCATCGAGTCCTGGGCGGGAGCAGCGACGGAGTCCTAGGCGTCGAGGAGCTGCTTGACCTGCGCCAACGACGGGTTGGTCGCGGTGCTGCCGTCGGCGAACTTGACGGTGGGGACGACGTGGTTGCCGCCGTTGACGCTGCCGACGAACTCCGCCGATGCCGGGTCGTCCTCGATGTCGATCTCCACGTAGCCGATGCCGGATTCGTCCAGCTGGGTCTTCAGGCGCCGGCAGTAGCCGCACCAGGTGGTGGAGTAGATGGTCAGGGCGGGGGTGTCGGTAGCAGTCACGGCGGATATAACACCACGACTCCGTCGTGTGTTCCCACTGCGGTGTTCGTCCGCTTCGCGCCGTGTCGGTTGCCCCTGTCATGATGGACGCCATGTCAGCAGCCGGCGCAGCAGAGGTGACGAGTACCGGTCTCGATCCCGAACAGTCCGCAGCGGTACTCGCTCCCCGGGGCCCGGTGTGTGTGCTGGCGGGGGCCGGAACAGGGAAGACCCGGACCATCACCCGGCGTATCGCGCACCTCGTGGCCAGTGGGCACGTCGCCGCGGGGCAGGTGCTGGCGGTCACGTTCACGGCTCGCGCGGCGGGCGAGATGCGCGGCCGGCTGCGCAGCCTCGGGATCGGCGACGGGGGAGCGCAGGTTCAGGCGCGCACGTTCCACGCCGCCGCACTGCGACAGCTGAGGTACTTCTGGCCGCAGGTGATCGGCGACACGGAATGGCGGCTGCTGGACCGCAAGTTCGCGGTCGTGTCGTCCGCCGCCGGACGGGTCGGGTTGTCCACCAGCACGGAGAGCGTCCGCGACCTGGCGAGCGAGATCGAGTGGGCCAAGGCCTCGCTGATCGCGCCGGAGGACTACCCGCGTGCGGTGGCCAAGTTACGCAGGGAGGCGCCGGTCGACGCCGCGAAGGTCGCCGAGGTCTATCACGGCTACGAGCAGCTCAAGGCCCGCGGCCAGGACGGGATGCTCCTCGATTTCGACGATCTCCTGCTCCACACGGCGGCGGCGCTCGAGGAGCATTCGGCTGTCGCCGAGGAGTTCCGCGACCGGTACCGATGCTTCGTCGTGGACGAGTACCAGGACGTCACCCCGCTACAGCAGCGTGTCCTCGACGCCTGGCTCGGGGAGCGGGACGACCTCACCGTCGTCGGTGACGCCAACCAGACCATCTACTCGTTCACCGGCGCCACACCCAACTACCTGCTCGACTTCTCGCGCCGGTTCCCCGAGGCCACCGTCGTGCGCCTCGAGCGCGACTACCGTTCGACCCCCGAGGTCGTGTCGATGGCGAACCGGGTGATCGGAGCGGCCCGCGGCAGGATCGCGGGCACCCGTCTGCAGCTGATCGGGCAACGCGACTCCGGACCGGAGCCGAGTTTCGTCGAGTTCGACGACGAGCCGGCCGAGGCCGCCGGGGTGGCGCGCACGATCAAGCGGCTCATCGCGTCCGGCACTCCGGCCGCGGAGATCGCGGTCCTGTACCGGATCAACGCCCAGTCCGAGGTGCACGAGCAGGCGCTGACGAAACTCGACATCCCGTACCAGGTCCGGGGCGGAGAGGGATTCTTCACGCGCACCGAGGTGCGTCAGGCCGTGGCGGCACTACGTCAGGCCGCAGGTCGCGACGACCTGCCGGATGCGGTCGGCGCCGACCTGGTCACGCTCGTCCGCGCGGTCCTCGTTCCGCTGGGGCTGACCGACGCGGAACCGGCGGGTGCGCAGGCTCGCGAACGGTGGTCGTCGCTGTCGGCGCTGGTCGCGCTCACCGAGGAGCAGCTGACCCAGGACCCGGAGTTGACCCTCGACGCGCTGTTGCGTGAACTGAGCCTGCGGGCCGAGGCGCGGCACCCACCCGTCGTGCAGGGTGTGACGCTCGCGTCCCTGCACGCCGCCAAGGGGCTCGAATGGGACGCCGTGTTCCTCGTCGGGCTGACCGACGGAACGCTGCCCATCCAGCACGTGCTCGGCGACTCCAATTCGGCACCGGACGAGGCCGCCGTCGAGGAGGAGCGCCGGTTGCTGTACGTCGGCGTGACCCGCGCCCGGGAGCACCTGCAGATGTCGTGGGCGCTGTCCCGGAACGAGGGCGGCCGCAAGTCGCGGCGCCGTTCGCGGTTCCTGCACGGCCTCATCCCCGAGGATTCACCTGCCTCGCGGATCGCGGCGCCCGCCAAGAGCACCAAGAAGCGTCCACGGTGCCGGCTGTGCGGAAAACAGCTGATCGGGACGACCGCGACCATGCTCGGTCGCTGTGAAGGGTGCCCGTCGAACGTCGACGTGGAACTGCTCGAATCGCTGCGGTCGTGGCGGCTCGAGAAGTCGCGGGAGCTGAAGGTTCCGGCGTACGTGGTGTTCAGCGACAACACGTTGACGGCTCTCGCCGAGCAGCGACCGCAGGACGATCGCGGGCTCGTCGCGATCCCCGGAATCGGTGCGAAGAAGCTCGAGCAGTTCGGTGAGGACGTCCTCGGTGTGATCAAGGGAAGCGGTAGTCCCTGAACGACTCCCGCGCGGTGAGTGAGTAGTGCGCATCACTGCAGGTCAAAAATAGGTTGTGCGGTTCTGGAGAATTGCCTACTGTGGTTTCAGTGCGCGGGGAGACCCGTGTGGTTCACATCGGATCGAGAAGAAGTGGAGGTGGCAGTGAAATGACGAAGTACCAAGCACATGAGACGGCAGTCGCTGCTGCCTCCGCACTGTTCGGCATGAACGCGGCGGAAGCGGCACCGGCGATTGTCTGGTCGGCAGCCCGTCGTCGTCCCGCAGCAGCAGTCGAGTCCGTGTATCGGAGTTGTCGAGGAATTCCTCGGTAGGCCAACTCCCACCGTCTTTTCAAGGCCACGGACCCGCATCGCGGACCGTGGCCTTTGTAGTTCGAGCACCTTTCCCGCTCGCAGCCTCGGCTCTGGTTCGCACCCACTTCATCGAACCGAAGAATTGACCGTCGCAATGAGAGCAGAGGAGAAGGACGTGTCTACCGTGACATGCCGAGGGGTATCCGAAACCTCAACCGCCACAAGCGGATTTGTTCAGATAGTGTCCGCGCGTGGTGACCTGCCCTGCCGGGTCGACGATCCCGACCTGTGGTTTGCGGATTCTCCCACCGAGCTGGAACAGGCGAAGGCGCTGTGCGCGTCCTGCCCGATCCGCTCCCGCTGCCTCGACGCGGCCCTCGATCGGGGTGAGCCGTGGGGCGTGTGGGGTGGGGAGATCTTCGACCAGGGTGTCGTGATCGCCCGCAAGCGTCCCCGGGGACGTCCGCGCAAGACTCAGACTCTGGTCTGTGCGTAGAAACCGGTACGGGGCGGGAGAATTCGGGCGTTCGCCCGGCCACTCACACGAGTGGTCCGGGCGAACGCCCGTTCTGTGTCTTCGAGGTCAGACGGTGTCTTCGTCCTCGGGTGCAGGCTCGGCGAACCCGGGGAGCCACCGCGTGAGGATCTCCATGTACGGCGCGTACGCGTCCAGCTGAGCGCAGATTCCCACCGAGCCGACGAGAACCCGGAAGATCATCAGGTACTCCGCCGGCAGATTCAGTGCCCGGGCCGTCCGGAACTGCGCACTGTTGAAGTCGGTCGCGGAACCCGCGGCCTTCTGCAGCCAGGCACGGGTGAAGTGGAACGATTCGGTGCGGATCGGGTCGGTGACGGGACGCAGGTAGTCTGCGATCTCCTTGTCGGTGACCGTCCGGCCGGGCAGAACGAATCCGTTGGCGTGCAGCAACTCCGTCAGTTCGTCGAACTGCTCGTGGAGCGCCAGCCGGACCATGGACCCGAGCACCGGGGGAAGACCGTGCGGAAACGGTGCCGCGGCACCGAAATCGATGACACCGAGGCGGCCGTCGCTGTGCAACATGAAGTTGCCCGGATGCGGATCGCAGTGGAGCAGGCCGACGCGGGTGGGGGAGGCGAAGTGGAACTCCGCGAGCAGTGCACCCGCGGTGTTGCGTTCCTCGGGGGTGCCGTCGGCGATGATGGCCGACAGCGGCTTCGCCGACATCCACTCGGTGACCACCACCTTGGGGGCACTGGCGACCACGTGCGGAACCGCGAATTGTGGATCCCCGTCGTACACCTTGGCGAAGCGGCGCTGATTGTTCGCCTCGATCCGGTAGTCGAGTTCTTCCTCGGTGCGGGCCGTGAACTCGTCGATGACCGGGCGCACGTCGACGCCGGGCATGACCGAGGCGAACAGTCCCGCGAACCGGCCGAGCGTCTTCAGGTCGGCGCGCAGCGCCTCGTCGGCGCCGGGGTACTGAACCTTGACGGCCACGTCGCGACCGTCGGCCCACACCGCGCGGTGCACCTGGCCGATGCTGGCCGATGCGGTCGGGGTGTCGTCGAACGACTGGAACCGGTCACGCCACTTGGTGCCCAGCTGCTGGTCGAGCATTCTGTGGACGGCCCGCGCGGGCAGGGGAGGCGCCTGCGCCTGCAGCTTGTTCAGCGATTCACGGTAGGGTTCCGCGAACTCCTCGGGGATCGCCGCCTCCATGACGCTGAGCGCCTGCCCCAGTTTCATGGCGCCGCCCTTGAGTTCGCCGAGGACCGCGAACAATTGCTCGGCGGCCTTCGCGCTCAGCTGGGCGTCGATCTCGTCCTTGTCACCGCCGGTCAGCTTCCGGCCGAAGCCCATCGCGGCACGCCCCGCGATCCCCAACGGGATGCTCGCGAGTTTGGCGGTGCGGGCGGAACTCCTGCGGGGGATGTCGGACACCCCACCATCATGCATCATGACCGAAGCCGGTTCGATTCGCCCACGGCGGGTGCCAGATACGTGCAGCTGCAGCTCGCCTGCCGTGGCCAGCGCCGGGTCGATAGCCGGTGCGCGCCGAGATCGATCTCGAGCGTCGCGTCGAGGCTGCTGGGCGGCGCGCCTCGCGGAGCGGCCAAGACGGCTTCGAGTTGGCCGAGGGCGACTGCTGCCGTGGCCATGATCACGGCGGGGCTCGCGTGCCCGACCGTCCCGAGGAGCTGAGCGGACAGGTGCGGCCAGTCCTCGTCGTACGCGGCACGGAGGAGGTCGGCGCACCGTAGGCAGCTGGTGTGGCCCGGGAGCACCAGAGGGCCGACCACACCGCGGCCGTCACGCAGCCGGACCTGCAGGTGCGGTATGCCGTTCTGGACCAGATCCGCGACGAGCCGAGGTTCTGCCACCAGATCGTCCGCGAGTACGACGCACAGAACGTTCCACCGCCGGACGTCGCTGTCGGCGGAATAGCGGAAGGAGCGGGAGACCCGGATACCGCCGTCCGTGAGCCCGGCCGACACCGCATCCGACAGCGGGCCGCGCCCGTGCACGCGAATCGGGATCGTGTCCGCGACGGGGGACGTGCCTGCGACATCGATCAGACCGGCCCGGTCGAGGTCGCCGAGCAGTTTCGACACGTCTGTGGGCGCCAGGCCGTACCCGACGGCGGTCCACAGGATGTGCGGCCGCGAGTTCTTGCCGTCGAGCAGTCGGACGACGGCCAGGAGTTGCTCGGTCCGGACCCCGGGCGGCGGGGCGAGTACGAGCGCGCGTTCGGGATCCCAGCCGAACTGCACCCGCCCGTCGGGGCGGACGAGTACGGCGATCCGGGGATCGAGAGTGACACCGACGTGGGGTGTGGGCTGGATGGTCACACGCTGAGGATCGCAGGCCACGACCGGGCATCAGCGCCGAAAACGCGGGTTGTCCACAGGCCGAAACATACCTCGACCTGCAGACTTCCCGCTATCGAAAATTGGTGGGATCGGAAGGTCAGGACTCGGACTCGTCGTCTTTGCCGGACTTGCCGCGTTCGGCTTCCTCGGCCCGCTCG
This sequence comes from Rhodococcus sp. JVH1, assembly GCF_000280725.2. Lineage (NCBI taxonomy): Bacteria > Bacillati > Actinomycetota > Actinomycetes > Mycobacteriales > Nocardiaceae > Rhodococcus > Rhodococcus sp. JVH1. The sequence goes on along the minus strand of NZ_CP166289.1, from coordinate 918,511 downwards.
CGCGCCTCGGTTGCCTCCAGCTGTGCCATCGGATTGTCGAAGTCGCCGCCGTCGCCGCCGCCTAGCACACGTTCGACGAACGCATCCGGGCTGTCGAGATCGGATGAGTCGGGCAACAGGTCGGGGTGGGCCCAGACACCGTCACGGGCATCGACGGTCGACTCGGACGTGAGGCGAGTCCACAGCTGCGCGGCCTCCCGGACCTTGCGAGGACGCAGTTCGAGTCCGACGAGCGTCGCGAACGTCTGCTCGGCGGGTCCGCCGGTCGCACGCCTGCGGCGCAGCGTCTCGGTGAGGGCCGCGACGCCGGGGAGTCGGTCGTTCAGTGCCGACGCGACGACGACCTCGACCCAGCCCTCGATGAGGGCGAGCAGCGTCTCGAGTCGCTCGAGAGCCTGCTTCTGCTCGGGTGTGGTCTGCGGTTCGAATGCGCCCTGCTGCAGGATGTTCTCGAGCTGCGACGGATCGGTCAGTGCAGACGGGTCGAGTCCCTTCGCCATGTCCTCGATGGCCGAGAAGTCCATCGTGATGCCGCGGGCGTACTCCTCGACGGTGGCGAGAAGACGCTGACGCAGCCACGGGACGTGGCTGTACAGGCGCTGGTAGGCGGCCTCCCGTGCGGCGAGGAAGACGAGGATCTCGCGGTCGGGCTGTTCGAGGCCCTTGCTGAACCGCTCCACCGCGGCGGGGAGCAGTGCGCCAGTGCCTGCCGGACCGAGGGGGAGACCGATGTCGGTGGAGGTGAGCACCTCCTTGGACAGCTGCCCCAGGGCCTGGCCGAGCTGGGAGCCGAACGCGAGGCCACCCATCTGGCTCATCATGCCGATCATCGGGCCTGCCATCTGCTGCGCTTCCTCGGGCAGCCCCTGCACCCACATGCCGGACACCTTCTCCGCGACCGGGTCGCACAGCCGCTTCCAGGTGTCGAGAGTGTTGTCGAGCCAGTCGTTGGGCGTCCACGCGACGGTCTTCGTTGCGCCCGCGGGCAGCGTCGTCGCGGCATCGAGCCACAGTTCCGCGAGCCGTGAGGCATCGGCGATCGCCTCGGAGTTGCCCTGGGTGATGGGAGCGACGGACCCCATCTGCTGGCGCGCGAGCTTCTTCGCGATCTCGTAGTTGACCGGGCCGGTCTGCTCACCGGAGCCCATCGACGTGCCCATCCCGCTCAGCATCTGGCCGAACTGGGTCAGCATCTGGCCGAGGGCGGCCGGGTCGAAGCCCCCGGCGGGGAAACCACCCGCCCCGAAACCGAAGTCGTCGGAACCGCCCGCGTTCTTGTCGCGGTCGGGCCCGTTCTGATCCCCCGTGTTCTTGTCACGATCGGGATCGTCGTCGGGTTTGGAGAAGCCGAAGGGCGGATTGCTCATGACTCAACGGTACAAGGCGCGTGGTTCCGTGGTGTCCACCTCGTCACGCTGACGGCGAACACGCGGACGGCCGACAACGGTGTCCACGGGTTCGCGCTCTACGCTGGTCCAGGTGAATCGACGGATCGTGACGCTTCTGGCTGCGCTGGCCCCGATCGTGGTACTCGGAATTCTCGGCACGGTGATCACGGTGCCGTACGTGGCCCTCGGGCCGGGACCCACGTTCAACACACTCGGCGAAGTGGGGGGTGAGGAAGTCGTCGCCATCGAGGGAACGGAGGTCGACGACACCACCGGCCACCTCAACATGACGACGGTCGCCGTGCGCGACGACCTCAACGTGTTCGAAGCGTTCGGGTTGTGGGCCAGTGGGCGTCAGGGCATCGTCCCCCGCGAAGAGGTGTACCCGCCGGACAAGTCGAAGGACGAGGTCAAACAGGAGAACGACGCCGACTTCCAGCAGTCGGAGGACAGCGCCGAACTCGCTGCGCTCCACTTCCTGGGTAAGCCGGTGGACCTGCGGATCGCCAAGGTCGGTGAGGACGGACCGTCCCAGGGACTGCTGCGCGAGGGCGACGTAATGGTGAGTGTCGACGGAAAGCCGGTCTCGACGGTCGGTGGCGTGCAGGAGGCGGTGGCCGATGTGCCCCCGAACACGGAGGTGCCGATCGTGATCCGGCGCGACGGCGCCGAGACGACGGTGCGGGTGGTGCTCGGCGCACGCCCGGACGACGAGTCCAAGGGCTACCTGGGGATCACTCCCGAGGAGATCCCGGACGTCCCGTTCACGATCGACTTCAACCTCGCCGACGTGGGCGGCCCCTCGGCAGGGCTCATGTTCACCCTCGCCGTGATCGACAAACTCAGCCCGGGCGAACTCAACGGCGGCAAGTTCGTCGCCGGCACCGGCACGATCGACTCCGACGGCGACGTCGGCCCCATCGGCGGCATCAAGTACAAGTTGATCGCCGCGGAGGAGGCGGGTGCCGAGACGTTCCTCGTGCCGGCGAAGAACTGCGACGAGGCACGCCAGGGTGCGCCCGACGGGCTCCGGCTGGTGAAGGTCGAGAACCTCGACGGCGCCGTCGACGCGCTCGAGGCGATCAATACCGGAGCCGACGCGCCGCACTGCTGAGCGGTCAGTCCTCCTCGGTCGCGTCGAGGGTGGCGTACAACGCGCTGATGAGATTCGGCGCCAGATCCTCGTAGGTGAGCAGTTCGATCCCGGCGTACGGGTCGGCGTCCTCGTCGGGGCGCAACTGCATCAGGCACAACGACGGTCCGTCGCGCAGCACGGCGGCGATCAACCGGGCGGACCGGCGGTCGGGATGCGACTCGGCCGCGGCCCGCGCGGCGTCGTCGGCGGCGTCGCGATCGGACAGCAGGGGGACGAGCGCGTCGTCGAGGTCGGACTCCGCCTCGGGCGGCAGAACGACGATCTCCTGCACGAGGGCGCACCCCACCACGGACTCCGGCCAGCTGGTGGTGGCGAGGAACTCGTCGAGTGCGCGCGACCCGCCGTCGATGTCGTCGGGGAACGGATCCTGTTCCACCGGGGTCAATTCCGAGCCGTCGGCGAGCTGGTCGAGCAGGCTCGGTTCGGCGGCCGCGAGCAGTTCGGTCGGGACGAGTGCGAACATCTGGGGCGGCTGATCCCACCCTCCGGCATCGACGAATTCGACCACCTCGCGCACACAGCGGGCGAGGGCGTCCGTCTCTCTGTTCACATTCTCTTCACTCACGAGACCCATCTTCGCACCCCCGGCACAGGACCGACGGCCGCATCTCCCGGTTGTTACGTAGAGTGGGACGAAACGGTCACGCCCTTGCTGTTCGGGTGTGGACGAACGAACGGTGCAGTTGATCGCGGCGCGACAGCGTCGCCGAGTTCTTGGAGTGTGGCACGTGGGCATGCGGCCCCCCGCAGGTTTACCGTCGTTGTCCAAACGCAGCCGAGTGCTGCTGGTGCTGGCGCTTGTCGTCGCGGCCCTGTTGCTGGTGGGTCCTCGGCTCATCAGTACCTACACGGACTGGTTGTGGTTCGGTGAGGTCGGATTCCGGGGTGTGTTCACCACGGTCCTGATCACCCGTCTGCTCCTCTTCCTCGTAGTCGGTGTCGTGGTCGGCGGAATCGTCTGGCTGGCACTGCTGCTCGCCTACCGTTCGCGGCCGGTGTTCGTCCCGGTGTCGGGTCCCAACGATCCAGTGGCGCGGTACCGCACCACGGTGATGACTCGGCTGCGCATGTTCGGCCTTGCCATTCCGATCGCGGTGGGGCTGCTCGCCGGGCTCATCGCCCAGTCCAGCTGGGTGACGGTGCAGCTGTTCGTCAACGGCGGCGCGTTCGGCGTCGCCGATCCCGAGTTCGGCCTCGACGTCGGCTTCTACACCTTCGATCTGCCGTTCTACCGTTTCGTCCTCAACTGGCTGTTCGTCGCGGTTCTGCTGGCGTTCTTCGCGAGCCTGGTGACGCACTACATCTTCGGCGGGCTGAAACTGGCGGGCCGGGGCGGGGCACTGACCAATGCGGCGCGAGTCCAGTTGGCGGTGCTCGCGGGAACCTTCATTCTCCTCAAGGCCGTCGCGTACTGGTTCGACCGTTACTCGCTGCTGTCGAGCAGCCGCAAGGAACCCACGTTCACCGGTGGTAGCTACACGGACATGAATGCGGTGCTGCAGGCGAAGCTGATCCTGCTGGCCATCGCGGTCATCTGCGCGGGCGCCTTCTTCGCGGCGATCTTCCTGCGCGATCTGCGGATTCCCGCAATGGCGACAGCGCTTCTCGTGCTCTCCTCCATCCTGGTCGGCGCGGTGTGGCCGCTCGTGGTCGAGCAGTTCTCGGTGCGTCCCAACGCCGCCGACAAGGAGAGCGCGTACATCGAGCGGAACATCGCTGCCACGCGGCAGGCGTACGGCATCACCGACGACAAGGTCGAGTACCAGGACTATCAGGGGTATGGCACGAAGCCGCCGCGGGACGTGCCTGCCGACGTCATGACGATCGAGAACACGCGACTGCTCGATCCGAACATCCTGTCGCGGACGTTCACCCAGCAGCAGCAGTTGAAGAACTTCTACGGCTTCCCGCCGACGCTCGACATCGACCGGTACGACATCGACGGGCAGTTGCGTGACTACATCGTCGCGGCCCGCGAGTTGTCGTCCAAGAGCCTGACGGGTAACCAGACGGATTGGATCAACAAGCACACCGTCTACACGCACGGCAACGGACTGGTCGCAGCCCCCGCGAACCGGGTGAACGCCGCTGCCGGCGAGTCCGCGGAGGAAGCCGCCAACAGCAACAGTGGTTACCCCGTCTACATGGTCAGCGACATCGCCTCGCAGGAGGCAGGTAATCAGGTCATTCCGGTCCAGCAGCCGCGCATCTATTACGGCGAGGTCATCGCCGACACGGACGCCGACTACGCGATCGTCGGCGGATCCGGAGGTTCGGACCCGCGCGAGTACGACACCGACACCTCGCGCTACACGTACACCGGTTCCGGGGGTGTGCCGATCGGCAACTGGTTCAACCGGCTGGCGTTCGCGGCCAAGTACACCGAGCGCAACATCCTGTTCTCCGGTGCCATCGGTTCGGATTCCAAGATCATCTACAACCGGGACCCACGGGACAGGGTCACGCACGTCGCCCCGTGGCTGACCGCGGACGGCGACTCGTACCCGGCCGTCGTCGACGGCAAGGTCGTGTGGATCGTGGATGCCTACACCACGTTGCAGGACTACCCGTACGCCCAGCGCAGTTCGCTCGACGGACTCGTCGAGGACAGCATCGACCAGAACACCGGCCGCCTGCTGCCCCGTAAGGAGGTGTCCTACATCCGCAACTCGGTGAAGGCCACCGTCGATGCGTACGACGGCACCGTGAAGCTCTACCAGGTGGATCAGAACGATCCGGTGCTCGACGCATGGATGGGTGTGTTCCCGGATGCGGTTCAGCCGGCGGATTCGATTCCCGACGAACTGCGAGCGCACTTCCGCTATCCCGAGGACCTGTTCAAGGTGCAGCGCGAGATGCTCGCCAAGTACCACGTGGACGATCCCAAGGAGTTCTTCACCAACAACGCGTTCTGGTCGGTGCCGAGCGATCCCACGATCGACACGAGCGCGAACCAGCCGCCGTACTACGTGCTGGTCGGTGATCCCGAGACCGGGAAACCGTCGTTCAATCTGACCAGCGCGATGGTCGGTTACAGTCGCGAATTCTTGTCCGCATATCTGTCGGTGAAATCGGATCCGGAGAATTACGGCAAGTTCACGGTGCTCCAGTTGCCGACGGACACGCAGACCCAGGGTCCGCAGCAGACGCAGAACTCGATGATCTCGGATCCACGGGTGGCGTCGGAGAGAACCCTGCTCGAGAGATCGAACAAGATTCAGTACGGCAACCTGCTGACCTTGCCGATCGCGGACGGCGGCATCCTCTACGTCGAACCGATGTATACCGAGCGAAGTTCGACGGGTCCGAACACGTCGACGTTCCCGCAGCTGTCGCGAGTGCTGGTGAGCTACCGCGAGCCGCCGCCGAGTAACAGTGTGCGCGTCGGGTACGCCCCGACGTTGGCGCAGGCGCTCGACCAGGTGTTCGGTGCCGGCACAGGCTCGGTGGCGACGGCACCCAGTGCGGAAGAGGGGACACCTCCGGAGACCGGCACCACGCCGCCGGTCGATCAGGGTGCGGCACCGGCGCCGACCGCCCCGGCGACGCCGCCGTCCGGCACGGATGTCTCGGCGGCCGTGGCGGAGTTGGACGCGTCGCTCGACGCCTTGACGTCGGCGCAGCGCAGCGGTGACTTCGCGGCGTACGGCGCAGCCCTTGCCCGCGTCCAGAAGGCGGTCGCCGCGTACGAGGCGATCCCGAAGTAGAGGCGCTTCAACGCAGAACGAGGCCCTGTCATCCGAACCGGATGACAGGGCCTCGTCGTATCTGATCGGAAGATCAGCGCAGTGCGTCGACCAACTGCGGGTTGGCGTCCACCAGCTGCTGGAACTGCTGTCCGTAGCCGTTCTGATCCGCGACCTGACGCGCGGCGTCGAGCGCCTGCTGTGCGGCGGGCTGGACCGGGGCGGGTGCCTGGACCTGAGCCGGAGCCGCGGGGGCGGGAGCCGGGGTGGGCTCCGGAGCGGGTGCGGGAGCCTCGGCGACGTCGCCGCCACCGGTGGACAGGTACTGACCGCACACCGGCCATGCACCCTGACCCTGGGTCGCGAGAACGTTCTCGGCGACGCGGACCTGCTCGGCCTTGCTGGCGCTCGATGCCGAGCCGGTGCCGCCGTTGGCCTCCCAGGTGCTCTGCGAGAACTGCAGACCACCGTAGTAGCCGTTTCCGGTGTTGATTCCCCAGTTGCCGCCGCTCTCGCACTGGGCGACGCCGTCCCAGTTGTGGGAAGCGGCGGAGGCAGTGCCGGTGCTCAGTCCGAGCGGGACGGCGACGACGGCTCCGGTGACGGCGATCCAGCCGAGGGCACGCTTGCTGATGCTGTGATTGGTCATGCGGGGTCAATCCTCTCCGCGCTTGCTGGCGTGGCCGGCCTGCGGGTGACGACGTCTGCGTCGTCACGCCGGGCTGCGATTCTGTGCCGCGTCCCTGCCCCTCGAAGGTTTCGGGGATTCCGAACCCGCGGGGCAGAGCTAGCAGCGGCGGGCCGGCTTTCGCCCGGTTGTTTCGGGCCGAGAGCGACCGTACGGGAGCTTCGGCCGCAGTTCACCTGGCGAAAATGGTGGACAGCTGTCTGGCGCCGAAGGCGAATTCACCCTGTCTGTGCAGGTCAGTCCGCCTCGATATCGTTTCGGAGTCTATTCGTTACCCCGCTGTTATGTGTCGCGGATCACCACTATTTTGTGCAGCGGCTCACGTCGAAATGGCAGGAAATCGGGTCCCGGTGGTGTATCGCGAGGCCACGCGATGCAGGAGTGCCCCGCGCGCAGTCGTGCTGCGCGCGGGGCACTCCCGAAAATGTGCTGCGGATCAGAGGTACTGTCCGCAGACCGGCCAGGCGCCGGGGCCCTGGGTCGCCAGGACGTTCTCGGCGACGCGGATCTGCTCCTCGCGCGAGGCGTTGGCCGGCGAGCCGCTGCCGCCGTTCGCTGCCCAGGTGCTGTCGGTGAACTGCAGACCGCCCGAGAAGCCGTTTCCGGTGTCGGCGCCCCAGTTGCCGCTGCTCTCACACGCTGCGACGGCGTCCCAGTCTCCGGAAGCAGCCGATGCGGTGCCGGTGCTCAGACCGAGCGGCACTCCGATGACTGCTCCGGTGAGTGCAATTGCGCCCATGGTCCGCTTGACGATGCTGGAATTGGTCATGTGGTTGATTCCTCTCCGCGCCTGCTGACGAGGTTGTGGTGTGCGGTAACGGCTGGTGTGCCGACCCGGTGGTCGATCTGTCCTCGTCCCTGCCCCTCGAGGTGTCGGGATTCCGAATCCCGCGGGGGCAGGTCGAGCTGCGGCGGGTCGGCGTTGCCCGGTAGTTTCGGGCTGGCAACGAACGTACGCGGTGATCACGGAATGGTCACGGGTCGATTTTCTGTGACGGGCGTCCAAATACTGGGACGAACGACCGGTGTTTTCCCAGGTCGTCCTTGAAATTTGAGGTTTCGGCAGCGTTACAGATTTCGCCTAGAATGTGACGAGCGTCATAACTTTTAGGTAACAGATGTGACTCTAGTGGTGCTGAAAGGTTGCTACTCGGACTCTTTCCGGGCGATTTGCAATCCGTTCGTTCGCTCGTGTAACTTTGTTCATGCAACGCGGGGTGGAGCAGCTCGGTAGCTCGCTGGGCTCATAACCCAGAGGTCGCAGGTTCAAATCCTGTCCCCGCTACCACCGAAGAACCGGTGTCCTGGATTCCAGGACACCGGTTCTTTTTTGTCTCCGCTCGTCCCCCGGTCGAGGGGGCGGTTCTCACATACGCGTCGTCCGTATCAGCAATCCCGCCACATGTGCGCACGCTGCTGCCCGCGCCCCGACCGCATCTCCGGACTCGATGGCCCCGACGATCCGCTCGTGTTCGGTGACGGCGAGTCTCCGATTCAGATCCGCACTCCACATGTCCGACCGGTACAGGTGCGATTGCCCGTCCAACCGCAGGAGGGCTTCGCTCAGCGGCTTGTTGCGGGCGGTTTCCCGGATGAGGGTGTGGAATTCGAGGTCGAGCCGTGAATCGCGACGCTGATCGGCGGGACCGTCCAGCAGTTCACGTTGGACCTGCACCATCTTCTTCAATTGCTGCACCGTCTCATGGGTGGCAGCGGCAGTCGCGTGAAATGCAGCCAGTCCGTCGAGTACCTCGCGGACCTCGAAGACGGCGCGGATCGAGTCCGCGTCGAGCGAATCGACCTTGGCGCCCGCGTTGCGGGTGTAGACGGCGATGCCCTCGTAGATGAGTTGCTGCACGGCCTCCCGGACGGGGGTGCGGCTGACGTTCAGTTTCGCGGCCAGCGCCGGAACGCTGAGGGGCGTGCCGGGGGGCAGTTCGCCGGAGAAGATCTGTTCACGAAGAGTGTCGTGAACGGATTCGGTGAGCAGGGCTCGTTCCGTGTGTGTCATCGATCCTTCCGAACCCTTCCCTCGGGGCGGGTCGTGACCTCGCCGCCCGGCCCGGCTCCTGCGTCGACTCTATTCGATCGCCGGCGGGAGGGCCTCCCACCGGCTGATCCCGCTAGTGGGCGGACAGCACCCGTGCGGCTTCGCGAAGTGCCGCAGCCGGTTTGACGCCTGCCTTCAATCCGGCGACCTTGGCCGCGATGTTCTCCGCGGCCGTGATCGGCGGGTATCCCGGCTCCCCGTCGACGAGCGTGCCGGGGAGCGGTGCGATCACGGCGTCGTGGTTCCCGTCGAAGAAGAACGCCGCGGATCGCCGGCGAATGATCTGTCCGTCGGTGATGGGCGGATTCACCCGGTGCACGGTCGAGCGCCACCGGTCGTGGGTCCACCGGGCCATGGCGTCGCCGAGGTTGATCAGCAACGCGTCGTCGGCGGGCTGCGTATCGTGCCACGTGTTGTCGGAGCCGAGGACCTGCAGGCCGGGAACCTGATCGGTCCAGAGAATCGTGAGAATTCCGAAGTCGGTGTGTGCGCCCATGCCGGTGGCATCGCCGTCGAATGCGGCCTCGCCCTCGGGGAGCGCATAGTTGTTCATCTTCAATGCATTGATCGAATGGTCGACCATCGCGTCGAAGTATCCCGGTTCCACCCGAAGGGCATCGGCGAACGCGGCCAGGAGAATTCGTGCAAGTACCTGGGCGCGCGCGAAGTATTCCTCCACGCCGCTGCGGAACGCCGGGGCGTCCTCCGGCCAGGTGTTGTGGCGTAGCTGGTCTCGGGGAGTTCGAGTTCGGGGTACTCGGTGGTCTCGGTCCCGACGATGAAGGCCTTGTAGAAGTCGTTCATCATGTTCGCGGACTCCACCCCGAGACTCATGCTCAGGGACTCGGACGCGGGCGGCGAGTACCCACGGTTCTCGGCGGAGGAGCGCCGGTACTTCTTCTTGGTCACGAGCGGGAGTCCGAAGAATTCGTCGAGCGCACTGGTGAGGCGGTCGACCGTCGCTCCGGGATCCGGTGACCGACGATCTGGACGAAGCCGACCTCACGGCACGCGGTGTCGAGTTCCGCTGCCACACGAGCGCATTCGGCGCTGTTGTGGGCGCGCGCTCCCTCGGCGAGATACGGGCTGATGTCGACGGTCGGGACGATGAACGGGGAAGTGGGCATGACGGCCTTTCGGGGAAGCGGTGGTCAGGACTTGTGGCCGGACGCGTGCCAGCTGCCGACGAGCAGTCGGGACAGGATGCCGAACGCGGAGAACACGGCGACGCCGAAGACTGATGCGATCACGATCGCGGCGATGAGATCCTCGGATTGGAGCCGGCTGCGGAACACGTCGAGAAGCGTGCCGATGCCGGGCTCGCCCTTGGCGAAGAACATGTCTCCGATGATCGCGCCGACGACGACGAGGCCGGACGCGGTGCGGATGCCGGCGAGGACGCCGGGCAGTGCCGCGCGAAGTTCCAGTTTTACCAGGCGATCCCATCGGGATGCCCGGCCGAGTGTGAACAGTTCGTGCAGGCCGCGGTCGACGGACTGGAGTCCGAAGTGAGTGTTGGTGATGATGGGAAAGGCCGCGATGAGGACGCACACGAGTGTGCGGGCCGTCATTCCGTAACCGAACCAGAGGCCGATCAGCGGGACGATCGCGAGGATCGGAATCACCTGGAGCACCACGGCGTAGGGGTAGATGATCCGTTCGATCCACTTCGCGCGGCTCATCAAGACTCCGGTACCGACTCCGACGAGCACGGCCACGACGAAGCCGACCAGCGCGACGCGGGCAGTGACGGCGAGCGCCTCGAGCATCGGGGACAGGTGTTTCCAGTCCAGGAGCGACTGCGTGAGAACACGATTCGGCGGAGGAAGGAGGAATCGCCGTTCGGGGGAGAGGACGAACCAGCTCACCGCGGACCACAGTGCGAGTGCTCCTGCCAGCGACAGCACGGGAAACAGCAGGCCCGTGGCCACCGTGACCGTTCGCGGTCGCCGCGCCTGCGAGCCCGTGGCCGTCACGGCCGGGGTCCGCGCGGTCGCGACAGGAAGGGGCAGGACGGCAGGTGCTTCGGTCATCGTGTGCTCCCGTGCAGGCAGGTCGAGATCTGGGCGACGTACTCGGTGTATTTCGGGTCGAATCGCAGTTGGGGGCTTCGCGGGTGAGGGAAGTCGATGTCGACGACCGAGGCGATCCGTCCGGGCCGCGCGGTCATGACGACGACCCGGTTGGCGAGGTACACCGCTTCCGACACCGAGTGGGTGATGAACATCGACGTGAACCCCCGGTTGCTGTACAGCCGGTGGAGTTCGACCTGCATGTCGAGCCTGGTCATCTCGTCGAGGGCCCCGAACGGCTCGTCGAGGAGCATCACCTCGGGTGCGAGCGTGAGGGCGCGGGCGAGGGAGACGCGCATCTTCATTCCGCCGGACAGCGACCGGGGTAGCTGGTCGGCGAAACCGTCCAGCCCGACGGCGGTGACGGCCTCGGCCGCGCGTGCCTTCCGGACCGCCGCGTCGCCCAGGCCGAGTTCGGCCGAGAGTTCCACGTTGGCGCGCACGCTCCGCCAAGGCAGCAGTGTGGGTTCCTGAAAGATGAACCCGACGGAGTCGGTGGCCAGGGTCACGGATCCTTCGGTCGGACGTTCCAGTCCCGCGGCCATTCTCAGCAGTGTCGACTTCCCGCAGCCCGAAGGTCCGACGACTGCGACGAAGTCGCCGCGGTGAACGTCGAGGTCGATGCCGTCCAGTGCGACGGTTCCCGTGTCGAACCGTTTGACGACGCTGCTGAAGGCGATCGCGACGTCGTGTGTGAGCCTGCGGGCGTCGACGTCCCGCGTCGTGTCGGCGAGTCTCATCCCAACCTCCAGTGACTAATGCATGCAACGAATGGGTCCTTTCGATCGGAATAGTCTCGATTACATGTATGTCGTACGGGTTGCGAAGTGTGAACACCGGGTGACATGTGGCCGATCCTGCGCAAAACGTCGAGTAGGTGGCGTGATAGCGAGCACCAAGGCGGTCGTTCACGTGACCGAAACAAAATTGATATTGCATGTAATCAGTTCGCGTGCACACTGGGCGCACCGGCCGCCGACGCGTCGAGCCGGCACCGAATTCCCTTGGTCGTCACGAGTGTTCGCCGCACCTCCGCGGTGCCGGCGACCACCGTCATCGATTGTGTTCGCGAGGAGAACAATGAACCGCAACATCAGGACCCTCCGGCAGGCGGGCATGTCCGCCGTCGTGCTGGCCGCACTCGGCCTCTCGGCGTGCAGCTCGGCCGACGGCGGCAGCGCCGCCGGGATCACCCTCGAACCCGCCGCCGAATCGCAGACTCTCGCCGGGGTGTGCCCGGAAAACGTCGTGGTCCAGTTGCAGTGGCAGCCGCAGTCGGACATGGGCGGGTTGTTCCGGATGCTCGGCGCCGGATACGCCGTCGACGCCGACGAGAAGTCCGTGACCGGACCGCTGGTGGCCGGCGGTAAGGACACGGGTGTGGATCTGACACTCCGCGCCGGCGGTCCGGCGATCGGCTTCCAGTCGGTGACGTCGCAGATGTACGTGGACGATTCGATCGCACTCGGCGTTGTCCACGGGGATCAGGTGATCGCCGCCGCCGCGAGCCAACCGGTCGTGGCGGTGACGCCGCTGCTGAAGTACAGCCCGGCGATCCTGATGTGGGATGCGCAGACCCACCCGGACTGGCGGACCGTGGCCGACATCGGGCAGTCCGATGCCTTCGTGGTGGTCTCGAAGGAACAGCTGTTCCCCCAGTGGCTGGTGGCCCGGGGTCTGCTGAAGGAGTCCCAGATCGACACGAGTTACGACGGCGCGCCCTCCCGGTTCGTCGGGGATCCCGCGATCGCGCAACAGGGTTTCGCGAACTCGGAGCCGTACACCTACGAGTACGAGACTCCCGCCTGGGACAAGCCGGTCGCCTACGACCTCCTGAAGGACTCGGGCTTCGACATCTACGCGTCCAACATCTCCGTTCGCGCGGACAAGCTGGAGTCTCTGACGCCGTGCCTGCAGAAACTGGTGCCGATCATCCAGCAGTCCACCGCCGATTACATCACCGCTCCCGGGGTCACCAACGAGGCCATCGTGGACGTCGTGTCCCGGGACTCCTCGTTCTCGCCCTACTCCGAGGGCGAGGCGGAGTTCAGTGCCCAACTGCTGAAGGACGAAGGGCTGATCGCGAACGAGGCCGACGGATCGGTCGGAACGTACGACATGGCGCGAGTGCAGGGGACGGTCGACGAACTGAAACCGATCCTCGTTGCCGGGGGTGCCGCGATCCCGGATTCGCTGACGGCGGAACAGATCTACACGAACCGGTTCACCGATGCCGCGATCGGGATCAGCTCTCCGTGACGTCCATCTCGATCAGGACGCGACGCAGCAACTTGCCCGTCGCGTTGCGGGGGAGTTCCTCGATGAAGATGATCTCGCGGGGCACCTTGTACCGCGCCAGGTTCGACTTGACGTGGGCCTTCAACTCGTCGGCGTCCTTCGCGGACCCCGGACCGGGTACCACGAAAGCCCTGAGGCGATGGCCGAATTCGGGGTCCTCGACACCGATCACAGCAGCCTCGAGCACGTCCTCGCGGTCGGCGAGCAGGTTCTCGACCTCGAGGGGGTAGACGTTCTCGCCGCCGGAGACGATCATGTCGTCGTCCCGGCCGTCCACGAAGAGGAGGCCGTTGCGGTCGAAGTGGCCGACGTCGCCGGTGGACAGCAGACCGTTGATGCGCTCCTTGTCGCGACCGTCGGTGTAGCCGGCGAAGCTGAGACCGCTGGCGACGAAGATTCGTCCGACGGTCTCGGGTTCGGTGATCCGTTGACCCGACTCGTCGTAGAGTTCCACGTGGCAGGTGACGGGTGCCCTCCCCGCGGTGCCCGGCGCCAGCGCGAGGTCGGCCGGAGTCGCGACGGTGGCGACGGCGACCTCGGTCGAGCCGTACAGGTTGTGGAGCACCTCGCCGAAGGCGGCGGTGGTGCGCTTGCAGAGGTCGGGGGAGAGTGCGGACCCGGCCGCGAAGATGATCTTCAGGCTCGACGTGTCGTACTTGGCCAGGGTCTCGGGCCCGAGGTCGATGATGCGCTGCAGCATGGTGGGAACGACGACCAGTGTGTCGCACCGGTGCTTCTCGACCAGGCGGATCGTGTTCTCCGGGTCGAACTTGCGATGCATCACCACGGTCTGGCCCAGCGCCAGCGCGAGCGCGAACTGGGAGACTCCCGTCCCGTGGAAGGCGGGGGCCGCCATCATCATCGTCTGCCCGCGTCGCAGCGGAACCCGGTCGAGGAACTGGGCCGACGCGAGCGGCGACGTGTGTCCGCGGGGAGCGCCCTTCGGTGTGCCCGTGGTGCCGCTGGTGAGGAGGACGAATCCGCCCTGCGTGGACGGCGCGGGGAGCGTACTGCGGTCTCTGCCCTCCATCACGTCGTCGAGTGTGCGGACCTGGGATGTCGAATCGTCCTCCACCCAGGAGCGATAGGCGATGACCTCGTCCGGGAGGGCCTCGGCGACCGCGTGGAACTCGTCGTCGTACACGAACGCCTGAACCTGTTCGCGGGCGGCGACGTCCACGAGTTGCGGCCGGGCGAACCCGGTGTTCATCAGCACCAGCTTGGTGCCGTTCTTGGCGGCGGCGAGCATCGTGAGGACCAGGCCGCGATGATTGCGGCACATGCATCCCATGACCGAACCGGGAGTGATGCCGTCGGCCTGCCAGGCCCGCACCAGGGCGTTGGACTGCTCCTCGATGTCGGTGTAGGTGAGCGGGCCGCGCTCGTCGATCAGGGCCACCGCATCCAGCCCGGCCTCGGCATTCGCGTGGACGGGCCCGGCGAACGGACCGTACTTCCGCACGGCCAGGATCGAGCGGACGCCCTGGTCGACGCGGGGGAAGGGAACGAGGCCTGCGCGGTTCATCACCCGCACAGCTCCCACGGTGTCCGTGATCTTGGTGAGGAAGTGCTGAGCTGGCATGGCGAACCCCTCCGGCTGCAGTGACGGATTTCCCGTTCAGCGTAGATGAAGAGGCCGGTCCGGCCACGCGGTCCGGCGAAGCCGGATGTCCCGCACGAAGAAGCCCCCGCCGCAGGTGAGCGCGGCGGGGGCTACACCCCTCGATGAAAGTCCCCCTCGAGCTGCTACTTCAGCTCGGCGGACGACTTTCCGAGCAGACGGCGAGCGACGATCAGCTGCTGGATCTGCTGCGTTCCCTCGAAGATGTCGAGGATCTTGGAATCGCGCGCCCACTTCTCGAGCAGCGGGCGCTCCGAGTAGCCCAAGGTCCCGGCGAGTTCGACGGCCTTGAGGGAAATGGCGGTTCCGGTGCGACCGGCCTTCGCCTTCGACATGGATGCTTCGAGTGAGTTCGGCTTCTTGTTGTCCGCCATCCACGTTGCGCGCAGAGCGAGCAGGTAGGCGGCTTCCCAGTCGGCCTCGAGCTGCAGGAACTCGGCGGCGGCCGCGTGCTGGTTGTACGCGGGGGTGTCGTAGGAGATCTCCACACCGGCGTCGGAGAGGATGCTGCGCAGTTCTTCGAGCGCGGCGCGGCCGAGGCCGACCGCCATGCCGGCGACGATCGGTCGGGTGTTGTCGAACGTCTGCATGACGCCGGCGAAGCCCTTCTCGACGTTGACCTCCGGCGTGCCGAGCAGGTTGTCCTTGGGGATCCGGCAGTCCTGCAGCAGCAGTACCGCGGTATCGGACGCCTTGATGCCCAGCTTGTGCTCGAGGCGGGCGACACTCAGGCCCGGGGCGTCGCGCGGGACGACGAATGACTTGATCGCGGCGCGGCCCTTCGTCTTGTCGACGGTGGCCCACACGACGATGTGCGTGGAGCGCTCGCCGGCCGTGACGAAGATCTTCTCGCCGTTGAGCACGTACTCGTCGCCGTCGAGGACCGCGGTGGTGGTTACGGCGGCGGAGTCGGAACCGAAGCCGGGTTCGGTGATGGCCATCGAGGCCCACACCTTGCCGAAACGCTCGAGCTGCTCGTCGGTGGCGACGGCGGCGATGGCCGAGTTACCCAGGCCCTGGTACGGGATCGCCAGTGTGAGACCGACATCGCCCCAGCAGGTTTCGATGACGTTCATCAGCGACGACATGTTGCCGCCGTTGACGTTCCCGATGACCTTCGGCTCGTCTCCTCGTCCGAGGGCGGCGCCCGCCGCACCCTTACCGGAGTCGTTGAGTCCCTCCACCATGGCGGCCATGGTGTCGAGTTCCTTGGGGTAGGCGTGCTCCGCGAGATCGTACTTGCGGGAGATCGGCCGGAAAATTTCCGCGGCGACCTGGTGCGCCTGATTCGCGGAGGCTTTGAGCTTCTTGGGAAGTTCGAGGTTGATCATGACAGTTTCCTTAGTTCGAATCCGGCCGCTCAGATCAGGACGATGCCCTCGGCGACGCCGATGGCGCGCAGATCGCGGTACCAGCGCTCCACGGGATGTTCCTTGGTGTAACCGTGGCCACCGAGCAGCTGGACGCCGTCGAGGCCGATCTGCATGCCCTTCTCGGATGCCAGCTTTCGGGCGAGGGCCGATTCGCGGGCGAAGGAGAGCCCCTGCTCGGCGCGTGAGGCGCCGCGCAACGTCACCAGACGCAGGCCGTCGAGTTCGATGCCGATGTTCGCGACCATGAACGCGACCGCCTGACGGTTGCTGATCGGTTCGCCGAACGCGACCCGCTCGTTGACGTACGGGATCACGTAGTCGAGAACGGCCTGTCCGGTGCCGACGGCGAGCGACGCCCAGCCCAGGCGGGCGAGCCGGATGGCGTCGGCGTACTCGGACTTCCGCACGTCGGCGTCGGCGTCGCCGAGCAGACCCGACTCGGGCACCGCGACATCGGTGAGGTTGAGCCGGCCGAGGCCCGCGGCGCGCAGCCCCATGCTCGGGTCCGCCTCGACGACGAGTCCCTTGGTGTCGGCCTCGACGATGAAGAACGAGGGCTTGCCGTCGAGTTCGGCTGCCACGATGAACAGCTCCGACGAGGCGGCGGCGGGAACGAGGCTCTTGACGCCGTTGAGCTTGTAACCGCTGGGGGAGCGAACCGCTTTGGTCTGCAACGCGAACGGATCGAACAGTGCGCGTGGCTCGTTGACGACTACGGCGGCGTTCGGAACCTGCTCGCCCGTGAACGAGGGCAGGTAGGTCTTCTGCTGGGAGTCGGTGCCCCACTGGGTGAGGGCGACGGCGACGCCGCTCGGCGCGAGGATCGGCAGGGCGAGCCCCATGTCGCCGTGGGCGAGAGCCTCGGCGACGAGGGAGTTGGTGACGGCCCCGCGCTCGCTGGCGGCCCCGTCGAGTTCCTCGGGAACGTTGATGAGGGTGATGCCCAGTTCGGCGGCGCGCTTCACGAGATCCGCCGGGGCCGCCGCGGCGGCGTCGGCGTCGTGGCCCGCAGGTCGCAGGATCTCGGCCGCGAACTCACGCACGGTCTCGACGATCATCTGCTGCTCGTCGCTCGGAGTGAGGTCGAAGTAGCCGGCCTTGGCGGTCGGGTTGTCGGGGAGGCGCTTCGGCGCACCGCCGCCGGACACCTTCTGGAACCCGCGGGTCGCGGCGCCAAGTGTCTTGAAGCCGGTCTTCGTGCCTTCGTAGGTCACCCGGTCGATCGTCTGGCGCAGGTTGTACTTCTCGGCCAGCTCGGAACCGGTGATCTTGGTCAGCACACGCATCGCGGCACCCATGGCGTCGCGCTTGACCGGATTCAGTCCGACGGCGGACGTGTCGCGGGGCTTCCGCTTCGCGCTGTCGTGGGGGGCAACAGTGTCTTGCTTGCTCATGATCACCAGCTGTTTCTCGGTGTTCGGGCGTGGACACGATCTATCTTACTCAGCGGTAAGGTGGGTGTCTACTATCGAGTAAGTTCGAATGCCTGCAACCGTCCGCGAAACGCCCCGCTCCTTCTCGGGGAGGAGGTGGCGGCAAATCCGCTCACCTACGGTGAAGCGGTGATCGAGATCCCCGCGATTCGCCGGCTCCGTTCCTGCGTACGTCTCACGCCGATACGTCTCGCGCCCCTGCTGCTCGCGCCGATGCTGCTGCTGGCGAGCACGTTCCCCGGCGAGTACCGCGTACCCCCGAGTTACTGGCTGCTCGCGATGACGGCCGCCGTCGTGTTCGCCGCCGGGGGCCGGTGGCCGCTGCCGGTGTCGATCGTCACGTCCGTGCTCGCGGTCCCGATGTTCGCGGCGCACGCCTGGGGGCTCTCCGAACTGGTCCCCTACCTCGGCGCGGTCGCGCTGGTCGACGTCGCGATGCGCGCCCGGCGGAGGCCGGCGATCCTCGCCGCCACGCTGTGCTGGACGGCAGCGGTGGTGGCCGGTCTGTGGTGGGACTCCTACAGCACGTTCTGGCGGGTGGCCACCGTCGTGTCCACCGTGGCGTACGTCGGACTGCCGCTGCTGCTCGGTCTCTATCTGCGCGCGCAACGAGATCTCGCCGCGACGTACCGGCTGCGCGCCGCCGAGGCCGAATCCCGCAGGCTGGAGGACCGGTCCCGCGCCGTGGTCGCCGAGCG
This sequence comes from Rhodococcus sp. JVH1, assembly GCF_000280725.2. Classification (NCBI taxonomy): domain Bacteria; kingdom Bacillati; phylum Actinomycetota; class Actinomycetes; order Mycobacteriales; family Nocardiaceae; genus Rhodococcus; species Rhodococcus sp. JVH1. The sequence goes on along the minus strand of NZ_CP166289.1, from coordinate 900,048 downwards.
CAACGCTCTGGCGCGGGAACTGCACGATCTCGTCGCACACCACATGGCGTCGATCGTGCTCCGGATCGGGGTGGCGCAGCACGTGCTGACGGATGTGGACGGCCGGACGGGTGCTGTCCTCGAGGACGTGCACCGCACCGCATCCGATGCGCTCGCCGACATCCGGCGACTGCTCGTCGGGTTGCGCGATCCCTCGATGGGCGACGTGACGCTCGTGGAACCCGAGGCGCTGTCGATCGAGATCGCCGCTGCGGTCGACCGAACGCGGGCGGCGGGCTTCCCGGTGGCGGCGGAGATCGACCCCGGCATCGCCCCGCTCGACGCGATCGGCCGGCTGACCCTCTTGCGTGTGGTGCAGGAATCGCTGACGAATGCGATGAGGCACTCCGCTCCCGGTGGCGCCGTGTCCGTGACACTCGAACCGAACGCCGGCGGAATCGCCCTGCGGGTAGCCAGCACCGGTCACCGCGCCATCCCCGCGGATCGCTCGGAGGGTCACGGCATCATCGGCATGGGCGAACGGGTGGAACTCGCGGGCGGCACCCTCGGAGTGACGGATACCGTGAACGGGTGGGTGGTCGATGCCTGGCTGCCCGGTCGTGTCGGCGACGACACCGGCACGAATGAGGTTGTGGGCTAGTGATACGGGTACTGATAGTCGACGACCAGCGGCTCGTCCGCGCGGGACTGCGGATGTTGTGTGAGGCGACGGACGACATCGACGTGGTCGGTGAGGCGTCGAACGGGCTGGAGGCGGTGCGACTCGTGGCGGAGCGCTCACCCGATGTGATCCTGATGGACCTGCGCATGCCGGGACTCGACGGGATCGCGGCGACCCGGCAGATCGCGAGCTCACATCCCGCAGTGAAGGTTCTGGTCCTCACCACGTTCGACGACGACGACCACTTCTATCCGGCACTGGCCGCGGGGGCAGCCGGATTCCTCGTCAAGGACACCGATCCCGGCGAACTCCTGAACGCGATTCGCCGGACGGCAGCGGGCGACACGATCTTCACACCCGCGCTGCTCCGCCGCCTCGTCGACCGGGCGCTGGACATCGCACCTCCGGACGGGCAGTCCTCGACGTCGATCGCACTGACGGGGCGGGAGCGGGAAGTGCTGACCCTGGTGGGAGAAGGGCTGGGCAATCAGGAGATCGCGGCCCGCCTCTACATCGGTGTCACGACGGTGAAGACGCACGTGGCGAACCTGATGGAGAAGACGGGCTGCGACAACCGGGTTCGGCTGGCCGTGTTCGCCCACACCCGGCACTAGCCACCGTGGTGGTCGTTCGACGGCATCGCCATCGTCATCGGGGCCGGCCGCTGACCGGGCTCCAGGACGAGGAACTGTCCCATCATTCCGCGGTCCTCGTGGAGCAGAAGGTGACAGTGGAACATGTACGGATACGTCGCGTCGGTGTAGTCGATGAAACGCATCGCCAGCCGGATCTCGGTTCCGGGAGGCGTGTAGACGGTGTCCTTCCAGCCGGCCAGCGCCGGTGGTGGCGGGGAGCCGTCGATGTCGACGATCTGGAATTGCACGTCGTGAACATGGAAGTTGTGTGGCCAGTTGTCGACGTTGCGCACCGTCCACACCTCCGTGGTGCCGACGGCGGGGGAGAAGTCGATGCGGTTCATGTCCATTCGTGCTCCGTTGATCATGAACCACCGCAGTTCGAAACTCCGTTCCGCGGCAGCGGTGGCCGGGTCGAGTCGCGGGACGGCCACCAGCCTGGGCGGAATCGGCCGGGAGGGGAGCGGGCGGCGGTCCGGCCGCAGTTCGAGGATGTCGAACGTATCCTCGAGGCCGTACCCGGCGGCGTCGCCGCGGTCGACGCCGCCCCGGCCCTCTATCGGATGCGAACGCAGCATCACGGTGCGCCCGTCACCCGCTGCGACGACGAGTTCGATCCGTTCGCCCGGACTGACCTGGATCCGGCGAAGGGGCACCGGTTCGCCGAGGAGACCCCCGTCCGTCGCGACCAGGCGGAACTCGCGGTCGTCGGAGAAGCCGAGGTTGTAGAGGCGGCCCGACGAGCCGTTGAGGACACGCAATCGAATCAGCCCGGTAGCGACGGGAAGGTGCGCACCGGCGATTCCGTTGGTGACGATCGTGTCGCCGAGCAGGCCGACGTCCGTCGGGTCCGATTCGTCCAGCGCACCGTCCGCGGTGAACCGCCTGTCCTGAATGATCAGCGGAATATCGTCCAGACCATACGTTTTCGGTAGATCGAGGGCGTCGGTCGCGTCGTCGTCGATGAGGAAGAGTCCGGCGAGGCCGCGGTAGACGTGCTTCTCGGTGGAGCCGTGCGGGTGGGGGTGGTACCAGAGAGTGGCGGCCGGCTGGTTCACCGTCCATGACGGCTCCCACCGTGCGCCGGGTTCGATCGACTGGTGCGGTCCGCCGTCACACCTGGCCGGGACGTGCATGCCGTGCCAGTGCACCGACGTCGACTCGGGTAGTTCGTTGTCGATCGCGAAGGCGACCGCTTCACCCCGTCGGGCGCGGAGGGTCGGGCCGAGCATCGATTCGCCGTAACCCCAGGTGGGGGTCCCGCGACCGGGCAGGATCTCGGACGTGCCCGCTCGTGCGGTGAGCGTGAAGTGCCGGACGCCCGCATCGTCCACCGTGGACGCGGCCAACGGCGGAATCGGGAGTCGCCGGGCGAATCTCCCGTCGACGGGGGCAGCGGAGTCCGATCCTCCGGAGGCGCAGGCAGCAGACAGGACGAACGGCGCGGACGCCAGTCCCATCAGAAAGGTACGTCGGGCGAGGGCAGTCACGATTCTCCTGGGTCCTGTCGCCGCAAGGATCGCGGCGGGAATTTGGCTCAGGAGAAATTCTTCGTGACGGACACCGGCGCGCCGTCCTCCTCGGGGCCGAGGATGGCGGAGCCGGACTCCTCCGTCGGAGTCTTGTCAGGAACTGCTTGCTGTGCTATCGCCGGCGTCAGTTCGAGCGCAGGCGGGACAGCGCCTCTTCGTGGAGCAGCGTGTTGGTGGCCAGTGCGCTGCCTCCGTGCGGGCCGTCGGCGCCGGCCAGGTTGGTGAAGCGGCCGCCGGCCTCGCGCACCAGAACGTCGAGGGGCGCGAGGTCCCACAGCGACACCTCGGGTTCCGCGGCAATGTCGACGGCGCCCTCGGCGAGCAGGCAGTAGGAGAAGAAGTCACCGAACCCGCGGACCCGCCACACGTCGTCGGTGAGGGAGAGGAACTGTTCGCGGATACCCAGTTCCTTCCATCCCGACAGGCTCGAGAACGTCAGGCTGGCCGATCCCAGTCGGTCGACGGCGGAGACGGCGAGACGGGCGGGCTCGGACCCGTCGAACGTCGACCAGGCGCCCGCGCCCGACGCGGCCCACCAGCGGCGTGCGAGTGCCGGGGCGCTGACCACGCCGACGGTGGGAACGCCGTCCTCGAGCAACGCGATCAGCGTGGCCCAGATCGGGACGCCGCGGACGAAGTTCTTGGTCCCGTCGATCGGGTCGACCACCCACTGGCGTCCCGCGAACTGCGCGTCGCCGCCGAACTCCTCACCCAGCACGGCATCGGCGGGTCGCTCGGCGTCCAGCGTCGCGCGCACTGCCCGTTCCACGGCCAGGTCGGCGTCGGTGACCGGCGTGAGGTCGGGCTTGTCGTCGACCGACAGGTCGAGCGCCCCGAATCGGGCCCTGGTGATCGCGTCCGCCTCGTCGGCGATTCGGAGGGCGAGCTGCAGGTCGGCGTGGAGGTCGGTCACGGTCGCCCAGATTACTCGTACCGCCGACTCGTACCGCGCCAGCGCGAACTCAGTCGATCTTCACTTCCGCGAGCTTCCCGGTGGCGACGTCGAACACGAACCCGCGGAGGGACGTGGTCGCCGTGATGAACGGGCTGGACTGGATGCGGCGCAGCGACTGCCGGACGTCCTCGTCGAGGTCGGAGAACGCCTCGGCCGACCAGGCCGGCTTGATACCGACCTCGTCCTGGATGGACTTCTTGAAGTCGTCGTCCGTGAACGTGAGCATCCCGCAGTCCGTGTGGTGGATGAGGATGATCTCGGTGGTGCCGAGCAGTCGCTGGCTGATCGCGAGCGACCGGATCTCGTCGTCCGTCACCACACCGCCGGCGTTGCGGATGACGTGCGATTCACCCTCCTGGATGCCGAGGACCCGGTAGACGTCCAGACGCGCGTCCATGCAGGCGAGGACCGCGACGTGCTTGCTCGGGGGGAGGGGGAGTGGCCCGGTGAATCCGGCGGCGTACTCCTCGTTGTTCTTCAGGTACTGGTCGGTCACGGTCATTTCGACTCCGTCCGGAATGGCGGCACAAACATGTGCGTACTCGTGCATGTAACAAGGGGTGTCCGGGGTCCGCAAGGGTTCGACTCGACGTGATCCGAAGGGGTGACTTCGGCTGGGAAGCAGGGGTGAGAGGGCCCGGGTGCGCACCCGGTAGCCTTGGGAACCGTGCATCCCGACGTATCCGCAGACCTCAGCGAGCTCGACACCACCCTCCGTACCGTCGAATCGGTGCTGGACGTGGAGGAGTTGCGCCGCCGCATCGACGAGCTCGAACACCAGGCCGCCGATCCGGAGCTGTGGAACGACCAGGAGCACGCCCAGCAGGTCACCAGCCAGCTCTCGCATTCCCAGGCCGAACTGCGCCGCGTCGAGGAACTGCGGACGCGGCTCGACGACATGCCGGTGCTCTACGAACTCGCCGAGGACGAGGGCGCCGACGCCATTGCCGACGCCGACGCCGAGCGGCACAGCCTGCGCGAGGACATCGCCGCGATGGAAGTCAAGACGATGCTCTCCGGCGAGTACGACGAGCGTGACGCACTGGTCAACATCCGATCCGGCGCCGGTGGCGTCGACGCCGCCGACTGGGCCGAGATGCTGATGCGCATGTACGTCCGCTGGGCGGAGAAGCACGGTTACGGGGTCGAGGTCTACGACACGTCCTACGCCGAAGAGGCCGGCATCAAGAGCGCGACGTTCGCGGTCAAGGCGCCCTACAGCTACGGAACGCTGTCCGTCGAGATGGGCACGCACCGGTTGGTCCGGATCAGCCCGTTCGACAACCAGGGTCGCCGGCAGACGTCGTTCGCCGAGGTCGAGGTTCTGCCCGTGGTCGAGACCACCGACCACATCGACGTCAACGAGAACGACGTCCGCGTCGACGTGTACCGCTCCTCGGGTCCCGGTGGGCAGTCCGTCAATACCACCGACTCCGCGGTCCGGTTGACACACATTCCGACCGGCATCGTCGTGACCTGTCAGAACGAGAAGTCGCAGCTGCAGAACAAGGTGTCGGCGATGCGCGTCCTGCAGGCGAAGCTGCTCGAGGTCAAGCGCAAGGAGGAGCGCGCCGAGATGGACGCGCTCAAGGGCGACGGCGGCAGTTCCTGGGGCAATCAGATGCGGTCCTACGTGCTGCACCCGTACCAGATGGTCAAGGATCTGCGCACCGAGTACGAAGTCAACAACCCGTCGGCGGTGCTCGACGGTGACATCGACGGTTTCCTCGAATCCGGCATCCGGTGGCGGATGCGCGAGAATCAGGCGTCCTAATACCTATGGAAGCGACGGCGGCGATGTTCGCTCCCACCCAGAACCTGCTCGACTGGCTCTCGTCGACGGGGCTTGCTGTGTCGCTCACCGTCCTCGGAGCGATCCTGATGGCGCGATTCGTCAATTGGGGCGGCAGCAAGGTCACCGACCGGATCGACAGCAACTACATGCAGGGCGACGCCCTCGTCCGGTCCGAGGCGACGAAGCACCGGCACTCGGTGGCGCAGGTGATCACCTGGGTGATCATCACCATCATCTACGTCATCGCGACGATGAAGGTGCTGGACCAGTTGAGCCTGCCGATCGGTAGCCTGGTGGCCCCGGCCACCGTGCTCGGTGCGGCACTCGGTTTCGGCGCGCAGCGCGTGGTGCAGGACATCCTCGCCGGCTTCTTCATCATCACCGAACGCCAGTACGGCTTCGGTGACACGGTGCAACTCGCGGTGACGGGGTCGTCGGAAGACGCCGAGGGCGTGATCGAGGACGTCACACTCCGGGTCACCCGGATGCGGAACTCGGACGGTGAGGTCATCACCGTTCCCAACGGCCAGATCGTCAAGGCGATCAACCTGTCCAAGGACTGGGCGCGCGCCGTGATCGACGTGCCGGTCCCGGCCACGTCGGACATCAACCGGGTCAACGAGGTGCTGCACCAGGTCGGTGTCGAGGCCTTCGCGGATCGCGGGCTGAAGAAGCTATTGCTCGACGAACCGACGGTGATGGGAGTGGAGAGTCTGACGGTCGACGAGGTCAGCGTTCGCGTCGTGGCGCGAACCCTGCCGGGTAAGCAGTTCCAGGTCGGTCGCGCGCTGCGCGTGCGCATCGCCACCGCGATGAGACGGCAGGGGATCACCGTCGAACCGGACCTCCAGACGGTCCGGGCAGCGGAGGGCGAGGGATGACCGACGAACCCCGGCGCGGACTGGACCGGATTCTGCACTCGTCGTTCCTTCCCGCCAAGATCTTCGGCGGACGGGTACGGACGTCGACGCTGGTGCTGTGCATCCTCTGGGTGGTGCTGTACACGCTGTACACGTATCTGAACCCGGCCGAAGAGGTGGTCCAGGGCCCTGTCGCGCCGGCTGTCGTGCCCACCCGGGAGGCGCCCCTTCAGGAGACCACGCTGCCGACGTCCGAGATCGAGCCGACGACCGAGTCGACGTCGGAGACGGTCACGACCACCGAGACGACACCCGAGGCGATCCCGCAGGAGACGGAGCCCACCGGGACGAGTCAGGTGACGTCCACCCCGACGTTGCCGTTCGGGATTCCCAACCCGTTCCCGCCTCCGCCGACGGGCACACCGCCGACCACGTCCTCCGTCCCGACGACGTCGCAGAGCGGACGATGACGTCCGCGCGTCGCTCCATTTGGTCACTGTTCGATAACGTCTAGACTGGCTCCTCGTGATCAGCGTCGAGAATGTGTCGAAGTCGTACAAGACCTCCACGAGGCCCGCCCTGGACAAGGTGAGCGTCGAGGTGGACAAGGGCGAGTTCGTCTTCCTCATCGGCCCGTCGGGGTCGGGAAAGTCGACGTTCATGCGCCTGCTCCTCAAGGAGGAGTCGCCGACGTCGGGTGACATTCACATCGCGGACTTCCACGTCAACAAGCTTTCTGCCCGGCGCGTGCCGAAGCTGCGGCAGAGCATGGGCGTCGTCTTCCAGGACTTCCGGCTCCTGCAGAAGAAGACCGTGTCCGAGAACGTCGCGTTCGCGCTCGAGGTGATCGGGAAGCCGCGCGCGATGATCTCCCGGACCGTCCCCGAGGTGCTCGAGATGGTCGGGCTGTCCGGGAAGGCGGACCGTCTCCCCACCGAACTGTCGGGCGGTGAGCAGCAGCGCGTCGCGATCGCGCGGGCGTTCGTGAACCGGCCGCTGGTGCTCCTGTGCGACGAGCCCACCGGAAACCTCGACCCGGAGACGAGCCAGGACATCATGCTGCTGCTCGAACGGATCAACCGCACCGGAACGACGGTGGTGATGGCCACCCACGACCACCACATCGTCGACTCGATGCGCCGTCGCGTGGTGGAGCTGGACCTCGGCAGAGTGGTGCGCGACGAGGCTCGGGGTGTGTACGGCGTGGGGCGTTAGCCGCCCTCCCTGCACTCCAGCTTCAGTACTGTCCCCAAGCCTCCTACGAAGGACTCTGATTCCCCGATGCGTGCCAGTTTCATTTTCAGTGAGGTCCTGACCGGACTCCGTCGCAACGTCACCATGACCATCGCGATGATCCTCACCACCGCGATCTCGCTCGGCCTGTTCGGCAGCGGGTTGCTGGTGGTGCAGATGGCCGGCAAGACTCAGCAGATCTTCCTGGACCGCGTCGAGGTGCAGATCTTCCTCACCGACGACATCTCCACGTCGGACCCTGGCTGCGAGGGGGAGATCTGCAAGACGCTGCGCACGGAACTGGACGAGACCCCGTCGGTGGTGTCGGTGGAGTACCTCAACCGGGACGACGCCGTGAAGGACGCGACGGAGCGGGTGTTCAAGGATCAGCCCGAGCTCGCCGCGCTCGTCAGCCCCGACAGCTTCCCGGCCTCGTTCAAGGTCAAGCTCAGCGACCCCGAGCGGTTCGGCGTGATCAACGAGAAGTTCGGCACCCGCCCGGGAGTCGAGAGCGTCCTCAACCAGCGCGAGCTGGTGGAGCGGCTCTTCAGCGTCCTCAACGGTGTCCGCAACGCCGCGTTCGCGATCGCGATCGTCCAGGCCGTGGCGGCAATCCTGCTGATCGCGAACATGGTTCAGATCGCCGCGTTCACCCGGCGCACCGAGGTCGGCATCATGAGGCTGGTCGGTGCCACCCGCTGGTACACGCAGTTGCCGTTCCTGCTCGAGGCGGTGGTCGCCGCGCTGGTGGGTGCCGTCCTCGCCATCGTCGGCCTGTTCACCGCGAAGAACATGTTCATCGACGACGTGCTCGCCGACGTGTACGAGGCCAACATCGTGGCCCGGATCTCCAACAGCGACGTGCTGTTCGTCTCACCGGTGCTGGTGCTCGTGGGCGTCGGAATGGCGGCCGTCACCGCGTACGTGACCCTGCGCTTGTACGTCCGCGAATAATTCGGTTTGCCTCTTCTCCTATGCTGGAGGTACGAACTGTTCACCTCGGACATCGCGGACTGAAAGGCCCGGAACGTGAAGGAAAAGGGCCGCAAGGTCATTGCGACCAATCGCAAGGCGCGTCACAACTACACCATCCTCGACGTCTACGAGGCGGGGATCGCCCTCGTCGGTACCGAGGTGAAGAGTCTGCGCGAGGGCAAGGCGTCGCTGGTCGACGCGTTCGCCACCGTCGACGACGGTGAGGTCTGGCTGCGCTCCCTGCACATTCCCGAATACACGCAGGGCACGTGGACCAACCACGCGCCGCGCCGAACCCGGAAGTTGCTGCTGCACAAGCAGGAGATCGAGCATCTCGTCGGCAAGACGCGGGAGGGAAACCAGACCCTCGTTCCCCTGTCGATGTACTTCTCCGACGGCAAGGTCAAGGTGGAGCTCGCGCTCGCGAAGGGTAAGCAAGACTACGACAAGCGCCAGGATCTGGCCAGGCGAACCGCCGAGCGTGAGGTGACCCGCGAACTCGGCCGCCGAGTCAAGGGCATGCGCTGACATCGATCCTGCTCGCGCTCGTGGCCGCGATCGGTTACGGCGTGAGCGATTTCATCGGGGGAGTCGCGTCCCGCCGGGTGGCGGCGCTTCGCGTCGTCATCGTGTCGTACCCGCTGTCGCTGCTGATCGTGCTCGCGATCGCCCCGTTCGCCGGGGGCACCCTCACCTCGTCCTCCCTCGTCTGGGGTGCTCTCGCGGGAGCGGCCGGTGGCGTGGCGGTCTGGTGGTTCTACCTCGCACTGGCGTCGGGACCGATGTCGGTGGTGTCGCCGTTGACGGCCGTGCTGGTCGCGGGGATTCCGGTGCTGATCGGGCTCGCATTCGGTGAGCGGCCCGGGCCCATCGCGTACGTCGGGATCGTCGTGGCCCTCGTCGCCGTGGTCCTCGTCAGCCGGGAATCTCCCGACGAGACCGCGGGGGAGGTGGCCGGAGGCAGGGTGCTGCGCTTCACCCGGACCGTGGCGCTGCTGACCGTCGGATCCGGCATCGCGTTCGCGCTCTCCTTCGTGTCCTTGCACCAGATCGGTGACGACGGCGGGATGTGGGCGCTCGCCGTGTCCCGTGCCGCGGCGACCGCGGTGGTGTGGCTCGTCGCGTTGTCGGCCGGCCACTTCGTGCTCCCGCACGGCGAACCCCTCAAGCTCGCCGTGTACGTGAGTTTCCTCGACGTCCTCGCCAATGCGGCCATGATGTATGCGTTCCAGGGCGGGCTGCTGTCGCTCGTCAGCGTGATCGGATCGCTGTACCCCGCCGCCACCGTGCTGCTGGCGATGGTGATGCTCGGTGAACGGGTGAGCAGAATGCAGCAGGCGGGGATGCTCCTCGCCCTCGCGGCCGTCGGAATGATCGCCGTGGCCAGCTGAAATACGGCCGTCGACACTCGGGAGGAAAACCGGGATGAAACCGGACCGGGTTCGCGTTACACTAGGTGGCCCCGCGAGACTCGTGGGGCACGTACGGGGCTGAACGGTTTCGACTGCGTACGTTGAGGTAGGGGAAGCGTGTCGGTGCAGGCAAGAGACCACCGTAAGCGTCGCTGCAAACATATAAGCGCCGATTCCAATCAGCGCGACTACGCACTCGCTGCCTAAGTAGCGACTGCGTGTCTGTCAGTCCGGGTTCGCCCTCGGCCCGGGTACTGGCATCAGCTAGAGGGCTTTACCGTTCGACTCGGTCGCGGAGTCGAATGGGACAACCAACAGCGACTGGGATCGTCATCCTGGCTTGTTTGCGAGACTGGGAGATCCAAGTAGAGACATAGCAAACTGCACACGGAGAAGCCCTAGCTTTGCTGCGGAGGACCCGGGTTCAATTCCCGGCAGCTCCACCAGATCCGGGCCGGACACCACCAGGTGTCCGGCCCGGACTTTTTCGTGCCCGGCGGAGTTCGAACACCCCGCCCCGCCGCCGTGACACGATGTGTGCCGTGTCCCTGACGAAACCGGTGGCCGTGGTCGCCCTGGGTGGTGCGCTCGGTGCGTCCGCGAGATTTCTGCTGGCCGAGCTGTGGCCGGGCATCTGGACCGTCCTTCTGATCAACGTGGTCGGGTCACTGCTGCTCGGCTACCTCGCCGAGACGGTCGGGCCGGACCGGTTGTCGCGACTGTTCCTGGGCGTCGGCGTCCTCGGCGGTTTCACCACGTTCTCGACGTTCGCCGTCGACGCGGTGCGGGAGGACGCCGTCACCGCGACGCTCTACGTGGTGGCCACCCTGATACCTGCCCTGCTCGCGGCGCGGCTGGGGATGCTCGCCGGTCACCGGCATCGGCTGGCCCGGAAGGCGGTGGCATGACCGTCCTGCTCGTGGCCCTCGGCGGCGCGCTCGGTGCGACGACGCGATACCTCACCGGCCGGTACGTCGACTCGTATCGCAGCTTTCCGGTGGCCACCTTCCTCGTGAACGTCGCCGGGTGCCTGATCCTCGGACTGCTGTCGGGGGCATCGCTGTCCGAGCAGACGTTCGCCTTGCTGGGCACGGGCTTCTGCGGCGGACTGACCACGTACTCGACGTTCGCGGTGGAATCGGTGGGACTGCTGCGGATCCGGCGGGCGCTCACGTCCGTCGTCTACGTGGTCGCGAGTGTGGCGGCCGGACTGGCCGCCGCCTGGCTGGGATTCCGATTGACGTCTTGAGGGCAGACTCCGGTGCGAGGGTGCAGGATGGGTGGGTAGTCGAGTTCGATCCCGATGAGTTTCCAGGAGGTCTCGTGGCGCACGACAGAGCGGGTCAGGTGGCACTGCCGGAGGATCTCGTAGACATCGCGCACCTGGTGACCGCGTACTACAGCGGCGTGCCCGACCCCGAGAATCCCTTGCAGCAGGTGGTGTTCGGGACATCGGGGCACCGGGGGTCGAGCCTCGACAACGCCTTCAACGAGGCGCACATCCTGGCCACAACCCAGGCCATCGTCGAGTACCGGGCGTCCCAGGGCATCGACGGACCGCTGTTCGTCGGGCGCGACACCCACGCCCTGTCGGAGCCGGCGTGGACGTCGGCTCTCGAGGTGCTGGCCGCGAACGACGTGACGGTGCTGATCGATTCGCGGGACCGGTACACCCCGACCCCCGCGGTCAGTCACGCGATTCTCCGCTACAACCGCAGCGGCCCGGAGTCGCAGGCCGACGGCATCGTCGTGACGCCGTCGCACAACCCGCCGCGCGACGGCGGCTTCAAGTACAACCCGCCGCACGGTGGCCCCGCCGGCTCCGAGGCGACGACGATCATCGCCGACCGTGCCAACGAGTTACTCCGCCGGGACCTCTCGGGTGTGCGGAGAGTGTCCGCGGACCGGGCGATCCAGCGGGCCGAGCGGTACGACTTCCTCCGCTTCTACATCGACGACCTGCCGAGCGTCCTCGATCTCGAGGCCATCCGGAGCGCCGGAGTCCGGATCGGCGCCGACCCGCTGGGCGGAGCGAGCGTCGACTACTGGGGTGCGATCGCCGACACCCATCGGCTCGATCTCGAGGTCGTCAATCCGCTCGTCGATGCCACGTGGCGGTTCATGACCCTCGACACCGACGGCAAGATCCGCATGGACTGCTCGTCGCCCGACGCCATGGCCTCGCTGATCGGAGCCAAGGACCGGTTCGACATCTCCACCGGAAACGATGCCGACGCGGACCGGCACGGGATCGTCACTCCCGATGGGGGACTGATGAATCCCAACCACTACCTCGCGGTGGCCATCGACTACCTGTTCTCGCACCGCACGGGGTGGGGTTCGACGGTGAAGGTGGGCAAGACGCTCGTCAGTTCGTCGATGATCGACCGGGTGGTCGGAAGCCTCGGCCGCGAACTGCTGGAGGTGCCGGTGGGATTCAAGTGGTTCGTCCCCGGACTTCTCGAGGGCTCGCTCGGCTTCGGTGGCGAGGAGAGTGCGGGTGCGTCGTTCCTGCGCCACGACGGCGGGGTGTGGACCACCGACAAGGACGGGATCATCCTGGCCCTGCTCGCCTCGGAGATGACGGCGGTGACCGGCAAGACACCCTCGGTGCGGTACCGGGAACTCGCAGAGCAGTTCGGCAGCCCCGCCTACGCGCGCATCGATGCCCCCGCCACCCGGGAGCAGAAGGCGGTGCTGGCCAAGCTGTCGCCCGAACAGGTGTCGGCCACCGAACTGGCGGGGGAGCCGATCACCGCGACGCTGACGAGTGCCCCGGGTAACGGGGCCGCCCTCGGTGGGCTGAAGGTCACCACCGAGTCTGCGTGGTTCGCGGCGCGGCCGTCGGGCACCGAGGACGTGTACAAGATCTACGCCGAATCGTTCAAAGGCCCGGACCATCTCGCGCAGGTGCAGGCGGCGGCCAAGGAGCTGGTGGCCGACGTCCTGAAGTAGACGTTCGGCCGGGGTAGGTGCTGCCGCCGAAGGTGGGGCACCTACCATCGGATTCAACTATGAACACTCGCGCAGCCGGGCTGCCCGCCGGGCGCAGCCCGCGGCTCCCCTCGGAAATCTGGGTGCTGGTCTCGGCCAGCTTCGTCATCGCACTCGGATTCGGGATCGTCGCACCCGCCCTCCCGCAGTTCGCCCGCAGCTTCGACGTGAGCGTGACGGCGGCCACCGTCGTGATCTCGTCCTTCGCGTTCATGCGCTTGGTCTTCGCCCCGGTCAGCGGCCGGCTCGTGCAGAAACTGGGGGAGCGGCCGGTCTACATCACCGGACTCCTGATCGTCGCCGCCTCGACCGCCGCCTGCGCGGTCGCGGGGGACTACTGGCAATTGCTCGTCTTCCGCGCACTCGGGGGCATCGGCTCGACGATGTTCACGGTGTCGGCGATGGGCCTGGTGATCCGCATCGCACCGGTGGACAGCCGCGGTCGAGTGTCGGGGCTGTACGCGACGAGCTTCCTGATGGGATCGATCTCCGGACCCCTCGTCGGCGGGCTGCTCGTCGGATTCGGGCTCCGGGTTCCGTTCGTCATCTACGCGATCGCCCTCGTCATCGCGGCCGCGGTCGTCTTCGTCAGCCTGCGGGGTTCGCACCTGACGGCGCCCGACGCCACCGCCGCCGGAGCCGCCATGACGCTGCGGGAGGCCCTCGGGCAACCCGTCTATCGCGCCGCGCTCGGCTCCAATTTCGCGTTCGGTGGGGTGATCTTCGGCGTGCGGGTGGCGATGGTCCCGCTGTTCGTCGTCGAGGCGCTGCACCGCGACGCCGCCCTCGCCGGCATCGCCCTCACCGTCTTCGCCGTCGGCAACGCGCTCGTCCTCATCGTGTCCGGGCGGTTGTCCGACGTCTACGGCCGGAAGCTGTTCGTCCTGCTCGGACTGCTGGTGTGCGGCGCCAGCACCGTCGGGATGGGCCTCAGCGAGAACCTGCTCGTGTTCCTGGTGCTGTCCGGCATCGCAGGCGTCGGTTCCGGAGTGATGAGTCCCGCGCAGCAAGCCGCGGTCGCCGACGTCGTGGGCGCGAAGTCCCGCGGCGGTCCCGTGCTGGCCACCTTCCAGATGGTCGCCGACGTCGGCGGAGTCCTCGGACCGGTCGGGGCGGGTCTGCTCGCCCAGCACTTGTCGTACGCGGTCGCATTCGGCGTGACCGGCGGGGTCATGCTCCTCGCCGCAGTGGGCTGGCTGCTCGTGCCGAACAAGCCGGCGCCCAAGGTGTCGGTCGAGGCGGTCTGACCGGCGTCTTCGGTACGCTCGTTCGGGTGTGGATCAAGGTCGTCTCCCTTCTCGCCCGGCTGTCTCTCGCCGCCGTCTGGCTGGTCTCCGGCGCACTCAAAGTCGCCGACCCCGCCCAGACGATCATCGCGGTCCGCGCCTACCAACTGCTTCCCGAGGACCTCGTCCGGCCGGTCGCGAACACGCTGCCGTTCTTCGAGATCGCCCTCGGACTGCTTCTACTGATCGGGCTCGCCGTCCGCGCCACGGCCGCGGTGTCCGCCGCGCTCCTGCTCGTGCTCATCGCCGTGATCGTCTCGGTGTGGGCCCGCGGACTGTCCATCGACTGCGGATGCTTCGGCGGCGGCGGTGCGGCCGACGTGAACGGCTGGGACTACGCCAAGGAAATACTCCGGGATGTGGGATTCCTCGCACTGGCCGTGTGGCTGATCGTCTTCCCCCGCAGCCCGTCCGCGCTGGGGCTCGGCTCCCGCACCACTTTCTCAGTGACCCCTCAGCAGACGGTGGCAGAGTAAGCATTCGGTAAATCGATCCGACGTCGAAGGACTGCATCCACGTGAGCTCGAAGAACAAGTACAACCCGCAGCCGGAATCCAGCCGGTCCACCTACATTCTCGGTGGGCTCGCCGTACTGGTCATCGCCGTACTGGTCATCGGTGGTGTGATCTGGCAGAGCAACCGCAGCAAGCCGCGCAACGACGGTTACGGCGGGGTCCAGAACTCCGAGGTCCAGGTGGCGCTGCAGGATGACGGCGTCGTGCGTCTCGGCCGCCCCGACGCGGCCACCACGGTCGATCTGTTCGAAGATCCCATGTGCCCGTACTGCGCCGAACTCGAGAACAAGAACGGCCAGGAACTCGCGCAGGCCATCGACGACGGCAAGGTGGCGGTCCGCTATCACGTCCTGAACTTCCTCGACCAGCTCTCGGCCAGCGGTGACTACTCCACCCGCGCCGTCGCGGCGTCCGAGTGCGTCGCAGAAACCGGTGACGCCGTGGCATATTCGGCGTTCCACGCGGCGCTGTTCTCGCCGTCGAACCAGCCGAAGGAGAACGGCAGCTCCGATCACACCAACGAGGAGCTCTCGCAGATCGCCGGCGACGCCGGAGCGTCCGACGAGGCCGTCCAGTGCATCACCACCGGTGCGAAGGTCGAGCAGGCCCGTGCGCACGCCGAGGCGGGCCGTCAGGCCCTCGCCGCGAGCGGCGCTACCGGCACCCCTGCCGTGGTCAAGGACGGCACCGTGATCGATGCACTCTCCAACGAGAACTGGGTGTCGCAGCTGTAGGCGGCTCCGCCGCCCGTGCGCGGTTGACGAGTGTCTGGACTCCTTAACCACGCACGGGCGCGAAGCGCCTCTGACCAGGCGATTTGTTGGCCTGGTCGGCAATGGTGTAACTTTCTTCGAGCACGGAGGAAGTCATTCCGAGTGCAGAGAACAACCGAATACGGGGCTATGGCGCAGCTGGTAGCGCACCACACTGGCAGTGTGGGGGTCAGGGGTTCGAGTCCCCTTAGCTCCACTTTCGAGAGAAGCCTCTCATCCGCAGACCATGCGGGTGGGAGGCTTTCCTCGTTCATCCCCTTGTCCCGGTGGGACACTGGCGTCATGACATTCACTGTGACGCATCGATCATTCGACCAATTGGCGGAGTTCGCCGTCACCGACTTCGGCGACGACGACAGCTACAGCATCCACGAGTCCGGGGCGCTCGTCATCGTCCGTGCCGCCCGGGAGCTGATCTACGCCCCCGGGAGCTGGTTCCTGGTGGAGCGGGAGGACGGGCAGGAGGACGGGTCGCCCGGCAACTACATGTGACCGCCCACCGCAGCGACGGCGGTCCGGGTCGAGCTCGCACATATGTTCGATCGCGAGGTAGGTTGGGCGTGTGGCCGCCAGAACCGAAACCGCGCCGGGGCGCTGTCCGAACGGGCACGCGCTGGCCGCCAACACGTGCCTGGTGGGGTGGGAGGTGTGTGGGTGCGCGACGTCGACCAACGGTGGGCACCGCACCCATTTCTGCCGGCGCTGCGGCGCGACCGTCCGGACTCCGCCGTGTAGTGGCACGGCGTCCGGCGACGGTCGGTGAGCGGGCGGTTATCGGATCGGTTGCCTCGCGGCCGTGGGGTTGCCCCAGATCGTGTCGGATTCGTCCTGGAGCACGAGGGCGACCAACCTCTCGGCACCTGCGGTGAACGTGGACGCCGCGACGCGCACCCAGATCCAGTGGCCTTCCCGGTGGCGGATGCGCAGATGTGCTGTCGCGCTGGTGCTTTCCGTGCCCAGAACCCGGGCGAGCATGGTGCCCCACAGCTCGGCGTCGTCGGGGTGGAACAGTTGCTCGTGTTCGAGGTCTGCGAATTCGGCGGTGTCGTAGCCGATCAGGGCCGCGCAGGCGGGGTTGCTGAACACGAGGTTTCGTTCCCGGTCGTGAACGCTGATCGCGTGGGGGATGGACTCCATCAGTGCAGCGAATCCGTCGCTATCCAGTTGTCTCACTGTCCCCCCTCGGGCATCTTCGTTGGCGCCCACATCGTACGCCGCGCCTCGGATCTTCGGGCGGTGTCGCAGTTAACGACGAGCAACTTCCGGTATCGAACCGGCACCGTGGCGATAGGGTGACGGGATGCGGTTCGTCACCATCGTCCAGGCCTCCGCGTTCGTCCCCGTGTGGCTTCGCGTTCTCCTGCTGATGGCGGCGGGCGCGAAAGTGTGGGGAGCCGGTATCTATTCCGGCTGCTATTTCGGCAGCAGGGACGTCACGATGGGGCTGGGGACGTTCGTCAACCGCGGAGTGCTGTTCGACGGCACCGCGCCCATCACGCTCGGCAGGCAGGTTGCTGTCGGGCACCGCGCGCAGTTCATCACGAGTACTCACGAGATCGGTCCGAGCGACGGCCGGGGCGGGCGGGTGGTCGACCGTCCGATCGTGGTCGGCGACGGGTGCTGGATCGGCGCGGGCGCGATCATCCTTCCCGGAGTGACGGTGGGGGACGGATGTGTCATCGGGGCGGGCACGGTGGTCACCCGCGACTGCGCGCCGAACGGGCTCTACGCGGGGTCGCCCGCGCGTCGTGTCCGCGACCTCGACTCCGCGCCGTCCGTGCGCTGAGCGCCGGCCTGGCGTTCGACGGTGACCGCACGGTTCACGCCGTCGAGAAACCGTGAAATGGTGGCCCTTTCGGGGGCGTCGAAGTCGTCGAGGACGGAGGCCGTCCGGTCGATGAGCGGCCCGAAGAACGTCCGACCGAGGTCGACGGCGCGGGGTGTGACCGCGAGCAACGACCTGCGGCGGTCGTCGGCGTCCCGGTCGCGCCGGATCAGGTCTGCCTTCTCCATGCGGTCGAGCAGGGCGGTGACCGAGGCGGAGTTGATGCCGAGCTGACTTCCGAGCCATCCGGGTGTGGCGACGAGTCCCGCCCGGTCGGCGTCGAGGATGCAGATCAGGGCGCGCAGATCGGTGGTGTGCAGTCCGTGCAGTTGCGCGAATTCGGCGCCGAGCAGATTCAGCTCGACTGCCAGTGCGCGAAGCCGGTGCACGGTCTGCGCGCCTTCGTCCGGGTCCACGCTCTGTAATCTACTGCGACTTTTCCTTCGTTTGTCTAGTATCTCGATTGTCGAGATAACCGAGGAGGGCTGATGAAGGCAGTCGACGACTTCTTCGCCGCCTACGACGCGCTGCTGGACGAGTGGCCGGTGGACGTCACCCCCGTCGACGTCCCGACGCGGTTCGGGTCCACCCGGGTGAACGTGTGCGGACCCGAGTCGGGGGCGTCGCTTCTGCTGCTGCCCGGGGGCGGGGCGACGTCGACCGTGTGGATCGGGAACGTCGCGGCCCTCGCCCGCAGTCACCGGGTGTTCGCGGTGGACGTCATGGGCGATGTGGGGCGCAGTGTGAACGACGGTGCACCGCTGCGCACGGCCCTGAACCTGTTCGAGTGGCTGGACGCGGTGCTCGACCACCTCGGGGTG
The DNA here is from genome assembly GCF_000280725.2 of Rhodococcus sp. JVH1. NCBI lineage: Bacteria > Bacillati > Actinomycetota > Actinomycetes > Mycobacteriales > Nocardiaceae > Rhodococcus > Rhodococcus sp. JVH1. Next base: position 881,776 of record NZ_CP166289.1, on the reverse strand, counting down.
AACGTGTCCGCGGTGGTCGGTCATTCGTACGGCGCCATGATCGCCCTCGCCTACGCGCTGCACGATTCCCGTCGCGTCGACAGCCTGGTGCTGCTCGACCCGACGTCCTGCTTTGCGGGCATGAGCCCGAGGTATCTGCTCCGTGCGGTGCCGGCGCTGATCAGGCCGACGGAGAAGCGGCAGCGGAGTCTGATCGGCTGGGAGACCGCGGGCACCGGAGTCGACCCGCGGTGGCTGGCCGTGAGCGCGCTCGGGGCGGCCGCTTTCGGCCGCACTGCGCTCATGGTGCCGCCGCGCCCGAAGGCCGAGGCGCTGGCGAGGCTGACCGCGCACACTGCCGTGGTGCTTGCCGGGGGCAGTCGGGCGCACGATCCGGGCAGGGTGGCGGCGAACGTCCGCCGGTTGCTCCCGTCGGCCACGGTCACGACGATTCCCGGCGCCACACATCACGCGCTGCCGATGACGCCCGCTGCCGACGTCGACGCGGCGATCCTCGCCGCGGGGGCGGGACGCTAGGATGGGCGCCCGGTAGATCGTCGAGGTCCCACGGAGGTCGCAGCGTTGGCGAAGAAGCGGATTCCCGTCGTCATCGTCGCCGGATTCCTCGGTTCGGGAAAGACGACACTGCTCAACCACGTGCTGCGCAACAACCGCGGGGTCCGGGTCGGCGTCATCGTCAACGACTTCGGCGCCGTGAACATCGATTCGATGATGGTGGCCGGTCAGGTCGATTCCATGGTGTCGCTGAGCAACGGCTGCATGTGCTGCGCCGTGGACGTGAGCGACATGGACGAGATGCTGGACCGCCTCGCCCATCCCACGTCGCAGATCGACGTCATCATCGTCGAGGCGAGCGGACTTGCCGAGCCGCGCAACATGATTCGGCTCGTTCTCGGCAGCACCAACCCGCACGTCGTGTACGGCGGCCTCGTCGTGATGGTCGACGGTGAGCAGTTCGAGGACATGTCGGCGCAGCACCCGGACCTCGGCAAGCACGTCACGCTCGCCGACCTCGTGATCCTGAACAAGACGGACCGCATCGACGACGGCCGACGCGCCGCCGTGCAGGCGATGGTCCGCGACTACAACGACCGCGCGCCCGTCCTGACCACCGCGCACGGCAGGATCGAGCCCACCCTGCTGTTCGACCGTGAACCCGGGCGTGAACCGGCGGCGGGGGAGCAGCTCACCCTCGACCAGCTCCTGCTCGACCAGCACGATCACTGCGAAGACCACGATCACCTGCACTCGTCCTACGAGGCAGTCGATTTCGCCTCCGACGACCCGATCGATCCGCGTCGGCTCGTCGAGTTCCTCGAGAAGCGACCGGTCGGGATCTACCGGATCAAGGGATTCGTGCACTTCGCGGTGCCCGGACAGTCGCGGAAGTTCGAAGTGCAGACGGTCGGCCCGCACATCAGATTCACGTCGACGCGCTGGGAACCCGGCGAGGAGCGGGCGACCCAGCTGGTGCTCATCGGCGCCGACATCGAGGCCGAGCACGTGCGGACCCGGCTCGCGGACTGCGTCGTGGCGGAGGGAGACGAGGCGGACCCCGGCGCGATGCTGGGCGTGCACCGCTATACCGTGACCGCGTGACCGAGTCTGTGTGTAGTCCTGAAACGAATCCCGAGCCAGCGCTGTCCGTGTACGACGCGATCCGTCGTCGCCGCGACGTGCGGGCCGAGTTCACCGGGGAGCCGATCGCGGCCGCCGTGCTCGACCGCATCCTGGGTGCGGCGCACTGCGCCCCCAGCGTGGGCAACACGCAGCCGTGGGATTTCGTCGTCGTGCGCGACACCGCGACGCTGACCACGTTCGCCGATCATGTGGCCGGCGCCCGGCGGCGTTTCGCGGACTCGCTGCCCGAGGACCGGAAGAAGAAGTTCGATCCCATCAAGATCGAGGGGATCTGCGAGAGCGGTATGGGAATCGTCGTCACCTACGACCGGAGCCGAGGGGGCGAACACATCCTCGGCAGGCACACGGTCGACGACACCGGTCTGTTCTCCGCGGTGCTCGCGATCCAGAACCTGTGGCTCGCCGCGGCAGCCGAGAACGTCGGCGTCGGCTGGGTGTCGTTCTACGACGAGCCGTATCTCACCGAACTGCTGGGCATCCCCGACCCGGTGCGCCCCATCGCCTGGCTGTGCGTGGGGAAGGTTGCCGAGTTCCAGCAGGTGCCGGACCTCGAGCGCTTCGGGTGGCGGGGGCGCCGGCCACTGGCCGACGCCGTCCACCTCGAAAAGTTCTAGCCCTGACGGCGGCGTGAGCCGGCCGCGGACGCCGTGCGGGTTCCACCGCCCGTGGACGACGCGGCGCGCGGGCGTCCGGCACCGCCGGAGCGGGAGCGACGTGCCCCGCCGCCCTGGCCGTGTGCGCGACCGTCCTGACCGCCGCGTCCACCCTGGGCGCCGCCCGGTCGCTGATTGCGTCCGCCGCCGTTCGACGCCGGCGCCGCCGCCTTGGGGGCGGGGGTGACGTGCGGTGCGATGGCGCCGACCAGGTCGAGCACGTGCGCGGAATCCGCGGTGCTGCGGAGGGGGGTCACCTTGATCGCGGCCTTGCGCATCAGGACCGCGAGGTCCTTGCGCTGCTCGGGCAGCACGACCGTCACGACGTCGCCGGCGCTGCCCGCGCGTGCGGTGCGACCGGAACGGTGCAGGTATGCCTTGTGCTCGGCGGGCGGATCGACGTGGACGACCAACTGCACGTCGTCGACGTGGACGCCGCGCGCTGCGACGTCGGTGGCCACCAGCACGCGTGCCTCACCGGCGGAGAACGACGCGAGGTTGCGGTCACGGGCCGCCTGCGACAGGTTGCCGTGCAGGTCGACCGAGGGGATTCCCGCCTCGGTGAGCTGACGGGCCAGCTTGCGGGCCTGGTGCTTGGTGCGCATGAACAGGATCCGGCGTCCGGTTCCGGACGCCAGCCGCTCGACCAGCTTCCGTTTGGCTTCGACGCCGTCCACGTCGAACACGTGGTGCGTCATGGCGGCGACGGGCGAGTTCGCCTCGTCGACCGAGTGCAGGACCTCGTTCTTCAGGAACCGCTTCACCAGCTTGTCGACGCCGTTGTCCAGCGTGGCGGAGAACAGCAGCCGCTGCCCGTGCTGGGGGGTCGCGGTGAGGATGCGGGTGACGACGGGCAGGAAGCCGAGGTCGGCCATGTGATCGGCCTCGTCGAGCACGGTGATCTCGACGGCGTCGAGGCTCACGAACTTCTGCTTCATCAGGTCTTCGAGCCGTCCGGGGCACGCGACGACGATGTCGACGCCGGCCTTGAGAGCGCTTACCTGACGGTTCTGGGAGACACCACCGAAGATGGTGGTGACCCGCAGGTCGTAGGCGGCGGCGAGGGGCTCGAGGGCTGCGGTGATCTGCGTGGCGAGCTCACGGGTGGGGGCCAGGATCAGGCCCATCGGGCGGCCCGGGCGGCGCTTTCCGCCGGACAGTTCGCCCGCGAGGCGGGACACCATCGGAATGGAGAAGGCGAGCGTCTTACCGCTGCCCGTCTTGCCCCGGCCGAGCACGTCGCGGCCCGACAGCGTGTCGGGGAGGGTGTCGACCTGGATCGGGAACGGGGAGGTGATCCCCTTGTCGGCGAGTGCTTTCACCAGTGGTTCGCGGACGCCGAGCGCAGCGAACGTCGTGTCGGGAGTATGTGTGTCAGACAAGTGGTCAGGCCTTTCGGGCACAGGGTTGTGCCCGGAGGGCCGATACGGAAGGTCTCCGTCGGAGCTCGAGCACAGGTTGGCGGCGTTGCCGGTCGGCAAGCTTCTTCGCCGTAAGAAGAGCGGATGCGGTGGTGCACATCCAACAGGATTCGGGTGACCGAACTGAATGCGTTCTACGACGCTCGATGACCGTCGTGGTCACCTAGTGATCGCCACTCTACCCGGTGACAGCCGACCGGTCCGACCGAGGACTCACAAACCGACCCATTCCGAGGCCCCGTCGGCGAACTTCTGCCGCTTCCAGATGGGTACCTCGTGCTTGATCCGTTCGACCAGTTCGGCGCACGCGGCGAACGCCTGGGCGCGGTGTGGTGCGGCGACCGCGGCGACCACCGCGAGGTCGCCGACGGTGAGGGACCCGACCCGGTGGACGGCGGCCACGGGCAGTCCGGTCGACGCCGCGACCTCCTCGCAGACGGTACGGAGGAAGCGCTCGGCGTCCGGGTGCGACTGGTACTCGAGGGCCGAAACGGATTGTCCGCCATCGTGGTTGCGGACGACGCCGGTGAACACCACCACGGCGCCGTGCTCGGGCCCGGCCACGGCGGCGTCGACGACGGCGGGATCGAGGGGCTGATCCGAGATCTGGGCGAGGATGTCACTCATCGTGCGCACCTCCGCCTGCGACCTGAGCGAGAAGGTGGTCGACGATGGGGTCGAGGACGGACAATCCGTCCTTGACGCCACCCGGTGAGCCGGGCAGATTCACCACGACTGTGCCGTTCGCCACACCGGCGAGTCCGCGGCTCAGCGAGGCGTGCGGCGTCACCTCCGTCCCGCGGTTCCGGATGGCGTCGGCCACACCGGGGAGTTCTCGGTCGAGCACCGCGCGGGTGGCCTCCGGGGTGGCATCCGTGGGGGAGACGCCGGTACCGCCGGTACTGATGATCAGCGCCGGATTGCCGGACAGGGCGTCGGCGAGGCCGGCGGCGATGTCGGCGTCCGCATAGACCAGCGGGCCCCGGGTGGTGAAGCCGCGGTCCTCGAGCCACGCGGCGATCACCGGGCCGGTAGTGTCTGCCCGTGTGCCCTTGGCGCCGCCGGTCGAGGCGACCAGTACGGCCGCGGACCGCGGTGTCACCGTGGGGGTTTCGGGACTCTGCTGCTCACGCGTCCAGTGTCCGCGTTTGCCGCCGTCCTTGGTGAGCAATCGGACACCGTCCAGTGTCGCGGCGGGGTCGACGGCTTTCACCATGTCGTGCAACGTCAACCCGGCTACCGCCACGGCGGTGAGGGCCTCCATCTCGACGCCCGTCGGGCCCTTCGTCTTCGCGGTGGCCTCGATCGTGATGGCGTCGCCCGTGAACCCGAACTCCAGTTTCACCGACGACAGCGCGAGCTGATGGCACAGCGGAATCAGCTCGGACGTCTTCTTCGCCCCCGCGATCCCGGCGATCCTGGCCGTCGCGAGAACGTCCGCCTTGGGCAGATCGTCGGCGCGGACCAGTTCGATCACCGCGGGTGTGGTGACCAATTGCCCGGCGGCCACCGCAATTCGGGTCGTGTCCGCTTTCGCGCTCACATCGACCATGCGGGCGCGGCCCTCACTGTCGAGGTGCGTCAGGTCGCTCATAGGGGGATCACCTTCACGAGTTGTCCGGCGTCGAGCGCGGTGACGTCGGCGGGAACGTCGAGGAGGACGTCCGCCCATGCCATCGCGGCGACGAGATGGGAACCGGGGCCGGACACGAGTTCGACTCCGGCGTCGGTGCGGCGTGCGCGGAGGAATTGCCGCTTGCCGGGAATGGAGGTGACGGCCGCGGCAAGCGGCAGCTCCTCGGGTTCGGTCGGGGGGAGCCCGGCCGCGCGCCGGATCTCGGGACGCGCGAACACCTCGAACGAGACGAGGGTGCTCACCGGGTTCCCGGGAAAGTTGAGGACGGGCGTTCCGTCCACGACGGCGGTGCCCTGCGGGCCGCCCGGTTGCATCGCGACGTGACCGAACTGTGCGCCGAGCGGCGAGAGCGTCTCCTTGACCACCTCGAAGTCGCCCATCGACACCCCGCCGGAGGTGAGGACCAGATCGGCGGTGGTGGTCGCCTCCGCGAGCAGGGTCCGGAACTCGGCCGGGTCGTCGCCGCTGCGGGTGATCGAAACGACCTCGGCGCCGTTGGCCCTGGCGCTCGACGCGAGGGCGATTCCGTTGGAGTCGTAGATCTCTCCGGGGTGCAGTGTGGTCCCCGCGTCCACCAGTTCCGCGCCCGTGGTGATCACGGCGATGCGGGGACGCGGACGCACCGGGACACGCTGCAGGCCGACGGCGGCGAGGACGGCGATGTGCCGGGCGGCGAGAACACTGCCGACGGGCAGCAGGAGCGTGCCCTCCCGGACGTCGCTGCCGCGCTCGCGCACGAATTCGCCCGTGGTGCGCGAGCGTTCGATGCGGACCTGTCCGTCCGTGGTCTCCGTGTCCTCCACCGGGACGACGGCGTCGGCGCCGTCGGGGATCGGCGCACCGGTCATGATCCGGTAGGCGGTCCCGGGTGTGTGGGTGGTGGCGCCGGCCGGTCCCGCGGCGATCACGCCCAGCACCGGCAGCACGGCCGGGACCGACGCGACGGACGCGGCGTCGACCGCGTATCCGTCCATCTGCGAATTCCGGAACAACGGCAGGTCGACGGGGGAGTGGACGTCGGCGGCGAGGGCGCGCCCGAGCGCCTCGCCGAGCGGAATCTCCTCGGCCGGGCGCTCATGGAGCGTCGCGAGGAGTTCGGCGACGTGCTGGGCGTGCTGCTCCACAGAGCGTGCGGTCACGATGTTCCTCCGGCCATGGTCACCAATCCTAGGCATCCCACCAACCGGGCGACGGGCACCGCGCCGGACAACGGTCACCCCCTCGCGGCATACTGGACAGATGCAGGGAAAGGCAACTCGATGACGGCGGTGGCGATGGGTATCCCGACCGTCCGGTCGTCGGTCTCGCTCGACGGGAGGCCCGACGTCGACCAGCTGGTCGACCGGTTCGGCCGAGTCGCGCGTGACCTGCGGGTGTCCATCACCGAGAAGTGTTCGCTGCGCTGCACGTACTGCATGCCCGAGGAAGGCCTGCCCGCCATTCCGGCGGAGAACCTCCTCACCGCGAACGAGATCGTCCGGCTCGTCGACATCGCCGTCCACCGGCTCGGTGTGCGTGAGGTGCGGTTCACCGGGGGCGAGCCGCTGATGCGGGTGGATCTCGAGCAGATGATCGCCGGGTGCGCCGAGCGTGCACCGGGGATCCCGCTCGCGATGACCACCAACGCGGTCGGTCTCGAGCACCGCGCGGCCGGGCTCGCCCGCGCCGGACTGACGCGGGTCAACGTCTCCCTCGATTCGGTCGATCGTGAGCACTTCGCGAGACTGACGCGGCGCGACCGGCTGCCGTCGGTGATCGCCGGTATCCGCGCCGCCGCCCGGGCGGGACTGGCGCCGCTGAAGATCAATGCGGTGCTGATGCCCGAAACGCTCAGTGGAGCGGCCGATCTCCTGGAATGGTGCCTGAGCGAGGGCGTCGCGCTGCGGTTCATCGAGGAGATGCCGCTCGACGCCGATCACGAGTGGGCACGCGAGAACATGGTTGCCGCCGACCGGTTACTGGCCGTCCTCGGCGAGCGATTCACCCTCACCGAACACGGGAGAGAAGATCCGTCGGCGCCCGCCGAGGAGTGGCTCGTCGACGGCGGACCGGCCACGGTCGGGATCATCGCGTCCGTCACCCGCTCGTTCTGCTCGGACTGCGACCGCACCCGTCTCACGGCCGAGGGAACGGTACGGTCGTGCCTGTTCAGCGACCAGGAGATCGACCTGCGGGCGGCCCTGCGGTCGGGGGCGGGCGACGAGGAATTGGCGCAGTTGTGGCGCGGCGCGATGTGGAACAAGTGGGCAGGCCACGGAATCAACGCGGACGGCTTCGCCCCGCCGCAACGCAGCATGGGAGCTATCGGTGGTTGACGTGACAGGCATTTCCGTTCGGTACTTCGCGGCCGCCGCCGACGCGGCGGGCTGCACCAAGGAAACTCTCGACCTCCCGGCCGGCGCCGACCTCGGCCAGGTGAAAGAACATCTCCTGGCCAAGTACGGCCCCGACATGCAGCAGGTGCTGTCGGTCTCCGCTTTCCTGGTGGACTCCGAGCTGACGCGCGACCTGACCCGCAGCGCCGGCACGCAGGTGGACGTCCTGCCGCCCTTCGCAGGCGGCTAGCGGGCCGCGTTCACGGAGTCGGCCAGCCACCGGTCGAACGTGATCGTTCCGAACCGATTGTCGGGCACCAGGTTCGACCCGTCCCGAAAGAACTGACCCATCGCGCCCGGAAGGGGCACGGTCACGACGAATCCGTGCGTCCCGGTGGCCTTCTTCCATGCCGCAGTCAGATCGCGGGCGGTGCGAACCTCCGGTCCACCGATCGTGATCGTCCCCTCCGGCGCCGGTTCGGCGGCCAGGGCGGCGTCGACCAGCGCGGTCGCGACATCCCTGGTGTCGATGGTCTGGAAGCTCGTCTTGGAGAACGCGGGGATCAACCCGGCCCGGCTCGCCGGCTTCGCGATCATGGGAATGATGTCGTGGAACTGGGTCGCCCGCACGATCGACGTCTCTACCGCGGCGCTCTCGTAGACCCGTTCCTGCTTCCGCTTCGCCTGGTAATAGGGGAACGCGCTGCGGTCGACGTTGACGATGGAGAGCAGCACGGCGCGTCCGACTCCCGCGCCGTCCGCGGTGGCGAGGAGGTTCTCGGCGCCCTTCTCCAGCACGGCCCGGGTGCCGCGGGTCTTGCCGTCGGTGGTGTCCACCACGACGTCGACACCGTCGAGTGCCTCCGCGAGGCCGTCACCGGTGACGAGATCACCATGGAAATGGGCGATCTCGCTGCCCGGCGCACCGCCGTGCCGGGTCAGGACACGGACGGAGTGACCGCGCGCGAGGAACTCCTTGACCACCTGCCTGCCTGCAGTGCCGGTACCGCCCGCGACGAGCGCCTGGACCATCGGGTCACCGCCACCACGTGTCGAGCGGGGTCACCGGGACCGCCCGCTTGTGGCGGGTATTCAGGAACATCGTCTCCAGCTTCTGCGCGACGGCGTCCGGCACGTCCTTGCCTTCGAGGTAGTCGTCGATCTGGGCGTACGTGACTCCCAGCGCTTCCTCGTCGGGGAGGGCGGGCCGATCGTCCTCGAGGTCGGCGGTGGGGACCTTCTTCCACGTGCTCTCGGGTGCGCCGAGTTCTCGCAGGAGCGCGGCGCCCTGACGCTTGGACAACCCGGTCAGCGGGGTGACGTCCACGCCACCGTCGCCGAACTTGGTGAAGAAGCCGGTGATCGCCTCGGCGGCATGGTCGGTGCCGACGACGAGATATCCGAGCTGGCCGGCGATCGAGTACTGGATCACCATGCGTTCGCGGGCCTTGATGTTTCCGCGGACGAAGTCGCGGAGTTCGCCGCCGTCGCCGATGATGTGGCGCAGCGCCTCGGACGACTCCTTCGCGGTGGCGTCCGCACCGGGTTTCACGTTGACGACCACCGACCGGTCGGGCTTGATGAAGTCGAGGGAGATCTGCGCGTCGGACTCGTCTGCCTGGGTGCCGTAGGGCAGCCGCACGGCGACGAACTCGGCGTCGTGGCCCTCGTCGCGCAGTTCGCTCGCCGCGAGCTGGGCGAGGCGTCCGGTGAGGGTGCTGTCCTGACCGCCGCTGATGCCCAGGACGAATCCCTTGGCCGGGGTCGACAGCAGGTAGTCCTTCAGGAACTGAACACGTTTGCGGATCTCGTCGGCCGCATCGATGGTGGGCCGGGCACCGAGTTCCTCGAGGATCTGCGCACGTAGATTAGCCATGACAGAACTCTAGCGAGTGCCCCTGACGAACGCAGGGTACGGTTCCGCGCATGAGTAGATCGGACGTTCTGGTGGTCAGCGCGACCAAGGCGGAGGCCGTGCACGTCCCGTCCGAGTTCGAGGTCTTGATCACCGGGATCGGCAAGGTGAGCGCCGCCGTGGCCGTGGCGTCCGCACTCGCCGACTATCCGCGAACGGACAAGCCGCTCGTCGTCAACATCGGCACCGCCGGTGCGTTGCACGAGCATCACAGCGGCCTGTTCACGCCGTCCACCGTCCTCAACCACGACATCAGTGGCGACGCCATCCGGGCACTCGGGCACGACGTGGCCGATCTCCTCGCCCTGCCGGACGGCGACGGTTCGGTGCTCGCGACCGGCGATCTGTTCGTGTCCGACGCCGGCGTGCGCGACGTGCTCGCCCGCAGAGCCGACCTCGTCGACATGGAGGGTTTCGCCGTCGCCTATGCCAGCGCTCGCGGCGGCGCCCGGTGCCGGCTGGTCAAGCACGTCAGCGACACGGCCGACGACTCGGCACTGGACTGGCCCGCCCGGATCGATGCGAGCGCCCGGGAACTCGGTCGCTGGCTGGCGGATCTCTAGCTCGCCCGCAGTGTCAGTCCGATCCCGTCGCTGTTGACCAGTCGCAGCGAGTCCGAATGGACGCTGTAGCTCGTCTCCCCGGTCAACGCGGCGAGTACGGCACGCTCGACCTCGGACACGTCCGGGGGGCATGCCATCCGGGTGGTGGCCCAGGGCCCGAACGAGATCGAACTCCGCTGCACGTCCGCGGTTCCGGTCATGCGGTTGCAGCCGGTGAAGCCGGACGCCGAACCGTCGCCGGCGATCAGCAACTGGGGTGCCGTCCTCTCCAGCGCCGCCGTCGTCGTGACCGCGTCCGGACTGATCAGGGCGGTCACCGTCCAGGTGGTCCCGACGACGGGCCGATTCGGCCGGACGACCTTCTCGTCCGTCAGCGTCACCGAACCGGTGGGCGTGGTGAGGGTGAGTGTGTCGCCGCCGAGCGTCCAGTTCGGCTGCGCGTCCAGCAGTGCCGCCACCCAGGCGTCCGCGCCGGCGGCCTCGCCCGGACAGGCCATCAACGTCATCGCGAGCGGACCCGCCACGACCTTCCCGCCGGACAGGTCGACGTCGGCGCTGCCCTGATTGCATCCGGCCTCGACGGAGAGGCGTCCGGTGTCGGTGAAGCCGAGCACGAGCGGCCCACCGCCGGGAATGGGATCGCCCTCGACGGAGGTGGACACGAAGGTGCGGCCCGCCGGATCCGGCGGCCCGGGCTGCACGTCGCCGCCGCAGGCGGTGAGCGAGGCGAACGTCAGAAGGCCGAGAACGGTGGCGGTGGTGCGCATTCCCCGAGGTTAGACAAATTGTCCCGATTCGGGATCAACATCGGGTGACGCGCCGGATCAGGTCCTCCCAGGCGGCGCCGAGCCGTTCGACGGACATCCCGAGGTCGCGCAATTCGTGCAGTACCAGCGTGGCCTCGAGGGGTGCGAGCAGTGAACAGGCGAGCAGTTCGTGGTCGCACTGCACCCCGGCCGCGCGAAGCAGCGACACGACGTGGCGCACGGACACCGCCCGGGCGGGTGCGGCGAAACGGAACTCGACGGAGTTCTCGGCCGCGCGCTGGACCTCGCCCTGCACCTCCACGATTGCGATGCGCGCGTGCCCGTAGGCGATCAGCCGGTCGATCGGGTCGGCGCCTGGCCCGAGCGGCGGTGGACCGAACATGAACGACTGCTGGAGTTCCCGTTCGGTGTGGTCGAGGAGTGCGTGCATGAGGCCCGACCGACTGCCGAACCGGCGGAACACTGTGCCCTTGCCCACACCGGCCTTGCAGGCGACCGCGTCCATCGTGACGGCGTCGACGCCGCGTTCCGCGACCAGCAGGGCCGCAGCATCGAGCAGAAGACGCCGGTTGCGGGCGGCGTCTCCGCGTTCCGGGGGATCGACCCCGATCTGGGGTAGCAGGGGACTGGTCACGCTTCGCATCCTACCGTGACGGGAACATAAGTGGACCGCGGTCCGTTTAGTTGCTATACATGTTCACGAGTCGCCCTACGCACCATCGAAGGATCATTGACATGTCACAGACCAACGTTCTCGTTCTCGTCGGCAGCCTGCGCGCCGCCTCGGTCAACCGTCAGCTCGCCGAGACCGCGATCGCCGTGGCGCCCGCGGGTGCCGAGGTGACCGTGTTCGACGGCCTCGGAGACGTCCCCTTCTACAACGAGGACATCGACGTCGCCGGTTCCATCCCCGCCGTCGAGGCGCTGCGTGAGGCCGCCGGCCGCGCCGACGCGCTCCTTCTTCTCACGCCCGAGTACAACGGCACCATCCCCGCCGTCCTCAAGAACGCCATCGACTGGATTTCCCGGCCGTACGGCACCGGAGCCGTGAAGGACAAGCCCGTCGCCGTCATCAGCGCCTCGCCCAGCGGCAACGGTGCACAGTGGGCGCACGAGGACACCCGCAAGGCCGTCCGCATCGCCGGCGGCAAGGTTCTCGAGGACGTCACCCTCGCCATCGGCGGCACCATCGACAAGTTCGGTGACCGGCACCCGCGCGAGAACGCTGAGGTCGCGCAGCAGGTCGCCGACGTCGTCGCCAGCCTCGTCGACGCCACGAAGCAGCTCGTCGACGCCTGACGATCCGCTCGCACGCGCCGCCGTCGCCGCTACAGCCCGGTCCGATCCAGGGCTGCGTCGACGGCGTCGCGCACCGAGTCGAAGTCGTCACCGGCCGCCAGGGCGCAGTCCCTGGCGGCTTCTATCTGTTCACGCACCGTCTCGTACCGCGCGACCCACTCCTCCTTGTTGTCGCGCCAGTAACCGATGACGTCGTATCGGTCCGAGTGCCAGTCCAGGTCGTGGCGCAACCAGCGCCGCACAACCCGCGACACCTTCGCCTCGCCCGCGAACCACACGTATCCCGGTCCATCCGGTCGCGACCAGTCGCGGGCCGCGTCGGCGAGCAGACTGTCGCCGGCGCCGTTGCCGCTCCCGTCCAGCCACGTGACGGTCACCCCGGCATCGGTGGTGAACTGCTGTCGGTCCTCGGGGGTCGTGACCTCCGCGATGACGTGCACCCGCGACGAGCCGGGTAGTTCCTCGAGTATCCGGCCGACGGCGGGCAGTGCCGTCATGTCGGCGAGGAGGAGTTGCCACTCGGCGTCGGCGGGTGGCGCGTGCCACCCCGAGGCGGTGGAGAAGCCGAGCGTCTCACCCGGGCGCGCGCGTGCAGCCCAGTGCGCCGCGGTTCCGCCCGCGTGGACGGCGAAATCGATGTCCATCTCCAGGGCGTCCGGGTCCCAGCGGCGGACGGTGTAGCTGCGCTTCTCCGCGCCGTCCGGGGGGAAGGCCAGGAGCAGGCGCTCGTCCGGCCGACCGCTGGACTCGAATCGACCGAGATCTCCGCCCGCGAGGGTGATCCTCTGCATATTCGGCGTCACCCGCGTCGTGCGCGCCACGGATGCCGACCAGGCGAGGTGTTCCAGGGGGTCGTCGGACATGCGCTCACGGTACCGGGACCGGCAGGCAGTTACCGGCCGGCAAGCATGGGGAGCGGGTCGTGTGCGACGCCCGGTGTGCCCGGCCGCGGGCGGTCGGGGAGCGGCGTCTCCGGGTGGGACGAGGGCTGCGCTCGGAGGGGTGCTGCCACGGTCCTGCGGAGTCGTCTCCGGCCGGTCCGGACGGTGCTCTCCCGGGGCCGGCACCGCGGATGCGGGCGTGTCTGCGGAGGTGACGTAAGCTCCCGGAGCCTCCAGTGCACGAGCGCGATGCGAGGGGTGTTCCTCGTCACGCCGAAAATGTGATGTGCGACACGCCGGAGCGAGCATGAAATTTATGGTCCGCGGGATGACGACCTGGGAATTTCATCAATGTGACTCACAACATCTCGGGTTAAGTGTTTCTGTCGGCCACTAGGTGTAGTGTCTTGAGCACTGAGAGACCACAACGAGAACCGACTCGGTGAGCATCTCCATCGGGGGTCACCGCCATCTCGATCCGGGGAAGTCTCAGTGCGCTGAACACACACTTCGTCAGCTCCATTCGGCAGTGGAAAGAGGGACTTCATGAGCATCACCGTCTACACCAAGCCCGCTTGCGTTCAGTGCAATGCCACCTACCGGGCCCTCGACAAGGCGGGTATCGAATACTCCGTCGTCGACATCACCGAAGACCCCGAAGCCCGGGACTACGTCATGGCACTGGGATACCTGCAGGCGCCCGTGATCGTGGCCGGTGACGAGCACTGGTCGGGCTTCCGCCCCGACCGCATCAAGACCCTCTCGGCAAACGCTGCTTGAAGCGAGGCGATCGCACCGCCCGAGGCGGAGATCGAACCGATTCCCGGGCGGCAGTAAACGGTAGTACTAGTCCAGATGGTGGAAACCGATGACATCGCTGGTGTACTTCTCCAGCGCCTCGGAGAACACGCACCGATTCGTCCAGCGGCTCGGGCTGCCTGCGACGCGCATACCCATTCATGACCGCGAGGGGACCTTCGAGGTTCGCGAACCCTACGTGCTGATCGTCCCCACCTATGGCGGGGGAACGACGGCCATGGGCCGCGACACCAGTTACGTCCCGAAGCCGGTCATCCGATTTCTCAACAACACGCACAACAGGTCGCTGATCCGAGCAGTGATCGCGGCAGGAAACACCAATTTCGGTGAATCCTATTGCTTTGCAGGAAACATCATTTCTCAGAAATGCCACGTTCCCTACCTCTACCGCTTCGAACTCATGGGCACAGCCGAGGACGTCGAGCGGGTCAGGGCCGGTCTGGGTGAATTCTGGGATCACTTAGACGACGAGGAGCACGAGAAGTGGCGCCGACCATCACAGACACCATCGACGCGGGGAGCGTAGAGCGCGACGCGCGCGGTGGAGACTCGACGAACGGTCTCGATTACCACGCACTCAACGCCATGCTCAACCTGTACGGCCCCAACGGTGAGATCCAGTTCGACAAGGACGTCGCCGCCGCCCGCCAGTACTTCCTGCAGCACGTCAACCAGAACACCGTCTTCTTCCACAACCTGGACGAGAAGCTCGACTACCTCGTGGAGGAGAACTACTACGAGCCCGAGGTCCTCGACCAGTACTCGCGCGCGTTCGTGAAGTCGCTGATCGATCACGCCTACGCCAAGAAGTTCCGCTTCCCGACGTTCCTGGGCGCGTTCAAGTACTACACCTCGTACACGCTGAAGACGTTCGACGGCAAGCGCTACCTGGAGCGGTTCGAGGACCGTGTCTGCATGGTCGCGCTCACGCTCGCCGCCGGCGACGAAGAGCTGGCGACCAAGCTCGTCGACGAGATCATTGCCGGCCGGTTTCAGCCCGCCACCCCCACGTTCCTCAACTCCGGCAAGAAGCAGCGCGGCGAGCCCGTGTCCTGCTTCCTGCTGCGTATCGAGGACAACATGGAGTCGATCGGCCGCTCCATCAACTCCGCCCTGCAGCTGTCCAAGCGCGGCGGCGGAGTTGCGTTGCTGCTCAGCAACGTTCGCGAGCACGGTGCCCCGATCAAGAAGATCGAGAACCAGAGCTCCGGTGTCATCCCGATCATGAAGCTGCTCGAGGATTCCTTCTCGTACGCCAACCAGCTCGGCGCGCGTCAGGGCGCGGGCGCGGTGTACCTGCACGCGCACCACCCGGACATCTACCGCTTCCTCGACACCAAGCGGGAGAACGCCGACGAGAAGATCCGCATCAAGACGCTGTCGCTGGGTGTGGTCATCCCGGACATCACGTTCGAGCTGGCGAAGAAGAACGAGGACATGTACCTGTTCTCGCCGTACGACGTCGAGCGCATCTACGGTGTCCCGTTCGCGGACGTCAACGTCACCGAGAAGTACTACGAGATGGTCGACGACAAGCGGATCCGCAAGTCGAAGATCAAGGCGCGCGAATTCTTCCAGACCATCGCCGAGCTGCAGTTCGAGTCGGGCTACCCGTACATCATGTTCGAGGACACGGTGAACCGGGCCAACCCCATCGAGGGCAAGATCACCCACTCCAACCTGTGCTCGGAGATCCTGCAGGTCTCGACGCCGTCGCTGTTCAACGACGACCTCTCCTACAGCGAGGTCGGCAAGGACATCTCCTGCAACCTCGGTTCGCTGAACATCGCGAAGACCATGGACTCGCCCGACTTCGCGCGCACCATCGAGGTGTCGATTCGCGCCCTCACCGCGGTGTCCGATCAGACGCACATCTACTCGGTTCCGTCGATCGAGCAGGGCAACAACGACTCTCACGCCATCGGCCTCGGGCAGATGAACCTGCACGGGTACCTGGCCCGTGAGCGGATCTACTACGGCTCCGACGAAGGCATCGACTTCACGAACATCTACTTCTACACCGTCGTGTTCCACGCGGTGCGGGCGTCCAACCGGATCGCCATCGAGCGGGGCACCCACTTCAAGGGCTTCCCGCAGTCCAAGTACGCGTCCGGCGAGTACTTCGACAAGTACACCGATCAGGTGTGGGAACCGAAGACGGAGCGGGTGCGTCAGCTGTTCGCCGAGTCCGGTGTGCACATCCCGACGCAGGACGACTGGCGCGAGCTGAAGGCGTCCGTGCAGAAGTACGGCATCTACAACCAGAACCTGCAGGCCGTCCCGCCGACGGGCTCGATCTCGTACATCAACTACTCCACCAGCTCCATCCACCCGGTGGCGTCGAAGATCGAGATCCGCAAGGAAGGCAAGATCGGCCGCGTCTACTACCCGGCGCCCTACCTGACCAACGACAACCTGGAGTACTACCAGGATGCCTACGAGATCGGGTACGAGAAGATCGTCGACACCTATGCCGCGGCGACGCAGCACGTCGACCAGGGGCTGTCGCTGACGCTGTTCTTCAAGGACACCGCCACCACCCGCGACATCAACAAGGCGCAGATCTACGCGTGGCGCAAGGGCATCAAGACGCTGTACTACATCCGGCTGCGTCAGATGGCTCTGGAGGGTACCGAGGTCGAAGGTTGCGTTTCCTGCATGCTGTAGGCGGCTCCGCCGCCCGTGAGTACTTATTAACCGCCGGCGGTTAATAAGTACTCACAGCCGAACGAAGTGAGGAATCAATGGTCAAGCTGGTGAGTCGCGTATCCGCGATCAACTGGAACCGCGTCCAGGACGAGAAGGACGCCGAGGTGTGGGACCGTCTCGTCGGCAACTTCTGGCTGCCCGAAAAGGTGCCGGTGTCCAACGACATCCCGTCGTGGGGGACGCTCACGCCGCAGGAGAAGCAGCTCACGATGCGGGTGTTCACGGGGCTGACGCTCCTCGACACCATTCAGGGCACCGTGGGCGCCGTCAGCCTCATCCCCGACGCCATCACCCCGCACGAAGAAGCGGTGTACACCAACATCGCGTTCATGGAGTCGGTGCACGCCAAGAGCTACAGCTCGATCTTCTCGACGCTGTGCTCCACCCGCGACATCGACGACGCCTTCCGCTGGTCCGAGGAGAACCCGAACCTGCAGCGCAAGGCCGAGATCGTCATGGACTACTACCAGGGCGACGAGCCGCTCAAGCGCAAGGTGGCCTCCACCCTGCTCGAGAGCTTCCTGTTCTACTCCGGCTTCTACCTGCCGATGTACTGGTCGTCGCGGGCGAAGCTCACCAACACCGCCGACCTCATCCGCCTCATCATCCGTGACGAGGCCGTGCACGGGTACTACATCGGCTACAAGTACCAGAAGGGCCTCGAGCAGCTCACCGAGGCCGAGCGCGACGACCTCAAGAACTACACGTTCGAGTTGCTCTTCGAGCTCTACGACAACGAGGTCGACTACACCCAGGACCTCTACGACGAGGTGGGCCTCACCGAGGACGTCAAGAAGTTCCTGCGGTACAACGCGAACAAGGCGCTGATGAACCTCGGCTACGAGGGTCTGTTCCCGAAGGACGAGACGGACGTCAACCCGGCGATCCTGTCGGCGCTCTCACCCAACGCGGACGAGAATCACGACTTCTTCTCCGGCTCGGGCAGCTCCTACGTCATCGGCAAGGCCGTCAACACCGAAGACGAGGACTGGGACTTCTAGAGCAACCCAGCCTGTCGCGTCGCCCGATGTCAAACCTGTTCAGTTCGACTGCACCGGTGTGACATCGGGCGAACTGCGTTCAGCGGCGGAACCACGCCTCGGGCTCGTCCTGCAGGGCCTTGTCGAGCCGCAGTCGCGACGACAGGGTGAGATCCGGCGGCAGTTCGTCGGGGGAGAACCAGGCGACGTCGTGGTTTTCGTCGTCCGACACCGTTGCCTGCCCGCCGATGTACCGCGCGAGGAAGCACACGTCCAGATACTGCGCGACGTCGCCGTTGGGGTAGGTGATCGGGTCGGTGACGTCGACGCTCGTGATCCGGACCAGTTCAGCGAGCACGCCGGTTTCTTCGCGTACCTCACGCAGCGCCGCGGGTCCGGGCTCCTCCCCGGGTTCGAGGATGCCGGACACGACGGCCCATTTGCCGTTGTCGACGCGCCGGGTCAGCAGCACCCGGCCGTCGGCGTCGCGCACCACGACACTGACCCCGGACAGCCACAGCGGCGCAGTGCCGACGTGGCCGCGCAGGGCGGTGACGAACTCGGGGACAGGCACCGGGCCTCCTAGCCGACGTAGCCGTTCAGCGTGTTCCGCAGGTCGGTGAGCATCGCGCGCGCGGCGACGACACCGTTTCCGCCCCACACGTCACCCTCCACAGCGAAGACCCGCTTGTCGGAGGCCGCCTCGAGGTCTTCCCATGCCTCACCGGACATGACGTCCTCCGCGTGCGCGGTGCCCTCCTCGCCGTGCAGGACGGCGTAGATGAGGTCGCCCTCGGCCTGGTCGATGTCGGATTCGGTGATCGGTTCGGTGACTGCGCCGTCGAGGTTCTGATAGGCGGGCCGCCGCACTCCGGCGTCGGTGAGCACCTGGCCGGCGAACGTGGCCGGACCCTCGACCTCCATGCTGTCGGCGTCGAATCGGACGACGGACGCCTGTGTCTGCGCGGCATCGATGTCGACGCCGAGCTGCTTGGCGTCCTGCTGGTACTGCTCGAGCGCGGCCGTCGCCGCGTCGGCCCGGCCCAGGGCGTTGCCGGCGAGAAGGAACTGGGCCTTCCAGTACACGGGGTCGGAGCCGACGAACACGGTGGGCGCGATGGGGGAGAGCGCGCCGTACAGCTGGTCGGACGCCGGACTCGATCCGAGGATCAGGTCCGGGTCCGCCTGCGCGATCTTGTTCACATCCGGGGCGTCGACGGATCCGACGCTCGGGATCTCGGAGATGCCCGTGCCGAGGTAGCCGGGCTGAGGCGAGTCCCCGTCGACGGTCGCCGCGCCGACCACGTTTTTCCACAGACCGAGTGCGCACACCGCGTCCAGTGCGGCGCTGTCGAGTACCACGATCCGCTGCGGATCGGACGGAACGTCGCTCTCGCCCTTCGTGTGGACCACCCGGTGCGTCGAGCCGGCCGCGAGTGCGGCGTCGACCGGGGCCGGCTCGGCGCAGGCGGTCGTGGTGTCCCGCTCGATGCCGACCACACCGGCTCCGGCGATCTGCGTGGTGGTCCGGACGATGGACGCTGCGGGATCGTCGTCGGACGGTTGAGAGCAGCCGGCGACTGCGAGCACAGCGACGGCGACGAGACCGGTGGACGCGCGGCGGGCGGAAAACCTACGAGGGGACAATTCGGCGACTTCCTGTGTGTGCGGGCGCGTTCAGGTTAGCCGCTGTGCTTGTCCACCCCGAACGTGTCCGACAGGTCGTCGAGGATGAGGTGCGCACCCTGGATGCTGACCGGCGACATCCAGCGGGCGTCGTCGACGTCGATCTTGCGTCCCTTCAGCGTCTGCCACAGCGGGCTCTCCAGGAACGGCTTCGCCGCTTCGGCGCTCTTGCCGGCCGGGTCCTGCCAGGTGCTGACGAAGATGGCGTCGCCCTCCGCCTCGCTGATCAGCTCGGGGCTGATGGCTTGCATGATGTTGTCGGGGTCGGCCGGATCGGGGCCCTGGCTCTGCGGACGAGCGAGCCCGGCGTCCGAGAGCACGATCCCGCTGAACGAGGTCGTGCGGTAGAGGCGTGCCGTCGGCTCGCCCGCGAACCGCACGACCGAGATCACCGGATTCGACGCCGTGTCGTTGATCTCCGCGCCGACGGCCGCGGCCCGCTCCTCGTAGGTGCCGATCTTCTGCTCCGCGAGTTCTTCCTTGCCCAGTGCCTTGCCGACGAGACGGATGTTGTCCTTCCACGTGGGCCCGGTCGTCTCGGTGAAGATGGTCGGCGCGATCGCGGACAGTTGCTCGTAGTTCTTTCCGTCGCGCACCTCGGCGGAGATGATCAGGTCGGGTTGCAGCGCGGCGATCTGCTCGAGGCTCGCGGTGCTGACCTTGCCCACCGACTCGGCTTCCGCCGCGAACTCGTTCCGCGAGGAGCCGAGGTAGTCGGGGAGGCCGGGTTCGCGGTAGTCGACGTATCCGACGAGTGGCGCTTCGAGGAGGAGGACGGCGTCGGTGAAACTGTTGTCGAGTGCCACGATGCGCTGCGGTGCGGCCGGGATCTCGGTGCTGCCGCGAAAGTGGTCGACGGTGCGGGGGAACTGCCCGGTCGACGACGTGGTGCCGGACGCGGCGGGGGAGTCGTCGCCGCTGGAGCAGGACGTGATCGAGAAAGTGGCTGCAGCGGCGAGTGCGACCGCGCCGGCGACTACCCGGCGTCGGGAGAGAACGTTCACATGGAGCTCCTGATCGAAAGTTAGGTGAGCGAAACCTTAGCACCGCGGTTGCGGCGTGTCGGAGCCTCCGTGGATCCGCATCGACCGGTCACGTGCGACACGCCGGACCGCGTGACAGTGAGCACTCCCCGGCGCGACAAACCGCAGGTCGCATCCGCCACAATTTGCTCTGAGTCCGGGTAAGTACGACAGTGGGTAGGACCCAGTCGGAGGCCGCTCAGGGCACGGTCTACGATTCGATGAGCGCAAGCCAGAGACCGTTCGCCTCGCAGCCCGGGGACGGACGCGCATTCAGGAGGATCAGTGACTGCCGTAGCGCCCCAGCCAGTCCCCGCGATAGCTGCAGCCAGGCCTTACCCGCCGCGGCAGGGACCCAAGGGCTCGTTCATCTTCAAAATGATTACGACCACCGACCCCAAGGTGCTCGGAATCATGTACTTGACGACCTCGATCGCGTTCTTCCTCATCGGTGGTCTCATGGCCCTGATGATGCGCGCCGAGCTCGCTGTGCCCGGTATGCAGTTCTTGTCGAACGAGCAGTTCAACCAGCTGTTCACGATGCACGGCACGATCATGCTGCTGCTGTACGCGACGCCGATCGTGTTCGGGTTCGCCAACTACATCCTGCCGCTGCAGATCGGCGCCCCCGACGTGGCGTTCCCGCGACTCAACGCGTTCAGCTACTGGCTGTACGTGTTCGGCGCGATCATCACCACCGCAGGCTTCATCACCCCCGGCGGTGCCGCGGACTTCGGCTGGACCGCCTACACGCCCCTGACGAGTGCACTGCACTCCCCGGGCGTCGGCGCCGACCTCTGGGTCATGGGCCTCGCGGTCGCCGGCCTCGGCACCATCCTCGGTGGTGTCAACATGATCACCACCGTCATCTGCCTGCGTGCCCCCGGCATGACCATGTTCCGCATGCCGATCTTCACGTGGAACATCTTCATCACCAGCATCCTGATTCTGCTGGCGTTCCCTCTGCTGACCGCTGCATTCATGGGCCTGTTCGTGGACCGTCACCTCGGTGGCCACATCTTCGACCCGGCCACCGGCGGTGTGCTGCTGTGGCAGCACTTGTTCTGGTTCTTCGGCCACCCCGAGGTGTACATCATCGCGCTGCCGTTCTTCGGCATCGTCTCGGAGATCTTCCCGGTCTTCAGCCGTAAGCCCGTGTTCGGATACAGCGGCCTGGTCTACGCGACCCTGGCGATCGCCGCGCTCTCCATCGCGGTGTGGGCGCACCACATGTACGCCACCGGCGCCGTGCTGCTCCCGTACTTCTCGTTCATGACGTTCCTGATCGCCGTTCCTACGGGTGTGAAGATCTTCAACTGGATCGGAACCATGTGGAAGGGGCAGTTGACGTTCGAATCGCCGATGCTGTTCTCCATCGGCTTCCTGATCACGTTCCTCTTCGGTGGTCTGTCCGGCGTCATCCTCGCGAGCCCGCCGCTGGACTTCCACGTCACGGACACCTACTTCGTGGTCGCCCACTTCCACTACGTGGTCTTCGGCACCGTCGTGTTCGCCACGTACGCGGGCATCTACTTCTGGTTCCCGAAGATGACCGGACGCATGATGGACGAGCGTCTCGGCAAGTGGCACTTCTGGACCACGTTCATCGGCTTCCACGGCACGTTCCTCGTCCAGCACTGGCTGGGTAACGAAGGTATGCCGCGTCGTTACGCCGACTACCTGCCCTCGGACGGCTTCACATTCCTGAACACCTTCTCGACGATCTTCGCGTTCGTCCTCGGTGCCTCGACGCTGCCGTTCATCTGGAACGTCTTCAAGAGCTACCGGTACGGCGAAGTCGTGACCGTCGACGACCCGTGGGGTTACGGCAACTCCCTCGAGTGGGCCACCAGCTGCCCGCCGCCGCGGCACAACTTCACCGAACTGCCGCGCATCCGCTCCGAGCGTCCCGCGTTCGAGCTGCACTACCCGCACATGGTCGAGCGGATGAAGGCCGAGGCGCACGTCGGACCGGGCCACGGTGGCAAGCAGGCCAGCACTGTGCTCGAGAAGGAACGCCACGAGCCGCTGACCGTCGGCGACGAAGGCGACCCCGGAACCGACACCGGCCGCTGACACATCAGTTTCGGAAAGGCCCCGCCCCCACACCGGGCGGGGCCTTTCGGTTGGCACAATGGGTGCCGGACAAGCCGCGCGAGCAACATGATCGGAGTACATCGGTGGGTGCAGCTGACACCACTGTTCTGGTGACCGTGACGGGCCCCGACCGACCCGGCGTCACCTCGGTGCTCTTCGGGTCGCTCTCCCGCCACGACGTGAGCCTTCTCGACGTGGAGCAGGTGGTGATTCGTGGGCGTCTGACCCTCGGTGTCCTGGTGGCCTGCCCCGAGAACGGGGAAGCGCTGCAGGAGGAACTCGAAGAGGCGATGGCCACCGTCGGGATGTCGGTGGACGTCGAGATCGGTGCCGATCCCGGCAGGCAGTCGCTGTCCACCCACGCCGTGGTCGTGCTCGGTAGTCCGGTGTCGGCTCGCGCACTGCGTTCGGTGGCGCGGGAGATGGCGACCCTCGGGGTCAACATCGACTCGATTCGCGGTGTCGCCGACTACCCGGTGACGGGCCTCGAACTTCTCGTGAGCGCTCCCGGCTCGGCGGAGGCGGACAAGAGTCTGCGCACCGTACTGGCAGAAGTGGCCGTGCGCGAGAACGTCGACATCGCCGTCGAGCGCGGGGGACTGGCCCGGCGCGCCAAACGGCTCATCGTGTTCGACGTCGACTCGACCCTCGTCCAGGGCGAGGTCATCGAGATGCTCGCCGCCCGGGCGGGCGTCGAGGACGAGGTCCGCGCCGTCACCGAAGCGGCGATGCGCGGCGAAATCGACTTCACCGAATCCCTGCATCAGCGGGTCGCAACGCTCGCCGGCCTCGACGCCTCCGTGATCGACGACGTCGCGGAAAACCTGGAACTGACACCGGGTGCCCGCACCACCATCCGGACGCTGCGCAGGCTCGGCTTCCACTGCGGCGTGGTGTCCGGCGGTTTCCGGCAGGTCATCGAGGGCCTGGCCCACGAACTGGAATTGGACTTCGTGCAGGCCAACACGCTGGAGATCGTGGACGGCAAGCTCACCGGCCGGGTGATCGGCGACATCGTGGACCGGGCCGCGAAGGCGACCGCACTGCGCAAGTTCGCCGCTCAGGTCGGGGTCCCGATGGAGCAGACGGTGGCGGTCGGCGACGGCGCCAACGACATCGACATGCTCAACGCGGCCGGACTGGGAATCGCGTTCAACGCCAAGCCCGCTCTGCGGGAGGTCGCGGACACCGCTCTGTCGCACCCCTTCCTCGACGCGGTGCTGTTCATCCTGGGGGTCACCCGAGACGAGATCGAGGCCGCCGACGCGGTGGACGGCGTGGTGCGGCGCGTCCCGCTGTCGTGACGGAATCGCGCCGCGACGCGGCCGCCGGGGAGACCGGTGACGACGCCCTGTGGGCGGCGCGTCACGCCGTCCTCGCGGCCGGATACGGCGGCCGGCCGGATCCGGACGACCCGGCGCAGGTTCTCGCCATGCCGATCGTGCTGCACATTCCGAAGGCCGACCCCCCGCCGCGTAGTGCTCTGCTCGAGGCTGCGGCGACCGCGGCGGTGGCGTTGTGCCTCGACTCTCGCGTCGGCCCCGACGAGACGGGCGCGCCCGGACCGTGGCAGGAGGATTACCGCGCCTGGATCGGGTCCCGGATCCGCAAGGTGTCGCGGCGTGCGCGGGGAGCGGGGTGGCGTGCGGCGCAGGAGGTCGACGGGATCACCGTCGACGTCGAAGGTGCGCAGGCCCGCGCACTCGTGCCCGTCGCCGTCGGCGCACTCGACCCCCGCATCCGGAAGTTGCAGATCGGCGGCACCGATCTCGATCACGACGACCCCGGGGAGATCCCGGACGGGATTCCGGTGCTGTGGATCAACTCCGCCCTGGACATGACGGTGGGGAAGGCCGCGGCGCAGGTCGGTCACGCGTCGATGCTGCTCGCCGGTGCGATGACCACGGAGCAGGCACGCGCGTGGGCGGCCACCGGCTACCGCTGCGCCGTGCGGGATGCCGACGTCGGACTGTGGGAAGAGCTGACCATCGAGGTGGTGCGGGGCAGGGCGGTCGCGGTGCGCGACGCCGGTTTCACCGAGGTGGCTCCCGGATCGATGACCGTGATCGCCTGCCCCTGAGCGTCGACGCCTCGTCGGTCCAGTGCCTGCGTGGTGGCTATGGGATGCGGCAGGTTTTCCCGGAACACTGACGGTCATGCTCGCTCGACGCCTGATCGCACTGTTCGCCGGACTGTGGCTGTACGGCTTCTCGATGGCCATGATGATCACCGCCGGTCTCGGCCTCGACCCCTGGGATGTGTTCCATCAGGGGGTCGCGGATCGCACGCCACTCAGTTTCGGTGTGGTGACCGCGCTGACCGGTGTCGTGGTACTCGCACTCTGGATCCCGATCCGTCAGAAACCGGGATTCGGCACGATCGCCAATGTCGTGGTCATCGCCGTCTCGGTGGACACGTCGCTCGCGTTCCTCGAACCCGCCGACTCCCTTTTCGTGCGGATCGTGGTGATGCTCGGTGGCGTGGTCCTCAACGCGCTCGCCACCGTGCTGTACATCGGTGCGGGGATGGGCCCCGGACCGAGGGACGGTCTCATGACCGGTCTGGTCGCGCGGACCGGGCTGTCGGTGCGTGTGATCCGCACGTCGATCGAGGTGACCGTGCTGGCCACCGGCTGGTTGCTCGGCGGCACCGTCGGGGTGGGCACCGTCGTCTACGCGCTGGGCATCGGCCCGCTCATCCAGCTGATGATGCGCTTCGGCGGCATCTACCCGACCGCACGGAAGACGAGCAGCGTCGGACCGGACAGTGCGATCGTGGAGTCTCCCGAGATCGGGCCGCCCGGCGCGGGTGCGCCGTCGGGCGATGTCGAGTCGAATTCGGCGAGCACTGTCCCGTAGAACCATTCGGGGCAGCCCAAAGTGATCACGGCGGGTCCGCCCGAGTGGAAGACGAGAAGCCAACTGTCGTCGGTGAGCTGGCGCCCGTCCTCGGTGTGGGAGCGGATGTCGGATCCGTCGATCCACGCCTGGAGGGTGCGCCTGGAGTCGTCGTACCACGCGGGGTCGTCCATCTCGGCGCCGTCGGCGCCGAACCACACGAGGTCGGGATGGCCGGTGGGTGTGCGCCTGCCCTCGAAGAATTCCGGCTGGCGCAGGGCAGGGGAGGCGCGACGGAGGTCGAGGGCGCGGGTGACGAACGCGGTGAGAGTCGTGTCCCCGGTGCTCCAGTCGAGCGGCCAGGAGTCTTCACGCGGGGTGTCCTCGGGGACGCAGTACGCGTTGTTGTTGCCGCCGAGGGTGTGACCGAATTCGTCGCCGGCGGTGAACATCGGCGTGCCGGTCGACAGCGCGAGCGTGGCCAGGAGCGCGCGGACGTGCCGGGACCGCGTCTCGATGATCGACGGATCGTCGGTGGGGCCTTCGACGCCGTGGTCGACGGAGTCGTTGTGATCGGCGCCGTCCCGGTTGTCCTCGCCGTTGGCCTCGTTGTGTTTACGGACATACGACACGAGGTCCGCGGCGGTGAACCCGTCATGCGCAGTCACGAAATTGACGGACGCCCACGGCCGCCGGTTTCCGAACAGATCCTCGGAACCCGCCACCCGGGAGGCGAGATCGCGCACCCCGGTGCCGCCGTTCCAGAAACGTCGAACGGTATTGCGGTACTTGTCGTTCCATTCCGACCACTGGACGCCGAAGTGCCCGACCCGGTATCCGTCCGACGTGGCATCCCACGGTTCGGCGATCAGTTTGCACCGGGAGAGAACGGGATCCGCCGTGATCGCGGAGAAGATCGAAGCGCGGGAATCGAATCGGCCGCCACCGGGCCGGCCGAGAGCGGACGCGAGGTCGAACCGGAAGCCGTCGACCCCCATCTCGTGCGCCCAGTAGCGCAGGCTGTCGCCGATCATCCGGACGACGACGGGCGACTGTGCGTCGACGGTGTTCCCGCAACCGGTGATATCGATGTCGCGACCGTCGGAGTCGAGTAGGTAGTAGCCGGGGGCGTCGAGGCCGCGCCAGCTGAGGCTGATGCCGTCGACACCCTGTTCGCAAGTGTGGTTGTACACCACGTCGAGGATGACCTCGATCCCCGCGGCGTGCAGAGCGTCGACCATCGTGTGGAATTCGGTGATCTCCTCACCGGGCACCACCGCATAGCCCGGGTGGGGGGCGAAGAACGCCGCGGTGGAGTACCCCCAGTGGTTGCGCATGCCCCGCGAGCGGACGGTGGCCTCGGAGACGTACGCCTGGACGGGAAGCAGTTCGACCGCGGTTACGCCGAGGCGGACGAGATGGCCGACGACGGCGGGTTCGGCGAGACCCAGATACGTTCCGCGGTACTGCGGAGGCACGTCGGGGTGCCGCGCGGTGAACGATCCCACGTGAAGTTCGTAGACAACGGTTTCCTCCCACGGCCTTTCGATCCGCGGTCCGCTCGTGCGGGCGTGGTCGGCCGTGACCACCGACAGCGGTGTGTGGCCCAGGCTGTCGACGCGTGACGGGCCGCCGAACGGGTCGCCGTCGTGGGAGACGAGTGCGTCGTGGTCGCCGAGTTTTCCCGTGATGCGGGTCGCCCACGGATCCAGAAGCAGCTTGGCGGGGTTGAGGCGCACGCCGCGTGCGGGGTCCCAGCGTCCGTGCGTGCGGTAGCCGTAGCGCTGTCCCGCGCCGACGCCCTCGACGATGCCGTGCCAGATGCCGTACGTCCGCTGGACCAGATCGATCCGCATCTCGTCGCCGTCCCCGGAAATCAGGCACACCTGTACCAGTTCGGCGTCGGGAGCGTGAACAGCGAACTGCGTTCCGGTGCCACGCACTTTCGCTCCCAGGGGAAACGGTGATCCGGGCAGCCGCAGACTCGGCGGGAGCGACGACATCTCGCCGGGGTGCGAATCGATGTGAGGCGACACGCAACTGATCCTGCCGTGAATGCTCGGAAGATGTGCGGGAAGATGGGTGCGTGCATGAACCTGATCCTGATCTCCTCATCGAATTCGACGACGTTCTCCTCCGCCGCGGGGGCAACACTCTGGTGGGCCCGGTCACCTGGAAGGTGGAACTCGACGAACGATGGGTCGTCCTCGGACCGAATGGGGCAGGAAAGACGTCGTTGCTCCGGATCGCGGCCGCCGAACTGCATCCCACGAGCGGAAGCGCCTACCTTCTCGGCGAACGGCTCGGCCGCGTCGACATCAACGAACTGCGACCGCGGATCGGACTGTCCTCCTCGGCGCTCGCCAACCGGGTGCCGTCCGAGGAGATCGTGACCGATCTCGTCGTCTCCGCCGGCTACGCGGTGCTCGGGCGCTGGCGTGAGCGCTACGACGACATGGACACCGACCGTGCCGTCGAGATGCTCGAGAGCCTCGGCGCCGAGCACCTCGCGAAGCGCACGTACGGCACCCTGTCCGAGGGGGAGCGCAAACGCGTCCTCATCGCCCGTGCGCTGATGACCGACCCGGAACTGCTGCTGCTCGACGAGCCCGCCGCCGGTCTCGATCTCGGCGGGCGCGAGGAACTCGTCGCGCGCCTCACCGACCTCGCCGCCGACCCCGACGCCCCCGCGACGGTCCTCATCACCCACCACGTCGAGGAGATCCCGCCGGGATTTACTCATGCACTGCTCCTCAAGGAGGGGGAGGTGGTCTCGCAGGGGCTCCTGGATCAGGTCATCACGGCCGAGAACCTCAGCGAGGCGTTCAGCCAGTCCATCAGCCTCGACAAGGTCGACGGCCGCTTCTTCGCGCGGCGGACCCGCGTCCCCGGCGCGCACCGGCGGGGCTGAGGACCGGCGGTCACTCCGGGGGACCGACTGCGACCCGCGTCACCCGGCGGCGTAGGTTCCGAGACATGGTCTCGAAGCAAGAGCAGGCGCCCCGCGACAGTACCGACGTGGCACCCAAGGACGCGTCCACGGTCATCCTCATCCGTGACGCCGCGGCAGACGCCGCGGCGCCCGGCATCGAGGTGTTCCTCCTCCGCCGGGTGAAGGGGATGGCGTTCGCCGGCGGCATGACCGTGTTCCCCGGTGGCGGCGTCGACCCGTCGGACGCCGACGCCGAGGTCGACTGGGCGGGACCGTCCGTCGACTGGTGGGCCGCGCGGTTCTCCACCGACGCTGCGCGCGCGAAGGCACTCGTGTGTGCGGCGGTGCGCGAGACGTTCGAGGAATGCGGCGTGCTCCTCGCGGGACCGAGCGCGGACACGGTCGTGGCGGACACGTCCCGTTACGCGCAGTCCCGCACACAACTCGAGAAGCGCGAACTGTCGTTCAGCGACTTCCTGAAGCGCGAGAACCTCGTCCTGCGCGCCGACCTGCTGCGCCCCTGGGCCAACTGGATCACCCCGGTCGGCGAGGGCCGCCGCTACGACACGCGGTTCTTCGTGGCCGCCGCACCGCACGGCCAGATCGCGGACGGTGCGACGTCCGAGGCCGAGGAGGTGCGGTGGCAGAGTCCGGCTGCGGCGCTCGCGCACTGGCAGGGCGGCGGAAGCATCCTGCTGCCGCCGACGTGGAGTCAGCTCACGGCGCTCAGCGCGTTCGGCTCGGTCGCGGAGGTGCTGGCCGCGGAGCCGGAGATCCCGGTGATCCTGCCGACCCTGATCACGGACGAGGAGCAACTCCGCGTGGAGTTCCCGGGGCAGGACGGCTACTACGAAGCCGGTCCGCACCCGTGGGCGTCCCGCGACTGATCGGGATGCGGCGGGCCGCGAAACCGGGTCGGAGGCAGACAAGTAGCCTTTTGCCTCATGGCTGAGTTTGTCACTCTCGAGGTATCCGAAGGCATCGGCACGATCCGGCTCGCGCGCCCCCCGATGAACGCCCTGAACCGTCAGGTTCAGCAGGAGTTGCGGGCAGCGGCGCGGGCGGCGACCGTCGACGCCGACGTGAAGGCCGTCATCGTCTACGGCGGCGAGAAGGTCTTCGCTGCGGGCGCGGACGTGAAGGAAATGTCCGAGATGACCTTCGGGCAGATGTCCGACGTGATCGGCGACCTGCAGTCGGATCTCGCGGCGGTCTCCGAGATCCCGAAGCCCACCGTCGCCGCCATCGCGGGGTACGCGCTCGGCGGCGGCCTGGAGGTCGCGCTGTCGGCGGACCGACGTATCGCGGGCGACAACGCCAAGCTCGGTGTGCCGGAGATCCTGCTCGGCGTCATTCCCGGCGGTGGCGGCACCCAGCGTCTGGCCCGGCTGATCGGACCGTCCAAGGCCAAGGATCTGCTGTTCACGGGCCGGTTCGTCGACGCCGAGGAGGCCCTCGCGATCGGGCTGGTCGACGAGGTCGTGGCGCCGGACGACGTGTACGAGGCTGCCCGTCGGTGGGCGTCGCAGTTCACGAAGGGTGCGGGCCGTGCCCTGGCCGCGGCGAAGGCCGCCGTCGACCGTGGGCTGGACGTCGACCTCACGACAGGGCTCGCGGTGGAGCGTCAGCTGTTCACCTCACTGTTCGCCACCCTGGACCGCAAGATCGGGATGGAATCGTTCATCGAGAACGGCCCAGGTAAGGCTCAGTTCACGGGCGAGTAGTCTGGAGCCCGAAACTAGAACCTGTTCACTCTTACCAGCGAGTAGGATTTGCCGCATGACTGCAAGCGCCCATGACGACCCAGCTCCTCATCCGCACGCCACCGCCGAAGAGGTAGAGGCCGCGCTGAAGGACACCAAACTCGCCCAGGTGCTCTACCACGACTGGGAAGCCGAGACGTACGACGAGAAGTGGTCGATCTCGTACGACGAACGGTGCATCGACTACGCGCGCGGACGTTTCGACGCCGTCGCGGGCGATCAGCCGCTGCCCTACGAGCGGGCGCTCGAACTGGGCTGCGGCACCGGATTCTTCCTCCTCAATCTCATGCAGGGTGGAGTCGCGAAGACCGGTTCGGTCACCGATCTGTCGCCCGGCATGGTGAAGGTCGCCCTCCGCAACGCCGAGGGCCTGGGATTGTCCGTCGACGGCCGCGTCGCCGACGCCGAAACCATCCCGTACGAGGACGACACGTTCGACCTCGTCGTGGGACACGCTGTCCTTCATCACATCCCGGACGTGGAGCAGTCGCTGCGCGAGGTCCTGCGCGTCCTGAAGCCGGGTGGGCGTTTCGTCTTCGCCGGTGAGCCGACCACGATCGGCAACTTCTACGCCCGCTGGCTGGGTCGCGCGACGTGGGAGGTCACCACCCGGGTCACCAAGTTGCCGTTCCTCGCCGACTGGCGTCGCCCGCAGGCGGAACTGGACGAGTCCTCCCGCGCGGCCGCGCTCGAGGCCGTCGTCGACCTCCACACGTTCGATCCGAGCGACCTCGAGAAGATCGCGAAGTCGGCAGGCGCCGAGCAGGTTCACGCGGCCACCGAGGAATTCGCCGCCGCCTTGCTCGGGTGGCCCGTCCGTACGTTCGAGGCTGCTGTCCCCCCGGAGAAGCTGGGCTGGGGCTGGGGGCGTTTCGCGTTCACCGGATGGAAGACCCTCAGCTGGGTCGACGAGAAGGTGCTCCGGCACGTGGTGCCGCGGGGATTCTTCTACAACGTCATGATCACCGGCGTGAAGCCCGGCAACTGAATTGGGTTATGCGTTCACTGCCGGGGACGTCGAGTTCCTGCAGAGCCCGGACGGGGCAGCCGCTCTCGCGGAAGTGGACCGCTTCGCACTGACCACGTCTACGCGCCTGGCCGACATCGGCCGGGCGCGTGCGCGTTTCGGCTTACACGTGGCGTTGCTGGTGGAGACCGTGCTGTTGCGGCGGAAGGCGGTCGCCAAACTTCCCGGCACCGAAAACTGGTTATTCACCGACGACGCCCTGCAACAGGCGACACCGCGTGCGGTCGCCGCGCATCGTGCGATCCGGTTGAGGGACCGGGACGTCCACGACGTCACGTGCTCCATCGGTGCCGAACTGGACGCGGTGGTCGGGACGGCCGCGACGGTGATCGGAAGCGACCTCGACCCGGTCCGGCTCCTGATGGCGCAGCACAACGTGCCCGGAGCGGCCGTTGTCCGCGCGGACGCGCTCGTCCCGTGCACCCGCGGCACCGTCGTGCTCGCGGACCCGGCGCGACGGTCCGGCGGCAGGCGAACACACGACCCGGCCGCGCTGGAACCGCCGCTGCCGGATCTGATCGACGCGTACCGCGGACGGGATCTCGCGGTGAAGTGCGCTCCCGGACTCGATTTCGACCGAGTCGGCTGGGACGGCGAGGTGGAGGTGGTGTCGCTCGACGGCGGCGTGCGGGAGGCGTGCCTGTGGTCGCCGGGACTGTCCGGAGCCGGTGTCACCCGGCGGGCGAGCGTCCTCGGCTCCGACGGCACCGCGTGGACGGTGACGGACGCCGAGGACGACGACATCCCCGAACGCGCACCGGGGGAATGGATCGTCGACCCGGACGGGGCTGTCGTGCGTGCGGGCCTGGTGCGGCACTACGCGGCCCGGCACGGACTGTGGCAGCTGGATCCCCGGATCGCCTATCTCACCGGCGATTCGGTTCCGGACGGTGTGCGGGGCTTCCGCATTCTCGAGCAGGTGAAGTATTCGGAGAAGTCGCTGCGGCAGGAGCTGGCGCGTCACGACTGCGGTGTGGCGGAAATCCTCGTGCGGGGCGTCGACGTCGATCCCGCGGTCCTGCGTCCGAAGCTGAAGCTGCGCGGAAGTCGTTCGCTCAGTGTGGTGATCACACGGATCGGCCGTGCAGGCGTCGCGTTCATCTGCGCTTCGCGCCCGTGAGTACTTGTTAACCGCCGGACGTTGACAAGTACTCACGGGTCAGCGGAGGACGAACAGCTCCCCGAGCAGTGTCGGCGTCAGGACTTCACCCTTCGGCCCGACGGACGTGCCGACCGTGAAGCCTTTCGCGCCGGGCAGGGTCTCCTGGTCGAGAGTTTCGCCGGTCCCGGTGTCGAACGTGAGCATCGCCAGCCCGTCCGTACCCTCGCGGACCACCGCGTAACCGGTCGACCCGGCTGTCTGCGCCGGGACGCCCAGCTGCAGCAGATCCTTCCGCTCCCAGACCAGTTCGGCGTGATCGCCCTTGTCCTGCAACGCCAGGAGGTGGCCGTCGAGTCCGCCCGCGGGGATGATCAGGCCGTCCGCGGACGTCGACGGGCTGCCGGCGGCGGCGTACCCGATGTCGTAGCTCCACTTCGGATCACCCGTCGCGGAATCGATCGCCCACAACGTGCCCCAGTTGTCGTTGGTGTAGACGACGGAGCCGTCGGCCGACAGGTCGGGGCTGGACGCGCTACCGCCCGGCAGCGCATCGCTGGACCACTCCTGGGTGATGGCGGGGTTGTCGCCGCCGGAGTACTTCATCGAGACGAGTTCCGCCGCGGGAGCGCCGGGCGCGAAGAACGTGAAGTAGAACTTGCCCGACTCGAGGTCGATGGCCGGCATGTTGGCCACCGGGCAGTCGGGTGCGCCGAAGAAGCAGCCGCTGAGGCCCTTGTCGTCGGGCAGGATGTCGACGTTCGCGCCCTCGGCGACGGACGGCGGTGGGACGAGATCGTACGGTGCCACGACTTTCTGGCCGGTCTGCGTGTCCACGACGTTGATCTGGCCGAGCTGGGTGATGAAGAGGAGATTGCCGTCGCCGGTGAACTGTGCCGACAGCGGCGTCCCGACCACCGGTGTGCGCCAACGCAGCTGGCCGTACTCGTTGAACGAGTTGATGGCGCCGTTCTCGCCCACGTACACGTTGGCGGCGCCGTCGACGATCGGCGTGGACGCCACGACACCCGGCGCGAGCTGGCGGCACCAGCGTTTGCGGCCGCTGTCCATCTGGTAGGAGAAGAGGTTGCAGCCCTTCTCGGTGCGGGCCGTGATGAAGATCTGGCCGCTGGCGGCCACGGATGCGTAATTCGCCACCGGACCGCCCAGCGGGCGCGACCAGGCGAAGGAGAGGTCGCGGGAACCGGTGACGGGGCTGGTGTCGCTGTTGCGGGCGTCGGCGTGCATGCCGGGCCACCCGCCTGCGGAGAAGATGTCGTCGACCTGCGTTCCGCTGCTGCAGCCGCTGAGGACGACAGCCGAGATCGTCGCCAGCGCCAGTACTGACGAACGTAGGACCCGCCGCATTACTTCTCCTCGTCTTCGATAACGCTCGGCCCAGAGACTATCCCGCCGAGGCTGCGCCGATCGGCACACCCCGATGCGGGTGTCGGAGTCCGGACACACCCGCACGAGGGCGCGAGCCGTGAACGTAGGCTGACAGGCTATGACGAGCATGTGGGGCGCACCGTTGCGTACGAGGTGGCGAGGATCCCGGCGGAGCGACAGCGAGCAGGCCCGCTTCCTGACACGCGACTCGCTGCGCTGGGTGCTGGCGAACAAGGCGTACACGCCGTGGTACCTGGTGCGGTACTACCGGCTCGCGAAGTTCAAGCTGGCCAACCCGCACGTGATCCTGCGCGGCATGGTGTTCCTCGGCAAGCGGGTGGAGATCCATTCGACCCCGGACCTGTCGCGGCTCGAGATCGGCCGCTGGGTACACATCGGCGACGGCAATGCGATCCGCTGCCACGAGGGTTCGCTGCGCATCGGCGACAAGGTGGTCTTCGGCAAGGACAACGTCGTCAACACGTACCTCGACATCGAGATCGGCGCGTCGACGCTCGTGGCGGACTGGTGTTACATCACCGACTTCGATCACCGCATGGACGACGTGAACGTCCCGATCAAGGATCAGGGCATCGTGAAGGGCCCGGTCCGCATCGGACCCGACACGTGGGTGGCGGCCAAGGTCACGGTCCTGCGCAATACACGGGTGGGGCGAGGCTGTGTCCTCGGCGCGCATGCCGTCGTGAAGGGTGACATCCCGGACTTCAGCATCGCCGTCGGTTCGCCGGCCAAGGCCGTGAAGAACCGCAAGGCCGAGTGGGAGGCGGGCGCGTCCGAACGCGCGAAGTACATCGCCGCCCTCGAGGACATCGCCCGGAAGAAGGCGGCGCAGGAGAACTGACCGCCGCGGTGGCATAGTCGGCGTCATGACCGTGTCGGACAGGGAACTCGAGGAGTGCATCCGGGCGCTCCTCGATGCCCGGGCCGACAGCGCGAGCATCTGCCCGTCGGACGTCGCGCGCGCCGTCGCCCCGGACGACTGGCGGCCCCTGATGGAACCGGTGCGGGAGGCCGCCGGGCGCCTGGCCGATGCCGGGGAGGTCGAGGTCACCCAGAAAGGTGCCGTGGTGGATCCGCGATCGGCACGGGGGCCGATCCGGATCCGGCGGACCCGCACGGACTGAGGGCCACGTCAGCGACCGGGCAGCGGACGCTCGGGAATCTCCGGCCTCGCCAACGGGTGCCGCACGCGACGCTTGGCGCCCGCGTAGACGTGGACGGTGTCCTCGGCCACCTTGTGCCAGTCGAAATCCGCGGTGAGACGGTCACGGGCGGCCACCGCGCGCTGCTGGGCCCCGGCCGGGTCGTCGAGGACCTCCCGGACCGCGGACGTGAGCCCGGTGACGTCGCCCGGCTGGAACGACATGCCGGTCTCCCCGTCGACGACCGCTTCACCGAGGCCGCCGGCGGTGGACGCCACGAGCGGGGTGCCGGAGGCCGCGGCCTCGAGTGCGATGATCCCGAACGGCTCGTAGCGGCTGGGCAGGACGATGGCGTCGGCGCCGTGCAGCCACCCGAGCAGTTCGAGGTGGTCGAGGTTGCCGAGGAAGTTCACGGCACGGGCGACGCGATGGGTGCGGGCCTGCTGGTAGAGCCAGGTGAACTGGGTGCCCTCCCCGGCGATCGACAGCGTGGTCCCGGGGTGGCTGCGGCGGATGCGGGGGAGCGCGGCGATGGCGTCCTGCACACCCTTCTCGTATTCGAGGCGGCCGACGAACAGGAGTTTCGGCGGTCCGGACCGCGGCGCGCGCTCGCGGAAGCTCCAGGTGGTGA
The DNA here is from genome assembly GCF_000280725.2 of Rhodococcus sp. JVH1. NCBI lineage: Bacteria > Bacillati > Actinomycetota > Actinomycetes > Mycobacteriales > Nocardiaceae > Rhodococcus > Rhodococcus sp. JVH1. Next base: position 846,531 of record NZ_CP166289.1, on the reverse strand, counting down.
GGTCGATTCCGTTGCGGATCACCGTGATCGGCGGAAGCTGCGGACCGTAGAGGGTGGTCACTTCGTTCTGCATCGACGCGGAACAGGTGATGAGCGCATCGGATTCGTTGGCCAGCCACCATTCCACCGAATGCACCTGCCGGTTGATCCGGCCGGACACCCAGCCGCTGTGCCGCCCGGCCTCGGTGGCGTGGAGCGTGGAAACCAAAGGGACGTCGTAGAATTCGGCCAGCGCGATGGCGGGATGCGCCACCAGCCAGTCGTGTGCGTGCACCACGTCCGGCTGCCAGCCCTCCCCGACACCCGGCTTGTGCAGGGCCACGCCGGCGCGCACCATCGCGTGCCCCATCGCGAGTGTCCACGCCAGCATGTCCTCGCCGAAGACGAAGTGCGCGGGGTCCTCGGCGACGGCGACCACCAGGACGCCGTCCTCGATGTGGGTGACGGTGGGATGGGTGGAGGCGTCGGTGCCCGACGGCCGCCGCGACAGCACCACCACTTCGTGTCCGGCTGCCGCGAGTTCGGTGGCCAGGTGGTGGACGTGTCGGCCGAGACCTCCGACCACGACGGGTGGGTATTCCCACGACACGATCAGGATCTTCACGACGCCCCTCCCTCGGTGCCCGTCAGCCGATGGTCCCTGCCGGGCAGACGCCGCGCGTCGAGTCCGGGGAACAGGCCGTCGGCGCGGTTCCATCCCTCTGCGAGCCGGTTCGCGGTCGCGTCCTTGCCCGCCGAGACCGCGGCGGCGATCTCGCGGGTGGCGTGCGCGTGCTTGTGCGCCCGGTCGCGGGCATATCCGGCGGCCGAATCCTTGCTGACCATGAACGCCCAGTCGCTCGACACCGTCATGAGTGCCTCCCGCAGGATCTGGTCGTTCACGCGGTTCCGGAGCGCGGGGCGTCCGGGGGCGGTGTCGGCGTCGTGGGTCTTGTCGACGGTGTCGAGGGCGGTCGCGACCACCTCGGCGTTGAGTTGCACCAGGTCCGAGACCTGATCGCCGGCCCACACCCGCCAATCCTTGCCGGATCCCCACGACGAGTTCTCGAGTTGGACGGGTTCGCCGACGTAACCCTGCCTGCGGGCGTCGTCGAGGGTGCCGACCCGAATTCCGGCCTCGGGCAGCGCTCGCAGCACCTTCTCGAGCCATTCGGGGCCCTCGTGCCACCAGTGCCCGAACAGTTCCGTGTCGAACGCGGCGACGACGAGCGCGGGCCGTCCGTTGCGCTGGGATTCGTCGCGCAGTCGCTTGCGCACGGTGGCAACGAAGTCGGCCACGTGCCGATCGACCGCGGCCGTCGCGAGAGCCGGGTCGTACGGCGCCTTGTCGGCCGAGTCGACGGTGCGTCCGGTGACCCGGGCCGGTTTGAGACCCGTGGCGTGGTCGTACGTGTGGAAATCGCGGTAGGCGCCGTGCCCGGGATAGCCCGACTTCGGCGACCACACCCGGTAACTCACCTGCAGGTCGCGTCCGAACGCGACCACGTCGGACTCACGGACCGGCCGGCCGAGCGACGTGTCGCCGCGCAGGGCGGGGCCGTCGACCATGAAATGTGTGACGCCCGCCCCGGCGTATCCGGTCTCCATGCCGGGGGTGTACCCGCATTCGGGTCCCCAGATACCTGTCGGTGTGCAGTTCCACCGTGCGGCGGCGTCGGCGAGCCCCTCGTGGAGGGAGAAGGCGCGCAACCGCGGGTCGAGCAGCGGCTGGAACGGGTGGGCCAGCGGCCCGCCGAGCAGTTCGAACGCCTCGCGGTCGAGAAGGTCGCGCAGTACCGGTGAGCCGCCGTGCCGCCAGCGCAGCTCGAAGTCGGCGAGTGCGGCGGCGGACGCGCGGTGCTCGCGGGCACCGAGATCGCGGTGCGCGTCGTCGGGCATGCCTGCCGCCTCGTGGGCACGGATCTGCCAGTTCCCCAGCCAGTGGTGCATTCCCGCCAGGCAGTGCGGATCATCGAGCTGAGCTGCGAGAACGGGGGTGATGCCGAGGGTCAGCAGATGCGAGCGACCCTCGTCGGACAGCCGCCGCAACATCGCGGTGAGGGGGAGGTACGACGCCGCCCACGACTGGTACAGCCACTCCTCGCCCACAGGCCACCGGCCGTGGTTGGCGAGCCAGGGCAGGTGGGAGTGCAGGACCAGGCAGAACATGCCCGGTTCCGTCGCGTCGCCCGCTCCGGTGCGGTTGTCGGATTCGGTCACCGAACAGGATCCTTCACCGCGACGGCCACCAGGTCGAGGCTGTCGTCGATGTCGCCCTCGTGCAGGGCGAAATCGTCGACGGTGATGCCCTCGACGTCGCGGGTCAGTTCGTCGGGCCAGGGTTCACCGGCCAGTGCGCGGTCGATCTGAGCGCCGATGAACGAGCCGCCGTGCTTCGCGTCGAGGGATTTCAGCCGGTCGCCGTGACGGACGCCGGTCATGAGGGCGACCCTGAAGCCGGCCTCTTCCAGGAGCTCGGTCAGCTCGGCCGCGTCGAGTTCGCGGGTGTGGAACGGATTGAGGGGTGTGTCGCGGCCCGGCGAGAAGGTGATGCGGTTGGGGGTGCTGACGAGCAGTTCTCCGCCGGGCGTCAGCACCCGGAAGCACTCGCGGAGGAATTGGGCCTGGTCCCAGAGGTGTTCGATCACCTGGAAATTGACGACGGTGTCGACGGATTCACCGTCGAGGGGAAGTTCCGCGAGGTTGCCGTGCAGCATCTCGACGCGGGGGTACCGCGCACGCACGTGCTCGACCGCGGAGATGTCGTAGTCGAGTCCGGTGACGGTCCGTGCCACATCGGCAATCATGTTGGCGCCGTAGCCTTCCCCGGATCCGGCCTCGAGAACCCGGCGTCCCGCGCAGCGGGGGAGGAGGTCGCGGTAAACCACCTCGTGACGCCGGAACCAGTAGTTCTCCTCGGGGATCCCGGGCACGGTCCGCTCGCCCGTGAGGGGCAGTTGCTCGTCTCCGGTCGATGGCAATTGCTCGTGACCGAGCGGGGGCAGCGGTGCGTCCTCGCGGTCGCCGACAAATGATTCGCTCACCGCAGCGAGGTTAGTGCCACCGGCAAGGTCGCTCGTCCAGGTGGTCTACATCACAGGGATGAAATGTACTTTCGGCCGTTATGGTGAACGAGACTTTCACGCAAGTTACCGACCGGTAACTTAACGTGGGGTAATCTGTCGCAGAGCCATCGTGCGACGAAATATCGACAACGAGAGCTCGGCCCACGCGGAGCAACTCACGATAACCACGCAAGAACACACAGGAGGTCGACGAAGACCCATGACGAACATCGTTGTTTTGATCAAGCAGGTCCCCGACACGTGGTCCGAGCGCAAGCTGACCGACGGTGACTACACGCTTGACCGCGAGGCCGCCGATGCAGTGCTCGACGAGATCAACGAGCGCGCCGTCGAGGAAGCGCTCCTGATCAAGGAGGCTCAGGGCGGCGAGGTGACCGTCCTCTCCGCAGGTCCGGACCGCGCCACCGACGCCATCCGCAAGGCCCTCTCCATGGGTGCCGACAAGGCAGTGCACATCAATGACCCGGCCCTCCACGGCTCCGACGCGGTGCAGACCGCATGGACCCTGGCCGCGGCACTCGGACAGATCACGTTCGAGAACGAAGAGCCTGCCGACCTGATCATCGCCGGTAACGAGGCCACCGACGGCCGCGTCGGCGCCGTCCCGGCCATCATCGCCGAGTACCTGGGCATCCCGCAGCTCACGCAGCTGCGCAAGCTCACGGTCGCCGACGGCACCGTCACCGGCGAGCGCGAGACCGACGAGGGCGTCTTCGGCCTCGAGGCGAGCCTGCCGGCCATCGTCAGCGTCACCGAGAAGATCAACGAGCCCCGCTTCCCCTCCTTCAAGGGCATCATGGCCGCGAAGAAGAAGGAAGTTCTCGTCTACACGCTGGCCGACCTCGGTGTCGACCCGGAGACCGTCGGTGTCGCCAACGCGGGCTCCACCGTCACCGCCTCCACCCCCAAGCCCCCGCGTACCGCTGGTGAGCGCATCGTCGACGAGGGCGACGGCGGCAGCAAGATCGCTGCCTACCTCGTGGGCCAGAAGATCATCTGATCGCGCCCCTCTACCGACCAGCAGACACATACAGGGAGAGTTAGACATGGCAGAAGTACTGGTGCTCGTCGAGCACGCAGAGGGTGCGCTGAAGAAGGTCAGCACCGAACTCATCACCGCCGCTCGCGCGCTCGGTGAGCCGGCCGCAGTGGTCACCGGTCCCGCCGGTACCGCCGACAAGCTGGCCGAGGGCCTCGCCGCCGCAGGCGCGGCCAAGATCTACGTCGCCGAGTCGGACGACATCGACGGCTACCTGGTCACCCCGAAGGTCGACGTGCTCGCGTCGCTCGTCGAGTCGGCCGCGCCGGCTGCGGTCATCACCGCCGCCAGCGTCGAGGGCAAGGAGGTCTCCGGACGTCTTGCTGCCCGCATCGGCTCCGGCCTGCTCGTCGACGTCGTCGACGTGAAGTCCGACGGCAGCGCCGTGCACTCCATCTTCGGTGGCGCGTTCACCGTCGACGCCAAGGCCAACGGCGACGTCCCGGTCATCTCGGTTCGTCCGGGTGCCATCGAGGCGAAGCCCGAAGCGGGCGCAGGCGAGAAGGTCTCCGTCGAGGTTCCGGCCCAGGAAGAGGGCGCCGTCAAGATCACCTCGCGTGATCCGATCGTCGGTGGCGACCGCCCCGAGCTCACCGAGGCGACCGTCGTCGTCTCCGGTGGCCGCGGTGTCGGCAGCGCCGACAAGTTCACCGTCGTCGAGGAACTCGCCGACTCGCTGGGTGCCGCTGTCGGTGCCTCGCGTGCCGCGGTCGACTCGGGCTACTACCCGGGCCAGTTCCAGGTCGGTCAGACCGGTAAGACGGTCTCCCCGCAGCTGTACATCGCGCTCGGCATCTCCGGTGCGATCCAGCACCGCGCCGGTATGCAGACGTCGAAGACCATCGTCGCGGTGAACAAGGACGAGGAAGCCCCGATCTTCGAGATCGCGGACTACGGCATCGTCGGCGACCTGTTCAACGTCGCGCCGCAGCTCACCGAGGCTGTCAAGGCCCACAAGGGCTGATTCTCGACCGACGGCGGCCCCGCTCCCTTCGAGGGAGCGGGGCCGCCGTCGTATCTTCCGTCGTTCATCCGGGCTGCATCGACACGACACCCGGGCGATGCCCTCACGCCGCCCCTGCTCGGTAAACCTGCGCCATGACAACTTCGTCAGTTCTCCGCGCACCGAGTGAGACCGCCGATTCTGTTGTAACCGCGCCCCGATACTCCCTGGTCGTCTCGTCCGACCGTGAACACCGCGTTGCGGCCCAGAGGCTGCGCTACCGCGTGTTCGCCTCCGAACCCGGATTCTCCGTCCCCGCGCACGCCGACGCCCTCGACGCCGACCGGTTCGACGACTTCTGCGACCACCTCCTGGTCCGCCACGAGGCGACCGGCGAGTTCGTCGGCTGCTACCGCATGCTCCCGCCCGACGCCGCTGCCCAGGCCGGCGGCTACTACACCGCCACCGAATTCGACATCTCCGCTCTGGACCCCGTCGGCAACCGCATCGTCGAGATGGGCCGGGCGTGCGTCGACCCCGACCACCGCTCCGGTTCGGTGCTGAGCCTGATGTGGGCAGGCATCCTCCACTACCTGCAGCTCACCGGATACGAGTGGGTCATGGGATGTGTCTCCGTGCCGATGCGGGAGCATCCGGACGCGGTGGCCGGTTCCAACGTCCGCGGGGTGCGCGACCTGCTGCTCCGCAAGTACGGCAACGACCCGGCCGCGCGGGCCGTGCCCAGGAACCCGGTGCGCGTCGACGGGCGGTCGCTCGACGAGATCGCGCCGCCCGCCCGCCCGACCCTGCCGCCGCTGCTCCGGGGCTACCTGCGCCTCGGGGCCAAGGTGTGCGGTGAGCCCGCGCACGATCCGGAGTTCGGTGTGGCCGATTTCGTCGCCCTGCAGGGACTGCACGGGGCCAACGAGCGGTACCTCGAACGCCTGCGGTCGGCGTCGGCCACTCTCGAGGCGGGGGCACAGGCATGAGCACGGCCCTGTCCGAGTCGACCGAGGTGACCGTGCACTCGTGGATGCCGTCGAGTCCGTGCGGCGCGGGGTGTCTGCCCGCGGAGGCGAACGGAGTGTCGATGCCGACCGTGGTCGTTCGGTGGTGCCTGGTGGTGTCGGCCCTGGCGACCGCGCCGCTCCTGACCGCCGGATGGTTGCTGCCCCGGTCGTGGCGGACCGGTCTGCAGCGGCGGTACGCGGCGATTCTGTTGCGCTGCGTGGGAATTCGCCTCCTCGTCGTCGATCATCGCGGAAAGCGGCGCCACACCGGCGGGATCCTGGTGGTGGCCGGCCACGTGTCGTGGACCGACGTGCTGGTGCTCAGCGCGCTCGCGCCGGCGAACTTCGTCGCCCGCGGGGATTTGCTGGACTGGCCGGTGCTGGGGTCGCTCGCGCGTCGGATGAGGGTCGTTCCGATCGAGCGGCAGAGCCTGCGGGCGCTCCCGGCGACGGTGGCGACGACAGCGGGCAGGCTGCGCGCCGGCGAACGAGTCGTGGCGTTCCCGGAGGGCACCACGTGGTGCGGACGGGCGTACGGGGGATTCCGGCCCGCGCTGTTCCAGGCCGCGATCGACGCGGAATGCCCGGTCCAGCCGATCTCGCTGCGGTACACCGGCCGGGGCGGGGAGCTGACGACCGGGCCCTGCTTCGTGGGCGAGGAGACGATCGGTCAGTCGGTCCGGCGCATCATCCGACAGAAGGGGGTCACCGCGGAGGTGCGGCTGGCGCCGATCGAGTATCCGGGGGAGTGCCGCCGCGATCTGGCGGCCCGGTGCGAGCGCGCCGCGCGAGGCGACGAACGGATCGATCTCGCAGCGCACGACATCCTCGATCCGCTGCAGGGTGTGGTCGGGACGGCGGCCGCGGGCATCGAGGCGGCGGAGCGTCTCGTCGCCTGAGCTATCCTGGTCACGTCATGACCTCTGCCCGCAGTGCCGATCACCCCGTCTACCTGGACCACGCAGCCACCACTCCCATGGTGCCCGCGGCCGTCCGGGCGATGACCGACATCTTCAGGACCGTGGGCAATGCGTCCTCGCTGCACGGTTCCGGGCGCGCCGCCCGCCGTCGCATCGAGGAGGCCCGCGAGTCCATCGCCGCCGACCTCGGTGCCAGGCCGTCCGAGGTCATCTTCACCTCCGGTGGCACCGAGAGCGACAACCTCGCCGTCAAGGGCATCTTCTGGGCCCGGCGCGACGCCGACCCGGGCCGGGTGCGGATTCTCGCCAGTTCCGTCGAGCACCATGCGGTCCTCGACGCGGTGGAGTGGCTCGAGAAGCACGAGGGTGCTCGGGTCACATGGCTGCCCGTCGACGAACTGGGCCGGGTGTCCCCGCAGACGCTGCGCGACGAACTCGCGGTCCACGCGGACGAGACGGCCCTGGTCACGATCATGTGGGCCAACAACGAGGTCGGCACGATCATGCCGATCACCGAACTCGCCGCCGTCGCGGCTGAGTTCGGTGTGCCGATGCACAGTGACGCCGTCCAGGCTGTCACGCACATCCCGGTGGACTTCGCTGCGAGCGGGCTGTCCGCGCTGAGCATCGCCGCGCACAAGGTCGGCGGACCGCAGGGCGTCGGTGCGCTGCTGCTCGGACGGCAGGTGCCGTGCGTGCCGCTGCTGCACGGCGGGGGACACGAACGCGACCTGCGTTCGGGTACCCCGGACACGGCGGGTGTCGTCGGTATGGCGGCCGCCCTGCGCGACACGACCGCCGACGTCGATGCCCGCGCGACGGAACTGGCCGTCCTGCGCGACCGCCTGATCGAGCGCGTGGGCGAGATCGTTCCCGACGCCGTGCTGAACGGGCCGGTGGGCAGCGCACGACTGCCGGGCAACGCCCACTTCACGTTCCCCGGCTGCGAGGGCGATTCACTGCTGATGTTGCTCGACGCCGCCGGGATCGAGTGTTCGACCGGCTCGGCGTGTACCGCCGGGGTCGCTCGTCCGAGCCACGTCCTGACCGCGATGGGCGTGGATTCCGCGACCGCGCGGGGGTCGTTGCGCTTCTCGTTCGGGCACACGTCGGCGATCGCGGACGTGGATGCAGTCATCGCGGCACTGCCGCAAGTTGTGGAGCGGGCCCGCGCCGCCGGGCTCGCCGGTGTCGGAGCGCGTGGAGGGGATCGTTGATGCGAGTACTGGCGGCCATGAGTGGCGGCGTGGATTCCGCGGTGGCGGCGGCACGGGCGGTCGCAGCCGGACACGACGTGGTGGGCGTGCATCTCGCGCTGTCCGCCGAGCCGGGCACGCTGCGGACCGGATCCCGGGGCTGCTGCTCCAAGGAGGACGCCGGTGATGCCAGGCGTGCCGCGGACGTACTCGGAATCCCTTTCTACGTCTGGGATTTCGCCGACCGCTTCAAGGAAGACGTGATCGACGACTTCGTGGCGTCGTATGCCGCGGGGGAGACCCCCAACCCGTGCCTGCGGTGCAACGAGAAGATCAAGTTCGCGGCGCTCGCGGACCGTGCGATCGCCCTCGGGTTCGACGCGGTGGCCACCGGCCACTACGCGCAACTCGAGAACGGCGTGCTGCGCCGTGCCGTCGACGCGGACAAGGATCAGTCGTACGTGCTCGGTGTGCTCACCGCCGAGCAGCTGTCGCGGGCGATGTTCCCGGTGGGTGACACCCCGAAGGACCGGATCCGGGAGGAGGCCGCCGAACGCGGCCTCGCCGTGGCGAACAAGCCCGACAGCCACGACATCTGCTTCATCCCGTCCGGCGACACCCGCGCATTCCTCGGCGCCCGCATCGGTGTCCGTCCGGGCAGTGTGGTCGACGCCGATTCGGGTGAGGTGCTGGCGGAACACGAAGGCGTGCACGGTTTCACGATCGGTCAGCGGAAGGGTCTCGGCGTCCAGGGTCCCGCCGCCGACGGGCAACCGCGGTACGTGACGTCGATCGAACCCGACACCGGCACCGTCCGTGTCGGTTCCGCCCGCAACCTCGAGGTGCACGCGATCACGGCGGACCGCGCCGTGTGGACGTCCGGGAGCACGCCGGTCGGACCGGTCGAATGCACCGTGCAGGTCCGGGCCCACGGCGGTCTCGCCGAGGCTGTCGCGGAAGCGGTCGACGGCGGCATCGCCATCTCCCTTCGAGAGCCGCTCACCGGTGTCGCGAAGGGGCAGGCCGTCGTCCTGTACCGGACCGATCCGGCAGGCGACGTCGTGCTGGGCAGCGGAACGATCTCGGGTACCGACGCACGTCCGAACACACAGTGACGCAGGGTATCTCACTGGCCGGTGCCGTCACCGGCGTCGGCTCGTGGCCGGGCACCGATCCGCGTGAAGCCGCCACGATTGTCCTCGGCGAACTCGGCAGGCTCCCGCACCTGGTCGAGTTGCCCGCCCGCGGGCTCGGCGCCGACATGATCGGCCGCGCCAGCGCTCTGCTCGTGGATCTGCAGCTGGACGTGTCCACGACGGCCTACCGGGTGGTGCAGCGTCGCGGTTCGGTCGCCAAGAGGGCGACCGACCTCCTGAACCAGGATCTGGACGCGCTCGAGGAGGCGTGGGACAGTGCGGGCCTCGTCGGCGCCGACCACGTGGTGAAGGTGCAGTCGGTGGGCCCACTCACGCTGGCGGCCGAGGTGGAACTCGGCACCGGCCGGCGTGTGCTCACCGACCCCGGTGCGGTGCGCGACTTCGCCGAATCGCTGGGCGAGGGGCTCGCGCGGCACGCCGCGGAGGTCACCCGACGTCTCGGCGCGCAGGTGTTGGTCCAGTTCGACGAGCCGCGTCTGCCCGCCGTGCTGGCGGGAACATTGTCCGGTCGATCGCGGCTCGAGACCGTGCGGGCGATGCCGGAACCGGAGGCTCTCGCCGTGCTCGAGGCCGCCCTCGCCGGCTGCGGCGCGGTGACCATGGTGCATTGCTGCTCCGCGGATCTGCCCACCGACCTTCTGCGACGCAGCAGTGCCCGCGCGGTCGGTCTGGACGTGTCACAGCTGGCGTCCACGGACCTGGACGGTATCGGCGAGTTGCTCGACGCGGGCAAGGAGCTCGCGCTCGGCCTCGTCCCGACCACCGTTCCCGCCGTGCCTGCCACGTGGCGCGACCTGGCTCGACCTGCGGTGACGCTGATCGACCGGCTCGGATTCGCCCGCACGACGCTGCGGACCCAGGTCGCGGTGACGCCCGCCTGCGGGCTCGCGGGCGCCGACGCGTCCTGGAGTCGGGAGGCGCTGAAGTTGTGCGCCGAGGTGAGCAGCGCGTTCACCGACGACCCCGAATCGCTCTGAGTCCGGCATTCGGTGTCGGCCGGACCGGTTAATCTTCGGTAGTGAGTGAATCGACCGAAGCCCCGACACCGGCCCCCGGACACGTCCGGGAGCATTGGAACGAGCTGGCCGAGGAAGTGCGGCAGCACCAGTTCCGCTATTACGTCCGCGACGCGCCCATCATCTCCGACGGCGAGTTCGACGTGCTGCTGGGCGAGCTGAACGACCTCGAAAACCAGTACCCCGACCTGCGGACGCCCGATTCGCCGACACAACTCGTCGGCGGCGGGTTCTCCACCGACTTCGCCTCCGCCGATCATCTCGAGCGGATGCTCAGCCTCGACAACGTCTTCGCCACCGACGAACTGCGCACCTGGACCAGCCGGGTGGAGCAGGAGACCGGGCCCGACCTGCACTACCTGTGCGAGGTGAAGATCGACGGGGTCGCGCTGAACCTGGTCTACGAGAACGGCCGGCTCGTCCGGGCCGCCACGCGCGGCGACGGCCGGACCGGTGAAGAAGTGACGCTCAATGCGCGGACCATCGACGACATTCCGGAAAAGCTCACCGGCACAGACGAATACCCCATCCCGGCACTCCTCGAGGTGCGCGGCGAGGTGTTCTTCCGGCTCGAGGACTTCGCCGCACTCAATGCGGCGCTCGTAGAGGAAGGCAAGGCGCCGTTCGCGAATCCCCGAAATTCCGCGGCCGGGTCGCTGCGGCAGAAGAATCCGGCCGTCACGGCCCGCAGGCGCCTCGGGATGATCTGCCACGGCCTCGGCCGGAGCGAAGGATTCGAGCCGGTCTCCCAGTACGACGCGTACACGGCTCTGGCGGCGTGGGGCCTGCCGGTGTCGACCCACACCGCCCGCGTCACGGGCGCGGACGCCGTCGTGGACAGGGTGCAGTACTGGGGCGAGCACCGGCACGACGTGGAGCACGAGATCGACGGTCTGGTGGTCAAGGTAGACGAGATGTCGCTGCAACGCCGGCTGGGGTCCACGTCGCGGGCGCCGCGCTGGGCGATCGCCTACAAGTACCCGCCGGAAGAGGCCACCACCAAGCTCCTCGACATCCGGGTCAACGTCGGTCGCACCGGCCGGGTCACCCCGTTCGCCTACATGGAACCGGTCACGGTCGCCGGCTCCACGGTCTCCCTCGCCACCCTGCACAACGGCTCCGAGGTCAAACGCAAGGGCGTGCTCATCGGCGACACGGTCGTGCTGCGCAAGGCCGGCGACGTCATCCCCGAGGTCCTCGGACCCGTGGTCGACGCCCGGACGGGCGACGAGTACGAGTTCGTGATGCCCACCCACTGCCCGGAGTGCGACACACCGCTGGCCCCCGCCAAAGAGGGGGACGCGGACATTCGCTGCCCCAACCAGCAGTACTGCCCCGCGCAACTCCGGGAACGCGTGTTCCACGTGGCGGGCCGCGGCGCATTCGACATCGAGGTCCTCGGTTACGAGGCCGCCACGAGCCTGCTCGAAGCCAAGGCGATCGGCGACGAGGGCGACCTGTTCTCGCTCACCGAGGACGATCTGCTCAAGACGTCGCTCTTCCGGACCAAGGCCGGCGGCCTGTCGGCCAACGGCCGCAGGCTGCTCGACAACCTCGATTCCGCCAAGGACAAGCCGCTGTGGCGGGTGCTGGTCGCGCTGTCCATCCGCCATGTCGGTCCCACGGCGGCGCGTGCGCTGGCCGGTGAATTCGGGTCGCTCGCGCGGATCCGGGAGAGCTCCGTCGAGGAACTCGCGGCGGTGGACGGGGTCGGCGGCACCATCGCCGCGGCTGTCGCCGAGTGGTTCGGCGTCGACTGGCACCAGCAGATCGTGGAGAAGTGGTCCGCGGCCGGGGTTCGCATGGAAGACGAACGCGACGAATCGATTCCGCGCAACCTCGAGGGACTGTCGATCGTCGTGACGGGGTCGCTGGAGACGTTCTCGCGCGACCAGGCGAAGGAGGCGATCCTCATCCGGGGCGGTAAGGCCGCGGGTTCGGTGTCGAAGAAGACGGCATTCGTGGTGGTCGGCGAATCGCCGGGCTCGAAGCACGACAAGGCCGTCGAACTCGGAGTGCCGGTCCTCGACGAGGACGGGTTCCGCCGACTGCTGGAGGGCGGACCGGACGCGGTCGCGGACTCCGGAGTGTGATCGGAACCTCACGCTCGCATTTTGGGCGGCGTGAGCAGTCCTGTCATAGTTCTGGACATGATCGAGATTCGGAATGCGACGCCGGACGACTACGAGGCCGTCGGTGACCTCACGGTGATCGCCTACGTGGGTGGCGGATTCGTCGAGGCGCACGATCCGTACACGAACCGGTTGCGCGACACCGCCGAGCGGGCGGAGAAGGCGGATGTGCGGGTGGCCGTGAAGGAGGGCCAGATCGTGGGTTCCGTTACGATCGCGGATCCGGCCTCGCCGTACGCCGACGTCGCGCAGCCGGGTGAGCTCGAATTCCGGATGCTCGCCGTGACACCCGACGCCCGCGGTTCCGGGGTCGGGTCGGCGCTCGTGCGGCACGTCCTGGACACGGCGTACGACCGCGGCGACCGCGCGGTCGTGATGTCCACCCAGCCGGACATGGAAGATGCCCGCCGGATCTACGACCGGAACGGTTTCGTGCCTGTGCCCGAACGCAATTGGGCGCCCGTTCCGGGTGTCGAGCTCACCGTCCTGGTCCGCGAGCTCGTCTGAGACGACCACCCCCGGACCTTTCGGCCCGGGACGGTGGTCAGCTCAGAACCGTCGCGATGATGCCGGCGAGGTAACCCAGCCGGGCGATCTCGGACGGACGGAACTCCGGGCCGCCGGGGCGGCCGAGCATCAGCACACGGCCGGTGGTCCCGAGGGGAGCCGCCGCGAGTGTGGTGTTCATGTCGCGCCACACCTGCGGCACCCAGTCGCCTTCGCCGTCGAGCGCCGTGGGCTTCTCCAGCGGCATCCACGGGATCTCGGTGGCATGGGTCTCGGGAGCTCCCGAGCTGCCGACCACACGGTATGCGCCGTGCGGGCCGAGGTCGGCCACCACGGACCAGCCGACCCGGAGCACGCGCGGCGCCCCGTCGACGAGGACCTGCAGTCGATCGTCCGCCGCGGTGGCGACCTGGTCGATGAGCTCGAGCTCGCGGTGGGTGTCGAGAATTCCGGCGTACGGCCGGATGGAGTCGACGGTGACGCCGGGCAGGTTCTCGGCGGCCGTGATGAGGGTGTCGGGGAGCGATCCCGGCTCGACATCGACCACGAGGTCGTCGATGGCGAATCCGGCACCCCGTTCCACCACGTCGAGCGACAGAATGTCAGCACCCACCGAGCCCAGGGCGACGGCGAGAGAGCCGAGGCTACCGGGACGGTCGGGGAGCTGGACGCGAAGCAGATACGACACGTGCGTCCCTTTCACCACGAGATAGACGCGGGAGTACCTGCGACCCCCGTCGCTCACCATCCTTGCACTTTCGTTCCCGAGTATGCGGTCCCCCCTGCGGCTTCGCCGGGGACGGGACGGGGACGTGCAGGTCGCGCTCGATTCGTGACACTGCCGATACGGATTCGCCTCGTCCGCGAAACACGACAGCCCAAACATGGGTGCATGAACACCACGGCAACGGGAGTGACGACGTCCGTCTCGCGGCGGGTGGCGGCGGGCCGGGAACAGGAATTCCTGCGCTGGACGGACGCCGGGATGGCAATGGCGGGCACGTTCCCGGGGTTCCTCGGCGGGGGATGGCTGCGCGCGGCGACCGACCCCGAGCAGTACCACGTGGTGTACCGGTTCGCGGACGAGGACACTCTCGACGCGTGGACGACGTCGCCCGCCAGGAAGGTGTGGGTGGGCAGGGGGACAGGTCTCGCGCAGGACACGGTCACGCACCGGCTGACCGGGGTGGAGGGCTGGTTCGAACCGCAGTCGACGCTCACGCACGCCGTTCGGGTCACGCCGCCACCGCCGCGGTGGAAGCAGGCGGTTACCATCTGGCTCGGCTTCTTCCCGATCTCATTTCTCATCGCGCTGTTCGTCACCCCTCGGCTCTCGGCCCTGGACGTGGTGACCCGCACCGTGGTGGCGTCGGTCGTCACGACTCCGGTGATGGTCTTCGTGGTTCTGCCGTTCCTGACGGGCAGGTTGCGGCGCTGGCTGCACGGCTGATCGGGCCACGCTCTAGGCTGGGACCCACTTGTGTACGTCCGAACCGAAAGGGGCCCCGCGGTGCCTGCCATCTCCCGTGACGAGGTCGCGCACCTCGCGCGGCTGTCTCGACTCGCCCTGACCGATGCCGAGCTCGACGAGTTCGCCGGTCAGCTGGACTCGATTCTCAGCCATGTGAAGGTGGTCACCGAGGTACCCGCCGAGGATGTTCCGCCGATGGCGAACCCGAACGCGGTCACCAACGTGACCCGTCCCGACGTGATCGTTCCCGGCCTGACTCCCGAGCAGGCGCTGTCCGGCGCACCGGCTGTCGAGCAGGGTCGCTTCGTTGTCCCGCAGATCCTTGGAGAGGGCGAATGAGCGCCGAACTGACCACTCTCGACGCCGCAGATCTCGCGTCGAAGATCCACAGCCGTGAGGTGTCGTCCGTCGAGGTCACCCAGGCGCACCTGGACCGCATCGCCGCGGTCGACGGTGACCTGAACGCCTTCCTGCACGTGGCAGGCGAGCAGGCCCTCGTGTCGGCGAAGGAAGTGGACAGCAGCCTCGCCGCAGGCAATGCGCCTGCCTCCCCGCTCGCGGGAGTTCCGTTGGCGCTCAAGGACATCTTCACCACCACGGACATGCCCACCACGTGCGCGTCGAAGATTCTCGAAGGCTGGATCGCACCGTACGACGCGACGCTCACGAAGAAACTGCGCGAGGCCGGCATCCCTATCCTGGGAAAGACCAACCTCGACGAGTTCGCGATGGGTTCGTCCACCGAGAACTCCGCCTACGGCCCCACCCGCAACCCGTGGGACACCACGCGCATCCCGGGCGGTTCGGGCGGCGGCAGTGCCGCGGCCCTCGCGTCCCGGCAGGCCCCGCTCGCGATCGGCACCGACACCGGCGGCTCGATCCGTCAGCCCGCCGCCGTCACGGCGACGGTCGGCACCAAGCCGACGTACGGCACGGTCTCCCGTTTCGGCCTGGTGGCCTGCGCGTCCTCGCTCGACCAGGGTGGTCCGTGCGGCCGCACGGTCCTCGACACGGCGCTGCTGCACGAGGTCATCGCCGGGCACGACCCGCGCGACTCCACGTCGATCGACGCGCCCGTGCGTCCCGTGGTGGCGGCTGCGCGTGAGGGTGCCGGTGGCAACCTGAAGGGCGTGAAGGTGGGTGTGGTCAAGGAACTGCACTCCGACAGCTACCAGCCCGGGGTCATCTCCTCGTTCGATGCCGCCGTCGCGCAACTCACCGAACTCGGTGCCGAGGTGGTCGAGGTGTCGTGCCCCAACTTCGAGTACGCGCTCGCGTCGTACTACCTGATCCTGCCGAGCGAGGTGTCGTCGAACCTCGCACGCTTCGACGGGATGCGGTACGGCCTGCGCATCGACGAGGGCGACATGAGCGCCGACCAGGTGATGGCCGCGACGCGCGCCGCCGGCTTCGGCCCGGAGGTCAAGCGCCGCATCATGATCGGTACCTACGCGCTGTCGTCCGGCTACTACGACGCATACTACGGTCAGGCGCTCAAGGTGCGGACGCTCATCGCCAGGGACTTCGAGAAGGCGTACGAGAAGGTGGACGTCCTGGTGTCGCCCACCAGCCCGTTCACTCCGTGGAAGCTGGGCGAGAAGGTCGGCGACCCGCTCGCGATGTACCTCTCGGATCTGTGCACGCTGCCCACCAACCTGGCGGGGCACTGCGCGATGTCGGTTCCGTCGGGACTGTCCGCTGACGACGGTCTGCCGGTGGGACTGCAGATCATGGCACCCGCGCTGGCCGATGAGCGGCTGTACCGCGTCGGCGCCGCCTACGAGGCCGCACGCGGTCCGATCGGCTCGCCGAACTAGGGCGTGTCTCCCAATGATTTGGGGTGTTGTGCTGCAGACTCTTCGCTGTGGCAGACGTTGTTAATCGGTTTGAGGTGTTGACGGACAAGCAGTGGGAGTTGCTTGCGCTGCTGTTGTCCAGTTCGGATGGGCTGCGGGGGCGGAAGTTCCAGAACAGCCGGCTCGTGGTGGAGGGGATGCTCTACCGGCTGCGTACCGGGCTCCCGTGGCGGGATCTACCTGCGCATTTCGGCCCCTGGAAGACGGTGTGGAAACGGCACCGACGCTACGCCGGGGATGGAACGTGGGATCGGGTACTCATAGCCCTGGCGGCGATGGCCGATGCCGGTGGCGACCTGGATTGGGCGGTGTCGGTGGATTCCACCGTGGTGCGGGTGCACCAGCACGGCGCCAACGCCGCGCGTGACACAGGGGGATCTACCGAATTACACGAATCTGCTTGACGAACCGGTCGATCACGGCATCGGCCGGTCCCGCGGCGGGCTGACCTGCAAAGTCCACCTGGCATGCGATGGCGACGGACGTCCCTTGTCGGTGCTGGTGGGTCCTGGCCAGGCAGGCGACAGCCCGATGTTCGGCCCGCTCCTGGAGGGCATCTGCGTGCCGCGCATCGGTGGCGGCGCACCCCGCACGCGCCCGGACGAGGTCCGTGCCGACAAGGCGTACACATCCAAGGCCAATCGAGAACTGCTACGCAGCAAGGGCATCAAGGCGGTCATTCCCGAGAAGTCCGATCAGGTGGCCAACCGCAAGAACAAGGGCAGCACGGGCGGTCGGCCACCGAACTTCGATGCCGAGTCGTACAAGGGCCGCAACGTGGTGGAAAGGGCCTTCAACAAGGCAAAACAGTGGCGAGCGGTGGCAACCCGGTATGACAAGCTTGCGCTGACTTACCAGGCTGGATTCCTTCTCGCCGGCATCGTCGAATGGCTCAAACTATTGGGAGACATGCCCTAGGAGCAGTCGGGCAGGGCGGTGCCCTGCTCGTTGCCGTAGCGGTGTCCGTGGCCGGCCGCGAAGTTCAGCGCGGACACCAGGTCGACACTCGTCTGCAGGAACGTGATGCCCGGAATCCATTGGGGTACCGGCGCATCGCGTACTGCGAGCGAGAGGTCGGGTCGGTGCACGATCAGGTCGGGGGACCACCACACCACCGGGTCGGACGTGTTCGCCAGCACCGTCGCCCCGTCGGTCAGGACGGAGCCGGCGGGCGGGCCGGCCCACAGTGCGCCGCAGACTTGCTCGCGCAGTTGGTCGGCGTCGGTGAAAATTGCACTGCCGCCGACGGATCCGAGGCTCTGGCCGTAGACGTACAGTGCCGGGCGCAGGAGGTCGGGGAGGTCGGCGATCCGCTCGGCGACGGCATCGAACAACGCGGCCGCCGATTCGTCTGCGGCGGAACGTCCGAACACGAACGTGATCCAGCTCGGCAGGTACGAGTACTGCATGCCGACGATGGCGACGTCGTCGGCGAAGCGTTCCTCGAATCCCTCGGCGGCGTTCTCGTCGATCCACCCCGAGCCGGTGGGCACCGTGACGACGATGGCGGCCCGGGTGAATCCGCCGGCTCGCTCGAGTTCCGAGACTGCCAGTGCTGCACGCGATTCGACGTCCGGCGCCGAATCCATCCCCACATAGGTACGGATGGCGGCCGACTGCTCGCCCGCCGCCACGAACCGTCGTCCCTGGCGACCGAGCGACTCCCAGCTGATCGCGGAGTCCGGGCTGCCGGACAATTCGGCGGACATCGGCCGGTGCAGAGACACGTCGACGAGCGCGTTGGAGTCGCTGTAGGAACGCGACATCATTCCCCACAACGCCGGTCCGGCAACCAGTTGCAGTGCGGTCGCGAGAACGACGGCGGTGGTGGGGCTGCCGATCCAGCCGAGACGGCGGGCGACCGTGCCGACGATGCTGCCGATGCCGGCGAACAGCAGGAACGTCAGCGCCGCCCCGATGATCGCCTGCATCCAGTGGTCCGGCCCGATGCCCGGCATGCCCATGGCGGCGCGCAGCGAATCCTGCCAGTGGTCGGCGAGCACGATCGCCCAGGTCACGACGATCATGGCGCCGATCAGCACCAGCAGACGCACCGAGTCCCGCGGAGGGTGGTGGCCGCGCGAACGGGTCGCGAGGTACCGCAGACGGCGGGCGAGGACGACGAACCCGAAACCGATCACGGCGAGGACTCCGGTGAACAGAGCCTGCGTCAGCGCACTCCGGGGGAGCAGTGAGGGAGCGAGAGACGCGAGTGTGACGGCGGTGACGACGATCGTGGAGGAGACGCGGGGGAGAGCGGAGACCGGGATCGTCGTGGCCAGTGTGCGGCGCAGGGCATTCGGCTTCGTGCGCGAGCGACAGTGCACCGTGCTCCGTCCGGGACCGGACAGAGCGGTGATGGTCATGCGACGGCTCCGACCGGATGCGGCCGGCGGCGGATCGACCAGGCCGCGCCTGCGAGGAGCGCGACACCGACACCGCCGGCCAGTGCGTACGGGAGCCCGGACTCGGTGACCGGTGCCGAATAGCCTTGGCGCCAGCTGTTTCCGGTGACGAAGGTGGTCGCGACGTTCGCCATCACGAAGCACTGCGCCCGTGCCTGCTCGTCGGCGCGGGTGTCGCATGCCGCGTGCATGCGTTGATCCAACTGCGCGTCGAGGCTCTGCCGCGCCCAGGGACCCAGGTCCTCGCCGGACCGTGACGCGTACCGCAGAAGGTCGTAACCGAGGTCGTGCGCCTTGCACGACGTGTCGAACTCGAGGGGCAGCGGCACGGGGGACGAGCAGTCCCCGCCGGGATTGGCGAGCATCCCGTCGATCGGCACGGGGGTGTACCCCATCACGTCGGCGAAGTCCGCGGGAATGGAGTCCTCGGAGATCGCGGCCGGTGCGGTGAGGGTGTGCACCGCGGCGGAGGCGGCGGCGTTCTCGTGCCGGGGCGTGCTCGCCGCGCCGGTGCCTGCGAATCCTGTCGTGGTCAGTAGTGCGGTTGCGGCGCACGCCACCGCGGCCCAGGTCGTCCTCCGTGTCCCCGTCTTTCGCATGACGAGAACGTTATGAATTCGTGTTGCGCAGCCACATCACCCCGGAGACCGGTTAGATCCCTGGCTTCGTGGTGCGAGGGAGCCCCGATCTCATACTGCGGGGCTACGCCGACATGGGACCGGGGTATGAGGACACTCCGTGACCACGGTTTCTACTGTCGACAGTGTGATGGCGAAGACGCGTATCCGGAGAGCCGCCGAGGGTCAGTGGTTGAACGTGGCAATCGTCGTGGTCACCGCGATCCTGTTCGCCGTGGCGTGGCCGACGCTGCAGCTGACCCACCAGGTCAGTCCTCCCATCCAGCCGTTCGTGGCGGCGCTCGCGACGTTCCCGTTTCTGCTCATCCGGTCGAATCCGGCGCTGGCCTGGGCTGTCTCCGCGATCTCGGCGCTGGTGATTCCGCGCGTCTTCGCACTGCAGGACGGCTACGACTACCCGTGGCAGGTGGTCCACATCCTCGTGATGCTCGCCCTGCTGGCCGCCGTCAGCATGCGGGCCGCGATTCCGGTCGTCGGTGTGGCATGGATCTCCACCGTCCTGCTGTTCCTCGCCGACACCCCGGGCACCAACGGCCGCGGGTGGGCGGTGGGTCTGACCGCGATCGTCGTCTTCGGCCTGCTGATCCGGTGGCTGGTGCTCTCTCGCAGGCAACTCGCACAGCAGGAGGAGCTGAGCGAGCTCGAGCGCACTCGCCGGACGATCCTCGAGGAGAAGGCACGCATCGCCCGGGACCTGCACGACGTCGTCGCGCACCACATGTCGATGGTCGTGGTGCAGGCGCAGAGCGCGCCGTACCGCATCGCCGACATGTCCGACGAGACGCGGGCCGAGTTCGAATCGATCGGAGCCGCCGGCCGCGCCGCGCTGAACGAGGTGCGCGGACTGCTCGGAGTGTTGCGCAGTGACGGCCAGGTGGCCGAGCACGCACCCCAGCCCGGGGTTCAGCAGATCAGCGAGCTGCTCGAGGGCAGCCGCAGGGCCGGCATGCCAGTCTCCTGGCATGTCGACGGCGACCCGACGCTCGTGTCGGAGTCGGTCGGGCTCGTGATGTACCGCATTCTGCAGGAATCCCTCGCCAACACGGCCCGCCACGCGGCGGGCGCCGCGGTGGAGGTGAAGATCGCGTACGAGTCGCCGATCGCGTCGGTGTCGATCGTGAACGGCCCGCCGAGGCGGAGTCTCGTCTCCGCCCTGACCAGGCACGAGTCGACCGGCGGCAACGGCATCATCGGTATGCGTGAGCGTGCGCAGGCAGTCGGGGGCATACTCACCACCCTCTTGCACGACAACGGCGGATTCGAGGTCCACGCCGAGTTCCCGCTCGCCTCCGCCTAGGCTGGCTGGGTGGCCATCACCGTGTTCATCGCCGACGACCAGGCTATGGTCCGGCAGGGCTTCGGAGCCCTGCTCGCCTCACAGCCCGACATCAGTGTCATCGGTGACGCTCCGGACGGGGTCGTGGCGGTGAGCGAGGTCCGGCGTCTGCGACCCGACGTGGTCCTGATGGACGTCCGTATGCCGGAGATGAACGGACTCGACGCGGCCCGCATCATCCTGTCGGCCGGTTTCGACCCGCCGGTGCGCGTGCTCATGCTCACCACGTTCGACGTCGACGACTACGTGTACGAGGCGCTGAGCATCGGGGCCAGCGGCTTCATGCTCAAGGACGCGCCCGCGGAGGAACTCATCCGTGCGGTGCGGGTGGTCGCGGACGGCGAGGCACTGCTCGCGCCGACCGTCACCCGGCGTCTCATCGCCGACGTGACCAGCCGCCGCAGCACGGCGCGCCGAAAACCGGCCGCGCTGTCGGCGCTGACGCCCCGCGAACGCGAGGTGCTCGAACTCATCGCCCGCGGCATGTCCAACACCGAGATCGCGGAGCGCCTGTTCGTTGCTGAGCAGACCGTCAAGACGCACGTCGGCAAGGTGCTGTCGAAACTGGATCTGCGCGACCGCGCTCAGGCAGTGGTCCTGGCGTACGAGAGCGGTCTCGTCACACCCGGGTGAGTGAACCGGCCGGTCCGAGGTGCTCGAACACGGTTCGAGCGGCAAGATGTGTAATGAGAACCACCATCACCACACGAGACGACGAGGGGTGCTTGGATGCGGATCGGAATGCTCACCGGAGGCGGCGACTGCCCCGGACTGAATGCGGTGATCAGGGCGGTGGTTCGGACCGCCGCCGGCCGATACGGCAGCTCGGTGGTGGGATTCCGTGACGGCTGGCGCGGCCTGCTCGAGGATCGCAAGGTCGTGCTGTCCAACGACGACCGGATCGATCGCATCCTCACCCGGGGCGGCACCATCCTCGGCACCGCGCGGGTCAACCCGGACAAGTTGAAGGCCGGTCTCGACCAGATCCGGCAGACTCTCGACGACAACGGCATCGACGCGCTCATCCCGATCGGCGGGGAGGGCACGCTCACGGCCGCGAGTTGGCTCGCCGAGAGCGGGGTGCCCGTGATCGGGGTTCCGAAGACGATCGACAACGACATCGACTGCACCGACGTGACGTTCGGTTTCGATACCGCGCTGTCCATCGCGACCGATGCGATCGACCGGCTGCACACCACCGCCGAATCCCACCAGCGGGTGATGCTCGTCGAGGTGATGGGCCGGCACGCGGGCTGGATCGCGTTGCACTCGGGGCTCGCGACCGGTGCGCATCTCACTCTCGTTCCCGAGGTCCCGTTCGACGTCGGCGAAGTCTGCTCCCTCGTGAAGAAGCGTTTCCAGCGCGGCGATTCGCATTTCATCTGCGTCGTCGCCGAAGGCGCCACTCCGACTCCGGAGTCGATGAGTCTGCGGGAGGGCGGTATCGACGAGTTCGGCCACAAACGATTTACCGGTGTCGCACAGCAGCTGGGCGACGAGATCGTCCGCCGCATCGGCAAGGAGGTGCGGACGACGGTGCTCGGGCACGTGCAGCGGGGCGGAACCCCGACGCCGTACGACCGGGTGCTCGCCACCCGCTTCGGGGTGCACGCCACCGACGCGGTCCACCGCGGCGACTTCGGCAACATGGTGGCCCTGCACGGCACGTCGATCGACCTCGTGCCCCTCGAGGAGGCGACCCGGCGCCTCAAGACGGTGCCGAGGGAGCGGTACGAGGAGGCGGCCGCATTTTTCGGTTGACCGCGTTTTTCGGCGAACGCCCGGACGCATAAACTCTGGGGCATGACTGCTGTCGATGCTCCGGACCTCCTCGACTACGACGATGTGCTCGCCAAGTACGAGCCTGTTCTCGGCATGGAGGTGCACGTCGAGCTCGGCACCGAAACGAAGATGTTCTGCCCGTGCCCCACCGAGTTCGGCGCCGAGCCGAACACGCAGGTGTGCCCGGTGTGCCTCGGCCTGCCCGGGTCGCTGCCCGTCGTGAACGAAGCGGCGGTCGAGTCCGCGATCCGGATCGGGCTCGCACTGAACTGTTCCATCACGCCGTGGGGCCGGTTCGCGCGGAAGAACTACTTCTACCCCGATCAGCCGAAGAACTACCAGATCTCCCAGTACGACGAGCCGATCGCCACCGACGGCCACCTCGACGTCGTTCTCGACGACGGCACCACGTGGCGCGTGGAGATCGAGCGCGCGCACATGGAAGAGGACACCGGAAAGTCGCTGCACGTCGGCGGCGCGACCGGGCGCATCCACGGTGCCAGCCACTCACTGCTCGACTACAACCGTGCCGGGGTCCCGCTGGTCGAGATCGTCACCAAGACCATCAGCGGTGCCGGTGCCCGCGCCCCCGAGGTGGCCCGCGCGTACGTCACCGCGCTCCGCGACCTGCTGAAGTCGCTGAACGTGTCCGATGTTCGCATGGACCAGGGTTCGATGCGCTGCGACGCCAACGTGTCGCTGATGCCGATCGGGGCGACCGAACTCGGCACCCGCACCGAGACGAAGAACGTCAACTCCCTCAAGAGCGTCGAGGTGGCGGTCCGGTACGAGATGCGCCGCCAGGCAGCTGTGCTGGAGGCCGGCGGTGAGGTGATCCAGGAGACCCGGCACTTCCAGGAGGCCGATGGGACCACGTCGCCGGGCCGCCGTAAGGAGACCGCCGAGGACTACCGCTACTTCCCGGAGCCCGATCTCGAGCCGGTCGCGCCCAGCGCGGAATGGATCGAGGAACTGCGTGGCACCCTGCCGGAGCTGCCGTGGGTCCGCCGTGCCCGGATCCAGGCCGACTGGGGCGTCTCCGACGAGGTCATGCGCGACCTCGTCAACGCCGGCGCCCTCGACCTCGTCATCGCCACCGTCGAGGCCGGCGCCTCCCCGGAGGCCGCGCGGTCCTGGTGGGTGTCATACCTGGCGCAGCAGGCCAACACCCGCGGGGTGGAACTCGCCGAGCTGCCGATCACCCCGGCTCAGGTCGCGCAGGTCGTCGCGCTGATCGACAGCGGGAAGCTCAACAACAAGGTGGCCCGCCAGGTGGTCGACCACGTCCTCGAGGGTGAGGGCGACCCCGAGCAGGTCGTCGCGAACCACCCCGAGCTCGTCGTCGAACGCGACGACACGAAGCTGAAGGCGGCTGTCGAGGAGGCTCTGGCCGCGAACCCCGACATCGCCGAGAAGATTCGTGGCGGCAAGGTCGCGGCCGCGGGCAAGATCGTCGGCGACGTGATGAAGGCCACGCGTGGTCAGGCTGACCCGGCCCGTGTCAAGGAGCTGGTCATCGAGGCCTGCGGCTGAATCCCTTCTGCACCAACGGGACGCTCGTTCGGTTGAACCGAACGAGCGTCCCGTTCGTTTCGACGGGGCGGGCGGTCAGTCGAATCCGCCGCCACCGGAGGGCAGGGGCATCTTGATCACACGGTCGTCGTTGGGTCCGGGCTGACCGGCCGTCTTGTTGACGGTGCTCACCCAGATGAGACCGTCGGGTCCGAGCGCGGCGCCGCCGAGTTGGCCGTACCGGTCCTGGACGATGACACCGGGGGCGGTGGTCACGGCTCCCGTGCCGGGGTCGGCAGCGAGTGCGGACATGGCCTTCGCGGTGCTCAGTGACACCGCCACGACGTCACCGGCGGCGACGCAGCCGCCGACGCCGGGGCGCTCCGGCCACGTCCACACCGGCGACGACACGGCTCCGTCGGCGCTGACCCGCAGCAGCCGATCCTCCAGCGGGGTGTGATCGGTGACCCACACGGCCACCCCGGGGTCGACGCACACCCCACCGGCGGTCCCGATGCCCGACAGCACGACCTGAGGGCGCGGCTGCGCCGGCGTCGGTGCGGGCGACAGGGCGGTGACCTTCAGCAGTTTCCCGGCGAGGGACGCCGGATCGGCGGCCGCGGCGGCGTTGCCCGCGTTGCCGGTCAGGACCATCAGTTCGTCGCCCGAGAATTCGAGCGATCCCGCATTGCCCGCGTCGCCGCGCGGGATCCCGCCGAGAACCTCCTTGGCGGAGTCACCCGGTGCGATCCGCACCACCCGGTTGTCGGTCGGGGTGGTGACGTAGGCGTAGATGAGGTTGTCCTCGACGAAACTCGGCGACAGCGCGATGTCGAGGAGTCCGCCGTCGGTGCTGCCGTCGACGTCGACGTGCGCGATCTCCTTGGGGGTTTGGCCCTGGGCGACCTGCAGGATGCGTCCGGTCCGGCGCTCGGCGACGAGGGCGGTGGCCCCGTCGGGGAGGACGACGAGTCCGCCGGTGGTGTCGAGGCAGGTGGCGATCACGCTGGGGTCGGGATCCTGGCACGGTCCCAGCGGACCGCTCGGTGGCGGGGTGGTCGTCGTGGACGGCGGCGGGTTCTCCGGTTCCACCTCGGCGCCCGAGGCACCGGTCGGCTCGGGTGTGAACGGGGAGGACGCGGAGTCGTCGAATTTCGCGCATCCGGCGGCGAGGACCGCCGTCACGCACAGTGCGGACATCGCCATCTTGCGGGACGCCGTGCGGCGCCGCCCACCCACCATCATGATGGAGACGTTACGGAAGAGTGCGAGGTCGCCGCCACGCCGGTTCCGCCTACCAGCGATGTCCGGCCGGTCGACCTAGGCTTGACGGTGTGACTGACATGCGGAAAGACCCCAGCGAGTCGTCGGACCAGGGTGCTGCGGACCAGAGCGCCTCACCCGGCTACGGCAAGGTCTCGAGCCCTTACGACCTTCCCACCGAGCGCTTTCCGTCGGCCACGCCGACGTCCGGTTCCGCGGGGCAGCGTCTGCCGCACACCGATGACGAACTCGACTACGGCGATGCGCGCGGCGGGGGTCTCCCCACCGAGCAGATCCCCGCGTACCGGCAGTCGGCGGCGTCCGAGATGTCGGACCAGCCGACCCAGGTGATTGGCGCGGGTTCCGGCGCGTCCCTCGGGGCGACGGCGGGTGATCCGTCGACCGACCAGATCGGCGAGGGCGACGTGAAGATCGGCCGCGGCACCCTGGACCTCGGACTGCTGGCCCTGCGACTCGCGGTCGGCGGAACGGCACTCGTGCACGGTCTGCAGAAGCTGACGGGGATGTGGAACGGTCCGGGACTGGACGGGTTCGAAGAGGTGCTCGTGAACTCGGGGTTCCAGCAGGCGAAACTGCTCGCGATTCTGGGTGCCATCGGTGAGGTCGCGGGCGGTGCACTGCTGATCCTCGGCCTCGTCACCCCGCTGGCCGCGGCCTCGGTGCTGGCCGTGATGATCAATGCGTGGGCGTTCCGGCAGATCGCGGAACCGGGGCTCGAGTACTTCGCGCCCGCAGGCACCGAGTACGAGACGCTGCTGGGTGTGTGCGCCGGCGTGATCATTCTTACCGGGCCGGGACGCATCTCGCTCGACGGTCGCCGGGGCTGGGCGACGCGCCCGTTCATCGGGTCGTTCGCGGCGCTGATCCTGGGCGTCGCCGCCGGTGTCTGCGTGTGGATCTTCCTGAACGGTGCCAACCCGCTCATCTGAGCGTCTTTTCCATACACGACTGCGCCGCACCCCCGGATCGGGAGTGCGGCGCAGTCGTTTTCGTTCGAGCTCAGCGTTGGACGAGTTCCGGGATGTTCTCCTCCTCGGGCGGGCCCGCCTGGGCGGCGAGCTTCTGTCCGAGGACCGACTTGCGCCGGCCGTAGGCGAGGTAGACGACGACACCGAGGGCCATCCACACGAGGAACCGGATCCAGGTCTCGACCGACAGGTTCAGCATCAGCCATCCGCAGGCCAGGACGGCGAGGATGGGGACGAGCGGGACCAGCGGAACGCGGAATCCGCGGGGCAGGTCGGGACGCGTGCGGCGGAGGATGATGACGCCGATGCAGACGAGGACGAACGCGAAGAGGGTGCCGATGTTCACCATCTCCTCGAGCGTGCCCATCGGGAAGAAGGCGGCGAGGAGTGCGACCACGGCGCCGACGAACAGGGTGATGCGGACCGGGCTGCCGTTCTTGCCGGTCTTGGCGAGACCGCGGGGCACGAGTCCGTCGCGGGACATGGCGAACAGGACGCGGGTCTGGCCGAGCATCATCACCATCACGACGGTGGTGAGGCCCGCGAGCCCGCCGAAGTTGATCGCGGTCTGGGCCCAGGTGATGCCGTGTGCCTCGAAGGCGGTGGCGAGGGTGGCGCTGCTGTCGCCGACGAGCGGGCTACCGGTCTTGAGGTCGGTGTACTTCACCATGCCGGTGAGCACGAGGGTGACGGCGACGTAGAGCACGGTGACGATGGCGAGCGAGCCGAGAATGCCGCGGGGGAGCGCCTTCTGCGGGTTCTTGGTCTCTTCGGCGGTGGTGGCGACGACGTCGAATCCGATGAAGGCGAAGAAGACGAGGCTCGCTGCGGCGAGGAGGCCGTACCAGCCGTAGCTGCTGCCGTCGGCTCCGGAGAGGAAGGAGAAGAGGGTCTGGTGCACACCCTGCGCGGCGCTCTCGTTGCTCTCGGCGGGCGGGATGTACGGGGCGTAGTTCTCCTTCTTGATGTAGAAGACGCCGACGGCGATGACGAGGAGGACGACGGCGATCTTGATGGCCGTGATGACGGCGGACACGCGCGAGGACACCTTGGTCCCGATGGCGAGCACGATCGTGATGCCGCCGACGATGATCAGCGAGCCCCAGTCGAAGTCGACGGGACCGAGATGGGCTGTGGTGGATCCGCTGAACCCGAGGACGTTGCCCAGATACAGCGACCAGCCCTTGGAGACGACGGCCGCTGCGAGGGCGAATTCGAGGATGAGGTCCCAGCCGATGATCCAGGCGACGAACTCGCCGAAGGTGGCGTAGGAGAATGTATACGCACTGCCCGCGACGGGGACGGTGGATGCGAACTCGGCGTAGCAGAGGGCGGCCAGGCCGCACGCGATGGCGGCGAGGACGAAGGCGAGCGAGATGGACGGCCCGGCGACGTTGCCTGCAGTCCGGGCGGTGAGCGTGAAGATGCCGGCGCCGATCACGACGGCGACACCGAAGACGGTGAGGTCCTTCGCGGTGAGTTCCCTCCGCAGCCGGGTGTCGGGTTCGTCGGTGTCCGCTATCGATTGCTCAACGGATTTCGTTCGCCAAATGCCGACTCCTGGCATGTGTCGCTCCTTGGTTGTGTTCCCGATGGCCTCGTGGGCCGGAGATGTTCCGGTGGTGCTGCCGATTGTGATGTAGGTCTCAACGGCCAACTGAGGGAACCACTACTGAGCGCCGTGTGCAAGAAGCGCGGGCTCAACTGATCAATTCGATCAGTAGAACCTGTTCTTGGGTGTCGTCGCCTGAGCGAGTTGATCACCCGTGAGCGCGGTCACATCCGCGGCGGAATTCTGTCGTCGCACCGACGACGGAAGCCGGGTGCCGCGGCAGGAAGCTCCTGCTGCGGCACCCGGCTGCGTGTCTGTTCGGTGCGCCCGGTACGAGTGCGTCAGGGGACCTGACGGACCGCGCCCTTGTCTGCGGACGTGGCCAGCGCGGCGTACGCCCGCAGGGCGGTGGTGACGGTGCGTTCGCGGTTCACCGGCTGCCACGGACGCTCGGACGACTCCATCTTCGCCCGGCGCTCGGCGAGCACCGCGTCGTCGACGAGGAGCTTCAGCGTGCGGGTCGCGATGTCGATGAGGATCTGGTCGCCGTCCTCCACCAGGCCGATGGCGCCGCCGCTGGCGGCCTCGGGGGAGATGTGGCCGATGGACAGTCCCGAGGAACCGCCGGAGAATCGGCCGTCGGTGATCAGCGCACACTTCTTTCCGAGGCCGGAGCCCTTGAGGAATGCGGTGGGGTGCAGCATCTCCTGCATGCCCGGTCCGCCTGCAGGACCCTCGTAACGCACGACGAGGACCTCACCGGGCTGGATCTTCTTCCCGAGGATCACCGACACCGCCTCTTCCTGAGACTCCACGACGCGCGCGGGTCCCTGGAAGTGGAACAGGTCTTCGTCGATGCCCGCCGTCTTGATGACGGCGCCGTCGACGGCGATGTTTCCGCGCAGCACGGCCAGGCCGCCTTCGACCGTGTGCTTGTGCTCGAAGTCGCGGATGCAACCGTTGGCGGCGTCCGTGTCGAGCGACGACCAGCGGTTGTTCGTCGAGAACGGTTCGGTGGTGCGGACACCGCCGGGTGCGGCGTGGAAGAGTTCGACTGCCTCGTCGGATGCCTTGCCGGACCGGATGTCCCACGTGTCGAGCCACTCGTCGAAGCTCTCGGTGTGCACGGTCGAGACGTCGCTCTCGAGCAGGCCGGCCCGGCGGAGTTCGCCGAGGATGGCGGGGATTCCGCCCGCCCGGTGCACGTCCTCCATGTGGTAGTCCGAGTTGGGGGAGACCTTCGACAGGCACGGCACCTTGCGGCTGATCTCGTCGATCTTGTCGAGGTCGAAGTCGTAGACCTCACCCTCCTGCGCGGCCGCGAGGGTGTGCAGGACCGTGTTGGTGGAACCGCCCATTGCGACGTCCAGTGCCATCGCGTTGCGGAATGCGGCGGGCGTCGCGATGTTACGGGGAAGGACGGAGTCGTCCTCGTCCCGGTAGTACCGCAGGGCGGCTTCGACGACGGTGGTGCCCGCGCGGGTGAACAGCGCGCGACGGGCCTCGTGGGTGGCCAGCGTGGAACCGTTGCCCGGCAACGCCAGACCGAGCGCCTCGGTGAGGCAGTTCATGGAGTTCGCGGTGA
Organism: Rhodococcus sp. JVH1; assembly: GCF_000280725.2. Taxonomy (NCBI): domain Bacteria; kingdom Bacillati; phylum Actinomycetota; class Actinomycetes; order Mycobacteriales; family Nocardiaceae; genus Rhodococcus; species Rhodococcus sp. JVH1. The sequence continues at coordinate 817,157 of NZ_CP166289.1, read as the reverse complement.
ACATGCCCGAGCACGACCCGCACGTCGGGCAGGCGCTGCGCTCGACCTCGGACAGACCTTCCTCGTCGACCTCGTCGTTGGCGCTCGCCGAGATCGCCGTGATGAGGTCGGTCGGTGCCTGGGCGACACCGTTCACCACCACCGCCTTGCCGGCCTCCATCGGGCCGCCCGACACGAACACGGTCGGAACGTTCAAACGCAATGCGGCATTGAGCATTCCGGGAGTGATCTTGTCGCAGTTGGAGATGCAGACGAGTGCGTCGGCGGTGTGCGCGTTGACCATGTACTCGACGGAGTCGGCGATGATCTCGCGGCTGGGAAGGGAATACAGCATGCCGCCGTGTCCCATCGCGATGCCGTCGTCGACGGCGATCGTGTGGAACTCGCGAGGTACACCACCGGCGGCGCGGACGGCGTCGGCGACGATGTCGCCGACGTTCTTCAGGTGGACGTGCCCGGGAACGAACTGCGTGTACGAGTTCGCGATCGCGACGATCGGCTTCCCGAAGTCGGAGTCGGTCATTCCGGTGGCGCGCCACAGTGCGCGGGCGCCTGCGGCATTTCGTCCTGCGGTGGTGGTTCGGGACCTCAGCGGGGGCATGAGCGTATTCCTTAGTCAGCGTACGGAAGTACTGACAAACGCTACTCGCGCACTATTCCCCGTCTGTGTCCGGCCGGTTCTTCACCGGCTGCCCGCCGTTCGATCCCGCATCGGCGTGGTGGGCTGCTTCGTCCGCCGCGGCGGCTGCCGCGTAAGGGTCGGTGATGCGGCCGCCGCTCGCCTCGGCGATGTCGGGAAGCCGGTCGAACGTGACGACGGGAAGGGTCACCTCGCTCCCGTCCGTCAGCGTCGCCCGGGCCCAGCCGCGCTTGGGGAAGCGGAATCCCGTGATCTCGGACCACGCCAGCGAGCGGCCGCCGAACAGCCGGCGCACTTCGAGTCCATCGGGCGTGACGGTGGTGCGCACCCGCGCGACCCAGGCCACCGCGACGATCGGGGCGATCACGAGCCAGCCGAAGGCGGCGGGCCAGCCGAAGATGGGGAACGACACGGCGAACAGGAGGAAGGCGCATCCCAGATAGGCCAGGGGAGAAATCCGGATGACCTGCTTGGGCGGGTTCGTGGTGTGGGATGATGATTCTGGTGGCACGGGCTGCTGCGAGGTTGACACCTCTACATCTTCGCACCGCAGCCGATGTATCTCATATTCTGGGACGGCCGACTCACCAAGTTGACTGTTCACTATTAGCGCGCCTACCGTCGAGCGCGTGAAACAGAATGAGTTGCTCGTAATCGGCCGGCGCGTCGTCGCCTGAGTCGATTCCTTCAACTCGCCAGATAACGACGCGCCACCCTCGTACAGCATCAGCTGACGGGGGTTTTTTGTTGCCCGGAGCCAGAATCAGAGGATTTCCCAGTGAGCGCACCAACCGCACGGCCTCAACCCACGCCGCGCAAGTCGGGGGCAGCAAGCCCGACGACCGCGGCCGCCGCGACTCAGACCGGTAGCCGCCGCCAACTCGCCCCCGAGCGGGTCAGCGGCGCCCAGTCCGTGGTCCGAGCCCTCGAGGAGCTCGAGGTCGACACGGTATTCGGCATTCCGGGTGGTGCCGTTCTGCCTGTCTACGACCCGCTCTTCGACTCGAAGAAGGTCCGGCACGTGCTCGTCCGTCACGAGCAGGGCGCAGGCCACGCCGCCACCGGGTACGCCCAGGCGACCGGCAAGGTCGGCGTCTGTATGGCGACGTCCGGTCCCGGTGCGACCAACCTCGTGACGCCGCTCGCCGACGCGCAGATGGACTCCGTTCCGGTCGTGGCCATCACCGGCCAGGTCGGCCGCAGTCTCATCGGCACGGACGCGTTCCAGGAAGCCGACATCTCCGGCATCACGATGCCGATCACCAAGCACAACTTCCTCATCACCGACGGCGTCGACATCCCCCGGATCATCGCGGAGGCCTTCTACCTCGCCTCCAGCGGTCGTCCCGGCGCGGTGCTCGTCGACATCCCGAAGGACGTCCTCCAGGCGCAGACCACGTTCTCGTGGCCGCCGGAGATGCGGCTGCCCGGATACCGTCCCGTCACCAAGCCGCACGGCAAGCAGGTCCGCGAGGCGGCCCGCCTGATCGCCGACGCGAAGCACCCGGTGCTGTACGTCGGTGGCGGCGTCATCAAGTCGGAATCGTCTCCGGAACTGCTCGAACTGGCCGAGCTCACCGGCATTCCGGTGGTCACCACCCTCATGGCGCGCGGCGCGTTCCCGGACAGCCACACGCTGAACTGCGGCATGCCCGGCATGCACGGCACGGTCGCGGCGGTGGCGGCACTGCAGCGCAGCGACCTGCTGATCACGCTCGGTGCGCGCTTCGACGACCGCGTCACCGGTCAGCTCGATTCGTTCGCCCCCGATGCCAAGGTCATCCACGCCGACATCGACCCGGCGGAGATCGGCAAGAACCGGTACGCGGACGTCCCGATCGTCGGCGACTGCAAAGAGGTCATCGTCGAACTGATCGAGGCGATCAAGGCCGACCTGGCCACGGGAACCACGCTGGACCTCACCGAGTGGTGGGCGTACCTCGACGGAATTCGTCGCACGTACCCGCTCAGCTACGACCGTCCGTCCGACGGGGCGCTGTCCCCGGAGTACGTGATCCAGGCGGTCGGCAAGCTCGCCGGTGCCGACGCGATCTACTGCGCCGGCGTCGGACAGCACCAGATGTGGGCGGCGCAGTTCGTCAACTACGAAAAGCCGCGCACCTGGCTGAACTCCGGCGGTCTCGGCACGATGGGCTACGCCGTTCCCGCCGCGATGGGCGCCAAGATGGGCATGCCCGACACCGAGGTGTGGGCCATCGACGGTGACGGCTGCTTCCAGATGACCAATCAGGAACTCGCCACCTGCGCGCTCGAGGGCATCCCGATCAAGGTTGCGCTCATCAACAACGGCAACCTCGGCATGGTGCGCCAGTGGCAGACGCTGTTCTACGACGAGCGCTACTCCAACACCAACCTCGGCACGCATGGCGCAATCCGCATCCCCGACTTCGTCAAGCTGGCGGAGGCGTTGGGCTGCCACGGCATTCGCGTCGAGCGCGAAGAAGACGTCGAGGCGGCGATCCGTGAGGCGCAGGCCATCAACGACAAGCCGGTGGTGATCGACTTCATCGTCGGCGCCGACGCCCAGGTGTGGCCGATGGTCGCTGCGGGCACGAGCAACGACGAGATCATGGCGGCGCGGGGCATCCGTCCGCTGTTCGACGACGACGAGGCGGCCGCCGAGCCGGCCGTCATTCACGAGGCCATGGAGCGCGAGCAGCGTTCGGGCACGGCCGCAGCGGCCGGGGAGGAAGATCAGTGAGCACCAGCCACACCCTCAGTGTTCTCGTCGAGGACAAGCCGGGCGTGCTGGCCAGGGTGGCCGCGCTGTTCTCGCGTCGTGGGTTCAACATCGAGTCGCTCGCCGTCGGTGGCACCGAGCTTCCCGAGATCTCCCGCATGACCATCGTCGTGACCGTCGACGAGTTCCCGCTCGAGCAGGTGACCAAGCAGCTCAACAAGCTCATCAACGTCATCAAGATCGTCGAGCAGGACGGTGAGGCCTCCGTCGCCCGCGAGCTGGTGCTCATCAAGGTGCGAGCCGACGCCAGCGTGCGCACGCAGGTGATCGAGACGGTGAATCTGTTCCGCGCCAAGGTGATCGACGTCTCCCCGGAGTCGGTCACGATCGAGGCGACTGGAACGCGATCCAAGCTGGATGCGCTGCTGCGGATGCTTGATCCGTACGGTATCCGGGAGATCGTGCAGTCCGGGGTCGTGGCCGTGGGACGGGGGCCGAAGTCCATCACGGCCACTCGCTAGTACTTTAGATACGCAAATCCAAGAAAGAGGTTGAACTGTGGCAGTCGAGATGTTCTACGACGACGATGCCGATCTGTCGATCATCCAGGGCCGTAAGGTCGCTGTGATCGGTTACGGAAGCCAGGGCCACGCGCACTCGCTGAGCCTGCGCGACTCGGGCGTCGATGTGCGTATCGGCCTCAAGGAAGGCTCGAAGTCCCGCGCGAAGGCCGAGGAGCAGGGCCTGACCGTCGGTACCCCCGCCGAGGTCTCCGAGTGGGCCGACGTGATCATGGTGCTCGCACCCGACACCGCGCAGGCGTCGATCTTCACCAATGACATCGAGCCCAACCTGAAGGACGGCGACGCGCTGTTCTTCGGACACGGCCTCAACATCCACTTCGACCTGATCAAGGCTCCGGAGTTCGTCACCGTCGGCATGGTCGCCCCCAAGGGCCCCGGCCACCTGGTGCGGCGTCAGTTCGTCGACGGCAAGGGTGTTCCCGCGCTCATCGCGATCGACCAGGACCCGAAGGGTGAGGGCCAGGCCCTCGCGCTGTCCTACGCCAAGGGCATCGGCGGCACCCGCGCCGGCGTCATCAAGACCACGTTCAAGGAAGAGACCGAGACGGACCTCTTCGGCGAGCAGGCCGTGCTCTGTGGCGGCACCGAGGAACTGGTCAAGACCGGTTTCGAGGTCATGGTCGAGGCCGGCTACGCGCCCGAGATGGCGTACTTCGAGGTGCTGCACGAGCTCAAGCTCATCGTCGACCTCATGTACGAGGGTGGCATCGCCCGCATGAACTACTCGGTGTCCGACACCGCGGAGTTCGGTGGCTACCTCTCCGGCCCGCGCGTCATCGACGCCGGCACCAAGGAGCGCATGAAGGCGATCCTGGCCGACATCCAGTCGGGTGAGTTCACCCGCCGCCTCGTCGCCAACGTCGAGAACGGCAACACCGAGCTCGAGGGCCTGCGCAAGGCCAACGCCGAGCACCCCATCGAGGTCACCGGCAAGAAGCTGCGCGACCTGATGAGCTGGGTCGACCGGCCGATCACCGAAACCGCCTAGGTTTCACTGCTTTTCTGTTCCACCGAACCACCGGCCCGATGCCGCATCGGTCTCGTCAGAGGCCCCCGATGTGACATTGGGCCGGTGTTGTTTCGTGTCCGATTCCGTTGTTGCAGGCGTCCACTATGTGGTATTGCAGACCAGGATGCGGTTTCCCTGTCAGGGCGGACTAAGCTGTGTGTGGTTAAAACACCCCCACACCCACCTATTCAGGGAGTTTGCACGTGAGCCAGCCAGGCCGTCCTGTAGTTCTGATCGCCGACAAGCTCGCGCCGTCCACCGTCGAGGCATTGGGCGACGGTGTGGAGGTGCGATGGGTCGACGGACCTGATCGCCCGGCCCTGCTCGCGGCGGTGCCCGAGGCCGACGCGATCCTCGTCCGTTCCGCCACCACCGTGGACGCCGAGGTCCTGGCGGCCGGTACCAAGCTCAAGATCGTCGCCCGGGCCGGCGTCGGCCTCGACAACGTCGACGTGGCCGCCGCCACCGAGCGTGGTGTCATGGTCGTCAACGCGCCGACCTCCAACATCCACACGGCAGCCGAGCACGCCGTCGCACTGATGCTCGCCACCGCGCGCCAGATCCCCGCGGCCGACGCCACCCTGCGCGACCGTGAATGGAAGCGCAGCAAGTTCAACGGCGTCGAGATCTTCGGCAAGACCGTCGGCGTCGTCGGCCTCGGCCGCATCGGCCAGCTGTTCGCGCAGCGGCTCGCCGCGTTCGAGACGCACGTCATCGCGTACGACCCCTACGTGTCGGCCGCCCGTGCCGCGCAGCTCGGCATCGAGCTCGTCACCCTCGACGAACTGCTCGAGCGCGCCGACCTCATCTCTGTGCACCTCCCCAAGACTCCCGAGACCAAGGGACTGCTCGGCACGGAGAACCTGGCGAAGACCAAGAAGGGCGTCGTCATCGTCAACGCCGCCCGTGGCGGTCTGATCGACGAGGCAGCGCTGGCCGAGGCCATCAAGTCGGGTCACGTGCGCGCCGCGGGCCTCGACGTGTTCGAGACCGAGCCCTGCACCGACAGCCCGTTGTTCGACCTGCCCGAGGTCGTCGTGACGCCGCACCTCGGTGCCTCCACGAGCGAGGCTCAGGACCGCGCCGGAACCGACGTCGCGAAGTCCGTACTGCTCGCTCTCGCAGGCGATTTCGTTCCCGACGCCGTCAACGTGTCGGGTGGCGCCGTGGGCGAGGAAGTTGCCCCGTGGCTCGAGATCGTCCGCAAGCAGGGTGTGCTCATCGGGGCCCTGTCGGGTGAACTGCCCGTCAACCTCTCGGTCGACGTGCGCGGCGAGCTGGCCTCCGAGGACGTCGAGGTGCTCGCGCTCTCGGCTCTGCGCGGTGTGTTCTCCGCCGTCATCGAGGACGCGGTCACGTTCGTCAACGCTCCCGCACTCGCGGAAGAGCGCGGCGTCACGGCCGAGGTCACCAAGGCCGCCGAAAGCCCCAACCATCGCAGCGTGGTGGACCTGCGCGCCGTGTTCGGCGACGGCAGCGTCATCAACGTCTCGGGCACGCTGACAGGCCCGCAGCAGGTCGAGAAGATCGTCAACATCAACGGCCGCAACTTCGAACTGCGCGCCGAGGGTCTCAACCTGGTGGTGAACTACACCGATCAGCCCGGCGCGCTGGGCAAGATCGGCACGCAGCTCGGCAACGCCGGCATCGACATCCAGGCTGCGCAGCTCAGCCAGGACGCCGAGGGCGAGGGTGCGACCATCCTCCTCCGCGTCGACCGGGAGGTGCCGAGCGAGGTGCGGGACGCGATCTCCACCGCCGTCGGCGCCACCAAGATCGAGCTCGTCAACCTGGCCTAATCCCCACTGTGCGCGTGTCACGACCCCCGTTGTCGTGGCACGCGCACAGCTCTATGTGAAGTGAGGCGTTCATGAAGCTTGCGGTCATTCCGGGTGACGGCATCGGTGTCGAGGTCACGGCCGAGGCACTGAAGGTGCTGCGGAAGCTCGTACCCGATCTCGAGACCACCGAGTACGACCTCGGTGCCCGTCGATACAAAGCCACCGGGGAACTGCTCCCGGATGCCGATCTCGCGGCGATCCGCGAGCACGACGCGATTCTGCTGGGCGCCATCGGCGACCCGTCGGTGACGCCGGGTGTGCTCGAGCGGGGGCTGCTGCTGAACATGCGATTCGCGTTGGATCATCACGTGAATCTGCGTCCGTCGCAGCTCTATCCGGGGTCGAAGTCGCCGCTCGCGGCGCAGCCGGACATCGACTTCGTGGTCGTGCGCGAGGGCACCGAGGGTCCGTACACCGGCAACGGTGGCGCGATTCGCGTCGGCACCCCGCACGAGATCGCGACCGAGGTGTCGATCAACACGTGGTTCGGTGCCGAGCGGGTGGTGCGGTACGCGTTCGCGCTCGCGCAGACCCGGCGTAAGCACGTCACCCTGATCCACAAGACGAACGTCCTCTCCAACGCCGGTGCGATCTGGACGCGTGCCGTGGAGACGGTGTCGGCCGAATACCCGGACGTGGAGACGGCGTACTGCCACATCGACGCGGCCACCATCTACATGGTCACCGATCCGTCGCGATTCGACGTGATCGTCACGGACAACCTGTTCGGCGACATCATCACCGACCTCGCGGGTGCGGTCACGGGAGGCATCGGACTGGCGGCGTCGGGGAACATCGACGCGTCGGGGACGAACCCGTCGATGTTCGAGCCGGTGCACGGCAGCGCCCCGGACATCGCCGGCCAGGGGATCGCGGATCCCACGGCGGCCATCCTGTCCGCGGCGCTGCTGCTGCGTCACCTCGGCCGGGACGGCGATGCCGCGCGCATCGAAGCTGCCGTCGAGGCCGATCTGGCGTCCCGCGGCGACTCGCCGGTCGTCACGTCGGAGGTCGGCGACCGGATCGCCGCCGCCCTCTAGGACCGCGATTCGATCTTGTCTCCCTCGATCCCTGTGGCCCGGTCTTCGGACCGGGCCACGGGGATCAGTGGTATCGAGGCTGCCGGAAATGCCGCAGCTATGGCGAAAGTCACCGGGAAACCGACGATTCCGATCAGTGCGCCGAACACCGGGGGAACGATCGAGGCCGCGACGAACTGACCGGTGTTCTGGACACCGAGCGCGCGTCCGCCCCAGAACGGGCCCGCGATCTCGGCGACCGCGGTGAAGGCGAGGCCGTTCGGTGCCACCGTCGCGACCGACGCCGCGAGCAGCGCCACGATCGCCACCGGTGTATCCATCGCATCCGTCACGGCGAGCGCCACCATGGACACTCCGCCGGCGAGGGCGACCCAGCGAAGCGGACGCATACGACTGCCCACCACGTCGGACCAGAAACCGACTCCCATCCGGCCGAACGCGCCGAGGATCTGGGCGAACGTCACGATCAGGCCTGCCGCCGTTGCTTCCCAATGCCTTTCGGAGATCAGCCACACGAGCGCGTAGGTCCACACCGTGTACTGGGGCACGACGAGCAGCACCGAGACGGCGTGGATGCGCCACAGTGTGCTGCTGTCGCGATACGGATTCGCGAGCATGCCGAGATCCGCCGCGGCGCTTCGGCTCGGCCTGGGCGGATCGACAATCCAGAGTGCACAGGCCAGCGCGGCGGTCGCGCACAGGATGGCGGGCAGCGCGAGCGCCCATCCGATGCCGTGGTCGTGTGCGACCGAGGGCAGCGTCAGCGCAGCGCAGGCAATGCCGAGCGGCAGCGACATCTGCCGGATACCCATCGCCAGTCCGCGGCGCTCGGGCGGGAACCATCCGACGACGACGCGTCCGCTCGCGGCATTCGCCGAGGCGGCCGCCATGCCGCCGAGCAGCAGGAAGGCCGCGGTGGCCGTGAGTGATCCGGACAGGGCCGCGCCGATTCCCGCAGCCGCCGTGGCCGCCATCCCGGCGGCCAGCACTCGGCGTTCGCCGTAGCGATCGGCGAGGGCGCCCCACGCGATCAGCGTCAGCATGACTCCGAGGGTGGGTGCGGCGACGAGGAGTCCGGTGCGGGCGAGGCTGAGCCCGTGATTCTCCTGGAGTTCGGGGATCAGGAAGGCGACGCCGTTGACGAAGACCGCCTGTGCGGCCTGGGCGAACATCCCGAGGGTGAGCATCCACCATCTGCGGGCAGTTCCGACGGCGGACGGCGTGTCGATCGATGCAGTCATGTCATCTCAATATCTAGGATTGCAGTCTCATATATTGGGGAGCATACGGAGTCTATACCCCGCGTCCCCCGGCGTCCCGGCACGGCGGTGAACCCGGGCCGATAGACTCGGCGCCATGCGTCTTGGTCGAGTGGCAAGTCCCGATGGTGTTGCGTTCGTCAGTATCGAGGGGGACGAGGAGTCCCGGATCGCGAAGGAGATCGCCGAGCACCCGTTCGGCACCCCCACTTTCACCGGCCGGAGTTGGCCGCTCGCCGACGTGCGACTGCTGGCACCGATCCTCGCCAGCAAGGTCGTCGCGATCGGAAAGAACTACGCCGCCCACGCCGCCGAGATGGGGGGAGAGGCGCCGGCCGATCCTGTGATCTTCCTCAAGCCCAACACCTCGATCGTGGGCCCCGACGCCGCAATCGTCCTGCCGAAGTCCTCCAATGAAGTTCACTACGAAGGAGAACTCGCGGTCGTCATCGGGCGCCCCTGCAAGGATGTGCCCGCAGCCAAGGCCCTCGACGTGGTGCTCGGGTACACCGCCGCCAACGACGTGACGGCCCGTGACCACCAGCGCCACGACGGGCAGTGGACGAGAGCGAAGGGCCACGACACGTTCTGCCCACTGGGACCGTGGATCGAGACCCAGCTCGACGCGTCCGACGTCGACATCACCACCGAGGTGGACGGAGTGGTGAAGCAGCGGAGCAACACTTCGCTTCTGCTGCACGACATTCCGAAGATCATCGAATGGGTGTCGGCCGTCATGACGCTGCTCCCGGGCGACGTCATTCTCACGGGTACCCCGGAAGGCGTCGGTCCGATCGTGGACGGCCAGAGCGTGAGCGTGACCATCGGTGGCATCGGCACCCTCACCAATCCGGTGACCGCCAAGCGCTGACGGCTCTCGTGTCGACATCGGGAGCGGACTAGCCTGTAGGAGTCCGTTTTCCCAGCGTCGACCCAAGTGAGCCATGACCACAAGCGAAGTTCGCGTCCGTTTCTGCCCGTCGCCCACCGGAACCCCGCATGTGGGGCTCGTCCGAACCGCCCTGTTCAACTGGGCGTTCGCCCGTCACAACGGTGGGTCGTTCGTGTTCCGCATCGAGGACACCGATGCTGCCCGTGACAGCGAGGAGTCGTACCAGGCGATCCTGGACGCGCTGCGCTGGCTCGGATTGAACTGGGACGAGGGCCCCGAGGTCGGGGGACCGTACGAGCCCTACCGTCAGTCCCAGCGACGGGACCTGCATCTGGACGTCGTCGCGAAACTGCTCGCGGCGGGCGAGGCGTACGAGTCGTTCTCGACGCCCGAGGAGGTCGAGGAGCGGCACAAGGCGGCCGGCCGCGATCCCAAGCTCGGCTACGACAACTTCGATCGTGATCTGACGCCGGATCAGCGACAGGCGTTCCTCGACGAGGGCCGCAAGCCAGTGGTCCGGCTGCGGATGCCGGACCACGACCTGACGTGGGACGACCTCGTGCGCGGCGAGACGACGTTCAAGGCCGGAACCGTTCCCGACTTCGCCCTCACCCGCGGCAACGGGATTCCGCTGTACACGTTGGTCAACCCGGTCGACGACGCGTTGATGAAGATCACACACGTGCTGCGCGGCGAGGACCTGCTGTCGTCGACGCCGCGGCAGCTCGCCCTCTACGAGGCGATGCAGCGGATCGGCGTGGCCGATTTCACTCCGAGGTTCGGGCATCTGCCGTTCGTCATGGGGCAGGGCAACAAGAAACTGTCCAAGCGCGATCCCGAGTCGAACCTCTTCATCCATCGAGACCGCGGTTTCGTTCCGGAGGGATTGTTGAATTACCTGGCGCTGCTGGGCTGGGGCATTTCCGACGACCACGACGTGTTCTCGCTGGACGAGATGGTCGCCGCCTTCGATATCTCCAAGGTCAATTCCAATCCGGCCCGGTTCGACCAGAAAAAGGCCGACGCGATCAACGCCGAGCACATCCGGCTGCTCGAGCCCGCTGATTTCGCCGCGCGCCTGCGCGCGTTCCTGACGCTCCACGGTCATCTCGGGGAGACCGTGGACGAGTCCGTCTTCGCGACCGCCGCCGAACTGGTCCAGACGCGCATCGTGGTCCTGTCCGACGCCTGGGATCTGCTGAAGTTCCTGTTCGTCGACGAGGCCGACTTCGCGATCGACCCGGCCGCCGCTGCCAAGAACCTGGGCGCCGACTCCGCACCGGTTCTCGACGCCGCCCTCGCGTCGCTGGACGCAGTCGAGGCATGGGATGCGGCCTCACTGGAAGAGGCCCTCAAGACCGCTCTCGTGGACGAACTGGGCCTCAAGCCACGTAAGGCGTTCGCGCCGGTTCGGGTGGCCGTGACGGGCTCGCACATCAGCCCGCCGCTCTACGAATCGATGGAACTGCTCGGACGCGACGTGTCGCTGTCCCGGCTGCGCTCTGCGCGGGCCGGCGTCGCCGGCTAGGACGCCGCTCTCGGGCCGAAAAGGGTGTAAAAACAGCCTCTGACCAGACGATTTGGTAAATCCCGGCAGTAGGCTGGTAATCTCTTCTTCGGCCCGAGGCGGGCCGCAGAGCCCAGAAGCTCAGCGGTTCGAGAACGGCCATTGGGGTATGGTGTAATTGGCAACACAGCGGTTTCTGGTACCGCCATTCTAGGTTCGAGTCCTGGTACCCCAGCGGAAGTTCGGCCGATTTTGACTCCGAACTTCTGGAAGCTATGCTTGCTGAGCTTCCAAAGCAAGACAAAGTTCCTGGCCCCGTCGTCTAGCGGCCTAGGACGCCGCCCTCTCAAGGCGGTAGCGCGGGTTCGAATCCCGTCGGGGCTACAAAAAGAAACACCCTCCAAGAAATTGGAGGGTGTTTCTTTTTATCCGGACGATATGTCGTTTATCCCGTCTTGCGGCGGAATTCGCGTTTGTGGTCGGCAGGCCCATGCGCCTCGTGCGCCTTGGAATGTCCGTCCTTGTGATCGGTGGACAGTCCGGCCTGATGATTCTTCCGCTCGAGTGCTTCGCGGAATTTCTTTTTCGTGTCCTCGTTGCTGGCGTCGGTCATGGTGAACTCCCTCGGGTAGCCGGTTCACTCTGTGAAGCTACGCCGAGGGCACCGAGAATGCTCCCGTTTTTTCTGCGCGGCGTCAGGCGCGGCGGTCGGACGTCTCCAGGTACGCGGCCGTGGTCCCGCCCACCGGCATCGCGGGCAGGCCGAGCTTGGCGTGATCCCAGCTTCTGATGCGCTCGGGAACGATCCGCACGACAACCCGCTTGTGCAGCAGCTGATCGATGGCGGGACGCAGATCGTCGGTGTAGGGACCGGTGTACCGTTCCCACACGCTGACGCCGACCGCGAGCATCGCGTCCGGGTCCTCCACGATCTCCGCCCGGCCCTCGACGGAGATTCCGCGCAGGGTGTCGTACGTCTGGCCGTCCTCGATCAGGACGGTGACGCGGTCGTCACGGCGCAGGTTGACCGCCTTCTGCGATTTCGACTTCGTCTCGAACCAGATCTCGCCGTCGATCACGGCGTACCACATGGCGACCAGATGGGACCGGCCGTCCGCTGCCACCGTTGCGAGCGTGGCGATCCGGCTCCGATCCACGAATTCGGCGATCTCCGAATCCGTCATCGTGATCTGCGATCGTTGGTTCTTCCCCATCGGCTTCTCCTGTCGCGGTGAACGTCGGTCGTGGTCGATCAGAGCCTCTTGTGCAACGCCTCGGCGGCGGCGAGAAGGTCGGCCGCCCACCGGGCGCCGGGTCGCCTGCCCATTCTGTCGATGGGACCGGACACCGAAATTGCTGCGATGACAGCGCCGCCGGCATCCCGCACGGGTGCGGCGACACTGGCGACACCGGGTTCCCGCTCGGCGGCGCTCTGTGCCCAGCCGCGCCTGCGGACCTCGAGCAGCACGCGTTCGCCGAACGCCGCGTCGGGAAGAATCGCGCGCTGGGTCTGTGGGTCGGCCCAGGCGAGAAGGACCTTGGCGCCCGAGCCGGCGCTCATCGGCAGTCGTGCCCCGACGAGAACGGTGTCGCGGAGACCCGTGGGCGGCTCCATCGCCGCCACACAGATGCGCTGGGTGCCTTCCCGGCGGTACAACTGCACGCTCTCACCGGTGATCTCGCGCAGCCGCGGAAGGACGAGCGCCGCCGCCGAGACGAGCGGATCGTTAGCCGTTGCAGCGAGTTCGGCGAGGCCGGGACCGGGGCACCACAGCCCGTCGGAGTCGCGGGTCAAGAGGCGGTGGACCTCGAGCCCGACGGCCAGCCGGTGGGCGGTGGCGCGGGGGAGTCCGGTGCGCGAGCACAGTTCGGTGAGGCTGCAGGGCTTCTCGGCCACGGCATGCAGCACGCCCACCGCTTTGTCAAGGACTCCGATGCCGCTATGCTGTCTCATAGGTCGATACCACTTTCTCGCATACTGGGATCATAGCGCACCTTCGTCTCACGTCGAGTGCGTGTCCGGGAAGAGGGTAACGACATCAAGCGCACGGCGGACCGGCCCGAAGCCCGCGGTGCGAGAGGACACACAGAGGTGGAGAAGATGGCGGAGAAAGCACGCACCCTGGCAGAGAAGGTGTGGGACGACCACGTCGTGGTCCGGGGTGAGGGAGACAACCCCGACCTCATCTACATCGATCTGCATCTCGTTCACGAAGTGACGAGTCCGCAGGCATTCGACGGACTTCGGCTGGCGGGGCGCCCGCTGCGCCGGCCCGACCTGACGATTGCCACGGAGGACCACAACGTCCCCACCGTCGACATCGACAAGCCGATCGCCGACCCCGTCTCCAAGACTCAGGTGGACACGCTGCGGCGCAACTGTGAGGAATTCGGTGTCCGGCTGCACCCGATGGGAAACATCGACCAGGGCATCGTCCACGTCGTCGGACCCCAGCTGGGTCTCACCCAGCCCGGCATGACCGTGGTGTGCGGTGACAGCCACACGTCCACCCACGGCGCCTTCGGCGCGCTCGCGATGGGCATCGGCACCAGTGAGGTCGAACACGTCATGGCGACGCAGACGTTGTCGTTGCGTCCTTTCCGGACGATGGCGATCACCGTGGACGGCGAATTGCCCGACGGCGTGACGAGTAAAGATCTCATTTTGGCCGTCATCGCGAAGATCGGAACGGGCGGAGGCCAGGGCTACGTCCTGGAGTACCGCGGCGAAGCGATCCGGAAGATGTCGATGGAAGCGCGGATGACCGTCTGCAACATGTCCATCGAGGCGGGTGCGCGGGCAGGCATGATCGCCCCCGACGAGATCACCTACGAATTCATCAAGGGACGTCCCCACGCGCCGAAGGGCGCCGACTGGGACGCCGCGGTGGAGGCCTGGGAGCAGTTGAAGACCGACGAGGGTGCGGTTTTCGACAACGAGGTCCACATCGACGCGAGTTCCCTGACGCCGTTCGTGACCTGGGGCACCAACCCGGGGCAGGGGCTGCCGCTCGGCGAGGCCGTGCCGAATCCGGCCGAGATCGTGGACGAGAGCGAGCGTCACGCCGCGGAGAAGGCGTTGACCTACATGGGTCTCGAAGCCGGAACTCCGTTGCGTGAGGTGGCGATCGACACAGTTTTCGTGGGTTCGTGCACCAACGGTCGGATCGAGGATCTGCGGGCCGTGGCCGACGTGTTGCGTGGCCGCCACGTCGCCGACGGGGTCCGGATGCTGATCGTGCCGGGCTCGATGCGCGTTCGTGCGCAGGCCGAAAAGGAGGGTCTCGGCGAGATCTTCACCGCCGCGGGCGCCGAATGGCGGCAGGCGGGGTGCTCGATGTGCCTCGGGATGAACCCGGATCAGCTCGCGCCCGGCGAGCGTTCGGCCTCCACGTCCAACCGCAATTTCGAAGGCCGTCAAGGCAAGGGCGGCCGGACTCACCTGGTTTCGCCGCTGGTCGCCGCCGCGACCGCAGTCCGGGGAACACTGTCCGCGCCGACAGATCTGGCCTAGGACCCAAGGAATTTAGGAGATTTTTCGATGGAATCCTTTAGCACACACAAAGGTATCGGCGTTCCGCTGCGGCGATCCAACGTGGACACGGACCAGATCATTCCGGCGGTCTACCTGAAACGAGTGACCCGCACCGGTTTCGAGGACGGTCTGTTCGCCGCGTGGCGGAACGATCCGAACTTCGTTCTGAACGTCGCCCCATACGACAAGGGCAGCATTCTGGTGGCCGGGCCCGATTTCGGCACGGGCTCCTCCCGCGAGCACGCCGTGTGGGCGCTATCCGACTTCGGATTTCGGGTCGTGATCGCGTCTCGCTTCGCCGACATCTTCCGGGGGAACGCCGGCAAGGCCGGTCTGCTGGCCGCTCAGGTGGCCCAGTCGGACGTCGAACTGCTCTGGAAGTTGCTCGACGAGCAACCCGGTCTCGAATTGATTGTCGACCTCGAGAACAAGACTGTGACGGCCGGAACCACCGTGGTGCCCTTTGCGATTGATGACTACACGCGGTGGCGTCTGATCGAGGGTCTGGACGACATCGGATTGACATTACGGCAGGTAGAAGCCATTTCCGAGTTCGAAAAGTCAAGGCCTTCTTGGAAACCTGCGACTCTTCCGGAGCCCACTCCTGCCGACTGAAAGTTGGAATAGGAGCCCTGTCTGCCAGATAATAAGTTCCTGAGAATGGTGCCGCGTTGTATGAGAATTGGCGTGGCACATAGACTCCTGCGGTATTCAGGTTTACCGTAGTTCGTAGTCGGTCCGATGATGGACCATTAGTTCGCGGAGGAATTTCAATGAATAAGGCAGAGCTCATCGATGTTCTGACCGAGAAACTGGGCACGGACAGGCGCACGGCAACGGAAGCTGTCGAGCATGTCGTGGACACGATCGTCCGGGCAGTGCACCGCGGCGACAGCGTGACCATCACCGGTTTCGGCGTCTTCGAGCAGCGTCGTCGCGCAGCACGTGTCGCACGCAACCCGCGCACGGGTGAGACCGTCAAGGTCAAGCCGACGTCGGTGCCGGCGTTCCGTCCGGGCGCTCAGTTCAAGGCGGTTATCGCTGGCGGCCAGAAGCTTCCGGCCACCGGTCCGGCAGTCAAGCGCGGCGCAGCGGCGCCCGCCACCAAGGCTGCCGCCAAGAAGGCTGCTGCAAAGAAGACGGCTGCCAAGAAGACCGCAGCCAAGAAGGCGGCCCCGGCCAAGACCACAGCCGCGAAGAAGACCGCAGCCAAGAAGGCTCCGGCCAAGACCACGGCCGCGAAGAAGACCGTGGCGAAGAAGGTGGCTCCGGCCAAGACTGCAGCCAAGAAGACTGCAGCCAAGAAGGCTCCGGCCAAGACCACGGCTGCGAAGAAGACCGTGGCGAAGAAGGTGGCTCCGGCCAAGACTGCAGCCAAGAAGACTGCAGCCAAGAAGGCTCCGGCCAAGACCACGGCTGCCAAGAAGACCGCAGCAAAGAAGGCTCCCGCGAAGCGCGCCAAGTAATACAGCGCACACGGGACTGCCCGAACACTGACAGGCGCCGACCCTGGGGGTTGGCGCCTGTCAGTGTTCTCCTGGCCTCCCGGTGAACTCCGGCCGGTAGGGCTCAGTCCTTCCGAGTGGGAGGCAGCGGACTGTCGATGTGATCGGCGGCGATGAGTTTGCCGCCGGACAGCGAAAGCACCCAGGTGCTCGCCTTCCTGTTCCGCGCCGGGGGAAGTGTGATGCCGTCGTTCTCCGCCCACCAGTCGAGCAGATCGGGAATGACGCCTCCCTGACTGCAGATCACCTGAACTCCGCCGAGAGCGGCGATCTTACGGACCCTCGTGCGGGTGGCCACCGGGTCGGCGGTGTAACTCTCCTCGGACAGCAGCGGATCCAACCGGACGGTCGTGTCCAGCGCGCGCGCCAGCGGCTCGACCGTCTGTGTGCACCGCGTCCGGTCGGCGGACGTGATGACGGTGGCCCCGAACGCTTCGAGTTGCGGGACGAGCGCCTCGGCCTGGTGTAGGCCGTTCGTATCCAGGGGCCGGGTGGTGTCGTCGCCCTTGTACCGCTTCCGGCTTCCAGCCTTGGCGTGCCGGACCAGGAGCACGGTCGCGGTGTCGGGTGGCTGGGCCGTGAATCGGCGGAGCATCTTGCGATCCATGGGATACGACAGTTGATCGGCCACCTCGGATACGGGAAGCCACCGCATCTCGTCCACTTCGCTGTTGGAGACGAATTCACCGGCGCGGGCTTCTGCCGCCCAGTACTCGACTCGTTTCAATCGGCGGTGGCCCGGAATCGGATATGTCAACGCGCCCAGATGCCGGCCGAGGCGCCCGCGAATACCCGTCTCTTCTTCCACCTCACGCAGTGCGGCCACCACGGCGGTCTCTCCGGGGTCGAGCTTTCCCTTCGGAAATGACCAGTCCTCGTATTTGGGCCGGTGAATGAGCGCGATCTCGATCTCGTCGGGATTGCCGGGAGACTTTCGCCACAGCACTGCCCCAGCAGCGAAGATATTGGCTTTGACCGGTTTGCCGGGTGAACTGCTCACCGAGTTCCTTCCTTCTGCCGCGGACTCGCCGCGATCAGGATCCGGTGCCCATTCGTTTGCGCATCATGGCCTCCTGGTGGTCGCGAACCTCCTCGCCGCGGGCAGGCGACGGAACCCACCGGCCGTCGGACCCGAGCACCCAGCACCGCGTGACGGGATCGAGCGCGGAATCGACGATCTCGCCTATCTGAGCAGTGAGCCGAGGATCTTTCACCTGCGCCATGACCTCGACGCGTCGGTCGAGGTTGCGGTGCATCATGTCTGCGCTGCCGATCCAGTATTCGTCGGCGCCGCGGAAATGGAACACCCGGGAATGCTCGAGGAATCGTCCGAGAATCGACCGGACGTGGATGTTCTCACTCAGGCCGGGAACTCCGGGTTTGAGGGCGCAGATGCCACGCACGACGATTTCGACGGGCACACCGGCCCGGGACGCGCGGTAGAGCGAGTCGATCACCTGCTCGTCGACCAAGGCGTTGGCCTTCAGCAGGATTCCGGCGTCCTCGCCCCGCAGTTTGTGGGCGATTTCACCGTCGATCCGCTCGATGATTCCCCGGCGCACCCCGTACGGCGCGACGAGCAGGTTGCGATACTGCGTCTTCCGCGAGTAGCCGGTGAGGGAATTGAACAGGTCGGTGAGGTCCGCGCCGATCTCGGGTGCGGCGGTGAGGAGGCCGATGTCTTCGTACAGGCGGGCAGTCTTCGGGTTGTAGTTGCCGGTACCGATGTGGCAGTAACGCCGGATGGTGGACCCTTCGCGACGGACCACGAGACACGTCTTGCAGTGGGTCTTGAGCCCGACGAGTCCGTACACCACGTGCACACCCGCGTGTTCGAGCTTGCGGGCCCACTTGATGTTCGCCTGCTCGTCGAATCGCGCCTTGATCTCGACCAGTGCCACAACCTGTTTGCCCTCCTCAGCGGCGGTGATCAATGCATCGACGATGGGGGAGTCGCCCGAAGTGCGGTAGAGCGTCTGCTTGATCGCCAGAACCTGGGGGTCGGCCGCGGCCTGTTCGATGAAGCGCTGGACGCTCGTGGAGAACGAGTCGTACGGGTGGTGGACCAGGACGTCGCCGTCGCGGAGTGTGGAGAAGACGCTCTTGGGTGTTTCTCTCTCGCCGAACGCCGGATGCGTTGCCGGGACGAACGGTGCGTCCTTGAGGGCGGGTCGGTCGACCGCGTACACCTGCCACAGGCACGACAGATCCAGCAATCCGGGTACCTGGATGACGTCGCCGGGATCGACGTCGAGTTCGCGCAGGAGAAGTTCGAGCATGTGCTCGGTCATGTCGTCCGCGACCTCGAGCCGCACCGGTGAACCGAAGCGGCGGCGGGCCAACTCACGCTCGAGGGCCTGCAGAAGATCCTCGTCGCGGTCTTCCTCGACCTCGAAATCGGCGTTGCGCGTGATCCGGAACGCGTGGTGCTCCACGATCTCCATGCCCGGGAACAGCATGTCGAGGTGAGCGGAGATCAGATCTTCCAGGGGCAGGAACGCGTCGATGGAGGAGGGCGTTTCGTCGCGGCGGACGCGGACGAACCGGCCCACGTTGTCCGGAACCTTGACCCTCGCAAAGTGTTCGCCACCGGTCACCGCATCCTTCACCGTCACCGCGAGGTTGAGACTCAGCCCGCTGATGTACGGGAACGGGTGGGCATGGTCGACGGCGAGCGGAGTGAGCACGGGGAAGATCTGGTCCTGGAAATGCACCGACAAGCGCTCGCGGTCGTCGTCGGTGAGATCGTCCCATCCGATGATGGAGATCCCTTCGGCGGCAAGCGCGGGACGAACGGAGTCGAGGAAGACCCGTGCGGCCTTCTCCGAGATCTCCTGGGTCCGGGTCGCGATCAGCGAGAGCTGCTCGCGCGGGGAGAGACCGTCGGCGGACCGCACGGACAGCCCGGTCTCGTCGCGGCGCTTGAGTCCGGCCACGCGGACCATGAAGAACTCGTCGAGATTGGACGCGAAGATGGCGAGGAACTTGGCGCGCTCGAGCAACGGCAGCGACGTGTCCTCGGCGAGGGCGAGGACACGGGCATTGAAATCGAGCCAACTGAGTTCGCGGTTCAGGTAACGATCTTCGGGGAGTCCGTCGGTCAGCGCGCTGGTGAGGGCACTCGTCGCAGCGGGTGGCGCCATCGGAACGTTCGTGGGATTGGCCGTGACGATGCTGTCGCGGGTTCCGTTCTTTCCGTCGACGTCGGTCTGCTGGTCGAGTGCTTCTCGGTTACTCACTCCACGATCATCCCTCGAGAATTCGGCCGCCGACAATCGATGGGGCAAATTCACACGGCGCGCGCGGCCTACTCGTTTCCGCAGCGCGAGGGGGCGGTGTGTTCGAGAGCGTCGAGGGCGGCACGCGTCGCAGGTCCGACGCCGAGAGCCTGCGCGGCATCGAGATCGTCGGCGGTGTCGACGTCGGTTCGCAGACCGGGCCAGTGCCCGTCGAGGGGCCGCGCCCCGGACTCGAGATGCCGCTTCGCCGATCCCGGTCCGAACCGGGGATCGAGCGGAATCTCCGGGTCGCAGGAGAACAGTGCGGCGGTTCCGGTGCCGTGATGATCGACGACGACCGACCTGCCACCGGTTCTCGCCGCGGCGAGTGCTTCACCGAATTCGCCTCCGCGCAGAGACGGAAGGTCGGCCTGCAGTGCGACGACGTCGACTCCGCGCTCGTTGCGGCGGACGTGCTCGGCCGCCGCCGACAGCGCCGCATTGAGGCTGTGCTCGGTGCCGCCCTCGTCCGGCCGATCCTCGGCGGAAACGGGTGCGGGGTCGGCGTAGACGTGCGCGCCGACACTGCGCGCGAGCCGCGCCACCGCGGGATCCGGCGTGACCACGGTGACACCGACGACCGTCGCGACGTCGCTGACGACGGCCAGGGTGTCGCGCAGCATCGACAGGACCAGTCCGGTGCGGTCCGCCGTGTCGAAGACACTCGACAGCCGCGTCTTGGCCGCGTGGAGTTCCTTCACCGCGACGAGAACGTGCGCGCGCGGCGCCACGGATCGGGTCGCTGTGCTCATGCGGATATCTTGCCAGCCCGCGCGGGGCGGTGCTCCGGACGCCCGGTCGCGGCTGAGCAGCGAACGAGTTCGGTAGCGGGGCGGCGCCCGACCTCGGCATCGGCAATACTGTGGGCGACGCATCGGGTAACGAACGACGAG
This sequence comes from Rhodococcus sp. JVH1, assembly GCF_000280725.2. Lineage (NCBI taxonomy): Bacteria > Bacillati > Actinomycetota > Actinomycetes > Mycobacteriales > Nocardiaceae > Rhodococcus > Rhodococcus sp. JVH1. The sequence continues at coordinate 796,473 of NZ_CP166289.1, read as the reverse complement.
GGGGCTGTGTGAGCAAGGCTGCGGTACTGGGAGCGGGTTCATGGGGGACTGCATTTGCGAAGGTCCTGGCCGATGCCGGGACCGATGTCACCATGTGGGCGCGACGCGCTGAGGTCGCCGAATCGATCGTGTCGCGGCACGAGAACGCGGACTACCTGCCGGGCATCGCCCTGCCTCCGTCGTTGACCGCCACCGACGACGCGCGGGCCGCACTCGACGGCGCCGACATCGTCGTCCTCGCGGTGCCGTCGCAGTCCCTGCGCGACAATCTGCAGGTCTGGAGTCCGATGATCCCCGAGGACGCCACCCTGCTGAGCCTCGCCAAGGGCATCGAAACCGGCACCCTCATGCGGATGAGTCAGGTGATCATCCAGGTCACCGGCGCAGACCCGGGGCGTGTAGCCGTGCTGTCCGGGCCCAATCTGGCCCGGGAGATCGCGATCGGTCAACCGGCGGCGACGGTCGTCGCGTGCACGGATTCGACGCGGGCACTGGAACTGCAGAAGGCCTCGGCCACCGGATACTTCCGTCCGTACACGAATTCGGACGTCATCGGGTGTGAGATCGGTGGCGCCTGCAAGAACGTCATCGCCCTCGCCTGCGGTATGGCATCGGGAATCGGTCTGGGAGAGAACACGATTGCGAGCATCATCACTCGTGGTCTCGCCGAGATCATCCGGCTGGGAGTGGCCCTCGGTGCGAAACCTGCCACCCTCGCGGGTCTCGCGGGAGTGGGCGATCTGGTTGCGACGTGCACGTCGCCCCTGTCGCGCAATCGGTCGTTCGGTGAACGCCTCGGTCAGGGTGGTTCGATCGAGAGTGCCCAGGCGGCTACTCACGGTCAGGTCGCCGAGGGTGTGAAATCGTGCTCGTCCGTGCGGGCTCTCGCGGCCAGTTACGACGTCGAGATGCCGCTGACCGATGCCGTGCACCGGGTGTGCCACGAGGGCGTCGTGGTGCAGGACGCGATCGGTCAGCTGCTCGGCCGTCGCACGAAGCCGGAGTGAGCTCGTGAGTGGTGATTCCACCCGCTGCGTCAAAGCCGTTGCCGCAGAAAATGTTCCCGGCTCGCCGATGCAGAGGGGGCCGGTTTTCGCGGCGCCGTATCAGCTGAGCGCGGACGAGGGAACCGAGTCCGACACCTACGCGCGTGCCTCCAATCCGGGCTGGCGCGACCTCGAATCGGCGCTGGCGACGCTCGAAGGCGCCGCGGGCGCGCTCGTCGTCGGCTCCGGGATGTCGGCGGTCACCGTCGTGCTGAGGAGTCTGCTCACCGCCGGCGACACCGTGGTCGTTCCGTCCGACGGCTACTACCAGGTGCGCGCGTACGCGCGGGAGCGCCTGGAGCCGATGGGCATCACCGTGCACGAACTGAGGACCGCCGACATGGCCGGCGAGGCGGCCGCCGCACTGCTGGCGTCCGCCGAGGGGACGACGGTGGTGGTGGCCGAGACTCCGGCCAACCCCTCCCTCGACGTAGTGGATCTACGCGCCGTGTCCGAGCAGTGCGCGAACGCGGGCGCCGTTCTCGTGGTGGACAACACGACCGCCACCCCGCTCGGCCAGCAACCGCTCGAACTCGGTGCCGACGTGGTAGTCGCTAGTGGCACAAAGGCTTTGAGCGGTCACAGTGATCTCCTCATGGGATACATCGCCGCGTCGGACGCCGACTTCCTGGCCGGGATGGAACGCGAGAGGGCCCTGTCGGGCACGGTGCTGGGGCCGTTCGAGACGTGGCTCGCCCACCGGAGTCTCGGGACGGCCGGTCTGCGTTTCGAGCGTCAGTGCGCCAACGCCCTTGCCGTGGCGGTCCTGCTCGAGTCACACCCGGCGGCCCACCGCGTCCGGTATCCGGGTCTGCCCGGAGATCCTGCGCACGCCGTCGCCGCCGGTCAGATGCGTCGATTCGGCGGGCTGGTGAGCTTCGAGGCGGACTCCGCCGAACAGTTCCACCGACTCGTGGCCGGAAGTGAACTCCTCGTGCCCGCGACGAGCTTCGGTGGCATCCACACCAGCGCCGACCGCCGGGCCCGGTGGGGAGACCCGGTACCCGACGGGTTCGTGCGGATCTCGTGCGGAATCGAGGACACCGAAGACCTCGTCGCCGATCTCGAGCAGGCCCTGTCCGCATTGTGAGTGCAGGGCTCGACGTGTCGTGAGGTCGGCGAAGGAAATATGAGGAGAGGTGGGTGCGGTGAGCGTGTCGCGGCGACGGTACGGTTTGTGTCGTGAGTAAACCGCGTACCCGGGTAGCCGTCATCTTCGGTGGCCGCAGCAACGAGCATTCCGTGTCCTGTGTGTCGGCCGGAAGCGTCCTGAGGAACCTCGACCCGGAACGGTACGAGGTGGTGCCGATCGGCATCACCACGGAGGGCTCGTGGGTCCTCGGCTCCACCGACCCCGAAACGCTGTCCATCCGCGGCCGGGCACTGCCCAGCGTCGATGCCGACGGGTCCGCGCTGGCCCTCACCGCCGACCCGACACGGTCCGGCGACCTCGTCGCCCTCGACGACGGCGAAGCGGGCAAGATCCTGGCCTCGGTCGACGTCGTCTTTCCCGTCCTGCACGGCGCCTATGGCGAGGACGGCACGATCCAAGGCCTGCTCGAACTCGCAGGTGTCCCGTACGTCGGTCCCGGCGTACTCGCCAGCGCTGCCGGTATGGACAAGGAATTCACGAAGAAGCTGCTCGCCGCGGAAGGCCTGCCCATCGGGTTCCAGGTCGTCCTGCGACCGGGCACCGCCACACTGACCGACGAACAGAAGTCCCGCCTCCACCTCCCGGTGTTCGTGAAGCCGGCCCGTGGCGGATCGTCGATCGGTATCACCCGGGTGGCCGAGTGGGCCGCGCTCGACGACGCCATCGCCCACGCCCGCCTGCACGACCCCAAGGTGATCGTCGAATCGGGGATCATCGGCCGCGAGGTCGAGTGTGGAGTCCTCGAGTTCCCGGACGGTGACGTGCGGGCCAGCGTCATCGCCGAGATCCGGATGCCGGAAGGCGCTGGCGACGACGAGGCGTTCTACGACTTCGACAGCAAATACCTCGATGACGTGTGCGAGTTCGACGTGCCCGCGAAACTCGACGAATCGGTCAGCGACGAGATCCGCGAACTCGCGGTGCGCGCGTTCTCCGCGCTCGACTGCCAGGGTCTCGCGCGGGTCGACTTCTTCGTGACCGAGGACGGCCCGGTGATCAACGAGATCAACACGATGCCGGGATTCACGTCGATCTCGATGTACCCGCGCATGTGGGGCGCGGTGGGCGTCGACTACGGCACCCTCGTCTCGACCCTGGTCGACACCGCCCTCGCGCGCGGCATCGGTCTGCGCTAGAGAAACCGCGGTCCGGCGCTCAGGGATTCGCCACGGGCGCCGGATCGAGGGGCTTCTGCGGCAACGCCTGCGACACCGCGCCGGAAATGTCCTGAAGCGGCGTCGGTCCCACCCCGGTGGGAACCGTGAGTCCGATGTACACGCCGCGGTCGACGGCGAAATAGCTGCTCGCGTCGATTCCGGCGCTCGCACCCGAGATCTCGAACCACTGAACTCCGTCGATCACCTGCAGCGCCGAAGCCTGATCGAACTCCGCGGGACGGTCCAGACCGCAACGCAGGACGAGTGGTTCACCCTCGGCCGGCTGCCACGCCGCCGTCGCCTCGGGTGCGGGTTCGGTGAGCTCGGCGCGCGTGTAATCGCCCAGCGCGTCGGGGAGGCCCGCCATCAGGGTGGCGCACTCCGCGGAGCCGGATGCGGGTGCGGGCACGGGGCCCAGCGACACGGGTTCCTTCACCGGGTTCCGCCCGGCGAACACCGCCGCGACGACGATGCCGATGACCAGGGCCACGGGAAGCGCCACGGCCGTCGCGATGAGTGCGGGATTCCGCCGCTCCGCGGGGACCGGGTCGGAGTTGCCGGCGGGTGTGTTCTGTTCGGGTTCGAGGTCGGACATGCTCAGTTCTTGTTCGCAGACTTTTCGGGGACGTCGCAGGTGAGGGTGCGGGTGATGCCGGAGACCTGACGGATCTCCTTGACGACGGGAGCGACCTCGTCAGCGGACACCCGCACGATGACGTCGTACGGCCCGACCACGTCCTCGGCGGTCCGGACTCCGGTGATCTTCGCGATCTCGGTCGCGATCGCCGCAGCCTTGCCGACTTCGGTCTGGATCAGGATGAACGCTTGCACTCTCGCTACGGCCCTTCCCTGCTCCGCGCCGCATCGATCTCGGTAGAGTCGCGGGTGCTTCGGCGCGCTGATCGGTCACGTGCCGAGAAGTCCCGGCAACAGCTAAAAGGTACCGCAGTCGCACATTCCGTCGACCGGACCCACAGCCGCTGCACGGGCCACCCGACACTGGAGGCACACCATCACATCGACGGATTCCCCGGACCCGACCCCGCCCCTCACCGTCGCCGACGTCGGCGAGTTCGCCGTGATCGGCCGAGCGGTGCAGGGCCGGGTGCAGCCCCCGTCCACTCTGATCGGCCCCGGCGACGACGCCGCCCTGGTCCGAGCCGACGACGGCCGGGTGGCGGTGTCCGCCGACATGCTGGTGCAGGACAGGCACTTTCGGCTCGACTGGTCGTCCCCACGCGATGTGGGCCGCAAGGCGGTGGCACAGAATGCGGCCGACGTCGCGGCGATGGGGGCGCGGCCCACGGCCTTCCTGGTCTCCCTCGGTCTCCCGCCGGACACGTCGATCGACGTGGCGGACGGCATCTCGGCGGCAATCGGGGAAAGCGCCGAGGAACTCGGGGCCGGTGTCGTGGGCGGTGATCTCGTGCAGGCCGGACAGGTCGTGATTTCCGTCACCGTCCTCGGTGATCTGGGTGGCAGAAGCCCGATCCGGCGGTCGGGCGCGCGGCCCGGCGACGTCGTCGCGGTGGCCGGCGAACTCGGCCGGTCGGCGGCCGGTCTCGCGCTGCTGCTCGGCGGGTCCTCGGATTTCCCGGACCTGCTCACCGCGCATCGAGTCCCCACTCCGCCGTACTCCGCCGCCTGGGCCGCCGCGGACGGGGGCGCCCACGCGATGACCGACATCTCCGACGGGCTCCTCGCCGACCTCGGTCACATCTGTGACGCCTCCGGCGTCGGAATGTCCCTCACCCGATCCGACCTGGCCGTCTCACCCGAACTGGTGTCGGCGGCGAAGGTTCTCGGCGTCGACCACTGGGAATGGGTGCTCACCGGGGGAGAGGACCACGGTTTCGCCGCCACCTTCCCCGCCGCCGTCCCGCTCCCGGCGGGGTGGACCGCGATCGGCGCGGTGCACGACGGGTCCGGCATCTCGGTCGACGGCGAGACCTGGCCGGGGGCCGGCGGCTGGCAGAGTTTCTCGGTATAGGTTGCACGCATGGCTATCTACGCGCTCGGGGACCGCGAACCCGACATCCATCCGGACGCCTACGTCCATCCCGACGCCGTGGTGATCGGGAACGTGACCCTGGCGGCAGGCACCTCGGTGTGGCCGCAGGCCGTGCTCCGCGCCGACTACGGCACCATCACCGTCGGCGCCGACACGAACATCCAGGACGGCACCGTGATCCATTGCACGATGATCGATCCCACCGTCATCGGCTCGGGGTGCGTCGTCGGTCACGCGGCGCACATCGAGGGATCCACGATCGGCGACCACTGCCTGATCGCCTCCGGTTCGGTCGTTCTCAACGGTTCGGTCATCGGCGCCGGTTCGGTCGTCGGTGCCGGTGCCGTCGTTCCGTTCAAATTCGAGGTTCCGCCGCGGAGCATGGCGCTCGGCGTCCCCGCGAAGATCCGGCAGGGCTACGAGGTTCCCGAGGGGCACCTCGAGATGAACGTGAAGATGTACGCTGCGAACGCGGCCTACTACCGCGACTCGCTGCGCAGGCTCGACTGATGGCGGCGCCGCTGGCGGACCTCGTCGAGGCCGGATGGGCAGACGCACTCGAACCGGTGTCCGGACGGATCACGGAGATGGGCGAGTTCCTGCGCGCGGAAATCGCCGACGGGCGTGAGTACCTTCCCGCCGGAGAGAACGTCCTGAGGGCGTTCACCCACCCGTTCTCCGAGGTCAAGGTCCTGATCGTGGGTCAGGACCCGTACCCCACACCCGGTCACGCGGTCGGTCTCAGCTTCTCGGTGGCTCCGGACGTGCGCCCCGTGCCGCGCAGCCTCGGCAACATCTTCACCGAATACAGCAAGGACCTCGGCTACGAGACGCCCACCACCGGGGACCTCACCCCGTGGTCGCGTCAGGGAGTGCTTCTGCTGAACAGGGTTCTCACCGTGCAGCCCGGACTCCCGGCCTCACACCGGAAGAAGGGCTGGGAGGCGGTGACCGAGCAGGCCATTCGCGCTCTCGTGGCGCGCCCCGAACCCCTCGTCGCAATTCTGTGGGGCCGGGACGCATCCACGTTGAAACCGATGCTCGGCGACGTGCCGACGATCGAGTCAGCGCATCCCTCACCGCTGTCCGCGTCGCGCGGATTCTTCGGTTCGCGGCCGTTCAGCCGCGCGAACGAACTCCTCGACGGCCTGGGCGCCGAACCGGTGAACTGGCAGCTGCCGTAAACGGCGAATTTCCTTACTGCACAGACGAGAAGTCGGCACGCCGTTTCACTGCACAGACGAGAAATCGGCACGCCGTTTCTCGACGAAGGCGTCGACGCCCTCGCGTCCCACCGGGCTGTCGGCCGCGGTGGCGATCGACGCGGCCTCCGCGTCGAGTTGCTCGGCGAGCGTGCGATATCGGGAGGCGCGCACGAGCGTCTTGATCCCCGAGTAGGACGGCGTCGGGCCGGCCGCGAGGGTGCGGGCCAGCCGAAGCGCCTCGTCCTGGACGACGTCGTCGCCGACGAGGCGGCTGAGGATGCCCAGGCGGACGGCCTCGTCACCGCTGAGAACGGCATCGGTGATCAGAATCTCGCGCGCCCGGGCGTCGCCGACGATGCGCGGGAGGGTCCACGACATGCCGCCGTCCGGGGTGAAGCCGATGGAAGGGTAGGCCGGGCGCAGCTTGGTGCCCGGGCCGCCGATGGCGACATCCGTCAGGCACACGAGGCTCATGCCGGCGCCCGCTGCCCACCCGTGAACACCGGCGATCACCGGAACGGTCACGGCGTCGAGCGCACGAACGAATTCGTGGAACACGCGCGCCACCTCGGCGACGTATTCGCTTCGCACCGGTGCGGACGCGAAGGCGTGCACGTTGCCGCCCGCGCAGAAGTTCGGGCCCTCCCCGACGAGAAGGACGCTGCCGATTCGGTCACCGACTGCTTCGAGTGCCCGGGCACCCTGCACCATGCCCTCGCCGTCCAGCGAGGTGCCGTTCTCCGCCGTCGCGATCGTGATGCGCAGGACGCCGTCTTCGAGCTGTACTTTGCTGAGTCCATCGAGAGAAGTCACCGTTGCACCTTACGTGGGCCCCCGCCGGGGCCCGACGTGCCCCGATGCGCTGCGACGACGCCGAATCGGACAGGTGTGGCGACATAAAAAAACTGCGCCCCCGACACCGAAGTGTCGGGGGCGCAGTGACATCGCACGCAGCGTCGGGTCAGCCCCGAGCAACCTTTCCAGCCTTCAGGCAGGAAGTGCAGACGTTGACCTTCCGGGTGTTTCCGGGGGCAACCTCGGCACGAACAGTCTGAATGTTCGGGTTCCAGCGACGGTTGGTACGCCGGTGCGAGTGCGAGACCGACTTACCGAAGCCGGGCCCCTTGGCGCATACGTCGCAGACGGCAGCCATAGTCGCGAACTCCTTCAAGATAGTGAACTGTGAAATTTGCTGGCCTCGTGGAGACAGGACACAGCAAGCGCGCCCTGTACGAGGCAACCGTGCAAGAGTAGCCGCTCGAGTGCGGATTGGCCAAACCCGGTCCCGAAGCGCTCGGACCGCGGGCCCGATCATCGTCCCCCGACTAGTCTGACGGCACCTTCCCATTCCCTGGCCGGAGAGGATGACAGTGGCCCCTGAGCTCCCGATGGACGGGCGAGTCCTCGAATCGTGGGCGCGGACCGCCGTCGCGGGTCTGGAAAAGCGGTGCGAGGAGATCAACAGCCTCAACGTCTTTCCGATCCCGGACTCCGACACGGGCACCAATCTGCTGTTCACGATGCGTGCGGCGCTGGGTGCGATCGACGAGTTCGCGGGCAGCGGCACCAAGGACGTCCGGCAGGTGGCCATCGCCCTGGCTCGGGGCGCGGTCGCCGGCGCGCGCGGGAACTCCGGGGTGATCCTGTCCCAGGTGCTGCGAGGGATTGCGGAAGCAGCCGTTACCCCCGCCGTCGACACCAGGACCGTCCGGACCGGGCTGCTGATGGCCACCAACCTGGTGACGGACGCGGTGAGCTACCTGGTGGAGGGGACCATCGTCACCGTGCTGCGCTGCGCCGCCGACGCCGCGGCGGAGTATCCGGACGAGGCGCCGATCGCGGTCACGGCCCGCGCAGCCGCGGATGCGGCGGCGTCCGCGCTCACCAGGACGCCGTCGCAACTCGAGGTGCTCGGCACCGCAGGCGTCGTCGATGCGGGAGGACTCGGCCTCGTCGTGATCCTCGACGCTCTCGTCACAGCGGTGACGGGGGCACCGCCCGATCGCGCACCGATCGCGCTCCACGTTCCGCGCCGCACCCCGTCCAGGCATCGCGCAGAGCTCGTCCCCGTTTCCGCGCCGCCCGCGTCGCAGGGCCCGCACGCGCATCCGGGACCCGGACCCGACTGCGACGAGGGTTCGGATCAGGATTTCGAGGTGATGTACCTGGTCGCGGAGTCCGACGAGGACCGCATGGCGGAGTTGCGCACCACGCTGAACGCCCTCGGGGACTCGATCGTGATCGTCGGCGACGGCGGCGGAGGCTGGTCGGTGCACGTGCACTGCACGGACGCGGGCGCAGCCGTGGAGGCCGGCCTCTCGGCGGGACGCATCCACGGAATCCGGGTCAGCAGCTTCCTCGTGGATGCGCGGGACCAGGGGTTGCTCGTTCCACCGGTCCGGACCCGGCCGGATCAGGGGGAGCGGGGAATCGTCGCCGTCGTGGCCGGTGACGGTGCCGCCGAACTATTCGCCAGCGAGGGCGCGACAGTCCTCCGATGCGACGACGCCCCCGTCACCCGGGCCCAGCTCCTCGGCATCATCAGGCAGATGGGACGCACCGAGGTGCTCGTCCTCCCCAACGGCGCGCTGACGGCGCAGGAACTCGTCGCGGTCAGTGCCGCGGCGAGGGACGCCCGGCACGAGGTCCTGCTGCTCGCGACGTCCGCGATGGTGCAGGGACTCGCGTCCCTGGCGGTGCACGACCCCGAGCGTGAGGCGGTGGACGATGCCTTCGCGATGTCGGAGGCCGCCGCCGCCACCCGCTGGGGATCGCTGCGCATCGCCAGGGAACGGGCCCTCACCTATGTGGGCACGTGCGAACCGGGCGACGGCATCGGACTGATGGGTCACGAGGTGATCGTCATCGAACCGGACGCGGTCGCGGCCGGACGACGACTCGTCGACCTCGTCCTCGGCGCGGGTGGCGAACTGGTGACGCTCCTGATGGGGTCGGAGGCGCCGGACGGGCTGGACACGGAACTGGCCGATCACATCTCGCAGCGGCACCCCGGCGTCGAGGTGATGATCTACCACGGTGGACAGCCTGGAGATCTGTTGCAACTCGGGGTGGAATGAGGAATTCGATGGCCACATTGTCCGACCGGCTCGATCATCTGCTGGGGAAGAAGACCGCCGACGCGCTCGAGGAGGCGTTCGACATCCGCACGGTCGAGGACCTGCTGCGGCACTACCCGCACCGGTACGCCTCGCAGGGCCGCGAGCTCGCGGAGAAGGACCCGCCGGAGGGCGAGCACATCACGATCATCGCCCGGGTCACGTCCGCGGCCGTCGTGAAGATGAAGAACCGGCCGGGCAGCATGCTCAAGGTGGTCCTGTCCACCGATACCCAGAACGTGGACGTCACCTTCTTCAGCCCGCAGAAGGTCAAGCACGTGATCAAGCCGGGTGTGCGCGCGATGTTCTCGGGAACGGTCAAGTACTTCCGCCAGAAGTGGAGCCTCACCCACCCGAGCTACCTCATCCTTCCCGAGCCGCGGGCCGGCAGCGAGGACCCCGTCGTGAACGTCGGCCGGATCCGCGGCGCCGGGGATCTCGCAGGAATCGCCCGGGCGTCGCAGGAAGCCGGTGCCGGGGTCGACATGTCCGTGTTCGACCGGGCGCTGATCCCGCTCTATCCGGCCACGCGGGACGTCGAGAGCTGGACGATCATGAAATGCGTCCGCCAGATCCTGGACCAGCTCGATCACGTCGACGACCCCCTGCCGGAGAACATCCGGGCCGAACGCGACCTGATCGGCCTCGACGACGCCCTCCGGTCGGTCCACCTGCCCGACACCCGCGAGGACGTGGAGAACGCCCACGACCGTCTGCGGTTCGACGAGGCGACGGCGCTGCAACTGGTTCTCGCCCGTCGCCGCCACGACAACGCCGAGCGAGTCGCGCCCGAGTGCCCGCCCGTGCCCGGCGGGATCGCCGACGTGTTCGAGAAGATGCTTCCATTCCAGCTCACCGACGGTCAGCACGCGGTCGCCGACGAGATCTCCGCCGACCTGGCGCGGCCGCACCCGATGAGCAGGCTCCTGCAGGGTGAGGTGGGTTCGGGTAAGACGATCGTGGCCCTGCGCGCCATGCTCCAGGTGGTCGACGCCGGCTACCAGTGCGCCCTGCTCGCCCCGACCGAGGTGCTCGCGACGCAGCACGCCCGGTCGCTGCGGGCGATGCTCGGCTCCCTCGCGACCGCCGGGGAACTCGGGGCGCACGAAAAGGCCACACGGGTGGCGCTGCTGACGGGGTCGATGCCGGTCGCCGCCAAACGCACGGCTCTGAACGAGGCGATCACCGGCGACGCCGGGATCGTCATCGGCACGCACGCCCTCATCCAGGACAACGTCGAGTTCTTCAACCTCGGGATGGTGGTGGTCGACGAGCAGCACCGGTTCGGAGTCGAGCAGCGCGACCGGTTGCGGTCGAGGGCGCGGGAGGGGCTGAGCCCGCACCTGCTGGTGATGACGGCGACGCCGATTCCCCGCACCATCGCGATGACGGTGCTCGGCGATCTCGAGGTGTCGACGCTGCGGCAGCTGCCGAAGGGCAGGTCGCCGATCAAGAGCAGTGTGGTACCCGCGTCCCAGAAGCCGCAGTGGGTCGCGCGCGCGTGGGAACGGATCCGCGAGGACGTGGCCGAGGGGAGGCAGGCCTACGTCGTGTGCTCGCGCATCGGCGACGGCGAGAAGGGTGACGGCGAGGACGCGTTCGACGAGAAGGCGCCCGAGACGAAGTCCGCCGTCGAGGTGTTCGAGGAGTTGAGTGGCAGCATCATGCCCGACCTGCGGGTGGGTCTGCTGCACGGCCGTCTTCCCGCGGACGAGAAGGACGCGGTGATGCGCGACTTCACGGCCGGCGACATCGACGTCCTGGTGTGTACCACGGTCGTCGAGGTCGGCGTCGACGTCCCGAACGCGACGATCATGGTGATCGTCGACGCGGACCGTTTCGGTGTGAGTCAGCTGCACCAGCTGCGCGGACGCGTCGGCCGTGGCAGACACCAGGGCCTGTGCATTCTCGTCACGGAGATGAATCCGGGCGGTCCCGCCTACGAGCGTCTGTCGAACGTGGCGTCGACCAACGACGGTTTCGAGCTCGCGCAACTCGACCTCGCCACCCGCCGCGAGGGCGACATTCTCGGCGCGGCGCAGTCGGGCACGACGTCCACGTTGCGGCTGTTGTCGTTGCTCGGCCACGAGGACGTCATCGCTGCGGCGTCCGAGTTCGCGCGTTCGGTGATCGCGGACGATCCGCGCCTCGACAACCATCCCGGGCTGTCCGCGATGGTGACCTCGGCGCTCGACGCGGACCGCATCGAGTATCTGGAGAAAACGTGAGAACTTACTTCGCTTCACGTAAATCTTCGCTCGTCTGTTTCGGGTCTGTTGCAGAATTCGCACACGTCAGGGGGGTCTTTGTGAAGTTTGTGGAGGATCCTGAAATGTGGGATGCCACTTCTCCGCGGCCGTCCGCGGCGGGGTAGTTTGCTCCAATGTTCTCCAAAGTCCTGGTCGCCAACCGTGGCGAAATTGCGATCCGCGCTTTCCGTGCCGCCTACGAACTAGGTGCTGGAACGGTCGCGGTGTTCCCGTACGAGGATCGGAACTCGATCCACCGTCTGAAGGCTGATGAGAGTTATCAGATCGGCGAGGAGGGACACCCGGTTCGGGCGTACCTCTCCGTCGACGAGATCGTCTCCGCGGCCAAGCAGGCAGGCGCCGACGCCATCTACCCCGGCTACGGCTTCCTTTCCGAGAACCCGGATCTCGCCGCCGCGTGCGCCGAGGCGGGCATCACGTTCGTGGGTCCCTCCGCCGAGGTGCTCGAGCTCACCGGCAACAAGGCGCGTGCAATCGCCGCGGCGAAGGCCGCCGGTCTGCCGGTGCTGGCGTCGTCGGAGCCGTCCGCCGATGTGGACGAGTTGCTGGCCGCGGCCGAGACCATGCAGTTCCCGCTGTTCGTGAAGGCCGTCGCCGGCGGCGGTGGCCGCGGCATGCGCCGCGTCGCCGAGCGGGCTCAGCTCAAGGAGTCCATCGAGGCCGCCGCGCGTGAGGCCGAGTCGGCCTTCGGCGACCCGACGGTATTCCTCGAACAGGCCGTCGTCGACCCGCGTCACATCGAGGTCCAGATCCTGGCCGACGGTCAGGGCAACGTCATCCACCTGTTCGAGCGGGACTGCTCGCTGCAGCGCCGCCACCAGAAGGTGATCGAGCTCGCGCCGGCCCCGAACCTTTCGGAAGAGCTGCGGGCGAAGATTTGCGCGGACGCAGTGGCGTTCGCGAAGGAGATCAACTACTCCTGCGCGGGCACCGTCGAATTCCTCCTCGACACCCGCGGCAACCACGTCTTCATCGAGATGAACCCCCGCATCCAGGTCGAGCACACCGTCACCGAAGAGGTCACGGACGTCGACCTCGTGCAGTCGCAGCTGCGGATCGCGTCGGGGGAGACCCTCGCGGACCTGGGCCTGAGCCAGGACAAGATCACGCTGCGCGGTGCGGCTCTGCAGTGCCGCATCACCACCGAGGACCCCGCCAACGGGTTCCGCCCGGACACCGGCCGGATCACCGGGTACCGCACCCCGGGTGGTGCCGGCATCCGCCTCGACGGCGGGACGTCGGTCGGCGCGGAGGTTTCCGCGTACTTCGATTCGATGCTCGTCAAGCTGACGTGCCGCGGCCGCGACTTCGAGACCGCCGTCGCCCGGGCCCGCCGCGCGGTCACCGAGTTCCGCATTCGCGGTGTGTCGACGAACATCCCGTTCCTGCAGGCGGTGCTCGACGACCCCGATTTCAAGGCCGGCCGGGTCACCACGTCGTTCATCGAGGAGCGCCCCCAGCTGCTCACGCTGCGCAGCTCCGCCGACCGTGGCACCAAGATCCTCACCTACCTCGCCGACGTGACGGTCAACAAGCCGCACGGCGAGCGGCCGTCGGCGGTGTACCCGCGCGACAAGCTGCCCCAGATCGACCTGTCCACCCCGCCGCCGGACGGCAGCCGTCAGAAGCTGCTCGCCCTCGGGCCGGAGGGATTCGCCAAGGCACTGCGGGAGCAGAAGGCCCTCGCCGTCACCGAGACCACGTTCCGTGACGCACACCAGTCGCTGCTCGCGACCCGCGTGCGGACCAGCGGTCTGCTCGACGTCGCCGGGCACGTCGCCCGGCTGACCCCCGAGCTGCTGTCCATCGAGGCGTGGGGTGGTGCGACCTACGACGTGGCGCTGCGGTTCCTGCACGAGGACCCCTGGTACCGGCTGGCCGCTCTGCGCGAGGCCGTGCCGAACATCTGTTTGCAGATGCTGCTGCGCGGACGGAACACCGTCGGCTACACCCCGTACCCGGAGAAGGTGACGCGGGCGTTCGTCGAGGAGGCCACCAACAGCGGCATCGACATCTTCCGCATCTTCGACGCCCTCAACAACGTCGACCAGATGCGACCGGCCATCGACGCCGTCCGCGAGACCGGCACCGCTCTCGCCGAGGTCGCCCTGTCCTACACCGGCGACCTGTCGAACCCGGACGAGAAGCTGTACACCCTCGACTACTACCTGCGCCTGGCGGAGGAGATCGTCGAGGCCGGTGCGCACATCATCGCGATCAAGGACATGGCCGGACTGCTCCGCGCCCCCGCCGCCACGACCCTGGTGACGGCGCTGCGCGAGAACTTCGACCTGCCCGTGCACGTGCACACCCACGACACCCCGGGTGGTCAGCTCGCGACGTACCTGGCCGCATGGCAGGCAGGCGCGGATGCGGTCGACGGTGCCTCGGCCGCGATGGCGGGCACCACCAGCCAGCCGGCGTTGTCGGCGATCGTGGCCGCGGCCGCGCACTCCGAGTACGACACCGGCCTGGACCTGCAGGCCGTGTGCGACCTCGAGCCGTACTGGGAAGCGCTGCGCAAGGTGTACAAGCCGTTCGAGTCCGGGCTGCCGGCCCCGACCGGACGCGTCTACACGCACGAGATCCCCGGCGGCCAGCTGTCGAACCTGCGCACCCAGGCCGTTGCGCTCGGTCTCGGTGACAAGTTCGAGGAGGTCGAGGCCAAGTACGCGGCCGCCGACCGGATGCTCGGGCGCCTCGTCAAGGTCACCCCGTCGTCGAAGGTGGTCGGCGACCTCGCCCTGCACCTCGTCGGATCCGGAGCGTCCACCGAGGAATTCAAGGAGAACCCGGCGAAGTTCGACATCCCCGATTCGGTGGTCGGGTTCCTGCGCGGCGAACTGGGCACCCCGCCCGGCGGCTGGCCCGAACCGTTCCGTACCCGGGCCCTCGAAGGTCGCGGAGCCGCCAAGCCCGAGGTGGCTCTGTCCGCGGACGACGAGAAGGCACTCGCGGGCACGTCCGCGGAACGTCGGGCGACGCTCAACCGGTTGCTGTTCCCCGGCCCGACGAAGGAATTCCTCGAGCACCGGGACAAGTACGGCGACACGTCGCAGCTCTCGGCGAACCAGTTCTTCTACGGCCTGCGCCGCGGCGACGAGCACCGGGTCCGCCTCGCACCGGGTGTCGAGCTGATCATCGGGCTCGAGGCCATTTCTGAACCCGACGAGCGGGGATACCGCACCGTCATGTGCATCCTCAACGGTCAGCTGCGTCCGGTGTCGGTGCGCGACCGGTCCATTTCCAGTGAGCTCCCGGCCGCCGAGAAGGCCGACAAGAACAACCCCGGCCATGTGCCGGCGCCGTTCGCCGGTGTGGTGACCCTCGCCGTGACCGAGGGCCAGCACATCGCCGCCGGCGACACGATCGCGACCATCGAGGCCATGAAGATGGAAGCGGCCATCACCGCCCCGCGAAGTGGCACGGTCTCCCGGCTGGCCATCGGATCGGTCCAGCAGGTGGAGGGCGGCGACCTCCTCGCCGTCGTGTCGACGGGGGAGTCCGCGAGCGAGTGACTCGGATCATCGCGGGACTCGCGGGCGGTCGACGCCTGCGAGTCCCGCCGAGCGGGACCCGGCCCACCTCGGACCGGGTCCGCGAGGCATTGTTCAGCGCCCTGCACAGCCGGATGGATCTCGAAGGCGCGTCCGTCCTCGACCTCTACGCGGGGTCGGGGGCGCTCGGCCTGGAGGCGCTCTCCCGGGGTGCGGACCGCGTCGTCCTCGTCGAGTCCGACTCGAAAGCGGCGGGCATCATCAAGCACAACGTGACGACGGTCGGTCTGCCGGGAGCGGAAGTGCGCGGCGCTCCGGTGGCGGCGGTGCTCGCGGGCACCGCCGACCGGCCGTACGACCTGGTGATGGCGGATCCGCCGTACGCCGTCGACGACGAGGCGGTACAGACGGTGCTCGGCCACCTCCGGGTCAACGGCTGGGTCGGCGACGGCTCGATCGTGGTGCTCGAGCGGTCGTCGAGGTCACCCGAGACAGCCTGGCCCGAGGGCTTCGCGCCCGTCAAGGCGAAGAAGTACGGCGAGGCGAGAATCGAATTGGCGACCTGCTACGGTCTGGACTCATGACTGGCGCTGTCTGCCCCGGATCCTTCGACCCCGTGACCAATGGCCACCTTGACGTGATCGGCAGAGCTGCCGCGCAGTTCGACGAGGTCATCGTGACGGTCATGGTCAACAAGAGCAAGCGTGGCCTGTTCACCGTCGAAGAGCGCATCGAGATGCTCGAAGACTCGACCAGTGAGCTGCCCAACGTGCGAGTGTCCTCGTGGCACGGCCTGCTGGTGGATTACGCCAAGCAGCAAGGGATCACAGCGATCGTCAAGGGCCTGCGCGGCGCCAACGACTTCGACTACGAGCTGCAGATGGCGCAGATGAACCAGAAGCTCAGTGGCGTCGACACCCTCTTCATCCCGACCAACCCCACCTACAGCTACCTGTCGAGTTCGCTCGTGAAGGAAGTGGCCACGTTCGGCGGCGACGTCTCCGACATGCTGCCCGAGAAGGTGCACGCCCGCCTTCTCGCGAGGATCGCCGAGCGCGCCGCCGAGAGCAGCTGATACCCGACACACCGGCTGCCACGACACACCCGCGGCGTCCGGTCGGGCAGACTTGCACGAAGAAGGCTGCGCCGACCTGCTGAGGGTCATGGATGATTGGGGTTGCTTGTGTACCGGGTATTCGAGGCGCTCGACGAACTTGTCGCGATTGTCGAAGAGGCACGCGGCGTACCGATGACCGCCGGCTGCGTGGTTCCGCGCGGCGACGTCCTCGAACTGCTCGACGACGTGCGCGATGCCATTCCCGGTGAACTCGACGACGCCCAGGACGTCCTGGACCACAAGGACAAACTGGTGGGGGACGCCCGGTCCAACGCGGAGAAGACCATCTCCAGCGCCAACGCCGAGGCGAACTCCACCATCGAAAACGCGCGAGACGACGCCGACCGCATTCTGGCGGACGCGAAGGCGCAGGCCGACCGGATGGTCGCCGAGGCCCGCGCGCACGCCGAGCAGTTGGTCACCGACGCGCGCGCCGAGGCCGAGTCGTCCGTCGCGGAAGGCCAGCGCGAGTACGACGCACTGACGGGTCGTGCGCGCTCCGAAGCCGATCGCATGATCGAGTCGGGCAAGGCGTCGTACGAGAGGTCCGTTGCGGAGGGTAAAGCCGAGCAGGCACGCCTCGTCTCGCAGACGGAAGTCGTCCAGGCGGCGCACACCGAGTCGGCCCGGGTGATCGACTCCGCGCACGCCGAATCGGATCGTCTCCGCTCGGACTGCGATCTGTACGTCGACACGAAGCTCGCGGAGTTCGAGGACTTCCTGAACGGCACCGTCCGGTCCGTGGGCCGGGGACGTCAGCAGTTGCGGACCGGTTCGGGTGTCCCCGACTACGCCTCGGACTACGACGTCGACGACCGACGGGCGGAGCGTCGCCGCTGAGCGACCGTCAGGCCGGCGCTCTCGACCGAATTTGGCTCCACCGCGCAGATTGCGTATCGTGGAGTGGTTGCCCTTTGTCGTTTCCCTTTTCTCGAAAGTGAAGTTTGTTGTCATCCCATCGCCACAGCTCATCGCGTTCCCGGCGGGACGCGGACTTCGTGCTGGACACGGTCAAACTCGGCCGTCGTCCCGGTTCGATGCGCACCGTGGAACGGGTGGTGACGGCGCCACAGCGCATCGGTCTCGACCTGATCGCCATCGAGGAAGGATCGGAGATCGATCTCGATCTCCGGTTGGAGGCCGTATCCGAGGGGGTTCTGGTCACCGGTTCGTTGCGAGCCGACACCGTGGGGGAGTGTTCGAGATGCCTCGAGCCGTTCTCCGACACGGTGGACCTGACTCTCACGGAGCTGTTCGCTTACCCGGACAGCGCCACGGAAGAGACCACGGAGGAGGGGGAGGTCTATCACGTCGTCGACGACGAGATCGACCTCGAACCCGTCGTGATCGATGCCGTCGGCCTCGCACTGCCGTTGCAGCCGCTCTGCAGTGACGACTGCCAAGGATTGTGCCCAGAATGTGGCGTTCGCCTGGCGATTGCCGAATCTGGCCATGGGCATGACATACTTGATCCTCGCTGGGCTGGTCTTGCAGCCAAATTTGGCGTGGAATCAGAACCCAGCAAGAATCTTGTGAACACCGAAGCCGAGGAGAAGTAGAAGTGGCTGTCCCCAAGCGCAGAATGTCGCGATCCAACACGAGGTCGCGTCGCAGCCAGTGGAAGACCACTGTGCCTACCCTCGTCACCTGCCCCAACCGTGGCTGCGGCGAGAAGACGCTGCCCCACGTCGCGTGCCCGTCGTGTGGCACATACAAGGGCCGCCAGGTCACTGCCGCCGTCTAGTTCTCCGCGGAGAGGCGTTGTGACGAGCGACATCAGTAATACACCCGCCGGCGGCGAGGAGGATCATGCTTCCCTCCTCGCCGCCCTCGGCGTAGAAATCGAGCCTTCGCTGCTCACCCTGGCGTTGACGCACCGCTCGTATGCGTACGAAAACGGTGGTCTGCCCACCAACGAGCGTCTCGAATTTCTCGGTGACTCCGTGCTCGGAGTCACCGTCACCGAGAAGCTGTACCTTGCGCATCCGGACAAGTCCGAGGGTGACCTCGCGAAGATCCGGGCGAGCATCGTCAACATGCACGCGCTCGCGGAGGTGGCCCGCACTCTCGGTGAGGGCGGCCTCGGTGCCCATCTTCTGCTCGGCAAGGGCGAGGAGATGACCGGTGGCCGTGACAAGCCGAGCATCCTGGCCGACGGCATGGAGTCGATTCTCGGCGCCATCCACCTCGAGCACGGCATCGACACGGCGCGGCGCGTCGTACTCGACCTCTTCAGCGACCTCCTCCAGCGAGCCCCCCGCCTCGGCGCGGGCCTGGACTGGAAGACGAGTCTGCAGGAGTTGACGGCGGAGCGTGGCGTCGGTGTCCCGGCGTACGAGATCACCGCGACCGGCCCGGACCACGACAAGGAATTCACCGCCACCGTGATCGTCGGCGGCAAGCCCCTCGGCGTCGGTATCGGCCGCTCCAAGAAAGAGGCCGAGCAGAAGGCTGCGAGCACGGCGTGGAATGCGTTGTCCGACGCAGGCCCGGACGTAGCGGCCGACGACGTCAGTGCCTGAACTACCCGAAGTCGAGGTGGTCCGGCGCGGACTCGAACGCCACATCGTGGGGGCGTCGATCGATTCCGTCGACATCCTGCACCCACGGGCGATCAGGCGTCATCTGCCCGGCGCCGCCGACCTCGCCGGACAGCTCACCGGCGAACGCATCGCGAGCGCCGACCGTCGTGGAAAGTATCTGTGGCTGGTCCTCGAACCCAGCACGGTCGCTCTCGTGGTGCATCTCGGCATGAGTGGTCAAATGCTCGTGCAGCCACCGGAATTGCCGACCGAGAAGCATCTGCGGATCCGGGCCCGGCTCGATTCCGGTCTCGACCTCCGGTTCGTCGACCAGCGGACGTTCGGGGGCTGGGCGCTGGCGCCGCTCGTCGACGTCGACGGCTCGCTCATCCCGGACTCGGTGGCGCACATCGCCCGCGACCCACTGGATCCGCGTTTCGACCTCGCGGCCACCGTGAAGGTCGTGCGCGGCAAGCACACCGAGGTCAAACGTGCGCTTCTGGACCAGACCGTCGTCTCCGGCATCGGCAACATCTATGCGGACGAGGCGCTGTGGCGCGCACGGATCCACGGAAATCGGCTCACCGACAGGCTGAGTGGTCCCAAGGTCCGGGAAGTGCTCACGGCCGCGCAGGAGGTCATGCGTGAGGCACTCACCCAGGGCGGCACGTCCTTCGACGCGCTCTACGTGAACGTCAACGGCGAGTCGGGCTATTTCGACCGTTCGCTGTCCGCCTACGGTCAGGAGGATCGCCCGTGCCCGCGGTGCGGCACCGCGATCAGGCGAGAGAAATTCATGAACCGCTCGTCGTTCAGTTGCCCGAAGTGCCAGCCGGCACCACGGAGAAGCCTGGCGAAATCGTCTGTGTGAGTTCGGCGGTCGCGGGCTCCTCGGAGAGCTGCCCGTCGGTGTCGTGGCGCGGTGTCGCCTTGGCGTCGAAGTAGTCGCCGCCCTTGCGTTTCACGTCGTCGGTGCCCCACTCGCGGTGGCGGGGAACCGGTGCCATTCTCGGAATGTGCTTGCGGCAGTGGATGTATGCTTCCTCCACGTCCACGACCACCCAGCGTTCCGGGATCCGGCCGTTCGTGTGGTCCGCAGGCAGATCCGCGATCTCGGAGCGCAGGACGGGGTCTTCGACGATCCGGGCCGAGCCGTTCACGTGCAGTCCGATGAGGTCCTGCACGAAGTCCACGAGAATGATTCCGACGTGCGGGTTTTCCCGGATGTTGCCGAGGCTCGCCATGACTCCGTTGCCGCGGTACTCGGGGTACGCGAGGGTCTTCGAGTCGATGACGTGCATGAATCCCGGTGTCCCGGCGCGCAGACTGTTGTCGCATTCGCCGGACGCGTCGGCGGTGGCGATGAAGGCGATCTCCTGGCGGCCGACGAAGTCGATCATCGTCGGATTGAGATGGTCCAGCATCTGATCCGAGTAGAACTTGGCGGCACGATCCTCGGTTCCGTACTCGGACTGAAGCCCGCGCTCTCCCACACTACCGATCTGGCCCATCTGCATTCCCCGCTACGTCTCGGCGTCATTGGTCGGTTCACCCTACGGCCCGCCGGTTCCCTCTGCTGAGAATCGTCGTTCACAATTGCGTGGAAACCACTGCCGCCCACCCACCTACCTGGCGTTGCGCCGATCGGTGGCAGGATTGAGCGCATGGCAGAACAGACTTCCGACACGACGGCGCCCACCTCACTGTGGGTCGAGCGAACGGGCACCCGGCGATACACCGGCCGCAGCTCGCGCGGCGCCGAGGTCCTGATCGGCTCCGAGGGCGTGGAGGGCGTGTTCACTCCCGGGGAACTCCTGAAGATCGCACTCGCCGCGTGCAGTGGGATGAGCTCGGACTTCCCGCTGTCGCGGCGACTGGGTGACAACTACGACGCCACCATCCGGGTGTCCGGTGCCGCCGACCGGGAGAACGAGGTGTACCCGCAGCTGGACGAGGTGCTGGAACTGGATCTCAGCGAGCTCGACGCCGACGCGCAGGAGCGTCTGGTGGCGCTCGTGGAACGATCCGTCGACAAGGTCTGCACGGTCGGGCGGACGCTGAAGGCCGGGACGACGGTGACGTTGACCGTCCAGAGGGAAGCATGATGCGTCGTGAGCTGGCCGCGCTCGCGGGCGGGACGGCGCTCTGCGCGGGTCTGCTCGTGGTCGCGCCCGCGGCCGCCGGGCCCGCGTTCGCGCCCCCCGGCGGTGCGTGCACCCCGTGGTCGGTGTCGGAGGTGACGTCCGGGGCGGGTGTTCTCGAGAACCTGGCGTTCGACGGCGCGGGCACCATGCTGGTGTCGCGGACAGGCCTGGTCGGCGGCGGAGCCCTCGACGGGGTCGCCCCCGACGGCACCGTCACCCCGATCGTGCCCGACGTCGAGTCTCCCGGTGGAATCGCCGTGGACGGCACCGACGCGTACTTCGCCACGGGGAATTCCTTCGCCGCCGGGGTCACCGGCTCGGCGAGCGGCACGATCGACGTCGTGAACCTCGACACCGGTGACACACGCACCGTGGCCGAGGGGCTGGTCATGCCGAACGGGCTGGTCCGGCTGAGCAACGGAGACATCCTCACCGCCCGGAATCTGGGCTCCGGGGCGGGACTGATCCGCGTCCCGGCGGCGGATCCCCACACCCCGGAGATCGTCCGCACCGATCTCGGAACCGTGGACGGTCTCGCCGCGCACGACGGCAACGTCTATACGGTGACGACATTCGACACGACCACTACGCTGCGCATCCTCCGCGAAGACGACCTGGATGGCCCCGTCGTCTCGGTCGAGCTGCCCGGCTCCGGGCCCCTCAACGCGGCCGACGACCTCACCGTCGGACCGGACGGCATCGTCTACGTCGCCTACAACGGCGGCGGCAAGGTGGTGCGGGTCGATCCCGCGACAGGGGAGAGCTGCGCCCTGGCGTCCGGGCTGCCGCTCGTGTCCTCGGTGCGGTTCGGCGCAGGACCGGGCTGGGATCCGGACGCGCTCTACGCCACCAGTTTCACCGGGAAGATCTACAAGCTCGAACGGTCGTGACGGACATGGAGAGAATGACCGCGTGGGTGCACGGATTCGTGCAGGGTGTGGGATTCCGGTGGTGGACCCGCGCCCGCGCGCTGGAACTCGGCCTCGTCGGATACGCGGCCAACCAGAAGGACGGCCGCGTGCTCGTCATCGCCGAGGGACCTCGGGACAAGCTGGAAACCCTGCTGACGCTGCTGCGGTCGGGAGACACACCGGGCGCGGTGGATCTCGTCGTGGAGCAATGGGATTCCGCCCGCGGCGACCTCACCGGGTTCGTGGAACGGTGAACCGCAGGTAAAGTTCTCCGTCATGCATCTGAAGAGTCTGACGCTGAAGGGATTCAAATCCTTTGCGTCCGCAACGACTCTGCGATTCGAGCCGGGAATCACCTGTGTCGTAGGACCCAACGGGTCGGGTAAATCCAACGTCGTCGACGCTCTCACCTGGGTGATGGGGGAGCAGGGAGCGAAGGCCCTGCGCGGCGGCAAGATGGAAGACGTCATCTTCGCAGGCACCGCCGGGCGGGCGCCCCTCGGACGCGCCGAGGTCACGCTGACCATCGACAACTCCGACGGCGCCCTGCCGATCGACTACTCCGAGGTGTCGATCACCCGGCGCATGTTCCGCGACGGCGCCGGAGAATACGAGATCAACGGCAGCTCCTGCCGGCTGATGGACGTGCAGGAACTGCTCAGCGACTCCGGCATCGGCCGGGAGATGCACGTGATCGTCGGTCAGGGCCGCCTCGCCGCCATCCTCGAATCCCGTCCGGAGGATCGGCGCGCATTCATCGAGGAAGCAGCCGGCGTTCTCAAGCACCGCAAGCGCAAGGAAAAGGCGGTTCGCAAACTCGACGCCATGCAGGCCAACCTGGCGCGCCTGAACGACCTCACGGCGGAACTGCGGCGCCAGCTCAAACCGCTCGGCCGGCAGGCCGAGGTGGCGCGCCGCGCCCAGACGGTGCAGGCCGACCTCCGCGACGCGAAGCTGCGGCTCGCCGCGGACGACCTGGTCACGCGCCGTGAGGAGCTGGCCGACCAGGCTCAGGACGAGAAGGTGGCGCGCGAGCAGCACGACCAGGTCACCGAGGCGCTCGACGAGGCCAATCTGGAGCTGGGACGGCACGAACAGGAACTGTCGAGACTCACACCGGGTGCGGAAGCGGCCGCGCAGACGTGGTTCCAGCTGTCGGCACTCGCGGAGCGCGTCAATGCGACCATTCGCATCGCCCGCGAACGGGCGCGCCACCTCGACTCCGAGCCCTCCGCGAACCGCGGTCAGGATCCGGACGAGATGGAGGCCCGCGCCGACCGGATCGCCGCGGAGGAGATGGAGCTCGTCGAAGCCGTCGAGATGGCGCGCGCGGCGCTGGACGCCGCCAAGGAGCAGCTGGCACTGGGGGAGGAGACCGCCGCCGAGGCGGAACGCGCTCACATGGCGGCGGTCCGGGCGATCGCCGACCGCCGAGAAGGCCTGGCCCGGTTGTCCGGGCAGGTCGACACGCTGCGCACCCGCGCCGACTCCGTCGACGCCGAAGTGTCCCGGCTGACCGTCGCAATCGAAGAGGCCCGGCAGCGCGGCGACGCGGCACAGTCCGAATTCGAGGTCGTCCAGGACGAGATCGGTGACCTCGACGCCGGCGAGCTGGGGCTGGATTCCCACCACGAGCGTGCCGTCGAGGCACTGCGCCTGATCACCGAACGCGTCACGGAACTCCAGGCCGAGGAGCGCGCCGCCGGACAGGAAGTGGCATCCCTGCGTGCCCGGATCGACGCGCTGTCGATGGGCCTCGAACGCAAGGACGGCGCCGGCTGGCTCGTCGAGAATCGGGCGCAGCACGGCATCCGGGGACCGATCGGTGGACTCATCACAGTCGAGAAGGGGTACGAGGGTGCCGTCGCCGCGGCGATGGGCCCCGCCGCGGACGCCGTCGTCGCCGAATCCCTCGACGCCGCCCGCAGCGCAGTCGGTGCGCTGAAGGAAACGGACAGCGGACGGGCGTCCCTGTTCATCGGCTCCGATCACGTCGCACGTGACGGCGGGCACCTGGACTCCGGCGCCCGGTGGGCCGTCGACGTCATCGACTGCCCCGCCGAACTGCGGACCGGGCTCGCAGCGCTCCTGGGCGGGGTGGTCGTGGTCGATTCCCTCGACGACGCCGTCGAGACCGTCCGGCGCAGGCCCGACGTGCGCGCCGTCACCCGAGACGGAGATCTCCTCGGAGCGGGCTGGATGAGCGGCGGCTCGGACCGTCAGCCGAGCACCCTCGAGGTCCAGGCCGCCATCGACAACTCGGTGCAGGATCTGGCCCGCGCCGAACGTCGCGCCGAGGAACTGTCCGCGGCACTGTCCGGCGCGGTCGCGGAACAGGCCGACCGTCAGGAGAACACCGAGCAGGCACTGGCCGCGCTGAACGAGTCCGACGCCGCGATGTCCGCCATCTACGAGCGCCTCGGCCGCCTCGGCCAGGCCGCGCGGGCCGCGCGCGCCGAATCCGATCGGCTCATGGCGCAGCGGGACAAGGCCGAGAGCGGTCGGGAGGACACGCTGACCGCGCTCGCCGAACTCGAGGAACGGCTGCGCCTGGCGGAACAGGACGGGTCGTCCTCCGGTGCCGACACGGGTGGATCCGACACGACGAGCATCGATCGTGAGATGGCGGCCGCGGCGCTGGCCGAAGTGCGGGCCGTGGAGGTGGAAGCCCGACTGTCGGTGCGGACGGCCGAGGAGCGCGCCGAATCGGTGCGCGGCAAGGCGGATTCCCTGCGCCGCGCCGCACAGGTGGAACGCGACGCGCGCGCCCGGGCCGAACGTGCGATGAAGGCGCGCCAGAACGCGGCCGCGGTCGCGGCGGCGGTCGCCGAGTCCGGGCAGCGGGTGGCCGAGCACCTCGGTGACGTCGTCGACGCCGCGATGGCTCACCGCGACGAACTCGCGCGGGCCCGCACCGAGCGGACCACCCAACTCGAACAGGTGAAGGAAAGGGTGCGTCAGCTGAGCGGACAGCTGGCGTCGCTCACCGACGCCGTGCACCGCGACGAGGTGGCTCGCGCCCAGGCCGCGCTGCGCATCGAGCAGCTCGAGGAGGCGATCCTCGAACAGCACGGCATCGGTCTGGACGACCTGATCGCCGAATACGGCCCCGACGTAGCGCTGCCGCCGTCCGCACTCGAGATGGAGGAGTACGAGCAGGCGAAGGAGCGCGGCGAGCAGGTCACGATGCCCGCACCGATTCCGTACGACCGCGCCACGCAGGAGCGTCGCGCGAAACGTGCCGAGAAGGACCTGGCGACGCTCGGCAAGGTCAACCCGCTGGCACTCGAGGAGTTCGCCGCGCTCGAGGAGCGCTACAACTTCCTCTCGACACAGCTCGAGGACGTGAAGACCGCCCGCAAGGATCTCCTCGGGGTGGTGGCCGACGTCGATGCCCGCATCCTGCAGGTGTTCACCGAGGCCTACTCGGACGTCGAACGCGAATTCGTGCAGGTGTTCGCGAAACTGTTCCCCGGCGGTGAAGGCAGGTTGGTGCTCACCGACCCGTCGGACATGCTGACCACCGGCATCGAGGTGGAGGCCCGGCCGCCCGGCAAGAAGGTCAAACGGCTGTCGCTGCTGTCCGGTGGCGAGAAGTCGCTGACGGCGGTGGCGATGCTCGTGGCGATCTTCCGAGCCAGGCCGTCCCCCTTCTACGTGATGGACGAGGTGGAGGCCGCGCTGGACGACACGAACCTGCGTCGTCTGATCGGGTTGTTCGAGCAGTTGCGGGAGAAGTCGCAGCTGATCGTCATCACCCACCAGAAGCCGACGATGGAGGTCGCCGACGCGCTCTACGGCGTCAGCATGCGCGGCGACGGCATCACCACCGTCATCTCCCAGCGGCTCCGTGGCCAGGACATGGCGGCCGCGGACGCCTGATTCCGGTCCGAGCCGGGACTGTGCGCGTGGGAAGGCAGTGCGCAACGAAATCCGGAGCCTGAAACAATGGGCGGCGTGACTACCGGAGCTTGGATTGCCATCGCGGCCGCACTGGCCGTACTTCTCGTCGTTCTCGTCGTCGGGTCCCTGCTGTATCGGCGTCGCCGAATCTCCCTGAAGGCGCCGGACACCCCGCAGGTCACCACGGCGGAAAAGGACCGTTCGGGCAGTTACCGCGCGGACGGCGGGTTCAACTTCAGCCAGGGGTCGACGGCGACGGCGCCGCCACGTCCGCCTGCGCCCGAGCCGGTTCTGCCGAAGCCGGTGCCCGAACCCGAGGTCGTCGCACCCGAACCCGAGGTCGTCGCACCCCCGGCACCGGAGAAGGCCCCCGAGCCGGAGAAGGCCCCGGAGAAGCCGACGGTCCCGCCGGAGCCGGTCACGTACGAACCGGTCGTCGCGCCCGAGGTCGAACCGGAACCCGAGGTCGCGCCCGCGCCCGAACCCGAAGCCGAAGCCGCACCGGCCCCCGCCGCGCCGGTGCTCGACGTCATCGCTCCCACGGAGGGGCGGCTCGACCGTCTGCGTGGGCGGTTATCCCGTTCCCAGTCCGCGGTGGGCAAGAGCCTGCTCGGACTGCTCGGCGGCGGCGATCTCGACGAGGACTCCTGGGAAGAGGTGGAGGACACACTCCTCATCGCCGACCTGGGCTCGGCGACCACCACGAAGATCGTCACGTCGCTGCGTGAGCAGATGGCGTCGCGCAGCGTCCGCACCGAGGCCGATGCCCGTGCGCTGCTCCGCGAAGTCCTGGTCGCCGAACTCCGGCCGGAACTCGATCGCTCGATCCGTGCCCTGCCGCACGACGACCACCCGGCGGTCCTGCTGGTCGTCGGTGTGAACGGCACCGGCAAGACCACGACCACCGGCAAGCTCGCGCGTGTTCTCGTGGCCGACGGCAGGCGCGTCCTGCTCGGTGCCGCCGACACGTTCCGTGCTGCCGCCGCGGACCAGCTGCAGACGTGGGCCGAGCGGGTGGGCGCCGAGGTGGTGCGCGGGAAGGAAGCCGCAGATCCGGCGGCCGTCGCGTTCGATGCCGTGGCCAAGGGAATCGACAACGGCGTCGACGTCGTGCTGATCGACACGGCTGGCCGGCTCCACACGAAGACCGGACTGATGGACGAGCTGGGCAAGGTGAAGCGGGTCATCGAGAAGAAGGCGTCGGTGGACGACGTCCTCCTCGTCCTCGACGCGACCATCGGCCAGAACGGCCTCGCGCAGGCGCGGGTGTTCGCCGAGGTCGTCGATATCACCGGTGTGGTGCTCACCAAGCTCGACGGCACCGCCAAGGGCGGCATCGTGTTCCAGGTTCAGCACGAACTCGGGGTTCCCGTGAAGCTCGTCGGACTCGGTGAGGGCGCCGACGATCTGGCGCCGTTCGAGCCGGGCGCCTTCGTCGACGCGTTGCTCGGCTGACGCAGCGATTCAGGGTCGTCTCGGGCTCCCGGACCGCTCAGGCGGGCTGAAACCGACCGCAAATCGCCTGGCGAAACCTGCACGCAACAAAATAGGCCGATGCGTTCACGCGCGCGAAACAGTGCAGTGGCACAGCCGAAACACCAACTGAGCACCCTTCTTCTCAGGTCGTCAGCCGCTACCGGCTGGGCAGAGAAGGAGGAGGCTCAAGGTGGATTTCCCCACTATCGGTGCACCGGACACCGGGGACACAGCGTGGATGCTGACCAGCGCCGCGCTCGTGTTGCTCATGACTCCGGGTCTTGCGTTCTTCTACGGCGGCATGGTGCGGGCCAAGAGCGTGCTGAACATGCTCATGATGAGCATCAGCGCGATGGGTGTCGTCGGCATCCTGTGGGTTCTCTACGGCTACTCCATGGCCTTCGGCGAGGACAAGGGAAACCTTGTCGGTGATCCGTTCCAGTACTTCGGGCTCAAAGGACTGATCGGCGGGTCGTACCTCGCCGAGACCGACGATGCCGGTTCGGTGATCGCCGATTCCGCGATCCCGCTCGTCGGCACCATCCCCGCGACGGTCTTCGTCGCGTTCCAGGCCATGTTCGCGATCATCACCGTGGCCCTCATCTCGGGTGCCGTGGCGGATCGCCTGCGCTTCGGTTCCTGGCTGCTGTTCGCCGGCCTCTGGGCGACGGTCGTGTACTTCCCCGTGGCGCACTGGGTCTTCGCCTTCGACGGCGTCACCGCCGAGACCGGTGGCTGGATCGCCAACAAGCTCGCCGCGGTCGACTTCGCGGGTGGTACCGCGGTGCACATCAACGCCGGCGCCGCCGGCCTCGTCCTCGCGATCATCCTCGGCAAGCGCAAGGGATGGCCGGGCACCCCGTTCCGTCCGCACAACCTGCCCTTCGTGATGCTCGGCGCCGGCCTCCTCTGGTTCGGCTGGTTCGGTTTCAACGCCGGTTCGGCCGTCGGTTCCAACGGCATCGCCGGAGCAACCTTCATCACCACGGTCATCGGAACGTGCGCGGCCATGCTCGCCTGGCTCCTGGTCGAGCGGATTCGCGACGGCCACGCCACCACACTCGGTGCGGCGTCCGGAATCGTGGCCGGCCTGGTTGCCATCACGCCTTCCTGCTCCTCGGTGAACGTCCTCGGCGCGCTCGCCATCGGCGTCGTCGCAGGCGCACTCTGCGCGCTCGCGGTCGGACTCAAGTTCCGCTTCGGGTTCGACGACTCGCTCGACGTCGTCGGTGTCCACCTCGTCGGCGGCATCGTCGGAACGCTGATGGTCGGCCTGGTCGCAACGGCTGAGGCGCCCGCGGGTGTTGTCGGACTGTTCTATGGTGGAGGCCTCGACCAACTCTGGCGTCAGGCAGTGGGCGCCGGAGCAGTACTGCTTTACTCGCTCGTCGGTACGGCCGTCGTCGCGTTGATCGTGAAGTTCACGATCGGTCTGCGGCTCAGCGACGAGGGTGAATCACTTGGAGTGGACGAGTCGGAACACGCAGAAACTGGCTACGATTTCGCCGCTCTCGGCGGAAACTCGGCGACTGCTCGTGTATCCGGCAAGGAGGGATGAGGAAATGAAGCTGATCACAGCAATTGTCAAGCCGTTCACTCTGGAGGACGTGAAGACGGGACTCGAGCAGGCGGGCGTCCTGGGGATGACCGTCAGCGAGGTCCAGGGGTACGGCCGGCAGAAGGGCCACACCGAGGTCTACCGAGGTGCCGAGTACTCGGTCGATTTCGTTCCGAAGGTCCGGGTCGAGGTCGTCGTGGACGACGCTGCTGTGGACAAGGTCGTCGAGGTGATCGTCGAGGCGGCACGCACGGGCAAGATCGGTGACGGCAAGGTCTGGGTCTCACCGGTCGAGTCGGTCATCCGGGTGCGTACCGGGGAACGCGGCGCGGATGCACTCTGACCCCAACGGGTCCGGTAAGACCGGCCCTGGTCCCGTCGCCAAGGCGACGGAACCAGGGCCGGTTGCGTCAGGCGGATCGGACGAAGCAGCGGACCTGGCCCGCGCACGTAGGCAACTGCTCACCGGTGGCTCCGAGACCGGCCCCGGCGCAAGGAATCCCGCAGGTCACGGGCGCCGGCTCGACGCCGCCGCGCTCCGTCACGCGCTCGTCGACCTGCACGAGTTCTGGTTGACCACAAAGGGAGCCGAGCTGGGCATCAAGCCCGACAGCGGTTTTGCGCTCGTCGCGGTCGGTGGGCTCGGACGGCGGGAACTCCTGCCGTACTCGGATCTCGACCTCCTCCTCCTTCACGACGACATGGATCCGGCGGTCGTCGCGCAGGTGGCCGACCAACTCTGGTATCCGTTGTGGGACGCGCACATCAAGCTCGACCACAGCGTCCGCACCATCCCTCAGGCACTGCAGGTGGCGGACACGGACATCACCGCGGCTCTGGGAATGCTCGAGGCGCGTCACATCGTCGGCGACGTCGAGCTGACCAATCTGCTCATCAGCGGGGTCCGCAGGCAGTGGCGCACCGACATCCGCAACCGTTTCGACGGACTCATCGAGCAGACGCGGTCGCGCTGGGAACGCAGCGGCGAGATCGCCCACCGCGCAGAGCCCGACCTGAAGAGCGGTCGCGGTGGACTGCGGGACGTACAGTTGCTCAACGCGCTGTCCATCGCGCAGCTCACCGACGGCATGCCCGGGCTCGGTCCCGAGTCGCCCGGCGGGGGACTGGCACTCGCACATCGGCGGCTCCTCGACGTCCGCACCGAACTGCACCGGGTCGCGGGCCGCTCCCGCGATCAGTTGCGGGCGCAGGATGCCGACGAGATCGGCGCCGCACTGCGGATCGGCGATCGATTCGACCTCGCGCGCATGCTCAGTGATGCCGCGCGCACCATCAGCTATTCCGTCGACGTCGGTGTGCGGACGGCCGGACACGCCCTGCCGCGGCGCGGCCTGGCGCGGTTGCGCCGACCACCGGTGCGACGGCCCCTCGACGAGGGTGTCGTCGAGCACGCCGGTGAAGTGGTGCTGGCGCGCGACGCCCGGCCGGCGAAGGACCCGGGCCTCGTGCTGCGGGTCGCGTCGGCGTCGGCGACGACGGGAATGCCGATGTCGGCGTCCACTCTGAATCGCCTGGCCGACAACGCCCCCGAGCTGCGCGAGCCGTGGCCGAAGGAGGCGCTGAACGATCTGCTGGTGATGCTGGGCTCGGGTAGCCGTGCCGTCGCGGCGATCGAGGCTCTCGATCGGACCGGCCTGTGGGGCAGGCTTCTTCCCGAGTGGGGTGCCGTCCGGGACCTGCCGCCGCGGGACGCGGTGCACACGTGGACGGTGGATCGGCATCTCGTCGAGACCGCTGCCTATGCCAGTGGGTTCACCACCCGCGTGGCCCGCCCGGACCTGCTGATGCTCGGTGCGTTGCTGCACGACATCGGCAAGGGCCGCGGCGGCGACCACAGCGTGGTCGGCGCCGAACTGGCCACCCAGATCGGCAGGCGCCTCGGATTGTGGCCGTCGGACGTTGCGCTGCTGACGGCGATCGTGCGCCACCACCTGCTGCTGCCGCACACCGCGACGAGGCGCGACCTCGACGATCCCGAGACGGTCGAGCGGGTGGTGGAAGCGATCGGCGGCGACGGAGTCCTGCTGGAGTTGCTGCATGCGCTGGCGGAGGCCGATTCGCTGGCGACGGGTCCCGGTGTGTGGGGCGACTGGAAGTCGTCGCTGATCGGCGAACTCGTGCGCCGCTGCCGCCTGGTCATGGCGGGAGAGGTGCTTCCCGCACCCGATCCGCTCGATCCGGAACACGTCGCGCTGGCGGCGTCGGGTGGCGTGCACGTCGCGCTGGTCCCCGCCGACAGTCCCCACACGTATGTGGTGACGGTGATCGCGCCCGATCAGCGGGGTCTGCTGTCGAAGGCGGCGGGCGTGCTCGCGCTGCACTCCCTGCGGGTCTACTCCGCGTCCCTGGGCAGCGCCGAGGGGTCGGCGGTCAACTCGTTCGTCGTGTCCCCGAGGTTCGGGGCGCCGCCGCAGGCGGGTCTGCTGCGGCAGGAGCTGATCCGCGCGCTGGCGGGGGAGCTGAACCTGCTGGAGATGCTCACGGCCAAGGAAGAGGAGGCTCGCGAGAGCCAGCGCGTCGCCGCGGTGGAGGAACGGGGCGAAGCCGCGGTTCCGGTGCAGTACGCGCAGGCGCCGCCGCGGGTCATCTGGTTCGACACCGCATCGCCCGGCGAGGTCATCCTGGAACTGAGGGCCGAGGACCGGCTGGGGCTGCTGTCCCGGCTCGCCGACGCGTTCGACACGTGCGGCGCGGACGTCCGCTGGGCGCGGGTGACCACCCTGGGTTCGTCGGTGATCGACTCGTTCTGCCTCGATCTCGGCGGCGGGGACACCCGGGCGAGCCGGGAGCAGGTCGAGAGCGCGATCCTCGGCGTCGTTCCGCTCACGAAGCCGAAGAAGCAGGAGGGCAGCGGGGGAGAATGAACGACGGGACGTGAGCGGCTAGGCTGGGGCCGAGAATATCCACCGCACACTCGCATGACTTCAGGAGCGCACTCGGTGTTCGAATCCCTTTCCGACAGGTTGACCGGAGCCCTCAAGGATCTGCGTGGCAAGGGTCGCCTTTCCGGAGCCGACATCGATGCCACCTGCCGTGAGATCCGGTTGGCCCTGCTCGAGGCAGACGTCGCGCTGCCCGTCGTCCGCTCGTTCATCGCCAAGATCAAGGAACGCGCCAAGGGCGTCGAGGTCTCGGCGGCGCTGAACCCGGCGCAGCAGGTCGTCAAGATCGTCAACGAGGAACTCGTCGAGATCCTCGGTGGCGAGACCCGCCGGCTGGCGTTCGCCAAGACGCCGCCGACGGTCATCATGCTCGCCGGTCTCCAAGGTTCCGGTAAGACGACCCTCGCAGGCAAGCTCGCGAAGTGGCTGCGCGACCAGGGACACACGCCGCTGCTCGTGGCCTGTGACCTGCAGCGTCCCGGCGCCGTCACCCAGCTGCAGATCGTCGGCGAGCGCGCGGGAGCCACGGTGTTCGCACCGCACCCCGGCACATCCATCGGCGGCGGCGACAACGAGCTGGGCGTCACCGCGGCCGACCCGGTCGAGGTGGCCCGGGCAGGTGTGGAGGAAGCCCGCAACAAGCAGTTCGACGTGGTGATCGTCGACACCGCGGGCCGGCTGGGTATCGACGCCGACCTGATGGCGCAGGCGGCGGGTATCCGCGACGCCGTGAACCCGGACGAGACGATCTTCGTCCTCGACGCGATGATCGGTCAGGACGCGGTCAGCACCGCCGAGGCCTTCCGTGAGGGTGTCGGATTCACCGGTGTCGTGCTCACGAAGCTCGACGGTGACGCCCGCGGTGGTGCGGCGCTCAGCGTCCGCGAGGTCACCGGGCAGCCCATCCTGTTCGCGTCCACGGGTGAGAAGCTCGAGGACTTCGACGTCTTCCACCCCGACCGCATGGCCAGCCGCATTCTCGGCATGGGTGACGTCCTCAGCCTGATCGAGGCGGCCGAGCAGCACTTCGACGCCGAGCAGGCCGAAGCCACAGCCCAGAAGATCGGTTCGGGACAGCTCACGCTGGAGGACTTCCTCGAGCAGATGATGGCTGTTCGCAAGATGGGCCCCATCGGCAACCTCCTGGGCATGCTCCCGGGTGCGGGGCAGATGAAGGACGCGCTCGCGAACGTCGACGAGAAGCAGCTCGACCGGGTGCAGGCCATCATCCGCGGCATGACCCCCGCCGAGCGTGACGATCCCAAGATCATCAACGCGTCCCGCAGGCTGCGGATCGCCAACGGTTCGGGTGTCAAGGTCTCCGACGTCAACCAGCTCGTCGACCGTTTCTTCGAGGCCCGCAAGATGATGGCCGCGATGGCCGGTCGTATGGGCATGCCCGGTTCGCGGAAGCCGCAGCGCAGCAAGAAGGGCAAGAAGGGCAAGAAGGGCGGCAAGGGGCCGACGCCGCCGAAGGTGCGCGGCGGATTCCCCGGCGGCCTGCCCGGCGGGTTCCCGGGTATGCCGCCCGGAGGTCTCCCCGCGGGGATGCCCGACCTGTCGAACATGCCGAAGGGCCTCGACGAATTGCCGCCCGGACTCGAGGGCATCGACCTGTCCCAGCTGAAGCTGCCGAAGAAGTAGCCGATGGGCGCGCTGCACTTCCGGGGCACCGGTCTGCCCGACGAACAGCCGGTCGAACTCTGGGTCGACAACGGTGTGATCTCGACGGAACCGGTTCCCGGCGCCGAGACCGTCTGCGAATCCGGGTGGATCGTTCCCGGACTCGTCGATGCCCACTGCCACGTCGGCATCAGGTTCGGCGGCGGTGGCGAGAGCGTCGACGGGTTGATCGCGCAGGCGGAGACCGAGCGCGACTGCGGGGTCCTGCTGATTCGGGACGCCGGTTCGCCGGTCGACACCCGGTTCGTCGACGACCGCCCCGACCTGCCGAGGATCATCCGCGCCGGACAGCACATCGCCGCCCCCAAGCGCTACATC
The DNA here is from genome assembly GCF_000280725.2 of Rhodococcus sp. JVH1. Taxonomy (NCBI): domain Bacteria; kingdom Bacillati; phylum Actinomycetota; class Actinomycetes; order Mycobacteriales; family Nocardiaceae; genus Rhodococcus; species Rhodococcus sp. JVH1. The sequence continues at coordinate 762,483 of NZ_CP166289.1, read as the reverse complement.
CGCGGACTGCCGGTCGATCTGGAGGACGAGTCCCAGCTGCCGGACGAGGTGGTGCGCCAGGCCCGGGCCGGCGACGGGTGGGTCAAGCTCGTCGGCGACTGGATCGACCGCTCCGCGGGTGACCTCGCGCCGTTGTGGAGCGACGACATCCTCGTCGAGGCGATCGCGGCCGCGCACCGGGAAGGGGCTCGCGTCACCGCGCACGTCTTCGCCGAGGATGCGCTTCCGGGCCTGATCAACGCCGGAATCGACTGCATCGAGCACGGCACCGGGCTCACCGACGAGACGATCGAGCTGATGGTCTCGCACGGAACCGCGCTCGTCCCGACGCTGATCAACATCGCGACGTTCCCCGATATTGCCGAGTCCGCCTCGCGGTTCCCGATCTACGCCGCGCACATGCGTGACCTGCACTCACGGGTGAAGGACACGATCGGTGCCGCTCACGACGCGGGGATCCCGATCTACGCCGGCACCGACGCGGGAGGATCGATCGTCCACGGACGCATCGCCGACGAGGTCGAGGAACTGAAGGCGGTCGGACTGAGCCCGGCGGAGGCCCTCGGCGCCGCGTGCTGGGACGCGCGGACGTGGCTCGGACATCCGGGTGTGGAAGCGGGTGCGCCCGCGGATCTGCTGGTCTTCCGGAACGACCCGCGGGCGAGCAGCGACGCCCTCGCCGCGCCCGATGTCGTGGTGCTGCGGGGCAACGTCGTGAAGACCCGATGACCTGGTTTTCCCCTGACGGTGTTCGTCTGGCAGAATGAACCGCTGTTCGTCGCATCCGGTCACGCACCGCGCGGCGGTCACAGGTTAGAGGCAAAACCGGGCGCGCTATTCCTGCGCGTCGCCGAATTGCACGTGACACGTGGGCACACTCGTGTGCGCACTGAAGGAGAAGTACAGCAGTGGCTGTCAAGATCAAGCTCACCCGGCTCGGCAAGATCCGGAACCCGCAGTACCGCATCGTCGTCGCCGACTCCCGCACCCGCCGCAACGGCCGGGCGATCGAGACCATCGGCAAGTACCACCCCAAGGAAGAGCCCTCGCTGATCGAGGTCGATTCCGAGCGCGCTCAGTACTGGCTCGGCGTCGGCGCCCAGCCCACCGAGCCCGTCGAGGCCATCCTCAAGATCACCGGTGACTGGCAGAAGTTCAAGGGCCTGCCGGGCGCCGAGGGCACCCTCCGCGTCAAGGAAGCCAAGCCCTCCAAGCTGGAGCTGTTCCAGGCTGCGCTCGCGCAGGCCGAGAACGAGCCCGTCGGCGAGGCCATCACGCCCAAGAAGAAGAAGGCGAAGGCCGAGGACGCCGAGGCTGCTGCCGACGCTCCCGCCGAGGCTGCTGCAGAGTCCGAGGCTGCTGACAAGTGAGTGCCGTCGTCGCCGATGCCGTGGAGCACCTCGTTCGTGGCATCGTCGCCAACCCCGACGACGTTCGTGTCGAGCTGATCACCGGGCGTCGGGGGCGCACTGTCGAGGTGCACGTCAACCCTGACGATCTCGGCAAGGTCATCGGCCGCGGTGGTCGTACCGCGACCGCTCTGCGCACGCTGGTCTCCGGTATCGGTGGCCGCGGGATCCGTGTCGACGTCGTCGACACCGATCAGTAGAGGCCTTACAGCAGTGGAGCTCGTCGTCGGCCGTGTCGCCAAGTCGCACGGCATCAAGGGTGAGATCGTGGTCGAGGTTCGCACCGACGAACCCGAGGATCGATTCGCCGTGGGTGCCGTGCTGCGGGGACACAAGCCGCGCGAGCAGACTGTGAGCACATACACGGTGGAAGCCGCCCGGGACCATTCCGGGCGGCTTCTGCTGCGCCTCGAGGGTGTGTCGGATCGCACCGCGGCGGATGCCCTGCGGGGCACGCTGTTCGTCATCGACAGCGCCGAACTCGAGCCGTCCGACGACCCCGACGAGTTCTACGATCACGAACTCGAGGGACTGTCGGTGCGCCTCGCGGACGGCACCGAGGTGGGAACCGTCATCGAGGTATTGCATTCCGCGGCAGGCGAATTGCTCTCGATCCGCCGGGCCGGCGACCAGTCCGGAGAACTTCTCGTCCCGTTCGTGGCCGCGATCGTCACGTCGGTGTCCGTCGCGGACGGTGTCGCCCTGATCGATCCGCCGGAAGGGTTGCTCGATCCCGACTTCGGTGAATCCTCCGACGGGAAGTGAGTCGGTAGCCATGCGTCTCGACGTGGTCACCATCTTCCCCGAGTACCTCGAACCGCTGCGAGCGGCGTTGCTCGGCAAGGCCATCGACAAGGGCCTCATCTCCGTCGAGGTGCACGATCTGCGGGACTGGACGCACGACGTCCACAAGGCCGTCGACGATTCGCCGTACGGCGGCGGGCCGGGGATGGTCATGAAACCCACCGTGTGGGGTCCCGCCCTCGACGACGTCCTCGCCGCGGGCGACGGCGACACGGACACTCTGCTGGTCGTCCCCACCCCGGCCGGTGTTCCTTTCACGCAGGCTACCGCCGAGCGCTGGGCGGGGGAGAAGCGCATCGTCTTCGCCTGCGGACGTTACGAAGGCATCGATCAGCGTGTGTTCGACGACGCCGCCCGCCGGGTGCGCGTCGAAGAAGTGAGCATAGGCGACTACGTCCTCATCGGGGGCGAGGCGGCCGTGCTGGTGATGACCGAGGCGTTCGTGCGCCTGATTCCCGGAGTTCTCGGCAATCAGCAGTCGCACCAAGAGGATTCGTTTTCCGATGGCCTACTCGAAGGTCCCAGCTACACGCGGCCGGCAACGTGGCGCGGACTCGACGTCCCGCCGGTCCTGCTGTCGGGTGATCACGCGAAGGTGGCTGCCTGGCGGCGGGAGCAGTCGCTGCAACGCACCGCCGAACGCCGCCCGGACCTGTTGCCCTGAACCGGTTTCCGGGCCTGCCCGGGCGCTAACCCTGAGGCTGCGCCCAGTCGTCGACGACACCGTTCGGGAACAGGGACTTCACGAACCCGGTCATCGTGTCCCGCGCATGCCGGGCGCTGGAATCCTCGGTGACATCCGTGACAGCGGTGTCCGGGTACGACTCCTCGTCGTCCTCGTACCGGATGTCCTCCCGCGACGCGACGGCCACGATGTAGCGGTTGTCCTCACCGATCAGGCCGGTCGACACGTGGATCCACCGATCTCCCACACAGCACATCCAACCCTGCTTCACCCCGACGACGATCTCGCCGGGCAACCCGTCGGGGATGCCGAACCGCTGGTCGTAACCGTCGATCGCCTCGGGTGTCGACGAGCGCAGGTAGCCGACGAATTCGGCGATGCGATCCGCGCCCAGGCCGTCGCGGTCGTCGAGGAGCCCGGCATAGAACGTCACGAGGTCGGCGGCGGTCGTCTCGGTGTTCCACCACAACCCGTCCCAGGGCGGGGTGGTCGCGGCGAGTCCGTACCGCCCGGCGACGTCGACGACGACATCGGAGCCGCCGAGATCGTCCCAGAGAGTGTTGGCCGCGTCGTCGTCGGACGATTCGAGCATCCGCTTCAGGAGGACATTGTCGAAGTCGGACAGCGGCCGCTCACCGAGCGCGTCGAGGTGATACATCTGGGCGGCGACGAACAGCTTGGCCAACGACGCCGTTTCGACGGGTTCGGCGGCGGCGCCCTCCAGATAGCTGCCGGTGGCGCGGTCCAGAACGGCGATCGACATGTCGGCGCCGCGTTCGGCGGACGCCGTCGCGACCGCCGCCGAGATGCGTTCGGCGAGGGGTGCGGAAACGGGAACTCGCGCGGAGGGGAACGGCTCCGGGCTCACGGTCACGCCGTCACCCGCCGGCCGGTCGTCGGCCGGGAGGAGATCGGGGGTCGCGACGGCCGGTGACGTCGCCGGGATGTCGACCACGGAGTTCGTCCCGGTCGGAATGGTGCAGGCCGGCGCAACCAGCACGAAGACCATGACCGTCAGGCATACGATCAGCCTGGACATGAAATTCTCCCGAGATTTCCGCGACGGCCTCACCGCCGACGATATTGTCTCAGAGTAGCGGTAGGGTCCATTTCCGTGACTCTCAAGACCGTGAACCAGCGCATTGCCGAGGAGCTCGACGTCCGGGAGGGACAGGTCGCGGCCGCCGTGGACCTCCTCGACGGTGGAGCCACCGTGCCCTTCATCGCCCGGTACCGCAAGGAAGTCACCGGAACGCTCGACGACGCTCAGCTCCGCCAGCTCGAGGAACGCCTGCGGTACCTGCGGGAACTGGACGAGCGCCGGGTCGCCGTGCTCGAGTCGATCGACTCGCAGGGCAAGCTCGACGACCAGCTGCGTGGGCAGATCATGACCGCCGACACGAAGGCGCGCCTCGAGGACATCTACCTGCCGTTCAAGCCGAAGCGGCGCACCAAGGCGCAGATCGCCCGCGAGGCCGGTCACGAACCCGTCGCCGACGCACTGATCACCGATCCCTCCACCGATCCGGCGTCCTACACGGCCGAACAGCTCGAGGGTGCGCGCGCGATCCTCGTCGAGCGTTTCGCCGAAGACGCAGACCTGGTGGGTGAGCTCCGCGAGCTGATGTGGACCCGCGGGCAGCTGGTGTCCGCGGTCCGTAAGGGCAAGGAGACCGAGGGTGCGAAGTTCGCCGACTACTTCGAGTTCTCCGAGCCGTTCGGCAAGCTTCCTTCGCACCGGATCCTGGCGGTGCTGCGCGGCGAGAAGGAAGAGGTACTCACGCTCACGCTGGCACCCGACACGGAGGAGCCCGTCCCCGGCGAGCCCACCGTCTACGAGGGCCGGATCGCAGGCCGGTTCGGCATCGCCGACCGCGGCAGGCCCGCCGACCGGTGGCTGCTCGACACCGTGCGGTGGGCGTGGCGCACCAAGATGATCGTGACGCTGGGCATCGACACCAGGATGCGCCTGCGACAGTCGGCGGAGAAGGACGCCGTCGACGTGTTCGCCAACAACCTGCGGGACCTGCTGCTGGCAGCGCCTGCCGGGACCCGCGCCACGATGGGCCTCGACCCCGGCTTCCGGACCGGGACGAAGGTCGCGGTCGTGGACGCGACCGGCAAGGTGGTGGCCCACGACACGATCTATCCGCATCAGCCCCAGAACAAGTGGGACGCCTCCCTGGCCACTCTCGCCGGTCTCGTCGCCAAGCACGGCGTGGAGCTCATCGCCATCGGGAACGGCACGGCCTCCCGCGAGACGGATGCGCTCGCGACCGAGCTGATCGCCAAGTCGGGTGCCACCAACCTGACGAAGATCGTGGTGTCCGAGGCCGGCGCGTCCGTGTACTCGGCGTCCGCGTACGCCTCGGCGGAGCTGCCCGATCTCGACGTGTCGATCCGCGGAGCAGTCTCCATTGCGCGACGTCTGCAGGACCCGCTCGCCGAACTGGTGAAGATCGACCCGAAGTCGATCGGCGTCGGGCAGTACCAGCACGATGTGTCGGAGACGCTGCTCGCGCGGTCGCTCGGTGCCGTCGTCGAGGACGCGGTGAACGCGGTCGGCGTCGACGTGAACACCGCGTCGGTGCCGCTGCTGTCCCGCGTGTCGGGTATCGCCGGTTCGCTCGCGGAGAGCATCGTCGCGCACCGGGACCAGAACGGCCCGTTCCGCAGCCGCAAGGGGCTCAAGGACGTCGCGCGACTCGGTCCGAAGGCGTTCGAGCAGTGCGCCGGCTTCCTGCGCATCCCCAACGGGGACGACCCGCTCGACGCGTCCAGCGTCCACCCCGAGGCCTACCCGGTGGTGCGCAAGATCGTCGGCGCGAGCGGCACCGGCGTGCGCGAGATCATCGGCAACACGTCCGCGCTCCGCAGCCTGAACCCGGCAGACTTCGTCGACGACCGGTTCGGTCTGCCCACGGTCACCGACATCATCGGTGAGCTCGAGAAGCCCGGCCGCGACCCCCGCCCGGAGTTCAAGACGGCCACGTTCGCCGCCGGCATCGAGAAGGTGTCGCACCTGAAGCCGGGGATGACGCTCGAGGGCGTCGTCACGAACGTGGCGGCGTTCGGCGCGTTCGTCGACATCGGCGTTCACCAGGATGGCCTCGTTCACGTGTCCGCGATGTCCCACAACTTCGTCAAGGACCCGCGGGACGTCGTGAAGTCGGGTGACGTCGTGAAGGTGAAGGTCCTCGAGGTGGACGAGGCCCGTCAGCGCATCGGACTGACTTTGCGGCTCGACGACGAGGTCGGGGCCGGCCGCAAGAACGACGGTCCCCGCGGCGGTGGGCAGCGGCAGGACCGGCGGGGCGGCGGTCAGCCGCAGGACCGGCGCGGCGGCAAGCCGCAGCAGCAGCAGGGTGGACGCGATCGCGGGCGTGACTCCCGCCCGGCGCCCGGCGGTTCGATGGCCGACGCGCTGCGGAAGGCGGGATTCGGCAAGTAAAGAGGTCACCATCCCGACACGAGCCTCCACTTTTCGATGGAGTGACTAGTTCTTTACTGGGATAGTGGATGCCGATGTACGAATGGCTGGATCGGGAAATCGTCGGGCACGGGCGCCTGCCTCTGCTCTTTTTCCTGCTCGGGTTTCTCGCGGCTTTCCTGTTCATCCGGTTGAGCGTGCGGATGATCCGCGCCGAGGTGTCGTGGTGGCCGGGCAACGTGAAACCCGGCGGGCATCACGTTCACCACGTGGTGTTCGGCGTCGTGACGATGCTCGTCTCGGGGGTCTCCCTCATCGCCGTGTACGAGGACGGCACCCAGACCACCGGCGCCGTCCTCGCCACGTTCTTCGGGGTCGGCGCCGCGCTCGTGCTGGACGAGTTCGCGCTGATCTTCTACCTGCAGGACGTGTATTGGGCGGATGAGGGCCGGACGTCGGTCGATGCCGTGTTCGTGGCGATCGCGGTGACGGGTCTGCTGCTCCTCGGCCTCCGGCCGCTCGAACTGATCAACGTCACCGACTTCCGGGACTCGCCGGATCCCTGGGTGCGGATCGCGATCGCGTTCTCGTCCGTGATCAACCTGCTCATCGCGGCGGTGGTGCTGCTGAAGGGGAAGATCTGGACGGGGTTGCTCGGCCTGTTCATCTTTCCGATCCTGCTGATCGGGGCGCTCCGATTGAGCCGGCCGAGCGCACCGTGGGCCCGGTGGCGCTACACCTCCAAGCCGAAGCGGATGCTCCGGGCCCTCGAGCGGGAGCGGAAGTGGCGTCGGCCGGTCATCCGGGCCAAGATCTTCGTGCAGGATTTCATCGCCGGGACTCCCAGCGCAGTGCACGTGAAGGAAGCCGCGGAACATGCCAGGGTGGCGGCGGAGGTCGAACTCGACCACGTGGTGCATGCGGCGCCGCCGCCGATTTCTCTTCACCCGGTGGCGTCTGGCACAATGGACGGGTTGCCTGGACCAGGCAGCAGTACTTGATCTGGGCACGAACCAGACGAGCACCGGTGTTCTTCGAACGTCCGGGTGCCGCTCGGTTCCTCTGCTCCTGCGAAAACGCAAGGATGGAACACCGATGAACACTCTCGATTTCCTGGACAAGAAGTCCCTCCGCGACGACATTCCCGAGTTCCGTCCCGGCGACACCCTCAACGTGCACGTCAAGGTCATCGAAGGCTCGAAGGAGCGCGTGCAGGTCTTCAAGGGCGTCGTGATCCGCCGTCAAGGCGGCGGCGTCCGCGAGACCTTCACCGTCCGCAAGGTCTCCTTCGGTGTCGGCGTCGAGCGCACCTTCCCGGTCCACAGCCCCAACCTGGCGCAGATCGAGGTCGTCACCCGCGGTGACGTCCGCCGCGCCAAGCTGTACTACCTCCGCGATCTGCGTGGCAAGGCCGCCAAGATCAAGGAAAAGCGCTGACCTTTCCGATGAGCCCGGCACTGCGTAGTCGCAGTGCCGGGCTAATCTGATTTCGTGACAGATTCTTCGAAGGAGCGGGCATTGTCGTCGGAATCCGAGACCACCGGCGATTCGGCCGCCACCTCCGCCGTGAACGGCGGAACGGCGGAGCCCGAGAAGAAGCCCCGCTCCTTCCTCCGTGAGTTGCCGATCCTGATTCTGGTCGCGCTCGTTCTGAGTTTCCTGTTGCAGACGTTCGTCGCCCGGGTGTATCTCATTCCGTCCGAATCGATGGAACCGACGCTGCACGGGTGCGCGGGCTGCACCGGCGACCGCATCGTGGTCGAGAAGATCGGTTACCGCTTCGGTGAACCGCAACCGGGTGACGTCATCGTGTTCCGTGGCCCCGATTCGTGGTCGCAGGATTTCGTCTCCACCCGGTCCTCCAACGTGGTGATCCGCGGTGCGCAGGAACTCGGTTCCCTCGTCGGACTCGTCCCCCCGGACGAGAACGACCTCGTCAAGCGTGTGATCGCCACCGGCGGTCAGACCGTCGAATGCTGCGACGACCAGGGCCGGATCCTGGTCGACGGCAAGCCGCTCGACGAGCCCTACGTCGTCATGGATTTCCCGTTCGTCCCCGGCTCCCAGACCTGCGACACGGCACTGAAGTCGGCGCGCTGCTTCGGCCCGGTCACCGTGCCCGACGGGCACCTGTGGGTGATGGGTGACAATCGCAGCAACTCCGCGGACTCGCGGTACCACGTGGGCGACGACATACAAGGCACCATCCCGCTCGACAACGTGATCGGTAAGGCCGTCTTCATCGCGTTGCCGCCGTCGCGGATGGGCACGATCAGTTCACCCGATATCCAGGGCAAGTGACTTCCTGGCCTCCACGCATCGTCATTCGCAGGTCGTCCGGTCTGCGGACGATGGAGTCGGCGCTGGTCCGTAGCGGCCTCGGTCCGGTGGCCGGTGTCGACGAAGCAGGCCGGGGCGCGTGTGCGGGGCCGCTCGTCGTGGCGGCCTGCGTGCTCGCACCGAAGCCGTATCCGGCGCTGGCGCGCCTCGACGATTCGAAGAAGCTCACCGAACGCACGCGCGAAGAGTTGTTCCCGGCCATCACCCGGCTCGCGGTGGCGTGGAGCGTCGTGTCTTTTCCGGCCGAGGAAGTCGACCGGATGGGTGTGCACGTAGCCAACATCGAGGGCATGCGACGTGCCGTTGCCGGGCTCTCGACCACCCCGGGTTACGTTCTCACCGACGGCTTCCGCGTCCCGGGCCTGCCGGCCCCGTCGCTGCCGGTGATCGGCGGCGACGCCGCGGCGGCATGCATCGCGGCGGCGAGTGTGCTGGCCAAGGTCTCTCGCGACCGGGTGATGGTCGCAATGGACGAGACACATCCCGGTTACGGTTTCGCGATCCACAAGGGGTACAACACGCCCGCGCACCTGACGGCTCTCGAGAAGCTGGGCCCGTGCCCGGAGCACCGCCGCTCGTGGTCGAACGTCGCCGCGCTGATACACCGAGTGGATAACAGTTCCGGAAGTGCGAGATGATGACAATTCACACCAGAGCAGGAGGACTCCGAGACCGATGAGTGCCGAGGATCTCGAGAAGTACGAAACCGAGATGGAGCTGTCGCTCTACCGCGAGTACCGGGACATCGTCGGTCAGTTCTCCTATGTCGTGGAGACCGAGCGCCGGTTCTATCTGGCGAACTCGGTGGAGTTGCTGCCGCACAACGCGGACGGAGAGATCTACTTCGAGCTGCGGATGTCCGATGCGTGGGTGTGGGACATGTACCGTCCCGCGCGTTTCGTGAAGTATGTCCGCGTCATCACGTTCAAGGACGTGAACATCGAGGAACTCGACAAGCCGGACCTGCGGCTCCCCGACAACGGTCTGTCCTGACGATCCGGAGTTCTCGTCCGCGTACGATCGTCCGATGACCGGACCGAGGCGTGTCGCGCTGGCTCTGGGGAGCGGCGGTGCGCGGGGGTACGCCCACATCGGAGCGATCCAGGTGCTCGAGGAGCGCGGATTCGAGATCGTCGGTGTCGCGGGCTCGTCGATGGGGGCCCTGGTGGGAGGACTCCACGCAGCGGGCACGCTCGACGACTTCACCCGGTGGGCGATCGGCCTGACCCAGCTCGACGTCGTGCGTCTTCTCGACCTGTCGGTGTCCGCCCCCGGAGCCATCCACGCCGAGAAGATCCTGCAACGGGTCAGGGAGATACTCGGCGAGATCCGCATCGAAGACCTTCCGATTCCGTATACGGCCGTGGCCACCGATCTCGCTGCGGGCCGGTCGGTGTGGTTCCAGCGAGGGCCCGTCGACGCGGCGATCCGTGCGTCGATCGCCATCCCCGGCGTCATCACGCCGTATGTGCTCAACGGCCGGGTGCTCGCCGACGGTGGGGTGCTCGACCCTTTGCCGATGGCGCCGCTCGTCTCCGTGAGCGCCGACCTGACCGTCGGGATCAGCCTGAGCGCCGAGGATCGGGACGGGCGCTCGCTGGCCCCGGAGAACGTCAGCGCGGATTCGCGGCCGGTGGACGAATGGGTGGCGCGCTTCCGCCGGAGCGCCGCGCAGCTGCGTGACCTGGACATCGTGCGGTCGGTCGTGGGGCGATTCGGCGCTGCGCACACCGACCCGGATCCGACGGACGAGCAGGACGGCCAGGTGATCGGCGATCAGACCGTGGTCGAGGGCGACGCCGTGGCCGTCCCGAAGTTCAGCCGGTTCGCGGTGATGAACCGTTCGCTCGACGTGATGCAGGCAACGTTGGCTCGCTATCAGCTCGCCGCGTACCCACCGGACGTGCACGTTCGGGTGCCCCGGAACGCGTGCCGCAGTCTCGATTACCATCGTGCCGCCGAGATGATCGAACTGGGTCGGGTTCTCACTGGGCGTGCGCTCGACGACGCCGGTCTCGTCTCGCCGGCAGCCGCTGTGTCTCCGGCAGATTCGGACGGCGAGCCCACCTGACAGGTGGCAGGGCCGGTGCTGCGCACGCAGCACCGGCCCTGCCACTCACGGGGATGTCAGCTCGAGGCCCGAGCCCGGGCGGCGCCTAGGTCGCCCACCGATTCGTCGGACTCGCCGTCGACGTGATCGACGTGCTGCGGCGCCACGGGCAGGCAGAGAATGCTGACCGCGCACATTCCGATCAGGAGGCCGATCACCGGCCACACGCTGCCGGTGGCCTGGTACATGAGCGTGGACACCAACGGCGACAGTCCACCGAAGATCGCGCCGGCGCCCTGGTAGGCGAGCGAGATGCTGGTGTACCGGGCCTGCGGCCGGAACATCTGCGACAGCACCGCCGCGATCGGACCGTACGTCGCGGCCAGGACGAGCCGCATGACGGCGAAGGTCAGGAAGATCAGGACCACCGACCCGGACGTCAGGACCAGGAACTGTGGCGCGGCGAGCACCGCGACGGCCAGCAGTCCGTAGATCACCACGCGGATCCGGCCGACCTTGTCGCCGAGCCACGCCACTCCGAGCGTGGCGATCAATTCCACCACCGCGGCAACGCTGAGCGCGTTGAGGACGAGTGTCTCGGACAGCCCGACGTCCGGGTCGGTGGCGTACGCCGTGATGAACGTCGTCACGAGGTAGTAGCCGCCCACCGCGACGGGCAGGATGCCCATGCCGAGCAGGATCGGGCGCCAGTTGGTGACGATGGCGTACTTCAGCGGCAGCGCTTCGGGTTCGGTCGCCGTCTGCACCTCGGACTCGAAGACGGGGGATTCCTCCACCTTCAGTCGCACCAGCAACCCCACGCCGATCAGCAGCGCCGAGCACAGGAACGGCAGCCGCCACGCCCAGTCCCGCAGGGCGTCGTCGCCGAAGGTCGAGAGGACACTGAAGAACCCGGTGGCGAGCAGCGCGCCTGCGGGGTTGCCCAGCTGTGCGAATCCGCCGTAGAACGTCTTCTTGTCCTCGGGCGCGTGTTCGACGGCCATCAGCACGGCGCCACCCCATTCGCCGCCCACCGCGAAACCCTGCACGAAACGCAGCATCACGAGCAGCAGCGGCGCCCAGAACCCGATCTGCGCGTATGTCGGCAGCGCACCGATCAGGAACGTGCCCGCGCCCATCAGGGTGAGTGTCACGACGAGCGCCGTCCGCCGGCCGACCCGGTCGCCGACGTGTCCGAAGACGATGCCGCCGAGCGGGCGGGCGAAGAAGCCCACCGCGTAGGTGGCGAACGCGGCGGCGATGCCGGTCAGGCGGTCGGTGTCGGAGGGGAAGAAGATCTCACCGAACACCAGGGCCGCCGCCGTGGCGTACACGTAGAAGTCGTACCACTCGATGGTGGTGCCGACGAAGGCCGCGAAACCCGCCTTGCGGGCCTTGGCGATCTGAGTGTCGTGACTCATGACTGATCCTCGGTGGTTGCAGTGGTCGAGAGTAGGTCGCTGCGGGTGGAATGCGCCAATTCGCCGTCGATCCACGTTTCACGGACCTCGATGTCGGCAATGGTGTGCGGGTCGACGGTGAGAGGGTCGGCGCCGAGGACCACGAAATCGGCGCGCTTGCCGGGGGAGATGCTGCCGAGTTCGGATTCCCGTCCGAGCGCGCGGGCCCCGTTCAGCGTGTGCGCGGTGAGGGCCTGGGCGGCGGTCAGTCGCAATGCGTTCGAGCCGAGTTGATGTCCCTGCCGGGTGATGCGGGTGACGGCGGCCTGGATCGCCTCGAGTGGTTTGGGCTCGGCGACGGGTGCGTCGGAACTGATCGTGACCGGTACGTCGGCTTCGACGAATTCGCCCAGGGGATTGAAACGCTCACCCGGGGTGCCGATGGCCGCGGTCACGCCCTCGCCCCAGTTGTAGTAGTGCTGCGGCTGGTTGACGGGGTACACACCGAGTGCGTGCATCCGCGTGATCTGCTCGGGGGTCGGCAACCCGCAGTGCTCGATGCGGTGACGGGCATCGGCGTCGGGATGCGCCTTCTGCGCGGCCTCGATCGCGTCGAGGACCATGTCGATCGCGGTCGGCGACTGCGCATGCGTCGCAGTCTGCAGGCCGACGGCGTGTGCCTTCGCGATCAGCGCCGCATAGTCGGCGGGCTCGTGATAGAGCTGTCCGGTCCGGCACGGGTCGCCCACGTACCCATCAGGGAAGTAGGCGGTCCAACCGCCGAGAGTGCCGTCGGCGTAGAACTTGATCCCGCCGAACGCGAGACGTGAGTTGCCGAACGCACCGTGCAGCCCGGTGTCGAGCGCGTGATCGAGCAGGTGGCTGAGCAGGTACATGCTCACCCGGGTCTCGAGCCGGCCCTGCTCCGCCAGTCGCAGGTACATGTCGAACTCGCGCCGCGTCACCTGGCAGTCGCCGATCGTGGTGACGCCGCCCTCGAGGAACTTCTCCTGCGCCACGGAGAGCTGCCGCAGATGCTCCTCGGGTTCGTCCTCGAGGTGGAAGTTCGGGCCGTGATGACCGACCTTGACGCCGTTCACGCCGGTGAGGATGTTGGAGGCGGCATCGGACAGTTCGCCGGTCAGCTCGCCGTCCGCGTCGCGGAAGAACTCGCCGCCGGGCGGATTCGGGGTGTCACGGGTGACGCCGTGGAGTTCGAGGGTGAAAGTGTTGACGACGCCGCCGTGGCCGCTGGCGTTCATCAGGTAGACCTCGCGGTCGGTACCGACCTGATCGAGTTCCTCCTTCGTGGGATGACGGCCCTCGACGAGGTTGCGGTGCTCGTAGCCGTACCCACGCACCGGGATCCCGGCAGGCTGGTTCCCCGCCGCCTCCCGGAGCAGTGCGACGATCTCGGGAATGGTGCGTGCCTTCTCGGGGCCGCAGTCCACCCAGCTGAGCATCTGGCCGTACATCAGGGGGTGGGCGTGCGGATCGACGAACCCGGGTACGACGGTCGCCCCGGCGAGATCGATGACGTCCGTCGTCCGGGTGCCGATCCTCCGCGCTTCCTCACGACATTCCGCAGCGGTGCCGACCGCGGCGAAGCGATTGCCGTAGACGAGGAAGGCCTCGGCGCCCTCGGTGTCTGCGTCCACGGTGCGGAGCGTGCCACCGGTGAAGACGGTGGCGGTGGCGTCGAGGGGGGACGCCTCGTGGTGAAACAGCTTGCGCATGGTGATCCTTCGAGATGGTGGTGTGGGTCACGTTCCGGTTGGGAGGGAAATTACGCCCTGACCAGCGGCTACGCAATACATCAAAGTTTCGGAGCGATCGTTCGACGACGAATGTGTTCAGTAGTTGGAGCAGAATTGCACCGATTCGCAGAATATTGGGATCTGTGCGATTCTTCTTGTCTGTCGGGAATGCAGAAAGAAATCGAGAAATCTCGGGGCATCATGACTGTCGAACTGGATTCCAAGCTCATCGCGGCGTTGCAGTCGAACGGTCGCGCAACCTATCGAGAGCTCGCCGCGACCGTGGGCGCACCCCGCGCCGCGGTGTCCACGCGCGTCCAGACGCTGCTCGACACGGGCACGGTGAGTGTCGTTGCCGTCGCACACCCCGAGTTGCTGGGCCTCAAGGCGATGGCACACGTGTCCGTCGCCGTGTCGGGGCCGGTGGGTCCCGTCGCCGAGGCACTCTGCGCGTCGGAGGCGGCCGTCTACATTTCCGCTGTGAGCGGGCAGTACAACATCATCGCCGAACTGCGCGTCCCCAACCAGCGGGACCTCTACGACGCCATCGCCGCGATCCGTGCGGAACCCGGTGTCCGCACCGTCAACACGCTGTTCTACGCCGATGTCATCAAGGGAATCTTCATGCCCAAGAGCGCATTACGGGCCGACGTCCGACTGGACGCGAAAGACGTCGCGCTCATCGAGTTACTGGAACGGAACGGGCGGATGCCGTTTCTGGAACTGGCCGAACGCACCGGGCTCTCACCGAGTGCGGCGCGGAATCGCGTGAACCATCTGATCGACAGCACCGCGTTGCGCGTCGGAGCCGTCGTGAGGCGCCGCGGTGGCGGCAGAACCCTCGCCATGGGCATCGGTGTCAGCCTCGGATCGCGGGACCGGGAGGCGTGCGCGCAGATCGAGGACCTGCCGGGTATCGAGTTCCTGGCGCGGACACTCGGCAGATTCGACCTGATCGGCACGGTCGCCGCCGACTCGTCGGGTGACCTCTACGCCCTTGCCGAACACATCCGGACGATCGACGGTGTGATGGCCCTGGAGACCTGGACGCATCTCGAGGTGTTCAAGGAGCACTACGCCCGTAGCCTCGACGTCCGCGGATAGAAGCGTCCCGGAAGCGAGTCACTTCGGCCGGGTAACTGTGAGACGATCGGCCAATGCGCCTCGGGTTGCACGCACTCGGGATCGGCACCGGCGCTCGTCGCGCGGTGATCGACTCGGTCGCGGTTGCCGCCGAGAACAGCGGATTCGCCACGCTGTGGGCAGGCGAGCACGTCGTGATGGTGGACCGGTCGGAGTCGCGGTATCCGTACGCGGACGACGGCCGGATCGCGGTCCCCGCCGTCGCGGATTGGCTCGACCCGATGATCGGGCTGAGTTTCGCCGCCGCTGCCACCCACACGATCGGCGTTGCCACCGGAGTGTTGCTACTGCCCGAACACAATCCCGTCCTCATGGCCAAGCAGGCCGCGACGTTGGATCTGATGAGTGGGGGCCGGCTGACGCTCGGCGTGGGCATCGGATGGTCCCGGGAAGAATTCGCTGCGCTCGGCATTCCGTTCGAGGGACGTGGCGAGCGCGCCGCCGAATACGTTGCGGCGATGCGCACGCTGTGGCGTGACGACGTCGCGACGTTCGAGGGTGAGTTCGTCCGCGTCGATTCGGTGCGGGTCAATCCGAAACCCGTGCGTGATCGCCGGATTCCGGTCGTGCTCGGCGGCAACAGTGACGCGGCACTCCGCCGGGTCGCGGCGTGGGGTGACGGCTGGTACGGGTTCAGCCTGGACGGCGTCGACGCCGTCACCGAACGAATCCGGACGATCCACGCACTGTGCCGGGACGCAGGGCGCGACGCCGAGGAGTTGCGCCTGGCCGTAGCCTTGCGGGAAGTGGACCCCTCCGACGTCGATGCGCTGGCCGAGGCGGGAGTCGACGAACTCGTCCTCGTCGAGTCGCCACCCGGGGATCCCGGCGCGGCCGCCGACTGGGTGGCATCGCTCGCGCGCCGATGGATGCCCGCGCTCGGCTGACCGTTCGATTACCGGCTTGACAGCCCTGGCCTGGGTCTTTGGGGTGAACACTTGCCGCGCAGTGCCGAGTTGTCCACAACGTGCACTTCATACACAGCCCAATTCGTTCGCCAGTTCGGGCACCTCTTCCCGGAATGCGGGTCGGGCACGGTGGTGCGAGAGACGCGGTTTGCATCGGTGGGCCGCCGGGGGACGGGGTGGAGGCTGCTGTGGCGCACAATCTCGCGCTTGGTGCACATGGGGAGGATCTGGCCGCCCGGTATCTCACCGAGGCGGGCATGGAGATCGTCGACCGGAACTGGCGATCCCGATACGGGGAAGTCGATCTCATTGCGGCAGAGGGAGACTGGCTCGTGTTCGTGGAGGTGAAGACACGGCGCGGCCTGGGATACGGCAGTCCGGCCGAGGCGGTGACGTTCTCGAAACAGCGCAGGATCCGCCTGTTGGCCGTGGAGTGGCTGCGGGACTCGGGCCGGCACTGGTCGCGGGTGCGGTTCGACGTGGTCGCGATCATGATCGGGCACGGTCCGCAGCCCCAGATCGAACACGTCCGGGATGCGTTCTGATGGCACTGGGGCGAGCACACTCGGTGGCCGTGACCGGGGTCGACGGTCAACTGGTCGAGATCGAGGCCGATATCGGCCGCGGACTCCCCGCGGTGCATCTGGTCGGGCTGCCGGACACCGCGCTGCAGGAGGCTCGGGACCGGATCAGGGCCGCGGTGGCGAACTCGGGCGAGGAGTGGCCGGATTCGAAGGTGATCCTCGCGCTGTCGCCGGCGACGCTGCCGAAGGTCGGCTCGGTCTACGATCTCGCCCTCGTCGCTGCCGTGCTGGACGCGGCCAAGCAGGTGAAGCGGCAGCGGCTGCGCGAGACCGTTCTGCTCGGAGAACTCGCGCTGGACGGGCGGCTCCGGTCGGTGCGCGGGATTCTGCCTGCGGTGCTCGCGGCGAAGAATGCGGGGTGGGCGACGGTGGTCGTCCCGGTGCAGTCGCTGCCCGAGGCAGGGCTGGTCGGTGGTGTCGAGGTGCTCGGCGCGCACGACCTGCGGGCGGCGATCGCGTGGCTGCGGGAGGAGCGGGATCTCGAGTATCCGGAGCCGGCGCAGTGGGTTGCGCAACCGGTGCGCGCCGATCTGAGCGAGGTGGTGGGTCAGGCAGAGGCGCGCTGGGCCATCGAGGTGGCGGCGGCGGGAGCGCACCACCTGATGCTCACCGGCCCACCCGGCGTGGGGAAGACGATGCTGGCGCAACGACTTCCCGGGGTTCTGCCCCCGCTCACCGAGAGTGAATCGCTCGAGGTGACAGCAATCCACTCCGTGGCCGGGCTCCTGCCGCCCGAGCGTCCCCTCATCGACGTGCCGCCGTTCATCGCACCCCACCACACCGCGTCCGTGAGCGCACTCGTCGGCGGGGGAAGCGGGGTCGCGAAGCCCGGCGCGGTCAGTCGCGCCCACCGAGGGGTGCTGTTTCTCGACGAGTGCGCCGAGATCGGAACCAAGGTCCTCGAAGCTCTGCGGACCCCGCTCGAGGACGGGGAGGTGCGAATCGCGCGCCGGGACGGGGTCGCCCGCTATCCGGCGCTCTTCCAGCTGATCCTCGCGGCCAATCCGTGCCCGTGCGCGCCCGCGCGGGAAGCCGACTGCGTGTGCGCACCGACTGCCCGGCGACGCTACCTCGGGAAGCTGTCGGGACCGCTGATGGATCGGGTGGATCTGCGGGTGCGGATGCAGGCCGTCGCGACCGGAGCGTTCATCGACGAGGTCGGGGAGAGCACCGAGGACGTCCGCCAGCGGGTGGCGGAGGCGCGGGCGGCCGCCGGCGAGCGGTGGAGCGACTACGGCTGGCGCACCAACGCGGAGGTGCCCGGACCGGCCCTGCGGCAGAAGTTCCGGTTGGCACGGCCCGCGCTGGCGCCGGTGGAGCGTGCGCTACGGAAGGGACTGATCACGGCCCGGGCGCCGATCGGGCGTTGCGAGTGGCCTGGACCGTGAGGATCTGGCGGGACTCGACATGCCGGGCCCGGAGCAGGTGGTCACCGCGTTGGGGTTTCGTGATCGGAGCTTTCAGTGACAGTGGAAAGTCGAAGTGGTGCAAGCGGTCTGAATGTGGTCCAGGATCCGCGGCGGTTGGCGTGGGCGTATCTGTCGAAGGTGGTGCAGGGGCCGAGCCCGGCGCTGTCGCGGCTCGTGGAGGAGGTGGGTCCGGAGGAGGCTGCGCGGGCCGTGCGGGAGCGGGACCTGTCGGAGATGCTGGGGGAGCGGACCGTTGCCCGGGCGCATGTGGATACCGCCGCGCACGATCTCGCACTGGTGGCGGGGATGGGTGGCCGGCTCGTGACGCCGGACGACGACGAGTGGCCGCAGTGGCGGCTCCTCGGCTTCGGGAATCTGTCCCGATCGCGGGACGAGGGCCCGCCGTTGGCGCTGTGGGTGCTCGGTTCGCGGCCGGTGGCCGAACTGACCGATCGGGCGATCTCGATCGTGGGGACGCGGGCGGCGAGTGCCTACGGCGAGCACGTGACTGCCGAGATTTCCGGTGATCTCGCCGTCGACGGGTGGACGATCGTGTCGGGTGCGGCGTTCGGGGTCGATGGTGCCGCGCATCGGGCAGCGCTGGGTGTCGGGGGCCTGACGGTGGCGGTGCTCGCGTGTGGTGTGGATCGTGCGTATCCGGCGGGGCATGCGCGCATGTTGCGGCAGATCGCGCAGAACGGTGCGGTGGTCAGTGAGTACGCACCGGGCACGACACCGGCGAAGCATCGGTTCCTGGCGCGGAATCGGTTGGTGGCGAGCCTGTCCGACGGGGTGGTCGTGGTGGAGGCAGGGTGGCGCAGCGGTGCGCGGAACACGGCGAGTTGGGCGCGCAAGTTGGGGCGTCCGGTGATGGCCGTGCCGGGCCCGGTGACGTCGGCGTCGTCGACGGGGTGCAATCGGATGATTCGGGAGGGGGAGGCGCGGTTGGTCGCGAATGCCGGTGACGTGGTGGAGGAGGCCGGGCCGATCGGGCTGCGGGAAGGCCCGGACGTGGTCCGCGATCTGGATGCGCTGTCGGGGGACGCCCTGCTGGTGTACGAGGCGTTGCCCGCGGTCGGGCCGCGTGGGGTCCGGGAGTTGTCCGAACTGTCCGGGGTCGCGGTGGAGCAGGTTCGGGCTGTGCTGCCGCTTCTGGAGATGGAGGGCTTCGTCGGCTCCGACGACACGGGGTGGTCGCGGCAGAGGTGAGGGGTGACGAGCCAGTCGGGAGTCCGCTCGGCGCGCACTTCATCGTGCTCGGTTGCCCCTAATGCGAGTCGAAGCGACTGATCGACGTCACGTTGGGGTAGAAACGTTCATATCGCACCTCACAACCGCACGAAGGAGTGAGATATGGGGTCAGCCGAGGACTTGTGGCGGAACTTCGTCGCGCAGGTGTTGAGCCTGTTGATCGCCTCCGGCTCGTAGCGGAGCTAGCTGCCGGTTGCCTGAGGGCACGCCCCGGGCCGACATCGCGCCCCGGGGCGATCGAGTCTGTGAAGTCCTCGCAGCGCTCCGGTCGACGGTTTCCACTCCACCCAGCGTTGTGCCGGAGGGGTAGTTGCGCCCGTCGTGGGTACTTGGAGTCCAGTCGGCTCACCCACAGCGTCCGGTCGGTGCACATACGGTGTCCGATGAGGCAACTACCGGCGGTCCGGGAGTGCAGTCCGCTCGCGGGTGCGTCTCGAGGAGGAATCTCACATGACCAGGACCACGGCGGAACTGCTCGCCGATCTCGAGGATCGGCTCGAGCAGTCGCTGAATCCGGGGAGCCCGAGGGCGATCGCGCGGCGCAAGCAGAAAGGTCTGCCCGGACCCCGCGAACGGATCCGGATGCTGCTCGATTCCGGCAGCTTCATCGAGGTCGGACAGATGGCGAAGAACCCGGGAGCCCCCGACAACCCCTACGGTGACGGCGTCGTCACCGGCCACGGAACCGTCGACGGACGTCCGGTGGCGGTGTTCTCGCACGACCACACCGTGTTCGGTGGCAGCGTGGGGGAGATGTTCGGTCGCAAGGTCGCATCGATCATCGAATTCGCCGGACGGATCGGCTGCCCCTGCGTGGGCATCAACGACTCCGGCGGCGCACGCGTACAGGACGCCGTCACGTCGCTCGCCTGGTACGCCGAAATGGGCCGCCGCCAGATCCCGCTGTCGGGAGTGTGCCCGCAGGTCTCGATCCTCCTCGGCAAATGCGCGGGCGGCGGGGCGTACGCGCCGATCAACACAGACCTCGTTGTCGCCGTGGACGAGCAGGCGTACATGTTCGTCACCGGTCCCGGAGTCATCAAATCCGTCACCGGCGAGGACGTCACCCTCGACGAACTCGGCGGCGCCCGCGCCCAGGCCGAGAACGGGAACGTCCACCACGTCGCGCCAAGCGAGGAAGCGGCGTTCGCCTGGGTGCGTGATTATCTCGGCTTCCTCCCGTCCAGCAGGCACGAAGAGGCGCCCATCGTGAACCCGGGACTCGAACCCGAGATCACCGACAACGATCTGGCGTTGAACGAGTTCATGCCGGACGCCGACAATGCCGCCTACGACATGCACGACCTGCTGCTGAACATCTTCGACGACGGAGACTTCCACGAACTCGCCGCGCAAACGGCACCGAACGTGATCACCGGATTCTCCCGGGTGGACGGACGATCCGTCGGAGTGGTGGCCAACCAGCCGCAATTCCTCAGTGGAGCACTGGATCAGGTCGGTGCCGCCAAGGCAGCCCGCTTCGTGCGGATCTGCGACGCCTACGAGATTCCGCTCGTGTTCGTCGTCGACACGCCGGGCTTCCTACCCGGGCTGGAACAGGAGCGGAACGGCGTGCTCCGCAGCGGCGGCCGCTTCCTGCAGGCGTTCGCGGCGGCCACGGTGCCGAAAGTGACTGTTGTGGTCCGTAAGTCCTACGGCGGCGGATACGCGGTGATGGGGTGCAAGCAACTCGGTGCCGACGTGAACTTCGCCTGGCCGACCGCACGCATCGCGGTCATGGGCGCCGAGGCCGCGATCAGTCTCCTCTACCACCGCGAACTCGAAGCTGCCGGCGAGGAACAGGAGGCGATGCGGCAGCAACTCGTCGACGCCTACAACGAGAACGTCGCGACACCGTATTCGGCCGCCGAGCGCGGCTACATCGACGCGGTGATCGAACCGTCCGCCACCCGGCTCGAGATCCGGCGGGCGTTGACGTTGCTCCGCGACAAGCGCTCCGCCCGCGGCGAGCAGAAGCACCACCTGATTCCGCTCTGACCGCCGTCGCCAGTCACTCCTGTACCGTAGTTAGGTAACACTAACCAACTTGAGTTCATTGGAGAGATGCCTGTGGCAAAGCCGACTGCGACACTGACCGTGCTCCGGACCGAATGGCTGACCCCGCACATGGTGCGGGTATTCCTCGGCGACCCGGGATTCGACAGCTTCGTTCCAAATTCCTACACCGATGCGTACGCGAAACTCGAATTCGGGAGCCCCGACGAGCCCGTCCTGCGCACGTACACGATCCGGTCGGTGGATTCGGTGAAGCGAGAGATCGCCATCGATTTCGTGGTGCACGGCGACGCCGGCGTCGCCGGACCGTGGGCGGCATCCGCGGCGGCCGGTGACGTCCTCCGGTTGCGCGGCCCCAGCGGCGCGTTCGCGCCGGACCCGGCAGCCGACTGGTACCTGCTCGCCGGCGACGAGACCGCAATTCCCGCCATCTCGGCGTCCGTCGAGAAGCTGGACGCGTCGGCTGTCGGACGGGTCATCATCGAGGTCGCCGGCCCGGAGGACGAAATCGTCTTCGACTCGCCCGCCGGCGTCGACGTCACCTGGATTCACCGCGGCGACACGTCGGACCGGATCGGTGAAGAGGCGTCCGGGGACAACGCACCCCTCGTCGCGGCAGTGCGCGATACCGCATGGCTGCCCGGAACGGCGCAGGTCTTCATTCACGGTGAGGCGCAGGCCGTCATGCACAACCTGCGCTCCTACGTGCGTAAGGAACGAGGCGTCCCCGCGTCGGCCGCGTCCATCTCCGGCTACTGGCGTCGCGGTCGCACCGAGGAGGGCTTCCGCGTGTGGAAGTCCGAGCTCGCCGCGAGCGAGGGTGCCTCCCGCTGACCCGGTGCGGTGGACGCGCTACGAGAGGTGCGTCCGCCGCGTCAGCACCACCAGCGACAGCATCGCCACGGCGCCCGCGGTCGGGATCGCGACGGCCATCGGCACTGCGGTGTCGGGGCCGGCGATGCCGACGAGCGGCGAGACCACCGCGGCGAGGCCGAACTGGCCGGCGCCGAGGAGCGCTGACCCGGTGCCGGACGCCTTGGTCACCTCGCCCTGGGCCAGCGCCGTCGCATTGCCCATCACGAACCCGATGCTCGACACCGAGACGAACAACGGAATCAGGATCGCCCACCACGGCGGCGAATCGATCAGCACCGCGGCGAGAAGCAGCACGACGCCCGCTGCCAGGAGCAGCGTGACCCCGAACCCCAGCAGTTGCCGGGCATGGAATGTGCCCACGAGCCGCGTGTTCACGATCGCGGCGCTCACCATGCCCGCCGCGTTCACCGCGAACACCATGGAGAACTGCACCGGGCTGAGCCCGAGGACGTTCTGCACGACGAAAGGGGATGCGGAGATGTACGAGAAGAGCGCGACGAACCCGAACATGAACGTGAACGCGTAACCCAGGTAGACACGGTTGCCGACGACGTAACGCAGATTCCGGACCAGTGCAGTGAGCCCGCCGCCGTGCCGGTTCTCCTCGGGAAGCGTCTCCGGGACGAGGATCAGCACTCCCGCGAACATCACCACACCAGCGACGGTGAGCACCCAGAAGATCCCTCGCCAGCCGACCGGTCCGAGCAGTGCGCCGCCCATCAACGGTGCGACGACCGGCGCAACCCCGCCAATGATCATCATGATGCTGAAGAGCCGGGCGGCGTTGTCTCCACGGGCCCGGTCGGCGATGCAGGCGCGTGCGAGCACGATCGCCGCGCCACCACTCAGCCCCTGGAAAAGTCTTGCAGCGATGAGGGTTTCCACGGTGGGCGCGAGAGCGCACGCCATCGCGGCGAGGGTCGTCACGACGGTGGCGCCGATCAGCAGACGACGGCGTCCGAGGCCGTCCGACAGCGGTCCGACGACGAGCTGCCCGATTCCGAGCCCTGCCATGAACGTGGTCAATGTCAACTGCACGCTCGGCGCCGACGTGTTCAGGCTCTCAGTCATCAGGGGGAGACCGGGGAGATACATGTCGGTAGCCAGCGGCGCGATCGCGGACAGTAACGCCAGGACACACAACATGGGAATGGAGATCGTTCGCTGCACAAAAGAACTCTAGCGGCGCGGCTGCTTGATTTATCTCCCGCCCGAGTCGACTGTTGCCACCATGATCAGCGACCTACCGGCACCGTTGGAGCTGGTACTCGAGGAGTACGCGCGGCATCTCGGGCTCGAACGCGGCCGATCGCAGCACACCGTGAAGGCGTACGTCGCGGACGCGAGTCGCTACTGCGGTACTGGTTGTCGACGTCACCGGAGGCACACCTCGGCGAGCTCGACATCCAGGTGCTGCGGTCGTGGCTCGCGGGCAGGCTGCGGCCAGCATCGCCCCGGAGGTGCGCAACTTCACAGCGTCTACGTAGATCTCGGACTGTCTGCCACTGGTGTGGCGGGCGCCTGAGATGGACGTGTGTCACGGCTACCCGCGTCACCGTGCGGTGGTGTGGGTTGGACCGTGTCCCACACCGACGCTTGTGGTGCAGGAACATGCTGTTTCGGATTCACCCCCAACCGCCGTGGTGCGGTGGGCAGGCTGCGGCGGACCCGGCGATGCCGGGGCCTGCTCGGGGTGGGACCGGTTTTGTCGCGGCACCTGCGTATCGGCGCGTGCTCGGCGACCCGGACCGCGGGGAGCTGCCCACGTCGACGGGTGA
This sequence comes from Rhodococcus sp. JVH1, assembly GCF_000280725.2. Lineage (NCBI taxonomy): Bacteria > Bacillati > Actinomycetota > Actinomycetes > Mycobacteriales > Nocardiaceae > Rhodococcus > Rhodococcus sp. JVH1. The sequence continues at coordinate 738,643 of NZ_CP166289.1, read as the reverse complement.
CCTTGCCTTTGCCGAGCAGTGCGCGTTTGGCCAGGTTCACCCCCGCGAGGTGGTCGCGGTTGCCGCCGACCCGGCAGCCCGGGCACCACGCGGTGTGGTACCCGCCGGGACGGGCAAGTGGTTCGTCGCAGCCCGGACACCATGCGGACGATCCTCGGGCGGGCACCGAGACCACCGTGATGCCGGCACCGGTGGCGGTGTGCGCGAGGGCGGCGACCGCTTGGCGGCGGGCGGACTGCGCGGCCCGGTTGTTGTTGACCCGGCCGTGTCCGCGGGTCTCGAGGGTGGTGAGATCTTCCACCGCGATCACCTGCGCTCCGGCGGTGGTGGCGTAGTCGGTGACCTGGCGGGCGAAGTGGAACGCGAGTTCCCGGTTGATCTTCCCCCGCTTGGCACCCACCGCGGTGCGGTGTTCGTCGAGGACGGCGATCTTCGCCTCCAGCTGGGCGCGGACCTCCGGTGGGGCGGTGGCGGCCAGCCGGGTCAGCCGGGCGGCCTTGGCGTGCAGCAGCTGCCCCTCGGCCTGCAGGCGCGCCAGTTTGATTCCGAGGCCGCGGTCGTCGTAGGTGAAGCCCCGGTAATCCGACACCAGCCTCTCCGGGCTGTCGGTGGTGAGGGCGGCGGCACCGAGCGTGGACGGGGACCAATCCACGCCCACCGCGACCGCGGCCGAGTCCAGGTCATCTGCCGGGACGAGTTCGGTCGCGGCGCACCGCCACAACAGACCCCGGTGGTCGAGGACCAGGGTCGGCAGATGCCAATCGATGACAGGCCGGCCGCACAGGTGCGCGGGGATGGCCGCGGTCAGCCGCACCCGCCGCCACTGCGCCCGCCCCACCGGCGCGGGACAGGTCGGCAGCTTCACCGTCAACACCAGCTCATGCTCTGCGACGGTGACGGCAAGCTGCGCGAGCTGCCGATCGGCGGCCGACAGTCGGGCCATCGACGCGATCTGCGGTGGTCCCTGCAGGTCGGTGATCCGCAACCGGCCGGCCGGTGCCCCGCCACTGGAGCGGGCGCGTGCGGCGAGCTGGCGCCGCACACCCCGAGCGAAACCCGAGGGCACAGAGTCGCCCGGCTCGGTGGGTGCGGTCAGACGACCGGTGGCCGGGTCGAATCGGGTCGACAGTGCCGCGATCGCGGTGTCCCGGTAGGCCAGGGTCCGCAGGGTCGCCAGCACCTGCGCGGTCACCACCCGGCTCACCCGCGACGGCACATAGACCCCGTCCGGATAGAACGGATCCCAGCCGAGCCGCGCCGCGGCGACATGACCCTGTGTGGGCAGCCTGCGGTCCTGGCGGTCACGGCCGGCGGCGAGCACGTCGAACGTCGCCGGCCGCCACAGCCGCGACACCAACTCGGCGCCAGCACCTGCAATCAGATCGAGCAGCCACCCCACCCGGGTGTCGACGTCATCGAGGCCGATCCGCTCACCGGTCGCGTCGTCGACCGCCACGTGGGCGCGGGTGGTGAACGAGAACTGCCGCGGCGTCGTGGAGACCCCGTCGTCGATACTGTGGCGACCAGAGCGCCCAGAAACCACGCCGGACAACGATGCCGGCACCGCCGTTACGTCATCCATCAACCCTCCCGCCAGTACATGTGGCAACCGGGTGCGTACGACCTCGACAGTAACGCCGACCTCCGACATTTAGCCTCGGGGGGAGTCCGCAGGCGGGCCGAACGTCCGACCGGGACACCTGGTGATCCCTGGCTTTTTGAGTGGTCGTCTGCGGGCTCGGTGTCTGGTCGAGCGGTGTCCTTGTTCGGGAACTGGGAGCCGGCCGGTAGGCGTGGACTCCTGCTTAGAGAATGTCTGGGCCGTGGCCGCGAGCGACACCGCGGCCGATCAGTGGGGCAGCAATCCTGGGACGGTCCCGCCCTGGAGCCAACCGGCATCAGGTGACCAGTCAGGATCTGGTGGCGGATGCGCTCCTCGAACGGGCACGCAAGGCGCCGAGCCGAGGGTGGCGGCGCGGACTGCACCGGCTCACCAGGGGATCGGTGAATCCGGGAGCGTCGGCAGGTGAGACGGGCGAAGCGGTACTGCTCGACCGCATCCGGCAGCCGATCCAGGGGGACTATCGAATTGCCTTCCTGTCCTTGAAGGGCGGCATCGGCAAGATGACGACCACGATCGGGCTGGGATCGACGTTCGCGTCATTGCGCGGCGACTGCGTGATCGCCGTCGACGCCAACCCCGACTTCGGGACGCTCTCGCAATGTGTGCTCCTGCAGACGCATTCGACCGTCCGTGATCCCATCGCGGCGCAGTCGACCATCCGGCGTTACTCAGATGTGCGGGGCCCACACGTCGTAGGCGCCGAGCCGTCTCGAGGTGCTCGCGAGCGAACAGGACCCGGCGATCTCCGACGACGACTACCGGCGGGTGATCGACACTGCAGGTGCACTACAACATCATCCTCACCGACTGCGGCACCGGCATCATGCATTCGGCGATGAACGGCGTTCTGCAACTCGCCAATTCCCTATGGTGCTGGTGAGCTCGCCGGCCGTCGACGGAGCCCGCAGTGCCGCCGCTCCGCTGGACTGGTTGCAGCACCACGGTTACGGGCACCTGGTCTCGCGGACGGTCGTCAAGATCAGCGCCGCCCGGCCCGGCTCGGGCACGATCGACATGACGGAACTGACCAATCACTTCCTGCTCCGGTGCCGCGCCGTGAAGGTGGTGCCGTTCGACGGGCACCTCGCCGAGGGGTCGGTGGTGGATCTGGACCTGCTGCGTCCGGCGACGAGGAAGGCGTTCGTCGAACTCGCGGCGATGGTCGCGGACGACTTCCCGGAGTCGGCAGGCAGGCACGCCGTCGCGGAGTGGCGCGAGCCACCGCGGTCGGGGGCCCCGACGGGTAGCGCCGCACCGGCGCCACGCGGACGAGCCCGAGCGGGTCGAGGTACTCACGGTCGCGGCGAAGACCCCAGTGCAGGCACGCGGCGACCAAGGTGATGCAGCGCGGGTGCCCGGGTTCGAGCGTGCCGAGGACGGTGCCACGGCCCACGCGCTGCCCGGGGGTGACCCGGGCGGTCACCGGCTCGTACGTTGTGCGGAGCCCACCCGGGTGGTCGACGGAGACGACGGGTTTGCCCGCCACCGTGCCGGCGAACACCACCACACCCGCACCTGCGGACAGGACGGCCTCGTCGGGCACGCCGCCCAGATCCACGCCGCGATGGCCGGGAAGCCAGTCGCGCTCGGGGTTGTCGAACGCCCGGACCACCCGGGGTCGTGGGTGCAGCGGCCAGTCGAATTCACCGGTCGGCGCGGCGTCGGCGGGCGGGGCGAAGAGCGCAGCGGCGGTCAGCAGCGTGGACGCCGTGGCCGCCGCCGTGAGCGCCCGCACGATCGCCCCGAATGTCGTCATGGATGGACGATCCCGCACGTCCGGGCCGATGAAGGGGTAGCGGACGAGAATGTGGATCGACTACGTTTTGTCCACAGATCCTGCGAAACCCTTGCACGCGCGGCCGCGGTGTGGCAGGGGCGGTTAGGGCGTTCGGCGTGGAGGCCGTACACTGATCGAGCGGTCTGTGCTCCCACAGTCCGACTTCGCGCGCCCGCGCAGGTTATCGGCCATCGGCTGGTCTCGCACCTCGGTGTGAGTCCGATGGTCTGCGGGCGCCAGGGTGGAGCGTCTCGAGATGCTCTGCATCAACCGGCAATGAAAGAGAGATACACAGCCATGGCTGTCGTAACAATGAAGCAGCTGCTCGACAGCGGCACGCACTTCGGTCACCAGACCCGTCGTTGGAACCCGAAGATGAAGCGTTTCATCTTCACCGACCGCAACGGCATCTACATCATCGACTTGCAGCAGACGCTGACGTACATCGACAAGGCGTACGAGTTCGTCAAGGAGACCGTTGCCCACGGCGGCACCGTCCTCTTCGTCGGCACCAAGAAGCAGGCCCAGGAATCCATCGCGGCCGAGGCCACTCGCGTCGGGATGCCCTACGTCAACCAGCGTTGGCTCGGCGGCATGCTCACCAACTTCACCACCGTCCACAAGCGTCTTCTCCGCCTCAAGGAGCTCGAGGCAATGGAGCAGACCGGTGGCTTCGAGGGTCGCACCAAGAAGGAAATCCTCATGCTCACGCGTGAGATGACCAAGCTGGACCGCACTCTCGGTGGTATCCGCGACATGGCCAAGGTCCCCTCCGCGGTGTGGGTCGTCGACACCAACAAGGAGCACCTGGCCGTTGCCGAGGCTCGCAAGCTGAACATCCCGGTCATCGCGATCCTGGACACCAACTGCGACCCCGACCTCGTCGACTACCCGATCCCGGGCAACGACGACGCCATCCGCAGCGCCGCCCTGCTCACCAAGGTCGTCGCATCCGCAGTGGCCGAGGGCGTGCAGGCCCGTGCCGGACTGAGCGCCGACAAGGACGCGAAGCCCGAGGCCGGCGCCGGCGAACCCCTCGCCGAGTGGGAGCAGGAACTGCTCTCGCAGGCCGCGCCCGCCGCTGAGGCCGCGCCCGCCGCTGAGGCAGCGCCCGCCGCAGAGGCCGCTCCCGCAGCTGAGGCACAGGCGGCTCCGGCTGCCGAGGCCCCCGCAGCAGAGGCACCCTCCACCGAGGCCTGATCCGATGCACACGGCCCTGACCAGAGATCTTTTGGTCAGGGCCGTTTCACGGTCTGGTCCGAGTACTACCCTGACTTACGTCCCGACAGACATATGAGGAGGCTCGCTCACCATGGCGAACTACACCGCCGCTGACGTCAAGCGGCTCCGCGAGCTCACCGGCTCCGGAATGATGGCCTGCAAGAACGCTCTCGCTGAGGCCGAGGGTGACTTCGACAAGGCTGTGGAGCAGCTGCGCATCAAGGGCGCCAAGGACGTGGGCAAGCGTGCCGAGCGCACCACGGCCGAGGGCCTGGTCGTTTCCAAGGACGGCGTCCTGCTCGAGCTCGACTGCGAGACGGACTTCGTCGCGAAGAACGAGGACTTCCTGAAGCTCGCCGAGTCGATCGTCACGGTCGCCGCGGCAGCGAAGCCCGCCGACGTCGACGCGCTCAAGGCGCTCGACCTCGACGGCAAGACGGTCGATACCGTCATCCAGGAGCAGTCCGCGAAGATCGGCGAGAAGCTCGTCCTGAGCAAGATCGCCTCGTTCGACGGACCGGTCGCGGTCTACCTGCACAAGCGCAGCGCCGACCTGCCGCCCGCCGTCGGCGTCCTCGTCGAGTACACCGGTGAGGGTGACGCTGCTGCGGAGGCCGCTCGCGGTGCCGCCATGCAGGTCGCGGCGCTCAAGGCCAAGTACGTCACGCGCGACGAGGTCCCCGAGGACATCGTCGCCAACGAGCGTCACATCGCCGAGGAGACCGCTCGCGCCGAGGGCAAGCCGGAACAGGCTCTGCCGAAGATCATCGAAGGCCGCGTCAACGGCTACTTCAAGGACGTCGTGCTGACCGAGCAGTCCTCGGTGCAGGACTCCAAGAAGTCCGTCAAGGCGATCCTCGACGAGGCCGGCGTCACCATCAAGCGCTTCGTTCGCTTCGAGGTCGGTGCTTCGAGCTAGTCGTGTGAGTCGTATGGCCCCGTCGGACGAGTGCGCTCGCCCGGCGGGGCCTACGTATACCGCCACCGTCCTGATGAGGCAGGATGAAGATGGCCGTCTGAATGGGTCGAGTAGGCGCGTGGGTGCGCTCGGCCGCTGTCGAAATCGACGAGTGCTGTGGAACTGAGGAGAGCAATGTCCGAACCAGCCAACGAACGTACGGGATTCCATCGAGTCCTTCTCAAACTCGGCGGAGAAATGTTCGGTGGTGGCAAGGTCGGCCTCGACCCCGACGTCGTGACCAAGGTCGCGGAACAGATCGCCGAGGTCGTACGGTCTGGGGTGCAGGTGGCGGTCGTCATCGGCGGCGGCAACTTCTTCCGTGGTGCGGAACTGCAGCAGCGAGGTTTGGACCGCGCGCGGTCCGACTACATGGGCATGCTCGGCACCGTGATGAATTGCCTTGCTCTGCAGGACTTCCTGGAGAAAGAGGGCATCGACAGCCGCGTGCAGACGGCGATCACGATGGGGCAGGTGGCGGAGCCCTACATTCCGCTGCGCGCCCAGCGGCACCTCGAGAAGGGCCGCGTCGTGATCTTCGGCGCCGGCATGGGCATGCCCTACTTCTCGACCGACACGACCGCCGCGCAGCGCGCACTCGAGATCGGCGCCGAGGTCGTCTTGATGGCCAAGGCCGTCGACGGCGTGTTCACCGCGGACCCGAACCTCGACCCGACCGCGACGATGTACGCGCAGATCACGCACCGTGAGGTCATCGAACAGGGACTCAAGGTCGCCGACGCGACGGCGTTCAGTCTCTGTATGGACAACGAGATGCCGATCATGGTGTTCAATCTGCTGACCGAGGGGAATATCGCTCGGGCAGTGTCCGGTGAGAAGATCGGAACGCTCGTCAAGTCATGACGCGAGTGACACGCTCGACACCGGGTTTTCTCGAAATAGAGGCAGTGACGAATCGATGCAGAACGACATGGAGGAACAGCCGTGATTGATGAAGCTCTCTTCGAAGCCGAGGAGAAGATGGAGAAGGCTGTCACGGTGGCCAAGGACGATCTCGGATCGATCCGCACGGGTCGCGCGAATCCTGGCATGTTCAATCGCATCGGAATCGACTACTACGGCGCGTTCACCCCGATCACGCAGCTCGCCAGCATCAACGTGCCGGAAGCGCGACTGGTCGTCGTCAAGCCGTACGAGGCCTCGCAGCTCGGCGCCATCGAGACGGCGATCCGGAACTCCGACCTGGGCGTGAACCCGTCCAACGACGGAAACCTGATCCGCATCTCCGTTCCCCAGCTCACCGAGGAACGCCGCCGCGAACTGGTCAAGCAGGCCAAGTCCAAGGGCGAGGACGCGAAGGTGTCCGTGCGCAACGTGCGGCGCAAGGCGATGGACGAGCTGTCCCGGATCCAGAAGGACGGCGAGGCCGGCGAGGACGAGGTCGGTCGGGCCGAGAAGGAACTCGACAAGACGACCGCCCGGTACGTCGCGCAGGTCGACGAACTGGTGAAGCACAAGGAAGCCGAGTTACTGGAAGTTTAGTCACGAGACGAGGAGTGGATCGGGGACAGTGACCGTGCCAGCAGAACACGGGACCCCAGGGGGACCCATCTCCGAGGGTGACCCCTCGGAACCGGTCTCCGAGGGTGCGCCGGAGGCGGCCCCGGCCGCGAAGTCGAAGGCCGGGCGTAACCTTCCTGCCGCGATCGGCGTGGGCGTCGGTCTCGGCGTCGCGCTGATCCTGATCCTCGTCTACGTGCCGCTGGTATGGATCGGCGTGGTGGCCGTCGCGATGGCAGTCGCCACGTGGGAGGTCACCAAGCGCCTGCGTGAGACCGGGATCAGCGCCCCCCGGATCCCGCTGCTCGCCGGCGGCCAGGCGATCCTGTGGCTGGGGTGGCCGTTCGGCCCGGTCGGGGTGCTCAGCGCCTTCGCGGGGACGGTGCTGGTCTGCATGGTCTGGCGCCTGTTCGACCACGGGCTGAAGGCGACACCCCAGAATTTCCTCCGGGACACCGCGATCACCGTGTTCGTCGCCTCCTGGATTCCGCTGCTGGCGTCGTTCGCCGTGCTGATGGTGTTGCAGGACGACGGCGCCGGGCGCGTGTTGTGCCTGATGATCGGTGTGGTCTGCTCCGATGTGGGCGGCTACGCGGCGGGTGTGCTGTTCGGCAAGCATCCGATGGTGCCGGCGATCAGCCCCAAGAAGTCGTGGGAAGGGTTCTTCGGTTCGCTGCTGTTCTGCGTCATCGGCAGCCTGCTCACGGTCACCCTGATCCTCGACGAGAACTCGATGATCGGCGTGCTCCTCGGTGTGGTCCTTGTGGTCACCGCCACGCTCGGCGATCTGATCGAATCCCAGGTCAAGCGAGAGCTTCGCATCAAGGACATGGGCACCCTGCTCCCCGGGCACGGTGGGATCATGGACCGTCTCGATTCCCTGCTGCCGTCGGCGTTCGTGACGTGGCTGGTGCTCACGGTCCTCGTCTGACCGCCCTGCCGTGACCATCCCCAGCCCGAACATCTGGCACTGGCCGGAGTGGTACGAGGTCGAGAATCGCGCCCAGGACGTGGACGGTGCGATCTTCCGTCACCTGCGTGGGGCCGTGGACTGGGCGGGCGGCACCGTCGCCGACGTGGGCTGCGGGTCCGGCTTCCATCTCCCGGTCTTCGCCGAGTCCGCGTCCGCGGTCTACGGAATCGAACCGCATCCGCCGCTGCTGGAGCGTGCCCGCACCCGCGTGGGGCACCTGCCGAACGTCCGCGTGATCGAGGGCTCGGCCGAGGGCATACCCCTGGGCGACGCGAGCGTGGACGTCGTGCACGCGCGGACCGCCTATTTCTTCGGTCCCGGCTGCGGCCGCGGAATCTGTGAGGCGATGCGGGTGCTGCGCCCGGGCGGCGCGCTCGTGGTGGTCGATCTCGACGCCACGGCCCATCCCTACGGCGAATGGATGCGGGCAGACCTGCCGCAGTACAACCCGGCGACCGTCGAGGCCTTCTTCGCGGCGCAGGGGTTCGACATGGTGCGCGTGGAGACGCAATGGCGATTCCCGGATCGGGAATCGCTGCGCGGAGTCCTCGGTATCGAGTTCACCGTGAAGACGGCGTCGAAGGCGTTCGCGCAGACACCCGGCGTGGCTCTCGACGTGCGTTACCGCGTGCACGTCCGCCGAAAGCCCGCCGGGCTGCAGATTCTCTGACCGGCGTTGTCTACCGCGGCGCGATGTGGAACAGCTTCGCGAGCGCGTTGATCTTCTTGGCTTTCGCCAGCTTGGGGAGGTCGCTGCCGTCCCGGACACGGGAGCCGTCCTCGCCGAGGTCCGCGATCACGTCGAGCGCCCATTCGGCCTCGGCCGGGGACGGGCTCAGTGCGTCGTTGACCGGCGCCGTCTGCGCGATGGTCATGCACAGCTTCCCGGTCATGCCCATCGACAAGGTCAGCGCCGACGCCCGGACCAGGGCGTCGACGTCGGTGCCGAGGGTGGGGCCGTCGATCGGCGGTGCGATCCGGGCCGCCCGGCTGGCGACCGTCAGCCGGGAGCGGGGGTAGGCCATCGCCAGCGGCGAATCGTCCATCCCGGTGTCGCGGCGGAAGTCGCCGCTGCCGAACGCGAGCCGGAACGTGGCCTCCGTCCGGGCGATCTCGGGCGCGGCCTCGAGTCCCATCGCGGATTCGACGAGGGCGAGCACCTTCGTGCCCTCGGGGAGCCGCTCGGCGGTGGCGTCGACCTGGATTCCACTCTCGGTCTTGGCGAGCATGACGCCCTCGAGCCCGGGAACACCGTTCAGGGCGGCCAGGTCGTCCGCCCAGTAGGGGGTGGTCGCGTCGTTGATCCGCACCCACGCGCGCCGGTGCTCGCCGAGCCAGGCGACGACGTCGGCGCGGGCCCGGGGTTTGAGGTCGGGGGTGACGGCGTCTTCGAGGTCGAGAATCACGGCGTCGGCGGCGCTGGCACGGGCCGCCTCGAAACCCTCGGGTTTGCCGGCGGGAACCAGCAGCCAGGATCGTGCTTGTTCAGCCGTGATACGCGGTGCCACAGTCGTCTCCATGTCGGCCTTCACAGTCGTGCCGTTCCGGTGATATCCACGACAGTAATTCTGCTCGCTCAGCGTCTGCGCAATCCACTTGCGTAACTATTGTTCAGTTAGAAATTACTGTTCAGGCGCCGCTGCCGGTTCGCGGCCCGGCGGATCTGGATGATGCGGACACCGCCCGCGAGGGCCATGATCACCGCGCCGGCGATCGCCGCGAACAACAGTGTGACCCCCAGTGGGAGGGTGAATTCCCAGACGAACATTTCGAGGGTCACGCTGTCGAGGTTCTGCAGGATGAACACGAGAAGCAGTACCAGAACGACGATTCCGATCACCAGACCGGTCCACGTGGCGCCCACCCGCGTGTGCTTGATGCCCTTGCGGCGTGCGACGTCGGGATGCTCGGTGCCCTCCGGTGCGGTGTCGGGGTGCGGCGGGTCGGTGGGCGCCGGACCGGTGCCGGGGCCGCGGCCGACGGGGACGTCCGGAGGGAAGTTCGTGGGGTCGTCCGGTGTTGTCGACATAAGTTGATCTTCACCCACCTGGGCGGGATCTGCATGCGCATCGGGCGGCGAAACGACGTCGATCAGGCATCCGCGCGACAACGACCCTCGAATCAATGGGACAATGGAGAAACTATGGCTGTCTCGCTTCCCCTCGTTTTCACCGCGCCCCGGCGTGGGATGCCGCCCAAGCATCTCGCGGACCTCGACTCCGCCGAGCGGCGGGAGGCCGTCAAGGAGCTGGGTCTGCCCGGGTTCCGGGCCGACCAGCTGGCCCGGCAGTACTACGCGCGGCTCGAGGCGGATCCGGAGAAGATGACCGATCTTCCCGCCGCCGTGCGCGAGCAGGTGGGCGCGGCCCTGTTCCCGACGCTGCTGACCCCGGTCAAGCACCTGGCTTGCGACGGCGGCGACACCCGCAAGACGCTCTGGAAGGCGAACGACGGGACGCTGCTCGAAAGCGTCCTCATGCGCTATCCCGACCGCGCGACGCTATGCATCTCCAGCCAGGCGGGGTGCGGAATGGCGTGCCCGTTCTGCGCGACCGGTCAGGGCGGTTTGCAACGCAACCTGTCGACTGCCGAGATCGTCGACCAGGTGCGTGCCGCCGCGGCCGCTCTGCGCGACGGCGACGTCCACGGCGGTCCGGGCAGGTTGTCGAACGTCGTCTTCATGGGGATGGGGGAGCCGCTCGCCAACTACAAGCGAGTGGTCGCCGCCGTCCGTCGCATCACCTCACCCGCCCCCGACGGCCTCGGGTTGTCGCAGCGCTCCGTGACGGTGTCGACGGTGGGTCTGGCGCCCGCGATCCGCAAGCTCGCCGACGAGGACCTCAGCGTCACGCTGGCCGTGTCTCTGCACACCCCGGACGACGAACTGCGCGACACCCTGGTCCCCGTGAACAACCGCTGGTCGGTCGCGGAGGTCCTCGACGCCGCCCGCTACTACGCGGACAAGTCCGGCCGCCGCGTCTCGATCGAGTACGCGCTGATCCGGGACGTGAACGATCAGCCGTGGCGCGCCGACCTGCTGGGCAAGAAGCTGCGCAAGGCGCTCGGGCCGCTGGTGCACGTGAATCTGATCCCGCTGAACCCCACGCCGGGCAGTGAATGGGATGCGAGCCCGAAGCCGGTGGAGAAGGAATTCGTCCGGCGCGTGCTGGCGCAGGGTGTGTCCTGCACCGTCCGGGACACCCGCGGCCAGGAGATCGCCGCCGCCTGCGGGCAGCTCGCCGCCGAGAACTGAGCTCCCACCGAACAGGCCGAAACGACGAAACCCCTCGTTCCCGAGTGATCGGGGCGAGGGGTTCGTTCGTGGTTCGGTGTTACCGGGGCTTACGCCGCAGGACGATGTCGCGAACGAGGATCGCGACCATCAGGGCCGCGCAGCCGATCAGCCACAGGTCCTCGACCAGGCCGGTGTGGTTGCCGATGATCATGAGCAGCAGGAACACGGCGAAGAACCATCCGAAGAACCGGAACGTCTTCGGCGCCTCACCGCTCCAGCCCCATGCTGCCGACGGGACCTCCGCGGTGTCGACGTGTGCGGCCACGATGGGGTCGCTGGACGAGGGCTCCAACTGGGTACCGGCCACGATCGATCCTCCTGCAGATTCGGTTGCGCTACTCGACATATCGTGACATACGACCGCCCGTCGTATGTAGCGGGGCCATCCATGGCGGGCGGTCCGCATTTCATCAGGAAGAATGGGTGGGTGGATGAAAACAGGCCCACTCGCGTCCTGCTGCTCGGCAGCACAGGTTCGATCGGTACCCAGGCGTTGGAGGTGGTGGCCGCCAACCCGGACAAGTTCACGGTGGTGGGACTCGCGGCCGGTGGCGCAAACGTCGAACTGCTGGACCGGCAGATTCGTGAGACGGGTGTGTCCTCCGTCGCAGTCGCGGATCCGTCGGCGGCCGCATCGCTGGCTCGGCCCGGCGTGCTGAGCGGACCGGACGCCGTCACCGAACTGGTGCGGACCACCGAAGCGGACGTCGTGCTCAACGCTCTCGTCGGTTCGCTGGGACTGGAGCCGACCCTGGCCGCGCTCGAGTCCGGTGCGCGGCTCGCCCTCGCCAACAAGGAGTCGCTCGTCGCCGGCGGGCCCCTCGTGACAGCAGCGGCGGCTCCGGGGCAGATCGTGCCGGTGGACTCCGAGCACTCCGCGCTGGCCCAGTGTCTGCGGGGCGGCAGCGCGGACGAGGTGGACCGGCTGGTTCTCACCGCCTCGGGTGGACCGTTCCGCGGCTGGACGGCCGATCGGCTCGAATCGGTGACACCCGAGCAGGCCGGTGCCCACCCGACGTGGTCGATGGGGCCGATGAACACGCTGAACTCCGCGACACTCGTCAACAAGGGGCTCGAACTGATCGAGACCCACCTGCTGTTCGGCGTCGACTACGACCGGATCGACGTCACCGTTCACCCGCAGTCCATCGTGCACTCGATGGTCACGTTCACCGACGGGTCGACGCTGGCGCAGGCCAGCCCACCCGACATGAAACTTCCGATCGCCCTGGCGCTGGGCTGGCCGCACCGCATCGCAGGCGCCGCCGCGGCCTGCGACTTCAGCACGGCGTCTACCTGGGACTTCGAGCCTCTCGACTCGCAGGTTTTCCCCGCCGTCGACCTCGCCCGCGAGGCAGGCAAGGGTGGGGGATGCCTCACCGCGGTCTACAACGCTGCGAACGAAGTCGCGGCTCAGGCATTCTTGGACGGGATCATCCGGTTCCCGCGCATCGTCCGCACCGTCGCCTCCGTGCTGTCCGAGGCGGACGAGTGGTCGGCGCCACCGGCTACCGTGGAAGACGTACTGGCCGCCGACGGCTGGGCACGTGAGCGAGCACGTCAGCTCGTGAAGCAGGAAGGCTAGAACTGCATGGTGTTCGCAGTGGGCGTTGTTCTCTTCGCCCTCGGGATCGCGCTGTCGATCGCACTTCACGAAGCGGGGCACATGTGGGTGGCGCAGGCCACCGGCATGAAGGTCCGCCGATACTTCATCGGTTTCGGACCCAAGGTCTTCTCCTTCCGGCGCGGTGAGACCGAGTACGGGCTCAAGGCGCTCCCGCTCGGCGGGTTCTGCGACATCGCCGGGATGACGGCGCTGGACGAACTCGAACCGGACGAAGAAGACCGGGCCATGTACAAGAAGCCGACGTGGAAGCGCCTCGCGGTGATGTCCGGCGGCATCGGCATGAACTTCGTCCTCGGGCTCGTGCTGGTCTACGTCCTCGCCGTCGGGTGGGGGCTGCCCGACCTCAACCGGTCCACCGACGCGGTCGTCGGCTCGGTCGGGTGCGCGGCGCCCACCCAGGGGCCCGGCCCCGACTACGCCCTGTCCGAGTGCACCGGTCCGGGCCCCGCCGAGCAGGCGGGCATCCGGACCGGCGACGTCATCACCGCGGTCGACGGCAAGGACACGCCCACGTTCGCCGACGTGGCCGCCGCCACGCGTTCGCTGTCCGGTCCGGTGGACTTCACGATCGAGCGGGACGGCGAAGAGCAGACGATCGTCGTCCCGGTCCAGCAGGTGCAGCGCTGGGTCCAGGAGGAGGGGGAGACCGAACCTCACGAGGCGACCGTCGGCGCGATCGGCGTCGGCGCGACACCGAGCGTCGTCGAGCACTCGGCCCTCTCGGCGGTGCCCGCTTCGCTCGAGTTCACCGGTGACATGTTCGTGATGACCGCCGAGCGGCTGGTGCAGATGCCGAGCAAGGCCGTCGACCTGTGGCACGCGGTGACGGGCGGAGAACGCGACCCGGAGACCCCGATCTCCGTGTACGGCGCCAGCGTCATCGGCGGCCAGATCGCCGAACAAGGCATCTGGGAAGCGTTCGTGCTGCTGCTCGCGAGCCTGAACTTCTTCCTCGGGATGTTCAACCTCCTGCCCCTGCTGCCGCTCGACGGCGGGCACATGGCGGTCACCGTGTACGAGCGGGTCCGGGACTGGTTCCGCAGCAGGCGCGGACTGCCCAGCGGGGGACCCGTCGACTACATGAAACTTCTGCCCGTCACCTATGTGGTGATCGTCATAGGCGGCGCATACATGCTCCTCACCCTGACCGCCGACATCGTCAACCCGATCAAGCTCTTCCAGTGATCGCTAAACTCGGACTTGAAGCTACGAAAGAAGGCACCCACGTGACCAGCCCTGTCGGATTGGGTATGCCCGAAGGCCCGGCCGCCGTTCTCGCACCCCGCCGCAAGACTCGCCAGCTCCAGGTCGGAACTGTCGGTGTCGGCAGCGACTTCCCGGTATCCGTGCAGTCGATGTGCACCACCAAGACCCACGACGTCAACGCCACCCTGCAGCAGATCGCCGAACTCACGGCGTCCGGTTGCGACATCGTCCGCGTCGCCTGCCCGCGGCAGGAGGACGCCGACGCGCTCGCGACCATCGCGAAGAAGAGCCAGATCCCGGTCATCGCCGACATCCACTTCCAGCCCCGGTACATCTTCGCCGCCATCGAGGCGGGTTGCGCCGCCGTGCGCGTGAACCCCGGCAACATCAAGGAGTTCGACGGACGCGTCAAGGAGGTCGCGAAGGCCGCGGGCGACGCCGGTATCCCGATCCGCATCGGCGTCAACGCCGGTTCCCTCGACCCGCGGCTGATGCAGAAGTACGGCAAGGCCACGCCGGAGGCGCTCGTCGAGTCCGCCCTGTGGGAGGCGGGACTGTTCGAGGAACACGGGTTCGGCGACATCAAGATTTCGGTGAAGCACAACGACCCGGTGATCATGGTCGAGGCCTATCGGCAGCTGGCGGCGCAGTGCAACTACCCGCTGCACCTCGGGGTGACCGAGGCCGGTCCGGCGTTCCAGGGCACGATCAAGTCGGCGGTGGCGTTCGGCGCGCTGCTGGCCGACGGCATCGGCGACACCATCCGGGTGTCGCTGTCCGCCCCGCCCGCCGAGGAGATCAAGGTCGGCACGCAGATCCTGCAGTCGCTGAACCTGCGGCCCCGCAAGCTCGAGATCGTGTCCTGCCCGTCGTGCGGGCGCGCGCAGGTCGACGTGTACACGCTCGCCGACGAGGTCACCGCCGGTCTCGAGGGCATGGAGATCCCGCTGCGCGTGGCCGTCATGGGGTGCGTCGTCAACGGTCCCGGTGAGGCCCGCGAGGCCGACCTGGGTGTCGCGTCCGGCAACGGCAAGGGGCAGATCTTCGTCAAGGGCAAGGTCATCAAGACCGTGCCGGAGGCGCAGATCGTCGAAACCCTCATCGAGGAAGCGATGCGGATCGCCGAGGAGATGGAGGGTGATGCGACGTCCGGATCACCCGTCGTGACGGTCAGCTGAGTCGGCGCAGGCAGCGGGCAACGAAACGTCTCCCGTTTCCGGCGAGTTCATGGCAATCTGGTGGGCAGGTCCACTAGCTGACAAGGTTGGGTAGATGCTCAAGCTCCTCGGTGCCAAACAGTTGAGCAGTCGGGACGCAGCACACGTGCTCCGCGTTCTCGACGCCGATCCTGTCGCCGCCTGCATGGTTGCCGCTCGCGTAGAAGAGGGCGGCGTCGATCCCCGGATGATCCACGGAGAGTTGTGGAGTCGGGGCGGGCCGCTCGAATCGTTGTGCTTCTCGGGCGCGAATTTCGTGCCGCTGCGCGGCAGCATCGACGACATGCGGGCGTTCGCCGACCGAGCCTGTCGCACCCCGCGCATGTGTTCGTCGCTGGTCGGCCGGGCCGAACTGACGTTGCCGCTGTGGGAGATGCTCGAGATGGATTGGGGGCCTGCCCGCGAGGTCCGGCCCGACCAGCCGCTGCTGGCGCTGGCGAGTACCCCGCAGTGCCGCCCGGATCCATTGGTCCGGCAGGTGCGGATGCACGAACTCGAGCAGTACCTGCCTGCCGCGGTCGCGATGTTCATCGAAGAGGTCGGCATCGACCCCCGCGCCAACGACGGCGGACGAGGGTACCGGCGCCGCGTCGCCAATCTCATCGCCGCCGGCCGGGCGTGGGCCAGATTCGACGACGGTCAGGTGGTGTTCAAGGCCGAGGTCGGATCGGTGTCCTCGCGGGTGGGGCAGATCCAGGGCGTCTGGGTGCATCCGATGTATCGCGGGCACGGGTTCGGGGCGGCGGGTACCGCGACGGTCGCGGAGGCCGTCATCGCCGAGGGCCGCATCGCCAGCCTCTACGTCAACAGCTTCAACACGGTGGCCCGCAGCGCGTACGCGCGCATCGGCTTCAGCCAGGTCGCGACGTTCGCCACAATTCTCCTGGACTGACTCGCTGTCCGCCTACCGTGTCGGCGGTGTCCGCCGACATACCATGGGCGGCGATGAACCTGCGGCCATATTCTCGCTTACGCGTCGTCCAGTCGATCGCCCTGTGCGGCGCCGCGGTGCTGACGGTGGGTCTCACGGCGTGTACGCCGAGACCGGACGGTCCGGAACCGGCCGCGCAGGCGTTTCTGACGGCCTTCGCCGAGCAGGACTCGGAGCAGGCCGCCGATCTGTCGGACCGCCCCGACGTCGCCCGCCAGGCCCTCGAGTCCGCGTGGACATCGCTGCAGGCCGAGTCTCTCGACGCCCGGACGACGGACGTCCACGTCAGCGGTGACACGGCCACCGTCGGGTACACGTACGAATGGCATCTGCCGAAGGACCGGGTATGGACGTATTCGGGTGAACTCCAGATGGGGCGGCGCGGCGGCGACTGGGCCGTGCGGTGGAGTTCCACCAACGTCCATCCCCGGCTGGGTGATCGGCAGACGATGTCGCTGCGGTCCACTGCCGCGCCGCGGGCGCGGGTCAACGAGCATTCCGGGTCGGACGTCCTGGTGCCCGGAGTGGTGTACCGCGTGAAGTTCGATGCGGCGCAGTCGGGCAACGTGATCGGCAGTGCCCAGTCCCTGGCGTCGGCGCTCGCCACGTTCGACAACACGCTCACTGCGCAGTCGATCGCCGAATCGGCGACGGCGGTGAAGGGCGACTACCTCGTCACGAGGCTGCGGTCGGACGACTACGAACAGGTCGCCGGCGTGCTCGGCGCCATTCCCGGGGTGAGCGTGTCCGACGAGGCGGATCTCGTGGCCACCGACCGGAACTTCGCACCCGATCTGGTCGGTCAGGTGAAGAAGACCGTGATCGACGAGGTCGACGGCAAGGCCGGCTGGAGTGTGGTGACGGTCAACCAGAACGGGGTGGACACGGACGTGCTCACCGAGACGGCGCCGCAGACCTCCCCGTCGTTCTCGATCAGCCTCGACCGTCCCATTCAGATCGCGGCGCAGAACGCCGTCAATGCTCGCACCGATCAGACGATGATGGTCGTCATCCAGCCGTCGACCGGCGACGTCCTGGCCGTAGCGCAGAACAAGGCCGCGGACAGGGACGGACCGGTCGCGCTCACCGGCCTGTATCCGCCCGGTTCGACGTTCAAGATCATCACCGCAGGCGCCGCGATCTCCTCGGGCATCGCGACCCCCCACACGATGGTGCCGTGTCCGGGACGCATCGAGATCGGTGAGCGCAGCGTCCCGAACTACAACGAATTCGCGCTCGGCACCGTGCCGATGGCGACGGCGTTCGCCCGATCGTGCAACACGTCGTTCGCGAAACTCGCCAGCGAGATGCGGCCCGACGCACTGACGGTCGCGGCGTCGCAGTACGGAATCGGGCCCGACTACGAAGTGGTGGGCCTGCCGACCGACTCGGGTTCGGTGCCGCCGGCGGAGGACCTGGTGCAGCGAACCGAGGACGGGTTCGGGCAGGGCAAGGTGGTGGTCAGCCCGTTCGGGATGGCGTTGGCCGCCGCGACCATCGCACACGGTTCGACGCCCGTGCCGCGGTTGATCGCCGGACGGGAAACCACGATCGACGGCGAGCATCCTCAGATCAGCCCGGAGATGGTCGACGGGCTGCGCGGCATGATGCGTCTCGTGGTGACGAGCGGTACGGCGGAGCGGATCGAAGACCAGGGCGAGGTGTACGGCAAGACGGGTGAGGCGGAGGTCGAGGGCGGTTCGCACGCCTGGTTCGTCGGTTACCGCGGCGACCTCGCGTTCGCGACGCTGGTGGTGCGCGGTGGCAGTTCCGACAACGCCGTCGCCGTCACCCGCGACATGTTCGCCGCGCTGCCCGAGGGGTACTGACACCGACGCTGTCCACCGATCGGGGGACGCGGAATTCATCCTGTTCAGGGGCTGATCGGTGGACAGACGCTGCCGCCGGGGCGGTCCATAGTTGGTTGCAGACGAAAGAACCCGCACAGCCGGGATCGAAAAGCCAACGTGGACAGGAAGTCGGACCATGACCATCAGTGCGGAAATGAACCGCGTGGAGACAGCGAACGGCGCCCGGAGGGTGTTGTTCGTCGGGCGCCCGGGCGCCGGCACCGAGCTGACGCGGTGGGTTGCATTGCGGCAGTGGGCTTCCGACCGCGGAATGGAATCGATCAGCGAATGTGAGGGCGACGTCGTCTGCGCGATCGCGACCGAGGACGTCCTGGACGGACTCTGTTCGCCATCCGATGCGATGGCGATGCAGCTGGCGCGGGCTCGAGGGGTGCCCTGCGTCGGCGTTCGCGACGCACACGTTCTCGAGGATGCGATCTGACATGGGGTTCGAGATCATCGAACGCGGCGAGACCCTGGTGGCCGGTCTGCCCGTGCGAAGCCCCCAGCGGGCGTTGGGGAAATTGAGCGACCCTCGCCTGGACCGCGCATGGACGCGGGTGCTCCACCACGAGGTCCGGGGACCGCTCGCGTCCACCTACATCGACTTCGCTCCCGACGTCGAGTCCTATTACACCCAGATCGTCGGGTACGAGTGCGCGACGGTGGACGACGCCACACGGGGTCACGTCATTTCGCGGATACCGCCCGGCACGTACGCCAAGTTCTCTTCGCGGGGAATGTTTCCCGACGTGATGCTGCGGCTGTGGGCGCAGGTCAGCGAGGCGGAGACGAACAGCGACATCGAGCGGACGTACACCGGCGACCTCGAAGCGTATCCCCACGCCTATGCCGTGGATCTGTACATTCCGATCCACGTGTACGAGTCCGGGGCGCCGTCGAGCGTAATGGGGTCGAGTGCGATGGGTGAGAAGCGATGATCGAGATCGTCAAGAGGCAGGCCGAATCGTTTGTGGGCCTGACCATTCCCGAAGGCAAACCCGGACGTCCCGGGCCGGGCCGGGAACTCGTCGACTACACGCTGGAGCGGATCAGGGATCGGGGGAGCTCCGAGATCTTCGTCGTCTACGCGGCGTCCCCGCCGCCGCGCACGTTCACGGTCGTCGTCGGATACCCGTGCGATTCGACCGACAAGATGGAGCCCGGCGACGTCCTGGTCGGCGTGCGTTCCGGCTATTTCGCCCGATTCTGTTGCGAGGACGAATCGGAACCGGACGCGCTCGCCGAGACGTGGAGCGTCGCCGACTACGCGGCGGCGCGCGGCCGGATCGAACGCGCCTTCGCGGAAGACCTCGAGGTGCATCATCCGGACGGGTCCGTCGAACTGTTCCTCTCGCTGTACTGAGCGGCGAGAGGGCGGGTCACTCGTGCTCGGCGAGTTTCTCGGGGTCGATCTGGGGCCCGCCCTTGCCGAGCCTCTTGTTCACGAGGACGGTCCCGGCCCACAGCACGACACCGATTCCGAGGAGTACGCCCGCGATCTGGTATTGCACCGCGGGGCGGTCGGCGAAAGGAGTGACGAGGAAGCCGCACGTGAGTGCGCCGATGATCGGCAGGATGGTCGGTACCCGGAAATGCTTGTGCTCCACCGGTTGCTTGCGCAGGACGAGCACGGTGATGTTGACGATGGTGAACACGCCCAGCAGGAGCAGCGCGGTGGTGCCGCCGAGTTCGGGGACTTCGCCGACGAACGTGATGAGGCCGAAGGCGAGGATCGTGGTGAAGACGATGGCAACGTACGGTGTGCGCCGCGTGGCGTGAACCTTGCCGAGCGGGGGAGGCAGGACGCCCTCGCGGCTCATGCCGTACAGCAACCGGCTCGCCATCAGCATGTTGATCAGCGCCGTGTTGGCGACAGCGAACATGGTGATGAATGCGAAGATCCCGATCGGGAATCCGGGCGCCCCGGCCTCAACGACCTTCAGCAGCGGGGTGTCACCCTCGCCGAGTTCGCTCACGGGCACGAGAGCGATCGCGGTGATCGACACGAACACGTAGATGCAGCCGGTGATGATCAGGCCGGTCAGCAGGACCTTGGGGAAGATGCGGCTCGGTTCCTTACATTCCTCGGCCATGTTGACCGAGTCCTCGAACCCGACCATCGCGAAGAAGGCGAGGGCGGTGCCCGCGACGACCGCGCCGAGAGCGGATCGGTCGCCGGTGTCGAACGTGGCCACCCGGGAGAAGTCGCCGTCTCCGACGCCGAGGGCCCACAGCCCGATCATGATGATGATCAGGAGACCGGACAGCTCGACGCAGGTGAGCACGACGTTGGTCTTGACGCTCTCGCTGACGCCGCGGAAGTTGACGAGACCCACCAGCGTCATGAAGCCGAGACCGAGCAGGGTGATGCCGATCCCGGTGGAGAAGTCGAGGTCGAACGCCTCGACGAAATTGGCGGCGAACGCCCGCGACGCCGTCGATGCGGACGTGATTCCCGAGCACATCACCGCGAACGCGACCATGTAGGTGAGGAAGTGCACCCCGAACGCCTTGTGCGTGTACAGCGCGGCGCCTGCGGCCTTCGGGAACTTGGTGACCAGCTCCAGATAACTGAATGCGGTGATGATCGCGACGACGAACGCCACCAGGAACGGCAGCCACACCGCGCCCCCGACCTGATTGGCCACCTTTCCGGTGAGCGCGTAGATGCCGGTGCCGAGGATGTCTCCGACGATGAACAGCAGGAGCAGCCCCGGGCCCATCACCCGCTTGAGGCTCGGCTGTTCGGGCGAATTCGAATCCGGTGCGTTCGAACTCGTGGCGTCCGCTGTCGATCCCATGATCCACCGCCTTTCGCTACCGCCTGCGTCCCTCGTTCGAGAGGACTGTGTTCGCTAGGGGAGCAGCCCGAGCCTGCGCGCGGTGACCACCGCCTCGTGCCGCGACCGTGCGTCGAGCTTGCTCATGGCACTGCGCAGGTAACTCTTCACCGTCTCGGGTCCCACCGAGAGGCGCTGTGCTGCTTCACTGTTGGTGCATCCCAGGGCCACGTGGGACAGGACGTCGATCTCGCGTGGCGTGAGGTGGACGCCGGGGTCCTCGTCGGCACTGTCGGCGTCCGGCCGCAGAATGCCCGCCAGTCGCTGCGACAGCCCGCGGAGGCGGGCCTGCAACGACGTGTCGGTGACGGTCTGCGCGACACTCCGCAGCTCCGCGTGGATGTCGCGGAGTTCCTCGGTGGTCGCGCCGCCGGCACCGCTCACGTCGAGCGTCTTCATCATCTCGAGGCGGCGATCGACCTCGTCCCGGATGGCGATCTCGGTGCCGAGGCGCCGGGACGCCGCGACGACGATGTCGGCGGTGCGGTCGCCGATCGGTGCGCAGTCGCGGATGGCGGCGTAGAGCACGGCGCGCGAGCTGCCGCGCACCATGACCGGCACCGCGAGGATGGACCGGAGCCCCTCACTGAGGACGGGCCGGTCGTAGTGGTGCGTGATGGTCGAGGAGCGGCCGTAGTCGTTGACCGCCACGGGCGTGCGCTGGGCGACGACGCGGCCGCCGAGACCGGAACGCGGCGGGATCGCGAGGCCCTTGAGGTTGTTGGTTCGGGTGCCGACGAACTCGCTCAGGTGCAGTGTGCCGTCCTGGACCTCGCCGCCGAACAGGACCGGCGCAACGCCGTGAGCTGCGATGGAGCGCAGCTCACCGCGAAGCGCGTCCCCGTCCCGAGGGCGCAGCAGCGACGGTGCACGAGCAACCAAGTCGGTCACCCCTTTCCGGGGGTAGTCACAGCGGTCTGTGAGCTAGATCATAACCGTAGTGAGTTCGGGCGACGGCCCGACTATCTGTCACGGGCCATGAGAGCACAAGGAGTACCGCATGACCACCGATCCCACCGCACGCGTGCGTGAGCTGCTGGACCAGTACGACACGCCGACGGCGTCCGCCGCGGAACTGCTGTGTGATCGACACCCCGCAGACGACGTGGCGTTCACCGTCGTCGAATCGGACCTGTCGTCGACCGACCTGACCTACGGCTACCTGCGCGAGCAGTCGACCCGATTCGCCGCCGCACTCGCCGACCTCGGCGTCGAGCCGGGCGATCACGTCGCGACGCTGATGGGCAAGTCGGCCGAACTGGTCGTCGCGCTGCTCGGCATCTGGCGCCGGGGCGCCGTCCACGTTCCCCTGTTCACCGCGTTCGCGCCGCCGGCGATCGCGTTCCGGCTGGGTGCCAGCGGAGCCAAGGTCGTCGTCTCCGACGCCGGCCAGCTCGACAAGCTGACCCCCGGCGAGGACATCCCCGCGGACGCGTCCTGGCAGGTCGTCGTCGTGGGCGGGGCCGACTCCGGTGCTCTCGACTTCGGGGCGCTCGTGGAGTCGCACGACGCCGCGGATGTGAAGGGCGCGGCCGTCACGGTCGGCGGCGACGGCCCCCTCGTCCAGTTGTTCACCAGCGGCACGACCGGAACACCGAAGGGGGTGCCGGTGCCGCTGCGGGCGCTCGCGTCGTTCCACGCCTACCAGGAGTTCGGCCTCGACGTCCGCAGGGACGACGTGTTCTGGAACGCCGCCGACCCCGGCTGGGCGTACGGCCTGTACTACGCGCTGCTCGGGCCCCTCGCCGCGGGCACTCGCAGCATCCTGCTGCACGCCGGGTTCTCCGCGCCCCTCACCTGGCAGGTGATGGAGCGTTTCGGCGTCACCAACTTCGCCGCCGCGCCCACGGTCTACCGCAGCCTGCGGGCCGACCCCACGCCGATCCCCGAGACGGTGAAACTGCGGCGCGCGTCGTCTGCGGGTGAACCGCTCACCCCCGACGTGATCTCGTGGGCCGAGGCCAACCTGGACGTGTTCGTCCGCGACCACTACGGCCAGACCGAGCACGGCATGTTCATCGCCAACTCCTGGGCCGACGGACTGCGGAACGAGGTGCGCGACGGGTCCATGGGCAAACCGCTGCCGGGGTGGGCGTGCGCCGTTCTCGAGGACGACTCCGACGCGATCGCGCCGCCGCGCACCCCGGGTCGCGTCGCGATCGACACGCACAGCAGCCCGCTGATGTGGTTCACCGGCTACGTCGACGCTCCGGAGAAGACCGCGCAGCGGTTCACCGCCGACGGTCGCTGGTACCTCACCGGCGACGCGGGGCAGACCGACGAGGACGGTTTCTTCTTCTTCTCCGCCCGCGACGACGACGTGATCATCATGGCCGGCTACCGGATCGGGCCCTTCGACGTCGAGAGTGTGCTCGTCATGCACGACGAGGTCGTCGAGGCTGCGGTCGTCGGGATGCCCGACGAGTTGCGCGGTGAGGTGCTCGAGGCGTTCGTCGTCCTGCGCGACGGCGTCGACGGGACCGACGAACTGGAGGTCGAACTGCAGACGCTGGTGAAGAAGAAGTTCGCGGCGCACGCCTACCCGCGCACCGTGCACTTCGTCCCCAACCTGCCGAAGACCCCCAGCGGCAAGGTACAGCGGTACCTGCTCCGCCAGAAGTAGGCGGCTCCGCCGCCCGTGCGTGGTTGAGGAGTGTCAGGACTCGTCAACCACGCACGGGTGCGTCAGCGCCGGCGGATGCGGCCGACGACCAGCAGGGCGAGGAGGGTGACCGCCAGCAGGAGGGTGGTGTCGGCCGCGGCGAGGAAGACCCGACCGCGGTCGGTGAGCCCGAAGATGCTCACCGGCAACGTCTTCCAGGTCGCTGGATACACCATCACGGTGGCGCCCAGTTCGCCCATCGACAGCGCGATCGACAGGCCCGCGGCGGCGCCGAGTGCAGGCAGCAGGAGCGGCAGCGTGATCCGAAGCAGGACCCGGGTGGGACCGGCGCCGAGGGATTCGGCGGCCTGCCGGTAGGCCGGATCGAGCCGGTCCAGTGCCGCCGAGACGGCACTGAACGTGAACGCCAGGACGAGGATCGTGTGCGCCAGGAGGACGATCCACTTGGTTCCGCCGAGTAGGAGCGGCCGCGAGTTGAACGCGATCAGCAGACCCAGACCGATCGCCACGGACGGGATCGCGATCGGCAGGTGAAAGGCCGCGTCGGTGATGCGGCGCAACCACGCCGGCGCCTCACGCGCTGCCAGTGCCGCCCACGTCCCGACCACCAGTGCCAGTGCGCCCGCGACGAACGCCGTCTGCAGGCTGACAGTGAGACTGGCGAAATTCTCGTCGGACAGTGCCGTCGTGAAGTTCCGGCCGCCGAGGTCCGACGGCAGCGGGCCCGTCCAGGACCCGGCCAGCGCGGCCGCGACCACGGTGGCGATCGGTGCCACGAACACGACGGTCACGACGACCGCGAACACGCCCACGATCAGGGCTCTAGACCTTCTCGTCCACAGCAGCACGGCTGCCTCCCGTCAGCGTGGCGAACACGAATCGGTATGTGCAGTACAGGGTCAGCGACAGCGCCACCTGGACGGTGGCGATCACGGCGGCGCCCGGCAGGTCGAACGTGACGATGCCGCGCGTGTAGATCAGGACGGGCAACGTCACCACGTCCTTGGCACCCGTGAACAGGACGATGCCGAACTCGTTGAGGGTGAGCAGCAGCACCAGCGATCCACCCGCCAGCAGTGCGGGCCATGCCTCGGGCATCACCACGGTCCGGAGCACCCGCAGCGGCGACGCCCCGAGACTGGCGGCGACGTCGAGTTGTTCGCGGGGGATCTGGGTGAACGCGGCGAGCAGGGGGCGGACGACGAACGGGGTGAAGAACGTGACCTCCGCGGCGATCACCCCGAGTGGGGTGCCGAGGAAGTTCAGCGGTCCGTCGGCGGCGCCGGTGATCCGCGCGATCAGCGCGTTCACTGCCCCGGCGGTGCCGTAGAGGAACGTGAACGCCAGCGTGATCAGGAACGACGGAAGCGACAGCACCGCGTCGATCAGCCGTCCCACGACCTTCGATCCCGTGAACGGGACGAACGCCAGGACGAGCGCGAGGAACGTGCCGAGGATCAGGCAGCCGAGGGTGGAGAGGGCGGCGATCTGCACCGTCCGCCACAGGGCTGTGCGGAACAGTTCCGAGCCGAGCACCGCGGACCAGTTGTCCAGACCGGACCCGGTCTCGGAGGCGAGGGATTCGGTGAGTACCCGGGCCATCGGGTAGACGGCGAATCCGAGTACGAGCAGCAGGGGTGGGAGCGTCCACGCGATGCCTCGCCACCGGAACGGTTCGCGGGAGAGCGGTGCCGTCGCGGCGGGCGGACGCTCGAGGGTCGCGGTCACGTCGCCGGCACCAGGACGCTGCCGTCGGACGGGAACTGCACGCCGACGACGGTGCCCGGACCACGCTGGTCGTGGCCGGAGACGTCCGCGTGCACCTGCACTCCCTCGAAGTCGTCGACGGCGAGCGTGATCCGCGTGGTCGATCCCCGCCACACCGTCGAGACGATCCGCGCCGAGAACGAACCCCGCGTGCCGGGCGCCGTCAGTGTCACCGCGTGCGGGCGGACACACAGGAACGCGGGCAGGTCCGACTCCCACTCCACGTGTCCGATGTCGGGTTGCGGGGCGGTGGCGGTGACGGGCACGCCGCCGATCGACACGAGCGCAGACGTCCCGATCACCCGGGTGACGGTGCACGGCAGCAGGTTCGCGCCGCCGAGGAATTCCGCGGTGAAACTGCTCGGCGGCCGCTTCCAGAGGTTCTCGGCGGTGTCGATGTCGGCGAGCCGGGAGTTCCGCATGACGGCGATCCGGTCGGCCAGCGCCAGCGCTTCGCTCTGATCGTGCGTGACGTAGAGCATCGCGGTGTCGGGCAGCGCCGCCCGCAGCCGCGAGAGCTCACCGAGCATGCTCTCGCGCAGTTGCGCGTCGAGTGCGGCGAGTGGTTCGTCGAGCAGCAGAACCGAAGGCCGGATCGCCAGGGCTCGCGCGATCGCGATCCGCTGCTGCTGTCCGCCCGACAACTCGCGGGGCAGGCGCTTGCCATAGGCGGCCATGCCGACCATGTCGAGGGCCTCGGCCACCCGCGCGCCGATCTCCGCGCGCGGCACCCGATGGGAGCGGAGGCCGAACGCGACGTTGTCGGCCACCCGCATGTGCGGGAACAGCGCGTACGACTGCACCACGACGCCGATTCCCCGTTTCGCGGGCGGTAGGTCGGTGACGTCGCGGGATCCGAGCCGCACGGAACCCGAAGTGGGGCGGACGAATCCCGCGAGCGCCTTGAGCGCGGTCGACTTCCCGGACCCGCTGGGGCCGAGGAGGGCCACCGTCTCACCGCGGCCGACGCGCAGGTTGAAGTCGATCAGGGCATGGGTGACGCCCTTGCCGCGGCCGTAGCCGACGGTGACGCGGTCGAACGTGATGGCCGGCGCGGAGAAATCGGTGGCTCCGCGAACCGCGGTGGTGTACGACGGGTCTGCCCGCCTGGCTGGAAGTCCCGACACGATCAGCTCCCGGTGGCCTTCTGGTACGCGGCGACGTCCGAATCGAGTTCGGTGAGTACGTCGTTCCAGTTCGGCGACCACACCTGCACCCCCTGCAGTGCCCGCGCCGGGGCGCTCTCGCCCGCGGCGGCGCGCACGTCCTCGCGGACCGACATGCCGAGCGCATCGTCGGCGACGGTCTTCTGCGACTCCTCGGAGAGCAGGAACTCCATCAATTGCTTGCCCTGCTCGCTGCGCGGCGCCCCCTTGGTCAGACCCATCACGTACGGCAGGGCAACGGTGGTTCGGGTGCCGTCGGCGGCAGCGGGAAAGAAGAGGTCGAATGTCGAGCCGTCCTCGGCGATGGACGTGAGGTTCATCTGGACGTCACCGTTGGCCGCGAGCAGTTCGCCGTTGCTGACCTTCGGCTGTAGCTTGCCGGTCGAGGACGACGGTCCCACGTTGTTGACCTGCAGCTTGGTGAGATAGTCGAGTGCGCCGTCCTTGCCCATCAGGTGCTGCAGGAGCAGCAGCACCGCGGTGCCGTCGCCGGCCTGGCCGGGGGTCGAGTACTGGATCTTGCCCTTGAACTGGTCGGACAGCAGGTCGTCCCAGGTGCGGGGAGCAGGCGAGGCCGCCGGGTTGGCGATGAAGGACAGGTAGTTCTCGACGACGGGAACGTGGTGACCGGCCGCGTCCTTCTCCGCCGCGGGAACCGCGGAGGTGTCGACACCGCTCGGAACGAGCAGCCCCTGGGAGTCGGCCTTCTGGATGAACGGCGGCAGCGTGACGACGACGTCGGCCTGCGGGTTCGACTGTTCCTTCTCGAGACGAGAGACGACTTCGCCGGATCCGGCCTCGACGAGGTTCACCGCGATCCCGGTCCGTGCGGTGAAGGCGTCGAAACGCGATTGGTACCAACCGGAGAGCCCGTCGGCGCTGTAGACGGTGACGGTGTCGGTGCCTGAATCGGCGGCGGTACCGGTTCCGCCGCAGGCGGTTCCGAGGGTGAGGACGGTCGCGGCCAGGGCGGCCGCGGCGATCCGGGGGCGAAGACGCATGACGGGTTCCTAACGATGAGGGAGACTGTGAAACGGAGCTTGCCGTTTGGTCTAGACCAGTGGGCCACTGTGAAGGGAACGGCAGGTGAACAATTGGTATAGACCATTTTCCGGGTATGCTCGGCCGCATGAACGACGACGGCAGCGCGTCCGGAGAGTCCGTGCTGATCGGCACCGTCACGCGATGACGGCAACGCCGAACGTCCCCAAGTACTACCGGGTCCGCACCGAACTCGAGTCGATCCTCACCGAGCTCGAGGTGGGGGACGCGGTGCCTGCGGAGCGGGAACTGGCCCTGCGGTTCACGGTGTCCCGCGAGACGGTGCGGCAGGCCATCCACGAACTGCTGGTCGAGGGTCGCGTCGAACGTCGCGGCCGCGGCACCGTCGTCGCCAGCCCGAAGCTCGTGCAGCCGCTGTCGTTGCGTTCCTACACCGAGGGTGCGGTCAGCCAGGGCCGGGTGCCCGGGCGCGAACTGGTGACCTTCGAGGAACTCGGTGCCGACGCGGACCTCGCCGAGGCGCTCGGTCTGGCGTTCGGCGCGCCGGTGATCCACCTCGAACGCGTCCTCCTAGCGGACGACGAGAAGATCGGGCTCGAAAGCACCCATCTGCCGGCAGACCGGTTCGGGGAGATGGCGCGCACGTTCGACCCGGGTACCTCGCTGTACGCGGCGATCCGCGAGACCGGCGTGGTGTTCGCGTCGGCGACCGAGCGGATCGAGACGGTGCTGGCCTCCCCGCGGGAGGCCGCGCTGCTCGACTCGACCACCGCGATGCCGATGCTGCGGCTCCATCGTGTCTCGCTCGACACCGACGGCGTCCCGATCGAACAAGTGCGTTCCCTCTACCGCGGCGACCGTATCGCCTTCCTCACCACACTGCGGGAGTGATGTCGACGCGCACGACGGGTCCGGGGGCGTCCGGGTCGTGCTCGGGGCTAACCTGGTACCCATGTCTGTCCGCACAGCACTGAGCCCCGGAACCGTGTCGCCCGTCCGCGCCGTACCGGCGGGGATCGAGCGTCCCGAGTACGCGTGGAAGCCCACGGCGAAGGAAGGCAACGAGCCGTGGGTGCAGACCCCGGAGACCATCGAGGCCATGCGGGTGGCGAGCAAGATCGCGGCGCAGGCCCTGCGGGAGGCCGGTAAGGCGGTGGCGCCGGGTGTCACCACCGACGAGCTCGACCGCATCGCGCACGAGTACATGATCGATCACGGCGCCTACCCGTCGACGCTCGGCTACAAGGGTTTCCCCAAGTCGTGCTGCACGTCGCTGAACGAGGTGATCTGCCATGGCATCCCCGACTCGACGGTGATCCAGGACGGCGACATCGTCAACATCGACGTCACCGCGTACATCGGCGGCGTGCACGGGGACACGAACGCCACGTTCCTCGCCGGGGACGTCGCCGAGGAGAACCGGTTGCTGGTGGAGCGGACCCACGAGGCGACGATGCGCGCCATCAAAGCGGTCAAGCCGGGCCGCGCGCTCAACGTCATCGGCCGCGTCATCGAGTCGTACGCGCACCGCTTCGGCTACGGCGTGGTCCGCGACTTCACCGGACACGGCATCGGCACCACTTTCCACAACGGCCTCGTCATCCTCCACTACGACGAGCCCTCCGTGGACACGGTCATCGAACCCGGCATGGTGTTCACGATCGAACCGATGATCAACCTCGGCGACATCGGCTGGGAGATCTGGGACGACGACTGGACCGTCGTCACCAAGGATCGCAAGTGGACGGCTCAGTTCGAGCACACCATCGTGGTCACCGAGACCGGCAACGAGATCCTCACCCTGCCTTGAGCGAGAGCAGGTGGAAGGGCGCCCTGCTCGTCGCCGGCACCACGTCCGACGCGGGCAAGAGTGTGCTCGTCGCGGGACTGTGCCGGATGCTCGCGCGGCGAGGTGTCCGGGTGGCGCCGTTCAAGGCGCAGAACATGTCGAACAATTCCGTCGTCACGCTGGACGGCGGCGAGATCGGCCGGGCGCAGGCTCTGCAGGCCGCGGCCTGCGGACTCGAGCCGAGTGTCCGCTTCAACCCCGTCCTGCTGAAACCGGGGAGCGACCGCACGTCGCAACTGGTGGTGCGCGGCCGCGCGGTCACGTCCGTCGGCGCCCGCGACTACATCGAGCATCGGCAGCACCTGCGTGCGGTGGTGGCCGAGGAACTGGCGTCGCTGCGCGCCGACTACGACGTCGTGATCTGTGAGGGCGCGGGGTCACCCGCCGAGATCAACCTGCGAGCCACCGACCTCGCCAACATGGGGCTCGCCCGGGCCGCCGGCCTGCCGGTGATCGTCGTCGGCGACATCGACCGCGGTGGAGTGCTCGCCCACCTGTTCGGCACCGTGGCGGTCCTCGGACCGGACGACCAGGCGTTGATCGCGGGATTCGTGATCAACAAGTTCCGCGGCGACGTGTCGTTGCTGGGGCCGGGCCTCGAGCAGCTGACGGCCGTGACGGGACGCCCGACGCTCGGGGTGATTCCCTTCGCCGAGGACCTGTGGCTCGACGCGGAGGATTCGCTCGGTGTCGTGGGGGACGCCCCGGTCGGACGTCCGGCGCCACCGATCGGCGACGACTGGCTGCGGGTGGCTGCGATCCGCCTGCCCCGCATCTCCAATTCGACGGACGTCGAGGCGCTCGCGTGCGAACCCGGGGTGTCGGTGCGCTGGATCACCGATCCGTCGCGGCTGCAGGACACCGACCTGATCGTCCTGCCCGGGAGCAAGTCGACCGTGTCGGATCTGGAGTGGTTGCGCCGCAACGGCATCGCGGATGCGATCGCAGCGCATGCGAAACGCGGCGGTCCGGTGCTCGGCGTGTGTGGCGGCTACCAGATGCTCGGGTCCGTGATCGTCGACGACGTCGAATCCGGCCGGGGTGCGGTGCCCGGTCTCGGACTGCTCGACCTCGAGGTGGAGTTCGCCCCGGACAAGGTGCTCGCGCAGGTGCGCGGCAACGCCCACGGAGTTCCGGTGTCCGGGTACGAGATCCATCACGGCCGGGTGCGGCGCAACGGCGACCAGCCCCTGCTCCACGCGAGCAGCGGCGCCGCGGAAGGCAGTATCCGCGGCGCCGTCTACGGCACGCACTGGCACGGACTGCTCGAGACCGACCGTTTCCGCCGCCTCCTGCTGGACGATGTGGCCGAACACGCGGGGAGAACCGGTTTCGTCACCGCACCCGACACGGATGTCGCCGCGATCCGGACCGCTCAACTCGATCTGTTGGCGGATCTGGTGGAGCAGAACCTCGATCTCCGCGCCCTGGAGGACCTCCTCGGCGCAGGCGCCCCGGAAGGCCTCCCGGCCATCGCGTCGACCCTGGTGAGTTAGGCCGTCGCGCGGCGGACGAGCGCCCACGCCGCGACGATCCCCGCCGCCGCGACCAGTGCCGGCAGCCACACCATCGGCACTGACCGGGGCGCGTCGGCGAACCAGTGGCCGATGTCCGGCCACCACTTCTGCCAGGTGATCACGAACGCGGCGACGCCTGCGGCGAGGAGGGTGCCGACGCCGAGCGTGAAGAGCCCCACCACCCGCCACCGGTGATGCAGTGCGCCCAGGAACATTCCCGCCGCCGCGGTCAGTGACAGGAAGGCGAAGTAGGCGGCCAGCTGGATGGCCGGGTCGGACGTGAAGTAGTTGGGTATCGCGAACATCCGCATCCCCACACCCCAGCCGCCGGTGGCCTCCTCGATCAGCGACAGTCCGTAGAGCATCACCCCGAACACGAACACCTGGACGGCGGCGACGATCAGGGTGGCCGCGAAATAGTCGCGCCGGGTGACGCTCATCCCCAGAGCGAACGGGAACGTCTGTGTCATGGCCTGCAGGTAGAACGCGAGGGCGATCCCGAACAGGGAGAAGGCGCCGCCGGTGAAGTTGGTATCGCTGCCGGTGTCGCCGACCATCGCGAAGATGGCTGCACCGATCGTGAACGACGCGACCAGCACGCCCAGTGGCCACGCGACGAGCACGGGCCAGGCGACGGTGTGGATGCGGGAGACGGTCAGGACCCGGTTCGTCATCGTGCGTCCTCCTTGGTGGCCGTGGTGCTGCGGACCACGAGTTGTTGAAGGCTGAGCGGCTCGAAATGCAGGCCGTCGTCCACCGCCCGGTCCCGTTCGGAGTCCGACAGGGTGGTCTGCACGGTTGCCCGTTCGTGATTACCCAGCGATTCACGGTGCAGGACAGTCTTGTTCGAGGTGAAGTCGGCGACGAGCGAAGCCAGGCCGGAGACGACGACGGCGCCTTCGCGTAGCGCGTCGGTGTCCTCGTCGAGGACGATCCGTCCCTTGTCGATCAGGATCACGTGTTCGATCAGGTCGCTGACCTCGTCGATGAGGTGTGTGGAGAGCACGACCGTGCGCGGGTGTTCGGCGTAGTCGGCGAGAAGCCGGTCGTAGAAGAGGTGCCGTGCCACCGCGTCGAGGCCTTGCCGGCGCCGTTGCGGCCGAGGAGGCCGTAGATCTTGTTCTCCTGCAAGGAGAAGTCGATCCCGTCGAGTGCGACGAAGTCGCCGAATCGCTTGCCGAGGCCCCGCGCCGAGGCGACCGTCTTCGTGTCGAATGCTGTGCCGATCATCGTGCTCCCTCCCGTTGGTCGAGCATGGCCTCGAGTTCGGCGATGCTGACGCCGAGTTTGTCCGCTTCGGTGACGAGCGGGTCGATGAACTGGCGCGCGAACCGCTCGCGTCGCCGGAAGCGCAGCGCGTTCCGGGCACCGGAGGTGACGAACATTCCGATTCCCCTCTTCTTGTAGAGGATCCCGTAGGCGACGAGCTGATTCAGTCCCTTGGCTGCGGTCGGCGGGTTGATCCCGTGGAATGCGGCGAGCTCGTTCGTGGACGGCACCTGGCCTTCCTCGGGGAAGGGTTCCGTCGATGATCGAGTTCTCGATGAGTTCTGCGATCTGGTGGAACAGCGGTCTGCCGTTGTCGATCATCGACGCCCGCCTCGTCGGTTGATCGGTTCATTACTCATGTAATGAACCATGGAACCATGGAGGTCCGAGCGCAAGACGTCCCCGATCGCGTAGTTTTTAGCCCATGGAACTGACGCACGTGGCGGTGGGAAATGGAACCTGCACGGTCCGCATCGACGGACCGGAGAGCAAACACACCGTTCTCCTACTGCCGGGGGCCGGCGACGGACCGGATGTCTACGACGGCGTCTGCGAGCGCCTGCACAATTCCGATCTGCGCACGATCGTGCCCGAGGACATCACCGGTCTCGACGAGACGACGATCATGGCTCTCCTCGACGAACTGAAGGTCGGGTGGGTCAACCTCGTCGGCAGCCGGGAAGGAGCCGAACTGGCGTGGTCGCTGGCGGCTCGCCAGTTCGGACGCTTCGCCAGCCTCGTGGTGGCCGACCGGGGGCATCCGGCGGCACCCGACTCCGCGGGTGCGGTGCGCGGATCCGACTGCCCGCCGGTCGAACTCCCCACGACCGTGATGGTCGGCAGCCCCGACCGGCGTGCCGAGGCGGACGCGAGCGGCCGCTTCGTCTACTCCGACTTCCGCGTCGTACAACTCGACGACGTCACCAACGTCCCGGCCGCGGCGGCGGCGGAGCTGGCCACCGAGATCGTTCTCCGTACCAGCCCCTGGTAGATGCCGGCCCCACGCCGAGCGCGACCGTGCTCAGCGTGGGGCGTACATGATGACGGCCATGCCCAGGAGACAGATAAGGGCGCCCGAGACGTCCCAGCGGTCCGGGCGGAAACCGTCCGCCACCATGCCCCAGATCAGCGAGCCCGCGACGAACACCCCGCCGTACGCGGCGAGGATGCGGCCGAAGTGGGCGTCCGGCTGCAGCGTCGCGACGAACCCGTACGCACCGAGCGCCGCCACACCGGCGCCGATCCAGATCCAGCCCCGGTGCTCGCGGACGCCCTGCCACACCAGCCACGCACCGCCGATCTCGAACAGCGCCGCGACGGCGAACAGTGCGACGGACTTGGCGACCGTCACTCGGCCGGTAGGTCGAGGCCGAGGAGAGCGTTCTCGACGACTTCGGGCAGCGCCGGGTGGATCCAGTACTGCCCCCGCGCCATCTGCTGCGCCGTCAGCCCGAAGCTCATTGCCTGGATCAGCGGCTGGATCACCGTGGGCGCCTGCGCGCCGATCACGTGCGCACCGAGCAGACGACCGGTGCCGCGTTCGGCGATGACCTTGCACAACCCCTCGTCGTCCTCCATCGCCCACCCGTAGGCGACGTCGCCGTACGCCTGCACCTTCACCGTGATGTCCCAGCCTGCCTCCCGGGCCTCGGCCTCGGTCAGCCCGACGTGCGCGATCTGCGGGTCGGTGAACACGGCGGCGGGTACGAACCGATGGTCCGAGGCGCGCAGACCCGACGTGTCCGTCCACGCGTCCTGCAGGAGATTGTGCTGAACCACTCGCGCCTCGTGGTTGGCGACGTGCTTGAGCTGGTACGGCGAGGAGACGTCACCGAGCGCGAAAACGCCTTCGGCACTGGTTCGTTGGTAGTCATCGACCACGACGCGTCCTTCGTCGTCGAGGTCGATGCCGCCGGCGGCGGCCCCGATGGCGTCCCCGTTCGACTGCCGCCCGGTCGCGACCAGGAGAACGTCACCCGAGACGACGGTGCCGTCCTCGAGTTCGACCACGACGCCGTCACCGTCGCGGCGCACGGCAGCGACGGTGCTGCCGCGGTGCACGTCCCATTTCTTCTGGGCGAGATCCGTGAACCGGCGGGAGACGTCCTCGTCGAGATGCCGCAGCAGGTGGGAGCTGCGCGCGATCAGCGACACCCGGGTGCCGAGCGCGGAGAACACGTGCGCGAACTCGGCGGCGATGTATCCCGCACCGATGATCACCATGCGCTCGGGCAGCTCGGGCAACCGCATGATGTCGTCGTTCGTGTAGTACCGCACACCGGATTCCCGGACCACGTCGGGAATGATCGGCCGGGACCCGGCCGCGATCACCACCTGGTCGGCGGTGACGACCTCCCCGGTTCCGGTGTCGAGGGTCCGTGGGCCCACGAACGTCGCGTGCCCGCGGAACAGCGTGGTGTTCGGGCTGTCCTCGGCGCGGTAGCGTTCCCCGCCTGCCGAGATCGGGTCGATGCGGCCGAAGACCCGTTTGACGATGTCCGGCCAGCGCACCCCCTCGAGCTCTGCGTCGACGCCGTACTTCGCGGAATTGCCGACCGTGCGGGCCACCTCCGCGGCATAGACGAACATCTTCGTCGGGATGCAACCCACGTTCAGGCACGTCCCGCCGAACGTGCCCTTCTCCATGATCGCGATCGTCTTGTCGGCGAACCGTTCGTCGGGCAGCGAGTTTCCGGACCCCGAACCGATGATCGCCAGATCGAAATGTGTCATCGATTGGCCTCCGCAGCGTTGTGGCCGTGCAACCAGTCGAGCCAGAGGTCCACTTCAGCGAACGCCTCCGCCCGGGGCTGGTCGGCGGACAGGAACACGTCGTGCCGGGCGCCCGCGATGGGCACGATCGTGGTGCGGTCACCGAGGCACCCCGCCCAGCGGGCGATCTGCCGGACGTCGAGGACGGCGTCGGCCGTGTCCACCCTGGGGTCGTACCGCGGCGCGAAGTACGACGCCTTGGACCGGAGGATCAGGGCGGGAACCCCGATGTCGAGACCGCGGTGCAGCTGGGCGTGCCCGCGGCGCACCGCACGCAGCCACCCGAACGTCACCGGGAAACCGCTCAGCGGCTTCCAGTCGAGGTTGTAGTTCCAGATGCCGTTGCCCTCCACGTGCAGGCTCACGCCGTACGTGTCGAGCCCGGTCTTCGGGATGATCGACTTGCGTTTGACGCGCCCGACCGCGTCGACGGCCACCGTTCCCACGTTCCGCAGATACGACGGTCCCTGCAGGTCGAACCACGGGCTGTTGAGGATGACCCCGCTGATGCCGAGTGCGGCGGTGCCGCCCGACCTGCGCTGCAGGCGGTGCAGCCACAGCGGCAGTACCAGACCGCCCGTCGAATGCGCGACCAGCAGGACCTCCCCGTCACCGGTCTGTTCTCGGACCTGGCGCAACGCCTCGTTCAGCTCGGCGTCGTACAGCGTCAGATCGGAGACGAAGTGCGGCGTCTGGCCGGGTTCGAGCGAGCGGCCGCACTTGCGCAGATCGAGCGCGAAGAAGGCGTAACCCTGTTCGGCGAAGTGCTCGGCCAGGTGCTTCTGGAAGAAGTAGTCGGTGAACCCGTGGACGTAGAGCACGGCGCGGCCGGTCTTCTTCGTCTCCTGCGCGGGCTGGTAGCGGATCAGCGTCGCCTTCACCTCCCCCTCGCCGTCCGGGTCGGTGCCGAGAGGAATGGTCAGCTGCTGATATCCGTCGCCGAGAACGTCGGGAGCCCATGTAGTCACAGATCACAATCTAATGTGCGATTCGGGGGCGCGGGGAGGCGCACAATTGGGGCAGGTGATTCTCGCTCATACGCGCGGGTAACCTATCCGGCGAACACGGCAGGCGTATGCGCGTACGGCTATGGACAAGGAAGTCGATACTCCAGTGTCAGATCAGAATGCGGTAGAGACGAAAACGGATGTAGTGCTGGTTGGCGCGGGCATCATGAGCGCGACGCTGGGAGCGATCCTGCGTCAGGTGCAGCCCGATTGGTCGATCACCACATTCGAGCGGCTCGACGCAGTAGCCGCCGAGAGCAGCGACCCGTGGAACAACGCGGGCACCGGCCACTCCGCGCTGTGTGAGCTCAATTACACCCCGCAGAACGCCGACGGCACCGTGGACATCACGAAGGCCGTCAACGTGAACGAGCAGTTCCAGGTGTCGCGGCAGTTCTGGGCGCACGGTGTCGAGAGCGGTGTGCTGACGCAGCCCAAGGAGTTCATCAACCCCATCCCGCACGTGAGCTTCGTGCACGGCGAGGCCAACGCGAAGTACCTGCGGGCCCGCTACGACGCCCTCGCCGGTCACCCCCTGTTCGCGGGCATGGAGTACATCGACGCACCCGACGAGTTCACCCGTCGCCTGCCGCTGATGGCGAAGGGCCGCGACTTCAGCGATCCCGTCGCCCTCAACTGGACCCAGGACGGCACCGACGTCGACTTCGGCGCCCTGACCAAGCAGCTCCTCGGTTACGTCGGCGCGTCCGGCGGCGTCGTCCACTTCGGGCACGAGGTCACCGACCTCACCAAACAGTCCGACGGCAGCTGGGTGGTCAAGGTCACCAACCGCCGCAACGGTGTGAAGAAGGTCGTGCGCGCCAAGTTCGTGTTCGTCGGCGCCGGCGGCGGTGCGCTGCACCTGCTGCAGAAGTCCGGGATCGAGGAGGCCAAGGGCTTCGGCGGGTTCCCCGTCAGCGGCGCCTTCCTGCGCTGCACCAACCCGGAGCTCATCGACCAGCACCGCGCCAAGGTCTACGGCAAGGCCGCCGTCGGCGCACCGCCCATGTCGGTTCCGCACCTCGACACCCGCGTGATCGGCAACAAGCCCGGACTGCTGTTCGGGCCGTACGCCGGGTGGTCGCCCAAGTTCCTCAAGCAGGGCCGCATCACCGACCTGCCCAGCTCGGTCAAGCCGGACAACCTGCTCTCGATGCTCGGTGTCGGCGTCAGCGAACTCGGTCTCGTCAAGTACCTGATCAGTGAGCTCGCGATGTCCGAGGCCGGCCGGATCGAGACCCTGCGGGAGTTCGTCCCGAAGGCGCTCGGCAAGGACTGGGAACTGATCACCGCGGGCCAGCGCGTCCAGGTCATCCGTCGAGCCAAGGGCAAGGGCGGCGTTCTCGAATTCGGCACCGCCGTCGTCAACGCCGCCGACGGCACCATCGCGGGCCTGCTCGGCGCGTCGCCGGGTGCGTCGACCGCGGTGCCCGCCATGCTCGACGTGCTGCAGCGCTGCTTCCCGGCCCAGTACGAGTCGTGGAAGCCGAAGCTCCAGGAAATGGTTCCGTCGCTGGGCGTCAAACTCTCCGACGACACCGCGCTGTTCTCGCAGGTGTGGGACTGGACGTCGAAGGTGCTCCAGCTCGACACCAGCAAGGTGGAGGACGCGTCGGTCGCGGTCTGACGCACGGCCCGGGCCGGGTCCACGGGCGCGCGCACTTGACGGCGCTGTGCGATAGTTGCCTGTCATGACGGCAACTGCAGCACTCAAGCGTTCGTGGGCACTCGATCTCGACAACAAGACTCTCTACGAGTTGCTCAAGCTTCGCGTAGAGGTCTTCGTCGTCGAGCAGGCGTGCCCGTACCCGGAACTCGACGGCCGCGATCTGCTGGCCGAGACCCGCCACTTCTGGCTGGAACAGGACGGCCAGGTGGTCTGTACTCTCCGCCTCCTCGAGGAGCACGCCGACGGCACCACGTCGTTCCGCATCGGTCGGCTGTGCACATCGCGGCCTGCGCGCGGTCAGGGGCACACGACGCGTCTGCTGCGCGCCGCGCTCGCCGAGGTAGGCGACGCGCCGTGCCGCATCAACGCGCAGACTTATCTGGTGGACATGTACGCCAAGCACGGTTTCAAGCCGGACGGCGAAGAGTTCGTCGAGGACGGCATCCCGCACGTCCCCATGCGGCGCGGCGGCGGCGCCGCCTTCGGCGCCGGCAGTGCCGCGCACGAGGTCGCGGAGACGGCCCCGTCGAGCGCCGGGCAGTAGGCCCCGACTAGGGTCGTCAGGTGAATGTCCGCGGGGAAGTCCTGTTCGAATCAGGCGCGGTCCCGCCACTGTGACGGATCTCTGACCGGCTGCCACCACCCTGGTTGCCGATCCGGTCTCCCAGCCAGATTGCCGCGGCGTTCGTACCGGCCAAAGCTCTCGGCGAGGAAACCGGGACGTGAAGGGATGCAGCGTGCGTACGGATCGTGAAGTGAACCAGGTTCGACCCGACTTTTCGTGGGGATTCCCGTTCAGCGCGGTAGTCGGTCAGGACCGGTTGCGCCTCGCCCTCATCCTCTGCGCAGTCCACCCCGGTATCGGCGGCGTCCTCGTCCGCGGTGAGAAGGGGACGGCCAAGTCGACGGTGGTCCGCGCTCTCACCGCACTGCTGCCCGCGGTGCACGACGAGAACGGGACGCGCCCGGCGCGACTGATCGAACTGCCGGTCGGAGCAACGGAGGACCGCGTCGTCGGTTCCCTCGACCTCGAGAAGGTCCTGCGCGACGGTGAGCGCGCGTTCCAGCCCGGGCTGCTGTCGGCCGCCCATCAGGGTGTTCTCTACGTCGACGAGGTCAATCTTCTGCACGACCATCTGGTCGACGTGCTCCTCGACGCGGCGGCGATGGGTCGCGTCCACATAGAGCGTGACGGCATCTCGCACTCGCACGCCGCCCGGTTCGTGCTGGTCGGCACGATGAACCCGGAGGAAGGCGAGCTCCGGCCGCAGCTCCTCGACCGGTTCGGGCTGGCCGTCGACGTCGCCGCGTCGCGGGAGGTGGACGTGCGCATGGAGGTGGTCCGGCGGCGCCTGGACTTCGAGCGTGACCCGGCACGGTTCGCCGAGCGCTACGCCGAGCAGGACGCGGCCTTGGCGGCCGCCATCCTCGAGGCCCGCGACCGGCTCGACTCCGTCGAGCTCGACGACGTCGAGTTGCGCCGAATCTCTTCTCTCTGTGCGTCGTTCGACGTGGACGGCATGCGCGCCGATCTCGTCCTCGCCCGGACCGCGACCGCGCACGCCGCATGGCGGGGCGCCGGGGCCGTCACGGCGGAGGACGTGCGGGTCGCCGCCGAGCTGACCTTGCCGCACCGCCGTCGCCGGGATCCGTTCGACGAACCCGGCCTCGATGAACAGCAGCTCGACGACGCGCTCCGCCAGGCCGACGAGGACGCCAGGTCCGGTGCCGAGGAACCGCCGGAGCAGGCGCCGGGAACTCCGCCCGGCACCCCGCCCGGACCGGACGGCAGGGACACCGACCCCGAGGGGCCCGACGATCCCGACGGACCCGGAGGTGGGGCTCCGGCACCCCCGGAACGCCCGGCGGGGCCGACCGGCACCCAGTTCACCACCAAGCTCCTCGAGGTACCCGGAGTCGGCGAGGGCGCGCCGGGCCGGCGTTCCCGTTCGCGCTCGTCCCGCGGTCGCGCGGTGCGCTCCACCGCCGAACAGGGGCACGGACTCCATCTGGTGGGCACGCTGTTCGCCGCCGCTGAGCGGCAGGTCGCCCGCGGCCGGAGCACGGGCCGGATGATCCTGGACTCGGCCGATCTGCGCGGGGCGATTCGCGAGGGGCGCGAGGGCAACCTCGTGGTGTTCGTCGTGGACGCGTCCGGGTCGATGGCGGCCCGTGACCGATTGTCGGCCGTGACCGGTGCCGTCGTCTCACTGCTGCGCGACGCCTACCAGCGCCGCGACAAGGTGGCGGTGATCACAGTTCGTGGACGAGCCGCGGAACTGGTCCTGCCGCCCACGTCTTCGGTGGACATCGCCGTCCGCCGCCTGCGCGGAATGAAGACGGGCGGCAAATCCCCACTGGCAGAAGGATTCCTGCGCGCGCGTGAGGTCGTGCTGCGGGAACGTCTCCGCGATCCGCAGCGCCGCGCCCTCGTCGTCGCACTGACCGACGGGCGGGCGACGGGCGGCAAGGACGCACTGCACCGGGCCAAGGTGGCCGCGGGGCTGCTCGCCGACAGCTCGGTCGCGTCGGTGGTCGTCGACTGCGAGACCGGCATGGTCCGGCTCGGGCTGGCCGCGGAGCTGGCCCGCCGGCTGCGGGGCGGCTACGTGCGCCTCGGTGAATTGTCCGCGCAGCA
Organism: Rhodococcus sp. JVH1; assembly: GCF_000280725.2. Lineage (NCBI taxonomy): Bacteria > Bacillati > Actinomycetota > Actinomycetes > Mycobacteriales > Nocardiaceae > Rhodococcus > Rhodococcus sp. JVH1. The sequence goes on along the minus strand of NZ_CP166289.1, from coordinate 698,321 downwards.
GGTCGCGGGCGTCGTCCGCGCCGCGGCGTGATCCGGATGCGGCGGTAGGGGAGAGAGAAGACACATGCCCAAGGGTGTTCCCGAGAACGTTCCGAACGACGGCCTCACCACACGTCAACGACGCAACGCTCCCGTGCTCGCGGTCCACACCGGACCGGGCAAGGGGAAGTCGACGGCGGCATTCGGCATGGCGCTGCGTGCCTGGAATCAGGGATTCGACGTCGGGGTGTTCCAGTTCGTCAAGAGTGCCAAATGGAAGGTGGGGGAGGAAGCAGCCTTCCGAGCCCTCGGTCAGCTGCACGAGGACACCGGTGTCGGTGGGTCGGTGCAGTGGCACAAGATGGGCGAGGGCTGGTCGTGGACGCGTAAGCACGGCAGCGAGGAAGACCACGCCGCCGCGGCCGCCGAGGGTTGGCGCGAGATCGCCCGCCGGCTGGGGGCGGAAGAACACCGGTTCTACGTTCTGGACGAGTTCACCTATCCCCTGAAGTGGGGGTGGGTGGACGTCGACGAGGTAGTCGAGGTCCTGCAGAACCGGCCCGGCAACCAGCACGTGGTGATCACGGGCCGCGACGCCCCGCAGGCACTGATCGACGCCGCGGATCTGGTGACGGAGATGACCAAGATCAAGCACCCGATGGACGCCGGCCGGAAGGGCCAGCGGGGCATCGAGTGGTGACCACGCTCCCCGCGGCGCCGGCGGTGGTCATCGCCGCTCCCGCATCGGGCAGCGGAAAGACCACTGTCGCAACCGGTTTAGTGGGAGCGCTCCGTGCGTCGGGCTGCACGGTGGCACCGTTCAAGGTCGGCCCCGACTACATCGACCCCGGATACCACGGGCTCGCGGCCGGACGTCCGGGACGCAATCTCGACCCGGTCATGGTGGGCGCGCAGCGGATCGGCCCGCTGTACCGGCACGGCAGTTCGGGGTGTGACCTCGCGGTCGTCGAGGGCGTCATGGGCCTGTTCGACGGCAAGATCGACGCGGCGTCGCAGGAGCCGTCGGCCGAGGGATCGACGGCCCAGGTGGCGGCACTGCTCGGCGCCCCGGTCGTGCTCGTGGTCGACGCCCGCGGCCACAGTCAGAGTCTGGCTGCGATCCTGCACGGCTTCTCCACCTATGACTCCGGGGTCCGCATCGGCGGGGTGATCCTCAACCGGGTGGGAAGCCCGCGGCACGAACAGGTGCTGCGGCAGGCATGCGAGCGCGTCGGGCTCCCCGTGCTCGGCGCCGTGCCGCGGATGGCCGAATTGGAGGTCCCGTCCCGCCACCTCGGGCTGATCCCGGCGGCGGAGCACGGGGCCGACGCGGTGGATGCCGTCGACGCGATGACCCGATTGGCCGCCCGCCACCTCGACCTGCCTGCCATCCGCGCGCTCGCGTCGTCGGCGGTCGACGGGCCGGTGTGGGACCCCGCCGCCGAGGCCGGGCCGATTCTCCCCGGCCCTCGCCCGGTCGTGGCGATCGCCGGGGGCCGGGCATTTACGTTCGGGTACGCCGAACACCGCGAACTCCTCGGCGCCGCCGGTGCGGACGTGATCACGTTCGACCCCCTGCACGACGCGTTGCCGCCCGGCACCAGCGGCGTGGTGCTGCCCGGTGGCTTCCCCGAGGAGCACGCCGTCGCGCTCGCGGAAAACTCCGTGCTCCTGACGCAGATCCGCGAACTCGCCACCGCGGGGGCGCCGATCCATGCGGAGTGCGCCGGTCTGCTCTACCTCGCCCGCAGTCTCGACGGGCACGCGATGGCCTCCGTGGTCGGGGTCGACGCTTCGTTCGGGTCCCGTCTCACGCTCGGGTACCGCGAGGCGGTGGCGGTCACGGACTCCGTCCTCTTCGCGGCAGGTGAGCGGGTGGTCGGCCACGAGTTCCATCGCACGTCGCTCGCCGCGGCCGAGGCGGACGGCTTCGCGCCGGCCTGGGGCTGGCGGCCCTGGGACGGCCACCCTGCGCGCGAGGGTTTCGTCCGCGGCGGCGTGCACGCCTCGTACCTGCACACGCACCCTGCGGGTCATCCGGAGGCGATCACCCGTTTCCTGGCCGCGGCCCGCACCTTCGCCGCGCATGGGTGACGTCTGCGTCGGCGTCGGGTTCCGCGCGGCAACGAGCAGCACGGACATCCTCGCCGCCGTCCGGCACGCGCTGACGTCCGCGAACCCGGGTTCGGACGCGACCCTGGACTGCCTGTGCACCCTCGACCGGAAGGCCGCGGAGCCGGCTGTCCGGGATGCGGCAGCGGCGTTGGGTGTCGCCGTCCGCGGATTCGCCGCGGGGGAGCTGGCCGCCGTCGAGGTGGCGAACCCGTCGGACCGCGTGCACTCGGCGACGGGATCGCCGAGCGTCGCGGAAGCGGCGGCGGTGCTCGGAGCGGGCGGCGGGCCCTTGATCGTGACCAAGTGGTCCGCGAATGGCGTCGTCGTCGCGGCAGCCCGTAAAGTTTCGTAGGTTCGAGACGAGACGTGCAGGATTTTCTGGAGAAACGGGGAGAGCGCGTGACTGCTGCCACCGGAGACGAGACCAACTACCTGGTCGGACTCAATTTGGCCGATCGTCGTGTGGTCGTGGTCGGTGGCGGAACAGTGGCACAGCGCAGGCTCGGGCTCCTGATCGCATCGGGTGCGCGGGTGCACCTGATCAGCCGCGCGGTCACGCCGGCGGTCGAGGGAATGGCCACCGCGGGACAGATCACACTGGAACTTCGCGAATACCGGGACGGCGATCTGGCCGACGCCTGGTACGCCATCGCGTGCACGGACGAACCGGACACCAACGCGGCGATCGTCGCCGAGGCCGAGCGGAATCGTGTCTTCTGCGTCCGCGCCGACAACGCCCGCTACGGCACCGCCGTCACACCGGCGAGCGCAAGCTACGACGGGATGAGCATCGGCGTGCTGGCGGGCGGCGACCACCGCCGGTCCGCCGCAGTGCGCACCGCCCTCGTCGAGGGCCTGCAATCCGGTGCGGTCGCCGACACCGCCGACCACCCGGCGGCCGGTGTCGCACTGGTGGGCGGCGGCCCGGGCGACCCCGATCTCATCACCGTGCGCGGCCGGCGACTGCTCGCCCGCGCCGACGTGGTGGTCGCCGACCGCCTCGCCCCGCCGGAACTGCTCGCCGAACTCGGCTCCGACGTCGAGGTCATCGACGCCGCGAAGATTCCCTACGGCCGTGCGATGGCGCAGGAGGCGATCAACGCCGCCCTCATCGACGGTGCGAAGGCAGGCAAGTTCGTGGTGCGGCTCAAGGGCGGCGACCCGTACGTGTTCGGGCGCGGCTACGAGGAACTCGAGGCGTGCGCCGCGGCGGGTGTGCCCGTGACGGTCGTCCCCGGCATCACCAGTGCCATCTCGGTGCCGTCGGCCGCCGGCATCCCGGTCACTCATCGAGGCGTCACCCACGAGTTCGTCGTCGTCAGCGGTCACGTCGCCCCCGACCACCCGGATTCGCTCGTCGACTGGTCGGCGCTCGCCCGGTTGAAGGGCACGATCGTGTTGCTGATGGCCGTCGAGCGCATCGAGGCGTTCGCGACGGTCCTCATGGAAGGTGGGCGTCCGGTGGACACCCCGGTCACGGTCATCCAGGAGGGGACGCTGCGCACGCAGCGCACGGTGCGGACCGATCTCCAGACCGTTGCCGCCCGGGTGAAGGAAGAGCAGATCCGGCCGCCCGCCATCGTGGTCATCGGGCCGGTGGCCGGGTTTTCTGTGGACGCTGGGTAACGTGAACCCTCGTGTCTGAATCCCGAGTACCCGAAGGCGCGTCGGCGTCGAACAAGTCTGCGGCGAGAGCCACGGTGAATCCGCCCGCTGCCACCCGCGTGATGGGGCTTGCGATCATCGTGCTCAGCGGGCTGCAGATGATGGTGGTCCTCGACGGCACCGTCGCCAACCTGGCGCTCGCACCGCTGCAGGCCGATCTCGGTCTCAGCGACAGCGGCCGCAACTGGGTGCTGACGTCGTACGCGCTGGCGTTCGGTGGCCTCATGCTCCTCGGCGGACGGCTCGGCGACGCGTTCGGCCGGAAGAAGATGTTCGTCGGCGGTGTCGCCCTGTTCACCGTCGCCTCGCTGCTGTGCGGTCTCGCGGTGGGCGAGTTCATGCTGATCGCCGCCCGGTTCCTGCAGGGTGTCGGCGCCGCGGTGGCGTCCCCGACGGCGCTGGCCCTGGTCGCGACCACGTTCGCGGCCGGACCTGCGCGTAACCAGGCCATCGCGATCTTCGCGGCCATGACGGGCATCGGGTCGATCGCGGGCCTGATCATCGGCGGCGCCCTCACCGAGGTGTCGTGGCGACTGATCTTCCTCATCAACGTGCCCATCGGCGTCGTCATCGTGGGGTGCGCGTTCGTCGCATTGAAGGAGACCGCGGGTGAGCGCCTGGCCCTCGACGTTCCCGGGGCGGTTCTCGCCACGGTCGCGGCGACGGGCGTGGTGTTCGCGCTCACCGAAGGTCCGGAACTGGGCTGGGGGAGCCCGTACGTGATCGGTGCGCTCGTCGCCGGTCTGTTGCTGTTCTGCGCGTTCCTGTACGTCGAACGGACCGCCGACAACCCGCTGCTGCCGTTCTCCCTCTTCCGCGACAAGAACCGGGTGGCGACGCTCGTCGCGATCTTCTTCGCCGGTGCCGTGATGTTCACGGTCGCCGCCTTCGTCGCGTTGTTCGTCCAGGACATCCTCGGCTACAGCCCCCTCGAGGCCGGCCTCGCGTTCATCCCGTTCGCGTTCGGCCTCGGCGGCGCGGCCGCGGTGGCGTCCAAGCTCGCCGTGCGGATCCAGCCCCGGTGGCTCGTGATCGCCGGCGCGGCGATCATGGTGGTCGGGCTGCTGTACGGCTCGACCCTCGACAGCTCCGCCACCTACCTCGGCAACCTGTTCGTGCCGGTCATCGGTATCGGATTCGGTGTCGGACTCGCCGTCGTCCCGCTCCCGCTGTGCGCCATCGCCGGTGTGTCGGAGACGGAGATCGGTCCGCTCGCCGCCATCGCCCAGGTGGCGCAGACCCTGGGTGGACCCCTCGCCCTGGCGGTCATCGGGGCGATGGCCACCTCGCGAACGCTGTCCCTCGGCGGCATCTCCGGCAAGGTCGCCGACATGAATCCGACGCAACTCGAGGCGCTCGGAAACGGGTACACGTTCGCCCTCGTCGGCAGTGCCGGGTGCGCCCTCATCGCGGGACTGGCCGCGCTGTTCATCCGCTTCACCCCGCAACAGGTCGCGCAGGCCCAAGCCGCCGAGAAGGCCGCGCAGCAGGCGTGAACGCGGTCCGGTCCGGTTTCGGCCCGGTTGACGTAGTCCGTCTATAGCATCCGGTCATGGACTACAAAATCGAGCTGATCATTCTGCCGGTGTCCGACGTGGACCGGGCCAAGGCGTTCTACGCCGACCAGGTCGGCTTCGTCGTCGACCACGACCACCGCGTGAACGAGAACGTCCGGTTCGTCCAGCTCACGCCGCCCGGGTCGGCGTGCTCGATCGCTGTCGGCGAGGGCCTGGTCGACACGCCGCCCGGCTCGGTGCACGGGTTGCAGATCGTCATCGACGACGCCGACGCCGCCCACGCCGAGCTGTCCGCCCGTGGCGTTCCCGTCAGCGACGTACAGGACCTGGCGTGGGGGCGCTTCGTGTACTTCGCCGATCCCGACGGCAACGAGTGGGCGCTGCAGCAGCTTCCGCCGCGGACCTGACGTGGCGGCCGGTAGCGGAAAATCGGCCTGCCCTCGCGCGATGAGCGGAGCATGATGGTCCTGTGGTCACGCCCTCCCGCACGTCCGTCACGGGGGCAGCCGCGGTGGGCCTGCTCCTCGCTGCCTGCGTAGCAGGGGGATCGGCCGCCGCCGCGCCTGCCGCCGCAGCCCCGGATCCTCGCGTCGGTCCGCTGTTCCTGGCCGGCACGCCCATCCACGTCTGCACCGGATCGGTTCTGGACAGCGCGGACGGCGACCTCGTCCTCACCGCCGCGCACTGCATCGCGGGGGCCGGCGGCGCGCTGTCGTTCGCGCCCGGATTCGACCGCGGCGTGGCCCCGTTCGGACTGTGGACGGTGTCCCAGATCTATGTCGACCCCGCATGGCTGGAGTCGCAGGACCCGCAGCACGACTTCGCCGTGCTCCGGGTGGCCCCGAGCGGAACCACCGTGCCGGCATCCGTCGAATCGGTGGTCGGTGGGGGATTCGAGTTGGCGTCCGCGCCGGAACCCGCGACCACCGTGGCCGTGACCGGCTATCCGACCCTCGGGGACGGTCCGGTGTCGTGCACCGCCGCGACCACGTCGACGGACAGCTATCCCACGGTGGTCTGCGACGGTCTCGGTGAGGGAACGAGCGGCGGCCCGTGGATCACGGGTTCGCGGGTCGTCGCCCTCGTCGGCGGCCTCGACCACGGCGGGTGCACCGACTCGGTGTCCTACTCGCCGACGTTCGGTTCCGGAACGCTCGCCCTGCTGGATCGCGCGGAGCGTCGCGATGCAGGCGACGCGACACCGTTCGCCCTCGCCGGCGCCTGCACCCGATCCTGACGAACCGGGTCAGCGCGGGGCAGGCCGATATCGGCGGACTGGCCTGCCGGCGCCCCCGTATTCGAGCCGGACCTCCAGCAGTCCCTCGGACAGGTAGTGCTCGAGATACCGGCGCACACTGACCCGGGACAGTCCGGCGAGTTCGGCGCATTCGGTCGACGACAGCTCGCCCTTCGACCGCAGGATGTCGAGCACCAGGCGCCCGGTTTCGGCGCTGAGCCCCTTCGGGAGCCGGCTCGGCTCCGGATTCTTGCCCTTGCCGCCGAACAGGGAGTCGATCAGGGATTGGTCTGCGCCGGACTGTGATTCGAGGGCACGGGCACGGCGGCGGAAGTTCTCGAGTTTCTCCTGCAGCTGCGTGTAGTCGAACGGCTTGACCAGATAATCGGAGGCGCCGCCGTGCAGTGCGCGGCTGACGGTGTCGATCTCCCTGGCGGCGGTGATCATGATGACCCCGACGGCGTTGCCCTCCGCACGTAGTCGCTGCAGGACGTCGAGGCCGGACATGTCCGGCAGGTACACGTCGAGGAGCACGAGGTCGGGGTGTGTGGTGCGCACCGATTCGAGGGCCTCGGCGGCGGTCCGCGCCACCCCGACGGTGGTGAACCCCGGTGTCTTGTCGACGAATCGGCGGTGGATCTCCGCGACCATGAAGTCGTCGTCGACGACCAGGACCTCATACATCGCCACGCCGTCCCGTCATGATCGGAGAGTCTAGCTACGCGGCACGTGGACGGTGAACAACGCACCGCCGGTGCCGGGTGCGTCCGAGACGGCCGCGGACCCGCCGTGCTGGGAGCTGACGAGACGGACCAGGGCGAGCCCGATCCCGCGGCCGCCGGGGGTGCCCGGCTTCGAGGTGACCCCGCGCGAGAAGATCTCCTCCCGCATCGACTCGGGAACTCCGGGCCCGGAATCGGCGACCTCGATGAGGATGCCGTCGTCGTCGGTGATCCGGATCGAGATCCGCGCGTCCCGGCCGCCCTCGGACACGTCGACGGCATTGTCGATGAGGTTGCCGAGGACGGTGATCACGTCGGTGGCGAGTTCGGGGTCGAGGGCGTGCAGGTGCGAGTCGGGTTCCAATGTCAGTGACACCCCGGTCTCGGCGGCGAGCGACGTCTTCGCGATCAGCAGCGCGGCGACAGCCGGATCTGAGATACGTTGCGTGACAGCATCACTGATCTCCGCTCGGCGGCGGGTGAGGGTGCCGACGAAGTCGGTGACGGCGTCGTAGTCGCCGAGCTGCGTCAGACCCGAGATCGTGTGCAGCTGGTTGGCGAACTCGTGCGTCTGCGCCCGCAGGGTGTCGGTGACACTCTTGTGCGAGGACAGCTGGCTCTGCATTGATGCCAGTTCGGTGCTGTCGCGCATCGTGGTGACGGTGCCGATCTTGTGTCCCTGGCTGGTGGCCGCGCGCCGGCTCAGCGCGAGCATGCGCGACGACGTCGACAGCACCACGTCGCGGCCGTCCTCCCCGTTGAGGAGGTACTGCCGGACGGCGGGGTCGAGCGCGACGTCGTCGACGTGTCGGCCGACGGCGTCGTCGGTGAGGTCGAGCAGTTCCTGTGCGCTGTCGTTGAGCACGGTGATCACCCCGTCGGGGTTCACCGCGACCACACCCTCGCGGATGCTGTGCAAGAGGGCCTCGCGATGGTCGGCAAGGCTTGCGATCTCGGCGATTTCGAGTCCACGGGTGTGGGTCTTGATCCGGCGGGACAGCAGCCACGAGCCGAGAAGCCCGAGACCGGCGCCGATTCCGAGATACAGGAGCAGGCGCGCCCCCGCGCTGCTGAGCAGGTCCCAGACGGACGGGTAGTCGTCGCTGACGGTCACGACCGCGAGGACGTCCCCGGTGGCGGACAGGATCGGGACGTGTCCGACGATGGCGCGGCGTCCGTCGACGTCCACGTCGCCCGACCAGGCCCGCCCGGTCATCACATCGCTGGCGCCGAGTTCGGCGGGCACCCCGAGCCGCGTCGGATCGGACGACACGGTCACCGCCCCGTTCGGTGCGACGATCTCGGCGAGTGTGGCGCCCGACAGGTTGACGGCACGGTCGACTTCGGGGGCCAGCACGCGCTCGACCGAGCGGTCCGACAGCTGATCGCGCACCACCGGCGTCGACGCCACGTTCTCGGCCACCGCGATCATGCGCTGCCCCTGGAGGTCGCGGAACTCCACGGTCGACTGGTGGACCGACACGGCGGCCACCGCGAGCAGTACGACGCCGACGACGACGAGCTGGAGGAGCAGGACCTGGCCCGCGAGGCTACGCACGCGGGGATGAAGTGGTGACCACAATGAACTTAAGTTCCATTTCGTTCGCATAGGTGACGTGCATCACCCCTGGGGTTCAGTATTGCGGAAGATCACATTCATGGCGAAATGAGGAACGATGTCGAGAACAGGTAGCGGGAGCAGGGTACGCGCGCTGCTCCTGCTCGCGCTCGTAGGCCTCCTCGCGGCCGGCTGCGGGGTCACCCGCGGCGAGGACGAGGGTTTGCACAGAGTGCGGATGATGGTTCCGAACAGTCCGGGCGGCGGCTACGACCTCACGGCGCGGACCGCGGTGAAGATCATGGAAGACGAGGGCATCACCGGCCGCGTCGAGGTCTTCAACGTGATCGGCGCAGGTGGAACGGTCGCGATGGCCAGGCTGATGAACGAGGCCGGCAACGACGACCTCATGATGATGATGGGTCTGGGTGTGGTCGGCGCCGGCTACACCAACGGATCCACCGCACGGGTCTCCGAGGCCACCGCGCTGGCCAAGGTGGTCGAGGAGCAGGAGGGCATCCTCGTGCCCGCGGATTCACCGTTGCAGACCATCGATGACTTCGTGGCCGCATGGCGCGCCGACCCGGCGTCGATCACCATCGGCGGCGGTTCCTCGCCCGGCGGCCCGGACCACCTGTTCCCGATGGAGACGGCGCGGGCGGTCGGAGTGGACCCGAACGCGGTGAACTACGTGTCCTACGACGGCGGCGGCGACCTGTTGACGGCCCTTCTCGGCCAGAAGATCACCGCAGGCACGTCGGGACTCGGCGAGTACGTCGACCAGATCGAGGCCGGCCAGGTCCGGGTCCTCGCGGTGTCGGGGAACGAGCGGGTCGAGGGTATCGACGCGCCGACGCTCACGGAGGCCGGCGTGAACCTGACCTTCACCAACTGGCGGGGAATCCTGGCGCCGCCCGGACTGTCCGACGGCGCCAAGGCCGACATGGTCGAGGCGCTCCAAAAGTTGCACGACACACCGGAATGGAAGGAGGCCCTGGTGAAGAACGGTTGGAGTGACGCCTTCACGACGGGACCGGAGTTCGAGCAGTTCCTCCGGGACCAGGACGAGCGGGTCTCGTCCACCCTGGCCGAATTGGGGCTGACATGACCGCGCCCGCAGAACCGTCCGCAGTCTCCGCGGACACGGCCCCGGCGCCGAAGCGGCGGGACTACGCACAGTTCATCGTCTGCGCGGTGATGGCCGTGGTCGGGGTCTTCCTCATCGTCGACGCACTGTCGCTCAGCGACGGTTTCGCGAAGGTCGACCCGGTGGGTCCGCGACTGTTCCCGCTCGTCGTCGGCGGGGGACTCCTGGTCTTCGCCGTGATGCTCGCCGTCGCGATCCTGAGGGGCTCCACCGGGGAAGCCGACAGCGGCGAGGACGTCGATCCGGACTCGCCGGGTGACTGGAAGACGGTGGGCCTGCTCGTCGGGTTGTTCGTGGTGACCATCGCACTCGTCGACTTCCTGGGCTGGGCGATCATCGGCACCGTCCTGTTCGCCGGGGCCGCAACCATTCTGGGCAGCCGGCACTGGGTGCGCAACATCGCGATCGGGGCCGTGCTCGGATTCGGTAGCTTCTACGCGTTCTACGTCGGGCTCGGAATACCGCTGCCCGCAGGCATTCTGGACGGAATTCTCTGACATGGACAATCTGAACTGGCTGCTGCAGGGTTTCGAGCAAGCAGCCACCCCCATGAATCTGCTGTACGCGTGCATCGGCGTCCTCCTCGGCACGGCGGTCGGCGTCCTCCCGGGCATCGGACCGGCCATGACCGTGGCCCTCCTGCTGCCCGTCACCTACAACGTCAGCCCGAGCGCCGCGTTCATCATGTTCGCCGGCATCTACTACGGCGGCATGTACGGCGGGTCGACGACGTCGATCCTGCTGAACACACCGGGGGAGTCGTCGTCGGTGATCACGGCGATCGAGGGCAACAAGATGGCGAAGGCCGGCAGGGCCGCGCAGGCCCTGGCGACCGCCGCGATCGGGTCGTTCGTCGCCGGGTCGATCGGCACGATGCTCCTGGTGCTGTTCGCTCCCATGGTGTCGAGTTTCGCGGTCACCCTCGGAGCCCCGTCCTACCTCGCGATCATGCTGCTCGCCCTTGTCGCCGTCACGGCCGTCCTCGGAACCTCGAAGCTCCGCGGATGCATCTCCCTTCTGCTCGGTCTCGCGATCGGATTGGTCGGCATCGACTTCCTCACCGGCCAGCCGCGTGCCACGTTCGGCATCCCGCAACTGTCCGACGGGATCGACATCGTCGTCGTCGCGGTCGCCGTGTTCGCACTCGGTGAGGCCCTCTGGGTGGCCGCTCACCTCCGCCGCAAGCCGGCCGAGGTCATTCCCGTGGGCAGGCCGTGGATGGGGAAGAAGGACTGGAAGCGTTCGTGGAAACCGTGGCTGCGGGGTACCGCGTACGGATTCCCGTTCGGCGCACTACCCGCGGGCGGTGCCGAACTACCCACCTTCCTCTCGTACATCACCGAAAAGAAACTGTCCAAGCACAAGGACGAATTCGGCAAGGGCGCCATCGAAGGTGTCGCCGGGCCGGAGGCCGCCAACAATGCCTCGGCGGCAGGCACACTCGTGCCGATGCTGTCGCTGGGTCTGCCGACCAACGCCACGGCCGCGGTCATGCTGACGGCCTTCGTGTCGTACGGAATCCAGCCGGGCCCGACACTGTTCGAGAAGGAACCGCTGCTGATCTGGACTCTGATCGCGAGCCTGTTCATCGGCAACTTCCTGCTCTTGGTACTCAACCTTCCGCTCGCACCGCTGTGGGCGAAGCTGCTCCGCACACCGCGGCCCTACCTCTACGCAGGCATCCTGTTCTTCGCCGCGCTGGGTGCGTTCGCCGTCAACCTCCAGTGGCTCGATCTCGCGCTGCTGCTGACGTTCGGCCTGATGGGTCTGATGATGCGGAGGTTCGGGCTGCCTGTGCTGCCGTTGATCATCGGCGTCATCCTCGGCCCGCGCATCGAACGGCAACTGCGGCAGAGCCTGCAGCTCGGTGGCGGTGACTGGGGCAGCCTGTTCACCGAACCCGTCGCGATCATCGTCTATATCGTGATCGCAGTGCTCCTCATCGCACCCCTCGTCGCCAAGGTCGTCCGCGCGCACTACCCGGTCGCGGCGCCCGATTTCCCCGACGGACCGGCCGGTGGCGACTCCACCGACACCAGAGAGAAGGCACACGCATGATCGTCGTCGGATACACCCCCGACCAGTTCGGAGGGGCCGCCCTCGAGCACGGCGTCGCGGAGGCGCAGCTGCGCGGGACGTCGCTGCTCGTGATCAACACGTCGAAGGGCGACTCCCTCGCCGACCAGTCGTTCGCCGACAACGCGCACCTCCAGGAACTCGAAGGCAAGCTGGCCGCGAGCGGGGTCGACCACGAGATCCGGCAGATCGTGGGGGACGAGACCGTCGACGTGATTCTCGAGGCCATGACGGCGCCCAGCGCGGAACTGCTCGTGATCGGCATCCGCGACCGCACCCCGGTCGGGAAGCTCCTGATGGGCAGCACCGCCCAGCGCCTGCTGCTGTCCTGCCGCAAACCGGTCCTGGCCGTCAAGCCCGAATAGAGCTGCTGTGAGTACTTATCAACCGCCGGCGGTTGATAAGTACTCACAGGTCAGTCGGTGAGGATGATCAGCTCGCGGTCCGACGCCACCTCGACGCGCAGGCCGGCCTTCGACGCCACCCGCGCCACCCCGCGCACGTCCTGGGGTTCGGCGCGGGAGACTGTGAGCGCGTGTGCCAGCAGACCCTTGTGGTGCTTGTTGAAATGACTGACGACGGTGCGGGTGCCGTCCGGCTTCTCGGTGAGGACGGTGGCGATCACGGCCTCGGGGATCGGTCCGAGTTGCTGGTATGTCCCCGACCGCAGGTCGACGACGAGGCCGTCCGCTTCCGCGGCGATCGCCCGGCTCAGTTCCGGCTTCCACAACGCGCGGAGAGTGCCCAGTCCGGGAAGCTTCGACCCGCCCGACAGTCGGTAGGCGGGGATCAGGTCGCCCGCGCGCACCGCACCGAACAGCGCGGATCCCATCGCCAGCCGCGCCAGCGCCTTGGACTTCTGGGCCTTGGTGAACGACTTCGCGTCGAGCGCGTCGAACAGCACACCGGTGTAGCGCTCGAGTGCGGGCCGGGTGGGGGAGACCCACAGTTTGGCGTTCCGCTCGATCTCGTCGGCCTGGGTGGGGCCGAGGCCGAGCGCGAGCTGCGACGCCTCCCCGTCCGCTGCCAGCGCGACCAGCGCCTGGACCAGCACTTCGCGGGTTTCGGTGAGCTGCGGCATCGACAGCTCGGCCAGGTCGAGGGGCGCGTCGGCGCCGCCGTCGGACTTGGTTTCGGAGGGAGGAAGTAGCACCAGCACGCACGAAACCCTACCGACGCGCCCGGCCCCGTCCCAGCCGACTATTCTGGTATCCCGTGATTACCCGCCTGTCCCACCTGTTCCTCCGCACTCTGCGCGACGACCCCGCCGACGCCGAGGTCCCCAGCCACAAGCTGCTGGTCCGCGCCGGTTACGTGCGTCGCATCGCGCCCGGCGTCTACTCGTGGTTGCCGCTGGGTCTGCGCGTGTTGCGCGAGGTCGAGCGGGTGGTGCGGGAAGAGATGAACGGCATCGGTGCCCAGGAGATCTCCCTGCCCGCGCTCCTGCCGCGCGAACCGTACGAGGCGTCCAACCGCTGGACCGAGTACGGCGACGGACTGTTCCGACTGAAGGACCGCAAGGGCGGCGACTACCTGCTCGGCCCCACCCACGAGGAACTGTTCGCGCTCACCGTCAAGGGTGAGTACAACTCGTACAAGGATTTCCCGGTCACCCTGTACCAGGTGCAGACCAAGTACCGCGACGAGGAGCGCCCGCGGGCCGGCATTCTCCGTGGCCGCGAGTTCGTCATGAAGGACTCGTACTCTTTCGATCTCACCGACGAAGGACTGACCGCGTCGTACCGCGCGCACCGCGACGCCTACGAGCGGATCTTCAGCCGCCTCGGCGTCAAGTACGTGATCGTGTCGGCGACGTCCGGTGCGATGGGTGGCAGCGCGTCGGAGGAGTTCCTCGCCGAGAGCGAGATCGGTGAGGACACGTACGTCCGCTGCCTCGAGTCCGGTTACGCCGCCAACGTCGAGGCCGTGAAGACGCTGGCTCCCGAGGCCGTCCCGTTCGACGGACTGCCCGCCGCGAAGGTGCACGACACACCGGACACCCCCACGATCGCGACGCTCGTCGACTGGGCCAACGGCGCCGACCTGGGCTGGACCGTCACCGCCGCGGACACCCTGAAGAACATCCTGGTCAAGACCCGGCAGCCCGGTGGCAAGTGGGAACTGCTCGGCATCGGTGTTCCCGGCGACCGCGAGGTGGACGACAAGCGTCTCGGTGCTTCCCTCGAGCCCGCGGAGTTCGAGTTGCTCACCGAGGCCGACTTCGCGGCCAACCCCTTCCTGGTGAAGGGCTACATCGGGCCGAAGGCGCTGCAAGCCAACGGTGTTCGTTACCTCGTCGACCCGCGGATCGTCGACGGCACCAGCTGGATCACCGGAGCCGACGAGCCGGGCAAGCACGTGGTGGGGCTCGTCGCGGGCCGAGACTTCACCCCGGACGGCACCATCGAGGCCGCCGAGGTTCGCGACGGCGACCCGTCACCCGACGGAGCCGGTGCGCTCGTCGCGGCCCGGGGCATCGAGATCGGTCACGTCTTCCAGCTCGGCCGCAAGTACACCGACGTGTTCTCCGTGGACGTGCTCGGCGAGAACGGCAAGCCCGTCCGCCCGACCATGGGCTCCTACGGGGTGGGCGTCTCCCGCCTCGTCGCCGTGATCGCGGAACAGCACCACGACGAGAAGGGGCTCCGCTGGCCGGCCGAGGTGTCGCCCGCGGACGTGCATGTGGTGATCGCCAACAAGGATGAGACCGCCCGGGAAGGCGCCGAGGGACTCGCCGCCGAACTCGACAAGGCCGGTCTCGAGGTGATCCTCGACGATCGCAAGGCGTCGCCCGGCGTGAAGTTCAAGGACTCCGAACTGCTCGGTGTCCCGCTCGTCGTGGTTGTCGGCCGCGGCTGGGGCGAGGGCAAGGTGGAGGTCCGCGACCGCTTCACCGGCGAGAGCCGCGAGGTGGCCGCCGAGTCGGCGCTGAGCGAGATCGTCAAGGCCGTCAGGGGCTGATCAAACCGCCCCACGCCTTTCGTCCGGACTGTTAGCTTGGCCTGACACGTCCGGACGAAAGGCTTGCTGTGACGAATTCCCTGCTGTTCGATCCGACCTCCTACGATCCCGAGCATTTCGATCCGGAGACGCGCAGACTGCTGCGGGCGCTGATCGAGTGGTTCGAGTCGCGGGGCAAGAAGCGGCTGCTCGAGGACGATCTCGAGGCCGTGTGGCCCGAGGACTTCCTGGAGTTCGTGAAACGGGAGAAGCTGTTCGCGAAGTTCCTCACCCCAGCCGACCTGGCGGGCGGCGACCCGGACAAGCGCTGGGACGCCGCACGCAACGCCGCCCTCAGTGAAATCTTCGGTTTCTACGGTCTGGCGTACTGGTACGCGTGGCAGGTGACCATCCTGGGTCTCGGCCCCATCTGGATGAGCGGGAACCGTGCCGCGAAGGAACGGGCCGCGACGCTCCTCGACGACGGCGGGGTGCTGGCGTTCGGGCTGTCGGAGAAGGAACACGGCGCGGACGTCTACTCGACGGACATGCTGCTGACCCCTGCGGAGAACGACCCGGGCCTCGCGTTCACCGCGAGCGGCGACAAGTACTACATCGGCAACGGCAACGTCGCGGGCATGGTGTCGGTGTTCGGGAGGCGCACCGATGTGGAGGGCAGCGACGGGTACGTCTTCTTCGTCGCGGACAGCCGCCACCCGGCATACCACCTGCAGGGCAATGTGGTGCACGGCCAGATGTACGTCAGCACGTTCCGGCTCGAGGACTACCCGGTGCGGGAAGAAGACATCCTCCACACCGGGGTCGCCGCGTTCGAGGCGGCGCTGAACACGGTCAACGTCGGCAAGTTCAACCTGTGCACGGGATCCATCGGGATCTCCGAGCACGCCTTCTACGAGTCGATCACCCACGCGCACAACAGGATTCTGTACGGAAACCCCGTCACCGATTTCGCGCACGTGCGCGGAAACTTCGTCGACGCCTACAGCCGGCTGATCGCGATGAAGCTGTTCAGCGCACGCTCTGTCGACTACTTCCGCAGCGCGAGCCTCGACGACCGCCGGTACCTGCTGTTCAACCCGATGACGAAGGCGAAGGTCACCTCCGAAGGGGAGAAGGTGATCGCGCTCCTGCACGACGTGATCGCGGCGAAGGGCTACGAGAAGAACACTTACTTCCGCGAGGCCGCCCAGCTGATCGGCACTCTGCCGAAGCTCGAGGGCACGGTGCACGTCAACGTCGGCCTCATCCTCAAGTTCATGCCGAACTACCTGCTCAACCCGGCGGAGTACCCGGAGATCGGCCCCCGGCTCGACGCTGCCGACGATGCCTTCTTCTGGGCCCAGGGCCCGACCCGCGGTGCCGGCAGGATTCAGTTCCACGACTGGACGAAGACCTACGAGGCGCACTCGGACGTCCCCAACGTGGCCCGGTTCCACGAGCAGGCGACCGCGCTGAGGGAACTGCTCACCACCGCCCCGCCCGACGCTGCCCAGCAGAAGGATCTCGACTTCCTGCTCGACCTCGGGCACCTGTTCTCGCTCGTGGTCTACGGGCACCTGATTCTCGAGCAGGCCGCGATCGCCGGCATCGACCGTGATCTGATCGACCAGATCTTCGACTTCCAGATCCGCGATTTCTCCCGTTATGCCGTTGCGCTGCACGGTAAATCGTCCGCCACCGAGGCGCAGCAGAAGTGGGCGCTCGGTGCGATTCGCCGCCCCGCGGTGGACGCGGAGCGGTTCGCTCGGGTGTGGGCACAGGTGGAGAACTACGACGGCGCCTACGAAATGCGGCCGTAGACAGGGCTCTACGGGGGTGGGGTGGCGTCATCCCTCGGGGTGCCGGTTGCGCCCCCTGGGGTGCCTGTTCCGGTGGGTGCGATCGGCGCATTCTTATGTGGCAAGCAAAACCTCACCCCCACAGAAAGATCCACACATGGCACACACCCTCAAGCGCACCCTTTCCGCTCTCGCCATCGCGGGCTTCGCCCTCACAGCCGGAGCGGGAATCGCCTCGGCTGATCCGGGTGGCAACGGCGGCACGGCGCCGGGCGGCACCTCGCAGGGCGGTAACGGTGGCACCTCTCAGGGCGGCGCCGGCGGCGCAGGTGGCAACGGCTCCGGTGGGAACGTCGTCCTCGGCGGTCCGGTCATCGGCAGCCCGGGCACTACCACCGGACCCCAGAACGCCGGCAACGGCGGTAACGGCGGTAACGGCGGGAACGCCGGAGATGCCAACGGAGGGAACGCCGGGGATGCGAATGGGGGCGCCGCGAACGGAGGCGCAGGTGCCGGCGACACGACGACCACGGACAACACCCAGAACTGCGGGTTCGTCTTCTGCTGGTGACCGAGTCGTGATCGCTCGATCTTGCTGAACAGCCCGAGGGGCCGTCACCGCCAGGTGCCGGCCCCTCGGCGCCACGCCTGTACCACCTTCCCGCCTCCCCGGCGCCACGCACTGCGAAAGGTTCTTCCCATGTCGACTTCCTTCGGCTTCTCCACTGTCCTCACGCGCACGGGTGCCACCGTCGCGGCCGCGTTCTTCGTCCTCGCGGCGGGCGCCGGCATTGCCTCGGCGGCCCCGGACTCCCCGTCCGATGACCCCTCCGTCAGCACCGTTGCCCCCGGACAGAACGCCCAGGGCGGCAACGTCGACATCGGCGGCCCGCATGTCGGGCCGATCGCCGTGGACGGTATCAAGGCCGGCCCCGGCGGGGCGAACGTCGGCGGATACGACTTCGGCGGCGGCCAAGGGCAACTCTGGGGGTGACCGGATTCGCACCCCAGGGTGTCTGGTTGCGCCGACCCCGGGTGCCGCATCCTGAAGTGGCAGTAGAGAATACCCTCCCGTCGCGAGCGGACCGGACAGGTTGATTCGTCGCGGCGTGGACCCCGAAGCCGGAACTCACGAGGCGAAGATTTCGGGGTCCTCTCGATCTGGCACTCTCGGGTGCTGAGTGCTAAATTAGCGATGCACAGTGAATCTGGCTGCCCGTCGGGGTGGCGGGCGCCTCGAGTGATGTGGGAGGTGTGTTGCTGTGCTTCGCTTCGATCCTTTCAACGACCTCGAATCCATGACCAAGAGTCTGCTCGGCACGGAAACTGGAACCGCACGGGTACCGCGATTCATGCCGATGGATCTGTACAAGGTCGACGACCACTACGTCCTGCACGCCGACCTGCCGGGCGTCGATCCGGGTTCCGTCGACGTCAGTGTCGACAACGGCACGCTCACCCTGACGGCTCATCGCAGCGCGCCGTCCGAGGAGAACGTGCAATGGATCGCGTCCGAGCGGTTCAGTGGAACGTTCCGTCGGCAGCTGTCGCTCGGCGACGGCGTCGACCCGGACCGCATTTCGGCGTCCTACGAGAACGGTGTCCTGAGCGTGACCATCCCGCTCGCCGAACGGGCGAAGCCGCGGCGGATCGAGGTCTCCAGCCTCGGAAGCGGTGAGCATCGCACGATCGAGGCGGGTCCCGCGAGCGAGACGGACTGACGCTGCAGCGGAAACATCTGCTGTGTCGAAGCCCCCTCGACGAGGGGGCTTCGGCGTGCCCCCGTCCACCCACCCCAGGGGTGGAAAGGGCAACACCTCCGGGTGCACCGGCCACCACTGGGGGTCCTGGTCGGGTCGGACCGTGCGCGGCACAGTAGAGAACAAGCAAGAACGTAACGCTTCACCAGCCGCGAGCGAAGAAACCGAGGAGGCCATCATGACGAACACCCCGGTTGCACACGAGCACGAAGGCCGTCGCCTCACGGTCAGGACCGACGACGGGATCGCACTCGCGGTTCGCGAGTTCGGTTCGCCCGACGCAGCCACCACCGTGGTGTTCGTTCACGGTCACTGCCTGCGCACCGAGTCCTGGTGGGCACTGCGCAAGCAGCTGGTCCGCTTCTGGCGCAACGACGTTCGCATGGTCTTCTACGATCACCGCGGACACGGAGAGTCCGGGGAGGCGCCGGCAGCCACCTACACGATCGATCAGCTCGGCCGCGACCTCGGCTCCGTGCTCGACGCCGTCGCACCGCACGGTCCGGTCGTCCTCGTCGGCCACTCGATGGGCGGGATGACCGCGCTGTCCTACACAAGGCAGAACCCGCACACGATCGGTTCGCGGATCGTCGGCATGGCCCTGATCTCCACCGCGGCGTGCGATCTCGCCGAGGCCGGTCTCGGACGACACCTGCGCAGCCCCGCGGTGTCGCTGTTCCGCACCGCGGTGCGCCGGGCACCCCGGGTCGTGCACGGATCGAAGCGGGTGGGACGCACCGTCTGCACGGCGATCGCCCGCGCGGCAGGCGCCCGCAACCGAGTCGTCGATCCTCGCCTGGCGGCGCTGGTCTCCGCCATGGCCAACACCACGTCCGTCGTCACCATGTCAAGCTTCCTCGAATCCCTGCTCGGGTTCGACGAGCGGCACTCCCTCGCCGCGCTCGCTCACATTCCGTCGCTGATCCTGTGCGGCTCGGTGGACATGCTCACCCCGCTCCAGCATTCCGTCGCGATGGCCTCGAAGCTCCCCGCCTCGGAACTCGTGAGCGTCGACGGGGCCGGCCACTCGGTGATCCTCGAGCGCGCCGCCGACGTCGCACTCGCGATCATCGGCCTCGTCGAGCGGATCGCACACGGTGAGACCGCCGCTTTCGACCGCGAACTGATGGCCGTCGGCTGATCAGAGATCGCGCTCGTTGATGATGCCGCTGCGCATGGCCCGCTCGGCCAGGCTGACCCGCTTCTGATTCTGCGGGAGATCGCCGACGCCGAACTTCGCGAACAACGCCCGAAGGTGAGTCTTGATCGCATCGACACTGAGAAACAGTTCCTGGGCGATCTGCTGATTCGACGCCGGATTCGCGAACGCGGCGCCGTGCTTGTACGGCCGGCACAGTGCCGTGAGGACCGCCCGCTGGGTATCGGTGAGGGACCGGACGTCGGGCATGTCGGTGCCCATCCGGGTGGCCTCGTCGAGAGAGCCGCCGAATTCCAGGTACCGGATCTTCGTTCCGCCGATGCGGATGCTGTCGCCCTGGCGGAGCCGCCGGCGCCCCGCGAGACGCTCGCCGTTGACGAAGGTGCCGTTGCGGGAGAGCCCGTCGTCGAGGATGGTCCAGTGCGAGCCGACGCATTCGAGGACGGCATGGAGACGTGAGACCTCGTCGTCCTCGGTGAGGAGCAAATCGGAACCGGGCGACCGTCCGATCGTGACGCGCGCGGAAGTGGGGGAGAGGTCCACGGTGTGGTGGTGACCCTCCCGGTCGGAATAGCTCAGTCGAGACTCAACGGCTCGGTCCACGGCGACACCCCTTCGGCACGCTTCCATCGTGCCCCGCCACGTGTCCTCTGAGCAAGATCAAGAGCGGAAATCGCCGTTCACGGATCAGTTCTCGGAGCCCGCGGCGTCCAGGGTGCTGCCGAACGCGCACACGGCGAGCTCCTCGAGCGCCGGATCCTGCCCGGCATGCTCGGGTACCTGCATGGCGAGCAGGGTGTTGAGGAGCATTCCGTTGGCGATGAAGGTGCGGGCCCGTTCCGGGCTGCACCCGGTGCGCGTGCGGATCTGCGTGTAGAGCCGGGACATCCAGTCGCGGGCCAGCGCGCCGATCTCCGGGTTCGCGCCCGACGTGAAGCCGTGCATCATCACGAGCAGGAGGTCGCGGTCCTCGAGCAGTTCGGCGTATGCGATGCCCATCGGGAGCCACGACTCGTCGTTCTCCGGGTTTGCGGCGACATCGTCGAAGTACGGCTCGAAGGTGTCCATGATCCGACGCATCGCGCGGTCGAAGACGTCGGCGAACAGCCGCGACTTCGAGCCGAACATGCGAACCACGTAGGGCTGGGACACGCCCGCCTCGCGTGCGACGGCGTCGGTGCTGGTGCCGTGATAGCCGTCCCTGGCGAACGCGCGGGAGGCGGCGGCCAGGACGAGTTCGCGACGTTCGGTCGCGCTCATGCGGGTCTGTTTCACGGGCGATGCCATGTTGACATGTTATCAGTCGATTACTAGTCTTCGAATTAAGTAATCATCTGATGCTTACAACTCCCTTCTTCCCGTACTCACGACTCGAATACGAGGACCCGTCATGACGACACTCTCCGAACGCCTGGAACACGAATCGGCGGCGCCTCCCTCGGGACGGGGCCACGGCCGGCTGGTGCCGGTATGGCTGGCGATCGTCGCCGCCTCGATACCGATGTTCATGGCCACACTCGACAACCTGGTGATGACCAGCGCCCTGCCGGTGATCCAGCGCGACCTCGGTGCGTCGGTCGGGCAGTTGCAGTGGTTCATGAACGCGTACACGCTCGCCTTCGCGACGTTGATGCTGACGCTGTCGGCACTGGGGGACCGCCTCGGCCGTCGCCGTGTATTCCTCTGGGGCATAGTGCTATTCGCACTCGCGTCGATTGCATCGGCCCTGTCGACCACCTCCGAGATGCTGATCGCCGCGCGCGCCGTCCAGGGCGTCGGCGCGGCCGCGATCATGCCGCTCTCTCTCACCCTGCTGGCCGGTGCCGTACCGCTCGCCAAGCGCGCCCTCGCCATCGGGATCTGGGGTGGCGTCTCGGGACTGGGCGTCGCCCTCGGCCCCGTGGTCGGCGGCGCCGTCGTCGACGGGGTGTCGTGGCAGGCCGTGTTCTGGATCAACGTTCCCGTCGCTGCAGTCGCGATTCCGTTGGCGCTGTACGCGCTCGGCGAGTCGAAGGGAAAGCGGCAGCCGCTGGATCCGCTCGGCGTCGTCCTGGCCGGAGCCGCCGTGTTCCTCGGAGTCTGGGGCATCGTGCACGGCAACGACGACGGCTGGACCAGTGCCACGGTGCTCGGTGCTCTTGTTGCAGCGGCGGTGTTGCTCGCGGCGTTCGTGGTGCGCGAGTTGCGCACACCCTTCCCCGTGATGCCGCTGCGGCTTTTCCGGTCCCGGCAGTTCTCCCTGGCCAACGTGATCGGGCTGACGTTCACGCTGGGAATGATGGGCGCCGTCTTCCTCCTGTCGCAGTACCTCCAGATCGTCATGGGATACTCCCCGTTCGAGGCCGGCCTGCGAACCCTGCCGTGGACCGCCGCACCCATGCTGGTGGCGCCGATCGCAGGCCTGCTCGCGCCGCGGCTGGGAGTCCGGACCCTCCTCGTCACCGGACTGGTCCTGCAGGGGTTGTCGCTGCTGTGGATGGCGTCGCTCATCGTCCCCGGCGCCACGTACGGCAGCATGGTTCCGGCGTTCGTGATGGCAGGCGCAGGAATGGGTCTGACGTTCGCTCCCAACGCGACCGCCGTCCTCGCCGACATGCCCGAGGCCGACCACGGCACGGCCAGTTCGACCAACGCGACACTCCGTGAGATCGGAGTCGCGCTGGGGATCGCGCTCCTGACCGCGGTGTTCCTCGGTGCGGGCGGCAGCCTGACCCCGACGGGATACATCGACGCCCTCGCACCCGCTCTGTACGTGGGAGCCGGATTCGTGGCGGTCGCGGTCGTTGCCGCGGCCCTCATGCCGGGACGATCCAAGGCCGTCCTGGCATCGACGTGACCCTCCCGGAGTGCGGGCGGGCCCGGATCGTGAGGTCCGGGCCCGCATCAGTTCCAGGGCGGGGAGGAACGCATCGGAGAGTTCGCCGGGAAAGGCATACTCGTCCATCCCGTGCCGCCGACTTCAACGGTCGATCAGCACCTGCGCAGCCTGGCTACATCGCACGGCGGAAATCCGTCTGGCTCGTCCCCAGGCGCGACGTGACCTGAGCCTGCGGCTCAGAACAGCGGGCCGCCGCCGAACGGTTCCCGGTGCGACGGCGGGGTCTGGCCCTGGGTGTCGGTGATGCCGTACTCGACGGCCAGCTCCGCCGTGACGAAGGTGTGGCCGCTGCGCTGAGGGAGGGTGGGATCTGCGGTCAGGGCGCAGATCACCTCGCCGATGAACTCGGGGGACTCGGCGTCCGCGACGGAAAAGCCGGCGATGGTCTCGAGGCCGCTGGCGACGATCATCTCCGTCCGGACGATGCCCGGCCACAGCGAGACCGCGCGCACGTCGTGCGGAGCCAGCTCCGCCGCCATGTCGCTGGCCATCTTGTCCAGCCCGGCCTTGGACATGCCGTACAGCACCGAGTGCAGATGCCCGCGGGTCCCGAACGACGAGATGTTCGCGATCAACCCGGAGCGGCGGGGCACCATCAACCGCGCAGCCTCCACGGACGCGACGTAATGGGCGCGCAGTCCGACACCGATCAGCGAGTCCCAGTCGTCCAGTGGCCGCTCCCAGAACGGGGTGCTGAACCCGCCGAATCCCTTGGGGGCCGCCCACACGTTGTTGACCAGCAGATCGAGTCGGCCGGCCTGCTCGTCCGAGATCCGGGCGAACAGCGCACGCACATCTGCGTCTTCGCGGTGATCGCAGGCCACCGCGATGCCGGTCCCACCGGCGCCGGTGACCGTTCGCGCCGACGCCGACAGCGGGCAGTCCTCCGTCATCGGGCCGCGCCCGGTGACGTAGACGGTCCACCCGGCGGCGCCCAGCGCCGTCGCCACGCCCTTGCCGACGCCGCGGCTCCCACCGGTGACCAGAGCTACCCCGGCGCTCACTGGACCACCACCGTGTCCTGGGTGAGCGGACGGGTGATCGACCAACGAGTGGTGAAGTGGCATCGCGACATTCGCCAGACGCCGTCCTCGAGACGGTAAGCGTCGTCGTATTCGCCGGAGGACGCGGTCTCCGTCCGCTTCAGCAGATCGACCTGGCGAAACTTCAGCGTCCACGCGCCCGACGCCTCGGTGTCGCTGTGCAGCACGATGTCCGGATGGAAGCCGTGGTGCATGTCAAGGATCACGTGCTTGCCGTCCACTTCGTGGAGCGCGATCCTGCTGAAGATGTCCGTGAGTCGGTCGGCGTCGTCGAACCGGCCGAGTGGACCGAAGTCGATCGACGCCCCGGACGAGACGAAGCAGGCACGGAACGCGTCCGGATCCTTGCCGTCGCACGCTCGCCAGTAGCGGTACTTGAGCGCCTTGATCGCGTCGATCCGCTCCAGGTCCGCCAGACGCTGCTCCACCGAGCGTTCGTCCACGCTGCCGTCCTCCCGTTGCCGTTCACCGTGTCGGGAGAGACGCTAGGCCGGGAACGCGCCGCGTGGACGCAGAATCCCGGTGGGCGGGAACCTGCCCGTCGTCAGGGCCCGCCGGGGAACGGGTCGGTCACCGGATCGGTCCCGAGCGCCACTCGCCAGGTGGCCTCCCGGACGGCCGCCTCGGTCAGCGCGGTGACGCCGAGCGTGCGGGTGTCCTCCGTCTCACCGTGTTCGACGACCGCCCGCCACGCGACGGCGGTGTCGGCCTCGACCTGGGCCGCCAGCTGCGCGGCCGTGATCGGATCGGTGACCGGGAACGGCAGGGTGTAGCCCGCCTCGGCGGCCGGAGCCGTCAGTCCTGCCGCGGTCAGCGTGTCCAGGAGGCCGTCCCGGCGCGCTCGGTGGGCCGCGGCGGCGGTGGCCACCTGGGTGGCCCGGGTGGGATTCGAGAATGCGGCGACCACGCCGTAGGCGAACACCGCGGAATGTTCGGCGGTCAGCGCGTCGGCGAGGCTCTTACCCTCGGCTTCGGTGGGTGTCGTCACGGCAGCACCACCGCCAGATACGTACCGCACGCGGCGCTGATCGACGCGCAGAGCCCCGCCCGGTAGGCGGTCAGTGTGCGCGCCGAATCGGCTGCGCTGCGCTGCGACTCGGCCAGGTCGGCCCGCAATTGATCGAGACCGGGCGGCGGCGCCGGTGCGGTCGGTGTCGTCGCCGGGGGAGCGGACGTGGTCGGTGCGGTACCGTCCGGATAAGTTCCTGCAGCCCTGGCGATTTCGGCGTCCAGTGCGTCGGCGTGTGCGGTGCGCTGGGCGCGGACGAGTTCGAGTGCCGCACCGCGATCGGGGAGCAGCGCGATTGTGGCCGCCGCGCCGGCGGCGTCACGACGAGCCAGACGCGACTGTGCGACGAGTGAATCGACCTCGGTGCCGGAGTCCGCGTCGTCGGCGCACCCCGCCAGCAGGGAGACACTCGCGACGCCGAACGCCGACGCTGCTGCGAACCGGAGAGCGGTGCGCCGGGACACGGCCGGACCGGATGTCGGGGGCCGGGAGACGGTGGGCATGAGCACCGGTCCATGGTGCCAGGTCGGGCCGCGATCGCGGGAATCGAGCACCGGGGCTGGTCACGGACGCCTCGAATCGGCGTTACTCTTAGATGCTCGAACCCGTCCCGGCGGGTTCGAGGTGCTGCGTGCGCGGCACGATGACCTGCCCGACCACGAAGACAACTGAAACGAGGAGCTTCCCCGATGCCGGTTCCATCCAAGGAGAGGGTGACGGAGCTCATCTCCGATCTGGTGCAACGCCAAGGTTACGACTTGGAGGACGTTGCAGTCACCCTCGCGGGTCGGCACAGCGCAGTCCGGATCATGGTGGACAGCGACGCCGGACTCGAACTCGACGCGGTCGCGAACCTGAGCCACGAGATCTCCGAGGTCTTCGATTCGGTGTCCGATTTCGGGGAGTCGCCGTACACGCTCGAGGTCACGTCTCCCGGTATCGGCCGGCCGCTCACGCACGAGCGGCACTGGCGTCGTGCCCGCGGCCGCAGGGCGCGTATCGATCTCGCGCACGAGACCGTCGTGGGTCGGATCGGCCTCCTTGACGGCGACTCGGTCGCGGTGGTGATCGGCTCGCGCACGGGCCCGGAGGTTCGGCGTGTCGCGCTCCCGGACATTCAGAAAGCTGTTGTGCAGGTGGAATTCTCGAAACCCGACCCGCGGGAGCTGGAACTCGCCGGCGGGATTCCCGAGGGTCGAGTGGCACCCGCGGACGCAGACGCGTCGGAAGATGAAGAAGTAGTAGAGGGGTTGGACAAGTGAATATCGACATTGCGGCGTTGCGCGCCATCGAGGCCGACAAGGGCATCTCGATCGAGACCGTCATCTCGACCATTCAGACCGCGTTGCTCACCGCCTATCGGCACACCGAGGGGCATCAGCAGCACGCACGGATCGACGTCGACACCAAGAGCGGCATCGTGCGGGTGATGGCGCACGACGTAGACGCCGACGGCAACATGGTCGGCGAGGAATGGGACGACACCCCGGAAGGTTTCGGCCGGATCGCCGCGACCACCGCCCGCCAGGTCATCCTCCAGCGGCTGCGGGACGCCGAGCACGAGCGGAGCTTCGGCGAGTACTCCACCCACGAGGGCGAGATCGTCGGCGGCGTGATCCAGCGCGACACCCGCGCGAACTCCCGCGGCATGGTCGTCGTGCGGATCGGCAGCGAGGCCAGCGGCGCCGAGGGCCTGATCCCGCCCGCCGAGCAGGTGCCCGGCGAGAACTACGAGCACGGCGAGCGGCTCAAGTGCTACGTCGTCGGTGTGGCCCGTGGGCAGCGCGGACCTCAGATCACGCTGTCGCGCACCCACCCGAACCTCGTCCGCAAGCTGTTCGCGCTCGAGGTTCCGGAAATCGCGGACGGTTCGGTCGAGATCATCGCCGTCGCCCGGGAGGCCGGGCACCGGTCGAAGATCGCCGTCCAGTCACGGGTGCAGGGACTGAACGCCAAGGGTGCGTGCATCGGGCCGATGGGCCAGCGGGTGCGCAACGTGATGAGCGAACTCGCCGGCGAGAAGATCGACATCATCGACTTCGACGAAGACCCGGCCCGGTTCGTCGGCAACGCGCTGTCGCCGTCGAAAGTGGTCTCCGTCACTGTCGTGGACCCCGATGCGCGGGCCGCGCGTGTCGTCGTCCCCGACTTCCAGCTGTCCCTCGCCATCGGCAAGGAAGGGCAAAATGCCCGTCTTGCTGCGCGCTTGACCGGGTGGCGAATCGACATCCGCAGTGATGCCGCACCCGCCCCCGAGTCGGCAGGCGGACCCGCCGCGACCAGTCGTTGAGCCGGGAATGCGGAGATCGGGGCGAGTCGGCGGTAGAGTGGTCAATGGTTCAGCATGAGCATCCCGATTCTGCGCGCGTTCCTACCGGTTCACCGGTCCGAACATGCATAGGATGTAGGGAGCGCGCGCTGGCTGTCGATCTGCTCAGGGTTGTGGTTAGTGAGAGTGGGCCGCAAGGTCATGTTCTCGCCCCGGACCCGAGGCACAGGCTTCCCGGTCGAGGTGCGTGGCTGCACCCCGCCGAGGCTTGCCTGAGTCTCGCGGAACGACGCCGAGCATTCGGCAGAGCACTGCGAGTAACCGGAAGTGTCGACACGTCAGAAGTCGACCACTGGGTACGAGCAGGGCACCCACCCAGAGCAGTACCTCTCGAACAGAACAGGCACAAGCACTCATGAGCACACCGTGAAGCACCAGCGATGATCGTCCATCGGAGATAACCCGAGGTCGTGCGGGCCCCTCTCAGGGGAGCCTCCTGCTCGACCTCATCAGTGAGGAGAGCAGTGGCAGGCAAGGCCCGCGTGCACGAGTTGGCTAAAGAACTCGGTGTCACAAGTAAAGAACTACTCGCAACGCTCAAGGAGCAGGGCGAGTTCGTGAAGTCGGCGTCCTCCACAGTGGAGGCGCCCGTCGCCAGGCGTCTGCGGGAATCCTTCCCGTCGGCGAAGTCCGCCGATTCCGCAGCCCGTCCGGCTGCCAAGCCCGGCGCACCCGCGCCGAGCACCCCGGCGACCGCTGCGAAGCCGGGCGGTCCCCGTCCCGGCCCGAAGCCGGCAGCTCCGGCTCCGGCTCCGGTCGCACCCGCTGCGGCAGCCCCCGCGGCCACCCCCGAGGCGCAGGCCCCGGCTCCGGCCGCACCCGCAGCAAGAGCAGCCACCCCGGCTGCCCCGGCGACCAATGCTCCCAAGCCCGGTCGCCCCACACCGGCTGCCCCGGCTCCGGCCGCACCCGCACCCGCAGCTCCGGCCGCACCCGCAGCCCCGGCTGCCAGTGCCCCCGCGGCTCCGTCCACGGGCGCCAAGCCCGGCGGACCCCGTCCCGGCCCGAAGCCCCCGCGTGTCGGTAACAACCCGTACTCCTCGGCTCCCGCCGAGCGTCCGGCACCCCGCCCCGCTCCCGGCGCACCGCGTCCGGGTGCACCCCGTCCGGCTCCCGGTCAGGGCGGACCTCGTCCGGCTCCCGGTCAGGGCGGTCCCCGTCCGGCACCGGGTCAGGGCGGACCTCGTCCGGCACCGGGTCAGGGCGGTCCCCGTCCGGCTCCCGGTCAGGGCGGACCCCGTCCCAGCCCCGGCTCGATGCCTCCTCGCCCGAACCCGGGCGCGATGCCTGCACGTTCCGCACGTCCCGCCCCCGGCGGTCGTCCCGGCCGTCCCGGCGGAGCCCCCGGCGGTCGTCCCGGTGGCGGCGGCGGTGGATACCGCGGTGGCGGAGCCCCCGGTGCCGGCGCAGGTGCGCCCGGTGGCGGAGCGCCCGCAGGTGGTTTCCGCGGTCGTCCCGGTGGCGGTGGACGCCCCGGTCAGCGCGGTGCGGCAGCAGGTGCGTTCGGTCGCCCCGGTGGTGCCCCGCGTCGTGGTCGCAAGTCGAAGCGGCAGAAGCGCCAGGAATACGATTCGATGCAGGCGCCCGCCGTCGGCGGCGTGCGGTTGCCCCGTGGCAACGGCGAGACCATTCGCCTCGCCCGCGGTGCATCCCTGTCGGACTTCGCGGAGAAGATCGACGCGAACCCCGCAGCGTTGGTGCAGGCACTGTTCAACCTCGGCGAGATGGTGACAGCGACCCAGTCGGTCAACGACGAGACGCTGGAACTGCTCGGCGGCGAGATGAATTACGTCGTCCAGGTCGTCAGCCCGGAGGACGAGGACCGCGAGCTGCTCGACAGCTTCGACCTCACCTACGGCGAAGACGAAGGTGGCGAAGAGGACCTCGAGTCCCGTCCGCCGGTGGTCACCGTCATGGGCCACGTCGACCACGGTAAGACCCGACTGCTCGACACGATCCGTAAGGCCAACGTCCGCGAGGGCGAGGCCGGCGGCATCACGCAGCACATCGGTGCCTACCAGGTGCTGACCGAGCTCGACGGCAACGAGCGTCTCGTGACGTTCATCGACACCCCCGGTCACGAGGCCTTCACGGCCATGCGTGCCCGTGGTGCCAAGGCCACCGACCTCGCGATCCTGGTCGTCGCCGCCGACGACGGCGTCATGCCGCAGACGGTGGAAGCGATCAACCACGCCCAGGCGGCCGACGTGCCGATCGTGGTCGCGGTGAACAAGATCGACAAGGAAGGCGCGAACCCGGACAAGATCCGGCAGCAGCTCACCGAGTACGGACTGGTCGCCGAGGAATACGGCGGAGACACCATGTTCGTCGACATCTCGGCGAAGCTGGGCACCAACATCGACGCACTGCTCGAAGCCGTGCTGTTGACGGCGGACGCTGCCCTGGACCTGCGGGCCAACCCGGACATGGACGCTCAGGGTGTCGCCATCGAGGCGCACCTCGACCGTGGACGCGGCCCCGTCGCGACCGTGCTCATCCAGCGCGGAACGCTGCGGGTCGGCGACTCGATCGTGGCCGGCGACGCATACGGACGTGTGCGCCGCATGGTCGACGAGCACGGCGACGACGTGCTCGAGGCCCTGCCTTCGCGTCCCGTCCAGGTGGTCGGATTCACGTCGGTCCCCGGTGCAGGCGACAACCTGCTCGTGGTCGACGAGGACCGCATCGCCCGTCAGATCGCCGACCGGCGCAATGCGCGTAAGCGCAACGCACTGGCCGCGAAGAGCCGCAAGCGCATCAGCCTCGAGGACCTGGATTCGGCTCTCAAGGAGACGTCGCAGCTCAACCTCATCCTCAAGGGCGACAACTCGGGAACCGTGGAGGCCTTGGAAGAGGCCCTGCACGGCATCGAAATCGACGACGAGGTGCAGTTGCGGGTCATCGACCGTGGTGTCGGTGGCGTCACCGAGACCAACGTCAACCTGGCCGCTGCGTCGAACGCGATCATCATCGGGTTCAACGTCCGCGCCGAGGGCAAGGCGACCGAGTTGGCGAACCGCGAGGGCGTCGACATCCGGTACTACTCGGTGATCTACCAGGCCATCGACGAGGTCGAGAAGGCTCTCAAGGGCATGCTCAAGCCGATCTACGAAGAGGTCGAGCTGGGCAAGGCGGAGATCCGCGCGATGTTCCGTTCGTCCAAGGTCGGCAACATTGCCGGTTGCCTCGTCACCTCGGGTACCATCCGTCGCAATGCGAAGGCCCGGCTGCTGCGTGACAACACGGTTGTCGCCGAGACCGTCACCATCTCCTCGCTGAAGCGGGAGAAGGAGGATGTTGTCGAGGTACGCGAGGGTTACGAGTGCGGTTTGACGGTCACCTACTCCGACATCAAGGTCGGTGACGTCATCGAGGCCTACGAGCTTCGGGAAAAGCCGCGCGACTAGTCACCATCCGTTTGGGGTGACGCAGCAGCGTCATCCGGCGTGCGCTTCCCTGGCCGATCGACTCGGCCGGGGGAGCGCACGTCTCCCCGAAGGAGGAAAGTTTGTACGTCGGTGCGCTCGAGCTCGACATCTTGCTCGGTGACGTGCGATCTCTGAAAGAGAAGCGTGCAATGGTCAAACCGGTTCTGGCGGAGCTGCGACGTTACGGCGTCTCGGCGGCGGAGACCGGGGAACAGGATCGGTACCGCCGGTCGATGCTCGGTGTCACGATGGCGAGTTCGGCGGTCGATCACGTACACGAGGTACTCGACACGTGCGAACGGCACGTCGCCGAGCTGCCGGAACTGCAACTCCTTGCAGTCCGGCGACGGATTTTCGGCCCCGAGGACTGACTCGGAGTGCCCTGCCCGCCCCGCCGCATCTGCGGCCCGGCGTGCAGAATGAACTACAGCTACACACGCAACTTCACAACTTATTCAGCGGCCAGGGAGAGGAGTCTGATTGTCATGGTGGATCCCGCCCGGGCACGCAAACTCGCCAAGCGCATCGGCACGATCGTCGCGACAGCGATCGACCACGAAATCAAGGACCCTCGCCTGGCGTTCGTCACGGTCACCGATACCAAGGTGACGGCCGACCTCCACGACGCCACCGTGTACTACACCGTCATGGGCGCCGACCTCGAGTCCGAACCGGACCTCGCCGCCGCAGCCGCGGGGCTGGAGAAGGCGAAGGGCGTTCTGCGCTCGAAGGTGGGCGCAGGCACTGGAGTCCGGTTCACTCCGACGCTGACGTTCGTCGCGGACACCGTCCCCGACACCGCACGGCACATGGAGGAACTCCTCGCCCGCGCTCGCGCCGCCGACGACGAGGTCGCGCGTGTCGCGGCCGGTGCGTCCCCGGCCGGTGACCCCGACCCGTACAAGGAGCCCCGAGCCGAGGACGCGGACGACGCGGAAGTCGACGAGCCCTCCGGTTCCCGCCAGGCGGACTGACACGAACCGACATGACCCACACTCAGGAGACGTCCCTGTCTGATCTCGATCGTCGCGAGGTGTTTCTGCCGCAGGCGGTCGCCGTTCTCGAGAACGCGACGTCGGTGACGATTCTGTGTCACGTCCAACCCGATGCCGACACGATCGGCAGTGGACTCGCCCTGGCGTTGGTGCTCGAGCGCAAAGGGATTCCGGTACAGGTAGCGTTCGGCGCGCCCGACGAATTGCCGGTGTCGATGCGGGAACTGCCGGGCACCCACCTGCTGGTGCCTGCGGATCAGGTGCGCCGCAACGTCGACCTGCTCGTGACCGTCGACTGCGGCAGTGCCGGGCGTCTCGGGAAGCTCGCCGACCGGCTCGCGAACGCGGGCAACACCCTCGTCATCGATCACCACCGGTCCAACACCCGTTTCGGTCGCATGAACCTGATCGACGAGTCCGCGGAATCGACGACCGCTGTCGTGGCGCAGATGTTCGACCTGTGGGGTGTGGACATCGACGCCGACCTCGCGCACTGCCTGTATGCGGGACTCGTGACCGACACCGGTTCGTTCCGCTGGGTGCAGCCCGGCACCCACACGCTCGCCGAGAGGCTGCTCGCCACCGGAATCGACGGAGCCCGCATCGCGCGGCGCCTGCTCGACACCCACCCGTTCGGCTGGCTGCCCATGCTGTCCTCGGTGCTCGGATCGGCGACGCTCGTCCCCGACGCAGCGGGAGGGCGGGGACTGGTGTACGCCGTCATCCGGCAGGCCTACATCGGAGACCTCCGCTCGGAGGAGGTCGAAAGCGTCATCGACATCGTCCGGACGACGTCCGAGGCCG
The DNA here is from genome assembly GCF_000280725.2 of Rhodococcus sp. JVH1. NCBI lineage: Bacteria > Bacillati > Actinomycetota > Actinomycetes > Mycobacteriales > Nocardiaceae > Rhodococcus > Rhodococcus sp. JVH1. Next base: position 666,161 of record NZ_CP166289.1, on the reverse strand, counting down.
AGGTCGCCGCAGTCCTCAAGGAGGCGGTGGACGGCACCTGGTCGGTGTCGCTGCGATCGAAGTCCGACGTGGACGTGTCGGTCGTCGCCGGGTATCTCGGCGGCGGCGGTCATCGGTTCGCCGCCGGTTACACGGCCGAGTGCTCTGCGGACGAGATCGTGACCTCGCTCGTCGAATCGCTCGGCTGAGGTCCGAATTCGTTGGCTGACATCTCGGAAGTCACGGGCGACGCGACCGCCCGGACGGTGTTCGGGCTGGCGCTGCCCGCGCTCGGTGTCCTCGCTGCCGAACCGATCTATCTGCTCTTCGACATCGCCGTCGTCGGTCGGCTGGGCGCTCTGGCGCTCGCGGGTCTCGCCGTCGGCGGTCTCATCCTCGCGCAGGTCAGCACGCAGCTGACGTTCCTGTCCTACGGCACGACGGCGCGCGCGTCCCGCATGCACGGTGCCGGCGACGAGCGCGGCGCGGTCCGGGAGGGCGTGCAGGCCACGTGGCTGGCACTGGGCATCGGCGCGCTCGTGATCGCGCTGGTCCACCTGTTCGCGCGGCCGGTCACCTCGGCGATCGCCGGCGGCTCCGACATCGCGGCGGCCGCCGAGAGCTGGCTGCGGATCGCGGTGTTCGGGGCCCCGCTGATCCTCGTCGCGATGGCGGGCAACGGGTGGATGCGTGGCGTGCAGAACACGGTGCGGCCCCTCCGTTTCGTGATCGCCGGTCTCGTCGTGTCGGCCGTGGCCTGCCCGGTGCTGGTGCACGGATTGTGGGGCGCGCCGCGGCTGGAACTCGAGGGTTCGGCGGTCGCGAACGTTATCGGTCAGGCGCTGTCCGCGAGCCTGTTCGTCGGAGCGCTGGTGGTCGAGCGGGTGCCGTTACGTCCGCGATGGAGCGTCATGCGCGCCCAGATGGTGCTCGGCCGAGACCTGATCCTCCGGAGCCTGGCCTTCCAGGCGTGCTTCCTCTCGGCTGCGGCCGTCGCGTCCCGGTTCGGTGCGGCGGCGGTCGCCGCCCACCAGGTGGTGCTGCAGCTGTGGAACCTCGTCGCCCTCACCCTCGACTCCCTGGCGATCGCCGCACAGGCGTTGGTCGGTGCCGCGCTGGGCGCCGGACACGCCAAGGGCGCCACGCGACTGTCGTGGCGCATCACCCGATGGTCCACGGTCTTCGCGACAGGGCTCGCCCTGATCTTCGCCCTCGGCCACGGGGTGATCCCCGAACTGTTCACCTCCGATCAGGCCGTGCTCGACGAGATGGCGGTGGCTTGGTGGTTCTTCGTCGCGATCATGCCGGTCGCCGGAGTGGTGTTCGCCCTCGACGGCGTACTGCTCGGGGCCGGCGACGTCGCCTTCCTCCGGAATGCCACGCTGTCCTGCGCGTTGGTCGGATTCCTTCCACTGATCTGGCTGTCGATGCTGCACGACTGGGGTCTTGCGGGAATCTGGACGGGACTCACGGTGTTCATAATTCTTCGGATGCTCGCGGTCGTATGGCGCGTCGGAACGGGCCGGTGGGCAGTGGTCGGGGCCGACCTGCAGACACGACACGGATCGGACAGCGATCCCGCGGCGGAACACGATCGGAAAGGTGGTTGACGTGGCACCCAAACTGATGGCGGTGAGCGACGTCCATGTGGGGCACCGGGGAAACCGCCCGATCACCGAGGACATCTATCCCGACTCGCCCGAGGACTGGCTGATCGTCGCGGGCGACGTCTCGGAGAAGACCGACGACATCCGGTGGGCGCTGAAACTCCTGCGCAGTCGTTTCGCCGAGGTCATCTGGGTTCCCGGCAACCACGAACTGTGGACGACGGCGAAGGATCCGGTGCAGATCCACGGCGCCGCCCGCTACGACTACCTGGTCACCATGTGCCGGGAGATCGGCGTCATCACCCCCGAGGATCCATTCCCGGTGTGGGAGGCCGAGGACGGCCCGATCACCCTGGTCCCGATGTTCCTGCTGTACGACTACACGTTCCTGCCCGACGGTGCCACCACCAAGGAGGAAGGTCTCGCGATCGCGCGCGAGAAGAACGTGGTGGCCACGGACGAGTTCCTGCTGTCGAGCGAACCGTACGGAACCCGGGATGCCTGGTGTCGCAGCCGCGTCGAGACGACGAAGGCCCGGTTGGACGCCCTGCCCGCGGGCACCCGCACCGTGCTGATCAACCACTTTCCGTTGGTGCGTCAACCGACGCAGGTGCTGTGGTACCCGGAGTTCTCCCTGTGGTGCGGTACCGAACTGACCGCGGACTGGCACACCCGGTACAACGCCGTCTGCGCCGTGTACGGGCATCTGCACATTCCGCGCACCACCTACTACGACGGGGTGCGGTTCGAAGAGGTGTCGCTCGGCTACCCGCGGGAGTGGCAGCGGCGGGGACTCCCGGACCGCCTCCTGCGGCAGATCCTCCCGGTGCCGGAGTACCCGCCGGGAACGCTGAACAAGTGGGGAGGCCACTTCAAGGTCACCCCCGAACAGGAAGCCGAAGTGGAGAAGATGCGGGCGAGGGGGGCCCTGTGATCGAGAGAATTCTGCCTGCCGGTGTGGTGTCGTCGGAACTGTTCGAAGATCCGCCGGGCCTGCGTCCGCACCCGCAGGAGGAGGCGCTCATCGGCAGGGCGGTGGAGAAGCGGCGCCGCGAGTTCACCACCGCACGTCATTGCGCCCGCCTGGCGATGACGAAGCTGGGCGTGGACCAGGCCCCTGTTCTGCGGGGCGACAAGGGCTCCCCCGTGTGGCCGCGCGGCGTGGTCGGAAGCCTCACCCACTGCGACGGTTACCGCGGCGCGGTGCTCGGCTACGCCATGCAGGTGCGGTCCGTGGGGATCGACGCCGAACCGCACGAGGCGCTGCCCGACGGTGTGCTGGACGCGGTGAGCCTGCCCGCCGAACGCGACTGGCTGTCGGGCGCGGCGGACTCCGGGCAGTGGCGCTCCGCCACCGGCGGTCCGGTGCACCGGGACAGGCTGCTGTTCTGCGCCAAGGAGGCCACGTACAAGGCGTGGTTCCCGCTCACCGCCCGGTGGCTCGGGTTCGAGGACGCGCACATCACGTTCGAGGCGTCCGGGGACGGCACGGGCACGTTCCATTCGGATCTCCTGATCTCCGGAGAGACCGTCGACGGCCCACCGCTGGCGTCGTTCGACGGACGGTGGATGGTGTCCGACGGCCTGATCATCACCGCCATTGCGGTGCACTGATTTCGGTACTGTGCGGTGCACTGATTTCGGTGCGGTGACGTCGGCTGGCAGAATCGGACCTCGTGTCTGCACGTGAAAAGCCCTCTTCCGGTCTCGTCGGCGCCGGACTGCTCATCGTCGACAAGGATGCGGGCGTCACCAGCCACGACGTGGTGGCCCGGTGCCGCAAGCTGCTCGGCACTCGGAAGGTCGGGCATGCGGGCACTCTCGACCCGATGGCCACCGGGGTGCTGGTGCTCGGTGTGGAGCGGGCGACGAAGCTGCTGGGGCTCCTCGCGTTGACCACCAAGGCGTACACGGCCACGATCCGGCTGGGTCAGGCCACCACGACCGACGACGCCGAGGGCGAGGTCGTGGCGTCGGCCGATGCGTCCGGCGTGACGGACGAGGAGATCGCCGCGCAGGTGCACACCCTCACCGGAGACATCCAGCAGATCCCGTCGAGCGTCAGCGCCATCAAGGTGGACGGCAGGCGGGCGCATGCACTCATCCGTGCGGGCGAGGAGTTCGAACTCGCTCCCCGTTCGGTCACGGTGTCCCGGTTCGAGGTCGTCGCGAGGCGAACCGAGGGCGCGTTCGTCGACCTCGACGTCGAGGTGGAATGTTCCTCCGGCACGTACGTCCGGGCGCTCGCGCGTGATCTGGGGATCGCGCTGATCGGCGTCGGCGGGCATCTCACCTCGCTGCGACGGACCCGGGTGGGACCGTTCACGCTCGAGCACGCGCGCACGCTGGAACAGCTCGCCGAGGAGCCGGGGGTCAGCCTCGACATCGACGCCGCCGCGCAGACCGCGTTCCCGCACCGGCAGGTCGACGCGGACGAGGCCGAATCGATCAGTCAGGGCCGGTGGCTCGAGCCGATCGGAATCAAGGGCGTCTACGCCGCCATCGATCCGAGCGGGCACACGATCGCGCTGCTCCAGGAACGTGGACGGCGGGCCAGTTCGGTGATGGTGGTCCGCCCCGCGACCCTGAGGTAGCGGTTCACACCAGCCAGATGGCCTGGGCTGCGGGATTTCCGAGCTCGACGGAGTCGTCGTGCGAGCCGAGCCGGATCGAGACGGTTCCGGCGTAGTCGCGTCGCTCCAGCACGGTGATCGTGACGTCCAGCGCAACCCCGACCGAGTCGAAGTACCGCAGCATCGCCGGGTCGGAGTCCGAGATCCGGGCGATGCGGCCGCTCTCGCCGTTGACGAAGTCGCTGAGCTGGCGTGCCGGGGGAGTGGGCACCGAGCCGTCGACCGCGGGAATCGGATCGCCGTGCGGATCGCGCTCGGGATGGCCGAGCTTGGCGTCCATCCGGGAGATCATCAGATCCGAGACGGCGTGTTCGAGTACCTCCGCCTCGTCGTGCACCTCGTCCCAGCCGTATCCCAATTCGTGCACCAGGTACGTCTCGATGAGGCGGTGCCTGCGGACCATTCCGACGGCGGCGACGCGCCCCGCCTCGGTGAGGGCGATGGACCCGTACCGGGCGTGATCGACGAGACCCTGGTCCGACAGTTTCCGGATGGCCTCCGACACGGTGGACGCCGACACCCCGATCTTCTCGGAGAGCAATTTCGTGGACACCCGCTCCTGCGACCACTCCTGAACGGTCCAGATGACCTTGAGGTAGTCCTGCGCCACTGCCGAGAGAGCCCCGGTCTCGGAGGTCGAGTCCTCGGTCACGCTCTGGTCATTCTTGTTCACGGCCACGCCATCGAGCTTAGGCAAGTCTTACCGGCGAGACACATCGACACACCTGATCCGTCTCCGGGGGACGGCCCGGGTGACCGCGAACCGCGAGGTCGTGGCGCTTCGCCGACGCGCGGGGCGGCCGGACACCCGGTCCGGAGATGAACATCGGCGCGCGGCACCGTAGGCTGCCACTCGTGCTGAGATGGCGTGGTCTCGACGAGGTTCCTGCCGACTGGGGTCGTTGTGTTCTCACGATCGGCGTATTCGATGGCGTGCACCGAGGTCACGCCCAACTGATCAGTCGAGCGGTGGCGGCTGCCCGCACGCGTGGAATACCCAGCGTGCTCATGACTTTCGATCCTCATCCGATGGAAGTGGTTCGTCCGGGCAGTCATCCCGCCCAGCTCACGACGCTCGCCCGCCGGGCGGAGCTCGCGGAGGAGCTGGGGATCGACGTGTTCTGTGTCATGCCGTTCACCGCCGAATTCATGAAGCTGACGCCGGAGCGATACGCCCATGAGATCCTCGTGGAGCGCCTGCACGTGGCGGATGTCGTCGTCGGTGAGAACTTCACGTTCGGCAAGAAGGCTGCGGGCAACGTCGACCTGCTGCGTCAGATCGGCGACCGGTTCGGGTTCGCGGTCGACGGTGTGACGTTGCTCGCAGAGCACGCGGTCACGTTCTCGTCCACCTACATCCGGTCGTGCGTGGACGCCGGCGACATGGCCGCCGCGACGGAGGCCCTCGGCCGTCCGCACCGCGTCGAGGGTGTCGTCGTTCACGGCGACGGTCGTGGACGGCAGCTCGGCTATCCGACCGCGAACGTCGCGCCGCCCATGTATGCCGCGATTCCCGCGGACGGCGTGTACGCCGCCTGGTTCACCGTGCTCGGACACGGAGTCGATCTCGGCACGGTCACCTCCGGCGAGCGGTACATGGCCGCCGTGTCGGTGGGCACCAATCCCACGTTCTCCGGGCGGACGCGCACGGTGGAGGCCTTCGTCCTCGACCGGGAAGCCGACCTGTACGGCCAGCACGTGGCCGTCGATCTGGTGGAGCGGCTCCGCGGGATGGAGAAATTCGATTCGGTCGACGACCTGATCGTCGCGATGGGCAAGGACGCCGAGCGTGCGCGTGCGATCCTGGCGGCGTCGGAGGACGTGCGGTAAAGCCGGCCCGTTTCAGCTGGTAAAGTAGACGGCTGGCGTGCGCTGCGGTTCGCGGTGGCCGCGCCGAGTTTCGATCCTTGCACGCGAACGTCATCACCAGGAGTGAACCAGTGGCATTGACCACCGAAGAAAAGAAGCAGGTTCTGAGCGAGTACGGCCTGCACGAGACCGACACCGGTTCGCCGGAGGCGCAGGTGGCCATGCTCACCAAGCGCATCGTCGATCTCACCGAACACCTCAAGATGCACAAGCACGACCACCACTCCCGCCGCGGCCTCCTGCTGCTGGTCGGACGCCGTCGTCGTCTGCTCAAGTACGTCCAGAAGGTCGACATCGAGCGTTACCGCTCGCTGATCGAGCGTCTCGGCCTGCGTCGCTGAGTTTCGTACACAGCGGTCATTTCGATCGCAAATCACTCCGGTAGCCGGCGGGGCCTTGCTTAGACTGGGCCTCGCTGGCTATCGGCGTTAGCTGCCGAGGGCAGCACTACCGTATGCACCCGAGAATGTGGTGTCGGTCTTCGGTAGTGGTCTTCCGGACACGGTCCGGGGGACTTCGATCGACGGCCGCCTCCGCACAGCGACATCCCGAGAACTCGAGAGGGGGATGTCCCTCAGGTGCGCAGTTCTCGCCAGGAGGGTGAGAACGCCCCCGCGGGTACGGCGAAGACGAGAGGGAAGTGAAAAGAAGAGATGACAGAGAATTCCGCAGTAGAGGTCGATGAGGGCGTGTTCGAATCCACCGCCGTGATCGACAACGGGTCCTTCGGAACCCGCACCATTCGTTTCGAGACCGGTCGCCTCGCGCAGCAGGCAGCCGGCGCCGTCGTCGCCTACCTGGACGACGAGACGATGCTGCTGTCCGCGACGAGCGCCAGCAAGCACCCCAAGGAGCACTTCGACTTCTTCCCCCTGACGGTGGACGTCGAGGAGCGCATGTACGCGGCGGGCCGTATCCCTGGCTCCTTCTTCCGTCGTGAGGGCCGTCCCTCCACGGACGCGATCCTGACCTGCCGCCTGATCGACCGCCCGCTGCGCCCGTCGTTCGTCGACGGTCTGCGCAACGAGATCCAGGTCGTCGTCACGGTGATGAGCCTGAACCCGCAGGACCTGTACGACGTGGTCGCGATCAACGCCGCGTCCGCTTCCACCCAGATCGCCGGACTGCCGTTCTCCGGACCCGTCGGCGGTGTGCGCGTCGCGCTCATCACCTCGGACGAGAACAAGGCCGGCCAGTGGGTCGCATTCCCTACCGTCGAGCAGCTCGAGAACGCCGTCTTCGACATGGTCGTCGCCGGCCGCATCGTCTCCGGCAGCGGCGACGACGCCGACGTCGCGATCATGATGGTGGAGGCCGAGGCCACCGACAACGTGATCTCCCTGATCGACGGTGGCGCACAGGCTCCCACCGAGGCGATCGTGGCCGAGGGCCTCGAGGCCGCCAAGCCGTTCATCGCCCGCCTTTGCACCGCGCAGCAGCAGCTCGCGGCCAAGGCCTCCAAGCCCACCGGTGACTTCCCCGTCTTCCCGGCGTACCAGGACGACGTGTTCGCAGCCGTCGAGGCCGCCGCAGCGGAGAAGCTCAGCGCGGCACTGACCATCGCGGGCAAGCAGGAGCGCGACGACAAGACCGACGAGGTCAAGGTCGAGGTTCTCGAGCAGGTCGCCCCGAACTTCGAGGGTCGCGAGAAGGAACTCGGCGCGGCATTCCGTTCGCTGACGAAGAAGCTGGTCCGTCAGCGCATCCTGCGCGACCAGTTCCGCATCGACGGCCGTGGCATCACGGACATCCGTTCGCTGTCGGCCGAGGTCGCGATCGTTCCGCGTGCACACGGTTCCGCTCTGTTCGAGCGCGGCGAGACCCAGATCCTGGGTGTCACCACCCTCGACATGGTGAAGATGGCGCAGCAGGTCGATTCCCTCGGACCCGAGACGACCAAGCGGTACATGCACCACTACAACTTCCCGCCGTACTCCACCGGTGAGACGGGACGCGTCGGTTCGCCGAAGCGCCGCGAGATCGGTCACGGCGCGCTGGCGGAGCGGGCTCTCATGCCCGTGCTGCCCAGCGTCGAGGAATTCCCGTACGCCATCCGTCAGGTCTCGGAGGCGCTCAGCTCCAACGGCTCCACCTCGATGGGTTCCGTGTGCGCGTCGACGCTCGCACTGCTCAACGCCGGTGTGCCGCTGAAGGCTCCGGTCGCCGGTATCGCCATGGGCCTCGTCTCCGACCAGGTCGACGGTGAGACCCGCTACGTTGCGCTCACCGACATCCTCGGTGCCGAGGATGCGTTCGGCGACATGGACTTCAAGGTCGCGGGCACGAAGGACTTCGTCACGGCCCTGCAGCTCGACACCAAGCTCGACGGCATCCCGTCCAAGGTCCTCGCCGGCGCGCTGTCGCAGGCCAAGGATGCGCGTGCGACGATCCTCGAGGTCATGGCCGAGGCTATCGACACCCCCGACGAGATGAGCCCGTTCGCCCCGCGCGTCACGGCCATCAAGGTCCCCGTCGACAAGATCGGTGAGGTCATCGGCCCCAAGGGCAAGATGATCAACTCCATCACCGAGCAGACCGGCGCAAACATCTCCATCGAAGATGACGGCACCGTGTTCGTCGGTGCGACGGACGGCCCGTCCGCGCAGGCCGCGATCGACATGATCAACGCCATCGCCAACCCGCAGCTGCCGAAGGTCGGCGAGCGCTTCCTGGGCACGGTCGTCAAGACCACCGCCTTCGGTGCGTTCGTGTCGCTCCTTCCCGGCCGCGACGGATTGGTGCACATCTCGAAGCTGGGCAGCGGCAAGCGCATTGCCAAGGTCGAGGACGTCGTGAGCGTCGGCTCGAAGTTGCGTGTCGAGATCGCCGACATCGACAACCGCGGCAAGATCTCGCTGATCCCCGTCGAAGAAGACGGTGCTGCGGCTCCGGCCGAGCAGAGCGAAGAGGCGGCTGCCGAGAAGTAGCCTTCTCCCGGTCCTCACGCCGGCGGCCCCGCACGAATCTCGTGCGGGGCCGTCGGCGTCTTCGTGTGGGGTGGGTCAGGAGGTCGGTGCCGCGGTGAACCGTCCGACATACCGACGCTGCCACGGTGTCTCGACCGCGTGACGCTGGTAGTGCTGCCGGACGTACGCGACGGCGTCCCGCGCCGCGACCCCGTCGAGCACGGCGATGCAGGCGAGGGCTGTGCCCGTCCGGCCGCGACCGCCCCCGCATGCCACCTCCACCCGTTCCGTCGGGGCGCGGCGCCACACCTCACCCAGCGCATCGAGGGTGTCGTCGCGGTCCCGCGGCAACGCGAAATCGGGCCAGCGGACCCACCGTGAGTCCCACTGCACCGGCGGCGGTGTCCGCCCCAGCAGGTAGACGGCGAAATCGGGGAGGGGACCGTCGGGGAGTGGTCGCCTCAGCCCCCGGCCGCGGACCAGGCGCCCGGACGGCAGGCGGAGGACTCCAGGAGCGTCGGCGTCCCAGGTATCGAACATGGCGCTCACTCTATTGCGCAGCCGCTCGGAAGACGCGATCTTCGAGGACCGCGACGGCGGTGCTCCGGTCCACCTCGGCGGCGATTGCGACGTCCTGCGGGTATCCCGAGGCGCGCAACTCCCGTCCCGACGCACACGCCGCGAGGGACTGCGGGAGGGTGTCCGCGACACCGCGCCAGGCGGTCATGGCCGCTAGCGCTTCCGGCGAAGCGTCTGCGCCCCGACCGATCGCCGTCAGAGCGGACAGCACTGCGCCCGCGCCCCACAGATCCTCGATCGCCGGCCGGAGTTCGCCGGCCGGCCACTTCTCCCCGGCGGCGATCACCGACACCACCGACGTCGAGGTGTGGTGCCGGGCGATCCAGCCGGCGACCGCGGTCGCATTCCGTAGGGACGCTCCGACGCACACGCCGGTTCCGGCGCCGAGTTCGAAGCTGATGGTCGACCCGTTCGGCGAGGGAAGCACCAACCTGCGCGGCGCGTCGGATCGCCGAATCATATTCGGCGACAAGCTGATCTGCCCGTTCGTGGCCCGGCCGCGTCCGACGGCGAGGACCGCGTCCGAGGCACGGGCGTAGCGTTCGGCGGAATCGTCGTTCCACCGGTAGGGGAGGACGTCGACGCCGGCGTCGAGCGCAACGGTGAGGGTGGTGGTGAACGACAGGACGTCCACCACGACCGCGATGTCGGCGTCTGCGCCGATGGCTTTCGCCCCCGGCAGGCCCCAGTCGAAGCGGAGGCCGTAATCGAGCTGGAGATGTTCGCGGTTCACGTCGTCTCCCTGTGCTCCGTCGACGTGAGCGTCGTGAGGGCAGCGATAACCGTGGTGACCGCGGCGCTCGGGGGACCGGGTAGGCGCGCGGCACCGATGTCGCGGAAGGCTCGGGGATCGTCGAGGCGAATCTGCGCGCACCCGGGTGGGGGAGTGTCCGTGGCCGGCACGATGCCCACACCCAAGCCGGATGCGACCAGGCCGTGCACGGTGCGCACGTCCTCTCCTTCGAACGCGATCGTGGGTAGGGCACCGGCTCGCGCGAACAGGTCGTCGAGCGATCCCCGCAGCCCGTAGCCCGGCTTGAGGGTGACGATCGGCTCGGAGGCGAGGTCACGGATCGTCATCGAGGTCGAGGTGGCCCGCGGGTGCTCGGAGGGCACCAGGACGACGAGCGGCTGTTCGAACAGCGGCGTGACCGTGAGGCCCGCGGGCGGTGGGGTGAGACGGGAGGCGAGCGCGATGTCGGCCTCACGGTTGAGGAGGGCGTCCAGGCACGTACGGCGCGCGCCCTGACTGAGGACGAACCGGATCGTCGGATCCGTCGCGCGGACGGTGCGAATCAACTCGGGCACGAGGTGCTCGCCGAGCGTCATCTGAAAGGCGACGCGAACGGTGGCCCGCGCCTGTCGGTCTTCGGACTGCACGGCGTCGAGGCCGTCGACCACCGCCGCGAGTGCGCGTTGCGCGTAAGGCACCAGTGTCCGGCCGGCATCGGTCAGGCGCACGCCGCGGCCGTCCGGTTCCAGGAGTGGGATGTCGAGTTGCTTTTCGAGTCGGCGGATTATCCGGCTGACCGTGGGCTGGGGCATCCCGAGCATCGCGGCAGCGATAGTGACGTGTTCGACTTCGCCGAGGGCGACGAGGACGGGGAGGTGCGGCAACAGCGCCTTGACGGTCTCGCTATTCATGACTCAACTGTATGAGTGGATGGATGGTTCTGCATTGGATTCATCAGTTCTTCGGATCTAACGTCGACTTCATGTCCGCCACAGACCTCACGAGGAAGGCCACCCGCGCAGCGGCTGCCCTGCGGAACACGCCGCCGACGGGCAATCCGGACCGCCGACTCTCGGCGGCCCTGTGGTGTGCCGGCGTGGCGACCTTTGCCCTGATGTACGCCCCTCAGGGGCTCCTCACACAGATCGGGCACGACGCGTCCGTGAGCCCGGCGCAGGCTTCCCTCCTGGTATCGGCGGCCACGCTCGGACTGGCGTTGTCGGTTCTGCCGTGGGCCCGGTTCTCGGATCGGGTGGGGCGCCCCACCGCGATGCGGTACGCGGCGGCAACCGCGGGACTGCTCGCCGTGGCCGTCCCCTGGCTCCCGACGTTCGACGCCCTGGTGGCGGGACGATTCGTCCAAGGGGTGGCGCTCGGGGGACTCCCGGCGCTGGCGATGACACTTCTCCACGAGGTCGCGGCCCGGGCGCGGACCGCAGCATTGGCCGGTTCCTACGTGGCAGCAACATCTTTGGGTGGTTTGAGCGGTCGACTTCTGGTAGTCCCGGTCGCCGATCACCTCGGGTGGCGCCCGGCACTGGCGATCCTCGGGGTAGGTCTCGCGATCCTCATGGCGATCCTGATCGCGCTGCTACCCGCTGGACGGGGGCGGCGAGCGCCCGTCCCGTCCACCGGGATCCTTGCCATCCACCTGCGGGACACCCGCCTGCTGGCATTGTTCGGCATCGGTGCGCTACTCGTCGGCGGCATGGTGGCCGTCTTCAACTACCTTCCCTTCCGGCTCGAGGCCGCTCCGTACCACCTCGCGCCCACGGTGGTGTCGCTGATCTTTCTCGCCTACCTGGCGGGCACGGCCGGCTCTCGCGCCGCCGGCTGGTTGGTGGGCCGGTTCGGTCACCGAACCGTGCTCGTGTCGGCCTGCGCCTTCATGGCGGGCGGGGCGATGCTCAGCGTCGCCGGACCGCTGGTCCTGATCCTCCTCGGCGTGGCCGCGATCACCGGCGGACTCTTCGTCGGCCATGCCGTCGCATCCGGGATGGTCGCCCACGCGAAAACGGGTCGCGCACAGGCGACGGCGCTGTACAACGTCTCCTACTACGCCGGCTCCAGCCTGTTCGGCTGGGTCGGAGGAATCGCCTGGGCGAACGGACAATGGCTTTACGTGGCCGTCCTGGTCCTCGTCCTGACGGTGCTGGCCCTCGTCCTCGCGCTCCTCCCGTCGACAACCGCGCGTCGCGTCGTTGCCGTCGAATCCTGCTGAAGCGGGAGTCGCGATCTCTGCGGCAGGCCGGAGCCCGAGCTCGAAAGGGGGCCGAGTGCGTACAAACTATGAGTGACACGCGGCGGTAGCAGCTGTGTGACCCTCTTTGGCGGTCGGTCGGGGTCCCGACGATCTCCCGCAGCTCAACAAGGACGGCGGCCCTGCACACCCAGCACTCGTCGTCGATCCGCCGCCCGGCCCGAGGTCAAGTCCGGGGCATGGTGTACGAGGTCGTCGCGTGACTCCCTCGTGGGGTTATGCGGTGAGGTCCGCGGGTGTCACCTCCTGCTCGGGTTCTGTAGTGGGTGTTGTCACCGCGGGAACGGGCGAGCACGTCGAGACCGAGAGCGTCGCCCTTCGATCCACTCGTCGTGTTGCTCGGCGAGGACGGCTCCGACCAGGCGAATCAAGGCAGTACGATCCGGGAAGATCCCGACCACATCGGTTCTCCGTCGGATCTCTTTATTGAGGCTCTCCTGCGGATTGTTGCTCCAGATCTGTTCCCAGATCTGCTTGGGAAATGCGGTGAACGCGAGGAGGTCCGACCGTGCGGCGTCGAGGTGGTCGGCAACCTTCGGCAGTTTCTCGGCGAGTGCATTTATGATCCGATCGTATTGGGCATGAACGGAATCGGCGTCAGGTTGGTCGAAGACCGAGTGCAGCAGCGTCTTCACCCAAGGCCACGACGCCTTCGGGGTCACCGCCATGAGGTTCGTCGAGTAATGGGTTCGGCACCTCTGCCATGATGCGCCCGGAAGGGTCGCGCCGATCGCCGACACCAGCCCGCCGTGCTCGGCGCGCCATCCATGTGCCAATTTCAAATGCATTCTGCTGACGGTTAATACGATTGTCGATACCGGTTGGGGCGGCATCCGGTCGAAACCCGATACGTTGTCCTTTGCTTCGGGGGCAGTCACCATGGAGTCCGCGTAAGGCAGATCGCCAGGACCAACTCACAGGGCGGTGCCAGTCGTGGTGCTCGCAGGTAATCAGTCTGTTGACATTGGTATGTACGAACGACGCCGTGCAGGTGACATTTCGGTAAATAAACCGGGTGAGCTCCAATGCCTAATAGAGGCAACATATTCCGAAGGATTCGCCGAATGAGAGTCGCGAGCAAGTGTCTCTCTCGACGGTTCCCCTTTCTCTTATCGCACGGATAGGCTGTGGGGAGAGCTCCGCCAGTCTCGGCCCAACGCTTGATCGACCATTACACCCAGCAGTCGCCCGCTTTCGAAGTCCACCTGGGAGTCATCGTGTCGTCCACCTCCATGCGCCTTGCTTCGTTCAATGTCGAGAATCTGTTCTCCCGTCCACGTGCGATGGGGAGTGCACCAGATGACGTCGGGCGGGAGATCCTCGATCGCTCAGAAGACCTACACCGACGGTGATAAGAAGCTAATCCTTGATCTAATCGTTGCTCTTTATCTCGACCGATCCGACACCGCCGCCTACGCGGTGCTGCGGCAGGTCCGCGGCCGCCTGGTCAAACGCTCGAAGGGCGTGATCACGGTCGTTGCCGGTGGTCGTGGCGATTGGGTGGGGTGGGTCGACCTGGTAAAGGAACGCGTCGACGCGCCCCCGACAGCGACCCTCTCGCGCCGTTGCTCGCCGATCCCGACCTACGGGATGTGGCAGAGGTGGACGGGTTCGACGACGGGGGCCGGCCCGGCACCTACGCCAACGGCACCGCAAGCAACAAGATCGACTACCTGCTTCGCTCACCCGCACTGTTCGACCGCGCCACCGGCGGGGCGATCGTCCGCAAGGGCGTGTGGGGCGGGAGGAATGGAACGTTGTTCGAGCACTTCCCAACTATGACCTCCCCGGTCCACGCAGCCTCCGATCACGCCGCGATCTACGCCGACATCGACATCAGTTGACCGCTTGAACTGCGACGGAGTGGCGAGGTGCAATCGGACCTGCGCGCGCCGATCACCGCGACGAGTGGGTATCCCAGTGAGCGGTCCGCTGAAGCGGGGTGAATTGTCAGGTCCACGTTCTTGATACGTTCCCGTGGACGGGTGCGGAAGTCATCCGTTGCCCCGGATCCGCGACGCTGGGGTGGTCAGGTGACAGGGCGGTAAGCCCCTAAATCGGACACTGTTGTCTCGCCGGACGTGAGGTCGACGGCACTCAGAATCCGATGGCTTCGCGGATGAGAACGACGGTTCCGCGACCGGGGACTAATTCACGTCCGTTGATCAGGATCTTCGAGATCGTGCTGCGCACGCCGTAGGCATGCTGGGCGCGGACATCTTCCTTGGGATAGGAATACGTCTCGATGCGGTGCAGAGCGGCGGCCAGATCGGGCACGACCTTTTGGGCTCCGATCACCCATACCGCACGCGCGGCACCGGATGCGTAGGGGGCAAGTTGGCTGCCGCTCGCCGACGCGGTCACGAGCTTTCCGTCTTCGGTAACGGCGTGGACGCTCCCGATCACCACCTCCGGTGCCGAGCGGGTGACGCGCACGTCATCATGTCGTGCGCTTAGGTCCCAGTCGGACTGCTCGGCGCGGAGGCTGCGAAACGTGCCGGAGGAGTTGATGGTTTCCTCCAGGCCGGAGAGTCTGAGCGTCTCGCTAGTGGCGGTGAAGATTGTCTTGTCGGTCGGAAGCAGTTCGGATACGAGGGTGCGCGCGTCTTCGGCGGTGTCGACGATGTGCGCGGTGAACCCATTGCGGCGAAGACTGTCCGCTGCCCGCTCTACCTGATCGGGCGCGGCGGGTAGTGCGAATGACTCGTCCACTGCGAGTTCGACGATCGGATCAGTCATGATGGAACCCTTCAGTTGTGGTGGTCGGCGGATCGGCGGTAGCGGGGAGCAACGCCCGCGCTCTTCTCCTACCGGCGGGCGTCGTCCCAATTCTCCCGCAATCGACCTTGCCGGATTTTCCGGTCGCCGGAGGTGCCCGGAGGGTCAGCAAAAATACCCCGTCATCGACCGTTTTACGGGCTGAGGACGCGGGGCCGATCGCAGGGGGGTGGGGTGCCAAGCTGGTGCCGCGGCTCGGACGCAGATAGTCCCGCCTTGCCGGGGCGCCCCGCACGCAGCATCGTGAATGGATAGATCGGACGTTCTCTGCGCGGAACGGCCAACGTTCCGGAAACCGCGAAGCCAACTGGTGAGCTCCGAAATGGGGACTCGCGAGAACCTGGGAGACTTCGGTGCCCGGTAGGGGAGAGCTGACAGGCTGGCCGATATATTGCAGCTGTGGT
Organism: Rhodococcus sp. JVH1; assembly: GCF_000280725.2. Classification (NCBI taxonomy): domain Bacteria; kingdom Bacillati; phylum Actinomycetota; class Actinomycetes; order Mycobacteriales; family Nocardiaceae; genus Rhodococcus; species Rhodococcus sp. JVH1. The sequence goes on along the minus strand of NZ_CP166289.1, from coordinate 650,413 downwards.
TGGCGGGAACCGATGAAGTTCGACTGCCTGACCGATCCGAAGCTCACACAAGGCATTTTGCGTGGTAACCCGGCTCGTGTGCCGGGGTCTAATCATTCGGTGCGAGTACAACCGCACCGAACCAGTGGCAGACCAGCAATGCGATTTCGACATCCAGGCGGTCGTCGGCAATGGGGCGACCGCGGCGTTCGATCGCACGCTGGACCCGATACTTCACCGAGTTGAAGTGCAGATGGAGTTCCTCGGCGGCGGACTTGTAGCTCGAACCGTGTCCCAGAAAAGTGCGCAGCGTCTCGCGCAGCCGCGCATCGTTCTCGGTGTCCGCGGCGAGGGGTCCGAGGGTCTCGTGCACCCATCTTCGTGCCTCTGGGAGATTCTCGCCGAGGAGGGCTGCGGCACCGAGTCCCGGTTCGTCTGCCGTGGTGATACGCCGCGTGAGGCCCTCCGCGGCGAGCGCGACGTTGCGCGCGTTCTGCGCCTGGCGATGTGATCGCCGGAAGCCATCGACACCGGGTAAGGGTGCACCGATCGCGATGTACGGTGGGTCGGGCAGCTCCGCGACGGTCCGTCGGAGTGCGGCGACCGCGCTCTCGACGTCGTCGGGACGGAGAGAGACCCATCCCCAGCCGGTCATCCGATCCGCCGCCACAAACAGCGCGTTGCCGGGGGCGTCGATCGATTGGGCGAGGTGGCGGACAGTCCGCTCCAGCCGTCCGAGTTCGGTGGGGGAACCTTCGGCGTCGTCGAACCATAGGACCAGCGCCAGGTGGGTCCGCCGCAGTGGATACCCGATCGCGGCGGTGACCGCGTCCACGTCGATGTCGGCGGCCTCGAGGACCTCGTGGACGCGGACCGCGCGCACGCTACTGCGGTTCTCCAGCCAGTGGTCGCGTTCGGCCTCGTAGATCTGAACGACTTGTTGGGAGATCCAGTCGATGTAGCGGAACGTCACCGTTGCAATTCGGTCGTACACGTCGAGTCGGAGACCGGGATCGAGGTCGGCCCGCCGGATCGCGTCCAGGATTGTGCCGAGCAGGGCCTGCTGACCGAGCCGGTAGGCGCGCACGAGTGCGTTCGCGGGCACTCCGCGTTGTGCGAGACGCCGTGCATACTCGAGTGCCGCGGTCGGGGGCTCGACCCGGTCGATCGGGATGTCGTACTGGACGGCGTCGAATACCGTTTCGACGTTTCCCTCGACGCTGGCGCCGAGTAGATCCAGAATCTGGGGGTCGTTGCGAAGCTCGATTATCTCCGTGGCCAGCCGCCGCTGGATCGAGCGTGACACTTGCGGCAGTCGAGCGCCGAGGCTTCCGATGATCGCCGCGGCGGCGTCACCGACTGCGGCGTCGCGGTCGCGTTGGCGATCTGTCATGAACAGAAACGGTAGATCGCAGCGGGCGTTGATGTGCACGCTTTCCAGGTGGTGTTGTTTCCGGGAAACAAGAGCGTCGGGAAATGTCGTCGATTCGCGACGGTGTGGGGTTGTCCCTCGAATTTTACGTTTGTGTGGCCCCGCACATCGAGCGCCAGGAATGCCCATGAATCTCTCGTCTTTGCCCGATCTCCGCGCCGCGCAGAACCCGACGGCACCATGCATTTGCGACGACGCCGGCGACCTGAACAACGCACAGTTCCTGCAGGCGGTGCAGCGCGCCGCCGCGACGTTGCAGGCGAGCGGGATCGCGGTGGGAGACGTGGTTGCAGTCATGCTTCCCAACACCTCCAGTCTGGTCGTATCACTGTTTGCTGCATGGCGTTTGGGTGCGACGGCAACTCCGATCAACCCTTCCCTCGCCGACGCCGAGGCGGCCTTCCAGATCCAGGATGCGCGCGCGAAGGTGTTGATCATCGACCGGCCGATCGACCTCGACGGAGTCACGGTGGTCTCACCAATTGCTCTCACGTCTCGGGTCCCGGTGACCGTGACCGATCCACCGCAGCGCGACGACCTGCTGGCATTGCTGATCTACACCAGCGGAACCACGGGACGTCCGAAGGGTGTGATGCTCGATCACGCCAATATTCGTGCGATGTGCCAGATGGTCATCGACGCGTTCACCCTGACCTGCGCCGACCACAGCCTGCTGATCCTGCCCCTGTTTCACGTCAACGGAATCATCCTCGGCGCCCTGTCACCGCTGCTGGCGGGCGGGCGCGCGACGATCGCGGGCCGCTTCAGCCCGAAGACATTCTTCGACCGGATCGAGCAGAGCGGAGCGACCTATTTCTCGGCGGTCCCCACCATCTACACGATGCTGGCCGACCTGCCCGCGGATGTTCGACCGGCTACATCGTCGGTGCGTTTCGCGGTATGCGGGGCAGCCCCGGCCAGTGTCGAGCTGCTCGAGAAGTTCGAAACCCGCTACGCAATCCCGATCGTCGAGGGATACGGACTGTCCGAGGGGGCGTGCGCGAGCACGGTGAACCCACTTACCGGCATACGCAAATCAGGCACGGTCGGCCTGCCGTTGCCGGGCCAGCGGATCCGGATCGCCGACCCGAACGGTAGCCCGGTCGCCGAGGGGCAGACCGGGGAGGTGCTCATCGCGGGCCCGAACGTCATGCGTGGCTATCTGAACCGCCCCGAGGAAACGGCGACGACGCTCGCCGGTGGGTGGCTGCACACCGGCGATATCGGCCGGCTCGACGAGGACGGGTACCTCGTCCTCGTCGACCGCGCCAAGGACATGATCATCCGCGGCGGCGAGAACATCTACCCGAAAGAGATCGAGAACGTCGTCTACCAGCTTCCGGAGGTCGCCGAGGCCGCCGTCGTCGGACGCGCCGATCCGGTCTACGGCGAGGAGCCGGTGCTGTTCGTCTCTCTGAACTCCGGCGCCAGCCTCGAGCCGGGCCGAATCCACGCGCACACTCGCCACCAATTGTCGAAATACAAACTGCCCGTGGAGATCACCGTACTCGATCAACTTCCAAGAAACGCCATCGGAAAGATCGACAAACCCGCGCTGCGGGCGTCGCTCCCCGGCCACCACCAGACCACCTGACCCCACCACCGAACATCCCACCGAAACAGGAGCGATCACCATGAGCTTCACGAAACCGGATCTGCCCCCGGTCGATCCGGACACCTTCCTGACGAAGCCGCTGATGGAGCGGATGCGGATTCTCGCCCTCGATTGGGCCGAGAACGGCTTCGGTTCACCCCGGATGGTGCACACAATCTACATCGCCAAACTCATATTCCTCTACGCAATCGGCGGCATCACGATCGCCACGATGACCTCGGGCCTGCCCGCCTTCTGGCACGTGAGCGAGTGGTGGAACCAGCCGATCGTGTACCAGAAGGCGGTCCTGTGGACGGTGCTGCTCGAGACCATCGGGGTCGCCGGGTCCTGGGGTCCGCTGGCCGGCAAGGTCAAGCCGATGACCGGCGGCATCCTGTTCTGGGCGCGGCCCGGGACCATCCGGCTGCGGCCGTGGCGGTGGGTGCCGTTCACCGCCGGTGACCGGCGCACCTGGGGAGACGTCGTACTCTACGTCGGCCTGCTGGTCAGCCTGGCCATCGCCTTGTTTTCGCCGGGGGTGCACAGCGATTCGTTGTCGGCGGTGATGCCCGGCAACACCTCCGGTCTGGTGCGCCCCGCCCTGATCGTCGCGCCCATCGCGCTGCTCGTGCTGGTGGGCCTGCGAGACAAGACGATCTTCCTGGCCGCCCGCGGCGAACAGTACCTGCCGGCATTGGTATTTTTCGCCGCACTGCCGTTCGCCAACATGATCATCGCGCTGAAACTGCTGATCGTCGTGGTGTGGGTCGGTGCCGGGTTCTCCAAGTTCGGAAAGCATTTTTCCAACGTCGTCCCGCCGATGGTCAGCAACAGCCCGTTCGTTCCGTCCAAGTGGTTCAAGCGGGCGCAGTACCGCGATTTCCCCAAGGATCTGCGGCCGTCGCGAGTGGCGGACTTCATGGCGCACGGCAACGGCACCGTCGTCGAGATCGTGGTCCCGCTGATCCTGCTGTTCTCGACGAACATGTGGGTCACCCTCGCCGCCGCCCTGATCATGGTCGGGTTCCACCTGTTCATCGTCTCGACGTTCCCGCTCGCGGTCCCGCTGGAATGGAACGTGCTGTTCGCCTACGCCACGGTGTTCCTGTTCCTCGGTTTCCCGAACTGGGACGGATACGCACCGTGGGAAATGTCCCCACCCTGGCTGGCCCTGATTATCGTCGCTGCGCTGTTGTTCTTCCCGATCCTGGGGAACCTGCGGCCGGACAAGGTCTCCTTCCTGCCGTCGATGCGGCAGTACGCGGGCAACTGGGCGTCGGCGGTGTGGGCGTTCGCGCCCGGCGCCGAAACGAAGCTGAACCAGGTCACACGATCGGCGGGCAATCAGATCGATCAGTTCGTCGCGTTCGGCTACGAGCCGCAGTGGGCGGAGATCACTCTGCAGAAGACGATCGCGTGGCGGAGCATGCACAGCCAGGGCCGCGGCATGTTCTCGCTGCTGCTGACAAATCTCCCCGACATCGACACCCGCACCGTGCGCGAGGGCGAGTTCCTGTGCAACTCGCTGATCGGGTTCAACTTCGGTGACGGCCACCTGCACAACGAGGACCTGATCCGGGCGGTGCAGAGCCAAGCCCACTTCGAACCCGGCGAAGCGGTCATTGCCTGGGTGGAATCGGAGGCATTCGGGAGCGGGGTTCAGCACTACAAGCTGATTGACGCCGCACTCGGGGTGATCGAGCGCGGCACCTGGAAGGTTGCCGACGCCGTTTCCGAGCAGCCGTGGCTGCCCAACGGACCGATTCCGCTGCAGGTGACCTGGACGTTGGCTTCGGACCAGAACGCGGACCGGGACCAGCAGGACCGCGGCCACGGAGCGCTGGCGTGAGCACCGCAGTGGTGGTTGGAAGCGGCCCCAACGGGCTCGCCGCCGCCGTCGCCCTCGCCCGCCGCGGGGTGCAGGTCACGGTCTTCGAGGCTGCCGACGAGATCGGCGGCGGCACCCGATCCAGTGAGGCGCTGGTGCCGGGGTTGCTGCACGATCACTGCTCGGCGGCCCACCCGATGGCCGCCGGATCCCCGTTCCTGCAGACCCTGGACCTCGAACGCTACGGATTGAGATGGCTGCAACCCGGCATCGACTGCGTGCACCCACTCGACGACGGGTCCGCGGGGGTGCTGCACCGATCCGTCGAGGACACCGCCGCCGGACTCGGTCGCGACGGTGGCCGGTGGCGGCGGCTGTTCGACCGGTCGTCGACCAGGTTCGATGTGCTGTCGCAAGACATCATGCGTCCCTTGCTGCGAGTCCCCGAGCACCCGCTCACCCTGGCACGGTTCGGCGGCCCCACAGTCCTGCCGGCGTCCCTGCTCGCTCGGCACTTCCGCACCGAACAGGCCCGAGCCCTGTTCGGTGGAGTAGCCGCCCACGCTTTCCGGCCAATGCACTACCCGCTGACCTCGGCGATCGGTCTGGGCATCATCACCGCCGGTCACCGCCACGGCTGGGCGGTCGCCGCCGGTGGGTCGCGGTCGATCACCAACGCCCTGGCGTCGTTGCTGGTCGACCTCGGGGGAAAGATCGAGACCGGAACCCGGATCGACGCGGTCTCCCAACTACCGGTCACGGATGTGACAATGTTCGACCTGGCGCCGAGTGCGGTCGCCGACCTCCTCGGGGACCGCCTGCCGGCTCGGGTGGCCAGGGCCTTCCGACGCTTCCGGCACGGCCCCGGCGCGTTCAAAGTCGACTTCGCGATCGACGGCGGCGCCCCGTGGACCAACCCGCACGCACACCGCGCCGGCACGGTGCACCTCGGCGGCCACTACGCCGAGGTCGCGGCGAGCGAGCGGGCGATCCACGACGGGCGGATGCCCCAGCGGCCATTCGTCCTGGTCGGGCAGCAGTACCTGGCCGATCCGGGACGATCCGCCGGCAACATCCACCCGCTGTGGACGTACGCACACGTCCCGAACGGGTACACCGGCGACGCCACCGAGGCGATCATCGCCCAGATCGAACGATTCGCTCCCGGCTTCCGTGACCGCATCACCGCCCACAGCGCACGATCGACCACGCAGATGGCCACCTACAACCCCAACTACATCGGCGGCGACATCCTCACCGGTTCCAAGGACATCCGCCAACTCGTGCTCGGCCCGCGAACAACATTGTCGCCGTACCGAACCGGGGTTCCGGGCATGTACCTGTGCTCCGCCGCCACGCCACCGGGCCCCGGCGCCCACGGCATGTGCGGCGCCAACGCCGCAGACGACGCCCTCGCACACCTCAACCACTGACCCCTCAATCCCACGCCGCCACCGCAGAAAGATCCACCATGAACACTCTCGCCACACAGGAAACAGCCGCCGCCACAACATCGGCCGACAAATTGGCCGGTCGGGTCGCTTTCGTCACCGGCGGAACTCGCGGCATCGGCGGCGCAATCGCCCACAGTCTGGCAAGCCAGGGCGCGACCGTTGCTGTCGGCTACAGCCGCGACCAACGTAGCGCCGAACAGTTCGTCGCCGATCTGGACCAAACCTGCCGACAGCACGCCGCGTCCGCGTCGATGCATCAGGGCAACGTCGGCTCCGCCGCGGATTGCCGGCGCACCATCGCCGAAGTGATCGACGCCCATGGACGACTGGATATTCTGGTCAACAACGCCGGGATCACTATCGACAAGACAATCGCCGAACTGACCGACGAGGACTGGTCGACGGTCCTCGCGGTCAACCTCTCCGGCGCCTTCTTCCTCTCTCAGGCTGCGCTCGCCCACATGCTCGAGCGTGGAACCGGGCGAATCGTGAACGTCTCCTCGGTCGTCGGCGAAACCGGCAACATCGGCCAGGCCAACTACGCTGCCTCGAAGTCCGGATTGTTCGGGCTGACCAAGACGCTCGCGAAGGAAGCCGCATTCCAGCTCGCCAAGTCGGGCAGACGGACCGTTGACGGCCTCGGCATCACCGTCAACGCCGTGACGCCCGGGTTGATCGACACCGAAATGACCGCGGCGATCCCCGAAAAGGTCCTCACCCGGCTCACCGGCCAAATTCCGGCAGGGCGGGCAGGCAAACCCGAGGAGATCGCGCGTGTCGTCCATTTCCTCGCCGCGGACGCGTCCTCCTACATCACCGGGCAAGTCTGGAGCGTCAACGGCGGCATGGACATGTGAAGACCCACCAGTCACCCGACAGCCAGAACGTCTGGGCCCATTGGCCGTGCATCGGTGCCGCACGGTCACAGCGTCACTGCCCCCATCGCATTCACCCTCGCACCGACTGATAATCCCGAAGGACCAACCATGACCGACTCGACCGTCGTCGACACCGAAGCCGCCGCAGAGGAGCTCGCCGCGCCGCTGGACCTACTACTGACCGACTCGGCACTCGGGATCACCCGCCGAATGCTGCCCAACCGCTCCTGGCTGCGACTGGGCGCGGGCCTGGCCGGGGCTCCGCACTTCCTCCTCGGCCGTGGCCGCAGCCTGGCCGTGGAACTCGCGGACATCGCGCGCGGCACCTCGACCCGGTCCCCGGCGCGGGCCGACAAACGTTTCACCGACCCCGCCTGGTCGGGAAACCCACTCCTGCGGCGGATCCTGCAGACCTACCTCGCCGCCGCGGAGACCGCCGACAAACTGCTGGCCGACGCCAACGTGGACTGGCGGGACCGCGAACGCCTGCAATTCGCTCTCGAAAACATCGTCGAGGCCGCGTCCCCAAGCAACAACCCGCTGCTCAACCCACTCGGATACAAGGCGGTCATCGACACCGGCGGCGCCTCGGTCGTGCGCGGGATGAGCAATCTTGTTCGCGACCTCGCGACGACACCACGAGTGCCCGCGATGGTGGACCCGGACGCGTTCGTCGTCGGCGGCAGCGTCGCCGCTACACCCGGCTCGGTGATCTTCCAGAACCGGGTGATGGAGGTCATCCAGTACACCCCCCGCACCCCGACCGTGCGCACCACACCGGTGCTGATCGTGCCGCCGGTGATCAACAAGTTCTACATCGTCGACATCTCACCACGCCGCAGCATGGTCGAGCACTTCCTCGACCAGGGCCAGCAGGTGTTCACTATCTCCTGGCGTAACCCCAAGGCCCGCCACCGCACCTGGGGATTCGACACCTATGGGCAAGGGATCCTCGACGCAGTGGACGCGGTGGAGAGGATCACCGGGGCAGAGCAGACCCACCTGTTCGCGACCTGCTCGGGCGGAATGCTGGCGGCGATGACCGCGGCCCATCTCACTGACATCGGGCAGGACGACCGCCTCGCGAGTTTGACGCTGGGGGTCACCGTGCTGGACCAGAGCCGAGCCGGCTTCCCCGCCGCCGCCCTCGACCCGACCACCGCCCAGGCCGCTGTCCGTATCTCCGCGGCCCGCGGGTATCTCGACGGCCGCTCACTGGCCGAGGTATTCGCCTGGCTGCGCCCGACCGACCTGATTTGGCGGTACTGGGTCAACAACTACATCCAGGGCCGCACGCCGCCGCCGTTCGACGTGCTCTTCTGGAACGCCGACACCACCCGCATGGCCGCCAGCCTCCACAAGGAGATGGTGCAGATGGGCCTGAGCAACGCGCTGACCATCCCCGGCGCCGTGAGCATGCTCGGCACCCCGGTCGACCTGACCAAGATCACCGTCGACACCTACGTGATCGCCGGCGTCTCCGACCACATCAGCCCCTGGCAGGCCTGCTACCGCAGCGCGCGCCTCCTCGGCAGCGACAACCTCCGGTTCGTTCTCTCGACCAGCGGGCACATCGCCGCGCTGGTCAACCCGCCCGGCAACCCCCGCGCCTCCTACCGAGTTGCCTCACCTGACACCGAGAACCCCGACGAGTGGCTCGAAATTGCCGACCAGAAACCCGACTCTTGGTGGCCTGACTACACCACTTGGCTGGCCGAGCGCAGCGGACCGGACAAGACCGCACCGGCGATGCTCGGCGCCCCGGACCTGCCGCCGCTGATGCCCGCTCCCGGCTCGTATGTCCGTGAGCGATGAACCGCCGCAAGAATTGTGAGGATCACCCATGACCACCCGCGTAGCGCACCCGAGAGAGTTCCTCGACCTGGTCGGCGAGCCGATCGGCACCACCGACTGGTACGAGATCACCTACGAGCAGGTCAACCTGTTCGCCGACGCCACCGGCGACTACCGGACCATCCCCACCCACCTGCAGCAGACCGCCGGCATGCTCCTCGCGAATCCGATCACCCCCGCCTACCTGACCCTGGCACTGCTCCCGCGGGCCCTCGACGACCTGGTCTCCATCGACAGCGCCCCCACCACCCTCGACCACGGACTCGGCACCGTCCATTTTCCCGCACCCGCGGCCGCCGATGCCAAGGTCCGCTGCACCGGCCGGATCCTGGCCGCGCAGCGCCGCCGAACCGGCATCGAAGTCGTCTTCGGCATCACCATCGAAGCCGACGCCGCGCCGCAACCCGTATGCGTCGCCGAACCGATACGCATCTACCGATGACTACCCCCGCGGTGAACCCGGCAGACGAATCCCGAATGGTGCGCGTCTGCGGGCAGCACCTGCGAGTGTCCATCAAACACGGCGACGGCGTGCCGGTGGTGCTGTGCAACGGAATCGGCGCCAGCCTCGAGGTCCTCGACCCCCTGGTCGAGCAGCTCGGCGTGAAGCGCACCGTGATTCGGTTCGATGCACCCGGAGCCGGAGCATCACCGAATTCACGCTGGCCATACGGTATTCCGTACCTTGCGGGCGTCGTCGGGCGGATGCTGGACACCCTCGGCTACGAACGGGTCGACATGCTGGGCTATTCGTGGGGCGGTGCCCTGGCCCAGCAATTCGCCTTCCAGAACCCGCGTCGGTGCCGGCGACTGGTCCTCGCCGCCACCGCAACCGGTGTCCTCATGGTGCCCGCCCGGCCGTCGGTCCTGACGAAGATGATCACCCCCCGCCGATTCGTCGACCGCGACTACCTGGCCTCGATCGCCGCGACCATCTACGGCGGCAGCGCCGATTTCGGCAACGCCGACATCACCCAGATCGTCGGCCATCAACTGGCCGCCGGATCCCGCCGCGGCTATCTGTACCAGCTGCTCGCCGGGTCGGTGTGGTCGAGCCTTCCCGCCCTCCCCGCGATCCGCCAACCCACCCTCATCATCGCTGGTACCGACGACCCGATTATTCCGATCATCAACGCGCGCATCATGCACCGGCTGTTGCCGCACGCTACCCTCTATTCGCACCCAGGCGGGCACGTCGACCTGCTCACCAACGCCGCGACACTAGGCCCGATCATCGTGAAATTCCTCGACGCCCGAAACCCGACGCGGTCGGACCCTTGCCTATACCGATCGGGGCAACGTGGCTGGAGCCGGTGACCACGGCAGTATCCATCCAGATGACAGATTCCTTTCGCGCCTCTGTGAATCGCGTCGACACATGGGTCCACGAGTAACTATTCCTCGACGGCAGATGCTGCCTGCCGGATGACATCTGCGACGACGTCGGGTCGCGAAACGTACACGGCGTGGCTTCCGGGTGTCTCGATCACGGTCGCTCCGATCCGCTTGGCCATCGAATCCTGTGCAGTGGGCGGAATCCTGCCGTAACCGAATGTCCTTGTTGCTGGCGTCCATCTACACACTCCCGTCAATTGCCATCGTCCCTACGCGCTAACTGGAAGAGCGGGCGATCCGGCTCCCCCGGACGGTCGGGCGGCATGGGTTGGCGTGACTGAACGCCGGCCGGACCATGACGACCACGGCGGGTCGAGGGCGGTGCTCTGCCGCCGAAGTGTGTGGCCCTCGACAATGGGTGACGAGCGTTCGGGCGGCTCGCCGAACCCGGTTGTGGGAAGCCTCGGTGCAAAGATTCGGTAGGCCGCAACGGGCAGCGGCGCCCAACCACGAGAATGGGGCAGTGTGCTGGGGTTTCAGTATTTGCCGTCTCGTCGTCGCAGGTGGACCGTTTCCCCTCGACGGCGAATCGGCGCATTCAGGCTTCGCTGTGGCGCCACTGCATGCTGGCAGGTAAACAGTTATTCCGGCTGGTGGGGAGCAGTAATGGGTGTCAGCGGTGACGACAGGTGCTTGCTGTAGCGCGACGCTGGAAAGTGTTCAGGCGGACTACCGAGGGAGAGCCACCATGCGAATCAAACTGACTTACATCACACCGGTTGTGGTGGCGGGCGCTGCCGCGGTAGCCATCGCCGCCGCCCCGACGGCGGCGGCCGATCCACTGCCCGTTCAGCCGGCAGTGGTAGCCACTGCGCCGACGGCCGTGGCCGGCCATTTCGACCAGGCCCGCTTCGACGGCTGGGGGCATCACGGCGGATGGGGCGATCACGGGGGTTGGGACCGGGGGCCGGCCTGGGGCGGAAACTGGGGTACCGGGAGCTGGTAACTGCGTACCAGCGGCCTGGTGCGCCATGGGTCAACTACCGTGGCCGTTTCGCTGTCCCGCCGTGCCGCGCGTCCTCGCTGCACGGCGGGACTGCCGTCCTACACCTCGCCGGCGGCGCTCCTCGAATATTCGTCGCCGTGTTCACACAGCAACCATTCACCAAGTCTCCGAGATAGTTTCAGGAGAAGTAACATGTCCACCTCCCCACCGATCGACGGAGGCACTCTCCTGCCAAGTGCGATGAAGAACGCCGTCGAGTCGTCGGTGTTCTTTCTGGTATTCGTCGTCGCGTCCCTGTTGGCCCGACTGGTTACCGTCCTGTCGATTCGTCGTCATCCACGGAGCGGTCTCCGCCCATTCAATTTCCGCAAACGGTCTCAACAGAGCCGCACTACCTCGATTCAACCGGAAGGACAGTCATGGTCGAGTCAGACGCAACGAACCCAACGTTGCAAGTGGTGATCGCCAGCACCCGTCCCGGACGGATCGGCGGCCCCGTCGCGCAGTGGTTCACCTCATGAGCGGTCGAGCACGGCGGGTTCACGGTGGAGTTGGTCGACTTGGGCGAGGTGAACCTTCCGATGATGGACGAACCGAATCATCCACGGCTTCGCCAGTACGTCCACCAGCACACGAAGGACTGGAGTGCGACCATCGACCGTGCGGATGTGTTCGTGTTCGTCACTCCCGAGTACAACCACGGATTCAACGGGGTCCTGAAGAACGCGCTGGACTACCTGAACACCGAGTGGGCGTACAAGCCTGTCGGATTCGTCAGCTACGGCGGTGTCTCCGCCGGTACCAGGGCAGTGCAGATGATCAAGGAGGTCGTCGCAACCTTGAAGATGGTGCCGATTCCCGAAGCGGTGGATATCCCGTTCGTTACAAGTTTCCTCGACGCCGATGGGGACGTCGAGCCGAACGAAATCATGGAAAGCGCCGCAAAAGCAATGCTGGACGAACTTGCGCGCTTCGCTGATGCTCTCGGCCCACTGCGGATCCGCTGATCAAACAAGAGCAGAGCCAAGTGGGCCGAACAAGTCGTGCCGAAGCGCGCGAAACTCATTGGTCGGCCGCACCCCGCGCGAACCTGCCAGTTGCAAATTCCTGTGGCCGGGCGACCGTGGCTGTTGTAGCCCGGCTTTTCGGGCGTTGGACAGCAACTTTTGGGAGTGTCCGCGGTGGCTGCCAGATTCACCGGGCCGCAGGACATCTTTGACAGGAGAAACCTATGTCCGACCATTCTGGTAGCAACCACCGTGTTGCAGTCGCAGCTCCACACGGCGTCGCGGTCGATGCCGCCCGTACCGTACGCGAGGCAGGTGGCAACGCCGTCGATGCGGCTGTGGCTGCAGCCGCTGCGCTGACCGTGGTGTACCCCCATACGGTACGCAGGTCTGCATCAATTCCTCAGGCGCCTGCGGATCCGCCGCTCCGGCTGAGCTTTTGCGTCGATGAGATCGATGCCGATCACAGGTCCGCTGAGGGTGTCCGTGCCAGGCGCGGTGTCCGGATGGCTGCTCTCCTCGAGGCGGGCGGGCTCCCTACCCGCGGCAACGGTGCTCGCATCGGCGATTGGACTGGCCCGCGAGTATAGCCCGCACCCTCGAAGATTTGGCCGGCGAGGGTCTCGATTCGTTCTACCGTGGCCGGACAGCCGCCCGACTGGCGACCGGTCTCTGGACGCCGGGGCAGATCCACGCAAAGACTGCGCAGCGCTGGTATTCGAGGGATCGTCGAGGAATCGGTTTCTCTCAAAGCCGCCAGACCGCACAACCTGATTTGCCCCTTCCCGAAGGAATCGCCGAGCACTGTCACACCAGCACCTAGGGCGGGGGCGAATCCGCTGCCGTTGGCGGAAGGCCGGTCGTCGGTGATGATGTGCCAGGGTGGGCAGGATCTCTCCGAACATGCCGTCAGAGGGGCTGGCTGGCATCCAGCAGCGTGAGTCCACGAGTCTCTATTCCTACCGGAACATGACAGTGCCCGTGTCTCAGTAGCTTTCGCTAGCCATCATTCGTGTGCCAGTCTGGTCGCCTCGGGTTTGCTCACACCGTGTGCGTGGCGGCCGACAGTCGGTCGATCTCGGCGGGTGTCAGGGCCAGGGTGGCGGCGGGGAGGATCTGCGCGAGCTGCTCGGTGGTGCGCGCGCTGGCGATCGGGGCGACGACCCGCGGGCGGGTGAGCAGCCAGGCGAGTGCGACGGCGGGCACCGTGGTGTCGTGGGCGGCGGCGATCTCGTCGAGTGCCGCAAGCACCGCGGTACCACCCTGGTCGAGGTATGCGCGCGCACCCTCGGCGCGCGGGGAGTCGATGACCTCGCTGACAGGCCGGTACTTGCCGGTCAAGAAGCCCTTCGCCAGTGCATAGTAGGGCAGTACGGCGAGGTCCCAGGCGTCGGCGACGGGCAGTAGCGTGCGCTCGAAGTCCCGTTCGACGAGGTTGTAGTGCGGCTGCAGGACGGTGAACTCGGCGAGCCCGTGTGTGCGCTGCAGATCGAGGGCGGAGTTGAGCCGTTCCGGCGTGTAGTTGGAGGCGCCGAGGTGGCGCACCGTGCCCTCTTGGACGAGCGCGTCGAAGGCGTGCAGGGTTTCATCGAGCGGCGTCTCTTCGTCGTCGAAGTGTGCATAGTAGAGGTCGATGTGGTCGGTCTGCAGGCGCTCGAGCGAGGCGTGTGCCTCGCGTTTGATCGTCTCCGGGCGCAGGTTGCGGACCGGTGCGCGGCCGCCGCCGACCTTGGTGGCCACGACGATGCGGTCGTGGTTGCCTCGGTCGGTCAGCCAGCGTCCGATGATCGTTTCGGAGCGGCCGTGCTCGATGAGGTAGGAGTTCGAGGTGTCGATGAAGTTGCCGCCCGCTGCGGTGTATGTGTCGAGGACGGCGCGGGATTGCGGCTCGTCCGCCGTCCACCCGAACACGTTGCCGCCGAGGCAGATGGGAAAGACGTCGAGGTCGGTGCTTCCGAGAGTAACCATGCCATCCGACGTTAGCGGTGGTCGGCTGTCGCCGCGTCCCGGCCAGCGGGTGGCCGGGGTTCCAGGTAGCTGGAAGGATGAAAGGCGCTCGCCATCGCAATCCGCTAGCTGCGTGGCGCACCGACGGTGCGGTGGGACGTGGCAGTTTGCCATGAGCCGCGCCGACGAACCTGCGCACGTGGCCAGAGGAGATCACCGACCGGGGCGGCACGGTCGGCTTCGGTAAGCACGCGAATCTTTGGTCGCTGGTGCGGACCGAAGCGATCCTGCGGCATTCGCCACCGACCGCAGAATCAGTTGGGTTGCCGCGGAGCTGCATGCTGCCTGGTACTTACCGATTCCCGCTGGTGGGAAGCAGTGATGGGTATCAGCGGTGACGACAGGGGCTCGCTGCAGCGCCATGCTGAAATGCGTTCAGTTGGAGCCATCGAAGGAGAACCACCATGCGAATCAAACTGACCTACATCACTCCGGTATTGGTGGCGGGCGCTGCCGCAGTCGCCATCGCCGCCGCACCGACGGCCGCGGCGGATCCCCTTCCCGTTCAGCCGGCGGTGATCGCGACCGCGCCGACGGACGTGGCCGGTCATTTCGACCACGCCCGCTACGGGGGTTGGGGCGGGGGTCATCCCGGCGGCTGGGGCGGGGGCGATCGCGGCGGCTGGGGCGGGGGCTGGAACCCGGGCTTCGGCGGAGGTTGGGGCACCGGCAGCTTGTAAGGGCGGGTCCGATCCCCAAACGGCACCGGGCGCACGAACACCTCGGGCGTGCAGATCGGCCTCGATGCTGATGACGGGCTCGTCGGACTCGGCGGCGATGTGCTCGTGACACGCAGCGAAGGAGAGTCCTGCCGACTGACCGCGGTATCGACTGTGTCGGCGTTGCCGCCCCTGGTGCGCACGGGGAGCCTTTGCTGCGTCCGCACGATGGGTGAGTCTCCTCGTGGGGGAGGGGTTTTGGGCTGCCGGTGTACCCATCGACGAAAGGATCGACTTGATGAGTCAAGTGGTTGGACGATCGGAACGACCCCGACGGGTTGCTGCGAAAGCGTCGACCGAGGATCGGGCGCTCCCAGTGGACTTCCCTCGCGCAGCGGCCGATGCCGGGCGGTGGCGGGCGCTGGCGGTCACTCAGTTCGGCGGCGTTCATGATTCTCCTCGACGTCAGTATCGTGAATGTTGCACTGCCGTCTATCGAGCACGGGCTGGCCGTAGCGCCACAGACCGCGCAGTGGGTGGTGTCCGGGTACACGCTCAGCCTGGGGCTGACGTTGGTGTCCGCGGGCCGGCTCGGCGATTCCCTCGGCCGGCGTCGCATGTTCCTCGTTGCGCTTACTGCATTCGTGGTGACCAGTGCACTGACCGGCGCAGCACCGACCGCGGGGCTGCTGATCGCCGCGCGGCTGCTCCAAGGGGTCGCCGGCGGCATGCTCATCCCGCAGAACTCCGGGCTGATCCAGGAACTGTTCCAGGGCGCCGAGCGCGGCCGTGCGTTCGGGGTACTCGGCGCGACGATCGGGCTGGCGACCGCGGCCGGGCCGGTGATCGGCGGGCTGATCCTGTCGTTGGTCAGCGGCAGCCAAGGGGCGCCAACCGCTGCTGGACCCGCGGCTCCTGCGCACCTCCGGCTACGCCTCCGGAACCGGTACCGCCCTCGTTTACTTCGTCGGGTTCACCGGCATCTGGCTGGTGTTGGCCCTGTACTTCCAAGAGGGGCTGGGGTACTCGCCGCTGCGCTCGGGTCTGACCGTGACACCGTTCGCGATCGGGGTCGCCGTCTCCGCGTTGATCGCGGGCCGACTCGTGTCCCGGTTCGGACGCTGGGTCACTCTCTGCGGGCTCACCGCGACGGTCCTCGGGCTGATCGCAACCGCGCTCGTGCTCCGCGACGCCACCGGAGATCCTCCGGCGTGGGCAATCGTTGGGCCACTGCTCGTGGCCGGGCTCGGCCGCTTCCCGGTGCCCGAGCGGCGGGCCGTGGCTCGCGCCGTTCAATGGGACGGCAGCGAATGGGGCAGTGAGTGGAAGAAGTGAGACCTTCGTAGCATCAGGCGGAAACTGCCCTTCGACATGCACTCGTCTCAAATTGATGACCCTTCTTCGTTCTGCCGCTCCAGATTTGTGGCGGCGCCGACAAGGTAGGGCGATTGGCATCACCACCTGTAACGCCCCCTTGACCGCGTCCGGTGCTCTTCGCACACCGGTCGCCCTGGTTCTCGAGTCGTCGCTGGTGTCGGCGAGGTGGGCAGGGTCGGTAGCGCCAGTGGCCGTGGAGCAGACCGCAGGCGACCGCACCGAAGACCGCTGTGCGGTCGGCGGGTGCGCAGATGGAGAGCTGGTTGCCCTAGCGTCGAGGCGACCGTAGTGCGGAGGCGCGTGCAATTGCCTTCGTCGCCAGTGCCAGGGGGTCCTCACCGCAGAGTGCGTGCGTCGGCAGGAAGCCGTGGTCGAGTAGTAGGGATCCAAGAGCTTCGAATAGTGTTGCCATGCCCTCGATCACGTCGCTGCGGATGAGCGGGTACCGGGTGCCTGCGGGCGTCGAGGCCGGGAGCGGGTCCACGGTGATTGCCTTGCTCAGTTCCTGCACCGTGGTGATGTAGATGTTCGCGAGGTCGGTGAAGGGGAGTGCGGCGGGCAGAGCGCCGGCCGCGTGGGCCTCCAGCATGACCATCATCGACCGGGACAGTTTCTCGAGTAGGTCACCCGTTGAGGTCAGTGTGAACGCGTAGTAGTCACGATCTGCGGCGCCGTCAGGCATCGACTGGCGAACGCGATCGACCAGGTCGTTCGCCTCCTGCTCGAGCCGTTCATCGGTACAGCGAAGTTGATTGTTCTCGGACACGGCACCGTCGAGGGCACAGAGATATGCGAGGGCCACCTCTTCGTCGAAGATGAGGCGGTGCTTCGCGAGGGCCGCGACGAAGGCCCGCACCTGCGAGGTGCCGGGACCGGGGTGGTGCTGGCCGGCGAAGGTGACCGCGGTGATACCGATTTGAATGATGTCACCCGATCGGAGCCGTCTCCGTCCGTCCAGCCGTTCGCCGTTGACGAAGGTGCCGTTGCGGGACAATCCGTCGTCGACGACCGACCAGTGTGTGCCGATCCACTCGATGGCCGCGTGCAGCCGGGAGACCGTACGGTCCCAGGTCAACGCGAGGTCGGATCGGTGAGAGCGCCCTACCGTCACCCGCCGAATGTCGGCAGACAATGGCAGTTCTCGCTCATGCCCTTCCCCGTCGGTGTAGCAGAGGCGGGCTCCGTCAATGCGGTTCATCAGTACCCCGCTCGGCGGTGGCTGAGTCCGGCCGCTTCATTCCTCCGCTCCTGTCCGCTACGCCCGGCCGTTTCCATGGTCGAAGGTTCGCCGCCTCATGTCCTGACAGTGGTGCCGGTGGGCGACCTCCCGGGCACGAGCGGCCATGCCGTCACGGAGCGCGGGTGCGGTGAGGACCCGCAGTATCGCCTCGGTCATCCCATACACATCCCCGCGCCGGTACACCAGTCCCGCGCTGGTGGGTACGACCAGTCCTACGGTGTCCGGATGCTCGGGAGTGACCACCGCCCGGCCGGCGGCTAACACCTCCAACAGTCTCGTCGCGCCCGACGTGGTGCTGGGCACCACGAGATCGGCGGCAGCGAGCAATTCCGGCCAGCGTTGCCCGGATGAGTCCTCTACCAGGTGCAGCCCATTCCCTGAATTGTGGGGGATGGCCCGATCGATGGCGCCGCACCTCGATCCGGTCCCGACGAGGACGAGTTGTGCCTCGCATTGCCGCCGGACCCTGGTGAATGCGGCGGCCAACTGCTCGGCGTGTACATGGTCGTCGAATGGGCCGACCGCGACGATGGTCGGGAGGTCCGCGAGCCCGACCAGCGACCGCGCGGCCTTCGGATCCAGCGGCGAGGGCCGTCGCTGTTTTCCCGGTGGGACGGTGGTGACCGGTCCCCGAGGTGTGTGGTCACCGATTACCGCGGTCAGCTCCGCGGTCGCTGCAGTGACGCCGGCGGCGGTGACGACACGGGTCCGGTCGGGTGGACGATCGTCGCACCGCACCGGAATGCTGGCCTCGGTGGTTGTGGGATCGGGTTGCGTGGTGGTCATCGCCCTGCCTCCTGTGGTGGGTCGAGCCCCGGGCGTGTTCAGTGCGCCGGGCGTGGTGTGGACACTGCACGGCTCTGTCATCCGGCGAGGTACGGCGGCGTGCGGAACGTCTGGGTTTGGTTCGATGTTCATCGGTCGGTGATGGTTCTCAGTTCGGGTTGGCCGGGGCCGCGGTGCCGAAGGCGAGACCCGTTCCTGTGATGGGCAGACAGCGCAGAATCATGTGTCGGCGGGTTGAGTGTGATGAGGGCGAATCCGGCGGCGGTGCCTGCGCCGGCACCGACGGCGACCGCGGGGTGGAATGCGCCACCGGGGATGGCGCCGACCGCGAACGCGCCCGCCACCACGGTGACCCCGATCGCCAGGCCGGACAACGAGTTGTCTGGCTGAGTGCGGGTGGCTACTTCGAGCACGAGGCAGCAGAGGGCGAAGATGAATACCAGTTCCACCACCGACGCGGTCGCCGGTGTGTGACCGGTCATGGTCATCGCCGCCACCGCGAGCAGGCCGGCGCCGATCTGTGCGAGCCAGTAGCCGGCGGCATCGCGCAGGCCGATGCGGTGACGCGCCAGCGCCATCATCGTCGCGGCTGGGTTGTAGTGGCGGGCGGAACGGTGCCCCCAGGTGTAGATCATTATCATCAGGACCGCGCCGAGGGCCAGTGGGGGAAGTGGGTTGCCGCTGCCCTCGGCGGCGCGGACGGCGAACACCAGGAACAGTGTGCCGATCGACTCGACCGCATGTCCGATACTCGGCCGTGGGGCCGGGGCCGCGGCGGCCTCTTCGCCGGTGCTGCCCTCGGTGGACTGTCGAGGTGGGATCATGTCCGCACTCCTGCAATTGCTTTCGGGACTCTAAGAATCGCCGTACGGGGGGCCGATGTCGTCACCGCTGATGCCCATCTTCGCTACCGGCCAGCCCCATCCCTCGTGTACCTGCTGGCTGCCACCGCCCCGGTCCACGCGATCGGCACCGGCATGGTGCGCAGCGCCCGCTGGACCGCAGCGCACCGAGCGGCCGGAACGAGTCACACCCGTGGCACCGGTTCTTCTCGCCGGGATCGACCTATTCGGTCCAGCTCGAGTCTTGGACTACCTCGACGAAATCGATGTGGCGGTAGCCCGGAACGAAGTGCTCGAGAACATCTGCGTTGACGGTGCCGAAGGTACTGTCCGGGCGATGTTTGAAGCCGTCGGTGAAGGCCTGAAGGATCTCCCGCTTGAAGTTGGGCCGCGGGTGCGCCCGAGTGACCTCCGCGATGAGTTCCTCGGGTAGGTCGTCTCGTCCGATTCCGAGGACGTCGGTCTCCACTCCCGCGGTGACCAGCGCAATCTCCGGCTCGAGCCGGTACGGCACTTCCGGGGTGGTGTGCAGTGCGATCGCCTCCCACACCTTGCGGACGTCGGCTGCGCCGATGCCGTGTGCTGTGAGGAACCGCTCCGCTTCGTCGGCACCGTCGAGTTCGAATCGCTGGGTGTGGCCGCGGAACTTCTCTGTCAGGCCGAGATCGTGGAACATCGCACCCACGTACAGTAATTCGGGATCGGCTGTGCGCCCGAGCCGCTGGCCCTGGAGCGATCCGAACAGGAAGACGCGACGCGAATGGTGAAAGAGCAGCGCCGACGCCGTTTCCCGCACCAGTTCGGTAGCTTCGTTCGCCAGGGGCGAATCGGGAATTGCGATGCCGGCGATTACTTCGGTCATGACGACCTCCTGGGTTTGTTGGTATCAGTTCTTCTGGTGTGGCCCGGCGGGCGCTGCCGGTTTCCGGCCATACTGTCTACAGATCTGGGCCACGCACTACTGTTCTCAGGTGCGGTGATCGCCGACGGGACGCGGATCTGGCACGATCCTCGTGACTCAGCGGCCGGCGTATCGAGAACGCTGTGGTCCGCTCTAGGTGGGGGTTGTCCGGCGTGCCGCGGCGGGTAAACTCGTAACGGCTTCATCTTTCGTGGACGCGTGAGGTCGAGGATCATGAGCAGCGGTGACGAGTTCCATCCGGATTTGCAGTCGACGAGCGACGAGTACGCCCGTTCGTCGCTGCGTACACGGGTCCACCACGTCAAGGCTTCTGAGCTGAGTTCCGGGACGGCCCAGACCGCGGGAATGCAGAGGTTCGCCGCGATCAGTGGCCGCTCGGTCGGGTCGGAGAAGATCTGGATGGGGGAGACCGTGGTGTCGCCGGAGACGGTGTCGGACAACCACCATCATGGGGAGTCCGAAACGGCGATCTTCGTGCGAAGCGGGCATCCGCAGTTCGTGTTCCACGACGGCGTCGGGGAAGTGCGGATCGCCACGAGTCCCGGCGACTACATCTTCGTCCCGCCGTATGTTCCGCATCGCGAAGAGAATCCGGATTCCGACACTCCCGCGGTGATCGTGATCGCACGTAGCACTCAAGAAGCCATCGTGGTCAATCTTCCTGAACTGTACGCACTTACGGAATCGAAATTCCCGAACACCCTCTGATGTATTCGATCTCCCACCCATCATCGGTTGACCACCTCAGATCTTCCGGTTCTCGGATTTGAGCATCCACGCGGCCTTCTCCAGGTCGTTGACGATGCTGTGCAGCAGGTCGGCGCTGGAGGGATCGGCGGCGTCGACCTCGTCGTGGACCAAGCGGATGGTGTCGACCGCGCCGTAGATCCGGGAGGTGACGAGGTCGACCGCGTCGGTGGTGCTGAGGTCGGCCGGCGGTAGGGCGGGCAGTGTCGTGGACGCTGTGACGGTGTCGGATCGTCCGTCGGGGACCGCATCGAGGGCGCGCATGCGTTCGGCGATGGTGTCGCTTGCTTCGCGTGCGGTGTCGACGATTTCGTCGAGTTGGAGGTGCAGATCGCGGAAGTTGGTGCCGACGAGATTCCAGTGGGCCTGTTTGCCCTGCAGGTGCAGTTCGATGAGATCTACGAGGATCTTCTGCAGGTTCTGCGGCAGGCTGGGCGGGGCACTGAACTCGCGGACCTCAGTGTCGGGCCGGCGGTGTGACGTGGTCATGGTATTTCCTTTCTTCGGGTGCAGCTGTCTGATGCGGCGGTGCACCATGTTTTTGGTTGAAATCTGCGCCGGCGACTGATTCGTGGGCGCTGGTGTTCTGGCGCGGCTCGGTACGATCGCGTCCCGCGCCAGGGCTTGTGGTGGGGTGGACACTTGCTTGGTGGGTCGGCACTCGGGCGGCGGGTGATCTGTGGTGACGACGCCGCTCCGTTGTCGGTCCGATCGGGGCTATTTTCCGCGGACGCCCTTCTGGACCCGGTCGCCCAGGTCCTGGTCGACGTTGCGCCAATACTCGAAGGCGCGTTGCAGGACCTGCTCGGTGACGCCGTCCTGGAGGTGTCCGACGATGTTGTTCACCAGTCGCTCTCGCTCGGCGTCGTCGAAGACGTCTCGGACGAGGGTGCCGGCTTGTCCCCAGTCGTCGTCCTCGGCGCGGAGGGTGTAGGCGGTGCGGACCATGTCGCCGTCGGTGTGCCAGCCCGCGGGTTCACCGTACCGCTCGGTGTCGGCTTTCGGTCCGCCCTTGGAGTTCGGCGCGTATACCGGGTCCGAGACGGTGTGATACCGCATTGCGCCGTCCTTGCTGTAACTGTGTACGGGCGTGGTGGGTGCGTTCACTGGCAGTTGGTTGTAGTTCGCGCCGATCCGGGCCCGGTGCGCGTCGGGGTAGGCGAACATCCGGCCCAGCAGCATCTTGTCGGGGCTCGCCCCGATGCCGGGAACGAGGTTGCTGGGTTCGACGGCCAACTGCTCGATCTGGGAGTGGTAGTCGGTCGGGTTTCGGTCGAGGGTCATCCGGCCGACGTCGATGAGCGGGTAGTCGGCGTGCGGCCACACCTTGGTCAGGTCGAACGGGTTGAACCGGTAGGTCTTGGCGTCCTCGAACGGCATGACCTGCACCTTCAGTGTCCAGCGGGGGTGATCGCCCCGCTCGATCGCTTCGAACAGGTCGCGGGTGTGATAGTCCCCGTCTGTGGAGGCCAGTGTGTCGGCCTCGGCCTGCGTGAGGCACTCGACGCCCTGATCGCTGATGAAGTGGTACTTCACCCAGAACCTCTCACCCGCCGCGTTGACCCACATGTACGTGTGAGAGCTGTACCCGTTCATGTGCCGCCAGGTGCGGGGAATCCCGCGGTCACCCATCAGCCAGGTCACCTGGTGCGCCGACTCGGGCGAGAGGGTCCAGAAGTCCCACTGCATGTCGTGGTCGCGCAGGTTGTTGTCGGCGCGGCGCTTCTGGGAGCGGATGAAGTGCTGGAATTTCAGCGGGTCGCGGAGGAAGAACACCGGGGTGTTGTTGCCGACCATGTCGTAGTTGCCCTCGCTGGTGTAGAACTTCAGCGCGAAGCCGCGCGGGTCACGCCAGGTGTCGGGGCTGCCACGCTCGCCGGCCACCGTGGAGAACCTGATCACCAGGTCGGTGGTGACGCCCGGCTGGAACAGTGCGGCCTTGGTGTAGGCGCTGACGTCGTGGATGACCTCGAAGCGGCCGAAGGCGCCGCTGCCCTTGGCATGTGGTTGGCGCTCGGGGACGCGTTCGCGGTTGAACTGCGCGATCTGCTCGATCAGGTAGTGATCGTGCAGCAGGATCGGTCCGTCCGGGCCGACGGTAAGCGAGTGCTCGTCGCTCTCTACCGGGATGCCGGCATCGGTCGTCGTCGGCGTGAATTCTGTGTTGGTCATGGTTCTGTCTTTCGGCTGGTTGTGGATTGGGGAAGCGGGGAGGGCCCCGGTCGCGGGGCGATCATGTGTCGTCGGGGTTGATGGCGAGGAAGGCGGCGCCGGCGGCGGCGCCCGCGACGAGTTGGGCCACCAGGTACACCCACAGGGTCGGCCAGGCGAACATTCCCATCACCGCCGCGCCGAAGGTGACCGCCGGGTTGAACGCGCCACCGGAGATCGCGCCGACCGCGAATGCCCCTGCCACGACGGTGAATCCGATCGCGAGCCCGTAGAAGGAGTTGTTCGGGTGGCTGCGGCTGGTGGCGACGTTGAGCACCACGTAGCACAGGGCGAAGGTGAACAACAGCTCCACCACGAACGCCGCCACCAGGGTGTGACCGGACAGGTGCAGCGTCGCCGAGAGGGTGGCCTGCGCGGGATCGACGACCTCGCGTACCACGACCGCGGCGAGCACACCGGCAGCGAGTTGCGCGACCCAGTATCCGGCGGCATCGCGCAGCCCGATCCGGTGCCGTACCAGCACCGCCAATGTCACGGCAGGGTTGTAGTGCCCACCGGAGACGTGGCCCCCGGCGTAGATCATCACCATCAGGGCCGCACCGATTGCCAGCGGGGCGAACGGGCTGCCGCTGCCGGCGGCAGTCCCCACCGTGAACACCAGAAAGAACGTTCCGATCGCCTCGACCGCGTACTTCGTAATCGGCCGTGGGGCCATGGTCGCTCTGCCGCCCTCCGATGCGGCACGCGTGGGGACTGCGGTGGCTTCTTGGGAGGTGGCCATGTCGGAACTCCTCGAATTACTCTGCGGGACTGTCCGAATTGGCTTTTAGTAAATAGTCCAGGCCCCAACGGGCCCGCCGGTCACCACCCACGGTGGCCGCCGAAGTCGCCGTGCGAATGATTGGCATACGGACGGCCAGGCTCAAAAGGTCCGGACGGCCAGGGCCAGGCCCACGGGAAGCCGGTGTCCGCCACATCCGTGACAGGCCCGGCAGAGCCGGGGACGACTCGGGCCGCCGGCACCGCCCCACCATTGACGGTTGGTGCGGCGGCGGCGGTGCCGGCGCAGAGGGCGGTCAAGGAGGCGATTGCGGCAGCGGCAACCGCCGCGCGGGCAGTGATCCACTTCATCGTTCTCACCTCTCGTATTGATGGTTTGTCACGGAGCGAGATCGGTTGACGTCCGATCGATCGTTCGAGTCAATCGTTCGCCGCACCGGGCGCGACGTCTGCACCGCCAGCAGGACACCTCGGGTGCAGCTAGCAGGAATCCCGATCTTCCAGGTAGCGGCGATCACACGGCTGCGCAGTGTGGGAGAGGCTGGGGCGGTGCGACCGGCGCGGACCGGCGCGCGCGAGAACTCGATACGACAGCGACGCAGGAGGCCGCGATGAACATCGCAGTGTTGGGCATGGGACGGATGGGGCGTGCGCTCGCCGGGAGGCTACTCGAGGGAGGACACCGGGTGACGGTGTGGAACCGCTCGACAGGCAGGGCCGGGGAGATCGTGTCCGCCGGCGCCAGGCAAGGGCAGACCATCACCGACACCGTCGACGGAGTCGATGTCGTGGTCACCATGCTGGCCGACGACGAAGCGGTCAGGACCGTGGCGTTCGGGGAGCTACGGTCGTCGATCGGTGCGCAGACCATCTACGTCGACTGTTCGACGGTGTCACGAAGGCTCAGTGGGGAACTTGCCGAGGTGTTCTCTCCTCGGTACCTCGCCATGCCCGTGGTCGGCAGCCCTGCCGCGGTGAGCGCGGGGCAGGCGACGGTTCTCGTCGGCGGCGATACCGGCGTCGTGGACCGTATGGGCCCGGTGATCTCATCGCTGACCGACAACGTGCGGCGATATGACACGGCGCCGCTGGCCGTCACCGCCAAGCTGGCGACCAACCTGTTGCTGCTCTCGGAGGTGGTCGCCCTGGCCGAGTCGATCGCCGTGGGGCGTTCGGGAGGCCTGCGGGACGACCAGTTGCGGGAGCTGCTCGGCACCAGCCCCCTGGTGGCACCCGGGTCGAAGAATCGGTTCGAGGGTGTGCTGACCGGCTCGCAGGACGGGTGGTGGACCACGGTGCTCGGCGCCAAGGACGCCGGATTGGCGCTTGCCGTCGCCCGTGACGCCGACCTCGAGCTTCCGGCGGCCGCAGTGGTGCGGCACCTCTACGACACAGCGGCATCGTCCGGACTGGAGGACGCCGACATCGCCGCCGTCACCGACCTCTACCGCAGCCCGGTACGCACCACCGCGCCCACGCGATTGGGTGTCAACGGGGCGCGCAGGACGAGGTGATCAGCACATGCTGTTCCGTCAGTTGGAGTACTTCGTGGCGGTGGCGCGCGAAAGACACTTCGCGCGGGCGGCGGACACCTGCTATGTATCGCAACCCGCGCTCTCGCGTCTGTCGCCAAGCTGGAGCGGGAGCTGAACGTCACCCTGATCAACCGGGGACGTGACTATCAGGGACTGACCCCGGAGGGCGAACGACTCGTATCGTGGGCCAAGCGGATCCTCGCCGAGCAGGAGGCGTTCAAGGCAGAGGTTGCTGCTGTGCAATCGGGTATCGCGGGGCGGCTGCGGCTGGGTGCGGAACCCACGGCCTCGACGACCCTGTCGCTTCGCGTGGCCGCGTTCTGCTCGGCGCACCCACTGGCCACAGTGCTGGTTGACTCCCGGGTGTCAACGACAGAGCTGCGTCGCCGATTGCTCGACTTCGCCCTCGACGCTGCGATCGCCCATTTCGCTCCCGAGGACCGGGCGGGCTTGCACGTGGTGCCGTTGTACGAAGAGAGGTATGTCGTGCTGGCCTCCGCCGACCAGCCGATGCCCGAGGGCCCCGACATGACCTGGGCGGAGGCGGCGCAGCTACCGCTGGCATTACTGACGCCCGACATGCGGATTCGTCAGGTTATCGACGGCGCGTTCGCGGAAGCCGGCGTCGGGGTGACCCCGAAGGTGGAGACGGACTCGGTTGCATCCCTCTATGCGCACGTGGGCCTCGGCGGCTGGGCGAGCATCGTGCCGCACACATGGTTGCGGGCCATGCCAGTGATTGGCAGGACAAGAGCCGTCCGCCTGGTCGTCCCTGACGCCCGGGCGCAGATCTCGGTGGCGACCCACGCGGCCACGCCCGGTTCGGTGACGGCCCGGGCGTTCGTAACCGCATTACAGAGCCTGTCGCTGGACGAGTTCTTCGACCAGCCACTGCCGACCGAGTCCCTCGTCAGGTGACCCCTGCGTCAGCGCGCGAACTGGTCCCGTACGGCCCGCCGGTCGAGTCCGCCCTTTGCAGTATGAGGCAGAGCAGGAACGACCTCGACGCGGTCGGGTATTTCGAAGGGGGAGAGCCGATTGCGGCTGTACCGCAGAACCTCCTCCGCCCCGACGCCCCCTGCCCGGGATACGACCACGGCGGCGCCGACACGTTCCCCGTAGATGGCGTCGGGGATGGCGAACACGGCAGCCTCTGTGACAGCGCTACACCCGCCGAGAATGGCCTCGACGTGCTCGGGCGAGATCTTCTCGCCACCGACGAGGTTCTTGATGCGCCCGGTCAGAAACAGGTACC
Organism: Rhodococcus sp. JVH1; assembly: GCF_000280725.2. Taxonomy (NCBI): domain Bacteria; kingdom Bacillati; phylum Actinomycetota; class Actinomycetes; order Mycobacteriales; family Nocardiaceae; genus Rhodococcus; species Rhodococcus sp. JVH1. The sequence goes on along the minus strand of NZ_CP166289.1, from coordinate 623,724 downwards.
CGTCCTCGTCCAGTGAACCCAGGTCACCCGTGCGAAACCACCCGTCGACGAAACTGTGCGCGGTCTCGACCGGGTCGGCGAGATAACCGCGGGAGACCGTCGGACCGCGCACCCACACCTCGCCCACGGTGCCCGCTGGACACGTGCGCCCGTCGGGGTCGACGACGCGAAGACCCACCCCGGTTGCCCGGCCAACCGATCCGAGCTTCACGCGCCCGCGTCGGGGCAGCGGCTTCGCTGGTCGCCTGGTGCGTGGTTTGGGTCATCCCGTAGGCCGCCAGCACCGGCGCTCCGAACGTGCGCCCCATTGCCTGCGCCGTGGCCGTATTGAGCGGGGCGCTGCAACTGCGCACGAACCTCAACGGCACGACCTGTGGGCCCGGGTACTCACGCGCCGATCGCTGCACAAGAATCTAATGGATGGTGGGAACCGCGGTGAACCACGTGGCGGCTACGGCCGCATGTCGTCCCAGAACGTGCGCGCCGAGAACCGTCCCCGCGCCGGCAGCAGCACACATCCTCCGCTGGCCAAGGAGGCCAGCAGCACCGCGAGCAAACCATGACCATGGAACAACGGCATGACTGCGACCGTCGCGTCTTCGGGTCCCAGCTCGTAGTTCGCGCAGATGCCTCGCACCGAGGCCGCCACGTTGGTGTGCGTCAGCGGGACCATTTTGGCCCGGTTGGTGCTGCCCGACGTGAACAGGACAAGGGCGTCGTGGTCCGAGAGTCCGGATGCCGTCCCCGGAGGGTGCCGCACCACACCCGCGCCGGTTTCGAGGCTGGCCGTCGCGTTCCCGCCGACGGAGATGTCCACACGGAGTTCCCATGTGGGGATGTCGAACTGTGCGACCGGAGCGGCGTCGACGGCGGGTGGACCGGTGAGGATTGCCTGTGCCCCCAGCCCCTCGAGCCGGGCGGACATCTGCGGGCGGGGAATTGTGGGGTCCATCGGAGCGACCACCAGCCCCGCGCGCGCCGCCCCCAGGAGCGAGACGACGAACTCGGCAGTGTTGGCACAGACAAGGCCGACCGCATCTCCTCGGCGCAGTCCTGTGGGGCCCAGGTGCGTGGCCACGTCGTCGACCAAGGCGGCGAGGGCACCATAGGACACGGGTATCCGATCTCCGGTGACCACCAGCGCCCGCGCGTCCGGAGGATCACGCACGTGCTGATCGAGAACATCGAACAGTCCCGAAATCTCCGGGCGCCGATACTGATTCGACTCGCGAACGGTTCCGCTGGACGGATCGGCCATGACAACCACCTCCTTGCATTCTTTCGATGCAGTCGCTACCTGTGAGCCTGCCGGAGCGTGGTGGGCACGTCCAATACGCGCTGGCGAACGTTCGATAACCGGAATTTACCGACGGCTGCCGCCTCGCCGCCCACCACCCTGGGCCTGGATGCGGGCAGGTATGGACAATTCCGGCTGGCCGGAGGCGCGAATGGGCGCCAGCGGTGACGACATGGGGGCGCCGAAACGAGATTCTGCTGTAAGGGCACTCGCGACGACCGGAAGACGAGGACTCCCACGACCCATCGACAGAACGGACAGCGGCGTATTACCAAGACTGCGCGATGTGCAAACGTGCCCACCTACGCTGCGTCGCAACCGATTTGTGCACGATCGGCGACTATCGCACAGGGCATCGAAGCCGAAATAACCGAGAATGGTATCCACTGTCGCGACGTGCTGCTCGTAGCGTTGACAGTCGAGTCGGGAGCGGTCGACGCTATCAGCTATTTCGGCTTGGGAAAGATATTCTCGGCGTTCATGACCGGGAACATGGTGTTCCTGGGGTTCGGAATAGCGAACCTCGAGGGACCCTGCTTGCCTGTCGTTCTCGCGCTGTCGATCTAGGCTGCGGGGGCGTATCCGGGCTGGCGGATCACGGCTTGGCGCTCCCCGGAATCTGGTGAGTGGCCCCGACGTATGTCGGTGTTGTTAGCCGTGGTGGCGATCGCCGAGGCCGGATTCCTCGCCGTGTGGGTTGCCACGGCCGGGCAATCGTCGACTGCCATCACCGATGTTCTCATTGTCCTGTTCTCGTTGGCTATGGGGATCCAGACCGCGGCGGTCCGTTCTCTCGGGGTCCAGGGGGTGTTCACGACAGCCGGGACCTTCACGCTGGTCGCGTTCGCGGAAACTCTCGCAGGGTCGCGGCCGAGGTCCGAGATTCCCCGCCTGGTCGGCGTGCTCGTGAGGTTGGTCGCAGGCGCCATCGGGGGAGGACTGCTCGTCGTGCACGTGCGCAGCTACGCCCCTCTACTGCCGCTCGTGATCACTGTCCTGGTGATCGTGGCGGGGCGGACCATGCAGGCGCCGTCGCGACGCTCGGCTCGCCGCGCGGAACACCGCCGGCAGGAGCGGGTTGTTCTGGCACAATCCCGCCGCGATCCGAGCTGAACAGGGCTGACTTCATGATCGCGGCGGTCAGTTTTGCGTCATACTTGTTCATAGGGCTCTGCCGTCGTGACGGGACTGTCGAGGCCCCTAGCTTTCGTGTGGAACCACGAGGAGTGGAGGGCCGCCCTTCATCGCTTCGAGAGGTGAGTGCATGGGTGCGCGATTGCGAACATGGAGTACGGGGCTTTGAGGTCGCCGATGGCCGAGTTGGATCCACCGGACACTCGGGGTGATCCCGCGCCACCGATCGCGGCGGAACTGGCCGCGGCCGGGTTCGACGATGCGCACGAGGTCGGGCGGGGCGGCTTCGGAACCGTCTACGGGTGCCGGCAGCGCTCACTCGACCGCACCGTGGCCATCAAGGTCCTCACCTGTGCGCCCGACCCGGACAACCTCGAACGATTTCTCCGCGAGCAGCGGGCCATGGGCAAACTGTCCGGACATCCGAATATCGTCAACGTTTTTCAGGTCGGCGTCACCACATCGGGTCTGCCCTACATCGTGATGCAATATCACCCGCACGACTCCCTGGCCGCACTGATCCGCAAAGCGGGCCCACTGCGTTGGCAGGACACCTTGCACCTGGGGGTCAAGATGGCCGGCGCCCTCGAAACGGCGCACCGCCTCGCCACGCTGCACCGCGACATCAAGCCCGCGAACATCCTGCTCACCGACTACGGCGATCCGCAGCTCACCGACTTCGGCATCGCCCGAATCGCCGGCGGCTTCGAGACCACCACGGGCGTCATCACGGGTTCACCCGCGTTCACCGCCCCCGAGGTACTCGAAGGCCAGGCCCCGACTCCAGCGTCGGACGTCTACAGTCTCGGCGCCACGCTCTTCTGCGCCGTCACCGGGCACGCGGCCTTCGAGCGTCGCGTCGGCGAGCAGGTGGTGACCCAATTCCTGCGCGCGACCGACACACCCCATCCGGACCTGGACCGAATACACATTCCCGACGACGTCCGGTCCGCCATCGAGCATGCGATGGCGACCAGTCCTATGGAGCGGCCCGGGACCGCCGCCGAATTCGGGGACGAGCTCAGACAAGCCCAACGCCGCCACGGACTGACCGCCGACGACATGGCCGTGCCCACACACATCGGCGAGGATCATGCCGACGGCGGACACCAGACCGCCCGGTTGGAAGGTGGTGAGAGCCCGGTGACGGCTCGGCCGCGGGTAATCCTGGCCGACGACGACGTTCTGCTCCGCGAAGGCGTGGCCAGCCTGCTCACACGCTCGGGGTTCGACGTCGTGGGGCAGGCCGGCGACGCCGTCCAACTCCTCGATCTGGTACGTGCCACGACGGTTGACCTGGTGGTGGTCGACGTGCGGATGCCTCCGACGCATACCACCGAGGGTCTGGACGCGGCCCGGTTGGTCCGTGAGGAGTTCCCCGAGGTCGGCATCCTGGTCCTGTCGGCGCACGCCGACGTCGAGAATGCGATGGAACTACTGGCCAGTGGCCGCGGGATCGGCTACCTCCTCAAGAGCCGGGTCACCGACGTGGAGGATTTCATCGACACCTTGCAGCGAATTGCCAAGGGGGCATCGGTGATCGACCCGGCACTGGTGCAGGAGTTGGTCTCGGTCCAACGTCGTGATGATCCGCTGGCCGTGCTCAGCGTGCGGGAGCGGGAGGTGTTGGCGTTGATGGCGGAGGGACGTTCCAACGCGGGTATCGCCCGCCGTTTGTGGGTCGCGGAGGGGACCGTCGAGAAGCATGTGCGCAGCATCCTCACGAAGTTGAGCCTGCCGGGGACCGGTGACGATCACCGCCGGGTTCTGGCGGTGGTCACTTTCCTGGAGGCCCGCTGACGCGCACGGCGGGATCGCCGTCGTCGCCGTCTCGGCTCGCGAGCAGGTCATAGATGGCGCCGGCCGACAGAGCGGACTTGGACAGGAATCCCACCACCGGGCTGGCGTCGATCAGGTCGGCGAGGTCCTGTTCGTCGAGGGTGGAGATCAGGATCACCGGTGACGATGCACATCGCCCGACGTGGTGAAACTGCTCGGCGAGTGTGAAGCCGCTCTCCTCGCCGAGGTTGACGTCGACCAGGGTGACGTCCGGTCGCAGTTCCTCGACACCCCGGAGCGCCTCGGCGCTCGTCGACGCCACGCCGACGACGGTGATCCCCTCCTGTTCGAGGAGATTCCGAGCGGCGTCACGGAAACTCGGGCTGTCATCGACGATGAAGCAGCGCAACAGCGTAACTCGCGGAACCATAACGTCAGTGTGCCCCAGCGCGCTACCGGTACACATCCCGGCTAACAGGAATTCTGTGCGGCCACAGCGCAGCACCGACGCATCCGGCCACACCCGATCGGATCCGCCGCCGCCAGAGTCCCCGCCGGGACCAGATTTCAGGCGCTGACGATAGACGTATTCCCGATAGCAGGAAGGGCTGTTTGGGGGCTGGCCGTGGCGACAACTGCTCGCCGGCGCGCAATCGTGGCAGGGACGATGTTCACCGAAACTTGGAGAGTGACATGAAGACCACGACATTGGGACGAAACGGGCTGCACGTCTCACGTATTGCGTTCGGCACCTGGCAGCTCGGCGCTGAATGGGGCCGGTTCGACGAGGATGCGGCGATCGCGGCGATCCACCGTGCCCGCGAGCTGGGGGTCAACTTTTTTCGACACCGCGCAGGCATATGGTTTCGGCGCGTCCGAGCGGATCCTCGGCAAGGCACTTCGCCGTGAACTGAGCACCGAGCGTGACGAGCTCGTGATCGCCACGAAGGGCGGCTTGCGCAGGACCGACTCGGGGCTGGTCCGCGACGCGAGCCCCGACTGGTTGCGGCGGGGGGTGGATGCCAGCCTGACGGCGCTGGGGGTCGATCACATCGACCTCTATCAGGTGCATTGGCCCGACCCGGCGGTGCCGGCGGCGGAGACGGCGGGTGCGCTGGCCGAACTAGTCGCCGAGGGCAAGATCGGGCACGTCGGGGTGTCCAACTATGACACGGCGCAGATGGAGGAGTTCGCGGCGACCCTGCCGGTGGAGACCGTGCAGCCGCCCTACCACCTGTTCCGCCGGGATGTCGAGGCGGAGTTGCTGCCCTATTGCCGTGCCCGCGACATCGGTGTGTTGGTGTACGGGCCGTTGGCGCACGGTTTGCTGACCGGAACGCTCACCGCGGACGCGACGTTCGCCGCTGATGACTGGCGTGGGGCGAGCAGCGTTTTCACCGGCGATACTTATCGGCGCAATCTGGCGACGGTGTCCGCGTTGGAGAGGTTCGCTGCGGCACGGCGCATGACGGTCAGTCAGCTGGCGATTGCCTGGACGTTGGCGAACCAGGCCGTGCACGTCGCGATCGTCGGTGCCCGGCAGGCGGACCATGTCCAGGACAGTCTCGGGGCCACCGAGGTGTGGCTCAGCGATAGGGACCTCGCCGAGATCGACACGATCATGGCGGCGGCAACGCCGGTCGCCGGGCCCTCCCCGGAGGGTATGTGATGAGCGAGATTTCGCGAAATGTCGCAGTGTTGGGCACTGGGACGATGGGTGCCCCGATCGCGCGCAATCTGATCCGCGCTGGTTACCGGGTGAGGGTGTGGAACCGCACCACCGCGAAGGCCGCGGAGTTGGCCGCGGCGGGGGCGCATCTCGCGTCCAGTCCTGCGACCGCCACCGACGGCGCCGACGTGGTGATCACCATGCTCAGCGACGGCGCCGCCGTCGAAGAGGTGATGACCGGCCCTGCGGGCGCGTTGCCCACATTCTCTTCGGATGCGGTGTGGATCCAGATGAGCACCGTCGGCGTCGAATCCTGCACCCGTCTCGTGGACCTCGCGGGCAGGAACGGCGTCGTCTTCGTCGACGCCCCGGTCTCCGGAAGCACCGCCCCGGCCGTGGCGGGGGAGCTGGTCGTCCTCGCCGCGGGCGCACGCCCGGTCCGGTCTCGGGTGGCGCCGATCTTCGAGGTCCTCGGCCGGCGGACTCTGTGGCTCGAGCGTGCCGGTGACGGCAGCCGGCTCAAACTCGCTCTCAACAACTGGCTGGCGGTGCTGGTCGAGGGAATGGCCGAAACCCTCACGCTCAGTGAAGCTCTCGGAATCGCCCCCGAGCGGTTCCTGGATGCCGTAACCGGGGGTCCGATGGCGTCGGACTACGCGATGAGCAAGGGCGCGGCGATGCTCGGAGCCGACTTCACCCCGGGCTTCCCGTTGCGGCTCGCCGTCAAGGACGCCGAACTCGTCTCCTACGCCGCACACCAGCTCGGGGTGGAACTGGCCCTCACTCAGGCGCTGCTGCCACGCTGGCACGATGCTGTCGCCGGGGGACATGGGGACGACGATGTCTCCTCGGCGGTGACCGCCCCCGGCGACCACCACCTCAGCCGCCAGGCGAGGACTGACGGCCGGAGCGTGACGTGACGCCCGCCGAAAACGCCGACTTCCGAGGCGAGGCGACGCATCCTGCGACGGAGCCACACGACCCCCACCTGACGGGCCGCCTGAATTGGCTGCGCGCGGGGGTGCGCGGGGCCAATGACGGGATCGTGTCCACCGCGGGTCTGGTGGTGGGTGTGGCTGCGGCCACGACGGCTACCTCGGCGATCTTCACCGCTGGATTCGCCGGCCTCGTTGCCGGCGCGGTCTCGATGGCGCTCGGCGAGTATGTTTCGGTGAGTGCGCAACGCGACACGCAGCGGGTGCTGTTGCAGCAGGAGCGACGGGAGCTCGAGGAGACCCCCGCTGACGAGCTCGACGAGTTGGCGGGGTTGTACGCGGCGAAGGGACTGAGCGCGCAGACCGCGTGGGAGGTGGCCGAGGAACTCACCGAACACGACGCCTTCGCCGCCCATGTCGATGTGGAGCTCGGCATCGACCCCGACGATCTGCCCAACCCCTGGCAGGCCGCCCTGTCGTCGGCGGTCGCGTTCACCCTCGGTGCGGTGATTCCGTTGATCGCGATTCTGCTGCCCCCGGTCGGCCTCCGTGTCCCCGTGGCGTTCTGTTCGGTGTTGGTCGCGCTCGCGCTGACCGGGACGGTCAGCGCCGTCCTCGGCGGTGCCCGGAAGACGCGCGCGGTGTTGCGCGTGGTGCTCGGTGGAGCGGTCGCGATGGGCGTCACCTACGCCGTCGGTCAGATCGCCGGAACGACACTCTGAGAAGCTGCCAGGTCAGCGCATGTTCCGTCGCCGGTGCTCTTGCCGCCCGCCGCAGGGGTCGACCAATAACGTGTCCCGGCCGGGTTACGATGGAAATCGAGATCGAGGCCTTCGTCGAGGCCCGTCAAAGATCGATGTGAGCTCTGCGGCATGATGCGGAAACGACGGTCACCGGTGCGCGGTGGGCCAGCGAGCACGTCAGGTCCCCCGTCTGCATGTCGAAATGGCGATGTGCGACCTCCATCCGTGCGCACGCGCGTGCTGTCGTGGTTGATGCGTCCGGCCCCCGCGTCTCGCGCTCGGTCTCGCGGTTGCAGCGTCCTTCATTGCGGCGGAGTCACTTCTCGTTATGCTGCTCGAGCAGATCGCCCCCAACGAGGCTTTCGGTGTGGTCTATCTGCTCGGCGTGTTGGTGGTCTCGATGGTGTGGGGACTCGGGCTGGCGATGGTGACCTCGGTTGCCAGCGCCATCGCCTTCGACTACTTCCGCAACTGGCCCGAGGGCTTTCTTGCGGCCGGCGCCCAAAACTGGGTAGCCATTGCCGTGTTTCTGGCCGTTGCACTGTCGGCCAACACCCTGGCCGGGATGGCACGATCGCGTGCCGACCAGCTCCGCGCGCTCGGCGACCAACAAGCGGCGTTGCGGCGGGTGGCGACGCTCGTCGCGCGTGGTGCGACGTCGTCGGAAGTGTTCACGGCGGTGACGGAGGAGCTGGCCCGAGTGCTGGGTGTGTTCAACACAGCCCTGTTCCGCTTCGAACCCGACGGTGAGTCCACCCTCCTCGCGTCGCGCACCGAGCCCGGTGTGCAGAAGACACCGGTCGGCACACGCCATCCGCTCGAGGGCGAAACGTTGTGGCGATGGTGTTCCGCACCGGCCGTGCCGCCCGGATGGACAGCCACGACAATGCTGCCGGTCTGGCCGCCGCGTACATACGCAAGCTGGGCGTCCGGTCAGGGGTCGGAGCGCCGATCGTCGTCGACGGCCACCTGTGGGGCGCGGCCACGGCCGGATCCACGCGACGCGAGCCCCTGCCACCCGACACCGAGCCGCGCATCGCCGACTTCGCGGACCTAGTCGCGACCGCGATCGCAAACGCCGAGACCCGCGCCCAACTCACCGCGTCTCGCGCCCGGATCGTCGCGGCCGCCGACGAGGCACGGCGCCGTCTCGAACGCGATCTGCACGACGGGGCACAACAGCGCCTCGTCTCGCTGGGGCTTGCGCTCCGCACAGTCGAGGCGTCGGTGCCGTCCGAACAGGTCGGGGTCAAGGAGCAGATCTCCGACATCGTGCTGGGTCTGGTGGGAGTTTCGGCTGACCTGCAAGAGATCTCGCGGGGGATTCATCCGGCGATCCTGTCGAAAGGTGGACTCGGCCCGGCGCTCAAGTCGCTGGCACGCCGCTCCGCGGTCCCGGTCGATCTCGACGTGGACCTGGGCCTGGATGCGCGAGCGCCGGAGTCGACTGAAGTGGCCGCGTATTACGTTGTGGCAGAGTCGCTGACGAATGCGGCCAAGCACGCACGCGCGTCCGAAGTTGACCTGCGCGTCAGAACCGCCGGTGGGAACCTCGAGCTCTCGATCCGGGACGACGGAATCGGCGGAGCCGACCCAGCCCAAGGGTCCGGACTCATCGGTCTGCGAGACCGCGTAGAAGCCCTCGGCGGCCAGATAGAGATCACGAGTCACGCCGGAAACGGGACATCGCTTCTCGTTACGATCCCATTATTCGCGGACGAGTAACCGCGAAGTGGTAGACGATCTGGGACGTGTCGCCCCAGTCCGGCGGAGTGGAAGTAGCAGACGGATCAGGAGTCATCTTCGGTCGGTGTTCCCGTGGGAATGGCTGCCGGTGCGGTGACAGCCGGGGTGACCTCGACGATGAGGTGTTTGGTCAATGGCTGGCCGCTCTGCTCACTGCAGTCCGCGATCGCGCCATAGGCCATCGGTTCGGTCAGCCGGCCCCGGTCCTCCGAGCGCAAAATCCGTCCATCCCATCAGTTCGGTCACGGTGTGGCTGGCGAAGAAGTCACGTTCGACCTTCTTGCGGGTCATATCCCGGGTGACGTGTTTGATGCCGTTCTCGCAGAATTCGAGGTGCAGGCCCGTGCGGTCATCGGGCCATGCGTACCCGGGGCAGTCGAAGCCTCCGTTCGCGTGATTCATCCGCTGGATCGCATGTGGGCCGGCAGACGGCTCCCTCGTCTGCGCCAAGACCTTTGCCACGCTGCGAGCCGCTCCCCACCCGGCGGATGGGTGGTGATAGTCCTCCTGGGAGAATTCTCCACCGGCGTTCGGAACGCGCCCCACTGCGGGACGGCCCGGTGCACCCTGCCCGAGTAGGTACCGACGAGATCCTCGCGGACCTCGGGTACGACACGGCCACCATCGCCGAGATGCGCGCCAACCAGGTCGTCTGACCTCGCTGGGCAGCCGTCGAAACCCGTGGGCTGCGGGGAAAAGTTCCTCGCCGGGCTCCGGTGCGTGCAGATACGCGCTAGCCATCACGACCTCGGGCCTGCGAGGCTGAGAGCGTCTGGAAATGATCCCCTCTCGAGGAGCCTCGCGGTTCGGCGACCTCTCCCCGACACTCCCGTGTGCGGTCGGTTCCGGCCGACGCAGCATCCTGTCAAAGGTCATCGGTGCGTCGCCGGTTCGACCGCGGAGGAAGGACATCCCGACGACGGACGACAAGACACCTGATGCCGGTGGTGTTCGCCGAGCAGCGGTGCACCGGTAATCACGGGGGTGAAGTCGGAGAACTTGACCGGGCTCCCGTCGATCAGGTAGCTGCCGCGTTCCTTCTGTTCGACCTCGACGACGGCGCCGCTCTCGCGCAGTGCAGGGTCGTCGGCGATTTCCTGCATGCTGAGCACGGGCGCGCAGGGCACCTCGAAGGTGCGCAGCACGTCGACCGCCTGGTATTTGGTCTTGTCAGCAAGCCATTTCTCGATCTCGTCGAAGATGTCGAAGAGGTGCGGTTGACGGGCGGCGGCGGTGTTGTAGGCGGGGTCGTCGATCCACTCGAGCCTGATGGCCGAGGTGGGTCGCAGGACGGCCGCAGGCTCGACCGGCTCCGCGCCGTCGGTGGTCCGAAGGACCGCAAGCTGGGGGAGGTCGCCGTGAAGTTGGTCGACGAGGTCGAGATCGAGGGGTGGCCCGGTGGGGGTTCGACAACCGTGACAGCACGGCGAGGCCACCGACGATGAGGGCGCTTGGCCGATGAGTGCGCGAACCCTCGATGACAACCTTGGGATAACGGCTGCCATCGCTTCGCCGACGAACACGGCGTTGCTACCAGATACGGGTCTCTCGTCCCACTCCTGCCCAGAAGTCATTGATCGTCGCGGCACCCAGTTGTGGGTCTTGCGTGAACCACCAGTGGCCGAGTCCGTCGAGCTCTGTGATCTCAGCACCAGCGCGCGCGCTTGCGCGGCGACGCTGCTCGTCGCTGGCGTAGGAGTCTTCGGTCGCGATGATTGACAGGCCTGGCCGCGTGGCGGCTCGCTCGAGATTGCGGCCTAGCTCGGCCATGGTCGGCTGGGCGGCGTCGCGGTACAGGCGAAGGATGCACTCGCCCATGGCGGCGTTCTGCCCCTCCGCGACAGGTAAGGCAACGTCTTGGTGCATTCCCTTATTCGCCAGTGCCGCAGCACGTTCGGTGACCGGCGGGTCGATCATCGCCGCTACCGCCTCCTCGCCGGCTCCCGGGGTCGCCCACACCTGCACCCGATCGGGCCACCGGAAATCCTGGTCGAAGAGGCCGATGACGTCGCACACCCAACTGCGCACCAGTTCTGGCCGTGTCATAGCGACGTTTACCACGTGGGCACCACCCCAGTCGTGACCCACCAGGTGGACCGGCCGCCCGAAGCGCTCCAACTCGGTGACCAGCCAACGGCGGTACTCCTCCACCGTCGCCGTAAACCGCGGGGGCACCCGGGCACCGAAACCCGGTGGGGACAGACGTACGACGGGTCCCCGATCGAGGAGCGGAGCCAATCTGTTCCAGACGGCGGCGGTCTCGGGGTTGCCATGGACGAGGCACACAGTCACGCGCTTGCCCTTCCATCAAACTCGAATATCGGTGGCCGCCGACAGCTGAATGACTTTGTTGAAATGGTACCCGGGGCCCCCACCCGGTGGAAGCCACGATGTAGTGAGTGGAGTCGTGCGTGCTATCGGCATCGCTCATACTCCGACGTCCGATACCGGTTCGTCGTCACCACCACCCTGAACCAACCCCACCACGAACGCCGCCGACAGGCTCCGGCGTGCGTTCAGCCACACCACACAAGTGCACGGCGGGAATCAATTCGGATCCCACGGCAATCGGTTCGAGACTGCCGAGCTCATCGAAAACCTGAGGCTCTTCTGACCCTTTGATGGGTGATCTCCGCGAGCCTGATAGACGCAACGCCCTCCCTCACATAGGTTTTGGTTTGCGAAGACAAGACCTAAGGGAGAAGGCGTTGCGCGCTGCCAGAATACTGCAGAAACTGCTGGGAATCGACAGGGCCCGGATAATCGATGTCGCATTCACGGATGACGAACGAGGGCCCGCGATCGTGGTGACCCTCGAGCCACACGCGTCGGTGCGGTCCCGCTGCCCGCATTGTGAACAGCGCTGCCCTGGATACGATCGCCCGAATCGACCTCGACAGTGGCGTCACCTGGATATGGGCGGCATGCGGTGCTTCGTACGAGCTTCGGTATCGAGGATTCGATGCCCCGACCACGGCGTGGTGACCGAGATGGTGCCGTGGGCACGGCCGGCTGCGAACATGACCAGGGCGTTCGACGACAACGTGGCGTGGTTGGCCGCACACAGTCCGGCTACGTCGGTGTGCGAGTATGCCCGAGTGGCGTGGCGATCTGTGACCAGGATCGTCACCCGTGTCGTCGGCGATGCTGTCGGGCGTACTGATCGGCTCCAGGGATTGCGGCGCTTGGGGATCGACGAAATTGCCTACCGGAAAGGTCACCGATACCTCACCGTGGTGGTCGATCATGACACAGGCCGACTCGTATGGGCAGCCGAAGGGCACAACGAGAGCACCTTGAATCGATTCTTCGACGAGTTGGGTGAAGAACGCACAGCTCGTCTGACACACATCAGTGCTGATGCTGCGAAGTGGATCGCCTCGAATGCTCGCAGTCGTGCCGAGGCTCTCTTCTTCGATCCGGAATAGACATGTTGCAGTTGTTCTTTCATGACATAGCCTCGACACAGTTCGCTGTTTCTGTTCTTGAGGATCTTTGCTCGGACTGATATCTGCGCGGGGTTGAGATTCTCGACGTTCTTCAACAATGCCCACCGCAGGTGCCGTCGATCCCGGTCGGTGAATCCCCACAGCCGCGACAACACACGCGACCGCAGTCGGTCCAGAGCCCGCGTCATCCACTGAATAACATGAAACGGATCCATACACCGCTTCACCTGCGGCGCCCTACTGCGCACGGTGAAGAAGGTGTGGGCTTTCTGTGGTGTGTAGTCCTCGAGCGGTGTGTTGGTGAGGGTGTCTGCTGCGGTGTAAGCGAGGTGGTCGAACGTGCCGATCTCGTCGAAGAAGGTGCGCAAGGAGTCGGTCGACGATGCATCCACAGCGAGCCCGACCGCGTTGTCGGGCAACTTCGTCAGTGCGGCTGTGACCGAGTTGGGGTTGCGTGAAGCGACGACAACAGCCGCCCCGGCTTCCGAGGCCGCTTGGGCGACTGCGAGTCCGATGCCGCTGGTGCCGCCGAGGACGACGACACGGCTCGCGGAGTTGAGTGACATCAGGGTTCCTTCTCTCGATCGCTCGATGCTGCTTGGATTTGTTCACCGGCAGAAGCTGCTGCGTTTCGGCTTGATGCGGTCAGTGGATCGGAGGTTTCGAGGCGCAGGCTGGCTGTGCGGGCGGCGTCGGCGGCGAGGACGACCACTTGGCGGGCTTGGTCGGAGAATCTCTCGAACACCACGGACTTTCTCCCCGGGCGTCGCCGCATGACGCGAACCGCTGCAGCTGAAGTCCCTAGTGTTCATTCGGGGTCCTGTGCCGGTGCGTAGGTGGTTATGGGTAGTACGGCAACGCGATGTCGGTCTTGGGGGGGGTGATGGCGTTGTGACCTGGGGTGATGGCATGTACCAGGGTGGCATCTTCCAGTCTGGGTGTTGTGAGGTGGGTGGGGTGGTGCTCGGTGGGGTGGTGTCTGAGGGTGCCCGGGCGGCGGGAGGTCAGTGTGGTGGCCAGCCGAGGGCATCGAAGATGGCGATGGGTCGAGGTAGTCCCGCCAGTGTGTGATTTCGCCTTCGTGGAGCGTGAGTACGGAGATGTATCGGTTGGCGTATCGATGTCCGGTGCCGACCGCGTGGCCTTCGGAGGCGTACTCGAGCACCACGACTCCGGTGGTGGTGTCGTGGTGGACGGTCAGATCGAAGCAGCGGTCGAGAACGAAGGTGGTGCCGTAGGGGCGGTATAGCTCGGCGACTGCGGAGCGGCCCTCGATGTGCCGCGGGTACGCAGGGACGGTTATCACGTAGTCGACGGTGATGTCTTCTGCGAGGAGGTCGAAGAAGTGACCGGGCTCGACCAGTCCGTCCAGTCCCTGTTCGATGATCCGAAAGAACGGTCCTAGTGCGGCGAAGTCCGCGAGGTCGGCAATGGGCGCCTTCACGATGTCAGTCTACTTACACACCGGAGCTGTCGTAGACGCGAATTCGGTGAAGCTGGTGGTGCCACGGCGGTGGCGTAGCGGCTTCCGCGTCAGTCACCGTGCGGTGTCGATCGTGTCCCACCAGCCGCGCCGCGGCGACGACAGCGGTATACCTGTAGCCTCGGGCGGGGTGGGGTGTCTGCCCCAGGTAGGTCCAGTGCCCGTTCTCAGCCGTGGTGCGATGCGGTGTCAGTGACTGTTCGTAGCGGTCACGATGGTTCGGTGACCGGATTCGGGCCGGGAGAGCGCCCTGAAGAGCAGCATGAGCAGTGGCAACCGCGTGCAGAACCAGCATCACCATCGTGACCACGAAACTTTCCGCCGAGCTCAGTCCGCCGGCGTCGCGCGGACCGACCTCGATGGCAGCGATCTCTATGCGCTGATCGGAGCGCTCGCGTGGCTCACTGACCAACCCTCGACGGCGCCACCCGTCGACCATCTCCTAGACGTCATCGCGGACGCGCCCCTCAGGGATTGAACGCGCGGAGTCGGCACTCACATTGGGCCACCGTGAATGGAAGCCTGCGATCCCGGGCCTGACCAGCACCCGGTCGTGCGGAGCGGAGACGCCGCTTGGCTCGATCCCTCTCGTCGGGCCGGATCTGAATGAACCGAAGCGTGTGGCGGTCGTCGCAGATGTGATGGCGGGTCAGCCCAGCACGCGTCCCATCTGTCCAAAGACGGCACTGTTGCGCCCCGACTCTGGCGGAGGCTTCATCACACGAAAACGATGAAAGTCGTGGTTGCACCGAAGATGTACTCGGACGAGTTGCGGGAACGGGCGACGAGGATGGTGAGCGAGGTGCACACATGCAGTACCGGGGCCATCGTCGAGTGCGCGACCTCCCTGCAGTGCTTCCTCCTGCTCGGGCCGGTCGGGGTTCAGGGAAGGGTATGGCCGGCCGCGCGGTAGATCCGATACCACTGTTCGCGGTTGAGTTCGATGTTCGAGCCGGCGGCGGCTTCGGCCACGCGGGACGGGTTGGTCGTTCCGAGTACCACCTGAATGTTGGCCGGGTGCCGGGTAATCCAGGCGGTGGCGATGCCGGTCGGTGTGACTCCATACTCTGTTGCGAGTTCGTCGAGCACGTTGTTCAGTCCTGCGTAGTTCTCGCGGTCTCCGAGGAAGACTCCATCGGAGAATCCTTTCTGGAAAGGGGACCATGCCTGCAAGGTGATGCCGTTGATACGGGCGTAGTCAAGCAGACCGTTGTCTCGGACAACGGACTGATCGAGTCCGCCCATGTTCACGGCGAGCCCTGTGGCGATGAGTGGCGCGTGGGTGACGCTCAGCTGCACCTGGTTAACGACAAGTGGCTGGGTGACTGCGGTTTTCAGGAGTTCGATCTGGCCCGGTGTGTGGTTGGAGACGCCGAAGTTCCGTACTTTGCCCGCCGAATGCAGTGCGTCGAAGGCTGCGGCGACCTCCGCCGGTTCCACGAGCGTGTCTGGTCGGTGCAGCAGGAGCAGATCGAGGTAGTCCGTGCGTAGGGCGGCGAGCGACTTATCAACCTCATGCAGGATGTGCTCCGTAGAGAAGTCGAAGAAGCCGGCACGGATTCCGACCTTGCTCTGAATAATCACTTGCTCGCGTTCGGACGACGAGAACGACACTGTCTCACCGAATCGCCGCTCGCAGGCGTGTAACTCGCTGCCGTATATGTCGGCGTGATCGAATACCGTCACGCCTGCATCGCGCGCGGTCGCGACGAGGGTGTGAATCTGCTCATCGTCGAGCGCCTCGACCCGCATGAAACCAAGGATGATGCTCGAGGCTTGCAGGGTGGTGTTGGGGAGGTCGTACGTCTTCATCTCTGATTCCTTTGCCAGTGGTTTCGGTGGCCGGGGTGCCGCGGCGCGTCGTGGTCGATGAGTGGTTGTTGATGGGAAGATTGCCGGCGACATCGAGGATGTTAGCGAGCGGGTGGCGATGTTCGACATCGACGGCGGTGTGGCGGACCTGTCGGCATTCGCTCACCTCTTGGCCTTCGGTGACTCGGGTGCGAGCCGCCGGCGGGCGTGGCAGAGGTTCTTCGAGCATGTCGGGCAGGCGGCGGTCATTGAGCCGGGCCGGGATGTGGTGGAGGCGGTGGCCGGTCTCGGGTTTGTGCCGGTGTATTCGACGACCCGGCCCATCCCGTACGCGGGGCAGACCCGGCTGTGGCTCGGCGAGTACGGATTTCCACCGGGTCGGGCGTTGCTGTGCCGGGCTCGTGGTGATCATCGGGCGGCGGTCGAGGTCAAGGCCGGTCATTGTCGGGCCGTCGGGTCGTGGTTGTCGGGATTCGTCGACGACCAATCCGAGATCGTGGATTCACGGCGGACAGGTGGTCTGCCGGTACATACCTTCGAAGAATTGTGTGATCTGGGGGTGCGAGAACTTCGGACAGTACTGTCCACGAGGAGTTGGACGTCGACTGGACCGCGGGGCGAGTCGATCACGGTGCCACTCCGGTACTTCGCACCGTAGATTGTCTGCCGGGGTACGGGCGATCGAAGTGAACCGGCGCCGACCCGCAGCGCCCGGGATCGAGCGGTAGTCAGTCGTGGACCGCGTACGGTGCCGCGGCGCTGTCCACGTCCCGGATTTATCAGCCCACCGCCGGGCCACCTCGGTCGTCACCGTGATGTTCGCCGGACACCCCTGCGAGCTTCGAAATCGGCGAAGTGCGCGTAGTCGATCAGGCCGTGGAGGGGAGGGTGGCGTTGTAGTGCGCCAGGATCCGTTCGACGAGAAGTAGACCCGCGGGGCTCTGGAGGTTCACCGAGGCTGCGGCGACGTCGAGAGCCGGATGGGTGGGTTTGCCGGATCGGTGGTGAGCATCCAGGCGAACTGGTCCTCGTTGGGGCGGCACCGATACACGATCCGTTGGCCGAGGGGCCCGCGGCGAAGGGGTTCGGGCCCAGGTCTGGGTGCACAGGTAGTCGGAGGGATCGGGTTTGGTGAGCGTGTCCTGTTCGACCGCGGACAGGTGCGGTCCGTGCAGGGCGATCACGGTGACGTCGATGGTGACGGTGAGCCCGCTCAGCACTCGGCCGGAGATTCGGGCGCGCGGCACCACCAGCCGGTCACGGCGACGTCCCGGCACAGGGTTTCCGCGACCGCCGCCTCGGGTGGGTCCCCGAGGTAGGTGTAGGCGTAGTCACCGGTGAGGCTGTCGAAGCGGGCGCCGCCGGGAACGGTGGACTGCGCGGTCGGATTCACCGCGTTGGCCGCATAGGTTCCGTGGCGGATCCGCCAGAGTTCGGTGCCGCGGGGCAGTTCTCCGATACAGGGCAAGCAGACGGCCGCCGGATTCAGCTCCCGTTGGGGCTCGAGCGTATACGATCTGCTGATGTCGCAGTGGCTTCCCGCGGATGTAAGCGGCTCTGACCATCCGCCGCCCGGCCGAGCGGCCGGTGTGACACTCGGGGTGGTGCGGCTGGACATGGCCGGCTCGGCGTTGGCTTTTGCGGCGAATCGGCTCGGGATCAACCAGGTTCTGGCCTCTTGTACGAGATAGTGGTGGATTTCCCGATCATGGCGCCGGTCATCTGCCGCTCCTGGTGGGCGCGCTAACGAACCCGGCAGAGCTGGCGCTCGCCGATGCCGAACCGCAACTAACCGGCAGGGTCGACGAGGTAGGTGTTGAGAACTCGTGCAATCTCTGCCAAGGCACGTGGCGTGGTCATACGAATATGCGTGGCATCGATGGGATAGTAGTCGATTGAACCAGTTATGTATGGTTTCCAACAACTTTCGGCAACGTCCTGGGTCATCTCGCCAGCTGCGGCGGCGAAGAAAACCATGTCTCCGTCGAACACGGCGGGGCGGTAGTCGGCGACCAACCGTGGCGCGTCATTGAAGGATTCGACGATCCGCTTCACGTGTGATGGCTGGAGAAACTCGAATGCTCCGGTTCGCAGATGAATCAGTTCGGTCGCTTGTTCAGCCGACATGGTTTCTCCCGCGGCATCGAAGTCTTCGGCACCGAATCCAAACAGATCGGCTAGCTCGACCAGGATGTCTTCAACAGTGAATTCCTGGTTTGCAGTCGATTCCGCTTCGCGGAACCGGCAGTCCAACATCGCCAGCATCGAGACCTGCTTCCCGAGAAGGCGGAGTCGTGTGGCTACGGCGTGGGCAATAACTCCGCCCAAGGACCAGCCGAGCAGGTGATACGGCCCATCTGATTGCACGGCCTGGATCTCCCTGACGTATTGCTCCGCCAACTGCTCGATCGAACGGGGATGCGGGTCGTCTTCGACGAGTTCGGGGGATTGCAGCCCGTAGATTCGCCGTCCCGGTTCGGTATATCGAGCCAAACCTGCGTAGCACCAGGCCAATCCGCTAGCCGGGTGTATGCAAAATATCGGGTCGGAATCCCCAGCTGATGTGATCGGGAACAGGACGTCGAATGCCGAAGGTCCGGTCGGCGCGATACGTGTCGACCCGTCGGAGACCGCCTCGACTCTACTGGCGATCGCTTCCACTGTGGAGTCGGTGAAGAGCCACATTACTTGGATCTCGACGCCGAGAGCCTCTCGCAGCCGCGACACCGCTTGTGTGGCGAGCAGCGAGTTGCCTCCCAGGGTGAAGAAGTCGTCGTCGAGTCCGATTCGGTCACGGCCGAGGACGTCGGCGAACACCCAGGCAACGACCCCCTCCACCGCCGTGACCGGCGCCCGGTACTGCGGTGTCGGGAGCACCGGGGTGGGTAGTGCTTGCCGGTCGATCTTGCCGTTGGCGGTCAGCGGTAGTCGGTCGAGGACGGTGATGGGGTCGGGCAGCATGTAGTCGGGGAGGCGGTCGGCGGCGAAGGCGCGGACCCGAGCGGGGTCGAGGTGGGCGCCCGGGGTCGGCACCACGTAGGCCACCAGTTGCTCGGTGACTGGGCCCTTGTGTACGGCGGCGACGGCGTGGGTGATGTCGGGGTGGGTGGTGAGGGTTGCTTCGATTTCGCCGAGTTCGATGCGGTGGCCGCGGATTTTGACTTGGAGGTCGCGGCGGCCGAGGAATTCGAGGGTGCCGTCGGGGTGCCAGCGCACCAGGTCGCCGGTGCGGTACATGCGTTCGCCGGGTGGGCCGTAGGGGTTGGCGACGAACCGTTCGGCGGTCAGTGCGGGCCGGTTGTGGTATCCGCGGGCCAGCTGGACCCCGGCCACATACAACTCGCCCACCAACCCCACCGGTACCGGATGCAAGCGATGATCCAGGACGTAGGCGTGGCAGTTGATCTGCGGTGTGCCGATGGGCACCACCGACTCTTCGTGCTGGGTGCAGCGGTGACAGATGACGCTGACGGTGGTTTCGGTGGGCCCGTACTGGTTCCACACCGTCGCAGGACCGAACTCCGCCAACCGCGCGACCGTCTGCCCGGACAGTGATTCACCGCCGAGGTAGACCACCTTCAACCCATCGAGAGCGTCCGACGACCGGCTCGCCATGAGACTGGTTAGCACCGTCGGCACCGACGCCACGTGAGTGACCTTCTGTGCCCGGATGAGTTCGGCGAGGTAGTCGGGGTCGCGTTGGCCGTCGGGCCCTGCCAACACCACGCATCCGCCGACCTGCAGCGGAGCGAAGAGATCGGGGGTCGACGCGTCGAAGGTCACCGCGTTGCTCTGCAAAAGACGGTCACCGGCACGGTGATCGAACGCCTCGACCACCCACCGCACCTGATTGACGATTGCGGTGTGCGCAACGGCCACCCCCTTCGGGCGGCCGGTCGATCCCGAGGTGAACATCACGTAGGCCGTGTTCTGCAGGCGTAGTGGTGCGCGACGGTCCGCGTCGGTGACCGGCGCCGCGGACAGCGGTGACAGATCGATGGTGTCGAGGTGGAGGACCGGTACCGGGTCGGGCAGATCGACTTGCTCGTCGTGGGTGGTGGTCAGAATGCAGGTGGGTTGTGCCACTGCGAGTATGAAGTGTGTGCGCTCGGCCGGGTGGTGGGGGTCGATGGGCAGATAAGCTGCACCGGCGGTGAGGGTCGCGTAGACGCCGACGACGAAGTCGAGGGAGCGGCGCATCCGCAGTGCCACGATGGTTTCCGGGCCCACTCCCTGGGTGATCAGGTGTCGGGCGAGGCGATTGACGCGTGCATCGAACTCGGCGTAGGACAGTGTTCGGTTTCCGTCCACCACCGCGGGCGCGTCGGGTGTGCGCGCGACCTGCGCACCGAAGATCGACACCAGTGTGTCGGTGGTTGTCGCATGATCGGTGTGGTTCCAGTCCTCGAGGATCAGCTGTTTTTCGGTGGGGTCGAGGATGTCGATGTCGCCGACCGGGCTGTCGGGATCGGCCACCCCTGCCTCGAGGAGCCGGGTGAATCTGTCGGCGAAGCCGCGGATGGTGTCCTCGTCGAACAGGTCCTGCGCGTATGTCAGTGCGGCGGTCAGACCGCGAGCGGCACCATCGCGATCGACGCGTTCGCTCACCATCAGCGTGAGGTCGAACTGGGTGGCGGTGTGGTCGATGTCCTCGACACGGGCGGTCAGCCCCTCCAGTTCGAGCTTCGGGTGCTCCTGGTTCTGGAAGACGAGCATCACCTGGAACAGGGGGTGTCGGGCGGTCGACCGTGCCGGGTTGAGGGCCTGGACCACCCGTTCGAACGGCACGTCGGCGTGCTCGAATGCGGCCAGGTCGGTTTCTCGCACCGTCGTGAGCAGTTGGGTGAAGCTGCTGGCACCGTCGACCGGGGTTCGCAGTACCAGGGTGTTGACGAACATGCCGACCAGGTCGTCGAGGGCCGGGTCGCCGCGGCCGGCGACGGGGGTGCCGATCGCGATATCCCCGGTTCCCGATGTCCGGGCCAGGAACACCGCGAATGCGGTGTGCAGCACCATGAATACCGTCGCGGTGTGTTGTCGTGCGAGTTCGGCTGCCGCGCGGTGGGTGGGCGCGTCGATGGTGAACGTGTGGGTTCGTCCACGGTGGGTGACGGCGGGCGGCGTTCGGTTCCCGGGCAGTTCGAGCTGTTCCGGTTGCCCGTCGAGTGTGGAACGCCAGTAGGTCAGCTGCCGGGCGAGCAACGAGTTCGGGTCGTCGTCGGAGCCGAGTAGTTCGCGTTGCCACAGGGTGTAGTCGGCGTACTGCGCCGCCAGTGGTGGCCACGATGGCGTGTGTCCGCCGGTTCGGGCCGTATAGGCGGCCATGAGATCCCGGGCCAGCGGGGCGATCGAGGAGCCGTCGGCGCAGATGTGGTGCAGCACCACGGCGAGCACGTGCTCGTTTTCGGCCGTCTCGAACAAGGCGGCCCGCACCGGCACCGATGTGGTGACGTCGAACTCGGACGAGGCCATCGACAGCAGTCGCGTGGCGAGCTCGTTCTCGGTCACCGAGGCGGTAGCGAATCCGCCGCTGACCTCGGCCGCCGGGACAACCACTTGGTGCGGGCCGGCCTCGGATTCGGGGTAGATCGTCCGGAGGGTCTCGTGCCGGTCCACGACGTCTGCGATCGCTGCCAGCAGTGCGGCCGTGTCCAATGGTCCCGACAGGCGCACGGCGAATGGAATGTTGTAGACCGGTGAGTGTGGGTCGAACCGGTTGAGGAACCAGATGCGTTGCTGCGCATACGATAGCGGGATGTGTTCGGGTCGGGTCCGCGGAACCAGGGGGGTGTGTGCACCCGCAGCGGCCCGGGACTCGAGCCACGTCGACAGTGCCTGCACCGACGACGCCTCGAACAACACCCGCATCGGTACCCGCGCATCCATTGCTGCACCCAGCCGGGACACCACCTGCGTGGCAAGCAGCGAGTTGCCGCCCAGGATGAAGAAGTCGTCGTCGAGCCCGACGCGGTCGCGATCGAGGACGTCGGCGAACACGCCGGCAACGACCCCCTCCGCCACCGTCACCGGCGCCCGGTACTGCGGCACCGGAAACACCGGTGCCGGCAACGCCCGCCGATCCACCTTCCCACTGGCCGTCAACGGCAAACGATCCAACACCGTAATCGGTGAGGGCACCATGTAGTCGGGGAGGCGGTCCGCGACCAACGCGCGGACACGAGCCGGGTCGAGGCGGGCGCCGTCGCGGGGGACGACGTAGCCGACCAACCGGTCGCCGGTGTGGTGGTCGTGGTGGACTGTCACTGCGGCGTGGGTGATGTCGGGGTGGGTGGTGAGGGTTGCTTCGATTTCGCCGAGTTCGATGCGGTGGCCGCGGATTTTGACTTGGAGGTCGCGGCGGCCGAGGAATTCGAGGGTGCCGTCGGGGTGCCAGCGCACCAGGTCGCCGGTGCGGTACATGCGTTCGCCGGGTGGGCCGTAGGGGTTGGCGACGAACCGTTCGGCGGTCAGTGCGGGCCGGTTGTGGTATCCGCGGGCCAGCTGGACCCCGGCCACATACAACTCGCCCACCAACCCCACCGGTACCGGATGCAAGCGATGATCCAGGACGTAGGCGTGGCAGTTGATCTGCGGTGTGCCGATGGGCACCACCGACTCTTCGTGCTGGGTGCAGCGGTGACAGATGACGCTGACGGTGGTTTCGGTGGGCCCGTACTGGTTCCACACCGTCGCAGGACCGAACTCCGCCAACCGCGCGACCGTCTGCCCGGACAGTGATTCACCGCCGAGGTAGACCACCCGCACGCCGCGGAGGACGTCGGGTGATCGGCTGGCCATCAGGGCGGTCAGTACCGTCGGCACCGACGACATGTGGGTAATCGCTTGGGTGCGGATGAGTTCGGCGAGGTAGTCGGGGTCGCGTTGGCCGTCGGGCCCTGCCAAGACCACGCATCCGCCGACCTGCAGCGGTGCGAAGAGATCGGGGGTCGATGCGTCGAAGGTCACCGCGTTGCTCTGCAGAAGACGGTCACCCAAGCCGTAGTCGAACGCAACCCACTGCACCTCGTTGACGATCGCGCTGTGCGCCACGGTCACCCCCTTCGGCCGGCCGGTCGATCCCGAGGTGAACATCACGTAGGCCGTGTTCTGCAGGCGTAGTGGTGCGCGACGGTCCGCGTCGGTGACCGGCGCCGCGGACAGCGGTGACAGATCGATGGTGTCGAGGTGGAGGACCGGTACCGGGTCGGGCAGATCGACTTGCTCGTCGTGGGTGGTGGTCAGAATGCAGGTGGGTTGTGCCACTGCGAGTATGAAGTGTGTGCGCTCGGCTGGGTGGTGGGGGTCGATGGGCAGATAAGCTGCACCGGCGGTGAGGGTCGCGTAGACGCCGACGACGAAGTCGAGGGAGCGGCGCATCCGCAGTGCCACGATGGTTTCCGGGCCCACTCCCTGGGTGATCAGGTGTCGGGCGAGGCGATTGACGCGTGCATCGAACTCGGCGTAGGACAGTGTTCGGTTTCCGTCCACCACCGCGGGCGCGTCGGGTGTGCGCGCGACCTGCGCACCGAAGATCGACACCAGTGTGTCGGTGGTTGTCGCATGATCGGTGTGGTTCCAGTCCTCGAGGATCAGCTGTTTTTCGGTGGGGTCGAGGATGTCGATGTCGCCGACCGGGCTGCCCGCATCGGCAATGATGGCTCCGAGAACGCGCAGGTATCGGTGCAGCAGGGCCTGGACGTATGGTTCGTCGAACAGATCGTGGAGGTATGTCAGGCTTAGTCGGATTTGGGTGTCGACGGTGATTTTCAGGGCGAGGGGGTAGTGGGTGTTGTCGTTGGCGCTGACACCGGCGAGGGTGATGCCGTCGAGTGCGTCGGCCTGTTCGGTCAGTGTGGCCTGCTCGACGGGATACGACTCGAACACCGTCAGCGTGTCGAAGAGGGTGTCGGTTGTTCCGGCGGATTGCTGAATCTCG
This sequence comes from Rhodococcus sp. JVH1, assembly GCF_000280725.2. NCBI lineage: Bacteria > Bacillati > Actinomycetota > Actinomycetes > Mycobacteriales > Nocardiaceae > Rhodococcus > Rhodococcus sp. JVH1. The sequence continues at coordinate 599,741 of NZ_CP166289.1, read as the reverse complement.
GTGAGCCCGAGGTAGAGGTGGTCGAGCAGGTCGGCCTGTTCACGGTGCATCCGCGTCAGCAGTTGGGTGATCGTCTCGTCCGGATCCGCGCGCACCCGGACCGGCACCGTGTTGATGAACAGCCCGATCATCGATTCCACGCCTGCGAGCTGGGGTGGCCGTCCTGACACGGTGCTGCCGAAGACCGTGTCGTCGCGGCCGGTCATCCGCATCATCAGAATTCCCCAGGCCGCCTGCATCACCGTGTTGACGGTGACATCGAGCCGGGCGGCCAACTCGGACAGGGCACGTGTCCTTTGCTCGCCGAGATCGGCGGCTACTTCACCCGCCCGCGAGGAGATCTCTCGGCCCGGGTCGGCCGGGGCGAGCAGAGTCGGGCCGTCGACACCCTCGAGCGCCGCCGCCCACGCCCGCCGCGACGCCGCCTCGTCCTGTTCGGCGCGCCACTCCAGATAACTGCGATACGGACGGGCGGGAGGCAACGCCGACGCCTCGTCGCCGGCGGCATAGAGCGCGAGCAAGTCCGTCATCAGCAGTGGCATCGACCATCCGTCGAGCAGGATGTGGTGGTTGGCGACGACCAGTTCGTACCGGTCCTCAGCTGCCGTGACCAGTGTGAACCGGATCAACGGCGGTGCGGTCATGTCGAAATGCCTGGCCTGGTCCGCGGCCAGCAGTCGCGTCAACGCGTCCGGGCGAGCGGCGTCGTCGACGTCGCGTAGATCGACCTCGCGCCACGGCACCGGCAACTTGTCGAGCACCAGCTGCACGGGTATGCCGTCGGCTCCCCCGACGAACGCCACCCGCAGATTCGGGTGCCGATCCAGTACCGCCTGCGCCGCCGCATGCAACCGTGTGGCGTCCACCCGGCCCGTCAGGGTGAACACGACCTGCATCGAGTACACGTCGACCGACGACGCGGCCAACAGCGCATGGAACAGCAGACCCGACTGCAGCGGCGTCAGGGGCCACACGTCCGTCACCGCCGGATACGCCGCTTCCCAGCGGTCGATGTCCGATTGCCGTGTGGTGACCAACGGTAGATCCGACGGTGTCAGCCCGCCGGCGTCGGGGGTCTGCGCATGGGTGGCGAGCGCGGCGAGCGCAGCACACCATTCTCCCGCCAAGTCCTGCACCTCGGTCCGCCCGATTGCACCCGTCGGGAACGTGAACGTGGCGCCCAGCACCGGACCCTCGCTGCCGTCGGTGACGATCGCATTGATGTCGACGACGCCGTTCGCCGGCATGTCGGCATCTCCCGGAGCGGCGATGTCGCCGAGATGGCCGCACGGTGCCCACTCGGCCCCCGGCACCTCGTTCGGTGAACCACCGCCAGACACCCGGCCCAGGTAGTTGAAGCTGATCTGGCCGACCGGCAGCGACCGCAACTGCTCGGCTGTCTCGTGATTGAGGTAGCGCAGGAGCCCGTAGCCGATTCCCCTGTCCGGTATGGACCTCAGCTGCTCCTTGATCGACTTGACCACCACACCGGCCGCGGCGCCACCGGCGAAGGCCTCGTCGAGGTCGGCGGCCCCGATATCCAGACGCACCGGAAACACTGTGGTGAACCATCCCACCGTCCGAGACAGATCCGCTCCCGCGGCAATCTGCTCCTGACGGCCGTGTCCTTCGAGTTGGATCAGCGTCGAGGATTCGGAGACCTGTCGTGCGCGCCGCCACCGGCAGACGGCCAATGCCAATGCCGCCAGCAGTCCATCCTCGACGCCGCCGTGGAACAGTGTCGGCAAGGTCGTCAGGAGTGATGCCACCGCCGGCGCCGGTACGCTCACCTCGACCCGGTCGAGGGTGGATCCCACATCGATAGCCGCGTTGAACGGGCGGAGGCCCAATACCGGGTCGGGCGCCTGCAGCAGCGTCTGCCACATCGGCAACTCCGCCAGCCGCGCCGGGGCCGACGACTCCTCGACCAACGCGTGCGCCCACCGACGCATCGACGTTCCGGCGGGATCCAACACCGGAGTGTGCCCAGCGGACACCTGCGCCCACGCGGAGGCCAAGTCCGGCAGGATTATCCGCCACGACACCCCGTCGATCACCAGGTGGTGCGCGACGATCAGCAGCCGGCCCGGCCGCTGCGCGGTGCTGCATTCCGACCGGAAATCGAGCCACACGAACTGCACCATCACACCCGTCGTCGGCGCCAACCGCCCCAACGCCGCATCCAATTGCGCCGACGCCAACGCCGCCGCGGCTTCCTCGTCGAGATCGGCGGTGACCTCCACCCGACGAACAAGGCCGTCCACATCGATGGCATCCGACCCACCGACTTCGAGACCCCACCCGCGCTCGTCGCCGACGAGTCGTGAGCGGAAAATGTCGTGGTGATCGAGGACGGCCTCGATCGTCGCCACCAACTCACCGCGCTCAATTCCGGGCGGCAACTCCACCAACATGTGTTGCGAGAATCGACCGAAGCCACCGCCCCGCTCGATCAGCGCCCGCGCGACCGGGGTCAGCGGCATCCACCCGATACCGCCACCCGGCAACTCCTCGAGGGCCACCGGTAGTCCCGAGTCCTCGGGACGCTGCGCGACTTCAGCCAAGCCGCTAACAGTCCTGCGCTCGAAAACATCGCGTGAGGAGAACACCACGCCCCGGGCTTTCGCGCGCGACACCAACTGAATCGCGACGATGCTGTCGCCACCTAGAGCGAAGAACGACTCGTCAACCCCGACGCGGTCGAGCTCGAGGACGTCGGTGAAGACGTCGGCGATGGTCTGTTCGGTGGGGGTGACCGGTGGTCGGAACTGTCGGTTCAACGGTGCTGGTGCGGGGAGTGCTCGCCGGTCGATCTTGCCGTTGGGGGTCAGCGGTAGTCGGTCGAGGACGGTGATGGGGTCGGGCAGCATGTAGTCGGGGAGGCGGTCGGCGGCGAAGGCGCGGACCCGAGCGGGGTCGATTTGGGCGCCCGGGGCCGGCACCACGTAGGCCACCAGTTGTTCGGTGACTGGGCCCTTGTGGACTGTCACTGCGGCGTGGGTGATGTCGGGGTGGGTGGTGAGGGTTGCTTCGATTTCGGCGAGTTCGATGCGGTGGCCGCGGAGTTTGATTTGGAGGTCGCGGCGGCCGAGGAATTCGAGGGTGCCGTCGGGGTGCCAGCGGACGAGGTCGCCGGTGCGGTACATGCGTTGGCCGGGTGGGCCGTAGGGGTTGGCGACGAACCGTTCGGCGGTCAGTGCGGGTCGGTTGTGGTATCCGCGGGCCAGTTGGATCCCGGCGAGGTGTAGTTCTGCGGTCACGCCGGTGGGGACGGGGCGGAGTCGGTCGTCGAGGACGTAGGCGTGGGTGCCGCGGATCGGGCCGCCGATGGTGATGGGGCCGCCGGGGGGCAGTGGTCCGCTGCAGTTGCTCATCACGGTGGTTTCGGTGGGGCCGTAGCCGTTGAAGAAGCGGCGGGGGGTGTGGGTGGGGGAGGTGTCGGTGTGTGTGGTCCAGCGGGTGAGCAGGTCGGGGGTGCAGGCTTCGCCGGCCGAGAGGACGGTGTGCAGGGTGTGGAGGTGGGTGGGGTCGATGGTGGCCAGTGCGGCGGGTGTGATCACGGCGTGGGTGATGTGGTTGGTGTGGAGGAGGTGGGTGAGTTCGTCGCCGCCGAAGACGGTGGGTGGGGCGATGACCATGGTGGCGCCGGCTCCGGCGGCGAGGAGCAGTTCGAAGACCGAGGCGTCGAAGCTCGGTGATGCCACGGCCAGGGTGCGGGAGTGGGGGGTGGTGGTGAATCGTTCGTGTTGTTCGGCGGCGAGGTTGGCCAGCCCCTGGTGGGTGACGACGACGCCTTTGGGGGTGCCGGTGGAGCCGGAGGTGTAGAGCAGGTAGGCGGTGTTGGTGGTGTGCAGGGGTCGGAGTCGGTCGGCGTCGGTGATGGGTCCTGGATCGATGGTGTTGCAGCGGGTTTGGATGTCGGGGGTGTCGATGGCGAGCCACGGCAGTGGTCCGGGCAGGGTGGTGGCGTGCTCGGCGGTGGTCAGCCCGAGTGCGGCTCGGGAGTCCGAGAGCATGTGGGTGATGCGGTCTTTCGGGTAGTTCGGGTCGATGGGGAGGAATGCGGCGCCGGTTTTGGTGGTCGCCCAGACTGCGAGGATCGCGTCGGGGGAGCGGGGGAGTGCGATGGCGACTGTGTTTTCGGTGCCGATGCCTTCGGCGATCAGGATCCGTGCGAGTTGGGAGGATGCGGTGTCGAGTTGTTCGTAGGACAGGTGGTGGTCTCGGTATATCACCGCCGGTGCGGTGCGGTCGTGTGCTGCGGCGGTGGTGAGCAGTTGTGGCAGTGTCGTTGCGGGGTGTTCGGGGCCGCCGGTGCGGTCGAGCAGGTTCCGTCGTTCGTCGGCGTCGAGGATGTCGATGTCGCCGACCGGGCTGTCGGGATCAGCCACCACTGCCTCGAGGAGCCGGGTGAATCTGTCGGCGAAGCCGCGGATGGTGTCCTCGTCGAACAGGTCCTGCGCGTATGTCAGTGCGGCGGTCAGACCGCGAGCGGCACCATCGCGATCGACGCGTTCGCTCACCATCAGCGTGAGGTCGAACTGGGTGGCGGTGTGGTCGATGTCCTCGACACGGGCGGTCAGCCCCTCCAGTTCGAGCTTCGGGTGCTCCTGGTTCTGGAAGACGAGCATCACCTGGAACAGGGGGTGTCGGGCGGTCGACCGTGCCGGGTTGAGGGCCTGGACCACCCGTTCGAACGGCACGTCGGCGTGCTCGAATGCGGCCAGGTCGGTTTCTCGCACCGTCGTGAGCAGTTGGGTGAAGCTGCTGGCACCGTCGACCGGGGTTCGCAGTACCAGGGTGTTGACGAACATGCCGACCAGGTCGTCGAGGGCCGGGTCGCCGCGGCCGGCGACGGGGGTGCCGATCGCGATATCCCCGGTTCCCGATGTCCGGGCCAGGAACACCGCGAATGCGGTGTGCAGCACCATGAATACCGTCGCGGTGTGTTGTCGTGCGAGTTCGGCTGCCGCGCGGTGGGTGGGCGCGTCGATGGTGAACGTGTGGGTTCGTCCACGGTGGGTGACGGCGGGCGGCGTTCGGTTCCCGGGCAGTTCGAGCTGTTCCGGTTGCCCGTCGAGTGTGGAACGCCAGTAGGTCAGCTGCCGGGCGAGCAACGAGTTCGGGTCGTCGTCGGAGCCGAGTAGTTCGCGTTGCCACAGGGTGTAGTCGGCGTACTGCGCCGCCAGTGGTGGCCACGATGGCGTGTGTCCGCCGGTTCGGGCCGTATAGGCGGCCATGAGATCCCGGGCCAGCGGGGCGATCGAGGAGCCGTCGGCGCAGATGTGGTGCAGCACCACGGCGAGCACGTGCTCGTTTTCGGCCGTCTCGAACAAGGCGGCCCGCACCGGCACCGATGTGGTGACGTCGAACTCGGACGAGGCCATCGACAGCAGTCGCGTGGCGAGCTCGTTCTCGGTCACCGAGGCGGTAGCGAATCCGCCGCTGACCTCGGCCGCCGGGACAACCACTTGGTGCGGGCCGGCCTCGGATTCGGGGTAGATCGTCCGGAGGGTCTCGTGCCGGTCCACGACGTCTGCGATCGCTGCCAGCAGTGCGGCCGTGTCCAATGGTCCCGACAGGCGCACGGCGAATGGAATGTTGTAGACCGGTGAGTGTGGGTCGAACCGGTTGAGGAACCAGATGCGTTGCTGCGCATACGATAGCGGGATGTGTTCGGGTCGGGTCCGCGGAACCAGGGGGGTGTGTGCACCCGCAGCGGCCCGGGACTCGAGCCACGTCGACAGTGCCTGCACCGACGACGCCTCGAACAACACCCGCATCGGTACCCGCGCATCCATTGCTGCACCCAGCCGGGACACCACCTGCGTGGCAAGCAGCGAGTTGCCGCCCAGGATGAAGAAGTCGTCGTCGAGCCCGACGCGGTCGCGATCGAGGACGTCGGCGAACACGCCGGCAACGACCCCCTCCGCCACCGTCACCGGCGCCCGGTACTGCGGCACCGGAAACACCGGTGCCGGCAACGCCCGCCGATCCACCTTCCCACTGGCCGTCAACGGCAAACGATCCAACACCGTAATCGGTGAGGGCACCATGTAGTCGGGGAGGCGGTCCGCGACCAACGCGCGGACACGAGCCGGGTCGAGGCGGGCGCCGTCGCGGGGGACGACGTAGCCGACCAACCGGTCGCCGGTGTGGTGGTCGTGGTGGACTGTCACTGCGGCGTGGGTGATGTCGGGGTGGGTGGTGAGGGTTGCTTCGATTTCGCCGAGTTCGATGCGGTGGCCGCGGATTTTGACTTGGAGGTCGCGGCGGCCGAGGAATTCGAGGGTGCCGTCGGGGTGCCAGCGGACGAGGTCGCCGGTGCGGTACATGCGTTGGCCGGGTGGGCCGTAGGGGTTGGCGACGAACCGTTCGGCGGTCAGTGCGGGTCGGTTGTGGTATCCGCGGGCCAGTTGGATCCCGGCGAGGTGTAGTTCTGCGGTCACGCCGGTGGGGACGGGGCGGAGTCGGTCGTCGAGGACGTAGGCGTGGGTGCCGCGGATCGGGCCGCCGATGGTGATGGGGCCGCTGGGGGGCAGTGGTCCGCTGCAGTTGCTCATCACGGTGGTTTCGGTGGGGCCGTAGCCGTTGAAGAAGCGGCGGGGGGTGTGGGTGGGGGAGGTGTCGGTGTGTGTGGTCCAGCGGGTGAGCAGGTCGGGGGTGCAGGCTTCGCCGGCCGAGAGGACGGTGTGCAGGGTGTGGAGGTGGGTGGGGTCGATGGTGGCCAGTGCGGCGGGTGTGATCACGGCGTGGGTGATGTGGTTGGTGTGGAGGAGGTGGGTGAGTTCGTCGCCGCCGAAGACGGTGGGTGGGGCGATGACCATGGTGGCGCCGGCTCCGGCGGCGAGGAGCAGTTCGAAGACCGAGGCGTCGAAGCTCGGTGATGCCACGGCCAGGGTGCGGGAGTGGGGGGTGGTGGTGAATCGTTCGTGTTGTTCGGCGGCGAGGTTGGCCAGCCCCTGGTGGGTGACGACGACGCCTTTGGGGGTGCCGGTGGAGCCGGAGGTGTAGAGCAGGTAGGCGGTGTTGGTGGTGTGCAGGGGTCGGAGTCGGTCGGCGTCGGTGATGGGTCCTGGATCGATGGTGTTGCAGCGGGTTTGGATGTCGGGGGTGTCGATGGCGAGCCACGGCAGTGGTCCGGGCAGGGTGGTGGCGTGCTCGGCGGTGGTCAGCCCGAGTGCGGCTCGGGAGTCCGAGAGCATGTGGGTGATGCGGTCTTTCGGGTAGTTCGGGTCGATGGGGAGGAATGCGGCGCCGGTTTTGGTGGTCGCCCAGACTGCGAGGATCGCGTCGGGGGAGCGGGGGAGTGCGATGGCGACTGTGTTTTCGGTGCCGATGCCTTCGGCGATCAGGATCCGTGCGAGTTGGGAGGATGCGGTGTCGAGTTGTTCGTAGGACAGGTGGTGGTCTCGGTATATCACCGCCGGTGCGGTGCGGTCGTGTGCTGCGGCGGTGGTGAGCAGTTGTGGCAGTGTCGTTGCGGGGTGTTCGGGGCCGCCGGTGCGGTCGAGCAGGTTCCGTCGTTCGTCGGGGTCGAGGATGTCGATGTCGCCGACCGGGCTGCCCGCATCGGCAATGATGGCTCCGAGAACGCGCAGGTATCGGTGCAGCAGGGCCTGGACGTATGGTTCGTCGAACAGATCGTGGAGGTATGTCAGGCTTAGTCGGATTTGGGTGTCGACGGTGATTTTCAGGGCGAGGGGGTAGTGGGTGTTGTCGTTGGCGCTGACACCGGCGAGGGTGATGCCGTCGAGTGCGTCGGCCTGTTCGGTCAGTGTGGCCTGCTCGACGGGATACGACTCGAACACCGTCAGCGTGTCGAAGAGGGTGTCGGTTGTTCCGGCGGATTGCTGAATCTCGGTGAGCCCGAGGTAGAGGTGGTCGAGCAGGTCGGCCTGTTCACGGTGCATCCGCGTCAGCAGTTGGGTGATCGTCTCGTCCGGATCCGCGCGCACCCGGACCGGCACCGTGTTGATGAACAGCCCGATCATCGATTCCACGCCTGCGAGCTGGGGTGGCCGTCCTGACACGGTGCTGCCGAAGACCGTGTCGTCGCGGCCGGTCATCCGCATCATCAGAATTCCCCAGGCCGCCTGCATCACCGTGTTGACGGTGACATCGAGCCGGGCGGCCAACTCGGACAGGGCACGTGTCCTTTGCTCGCCGAGATCGGCGGCTACTTCACCCGCCCGCGAGGAGATCTCTCGGCCCGGGTCGGCCGGGGCGAGCAGAGTCGGGCCGTCGACACCCTCGAGCGCCGCCGCCCACGCCCGCCGCGACGCCGCCTCGTCCTGTTCGGCGCGCCACTCCAGATAACTGCGATACGGACGGGCGGGAGGCAACGCCGACGCCTCGTCGCCGGCGGCATAGAGCGCGAGCAAGTCCGTCATCAGCAGTGGCATCGACCATCCGTCGAGCAGGATGTGGTGGTTGGCGACGACCAGTTCGTACCGGTCCTCAGCTGCCGTGACCAGTGTGAACCGGATCAACGGCGGTGCGGTCATGTCGAAATGCCTGGCCTGGTCCGCGGCCAGCAGTCGCGTCAACGCGTCCGGGCGAGCGGCGTCGTCGACGTCGCGTAGATCGACCTCGCGCCACGGCACCGGCAACTTGTCGAGCACCAGCTGCACGGGTATGCCGTCGGCTCCCCCGACGAACGCCACCCGCAGATTCGGGTGCCGATCCAGTACCGCCTGCGCCGCCGCATGCAACCGTGTGGCGTCCACCCGGCCCGTCAGGGTGAACACGACCTGCATCGAGTACACGTCGACCGACGACGCGGCCAACAGCGCATGGAACAGCAGACCCGACTGCAGCGGCGTCAGGGGCCACACGTCCGTCACCGCCGGATACGCCGCTTCCCAGCGGTCGATGTCCGATTGCCGTGTGGTGACCAACGGTAGATCCGACGGTGTCAGCCCGCCGGCGTCGGGGGTCTGCGCATGGGTGGCGAGCGCGGCGAGCGCAGCACACCATTCTCCCGCCAAGTCCTGCACCTCGGTCCGCCCGATTGCACCCGTCGGGAACGTGAACGTGGCGCCCAGCACCGGACCCTCGCTGCCGTCGGTGACGATCGCATTGATGTCGACGACGCCGTTCGCCGGCATGTCGGCATCTCCCGGAGCGGCGATGTCGCCGAGATGGCCGCACGGTGCCCACTCGGCCCCCGGCACCTCGTTCGGTGAACCACCGCCAGACACCCGGCCCAGGTAGTTGAAGCTGATCTGGCCGACCGGCAGCGACCGCAACTGCTCGGCTGTCTCGTGATTGAGGTAGCGCAGGAGCCCGTAGCCGATTCCCCTGTCCGGTATGGACCTCAGCTGCTCCTTGATCGACTTGACCACCACACCGGCCGCGGCGCCACCGGCGAAGGCCTCGTCGAGGTCGGCGGCCCCGATATCCAGACGCACCGGAAACACTGTGGTGAACCATCCCACCGTCCGAGACAGATCCGCTCCCGCGGCAATCTGCTCCTGACGGCCGTGTCCTTCGAGTTGGATCAGCGTCGAGGATTCGGAGACCTGTCGTGCGCGCCGCCACCGGCAGACGGCCAATGCCAATGCCGCCAGCAGTCCATCCTCGACGCCGCCGTGGAACAGTGTCGGCAAGGTCGTCAGGAGTGATGCCACCGCCGGCGCCGGTACGCTCACCTCGACCCGGTCGAGGGTGGATCCCACATCGATAGCCGCGTTGAACGGGCGGAGGCCCAATACCGGGTCGGGCGCCTGCAGCAGCGTCTGCCACATCGGCAACTCCGCCAGCCGCGCCGGGGCCGACGACTCCTCGACCAACGCGTGCGCCCACCGACGCATCGACGTTCCGGCGGGATCCAACACCGGAGTGTGCCCAGCGGACACCTGCGCCCACGCGGAGGCCAAGTCCGGCAGGATTATCCGCCACGACACCCCGTCGATCACCAGGTGGTGCGCGACGATCAGCAGCCGGCCCGGCCGCTGCGCGGTGCTGCATTCCGACCGGAAATCGAGCCACACGAACTGCACCATCACACCCGTCGTCGGCGCCAACCGCCCCAACGCCGCATCCAATTGCGCCGACGCCAACGCCGCCGCGGCTTCCTCGTCGAGATCGGCGGTGACCTCCACCCGACGAACAAGGCCGTCCACATCGATGGCATCCGACCCACCGACTTCGAGACCCCACCCGCGCTCGTCGCCGACGAGTCGTGAGCGGAAAATGTCGTGGTGATCGAGGACGGCCTCGATCGTCGCCACCAACTCACCGCGCTCAATTCCGGGCGGCAACTCCACCAACATGTGTTGCGAGAATCGACCGAAGCCACCGCCCCGCTCGATCAGCGCCCGCGCGACCGGGGTCAGCGGCATCCACCCGATACCGCCACCCGGCAACTCCTCGAGGGCCACCGGTAGTCCCGAGTCCTCGGGACGCTGCGCGACTTCAGCCAAGCCGCTAACAGTCCTGCGCTCGAAAACATCGCGTGAGGAGAACACCACGCCCCGGGCTTTCGCGCGCGACACCAACTGAATCGCGACGATGCTGTCGCCACCTAGAGCGAAGAACGACTCGTCAACCCCGACGCGGTCGAGCTCGAGGACGTCGGTGAAGACGTCGGCGATGGTCTGTTCGGTGGGGGTGACCGGTGGTCGGAACTGTCGGTTCAACGGTGCTGGTGCGGGGAGTGCTCGCCGGTCGATCTTGCCGTTGGGGGTCAGCGGTAGTCGGTCGAGGACGGTGATGGGGTCGGGCAGCATGTAGTCGGGGAGGCGGTCGGCGGCGAAGGCGCGGACCCGAGCGGGGTCGATTTGGGCGCCCGGGGCCGGCACCACGTAGGCCACCAGTTGTTCGGTGACTGGGCCCTTGTGGACTGTCACTGCGGCGTGGGTGATGTCGGGGTGGGTGGTGAGGGTTGCTTCGATTTCGGCGAGTTCGATGCGGTGGCCGCGGAGTTTGATTTGGAGGTCGCGGCGGCCGAGGAATTCGAGGGTGCCGTCGGGGTGCCAGCGGACGAGGTCGCCGGTGCGGTACATGCGTTGGCCGGGTGGGCCGTAGGGGTTGGCGACGAACCGTTCGGCGGTCAGTGCGGGTCGGTTGTGGTATCCGCGGGCCAGTTGGATCCCGGCGAGGTGTAGTTCTGCGGTCACGCCGGTGGGGACGGGGCGGAGTCGGTCGTCGAGGACGTAGGCGTGGGTGCCGCGGATCGGGCCGCCGATGGTGATGGGGCCGCCGGGGGGCAGTGGTCCGCTGCAGTTGCTCATCACGGTGGTTTCGGTGGGGCCGTAGCCGTTGAAGAAGCGGCGGGGGGTGTGGGTGGGGGAGGTGTCGGTGTGTGTGGTCCAGCGGGTGAGCAGGTCGGGGGTGCAGGCTTCGCCGGCCGAGAGGACGGTGTGCAGGGTGTGGAGGTGGGTGGGGTCGATGGTGGCCAGTGCGGCGGGTGTGATCACGGCGTGGGTGATGTGGTTGGTGTGGAGGAGGTGGGTGAGTTCGTCGCCGCCGAAGACGGTGGGTGGGGCGATGACCATGGTGGCGCCGGCTCCGGCGGCGAGGAGCAGTTCGAAGACCGAGGCGTCGAAGCTCGGTGATGCCACGGCCAGGGTGCGGGAGTGGGGGGTGGTGGTGAATCGTTCGTGTTGTTCGGCGGCGAGGTTGGCCAGCCCCTGGTGGGTGACGACGACGCCTTTGGGGGTGCCGGTGGAGCCGGAGGTGTAGAGCAGGTAGGCGGTGTTGGTGGTGTGCAGGGGTCGGAGTCGGTCGGCGTCGGTGATGGGTCCTGGATCGATGGTGTTGCAGCGGGTTTGGATGTCGGGGGTGTCGATGGCGAGCCACGGCAGTGGTCCGGGCAGGGTGGTGGCGTGCTCGGCGGTGGTCAGCCCGAGTGCGGCTCGGGAGTCCGAGAGCATGTGGGTGATGCGGTCTTTCGGGTAGTTCGGGTCGATGGGGAGGAATGCGGCGCCGGTTTTGGTGGTCGCCCAGACTGCGAGGATCGCGTCGGGGGAGCGGGGGAGTGCGATGGCGACTGTGTTTTCGGTGCCGATGCCTTCGGCGATCAGGATCCGTGCGAGTTGGGAGGATGCGGTGTCGAGTTGTTCGTAGGACAGGTGGTGGTCTCGGTATATCACCGCCGGTGCGGTGCGGTCGTGTGCTGCGGCGGTGGTGAGCAGTTGTGGCAGTGTCGTTGCGGGGTGTTCGGGGCCGCCGGTGCGGTCGAGCAGGTTCCGTCGTTCGTCGGCGTCGAGGATGTCGAGGTCACCGACCCGACTCCCCGCATCGGCAGAAAGGAAGCGGTCGAGAAATAGGAACAAGCGGTGGTGATGACGATCGAGAACGTCGTCGTCGTACAGGCTCGGGTTGGCCTGGAAGTCGATGTGTGTGGTGGTGCCCCCCACGCTCGGGTAGATGTTGACGAAAAGATCGTCGACGAGCCCGGACGTCAACACGTGCAGTCGGCCGAGGTGCGGGCCCAGCCGGATCTCTCGGTCGGCCGGCATGATGTTGAGAGTCGGGCCAAACGAGCGATTGCGGCTGATGTCCCTGCCGAGATCACGGCAGATGTCCTCACGGCGGTACCGCTGCCTCCGCAGCGCCCCGGTCAACTCGAGCTGTGCGGACTTGATCAGGGCCCCGATCGTCGCGTCCGCGCCCACCTCGAGTTGCAACGGCACGACATTGGCCACCATGCCGCCTGACCGCCGCAGCGGTGCGGTCGTTCGGGCCGACACCGGCAGACTGAGTACGATGTCCGATCTGCCTGTCATCCGGCACAGGAAGCCGGCAAGCGCAGCGACCAAGACCGGTGCCGCACTCGAGTTGTGCTTCGAGACGACCGAATCGAGCATTGAGGCTACGTCGGGTGACAAGGCCGCGCTGGCCACTCGCGGATGCGCCTCGACGGGTGCCGACCGCCCGGCCAGGCTCGCAGGCTCCGGCAGTCCCGAGGTCCGTTCCGCCCAATACCGCCGATCCGCTTCGAAGCGATCCGAGTTCCGGTAGGCAGCATCGATTTCAACGATCTGCGCGAGGTCCAGCACGTGGAGCGGCGGGGCCTCGACACCGGCACCTGCGGCCGTATACAACTCGGCAATACGCTGCATCAGCGTCATGGCGCCGTAGCCGTCGAGGGCGATGTGGTGAATGCGTGAGTACCAGTAGTAGTGCCGGTCACCGACCCGGAGTATCGCCGAGACGGCGAGCGCATCGTGGAGGAGGTCTATCGGGGTGCTGAACTCGCGGCGCATCCACTGCTGCGCGGCGACGCTCGGGTCGTCCTCCGCGCGAAAGTCGATTCGCCGGATCCCGCTGTCGGAAGAATCGTCGACCAGTTGATACAGCTCACCGTCGTGATCGACCAGGCGTAAGAACCCGGAACCGAACTCCCTCGCCGCCACGCGGCTGGTCGCCTCGAGCAAATCGATATCCAACTCGCCGAAGACCTCGACGTACTGCGCGATCGTGATCGGGAGCTCGCCGGCCAGTTGCTGGGCGAACCAGATTCCCTTTTGCGCGGCAGATAAACGGCACGCCCCCGACGGAAGGCAGGTCCCCGAGCGCATTTCAACTCCTGGAATCCGTGGCGGGACGGCGTCCACGACTCTTCTCCGATCTTCTCCTTGCGTCAGGAGGTGTGCAAGGGTTGGACTCGGACCCGACCTCGGTGTGCTGGGGCCGCATGGAGGTCCGCGCGCATGTGGTGTAGGCCGCTTCTCCCGCCTGATCGAAATGTGTTGCCACGTTGCCGAATAACTTGTTCCCTTCGAGTAGTGCGAGCACTGTCGTGTAGCGGTCGGGACGATGCTCGACGACGAGGCTGCCGCCCGCGTGCAGGAGCCGGGCCGCCGCAACAATCGTTTGCCGGGCGAGCTTCAGCCCATCTGTGCCACTGACCAAAGCCCGTCGGCAGTACTCGCCGCACTGAGAGGGAAGGTCTTCGTCGTCGGGAATGCACGGTGGACGGGCGAGGACAAGATCGGCCGTTCCGTCGAGGCCGGACAGTAGATTGGGCGTGGTGACGGCGGTTTCGTGAAGCACGATCGGGCTCTCGCCGAGGCGGATCTGACGTTCGATGTTGCGTCGAGCCACGTTCAGGGCCGTCGGATCCGCATCCACGGCGTGTACACCGGCATCGGCTCGGGCATGCGCGATTGCCAGGGCGATTGCTCCCGAACCGGTGCACAGATCCACGACCACTGGAGTCGTGACATGTGAAATATCGGCGAGGGCCTCGGCAAGTACAAGTTCGGTGTTGGCCCTGGGTGCCGGCACACCTGGGCAGACCCACACCTCTACACCGCCCAGTTCGGCCCGCGAGAGTCGTCGCCCAGCCCGATCGATGGTGTCACTCGAGGTCTGCGGACCAACGCTGTGGGCGAGGGCGGGGGACCTGCCGGCGCTGATCGTGAGGGCCCTGCGCATGGCGGCTGCCTTGACCAGGGTCTCGGTGAACTCTTCGTCGGGGTCGGATAATGCGACGATGGCGCCCCCGATCCCGAAGCTCACTGTCCCGTGCCGGGACACCATGGTTCGGATGACGATGCTGAGGTCGGCGGTGCCGTTGATGGACAGCCAGCCGAGGGCGCCCGAGTACACGCCTCGCGGCCCCTCCTCCAGCCGATCGATGATTTCCATGGTGCGTATCTTCGGTGCTCCGGTCATCGAGCCACCCGGGAAGCAGGCGCGCACACACCCGACCGCAGTCGCGTCACTGCGTAGCGTCCCCCGCACCGTTGACACGAGTTGGTGGACCGGTGCGTAGGTTTCGACGTCGAACAATCGTGGTACGTGCACCGAACCGGGAGTGCAGACCCGTGAGAGATCGTTGCGCACGAGGTCGACGATCATGAGGTTCTCGGCCCGGTCTTTCTCGCTCGTCAGCAGGTCCTGGCGGAGCGCGTCGTCCGCCGCAGCGGTTGCACCCCGCGGCCGGGTGCCCTTGATCGGTTTGGACTCCACTACCCGGTCGGCGTCCACGCGCAGAAACCTCTCGGGGGAGGCGCTGAGTATGTCCGCTGCCTCGAACCTCAGGAGTGCTGCGTAGGGCACTGGAGTGATGGATCGGAGGTAGGCGAAGGTTTCGACGGGGTCTATCTCGACATCGATCTGGGCGTGGTTCGTCAAGCACACTTCGTACGTTTCGCCGACCCGAATGTTCTCCAAACAGGTACGGATCTTGTTGAGGTAGGTTTCACGGTTGTGGCGCAGCGTCATGCGCGGGTCTGCCGCCGACCGGATGAGCGGCCGCGCGGGAAGCGCATCGTCGGTCGTGACGGGCAACCGGTTGATCACCTGGGCCGTACGGCGCATCCAGTCGCGGGTTCCGGGTTCGTGGGCCTGCTCGCTGAGCGCCAGCAGGTAGCAGCTGCCGTCGACGTGGTCGATCACGACGGCGCGGTCGGCGAAGACCAGGGCCGCGTCCGGTGTGTCCGCGGAGTGTTGCGCATTGCCGTCGGCTTCGGCCTTCAACTCGTAGCCCAGGTAGCCCACGTAGCCGAGATTGAACGAGAACGGCAGGTCCGGCGATGGCGGCACAGCGCGGGTCCGCAACTGTTCGTCGAGATAGTCGAAGAATCGCACGCGTCGTTTGTCGGCCGGAACGCCGGAACGGTGCACCAGGACGGTGCCGTCCGCAACGTCGTACGTGACGTACTCGGCGCGTGGGCCAGATGCGTCGCCCATGATGGTGAAGCGGGCGTCCGACTCCACTGTGGAGCTGCCATCGAGCCAAAAACTGTTGGGGCCGTCTGCGAACAGGCGCTCATACACCGTCTGTGGGTCGACTCGCCGATCTATCCGTCGTGTTTCCACCACGTATGGCGATAAGGTCCGCGGCCGACGTCGAGGCTTCGGGGCGGATCCCTTCCGGCGAGTCGGGGTGAGGTCACGGAAGTTGGCGAGGAGTTCGTGTCCACGATCGGTGCAGACCGACTCCGGATGAAATTGCACCCCCCACAGGGGGCGCAGGCGGTGCCGTACCCCCATTAGGATCCCGTCGGATGTCCACGCAGTCGGCTCCAGCTCGTCAGGGAGATCTTCGACGGCGAGAGAGTGGTAGCGGACGACCGACAGGGGCGAGGGGAGGCCCGCGAACAATTCTCTTCCGTCGTGGAATACCTCTGAGTTGCGACCGTGCCTCGGCTCTGGTGCCAAGACGACATGTGCACCGAACAGTTGGCATAAACCCTGATAGCCGAGGCACACTCCTAGTGTCGGAAGCCCACCCAGCAGAATGGCCCGCGAGCTGATGCCGAAGTCGCGTTCGCTTGCTGGACGACCGGGCCCCGGAGAGATCACGATATTGTCGAACTCTGTCAGTTCGATCGCACGCCAGTCGACGTCGTTGTGTACCACCGTTGGCGGGCACCCGTTGACCTCGCTGAGGAAGCTGTAGAGGTTGTATGTGAAGGAGTCGTAGTTGTCGATCAACAACGTCTTGGTAAACATCGTTTGCCCGGTTCTCGGCGTGTGAGGGATGCGACACTGCGTTCTCTCTCTCGCCGGTGCATCGACTTGATGAGGTCCCTCGAACTTGTTGCAGGAGCTTTCGTCTGAGCGCGCACCACCCGTGGCGCCCTCCTCCAGGACGGGGAGCTCGTGTGATTCATTGACTGGGGCGAAACGGCCGACGTTGTGCGAATGAGGCGCCAAGCCATGAAGTCCGCCCGTGCCAGCGATGGTGCGGATGGTTTTCACCAAGACCTCTCGACGTGTCGGCCCCGTCGAGAGGTTCCGCCGACCTGAGGAAACTGACTAGCTGCGCCTGAGTGCCGGCGATGCCCGCTGGTGCATTCTTGGTGACGAGCCGGCCGAGGGGCAACTGGTTACTTGGACCGTCGATCCGGTGGGCCTGGTGGACATGATCAATCCTTAGAAGGGCTATTTAGCCTGTCTATCAGCGCAACCCGCCCAGACCCCGACACGCCGCGCGATGCGCGCACTCCACCTTAAGTCACGAAAGTCTGTGGAAACAAGGTCACCCCGTCGGCAGTGGTCCACAGAGCAGGTGGTCGGTTTATACATCGATACGTCACTTTCGCTAAATAATCACCGTCGCGGAATAGCCGTCGACAGCAGCCGCTTCTGTGCTGCCCGCGCTTCTTCGGGCTGCGCCGGAGTGGTGTCCAGCCGACGAAATAGGGGATCGAGGTGGAACCGGGCAGTGGGCGTTCTCGGGTGACTGAGCGGGGATCTCGAGGTGTCGTCGGAGGGCCTCACGCTGCGCTGACCGTGTCCTGCCCCGCCCGCAGATATTCACAGAACGGCTCCCGCGCTTGCCGCCCGATCGGCGGCCGACCCTTGAACACCGTCCACAACACCATTCCTCCAGGAATGTTGAGTCGACCGACTGAATACGCCGTCGGGAAGACGGTCATGCTCAACGCGGCGGAGGCTCGGGCCCGCAGCCGTGATTGGCTCGTCGTGTCCGAGACCGCCACGCCCGGTCTGGGCGACCGGCTCACAGGAGAACACCTCCCGCGGTTGCTGCTCGAGCACGGCGGCAGCGGGGCGCAAAGCGCCGTCGGTCCGGGATCACTGCCGGCGGGGTAGGCGGTACCAACTGGACCACGACCGACACACCGTCTCCCTCGGCGGGGTGGCACAGGCCATCCGTGAGCCGATCGAGGGGACCGGACGCTCGATCGGCGATCAGGACTGCCAGACTGCTGCGAGGCCACGAGTGGGCGCCTATTTCAGGGATGTTGTCCGCCGGGTCCAGTTGCCGTATCCGCCGGAAGATTCATTGCCAGTTTCTACCAGGGGGAATTGGACAAATCGGCAAGGGAGCGCGGGTGGCGCTCAGGTGACCCCGAACGGCGGCGCCAGGTTGACTCCCTCAGCTCACCCGCAGTGCTGACGAGCCGCTTATCGAGGACCGGCGCCGCCCGTGGTGGCGTCGCCGTCCGGACCTGCCCGTCAATCTGCTGACTCGCGGAAAGCGGCCAGCGCTTGCCGACGCGGGTGGTTCGCTGAGTTCCATGCCTTCCACCTATTGCGTCCGTCGGAGCCTGGTGCGCAGACCGTGGGTGTCCCCGTGCTGGTGACGCTGGTGCCGCCGCTGGCGGCGGGCGTGATGCACGGTGCATCACGCCTGGGCGCTGATGCTGACGATCCGTATGCGCCCTGGTGTACATCCGCTCACTTTCGATTGCAGAGATCCCTGGTCAGGCATCATTCCTACTCGAACATGCTTTCGGGAAGCCAGTCTGCGTCGAACAGCCGCGCGAGCTTCCCGAACGCCCCGAGATCGCCATCGACACTGGCTGATGTCACCATGAGCCGATTGATCATGATCCGAGCCGCGTGCTCCTCCACCGTCCCGGCGGCGAACAGGAGTGACCATGAGCAAACCTGCCCGTCGCGGTGCGCACGACCCATCGTTTGGCGTGCGGCAATTCCGGAGTAGCGAGGCTGGTGGAAGAAGCCGATGCGACGTGCCGATGAGGCGCGGGAACCGTCGACCATCAACTCGGACGCCTGCAGATTGATCGCAGATGCGGTGTTGAACACCACCACCGGGTTGTGGCCGCGCTGAAATCTCATGCGTTCCGTCTCGAGATCGCCCCCGCCGAAGATGCGTGAGACGCCAATGCCGTGCTCCTCCAGGAGGTTGGCTACCGGGTCGGCGGCCGTGGTGACCAATTCGACGGCGACGAGTACCTGGTAGCCGCGCTCGACGTGTGCGGCTACCAACTCGGCGGTCTGCGGGGCTCTCAGCATGCCTGCCTTCTGCCGGAACCGCATCAGAGCGGCACGGCCGCGGGCGGTGTCGTTCCCCTGGCGGGCGATCCTCATCGCGCTCCGGAACTCACTCCAGTCCTGGTGGTACGCAGCCCATTGGGTGGCGGTGAAGTCGAGTGGCAAGCCGTCGATCGGTGGCGGCCCCCAGGGCGCGTCGCGATGCACCATGACGGGCGGGTCGCAGTCGGTCATCCACTTCCGGACGCGGGTGACGGCCTGACGCTGCAGCCTCTGAGAATCTTTTGCTTGGTCGTTCCAGTCCCATTTCCCCTTGTCCCACCCGGGAGCCAGGGGAAGTCCATGCTCGACCAGCTTCTTACCGAGATCGGCCCACTCGCCCGGCGGGTCATCGTGCAGTTGCGCGAAAAGCGAAGACAAGTAGGTGTATTCGCCTGGGTGATGACCCGGCGTCGCCGTCACGGTGATCACGAACGGCGCCTTCTCCGGTGATGCGGAGAGGCGGTTGATACGCCGTTGGTACTGGGTGCGCTGGGCCGTGAGGTGCCTGAATTGCTGTGCCTCGTCATTGATGATGAGGGAAAAGGAGTACTTCGGTTGGCCGTTGCGTCCGAGCAACTTCTTCAGCTGGTCCGGGGAGATGATCAGCCACCGATAGCCCCCGTCGCCGAACGCAGCGAGGGCGTCGCGCCACGCGGCGATGGTGATCTGGGCCGGCCGGTCCACGGTGATGAGTACGGTGTCACCGCCCCCTGATTTCAGCGCAGCCTTCGCGCCGATGATCGCGCTGCCGGTCTTGCCTACACCGGGCTCGTCGGCCAACAAGAATCCGCGCTTGCCGTGGTGACAGGCCGTCGCGATCGCCTTCGCGGCGTCCACCTGTTCTGGCCGCGGCGTCTTGTGGAAACCGGTGGCGCCCGGTTGCCGCACGCCGTTGAGGTCCTCTTCGACCCAGCGAGCGTACGAGTACGGTTTCGACGCGTAGACGGCGAGTTCGTCGGGCAATTGAGTGCCGATGTAGGCATACGCTGTGAGCGCTTTGTAGTACTTGGCGCCGGGCGCGGATGCCCGGTAAGGGACATCGAGGATCCAGATCTGCTCCCCGTGCCCCGGGGTGGGTGTCAGCGGCGCGGCGCTGGCTCGTCTGGGACTGGAGCGTCGCTGGGTGGTCTTCCGTGCGGCCATGAGCGTCGGCTATTCCCAGGGCGAATCGACTGCGGCCGGTGTGGCGGCGACGGCTGGCGCCGACGAAACGCGGGCTGTCGCAGGGGGCGCGGGGGCCGATGCAACGGCAGGTCGATGATCTACGTCGATAGTCTCCACAACCTCAGGTTCGGCCGATGGTTCCAGTTCTGTCGACTCTATATTGGTTTGCGGCGCATCCACGAAGTCTGGCGGGTCGATCTCGATCAGCAGTTTCGATGACAATCCGAGGATCATCGCCCGGTCGTAGCACAGCGCGACCGCGAACAGCGCATCGAAAGACCGCCCACGCTGCGCGGGGACCCGCGGCCGCTGCCTTCATCGCGTCCGCGACGGCACACAGCGTATCCCGAGCCGGCTACCGCGTGCGCGCATCGTTGGGTTCGGTTAGGCCACACCGGCGGAGCTGCGCTCCCGCATGGGGAAATCGCGGCCGCCTGGGCCGGCACGGCCGTCACGGGCTGACGGGGTTCCGGACGTCGTGGGCCGTGCCGCTGGGCATCGCTGCCGATGTGCGGCAACGGGATGATCGACGGCATATCACCGCGGTGGTGCCACAGGAGTGCCGGCGAGATTCGCGTCGAGTGTTGTTTGCTCTCGGACGGGAATCGGATCAGTCCTTGTTTGTTATGTGGGTCGGCTACCGTGGGGGTTTGTGACAGCAGGTATTCCGGTGCCGTCGGACAAGATGACGCCCAGCCCCGAGGTTGCGCTCGACTTCGCCCGGGAATGGGTGGAGTTCCTCGATCCCGACAACGCCGAGCACCTCATCGCCGCGGACATGACGTGGCTGCTCTCGCACTGGACTTGCGTGTTCGGCACCCCGGCCTGCCAGGGCATCATCGCGGGCCGTCCCGACGACGGCTGCTGCTCGCACGGCGCGTTCTTCTCCGACGAGGAGGATGTCGAGAGGTTGCACGAGTCGGTGAAGCTGCTCAGACCTGAGGACTGGCAGTTCATGAAGCAGGGTCTCGGGAAGAAGGGGTACATCGAGGAGGACGAGCTCGAGGGCGAGCCCGCGCTGCGTACCCGCCGCTACAAGGGCGCGTGCATCTTCCTCAATCGTCCCGGATTCGAGGGTGGCATCGGGTGCGCGCTGCACTCGATGGCGCTCGAGCGCGGCATCGAGCCGCTCGAGGTGAAGCCGGACGTGTGCTGGCAGCTGCCGATCCGGCGCACCCAGGAATGGGTGGAGCGACCCGACGGTGAGCAGGTCCTGAAGACGACGATCACCGAGTACGACCGCCGCGGCTGGGGTGAGGGCGGCGCGGACCTGGACTGGTACTGCTCCGGCTCGCCGGACGCGCACGTCGGCGCCAAGGCGGTGTGGCAGTCGTATGCGCCGGAGCTCACGGAGTTGCTCGGTGAGGCCGCGTATCGGGAGCTGGCGCGGCTGTGTAAGCGACGCCAAGGTCTCGGCCTGGTCGCCGTGCACCCGGCGACCGCGGTCGCCGAGAAGAAGTCCCGGTAACGATGGGGCGGTCCCGGACGACGTCGACACCGGTCACTGGCCGAACCCCCCATCCGATGTGAGGGTCGGGCCTGTCGCGACGGGCGGGGGTCAGCGCGATCTGTCGGGAACGGTGCTGTGATCCGAGGCGGCCCGGACGGCGCCCCACTCCTGAAGTCGGGCGTGTGCCAGGCGCACACCCTGCTCGGTACCTGAGTACTGAATGCGTCAAAGCCGACGAGATTGAATACCGCAGCCACGGTAAGCAGTTGGGGCAGGCCTGTCCGCCGTTGCATGTGGTGTACTGCAGCGCATTCCTCGGTGTGATCCTTCTTCGGCGCGACAACACGAGTAGTGAAGTGGCAAAGTACGGTTGGCGCTTCTCGTTACCCTGAACCGCGCTCTATCTCGATTGAGAAGGCGAGGATCACGGATTGTTTGGAACGAGAGGGCTGCGGATATCGAAGACATTGCGGGCTTGGATCCGGTTGGTGCATGCAGTACAGGAACACGACCCCCTCCGGCGGGGGGCGGTCGTGTCGTTGGGGTCAGGGTTAGGTGGTCGTGTCAGAAGGTTCCGGCTCTTCGATTGCGCGATTGCCGCCGTCCTCGTTGACGAAGTAGAGGACGGCCGCGCCGATGATCGGTCCGACGGCCAGAGCGGTGAACGCTGCCAGGAACGAGCCGGTGGCAGAGAAGGCTGCGCCGATCGCGAGGGGAACGAGGGTGCTTGCGATCTGCCAGAAGGCGTTGGAGGCGCCGGCGGCGGTACCGGTGACCTCGCTCGAGACCAGGCGGGGAATCATCGCAACGATCAACGGCAGGTATCCGTATCCGACCAGGCCGAGGATGGGTGCCGCGATGAGGAGTGCAGGGACGTTGTCCAGCGTGCCGAAGAAGATCAGGATGACGGCGAATAGCGCGAGAATGACGATTGCGGGCTTTCGGGCGCTGCCTACCCGGTCGCCGAGCATTCCGATGAGGGGTTTGCTGACGACCGCCACGCCCGCGAAGATGGCCACGATGAATCCGGCGGTGGTGCCGGAGACTCCGTGTCCTTTGATGTGGAGGGCGTTAGACCAGGTGACGAATCCGTAGGTGCCCCAGAAGCCGCCGAACCCCGCGAGTGAGAGCAACATCAGGTCACGGTTGGTGGTCAGTGTCTTCCAGGCGGAGGGGCGCTTGCCGTCGCCGGACTGGACTCGCCCACCGTGCTCGGCCATCACGTCGTCGGGACCGTCGTGTCGGTGGGGGAGACCCAGTCGACCGCGTGGGACGTGCGGCCCGGCGACCGGGTCGCGTTGGAGGAATACCTGCCGTGTCTGCGGGAGGCCTGCACGGCGTGCCGCATGGGGGACTACCGCATGTGCCCACACACCGATCTGTTCGCGGGAAAACGGAGAGTGGGCCTTCTCTCGGCGGACGACGGGGCCGGTCTGCACGGCGGCAACGCCGAATACATGCAGCTCAGCGCGAACGGTCTCGTGTATCGCCTACCGGTGGATCTCGACGCGGATCTCGCGGCGTGGACGCAGCCCTTCGCCAACGCACTCGACTGGACGGTTGACGCCGGCGGAGCCACGGAAGGCTCCACAGTCGTCGCCATCGGCCCCGGCTACCACGGCATCGCCGCGATAGCCGCGGCCCGAGCCGTCGGCGCCGCCCACATCGTCGTGATCGGCGTGCCGGACTCGGTCGGCCGACTCGAGATCGCCGAATCACTCGGTGCGGTACCGGTGATCAACAACAACCACAGCCTCCCCGAGCTGATCCTGCGAGCAACCGGCGGCGAGGGAACCGACGTACTACTCGACACCGTCGGACTCGGGGGAGAGGCCGTTGCCGCCGCCGCCCGCGTGCTGCGCAAGCGGGGCCGGCTCGTCATCGGCGGACTGGGCTCGACCCCGGTCTGCGAACTCGATCTCAAATCCCTGGTACGCGGCGCCAACACGATCGTCGGTGTCCGCGGCCGCTCCCCCGATGCGGTCACACGCAGCATCGAACTCCTCGCCGACGGGCGATCAGGCTTGGAAATCGTGCCCTCCGTCGACGTGGACCTGGACCAGGTCGACAACATGCTGGGACGGATGGCCACCGGACAGGGGCCGGTGAGTCCGCACGTCGTCATCCGCCCGCAGCCGCGCCGTAAGACCGATCAGAAACGAGGAACGTTGTCATGAGCGAGATGACACCACGCCGACTGTCCTACATGGCACGAATTATACTGGTGCCCTTAGGTGAATCGGGTCACAGACTCGTCGACCAGATGGCTGCGGCGGGGCTGACCGAGGTGCAGGTAGTCACCGAGCGCGCGCCGAACGAGGTGGCCGTGCGCGACATCAACGCCGACACCACCACCACGCGCCGTATCGACGAGTTGGCTACCGAATCGGACATGGTCATTCTCATCGGCTCGGTACTGCCCCAAGTCCCCGTCGGTTTCGCCACCACGATGGCCGAATCAGCCCGCCAGTCGGGCAACCTGCTCGCCGGCGTACTGGTCGATCAGCAGGACTGGGACAGCCAGCAAGGCGCCGAAGCGGTAGCAGTACTGAGGATGGAACTCGACATGCTGGTGTCCATCACCCAGGTCGATCTCGCCACGGCCTTCGTCGATGTTCTCAAGGGGGGATTCCGCACCGCGGGTGCATACGCGCCAGTTCTCACGACCCCGCGGATCTGAAAATGACACAACAGACCAACCACCTCCTGGTCCGGCAACAACGACTCGAATCCGATGGCGTGTTGTCGCTGACCCTGGAACGACCGGACGGCGCCGCCCTCGGCGAATGGGAGCCCGGAGCACACATCGACATCGTGCTGCCCTCCGGGACCGTTCGGCAGTACAGCCTCTGCGGTGACCCCACCGACAAGACCGCCTACCGGATCGCCGTCCTGAGAGAAGACGAGGGACGCGGTGGGTCGAAGGAAATCCACGACAGTGTCCGGGTGGGGGATCTCCTGGCGGTGCGTGGCCCCCGCAACCACTTCGCCCTCGAGCCCGCACCTCACTACCTCCTGATCGCCGGTGGAATCGGGGTCACTCCCATTCTTTCGATGGCACGGCAACTGTCGCGGGAGAACGCCAGCTGGTCCGCACTCTACGGTGGCCGCAGCCGCGCCACGATGGCATTCGTGGAGAAGTTTTGCGGTCTCGGCGAGGTGAACGTCTCTCCCTCAGACGAATCCGGAAACCTCGACCTGGCAGCCGCCCTGGCCGACGTTCCGTCCGGCACCGCCGTGTACTGCTGCGGCCCCGAAGGCCCATTGCAAGAGGTGGAGTCGGTGTGCGGTCCGGTGCTCGGTGACGAGGCGATTCATTTCGAACGGTTCGGCGCTCCCGTCGTGGGGGCGGACCCTGCCGCGGCAGCCGGAGTCTCGGACAGGCAGTCGCCCACCGAATTCGACGTCGAACTGCGCCGTACCGGCTGCACGTTGAAGGTACCCGCCGACCGCACCCTGCTCGAAGTCGTCCTCGAAGCGAACCCGGACATCCTGTACTCCTGCGAGGACGGCTTCTGCGGGTCCTGCGAAACCCGCGTTCTCGACGGCATTCCCGAACATCACGATTCGATCCTCTCTCAGGCAGATCGTGAGAAGGGCGAGACGATGATGATCTGCGTCGAACGTTCCCGCACAACCACACTGGTACTCGACGCTTGACGTCGAAGGAACCGCGGCGAGGTGAGGGCCGTGGAGTGCGACGGTGGTGAGGGTGTGGGTGACGGTGAGGGCGGTCAGGGGGGGCGGAGGCGGGCACGATCCGGGCGTTGGTGGGTCCAAGGGGAGGTCCCGGCAGATGGATTCGGCGAGCGCCCCGTCGGGGCTGTCGGCGATCTCGAAGCCGTCCCCGACACTCTGATCGACTACCTTCGGGGCCCGGGATCGCCCGGCGCTACGTGCTGATCGGCTGGGACGCCACCGGGAACTGGTGTGCTCGACAGCTGGGCCGCATCCCCCCGAGCGACACAGTCTGCTCACCCCGCCGGTGCCAACGTGGTCGAGTCGCGGCCAACAGGGCTGACGGCACACAGGTTCACTCACTTCGTCAACAAATCACACCGTGACCACCACGCACGCCTTCCCCCTGGAGCCCACACCGATCCATGTGTCCGGCAAGGTCCTCGATGGCCTGCGCGTCCGTCTCACACTGACCCGTCCGCCGCTGGACGAGGGGAATGGGGACTGGTCTTACGGTCTTACCCGAGCCTGTTGATTCTCACCCACGGCTGGCGGTGGACGTTCTGGCACTGGTCAAAGGTGATCGACCCGCTCACCGACCCGGCCGTGTTCGGTGGTGACCCCGCCCGCGTCGATGAACGTGGGACAACAAACTCCGCAGCAGATCAGGGCTGGCGTCGGTGAGGCGATCGGTCAGGAATTGGTGCAAGTCGATAACGTGGACATCGGCCATCGCGTGGTCCTTCCTCGAGTGACTTTGGTAGGTCTTACGAGGAGTCACGCGATGCTGCCTTCATTGGGTTACGACACGATGGTCAGATCCGACTCCGTTTCCTACACCATCTTCATGGAGCAACCAGTGTTGCGAAATGGGACACGAGTCATCTCATCCGTACTTCTACCCTTCTCAGGTGCGCACTCCATGTGCATAGTCGGAGCCGTTTCATGTCCCATCCCCCCGCTTGAGGAGTAACCATGGCCTTGTTCGCAGTGATCTGGTCGTATACCACCGATGCCTCGGTCAAAGAGGCCGCGCATGCCGAACACCTGATTTTCGTCAAGGATGCCGCTGCCCGAGGCGTGCTGCAGGAGGCCGGCGCCTGGGCCGACGGCGCCGGAGCCCTACTGGTGTTCCAAGCGGTCAGCGAGGACGCCTTGCGTTCCCTGCTTGCGGAGGATCCTTACGTCAAGCGGGGCGTCGTCGTAGAGCAGCACATTTACCAATGGAATCCAGTCATCGGCCCTCTCGTCGGCATCTAACGACACTGCGGCACGCTCAGTCCCTAGGGGCTCGTGGTTGAAGTATCTTTACGCTTTGCCATGGTAAGAACTTGGTTGGCGGTGTTGGTTCAGACGAACGGCCCACAGCGGGCGTTCCATCCGTTGATCAAGGCGCGGATCTTGGTGGTCAGGCCCCTTCACGGAGCCGAAGGTCCGCGGTGGATGGCCTGCTGTTCGAATCTTCTGAACCACACCTCCGCAAGGTTCATCCATGAGATGACTTGGGCGTGAAATACACATGAATACGAGGATTTTCGCCAGCCACGCCCGGACTTCGGCCTTCGGCGCGGGCGAGGTGTTTGAGGAAGAGAAGGAACTCCTGATGGCGATGTCGCGGTTTGCGCAGCCCGGTAACCTTGCCGGTGGCGATATCCGGGGCGGCGAACAGGGTGGAGGTGCCGTGCCGGGCGTAGTCGTGGGTGCGCTGCCCGAGCGAGCCGATCCGCATCGACAGGATCGGTGCGGTCCGGCCCAGCGCCCGAATCTGCGATTTCTTCGCCCACGCATCGCGCGCCTGTGCGGCGCGAAAGATGGCACTCTACTTACGCTCTCGACCCGTGCTGTAGTTCCATCCACAGTCACAGCTACCAACCCGTAGCCGTCTCGCTCAACAAATGACGTCGGGACCGGGGCGACGGTCACGCCTGCTTACGAAGGCCGGGTTTGAAGTCTTTGCGGGCAAAACAGATTGGACGTGACTTTCCCATGAGTATGTTACGCAGGTCGTGAGTGGAGCTCAGGTGTGCCGGCGAGATCGCTCGTCTATGCCGTGGAGCCCGATTCGACCATTCACCGGAATCAGTGTGGAACTCAGCGACCGCTCAGTTTATTTGCCCTGTTGGACAGGTCTATTCGGCGCCGGTCAAAGCCGTCGACTCCAAAATTGGGGCGGCGAGATCGACCATCTATACTGCCCACCTCCTCGATCTCGCCAGGTCTCGTCGCGGCTCTACTTCGCTCGACAAAAGCGCATATTGCTTATATAAGTAAATTATTGTGTTTTCAGGATTCGGGTGTCATGCTTGCCCGCAAGGTGTTCCAGGTCACTTGGGGTAGTCATTGCTGGATCGGTTTGTAAGGTGGCCGAGGCGTTGGACGGTCCACTAGCTATCGTCCTCACACGATCCGACGCCCTCCTTACGCCACAGTAGATTTGCGAACTGGGAGCGGATGTCGAGAAGGTCGAGTCGCTGGGCGGACGACGCCAGTCCGGGTGCCGGCTAGAAGCGCCAGGCAGCAGCGAGTTGTGATGCCTGCGATTCTTCAAAAAGTGTTGAGTGCAGGTCGTTTGGGGACAAGTGAGCGATTGTCCCAGTTATTTTGACTACCGTCGCTCTACTGCACTGAGCACGGAAAGTCCGACATCGGCCCGCCCGCGGTGAAACTACAGACTACAGAGTAGTCGAGAAGATTTTCGTACTGGCACGCCTGCCGCGTTGCGCGGAAGGGTGATTCGGCAATTCAAGTCCGCGCCGGGTGGTGAACTTCCAACCATTTCTGCGCCTACACAGATCGGGGAACAAAGATGTCCATAAACGTGGACCACCCAGCGTTGCCGTCAATCGCTGACGGGAGAACGTTGTACATCGCAGGTCGATGGAGTACCACCACCGACACTTTCGAGCGTGTAGATCCCTCTGATCTCCGCCGCGTGACGGGAATCTACGCTTCGGCGACTCCCGGCAATGTCGAGAGTGCGTATGCGGCCGCCGGCCGTGCTCAACCAGCGTGGTCCGAGACGACAGCGATTGAGCGGTCGGACTTTCTTCGTTCTGCCGCTGACCTCTTGGAAAGCCGCGTTCATGACGCTGCCCTGACGATCACCGCGGACATGGGGAAGGCGATCCGCGACGCACGCGCCGAGGTTCTGCGAAGTGTCGCCATTCTCCGCTACTACGCCGGTGAGATCCTGCAGCCCAGTGGAGAGACGTACCCCAGTGCTGATCCACACACGATGCTGATGACGGTAGAGGAGCCGCTCGGCGTCGTCTGTGCAATCACACCGTGGAACTTTCCCTTCGCGCTTCCGGCATGGAAAATCGCGGCGGCAATAGGTTTCGGGAACGCAGTTGTCTGGAAGCCTGCAGAACCGGCCTGCGGATCCGCAGTGTTTCTGACGCGGATCCTCGCAGAAGCCGGGTTGCCCGCGGGGGTCCTCAATCTGGTGACGGGCAGCGGTAGAAAGCTTTCGGCGGCACTCACCGGGAACGCGCGACTCGCAGCCTTGACATTCACCGGTTCGGGTGCAATCGGGTCTCGACTACGTCAGGCTGTCGCCGATCGCAATGTCAAGGTCCAGCTCGAGCTGGGTGGCAAGAACCCGTCCATTGTTCTCGCCGACGCCGATGTCGAGGATGCAGCGCTACAGATCGTGAAGAGCGCGATGCTCCACACGGGACAACGCTGCACAGCGACGAGCCGGGTCTACGTGGACCGCGCCGTCGCTCCCAGACTACGAGAACTGCTGGTGAAGCACGCTGACGCGCTCGTCGTCGGTGATCCGTACGACGAAGCCACCGACATCGGGCCCCTTGCCTCGGTGGAGCAACGTGACACGGTGGCCGGATACCTGCGACTCGCCCGCGAAGAGAACGCCGAGTTCCTTACGGGTAGGGAGTTCGATTCCGACACTTGCTATATCGCACCAACAGTCCTGGCCGGGGTGTCGGAGACGAGCAGGCTCGTCAGGGAGGAGGTCTTCGGGCCAGTCGTGACCGTGCAGGAGGTCGATGGATTCGACGGTGCGCTGAAGGCCGCGAACGACACGGACTACGGCCTGTCCTCTGGAGTGTTCACTAGAGACATTGCGACGGCGATGACCTTCATCCGGCGCACACAATCGGGGTTGGTGCATGTCAATCGCGAGACGAGCAGTGTCGAGCCACATGTGCCGTTCGGTGGCCTCAAAGGCTCGAGCAGCATGAGCAGAGAACAGGGCAAGGCCGCACGTACTTTCTTCACAACCACCAAGACTGCGTATGTCCGCTGGACCTAGAAGCTGCACCGGACGAGCTTTCCCGCAATCAGCTCTTCACTTTCTGCGGCACAGAGCGCAATCGACAAACCCCGAAGTAGCCCTTGGCATCAAGAGGAGGCCAACATGAGCACTGCCGCACCAGCAGTGACCGAAGTACTCGACGTTCTCGTTGTAGGAGCCGGATTCGCCGGATTGTACCAGCTCGAAAATCTGCGGAGTCGAGGCTATTCGGTGAAAGTAGTCGAGGCAGGTGAGGGTCTGGGCGGAATCTGGCACTGGAACCGCTACCCGGGTGCCCGAGTGGACAGCGAAGGTCCCATCTACCAGTTCACGCGCCCCGACCTATGGGATGAATTCGCGTTCTCCGAGCTCTATCCCGGAGGTGACGAACTGCGCCGCTACTTCAAGTACGTCGACACGAAGCTCGATCTGAGCAAGGACATCTACTACAACACCCGAATCATTTCCGCCGAGTTCGACGATACGGCGAACACTTGGACCGTGACCGCAGAGAACGGAAGCAGTTTCGTCTGCAAGTACTTCGTTCTGTGCACCGGATTCGCGGCAAAGCCGATCTTCCCGAAGCTCCCGGGAATGGACAGCTTCACAGGGATCAACCACCACACCGGTCTGTGGCCCGAAGGCGGAATCGAATTCGCAGGAAAGCGAATCGCCATCATCGGTACCGGCGCCAGCGGTGTGCAGGTCGCTCAGGAGGCGTCGAAGAAGGCCGCACAGCTGACCGTCTTCCAGCGCACCCCCGTTCAGGCGCTCCCGATGCGACAGCGCCAGCTCACCGACGAGGACAACGCGAAGATCAAGTTCGATCTGGCGGACAGATTCAGTCGTCGTTCGGCGTCATTCTCCGGCTTCGACTTCGACTTCATACCCAAGTCAGCCCTCGGAGTGAGCGATGAGGAGCGAATCACCACTTATGAGCGACTGTGGGAGTGCGGTTTCGAGTTCTGGCTCGGAACCTACCAAGACGTCTTCGTCGATGATGACGCAAACGACACGGCCTACGAGTTCTGGCGTGACCGGACGCGTGCCCGGATCAAGGACCCGGTCATCGCCGAGAAGCTGGCGCCGACGAAGAAGGCGTACCCCTTCGGCGTGAAGCGTCCCTCGCTGGAGCAGACGTACTACGACATCTTCAACCAGGACAACGTGCGCCTCGTCGATCTGCACGAGGACCCGATCGAGACGATCACGCCCACCGGGCTGAAGACCACATCGGAAGAGCACGAGTTCGACATCATCGTCTATGCAACGGGCTTCGACGCCGTCACCGGTGGCCTGACCGCCATGGACATTCGCGGCACCGACGGTACATTGCTCCGGGACAAGTGGTCGAATGGTGTGCGGGCAAACCTCGGGGTCGCAACGGCAGGATTCCCCAACCTGCTGTTCCTCTACGGACCACTGAGCCCGTCGGGCTTCTGCAACGGGCCCAGCTGCGCCGAGATCCAAGGTGACCTCATCGTCAACACCATCGACTACATGCGGGACAACGGATTGAACCGTATCGAGTCCGAGGCGGACGCGGATGCTGCCTGGTCCGATCACGTCGCCGAGCTGACGGCCGAGGCGCTCTACGACAAAGCCGACTCCTGGTACATGGGTGCCAACGTCCCGGGTAAGCCGCGGCAGTTGCTGAACTACCCCGGTGGTCTTCCCCTCTACCTGGCCAAGTGGGACGAGACCGTGTGTGCGGGATACAAGGGCTTCACGCTTTCCTGAGCAGTCAATTTGCCTCCCTCGAGTAGTGATGAAAGTGAACAACACATGTCCGTGAGCAAAGAATCCCTGTTCCTCAACGACCTGTACGCTTCGTGGCTTACCCGGTCCGAAGGAATGGACCTCGCCAGTCAGCGAGATATGTTCGAAGAGTGGCATCTTCCGACCATCGAACCCATCGACGTCACCTATGAGGAAGTGACAGCCAACGGTGTGCCGGCAACGTGGGCGAAGCCTTTGGGGGCCGCCGAGGACCGCGTGATCGTCTTCACCCACGGTGGCGGGTTCGTGACAGGTTCACGGTTCTCACACCGCAAGCTCGCAGCACACCTCGCCAAACTGGCGGGTGTTCACGCCCTGATCGTGGACTATCGGCTCGCGCCGGAGTACAAGCACCCGGCCCAACTCGAAGACTGCATGGCCGTCCACAAGTGGCTCCGCACGCAGGGTTACAAGGCGGAGTACACGGCGACTGTCGGCGACTCGGCGGGTGCCAATCTCGCGATCTCGACAGCGTTCGAACTCGCGAGCTTGGAACTACCCACTCCTGCTGCCGTCATCACGCTCTCGCCGTGGCTCGATATGGAGATCAAGGGGTTGACGGTCGAATCGAACGACGCGGTCGACGTATTGGCCAAGAGGCCGGTTCTGGAAATGATGCGGGAGATGTTCCTCGCCGAACCCGCA
Organism: Rhodococcus sp. JVH1; assembly: GCF_000280725.2. NCBI lineage: Bacteria > Bacillati > Actinomycetota > Actinomycetes > Mycobacteriales > Nocardiaceae > Rhodococcus > Rhodococcus sp. JVH1. The sequence goes on along the minus strand of NZ_CP166289.1, from coordinate 568,059 downwards.
GATGCAACGGACCCGCGCGCGAACCCACTGCTCAACGACTTCACCGACTTCCCTCCGGTGTACGTATCGGTCGGAGGCTATGAGACGCTGCTGGACGACTCACGTCGGTTGGCCGAATTGATCGAGAAGGTGAGCGGCGAGGTCGTGCTCGACGTGGCCGATGAGCAACAGCATGTATTTCACTTCAACGCGGGACGGGCACCCGAAGCGGATCAAGCGTTGAGCCGGATTGCCCAGTGGCTGCGCCCCAAGTTGTGCCTCGCCTGAATTCCGCCCGCGCCGCGTGTGTATCAACGCGAAGGCTCTCGGCGGCAAGAGGTGAACGTGCCCGTCGGCAGCGCTCTACACGGGTCTGGACCGCGCCACCGAGTTCGTTTGCGTGCCGGTCGGGCACCAGTCGAACGATCGATCCGCAGTGAAGACAGGGGAGATACACCCACATGTGCGACCTCCGCATTGCCAGTGGAAAGGCATTCTTTGCAGAGAGCTTCGTCAAGCTGGGAATCATCCCGGGTGACGGTGGCGCGTGGCTGCTGCCCAAGGCCGTCGGGATGGCGCGGGCGGCAGAGATGATCTTGACGGGCGACCGAGTCGACGCGGTCAAGGCACTCGAGTGGGGATTGGTCTCCAGTGTCGTTGCGCCGGACAAGCTGCTCGACGAAGCTCGCGCGCTCGCCGGCCGGGTGGCCGCCAATCCGCCACACTCGGTACGGATGGCCAAGAGGCTCCTCCGCGAGGGACAGCACCAAAGCCTGGACAGTCTCCTCGAATTATCCGCTGCCATGCAGGCGCTGGTTCAGCAGACGACCGATCACACGGAGGCAGTCAACGCCTTCATGGAGAAGAGAACTGCCGCCTTCACCGGCGAGTGACGTGCCCGAGAAACCGAAGAACTCCGTGGATGCGAATTGGATGCTTCCACGGAGTTCTTCTTTCAGGTCTGCTCGCGAAACTGGTGCCCCTTCTGGTGGCGCCTGGGCACTTCAGCGGGTGATGAGGCCCCAGATATTCTCGCAACCTGCTTCGAGAGCGGCGGTAGTCAAGGTGTCGTCCCAGTAGTGGACGGATCCGAATTCCGAGCGCCACGCCAGGGCGGGTTGGGTGAATTCGTGCAGCCTGTGCTCGCGGGTGGTGCCGATCGCACCGTGCACCTGGTGGGCGTTACGGACGACGACCGATGCCGCGTGTCCAGCACACGACCGGGCGACGGCAATGAGGAGTTCGAGGTTCTCACTCGACCACTGCGTGCGGACCGCTTCCGTCAGTGCTGCTTCGGTCGCTGTTCGGGCGAGGGAAGCTTCCGCTGCCATGTCAGCCACCAGGTTCTGAACGGCTTGAAATCTGGCCAGTGGGCGTCCGAATTGCACTCGCTCGGTGGTGTGGGCGACGGAGAGATCGAGGATGCGGTCGAGGGCGGCACACACCTGCAGCGCTCGGATGAGGGCGCCCCGCAGAAAGAGTTGTCGGATCGCCGCGTCCGACACTGGGGTGCCCGACAATGCGATCGTGTCGGCGGAAACGACGTCGCGGGGTTCGTCGGCGAGGTTGGACCCGGAGGTGATGTCGAAGAAGGTTGACTCGAGGTCGGCGACGACGTACGTGTCGTTCTTCCGCCAGACCGTGACGATCTTGTCTGCCTGGGATGCCCACGGCACGCCGCGGGCGACGCCTTTCTCGTCTAGTACGCATGCGGTGAGGCGCGCTTTGTCCATCGGTAGGCCGGCTTCTTCGAGGAGCCAACCGGCGAGCAGGTCGTGTTCGGCGAGAGGAATCCGGACCCTGTGCGATGCCGCGGCGCGCAAGAGTTCCGCGGCCTCGTACCAGCCTCCGCCGCTGCCGCCGGTCTCTTCGCGGCCGGTCAGCCGGACAAGACCCAGTTCGTCGAGTTGTGCCCAGAGGGAGGGATCGCACGTGGCCATCCCGTTCTCGGGCCCGTTTCGTTCCCGGTGAGCGGAAAAGACCGCGGACATCATGTCGGTGAGGTCCGCGTCGACCGTGGTTGGTGCGTGCATCAGCGCATTCCCAATCCCCGCGCGATCACGCCGCGCAGAACTTCGTTGGTGCCGCCCCGCAGAGTAAATCCCGGGCGTTGGACGATGGCGTCCTCGAGCATCGAGGTGTAATGAGTAGCCGAAGATTCATCGGTGAGGAGGTCGGCAAAGTCGGCTATGTCGCCTTCGGTGGACGTCCCGAGGACCTTGACCACGGCTGCGGCGGTGTCGGCGGGCTCGTGGCGCTCGAGTGCGCCCGCCACTGCGGTCGACATCTGGTGCAGACCGGCGATCCGTCCGAAATACCGGCCCAGATTCGAATGCCGCGGCAAGGTTCCCTGCTTCATCTGTTCGGCGGTCTTCGCGAGCAGGACGAACGTCGACAGGAATCGCTCCGGGCCGCTGCGTTCGAAGCTGAGTTCCGAGGTGACCTGCTGCCACCCGTTGTCGATGGTGCCGAAGACCATCTCGTCCTCGACGAGGACCTCGTCGAGGAGGACCTCGTTGAAGTGGTGCTGCCCGTTCATCGACACGATCGGCCGGATGTCGACTCCGGGGGCGTGCAGATCAACGATGAACTGGCTGAGGCCATCGTGTCGATGTGCCGGATCGAGTTGGGCGGTGCGAGCAAGGCAGATGAACGCGTCAGCGCGATGAGCACCTGAGGTCCAGACCTTGGCTCCGGTAATAGACCACCCTCCGTCCACTCGGGTGGCCTTTGTGCGCACACTGGCCAAGTCGGATCCGGAATCCGGCTCGCTCATACCGATACCGAAATAGCATTCTCCGCGCGTGATCGCCGGCAAGAACTTGTGCTTCTGGACCTCGGTGCCGTACTTCAGCAGCGACGGGACGATCTGCCGGTCGGCGATCCAGTGGGCGGCGACGGGGGCGCCAGCGGCGAGCAGCTCTTCGGTGACGACGAACCGTTCGAGGTGGCGGCGATCGTGGCCGCCGTACTCGGCCGGCACGGTCATGCCCAGCCATCCGCGGGCGGCCAATGCACGTGTGAAGTCTTCGTCCCAGCCAGTCAACCACGAGTCGATCTGTCGGCCGATCTTGCCTTCGCTGAGCTGCTCGGCAAGAAACTCACGGACTTCGGTCCGCAAGTCGTCCATGGCGTGTGGGTCACTGGAGACCGGGGGCACCAATCTGAGGTTGGTCATGATGTTTCTTCCATTCAGGAGGAGGTGGCCTGAGGCGACGTCGCCGTCACGACGGATGTATCGGCCAGCGCATGGACGCGGTCGGCGGAGTAACCGAGATCTTCGAGGATCGTGAAGGTGTCCTCTCCAAGCAAGGGAGCGTGTCGGCTGAACGAAATCGGTGTGCGCGACATCGCGAACGGAGTGCGGGTGGCGTAATACTTGCCTTCGGTGGGATGTTCACGCTTGGTGATCAATCCCTGGTCGAGGACGTAGGCGTTCTCGTGTGCGTGTGCGTGTGCGTGTGCGTGTGCGTGGGCGAGATCGAGTAGGTCGGACGCGGGAATTCCCTGTGTCTGACACAAGTCCAACCATTCCCGCGTGGTCCGGCTCGGGACGGCCTCACGGATCGCCGAGAGAGTTCGCCCATGTGGGTGTGGCGGTCGTTCACCGAGGCGTAGCGGGGGTTGTTCACCAGATCGGCGCGGCCGGCGATGATGAAGAAGTCGTTCCAGTTCTTCGCCGAGTTCGGCATGATGCAGATCCAGCCGTCCGCCGTCTGGTGCGGGACTCGTTCCGGTGTCAGCACGCGCGCCCATCCGAAGTTCACCGAAGTGCTCGACGAGATTGAAGCCGATCATCGCGTCGACCATCGGCACGTCGACCTCCTGGCCGAGGCCGGTGTGATTCTTCTCCATCGCGGCGGCGAGGACGGCGATGACGATGTAGAGCCCGACGACCTTGTCGGCGATGACGTATGGGGCATAACGAGGGTCTCCGAGAGTCGCTCGTAGGTGATGCCCAACTTCTGCCGGGAGCGCGGCCGTAGATTCGTCACCAACACATCCGCGTTGCGCACCAGATCGTCGAGGATCTCACGGCCCTCCGCGGAGGCGAGGTCGATCGCGTTGCTGCGCTTGTTGCGCTGAAGGTTGAGTGTCAGAGCGCTCATACCTTCATGGCGGCGGGCACCTATATCTCGGCTCATGTCACCGTCGAGGCTCTCGACCTTGATGACGTCTGCGCCCATGTCGGCGAGGGTTGCGGTGGCGAAGGGGCCCATGATCACGGTAGTCAGATCGATGACGCGCAGACCATGAAGAGCGCCGGGTGTGAGTTCCACTGAAACCTCTTTCACTGCGACAGGAAGCACTTCAAGGACTATGTCAGCCTGAGCGGGTTTCCGCAATAAAGGAGTGTTTTACAGATATAAGTAAGATAGAGTAGGTGGTGACCACTCGGATGGAGCAGTGCCCGTAGGGAGAATGTGCCGTGATGCAATCAGATGACGCCCTGAATGTTCGAGGCCGCAGTCGCCATCGAACCGTGGACCGCATTGCTGCGATTCTCGAGCTCGTAGCCCGATCCCGCACCGGACTCACCTTGAGTGGGATGGCCAAAGAGCTTGACGCGCCGATCAGCTCGACGCAAGGTCTCGTCAACGGCCTCGTTGCGACGGGTTATCTCGAGGAGCACGAGCGACGGTACTCGCTCGGCAGTGCCCCGTATCTACTCAACCGCCTCGCAGGGCGGCAGCCCGTCTCGACGGTCACGCACGCCGACCTCGAAGACGTCCACGCGAGTTCCGGCTTGACGACCGTGCTGTCGATCGCCGTCGGTCCGAACATCTTCTACGTCGACTACTGCTCTTCCGACCCACGGTTCGCGTACCTCGCCGAGAATTACGTGAGGCGATCGCTCATCCGTACCTCCGGCGGCTGGATACTGCTTGCCGGGATGGAGAAGCGCGACCTCTGGGCGTACATCCAAACTCTGCCCGACGAGGATCGCGACACTGTCGAGCGGTTCTTCGCTGCCCTACCGGAGATCGAACAGACCGGAATCTGCGCCTCCCCCAACGAGTCGACCGACGGCGACGGTGTCTCGATCGCGGTTCGTGAGAACGGCAAGACCGTCGCCGCCGTCGGTGTCATCGCACCACACACCGTGATCACGAAGGAGCGCGACAGGCTGGTCGCCCTCTTGGAGCAAGGTGCCCGGAGTTGGTCCGATCGCAGCGTACGACCGTAATGCAGCCGACCCGGGACACCGTGGTCAGCCGGCGAACTGCTTGCCGAGGAATTCGACGACGGCACCGTGCAGTTCAGCGCTGCGCGGAATGGCGCCGGTCATCCAGTACACGGCATGGACAAGGCCTTCGTACAGTTCGACCTGCACGGGGACGTCCTGGTCGGCCAGCCTCCGGCCGTAGTCCACGCCCTCGTCCCGAGTGACCTCGTATTCGTTGAGCAACAGCAGGGTGGAGGGAAGCCCCGCCAAATCCGCGGCCTTGGCCGGGGAGGCGTAGGGATTCTCGGCGTCTTCCGGGGTGGCCAGATACTGCTCCCAGAACCAGTCGATGGCTGCCGTGGTGACCAAGTACCCCTCGGCGTTCTCCTCGCGCGACGGGAATCGTGCCGTGCCGTCGATGACCGGATAGATCAATACCTGAGCGCGCAGTGCCGGGGCGCCGGTGTCGCGTGCCCGGAGGGCTGTGACCGCGGCCAGGTTGCCTCCGGCGCTGTCACCCATGACGGCTACGCGCGTGCCGTCGCCACCGAAGTCGGCTGCGTGCTCGACCACCCAGTTCAGTGCCGCGAACGCATCTTCGGGTGCGGCAGGAAACTTGTGTTCGGGAGCAAGCCGGTAACTCACTGCAGCCACGATGACTTTCGCATCGGCGGCGAGCGCGCGACATGGCTGCTCGGTGACGTCGAGGCTGCCGGCGACCCAGCCACCGCCGTGGATGTACACCACGATCGGCAGAGGTGTTTCGGACTCCGGGATGTAGAGACGCACTGCCTGGTCGCCACCGGGGCCGGGGTAGACCGTGTCGACGACACGAGCGACGTCCGCCTTCGGTGCCTGGAGGCCGCTGAAGGACTCGACGACCCCACGGACTTCAGCAATGCTCATCTGCTCGAACGACTTCAGTCCCTGCTCGTTCAAAGTGTCTATCAAATTCTTGACCGCAGGATCGAGTGCCATGGTGTTCTCCTTCATGTCATGAGCATGTCTGTTCAGCCGACAGGTGGAGCCACCCTACGGGTGCGTTCGGCGCGGGGAGTGTCCGAAAATCACACACGCATCCGCGCGTGTGTTTCACAATCGGACACGCCGACGCCCTGCGGTTCTAGTTTGATTCGGAGTGATCAACAGACGGCTGGAATATCAGCGTCGCCGACAGAGAGGAACGGCAGTGAATGCGATTGCAGCGATCGAAGGAAGCGGTGACCATCGGATCCTGGTGTTGCACGGCTGGGCGCTGGACAGCAGCGTATGGCTCACCGCCCGCGCCCGGACGGATCAGTCCCGCTTCACCTACGCGTACCTCGACTTTCCGGGATACGGGGTCAACCGGCCCGAAGCACCGGCCGACGGAATCGACGGGATGGCCGCGGTCGCACTCGACGCCGCCGATCAGCTCGGATGGTCGACCTTTTCCGTTCTCGGACATTCGATGGGGGGCACCACAGCGCTTCGGGTGGCGACCCTCGCACCAGAACGCGTGACCTCGGTCGTCGCACTGACGCCCGTCTCCCCGGCAGGTACCCCTCTCGACGAAGCGGCCTACGGGTCCTTCGCCGGGGCCTGGGCAGACCCGGGTGCGGCCATCCGTGGCGCACTGGCACCACACATCGACGAGACAGATCTGAAGAACCTCGTCGACCGCAACCGCTCGACGATGGACCAGGCAACCTGGGAGTCCTACCTGAAGAACTGGACCAGTCCCGACTTCCTCGACCGGATGGGCACCTACGAAGGGCCTACCACCCTGATCGTGGGTGAGAGCGACCCGTTCGTCACCGCCGAGTACCTCGGGGACACGTTGGCGGCCTTGAAGAACGGGAACCTGAAGACCATTCAGGGCAATGCCGGGCACTACCCCATGGTGGAGAACGCTCCGGAGACGGTGGCGTTGTCGGAGCAATCTCTGTAGTGATCTGACCGGGAACGCAATCCGGGTTCCGACCATGCCACGTTCGAATCGCGAATCCAGGGAGGATTCTCACCATGTTGAATCACGTTGTGACATTCAAATGGAAGCAGGACATCAGTGACGAGCACATCGAGTCCTTTCACGAAGCTCTGAGCGCAGTCTCGGAGAAGATTCCGGAGGTCGTGGAATACCGTTACGGAAGGGATCTGGCCCTCAAGCCCGGCAGCGGCGATTACGCAATCTCCGCGACCTTCGAAGACGTTCCCGACTTTCGCACATACCTGGCACATCCCGATCATGTGCGCCTCGTCCAGGAATTCATCTCGGTGATGGCCGAATCGTATTCGTCCGTTCAGATCGAATTCGCCTCGCGATAGACGCGACCGGACCGTCGTTCGTCGAACGACGGTCCGGTCGACAGTATCGCTCGTTTCCGAAAGTTGTGATCCAGTGGTGAGTGTCGAACACACCGGGCAGACCCCGTCACGTGGTGCCCTGAGCCGTCCCGTCTCGGTACGTGACGACGCGGCTGCGTGGGTGGAGGCGTGGCCGGATGCCCGAATACTTCGCGTGAACGGTCGCGGTCAGGTCCGGCTTGTCGACAGACAACTGAGGCTGGAACCGGCCGCCGACCTCTACTCCGAGCCTCCCGCGCGCGCCGTGCTGCTCGGCGTCTGTGGCACGGTTCACGAGTGGGCGGTGCGGGACGAGTTCCTCGCTGACAATTCCTCTGCGGGAACCGAGGTCGAGCTCGGTGACCTGCGCTCACACGGAGCACTCCTCGATGCTGCTGACGCCGACCGGTATGTCACAGCGTTGGCATTGCTGACGTGGCAGGACGACGCCCATTTCTGCGCGAGGGATGGGGCGCCGACAACGATCACCTCGGGTGGTTGGATGCGCGTGTGCACGACGTGCGGCCGGGAGGAATATCCGCGTACCGATCCGGCGATCATTTGTCTGGTGCACGACGGGGCGGACCGAGTACTGCTGGCGCGTCAGGCGAACTGGCCGGCACGGAACTTCTCGACGCTGGCGGGCTTCGTCGAGGCGGGTGAGTCTCTGGAAAGCTGTGTGGCGCGGGAAGTTGCGGAGGAGGTTGGTCTCGTCGTCTCCGACGTGGTCTACGTCGGAAGTCAGCCCTGGCCCTTCCCACGCTCCCTCATGCTCGGATTCCATGCCACGGCCGATCCTCGAGACGAGCTCGTCTTCATGGATGGCGAGATCGGCGAAGCTCTCTGGTGCACCCGCGCGGAGGTACGGGAGGCTCTGGCTGCAGGGGATTGGACGAGCTCGGCGGATACGCACGTGTTGTTGCCCGGCGCAGTCTCGATTGCGAGGCGCATGCTCGAGGCCTGGGCGCGAGCCGGTGATTGACGCTCTGTCTCGATCGGCACGGTCCCGTCATCGATTGGCACTACTGCGGAAGGAACCGGCTTCCGTCGATTCCCAGGGCGCGCATTTTGCGGTAGAGGGTGGAGCGAGCTACCCCCAGGCGTTGCGCAGCCAGTAGTTTGTTGCCGTCGGTCTCGACGAGTGCCCTGAGCAACGCGTCACGCTCCGCCAATTCGAGTGAGGTCGAGGCATTTCGGCGGCGTAGATCACCGTCGCGGTATCCGTCGGGCAGATGCTGCACTCCGATGTCGGAGCCCATCGACCGCAGGAGCGAGGACGCCAGAACCGATTCGAGCTCTCTGACGTTTCCCGGCCAGTCCCGCGCGACCAGCAGCTGCAGAGCAGTGGGTTGCAGTCGCAGGCCGTTGCGGTCCGGAGAGTGCTTACGTAGTAAGGCGACACTGATGTCGGCGATATCTTCGGACCGAAGTCGCAGTGGATCGATCTCGATGCGGCGCATGAAGTGATCGCACAGTCGTCCGGCGGGGCCTTGACGGACCCCCTCGCCGGCGGTGGCAATGATGTGAGCGCGATTGTCGACGGCCTCGCTGAGGATCGCGCAGACGTTGGAGACCAGTTGTTCCGGCAGGAGATCGAGATGCCGGATGATGAGGGCTCCGGCGACCTTGTTCCAATTGACCAGTCCGGCAATCCACGCGTCGGGGTCGACGGAGGCGGTACCAGCGTCGAACACGGTGAAATGGCCGTCGGCATCCTGCATCCGGTGGAGGGCGCTCGCGGCAAAGAACTTGCCGGCGCCGGGTTCTCCGGTGACGAGCACAGGTGCGTCGATCGCGGCGAGTCGCTCGAGTTCGGTCTGCAGTCGCTTCGTCGACAAACTGCGGCCGGGAATCTTGACAGTCTCCGTGCGCCTTTCGACCGGGGAGGCCGACACCAATTGACGGGCGGGCGACTTCTTCGTATCGCGGGGATGTGGCCTCATCTCGATGACGATGCCCGCCGGCGTTCGGGAGTCTCCGACTCTACGTGCAGTTGCGGAAACCGTGACGTTGTCGGCGAGCCTGACTTCCCCGATGAACTCGTCGCGGCCGGCCAGCATTCGGCATGCCCAATCCCACAGGAGCGCCTGGTCGGACGTGTCGACGATCTGTGCGGCCATCGGAGTGGTCATGATGACATCTTGATTCAAGGACACCACTGCAGAGGAGCCACGTCGAGAGGCCTGCAGGAAGGACTGGAGAAGCAGTTGCTCGCGATCGGAGGACTCGGCGTAGAGGCGCGACTGAATTTCGCGAACGGCTGATTGCGCCAGGGCACCCATCAGCGCGTTGGAGTCCGACAGGTTGGAGGTGATGTCGAGGATCCCCTCCACGGTGCGGGTGATCGGATGGATGATAGGAACACCGACGCACGCCAGGCTCTGCAGCGCCTCACGGAAGTGCTCACCACCGCTGACCTGGAACGGTCGTCGCTCCTCCAACGCGGTGCCGATCCCGTTGGTGCCGGTATCCTCCTCGGCATAGCGGAAACCGGGTGCCACGTAGGCGCGGTCCAAACGCGCTCGCAACCCTGCGTCGCCCGCCCTGCGGTCGACGATCTGAGCGGCGGAATCGGCCAGCAGGATGGTCGCGGGTGCGTCCTGCAGGTGCAGGACGAGGTTGTCGATCACCGGATCGGCGGCTCTCCTCAACCGGCTGTCACGATCCACGTCCGGCGTATAGGGAAGGTCGCCATCGCCGGCCGAGACGCCGATAACTTCACACCGCCGCCATGACGCCTCGATCTCGGGTCGGAGGGTGCTCAACTCCTGGCTCTCTCGTGATGGCACTGATGTCCAGAATCGTTCACGTTCATTCAATGGCTCGCGGCCCGCCTTGTCGATACTCATAGCCACCTTACATCACTGGTCAGGGGATTTTCCGAGCTGACCCTCCTTGCAATGTAACCTGGCTCACACCTTTGTGTGTGTCCCGTTTTGCTACAGTCCGCTCGTTGTATCGGACCTGGTGGGGATGACTGCAACGTTGTGGTCGCGACCATCGGAGACTGTGCTCGCCTGGTCTGTCGATGTGGGCTGACCTGTGTTTTCCCGATGCTGTCGTCTGATGTCGGCTTTGTCGATCTTGCCCATTGCAGTCTTGGGGATCTCGTCGACTCTCACGAAACGATCGGGCAGCCAGAATCGGGGGAGTGTTGTCGCCAGGAACGTCCGGAGCTCCTCGTCGGTCACGTCGGCGTCCAGCCGGAGCCACGCGAGGGGGCGTTCCTGCCATGTGTCGTCCGGTATGGCGATGACGGCGGCCTCCGAGACAGCAGGATGAAGCATGAGCGCATTCTCGAGGTCTACCGAGGAGATCCACTCCCCACCGCTCTTGACGAGGTCCTTTTCGCGGTCCTTGATCTGCAGGCCGGCATCTGGGTGAACGGTCGCCACATCGCCGGTGCGCAGCCAGCCGTCTCGAAAGCTGTCCGCCGTTCGTGGATCGTCCAGGTATTCCCGGGCGACCCACGGCGAACGTACTTCCAGTTCGCCGACGGTCTGACCATCCCAGTGTTGCGGTGAGCCGGATTCGTCCACGACGCGGAGCTCGAACAACGGCAGTGGCCTGCCCTGCATCGAGCCGCCGGGGGAGAAGGTGCCCATCGGAGATGTCTCGGTCATTCCCCATCCATTTACGACGCGGGCGCCTTGCTCAGCCCACCACCGCGCCAGAGCGACCGGCGGCACCTGCCCTCCGAGCCACATCGTCTTCAGCTCCGAGAGATCGTAGCCACAGTTTCGGCGAAGGTGCTCGTCGCGCATGAGGGCGGCGACCGTTGGCGAGCCGACGAAGGTGTCGGGCCGTTCGCCATGGATCAAGTCCAGGAACCGCTCGGGTGTGGGGTGCGGTCCGGGCAGCACCAGACGTGCGCCCTGGAGCGCCGCCGCGTAGGGGACACCCCAGCCGTTGACGTGCGACATTTGGGTGGCGAGCAGGTAGGCCCGCTCCGCGTCGATCTCGACTCCGCCCTTGGTGCTGATCGCCATGGCGTGGAGCACGATGCTCCGGTGGCTGTAGACCACGCCCTTGGGTGACCCGGTCGTGCCCGAGGTGAAGCAGATCGACGCCGCAGTGTTTTCGTCGACCTCCTGGAAGGTCCCGTGGGTGGATGCACGTGAAACGAACTGATCATAGGGAATGACCTGGTCGAAGTCATCGATCGCACCGGGTTCGCCCACAACGATGAGGTGGCGAACCGTGGGAATCCGGCCACGCATCGCCTCTACCGACGGGAGGAGATCCTCGTCGACGATCAGAACCTCATCTGAAACATGGTTGATCGTATAGGCCATGTGTTCGACCGGCATGCGGTGATTTACCGTGTGCAGGACGGCCCCGAGCGCTGGAACCGCGAAGTATGCCGCCAGGTGCTGACGGGTATTCCACGCCATGGTTGCGACTCGGGACCCGCGTTTCACGCCGATCGATGCGAGCGCACCGGCCAGATCCCGCACGTCGGAGACCAGGTCCCGGTACGTGAAACTGCGAACCCCGTCCGAAGTCCAGGCCGTGTTGATCCGAGCGCCATTCACGTTCTCGGCGCGCCACAGCAGCCTCGCCACCGACAATTGACTACTCATCATGAGCCCATCCACCGGTCCTACCGCCTTTCATCAGATTGCTCCAAGTCGGGTCCTCGATGGATGCCAACTCTGCGACGACGTAATAGGCCGATCCTGTACCCCCCGTCGGGCACAAGGTGTCCTATAACGAGTCATCGCTCGCCCCAACGTGGTGTTGCATTTTCGGACATTCGTTTGATCACTCAGCGGACAACAGTGGTAGAAACGCGGGTTTGAAATGCCGAGCCCGAAACGACTCCAAATCTAAAGGGGCACAACCATGACCGAATACACGCTGCGAACCATTGTCGACGGTTACTCGTACCTCGAGGGCCCCCGCTGGCATGACGGACGTCTCTGGTTTGCGGACTTCTACACCCACACCGTGAATGCCGTGAACGCCGACGGCAGCATCGAACTTGTCGCGACGGTCCCGCACCAACCCTCTGGGCTCGGCTGGCTACCGGACGGGCGGCTGCTGATCGTGTCGATGAAGGACCGCAAGGTGCTGCGTCAAGAGTCGGACGGCACACTCGTCGAGCATGCCGACATCCACGACCTATGCGGTGGCCACGCCAACGACATGGTCGTGGACGCCCAGGGCAGGGCCTACGTGGGCAACTTCGGATTCGACCTCATGGGTGGGGCGCCACACGAGCACACAACTGTCGTCCTCGTCGACACCGACGGAAGCGCCTCGATCGTCGCCGACGGACTGTCATTCCCCAACGGCATGGTCATCACTCCCGATGGTTCAACCCTGCTGGTCAACGAATTGTTCGGCAATCGGATCTCGGCATTCGACATCCACCCGGACGGCACGCTCGGCGAGCGAATCGAATGGGCCGGCTACGGAGACCTCGGTGCCGAGCCCGACGTCGGCACACGACTCGAGGCCGCCACGATCGTGCCCGACGGTCTGACCCTCGACGCCGAAGGCGCCGTGTGGATTGCCGATGCCGCGAACAACCGAGCGGTGCGGATCGCCAAGGGCGGCGAAATCCTCGACGAGGTCAGCACCGCACCCGACGGGGTGTTCGCCGTCGCGCTCGGCGGCGACGACGGACGCACCCTGTTCTTGTGCGTCGCACCGAATTTCGACGAGACCGAACGCACCGCAACCCGTCTGGGGCGCATGCTCGCCACCGAAGTGGACGTACCACACGCCGGCCGCCCCTGACCCTCCGGATCCCGCTGTGGAACCCTCTCCCGCAGCGGGTCCGGCGTTGATCTCACATTTCAACTGACCAAGGAGCCCCGGGGTGTTCACTACCTCCTTCACACGGATCTTCGACGTGGAGCATCCCGTCGTCTGTGGCGGCATGACTGCGGTCGGCACTGCCGACCTCATCGCCGCCGTCGCAAACGCGGGTGCTCTCGGATTCCTCTCCGCTCTCTCCCAGCCGACACCCGAAGCCTTGGCCGAGGAGATCGCAAGGTGTCGGTCCATGACCGACCGACCCTTCGGTGTCAACCTGACGATCCTGCCAACCCTCAAACCTGTTCCCTACGAGGACTACCGCGCTGCCATCATCGACTCCGGCGTGGGCGTCGTCGAAACGGCAGGTAGCAACCCCGCTCCCCATCTGCACGCCTTCGCCGCCGCCGGCATCAAGGTAATCCACAAGGCCGTCTCCGTGCGCCACGCGCTGAAGGCGGAGAAGCTTGGAGTCGACGCGGTAAGCGTCGACGGGTTCGAATGTGCCGGCCATCCCGGCAACGACGACGTCCCCGGTCTCGTCCTGATCCCTGCCGCCACCCGCAAACTGTCGATCCCCGTCATCGCCAGCGGCGGATTCGCCGATGGTGCCGGCCTGGCGGCGGCTCTGGCATTGGGGGCCAGCGCTATCAACATGGGAACCAGATTCGTCGCCAGCACAGAGGCGACGGTCCACGAGAACGTCAAACGCCAGATCACCGTCAACGACGAACGATCCACGCAACTGGTGTTTCGAGAGTTCAACAACACCGCCCGCGTCGCCCGCAACGCCATCTCGGAGAGAATTTCCGAGATCTCCGCGCTTCCGAACGCAACATTCGACGACGTCGCCGATCTGGCCTCCGGGGTGCGCGGTCGCCAGAAGGTTCTGGCCGGCGGTGACGTGGATGCCGGCTTGTGGTGGGCCGGGCAATCACAGGGACTGATCGACGAGATCCTCACCTGCGAGGAGATCGTGACCGGCACGGTCAATCAAGCCCATGATCTGATCGTGAACAGACTTCCCCAACTTGCGGGTGCCGTCCGATGATCCGCACCGTGGATGTCGAGTACGACACGATCGCCCTCGAACTGCGCGACGGCGTGCTCATCGTGACGCTGAATCGACCGGAGTCGCTCAACGCCTTCACCATCTCCATGGCTGATGAGCTCGAGCACCTCTTCCGGGCCGTCAATGACGACGACGACGTCAATGCCGTGGTGGTGACCGGCTCGGGCCGTGCGTTTTGCGCCGGTATGGATCTCACGACCGACGGCAACGTGTTCGGCCTCGACGAGACATTGGAGCCGACCCTCCACGATATGGGTGACTTGCAGGACCCGGTCGTTGCCCGCGGCGTCCGCGACACCGGTGGTCGGGTCACACTTGCGGTGTTCGACTGCCTCAAACCCGTGATCGCCGCCGTAAACGGCCCCGCCGTGGGCATCGGAGCCACCCTGACATTGTCCATGGACGCCCGACTCGCCTCCACAGCAGCACGATTCGGGTTTGTCTTCGGCCGCCTCGGGATCACACCCGAAGCAGCCTCGACCTGGTTCCTGACGAGGATCGTCGGACTCGATACCGCACTCGACCTCGTGTACTCCGCCGACATCCTCGACGCGGCCGACGCGGCCGAGATCGGCCTGGTTCGCTCGGTCCACTCGCCGGACGAACTTCTCGATGCCGCGCTTGCACTGGCACATCGCTTCACTCGCGATCGGTCGCGTGTCGCGACCGCCCTGACCCGGCAGATGATGTACCGCAACGCGCTTCTCGATCACCCCGCCGAGGCTCACCGCATCGATTCACTCGCCATGTTCTACACCAGTATCGGAGATGGAAGAGAAGGTGTCCAAGCATTCCGAGAGAAGAGGAAGCCCCAGTTCAAGGGACGCGTATCAACCGACCTTCCTGACTTCTACACCGACTGGATAGAGCGGTAGCGTCGCTGAGGCATAGCTGTGATGTCCCTCGCGGAATACGGGTAGCACCTTTCATCGTCACTGCCTACCGGCCAATGAAATCCCATCAGTGTCGACGAGCCCACGGTTGGCCGATCAGTTTGATCGGGGCAGTTCCACAGTCCGATGGCCGCGTGAACCCGGCGTTTCTCTCTTGCGGTCGAGGGTGCTGGTTCGGGGGTGCCCGCCGAGATCATCGCCACACCTGCGCGGCCGGCCAACTGAGCGACGGCTGCGCAGGTGGAAGAAAGTGCACCGGCACCTTCCTCTAGATGCGATGCGACGCACCTCTCAGTTCTGGGGTGGGGGACCTCAGCCACGAGTTATTCGCGCAGAGGAATTTCGCGATGACCGGGCCATGAGACCGCTGGCCACGGCCCTCCCCGTGTTGCGGGTCCCAGATCTTGGTGACGCGAGCATCACGCCAAGCGCGGGCCAACCGGTACTCGTTCAAATAGCCCTGCCGCCTTGGACTTGGACGCAGTGGGCGATCACGTCGTTCTGCACCTGCGAGGACCACCATGTGGCATTGGCAGCGTCAATCGGCGTCAACTCAGCGCCCACGTGGGCAATCGCGTACTGATCGATGACTGCTCGGGCGACTTCGATCGAGTAACGAGATCGGCGAGGGGCAACCCATTGTGCTGAAACTGACCGATCGAATGACCAAAAGCTTTGTGGTTCTTGCTTTACACCACGGTCTCGTCGAGGATCTGCGCTGCGCTGGCGAGGTTGCTGATCGCGCACTCGAGCCGCTCCTGTTGCGAGTATGTCATCAGGTGGAAGAAGCGGTAGTCGAGCTCACCGATAATGTTATCCGAGGGAACCTGGACGTTCTCGAACAACAGGTCCGCAGCAACTGACGCGTCTGGACCGACCTGGTCAGGCTTGCGACCGCGGAAGTAGCCCTTCACATCGGGTTCGATCGCAGCGAGCACCTCGCCACTCCATAACCTGGCGGGAGCCAGCGCTGTTCTGCTCCTCACTGTGCGTAGGACAGGGGTACGGTGCCACGCCGTCGGCGTGGATGCCGACACCGGAGCCGGGCGCCATGCTCAACGTGCAGAGTTATGCAGGAGTGCCCGGACTCCTGCAGGCCGTTCTTCCGACCAAAAATGTTGCTGCAGTTGAATGGTGGATGCCGGTGATGAACTGACCGTTCGCCACGCGAGGCATGCGTGCACGTGTGCCCGGTGCCCGCCGCGTGTCCGGTGGATCGATATCGGACAGTCCCGGGTTCTCGAACGGCCCTAGCGTATGTGATGTCGGTCATACGAACGGGCCGGCTTGGCACACATCGATCTGCTCCTCGGCGCGGGTCCCAGACATTTCACTCAAGGAGGCAGCATGACCACGGCATCGATCGATACGAGGGAGCTCGACGAGGCGAACGGCGTCTTGGACGTTCTCGTCGTCGGAGGCGGCTTCGCGGGTCTGTATCAACTCGATCAACTTCGTTCACGCGGATTTTCGGTGAAGGTCGTCGAAGCCGGTGACTCGCTTGGGGGCATCTGGTACTGGAATTGCTACCCGGGTGCTCGAACCGACAGCACCGGGCAGATCTATCAGTACTCACGGGAGGACCTGTGGAAGGACTGGAGTTACGATGAGCTCTACCCGTCATGGTCCGGTGTGCGCGACTATTTTGCCTATGTCGACCGCAAGCTCGATCTGTCTCGAGACATCATCTTCAGTACGCGGGTGACGTCTGCGGACTTCGACGGCGAGCGAAACCAATGGACAGTGCGCACCGACACGGGCCGGATGCTGCGTGCCAGGTCTGTAGTGATCTGCACTGGATTCGGCGCCAAGCCACACATTCCCAGCATCAACGGGCTCAACAGCTTTGCAGGCGAATCTCACCACACCGCATTGTGGCCCCAAGAAGGTCTGGACATGGCCGGCAAACGCGTGGGGATCATCGGCACCGGGTCGAGCGGCGTTCAGGTCACCCAGGAGGCCGCCGCGGACGCCGAACAGATCACCATCTTCCAGCGGACACCCAACCTTGCGCTTCCGATGCGGCAGCAACAGTTGACAGGCCAGCTCAAAGAGAAGCTGAAGGAAAACCTTCCCGAGCGATTTGCCCAGCGCCGGAGGTCGTTTGCCGGGTTCGACATGGACTTCATCCCGAAGAGCGTGTTCGAAGTCTCGGACGAGGAGCGAGCTGACACCTACGAACGGATGTGGGCTACCGGCGGTTTCGAGCTGTGGCTCGCCAACTATCAAGACATCTTGCTCGATGAACGCGCGAACCGCATCATGTACGACTTCTGGCGCGACAAGGTCCGTCAGCGCGTCACCGATCCGGTCAAGGCTGAGAAGCTTGCCCCGATGGATCCGCCCCATCCGTTCGGGACGAAGCGACCCTCGCTGGAGCAGAACTTCTATGATGTGGTGAACCAGGAGAACGTCGACATCGTCGATGTGAACGAGGATCCGATCGAGCGGATCACCCCGGCGGGTGTCCAGACCAAGTCCGGTCTGCACGAGTTCGACATCCTGGTGTTCGCGACAGGTTTCGACGCGAACCGCGGTGGCATCACGTCGATCGATATCCGAGGAACCAATGATCAACTGTTGAGCCACAAGTGGTCCGAGCGGCTCGATACCTTCATGGGACTCACCACTGCGGGATTCCCCAACCTGATGTTCGTGTACGGCCCGCAGAGCCCAGCCGGATTCTGCAACGGGCCCACTTGCGCGGAGGTACAGGGTGAGATCGTTGTCGACTTCCTGACCCACGTTCGCGACGGCGGATACCAGCGGTTCGAGACCAGCGAGGACGCTGAGCAATCATGGACGGCGCACGTGGAGGAAGTCTTCCATATGTCGCTCTTTCCGCGGGCCAAGTCTTGGTATCACGGGGCAAACATTCCCGGTAAACCGAGCCAGATGCTCAACTACTCCGGCGGCCTTCCTTCCTACTTCGACCACTGGGAGGAAAACGTCGCGGCCGGGTACAAGGCCTTCACACTGTCCTGATGACGTGCGCGAACGGCGGACAGGTCGACCTACAGCGGATCGCGCGGAAATCGTCAGGCGCAGGGCCTGGCGGCCCTCACATCCTGTCAACGAGTTCCGATGATGGCGGTCGTCGCGGCATCCGACCTGTTCGCCCTCGACGCGCGCGAGCCGCCGGCCCGACGACCGTCCGGCGGCCGCTCGTCGACACTGGCCCAAAGCGGCGCAACTGCTGCTAGAGCTTGTGTCAATGGTGAGTGGCGGGGTATCGCGAAGGCGCCGACCGGGATGCGATGAAGGCGTCCAAGCGTGGCCGCCTCGGGTTGCGACTGTCGCAGGGTGAGTATCAGACGGTGCCGGGGGAGTCGATCTCGGAGGCCTCGGAGGTGACGCCCTCCTCGATGTCGCCGACGGAGGCGATGACGTAGATGTGGTGGTCGAACGGGCTGTCGCCGAGCGCGGTCTCGGGGTCGAAGAGGCCGCGCTCACGGCGGGCAGCCATGGCCATGCCCACGTCGGAGACGAGGCCCTGACCGAGCGGTCCGGTGGTGATCTCGACGCCGCGGGTGTGGCCGTGTTCGGGGTGGCCGTTACCGACCTTCTGCACTGCGTCCGCGGTGAGCACCCGGATGGTGTCGACGGCCTTGGTGTCCAGTTCGGTCCAGTCGGCGGGGTGAACCGGTGGGGAATATGGGCACACGATTGCTGCCGGTGCCGGGGCTGATTGTGGCCGCCCATTTCTCGACGAGCCGTCTGGACTATGTGTAGGAGTAGAAACCCTGGCCCGTCTTCTTGCCGAGACGACCGGCTTCGACCATTTGCTGTAACAACGGCGGCGGGCTGTGCTGTTGCTCCCGGAACTCAGCGTGCAGCGATTCGGTGATCGCGAGTACGATATCGAGGCCGATTCTGCCGCACAGTGTCAGAGGTCCAATAGGATGGGCACAGCCAGAGCTGAGGCTGTCGTCGATATCCTCCAAGCTGGCGGATTCGAGCATCCTGATCGCATTGACCAGGTATGGAATCAGCAGGGCATTGACCAGGAATCCTGCCTGGCCTCCCGAGCGGGGTCTTCGATACCGAGTGTGACGTTGATTCTCGCGAAGATGTCTGCCGAGGCGTTGTTGTCGAGTCGTCCCGACTTGACGGCACGGGCAAGGGACGACTGGATAGGGCCCGTTGCGGCATTGGCCGAGGTGATGTCGCGCTCAAGGATGGTCACTGTATCACCTGCTCGTGCAACTACTTCCGCTATCCCCGCCCCCATTGTCCCGCCGCCGATGACGCCCACTCTCTTCAAGTGATCTCCTTGGTCTTCAGGCTGGTCGAGCGACTGTATCGGCGCTGGGGGCATAGGTAGTTGGGTGCCGGTGAAAAAGTCGTACAGCGGCACACCAGGCGATGGTGACGTACGGCCCAGGTGAGTTGTGGGAATTTCCAGTCACTCCGTAGGGCCGCACTCCTGGTGCGCCGCCGACGGTCATCGCACTGTCTGTGGCTGGACGTGTGCGAGGACGGTCACCGCGGTGTCTGGCTGGACGGTGCGGTGACGGGCTGGGGTGAGTTAGCCGAGCCCCCGCAGCCGGGGCGCCAGGTCGCGCTCGAACAACTCGAGGAAGCGTTTCTGATCGTGACCGGGGGCGTGGAAAACCAGGTGGTTCAGCCCTGCGTCGATGTAGGGCTTGATCGCCTCGACCACTTCGTCCGGGTCGGCACCCACGATCCACCGCTTCGCGACCTGCTCGATGGGGAGCGCATCCGCGGCGGCCTCCATCTCGATAGGGTCGGTGATGTCATGTTTCTGCTCGGGTGTCAGGGACAGCGGTGCCCAGAATCGTGTGTTCTCCAGTGCTTGTGCGGGGTCGGTGTCGTAGGAAATCTTGATCTCGATCAGGCGATCGATGTCCTCGACCTTCCGTTCGGCTTTCTGCGCGCCCTCGGCGACGGCTGGCATCAGCTTGTCGTTGTACAGCTCCATGCCTTTACCGGAGGTACAGATGAATCCGTCACCCGCACGACCGGCGTAGCGGGCGACGACCGGACCACCTGCCGCGATGTACACCGGAATGCCCTCTACAGGAACGTCATAGATCGAGGCGCCGGTGGTGCGGTAATACTGACCTTCGAAGTCGACCCGGCCGCCCTTCCATAGTTCGCGCATGAGTTGCACGGATTCGCGCAGGCGGGCAAAGCGTTCCTTGAAGTCGGGCCAATCGCCTTCGAACCCGGTCGCGATTTCGTTGAGCGCTTCACCGGTGCCGACCCCAAGCATCACCCGGCCGGGATAGAGCAGTCCCATCGTGGCGAAGGCTTGAGCTATGACTGCGGGGTTGTACCGAAATGTCGGTGTCAGAACCGAGGTGCCGAGCTGGATCCTTGTGGTCCGCTCACCGACTGCTGTCATCCACGCCAGGGAGAACGGGGCGTGGCCACCCTTGTGCCGCCACGGTTGGAAGTGGTCGCTCACCATGGCGCTGTCGAGTCCATGACTTTCGGCGAGCACTGAAAGTTCGACCAGTTCACGTGGGCCGAACTGTTCCGCCGACGCCTTGTACCCGAGCTTGAGTTCTGCGGTCATGTGCGTTTCCTGCTTTTCTGTGTGTGTACGAAGTGGTTCGTCAGCCGTGGAAGTCCACCGCGGAGTACTCACGGAGTTTGTTCAGACTGTGTCGTCCGTCGATCATCCGGACCGTGCCGGACTTGGAGCGCATGACGATTGACTGGGTGGACGCTCCGCCGGCGGCGTATCGCACCCCGCGGAGCAGGTCACCGTCGGTGACGCCCGTCGCGCAGAAGAACACGTTGTCTCCGGAAACGAGATCCTCGGTATGAAGCACCCGGTCGAGGTCGTGGCCCGCGTCGATCGCTCGCCGGCGTTCGGCCTCGTTGGTGGGTGCGAGCCGGCCCTGGATCGCGCCTCCCATGCATCGCAGGGCCGCTGCTGCGATCACGCCCTCGGGGGTGCCGCCGATCCCCAACAGCATATCCGGTGCCGAACGTGGATCCGCGGCCGCGATGGCGCCGGCGACATCTCCGTCCGCCAGCAGTTGGACCCTGGCTCCGGCGTCTCGCACGGTATTGATGAGGTCGCCGTGGCGGAGCCGGTCGAGTACGGCCACTGTCACGTCCGAGACCGACGACTTCTTCGATCGTGCCACCCGACGGATGTTCTCGTGGACCGGCGCGGTGATGTCGATGACGTCGGCGGCATCGGGACCGACCGCGATCTTCTCCATGTAGAACACCGCAGACGGATCGAACATCGTTCCGCGCTCGGACACCGCGAGCACGGCGATGGCATTGGACATTCCCTTGGACATCATCGTCGTGCCGTCCACCGGATCGACCGCGACATCGCACTCGGGACCGTCGCCGGTTCCGACGCACTCACCGTTGTAGAGCATGGGGGCGTTGTCTTTCTCGCCCTCACCGATTACGACGACTCCGCGCATGGTCACGGAATTGATGAGCTGCCGGATTGCGTCGACGGCGGCGCCGTCGCCGCCGATCTTGTCGCCGCGTCCCACCCAGCGTCCGGCCGCCATCGCGGCTGCTTCCGTTACGCGGACCAGTTCGAGGGCGAGATTACGGTCCGGCTTCTCCCGGCGGCTCACTGTCATCGGGCCGCTGCCTTCACCTGATCGAGTGCAGCGTCTGTCCTGCTCGTTGAGTGTCCACCGAACTGATTCCGCAGGGCGGAGACCGCCTTCATCGACGGTGAGGTCTCCTGTCTGCTGGCGAACCGGGCGAAAAGTGCAGCCGAGATGACCGGTACCGGAACGGCATTGCGGATGGCCTCTTCGACGGTCCACCGGCCTTCTCCGGAGTCTTGGGTCCAGCCGGAGATCCCGGACAGCTCGGGATCGTCTTTGAGGGCGCGCACGAGGAGGTCGAGGAGCCACGATCGCACCACGGTGCCGCGGCTCCAGGCCTCGATCACTGCCGGGACGTTCTCGACGAGTTCCGTGGCCTCGAGCAGCTCGAAGCCCTCCGCGTACGCCTGCATGAGGCCGTACTCGATCCCGTTGTGCACCATCTTTGAATAATGGCCTGCTCCAATGGGTCCCGCGTGTACGAATCCTTCGCTACGCGGGCCTTCCGGGCGGAGGGCGTCGAAGAGCGGCATCGCCCTGTCGACGTGCTCCTCGGATCCGCCCACCATCAGTGCGTAACCGTTCTCGAGACCCCAGATTCCACCGGACACACCGCAGTCGATGTACCCGATTCCCCGCGCGTCGAGCGCCTTCGCGTTGTGGATGTCCTCGCTGAAGCGGGAGTTGCCTCCTTCGATGACGAGGTCGCCCGGAGAAAGCGCCTGTGACAGGTGCGTGATCGTCTCCTGTGTCGGCGCACCCGCCGGAACCATCACCCAGACGATGCGCGGTGCGGTAAGTGCCTCGACGAGCGCGTCGATGGACGAGACGTCGGAGCTGTTGACGTGCGGGTCGTAACCGAGGACTTCGGTGCCCGAACGGCGGAGTCGTTCGCGCATGTTGAAGCCCATCTTTCCCAGCCCGATAAGCCCGATCTGCATAGCGTGGAGCCTTTCCGAATCGACAGAGCACAACCAGTGGGGGGAGGCCGAGCCCCGTGGGCGCGCGTGCTCGACCCCCCGTGGGTGTGTCAGTTCTGGTTGTCCCCGAAGATGGCCTTCACCTCGAGGAAGTCCTCCAAACCGAACTTGCCGAATTCACGGCCGTTGCCCGACTGCTTGTATCCACCGAACGGTGCATTGGCGGCCAGCGGGGCGCCGTTGAGGTGCACCATTCCGGTCCGCATCCGCCGAGCGACCTTCCGAGCACGTTCGGGGTTTCCGGAAGACACCATGCCGGCGAGCCCGTATTGCGTGTCGTTGGCGATGCGGACCGCGTCGTCCTCGTCTTCGTAGCCGATGAACATCATCACCGGCCCGAAGATCTCCTCCTGCGCGATCGTCATGTCATTGGTGACATCGGCAAAGACGGTGGGCTTGACGAAGTAACCCTCCTGCAGCCCGTCCGGGCGGCCGGTACCACCGACAACGAGCGTGCCGCCCTCGTCGATGCCCTTCTGGATGAGTCCCTGGATCTTGTCGAACTGTGCCTGCGACACCACGGGCCCGACCGTCGTGCCCTCCGCATCCGGAGCTCCGACGACGATGGTGGCCGCGGCCTTCTTTGCGATTTCCACAGCCTCGTCCATGCGATTCGAGGGGATGAGGATGCGGGATCCGGCGTTGCAGGACTGGCCCGAGTTCACCACCATTCCGGTGACGTCGCGGGTGATGACGTCTTCGAAGTCGGCGTCGTCGAGCACGATGTTCGCCGACTTGCCGCCGAGTTCCTGGGCGACGCGCTTGACCGTCGGTGCCGCGTTCTTGGCGACCTCGACGCCGGCCCGCGTCGACCCGGTGAACGAGACCATGTCGACTTCGGGGTGCGCGGACAGTGCCGTTCCCACGGTCAGGCCGTCACCGTTGACGAGATTGAACACGCCTGCGGGAACCCCGGCTTCGTCGAGGATCTCGGCGAAGATGATCGCGTTCAGCGGCGCGATCTCCGACGGTTTGAGCACCATCGTGCATCCGGCTGCGAGGGCGGGTGCCACCTTCGCCACGATCTGGTTGAGCGGCCAGTTCCATGGGGTGATGAAGGCGCAGACGCCGACCGGCTCGCGCACCACGGTCGTGGTGTCGATCTTTTCCTCGAACGTGAAGGTCTCGAGGGCGTCGAGCGTCGCCATGAAGTGCCCGAGACCTGCAGGTGCCTGAGCGGCCTCCGCGAGGCCGGTGGGCGCTCCCATCTCGCTGGTGACGGCGGCCGCCAGGTCCTTCATGCGGCGCTGGTAGACCTCGATGATCTTCTTCAGTAGGACGATCCGCTCGGCCGGGGTGGTCGAGGCGAAACTGTCGAAGGCCTTGCGCGCGGCGGTGACGGCGAGGTCAACGTCCTGTTCGTTGCCCATCGCGATGGTGGCGATCGGCTTCTCCGTCGCCGGGTTGATCACCTCGAGCGTCTTCGAGCCGATCGGGTCTACCCAGGTGCCGTCGATGTAGAACTTCTGAGTGTGGTCCATCGTTTTCCTCCGTCGAAGCGTTGGTTGTTCTGAAAAGTGCTGGGGCCAAGCGATTGAATTCGAAAATGTGCGATCGCCCCCGTCAGTTCGGCGATCTGAGATAGACCGTTTTGGTGGTGGTGAAGAACGTGCGGGCAGCCTTTCCCTGCTCACGATTCATGCTGCTCGAGGCCTTGACCCCGCCGAACGGGACGTGCGGCTCCACACTCGCCGTTTCCCGATTGACATGGACCAGGCCGGAATTGATCCGGTGCACGAACTGCATGGCTTTGGAGATGTTCGATGTGAACAGCGAGGCCGACAGGCCGAACTCGGTGTCGTTCGCCGCGGCCAGCGCTTCGTCGAAATCCTCGACCTCGGTCAGGACGAGTACCGGGCCGAAGATCTCCTCCCGCACGAGTCGGCTGGACGGTGCCACACCGGTCAGTA
Source organism: Rhodococcus sp. JVH1 (assembly GCF_000280725.2). Taxonomy (NCBI): domain Bacteria; kingdom Bacillati; phylum Actinomycetota; class Actinomycetes; order Mycobacteriales; family Nocardiaceae; genus Rhodococcus; species Rhodococcus sp. JVH1. The sequence goes on along the minus strand of NZ_CP166289.1, from coordinate 543,413 downwards.
CCGTCGGTTCGAGGAAGCAGCCCTCACCGTCTGCCTTGCCACCGAGAAGTATGTCCGCACCCTCCTCGTGTGCGAGCCGAAGATACTCGACCACGGTGTCGCGTTGCTCCGGTGAGGACATCGGCCCGATATCGGTGGCCTCGTCGTACGGGTTGCCCACCACCAGCCGGTTCACCTGGGCGAGCAGCAGTTCGCGGAATTCCGTGGCCACCGGGCGCTGAACATACACGCGACTGGTGGCCGTGCACCGCTGCCCGGCGGCCAGCATGGCTCCGCGAACGACCTGCACAGCCGCGTCCTCGAGTTCGGCGTCCGCCAACACGATGGCAGGGTTCTTGCCGCCGAGTTCGAGTTGCACCTTGACGTTGCGGTCTGCGACCGCCTCACGGAGGCGGACACCGACACCGTTGGATCCGGTGAAGGTCAACGCCGCCACGCGGTGGTCCCCGGTCAACGAACCGGACAGGGAACGGCCCTTGCCGGTGATCAGATTGAGCACACCGGTGGGCAGACCCGCCTCGGCGAAAATTTCGGTGAGAAACACCGCGCTGCCTGAGGCCACTTCGGCCGGTTTCCACACCACGGAGTTGCCGAATGCGACTGCGGGAGCGATTTTCCACGTGGGAATCGCGAACGGAAAGTTCCACGGCGTGATGGCGCAGACGATCCCGAGGGGTTGCTCGACGGTGAGCAGAACGGTCTCGGGGTCTGCGCTCGGGTAGGTCTCGCCCGAGGGCTGCAGCAGATCGCCGGCGTAGTAGCGCAGGATCGCAGCGCTGCGCAGCACCTCGCCGCGGGCGTCGCGGATGGCCTTGCCCATGTCGGCGGTGAGCCGGCGAGCGGCTGTCTCGACCCTGGCCTCGAGCAGGTCGGCTGCTCGGCGCAGGACGTCGGCGCGTTGGACGGCAGATGTGGCCGCCCATGCCGGCTGGGCCTTCTCGGCCGCGTCGTAGGCGCGGCGGACGTGAGCGGGAGTCGCCGACGCGAAGGTGCCCGACAGGCGATCTGCCTCGTACGGATCGAATCGTTTAAATGTCTGTTCCGAGGTGCACCACTCGCCATCGATGAAGAGTGTCGCGGCGTCGTCGAGGAGCGTTGCAGACGCAGAGGTGTTGGACATGGTCACCTGACCTGGGGCATGGAAGGAGTTGAACGTGGGATTTCGGTTCTTTCACCTGCGGTGATTGAGCGTGAAAGCATCGGAGTGAGTGTGTCGCGTCCGGGAATCCTGCCGGGGTGTCCGAGCCGGAGCGTCATCGCGGCGATCAGGCCGGTCGAGGCGCTCGAGGAATCGTGGGGCGTGAGGTTGTCAGGGGCATTCGGCATGTGATGGGATGACCTCCCGAGTAGAAACGTTTACATGACAATAAGTGCCCATGCCGGAACGGTCAAGGAGACTTCGAATGAGAAACGATCGAGGGCGCACTGTTCGCCCCCACGAGTACCTCGGCACCGACGAAGGGCCGGCGGGGGAGGAGCGCAACTCCGCGGAATCCCCGGCCGCGTCCGGCCCGCTCCAGCGGTTGTCCGCCGCCGGCGTTGCCGTGTGGCTCGACGATTTGTCTCGTCACCGCCTGGCGTCGGGGAGCCTGGACGCACTCGTGCGGAACTGGTCGGTGTGCGGCGTGACCACCAACCCGTCGATCTTCGAGAACGCCCTGCGGTCGGGTGAGGCCGCCTACGGTGAGCAGATCGTCGACCTGGCGGTCGCGGGGGCGAATGCCCCCGAGGCCGTACGAGCGTTGACCACCACCGACGTTCGCTGGGCCTGCGAGATTCTGCAGGAGACGTACGAACGATCCGGCGGTTCCGACGGATATGTCTCGATCGAGGTGGACCCCTACCTGTCGCGCAACGTGCCGGGCACCGTCGCCGAGGCCCGCGACCTCTTTCGATCGATCGGTCGCTGCAACGTCTTGATCAAGGTTCCGGCGACGGCCGAGGGCCTTCCAGCCATCACGCAGACGCTCGCGGCCGGCATCGGCGTCAACGTGACGCTGATCTTCTCTCTCGAACGTTACGAAGGCGTCCAGGACGCGTTCATGGCCGGTCTCGAACAGGCCCGCGCGAACGGCCACGACCTGTCTCACATCCATTCTGTGGCATCATTTTTCATCTCCCGAGTGGACACGGAAGTAGACCGCCGCCTGGGCGAGGACGCTCGCGACTACCTGCGCGGGGCGGCAGCGATAGCAAACGCCAGGCTCGCCTACGAGAAGTTCGAGACGATGCTGCACACTCCTCGATGGCGCGCGCTCGAGGCCGACGGCGCCCACCCGCAGCGCCTCCTGTGGGCATCCACCGGGGTGAAGAACCCCGCGTACTTCGACACCCGGTACGTCACCGAGTTGATCGCCCCCCGAACGGTGAACACGATGCCGGAGGAGACGCTACGCGCCGTGGCCGATCACGGCGTCGTGGACGGCGACAGCATCTCCGGAACATACGACACCTCGCGCACGGTCCTCGACAAGCTCAGGCTCGCCGGAGTCGAGTACGACGATGTCGTCCGTGCGCTCGAAGCGGAGGGACTGCAGAAGTTCGAGGTCGCCTGGAACGAACTCACCTCGACCGTCGCGCTGCTTCTCGACGACGCCCGCGCGCAGGTCGACCGGTGCCGTAACCCAGCACAGGTACCACCGCCGTTCCCCGTCTCGGCGGTCCAGGCTCGAGAAGCGTGAGGCGATGATGGGATTCCTTCAGACCCCGGTCGATCAGTTGCCGCAGTGGGCCGCGCTCGTGAAACACCGAGCACGCCTCGACGAAGTATCGCTTCGCCGACTCTTCACCGAATATCCGGGTCGCGCTGCCGAGTTCACCCGCGGTGTCGACGGACTGCTATTGGATTACTCGAAGAACCTCGTCGACGCCGAGGTGATCGGCGAGTTGGTCGACCTCGCCTACGCCGCCGGGGTGGACCGGCGGATCGAGGCGATGTTCGCGGGGGAGCGAATCAATACGACCGAAGACCGCGCCGTGGCACACGTGGCATTGCGCGCCGCACGCGGTGAGCGGACGGTGATCGACGGAGGTGACGTCGTCCCGGGGGTGCACCGCGTGCTCGACGACATGGCGGCCTTCGCGACCCGGATCCGGTCGGGGGCGTGGCTGGGATACACGGGTAAGGCCATCAAGAACGTGGTGAACATCGGGATCGGCGGGTCGGATCTCGGTCCCGTGATGGCCGTCGAGGCGCTGTCGGCCTATTCGGATTCGGGACTGAACGTCCGCTTCGTCTCCAATGTCGACGGTTCGGACATCGTGTCGGCGGTCCGGGATCTCGATCAGAGCGAAACGCTGTACGTCGTCGTGTCCAAGACGTTCACCACTGTCGAGACACTCACCAATGCGCGCACCGCGCGCCGGCTTCTGGTGGACGCGCTCGGCAACGAGGATGCGGTTCGCAGACACTTCGTCGCCGTCTCCACCAATGCGGAACAGGTGCGTCGCTTCGGGATCGATAGCGAGAGCATGTTCGGTTTCTGGGATTGGGTCGGTGGTAGGTACTCCGTCGAGTCGGCGGTCGGACTGTCGTTGATGATCGCGATCGGGCCGGAGAACTTCGCCTCGATGCTCGACGGCTTCCGTGCGATGGACACTCATTTCCGCGAGGCACCGTTCGCCCGCAACATGCCGGTGCTCCTCGCGCTGATCGGACTCTGGTACAACAATTTTCACGACGCTCAGACTCATGCCGTCCTGCCGTACAGCAAGTACCTTGCGCGCTTTCCGGCGTACTTGCAGCAGCTCGACATGGAGAGCAACGGCAAATCGGTGGACACCGAGGGGCGGCCGGTCCGGGTCCGTACCGGCCCGGTCGTGTGGGGTGAACCCGGCACGAACGGTCAGCACGCCTTCTATCAGCTGCTGCACCAGGGCACCCACCTCGTCCCCTGCGACTTCATCGGCTTTCTGCGTCCCGTCGACGGTCCTGACGAACACCACGATCTGTTGATGGCGAACTTCTTCGCTCAGACCGAGGCTCTCGCCTTCGGTCGCGGCGAGGAGGAAGTGGCGGCTGCAGGGGTGCGGGCCGACCTCGTCGCACACCGAAGTTTCGCGGGGGACAGGCCGTCGAACACGCTGCTGGCGGGCAGGCTGAACCCGTTCGTGCTCGGTCAGCTGGTGGCTCTGTACGAGCACAAGGTGTTCACCCAGGGGGTTCTGTGGGGGATCGACTCGTTCGATCAATGGGGTGTGGAGCTGGGCAAAGTGCTCGCCCACCGCATCGTCGACGAGCTCTCTCAGGACGAGCCGCCCGCGCCCGGTCACGATGAATCGACCAATGCTCTGGTCTCGCTGTACCGGAAAGCCGCGGCTCGGCGGGTGTAGTCACGGACCGGTGGAGACCGAAACGTTGCTCGTGCGCTGGGGAACAGCGCTGTCCGGGGCGCGGTATGTGCAGGTCCCGGGCCTGGGGACAGCGTCCGCACCAGGCACGCGAGAATCCTCCAGAACACTTGACGCTCCAGAACCGCTCTTGTAGATTAGAAACGAATCCAGTCGGCATTACATCAGGTTGAATGCCAGATTTGATCCAAAAGTGGAAACGTTTCACACCGGCGAGCAATCCCGGTGGTCATCGCGGGACTCACCCGAAGATCCAGCACGAGCCAACTGCGCTCAGTCTGCCTGGCCACCATTGTGGATGTTCTCGGAAACCGACTCGAAATGAAGGGAAGACCCGGATGGCCGACTTCGATCCGTCAGCGCCGAACGCGCGACGTTACCCGCGGGTGATCACCGAAGACGAGATCAGCAGCATGCCGCGCCTGCAGTTCAACACCGGCATCGACACCGCGATCTTCCTGTCACGGGAGCGCGACGATGCACGCTACTTCCGCCAGGGCTACTGCTACCAGGAGCCCGACCACGCCCCCTACAACTGGGAGCAGCCCAACTTCGACGAGACGCACTACTGCCTCGAGGGGCACATCAAGCTGCGGGTCAAGGATGCGAACGACCGAGAGGTCGTGCTCGAAGCCGGTCCGGGAGAGCACATCTACCTGCCGGCCGGATACACCTACACCCTCGAGAACACCGGTGTGCGGACCGTCTTCTTCTGGACCAGCGGACCGTCCCCCCGTGTGGGACTCGTCGAGGTGCCGGATTACCACAAGACCCTCCAAGAACTGAGGAAGTGAGAGAGCAATGGCCGTGACCGCAAGCCAGACCGCCCCTCTGCGGGGCGACAAGAGGTGGGGTTACCTCGACAGGGCCAAGAGCATCCGCGTGGCGAGCGTGAATGCCGACGGGAGCATCTACCTGACTCCCCTGTGGTTCGTCGTCGACGAAAAGAGGATCTTCCTCCCGATCGACGCCGGTAGCCGCCACGGTGCGAACTCGCAGGCGGGCCGGAAGATCGCCGCGCTGGTCGATTCGGGCGACGAGTACGCCACCGTCAGCGGTGTACGCATCCTGGGAACGCTGGTCGAAGCCACAGATGACGTTCTCGTGAAGAAGCTCCAGGACAAAGTGTTCGAGAAGTACTTCGGCACGGGTCACCCCTACGCCGAGCAGTACTTCGAGTTCGGTGAATTCGCCGACCGCCGCTACCTGGAATTGTTGCCGGACAAGATGATCGGCTGGGATTCACGCGAGACGACGATGCCGCAGGTTCCGGAAGCGCGTGTGCTGCCGGACTTTGTAGGAGATCGGCCGCTCCCCAAGAGCTGACCGATCCGTTCATCGCCGCAGATCACGGCGGACCGGCATCTCCTCGTCACTGACGAGCACGCCGGTCCGCCCGCTCCCGACAACGACGACCGCGGGCGACGGCTCGAGTTGCACACACACATTCTTTGAAATTTGGAGTAGGTATGACTTCGACTAAGGACGGCACCACCCGGGCGCTCGTGGTCGGCGAATCGTGGATCAAACACACGGTGCACATCAAGGGCTTCGACGAATTCCGCACAGTCGAGTACGAGGAAGGCGGCGGCGTCTTCCTGGACTCGCTGGAGGCTTCCGGGCTCGACGTGACGTACATGCGCGCCCATGAGATCTCGGGGCGGTTCCCGAAGACAATGGAAGAGTTGCAGCAGTTCGACGTCGTGGTCCTCAGCGACATCGGAGCGAACTCCTTCCTGCTGGCCGACGAGACGTTTCTGCGATCCGAACGTAGCGTCAACCGCTTGTCGCTGCTCGCGGACTTCACCGAAGCAGGCGGAGGCCTGATCATGGTAGGCGGTTACATGTCGTTCACCGGGATCGACGGCAAGGCCCGCTACGGGATGAGCCCGCTGGCACCGGTGCTTCCGGTCACCATGCTCGACTACGACGACCGCATCGAAGTTCCCGAAGGCCTCGACGCCACGTTCGACGAGCCGAACCACGAGATCCTCGGCGGGACCCCCGCGGAATGGCCGATGCTTCTCGGCTACAACCGGGTCATCGCCAAGTCCGACGCGACGGTTGTCGCGCGCTTCGGCGAGGACCCGCTGCTGGTCGTCGGTACCTTCGGCGTCGGCCGCACGGTGGCCTTCGCGTCCGATCTGGCACCCCATTGGGCGCCGCCGGAATTCGTGCAGTGGCAGCACTATCAGGCGCTGTGGACTTCGATTGTGACCTGGGCTGCGGGCCTCGACACGAGCCTTGTGTCGCCGGTGCACGCAATTGCTGCGGTAGATTGAGAATTTTATGAGCAATGGTCAGCCCCCGACGATGAAAGACGTGGCCCGGCACGCGGGCGTCTCCGTGAGCACCGTCAGCTATGTCTTGAACGACAGCGGACCGGTTGCGCCCGCACGTCGAGCCCGCGTGCTCGACGCTGTGCGGGTCCTTAACTACGCACCCAACGAGGCTGCACGGGGGTTGAAGAGACGTTCGGCGCCCACGATCGGACTCGTGGTCCCCGAACTGTCGAACCAGTTCTTCGCGCTCCTCGTGGAAGGCGTCGAACAGGCCGCAGCTGCTCGTGGAGTGCTCGTCGTGTTGTGTGCCCCCGAAGCCACCGACGGCGGAGAGTCGCTCAACGGCCGGCTGCTCCGAAGTCAGAGGCTGAACGGGATCATCTACCTGTCGGGGGCGTCGACGTCACCGACGTCGCTTCTCGAACTCACCCGGCTCGGTCCGATCGTTCTGGTGGACGAGCAGGTCCCCGGATTCGACCTGCCGGCCATCGTGTCGGACAACCGCCGCGGTGCCCGGGAAGTCGCTCAGCATGTGCTCGAAGCAGGCCATCGCAAGATCGCCGTCATCGGCGGTCCCGAGGGCCTGTGGACAGCCCAACAGCGACTCGCCGGTTATCGGGAAGCGTTGGCAGCCGCAGGAATCGAACCCGACACCGTTCCGGTCTTCGGTGGAAGCTATCGGCAGGAGTCGGGTACGGAACTCGCGGCGAAGGCATTGTCCGGGCCGTCGTCGGAGCGCCCTACAGCGTTGTTGTGCGCGAACGACCTGATGGCCATCGGCGTGCTCGAATACTGCCGATCCGAGGGCATCCAGGTGCCCGAAGAACTCAGCGTCGTCGGCTTCGACGACCTACCGCTGGTCTCGCTCCTCACACCGAGATTGACCACAGTCCGCCAACCGGCTCGGGACATGGGTGCGCGAGCCGCGAACCTGCTGTTCGAACTCATCGACGACAAGGTCGACGTTCCCGCACCCGAGCCGTTTCCGACCCTGCTACAGATAAGAGATTCCGTGGCCACACCCTTAGGTAGCTCATGAGTACGTCGCTGGACGCGGGTACACCCCGGGGGCGAGTGATCGTCGTCGGAGCGATCAATGTCGACCTGGTCGTGGCCGCTGAGAGACTGCCCGGTCCGGGCGAGACCGTCGTGGGAAGGCGCGTCGAACGGTACGGCGGCGGCAAAGGTGCCAACGCCGCGGTCGCGGCCGCGCGGGCAGGCGCAGACGTGTATCTCGTCGGCGCGGTAGGCGCGGACGGCAACGGCACCGAGGCGCTGGACGAACTCACCGCCGAGGGCATCTGGGTGGATGGCGTCACCGTCCTCGAGCACGAAGCTACCGGGGTCGCGTTGATCGTCGTCGACCCGGGCGCCGAAAACCAGATCGCAGTCGGCGCGGGTGCCAATGCCGCAGTGAGCGCCGAACACGTGACGCGCGCCCTCGCTTCCCGCCTGAGACCGTCGGATTCGGTGCTGGTCAGCACGGAAATACCCGATGCCGCGGTAGAGGCTGCGGTGATCGCCGCCGCCTCGGCGGGTGCACGCTGTGTCCTGAATCCGGCCCCTCCCATTCCCGGGGTTGCCGATCTCCTCGGGTACGGGCCGATCCTGACGCCCAACGCGGGTGAGTGTCTCGAACTCGCCAAGATGCTCGGCGACGAGCACACCCACGCCCGCGAGGCGGCCGCCGCGATCGTGGCACGCACCGGAGCGCCGGTCGTTGTCACCCTGGGACGTGACGGTGTCCTGGTACTCACGCCCGACGGGAACGTCGACCACGTTCGGCCACGGCCGGCCGTGGCCCGCGACACCACCGGCGCAGGCGATACCTTCAATGGCGTTCTGATCACCCGGCTGGCAGCGGGAGACGAACTCGACGACGCGGTCCGAGCCGCGAATGTTGCTGCCGCGCTGTCTGTTGCACACGTCGGGGCCCGCGCCGGGATGCCTCGCGCCACGGACATCGAGGCCGGCAGTCGGGTGTAGCCACCCTTCGAAGCCCCCTGTGCGGCGATCATCAGCGCAGCCGGAGGCTTCCCGAACCGGAGCATATGGAGCAACCATGACTATTGACGACCGTGCAACGTTGATCGACCAGTTCGTCTACGCCTGGAACATCAAGGACGTCGACGCACTGATGAACCTTATGACCGACGATTGCATCTTCCACTCTTCGGTCGGCCCCGATCCAGGAGTCCGGTTCGAAGGTCATGCCGATGTTCGTCGCGGATTCGAGATGTATCTTCGACCAAGCGGTTCGGCGACTGAAACCGTGATGGAGAAGCCGCTTGTAAGTATGGATTTTGCTGTAACCCGGTGGACTACCTTCCAGAGGCACGAGGACGGTACTTTTCTGGAAACGCGTGCGTGCGACGTTTTCGAGTTCGGAGGCGACCGCATCAGGCGTAAGGACACCTACCGCAAGATTTCCACTCCCGTTACTGCTTCCTAGAAGTACCAACGCAGAGAAATAACTGTGGGCTTGCGGTCGAACCCGGAACGTGATCACTCTGACGCCAATGACAGGTGTCGGAGCGCGGACCTGCCCGGGGTTGGGATAGATAGAGCGACCGTCCCGCAATGAGCGGGAGAACCGCATGGTTGCTTCGTTGAGTCGGCACCGACCGATCGCCTCACCGTGCCGGCGCTCGGCCACGGCGCCCTCGACTCCGGCTGCGAGAATACGGCCATTCACTCGTGTGGATGGCCGTATTCGTCTGTGCAGGTGCTGTTTCATCGCCGCTGCAGGTCGGTCACGCGGCCGGTCGGCAACGCGTTCGCGAGTAGTTCAGGCCTCCGCGACCCGAGTAGAACCCTTTCTAGTTTCTGGTAGTTCTACCGGGTCTTCGGGTTCGGCGGCATCCGTACGCGGAGCGCGGACTCGAGAGTCGACCGGCTGGTCGTTTACGGAGGATTATCCAGGCCAGTGGCTACGCGACCCGGTTTCTCGAGCAGGGGCGCGCGCTGAGAATTGATCTCTGCGAACCTCTTGACTGCGAGACTATAAACGTTAATAGTGAGTGTGATGCAGCGCACTGAGGGAGCGAACCCGCTGTATGTCGCCCGCAGGACGGGTACCGGCTCGCTAGATGTAATGAGCCGAAACATGTTGGTAACCAACGTCATAGAGGATCAGGTACTGGATCGAACGCAGCACCTCGAAGGCGAAGGTTCGGGCCGCATTCGCGGCAACTCTCCTGGACTTGGAGAATCCAGACAGCAGAGAAGTAGCAACGATCACACCACGAGAAAAGGCGAAATTGCGATGGCATTGGGCCGGAGTTACGACAACATCATCATCAACACCGACAGTTACAAGCATTGTCATTACCCGTTGTATCCGGCTGGGACGGAGTATGTGTCCAGTTACATCGAGTCGCGGGGTGGGGAGTTCCCGGTGACGATGTTCGTTGGCTTGCAGGCCTTCATCCGGGAGTATCTGCTGCGCCCGATCACGCTCGGGGACATCGATCAGGCGGAGTGCATCACCCGTGAGCAGGGGATGCACTTCAATCGGGAGAATTGGCTGGGGATCCTCAACGATCACGATGGGTTCTTGCCGGTGGAGATCGAGGCGGTGCCCGAGGGTCTGGTGATGCCGACCCGCAACGTGCTGGTGCAGATCATCAACACCGACCCGAAGTACTTTTGGGTGACGAGCTTCTTCGAGACCTCCCTGCTGCGTGGGGTGTGGTACCCGACCACGGTTGGCACCATCAGCTGGCTGGCCAAGCAGGTCATCAAGGAAGCGTTGGCCCGGACCTCCGATCACCCCGAAATTCTGCGGCACTGTCTGCACGACTACGGCGCCCGCGGGGTGAGCTCGCAGCAGTCGGCCGCGCTCGGTGGGTTGGCGCACCTGGTCAATTTCAACCAGAGTGACACCGTGCCAGGGATTCTCGCGGCGAAGGAGTACTACAACGCGGTCGCGCCGGCGAATTCCGGCCCGAACTCCGAGCACGCCAGTTTCTGTGCGTGGGGGCGTGAGAACGAGGCCGCGGCTATGCGGAACATGCTCGAGGTGCACGCACCGAGCGGGGTGGCGTTGCTGCTGACCGACACCTACGACCACGAGAACGCGGTCAAGAATATTATCGGCCGCGAGCTCGCCGAGGTAGTCCGGAACTTCCCCGGACTGGTCGGGGTGCGCCCGGACTCGGGTGACGTGGTACAGGTAACCGCGGACACGACAGAGTGGTTGATGGACAGCTTCGGGTACACCACCAACAGCAAGGGTTTCAAGGTGCTGCCCGACTATGTGCGGGTAGTGCAGGGTGACGGGGTCAATCGTGACAGTCTCCCAAGGGTGTATGCCGAACTCGAGCGCCGCGGTTTGTCGGCGGAGAACGCGATCTTCGGTATGGGCGGTGGCCTGTTGCAGCACTGCAACCGGGACACGATGAATTTCGGGCAGAAGGCATCCGCGGTGTGTGTCAATGGTGAGTGGCGGGGTATCGCGAAGGCGCCGACCGGGGATGCGATGAAGGCGTCCAAGCGAGGCCGCCTCGGGTTGCGACTGTCGCAGGGTGAGTATCAGACGGTGCCGCGGGAGTCGATCTCGCCGGAGGAGAACATCCTGCAGCCGGTGTTCCGTAACGGCAAGTTGCTGCGGAAGTGGGATTTCTCCGAGCTGATCGAGCGTAGTGAGCGGGAGGTGCCGGAAAGCTACTACGCCGACGCCATCGCACCCCTGCACAACGACGCTGAACTCGCACTCTCCTGAGAGCTGCCGGCGGCCGGGCGCAACCTTCACAGCGCCCTGCTCGTCGGCCCCGGGCAGGCTTGTAACTCGTTCCACACACACAGTTAGGTTCACAGATGACTAAGCTGCACGTCTTCGACATGGACGGCACCCTCCTGCAGTCCACCGCTTCGATCGAGATCTCGAGAGCGGTTGGAGAACTCGCTGCGGGCGAGCTGATCGAGCAATCCTGGCTCGAGGGCGAGATCAGCGATGTGCGTTTCTGGGAACTCTGTCTTCCACTGTGGGAAGGGCTCAGCGAGGCAGACATCGATGGCGCGTTCGCCGCCTCCCCGTGGATCGGCGGCGTGGTCGAAGTATTCGCCGATATCCGCAACCGTGGCGAATACAGCACCGTCATCTCTCAGTCACCCCAGTTCTTCGTGGAACGTCTGACCGGGTGGGGTGCTGATTCGGCGTTCGGCGCGCAGGTGGCCTTGAGGAGCGAGGTCGGCCCTGAGAGTCTCCTCAGCGCCGAAGACAAGATCTCGATCGTCAGCAAGTTACTCGCGGAATATGGGCTCGCCGAACGGGACTGCGTCGCTTACGGCGACTCCACGTCCGACATCCCGCTGTTCGGAATGCTTCCGAACACGGTGGCCGTCAATGCGAGCCCCCGGGTCCGTGAGCTTGCAACGATCGAGTACGAGGGGTCCGATCTCCGCGGTGCATACATCCTCGGCCGAGGACTGCTCTGACCGGCGTCGCCGCGCGTCGAGGACATGCACATCAGTACTACCTTCCACCAATACGACAGTGAGGTCCTTAACGGTGGCCGCCTTGAGAAGCATCCCGACAAGGAGTGGTGCGGACAGCGCTACGTCCATGGGTACCGCAACGAGCATGCCGATGAGTTACGGCAAGCGGTTGAAACTGTTTTCCGGTCGGGCCAACCCCGACATCGCGAAAGCGATCGGTGCTGAGCTGGGCGTGGGGCTGAGTCCGGTTGTGCTGAAGACCTTCTCGAACGGGGAGGTGTACTGCCGGTTCGAGGAGTCGATCCGCGACGCCGACGTCTTCATTGTTCAGCCGACCTGTACCAATGCTGATACCGGGGTCACCACCAACGACGCACTGATGGAGCTGATGGTGATGATCGACGCCGCGGTGGCTGCCAGTGCACACCGCGTCATCGCCGTCACGCCGTGGTACGGGTACTCGCGGCAGGACAAGCAGAGCGCCCCGCGAGAGCCGATTTCCGCGCGGATGGTCGCCCGGATGCTCGAATCGGCGGGAGCAGACCGACTCCTGGCGATGGACCTGCATGCCGGACAGCTCCAGGGCATGTTCAAGATCCCGGTGGACCACATGACGGCGATGAGGTTGCTCGCTCAGCATTTCATCGATCTCGAGATGGAGGACCTCGTAGTGGTGGCGCCCGACGCCGGACGGGTGAAGCTGAACAAGAGTTTCGCCAAGTGCGTCGGCGCCGATCTCGCGATTCTCGACAAGGAACGCCCGAGGCATCAGGTCGCCGAGATAGGTCACGTGATCGGAGATGTACGCGGCAAGACCGCGATCATCGTCGACGACATGATCGATACCGCCGGCACGCTCCGTGCTGCGGGGGAAATGGTGATGAGGGCAGGAGCGTCGAGGGTGTTCGCCGCAGCGACCCACCCGGTGTTCAGCGGCCAGGCCTACGACAACCTCGCCGCATCGCCGTTCGACGAGATCGTCGTGACCGACACGATCGCGCTGTCGCCCCAGGCACCGGCCAACGTCCGCGTGCTGTCCTGCGCCGGCGTCCTCGCCGACTCGATCAGCCAGGTCTTCCGAGGCGGATCCGTCAGCGAAGTGTTCGGCAGTGAGTACCAGTTGTTCTGATCGATCGAAGTGGGAGCCGCCGAGCGCGCTCGAGGGGTTTCCATCACACGGTAGAGGCGTAGAGAGCATCCCACCATGAGTCCCGATATAGGTACGAAGTCAACAATCCACCAGCGCGGCACCACGAGGTGCGCCCTCGACGCACCGTCCGTCGATGATGCGACCGTCCTCACCCGTCCCCTCTCGGAGTTGATGGAACGGGCAGCCGCACTACGCGATGCACTCTTCGGCACGAGGGTGACGTACTCGCCGAAGGTCTTCATTCCGTTGACCACACTGTGCCGCGACGGGTGTGGTTACTGCACCTTCTCCCGCTCACCCGCACGCGTGGAAGCGCCGTACCTCACGCCCGATCAGGTGCTCGCGATCGCGATGCGGGGAGCGCAGGCGGGATGTCACGAGGCGCTGTTCACGCTGGGGGAACAGCCCGAAGACCGATATGGCATCGCGGCCCAATGGCTGGCCGATCACGGCTACGGCTCCACCGTCGAGTACCTGGCCGCAATGTGCCGGCTCGTGACCGCGGAGACGGGATTGCTGGCGCACTCCAACGCAGGAGCCCTCGCACCGGATGCTCTGTCGCTGCTGCGGACTGTCAGCCCCGGCCAGGGCATGATGATCGAGTCGTTGAACCCGACGCTGATGGCCCACCGCGGTGCGCCCGACAAGACACCGGAACGCCGGCTGGCCACGCTGGAGGCCGCGGGCGAACTCGCGATCCCTTTCACGACCGGGATCCTCGTCGGCATCGGAGAGTCTGCGCAGGACCGTGTCACGGCGCTGCGGGCCATCGCTGACCTACACAGACGTTACGGGCACGTCCAAGAAGTGATCGTGCAGAACTTCATGCCCAAACCGGACACCGTGATGCGCAACGAACCCGCCTGCCCGCAGGACGAGTTCCTCCGGACGATCGCGATAGCGCGGTTGATCCTGCCGCCGGATGTGCACCTGCAGGCACCCCCGAACCTGTCGGAAGACTTCGGTCCGCTGCTCGACGCGGGGATCGACGACTTCGGGGGGGTGTCCCCGGTGACGGTCGACCACGTCAACCCGGAACGGCCGTGGCCCTCGCTTTACCGGCTCCGTGAGGTGACCGAACGTCACGGCAAGTTCCTCGCACCCCGCCTCACCGTGTACCCCGAGTTCGCGCGCCGCCCCGACCAATGGATCGACCCCGGTCTGCGCTTCGCGATCATGGACCGGTCGGACGCCGAGTCGCTCGGCCGCGACGACCCGGGTGCGATGTTCCCCGAGAGTCACGCCGACGCGAAGAACGTCGGCACCGGGGCGGAAGTCGTCCAGATCGGTCGACGCTCGACGGTGTGGAGCTCCGGGTCGGAGTTCGCGCCCACCGATCTGGTGCCGAGCCGCAGGCGAGGGTTCGGTGGGCCCGTCACGGACGTCCTCGACAGTATCGCCTCGGGGCAGGAACCGGGAGTGGACGAGATCGTCACCCTGTTCGAGGCTCGTGGGGGAGAGGTCGCCGAGGTCGCCGAGTTCGCCGATCACCTCCGCTCCAGGGCTGTCGGTGACGACGTGACATTCGTGCGGAACCGAAACATCAACTACACCAATGTCTGTACCTTCAAATGCACCTTCTGTGGGTTCTCCAAGGGGCCGTTGTCGCTGAACCTGCGAGGCAAGCCGTACCTGCTGACCCTTCAGGAAGTCGCCGCCCGTGTCCGGGAGGCGTGGGATCTCGGGTGCACCGAGGTCTGCCTGCAGGGCGGCATCCATCCGTCCTTCGACGGCGACTTCTACATCGACGTCTGCCGCGCGGCTAAGGAAGCAGTACCAGATATCCACGTGCACGGCTTCACAGCCCTCGAGGTCACCGAAGGAGCCAAGCGGCTCGGGGAGCCGCTCGAGAAGTACCTGCAGCGATTGGTCGACGCAGGACTGAAGTCGCTCCCGGGCACCGCCGCGGAAATCCTCGACGACGACGTCCGGGCGATCCTCTGCCCGGACAAGATCGGCACCGAGGAGTGGCTCGAATGTCACCGCGTCGCCCACTCGATGGGCCTGACGTCGAACGTGACGATGATGTTCGGAACCGTCGAGGAGCCCGTGCACTGGGCGCGCCACTTCATCCGCACCCGAGAACTCCAGCGTGAGACCGGAGGGTTCACCGAGTTCGTCGGTCTTCCGTTCGTACACATGGCGGCTCCGATCTACCTCAAGCGAGGTGCGCGTCGTGGTCCGACCTGGCGAGAAGTAGTGCTGGTCCATGCGATTGCGCGAATCGTCTACGACGGGCTCATCGACAACGTGCAGGCGTCGTGGGTCAAGCTCGGACTCGACGGGGTCCGTCAACTGCTCCAAGCCGGCGTGAACGACGTCGGTGGGACGTTGATGGACGAGAACATCAGCCGCGCCGCCGGCGCAGCCCACGGCCAGCAACTCGACGAGACAGACCTGGACGCGGTGGTGCAGGGAATCGGCCGCCGCCTGCGACGGCGCACGACCAACTACCTGACGCCGCCCACCCACCCGCTCGATCTGCACGGTGCGCCCACACACTCACCAGAGGTGATCCTCAGATGACAACAACAAGAACCGCTTCCGCTCCCACCAAGCCGATCCCCTATATCTACGACGACGGCGAACAGCTCGCCGGTGACGTCGCGTCGAGGTTGCTTTCGACTCTTGCCCAGGCGCAGGAAGAGCGCGCCTACGCGTCGTTGGTGCTCACCGGAGGACGCACCGGGACAGCGGTGCTCGAGAGACTATGCACCGCCCCGAATCGCGACATCGTCAACTGGCATCGAGTGAACTTCTTCTGGGGCGACGAACGCTTCGTGTCCCGACATCACCCCGACCGTAACGAGAAGCAGGCGCGCGAGGCCCTACTGGACCACCTGCCCGTGGACCCGAGCCGTGTCCACGTCATGGCGCCCTCCGACGGCGGCTTCGGCAACGACGCCACCGCAGTTGCAAACGCCTACCAGGCGCTACTGTGCGCGTACGGTCGCCTGGACAGGACGCCTCTGTTCGACATCTGCCTCCTCGGGATGGGCGAGGAAGGTCACGTCGCCTCGATCTTCCCGGACTCACCGGCAGTGCTGGAGAAGCAACGTGAAGTGGTGGCGGTGTACAACTGTCCGAAGCCGCCGAGCACCCGGATTTCGCTGACCCTGTCGGCGATAACGCGCTCCCGCGAAGTATGGCTGATGACTACCGGCGACGCCAAGGCGTCTGCAGTCGCGACGCTGATGGAGCAGGGGCCGACCCCCCAGCAGCTACCAGCAGCGGGGGTGCTGGGTTCGCACGCGACCCGGGTGTTCCTGGACGCGGCCGCAGCGAGCCTGCTCTCCAGCTGCGAAGACCTCCCCGCCTCCGCGCGGTAACCGACAATGTGAAAGACCCACCCGAGAATCCGAGTCTTGTAATGGCGAATCCGTATCCTGTTGACCTGATAATTCCGGTCAAGTCACTCTCCGAGGCGAAAACACGACTCCGGGGCGCGGCTGACGGCGGTACCGGAAAGATGAACGCGCACAAGAGGCTGGTCCTGGCGATCGTGCTCGACACGGTTTGCGCTGCGCTGCGGGCACGAGCGGTCGACTCGGTGCTCGTCGTCACGCCGGACCCTGTCGTGGCGCGCAGCGTCGAACGGCTCGGTGCACGCGTACTGGGAAACGAGCCGGCCGGCGGGGTGAACGCGGCATTGAACCACGGCGCGGCCCTGTTGGACCGGGAGCGCCCGGGCCGAGTAGTAGGGGCGTTGCCCGCCGATCTTCCAGCGCTTCGGGATCGCGAATTGTCCGCATTCATCTCGGCTGCCGACGGCAGGCGTGCGTTCTGCGCCGACCGGGATGGAAAGGGCACAACGTTGCTGCTATCGGCGGCGGGCGAAGGACTGTTCCCGGCCTTTGGCATCGGTTCGGCGCTCGCTCACCAGGCGTCGGGCGCCATGATTCTCGAGGGTGAATGGCCTTCGCTGAGGTCAGACGTGGATACCGCCTCCGACCTGCGCACGGTCCGGGGGTTGGGGTTCGGCGCCCGCATGGCTGCTCTGGGGTCGGCGCGTGAGTTCGCGTTCATGGACAAACACGAGGTTGCGATGATCGATTTTGCCCGCCGCTGGCTGCCATTCGGTGGCGGAACCGCGGATGACATATTCGCTACCTTCGGGGTACCTCCGCGACCGTACTTCAAGCAATTGACCGCACTGTTGTCGTCGAACGTGACTCCTGAACTCGTGGAGAGACAGCGGGAAAAACTACTGCGACAGGCGAAGTTGCGACTTGTAGAAGAGGATCGGATTGTCCGAACTCCTCGATTGCAGAACCGATGAAGTCGGCCCCTCAGACTTCGGGAGCCCAGGACGTCCCCGACCACGGCTCTGTTAGCGGACTCCATGTATTTCCGGTGACTGGCCTTCCGGAGTTCCGGTCGGGAGACGACGTTGCCGAACAGATCGCTCACCAGGCGCCTTGGTTGGTTGACGACGACATCGTCGTGATCACGAGCAAGATTGTGTCCAAGGCCGAGGGACGAATCGTCGATGCGCCGACACGAGCTCAGGATCGTGAGGCGTTCCGGGCGCTTCTGGTCGAGCAGGAAGCCGTTCGTGTCGTTGCCCGCAAGGGGTCAACCGTCATCACTGAGAACCGTCTGGGGATTGTGCAGGCCGCTTCGGGAATCGATGGGTCCAACGTCTTCTCGCACGAATTGGCACTACTACCAGAGAACCCCGATGAGAGCGCGCAGTCGATTCGGTCGGGGTTGCAGCATCTGCTCGGTGTCAGCGTGGCGGTGATCATCACGGACACGATGGGCCGCGCGTGGCGCCGGGGGCAGATCGACGCGGCGATCGGTAGCGCAGGCATCGCGGTTCTCCACGGCTACGCCGGCACCAAGGACGCACAGGGCAACGTGCTGGAGGTGACCGAGGTGGCGATAGCCGACGAACTCGCGGCCGCCGCCGATCTGGTGAAAGGCAAGGTGGCAGGAATCCCCGTCGCTGTAGTGCGGGGACTGAAATCATACGACGACGGGTCAGGTGCGACCGATTTGTTGCGTTCCGGCCACGAGGACTTGTTCGGGCTCGGCACCGCCGAGGCGCTGGCACAGGGCCGCCGTGAGGCTCAATTGCTGCGGCATTCGGTTCGCGCTTTCAGCGACAGGCCGGTTGACCCAGAGCTGATCACGCAGGCGGTTGCCGAATCCCTGACCGCACCAGCCCCGCACCACACACATCCTGTGCGATTTGTATGGTTGCGGTCGCACGAGGTACGCGCGAGACTCCTCGCCGCCATGCGCGAGCAGTGGCGGATCGATCTGACCGCTGACGGCTTGCCCCCGGAGCAGGTGGAGCGGCGGATCGCCCGCGGCGGCATTCTGTTCGATGCTCCGGAAGTTATCGTCCCGTTCTGTGTGCCGGACGGCGCCCACGACTACCCGGACGCGCACCGTCGGCGCGCCGAGTCGACGATGTTCACTGTGGCGGTCGGCGCGGCGGTACAAGGACTTCTGGTTTCCCTCGCCGCAAGGGAAGTGGGCAGTTGTTGGGTCGGATCCACCATCTTTGCGCCGGAGATCGTGCGCACGGAGTTGGGTGTGCCGTCGGACTGGAAGCCGCTCGGCGCCGTGGCGATCGGTTACCCCACACGACCTCGGCACGTCCGTCTGCCCGCCGATGTGGCGGGGGCGCTCGTAGAAGTGTGAGTTCGCACGAACGCCTGGCCCAACGGCACCCTTTTGCAGTGTCCGCTACGCGCCGTCGTTCGGCCTCTTCAGGCCGGTGCCACAGCGAGACCGGCGACGCGGGTGAGCACGAGGGCACGGAATCGGTCGACATCCAGATCGACCGCCAAACGGGTACCCGGCGTGGCACACCCTCCGGAAGGGATGGCGGAGCCGGACAGCGTGCACACCGTCTGTCCGCGACCGACACCGACACCGGTCTCGACTTCGACTGTCGCGGTCTGCAATCGAACGATCGCAGGGTCGACAATCGCTGCGATCACCAAGGCGTCGTGCATGGGCCAGCCGTCCGCCTGAATGTCGCCGTAGCCTCGGATCATCGTTGCGAGGAGTGACCCGGTATGTGACCGCGCCTCGAGCATTGCGAGCGCTGTCTCGTCCAGAGTCGAACGTCGCGTGACATCGAGTCCCAGGAGCCAGGTTTCGAGATGCGAACACGCGAAGACACGTTGCGCCGCCTCGGGGTCGGACCAGATGTTGAACTCTGCAACCGGTGTGATGTTGCCCCGGCCGGTGCTCCCTCCCATGATCACCAGCTTGTCGATCCGGTCGATCAACTCGGGGTGTATGGCGACGAGCAGGGCGATGTTGGTCAACGGACCGATCGCCGCGATCGTCACGGACCGCGGTGCGGCCTCACGGAGCACCGACGCGAGGAGTCCGACGGCGTGTTCCTCGGACAAAGCACGGGTCGGCGCA
The DNA here is from genome assembly GCF_000280725.2 of Rhodococcus sp. JVH1. NCBI lineage: Bacteria > Bacillati > Actinomycetota > Actinomycetes > Mycobacteriales > Nocardiaceae > Rhodococcus > Rhodococcus sp. JVH1. Next base: position 523,802 of record NZ_CP166289.1, on the reverse strand, counting down.
GGAAGTTCGACCCCGCCCAGCCCGTTCTCGCCGTGCGGTGAGGGCTGGTTGTGCATTCCGATGCGGACGAGCGCTCGGTTTGCGCCCGCCGCGACTGGAATGTCGTCCCGCCCGAGTGCACGCAAAAGCCGAAGCGCGTTGTCGGTCGCGTCCTCGACTGGAGCGTTTCCCGCGACCGTGGTGACGGCAATCAGATCGACCTCTGGGCTCGCCACCGCCAGAGCCAGCGCCAGCGCATCGTCAATTCCCGGATCTGTATCGATGATCAATCGCGCAGGCGCAGCCACTGTCGGTTCTCCTCAGGCTTCTCGGGGTCGGCGGAATGCGACCTTGGTAGAAACGATACAATGTTGTCCGGCGATCTGCCGCTAAACCCAAATCGTTACCTATGGGGAAGATCTGATCGTCTTTTCTCTCAATGTTACGCATTGTGCGTTACCAACCATAAGCGTTTCCACTTGAAAGAGGTGCCGCAGATTATCCGAGAAGCTCAGACTGCTGGAGTCCGGAATGTGATCGTTCCGGTAGCTTCGTGACAAGCTACGGCCCGGGATGGCGAACTGCACGCATTTCTTAGTTGTGGGCTGTGGAGCTTGCTCTCGGATCTGGTCTCGGCGCGGTTCGCCGAAGCCCGACACTGCGGGCCCCACGCCCCCGAGGTCGGTTATCGCGCTCGCGACACTCGGCCTCGGGGTGACCACAGTTACCCGACCGGACCCGACCTACGGAGAGACACCAAATGAGGTGTACGGGTGGCGAAGCCGTCTACGTGGAAGTCGGTGACAATCGCTCCTGGCCCGCGGCTTCGTCGTTATCGGACAGATCTTGCCGGTAGGTCTCCCGCATGGAGATCACACAGACGACGGAGATGGCGCACATTGCGACCATGAACAGCGCGACGGCGACGTAGGAGCCGGTGCGATCCAGCAGGTACGTGGCGACGATCGGCGCGGGAGCGCTCGAGGCAAGGGTGCCGATCGTGTACCCGAAGGAGATTCCGGTGTAGCGGATGCGGGTGTCGAAAGCTTCGGCGAAGAAGGCTGCGAGCGGGCCGTAGGAGGTCGAGAAGGCGAGACAGAACGCCACGAACCCGACCATCGCCAGCAGGAAGGATCCACTGTTCACCAGCCAGAACCACGGAAAGGTGAACAGCAGCATTGCGACGACTCCTGCCAGGAACACCGGCTTCCTGCCGTAGGAGTCCGACAGTTTGCCGAAGAACGGCAGCGCGACGAACGTGACCGCCATGGCGACGAGGACGAGTGTCAGCATCTGGTTCCGCGTGTAGCCGACCTGCGCGACGCCGTAGCTGAGACCGAATACCGTGGTGCCGTAGAAGGTGACCCCGATGGCGAAGTAAGCACCACAGGTCAGGAGGACCTGCGTGGGGTAGTGGCGAAGGACCACCCCGATGGGCAGCTTCTCCAACTTTGCGTTCTTCTTGACGCGATCGAAGTTCGGGCTTTCGCCGACGTGCAGTCGGACGAAGAGGCCGATCGCGACGAACGCACCCCCGATCAGAAAGGGAATTCGCCAACCCCAGGATTCGAACGCTTCGGGAGAAAGTCCGGCCATCAACAGGAAGACCGTGTTGCCCAACATCAATCCCGCCGGCACCCCCATCTGCACCCAGCTGCCGTAGTAGCCGCGTTTGCCGGCGGGCGCGTGTTCGACGGCCATGAGAATCGCCCCGCCGATCTCGCCACCGAGCGCGAGGCCCTGCACGAAGCGCAGGGTCACGAGAATGATCGGCGCGGCGACGCCGATGGACTCGTAGCTCGGGAGCAGCCCGACTCCGAGGGTGGTGAAGCCCATGATGGTCAGGGTGATGACGAGCATCGACTTCCGTCCGATCCGGTCACCGAAGTGGCCGAACACCACTCCGCCGATCGGACGCGCAACGAAGGCGGCGGAGAACGTGGCGAAGGCGAGCAAAGTGCCGATCAGGGAGTCGAACTCGGGGAAGAAGATCTTGTTGAACACGAGTCCGGCCGCGGTGCCGTAGATGAAGAAGTCGTACCATTCGACTGTCGTACCGACACCGCTGGCAAATCCGACTTTCGAGGTTTGGGACATTGTGAACATGTATGGCCTCCGTTGCCACGATTGCGGAATGATTCCTGTGGCTCGAATGTATGGGTGATCCAGGACACACAACATCTCCAGGTGGAGAGGTGGGGATGTGTCGCCTGGTGAACGAATTACGTTCAGAGCAAGCGAAGTTCGTGGGCACGCGCAATGGCTTCGACACGATTTCGCGCGTTCAGTTTCTGCATGGCGCTCTGCAAATAGGTTTTTACGGTGTTCCGCGCAAGGGACAGTTCCTGAGCGATTTCGGGGTTGCTGTTACCCATTGCCGCGAAACGCAGCACCTCGTACTCGCGCCGAGTCAGGCCGGCCCGGTAAAGAGCCTCGGATGTCACGACTCTTCGCGATCCGGCCAGTCTTGGGTCGACAACCCGGATTCCGCCGGACACGCGGTGAATGGCCGTGGCGAAGTCCTGCCCGCTGATGTCCTTGACGAGGCATCCGTCCGCACCCGCCTCCATCAACAGATCGATGGCGCCGTGATCGGCGAACGCGGTGAACAGCAGTATCCGCGCGTGCGGCGCGACCCGCCGTAGTCGCGGAATGAGTTCGGGTGCAGGGATATCGGGAAGTCGCAGATCGAGGAGGATGACGTCGACGGGGAGGGTGCGGGCCAGCTCGACCGCCGCGGCGCCGGTCAGTGCACCTCCTACGACTTCGAGGTTCTCGTCCTCTCGCGCGAGAAGTTCGACCCCCCCGCGCACGATCGGATGATCGTCGACGACGAGGATGCGGATCGTCTTCGACGGCTCGGTCATGCACCCGACCCGTCGATTGCGTCTACCCAGCCGCGCACGGTGGTGCCGTTTTCGTCGTCGCTGACTACGGACATGCCGCCACCGAGCCGCTCGAGCCGTCCTGCGGCCAGCCCGAGCCCCAATTGGCTCCCTCGCACCGGGTCGTCGGCCCCGTCCACGCCCCGGCCGTCGTCGCTGATGACGACCGTCACTCTGCCCGACCGAACCGACAGGCTGACCACCACTGTGGATGCGTCGGCGTGCTTTTCGACGTTGACGAGCGCCTCCCGGACCAGTCGCTGGAGGGCCTCGACGCGGCTCACGTCGAGATCCGGAGATTCTGTCAGTGGTACGAAACGGGCCGGGATACCGGTCCGAAGCGCGAACGACTGGCAGTCCTCCTCGATGCCGACTGGGAGTTCCCGCTCGGGGGGTCGCGCGCTGAGGTCGGTCAGTGACCTGCGAATCGACGCATTGACGGCGTGTACCTGATCAGTGATCTCCTCCAGCCGATCGTGGATCGCCTGAGCGTCGCCCAGTGCACGCAGACTCTGCAGTTCGGCACCGATCCGGAAGAGGACCGGGCTCACGGAATCGTGCAGGGATTCGGCAAGCCGATTCCGTTCGGCCTCGATCGCGAGCTCCGTCTGAGCTGCGGCCCTCTGTGCGCTGACGAGAGTGACGGCGGCCGTCGCGGCGGTCGATTGGATCTCCGCGATGACTCGATCACCGAATGACGAATATTCGCGGGTGCCTACGTACACGGCACCGAGGACACGACCTTCGTACACCATGGGCACTGCGAGCATTCCTCGCAGTGACTCCTGCGCCACGAGCGCGTCGAAGTCGTGAGTGATTCCGGCGTCGGACAGGTAGTCCCGGACCCAGACAGGTTTCTGCAGCATGATGCTCTTTCCGCCGAGTCCGACCCCCTCCGGCACCACCAGTCGGTGCAGAGCGTTGCTCTTCGTCCCCTGCCAACTGCGGTGAACCATCGCGCCGTCGACCTCGATGCGCCCTACGAGCGACATGTCGAAGTCGCCGATCTCCCGGATGCGCTGACCTGCCGTGGTCATGGCCGACGCTTCGTCCGTCAGGACGAGCAGTTCGGCACGCGAGAGCGCGAGGTCGTCGAGGATGGACGTCCTGACATCCGAGTGCTTGAACTCGTGAGCTGCGGTATGCGTACTTTCCGACACCGGCTTTCCTCGATCTTTCTTCCCCCCGGCGTTGGGCAACCCGTTCATGTCGGCTGGGTCACAGTGTCAGAGTATCGGACCGGCCGTCCAGGCTGATCAGGCACTCGAGCAGGAAGTAGTCGCCCCAGATCAGCTCGTTCCGCGTAGCGAAGTCCCGGCGTTTGTCGAAGCAACCGTCCATGAGGATCCCTGCCGGTCTGTCGTCGTGCGGTCCGGTCGGGGTGAGGTGGTCGAGGAGCGCATCCACATGGGCGACGGCCCTGTCCCGGAAGTCGGTCCGGTCGGGAACCAGCCGGGCGAGCTTGAGCAGGGCGGCAGCGGCGATGGCAGTGGCGGACGTGTCGATCGGGACGTGCGGTCCGGTGCCGGCGTCGAAGTCCCATGACACGATTCCGGCAGTCGGCGTGCCCAGCCACCAGTCGGCAAGCCGTACGGCGGTCGGCAGGAAGGACGGCGACGCCCACTGCGCGGCCTGGGCGTACGCCACCATCGCCCACGCCTGCGCCCGCCCCCAGGTGCTGTCGTCGTTCATGCCCTTGTGGGTGTAGCGGCGCAGGAGCGCACCGTTTGTCGTGTCGAACAGCGCCGACTGACAGACCGAACCATCCGCCCGGATGCAGAGCTCGATGTGCCGCTCCGCGTGACGGATCGCGGCGTCGAGGAACCGCGGGTCGCCGGTCTGCGCCGACGCCCACGAGAGCAGCGCGACGGTGCCCGGGACGGCGTCGATGTTCGCGGCGCCCTCGCCGACCGCTTCTGCTTCCTCCGCTTCCGCGCCGAGCGGGATCACGCCCGCTCGATCGTTGAAGCTTGCGAGCAGCCCGCGGGCACCGGCCAGAGCAGTCTGCGCCGCGCAGTCGCTTCCGGTGACGAGGTGGTTGACCGCCGCGCCATACCAGAAGAGGAAGCCGCGGAAGGCGGTGTCGGAGCTCTCCCGGGGCAGGACCTGCTCGGTGATCTCGTCGGCGAGTCGCGACAGGCGCTCCTCGCCGGACGCCACGAAGCCGAGTGCGGCGAGGCCGCCCCAGAATCCTCCCGTCCAGTTTCCGTCGGCGGTGGTCGTCCATTCGCCGGACTCAGGGTCACTGTAGTGCGGGAACTTGCCGCTGGTCTGCTTGGCGGTCGAGTCGATACGCTCGAGCATCGCGTCGATGGCGGCGGTGTACCGGGAGCCGGTCACAACTGACCTCCGGTCACGAGAACCGACTTGAGTGTGCGCCCGTCCCGCATGTCACCCATGGCCTCTTCCGCCTTCCCGAGCGGGTACTCGGTGACCATCGAGGCGAGGTCGAACCGTGCTGCCAGCCGAGGTAGCGATTCGACGTATTCGAGGTGGTTGTGCGGGGAGAACGCCCAGCTTCCCAGCACCTGCAGCTGCTTCTTCGTGATGTAGTGGGGGTTGATCGGAGTGGTGCCGTGGTCCGTGTACTGCCCGACGACGAGGTACTTGCCCCCGCGCCGGGCGATGTCGATGCCCTCGGACACCGCCGTCGGTACGCCGGCGGCCTCGATGACGACGTCGGCACCCCGCCCGCCCGGCGTTTCCGCGAGAATTCGGTCCAGGCGGGCCGCTCGATCCGTCTCAGCGAAGATGTCGATGTGGATGTCGCCGATGCCCGCCGTCCGCGCGACCTCCAGACGGTTGGCCGGTCCGCCGACGATGATCACCTTCGCCGCCCCGGCGAGCGTGGCGTACATGGCGCACGCCAGTCCGACCGGTCCGCTGCCCTGTACCACGACGACATTGCCTGCGTCAGGCTTGGCGATACTGTTCACCGCGTGGACGGCAGTCGGTCCGGCACAGCCGAGAGCGATCACCTGCTGCGGTGTCACCGAGGACGGGATGCGGACGATCGTCGAGCCGGGCTGGAGGTAAATCTGCTCGGACCACCCACCCGACAGGTGGGGCCAGTCGGCCGAAGACTGATTGATGCCGTACACCTTGCGGGTCTCGCACAGTGACGGTTCCTGCTGATCCTCGCAGTAGTAGCAGTGCCCACACGGGATGTTGGACGCCCACGACACCGCATCTCCGACGCGAAGCTCCTCGCCACGCGCGTCCGTCCTGACACCCTCGCCGAGGGCGTGCACTCGACCGACCGCCTCGTGCCCCAGGATGACCGGCACCGGAATGGGCAGGCGACCCTGCTGCAGGTGGATGTCCGTTCCACAGATTCCCGCGTGCGTCACGTCGACGACGACCGCGCCGGCGTCGGGATCCACGCGTGGGAACGTCCTCGAGGCCATGGCCTGCCCGAACCCTTCGAGCACCATCGCTGTGGCCGTGCCGGTAGTCGGGCCGGTGGCCGGGCTCGCCGGGTCCGTCTGCGTCGCATTACTCATCGGATTACTTCCTTGCTGCGCAATATCTGGACACGTGACTCGGATACTCCGAGCTCGTGAAGGATTTCGTCGGAATGTTCACCCACCGCGGGCACCCCTCGGCGTACCTGTGCGGGCGTTCGGGACAAAGTGACGGGACTGCCGATCAGGCGGGTCGTCCGCACGCCCTCGACATCGACGTCGACGAGTGTGGCGTTGTGGCGTGTCTGGGGATGATCGAGCGCCTCCTGCAGGGTGAGCAGCGGTGCGCACAGCAGGTCGACCCCGTCGAACAATTCCGCCGCCCCGGTGGTGCTCAGCCGCGCGATCAGTGGACGTAGGACCGCGTTGGCGGCCTCCTTGTTCTCGGCCTGGAGCTGTGGCGACGCGAAGGATGGCTGGACGGACAGATCGTCGATGCCGAGTGCTTTGCACGCCAGCTGCAGGGGGTTCTCGCGGAACAGGCCGAGCACCAGCAGCAAACCGTCTGTCGTCTCGAAGATGCCGCTGTACCAATCCGTCACCCAGTTGGTCTCACGCCGGTCCATCAGCAGCGAGGCACTTTCGAGGGTCTGCAGCGACAGTGCCGTATCGAAGAGGTTGACGCTGACCTTCTGGCCACGGCCGGAACGCTCGCGTTCGAACAGTGCGGCCAAAATCCCTTGCGCCAGAGCCATACCCGATGCATAATCGACCGTCGGTACCGGATGCACGTACGCCGAGATCGACGGGTCGCCGCACGACCTCGCCATCCCGCTGAGCGCCTGCGCGAGCATGTCCTGGCCGGCCTTGTGGGCATACGGCCCGGTTTCCCCGAATCCGGTCGCGGTACCGTAGACAAGCCTGGGGTAACGCTCCTGCAGGTCGTCGTATGTCAACCCGAGCCGTTCGACCGCCGCGGTCCGGTAGCTGTGGATGAGAACATCCGTCTCCGCGAGCAGCTGATGCAGAATGTCCTTTCCCTCAGCAGATTTCAGATTGAGTGCGATGCTGCGCTTGTTGCGGTTGACCGCGGCGAAGTAGGCGCCTGGGCGACCTGCCTCGAGTGAATCGCGATCCAGGCCCCTCAGCATGTCTCCATTGACACCTCGCTCGACCTTGATCACTTCGGCGCCAAGGTCGCCGAGAACCTGTGCCGCAACGGGGGCCTGCATGATCTCGCCGAGATCGAGTACTCGGATGCCGCTCAGCGCTTGCTGTTGAATGTGTTGCACAACGCCCTACTTTCCGTAAACCGATTTGGCGATGAGAAGTCGCTGAATCTGATTGGTGCCCTCATAGATCTGAGTGATCTTGGCGTCGCGCATCATCCGCTCCACCGGATAGTCACGCACATAGCCGTAACCGCCGTGCAGTTGTAGCGCATCGGTGGTCACCGACATGGCATTGTCGCTGCACAGCAGCTTCGCCATGGCCACCTTCGCACGCGCCGCTGGGTCCCCGTCCTGAATGAGATGGACCGCGTCGTAAAGCAGCGAACGAGCCGACTCGATCTTGACGGCCATATCGGCGACCATGCCTCGAAGAAGCTGGAAGCGCGAAATGGGCTGGCCGAACTGGTCGCGGTTCGTCGTGTACGAGACGGCGGCGTCGAAAGCGCCCTGCGCAATTCCGAGGGCCTGCGCCGCGATGAGTGCGCGGCTGCCGTTCAGTTCCGCGGAGATGTACTGGAACCCCTTATTGGGATCATTGACGACACGAACAGCGGGAAGCCGACATCCGTCGAGGACGACATCGGCCGTCGGACTGCCGCGCATTCCCATCTTCTTCTCGGGCGCGCCGAAGCTGACGCCGTCATCGTCCTTGTGCACGATGAAGACACCGAGCGACTTGTCGCCGGTCTTCGCCAGGACCACGTACCAGTCGGCCCACGGCGCATTACTGATAAATCGCTTCTGCCCATTCAGAATCCAGTCGGAACCATCCTGTATTGCGGTCGTCGCGATCGCCGACAGGTCCGATCCCACGCGCGGCTCGGTCATGCACCACGCAGCGCCGGCGGAGCCCGACGCGACACCTGGTACCACCAGTTGCTTCAACTCGTCGGAGCCCTGACTCAGCACTGTGGACGTGCCCGCCCAGTTGACCAGCATCACCAGCGCCGAGCTTGCGCACGATGCTGCGACTTCCTCCACTGCGATGACCTGGGAGAGGAGATCGGCTCCGCTCCCACCGAGGCTCTCGGGATGCGCAAGTCCGGGAAGGTCGTTGCTGCACAGGGCCGCCCACGATTCCGACGGGAATCGCTCCTTGTCATCCACGTCGGCGGCGTGCGGTGCGATCTTGGTCTGCGCGAGTTTGCGGACGCTCGCGCGGAACTCGCGGTGTTCGATACTCATGAATTGCTCCTGGTGTCTGCGGGGAATGTGATGATTCGGGAGTCGACGGTCACAGCGGTGGCCAGCTCAGACCCGTCACGGAGGGTGGGACGCCGTCGGCGGCGGCACGGCCGGCGACATCTTCGGGAAGTCCGGCGCGGCGCAGGACTTCTTCGGTCTTGACGCGGGTGTCGGTGACGCGCCGTTTCGGTCCGCCGGAGAACACGGGGACCACCGGGACCGAATCCAGTGCGAATCCCGGATCCCTGGCCACGATCTGGTCGAACGTGGACAGCTCATGCGGTTCGAGCACCGGTGTCACGCACGCATCCACGTCGGCGAACACCGCGGTCCACTCCACCATCGTCTTCTTCTCGAACTCGGCGGTCAGCGACTTCTCGATGAGGTCCCAGGTGGACTCGTCGAAATGATTCGGTACGGCTCCGAGGTCGAGGGTGGTCCACAATCGCTCGAAAAATGCCACCTCCAGGGCACCCACCGCGACGTATCGACCATCGGAACAGCGATAGCACCGATAGAACGGCATCGACCCGACCAGTACGCCACGTCCGCGGCCGGGCAGCGTCGGCGTCTGCCAATCGACGAAGTTCATTCCCATCATCGACAGGACGCCGTCGACCATGGCGGAATCGATATACCGGCCCTTGCCTGTTCGAGTCCTGTCGTACAACGCGCCCAGAATGCCGAAGGCCGACAGCAACCCACCTCCCGCGAAGTCGGCGACCAGGTTCAAAGGCGGGACCGGCGGTTGATCCGATGGGCCGAAGGTACCGAGGGCACCCCCGATCGCGAGGTAGTTGATGTCGTGACCGGCGCGTTGCGCCATCGGTCCGTCCTGGCCGTAGCCCGTCACGCTGCAGTAGACGAGTCCCGGATTGAGGGCCGACAGTTCCGCGTAGCCGGCGCCCAGCCTGTCCGCAACACCGGGCCGGAATCCCTCCATGAAAATGTCAGCTTCCGAGACGAGCGTTCGCAGCGCCTGGCGGCCGTCCTCGGTCTTGAGATCCAGCGATATGAATTCCTTGCCTCGAGACAGTGCCGGCACCGGAAGCCCGGAACGACCACCACCGATCGCGATCACGTCTGCACCGAGATCCGCGAGCAGCATGCTCGCGTACGGTCCGGGTGCCAGACGTGTCATATCCAGTACCCGAACCCCCGCAAGTGGGCCCGTCGTTGCGGTCATCGTCGTCCTCCAAAGTCATTCGGTACCTCGTGTGATGCCAATCCTGGCCTCGTGACTGCACTCACACCATCTCCATGTGGAGGTATGGCGTCACACTCGTTCTCCCGCACACTGAGGCCCACATCCTCAGCACGGGACGCTCCGAACTTGACAGGAATAGCAATGGAAACCACTGCGATAGAGACCCTTCCAGACACCAACACAGAGGATTACGAGCGGATTCTCTCGGCCGCGGAGACCGCCGCGACGTCACTCGCCCGAACAGACCCGAGCCGGCGGGCACAGATTCTGCGGTCGATGGCCGACGCACTCGACGCAAACGGCGCGGAACTGGTGCCGCTGGCGGCCGCCGACAGTTCGCTTCCCGAGGCGCGCCTTCGCGGCGAGGTCTCGCGGACCACGATGCAGCTTCGAATGTTCGCCGATGTCGTCGAGGAGGGCTCCTGGCTGGAGGCCATCATCGACACAGCAGATCCGGACGCGCTACCCGCTCCGCGCCCCGATCTGCGGCGGATGCTTGTACCCACGGGACCCGCCGCGGTGTTCGGTGCGAGTAACTTTCCGTTCGCGTTCGGGCTCGGCGGTGGAGATACCGCTTCGGCGTTGGCCGCCGGCTGTCCCGTCGTCGCGAAAGCACATCCCGCTCAGCCTCGATTGACCGCCGCCTACGCGCGGGCGATCGACGAGGGACTTCGTGCGGGCGGCGCCCCAGACGGCACGTTCGGGGTAGTGCGGGGCGCCGCCATCGGACGTCTGCTCGTTCAGGATCCGCGCATCACGGCCGTCGGGTTCACCGGTTCGACATCGGGTGGCCGGGCTCTGGCAGATCTGGCAGCCGGTCGGCCGCACCCTATCCCGTTCTACGGCGAGCTCGGCAGTATCAACCCGGTGTTCGTGACACCTGCTGCGGCTGCGGAACGGTCGGGAAAGATCGCGGGCCAATTCCTCGAATCACTACTCCTCGGCGCCGGTCAGTTCTGTACCAAACCGGGGATTCTGTTCGTCCCCGACCAGAGTTCGATCGAATGGCTCGTCCGAACCGCGATCGCAGAAGATTCATTCCGTCTGTTGCACAAAGGAATTCGCAAATCCTTCCTCGATGTGTCCCGGGAGATCCTCGAGCACCCGGACGTTCGGCCGGTGTCATCACCCGAGCAGAGCGATCTGGACGATCTGTCGGTCCGCCCGGTGATCGGCGTGACCGACGCTCGGGCGTTGCATCGAAGCCCAGAAGCCCTGCTCAAAGAGTGCTTCGGTCCGTTCGGATTGATCGTGACTTACACATCGATCGCGGAACTCGACGCGACGATGGCTGTCCTGCCGGGCACGCTGACGGCGACCGTCCACGGCACCGACGATGACCCCGATGCCGCAGCACTGCTCGACGCGCTTGCGCGCTACGCGGGGCGCGTCATCTCGAACGGATGGCCCACCGGTGTCGCCGTCAGTTGGGCCCAACACCACGGTGGCCCCTACCCGGCCACCAACTCCGTTCACACCTCAGTCGGAGCTACCGCGATTCGGCGGTTCCTGCGGCCGGTCGCATACCAATCGGTGCATGAAGCGCACCTGCCTCCCGCACTCGTCGACGCGAACCCGTGGGGTATCCCACGCCGGGTGGACGGCCATCTGTCTTAGGACCCACGGCCCGCGCGTTTTATGGGTGCACCCGCTAGCCCAAAAGAGAGCTTGACCGGCTCGCCGCTGCAATCTGACGTCCCGGCCACGGGGAGGAAGCCCCTTTCGGAATGCGAGGATGCTGCGGCGGGACTGGTCGGGTCCGAGCTCGGTGGGGCGCTGCTGTGGTGATACCTTCCGGCCGCTGGGTCCTCGAGGACCGCGTTGTGGCCTTCGATATCGTCTCCTGCGAAGACCCAATTCTAACGGGTCGATTCGAGGTAAAACAGAGTTAACGCAACTGATCTCGGTGACGACGATCATCGGCGCGCTGCCCGGGGGGCGACCTCACGGGCGGCAGGGTCGACTCGTGTGCAGCCAGGTGGGATGTCAACTCGGCGTCGAGACCGATCGAGCACGGCCTTGACGAGTTCGGGTCGAAGCTGCCCCCGCGTCGGTGAGGGCGACGCCGCGTTCGTGGTCCCGTGCCATCCACCGCCATGTCGATAAGGTCCTCCGGACCTGTCGAGCCGAACGCCACGCCTCGTCGGAGACACGCTGATCGGTGACGGTCGAATCATCATTCATGGGATTACCAGAACAGAGGGGGCGAACTCCTCTCTCATCCTTCGTCGAAGGATGTTGCCGCGACTGCTGTACACAGACAACGGGCACGCCCGTGTACCCGACACCGGCCCGCGCGCCCTGACACGCACGTCATCTCGCGGAGCAGGGCGACGCTGCGGGGCGGCGAACCCGACCCCACGTCACCAGTTGCTCCCACCACCGTTGACGCGGACACTGCGGGTTACCGTGCCTGCGGTCCCGCCGCACAACTGCTCGCCGCTGCATGCTGGGGACAGGTCACCGTCGACACCCAAGTGTCCTGGACGGCTACGGAGGCCGAGCGGTCGGCGGTGATGCGGCGTCTTCGTGGGTTTAGCCTCTCCGTGGTCATGCTCGGCGAGGACACCTGGCCTATCCGGTGCCGAGACGACTCCCGGCCGAGGTGGCCGCATGTCTGCGCACCGTCTCGGCCTGTGGCGTCCGGCCGATCGTGGGTTGAGGTAGGAGTGGGTGCCAGGCACCGTAGGCTCAGATTGGTGCTGTTCCGAGATCGATTCAGCGCTTGCCGCAGCAGCGGTGGAGAACCCGCCTGGTCGGCTCTCGTCCGGCACCGCGCCGCTGCGGCCCAGGTGTTCGCGCGCGTGGTCGAGCTATGGAACGACTACGTCGGTCGGTCTGCCGTGGCATTGTCCGCACTCGTTTGTTCGCGGCAGTTTGTTCGCGGCTTGACCATTGGGGGTGGTCGTTTGGTGATCTGGCGTGGTGCCAGCGCGCGATTCGTCGCCGACTGACCGGGTACGCTCATTTCCCTTGTTCAGAAGCGAGCGCTGTGCGTGAGTCGGCGTCAACCCTGGTGGGGGCGGGCCGCGAGCCGTGGTGGGATGGACCTGTTGCCCACTCGAATCTGGTGGCCACCTTCAACAGCATCAGGTCTGCATCGGTGATGGACTTGACGAGTTCCTTTCGCGTCCCGGCGATCTACTGATCTGCCGGACCGCCGGTCCGGGGTCAGAGCAGTAGGTGGAAGATGTCGAAGGCGACGTTCCATTCGGCGGTCCCGGGGTTCTTGCGGTCCGGCTCGACCGTGACGAAGGTATGCGCCAGCGCCACGCTCAAGCCTCCGGCGATCAGCGGCAGTCGCTGCTCGGTCTCCTCGGAGAGGGCCACGTCCAAGGGCGGCCGGGCCGTCAGTTGATCGAGCAGAGGCTGTAGTTCGATCTCCTCGTCCAGTTTCTCGAACCGGTGGATGCTCTCCTGCAGCCCTTTGGTGATCGGCAGGTCCCACGGTTCGATCACGTCCCGCAGGTTTGCCTTGGCCGAGGCTTTGCCGATGAGGATCACGTCGTAGATCTTGTCGTCGATGAAATCCGTATAGCGCTTGAGGTCGTTTCGGTCGACCTGCAGTCCAGCCGCTGCCCGGAAGAACCGCTGGAATTTCACGGTGCCCATCACTGGCATGTCGTCAGCTCCTTTCGAAGTATTCATGGATTTGGCGTACCGCCATCGCTCCTTCACCGACCGCGGATGCAACTCGTTTCACCGAGCCGCGGCGGACGTCGCCCGCCGCGAATAGGCCGGGCCGGCTGGTTTCGAGCGTCCTGGACAGCCCGGCGCTGATCGGCCGGTTGCCGTCTCCTCGGGCGTGGACCGCGTCCATGCCCGTGAGGACGAAGCCGTGGTCGTCGAGTGCGATCGCGTCGGCCAGCCACCCGGTGTGCGGCGTCGCCCCGATGAAGACGAACAGGGCGTGCACCCGGATCGTGTCCTGGTCGCCCGTGCGATTGTCCTCGACCACGATTTCGTCGAGGTATTTCTCGCCGTGGACCATACGAATCTCGGTGTTCCGGTGCACGGTAACGCGCGGGTGGTGCTCGATCTGGTCGACCAGGTATCGGGACATGCTCTTTCCGAGGTCATCGCCGCGGATGAGCAGGTGGACGTGGGAGACATGGCCGGCGAGGAAGACGGTGGCCTGGCCGGCGGAGTTTCCGCCGCCGACGATGGCCACCGGATCGGTGCCGCACATCCGCGCTTCCTGATAGGTCGCGGCGTAGTACACGCTCGTTCCCTCCAGTGCCTCGATTCCCGGAACTGCCAACTTGCGGTATCGCGCCCCGGTGGCGAGCACGACGGCCCGGCCGCGGACCGCGCCGCCGTCCGCCAGCCGGAGCACATGGTTCCCGGCCTCGGATCCCAAACCGGTCACCTCCGCCGACACCAGGATGCGGGCGCCGAACTTTCCGGCCTGGATCACGGCCCGCTCGGCCAATTCGGAGCCGGAGATCCCTGCCGGGAAGCCCAGGTAGTTCTCGATCCGGGAGGAGGTACTGGCTTGGCCGCCCGCGGCGATCGACTCCAGTGTCACCGTGTTCAACCCGTCCGAGGCACCGTACACGGACGCGGCCAGACCGGCCGGTCCGGCACCCACGACCACGAGGTTGCACACGTCCTGGGCTGCGTCCGCGACCGAGTCCGGGACCGGAAGCCCGACGATGCGGGCGAGTTCCGCATTCGTCGGATTGCGCAGCACCTTGTCGCCGTGCCAGATCACGACGGGAGTGTCCTCGGGGGCGACGTCCAGGCTGCGCAGCAGCTGCTCCGCCCGTTCGTCCCGCTCCAGATCGATCCACCGGTGGGGCAACCGGTTTCGGATGGCGAACTCGCGAAGCCGCAGCGTATCCGGGGAATAGCAGGAGCCGATGATCCGGAACCCCGAGCCGAGCCCGATCAGCAGGTGCCGGCGCACCAGGTAGGCGCGCAGGATCAGATCGCTGAGCACGGGATCGTGGGCAACCAGCCCGCGCACCCGCTCGGCGGGGAGGACGAGCATCTCGCCATCCTCGATCGCTTCGGCGGTGAAGAACGCCACCTGGCCTTCCAGCAGTCCGAGCTCGCCCAGGAAGCGGCCGGGACCGTGCACGCGCAGTATCCGGCGTTCGCCGTCCCCGTCGCCCTCGTCGAGGACCGCGACCTTGCCGGAAAGGATGACGAAGAAGTCGTTGCTGGGCGCGCCCTCTCGGATCAGCACCTCGCCGGCGCGAACCGATCGACGCGTGCCACCGACCTCGAGCGTCGCGACCTGGTCGTCCGTCAGCCGCGGGAAAGCACCTTCCTCGTCCGGAGTCTCGTCGACCGGCTGATTGACGCCGACGGGTGCGGCGTCCTCAGACGAAGTTCTGGTCGACATAACACCACCGCCAATCTTCACCTGGCTCCATCGACTGGACGATCGGATGGCCGATGGCGTGAGCGTGCGCGCTCGCGTGCTTGCCCGGCGAAGAGTCGCAGCAACCGACGTGTCCGCACGTCAGGCACAGCCTCAGATGCACCCACGGGGTGCCGAGGCGAAGACATTCCTCGCAACCCTGCGGGGTCCGGGGCACCACGGCCCGGATCGCGGCCACGTGTGGGTCCGCATGGACATAAGTCATGACTTCGCTTCCTTGCCTGCATTTTCCGAGAGCGCCTGATCGAGCCACGTGCGCAGCTGGGGTACCGGAGCTGCGCCCGCCTGACGAGCGAGGACCTCACCCCGGTCCATCACCAGCAGAGTTGGTACGGCGCGGACGGTGAACCGTTCGGCCGTCTGGGGAGCAGCATCCACGTCGACCTTGACCAGCTTGATCTGACCTGCGCGTTCTCTGGCGAGCTGCTCGAGCGCCGGGCTGACCATGCGGCACGGGCCGCACCATGTCGCCCAGAGATCGACCAGCACAGGCACCGAGGACTTGTCGGCGACCTCCGCGAAGTCGTCGTCCCCTGCCGCGGCGATCCACGGCAGCGGCTCGTGGCAGTTCCCGCAGCGGGGTTTTCCGTCCCCGGCCGCCGGCACCTTGTTGACCTTGCCGCAGTGCGGACACTTCACCTTGTCGGATCCCATGACGACACCTCTCCTCAGGCCGCCGCGACGGCGGGTTCCGCATACGCGACGGCGAGCTCGCCGCCGTCCACCGTGACACTGATGGTGCCACCCGGTTCGATTTCGCCCCGCAACAGCGCACGACCGATCTTGGTCTCTACCTCGTGGGCGATGTACCGTCGCAGCGGCCGCGCACCGTAGACCGGGTCGAAACCGTGTTCGGCGATGAGCCGGCGTGCTTCCGGCGTGATATCCAGGTGTATCTGGCGCTCCGACAACCTGTTCCGAAGATCGGTGAGCTGCAGCTCGACGATGTGCTCGATCTGGGGCAGCGTGAGCGGGGTGAACAACACGATGTCGTCGACCCGGTTGAGGAACTCGGGACGGAAGTGCCCGCGCAGTTCCGCCAGCACCCAGTCCCGGGCGTCCGGCTTGATCTCGCCGTCGGCTGTGACTCCCTCGAGGAGATGCTGGGATCCGATGTTGGAGGTCATGATGATCACGGTGTTCCGGAAATCGACTTGCCGGCCTTGAGAATCGGTGATCCGGCCGTCATCGAGCACCTGTAGCAGGGTGTTGAAGACGTCGGCGTGGGCCTTCTCGATCTCGTCGAAGAGCACCACGGAATACGGCTTGCGGCGCACCGCCTCGGTGAGCTGGCCACCCTCGTCGTACCCGACGTACCCGGGGGGCGCACCGATGAGCCTGCTCACCGTGTGCCGCTCCTGGTACTCGCTCATGTCCAGGCGCACCATGTTGTCTTCGCTGTCGAAGAGGGCACTGGCCAGCGTCTTTGCGAGCTCGGTCTTTCCCACGCCCGTCGGGCCCAGGAAGATGAACGAACCGATCGGCCGGCGCGGATCACGGATACCGGACCTCGCCCGGATCACCGCGTCTGCGACCAGTTGCACCGCCTCGTCCTGACCGACGACCCTCTCGTGCAGAATCTCGTCGAGCTTCAACAGCTTCTCCCGCTCGCCTTCCTGCAGCCGGGCGACCGGGATACCCGTCCATGCGGCCACGATCTCTGCGATCTCGTCTTCGGTGACCACTTCACGCAGCAACGGATTCCGGCCCTGCCTGGTGGCCAGCTGTTCCTCCGCCGCCTCGAGCCTGCGTTCCAGCGCGGTGATCTCGCCGTATCGCAACTCTGCGGCCCGATTGAGGTCGTAGTTGCGCTCCGCCTCCTCGGCCTCGTGGCGCAATCGTTCCAGCTCTCCCCGCAGCTCCTGCACCCGCCTGATCGCCTGCCGCTCCGCCTCCCACTGAGCGTGCCGGGCGTCGGCCTCGGCCCGCAGGTCGGCCAGCTCCTTACGCAGCTCTTCGAGGCGCGCCTTGCTGGCCGCGTCCGTTTCTTTGGACAGCGCGGCCTCTTCGATCTCCAGCCGGGTCACCTTCCGGGTGAGCTCGTCGAGTTCGGCGGGCATCGAATCGATTTCGGTGCGTAGCCGGGCGCACGCCTCGTCTACCAGATCGATCGCCTTGTCCGGAAGGAAGCGGTCGGTGATGTACCGGTGCGAGAGGGTCACGGCGGCCACCAGTGCGCCGTCTTGAATCTTCACGCCGTGAAACACCTCGAGGCGTTCTCGAAGTCCGCGCAGGATCGAGATCGCATCCTCGGCGCTGGGCTCGTCGACGAGAACGGTCTGGAAGCGTCGCTCCAGTGCTGCGTCGGATTCGATGTGCTTGCGATACTCGTCGAGAGTGGTGGCACCGATCATGTGCAGTTCGCCGCGAGCGAGCATCGGCTTGAGCATGTTGCCGGCGTCGAGAGACCCTTCGCCGCCGACTGATCCCGCACCGACCACTGTATGTAACTCGTCGACGAACAACAGGATCCGCCCCTCGGCCGCCTTCACCTCGGACAGCACCGCCTGCAGTCGCTCCTCGAACTCGCCGCGGTACTTCGCACCGGCCACCAGGGAACCCATGTCGAGCGAAAAGATCGTCTTGTCGCGCAGGCCCTCGG
The DNA here is from genome assembly GCF_000280725.2 of Rhodococcus sp. JVH1. NCBI lineage: Bacteria > Bacillati > Actinomycetota > Actinomycetes > Mycobacteriales > Nocardiaceae > Rhodococcus > Rhodococcus sp. JVH1. The sequence continues at coordinate 505,919 of NZ_CP166289.1, read as the reverse complement.
GCACGTCGCCGCGGACGATCCGCTGGGCGAGGCCCTCGACGATCGCGGTCTTCCCGACGCCGGGGTCGCCGATCAGCACCGGATTGTTCTTCGTCTTCCGGCTCAGGATCTGCGTTACCCTGCGGATCTCGGTATCCCGGCCGATGACCGGATCGAGTTTGCCTGCCCGCCCTTCGGAGACGAGGTCGCGCCCGTACTTCTCCAGCGCCTCGTACGCCCCTTCCGGGGTGGCCGAGGTGACGCGTTGATTGCCGCGCACTTTCGTCAGCGCCGTGAGGAAGGCGTCTCGTGTGACCCCATGACTGGCGAGGACCCGCCCGGCCGCACTGGCCGACCCCTCCTCGGAGAGGGCCATCACGAGATGCTCCACCGACACGTAGGAATCCTTGAGTCGCTTCGCCTCCCGTTCCGCGGCGTCGAGCAGCTTGGCCAGGCGCTGGGTAATCGTCACCTGACCGGGCGTCGCGCCGGGGCCGCTGACCTTCGGCCTACGCGACAGTTCACGTTCCAGATCGGATCGCAGGGCATCGACGTTCGCGCCGGCCTGCTCGAGCAGTCGGGGTACCAGCCCTTCCTGCTGGTCGACCAACGCGAGCAGCAGGTGCTCTCCGTCGACCTCGGTGTGACCCATTCTGGTCGCTACGTTCTGGGCTTCCTGCAGGGCTTCTCGTGACTTCTCAGTCAGGCTGCCGGTGTCCATGGGGGTGTCCTCCTTCTGCGGGAAGCTGCTTCGAGTTTCTCGATTCGATCCAGCAGATCGAGCACGAGCCCGATTGCCGAGTAGTTCAGGCCCAGACCGGTCCGCAGCCGTTGGATGCGGGCGGCGTGGGCCACTTCGGATGGTTCGAACGACATCTCGCCGCCGGTGTCGCGGTGGGCGTCGAGCAGGCCGAGAGCCACAAGCTTGCGTGCCAGGTCCGGGTGCAGCCCGGTACGTTCGGCGAAGGCATCTGGTGACAGTCCGGTACGGCGAACCAATACGTAGTGGGTGACCGGGGTCGGGGTGCTCATGTCTCTTTCCTCGGATCGAAGTTCGATTCGGTGGCCAACTGCTCGAACAGCTCGCGTTCGCGTGCTGTCGGTTTCGGCGGCACCATCACCTTGATTTCGGCGTAGAGGTTGCCGTTGGCGCCACGCGAATTGGGCATTCCTTCTCCGCGCAGGCGCAGCTTCCTTCCCGTCGACGAGCCTGGAGCCACTTTGACTTTCGCCTCGCCACCCGGGGTGGGAACGACGACGGTCGACCCGAGGACCGCCTCCCATGGCGATATTGGCAGGTCGACGTAGATGTCCCGGCCCTGTACCCGGAACCGGGAATGCGGCTTGATCCGCACCACGAGGTACAGATCCCCGGGCGGCGCGTCACCGTTGCCCCGGCCGCCTTGCCCGGCCAGCCGGATTCGCTGGCCGTCCAGGACACCGGCCGGAATGTCGACGTCGTACTGCCGTCCGTCCAGTCTGAGAGTGCGTTTGCCGCCCCGGTACGCCTCTTCCAGGGTCAGTTCCAGTTCCGCTTCCTGATCGGCGCCGGGAATCGGCCCGTACCCGCCACCGCCGCCGAACATCTGCCCGAAGAGGTCCTCGAAGTCGACGCCGCCTTCGCCACCGACACCGTGACCGAAGTGCACCCTTCTGCCCCCGCCCCCACCGCCGTACCCGCCGCCACCGTACCCACCGGCGCTTGCCCGGACCCGTTCGTCGTAGTCCTCGGGCACACGCCGGAAGTCGGCACCGAATCGGTCGTAGCGTTTCCGGGTGTCCGGGTCGGACAACACCTGGTAGGCCTCGTTGGCCTCCTTGAACTTGTCCTCCGCAGTGGGGTCCTTGTTCACATCGGGGTGGTACTTGCGGGCCAGCTTGCGGTAGGCCTGCTGGATTTCGTCGGCGGCGGCGCCCCGCGGGACCCCGAGCGCTTCGTAGTAGTCACGCGCCATCGGTGCTCACCCCTCGGGGCGGCTGACGACCACCGCGGCGGGACGCAGCTGCCGCCCGTCCTCCCCGTAGCCCGGGCGCAAGACCTCGACCACGGTCCCGGAGGGAAGGTCGGGTTGGGCCACCACACTGACCACTTCGTGGAGCTCCGGGGAGAACGGCACACCGACCTCGTCGTGACGCTCGAAGCCGAACCGCGACAGCACCTGCACCGCCTGCTCCCGGATCGCCTTCACACCCTCGACGACGGTCTGAGGATCGCTTCCCGCATGCGCCAGCGCAAGCTCTAAATTGTCCAGAACCGGCAGCCATGCCGCGGAAACCTTCGCCACCTCCGCGGCGCGTTCACGGTCCAGATCCTTGGCGTACCGCTTGCGCAGGTTGTCCAGATCTGCGAGGGCCCTGCGCCAGCGGTCCTCGAGTTGAGCCAACTCGGCCCCCGTGTCGGTGCGATCAGGCGCCGTCTCGGTCTGATCCCTGTCGGTACCGTCGGTAGCCGGCTCGGTCGTCGAATGATCTGCAGACCTTTCCATCGTGTGCCTCAGCTTCGATCGAATTCGGCGTCGATCACGTCGTCGTCATCCGACGACGCAGCCTCTGCGCCTCCAGCCTGATGTCCGTCGCCGCCGTCCTGGACCGGCGTTAGCCCGTAGAGCAGCTGCTGCAGCTCCGAGGTGAGTGGCTCTACCTCCGCGGGTGAAGCACCGTCTTTCACGGCCTTCCTGGCGTCGGCGATCAGCATCTCGGCCCGCGCCTTGTCGTGCGGTGGCGCACTGTCACCGAGTTCGGCGAGTCGCCGTTCCACTTGATATGCAACCGAATCGAGCGCGTTGCGTGCGTCGACCGCTTTGCGCAGCTCCTCGTCCTCACCCCGGTTCCGTTCGGCCTCTGCCAGCATGCGCTCGACCTCACTGGTGTCCAGGTTGCCCTGCTCACTGATCGTGATGCTCTGCTCCTTGCCGGTGTCCTTGTCGCGGGCGGTGACGTTGAGGATGCCGTTGGCGTCGATATCGAAAGTGACTTCGACTTGGGCCTCGCCACGCGGCGCGGGGCGGATGTCTTCCAGCCGGAACCGGCCGAGCACCCGGTTGTCGGCGGCTCGTTCGCGTTCGCCCTGCAGCACCACGACGTCGACGGCGGACTGATTGTCCTCCGCCGTGGAGAACACTTCGCTGCGCCGGGCCGGGATCGTCGTGTTGCGCTCGATGATCTTGGTCATCACCCCGCCCTGCGTCTCGACGCCGAGGGACAGCGGGGTGACATCGAGCAACAGCACATCGGAGACCTCGCCCTTGAGCACGCCCGCCTGGACTGCGGCACCGAGCGCCACGACCTCGTCCGGGTTGACGCCCATGTGGGGGTCCTTACCGCCGGTGAGCCGGCGAACCAGCGCCTGCACCGCCGGAATACGTGTCGAACCACCGACCAGGATCACCTCGTCGATGTCGTTGGCGGTGACCTTGGCGTCACTCATCGCCTGCTTCACCGGGTCGAGGCAGCGTTCCACCAGATCCGCCGTCAGATCCTCGAACTTCGACCGCATGATCGTGGTGGTGAGGTGCTTGGGACCGTTCGCGTCAGCGGTGACGAAGGGCAAGTTGACCTGGGCCTGTGTCACCGAGGACAACTCGACCTTGGCTTTCTCCGCGGCCTCGAAGAGGCGCTGCAACGCCTGCGCATCCTTGCGCAGATCGATATTCTCCGCACGCTGGAATTCGTCGGCGAGGTAGTCCACCAGGCGTCGGTCGAAGTCGTCGCCGCCGAGGTGGGAGTCGCCGGCCGTGGAACGAACCTCGACCACTCCCTCGCCGACGTCGAGCAGGCTCACATCGAAGGTGCCGCCACCGAGGTCGAAGACCAGTACGGTTTCGTGGGTCTGCTTGTCCATGCCGTACGCCAGTGCCGCAGCGGTCGGCTCGTTGATGATCCGCAAAACCTCGAGGCCTGCGATCCGGCCGGCGTCCTTGGTGGCGTTGCGCTGCGCGTCGTTGAAGTAGGCCGGAACGGTGATGACCGCTTCCTTGACCTTCTCACCGAGGAACTTGCTCGCGTCGTCGACGAGCTTGCGCAGCACGAGGGCACTGATCTCCTCCGGCGCGTACTTCTTTCCCCGCACGTCGAATCGGGCCTCACCGTTGTCACCCGGCACGACGTCGAAGCTGACCGCTTTGGCCTCCTCGGAGATCTCGTCGTAATGGCGTCCGATGAAGCGTTTCGCCGAGTAGATCGTGCCCTTCGGATTCAAGATCGCCTGCCGTCGGGCAAGCTGACCCACTAGGCGTTCACCGCTCTCGGTGAACGCCACCACCGACGGCGTCGTCCGCGCTCCCTCGACATTGGAGATCACCACCGGCTCGCCGCCTTGCCAGCTTGCGATAACCGAGTTGGTGGTGCCTAGGTCTATACCTACAGCGGTCGCCATGACTCATTCCTTTCGATCGGTTCGGCCGGTGAGCAAGCGGACGGCTTCGTCCGCAACCTCGACATCGGCGAGGACTTCGTAGTGACGTGGTTGTAATGACTGGATCGAGGTGAAGTCGCGCCGGCCGCCCTGCAGCGCATACATGAGCAGGCCGAGCAGAGCGCCGACAACAGCACCGAACACCAACCCGTAGAAGGCGAGCGCGAGGCCCGTGAGCAGCGGCTGGACCCAATCGAGTAACCCGAAGATCCAGCCGAACAGCGCACCCGTCAGCGCGCCCGCGGCGGCGCCGCGCAGAGCGGCCCAGCCGTAGTTCAAGCGGCCGACGATCTGCTCGACCAGCTCGATATCGCGACCGACGATGGCCAGTTTGTCTACCGTGAAATGCTGGTCGGAGAGATAGTCGACGGCGCTTTCAGCGTCGGCGTAGTTGTCGAACGTTGCTACCACCTGGCGGGCAGGTCGGTTCGGACGGACCGCGGAGGTCCCGCCACTGGACTCTGACATCACGCCCCCTAGGCGTTAATGACTCGGGATTCGCCGAGCCCGCGCGTACCAGTTCGGCGTTCGGTCGATCAGTCAATCGTTTGAGCTCACGGAGGCCCAACCGCCTGAGAGTTCCTCATCCGCCTCTGGGCGTCACCAAGATTCGCATCATGAGCGTCCACACAACGGGGGACAGTGGCGTCCACACCCCACCCAGGGCATAAATTTCCGCCGGAACCCGCTCGAGGCGGCCGGTACTACGGGCATCAGCCACTACTCCGGGAATCCATGAGTACAACTCCCGATAGCAAATTTTCGCAGCCGAAGGAAGTGAGTGACTAGGGCCCGGCAAGCCGAAAGCAGGAAGCCGATTCCACCCTGACAGTACAGTCGCGGGAGCACTGGGAATAACAGCTGCTTCATCCTCACGTAGAGGATCAGGCCCCCGACGGTGGACTCTAATTACTTGGCGCAGAATCGAACAGCGGCGAAATCCACTTCTCAGCTGTTGGATCAGCCCATTCGGTGGAGTCGCTGAACTCTGATTTCTTTGTACGGCAACCGAATCGGGCCTAAACGGGGGAGCTGGTTTGAAAGTGAAAGTAGTACAACAATATACGACTCGTCGCCGTAGTAGTTGAGAAACGCCACTGTAATCGTCGATGTAGATTTCAATTGGGTATGTGAGGCGGGTCGGGAGTCGCCGACCACGGGAGCAGGCAGGGGTATGTTGATCGGGTGGGCCCGCTCGCGGCAGGTGTATGTAGGAGACCGATTCCTCACGGAGGGCGGTCGCTGATGCGCGTGCCGTCGACCGTACGTTCCTCGGTCTGGGCGCCGCTGGTCGCGATCGTGGTCCTCCTCCTCGCGGGATGCGGCGCCTCGGCTCCCACCACCTCGACGCCCTCAGCGGGGCCTGCCGTAGACCTGCCGGCACTGGTCCGGCAGGTGGAGGCCTCGGTCGTGACCGTGCTCACCGGGTCCGGCGTGGGCAGCGGCATCGTCTACAAGACTGACGGCACCATCGTCACCAACGCCCACGTGGTCGAGGGTGCCCGGGAGGTGAGTGTGGCATTCGCGGACGGGCAACAGGTGTCCGCGAACGTGCGGGCCGTCGATCGCGTGACCGACGTCGCGGTCCTTCAAGCGGACCGCACGGATCTGACTGCGGCGACGTTCGAGACAGCGCTGCCGGAGGTCGGTGCGCTCGCCGTAGTCGTGGGCAGTCCACTGGGGTTCGAGGCCACAGTCACCTCGGGCATCATCTCAGGATTGCACCGTCAGATCCCCGGGTCGGCCTCCACCGGGGCGCCGCTGGTGGACCTGATTCAGACCGACGCCGCGATCTCGCCGGGTAACTCCGGGGGTGCGCTGATCGACGGACAAGGGCGGGTCGTGGGGATGAGTCAGGCCTACATTCCTCCGTCGGAGGGTGCGGTGGCTCTGGGCTTCGCCATCCCCGCGGCGAATGTCGTCGATGTCGCGGACCAGCTGCTGGCCTCGGGAACCGCCCAGCATGCGTACGTCGGCATTCAACCCGGCACGTTGACCCCGCAGATCGCCGAACAACTGGCAGTCGACCGCACCAACGGTGTCGTCGTCCTCGAGGTCGTCCCGCTCGGTCCGGCTGCGACCGCGGGTATCCGGCCCGGCGATGTCATCACCGCGGTCAACGGCCACGACACCGAGTCGGCAGAGGACTTTATCGCGGCGCTCCGTGCCGTCGACCCGGGCGATCGAGTCGAACTGACCGTGCTCCGCGGCAGGGAGACCCAGCAGATCTCGGTCACCGTGACAGACCGCCCCACCAGCTGAATTACGATTCCAAGCGCGACCGAAGCGGGTACGGACGGGATCTGTGTTGCGGCCCGGCACGTTGCGGGCGTTGGCTAGCATCGCCGTCAGCGTGTCCTCGTGACACGAAATCGAGAAACCGCGGCAGGACATTCACCGTCAGGTTCTGCCCGACCACCTTCGACGTCGATGGCCGATCCCTACGGTGCCGGGGTTAGCCGAGATTTCGGAGAGGCCGAGTTCATGCTGCGGAAGCAGCGAATCGAGAGCGGCCAGGGCCCTCTGCCGTGATTCCCCGACGATGTCCGGTCATGGAATCGATGACCGGACAATGATGTACCCGTTCGGCCGAGGTGCACCGACCGCACCAGATCCCGCCGATAGTGGTCGACGGTGCATCCTCGGCCGCTCGTGGTGTCTACCGGAGAGGCAGCGGAGATCCGCGGCGGCGCTGTGATGCATGCGCACCCACTGCCTGGGCAGTTTGGGGGCAGACCGGGCGGGTACGCGAAGGCAGTGGAGGCGAATGAGCACCTGCGGGGAGGGCAATCCGGTGCCGCGGGTGAGCAGGTCTCGGTGCTGTTCATCGCGGATCCGGGCACGCCTGCGGCTCTCGCGGAACGCGTCGCGGAGCACCTGCCGCAACGCATGCGAAGCCGTGACCGCCTCGAGCGCTGGTGGACGACGTGCGTGCGCAGCAAGCCCTACCTCTCAGACGAGCAAGCGGATTTCGCAGACGTGATCGACGCGGTCGATCCGTCCTCCGAAGGGGAGGACGTCGTCGTGTACCTCACCGACCTACCGCGCCGCGAAGACACCCTGCCGGTGGTGGCCGACGTCAGCGCCGACCACCTCTTCGCGCTCATCTCCGTCGCCGCGGTGGGCGGCGTCCACATCGAGCGCCGCATCCGCACCGTCACCGAACTCGCGATCGCCCACATCCTCGGGGAACCGGAACTCATGCCCCCCGGCACGGCGCGACGGTTCCCGTGTGTGCAGATCGAGGACGGCATCCGGTACTTCGCGCCCTCGGGACTGCGGCGACTGCGACTGCTGTCGGGGATGGTGCGGGCGAACCGGCCGTGGCGGCTGGTCACCGGACTGTCGAAGGTGCTCGTCGGCGCGTTCGCCACGGGTGCGATCGCACTGGCCACCGACACGATCTGGTTGTTCGCCGACACGATGGGCCCATGGCGTATGAGTGCGGCGACGATCCTGTCGATCGTGGCGATGATTCTCTGGCTGATCCTCGATCACGAACTGTGGGAGCGGCCGAAGTCGCCGGAGGAGCGCGATCGATCGGCGCTGTACAACACCGCGACCGTCGCCACCCTGGTCATCGGTGTGATCGTCCTCCACGTGGCCCTGTTCTGCCTGCTCCTGTTCACCGCGTGTCTCGCTCTTCCCCCGGAACTGCTGTCCCGCATTCTCGGGCGCGGGGTGAACTTCTCCGACTACCTCACGCTCACCTGGCTGCTGGCGTCCATCGCCACCATCGGTGGGGCGCTCGGGTCGGGTCTCGAGGACGACGCCGCCGTCAAGGAGGCGGCGTACGGGGTCCGGCAGCGCCAGCGCATCGAGGAGACGCGGAGGCGGTCGAACGAGGCGGGATGATCGACGAGGTCTGCAATGACTGTCTGCCGAGCGTCCATCGGGATACGGGCGACCGGGCGCGCTCACCCTGCTTTCGTGCGACGGTCGAAGGATCCTTTTCCGGTGGCGACGTGTGTGACCATTGGGGAGCATGAGTACTCGTGGCGTGGTCCGGGAATGGAACGGCCACTACCTCCTCGGCGAGGGTTGACTCGCCGGAGACCCCGGGCAGTTGCTGGGTGACTGGTCCACGGTTGCCGGTCTTGTGCCGATGGGGACGGAAGAGGCTGTGACGGCGCCCGGGGGGCGTGCGAACGGACGGGCAGCGGTAACAGCGCATCCGGTGGTCGCGAAGTTGATCTTGTTGGAGCGCTGGGGAGCCGACGACGGGAATCGAACCCGCGTATTCAGCTGGGGAAGCTGATGTTCTGCCAATGAACTACATCGGCGCGCACGATATTGGGCGCCCGTAGGCAGGCCCAACACCCTGCGATGGAAGCATTTGTCGCCCACTGACGCGCAAGGATCACGAAGAGGATCCAGCGGATCAACGCCCGCACCGCGGGACGCCGACTCGCCCGCAGCATTGTTACCGGGTTGCCGAATCCTGCTGTCACGCCGCCGAAACGCCGCTTTGAGGAGTGCGCGGACAGCGGGAGAGAGGCACCGGCGGCGACTAGCGGTACGCGCACCTCGCGGTGCGCAACGGCTGTCCGACACGGCAGGGACGCTCATCAAGAGGAGGACACTCGTCGAAATCGCCTGTGTCTACCGGTGGTTGGCCGATGAGCCCGCCGCCAGTACCCCGAAACACATCCATCCGCGTCGGCATTGATTGGGACGGGGCGGCGCTAGTTAGAATCGGGCGATGGACAGGACCGACCGCGCCAGCCGGACGATCGCGGCACCACCGGCGACTGTGTACGGCGCTCTCCTCGACCGGGAGTCCCTCGAGGCCTGGTTGCCGCCGGACGGCATGCGCGGACGGGTCGAGCGGTGGGATCCCCGGCCTGGTGGCGGGTTCCGGATGGTCCTGACCTACCTCGACCCCGCCGACGGCCCCGGAAAGACGTCAGATGCGACGGATGTCGTCAATGTCGGATTCGCCGACCTGTTGCCACCGGAACGCGTGGTGCAGCGGGCGGTGTTCGAAGCCGACGACCCCTCGTACGCGGGCACCATGACGATGACATGGCACCTCGCCGCCGCCGGTGACGGAACCGAGGTGACCGTCACCGCCACGGACGTGCCACCCGGCATAGACCAAGCGGCACACGAGGCCGGGATCGCCTCCTCGCTGGCAAACCTGGCGTCGTACGTCGAAGGGTCCGGCTGACTCGAGTCGGCTGCGACCTGCTTGCCGCCGATCCGGCGCCGCGCCCATGGTGCCGGGTGCCGTGCCAGTCCAGAGTTTGCACTCACGACTTGGGGTGCACGTGATGCACGGCGCATCACGCTGGGCTTGTTTGCACACGATCGTTGTGCGGGCTCGGGTGCCCGCATGGTGGACTCCCGCCCGTGGGTGCACGTCCTGCTGCGATCAATCGAGGATCGTGTCGCTTTGGCCGGGCTTGGCACAGGCATGGCGGATCTGTGCGAGTGCGGATTCCCGCTGTTCGTGGACGGTGTGCCGGGAGCGGGACGCCGGCGATGGGACCGGGGATATGTGAGCAGCTTGCCGCTACTGTCGTGAACGTCTGACTCGGTTCGGGTGTCATCGCGCCTCGGTCTCGCAGATTCACTGGGGGTGACGGGTGGTCAGGATGCGTGACTTTATTTCCGGGATGGTGGTGCAGACCATGCTGAAGGCGGCTTCCCGGACCATTCTCTCGGAGGGTTCGCCGCGTTGGACGGATAGGCTTCCTGCGGCGGGGGCGATGTAGTTGCCCGCGGTGACGGCGAATTGGCGGGCGCGGGCGCGGGCGTCGTAGATGTCTCCGTCGCCGGTGGCCGCGTTGTGAGGGCCCTCGCGGATGGTGGTGTGTGTTTCCCACAGTTGTGGGCAGGGGTGTCCGATGCGGTCGGCTTCGGTGAGGCCAGGCTCGTGCCACGCCGAGGGCGAGGGATCCGTTGATCCGGAGAATCGCCCGGTCCGCGATGCTGAGTCCGCCTTGACGTGCCGTTCGGACGCGGATGGCTGCGGTGTGTGACTGACATGTTTCATGCTCGGTGCGGTGTTGGCCGGCGGTGCAGGCGTTCTGGGGTTGGCGGTCGCACTGTTCGGGGGAGCGGAGCGACGCTGCCTGTGCGCGTTCGACGGCGACACCGAAGCCCGCGACGCTCCCCAGCCTTGATCGAGAGTCGGTCGGGTCTCCACCTGCGTTTACGGGATCGAGCCGGAGCGGTGCGGATTCGGAGGAATCGCCCGGTTGCGGCGGCGGGCAATGTGCAGGACTGCACCGAAGTGCCGCCGGATGCGGCGTTCGGGCCGCTCGGCAACTCGACGACGAATCTCGCTGTACAGCCATTCCCGTTGCCATTTCGCCATGGCGATGTGGCCGGAGAAGGTGTCGAGAAGCTCGAGGTAGCCGTCCACGTCGTAGCTGACTTCCCAGTCGAAGTGACGCACCACGACGCTGTCGAAGAGCCCGTTCTCCTCGATTTCGGCCCGATGATCGGCCAGGTCACCCGGGCGCGCCCACGTCGCGGTATCCGGGAGACCGTCGCCGATCTCCTCGTAGACGGGCTGGATCTTTCGAAAGATCGGGTCCCCACCTTCCGGGAACACGTGTTGTGCACTCCACAACGCCAGATGCCCTCCGGGGCGAATGAGGCTGGCCGCCTTGATGTATCGCGTTGCGGGGTCGATCCAGTGCCAGGAGGTTGCCGCGAATACGAGGTCGTAGGTCATGCCTGGCGCCGGCTCCCAGTGCTCGAAATCGGCGCAGACCACCTCGGCGTTGGGGAACGGCGCCACATTCGCATGCGCGATCGCTGCCAATTCATGCCCGAGTTCGACCGACGTGATGGTGAAGCCCCGCCGCGCGAGTTCGACGGTGGCCTTGCCCGAGCCTCCTCCGATCTCCAGTAGCGAGTCACCTGGGCGCAGTCCGCTCGTGAGGACGAGTTCGTCATAGAGCGCCGACGGATAGCTGGGCCGAGCGGGGTGGTACTTCTCGGCGGCCAACTCGAAGGTGTTCCGAAGCGTACGGCGATCCGATGTCATGGTTCGATCATCTCTGCTCCTCGGCGGATCGATCCAGCACCGGTTTCGTCGGCGTTTCGTGGGCTTGCCTACACCGCTACCAGCGCTTTGATGCGCTAACCATCAGTGACAGCGACCCCGCACAGAGGGGAAAATCAAACAGACCGGTCTCCAGTCTTCTGGCCCTACATCGCCTGAGGAGCGTGACGAGGCAGGTCGACTCCGATCCAGCCATCACCAGAAGGATGATCACCATGCCGGTTGTCGAGCAGTCCGTCGTCATCGCCCGTCCTGCGTCGGAAGTGTGGAGTTTTGTCACCGTCGCGGAGAACTGGCCGTCGTGGGAGGCGTCCACCGTTGAATGCGAGCAGCTCACCGACGGGGAACTCGGGGTGGGCACCCGGTGGCGCGGGGTAACCCGCATTCTGGGTAGGCGCCTCGACTGGGTGACCGAATTCGTCGAGTACGAGCCGTTGAAGGTGGCCACGTCCAAGTCGGTGGAGAGCAAGGTCGGCTTCACCGCGACGACGAGGCTCGTGGAAATCGACGGCGGCACCCTGTTCACCTATCGGACCGACAGCGAAAGTGGCCTCGGAGGAATCTTCGGCAAGCTGGCTGACCCGATAGTCGCGAAGGCGTACTCACGGACGGTGCGGGCGAGCCTGGACAACCTCGCAGACCTGCTCACCATCGACGGCTGACCATGTGGGTCGGCTCTCATTCGGTCGTTCCCCGAGCAGCGATGAGATTCCGTGTCGCGACGAGTCTTACCGTGCATACGATGTGGCCGACCGAAGGAGCGAGCTGTGGAAGATGTCTGGTCGATGGTGCACGCGGAGCGTGCGGCGCTGATCGACGACCTCGGGAGTCTCGACGCGGCGCGGTGGGACGAGCCGTCGCTCTGCGGCGAGTGGACGGTGCACGACGTGGTCGCCCACCTGGTCGACACGGCTCGGACGACGCGCCTCGGTTTCATGGTCGGTCTCGCGCGGGCGCGGTTCGACTTCGACCGCCAGAATGCCCGCGGTGTCGAACGCGAGCGCGGTGCCTCACCGCGGGAGACGTTGGCTCGGCTTCGTCAGGTGGCGTCGCGGACGTCGACGCCTCCGGCACCCCTCGACAGCCGGCTCGTCGAGGAAATCGTCCACGGTGAGGACATCCGTCGGCCCTTGGAACTCACCCGCTCCTACCCGGCGGAGGCCGTCGACAGATCGCTCCGCCTGCAGACGCGCACCCCGGCGTCCTTCGGCGGTGCCAGAGAACTCGTGGCCCGCGTCCGGCTGACCGCAGCGGACACCGACGTGTCGATCGGAGAGGGCCCCGAGGTGAGCGGCACCGCCCTGTCGCTTCTCCTGGCCGTCTCCGGTCGGAGGGTGGCGCTGGACGACCTCGACGGACCGGGAGTCGAGGTCCTCGCGGCGGCGATCTGACGAACCGCGGTCCGGGGCCCGGGCGACGGTCGCGGGTCGTCATCTGAAGGACACGTCGGTTCCCCTCATGGTCGGGGCGCCCACGAGTGTCGTCCAGCTCGGCACGTTTTCCGGCGCCATGCCCCCGGCCTCGCCGTAGACGACGTCCAGCGTGTCCTGCTCCATCTTCGAACCCGCGTAACTTGCGGGCATGATCTGGGATCCGTACCCCGGGACCTGTTCGGGGACGCCGGCGGGCGCCGGGAAGTATTCGATGGTCGACGGGCCGGGATTTCGCGACGGAACCTGGTACGAGCCGTCGTTGAACGATCCGCCCGGGTACTGCGGGAAGTTCCCGCCCGGTGCGGTGACGTTGTCGTAGCAAGCCGGTCCGCGGTCGTCGAGCAGGCGCGGCTCGTCCTGGTTGGGCAGGTAGCGACCTTTTGGGTTGATGAACTGAACAGAACCACGACCGCCGGGATAGGGATCGTCCAGGGCGAGCAGTTCTCGGGCTATCGGTTCGGCCTTCACGAAGTCCGCCAGAGTGCAACCGAAGCTCGGCGAGTAGCGGCCGAGGAGCTGCAGCGCCTCACGCGAATCGGCGGCGATGCTGACGATCGATTCGGCGTTGGTCTGCAGGAGATCCGCGGTGGACGAACTCGTTCCGGTCAGCGACGCCAGCAACGTGGAGATCTCGCCCTGCTTCTCCACCACGGTGTTTCCGGTGGTACGCAGGTTGTCGAGGGCGTCGACCAGGTCGGGTGCCGCCTCGGAATACGTCTGCGAGAAGTTCGCCAGACCGCGCAGATCCTCCTGGATGGCAGGAAGTTCGGTGTTCAGCCCGCCGAAGATCTCCTCGAGACGGTCGAGTGTCAGGCCGAGTTCGGCGCCGCGGCCGCTCAGTCCCTGGGACAGCGCGCCGAGCGTGTTCGCCAGGTCCTGCGGCGGAATCGCCTGCAGCAGCGGCAGCAGACCGTCCAGAACCTGACCGACCTCGACGGCGCTGCCACTCTTGTCCTGACGCAGCGTGTCGCCGGCCTGGATCGGCGGAGCAGTGTCGCCCTCGGGAACGATCAGCGACACATACCGCTCACCGAACAGCGTCTTGGGCAGCAACCGCGCCGTCGCGTTGGACGGAATCAGCGGCGCCTTGTCCGGCTGGATCGCGAGAGCCAGGGTGACCTCGTCCTCCTGGGAGGACGCGGAGCGCACCTCGCCGACGATGAGGCCTCGGACCTTCACGTCTGCATCTGGAGGCAGGGCATTTCCGGCGGTATCGGTGACGAGGTCGACCTTGACGACCCTGGTGAACCGCTTGTCGAACATCCCGACGGAGAGTGCCAGGTACAACGCGAGGACGAGGAAGAACACCAGCCCCAGCACCCGTCGACCCACGACAGATGTCGTGTTGCTCATACGACCACCCTCACGATCACCGCCGGTGGTTGCCGCTGAGACCGTGTCAGCGGCGCCGACCTCCCGATCTATCGTGCCTCGCGAAGGGTGCGTCTCGTGCTGCATCGCGCAGGTACCGGCAAATACTCGACGATTCCCGGATTCGGCTGGGCAGTCCCTACCGCCGAGGCCGATCCCCGCTTTTGCCGCCCATGCGCTCGTAGCGGAGCGATACCCTTGATCGGGGGATTCGGCGGAAGGACACAATGTGGGTCGACAACGACACAAGGCCGCACCGGGCGTAGTCGCCGTGTGATCGCACGGGGCCACACTCCGAGTTACCGATGTACGAGCCGACCGATCTGGTCGAATCAGCCGAACGAACCCGCACAGCGCTTGCCACCGTCGTGGCACGGTTTTCCGAGGCTTGGGGGTCCGGGTCCCCGCCTGACCTGTCCGCGTTCCTACCCCGCGAACCGGCGGAGCGGCGTTCGATACTGATCGAACTGATCAAGATCGACCTCGAATACCGCTGGGTTCGTCACTGCTTCCCCAAACGACTGACCGAATACCGTGCGGAGTTCGCGGAGTTGCAGGAGGGTCCGCTTCCTGCCGACCTGGTCTACGAGGAATTCCACGCCCTGCGCCGAAGTGCGCACGGAGTCGATACGGCAACCATGGCCGCCGAGGCGGCGACCATGGCGGGTGGCCCCGACCTCGACGAGCTCACGAGTGACTACTGCAGCACGATGATTGCCCGTCCATTGGCGCAAGTTGTTCTGGGCAACATCGATGTCGGCGACCGTGTCGACGATTTCGACCTTCTGATGAGGATCGGGTCCGGCGCCTTCGCCCAGGTATATCTGGCTCGGCAACAATCGATGCAACGCCTGGTCGCGGTCAAGATTTCCCATAACCACGGCATCGAGCCGCAGACACTCGCCCAACTGGACCACGAATACATCGTGCGGATCTTCGACCAGCGACTGATCGCCGACGGCGAACTGAAGCTGCTCTACATGCAGTACCTACCGGGGGGAACGCTGCTCGACGTGGTGCACCTACTGCGCTCGACGCCTCCGGAACACCGCAGTGGTCAACTACTGCTCGATGCCGTCGACGGGGTCCTTGCTGCCAAGGGTGAGGTTCGGCCCAGCGAATCCGCCGTTCGCGCACGGGCCTCCGCACTGACGTGGCCGGAGACTGTGGCTTGGCTGGGCCGCCGACTCGCGGACGCGCTTCAGCACGCATCCGAGCGGGGAGTGTTGCATCGAGACATCAAACCCGCGAACGTGCTGCTGAGCGCCGAGGGAATTCCGAAGTTGGCCGATTTCAACGTCAGCGCCAGCAATCGCATCAAGGGCACGAGTCCGCTGGCCTACTTCGGCGGGTCGCTGGCGTACATGTCGCCCGAACAGCTCGAAGCCTGCCATCCGGGCTCGCCGGCGACCGCCGCCGACCTCGACACGCGAAGCGACATCTTCGCGCTCGCTGTCATGCTGTGGGAGTTGCTCACGGGACGCCGTCCCTTCGCGGACGAAACCTCCGCCGCCGAGTCGGAGACGTCGCTGGCCCGCATGCTCGAGCTGCGGCGCAGCCCCGTCGAGGCGAAATTCCTGTCGGAGCTTCCGCCGGATTGCCCGATGGCGTTGCGCCGCGTGCTTCTGAAGTGCCTGTCGCCCGACCGCGACGATCGCTACCCGTCCGGTTCGGAACTGGCCCAGCAGCTCGACCTGTGCCTCGAGGAGCGGTCCCGCGACCTGGTCTATCCGCCCCCGAACAGCTGGCGGGCGCGACTGTCCCGATCGCCCACCCCCATTCTGTGGTCGTCCTCGCTGGTCGGCATCGGCCTGGCCACCATGTACCTCGCCGTGCACCTCCAGGAACTGCTCAACGAGCGCCTGTCCGATGCCACGTACGCGAAGCTCTACACGAGCACGATCGTTTTCAACCTCTGTGCCTGGCCGCTGGCGGTTCTCATCTACGCCTATATGTCGCGTGATCTGCTCGCGGTTCCTCGCGGCTTACGCAAGGGCAGACGCTACGACGAGGCCGTCCTCGCGCGGGTGCGGTCGCGAACACTGGTCTGGGGCGATATGTGTGCCCTGAACACGTTCGTGTTTGCGGTCTGCGCATCCGTGGCGGGGGTGATGTTCCTTCGCTGGTTCACGGACCTTCCGGCCCGGCTGATGGTCCATGCGGCGACGACTGTTCTGGTGGCGGGCACCATCTCCGTTGCGTACACGTTCTTTCTGTCGACGTTCTACGTCGTTCGCTGCGTCTATCCCATCTATCTGCGCCACGGCCTCACGACTGCGCACGACACCGTTGTTCTTCGCGGGCTGCGCCGAAGAACGACGGTCTACCTGGCGGTGACGGCGTCCGTGCCACTGGTCGGGGTGCTGGCCGGATTCAGCACCCTCGAACCCGCGGAGCTTCCTCTCGTGCGCGACTCGGTCCTGGGGTTGTGCGCGGCCTCCGGGCTCGCATTCGTCGCCGTGTATTGGTTGTACCGGAAACTCGATGCCGACGTGCGCGCGCTGGAGCGAGTGGTCTAGCGCAACCGTTCGATCCCGATGTGCGACAGGCCGTCACACGCCACGCACTGTAGGTCTGACCGTGCAGTCGTTCACCCTCCCTGACGGGCGGCTGTCAGGGGTGCGCTTCGGACCGTCCGCGCGCAGACTGGAACCAGGAGGTCAGGAGGTTGTCATGCGACTACTACGGGGCCTGCTCGACGTGGTGCTGGGGATCCTCACGGCCGTACTCGGCACGGTGCTGGGCATTGTCGCGGCGGTGGTATGGATCGTCGGTGGGGTGCTCTGCGTGACGGTCATCCTGCTTCCTCTGGGCTTGCCCGTGGTGAGGCTCGCCCGCCGTCTCTTCGCCCTCGCCAGGAAGCTGATGCACTTTCCCTGACGCGCAGGGTGAAGAAGATGAACGGTGCCTCACGGCTGAGCCGATCGAAGTGCTCGGGGGAGCGATCGCGCACCGCCGCACCGGGTCGCGGCTCCGAAACGCGTTCGACGGTGAATCCTGCTGCGCTGAATGCGTCGAACATGGCGTGCAACGGCCTGTGCCAGAACTTCATCTGGAAGGTCTCGCCGGACTTCACCCATTCCTCGGTGAACTCGTACGTTCCGAGATAGTCGCCCTCCCCGGCAAGCCTGAAGTCGACGAACGGGTGATGGGTCGAGATGACGACGCACCCGCCGGGCACGAGTACCCGGCGAAACTCGGTCAACGGTCTCGACCAATCGTGGACGTAGTGCATGACCAACGAGGCGACGACGACATCGAAGGTCGATGACCGGATGGGCAACTGCTGGTTGAGGTCCGCCCGGATCAACGGCACATCGGGACCGAGGCGCGTCCGGGCGATCGCGAGCAGACCCGTGCTGAGATCGACGCCGGTGACGGCAGCACCGGCGGCGACGAGTGCGCGTGAGAGCGCACCGCTGCCGCAGCCCGCATCCAGTACTTTGCTGCCTGCGACGTCGCCGACCAGCGCCAGCGTCGCGGGTCGCTCGTACAGCGCGTTGTACACGTTGTTCTCGGTATCGGCGTCATACGCCGACGCGTACGCGTCGTAGTCGTTGAAGGTTGCCACGATCTGATCATGTCCGATCGGAGCTTCCGTCGGACCCCCAACCGTCGCGGCACCCGGGTGGGGGCGGACTGAAGCTGATTCGGGTCCGGAACGCGCGGATGTAGTACGTGGGGTCGTTCCGGAAATCGCTGGAACAGTGTTGTATTGAAAACCTGTGCGTTCTACCATTGGGGTATGGCGACGGTCGACTACGACTCGGCGGATCCGGGCGGATCCGGGACCCGCCGTTACCGTTCTCCGCTGCGTCGGATGCAGGCAGCTCAGACGCGGGCGGTCGTGCTGGAGGCCGCCACCCGGCTGTTCGCCGAGCACGGCTGGGTCGGCACAGGCATGAGGGATGTCGCACAGGCCTCGGCGGTCTCCGTCGAAACCGTCTACACGACGTTCGGATCCAAGGCCCACCTGTTGAAGGCGGCGCTGGAGGTCGCCATCGTCGGCGACGACGCACAGGTGCCATTGGCCGACCGGCCCGTCTACACGGCGATCGGTACGGGGCGCACGACCGGCGACCGCATCGAGACGGGTGCGCGCATGATCGCCAGGATCAACGAGCGCATCTACCGCCTGGCCGTGGCGATCCGTCAGGGTGCGACGGCGGATGCCACGCTCGCAGCGGTGGCCGCCGACCTGGAGGGCCAGCGCAGGCGTTCGGTCGCCGACGTCGCACACCTCATCACGGGCCATCACGCCGATGCCGGTCAGGTCGACGAACTGTGGGTCCAGACCGGCGACCAGGTCTACGCCCTGCTCGTGGACGAATGCGGTTGGAGTCGCGACCGTTACGAGTCATGGTTGATCGACCGCATCGAAGAAATCCTCGACCGCCCGGTGTGACATACGGGCGCTTTTGTCTGGAGTAGGTCATGACAACCGACACTCGGCCTCCCGCCGACACTCGTATCATGCGCATCGTCCACAGCGCACTGCGCCGTGATATCGCCCGCGCCGTTCAGGTGCTGCGCACACCACCTCCGCCCGCGCGGACTCAGCGGGTCGCACTCGCCGATCACCTCGTGTGGATGATGCATTTCCTGCACCTGCACCACAGCGGCGAGGACCGTGGGCTGTGGCCGCTGGTCCGCGAGTTGAACCCGGCCGCCGGAGCACTGCTCGACGTGATGGACGCCGACCATGCGCGAATCGGCCCCGAGTTGGAGCGGGTCGCCGCCGCGGCGGTCGAATACCGTGCGCATCCGGCTGCCCGAGAAGACCTTTCGCGTTCCCTCACGGCTCTCGAACAGGTTCTGCTGCTGCATCTGCAGCGCGAAGAGGACGAGATGATGCCGGTCGTCGCCCGCACCCTGACCCGTCGTCAGTGGGACGACGTGGAGCAGCAGGTGTTCATCGCTTCGAAGACCAAGCGGGAGCTGGGGATCGAAGCTCACTGGATCGTCGACGGTGTCGACCGGGAAGACTACGACGTCACCGTCCGCAAGGTCGATCCGGCCACCCGGTTCATGCTGATCCATGCGTTCAAGCGACCATATCGGCGGGCGTGCGCCGCCCGGTGGGGCGCCGACCTCGACGTGAGCCCCCGGCTCCACCAGCCACCCCGCACCGAGGGCTCGGCAGAACTGTGGATCGACGTCCCGGCACGGCAGCTGTACGACGCGGTCGCCGACGTCACCCGAATCAGCGAACGCAGCCCCGAGTGCCGCGGCTGCGCGTGGCTACCGGGACGGCCGCCGGGGACCGTGGGCGCCCGATTCCGGGGGCACAACCGTGCACATCACATGCGCTGGTCCCGGGTCTGCGAGGTGACCGCCGCCGATCCGGGCAGGACGTTCGCATTCCACACGGTGTCGGATCGGCGCAACCCGCTGTACCACGACTCGACCACCTGGTCATACACCTTCCGAGCGGACGGCGACGGGACCCGGGTGACGCACTCGTATCGGATCGACGTCTTGCCGTACCGCCCGCTGCTCTCGCTCTACACACGCCTGCAGCCGCAGCACCGGGACATGCGGCCGCAGATGCGGCAGAATCTGGAGGCGCTGCGGCAGCAGGCGCACGCCGGTGCGCGTACAGGGCCGCCCCTGCCCCGAACGGCGTAATGCCCTGTCACCTTGGAACGCTCGCCATTAGAATCAGCGTCGATGTCAGGTGACCGCAGGAAGCGCTGCATTCGTGGGTAGGGCCCGCACACTCGCTCAGGTGTACCGACACTTCGGTGAGATCGACGCCGAAACGTCGCCGCTGTACGGGCGCGTCGCCGTCGCCCTGAGTGAGTCCGACGAGGCGCTGCGCGCCATCGAGGCGGCGCCCGCGCGCAAGCGACACCCGAAAGTGATCCTCGCCGCGCTGCACGACCTCGCCCTCGCCGGTCGCGCTCCCACGCTTGCCTCGGCCTATGCCGATACGGACGGCGACGCTGCCGCCGGCGCGGCGGTCGACACGCTGCTGCGGATGACCGGCTCGGTCGTGGCTCTCGCCGTGCGCCGGAAGACGCGGCCCGACGAGACCGGACGCAGCACCGTGCTGTATCCGGCCATTGCCGAGGCGGCGCGCCGGGTCGGCGCGAATGCGGTGGGGCTGATCGACGTGGGCTGTTCGGCTGGGCTCAACCTCAATGTCGACCGTGTGGGCATCACGTACAGCAACGGACAGTCGCTTGGCGACCTGTCCTCTCCCGTGCAGCTGTCGGCTTCGATCGTGGGAGACCGGCCCGTCCCGGCGCGGGTGATGCCCGAGGTCGTCGCCAGGATCGGCGTCGACCTCGATCCGGTCGACGTGACCGACGCGGACGAGGCCCGATGGTTGCGCGCCTACCTGTGGCCGGATCAGCCGGAGCGGATCGCGAGGCTCGACGCGGAGATGGCGTTGGCGGCGTCGGCCCCTCCGCTGCTGCTGCACGGCGATGCCGTCGAGGTGATGCCCGACGCCGTCGCCCGGGTGCCCGCGGACGCCTTGCCTGTCGTCACCACGACGTGGGCGCTGTCGCGTTTCCCGGTCGAGAGTCGCCTGCGCTTCCTGGACCGCCTACACGAAGCGGCAGCCGGCCGGCCGGTGGCGTGGGTGTCAGTGGAGGGAGTCGGAGTCGCACCGACGATACCCACGCTCGGCGATCGCCACGCCTCTGGGCACAGCCTCATCGGCCTGTCCGTGTTCGACCGGTCGGCTCGGCCTGCCGAGGCTATCGGCCGCTGCTGGTCGCGGGGCCGCGTGCTGGCGTGGCTGGCAGACTCCTGACGGACCGGGCATCCCGTGAAACCGAATGATGTTGCCGCTGTGCGGGACTGTCGGGTGTGGGTCGTCGTCTCCCGAGGCCGGCGAATTCACTCGCTGTGATCTGCAGGTGGGGTGTCAGTTGCGTCAGTGTTGCGGTGAGTCAGGCTGTGGTCGGCCAGGGTCGGGCGGGTGTCGGAGGATGCGGATTCTCTCGCTTCGCCGCTGTCGCAGCTGCGCGCTTCGCCGGAGACTTGTTGCTCCCAGTACGCATCCGATCGTGCCCGTGATGCCCACGGAACTCCCATGCGATGTCCTCTCTGTGCGGGTGGCCGGAGGAGATCGCTCTTCCTGTCACATATCGCGCGGATGGCGGCTTGTCTCACCACTGCCCGGCCTCACGGGTGTATTTCCTTTGTACGCCTCGGCAGTGAGGTTTGTCGTACCCGGCGGACCGGGTCGGTGACCCGCGCAGCTCGGGTATCGGGCGAGTGGGAAGCGTCTGCCAGCGGGCTCTGGCTCACGTTCGTTGCCTTATCCGGATATGCGGGGTAGACCTGAGGTACGGATCCACGGCAGACCAAGGTCGGACCGGAAGAGAAGATTCCACCTCTCGGTCGTGGCGCCCAGCACGAGTTGTAGGCACCCACGCACAAGTACAGCCCACTAACTGGGCTCAGCGCGGTGGGCTTGCGTCAGGCGGGGGGATGTCTGACGCCGAGGCCACATTTCACCCCGCGCAACCATGCAGCTTGGTAACCCGACGTTCGTGCTCGCGGGCGGCGCCCCCTCATCAGGGACGCCGCCCGACGTGTGTGTGGAACGACCTGTTCGCGCGGGCGATCGGGATGCAGCGGAATCCTGGACGAGGTGATTCGATGGTGGTCGATTCCCGGATAAGGAGAGCACATGCTGGTGGCATTCAGCGTCAGCCCGATGGGCGGGGACTCCGACAGCGTCGGTGCCGCGGTCGCAGCGGCCGTGCGGGTGGTCCGCGAATCCGGACTGTCCAACGAGACCACGTCGATGTTCACCACCGTCGAGGGCGAGTGGGACGAGGTGATGGCCGTCGTGAAGCGTGCAACGGACGTTCTGCTGGAACAGTTTCCGCGGGTCAGTCTGGTTCTCAAAGCGGATATCCGGCCGGGTCGAAGCGATCAGCTGCGAGCGAAGGTCGAGACGGTCGAGCGCTACCTGACCGACTGAGCTCGGTCATCCGCCCTCACCGTGTTCGCCGGCATAGTGGTGGGCGAGTTCCGTGCCGATCCGGGCCAGCTCGGCCCGGACCGATCGCGGTTCGAGTACCTCGACCATCGAACCCCAGCCGGCGAGGTTCCGGGCGATGTCCAACGAGGTCGGTGCGGCGAGACGGACCCGCGCGCGACCGTCGTCGTCCTCACCCTCGGGGTGGCAGTGCCGCCCGAAGTGATCGCGCAGGATCGGCACGAACCTGGCGTCGATGAGCACGGTCGCCCAGGTCGTCGAGCGCCGCTGTTCCACCTCGCCGACCACTTCTTCCCACGCTGCGGCGAGTGTGAAGTCGTCGGGGCGCTCGCCGGGCTGCTCCGTCGATTCGGCGTGGACGATCCGGTCGACCCGGAAGGTCCGCTGCCCCCGTTCGGTCCCGGCCAGGAGATACCAGATGTCGTCCTTGTCGACGAGACCCCACGGGTCGACGAGCCGCTCGGACCGTTGCCGGGCGCTGTTCGTGTAGATCAGGCGGACTTTCCGGCGCCGGATCACGGCGGCCTGCAGCAGGTCGACCATCTCGGGCCTGCGGCGATCGCGTTCGCCCCACCGGGTGGGATCGATCATGGTGGCAGTGGCGGCGGCCTCGGCGTCGGCCCGGAAGGTCTGCGGCAGTGCCCGCACGAGTTTGCGCAGCGCGGCCTTGGCCTCGCCCGAGACGGCGGCCGCGGGGCCGACCAGCAGGAACAGTGCCTGCGCCTCGGTCGCGGACAACCCGCTGAGGTCAGTGCGAGCGCCGCCCACGAGCGACCACCCACCGCCGCGCCCGGACTGCGGGTACACCGGGATCCCCGCAGCGGACAACGCCTCCAGGTCGCGGCGAGCGGTCGCGACGGACACGTCCAGTTCGTCCGCCACCTCGGCGGCGGTCACTCGACCCCGGGCCTGCATCAGCAGGAGGGTGGCGACGAGTCGGTCAGCGCGCATGTCCTCAGCTTCCCGCAGAAAGTGCTCAATTGGTGAGCGCTTTGAGTTGGAGGATGAATGTTGTCACCGACCGAGGAAGGGAATCACCCATGTTGCGAGGACTCACCACCGTCAACTTCTACGCCGACGACCTCACGGCCGCCCAGGCCTGGTACACCGAACTGCTCGGAGTCGAGCCGTATTTCGTGCGCGCGCTGGAGGGGGCACCCGCCTACATCGAGTTCCGGCTCGGCGACTACCAGCACGAACTCGGCATCATCGACAGCAGATTCGCAACGCCCGACCGGTCACGCGGTGCCGAGAACACGATGACCTACTGGCACGTCGACGATCTGGACGCGAGCGTCGAGCGGCTGCTGTCGCTGGGTGCCACCCTGCACGGCAAGCCGGTCGAACACGGGCCCGGATTCGTCACCGCATCCGTGGCCGACCCGTTCGGGAACATCCTCGGCGTGATGTTCAACCAGCACTACCTGGACATTCTGGCTGCGAAGGCAGGCGCGTGATGGACACCCACGACGTGAACACCGTCGTCGCTCGCACGCCCGCGCAGTGGCGTGCCTGGCTTTCGGAGAACTGCCGGTCCGAGACGGAGGTCTGGCTGATCATCCACCACAAGGACAGCGGAACGCCGAGCGTGCGCTACCACGAGGCGATCGAGCAGGCCCTGTGCTTCGGGTGGATCGACGGCCTGCGCCGCAGACGTGACGCCGACAGTTCTCGACTGCGTTTCACGCCGCGCACCCCGCGCAGCACCTGGAGCCGGGTGAACCGGCAGCGCGCGGCGGAGATGATCGAGCAGGGACTGATGACCGAGCACGGTTACGCCGCTATCGATCTGGCCAAGGCCAAGGGGACCTGGGAGAACACGGCGACCGGGGACAGCGCGACCATCCCTGGCGATCTGCAGGAAGCGTTTGCGCGACACGACGCCGCACGCGCGAACTTCGACAGGTTTCCGCCGTCGTCGACACGGTTGATCCTGGAGTGGATAGCGTCAGCCAGGAAGCCGGACACGAGGCAGCGGCGGATCGAGCGGACGGTCACGCTGGCGGCGATGAACCTCCGGGCCAATCATCCGGGGGTCCGGGCCCCGGACGGTGTGCGGTAGCCGTCGCGAGACCGATGTCCCGATCGGAGACAGGGAGAGGGAGAGGGGAGACACGACATGGACTGGCCGCACGAACTCGCCGATCAGCTCGGCTGGCACTGGGAGCAGCAGTTGCGTCCCCGGCTGGAGGGGCTGACCGACGAGGAGTATTTCTGGGAACCCGCGCCGGACGGCTGGAGTGTGCGCCCGCGCGGGCAGTCGCAGGCGCCGGTCCAGGCCGGAAGTGGCGCGTTCACCATCGACTTCGCCTTTCCCGAACCGGACCCGCCACCGGTCACCACCATCGCGTGGCGGCTCGGGCATCTCGTCGTCGGCGTCTTCGGGATGCGGATCGCCAGTCACTTCGGCGGGCCGCCCGTCGACTATCAGACGTTCGAGTACGCCGGCACCGCGGCCGAGGCGCTCGCGCAACTCGACGAGAACTATGCGGCCTGGTCTGCAGGTGTCCGGAGCCTCGGGGTCGAGGGGTTCGCCCGGCCGTGCGGCGCCGGCGAGGGAGCGTTCGCGGACTATCCCATGGCGGCGTTGGTGTTGCACATCAACCGGGAGGTCATCCATCACGGCGCCGAGGTGGCGCTGTTGCGCGATCTCTATCTGCGCCGGCCGATTTCCTGACCGGAATCCGGGCCGGCTCCACGGGTTTCACTCCCTGGGCCGAACGGATCTGCCAAGCTCGGGTATGCCACCGACTCGGCGGATTCTCCTGTTGACGTGCGTCCTCGCTCTCCTGGCCGCGTGCACGTCGAACACCTCGTCCCCCGATTCTTCCTCCGCGGACGCGAGCAGCGGTTCTGCCGTCTCGTCGGCCGATCCGGCGCAGGCCGACGCGGTGATGAAGATCGTGCGCGACATCATGGCGGAGAGTCACCTGAAGGCGGTGATCGTGCGTGTCACCGTCGACGGCAAGGAGATCGTCACCCAGGCTCTCGGCGAGTCGATGACCGGAGTGCCCGCCACCACCGACATGCACTTCCGCAACGGCGCGGTCGCCATCTCCTACGTGTCCACGCTGCTGCTCCAGCTCGTCGACGAGAAGAAGGTGAGTCTCGACGACACGGTGTCGAAGTGGCTGCCCGACATTCCGCACGCCGACCGCGTGACCCTCCGCCAGCTCGCCCAGATGACTTCGGGCTACGTCGACTACGTCATCGGCAACACCGAATTCGACAGCGCCCTCTACGCGGCACCGTTCCGCAACTGGACGCCTGAGGAACTCCTGGCATTCGCCACGTCCGAGCCCCTGCTCTACGAACCTGGGACGAACTGGAACTACGCCCACACCAACTACGTCATCCTCGGGTTGGTCCTCGAGAAGATCACCGGTCAGCCGATGACGGAACTCATGCAGGACGAGGTGCTGGGTCCGCTCGGCCTCGACGACACCACGGATCCGGGGACGGCGGCGATCCCCGAACCCGTCCTGCACGCGTTCTCGTCCGAGCGGCGCGAGGCCCTGCAGATCCCGCCCGGTGCACCGTTCTACGAGGAATCCACGTATTGGAATCCGTCCTGGACCATCACCCACGGCGCCATCCAGATCACGAACATCTACGACCTCCACGACACGGCCGTCGCCATCGGCACGGGTGAACTACTGTCGCCCGAGTCCTACGAGGCCATGGTGTCGACGGACCTGCGCGGCAAGACGACCGCGCTGCCCGGCTGCACCACCTGCTTCCCGCAGTCGGAGGACTACACCTACGGGCTCGGACTACCGATCGTGGGGAACTGGCTCATGCAGAACCCGCTGTTCAGCGGATCGTCGGCGGTCGAGGCCTATCTGCCCTCGCAGAAGATCGCCGTCGCCATCGCCGTCACGTACGAGCCGGCCGCCTTCGACGACACGGGGGCGTACAAGAACGAGGCCGACAGGCTGTTCCGGAAGATCGGCGCACACCTCGCTCCGACCGAAGCGCCGCCGGTGGCGGTCGGCTAGCGTTCACCCGCGAAGCGGGCGAGGCGACGGACGAGAGTCCGCACCACCGGGCCGTAGGTGACCGCGAGTACGGAGTCGAGGGGTCCGGGAGCGGACATCGTCATCGTGATCCGCGAGCCGGCACCGTAGGGTTCGACGACGTGATCGAGCGTCGTCGGTCCCACGCGCCAGGTCCAGGAACGGCCCGGTGTCTTGGCCGAGATCGACGCGGGAACAGGCACGACCCAGAGCAGTCGCGCCGCTCCACGCCGGCCGGCCTGAACCTCGGGGGACCCGAGACCCCACGCTCCGCGGACGTGCGGCGCCCACTCGGGCCAGCGCGAGGGCCGGGAGACGAGCGCCCACGCGACGTCCACCGAGGCGTCGGAATCAGCTGAGAACGAATGCGGCACGGGGGAGGAATACCCGGTTTCGACCCCGGCAGACACCGCAGATGCGGCTCGCGGAGTGGTCGGAGGTGAACACCGGGTGAATTGGCCCGTGTCGAGTTGCATGTAACTCGAGGTACTGGCCACGCTTGGAGGGAACGGCGAGGGAGGGAGCCGATCATGCTCGTTCGTCTGCCCGGGGTGTATCGCCCCCAGCGTGACACCTGGCTGCTCGCCGAGGTGCTGGCGGCCCGAGATCTCGGACCGGGCACCCGCGTGCTCGATCTCTGCTGTGGCACAGGCGTGTTGAGCGTCGAGGCGTGCGCGGCGGGCGCGGGGTGGGTGACGGCGGTCGACGTGTCGCGCCGGGCCGCGATCAGTACCTGGCTCAACGCCAAACTGCGCCGCCGGACGATCCGCGTCGTGCGGGGTGACCTGGTGGACTCCGTCCGGACCCTGCGCTTCGACGTGGTGGTGGCCAACCCGCCCTACGCGCCGGCGACGGACGACGGCAGACCGGGCCGGGTACTCGCGCGGGCATGGGATGCCGGCGTCGACGGGCGCGCCGTGCTCGACCGGATCTGCAGCGAGACCCCGGACCTTCTCGCCCCCGGCGGCACCCTGCTCCTCGTCCAGTCGACGCTCAACGGTGTGGACAAGACCCGGGCGATGCTGGAGGAACGGGGACTGCGGGTGGACGTGGTCGCGTCGGAGGACGTGCCGTTCGGTCCCGCCCTCTCGTCCCGCACGAGGATGCTGGAGGCGCGGGAGATGATCTGGCCGGGCCAGCGCACCGAGCGCATCGCGGTGCTGGCCGCGACCGACCTCCGGTACGGCGAGGCTCCACGCTGACCTGGGCTCTGACTCCGGCGTCCAACTGTTCTCGCCACGGCACAGGTGAGTGGTTCACGTGGTTCGTCGCAACCCGGGACACAACGCCGAGGATCGTGTTGTTCGCGCTGTGGCCGTCCTCAGGAAAAGCGAGCTGATCGGGCTCGCAACCACATCGCCGACGCTGGTGACCGACGGCCACGTGCCGCGTGTAAAGTTTGCCGTTCGACGACGCCCAGCTTTCGAGGACTGCTGAACCACTACATGGCCAAGATCGATCGCAGCCGCACTGCCGCACTGACCCAAGCGCCGACCCTCCACGAGCCGGATGCCGGCGTCCGGCGCACCGTGCTCCCCGGCGGGCTTCGGGTGGTCACCGAATACGTTCCCGGTGTCCGATCCGCATCCGTGGGCGTCTGGGTGGGTGTCGGATCCCGTGACGAGCAGCCCACCGTCGCCGGGGCCGCGCACTTCCTCGAGCACCTCCTGTTCAAGGCCACGCCGTCGCGCAGCGCCCTCGACATCGCGCAGGTGATGGACGGCGTCGGCGGCGAGCTCAACGCGTTCACGTCCAAGGAACACACCTGCTTCTACGCGCACGTGCTCGACGACGACCTGCCCCTCGCCGTCGACCTCGTCAGTGACGTCGTCCTTCGGGGCCGCTGCCGGTCCGCCGACGTCGACGTGGAACGCCAGGTGGTCCTCGAAGAGATCTCGATGCGCGACGACGACCCGGAAGACCTCCTCGGCGACGCGTTCCTGACCGCGCTCTACGGCGACCATCCCGTCGGCAGGCCGGTCATCGGCAGCGTCGAATCCATCGAATCGATGACCCGCACCCAACTCCACTCCTTCCACGTGCGGCGCTACACGCCACCGCGCATGGTGGTGGCCGTCGCCGGCAACGTGGAGCACGAACCGACGGTCGAGCTGGTCCGGCGCGCCTTCGCCGGGCACCTCGACTCGGCGTCCGAACCCGCCCCGCGACGCGCAGGCACCCTGCGCCTGCGGACCGAGCCGACCCTCAGCCTGACCAACAGGGACAGCGAACAGGTCCACCTCTCCCTCGGGGTGCGCGCGTTCGGGCGGCACGAGTCGCACCGCTGGGCGCTGTCGGTGCTCAACGCCGCGGTCGGTGGCGGACTCAGTTCCCGGCTCTTCCAGGAAGTGCGCGAGATCCGCGGCCTGGCGTATTCCGTGTACTCGGGCATCGACACGTTCTCCGACACGGGTGCGTTCTCGATCTACGCCGGGTGCCAGCCGGAGAACCTCGGCGAGGTCACCACAGTGATCCGGGAGGTGCTGTCGAACGTGGCAGCCGACGGCATCACCGACGCCGAGTGCGCCCGCGCCAAGGGATCGCT
Source organism: Rhodococcus sp. JVH1 (assembly GCF_000280725.2). Taxonomy (NCBI): domain Bacteria; kingdom Bacillati; phylum Actinomycetota; class Actinomycetes; order Mycobacteriales; family Nocardiaceae; genus Rhodococcus; species Rhodococcus sp. JVH1. Next base: position 477,180 of record NZ_CP166289.1, on the reverse strand, counting down.
GCGGGGCGGACTGGTTCTGGGACTGGAGGATTCGGGCTCCCGGATGCACCGCATCGGCCGCAGTGAGCTCAACTACGGCAATCACCGCAGCATCACCGAAACCCTGAGCAAGATCGACGCGGTCACCACCGACGAGGTGCGCGACGTCGCGCGAGTGCTGCTGCAGCGCCCGTTCGGCGCCGCCGTCGTCGGACCGTATCGTCGCAAGCGTGACCTGCCGGCCTCGGTGCGCGGCATCGTCCGGTAACGAGGATTCGCCGAAACCAGAGGAGAAGCCCGAGATGAAGATCCGTGGAGCGGTACTCGAGGAGATCGGGAGAACCCGCCCGTTCGCCGAGTCGGCGCCGATCTCGATCTCCGAACTCGACCTCGACGAGCCCGGCGAGGGCGAGATCCTCGTCCGGATCGAGGCGGCGGGCCTGTGCCATTCCGACCTGTCCGTCGTCGACGGCAACCGGGTGCGCCCGGTCCCGATGCTGCTCGGGCACGAGGCCGCGGGGCGGATCACCCAACTCGGAGCCGGAGTCGACGACGTCACGGTCGGACAGCGCGTCGTGATGACGTTCCTCCCTCGCTGCGGGGAGTGTGAGGGCTGCGCCACCGACGGCCGGATGCCGTGCGTGCCCGGCACCGGTGCCAACAACGACGGAACCCTGCTCGACGGGGGAGTGCGACTGCACCGCGGCGGCGACACCGTGCACCACCACCTCGGGGTGTCCGGATTCGCGACGCACGCGGTCGTCAACCGCCGCTCGGTCGTCCCCGTCGGCGACGACGTCCCCGCCGATGTGGCGGCCGTCCTCGGATGCGCCGTCCTCACCGGCGGCGGTGCCGTCCTCAACGCGGGCGATCCGCAACCCGGCCAGGCCGTGATGGTCGTCGGGCTCGGTGGAGTGGGGATGGCCGCGATCCTGACGGCGGTCTCCAGGGGCGCCGGCGAGGTCATCGGCGTCGATGCCGTTCCCGAGAAGCTGCAGACCGCACGCGAACTCGGCGCAACGGCCGTCTACACCCCGGCGGAGCTCGAGGAAGCCGGTGTCCGGGCACCCATCGTCATCGAGGCGGCCGGCAACGCGCGCGCATTCGAGTCGGCTGTTCGCGCGACCGCTCCCGGTGGCAAGACGATCACCGTCGGTTTGCCGTCGCCCGACGCGCGGTCGTCGATCTCCCCGCTCACTCTGGTGGCCGAGGCCCGCACCATCATCGGCAGCTACCTCGGGTCGGCGGTGCCGTCGCGGGACATCCCGATCTACGAGGACCTGTGGCGCGCCGGGAAGCTCCCCGTGGAGAAGCTCATCTCCTCCCGCATCACGCTCGACGACATCAACCGCGGCATGGACGAACTCGCCGACGGCAAGGCGATCCGGCAGATCATCGTGTTCGACTGACCCGGCGGGCCTGTCGCGGGCAGAATTCTGCCCATGAGGTTTCGCACCACCATCGAGCTGGGCGGCAAGACCGCGACCGGTTTCCGGATCCCCGAGGACGTCGTCGCGGAACTGGGGTCGGGTAAGCGCCCCGCGGTCCGGGTCACGATCGGTGGTCACACCTACCGCACCACGGTCGCGCCGATGGGTGGCGCGTTCATGATTCCGCTCAGCGCCGAGAACAGGGCAGGTGCGGGCGTGGCGGCAGGTGACGAGGTGGACGTCGCCGTCGAACTCGACACCGAACCCAGGGTCGTCACGGTTCCGCCCGACTTCGCCGAGGCGCTCGACCGGCAACCGGACGCGAGAAGGGCGTTCGACGCACTGTCGTACAGCAACCAGCGCCGGCACGTGCTCTCGATCGAGGGTGCCAAGACGGACGAGACCCGGCAACGCCGGATCGGCAAGGCCGTGGACGCGCTGCTGCAGGGCTGAGGCCAACCGGCAGCAATTCCGTCAGGCGGAGTCGCCCGGGCACCCGGTGACGTCGTCGACCGGCAGTGCCGACAGCGCGATCAGCGCGGACACGAATCCCTCGCGGTCGCGCTCCGGCAACCTGGCCAGGAGCCGCTCCTCGCCCCGCCGGATCGCCGCCTGTGCCGAGGCGCGCACGTCGTGCCCGTCCGGGGTCAGCGACAGCAGGCGGGCCCGGCGGTCCGCGGGATCGCGCTGACGGTCGATCAGGCCACTGTCCTGCAGGTCGTCGAGCACGCCGATGATCCTGGTCTTGTCGGCTCCGATTGCTTCCGCGAGCGCGGCCTGGGTTCGCAGCGGGTGCTCGTCGAGTGCCAGGAGCACGACGTATCCCCACATGGTGAGTCCGTGCTCCGCGAGCACGGGGAGTTCCGCCGCCACCAGCGAACGGTTCAGAGCGGTCGTCATCGCCGCGAGGTCGGGACGAGTGCGTTCGTGCTGTCCGTTGGTCGGGTCGAGGCTGGGCATATCGCAGAAAATACACCTTGACCGATCATATGCAGAGGTAGATGATAAGCGAACGCATATAAATTCGAGTCGAGGACGAGGTGTCGACGATGGATGTGGACGAGGTCCGGCGCTGGGATGTCCGCGCCGTGCAATCGAGTGTGGAGTTCGTGTCGCAGGTGACCCGCGACGATCTGCAGCGCGCGACCCCGTGTGCGCAGTGGACTCTCGGGGAACTGCTCGCCCACATGACCGTGCAGCACCTGGGGTTCGCCGCAGCGGCCGCGGGCGGCGGTCCCGACCTGTCGAAGTGGCGGCCGCACGTGGCGGCGGATCCCGTTGCCGCGTACCGCTCGGCGGCCCACACCGTCATCGAGGCCTTCGCCCGGGACGGCATCGGGGAGCAGCAGTTCTGGTTGCCGGAGATCAGCACCGAGTTCCGGTTTCCCGCACCCACGGCCGTCGGGTTCCACTTCCTCGACTACGTCGTCCATTCGTGGGACGTCGCCCGGTCACTCGGGTTCGACTTCGCGCCCGAATCCGGCATGGTGGCCGCGGTTCTCCCGATCGCACGACTCGTCCCGGACGGGGCGGACCGGATGCGCGAGGGGGCCGCGTTCGCTTCCGGCCTGCCGACCGACCCCGACTCCGCCGATTTCGACACCGTGCTGTCGCTGCTCGGCCGATCACCGCACTGGCACCCCGAGTACGAGGCCGGCCGCGTCTGACGGCGAGACGCAGGTCTCCCGCCCCGCCCCTGCGCACCGGTCGGCACCCGGCGATTGCGTAGGCTTTCGGGCGAATCGTTGTGACTGGACGGAGCGTGGAGAAGTGAGCGCAGCAGCACCCATCAGGGTCGGGGTTCTCGGGGCCAAGGGCAAGGTCGGCCGAGCGATCTGCGAGGCGGTGGAGCAGGCACCGGACCTCGAACTCGTCGCGGAGGTCGATCACGGCGACCGACTGGAGACGTTCGTCGAGGCCGGCACGCAGGTCGTCGTCGACTTCACCCACCCCGACGTGGTGATGGACAACCTGAAGTTCCTCGTGTCCAACGGTATTCATGCTGTCGTGGGCACGACGGGATTCGACGACGCCCGGCTCGACACGGTGCGGTCGTGGGTGTCGGAGCGGCCCGAGGTGGGTGTCCTGATCGCCCCGAACTTCGCGATCGGTGCCGTTCTCTCCATGCGCTTCGCCGAGGCGGCGGCACGGTTCTTCGATTCCGTCGAGGTCATCGAGTTGCACCACCCCAACAAGGCGGACGCGCCGTCCGGCACCGCCTACCGCACCGCCGCGCTCATCTCGGCGGCACGCCGCACGGCGGGCGTGGGACCGAGCCCCGACGCCACGACCACCGAACTGGAGGGTGCGCGCGGCGCCGACGTGGACGGCGTGCGGGTGCATTCCGTGCGGCTGGCAGGTCTCGTCGCCCATCAGGAGGTCATCCTCGGCACGCAGGGCGAGACGCTGACCATCCGGCACGATTCGATCGATCGCAATTCCTTCGCCCCCGGCGTCCTGCTCGGGGTACGGGAGATCGGCTCCCGTCCCGGCCTGACCGTCGGTATCGACCCCCTTCTCGACCTGTGAAGGACGGCTCGGCCAAGACCGTCGTCACAATCGGACTGCTGGTCGCGGCGCTGGCGTTCTACTTCGTCCTTCTCGGCCAACGCGGGATCGAGCTGATCCAGGACGGCGGAGCAGCCGCGATCGGCCTGGGTGTCGGCGTCCTGATCCTTCCGTTCCTGGGCGCCTGGATCGTCTACGCCACGCTGCGTGCCGGATTCCAGCATCAGCATCTGTCCCGCCGCATCGCCGACGAGGGGCTCGAACTGGATGTCAGCGATCTGCCGAAGCGCCCCTCGGGCCGCATCGACCGGGATGCCGCCGACGCACTGTTCCAGCAGGTCAAATCCGAATGGGAAGCAGACCCGGACAACTGGCGGAACTCCTACCGCCTCGCCCGCGCCTACGACTACGCCGGCGACCGCGGCAGGGCCCGGGAGACGATGAAACGGGCCGTGGAACTCGAACGCGTCGAACGGGAAGGCGAGCCCGGCCGGTAGGAAACGGGCCCGGTCGTACGCTGACGACTGTGAAGTCACTACTCGTCGTCCACCACACGCCGTCGCCGGTGACCCGTGAGTGCCTCGAAGCCGTGCTGAAAGGCGCGCGCGATCCCGACATCGACGGCGTCGAGGTGAAGTCGATCCCCGCTCTCGGCGCAACCGTGCCCGACGTCCTGGCAGCCGACGGGTTCCTGTTCGGGACGTCCGCCAACTTCGGCTACATGTCCGGTGCGCTGAAGCATTTCTTCGACACCGTCTACTACCCGTGCCTCGACGCGGTCGCCGGCCGCCCCTACGGGCTCTGGGTGCACGGCAACAACGACACCGCCGGGGCCGTGACATCGGTGCAGAAGATCGTGACCGGGTTGGCACTCACGCAGGTAGCCGAGATCCTGGAACTGACCGGATCGCTCGACGCGAGCGCACGGGAGCGGTGCTACGAACTCGGTGCGACGGTCGCGGTGACGCTGGCCGAGGACGCCTGACGGTCGCGGCCGGGAGTTGTGTCGGTGGTTGATGGCAGGCTGCGGGCATGCGTGAGATGACCGCAGCCGCGGCCCGGAGATCGGCGCTCTGGGCGCAGGGGTTCGCCGACCGGAAACCGGCCGGGGCGCCGACGCGCAGGCACGTCCGTTCGGTCCTCGACCGGGTGCGGCTGTTCCAGATCGACTCGGTGTCGGTGGCGGTGCGCGCCCACTACGTCCCGCTGTTCAGCCGTCTCGGTGTCTACGACCGCGGGCTGGTCGATTCGGCGGCGTGGTCGCATTCCGCCCGCGCACCCCGGATGCTGGCGGAGTACTGGGCCCATGAGGCGGCGTTCATCCCCGTCGAGGACTGGCCGCTGATGCGCTGGCGGATGCACCGGTACCGGCACGGTCGCTGGTCCGGTGAATCCCGCGTACTCGACCGCAGTCCCACGCTCGCCGCCGACGTGCTCGACGTGATCGGCGCCGTCGGTGCGTGCAGCGCGAGCGACGTGGAGAAACACCTCGAGGTCGACCGGCCGGACCGCAAGGGGCCGTGGTGGGATCGCAGCGACACCAAAGTGGTGTGCGAGCAACTGTTCGCGTCCGGTGCGCTGGCGGTGGACAAGCGGGTCGCCTTCACCCGTCACTACGACCTGAGTGAACGGGTGCTGCCGAAAGCGATACTCGCCGAGGAAGTCTCGGAGGAGGACGCCGTCCGCGGCCTCGTGCAGCGGTCCGCGCAGGCCCTCGGTGTGGCCACCGAACCCGATCTCCGTGACTACTACCGACTGTCGCCGGCGCAGACCGCCTCGGCCATCGGGGAACTCGTCGAGGACGGGGTGCTGGAACGGGTGGGAGTCCGCGGCTGGGATGCGCCGGCATTCGTTCACCGCGACGTCCGGGTTCCCCGGAAGGTGGAGGGGTCGGCGCTGTTGTGCCCGTTCGATCCGCTGGTCTTCTGCCGTCCCCGGACCGAGCGGATATTCGACTTCCGGTACCGCCTCGAGATCTATACCCCCGCGCACAAACGTGTCCACGGGTACTACGTCTATCCGTTCCTGCTGAACGGTGAACTGGTCGCGAGGGTCGATCTCAAGGCCGACCGTGCGTCGGGAACGCTCGCGGTGCGATCCGCGTTCGTGGAACCCGACCGGAATCCGGGGCGTGTGGTGGAGGCGCTGCTCCCGGAACTGCGAAGAATGGCAACGTGGTTGGGTCTGGACGACATCCGGGTGGACGATCGCGGCAACCTCGGTGCTCTCCTCGCGGCCGCGGCGCCGCGGCCGCGAGGAGAGTGAGGAACTACAGGCTCTCGACGAACTTCGTCAGGCCCTTGCTCGCGGTCTCGAGCGCCGTCTTCTGCGCCTTCTTCACGAGGAACCCGGGCAGCGGGATCTTCGGGTCGACCGTCAACTCGAACGTGACCTTGGTGCCTGCGCCGGACTCGGTGAGGACGTACGAGCCGTCCTGGGCGTTCTGCTGGCCGCTTTCGACGAGATGCCACGACACGGTGTCGTCGCCCTCGAACGTGTAGTCGACGACCTGCTCGTCGCTGATCCCGAGGATGGAGACGCTCATCCGGACTCGATGGGGGCGGCCGTCGTCGTGTGTGCTCTCGATGGTGACCGACTTGTGGGCCGAGGACCACTCGGGCAGGCGATCCACCGCAGCGATCGCGGCCATCACCGTGGCCGGATCGGCCTTGATCTCGAATTCCTTGACGCCGGAAACGGCCATGTTCTTCGCTCCTTCGAGCCCGTGGCGACTCTCACCGTGTGGCTGATGCGACGTAATTACATCACCGCCGCCGACGGGCGTGTGGAGTGAGTACGCCGGTGCTCAGAAATTGTCTCTGCCGCTGCGGCGCATCTGGTCCTTGAGTGCGCCCTGGACCGCCTGCGACACCCAGGAATTGAGCGACACCCCGTTCTGCGAGGCGGCCTCCTCGGCCTTCGACTTGATCTGATCCATCAGGCGCAGAGTGACGCGGCTGATGTCACCGGTGACGTCATCGAAGGCGGCACCGATGTCCTCGGCTGTGGTCGTTCCGTCCCCGTCCGGCCCGGGCGCGGTGGGGGTGCGATGCACGTCGACCGCGACCTCGCTGCCGTTCAGACGCACACCGACGGTGCGATTACCCAGCTCGGACGACACTTCACCCGCGAAATCGGTGAGCGCCGAGAGCAGGAGGAGCCGGGCGGCGGGTTCGGCCGCGGCGGCGAGCGCCGACGCGGTCGCCCGCGTCTGCTCGTCGCCGAGTGCGGCTGCCGCATTCAGGTCGTCTTGCAGCCGGGAGACGTAGTTGCCGAGGTCCATGACGCCAGCATGGCGTCATAAGTGACGTCAGTCAAGCGGTCGTGACTTCAGCTGGGCGATGTCTCCCTCGGACAACTTCAACCCCTCCGACACGTAGGCGTCGAAGCTGCCGTAGGTGGCGACGGCCGTGTCGAACGCGATGTCGAGCCACGCCTGGTCGACGCCGTCCAGTTCGGGATGCTCCGGATCGGCGCCGCGGTAGGTGTTGCTGAGCAGATAGTCCGCTGTCACCGTGTCCCGCGGAACCCCGAGGACGGTGAGCAGCACGGCCGTCGTCCAGCCGGCGCGGTCCTTGCCTGCGCTGCAGTGGTACATCACGGCGCCGTCGGCCGCCGCGATGTCGTGCAGAACCGCCGAGAACGCCTCGTTCGCACCCGGTCCCGTCACGAAGGCGCGGTAGGCGGCGGGCATGTCGACCAGCGTGGTGATCGGTGACTGCCCGAGCACGTCGTACCAGTTCCCGGCTGCTCCGGCCGGAAGCCGGTCCGGCGCGAGCGCCCGAGCCCGAGTGAGCGCTGCGCCGTCACGGGCTGTGCCGGACTACCGGCGACCGACGGTCCCGTCGCGGGCGGTCCGGCGAACGCCGGGGGAGCGGCCCCGAGAACCGCTGTCCCGAGAACTGCGATCACGACGGCGCGGCGTGCGCGGCCGGTCCGGTACTGCACAGGAAGTCTCCCTCGCGAATCTGCGGCGCCACCGAAAGTGTGGGCGAGTCGAGACTGACACGCGCGGGTGAACGCACGGGAACCGGGCCGTTGCCGGAACGGGGCACGCCGAGACCCCGATCACCGCTGCGACTAGGGTCGATGCATTCAGGAGGGACTCCCCACCAGGGAGTTCGGTAGGAGGAACAGCGCAGTGCCGCAGACCGTGCCGCTCAGGGTGCAACTCGTCGCGAAGACGGAGTTCTTTCCGCCGGCGGACATTCCGTGGGAGACCGACGCCGACGGCGGCGAAGCGCTGGCGGAGTTCGCGGGCCGGGCGTGCTACCAGAGCTGGTCCAAACCCAACCCCCGCACCGCGACGAACGCCGGATATCTGCGCCATCTGCTCGAGGTCGGGCACGAGTCGGTCCTCGAACACGGCACGGTCAGCTTCTACATCACCGGCATCTCCCGGTCCTGCACCCACGAGTTGATCCGGCACCGCCACTTCTCCTACTCGCAGCTGTCGCAGCGCTTCGTGCGCGAGAACGACGGCAACGTCGTCGTCCCCCCCGCGATCGCGGGCGACCCGGAACTCGAGGAGCTGTTCGCGAAGGCCACCGACGCGAGCCGGGCGGCGTACGGCGAACTCCTCGAGGCACTCGAAACGAAACTGGCGGACACCTCCAGCGTGCCGCTGCGCAACAAGCAGGCGAGGCAGGCCGCGAGGGCCGTCCTGCCCAACGCCACGGAGACCCGCGTGGTGGTCACCGGCAATTACCGGGCGTGGCGGCACTTCGTCTCGATGCGCGCCACCGAGCACGCCGACGTGGAGATTCGCCGCGTCGCGGTCGAGTGCCTGAGGCAGCTGCAGGCGGCAGCGCCGAATGTCTTCGGCGACTTCGAGGTACTGGTCTGGGGTGACGGCACGGAGGTGGCGCGGAGCACGTTTTCCGCCGACGCGTGACTGGTGTGCAAAAGTACCTGGGTCACCGGGTAGCCTTCTGACCATGACCTACGGTGATTCCGCTTCTCCCGTCGAGCGTCCGTTCGGCACCGTGTCCACAGCGATGGTGACGCCGTTCACCTCGGACGGAAAGCTGGACGTCGACGCCGGTGTCCGCCTCGCGGCGTACCTCGTCGACAACGGGTGCGACTCCCTCGTCCTCGCCGGTACGACCGGTGAGTCGCCGACGACCACCGAGAACGAGAAGCTCGAGCTGCTCCGGGCAGTGATCGACGCGGTGGGCAACCGCGCGAAGATCATCGCCGGCGCGGGCAGCAACGACACCGCGCACAGTGTCGAACTCGCCCGTGACGCCGCCCGCGCGGGCGCGCAGGGCCTCCTCGTCGTCACCCCCTACTACTCGCGTCCGCCGCAGGCCGGATTGTTCGCCCATTTCACCGCCGTCGCCAACGCCACCGACCTTCCGGTCATGCTCTACGACATTCCACCCCGCTCCGTGGTCCCCATCGAGACCGAGACCATCCGGCGCCTCGCCGAGAACCCGCGCATCGTCGCGGTCAAGGACGCCAAGGGCGACCTCAACGCAGGCGCCGAGTTGATCGGCACGACGGACCTCCAGTTCTACTCGGGTGACGATCCACTCAACCTGCCGTGGTTGTCGGTGGGCGCAACGGGATTCGTCAGCGTCATCGGGCACCTCGTGCCCGGCCGGTTGCGCGAACTGCACACGGCGTTTGCGGCCGGAGACATCGCCCGCGCCCGCGCGATCAACCTCAGCCTGATCCCGGTCATCCGCTCGGTGGCGCGTCTCGGCGGCGTCAGCGCGTCGAAGGCGGGTCTGCGCCTGATCGGCCTGGACGTCGGCGAACCCCGGTTGCCGCAGGTGGCACCCACCCACGATCAGCTCGACCTGTTGGCCGCCGATCTGCACGCTGCGGGGGTGCTCGCGTGACCCGACCGCCTCGTCGTCGCAGTGCCAGCCGTCAGGCCGGTCCCCCTTCCCCCACCGCAAGCGAGCCGCCGAAGTCGGCGCCCCCGGCCATCGAGCCGCCGGTTGTCGCCGAGCCGCCGAAGTCGGCGCCCGTCGTCGCCGAGCCGCCGAAGTCGGCGCCCGTCGTCGCCGACCAGCCGTCGGCTCCGAAGTCGGAGCAGGCCAAGTCTGCGCCCGTGAAGACCTCCTCCACGAAGGGCGGCGCCGCCAACAAGTCGTCGTCCCGCTCCGGCAGGCGCGGAGGCGGCAACAAGCGTCAGGACACGCGGCCGGCGTCGGTCGATCCGACAGCCCGGCTCGGTGCCCCGCCGAAGGCTCCGTTCAAGGGTCTGCGGGTGGTGGCGCTCGGCGGCATCGGCGAGATCGGTCGCAACATGACCGTCTTCGAGCACCAGGGCAAGCTGCTCATCGTCGACTGCGGTGTGCTGTTCCCGGAAGACCAGCAGCCGGGTGTCGACCTGATCCTGCCGGACTTCCGGCACATCGAGGACCGGATGGCCGACGTCGAGGCAGTGGTCCTCACGCACGGCCACGAGGACCACATCGGCGCCATCCCGTTCCTGCTGCGCCTGCGGCCGGATCTGCCCGTGGTGGGTTCGCGGTTCACGCTCGCGCTCGTCGCTGCCAAGTGCCGTGAGCACCGCCAGCGCCCCAACCTCGTCGAGGTCGTCGAGGGGCAGCGCACCGATCACGGTCCGTTCGAGTGCGAGTACTTCGCCGTCAACCACTCGATCCCCGACGCCATCGCCGTCGCGATCCGGACCGACGCCGGCGTCGTGCTGCACACCGGTGACATCAAGCTCGACCAGCTCCCGCTCGACGGCAGGCTCACCGACCTCGCCGGCTTCTCCCGTCTCGGCGACGAGGGCGTCGACCTGTTCCTCGTCGACTCCACCAATGCGGAGGTGCCGGGATTCGTCACCCCCGAGCGTGAGATCGGGGGAGTGCTCGACAACGTCATCGGCAAGGCCAAACAGCGCGTGATCGTGGCCTCCTTCGCCAGCCACGTACACCGCATCCAGCAGGTGGTCGACGTCGCCCACCGGTACAACCGGCGGGTCGCGTTCGTGGGCCGGTCGATGGTCCGCAACATGCAGATCGCGCAGGATCTCGGATACCTGACCGTGCCGGACGGCCTGGTGGTCGACATCGACACCGCGGCCAACCTGCCCGACGACCGGCTCGTCCTCATCTCCACCGGGTCGCAGGGTGAACCGCTGTCGGCGTTGTCGCGGATGGCCCGCGGTGAGCACCGGCAGATCAACATCCGGGCCAACGACCTCGTCGTGCTGGCGTCCTCGCTGATCCCGGGCAACGAGAACTCCGTGTTCGCCGTCGTCAACGGACTCGCCAAGCGTGGTGCCACCGTCGTCACCCAGCAGAGCGCGAAGGTGCACGTCTCCGGTCACGCGTCGGCGGGCGAGCTCCTGTACCTGTACAACGCGGTCCGGCCCACCAACGCCATGCCGGTCCACGGCGAATGGCGTCACCTGCGTGCCAACGCCGCTCTCGCGAAGGCCACCGGCGTGCCGGAGGACCGGATCGTGCTCGCCGAGGACGGCGTGGTGGTCGACATGGTCGACGGTCTCGCCGAGATCGTCGGGCAGGTTCCCGTCGGGCACGTCTACGTCGACGGACTGTCCGTCGGCGATGTCGGCGACTCCACGCTGTCGGACCGGCTGGTCCTGGGTGAGGGCGGGTTCATCGCCATCAACGTCGTCATCGACGACCACACCGGTCGTGCGGTCAGCACCCCCGAGGTGTCCGGACGCGGATTCTCCGACGACCCCACGGCCCTCAAGGATGCGGCTCAGCTGGTCGAGGCGGAACTCCTGCGACTGGCCACCGAGGGCATCAACGACGCTCACCGCATCGCCCAGGCGATCCGGCGCGTCGTCGGCAAATGGGTGGCGGACAAGTACCGTCGCCGGCCGATGATCGTCCCGACCGTCATCGCGGTGCCGTCGGCCGAGGGCAAGTAGTTCTCCGGCAGGTAGATTCGGTCGGGTGACCTTCGCCCGAGATGAACGCCTCGCCCTCGTCGACTCGATGGCCGAATTCGGTCCCGACGCCCCGACCCTCTGCGGGACGTGGACCAACCGGGACCTGGCCGCCCACCTGATCGTGCGCGAACGACGCTTCGACGCTGCCCCCGGCATCGTCGTGGGTCGGCTCGCCGGCTACACGGAACACGTCCAGAACGAGACGGCGAAACGTCCGTGGAGCCGCCTGCTGGACGAGGTCCGGTCGGGTCCGCCGATGTGGTCGCCGATGTACTGGGTGGACGCACAGGTGAACCTGGGGGAGATGTTCGTCCATCACGAGGACGTGCGCCGCGCCCACGACGGATGGGAACCGCGGGTCCTGCCCGGCAAGCGCCAGGATGCGCTGTGGGGACTCGCACGCAAGGTCGGAAAGCTCGGCTACCGGCACTCCCCGGTGACGGTGGTGCTCGAGCGGCAGTCCGGAGAGCAGGCCACCGTGCGCAAGGCAGGCGCCGGTCGGGTGATCCTGCGTGGTGAACCGTCGGAACTCGCCCTGCACGCGTTCGGCCGGGACCAGGTACGGATCGAGACCGATGGTGAGACTGCCGACATCGAGGCCGTGACCTCCCTCGACCGCGGGTTCTGAGGGCATTTCGCCGCAGGTCTCCCCGTGTTACGGGTGTTGCGGATGGTCCGGAAGGTGACGCAGCGACTAATCTGAGAGCCATGGCAGGTAAGGCGAGCGCCCGCGGTTCGAGCACGACGTCCACGGCGAGGACGGGCGTGCGAGGCGGCTCGACCACGTCCAAGCCGAAGTCCCGTACGACCCGGACGGTCAGCACTCCGCGTAAGTCCACCTCAAAGAAATCGTCTACATCTGGCCCCCTCAAGTCGGTGGGCAGGGGAATCGGTGCCGGCTGGTCGCTGATGGCCAAGGGCGTCGGGGTCACCACCCGCACCGTGGGCAAGGCAGCCGAGATCGAACAGGGCCACCGACGCGACGGCATCGCGCTCGGGCTGATCGCGATCAGCGTCGTGGTCGCCTGCGGAATCTGGTTCTCCGCGGGCGGTCCGGTGGGCGAGTGGCTCGAGACCGGAGTCCGTGCCGTGTTCGGTGGCGCGTCCGGCGTCCTGCCCCTGATCGGCGTCGCCGTCGCGGTGATCCTGATAAGGACCGAGCCGAAACCCGAGATCCGGCCGAGGCTGGTCCTGGGGTCGCTGCTGGTCGGTCTGCCCGCTCTCGGGCTCTGGCACATCGCGACCGGTTCGCCCACCGACGCCGAGAGCAGGACCCGCGGCGCCGGATTCGTCGGGTACGCGGCGGGAGGTCCGCTGACGGACGGCCTGACCGTATGGCTCGCCGCGCCGCTGCTGCTTATGGCGGCACTGTTCGGTGTGCTGTTGCTGACCGGAACCACGGTCCGGGAGGTGCCCGGCAAGCTGCAGTCGTACTTCGGGACGTCGTTCGGCCGCGACCACTACGCCGACTACGACAGCGAGTACTACGAGGACGGCGAATACGACCCCACGCTGTTCGACGCCGACGGCTACCCGGTCGACGACTACACGACCGGGGGCCGGGGTGTTCCGGCCGACAACTATCCCACTGACGAGTACGACGTCAGCGATACCGCGAAGACGGAGGTGCTCGGGCTGTGGGAGACCGAGCCCGCGACGGATCCCGTGCCGGCGCCTGCGCCGAAACCGGCGCGTGCCAAGGCCAAGCCGGTCGTCGCCCCCAAGCCGGAGCCCGAACCGGAACCGCTGCCCGACGTCGACAAGTTCGTGACCGACCGGGTGGTCGAGGGTGATTACACGCTGCCCCCGACGTCGCTGCTCATCGAGGGCGATCCGCCGAAGAAGCGCAGTTCCGCAAACGACGCGATGATCGAGGCCATCACCGAGGTCCTCGAGCAGTTCAAGATCGATGCGGCCGTCACCGGATTCACCCGCGGCCCGACCGTCACCCGCTACGAGGTGGAGCTCGGACCGGGTGTGAAGGTCGAGAAGATCACTGCGCTCGCCCGCAACATCGCCTACGCCGTCGCCACCGACAACGTGCGCCTGCTCGCGCCGATCCCCGGCAAGTCCGCGGTCGGCATCGAGGTCCCCAACTCCGACCGCGAGATGGTGCGCCTCGCCGACGTGCTCACCGCCCCGAGCACCCGCAAGGACCACCACCCGCTGGTGATCGGTCTCGGCAAGGACATCGAGGGCGACTTCGTCAGCGCCAACCTCGCGAAGATGCCGCACCTGCTCGTGGCCGGTTCCACCGGTTCCGGTAAGTCGAGCTTCGTGAACTCGATGCTGGTGTCGCTGCTGTCCCGTGCGACACCCGACGAAGTGCGGATGATCCTCATCGACCCCAAGATGGTGGAGCTGACGCCCTACGAGGGCATTCCGCACCTCATCACGCCCATCATCACCCAGCCGAAGAAGGCCGCGGCCGCGCTGGCCTGGCTGGTGGAGGAGATGGAACAGCGGTATCAGGACATGCAGGCCAACCGGGTGCGTCACATCGACGACTTCAACTCCAAGGTGAAGTCGGGTGAGATTACCGCGCCGCTCGGCAGCGAACGGGTCTACCGGCCGTATCCGTACATCCTCGCCATCGTCGACGAGCTCGCGGACCTCATGATGACCGCGCCGCGCGACGTCGAGGACGCGATCGTGCGGATCACCCAGAAGGCGCGCGCCGCCGGTATCCACCTCGTGCTGGCCACACAGAGGCCGTCGGTGGACGTCGTGACGGGTCTGATCAAGACCAATGTGCCGTCACGACTCGCCTTCGCGACGTCGTCCCTGACCGACTCCCGGGTCATCCTGGACCAGCCCGGCGCCGAGAAGCTGATCGGTATGGGTGACGGGCTGTTCCTGCCGATGGGCGCAGGCAAGCCGACCCGCCTGCAGGGCGCGTTCATCACCGACGAAGAGATCTCCGCGGTCGTCGATTTCAGCAAGAACCAGGCGGAGCCGGAGTACACCGAGGGCGTCACCGCGGCCAAGGTCGGGGAGAAGAAGGACGTTGATCCCGACATCGGCGACGACATGGACGTGCTGCTGCAGGCGGTGGAACTCGTCGTCTCCAGCCAGTTCGGGTCCACGTCGATGCTGCAGCGCAAGCTGCGTGTCGGTTTCGCCAAGGCCGGCCGCCTGATGGACCTGATGGAGACCAGGGGAGTGGTGGGCCCCAGTGAGGGCTCGAAAGCCCGCGACGTGCTCATCAAGCCCGAGGAACTCGACGGTCTGCTGTGGTCGATCCGGGGCGGCGACCCGAGCGAGGCGCTGCCCGACCAGGAGTAGGGCGGCGCGGTGCGCGTGTCCGAAATGGGCGATTCTCGCGCAGTGTGGTTGAATGGTCACCGAATTGGAGGGGAGTATCCCCACCTCTGTGACAGCATCGTCAACACGATCGGCACCATTGCCGATCCGGGGCTGTCAGTCGCTCGGACACGAGGTTCCGGTGCGGCGGGAGAGACCTCCGGTACCCGCTAGGTCTACCGGAGGTCTGTGTTTATGCATGTGTCACCGCTGGTCTGGGTCATCACCTGTGTGGTGATTCTCGGACTTTTCGTCTTCGACTTCTTCGCGCACGTGCGCACACCGCACGCCCCCACGTTCCGTGAGTCGGCGTTCTGGTCGTCGGTCTACATCGGAATCGCGATCCTGTTCGGCCTGGTCGTGATGTGGTTGTGGGGAAGTCAGTACGGCGGCGAGTATTTCGCCGGTTACGTCACCGAGAAGGCGTTGTCCGTCGACAACCTCTTCGTATTCGTCATCATCATGGGAACCTTCGCGGTGCCGCGGGAATACCAGCAGAAGGTACTGCTGATCGGCATCGTGATGGCGCTCGTGATGCGCGGAATCTTCATCGGCGTCGGTGCCGCGGCGATCAACGCCTACAGCTGGGTGTTCTACCTGTTCGGCGCCTTCCTCATCTACACCGCGTACACGCTGGTACGTGATCACGGGCACGAGAAAGAGGTGGAGGAGGAACGCGACAGCAAGATCGTCGCCGTCGCGAAGAAGATTCTCCCCACCACGGACACCTACGACGGCGACAAGCTCGTCACGCGGATCAACGGCAAGCGCGTCGTGACGCCGCTGCTGCTCGCGCTGGTCGCCATCGGATTCACCGACGTGCTGTTCGCACTCGACTCGATTCCCGCGATCTACGGACTCACCCAGGAGCCGTACCTGGTCTTCACGGCCAACGCGTTCGCGCTGATGGGTCTGCGTCAGCTGTACTTCCTCATCGGCGGCCTGCTGGACCGCCTGGTGTACCTGTCGTACGGCCTGTCGATCATTCTCGCGTTCATCGGCGTCAAGCTCGTGCTGCACGCTCTGCACGAGAACACGCTGGGCTTCGTCAACGGCGGCGAGCACGTGGCCGTGCCGGAGGTGTCGACGGTGTTCTCGCTCGCCGTCATCCTCGGTGTGCTGGCAGTGACCACCGTCGCCAGCCTTCTCAAGACGCGGAACACGACGCCGGCGCAGTAGTTCGGCCGAGCGTCGTGGCCGGGGTGTCCGGTGCTCGGCGAGTCAGGAACTGAATTCGCCGAGCACCGGAACCCATTCGACGATCCGCGAGGCCGCCACGAGTCCGTTGCGGGCGAACGGGTCGTGGGTGAAGAGCAGTTCCACGGTCTCCGCGTCGGCGGCGTCGACGATGATGAATGCGCCGCTGCCGTCGGCGAAGGGGCCGGACGACACGACGGTCTTCCGCTCGGCGAGCTCACCGAGCCACGCGCGGTGGGCGGGGCGATGCTCGTCGCGTCCGGCGACGGTATCGGCCGAATACGTGTACTCCACTACGAACAGGGACATGTTCTCGCTCTCTCGGGACGGGGTCGTCGAACAAAAATGGGATCAGGGCACTTCTGTCTCACCCACTGAGACTTCAGAGGGTGAGAAGCATTCGGGTATTGCCGAGGGTGTTCGGCTTGACGTAGCTCAGATCGAGGAATTCGGCGACACCGGTGTCGTACGAGCGGCACATCTCGGCGTAGACCTCGGCGGTCACCGGTGTGCCGTCGATCTCGACGAATCCGTGCTTGCCGAAGAAATCGACCTCGAACGTGAGAACGAAGAGACGCTCGAGTTCGAGTTCCCGCGCGACCTCGATCAACTTGGCCACCACGTGGTGTCCCGCACCCTGGCCCTTGGCCGACGGATCGACGGCGATCGTGCGCACCTCGCCGAGGTCGGCCCACAGCACGTGCATTGCGCCACAACCGATCACGCTGCCGTCGCGTTCGGCCACCCAGAACTCCTGGACGGATTCGTACAGGGTCACGAGGTTCTTCTCGAGCAGGATCTTGCCGGCGTAGATGTCGATCAGGCGCTTGATCTCGGGTACGTCGGAGGTTCGTGCTCGCCGCACGATCAGCTGATTGTCGGCGGTGTCCGGCGTCCGAGAAGTCATGTCGTGAACATTAGCCAACGGCCGTACCGATATTCTTAGGCACGTGCCGGTACGACCTACGAATCCTCCCCCCTCCCCGCTGCGTCCCGGGGTGCAGTTCGACGCTGCGGTGCTGCGATGAGCACGCAGCGCGAGGATTGGACGGCCGCCGACCAACCGGCGGCCCCGGATCCATCGGTGGAACCCGCGAGTGAGACGGCCGTACCACTTCTGAACATCGCGAACATCCTGACGATTCTCCGAATCCTGCTGGTCCCGGTCTTCCTGGTCGTGCTGTTCGTCGGCGACGGACACTCGACGATGTGGCGCCTGATCGCCACCGGTGTGTTCGCGGTCGCGGCCATCACCGACCGGATCGACGGGCAACTCGCCCGCAAGTACGGCCTCGTCACCGATTTCGGCAAGCTCGCCGATCCCATCGCGGACAAGGCGCTGATCGGAGCGGCCCTCGTGGGCCTGTCGATTCTCGGAGACCTGCCCTGGTGGGTGACGGCGGTGATCGCGGTCCGGGAACTGGGCATCACGCTGCTCCGGTTCGCGGTCCTGCGCCACGCCGTCATCCCGGCAGGCAGGGGCGGCAAGCTCAAGACTCTCGTGCAGACGATCGCGATCGGCTATTACCTGCTGCCGCTGCCCGACGGATTCGAGGTCGCCGGCTGGATTCTCATGGGTGCCGCCGTGCTGCTGACGGTGGTGACCGGGCTGGACTACGTCGTGCAGGCCGTCCGTCTACGGGCCGGAGTGCACAAGGTCGAGGCGAACGCGAGCACCGGGGCGTGACCGACCCGCTGGTGGACGGCACGCGGGCCGGTGACCTCGTCGCCGTGCTCACCGCCCGCGGCGAGACGGTGGCCACCGCGGAATCGCTCACCGCGGGACTGCTCACCGCGACGATCGCCGGAGTGCCCGGCGCCAGCAACGTGCTCCGCGGCGGGCTCGTCGTCTACGCCACCGACCTGAAGGCCACCCTCGCCGGGGTCGATCCCACGCGACTGGCGGCGGACGGGCCCGTCGCCGCGTCCACGGCGCGCGCACTCGCGGAGGGGGCCCGCGCCCGCTGCGGCGCCGACTGGGGCGTCGGCCTGACCGGTGTCGCCGGCCCCGACATGCAGGACGGACACCCGGTCGGCACCGTGTTCCTGAGCATTTCCGGGGCGTCCGGCACGACCGTCCGCGAGCTCGGATTGACCGGTGACCGGTGGCGGATCCGTAAATCTGCGGTGTCCGCCGCCGTGTCGGGACTCCTCGATCGTGTGCAGGAAACATCCGCAGGCTAAGGTCGGGAACCAATCGGTCCTGTTCGCGCGTTGAGATAGGCGAGACAGGTGACGGATGAAGGAGGAGCGAGATGGCGCTGCTATTGCGTGAGGCAATCGGTGACAGTCTTCGGCGTACGCGCGTTTCGCAGAGCCGGACCCTGCGTGAGGTCTCCAACAGTGCTCGTGTGAGCCTCGGGTACCTGTCCGAGGTCGAACGAGGGCGCAAGGAAGCCTCGAGTGAGCTCCTGGCGGCGATCTGCGACGCATTGGAGGTCCCACTCTCCGATGTGCTCGTCGACGTCAGCGAATCGCTGTCCGACGGTTCTTCGGCCAAGCGTGCGGGCACCGAGCGGCATGCGGTCGAATCCGCGCCCGCCGAGGCTCCCGCCGCGAGCGCACGACCGGGTTCGACGACCATTGCCCGCGACACCCGGGTGGTCATCCCTGCACCTGCGCAGGCGCTGGCCGCCGCGTAGCAACGCCCGTGCCGAACCGATAGATTTCAGTTGACCGCCGATCTCGTGGGCGGTTGGTCAGACAGGCAGTCGGGGCGCAGCCCTTGTTCCGGTGCGTGACGGTCGCGTATCGGGTCGCGCATCGCGCGGCGCAACAGATGGAGGCAGGATCAAACCCATGGCTAATCCTTTCGTCAAGGGATGGAAGTACCTGATGGCGCTCTTCAATTCCAAGATCGATGAGAAGGCTGACCCCAAGGTTCAGATTCAGCAGGCGATCGAGGATGCGCAGCGCCAGCACCAGGCCCTGTCGCAGCAGGCCGCGTCTGTCATCGGCAACCAGCGCCAGCTCGAGATGAAGCTCAGCCGCCAGCTCGACGAGGTGGAGAAGCTCAACGCCAACGCCCGTCAGGCCGTCAACCTGGCCGACCAGGCCCAAGCCGCGGGCGACACCGAGAAGGCCATCCAGTACACCAACGCCGCCGAGGCGTTCGCCGCCCAGCTCGTCACCGCCGAGCAGGGGGTCGAGGATCTGAAGGCGCTGCACGACCAGTCCCTGCAGGCCGCCGCGCAGGCGAAGAAGGCCGTGGAGCAGAACGCGATGGCTCTGCAGGCCAAGGTCGCGGAGCGCACCAAGCTGCTCAGCCAGCTGGAGCAGGCCAAGATGCAGGAACGCGTCAGCGAGTCGCTGCGCTCGATGGACAGCACCCTCTCGGCTCCCGGCAACACGCCCAGTCTCGACGCCGTGCGCGACAAGATCGAGCGCCGCTACGCCGACGCCCTCGGTTCCGCGGAGCTGGCACAGAACTCGGTGTCGGGCCGCATGATGGAGGTCCAGCAGGCGAGCATCCAGATGGCCGGGCACAGCAGGCTCGAGCAGATCCGGGCCTCGATGAAGGGCGACGCCCTGCCGTCCGGCGGTGCCGCCAACGCTCCGGCGACCCCCGCCAGCCCGAACCTCGACAAGCAGCCGCCGGCAGCGGGCCAGACCGGCGCCGCACAGTAGCCGAACAGTATTCGCATGAGTTCCAACCGAGGTGGCCGACCTGGACGCGCAGTCCGGTCGGCCACTGTCGTGTCCGGGCTCGCGGGGATTCAGGGCGCGCTGCGCGACGCCGGCGAGTCCGTCGCGGACGCGGCGCAGCGGTGGCGTGACCCCCGGGAACGGCTGCTGCGGAAGAAGCGGCGCGCCCGGCGCCGCGCGAAGCGCTACGGCATCGTGTCCGGATCCTCGGCCACCGGCGCCGCGGGTCTCGCCCTGATGGCCGCACCGGAGTGGTCGCTGCTGATGGCCGGTGGCGGCGCAGTCGTGTTCGCGGTCCCCGCGGTGCTGGCGGTCAGCCGGTTCCGCAAGCTCGACGCCGTGACGTTGCCACCGGGACTGCCTGCCCGTCGGGTGCTTCCGGGGCCGTCCTCGGCCGCCCGGGAGCCGATCGAGCGACTCGTGCACAGCGAACGGGCACTGCACGGCATCCTCGGTGTGCTGTCCCGGTCCGGGAGCATCAGCGGCGAGGACATCGAGGACACCCATTCCACTGCCCGCTCCGCGGGGGCAGCCCTCCAGGCGGTCGCCCTCGACATCACGTCCATGGAGGACGCCGCCCGGGGGAGCCGGGCCGCGGCCGCACCGCTCCACCGGGCGATCGCCTCCGCCGCCGCGCAACTCGACGACGCCGTCGACCAGTTCGAAGAACTGGTGGCCGCGGCCGCCGAGGTCGCCGTTCCCGGAACGACGAGTGCCGTCGGCGAACTGGCGTACGAGCGTGCTGAACTGGTGTCGGCGACGGAAAAGCTCACCGGCCTCGCGGTGGCTCTCGGCGAGATCGACGACATCGTGCGCCGCTACCGCTGATGTCGTCCGAACCGTCCGGCGACTTCCGGTACATCGTGTGGGGGAGAACCCTGATCTTTCCCTGATCTTTACGCTGACCTGGTGATTTACCCGCTCCGCCGTGCCACGCTGGTGTGCGTACCCGATAAGTGGGGTCGACCAGATGTCGGGCGCAGAAACCGATCGGGGAGACGTGAGTGGAGGAAATCATGTTCTGGAAGATTGTTCTGGCGGTCGCGGCGATCTGGATCGCATTGGCGGTCGTCGGTGCCCTCGTCAAGGGTCTGTTCTGGATTCTCGTGGTCAGCGCCGTGGTGTTCGGCGTGTACCTGTTGATCAAGGCGATGTCCGGATCCGGCGAGAAATCGGACATCACCCGGAGCTGACAGGCATGCTCTACCCATGGAACCGGTACCCGAGGACTGGCATCGTGGGCTCGTCGTCGTCGCGCACCCCGACGACATCGAATACGGCGCAGCGGCTGCCGTAGCGCGCTGGACCGAGCAGGGCAAGGACATCCGCTACGTGCTCGCCACGCGCGGGGAGGCGGGGATCGCGGGCCTGCACCCCACCGAGTCGGGCCCGCTGCGGGAGGCGGAGGAGCGACGTTCCGCGGCCGTGGTGGGAGTGACCGACGTCGAGTTCCTCGGGTACCCCGACGGCACTCTCGTGGAGAGTCTCGCACTCCGCCGCGACCTCGCGACGGCGATCCGTCGTCATCGCCCGGATCTCGTGGTGACGGCCAACTTCGCGGACACGTGGGGACCCGGCCAGCTGAACAGTGCGGACCACCGCGCACTCGGCCGTTCCGTTCTCGACGCCACCGCGGATGCCGCGAACGAATGGATCTTTCCCGAGCTGGGGGAGTCGGGGCTGCCGCCGTGGCGCGGTGTCCGCTGGGTCGCCGTCAACACGATGACACCCACTCACGCGGTGGATGTCACCCACACGGTGGATCGGGCAGTGCTCTCGCTGGCCGAGCACGTCCGCTACCTCGAGGCGCTGAGCGACGTACCGGTGGGGCAGCAGGCGAGGGCGCAGGTCGAGATGGTGACCGGACCGCAACCGGGATTCGACGCCGAACGCGCGGTGGGATTCGAGCTCTATTACTTCGGCTGAGGCCGCGAGCGAGCACGATCGTGCCGATCCTCCGGCCTACCTGACTAGAATCGGACTCGGACGGAATACCGATATTACCCAAATTAGCGAGGGGTCACCTCAACGTTCATCCGACGTGTCGGCCCTTCCTGTCGCCTCACCGTCCAGTCGTACCTCCGTCGCACAATTCCCCGACGTCGGGGAGGGGCGGGCCGTGGCGGCCCGGGTGATGTGATTCGAGTGCCGGTTCGGTGCCGGCGGGGGATTCATGCGTTACGGTGTTACATACAATGTCTATCCGTAATTCTGCGTCGCGTGACGACACCTCAGCGAGCGTCGAGGACTCCATTCTCGACGCCGCACGCTCGTGCATCCTCGATTTCGGACTGCGCCGAACCACACTGGCGGAGGTCGCCCGGCGCGCCGGCGTCAGCAGGCCGACCGTCTACCGCCGCTGGTCGGACACCAGGGCCGTGGTCGCCGATCTCATGACCCGTGAGATCGCAGCCGTGATGCCCGAATTCTCCGCCGAGGAATCGGTCCACCGCCAGCTGGTCGACGCCGTCGTCCACGTGTCCACCGAGGTGCGTGACCATCCACTGTTCGTGAAGATCCTGCGTTCGGATCAGGAACTGTTCACCACCTACGTCCTCGAGCGGCTCGGTACGAGCCAGCGGGCAATCATCGACCAGGTCGCGTTCGCGGTTTCGACGGGTCAGGACCAGGGCTCGATCCGCGGGGGGGACAGCCGTCAGATCGCCACGATGGTCCTGCTCATCGCACAGTCCGCGGTCCAGTCGGCCGTGATGGTGGCCGAGGAACTTCCCGGCGACGCCCTCACGGAGCAACTCCGGCACGCTGTCGGCGCCTATCTGGCGCCGGACGCCGCCGACACCCACCCGACAGATCGAGGAGACCGGTGAACCACCCGAACACGCCGCCCGTGAGCCGCTCGTCGGCTCTGAACGCCGCGCGAAGAGCGCGCGAACTCGACCAGCTGTCGGACGATGCCGTCGTCGACGTCCTGGTGATCGGCGGCGGAGTGACCGGCGTCGGTGTCGCACTCGACGCGGCGTCACGCGGCCTCGACGTCGTGCTCGTGGAGAAGCGGGATCTCGCGTTCGGGACCAGCCGGTGGAGTTCGAAACTCGCCCACGGCGGGTTGCGGTACCTGGCATCGGGCAACGTCGGCATCGCCCGCGAGAGCGCGGTCGAACGCGGAATCCTCATGACCCGCACCGCCCCCCACCTCGTCCGGGCTCTCCCACAGCTCGTGCCCGTCCTCGATTCGACGACGCTGTTCGGCAAGTCCCTCATCCGCACGGGATTCCTGGCCGGCGACCTGCTACGTGCAAGCGCTCGCACACCGTCGTCGGTCCTGCCGCGGTCACGGACGGTCCGGGCCGACCGGGTGGTCGAACTCGCCCCCGCGGTCCGGCGGGAAGGCCTGCGCGGCGGCCTGATGGCATTCGACGGCCAGCTCATCGACGACGCCCGACTCGTGGTGTCCCTCGCACGCACCGCCGCGCTCCACGGCGCGAAGGTGCTCACCCGGACGGGCGCGTACGACGTCACCGGGACGTCCGCGACCCTGCGCGACGAGCTGACCGGCTCGGAACTGCCGATCAGGGCGCGCGCCGTGGTCAACGCGGCGGGCGTGTGGTCGGGTGAGATCGATCCCGCGATCACGTTGCGGCCCAGTCGCGGCACGCATCTGGTGCTCCCGGCCGAGCGGCTCGGGAACCCGACCGCGGCGCTCACGGTTCCGATCCCCGGTGAGACCAATCGCTTCGTCTTCGCGCTGCCCGCACAGCTCGGCCGCGTGTACCTCGGCTTGACCGACGAGGCCGCGCCGGGACCCGTTCCGGACGTTCCGGTGGCGTCGGAGCAGGAGATCGACTTCCTTCTCGACACGGTCAACACCGCGCTCGAGGTTCCGTTGCAGCGCTCGGACGTCCTCGGCACCTTCGCCGGGCTGCGACCTCTCCTCGACACCGGGGACGGATCCACCGCGGACCTCTCGCGCAACCACGCCATCCTGCGTTCGGACACGGGTCTCGTCAGTGTGGTCGGCGGCAAGCTGACCACCTACCGCAAGATGGCCGAAGACGCCGTCGACGCCGCGGTCGAGGTGGCAGGACTGGACGCGGGCCCGTGCCGGACGCGGGCCCTGCCGCTCGTCGGTGCCGCGACACCCGAGGCGCTGCGGAAGGTCTCGGCCCCGCCGGCGCTGCTCGCCCGCTACGGAACGGAGGCGGCGCTGATCGCCGCCGCCGATGCCGAACTGCTGGCGCCGATCGCCGAGGGCGTGGACGTGAGCCGCGCCGAGTTCGAGTTCGCGGTGACCCACGAAGGGGCGCTCGACGTCGACGACCTGCTCGACCGGCGCACCCGGATCGGACTCGTCCCCGCCGACCGTGCCCGGGCTCACGGTGCCGCCGAAGCAGTGTTCGAGAAACGGTGACGCCGACCGTGTGACACCCTGTGGTTCGTGCGAGTCGCCGTGGTCGCCGGGCCTGATCCCGGACATGCCTTTCCCGCCCTTGCGTTGTGCCTCGCCTTCATCGAGGCCGGAGACGATCCAGTCCTGTTCACCGGCACACGGTGGGTCCAGCCTGCACGGGCGGCCGGCGTGCCTGCCGAGTTGCTGAAAGGCCTTGCGCCCCGCCCGACGGACGACGACCTCGATGCGGGAGCGCGCATTCACGCCCGCGCCGCGCACATTTCCACCGAGTTGCTCCCCGACCTGCGCGCGTGGGGACCCGACCTCGTGGTCTCGGACATCCTCACCGCGGGCGGGGGCATGGCCGCGGAGCGGCTGGGGATCCCGTGGGTCGAGCTGTCCCCGCATCCGCTGTACGCCGCGTCCAAGGGGTTGCCGCCCATCGGAAGCGGATTGGCTCCGGGCGTGGGAATTCGGGGCAGGCTCCGCGACACGCTCATGCGCGCCGCGACGGCGCGGTCGATCCGGCAGGGTGAGCGGCAACGCTCCGAGGCCCGGGTCGGCGTCGGACTGCCTGCGAAGGACCCGGGACCGGTGCGCCGGCTGATCGCGACGCTCCCCGCGCTCGAGGTGCCGAGGCCGGACTGGCCCGCCGAGGCGCACGTGGTCGGGCCGCTGCTGTGGGAACCGACGAACGAGGTGCTCGCGGCGCCGGACGGCACGGACCCTCTGATCATGGTGGCTCCGTCGACCGCGTTCACCGGCGCGGAGGGCATGCTCGAGACGACACTGGCGGGGCTCGACGGGGCCGGTGTCCGTGTGATCGCGTCGATACTGGACGGATCGCCGGCCCCGGTTCCGCCCTGGGCGAGGGCAGGTCTCGGCCGTCAGGACGCGATGCTGCGCGAGGCGTCGGCCGTCGTCTGCGGCGGCGGACACGGGATGCTGGCGAAGGCTCTGCTCGCAGGGGTCCCGGTGGTGGTGGTTCCCGGCGGCGGCGATCAATGGGAGCTCGCGAACCGGGCCGCGCGGCAGGGGAGCGCCGTCGTGGTGCGTCCCCCGAGCGCGGAAGCACTCCGCGCGGCGGTCGAACAGGTGCTCTCGAACGGTGCCCACACGGCCGCCGCGCGGCGGGCCGCGCGGAGCATCGTGGACGTCACCGATCCGGTGGAGGTGTGCCGCGACGCGCTGCGGTGAGAGCCCGGCACGAGGTTCGGCTAGCGTGGATGTGTGCGACTGACCGAATTTCACCAACTCGTCCGCGAAGAGTTCGGGCAGATGCGCGGCGACGCACTACTCGTCGACCACGTGCTGCTCAGTCTCGGGGGCAAGACCGCCGCCGAAGCTATCGAGGACGGCCGGGAACCCCGCGAGGTGTGGCGCGAACTCTGCGTGGAGTTCGACGTCCCGCCGCAGCGCCGGTAGAAATCCGGCGTGTCTAACGGACCGACCGCGCATATCGAACACACGTTCCCCTATGCTGGAGATGTTCGGTGGTCACGGTTCTTGTCGGTACCCGGATCTAACCTGACCGCAGATCACTGATGAGACTCGAGGAATGGGGACGACGATGGCACCACAGGCACACGATCGAGACAAGGCGCTCGACCTCGCGCTGGCGCAGATCGACAAGAACTTCGGCAAGGGCTCGGTGATGCGCCTGGGCGAAGGTGTCCGTCAGCCCATCGCCGTCATCCCGACCGGCTCCATCGCGCTGGACGTCGCCCTCGGCATCGGCGGGCTGCCCCGCGGCCGTGTCGTCGAGATCTACGGCCCGGAGTCCTCGGGTAAGACCACCGTGGCTCTGCACGCTGTCGCCAACGCCCAGGCGGCAGGCGGTATCGCCGCGTTCATCGACGCCGAGCACGCGCTCGACCCCGACTACGCCCAGAAGCTCGGCGTCGACACCGACGCGCTGCTGGTGTCGCAGCCCGACACCGGTGAGCAGGCGCTGGAAATCGCAGACATGCTGATCCGCTCCGGCGCCCTCGACATCCTCGTGGTCGACTCCGTGGCCGCTCTGGTCCCGCGCGCCGAGATCGAGGGTGAGATGGGCGACAGCCACGTCGGTCTGCAGGCCCGTCTGATGAGCCAGGCGCTCCGTAAGATGACCGGTGCGCTCAGCAATTCCGGCACCACCGCGATCTTCATCAACCAGCTGCGCGAAAAGATCGGCGTCATGTTCGGTTCCCCCGAAACCACCACCGGTGGTAAGGCATTGAAGTTCTACTCGTCGGTGCGCCTCGACGTGCGGCGGATCGAGACCCTGAAGGACGGCACCGACGCGGTGGGTAACCGTACCCGCGTCAAGGTGGTCAAGAACAAGGTCGCGCCGCCGTTCAAGCAGGCCGAGTTCGACATCCTCTACGGCCTGGGAATCAGCAAGGAAGGCTCGCTGATCGACATGGGTGTCGAACACGGGTTCATCCGTAAGTCGGGCTCCTGGTACACCTACGAAGGCGACCAGCTGGGACAGGGCAAGGAGAACGCCCGCAAGTTCCTGTTGGAGAACACCGACATCCGGGACGAGATCGAGAAGAAGATCAAGGAAAAGCTCGGAATCGGCGCCGACGTCACTGCTGCTACGGATGACGCCGCCCCGGTCGAATTCTAAGGCGCCGCCGTGCGTCCGACGGGCGAAGGTGGAACGGAGACGCAGGCCAAGGATTTGTGCCTGCGTCTTCTGACTGACCGTGCCCGGAGTCGAGCGGAGTTGTCCGAGCGTCTGGCGAAGAAGGGTTACTCGGCCGAGATCGCTGAGCGTGTGCTGGATCGCCTCACCGAGGTCGGACTCGTCAACGACGCCGACTTCGCCCAGCAGTGGGTGCATTCGCGGCACACGTACTCCGGCAAGGGAAAACGTGCGCTCGCACTGGAACTGCGTCGCAAGGGCATCGGTCAGGAGGAGGCCACCGAAGCTCTCGCTCAGATCGACAGCGAAGACGAACGAGCCCGAGCCACCGAACTGGTCGCGAAGAAACTGCGGACGGTGTCCACGGACGATCGGGACCGGGCGGTCCGCCGGCTGGTGTCGATGCTCGCGCGCCGCGGCTTCCCCCAGGGCATGGCGTTCGAGGTGGTCAAGGAACAACTCGATCGCGCCGGTGCGGAAACCGACGGCCTGTTCGACGAGACCTGACCACGAGACGACAACAACACTGACGAGACGACACTGCGGTCGGACGGGAACAGGGTTTCCGTCCGACCGCAGTGTCATGTCACACCCGCGTCAGATCACAACCGCTTGTCGGTGATGTCCATACCCGGAACCGACACCGCCGGAAGCTCGGGAACGGCCCCCCCGGGGCCTCCGCCCTTCTTGCTGGCCCGTAGCCGCTTCTCCACCTTGGTCGCCACCACGGTGAGCGTGTAGTTGAGGATGATCATGATGATCGCCACCACGATCAGGGCGGGCAGGTAGTTGCCGTAGAACGCACCGAGCTGCTGGCCGGACCGCACCACTTCGACATAGCCGATGAGGTAACCGAGCGCGGAGTCCTTCAACGCCACCACCATCTGCGAGATGATCGCGGGCAGCATCGCCGTGACGGCCTGCGGAAGCAGGATGGTCCGCATGACCTGGCCCTTGCGCATACCCAGCGCCATGGCGGCCTCGCTCTGCCCCTTGGGGAGCGAGTTGATGCCTGCCCTGACGATCTCGGCGATCACCGAGCCGTTGTACAGCGTGAGGCCCACGATGACCGCGGCGAGCGCAAGGTATTTCGACTTGAAGACCTCGTACTCGGCGAACAGCTGGTACGAGAAGATCATCAGGATCAGCACGGGGATGGCGCGGAACAATTCGACGATCCCGCCGGCCACCCATCGCACCGGCCGGTGGTCCGAGAGGCGTCCGATGCCGAGGATCGCGCCGAGGATCAGTGCCAACAGGATCGATACGGCGGCCGCCACGAGGGTGCCGCGGATGCCGGGGATCAGATACGTGGTCCACGACGTCGATTCGAGGAACGGATCCCATTTCGCCGCGGTCAGCTGACCTTTGTCGTCGAGCGCGGCGTAGACGAGGTAGCCGATTCCCAGT
Organism: Rhodococcus sp. JVH1; assembly: GCF_000280725.2. Lineage (NCBI taxonomy): Bacteria > Bacillati > Actinomycetota > Actinomycetes > Mycobacteriales > Nocardiaceae > Rhodococcus > Rhodococcus sp. JVH1. Next base: position 448,840 of record NZ_CP166289.1, on the reverse strand, counting down.
AGTGCGACAGCGACCACGACCGAGATCAGGCGATAGATGTTCTTCGCCTTCGGGCCCGGTGCGTCGTAGAGGACGGTGGCGGAATTGCTCATCGTGCAACCTCGTATCGCTTGCTCAGGTATCCGAAGAGAAGCCCCATCGGCAGGGTCAGGATCACGAATCCGAGCGCGAAGATGCCACCGACGACGAAGATGGCCGCCTCGTTCTCGATCATTTCCTTCATCAGCAGCGACGCCTCCGCCACGCCGATCACCGAGGCGATCGTCGTGTTCTTGGTCAACGCGATCAGCACACTGCCGAGCGGGGCGGTGACCGCGCGGAATGCCTGCGGCAACACGATCAACCGCAGATTCTGCGAGAACGTGAGGCCGAGCGACCGGCCCGCCTCCGCCTGGCCGACGTGCACCGTGTTGATACCGGACCGCAACGACTCGCAGACGAAGGCCGCGGTGTAGACGCTGAGGCCGAGCACGGCGAGCCGGAAGTTGTTCTCCTCGAAGAACGTCGGCGACTGCTCGGGGGCGAGCTTGACACCCATCGTCTGGAAGAGCCCGAAGGAGCAGAAGATGATGATGAGCGTCAGGGGAGTGTTGCGGAAGATCGTCACGTACGCCGTGCCGACGCCACGTGCGACCGGGATCGGTGACACCCGCATCGCCGCGAGGATGGTGCCGAGTATCAGAGCACCGACAGCCGAGAACGCGGTGAGTTGCACCGTCGTCCAGAACGCGTCGATCAGCTGATCGCTGTATTTGCTCAGTAGGTCCACTTACCGTCTCCCCAGGTCACCGGTGGTTGGTGTCGAACCGGGCCGGACGACTCCACGAATGGGAAGTCGTCCGACCCGGATGAGTGAGTTGCTCAGTACCGATCGACGGTCGGCGGGGCGGGGATCGGGTAACCCGACGCGCCGACTGTCTCGTTGAACGCGCGCGCCCATGAGCCATCCGCGATCATGGCGTCGATGGCGTCGTTGATCTTGGCGCGGGTCTCGTCGTCACCCTTGGCCAGGCCGATGCCGTAGCGCTCTTCGGTGAACGGCTCGCCGACCACCTTCAGCTCGCCCGGGTACTGCGCCGCATAGCCGGCGAGGATGATGTCGTCGGTGGTGACGGCGTCGACCGCACCGTTACGCAGCGCCTCGACGCAGGCGGAGTACGTGTCGAACTCCTGCAGCTGCACGTCCTGCGCGTACGTGTCCTTGACCTTCTGCGCCGGGGTCGACCCGGTGACCGAGCACAGCTTCTTTCCGCCGTTGAGCGAATCGGGGCCGGTGATGTCGGTGTTGTCGGACTTCACCAGGAGCGACTGTCCGGCGATGAAGTACGGCCCGGCGAAGTCGACCTTCTCCTTGCGGGCGTCGGTGATCGAGTAGGTGGCGACGATGTAGTCGACCTCACCGTTCTCGATCAGCGTCTCGCGCTGAGCCGACGGGGACTCCTTGAACTCGACGTTCTCGGGCGCGACACCCAGCTTGCCGGCCACGTATTCGGCCACCTCGACGTCGAAGCCGCTGAAGGACCCATCGGGGTTGCGCAATCCGAGGCCGGGCTGGTCGTACTTGATTCCGACCGTCAGCTTGCCCTCCGACGCGCTCTGGGAGGCGCTCTTCTCTTCACCTCCGCCGCAGGCAGATGTGACGACGGCGAGCGCCATGACGCCGATTCCCACGCGAATCGAGCGATTGATCCTCATCGAGTTCCTCCAATTGAAATGACGGGTGTTGCGTGTCGAGCACGGTCGACCGAGAGAGCACCGCAGCGGCGCCCCTTCGAGTCAGTGGCTGAGAATCTTGCCGAGAAAGTCCTTCGCGCGCTCGGATTTGGGAGCGGTGAAGAACGTGGCGGGCTCGGCGTCCTCGACGATCTGGCCGTCGGCCATGAAGAGAACCCGGTGGCCGACCTTGCGGGCGAAGCCCATCTCGTGGGTCACCACGAGCATGGTCATGCCTTCCTTGGCGAGCGAGGTCATGACGTCCAGGACCTCGTTGACCATTTCCGGGTCGAGTGCGGACGTCGGCTCGTCGAACAGCATGACCTTGGGGTTCATGGCGAGTGCGCGTGCGATCGCGACTCGCTGCTGCTGACCGCCCGACAACTGCGCCGGGTACTTGTCCGCCTGGTTGGCGATGCCGACCCGCTCGAGAAGCTCGTAGGCCTTCGCCTTCGCGTCGGCGCTGCTCTTCTTCCGCACCTTGACCGGTGCGAGCATCACGTTGTCGAGGATCGTCTTGTGGGCGAACAGGTTGAACGACTGGAACACCATGCCCACGTCGGCGCGCAGCGCCGCCAGAGCCTTGCCCTCGGCCGGCAGTACCTTGCCGTCCACCGCGATCTCACCGGAGTCGATGGGCTCGAGACGATTGATGGTGCGGCACAGCGTCGACTTACCCGAGCCGGACGGTCCGAGGACGATCACCACCTGTCCGCGAGGGACTTCGAGGTCGATCTCCTGGAGGACGTGGAGGGCGCCGAAGTGTTTGTTCACCGATTTCATCGAGATCATGGACGGGGCCGCGCCCGTGGAGGGTGTCGGCGTCGCGTCGTCGGCTTGCGTCATAGTCGATGACCCTATGTGTTGGGAGCGGGAGCACCTGCCATTTGCTCCGAGAATCCTCGGGATGTCACGGAAACTTTACTGTCCGGCTTCGGGCGTGTGTCCGGGCGCACACCGGCCGCGACGAGGCGATTTGGCGCGGGCCGTACGCTGGCATACGTGGACACGATCGACCAGACCCCTCACCGCAGCTACGAGGTGCGCACGTACGGCTGCCAGATGAACGTGCACGACTCCGAGCGGCTGTCGGGGCTCCTCGAGGACGCCGGCTACACGAAGGCGGCCGCGGGGCAGGCACCCGACCTCGTCGTCTTCAACACCTGCGCGGTGCGGGAGAACGCCGACAACAAGTTGTACGGCAACCTGAGCCACCTCGCGCCGGCGAAGGAACGGAACCCCGACATGCAGATCGCGGTCGGCGGGTGCCTGGCGCAGAAGGACCGCGACGTCGTCGTGAAGAAGGCGCCGTGGGTGGACGTCGTGTTCGGCACCCACAACATCGGTTCGCTCCCCGCGTTGCTGGACCGGGCCCGCCACAACCAGCGGGCCGAGGTCGAGATCCTCGAGGCGCTGGAGGCGTTCCCGTCGACGCTGCCCGCCAAGCGGGAGTCGGCGTACGCGGGCTGGGTGTCCATCTCGGTGGGATGCAACAACACCTGCACGTTCTGCATCGTGCCCGCGCTGCGCGGCAAGGAGGTCGACCGGCGCCCCGGCGACATCCTGGCCGAGGTGCAGGCCCTGGTGAACGAGGGCGTCGTCGAGGTCACCCTGCTCGGGCAGAACGTCAACGCGTACGGCGTCTCCTTCGCGGATCCGGACCAGCCCCGCGACCGCGGCGCGTTCGCCGCGCTGCTGCGAGCATGCGGACAGATCGACGGGCTCGAGCGGGTGCGCTTCACGTCGCCGCACCCGGCCGAATTCACCGACGACGTCATCGAGGCGATGGCCGAGACCCCCAACGTGTGTCCCCAGCTGCACATGCCGCTGCAATCCGGCTCGGACCGCGTGCTGAAGGCGATGCGGCGCTCCTACCGGAAGTCGCGGTTCCTGGGGATCATCGACAAGGTGCGCACCGCGATGCCGCACGCGGCGATCACCACCGACATCATCGTGGGATTCCCGGGCGAGACCGAGGAAGACTTTCAGGACACACTCGACGTCGTCCGGCAGGCGCGCTTCACCAGCGCCTACACGTTCCAGTACTCCAAGCGTCCCGGCACCCCGGCAGCGGAGATGGACGAGCAACTGCCCAAGGCCGTCGTGCAGGAACGGTACGAACGTCTCATCGCGTTGCAGGAACAGATCACGCTCGAGGAGAACCAGAAGCTCGTCGGCGCCGAGGTGGAACTGCTCGTCGCCGCCGGGGAGGGCCGCAAGAACGCGGAGACCGCCCGGATGAGCGGGCGCGCCCGCGACGGCAGGCTCGTCCACTTCCGGCCCGAGGGCAATCTCGACGGGACCGTCCGGCCCGGCGACGTCGTCACCGTCGTCGTCAGTGCCGCCGCCCCGCACCACCTCGTCGCCGACACCCCGGTCCTGACCCACCGCCGCACCCGCGCGGGAGACTCCTTCGAGAAGGGCGTGACCCCGAAGACCCCGCCGATCGGCGTGGGACTCGGACTGCCGCAGATCGGTGCGCCCGCACCACTACCCGTCCAGATGGGATGCAACGCATGACCTCCCCGTTCGACGACAAGCGGCACGACGGAAACCGGTCCGGTGACAACGGTTCGGGTGCCGAGAGCGAGCCGATCGAGAGTTACCTGAAGGATTTCGACGCCGCCGAGAAGAAGGTGGCCGGCGAGATCGATCCCGGCGCGCGTGCGCTCGTCGTCGCGGTCGCGGTGGTCGTGCTCCTCGGCTCGCTGACGTTGCCGCACTCCGGCATCGCCAACGGCTGGGAGGTGCTGGTGTACGGGGACGACGCCCGCGCGGAGACGATCGCGCTGCCGTCACGGCTGTTCGTGTGGTTCGAGGTGGTGTTCGGGGTCGTCGTGTCGATGCTGGCGCTCGTCACCCGCCGCTGGGCCCTCGCCTGGGTGGCCCTCGCCGGGACCGCCGTGTCGATCGTGTTCGGCATGCTCGCCATCTGGTCGCGGCAGACACCGGCGCCCGGGGTCGAGGCGGCCGGACCGGGGATCGGCCTGATCATCGGCTGGCTCACCGTCATCGTGCTCACGTTCCACTGGTTGAAGGTGGTCTGGAGCCGGACCGCCCTGCAACTGGCCGCGGAAGAGGAACGCCGCGCCGCTGCCGCCGAAGCGGAGCGACGCGGCGACTGGAACGTCGGCTGATCGGACCTACTGGCCGCTGACGGCGCCCTCGGCCGCCTCGGCCCATTCGCGCCACTGCTGGGCCTGAGCGAGGGCGCTCTCGGCGTCCTTCGTCTTGCCCGCCGCGGTGGCCTTGGCGGCCTGCTCCTCGAACTGCGTGACCCGCTCACGGAACTGCGCGGCCCGGGCGAGGGCCTCCGGGTCGGTGCGGCGCCATTCCTCGTCGGCGGCGTCGCGGACACGCTTCTCGATGGCCCGCAGCTTGCCCTCGAGGTCGTGCATCCGCTCACGCGGCACCTTCCCGATGGCGTCCCACTTCTCCTGCAGGTCGCGGAGTGCGGCCCTCGCCGCGTCGATGTCCTTGGCCGGATCGATGTGGCCGGCGTTCTTCAGCAACTCTTCCTTGGCGACCGCGTTCTCCTCGAACTCGGCGTCACGTTCGGAGGACGCGGCGTTGCGGGCGGCGAAGAACACGTCCTGAGCGCCCTTGAAGCGCTTCCACAGGTTGTCGTCGGCTTCCCGCGGTGCGCGGCCGGCGGCCTTCCACTCGGCGAGCAGGTCACGGAAAGCTCCGGCCGTGGGGCCCCAGTCGGTGGAGTCGGACAGCGCCTCGGCCCGGGTGACGAGCTCTTCCTTCTTGGTCTTGGCGGCGGCGCGCTCGCGATCGAGATCGGCGAAATGGGCGCCGCGGCGACGGTTGAACGCCTCCCGCGCCTTCGAGTACCGCTTCCACAGGGCGTCGTCGACCTTCCGGTCGATCCCGCGGATCGTCTTCCACTCGTCCAGGATCTCGCGCAACCGGTCACCGGCGGCCTTCCACTGCGTGGATTCGGCACCGATCTGTTCCGCCTCGGCGGCCAGTGCTTCCTTGCGTTCGGTGTGAGCCTGCCGCGACAGTTCCTTCTCGTGCTTGGCGTGGGCCGCAGCCTCGTCGGATCCGGCGATGATGACGTCGAGCCGCGCCGCGAGTGAATCGATGTCACCGATCACCGCCGCGGTCGGGAGGGATTCGGCGAGCGCGAGCGCTGCCGCCTTGGTCTTCTTCGCGTCGCCCGCGCCGGAGGTGAGCCGGGCCTCGAGGAGTGCCACTTCCGTTGCCAGATCGTCGAAGCGCCGACCGAAGTGCGCCAGACCTTCCGCCGCGTCTCCGGCCTGCCACGACCCGATCTGCCGTTCGCCGTCCGCGGTCTTCACCCAGGCGGTGCCGTCGTCGTCCACGCGGCCGAACTTGCTCGGGTCGCTGTGGGCGGGGGCGGCGACGGCGGGGGCGGAGAGGGCGTGTGTCGGTGTCGGGTGGGGCTTGGGTGCACCCGGTTTCGCGGCGGCACCGGGCTTCGGGACGCTGGACTTCGGTGTGTTCTGCTGCTGAGCGGCAGGCTCCACGGCGGGCTTCGCGTCGCTGCTGTCGGTCATCGGTTCCTCATCTCTGCCGCGCGTCACGGCTGCCTGAACGCAATACTGGCTCCATACGACCCGGGACGGGTGCTGGCTCCATTCAACCCGGTACGGGCCCTGTGGACTATTGAATCAGGTCGGACGGTCCGCGTTGATACCGATTGACGGCAGCACCCGAATCGGATGTCGGGTCCGCTCGGACGGTCGACTAGCGTGACTGTGTGTTCACCGCCGCAATCCTCGTGCCGTCCCCACCGCTACTGGTACCCGAACTGACCGGGGCGGCCGCTGCGGAGACGGCGCCGTTGCGGGACGCGGTCCAGACAGCGGCGAAGGCGTTGTCCGCGCTCGCCACCGAGTGGGTGGCGGTCGGAGCGGCACCCGCCGCGGTGGAGGTGCGGCCCGACGCCCAGGGCACCTACCGCGGCTACGGCGTCGACGTGCGGATCGCGCTGCGGCCCGGTCCGGCAGGCGATCCCGACCCCGACCTGCCGCTCGCGGCGCTGACGGCCGGGTGGATCCGGGGGACGTGCGCGCCGGACGCCGTCGTCGACGCGCGGATCCTCGCCGCCGACCTGTCCCCGGAGCAGTGCGCCGCCTACGGCGCGGAACTGCGCACGCTTCTCGACCGGGACCCGGAGCCGCGGGGGCTGGTGATCGTCGCGGACGGGGCGAACACCCTCACGGCGAAGGCGCCGGGCGCGTTCGACCCGCGCGCGGAAGGCGTGCAGGCCAGGATCGACGCGGCGCTCGACACCGGCGACCGCGACGCGCTGCTGGCCCTCGAACCCACGGAGTGCGAGTCCCTCGGCATCTGCGGGCGCGTCCCGTGGCAGGTGCTCGCCGGCGTGTTCGACGCGCCGCCCGCATCCTGCCGGACGCTGTACAGCGCAGCACCCTACGGAGTCGGTTACCACGTGGGGGAGTGGCGTCCGTGACGTCACCCGTGCCGATCGCCGTCGTCGGACCGACCGCCACCGGAAAGTCGGATCTCGCACTGGACCTGGCCGAACGTCTCGGCGGCGAAATCGTCAACATCGACGCGATGCAGCTGTACCGGGGCATGGACATCGGCACCGCCAAACTCGCCCCGGCCAAGCGCCGCGGAATCCCGCACCACCAGCTCGACGTGCTCGACGTGACGGAGACGGCCACCGTCGCGAACTATCAGCAGGCGGCGGTCCGCGATGTGGAGGGGATCGCCGCGCGCGGCGCCGTGCCGGTCATCGTCGGCGGATCGATGATGTACGTGCAGTCGCTGCTCGACGAGTGGAGTTTCCCCGCCACCGATGCGTCGGTGCGGGCGCGCTGGGAAGCCGTCCTCGCCGAGAAGGGCGTCGCGGCCGTCCACGCCGAACTCGGCCGGGTGGACCCCGAGGCCGCGGCGTCGATCCTCCCCACCGACAGCAGACGCCTGGTCCGTGCTCTCGAAGTCGTCGAGATCACCGGGAAGCCGTTCGCGGCGTCGGCCCCTCGCATCGGCGAACCGCGCTGGGGCACACACATCGTCGGTGTCGACCGGGACACCGCCGAACTCGACGACCGGATCCGGCTCCGCACCCGACTCATGTTCGAACGCGGGCTCGTCGACGAGGTGCGCGGGCTCATCGACGTGGGACTGCGCGAGGGCGTCACCGCCCCCCGGGCCATCGGCTACGCGCAGGTCCTCGCGTGGCTCGACGGCGAATACGACCTCGACGAGGCGCAGGAACGCACGTTCATCGGCACCCGGCGCTACGTGCGCAGGCAACGGTCGTGGTTCCGCCGCGACACCCGCATCCACTGGGTCGACGGAAGTGACCCCGACCTCGCGGACACCACGATCCGCACCCTCGGCGAGACCCGAAGAATGGGAGAACGATGAGCCGCGCACCGTCCGGACGCAACCGTCCGGCCCCGTCCCTGCTGGTGACCACCCGCAACGCCCGCTTTCAGCAGTGGCAGTCCTACCTCACCAACCGCGCCAAGCGAACGAAGGCGGGACGCTTCCTGATCCAGGGCGTCCGCCCCCTCAACCTGGCGCTGGAACACGACTGGCCGATCGAATCGCTGCTGCACCGCATCGACGGCCCGCCACTGTCCGACTGGGCGCGGGAACTGCTCGAGACCCGGTCCGTCGAACAGATCGGTGTCAGTGCCGAACTGATGGCCGAACTGGGCGAGAAGACCACCACCACCGCGCCGGAACTGATCGCCATTGCGAAGACACGAACCCCGCGACTGAAGGACCTGCGACTGCAGTCCGTCCCCCTGATCGTCGTGTTCGACCGGCCAGCCTCACCCGGAAATCTGGGCACCCTCGTCCGTTCCGCCAACGCGTTCGGCGCCGACGCGGTCGTCGTCGTCGGCCACGGCGCAGATCCGTTCGACCCCCGTAGTGTCCGCGCCTCCACCGGATCCCTCTTCGCGATGCCCGTCGTCACGGTCTCGTCCGTCGACGAGATCCTTGCCTTCCGCGACGCCCGGCGTGCGTCCGGAACCGACCTGCACATCGTCGGCACCGACGAGACCGGCTCCGTCACCATCGACGCCCACGACTTCGGCGGCGGCACTGTGCTCGTGATCGGCAACGAGACCCGCGGGATGAGCGCCGCGTGGCGCGACGGCTGCGACACGGTGGTCAACATCCCGATCGGGGGTGCCGCGAGTTCCCTCGGCGCCCCCTCCGCCGGCGCCGTCGCCCTCTACGAAATCGCCCGGCAGCGTAGATGAACCGCACCCGCTCGACCGTTGGTTAGAGTGGTGCGCATGGATTTCAGCAAGGGACACGGCACCGAGAACGACTTCGTGGTCCTCCCGGATCCCGATGTCCGCATCGACCTGTCCGCTCCGCGGGTGGCGGCGCTGTGCGATCGCAGGCGTGGGCTCGGCGCCGACGGAATCCTGCGCGTCGCGAAGGCCGGTGCGCTGGCCGGCGCCGGTGTGCTCGCCGAACTCCCCGACGGCACGTCGGAGGACGACTGGTTCATGGACTACCGCAACGCCGACGGGTCGATCGCGGAGATGTGCGGCAACGGCGTCCGCGTCTTCGCCCACTACCTCCGGGCGGCAGGGCTCGAGTCCCGCGACGAGTTCGTGGTCGGCAGCCGGGCCGGTGGCAAACCGGTGATCGTGCACTCGGCCGACGGCGCCTTCGGTGAGGTCACCGTCGACATGGGTGTGGTGCGGGATCTGGGAACCAGTGCCGCGACCATCGACGGCAAGGTCTTCAACGGGATCGGCATCGACGTCGGCAACCCGCACCTGGCGTGTGTCGATGCGCACCTCACGGCGGCGTCCCTGTCGGCCCTCGACCTGACGGCCGCACCCGGGTTCGACCCCGGCTTCTTCCCGCACGGCGTCAACGTGGAGATCCTCACCCGCATCGATTCCGGTGCCGTGGACATGCGGGTGCACGAGCGCGGGGTCGGCGAAACCCGGTCGTGCGGCACCGGCACGGTGGCCGCGGCCACCGCCGCGCTGCGCTTCGACGGTGCCGACTCCGGTGAGGTGAACGTCCGTATTCCCGGTGGTCAGGTCACTGTGGCGGTGTCCGGCGGCCGGGCGACGTTGCGCGGACCGTCCGTCCTGGTGGCGTCCGGAACCCTCGACGACGGCTGGTGGAACGGCCTCGCCTGATCGCCCTGCGCGAAATGCACGTGCGCTCCCTCGACATTCCGTGGGATCATGAGGGTGTATGACGAAAACACATCGCACAGAAGAATCGCCGATCTCCGACTCCACTGAGTTCGCCTATGACGACGGGCGCCCTTCGGTCGGCGAGATGCAACTCGAGGACCGCAGCGCGCTGCGCCGAGTTGCCGGGCTCTCCACCGAGCTCACAGACGTCACCGAGGTCGAATACCGACAGCTGCGCCTCGAACGCGTGGTGCTCGTCGGTGTCTGGACGCAGGGTACCGCGGCACAAGCCGAATCCAGCATGGCCGAGCTCGCGGCTCTGGCCGAGACCGCCGGGTCCGAGGTCCTCGAGGGCCTCGTCCAGCGGCGGGACAAACCCGACGCTGCCACCTACATCGGTTCCGGTAAGGCCGAGGAACTCCGTGAGGTCGTCCTCTCGACCGGCGCCGACACCGTCATCTGTGACGGTGAACTGACTCCCGCCCAGCTGACCGCGCTGGAGAAGGTCGTCAAGGTCAAGGTCATCGACCGGACGGCCCTCATCCTCGACATCTTCGCTCAGCATGCGACGTCCAGGGAGGGCAAGGCGCAGGTGGCGCTGGCCCAGATGGAATACATGCTGCCCCGACTGCGTGGCTGGGGTGAATCGATGTCCCGGCAGGCGGGTGGTCGCGCCGGCAGCAACGGCGGCGTGGGTCTGCGTGGTCCCGGTGAGACCAAGATCGAGACGGACCGCCGGCGAATCCGGGAGCGGATGGCGAAGCTGCGCCGCGAGATCAAGGGTATGAAGGCCGCCCGCGACACCAAACGCACCAGGCGACTGCGCAGCGAGACCCCGTCCATCGCGATCGTCGGCTACACCAACGCCGGCAAGTCGAGCCTGCTCAACGCGCTGACCGGGTCCGGGGTGCTGGTGCAGAACGCGCTGTTCGCCACCTTGGATCCCACCACCCGGCGGGCGGCGCTGGACGACGGCCGCGAGTACGTCCTCACCGACACCGTCGGGTTCGTGCGGCACCTGCCGACGCAGCTGATCGAGGCGTTCCGCTCGACGCTGGAGGAAGTCACGGACGCGGATCTGCTGCTGCACGTCGTCGACGGCTCCGATCCGCTGCCCACGGATCAGATCAGGGCCGTCCACGAGGTGATCACCGAGGTTATCCGGGAGAACGACGCCGCAGCGCCGCCGGAGCTCATCGTGGTGAACAAGATCGACGCGGCCGACCCGGTCACGTTGACCCAGTTGCGCAGCCTGCTGCCCGGCGCGTCATTCGTCTCCGCCCGGACCGGGGAAGGCATCGCCGAGTTGCGCGCGCATCTCAGCGACGTCCTGATCCGCCCGGAGATCGAGGTCAGCGTGCTCCTCCCGTACAACCGGGGAGATCTGATGGCGCGGATCCACTCGGACGGACAGATCCTCGACTCGTCCCACGAGGAGGACGGCACGCGCGTCCACGCGCGGGTGCCCGAGGCGCTGGCGTCGGCACTGGTTCAGTACAACGGCAGTGCCTGACCGCTCACGGTGGTCGCTCCGTGTCGCGGTTACAGTCCTCGCCGCGTGCACACCGCTCGCGGCGGCGGGCGCCGGATCGGCCGAGCCGTTCTTCCGCGATCAGACGGCAGTCGACGCGTCGGAGTTCGGTCCGCTCTGCACTCCCGACGATTCGGCCGCCGGAACCCCCGACGAGGCCTCGCTGGAAGAGCTGTCGGGGCTCGTGTCGGCGGGGGGACTGCTCTACGCGGTCGGTGACAGCGGTTCCGATCGCGCGGTCGCGGTGATGGACGGGAACTGCGCCGTGCAGCGGTGGCTTCCGCTGCCGGTCGATCCGTACGACGTCGAGGACATGGCGTCCGGCCCCGACGGCTGGCTGTGGCTCGCCGACACCGGCGACAACGGACGCCGCCGCGACACGGTGGCACTGATCGCGATGGACCGCGACACCGGTGCGGGAGAACTGTATCGACTGACGTATCCGGACGGCCCGCACGACGCGGAGACCGTTCTCGTCCAGCGCGACGGCACCCCGCTGATCGTCACGAAGGAAGTGGTCGGGGCGGGCGGCGTGTACCGGCCTGCGGGGGGTGCCGTCGTGGGTGACCTCGCGAGCCCCGGCCCGACCCCGCTCGAGAAGGTGGGGACGCTGGACGTCGCGGAGACGAACGGCGCCGACGACGCCACCACCGGGAGCGGCACCACGGCCCCGGCCCTGCATTCGACGATGTTCACCGGCGGCGCCGTGTCCGCCGACGGAACCGTGGCCGCCGTCCGCAGCTACTCCGACGTGTTCCTGTTCTCGGCCCCGGACGGCGACCTGGCCGCCGCGTTCGCCGCGGGGCCCGTGGTGCGCGCACACGTGCCGCAGCAGCCGCAGGGGGAGTCGATCGCGTTCACCGAGAACGGCGACCTGCTGATCGCCTCCGAGGCGCGGGAGGGGCCCGTTCCGCCGATTCAGACGTTGCCCGGGGCGGTGTCGAGGGTGCAGGAGCAGGCCCGCGCGCGGACAGCCGCCGACGAGGCGTCGGCGCAGTCGCCGGGAACGGTGTGGGGGATCGGCATCGCCGGCGGCGCGGTCGTGCTCGTGGTCGTCGCCGGCTTCCTGATCCGCCGCCGTGCCCGATAGGTCTGTTTTGCGGGAAATGTTGCGAGCCTAATTCTTTCGGTGGCCGACGCGGTGTGAATACTGGCGGGGTGCACGCCCACGAGTTGTTGTCGCGTATCGCCCACCTGTCGCTCGAGCACGGTCGCGCCCAGATCGCATCGACCGTCGCCGTGGTGGCGGGCGTCGTCGTGATGCTCGCGGCGTCGCGTTCCGCCCGGGCACCCATCCTCCGCGCCGCCGCGGTCGCGGTGCCCGTGACCGCGGTGATCGGGGCAGCCGTGTGGGCGCGGTACCGGCCGCTTCCCAATCAGATACCGCCGGCGGGCTACGCGTGGATCTGGCTCGCCGTCGGCACCCTCGTACTCGCAGCCACCATCCTGCTCCGCAAACCCGGTGTCCGGCGCGCCGCGGCGGTCGGGACGGCAGGTGCCGTGGTCGCGGCCGCGGCGGTGGGGCAGGTCAATGCGGAGGTCGGCGTCTTCCCGACCGTCGGTTCGCTGGTGGGACACCGCGCGCCGACGGTCGTCGAGCCGGTGTCGTTCGGTGACGTCCCCGGGTTCGAGAGCGCCGTGCAGGCAGGAACCCCGATGGACTCGGTGTGGACGCGTCCGGTGCGCACACCCGGCTCCGGTGTGGTGACGGAAGTGGAGATCCCGGGCACCGAATCCGGATTCCCGGCCCGGCCGGCGGTGCTGTATCTGCCGCCGGCATACCTGACGTCACCCCGCGCCGTGCTCCCCGTCATGGTCATGATCGCGGGACAGCCCGGGCGCCCGCAGGACTGGTTCAGCAGCGGACGACTGGGGTCCACGGTGGATGCGTATGCCGCGCGGCACGACGGCCTCGCGCCGGTCGTCGTGGTGGTCGACGCACTGGGGGCGCAGGACGCGAATCCGCTCTGCCTGGATTCGGCGCTGGGCAACGCCGCCACCTACGTGGCCCGTGACGTCCCCGCGTGGATCGAGAACTCTCTGCAGGTGTCGCATGATCCTGCGGAGTGGGCGATCGGCGGATTCTCCTATGGGGAACCTGTTCGATCCAGCTGGCTGTGAACTATCCGGCGATCTACCCGACGTTTCTCGACTTCCTCGGTCAGGACGAGCCCTCGCTGGGCGATCACGCGGGGACGGTCGCGGCGACGTTCGCCGGCGACGAGCGTGCGTTCGCGGCGGTCAATCCGGTCGACGTGCTGAGGACGCGGCAGTTCCCGGAATTGACCGGGGTGTTCGTCGCCGGGGCGGCGGACGACGAATACCGCCCGCAGCAGCAGCGGATGTTCGCTGCCGCGCGGGCGGCCGGTCTGAACGTGCGGTACTACGAGCTCCCCGGTGGCCACGAGGGCGCCACCTGGGGTGCGGCGCTCGAACAGGAGATGGACTGGACCGGCCGTCAGCTGGGCCTCACCGGCTGACGGCCGGAAACCGGTCAGGCGTCGAGGTCGGCCGCCACCAGCTGGGCCACCTTCTCGACGGCGTCGGCGTCGTCGCTGGTGACCGTGACGTCAGTGCCCTTGGTGGCGCCGAGCGTCATGATGAGCAGTGCGGAACCGGCGTCCACGGGTTCGCCGTCCGCCACGGCAAGCGTGACGGGCACACCGGCGGCGGCAACCGCTTCGGCGATGACGGCGGCGGGACGGGCGTGCAGGCCGATGGACGAACCGACGGCGACTGTGGTGCTGGGCATGGACTCTCTCCTCTGTCGGTGGGTTTGATGCGGGTCGAGCGGGTCGATCTGTTTCTCTTACGCTGCGACTGTCGCAACGTCGGGGTCGAGTTCGGCGTCGGACGCGCCGGGCTTGATGAATTCTTTGGCGCCGACGACACACAGTGCGGCGACGACGACACCGGCGGCCAGCGCCACCAGGAACCACAGCAGGTTGCCGATGGCGAAGAAGACGAAGATTCCGCCGTGCGGTGCGCTGAGGGTGACGTCGAACGCCATGATCAGGGCGCCGGTGACGGCGCCGCCGGCCATCATCGAGGGAATGACGCGCAGCGGGTCGGCGGCGGCGAACGGAATGGCACCTTCGGAGATGAACGCCGAACCGAGCAGCCAGGCCGCCTTGCCGTTCTCGCGTTCCGCCTCGCTGAACAGACTGGGACGCAGGACGGTCGACGCGAGAGCCATCGCCAGCGGCGGGACCATGCCCGCAGCCATCACGGCCGCCATGATCCGCAGCGAGGCGGGATCGTTGACGTTGAGACCGGCCACCGCGAACGCGTACGCCGCCTTGTTCACCGGGCCACCGAGGTCGAAGCACATCATCAGGCCGAGGATGATGCCGAGGAAGATGACGGAGCTGCCGGACAGACCGTTGAGCCAGTTCGTCAGGCCCGACGTGATCGAGGCGAGCGGACGGCCCAGGACCAGGAACATGAGGGCGCCGACAATCAGGGTCGCGAACAGCGGAATGATCACCACCGGCATCAGGCCGCGCAACCACTGGGGAACCGGGATCCGGCTGATCCACAGCGCGACGACACCGGCGATCAGACCACCGACGAGGCCTCCGATGAATCCGGCGCCGACGAAGACTGCCACGGCACCCGCGGTGAAGCCCGGCGCCAGACCGGGCCGGTCGGCGATGGCGAAGGCGATATAGCCGGCCAGAGCGGGCACGAGGAAGCTGAACGCCAGCGAACCCAGTTGGAACAGCACCGCGCCCAGGTACGTCGCCAGGCCACCCTCGGGGAGTTGGCCGAGGGAGTTGCTGAGGACGATGTCCTCCGCGGGACCGGAGATCTCGTACCCGCCGAGCAGGAAGCCGAGGGCGATCAGCAGACCGCCGGCGGCGACGAACGGGATCATGTAACTGACACCGGTGAGCAGCACCTGACGCAGGTGGGTGCCCCAGCCGATCGATCCGGCCGGCTCGTCCGCCGCGCTGCCGGCACTACCCGCGTCCACGATGGCCGCGGACGGGTTCATGCCCGCGCGCAGTGCCTCGGTGATCATGGTGTCGGGCTCGTTGATGGCACGCTTGACGCCCGACGCCACCACCGGCTTGCCTGCGAAGCGTTCCTTGCCCTTCACCCCGACATCGGTAGCGAAGATGACGGCGGATGCGCCCGCGATCACTCCGGGTGCCAGCGGTGTGCTTCCGCTCGAACCCTGCGTCTCCACGTGGACGACGACCCCCGCGCGTTCGCCGGCGGCGACGAGGGAGTCGGCCGCCATGTACGTGTGGGCGATGCCGGTCGGGCAGGCCGTGACCGCGACGATGTGCTTCGGTCCCACTTCGGGCTCGGGTTCCTTCTCCGGGGCGACCGGTTCGGGCTTCGGAGCCGGGGCCGCGGCGGCCGCCTCAGGGGCTGCCGCAGCCGCGGCGGCGGGGGCCGCGGCAGCCGGTGTGGCGGCGGGTGCGGGTGCCAGGACGTCGTTCACCAGGGTGACGATCTCGGCGGGGGTCTTCGCATCACGCAGGGCGCCGACGAAGGCGGGGCGCACCAGTGCCCGCGCGAGTGAGGAGAGCAGCTTCATGTGCTCCGCGCCCGCACCTTCGGGTGCGGCGATGAGGAACACCAGATCTGCGGGTCCGTCGGGGGCGCCGAAGTCGACCTTCGGGGCGAGCCGGGCGAATCCGAGGGACGCCGCCACAACGGCTTCCGAACGGCAGTGGGGGATCGCGATCCCACCGGGAAGTCCTGTCGCCGATTGTGATTCACGCGCCAGTGCGGCGTCGCGGAGAGCGTCCGCCTCGGTGGCGCGACCGGCGTCGGCCAGACGCCGGGAGAGCGCGGAGATCACGTCCTCCTTGGAGGCTCCGAGGTCGGTGTCCAGGGAGATCAGATCTTCGCTGATGATCTGCGGCCCCGAATCGCGGTCGGGTGTCGAGTGAGACATGGTGTTTCCTTCTTGTTCAGGCCGGATCGGGGGCGGGGGAGCTGAGAGCGGTGACAGTGACGGCGTCGATGTCGACGTGTTCGGGGGTCGGCAGGGTGGTGCCGGGGAGGGCTGCCGCCGCGCTGCCGTAGGCGACGGCGGATCGGAGGCAGTCGGCGGGCGTTGCACCGGACATGTGTGCTGCCAGGTAGCCCGCCAGCGACGAGTCGCCGGCGCCGACCGTGCTGCGGGCGACGATCGGTGGTGGCGTGGCCCACCACGCGCCGGCCTCGGTCACGAGAACCGCACCCGCGGCGCCGAGCGTCGCGAGGACGGCTTCGACCCCGCGGTCCACGAGTTGCCTGCCGGCATGGGCGGTGGCCGTCGGGTCCCCGCGCAGCGCGGACTCCTCGAGCAACTGCCCGTGGGCGCCCGTGAGCTGCGCGAGCTCCTCGCTGTTCGGTTTCACGAGGTCGGGAGCGGCCGCGGGGAACCGGTCCGCGAGCGCGAGCAGTGGAGCGTCCGACGTGTCGACGGCGACCCTGCACGGCGCCGAGCGCAAAGCCTCGACGAGCGTGGCGTACCAGTCGGTGGGAATGCCCGGGGGAAGCGACCCGGACAGCACCACCCATTCGGCCCTGGACCCGCGCTCGATGATCTCCGACTGCAGATCGGCGAGGGATTCGGCCGACATCGCGACGCCGGGTTCGTTGACCTTGGTGGTGGTGCCGTCCGGTTCGGTGATGGTGATGTTGGTGCGCGCCGGACCGGACGTCGCCACGGTCACGTGTTCGATCCCGTGCTCGGACAGGGCGGTGAGCAGGGGATCGCCCTCGTTGCCGGGGAGTACGGCGACAGCGGCGACACCGGCCGAGGTGAGCGCGCGGGCGACGTTGACCCCCTTGCCGCCGGGGTCGCTGTGGGTGGCGGCCGCGCGCAGGACGGTTCCTCGTTCGAGGCGCCCCACCAGGTTGACGGTGCGGTCGATGCTCGGATTGGCGGTCAGCGTGACGATCATGCGATCACCACCTCGATTCCCTGGTCGTGGAAGTGGGCTCGGTCTGCGGAACTGATATCGGCGTCGGTGACGAGGATGTCGACGCTGTGGATGGGGGCGAAGCTCACGAGGTGCTCGCGGCCGACCTTCGACGAGTCGGCGACCACGACGACGTGGTTGGCGCACCGGACCATCGCGCGCTTGACCGCAGCCTCCTCGGTGTCCGGTGTGGACAGGCCGTGGCCGACGCTGAGCGCGTTGGTGCCGATGAACGCGACGTCGACGCGGAGGACGTCGAGGATCCGCAGCGCCTCCTCGCCGACGGCGGCCTGCGTGATGCCGCGCACCCGGCCGCCCAGCATGTGGAGCGTCACCGAATTGAGCCCCGCGAGCCGGGCGGCGATCGGCACGGAGTTGGTGATCACGGTGAGGTCCAGATCGGACGGGAGTTCCGGGATGATGCGCCCCGTCGTGGTTCCCGCGTCGAACAGCACGCTGCCACCGGACGGCGGCAGGTAGGTGGCGGCGCGCTTGGCGATCCGGTCCTTCTGCTCGGCGCGGGTGTGGTCGCGCTCCGTCATGCCGGGCTCGGTGACGGTGAGGGACCCCGCAGGCACCGCGCCGCCGTGCACGCGGCGGATGTGGCCGAGACGCTCGAGTAGAGCGAGGTCACGGCGCACGGTCTCGGTGGTGACGCCGAACGTGTCGGAGAGGTCCGCGACCGACATGCGACCCCGCTGCGAGATCAGCGTGGTGACCGCTTGCTGGCGTTCTTCCGGATACACCGTGACCCCGTTCCTGTTCTCGTCGATGAAGTGTTCGGTGATGTGATCCGTTATGGTCTGCATCACACGAAATGTTGTGTCATGTTGTTTTACGCCCGAGTGTGTTGACATGTCAAGAGTTGAGAGTAATCTCCGTCACATAGTCGATTCGCATTTCCGACTGTGCGAAGACAGAACGAACCGGCCAGGAGGACCCGATGACCGAAAACCGTGAAATCGTGCGAGGTACGCCGGTGGTACCGGGCATTGCCTACGCGCCGGTGATCTGGCCGGCTCCGCGGCCGGAGGTCGCATCCGGATCGGCCCGGATCGACGAGGTGTCGCGCGACGCGGAGAAGGTCCGCTTCGAGGAAGCGGCCGCCGTGGTGTCGCAACGACTCCGCGACCGCGCGGCGAGCGTCTCCGGCGCCGCGGCGGAGGTGCTGCAGGCGAACGCGGCGATGGCGGCCGACCGCGGCTGGCTCGGTGCCGCGCAGAAGCTGATCGCCGGTGGAACCCCGGCGGAGGAGGCGGCAGCCGGGGCCACCGAGCAGTTCGCCACCCTGTTCACCAAGATGGGCGGGCTGATGGCCGAACGCGTGACCGACCTGCGCGACATCCGGGACCGCGTGGTGTCCGAACTCCTCGGTCTGTCCGAACCAGGTATCCCCGTGCCCTCGACACCGTCGATCCTGTGCGCCCAGGACCTCGCGCCCGCCGACACCGCCGGCCTCGATCCCGAGCTGATCGTCGGACTCGTGACCGTCCTCGGCGGCCCCACCAGCCACACCGCGATCATCTCGCGGCAGCTGGGCATTCCGTGTGTGGTCGCGGTGCGTGACCTCGAATCCGTCGTCGCGGGCACCCCCGTCCTCCTCGACGGCTCGGCGGGCGAACTCGTCGTCGAACCGGACCCCGTGGAGGCCCGCGCCGCCGTGGAACACGGCCGCGCCGAACGGATCCGCATCCAGTCGTGGGAGGGGCCCGGCCGCACGAGCGACGGACATTCCGTGTCGATTCTGGCCAATGTTCAGGACGGGGCCGGTGCGCGGTCGGCAGCCACGACCGCCGCCGAGGGCGTCGGACTGTTCCGCACCGAGTTGTGCTTCCTGGACCGCGATTCCGAGCCGGGTGTCGACGAGCAGGCCGAGATCTACGGCGAGGTGCTCGACGCGTTCGCCGGCCGGAAAGTGGTGATCCGGACGCTCGACGCGGGTTCGGACAAGCCGCTGCGCTTCGCCAACCACGCCGAAGAGGCGAACCCGGCACTCGGGGTCCGTGGAATCCGGATCGCCGAACAGAATCCGGGCATCCTCAGCAGGCAACTCGACGCCGTCGCCGCCGCGGCGAAGCAGACGCAGTCGCAGCCGTGGGTGATGGCACCGATGATCTCGACGCCCGCCGAGGCCGAATCCTTCGCGGCGGAGGTCCGCGCTCGCGGACTCGTGCCCGGCGTGATGGTCGAGGTACCGGCCGCCGCGCTTCTGGCCGACCGTCTTCTGCGCCACGTCGACTTCCTGTCCATCGGCACGAACGACCTCGCGCAGTACACGATGGCCGCGGACCGGATGTCCTCCGACCTGGCATCGCTCACCGACCCCTGGCAACCGGCGGTCCTCGCGCTCGTCGCCCGCACGGCCGAGGCGGGCATCGCGGCGGGCAAACCGGTCGGCGTCTGCGGCGAGGCGGCCGCCGACCCGCTGCTCGCCTGCGTGCTGATCGGACTCGGGGTCACGTCGCTGTCCTGCGCAGGTGCCGCTGTATCCGGTGTGGGTGCGAAGGTGGGATCGGTCTCGCTGGACGACTGCCGTCGTGCCGCCGAGGACGTGCTCGCCACGAGCGATCCCGCGGAGGCGCGCGCCGCGGCGGTCCGGGTACTGGGCGCGTAGCCCCGGGTGTGCTGCGGGATCCGGTCCCGAGGGCGCGAAACTCCCAGATCGTGCCTACTATTGGCGAACTGTGACGAAAAGAGAAACCGACGCCCCCGACGGTCCGGCCGGCGGCTCAGCAGGCCCGTCCACCCCCACGCGGGCGTTCGGGTGGGCGCTGCACGGTGACGGCAGGCGGATCGGTGAGGGCGAGGTGGTCGCTCCCGGCGAGCGCCTCACCTGGCCGCGCACGGTCGGAATTGGGATGCAGCACGTCATCGCGATGTTCGGCGCCACCCTCCTGGTGCCGACCATCACCGGGTTCCCGGTCACGACGACACTGCTGTTCTCGGGTATCGGGACGGCCCTGTTCCTGCTCATCACCCGCGGCCGCATCCCCAGCTATCTCGGATCGTCGTTCGCATTCATCGCGCCGCTGACGGCGTCGCAGAGTTCGGGTCCCGCCGCGCAACTCGGCGGTGTCGCCGCTGCGGGTCTGTTGCTGCTCGTGGTGGGCATCGCGGTGAAGCTGGCCGGATCGCGGGTCATCGACGCCGTCATGCCGCCGGTCGTCACGGGCGCCGTGGTCGCGTTGATCGGGCTCAATCTCGCACCCACCGCGGTGGATTCGTTCGAATCGCAACCGCTGATCGCCGGGGTGACCCTGCTGGCGATCCTGCTCGTGACCGTGCTCGGTCCGGGACTGCTGGGCCGTCTCGGCATCCTCGTCGGGGTCGTCGTCGGCTGGGTGTTCGCAGCCGTGATCGGCGGACTCGCCGAGGAGCGGGTGACGGCGCTGCGGGAGGCGGCCTGGTTCGGCGTGCCCGAATTGCGGGGACCGACGTTCGAGTGGTCCGTGATCGCGCTGACCCTGCCCGTGGTCATCGTCCTGGTCGCCGAGAACGTCGGCCACGTCAAGGCGGTGTCGGCCATGACCGGTCGGTCGCTCGACGACGTCGCCGGCGACGCCCTCGTCGCGGACGGATTGGCCACCACCCTTGCCGGATTCGGCGGCGGCTCCGGGACCACCACGTACGCCGAGAACATCGGAGTCATGGCCGCGACGCGGGTCTACTCCACCGCCGCCTACTGGGTCGCGGCCGCCACCGCCGTGGTTCTCGCGTTCTCACCGAAGTTCGGTGCCCTCGTGTTCACCGTGCCCAACGGTGTCATCGGCGGCGCCACCCTCGTGCTGTACGGCCTGATCGGCGTCCTCGGTGTGCGCATCTGGATGGACGCCGAGGTGGACTTCACCGACCCCGTGAACCTCACCGTGGTCGCTGCGGCGCTCGTCGCCGGCATCGGCGACCTGACGCTGACGATCGGGTCCGTGGAACTCGGTGGCATCGCGTGGGGTTCGGTCGGCATCCTCGTCGCCTACCCGGTGATGCGCTCGCTCGCGCGGTTCCGCAAGCCCTGACACGGTGACCGAATGGGTCACGAATCCCGATCACCTGGGTCATTCACCACGTAGTTCCTCGCCTCTACCGTCGAACGAGACGGACCCAGATAGTTGATACGAGGAGTCGGCGTGGAGCGCACCCTGTTCGAACCGGAGCACGAACTGTTCCGGGAGTCGTACCGCAAGTTTCTCGCACAGCATGCCGAGCCGAACCACGCCAAGTGGGAAGAGCAGAACATCGTCGACCGCAGCCTGTGGGTCGAGGCCGGCAAGCAGGGCTTCCTCGGCATGGCCGTCCCGGAGGAATTCGGCGGCGGCGGTGTGCGCGACTTCCGGTACAACGCGATAATCACCGAGGAGACCACCCGCGGCGGGTACAGCGGGATCGGCTTCACCCTGCACAATGACGTCGTCGCGCCGTACTTGCTCGAACTGAGCAACGAGGAGCAGAAGCAGCGCTGGCTGCCCGGCTTCGCGTCGGGCGAGCTGATCACGGCCATCGCGATGACCGAACCGGGCACCGGCAGCGATCTGCAGGGCATCAAGACGCGCGCCGTGCGCGACGGCGACTACTGGGTCCTCAACGGTTCCAAGACCTTCATCACCAACGGCATCAACGCCGACCTCGTGATCGTCGTCGCGTGTACCGATCCCGACAAGGGGGCGCAGGGATTCAGCCTCCTGGTCGTCGAACGGGACATGCCGGGCTTCGAACGCGGCCGCAACCTCGACAAGATCGGGATGAAGGCGCAGGACACCGCGGAGCTCAGCTTCACCGACGTCCGCGTTCCCGCCGCCAACCTTCTCGGTGAGGAGGGGATGGGCTTCCTCTACCTGATGAAGAACCTTCCCCAGGAGCGGCTGTCGATCGCCGTGGTAGCCGCGGCCGCAATGGAATCGGCACTCGACATGACGATCCAGTACTGCCGCGACCGAAAGGCGTTCGGCAAGTCGATCGGCAGCTTCCAGAACACCCGCTTCGTGCTCGCGGAACTCGCCACCGAGGCAACGGCCGTCCGAGTGCTCGTCGACAAGTTCATCGAACTGCTCAACGACGAGAAGCTGTCGGTGCAGGAAGCGGCGATGGCCAAGTGGTGGACCACCGAGGCGCAGGTCCGGCTGATCGACCGGTGCCTGCAGCTGCACGGCGGCTACGGATACATGAAGGAGTACCCGATTGCCAAGGCGTACATGGATTCCCGTGTCCAGACCATCTACGGCGGTACCACCGAGATCATGAAGGAAATCATCGGTCGCGGCCTCAATCTCTGACGAGGCGCGACCTGCGTATCCGGGATGGATGCGAGGAGGCCCCACGGCAGTCGCCGTGGGGCCTCCTCGTGTCTCCACGCGGCAGTGACTAGATCTTGCGCATGACCGTGACGACCTTGCCCAGAATGACCGCATCGTTGCCGGGGATCGGATCGAACAGGGGGTTGTGCGGCATCAGCCACACCTCGTTCTCGGTGCGCTTGAACGTCTTGACGGTGGCTTCGCCGTCGATCATCGCTGCCACGATGTCTCCGTTCTCCGCCACATTCTGCTGACGGACCACCACCCAGTCGCCGTCGCAGATCGCGGCATCGATCATCGATTCGCCGACGACCTTGAGCAGGAACAGCGAGCCCTGGCCCACCAGTTCACGGGGGAGCGGGAAGACGTCCTCGACTGCTTCCTCGGCGAGGATCGGGCCACCGGCGGCGATCCGGCCGAGGACCGGGACGAACGTGGGTTCCGGCAGAGGTGCGCCGTCGGCACCGGACTTGACCGCGGCCAGTCCGACGGCGGCGCTCGCGTTCGCCGCGGCTCCCGCCGCCACCTCGTCGAGGCCGCGTACGTCCACCGCGCGCGGACGATTGGGATCCCTGCGGAGGAAGCCCTTGCGCTCCAGCGTGCGCAGCTGATGAGCGACGGAGGACGTGGAGGTGAGCCCCACGGCGTCGCCGATCTCGCGGATGCTCGGCGGATAACCGCGCTCGTTCACGGACGTGCGAATCACCTCGAGGACACGGCGCTGCCGGTCGGTCAACCCGGCGGCGGAGCCACCGCTCACACGTGGAGTCGAACCGTCGGTCGAGCTGTCGTCCTTC
Source organism: Rhodococcus sp. JVH1 (assembly GCF_000280725.2). Classification (NCBI taxonomy): domain Bacteria; kingdom Bacillati; phylum Actinomycetota; class Actinomycetes; order Mycobacteriales; family Nocardiaceae; genus Rhodococcus; species Rhodococcus sp. JVH1. Next base: position 425,455 of record NZ_CP166289.1, on the reverse strand, counting down.
ATGGCGAGGTGCCTCCGTCTGTATGTGGATCTTCTCGGTATGGGTCGCATGTGACTGCTGTGCCGCGTGACACGAATCTATCCCGCTTTCCTCGGAGTTTCAAACATCTGTTCGACACGTGTCGCGAGAAGTAGGGACATTGTCGGAGTGCCGTGGTAGAAATCGAACATGTGTTCTTTCGAACGCGTGATCGAACGCCCGGAGGGGTCGGACGCCGACCGGGTCGGCAGCGGATACGACAACGGATCTGACGACAACGGATCTGACTACAACGGATACGAGCAGCGGAGGTACCGATGAGCAACGCAGTTCTCCATCGGCAGGCAGTGCTGAACCGGCAGGCACTCGAACGAGGTGTCGTCCGTTCCGGGGCCGCACGGTCGTACCGGACCGAGCCGCGCCCCCGTCGCACCGACGGTGAGCTGCGGCGGCCGTCGTCCGGCGCCGTCGCGTACCGGCCCACTCACACCGGGGTCTCCCGCGCCGATCACGCGCGCGGGTCGAACGATGTCGGCTGGCGGATGGTGCTCGCGAGTGTCGTGATCACCGCGGGTGTGTTGTGCGGGCTCGTCGGGGTGGCTCAGCTGGCCACCACCGACGGTGTGAGCAACTCGGCGGCCACGGAGGTCGTGCAGGTGCAGCAGGGGGAGAGCCTGGCCGCGCTCGCGGCGCGGATCTCCCCGGAATTGCCGGTGGCACAGGTGGTCGAGCGAATCATGGAGCTGAACGCCATGTCCAATTCGGCGCTCCACCCGGGTCAGAGTCTGATCGTCCCGTCGTCCTCTGACCGGTGACGGGGGTGGCTCTGCATGACTGTCCCCTCGGGCGGCCGAGTAGTCTCGGATGCTGTCAGTCCCACCACTTCGTGTGGTCGCGTCGAGATCGTGCATCCGCTGCGTGAATCCGTTTTCGTCGGTTCGCCATCGGGGGAGGCGAACAGTTGCGGCCACGACGGCTACGACGAAGGAATCGCCATGCACTGCCCGTTCTGCCGGCACCCCGATTCACGTGTGGTCGATTCGCGAGAAGCCGACGAAGGACAGGCCATCCGTCGCCGCCGTTCGTGCCCCGAGTGCGGTCGCCGGTTCACCACCGTCGAGACCGCTGTGCTGTCGGTGGTCAAGCGCAGTGGTGTCACCGAACCGTTCAGCCGCGAGAAGGTGGTGCGGGGTGTGCGCCGCGCCTGCCAGGGCCGGCAGGTAGACAACGACGCCCTGAATCTTCTTGCCCAGCAGGTCGAGGACGCGGTCCGGGCGTCGGGTTCCGCGGAGATCCCGAGCAACGAGGTGGGCCTCGCCATTCTCGGTCCGCTTCGTGATCTCGACGAGGTGGCGTACCTGCGTTTCGCGTCCGTGTACCGGTCGTTCAGCTCCGCCGAGGACTTCGCTCGCGAGATCAAAGAGCTACGCGAACACCGCGAATCCCGCGACGACGCCTGAGCCGAGGCGTCAGCGCACCTTCTCCATTGCCCTGCGCGTCAGCGCACCTTCTCCATTGCCCTGCGCGTCAGCGCACCTTCTCCATTGCCCTGCGCGTCAGCGCACCTTCTCCATTGCACTGATCACGCGCTTCTCCGAGACGGGGATCGGTGTTCCGAGTGTTTGAGCGAACAGGCTGACCCGCAGTTCCTCGATCATCCAGTGGATGGCGTCGACCTCGGGTGTGTGCTGTCGTTCTTCCGGCAGGCCCGCGAGCATGCGTTCGTATCCGGCGTACACCCGGTCGAGAACGTCCATTCCCTTCTGGTCGCGCGGTGCGCTCCCGGGAAGAGCGTCGAGACGGGCCGCCGCAGCGGCGAGGTAGCGGGGCAGTTCACGGAGGCGAGTGGCACCGATGTCGGCGACGAATCCGGGAAACAGCAGCGACTGCCGCTGTTCACGCACGTCGTCGGCGGCCTCACCGGTCGCGCGTTCCAGCACCACGGCGAGCCGGTGGTCCGCTTCGAGCACCGGCGACACCAGTCGCAGGAGCACCGCCACGTTCCGGGCCATCTCGGCGCGCGCCGTCGCTACGAGGGCGTCGAACTCCTGCGGGGTGCGCACCGGCGTGCCGTGCGCGGCGATCACCTGGTTCGCGGCGGCGTTGCGGCAGTCGTCGATCAGTGCGTCGAGGCTGCCGTCGGGGTTCTGCCCGAGCGCCAGTCGCTGTGCGTTGCTCAGCCCCGACGTGACCGTCTTCGCCTGGGTGGGAACGGCGGCGAGCAGCAGCCGCCGCGTTCCGGCGCGCATAGCGGATCGTTGCGCCGCCGCGGTGCTGAGCACGCGGACGGCGACACCGTCACCCTCCGGGACCAGGGCGGGGTAGCCGGTGACCTTCTGGCCGCCGAGTTCGCGTGTCACGGTGGCTTCGAGTGAACCGAGGGTGGCGGGGGTCCACGTGAGTGCGGGCGGCCGTTCCGAATTCGAGGCCGCCTTCGCCACCTCCACCTGGACGCGGGGAGCGAGCGACTTGCGCAGCGACACGAGGTCCTTGTCCCGGCCGAGGACGGCACCTTTCTCGTCCACGGCGGCGAACGTCATGCGCAGATGGTCGGGGAGCGCGGTGACGTCGAAGTCCTTGGGATCGATGCGACAGGCGCCGAGTCGCGACAATTCGCGGGCCATCGCCATGGTGAGCGGTTCGGAGCGGGGTTTCACGGCGGCCAGTGCGGCGGCCGCGAAGTCCGGTGCCGGAACCACCTGTCGGCGAAGGGTCTTCGGGAGCGTCTTGATCAGGGCGGTGACCAGTTCGACGCGCATGCCGGGGACCAGCCAGTCGAAGCCGACCGGGCGCAGGCCCGCCAGCAGCGCGATCGGGATGCGGGCGGTGACGCCGTCGTCCTCGGTGCCGGGCTCGAACTGGTAGGTGAGGGGGAACTGCATGTCGCCCTGGCGCCAGGCGTCGGGGTACTCGCCGCCGAGTACTGCGGCGGACTCGGCGTTGACGACCGTTGCCTGGGTGAACGTGAGTAGGTCGGGGTTCTTGCGGCGGGCGACCTTCCACCAGGAGTCGAAATGCCGGGCGGAGACCGCTTCCGGGCCGACGCGCTGGTCGTAGAAGTCGTAGAGGGTGTCGTCGTCCACGAGGATGTCGCGCCTGCGGGCGCGGTGCTCGAGTTCCTCGACGTCTTCGAGGAGGGCGCGGTTGGCGTGGAAGAACTTGTGCTGCGTCTGCCATTCGCCTTGCACCAGAGCGTGGCGGATGAACAGGTCCCGGGACGTCTCGGGATCGATGGTGCTGTAGGTGACCGCACGCCGGGCGACGAGCGGGATCCCGTACAGCGTCACGCGTTCGTAGGCCATGGCGGCGCCGCGCTTCGACGACCAGTGCGGCTCGGAGTAGGTGCGTTTCACGAGGTGCGGCGCCAGCTTCTCCGCCCACTCGGGTTCGATCCTGGCCGACATCCGCGCCCACAGCCGGGACGTCTCGACCAGTTCGGCGGCCATGACCCATCTCGGGGGCTTCTTGAACAGGCTCGAGCCGGGGAAGACCGCGAATCGGCTTCCGCGGGCCCCGAGGAAGTCTCGTTTGTCACCCTCTCGGAGTCCGATGTGCGACAGCAGTCCCGCGAGGAGCGACTGGTGGATCGCAGCCTCGCCGGCCGGGGTATCGGTGGTGTCCCAGCCGAGCCCGCGGGTGATCTGCCGGAGCTGGCCGTGCAGGTCCTGCCATTCGCGGATGCGCAGCCAGTGCAGGAACTCGTTTCTGCACATCTTGCGGAACTGGTTGGACGACAACTCGTTCCGCTGCTCGCGCAGGTACTTCCACAGTTCGAGGAAGGCGAGGAAGTCGGAGTTCTCCACGGTGAACCGGGCGTGCTTCTCGTCCGCTGCCTGCTGGAATTCGGCGGGACGTTCCCGCACGTCCTGGATCGAGAGGGCCGAGACGATGACCAGCACCTCGGCCAGGCAGCCGTTCCTGTGTGCCTCGACGAGCATCCGGGCCATGCGCGGATCGACGGGAATCTGCGCGAGTTCGCGTCCGACAGCGGTGAGGACGGGTTGCTCGTTCTGGGCTTTCCGTTCGATCGCCCCGAGTTCCTCGAGCAGGCCGATGCCGTCGCGGACGGCCCGCGGGTCGGGCGGCTGGACGAACGGGAACGCGGCGATGTCGCCGAGTCCGAGCGCCGTCATCTGCAGGATGACGGATGCGAGGTTGGTGCGCAGGATCTCCGGTTCGGTGAACGCGGGCCGCGCCTCGAAGTCCTCTTCCGAGTAGAGGCGGATGCAGATGCCCTCGGCCACACGGCCGCAACGCCCGGAACGCTGGCGGGCGGACGCCTGCGAGATCGGTTCGATGGGCAGGCGCTGCACCTTGGTGCGCACCGAGTAGCGGGAGATGCGGGCGGTTCCCGGGTCCACGACGTACCGGATGCCGGGCACGGTGAGGGAGGTTTCCGCGACGTTCGTCGACAGCACGACCCTCCGCCCGGTGTGGGGCGTGAACACCTTGTGCTGTTCGGCCGCCGACAGCCGGGCGTACAGGGGCACGATCTCGGTGCCGCGCAGTCTGCGGTCGCGGAGCGCGTCGGCGGTGTCGCGGATCTCCCGTTCGCCGGAGAGGAAGACCAGGATGTCGCCGTCGCCCTCGCCGGACAGTTCCTCGACCGCCTCGCACACCGCGTCGACGGGGTCGCGGTCGAAGGTCTGGTCGCCCACGTCCACCGTGAGTGGGCGGTAACGCATCTCGACGGGGAAGGTGCGTCCGGACACCTCGACGATCGGCGCGGGCACCCCGTCGTCGGTCGCGAAGTGCTGCGCGAAGCGTTCCGGATCGATCGTGGCCGAGGTGATGATGACTTTCAGATCGGGCCGGCGCGGGAGTAGCTGTCGCAGGTATCCGAGGATGAAGTCGATGTTGAGGCTGCGTTCGTGGGCCTCGTCGATGATGAGCGTGTCGTACCGGCGCAGCATCCGGTCGCGCTGGATCTCGGCGAGCAGGATTCCGTCGGTCATCAGTTTCACCAGCGTGCCGTCCGACACCTGGTCGGTGAATCGCACGGTGTAGCCGACGGTCTCACCGAGTTCGCTGCGGAGTTCCTCGGCGATGCGTTCGGCAACCGTCCGCGCCGCGAGACGGCGGGGCTGGGTGTGTCCGATGAGGCCGCGGACGCCGCGGCCGAGTTCGAGGCAGATCTTCGGGATCTGCGTCGTCTTGCCGGAGCCTGTCTCGCCGGCGACGATGACGACCTGGTTCTCGGCGATCGCCTTCGCGATGTCGTCGCGGCGCTGGCTGACGGGCAGCGAGTCAGGGTAGTCGATGACGGGGACGCTGTCGAGTCTTCGTGCGATGCGTCCGCGGGCGGCTGCGATCTCGTCGGACAGGGACGCGAGTGCGTCGGGTGTGCGCGCACGGTCGAGTCGCCGGCGAAGCCGGTGTTCGTCGCGCAGAGTGAGTTCGCCGAGGCTGTTCTTCAGTTCCCGCCGGCTGGGTGCTGTGGTGGACATGCTGCACCCCAGCCTAGCCAACCCGGTGGATCGCCCTGTGCCGCGCCCGCCCGTGTGCGAATATCGGCGGATGGACGCTGCCGTCGTCACGGACCTGCGGGGTCAGAGGATCGTTCGGGTTCTGCGGGCGGTCTTCGCCGTCTACGGGCTGATCGCGGTGCTGTGGATTCCGCTCCGCAGCGCGGGCAGCGACGACTTCTCCCTGGCCAACTACCTCAGCTACTTCACCATCGAGAGCAACATCCTCGCGGCCGTCGTCCTGCTCGTCGGCGCGGTCCGGGATCCGCAGTCGCGGGGCTGGCAGCTGTTCCGGGGCGCGACCACGCTGTACATGGTCATCACCGGAATCGTGTACGCGGTGCTGCTGGCGAACATCGACGTCATGCTGCAGGACGCCTGGATCAACACGGCCCTGCACCGTATGCTGCCGCTCGTCCTGCTGGTCGACTGGGTGGTGGCCCCGTCCCGGGTGCGGATCTCCGAGGCACAGAGCCTCAGCTGGCTGGTCTTCCCGGCCGTGTACGGCGCCTATTCCCTGATCCGGGGTCCGATCGTCGACTGGTACCCGTATCCGTTCCTGGACCCCCGACAGCAGGGGTACCTCCAGCTGGCCGTCACGGCGGTCGTGTTGTTGCCGGCGATGGCGTTGATGGCGCTCGCCGTCAACGCGGTGGGACGTCTCGGTGCGCGCCGGCGGTACGGCGAAGACCGGTAGGGCGAAGCTGCGCGCAGACGATTCGCGCACCGCGCTATCCTCCACACGACAGGCGTCCGCGCGATCATCCGTGACTTCGGCAACGGCTGGGAGACTATGTTCGACGAGTTCGCAGGCGAGAACTTCGACCTGCTCGGCCGCGACCGCGGCAGTGTCGTCGCCGCCGACGACGGTGTGCCCCTCGCGGTGCGCGAGGTGGGTCCGGCGTTCGCGCCCTTGACGGTGGTGTTCGTCCACGGCTTCTGCAATCGGATGACCGGGTGGCACTTCCAGCGGGTTCAGCTCGAGGAGGCGTGGGGCTCGACGATCCGCATGGTGTTCTTCGACCTGCGGGGGCACGGCGACTCCGGGGTCCCGCGTCGCGACACCTGCACAATCCCGCATCTCGCGCGGGACGTCGACGCCGTGATCCGTGCGCTCGTCCCCGAGGGTCCGATCGTGCTGGTCGGCCACTCGATGGGCGGCATGGCGGTCCTGTCGTACGTCGGACAGCATCCCGATCTGATCGGTTCCCGCGTCGTCGGGGTGGGTCTGATCGCCACCGCGGCGGAGAAGCTGGGTGACGTGGGGCTCGCGCGGACCCTCAACACGCCGGTCGTTGCCGGATTCAGCACCGCGGCCCGGCATCTGCCGCGGGTGGTGCAGACCGGTCGCGGCGCGAGCAAGAGGGTGCTGGCGCCGATCCTGAGGTCGGCGTCGTTCGGTGACCGCAGGATCAGTCCGGCGATCATGTGGCACTCCGAGCAGATGATCAACGACACGTCCCTCAAGACCCTCGTCGACTTCCTGCCGTCGTTCAAGAATCACGACGAGACGGCGGCGGTGCCATTGCTCGCACCCATCGAGACGCTGGTGGTCTGCGGCGATCGCGACCTCCTGACCCCGTTCCGGTATTCGAAGGCGATCGCCGGGCATCTGCCGGACGCGGAGCTGGTGGAGGTTCCGGGTGCGGGGCACATGGTGCAGTTGGAACGCGCCGAGCTCGTCTCGGACGCGATCGATCGCCTCCTGACCCGTTCCGTCGAAACCCTTCCCACGCCGAGTGCCTGGAGCGAGTGGGTCCGGGTGGCGGCGGACTACGTGGACCACGTACGGCACTGGGTCGCCCACGGCGGGCCCGCGGCCTGGTGGCGCGGGCTACGTGGGCGTCCCGTCGTCGGCTCCACGTTCCGGTAGCACGCAGAATTCGTGCCCTCGGGGTCTGCGAGGACCGCCCAGGGAACGTTCGGGTCGTCGACGGGCCGAAACACGAGTGACGGGGACCCGGGCGCGTTCGATTCGACGTACTCGAGCCCGTACGCGTCCTTCCATCGGCGGGTCGACGGGTAGTCCGGTGCGGCGCACCAGAATCGTGCCAGTGATTCCGCCTCGCGGCAGTCGACGGCGATGGCGATGATTCGGCTGGTCATGGGGTGCGGGTACCCGTGTGACGGTGGCCGCACACCGTCACCGAGACGGTGTCGGTGGGCCTCCGTGCCACGTCCGCAAAGGGCAAAGCCGCGACAACACGTGCCACTCGGGCCACAATGAGTGAACGCGAAACCGACCCGAGGAGGCGGGATCACATGGCATTTGCGAGTTCTTCAGCCGAGCAGGAAACCCTCCCACCAGGTGTTCTCCGTCGCGCGATCGCGGCGTCGGCAATGGGCAACGCCACCGAATGGTTCGACTACGGTGTCTACGCGTTCACCGTGTCGTACATCTCGGCAGCGTTCTTTCCCGGTGACACCGGTTCGGCCACCCTCTACGCCCTGCTCGTGTTCGCGGTGTCGTTCGTCGTGCGACCGCTCGGCGGCCTCGTGTGGGGTCCGCTGGGTGACCGGCTCGGACGCCGCCAGGTTCTGGCGCTGACGATCATCCTGATGGCGGGTGCGACGTTCTGCGTGGGCCTCGTGCCCGGATACGACGTCATCGGTTTCTGGGCGCCCCTGCTGCTGGTGCTGCTGCGCATGATCCAGGGCTTTTCGACCGGCGGCGAATACGGCGGCGCGGCAACGTTCATGGCCGAGTACTCGCCGGACCGCAAACGCGGTTTCTGCGGAAGCTTCCTCGAGTTCGGCACCCTCGGCGGATACGCGCTCGGCGCGATCGTGGTCCTGGTGGTGGAGTTGCTCTCCACCGACCCGTTCATGTCCACCTGGGGCTGGCGTATTCCGTTCCTGATCGCCGGACCGATGGGTCTCATCGGCCTCTACCTGCGCACCAAGCTCGAGGAGACACCCGTGTTCCGTGAGCTGGATGCGGAGGGCGAGGTCGAGTCGACGCCGACCCACGAGTTCAAGGACCTGGTGACCGAATACTGGAAGCCGTTGCTGCTGCTCGGCGGCCTCGTCATCGCATTGAACGTCACCAATTACACCCTGCTCAGTTACATGCCGACATACCTGGAGACGCAGATCGGCCTGACGTCGACCGCGTCGCTGACCCTGTTCATCGTCGGGCAGCTCGTGATGATGGCGGTCATTCCGTTCGCCGGCGGGTTGTCGGACCGGGTCGGCCGCAAACCGCTGTGGTACGGCTCGCTCGTGGGATTGATCGTGCTCGCCGTCCCGATGTACCTGCTGATGCGTCAGGGGTTCGGATGGGCGATCCTCGCGTTCGCGGTGCTCGGGTTGCTGTACGTCCTGCAGCTGTCCACGATTTCGGCGACGTTCCCGGCGATGTTCCCGACCCACGTGCGGTTCGCGGGATTCGCCATCGCCTACAACGTGTCGACGTCTGTGTTCGGTGGCACGGCCCCTGCGGTCAACGAACTGCTCATCGAATGGACCGGCAACTCACTCATGCCGGCGTTCTACATGATGGCCGCGTGCGCGATCGGCCTCGTCGCGCTGTACTTCGTGGCCGAGACGGCGGGCGCGTCCATCCGCGGTCGCGGGATTCCGGGAGTCGACACCGAGCCACACCCCACCGCCCTGGCGGAGAAGTGACGCGGCACGATCCTCTGCGGGGCGTCGTGGCATAGTCGCCTTCGGGCGGGGATTCACGAAGGGATGAGCATGGCGTCGGCACTGTGGCACGGATTCGCGGACATGGGCGCGGTGGAACAGAAGGGCGCCTTCGTGGTGTCCCGCGGCGAGGGCGCCTACATCTGGGACGATCGCGGCAACCGTTACCTGGATGCGACAGCAGGTCTGTGGTTCACCAACGTGGGGCACGGCCGCGCGGAGATCGCGGACGCTGTCGCGCAGCAGTTGCGGACCGTGGCCCATTTCTCGAACTTCGGTGACTTCGTCCCCGAGACGACGGCGGCCCTGGCCGATCGCCTCGCGACCATTGCGCCGGTGCCCGGCAGCAAGATCTTCTTCACGTCCGGTGGTTCGGATTCCGTGGACACGGCGGCCAAGCTTGCTCGCCGCTACTGGCACGAGTTGGGCAAGCCGTCCAAGACGATCGTGGTCGGCCGCCAGAAGGCCTATCACGGGATGCACGTGGCGGGCACCGCGCTGGCGGGCATCCCCGCCAACCGCGAGGGTTACGGCGAGTTGATGGCCGACGCCGCCACGGTCGCCTGGAACGACGCCAAGAGCCTGCTCGAACTGATCGAGAAGATCGGCGCCGAGACGATCGCCGCGTTCTTCTGCGAGCCCGTCATCGGTGCGGGCGGCGTCTACCTGCCGCCGGAGGGCTATCTCGCGGAGGTCCGCGACATCTGCCGCGAACACGACATCCTGTTCGTCGTCGACGAAGTGGTCACGGGATTCGGCCGTATCGGCGGCGACTGGTTCGCATCGACGCGATTCGACCTGCAGCCCGACATGATGACGACGGCGAAGGGCCTCACCTCCGGGTACGTCCCGATGGGTGCGGTGTTCATCGCCCCGCGCGTGGCCGAGCCGTTCTTCGCCGGCGGGGTCTGGTGGCGGCACGGCTACACCTACGGTGGGCATGCGGGTGCCGCCGCGGCGGCACTCGCCAACCTCGACATCATCGAGCGCGAGAATCTGCTGGCGGAGTCGAAGCGGCTCGAGTCGTCACTGCACGAGCACCTCGCGCCTCTCGCCGACCATCCGCGGGTCGAGGAAGTGCGCAGCGGTCTCGGTGCGGTCGCGGCGGTGCAGCTGGCCGATCCGGCGGAAGCGCTCCCGTTCGTGAACACGTTGCGCGAACACGGGATCTCGGGGCGCGCGGCCGGTCAGGGTGCCATGCAGATCTCGCCGGCGTTCGTGATGACGGACGAGCAGGTCGCTCAGCTCGCGGACGGAATCCGCCGGGCACTGGGCTGATCGGTCCCGGTGCCCCGCCTGCGAAAGCGGCGCAGGGCACCGGTGACACGGTCCCGCCAGGTGGGCGGGGTGAGGTCGATTTCCGTCTGCCCGTCGTGGGCCGCGTACGCACGGGTGTAGCGCTCGTGCAGACGCGCCCGGACCTCGTCGGGCGTGTACGCCTTGCGGTGCCGATCCGCGCGCACCGCGACGACCCCGGTCGCGGCGACACCCACCACACCGGCGAGTCCGAGAAGTTTCCACCATTGCCTGCCACGCGGTCGCATCCTTCTAGGCTAGGGCCCATGGACGCGCCACGGCACACGGACGCACGACGACACAGCTCCACCATCGACCTCGACAGCGCTGTCGAGGTCACGCGCACCGGCGACATCTGGATCTTCCGCGGAGAGTCTCCGGCCGACAGGGCCATTCAGACGCTGACGAACAGTCCGGTCAACCACGTCGGCATGTCGGTGGTCCTCGAGGACCTGCCGCCGCTGATGTGGCACGCCGAGCTCGGACATTCGCTGCAGGACATGTGGACGGGACGCTTTCAGCGCGGTGTGCAACTCCATGACCTGCGCGCCGCGGTCCAGGTGTGGGGTGCGCGCTATGGGCAACGGGGATGGCTGCGCCAGCTCGCCGAACCCGCAACGCCGCAGCAGGAGGACGCGTTGCTGCGGACGATCGCACGGCTCGACGGAACCCCGTTCCCGTCCACCGCGAAACTCGCGTCACGGTGGTTCGGCGGGCGCCTGCCCGGGACGGGACGCAGGCAGGAGAAGTCGGGCAGCCTCGAAAGTGCCTATTGTGCCGAGGTGGTCGCGCAGACGTACGAGGAGATGGGGCTGATCAGCGCGCGCAGGCGCACCAACTGGTACGACCCCGGCAAGTTCTGGAGCGGCGACAGGCTGCCCCTCGCTCCCGGGGTGACGCTCGGCCGGGAGATCGAGGTGACCCTGAGCGAAGCCGACCTCAGCGCGGGGCGAGGCCGGCGGCCGTCGTCAGAGGGTGCGTGACTTCTCGGGGTGGACTCGTCCACCGACCTCGATCCACCCGGCGGGATCGTAGGTGGTGCGCAGTTCGGATCCTTTGCCCTGCGTGATCAGGAGCGCGTGCCGGAGGTGTGCGGTGATCCGGACGGCCGCGGCTCCGGTGGCCTCGTCCTCGGTGATGCCCATGTCCGGGGCGAACATTCGCGACCGGATCGAGTGCTCGACCTTGTCCGTCCAGGCCCACAGATAGTGGTGTCCGGCGCCGAACTTCTTCGGGTCCGCAGACTGAACCTCGCGCACACTGTTCATGGGGTACAGCGAGAACTCGGGCGCCCACTCCGGCCGGGCCCGCACCCAGGTGATGGCGCCGGAACGGCGGGTGGCGACGGAGCCCGCGGGCACGTCGAGTGTGGTGACCGCGGCGCCGCGCTCGTGCAGCCACCAGGACAGCCCGACCGTGGGATGTCCGGCGAAGGGCAGTTCGGTGACGGGGGTGAAGATCTGGGCGCGTGCGTGCTCGTCGCCGGGTTCGGGCATGTCGACGAAGATCGTCTCGCTGTATCCGAGTGCGGCGGCGACGGACTGCCGGTCCTCGGACGGGACGGCCGAGGAGTCGACGATGCCGAGCGGGTTGCCGTGGCGTCCTTTGTCGTCGGTGAACACCCGGACGACATCTACGTGGATGGGCATTGATGCACCTTATCGCTCGTCGACCTCGACGCAGTGCCTCGACGGTGGGAGGGGTCGGCACCGGCCTCGGGTCGAAAGGCAGGGGTGATGGATGGCGCTAAACTGATAGGCATGGCCGATCAGAGTTATCAACCCACACTGTCGCAGCTGCGTGCGTTCGTAGCCGTCGCGGAGTACCGCCATTTCGGCACGGCGGCAGCACGATTGAGTGTGAGCCAACCCACGTTGTCGCAGTCGCTGGCCGCCCTGGAGAACGGACTCGGTGTGCAGCTCATCGAGCGCAGCACCCGTCGCGTCCTCGTCACCGCGGCGGGGGAGCGACTCCTCGGTCAGGCCAAGGTCACCCTCGAGGCCGCGGACGGTTTCGTCGCGACCGCCGCGGGTGTCGGCGACCGGTTGGCCGGACCGCTGCGCATCGGACTGATCCCCACCGTGGCCCCGTACGTGCTGCCCGCCCTGTTACCGGCGCTGCGCGAGGAGATGCCTGCCCTGGAGCCGCAGGTCATCGAGGACCAGACGGCACGACTGCTCGAGGCGTTGCGAGTGGGCGCGCTCGACGTCGCGGTGCTGGCGTTGCCGAGCGGTGTCAGCGGTCTCGTCGACATTCCCTTGTACACAGAAGATTTCGTGATGGTCGTCCCGGAGGGACACGCACTGGCGGGACGCACCGACGTCTCGCCGCAGATGCTGGACGCGCTTCCCCTCCTGCTGCTCGACGAGGGGCACTGCCTACGCGATCAGACCCTCGATCTGTGTCGATCGGTCGACGCGCACCCGGTCGCGGGCGACACCCGCGCCACGTCGCTGTCCACGGTGGTGCAGTGCGTCGCCGGCGGACTCGGCGTGACCCTGGTGCCGGAATCCGCCGTTCAGGTGGAGACCGGACGGGGACCGCTCGCGACCGCCCGCTTCGCGGCTCCCGCGCCCGGCCGCACGATCGGCCTCGTGTTCCGCTCGTCCAGTGCCCGTGCGGACGGCTACGGGCAACTCGCCGCCCTGCTCACGAAGACGGCGTCGGTCGCCGCGCCCGCCTGACGGTCCGAGCTACGACCGCCGCCGCGGTTTGCCCTTCTTGCCGCCCTTCGTTCCGGAGCCCGACCGGGACGTCCTGGCCCCCGCGGCCGGTTTCTGGCGTGCCGCCGCCGCGGCGGGACGCTTCTTCTTCGGCTGAGCCGGCGTCGGGGTGCGACCCCGGGAGCTGTTGACGGTGCGGCCCCGGACGATGCCGATGAACTCCTCCACCAGCTCGGTGGTCTCGGCCTCGGGCCACGACAGCGCGATCTGCGACTCCGGGCCGTCCGACACCGTCCGGTACACGAGGTCCTTGCGGTGGTGGAGCCGGGCGAGCGACTGCGGGACGACGAGCAGCCCGATCCCGGCGGCGACCAGTTCGATCGCGTCGGCAGTCGTGGCCGGGCGGTCCTGGGCGGGCAGTCCCGGCACGCTGTCCCAGACGAGGATGTCGTCGAGCGGGTGCAGCACGATCTCGTCGGCCAGATCCGCGATCGACACCTCGTCCACCGCCGCCACCACGTGGTCCTTCGGTGCCACGACCACGGGGATCTCGGTGTACAGGGGGATGGCGCTGAGACCGGTCCGGTCGATCGGCAGCCGCACCAGGCCCGCGTCGGCGCCGCCGCCGCGCAACTGGTCGGGTGCGTCCGCGGCCGCCACCGGGACGAGGGTGAGCGGGACGTCGGGCAGCCGTTCGTTCCAGATCCGCACCCACTTGGTGGGGGTCACGCCCGGGACATACGCGAGCCGGAACGAAGGGGATGCATCCGCGTCTGTCACCCCGTCAGGCTACCGGCCTTGGTCAACGGCACCGCACACGCTCGTTACTCTAGACACCATGACGTCGCACAAGAGCCCTCAGACTATGAAACCCGCCACCGCGGCGAAGAAGCTGGGTGTGTATCTCGAGGCCACCCCCGCGGAGTTCCAGGAGGGTCTCGTCTCCCGCGACGAGCTGAGTGCACTGCAGAGCGATCCGCCGGAGTGGCTGCTCGAGCTGCGCCGCAACGGCCCGCACCCGCGGCCGGTGGTCGCGGCGAAGCTGGGGGTGTCCATCGCGGGTCTCGCCCGGGGCGGCGTCACCGATGCGCTCACCACCGAGCAGATCGACGCGCTGATGGCGGATCGTCCCGAATGGCTGCAGCAGGAACGCGCCACCCAGGCCGAGGTCCGCAAGGAGACGGTCCGCATCAAGGAGAAGAACGCGGCGCGGCGTGATCAGCCCCGCCGGCCGCGTTCCTGACCGCTACCCTTCGACGATGCTGAGTTCGTCGAAGATCACTTCGCCGGCCGCGTCGGACTCGGGAAGGTCGACGACCGCCGTCAACGCCCACCCGTGATCGCCCTGCGGGTCCTCGAGGACCTGCCGCACCCGCCACAGCTCGGGCGCGGTCTCCACCTGGAACAGCTGAGGGCCGCGTGCCGAGGGGCCGGTGCCGAGGGAGTCGTATTCGTCGAAGTACGGCTGGAGCTGGTCCTCCCACTCGTCGGCGTCGATGCCGTCGTCGAGTCCCTCCAGTTCGGCCCACCGCCGCCGCGACGCGAGTTCGATACGCCGGAACATGGCGTTGCGCACCATCACCCGGAATGCTCGCGTGTTCGCCGAGATCGGGCGCGGCACATCGGCGCCGAACGCGACCTGCTGGTCGTCTCCCTCGGCGCCGGGGTCGGTGAGGGATTCCCATTCGTCGAGAAGGCTGGAATCGACCTGGCGGATCAGCTCGCCCAGCCACTCGATGAGGTCGTCCAGCTCCTCCGTCCGGGCCTCGGTCGGAACGGTCTGGCGCAGGGCTCGATACGCGTCCGCGAGATACCGCAGTACGAGCCCCTCCGAACGGGCCAGACCGTAGTGGCTGACCATTTCGGCGAACGTCATGGCCCGCTCGACCATGTCGCGCACGACCGACTTCGGCGACAGCGCGAACTCCGTGATCCACGGGTGCCCACCGCGATACATCTCGAACGCCGGGAACAGCAGGTCCGCGAGAGGCTTGGGCCAGGTGACCTCCTCGAGCAGTTCCATGCGTTCCTCGTACTCGATCCCGTCGGCCTTCATCTGCGCGACCGCCTCACCGCGGGCGAAGTGCTGCTGCGCCATGAGGACCTGCCGCGGGTCGTCGAGGGTCGACTCGATCACGGACACCACATCCAGTGCATACGAATCGGATTCGACGTCGAGCAGTTCGAGGGCGGCCAGGGCGAACGGGGACAGTGGCTGATTGAGCGCGAAGTCCCGCTGGAGTTCCATCGTCAGCCGGGCCATGCGGCCGTCGGCGTCGGGTTCGTCGAGTCTCTGCACCACGCCGGCGTCGATCAGCCCGCGGTACAACGACAACGCCTTGAGGATGTGCTTGCGCTGCGCGGGCCGCGACTCGTGGTTGTCCTCGAGGAGGTGCCGCATGGACGCGAAGCAGTTGCCCGGTCGCGCGATCACGTTGAGCAGCATGGAGTTCGACACGGAGAACCGGGAGACGAGCGGTTCGGGTGACGCGGCGACGAGGCGATCGAACGTGGCCTCGCTCCACGACACGAAGCCGTCCGGCGCCTTCTTGCGCTGCACCTTCCGGCGCTTCTTCGGGTCGTCGCCCGCCTTGGCGAGTGCACGCAGATTCTCGACCTCGTGTTCGGGGGCCTGCACGACCACGGTGCCCAGCGTGTCGTAGCCGGCGCGTCCCGCGCGTCCCGCGATCTGGTGGAACTCGCGGGCACGGAGGTGCCGGGTGCGGGTGCCGTCGAACTTGGTCAGCCCGGTGAGGAGCACGGTGCGGATGGGCACGTTGATCCCCACACCGAGGGTGTCGGTGCCGCAGATGACCTTCAGCAGACCGTCCTGCGCCAGCTTCTCGATGAGACGGCGGTACTTCGGCAGCATGCCCGCATGGTGGACGCCGATACCGTGCCGGACGAGGCGCGAGAGCGTCTTGCCGAATCCGGTGGTGAACCGGAAGCCACCCAGCGCTTCGGCGATGGCGTCCTTCTCCTCGCGCGAACAAAAGTTGACGCTGGTCAGGGCCTGCGCGCGTTCCAGGG
This sequence comes from Rhodococcus sp. JVH1, assembly GCF_000280725.2. Taxonomy (NCBI): domain Bacteria; kingdom Bacillati; phylum Actinomycetota; class Actinomycetes; order Mycobacteriales; family Nocardiaceae; genus Rhodococcus; species Rhodococcus sp. JVH1. The sequence goes on along the minus strand of NZ_CP166289.1, from coordinate 409,377 downwards.
CGGCCGCCTGAGTGAAGTGGACCACGTAGACCGGGGCCTGATTGGTGGTCACCAGTTCCTCGATCGTCTCGCTCACGGGTGTCGTGGCGTACGAGAACATGAGGGGAACGGGACGCTCGGTGCCCGCCACCACGGTGGTGGGCCGGCCGGTCCGGCGGGTGAGGTCGGACGAGAAGAAGTCGACCTCACCGAGGGTGGCCGACATGAGAAGAAACTGGGCGTGGGGGAGTTCGACGAGAGGGACCTGCCACGCCCAGCCCCGGTCGGGCTCGGAGTAGAAGTGGAACTCGTCCATCACGACCTGACCGATGTCGGAGTCGGGGCCCTCGCGCAGTGCGAGGTTCGCGACGATCTCGGCGGTCGCGCAGATGATCGGCGCCCGTGAGTTGACGGCGGCGTCGCCGGTCATCATGCCGACGTTCTCCGCGCCGAACACCTCGCACAGGGCGAAGAACTTCTCGCTGACAAGGGCTTTGATCGGGGCCGTGTAGAAGGTGCGCTTGCCGGTGGCCATGGCGTAGAAGTGGGCGCCGACCGCCACCATCGACTTGCCGGATCCGGTGGGCGTCGCCAGGATCACGTTGGCCCCGGACACCAGCTCCATCACGGATTCTTCCTGGGCGGGGTAGAGCGTCAGACCCCGTTCTTCGGTCCAGGAGGTGAAGGCGTCGAAAACGGAATCGGAATCCGCGTTCTCGGGGAGCAGGTCGGAGAGAAGCACTGCTACAGGCTAGCCGGAACGCGGTGCGCCGCCGCCGGGCCTATGTTGCGCTGCGTTCGTCCGATCCCATCGCGTCCAGGACCGCCATGCGGGTGGACGCGCTGCCGGTGATGGTGCTCTCACCGACGCCGGTGACGAGCATCTGCCGCCACTTCGCTTCGTCGAACTGCAGGGGATGGGTTACGGACAGGAACTTCTCGATGGTGCGCAAGAACCGCATCGGGTCGTCGCGGAACGGGAAATGGCCTGCGCCGCGGAAGATCTCGAGGTGTGAGCCGGGCATCGCCGCGTGTGCGAGGTGGGCGTGGCTCACCGGGATGACGGCGTCCTGATCGCCCCAGATGAGCTGCACCGGGAGGTTCTCGGTCAGATAACATCGGTCGAGCATGGTGACGACCTGGCCGCGCCAGTCGACGACCGCGCGCAGGGTGCGCAGATACGCCTCGTAGGCGGTGGGGTCGTACAGCTCCGCGAGCACCCGTACCAGGTCGGGTGTGTCGTGCAGCATCGCACCGGGACGCAACCGCGTTCCGTTCAGTTGGCTCAACACGTTGCCCACCAGACGCACGGTGGGCATGGCGCCGGGAATGCGCAGCAGTTTCAGTGCCTCGTTGACCACCGGAACCGACGCGAGCCGCAGCAGCGGGTGAACGTCCTTGGTGACGCCGCCGGCCGAGACCAGGACGAGCCGGTCGACCATCTGCGGGAACTGGTAGGAGAACTGCATCGCGACACCGCCGCCGAGGGAGTGACCGACGACGGTGACCTTGTCGATGCCCAGGGTGGAGAGCAGGTCGCGCATACCGTTGGCGTACGCGGCGACCGAGTAGTCGGCCCGCGGCTTGTCGGAGCGCCCGTGGCCCAGCAGATCGGGGGCGATGACGGTGTAGTTCTTGGCGAGGTGCGGGATGATCTCGGTCCAGGTGGACGAGTTGTCGCCGATGCCGTGGATCAGCAGAAGCGCGGGACCCTCGCCTGCCATGCGGAACGCGCGGCGGTATCCGTGGATCGTGCGGAACATCATGCGGGTTTCGGCGTTCGGAACGGGCCTGAGCTTACGAATGCGAGTGTCGCTCATGTCGCCTCCTGAACTAGGTGCACTCCCGAATGTTGACAGCTCAATCATCCGCTTCATCTCGACGCTATTGCACCGCTCTCGGCCGAACAACTGGACCGTGCGGTCGCACAGTGTCCGAGTGGCGACCGCACAACCGCTCCTCGGTCACGCCCCGCCCGGTGATCCCCCCTCGTCGTCGGAGTCGCCGCCCTCGCCGTCCTGCAGGGCCTGTTCGGCGAGGAAACGCTCGAATTCTGCACCGAGTTCGTCACCACTCGGCAGGTCTTCTTCGCTGGCCAGGAGCGTGGACTGCTGTTCTTGAGCCGTTACGTAGGCATCGTACTGGCGTTCCAGGGCGTGGACGACGGTTTGTACCTCCTCGTTACCCGCGATGTGCTCGTCGACCTGTTCGCGGACGCGTGCGGCGGCCTCGCCGAGCGCCGCCAGCGGCAGGTCCAGGTCGGTGACGTCACTCACATTCTCGAGGAGGGTCTCGGCGGCACCCGGGTAGTCCGTCTGAGCCAGGTAATGGGGGACGTGAACCGAGAACCCGACGGACTCGTGCCCGTGCTGCGCCATCCGCAACTCGATCAGCGAGGACGCGCTGCCGGGAACCTGCAGTTCGCCGGACCAGCGCTGATGATCCTTGATCAGGTCCTTGTTGGTGGAATGCGCGGTCACCCCGAGCGGACGGGTGTGCGGGATGGCCATCGGAATGGCGTTGATGCCCACGGTCCGGCGCACACCGAGCTGCTCGGCCAGCAGGCGCACCGCCGTGGTGAACCGCTCCCAGCGCAGGTCAGGCTCCATGCCGGCCAGCAGCAGGAACGGGGTGCCCGCCGTGTCCTTCAGCGCATACAGGTTCAGCTCGGGCTGGTCGTAGTCCGAGAAGTGATCGGCCTTGAACGTCATGGTGGGGCGACGTGAGCGGTAATCGACGAGTTCGTCGACCGCGAAGGAGGCGACCAGCTCACTCTCCAGGCTCTCGCGGAGATGCGTCGTGGCGAGTTTGACGGCGTGGCCTGCGTCGGAGAAGCCCTCGAGTCCGTGGATCAGTACAGGTCCCTGGCCATCCGCGGAAGACAGCTGCGGTGCCGGGAACTCCAGCTCGTACATCTTCGACTGTTCGTCCATTACAGACCTCTTCTCCTTCGTGCCTGGCCTCCAGTGTCCCCTATCGTCTCCGGCATCGATACGTCGGACTTTGCTCTCGGAGGTCCTGCTCTGGGGGAACACGGCGCGGGCAACCGATAATTCCCGTCCGCGGCGTTCCGGTGTTCGCCCACAGCGAGAACCCGCGCACGGTCTGTGGCAATGTGAGGAACGGCACGGTCCCAGACGGACGAGATCCTGGAGGTGCGCGATGTCGGCACGGGTAGGAAGATGTGCGGGCCGGGTTCGACGATCGGCGGTCGCGTCGTGAGCGTGCGCATCGACCGGGTGGTCACGTCCGGCACCTTCAGTCTCGACGGGGGCACCTGGGACGTCGACAACAATGTGTGGATCGTCGGCGACGACTCCGAGGTGGTGGTGATCGACGCCGCCCACACCGCCGCCCCGATCGTCGAGGCAGTCGGCGGCAGGCACGTGAGGGCCATCGTCTGCACACACGGCCACAACGACCACGTCACCGTGGCGCCCGAGCTGTCCACGGCACTGGACGCCCCGATCTACCTCCATGCGGCCGACGACGTGTTGTGGCGGCAGACCCACCCCGCTGTCGCCTACACGCCGATCGAGGACGGGCAGGAGATCGCCGTGGCCGGGACCGACGTCCGCGTGCTCCACACGCCCGGACATTCGCCCGGCTCCTGCTGCCTGTACCTGCCGGAGGCGGGGGAGTTGTTCAGTGGTGACACCCTGTTCTCGGGCGGTCCGGGAGCCACCGGGCGCTCCTACTCGGACTTCCCGACGATCATCGGGTCCATCCGTGACCGTCTGTTCGCGTTGCCGCCGTCGACGACGGTCCGCACCGGGCACGGCGACGGAACCACCATCGGGACCGAATCCCCGCACCTGGAGGAGTGGATCGCCCGCGGCAGCTGAGCCGCAGCCTCCCCGCTGTCGGCGCGCCGGCGTGGCAGAGTGGCGGAAAAGGCTCCCCGGGGTGGGAGCACCACACATCCGACATGGGAGGTCGACGGTGAGGTCTCGGCGCACAGCGGTACGGACGGCCCTGGTTGTCCCGGTGGTCTCGCTGGCCGCGGTGACGATTCTCTCCGGATGTTCTTCGACGGTCTCCGGTGTCGCGCAGCCGAGCACGACCATCGCGGCGGGGTCGCCGTCGGGCAAGGGACTGTCGAAGCTTCTGGTGGATCCGGCCGACTTCCCGGCCCGGTACGAGGCGATCGTGCTGCCCGCCCAGGCCGTGTCGATGGCGGCACCCGACCTGACGGGAGTACCGCAGGGCGCGGTGGTCGACCCCGCGGACTGTGCGCCGCCCGCGCAGGACTACGGACCGACCGGCACCGTCATGGCGGTGGGCACGGACAACGCGAGCCGTTCGACGATCTCGGTCGAGCTCACCAGAACCGATACGCCCCTCGACGAACTGGCGGCGCAGACGAAGAAGTGCGGCGAGGTCACCGTGACGGACAGTGGGGCCGAGTCCACCGTCACCACCGAGGTCACGCCTGCCCCTCCGGTCCGGGCCGACGACACCCTCGCGCTCCGGCGGACCGTCAAGTCCGGCAACGGGAGCGACAAGGTCACCCAGTCGATGGTCACGTTGATCGCGCAGGTGGGCGACGTGCGGGTGTCCGCGACCTTCATGTCGTTCGGCGACGCGAAGGCCGATACCGTCGCGCTCGACGAGTTGTTCACCGCCGCGGTGCAGAAGGTGCAGAACAGCTGAGCGGGCCCTAGTACTGCAACGACAGTTTGTGACTGACGAGGCTGTTGTGGTAATTGATCTAGGGTGCAGTCAGAGGTGCTGGAGTGGTCGGCGGGGTTCACCGCGTTCTGTGCGCGGTTCGCCCACCGGTTTTCGCGGGTGGAGTCGCGGCGGCGGATGGCCGCGTACGTGCGCGGGCCGCTCGGTGAGGTCGTACGTAAGAACGGATGGACACTGGCGGAGGCGGCCGGTGATGCGGGCCCGGAGGGCATGCAGCGGCTGCTGAACTTCTACTCCTGGGACTGCGAGGGGCTTCGTGACGACGTGCGTGAGGTCGTGGTCGAGACGATCGGTGACGCCGACAAGGGCGTGTTGATCGTCGACGAGACAGGATTTTTGAAGAAGGGCACCCGCTCGGCCGGGGTGGCCCGGCAGTATTCCGGCACGGCCGGACGGATCGAGAACAGCCAGATCGGGGTGTTTCTCGCCTACGCCTCCGACCGGGGTCGGGCGCTGATCGATCGCGAGTTGTATCTGCCGAAGGCCTGGACCGAGGACCGCGATCGGTGCCGGACCGCCGGGATCGGCGACGAGGTAGCTTTCGCGACGAAACCCGAACTGGCGCAAACGATGATCGAACGAGCCCTCGACGCCGGGGTGCCGTTCTGGTGGTTCACCGGCGACGAGGCCTACGGACAGGTCGGCAAGCTCCGGCTCTGGCTAGAATCCCGCGGTGTGGCCCATGTTCTCGCCGTTCCGAAGTCGCAGATGGTGATCTCGATGGAGTTGCGTCAGCGCCGAGCCCACGCTGTGATCGCCGACCTGCCGGCGACCGCGTGGCAGCGGATCAACTGCGGCGACGGCGCCCACGGACCCAGGCTCTACGACTGGGCGGTCGTCGACATCCGGCCACTGCGAGAACGCGGTCGCGGTCACTGGCTGCTGGCCCGACGGTCGATCACCGACCCCGACGAGATTGCGTACTACATCTGCTACGGCCCCGCCGATACCGAGCCCGCCGAGTTGGTCCGGGTGGCCGGCAGTCGCTGGGCGATCGAGGAGTGCTTCCAGACCACCAAGAACGAGACCGGGCTCGACCACTACCAGGTGCGCGGGTACCCGGCCTGGTACCGGCACATCACTTTGTCGATGGCCGCGGCCGCCTTCCTAACCATCCTGCGCCGCGGCGCTCAAAAAGGGGATCTCCAGCCGGTACCCGAGATCTAATACCTCTGACTATTAACGAGATACGGCGATTGTTCAACCGCGTCGCCTGCCCAGTCCAACACGCCCTCGTCCACGTCTGGCACTGGTCGAACTGGCGCCGCGCCAGCCAGGCCAGAGCCCGCGCCAGCCACTATAAACGTCGACATCACAAACTGTCGTTGCAGTACTAGGGCATGTCTCCCAATAGTTTGAGCCATTCGACGATGCCGGCGAGAAGGAATCCAGCCCGGTAAGTCAGCGCAAGCTTGTCATACCGGGTTGCCACCGCTCGCCACTGTTTTGCCATGTTGAAGGCCCTTTCCACCACGTTGCGGCCCTTGTATGACTCGGCATCGAAGTTCGGTGGCCGACCGCCCGCGCTGCCCTTGTTCTTGCGGTTGGCCACCTGATCGGACTTCTCGGGAATGACCGCCTTGATGCCCTTGCTGCGTAGCAGTTCTCGATTGGCCTTGGATGTGTACGCCTTGTCGGCACGGACCTCGTCCGGGCGCGTGCGGGGTGCGCCGCCACCGATGCGCGGCACGCAGATGCCCTCCAGGAGCGGGCCGAACATCGGGCTGTCGCCTGCCTGGCCAGGACCCACCAGCACCGACAAGGGACGTCCGTCGCCATCGCATGCCAGGTGGACTTTGCAGGTCAGCCCGCCTCGGGACCGGCCGATGCCGTGATCGACCGGTTCGTCAAGCAGATTCGTGTAATTCGGTAGATCCCCCTGTGTCACGCGCGGCGTTGGCGCCGTGCTGGTGCACCCGCACCACGGTGGAATCCACCGACACCGCCCAATCCAGGTCGCCACCGGCATCGGCCATCGCCGCCAGGGCTATGAGTACCCGATCCCACGTTCCATCCCCGGCATAGCGTCGGTGCCGTTTCCACACCGTCTTCCAGGGGCCGAAATGCGCAGGTAGATCCCGCCACGGGAGCCCGGTACGCAGCCGGTAGAGCATCCCCTCCACCACGAGCCGGCTGTTCTGGAACTTCCGCCCCCGCAGCCCATCCGAACTGGGCAACAGCAGCGCAAGCAACTCCCACTGCTTGTCCGTCAACACCTCAAACCGATTAACAACGTCTGCCACAGCGAAGAGTCTGCAGCACAACACCCCAAATCATTGGGAGACACGCCCTAGCACAGGGTTCCGACGACTTCGCGGCCTCACGGCGCGTCCGCGCGGCGCGGCGACCCGGTTGTCCACAACCGACGGCCCATCCACAGCCCTCTGTGTTTCGCCAGTTCGCCCGCCGGGCGCAGGCGCGTCGACCCGTCAGAGTCTGATGCATGACGACACCCGCATTCCCGCACGGTTCCGGATTCTCCGACGATCCCGGCGGGGGACCGCCCCCGCACCAGCACACCGTCACGTTGTCCGCCCCGGGCGACCTTCTCGCCTCGGTGCCCGCACTGCTCGGATTCCGGCCTGCCCGGTCGATCGTGGCGGTGTGCCTGTCCGGGGAGCGCAACCCGTCGGTCGGAGCCGTCATGAGACACGACCTGGTCCTCAGCGGCGGCGACGTGCCGACCCCGCCGATGTACGCGGCGTTGGGTCAGTTCGCGACCGTCTGCGAGAGGGAGCAGGCCACCGGGGTGCTCCTGGTGCTCGTCGACGACCGCTTCACCGACCCGGCCGCGATCTCCCTGGACGAGCTGTCCGCGATCGTCGAAGAATTCGAGGAGCTCCTCGAATTCACGCCGGCCGAACTTCTCGACGTGTTCGTCACGGCGGAAATCGCGGCCGGCCGCGAATGGTTCAGCCTCCTCGGCGGCGGTGGGTGCGGAGCCCAGTCCGATCCGACGTCGTCGCGAGTCGCGCTCGCGCGGGTCGTCGAGGGCAGGGCCATCCGCTCTTCGCGCGAGGAGCTGGAAGCCACGATCGAGGCGGGCCCGGTGCTCGAACGGATGCAGATCGCCGCTCTCATCGAACGTGGTCGTCAATCATCGCTTCTGCGACGGGAATTGGCCGGCCGGTCGGCCACGCCGGAGCGTGGTCACCGTCTCGAGCTCGAACTGGTGCTGACGCACGTCGCGCGGGTGTCGTCCGGGGAGCGGCTCCTCGCGCCGGAGTACGCGGAACTCGCGCTCGCACTGGACAATGTCACCGTCCGGGACAGCGCGCTCGCTCTGGCCGTCGGCCCGTACGCCGACGACGCGGAGCAACTGTGGATTCTCCTCGCCCGCAACCTCCCGGACCCGGAACGCGCGAACGCGGCGGCGCTGCTCGGATACAGCGCCTATCTTCGTGGTGACGGTCCGTTCGCCGGCATCGCGCTGGCCGCCGCACTGGACTCGGAGCCGGGGCACGTACTGGCCACCCTGCTCGACGGTGCACTGCACTCGGGACTCCGGCCGACCGAGGTGCGGGGCTTGGCCGACGTCGGTTACGAGCGAGCCGAGGCGATCGGTGTCGTGCTGCCCCGCTAGAGCCCGGACCGGGCCGGCGTCACCGGCGTGCCGCGTGCGACCGGTCTCCCAGCTCCTGCAGGTAGGCCCAGGCGTCGGCGACGATCTCGTCGAGGTCGGTGTGCTCCGGCCGCCATCCGAGTTCCGCGATCGCCCGATCACTCGACGCCACCAGCACGGCGGGATCGCCTGCCCGGCGCGGTGCGTCCTCGACCGCGATGGGGAGCCCGGTGACCCGCGCGCACGCCGAGATGACTTCGCGCACACTGAAACCCGCACCGCTGCCGAGATTGTAGATGCGGTGCCTGCCCTCGATCGACGACTCCAGTGCCAGCACGTGCGCCTCGGCGAGGTCGAGCACATGGATGTAGTCGCGGATCGCCGTGCCGTCCGGAGTCGGCCAGTCGGTTCCGAAGATCGAGATCTTCTCCCGCTGACCGAGCGCCACCTGGAGCACGAGAGGAATCAAATGCGTTTCGACGACCCGGTTCTCGCCGGCCGACTTGTACGCTCCCGCCACGTTGAAGTACCGCAGGCTGGTCGCCGCGAGCGAATGAGCCACCGAATACGACGTGATGGCATGGTCGATCGCGAGTTTCGTCGCCCCGTACGGATTGGTCGGACGGGTCGGATCGGCCTCCGTGATCGGCGAGTGCTCGGGCTCGCCGTACGTCGCGGCGGTCGACGAGAATACGAGTTTCCGCGTCCCCGAATGCCGCATGGCCTCCAGGAGCTCGAGCGTGGTGACGACGTTGCCGCGCCAGTACTTCTCCGGGTACTGGACGGACTCGCCGACGAGCGACTGCGCCGCGAAGTGCAGGACGCCGTCGAAGCGCGGGGTGCCGCTCGTGCCGAGCACGTCCGACACCACCTCCGCGACGTCGCCCTCGACGAACTCGGCACCGAGCGGCACCGCGTCGGCGTTACCCGTGGACAGGTCGTCGATGATGACGACCTCGTGTCCACGTTCGAGCAGGACCGTGCTGCAGACGCTGCCGACATAGCCGGCGCCGCCGGTGACCAGAAGTTTCATCGACTATCCCTGAACCTGCTTCACCTGGACGGCATGTGCCATCTCCTCGGACAGATCGAACCCGCTGTGGCCGGGCACCGTGATGGTGACCGAACCGGGCTTGGTCTCGACGGTCACGCGCGCGTCCGGGACGACACCCGCCTCGCGCAGCTGCCCGATGACGTCCGGATCCGACTGCACGTGCTCCGCGAGACGCCGGACGACGACAGCGGTCGGCTTGCCGGGCGGCACGTCCGTGAGCCGGATGAGCGTCTCGGGCGCATCGACCGGGCGGTCCAGCCCGAGCAGCGCGAGCCCCGGAATCGGGTTGCCGTACGGCGAAGTAGTGGGGTTGTTGAGCACCTCCACCAGGCGCCGCTCGACCTCCTCGCTCATGACGTGCTCCCACCGGCACGCCTCCGCATGGACCTCTTCCCACTTGAGGCCGATGACGTCGACCAGCAGTCGTTCGGCAAGGCGGTGCTTCCGCATCACCGACACCGCGAGTTCGCGGCCCTTCTCCGTCAGTTCCAGGTGGCGGTCACCGGCGACCAGGAGGAGACCGTCACGCTCCATCCGGGCGACGGTCTGGCTGACGGTCGGACCGCTCTGCTCGAGTCGTTCGGCAATACGTGCTCGAAGTGGGACGACGCCCTCTTCTTCCAAGTCATAGATCGTCCGGAGGTACATCTCCGTGGTGTCGACCAGATCCTTCACACTCACACCCCTTCGTCTCGGTTGATTCTACCGGTGATTGCCCGCCACCGGCGCCGTCCGTCCCCGTAGCGCGTCGGTGCCGGTCGTGCCGGGGTCTGCTCGCACCCTCCGCGGGGGACCAGTAGCGTGAGTTCATGACCGCGTCGTTCAGTTCCGGGGAGGATTCGGCTGCACTGGTATCGCACCGTGCAGTCGTGTGGAGTCCGGACTATCTCAGTTATCGGTGGAGTGCGGACCACCCGATGAATCCCACCCGGCTCGAGCTGACCATGTCGCTCGCCCGCAGCCTCGGGATTCTGGAGGGCGTCGAACTGTTGCGGCCCGCCGCCGCCTCGGACGCAGATCTGTTGCGGATCCACACTCCCGCGTACGTCGAAGCAGTCAAACAGGCCGGGCACTCGGCGACGTCGGGTGTGCTCGGTGCGGACGCCCCGCACGGGCTCGGCACCGAGGACAATCCCGTCTTCCCCCAGATGCACGAGGCGAGCGCGATCCTCGCGGGCGGTTCCCTCGCCGCGGCGCAGGAGATCGCAGCGGGACGCACACGCCGTGCCGTGAGCATCGGCGGCGGCATGCATCACGCGATGCCCGACTGGGCCTCCGGCTTCTGCGTGTACAACGATGTCGCCATTGCGATCTCCTGGCTGCTGGACCACGGGTTCGACCGAATCGCCTACATCGACGTCGACGCGCACCACGGTGACGGGGTGCAGCACGCGTTCGCGCACGACCCCCGCGTCCTCACGATCTCGCTCCACCAGCATCCGGCGACGCTCTGGCCCAACACGGGGTGGTCGAGCGAGGTCGGCGAGGGATCGGGGGAGGGCACCGCCGTCAACCTCCCCGTGCTGCCCGGCACCGTCGATGCGTTGTGGCTGCGCGGTTTCCACGCCGTCGTCCCGGGCGCCCTCGCGTCGTTCCGGCCCCAGATCGTGATCAGCCAGTGCGGTGTCGACAGCCACCGCGAGGATCCGCTGGCCGACCTCGCGCTGACGGTCGACGGCCAGCGGGCCGCGTTCCTCGCGATGCGCGATCTCGCCGACCGCTACGCCGAAGGACGTTGGCTCGCCGTCGGCGGCGGCGGGTACGGCCTCGTCCGGGTGGTCCCGCGCGCGTGGACCCACCTCATCGCCGCGGCGCTCGACCGCGAGATCGACACGGGCCGTGCCGTACCCGAGGCCTGGCAGGAACGGGCGCACGCGCTCGCACCCAGCGTGGACCTGCCGGACACGATGGGCGACGGCGGCGAGGTCGACTACCGGCCCTGGGACGGTCCCGGTGGCACACCCGAAACCGGGATCCCCTCGGTCGACCGCGCCCTGACGCGGATCGACTCGGCCGTCATCGCCACTCGCCGCGCCTGCTTCCCCCTACTCGGACTCGACCCGGAGGATCCCCGTGACTGAGCCGACCGACGGCAGCGAGACCACCGGTGGCACCGAGGCGTCGGACAGCGCCGAGACGTCGGGTAGCACCGGGTCGGCGGTCACGACCGTGGCGAAGGGGGAACCCGACGCCGCGCACAACTACCCGCGGCACTGGGTCGCCGACGTGCTCGCGGCGGACGGCGGGGCGGTGGCGTTGCGGCCGATCGTCCCCGAGGACGCGGACAAACTCGTCGCGTTCCACTCGAAGCTGTCCGAACGCACCCGCTATCTGCGGTATTTCGGCCCCTACCCGACCATGTCGAAACGGGACATCGTTCACTTCACCACGGTCGATCACCACGACCGGGTGGCGTTCGTGGTGCTGCTCGGGGACGAGATCATCGCCGTCGGCCGGTACGAGCGACTCGTCGGCGAGGGGGACGGCAAGTCCGCGGAGGTGGCGTTCGTCGTCGCCGACGCGCATCAGGGCCGCGGACTCGGGCCGATTCTGCTCGAGCATCTCGCCGCGGCGGCCGCGGAGAACGGCCTGACGATGTTCGTCGCCGAGGTCCTCGCGGAGAACCGGAACATGGTGACGGTCTTCCGTGAGGCGGGCTATCAGGTGAGCCGCAGCTTCGAGGGTGGAGTGCTCAAGCTCGAGTTCGCGATCGACCCCACCGAAGCGATGGTGTCCGTGCGCAATTCCCGCGAGCGGGCCGCCGAGGCGCGCAGCATGCGGAACGTGCTCAGTCCGCGGTCGGTCGCGGTGATCGGTGCGTCCACCGACCGCGCGAAGGTCGGCAACGCGGTGCTGACCAACCTGCTGCGGGCGGGATTCACCGGCCCGGTGTATCCGGTCAACGCCGAGCACCGTTCGGTCCACGGTGTGCGGGCGTACCCGTCGGTCCGCGACATCCCCGACGAGGTGGATCTCGCCGTCGTCGCGGTACCCGCTGAATCGATCAACGCCGTCCTCGACGACTGCCTGGTCAAGGGGGTCAAGGCCCTCGTCGTCGTGTCTTCCGGCTTCAGTGAAACCGGCATGGACGGACGGCAGTCCGAACGTCGCCTCGTCCACGCCGCCCGCGCGCACGGGATGCGGCTGATCGGGCCCAACGCGCTCGGCGTGGCCAACAACGACAGCGAGGTCTCGTTGAACGCCACCCTCGCGCCGGTGCTGCCGAGCCCCGGCAACGTCGGATTCTTCTGCCAGTCCGGCGCACTCGGCATCGCCATCCTCGACGAGGCCGCACGGAGCCGAATCGGATTGTCCGCCTTCGTCTCCGCGGGCAACCGCGCCGACGTCTCCGGCAACGACCTCCTGCAGTACTGGGATTCGGATCCGGCCACCGAGGTGGTGCTGCTGTATCTGGAGAGCTTCGGCAATCCCCGCAAGTTCTCGCGCATCGCGCGCCGGGTGGCCCGGAACAAGCCGATCGTCGCGGTCAAGAGCGGCAGGCACGCCGTCCCGCCCGCACTGGCGGCCAGCGGTGGCGAGATGGACGATTCGATCGTCCGCGCCCTCTTCGAACAGGCCGGTGTGGTGCAGGTCGGGTCGATCTCCCAGCTGTTCGACTGTGCGCTGCTGTTCGGGTATCAACCGCTGCCTGCGGGCCCCCGCCTCGCCGTGGTCGGAAACTCCACCGCGCTCGGTGTGCTCGCCGCGGATGCGGCGCGCAGTGAGGGTCTGCAGGTCGGCGACCCCGTCGACCTCGGTCCGCAGGCCGGTCCCGAGGAGTTCGCGGCGGCCGTGCGGACGGCGCTCACATCCTTCGACGTCGATTCGGTGATCGCCGTGTTCGTCCCGCCGGTCGCCGTTCCGGTCGAACCCTATGCCCAGGCGCTGCGGGAGGCGGTGCGGGAAGCCGACAAACCCGTCCTCACGACGTTCCTCGCGGCGGAGGGTGTGCCCGACGTCCTGGCGGTCCGGGGTGAGGACGGGCACCCGACACGCGGTTCGGTTCCCTCCTATCCCGGTCCGGAACGCGCGGCGCTGGCCCTGGCTCGCGCGTGGCGGTACTCGGCGTGGAAGAGTAAACCGTCGTCGAAAGTGGTACGCCCCAACGGGATCGATCCGGAGCGTGCGAAGGCGATGGTCGACGGCTGGCTCGGGGCGTCGTCCGGACGCTGGCTGTCGGACTTCGAGGCATCGCAACTCCTCGCGTGCTACGGCGTGAACGTCGTGGAATTCCGTTCCGCCACCACCGAAGACGAGGCTGTGCAGGCCGCCGAGGAATTGGGGTACCCGGTCGCAGTGAAGGCGACGGGGGAACAGTGGCGGCACCGGCCGGATCTCGGTGGCGTCCGCCTCGATCTGGTCGGGCCCGATTCGGTGCGCTGGGCCTACCGGGACCTCGCCGCCGCGTCCGGTGAACCACTACTTCACGTGCAGCGGATGGCCACCAAGGGAATTGGCTGTGTGGTGGGCGTGCAGGACGACCCGTCGTTCGGTTCGCTCATCTCGTTCGGACTCGCCGGCGTGATCTCCGACCTCCTCGGCGACCGCGCCTACCGGGTGCTGCCCCTCACCGAGGACGCCGCAACGGAATTGATCGACGCACCGAAAGCGGCGCCGCTGCTGTCCGGTTATCGGAGCGCGGTACCGGTGAACAAATCGGCTCTCGTCGACCTCGTGCAGCGGATCTCCGCCCTCGCCGACGACCTCCCGGAGGTGCGGGAACTGGCCTGCGAACCCGTGCTCGCGTCGGCGGAGGGCGCGCAGATCACCGATTCGCGCGTGCGGATCGGCCCGGAGCCCAGCGTCGCCGACCTCGGCCCCCGCCGCCTGCGCTGACCGGTCACCCGGCCCCGCAGACAGCGCAACGCCGGTGCCGGTCGCGTACGACCGGCACCGGCGCTGATACCGGTGGGAGACTCTCGTCAGCTGGCGTAGGAGCGGAGCCGCTCGGCGCGGTCGCCCTGGCGCAGCTTGCCCATCACTTCGCGCTCGATCTGACGGACACGCTCGCGGGAGAGTCCGAAGAGCTTGCCGATCTGGTCGAGAGTGCGCGGCTGACCGTCGTCCAGACCGTAACGGAGGCGGATGACCTGCTGCTCACGCTCGTCGAGGGTGGCCAGCACGCTGCGCACGTCGCTGTGCAGGAGACCCGCGATCACGGCGTTCTCCGCCGACGTGGCCTCGGAATCCTCGATGAAGTCGCCCAGGGGAGCTTCCTCGTCGTTGCCGACCGGCATGTCGAGGCTCACCGGGTCGCGGCTGTGGTCGAGGAGATCCGCGATCTTGTGCGCCGGGATTCCCGACTCCTCGGCCAGCTCGTCGTCGGTCGCCTCACGCCCGAGCTGCTGGTGCAGCTCGCGCTTGATGCGGGCCAGCTTGTTGACCTGCTCGACGAGGTGCACTGGGAGCCGGATCGTCCGGCTCTGGTCGGCCATGCCGCGGGTGATCGCCTGACGAATCCACCAGGTGGCATACGTCGAGAACTTGAACCCCTTCGCGTAGTCGAACTTCTCCATCGCGCGGATCAGACCCAGGTTGCCCTCCTGGATGAGGTCCAGAAGGGGCATGCCGCGTCCGGTGTACCGCTTCGCGAGCGAGACGACGAGCCGCAAGTTGGCCTCGAGGAGGTGTGCGCGGGCGGACTGTCCTTCACGGACGACCGTCGCGAGGTCGCGCTTCTTGGCGGGGGAGAGTCGCTTCCCGGTCTCCAGGATGTGCGCGGCGTACAGCCCAGCCTCGATTCGCTTGGACAGTTCTACCTCGTCTGCGGCCGTCAGCAGAGCCGTGCGGCCGATGCCGTTCAGGTAGACCCGGACCAGGTCGGCAGCGGGGCTCTGGGCGTCCAGATCGGCAGCGCTGGGGCGAATGCGAGTAGTGGTGCTGGGGCTTGTCATGACTTGCCTCCTCATCGGTGGTGTCTCATATGCATCAACGCACCGAAGGCCTGGGAAAGTTCCCGGCCGGTAATTTGCGAAGAGGCTGTGACCTGCGGGTTCCTCGATTCGGTCCTGAGAAGTTGCTGAGAACACGTATAAGGGGGACGGATCGGGAACCCGGCGGCTACGCGGGAAGCACGAGTCCGTGCCGGACGAGGGCGTGCACGAGCGGCACGGCCGACTGCGCGAGGTCCTCGGCGTCGACGCCGTGTGCCGCTGCGAGAAGCTCGATCAGTTCGCCCAGCACGAGGCCGTCGGCGCGCATGCCCGCGACGAGCGAAGCGACGAGATCGTCGACCTCGTGCTGCCAGGCCGGACCGTTCCCGCGGTGCAAACGGGCGACCACCTGAGTCCATCCCTCGTCGCCGGGCAGGAACACCCGCTCCAGGGCGGTGCTCTCCTCCACGCGGAAACACGCGGTGAGCACGTCGTGCTCGCGGAGCCACGCCACCCGCTCGAAGTACGCGAGCGCTTCCGCGCCCAAGGGGTCGCTGAAGCCGTGCGTGAGATCCTCCGCCATCAGATCGGTGGGAGCGTCGGTCCGGCGAAGGTAGACGAACCCGAAGCCGACCCCCTCGACGTTCGCGCTCGCGAGGTGATCCAGCCACTCCTCGGCGACCGTCGCGGTGGAGGGGTCCCGGGTGTCGAGTCCGCCGTCCCGCATCCAGGTGCCGACGTACAGGGCCGGGTCCGCGACATCCCGCTGCACCACCCACGCGTCCACCCCGTGGGCGGGAAGCCAGGAGGCCACCCGGGCCCGCCAGTCCTCGCCCTCGACGTGGATCCACGACGCCAGCAGCGCCGCCGTGCCGCCGGGCGCGAGGTAGTCCGCCACGCGGGAGATCATCAGCTCACTCGCGCCGTCGAGGTCGAGTCCGGAGTCGCGGTAGGTGTGACCCACTCGGGCGCGGCTGACGACGAACGGCGGATTGGCCACCACCTGATCGAACGTGCGGCCCTCGACCGGCTCGAACCACGACCCGGCGAGCAGTTCCACCCGTTCCTCGTTGAGCGCCGCCGTGACGGCCGCCAGATCGACGGCACGGACATTCAGGTCCGTGGCCGTGACCGAGTCGGCGTAGGACGCGCCGTGCAGGGCCTGGATGCCGCAGCCGGTCCCGACGTCGAGCAGCGTCCCGACCGGCGCGGTCGGGGTGGCCTGCAGCAGCGACAGCGACGCGTGCCCGACGCCGATGACGTGGTCGACGGGGGTCTCGCGGGGGCGGAGTGAGCCGTCGAGGTCGGAGAGCACCCAGCGATTGCCCCCGCCGATGTCCATCGGACGGAGGTCGAGGGCCGCCCGGACGACGTCGCCGTCGGATTCGAGCAGGCCTGCCGCCACGGCGTCCTCGACCGGGAGCGGGGACAGCGCCGCGGCCACCTCGCCGACGGGACAGTCGTCGGTGAGGAGGAACAGGCGGATCAGGGTGCCGAGTTGGCCGCAGCCGGCGCTGGCCCGGCGCACCGGGACCGGTTCGTTGCGGCTCAACGCCGCATGGACCTCGGGGCCCAGCGCGTCGAGGAGGGTGTCCGTGTCGTACCGGTTGCGGCGGAGCGCCTCACGCAGAGAGGGGCAGATCGACAGCAGTTCGTCACGGTTCACCCGTGCATTGTTGCAGCACGCCCGACTGCGTCAGCCCTCGATCGTGTGGTGCGGCGGTGCGGGCAGGGCGGTGGACGGAGACTCGCGGTGGTCGTACCGGCTGGGCTCGTCCTTGCTGCGAGGCGGACGGTCGTTGGCGATGAGGACTGCGATCCACGGCAGCGGGATCGACACGCCGATGATGGCCATCGAAATCCACGGGTTCTCCCAGATGCCGTACGCCACCGCCGCGAAGATCAGGGCGGGGAACCGGAAGGACATGATGAGCAGGTACTTGCGGACACGGGCACGATGCTGATCCTCGATGGATCGCGCTGCCTCGGTGATGAGAACCGGATTGCTCGGGGAGCCGGCGTCGTGGGACCCGCCGAACCCTGCACTTCGTGCCATGCCTCCACTGTTCCACTGTCGGGCGGCAAATGCACACAGGGGGTGGGATAGTCCGCCGGTTGCGGCATTATTGAGGGGTGAGCACTCAAACCAAGGAACGGCCCGACGTCACCACCGACGAGTCGACCGATGACGACACTCCCAAATTCTTCCACTACGTCAAGAAGAACAAGATCGCGGAGAGCGCCGTCATGGGCACTCACGTCGTCGCGTTGTGCGGCGAAGTGTTTCCGGTGACGAAATCCGCGAAGCCGGGATCGCCGGTCTGCCCCGACTGCAAGAAGATCTACGAAGGATTGCGCAAAGGCGACTGAGGCTTCGCCGGCGCTCGTCGCACACCCGGTGGCTCGGGGGATTCTCGTACCGGGCCGTCGGGCTCGTCGTCGTTCCCGGACTCCGGCTCGGCCGCATCCGGGCGGGCCCGGTCGCCGACGACCTTGATCGGACCGGTGGCGATGCGACGCGTGAGGCTGGTCACCGGACCCGCCGACGGCGAACTCTCGGCCTGCGCGGCGATCCAATCCCGCATCTGGTCGATGCGGGTGGCACGGGCGGGCCAGAATTCCTGGACGGTGGCGTTGAACTCGGCGCCGAGCACCACCGCGAACCCCAGGAAGAACGTGAACAGCAGGAACGCGATCGGCGTGGCCAGCGCCCCGTACGTGTACCCGGTTCCGGCCACCCAGGAGAGGTAGCGGCGCAGGCAGGTGCTCGCGCCGAGGAAGAACACCCCCGCGACGAGCGCGCCGCCGAGCAGCCGGTGCCAGGGCAGCGACCGGGGGAGCGCCACCTTGTACAGCGTGGTCAGGCCCACGATGAGCAGCAGTCCCACGCCGGGGTAGTAGAACGTGTCGACGATCTCCGTCCCGATCGTGCGCCACGCCTCCGGGAGCACCCTGCCGACGAGCGTCGGCCCCAGCGCGACCAGCGGCAGGGTGAACACCGCGAGGATCAGGAACATCACGTAGAGCAGCAACGCGAACACGCGCTGCCACACCGGGTGCCGCGCCTCCTGCTGGCCATGGGCCTCGACGATCGAGTCCACGAACGTGGAAATGGCGGACGAGCCGGCCCACAGGGACAGCAGGAAGCTCAGTGACACGATCTCGGGACGTCCACGTTCGAGTACGTCGCCGACCGTCGGGCGGATGATCTGTTCGACGACGCTGTCGCTGAACACCGTCCCGCTGAAGTTGATGATCTTCGACTGGATGATGTCGACGGTGTCGGGTCCGAACCATCCGCCGACGTAGCCGAGCATTCCGAGGAGCCCCAGCAGGAGCGGAGGCAGCGACAGTGTCTGCCAGAACGCTGCCGTGGCCGCCTTTCCGAAGATCGAATCGTCCCAGGCCTTGCTCGCTGTGCGACCGATCACGCTCAGTGCGCGACGTAGCGGATGCCACCCGGACCGGGGTGGGTCACCGCCACTCTGCGGCGTTGTCGGGGGTGTTTCGGTCATGATGTTTCCAGCATCCCTGACGACACGCCCGGTTGCCCACCGCTGCTGTCCTCGTGTCGCGACAAATCTGTCACTATCGGAACTCGCGAATGCGGTTCGCGTCGGATCCGGGCGCTAGGCTCCTTGACGGACAGCGCCTTCGGGTCTGGACCCGGACATGTCGATCGAATACCGAGGAGTGCGAGCAAACAGTGCCATGCCATCGGAGGGCAGCCCGTGAGTGCTGAGACAGTGGGCTCCCAGTCGGCGCCGAGAATGGAAACCGAGGCAGCGCAGATCGTGGGCACCGAGGCCTACCTCGCACAAACCGAACCTGCCAGACCCGCAGGATCACTGCGCGCCTGGCAGCGTCGTGCGCTGACGAAGTATCTGTCCACCGGCCCGCAGGACTTCCTCGCGGTCGCGACACCGGGCGCCGGTAAGACCACGTTCGCGCTGCGGGTCGCGTCGGAGTTGCTGCGCGACCGCACCGTCGATCAGGTGACCGTGGTCGCACCGACCGAGCACCTCAAGCACCAGTGGGCCGAGTCCGCCGCGCGCAACGGCATCGCGCTGGACTCGTACTTCTCGAACTCGACCGGGCAGACGTCCAGCGACTACCAGGGTGTCGTGGTGACGTACGCGCAAGTCGCCTCGCACCCGTTCAAGCACCGGGTCCGGACCGAGAGCCGGCGCACGCTGGTCATCCTCGACGAGATCCACCACGGTGGCGACGCGAAGAGCTGGGGTGACGCCATCCGGGAGGCGTTCGGTGACGCCACCCGCCGGCTCGCGCTGACCGGTACGCCGTTCCGCAGCGACGACAGCGCGATCCCGTTCGTGACGTACGAACCCGATCGCGAGGGTCTGATGCGCTCGAAGGCGGATCACTCCTACGGGTACTCGGACGCCCTCGCGGACGGCGTCGTCCGGCCCGTCGTGTTCCTCGCGTACTCCGGCGAGGCACGGTGGCGGAACAACGCGGGCGAGGAGTTCTCCGCGCGACTCGGCGAGCCCCTCAGCGCCGAACAGACGGCCCGGGCGTGGCGAACGGCCCTGGACCCGTCGGGCGACTGGATTCCCGCGGTCCTGCACGCCGCAGACACCCGGCTCGGCCAGCTGCGCACGGGCGGCATGCCCGACGCCGGCGGTCTGGTCATCGCCACCGACCAGACCGTGGCCCGTGCGTACGCGCAGACCCTGAAGGCGGTCACCGGGGAAGACCCGGTCGTGGTGCTCTCCGACGACCCGACGGCGTCCAAGCGGATCGCCGAGTTCGGGGCGAGCACCCAGAAGTGGATGGTCGCCGTCCGCATGGTGTCGGAAGGCGTCGACGTTCCCCGCCTGGCCGTCGGTGTGTACGCCACCAGCGCGTCCACCCCGCTCTATTTCGCGCAGGCGATCGGGCGTTTCGTGCGGTCCCGCCGCAAGGGCGAGACCGCGAGCGTGTTCCTCCCGTCGGTTCCGGTGCTGCTCGACCTGGCCAGCCAGCTCGAGGCGCAGCGCGACCACGTGCTCGGCAAGCCGCATCGGGAGAAGGACGGCTTCGACGACGATCTTCTCGCCGACGCGAACAAGCAGAAGGACGAGCTCGGCGAGGAGGAGAAGGCGTTCACCTCGCTCGGCGCGGACGCCGAGCTCGATCAGGTGATCTACGACGGTTCGTCCTTCGGGACGGCCACGTTCTCGGGCTCCGACGAGGAGGCCGACTACCTGGGTCTGCCCGGGCTGCTCGACGCCGATCAGATGCGCGCGCTGCTGCGTCAGCGTCAGTCGGAGCAGCTGGACAAGGCGGAACCGGCGCCCGCGCCCGTGCACACGCCCGTGCCGCAGGTCGCGGACCGGGTGGCTGCCGCCGGACAGCTCGCGCAGCTGCGCCGGGAACTGAACAGTCTCGTCGCGATGCATCACCACAGGACGGGCAAGCCGCACGGCACCATCCACGGCGAATTGCGTCGTGTCTGCGGGGGACCGCCCACGGCGATCGCCACCGTCGAGCAGCTCACCGAGCGGATCTCCACCCTGCGGCAGTGGTGACCGGCGTCATCCGGTGACTCGAACACAAAGAGACCGGCGAGTGCATCGCACTCGCCGGTCTCTTTGTTGAAGAGGTGAGCCTGGGACGGGTCACCCGGGCTGACGTATCAGATTGCAGCTTCGGCTTCGGACACGATCGTGGCGTTCATCTCGCGAAGACGGTCTGCGTGCTCGTTGGCGTGGTGACCGCAGAAGAGCAACTCTCCTCCGGTCGGAAGAACCGCGCGAACGCGGGCTCCCGCACCGCACCGGTCGCACCGGTCGGCTGCGGTCAACGGGGGGCTGGTCAGTGTTCCGGGCATGACTCCTCCGTACTGGCTTCGACTGATGCCGAGTGCCTGGGGCCTTGGTCCGCCGCGTCGGGGGTGGCGCGGTGGATCTACTCTGTCAGACGTTTGGGGTTTACGCGTTGTTCCCGTCGGCGTTTCTCAGTGTTGCATCACACACGAAACCCGCCCGAAACGCGCCGTCAGGGACGTGACGAGCGCAGATGTGAACAGACCGCGCGGTCCGAGTTCGCTGACAGCTGATTCGTTTTCGGGCGTGACGCTAGTCTCACCGTGTGAAATCCGAAGACCAGCTGGTCCACATCTGCAGCCGCGAGGAATGGCGCACCGCCGAACGTGAAGGCAGCCGAGTGCCCGCGACGTTCAGGGACGGTTTCGTGCACCTCTCGACGCCGGCCCAGGTGCACCTGCCCGCCAACAGGTTGTTCGCCGGCCGTACGGACCTCGTCCTGCTGAGACTCGACCCCACTGCGCTCGGTGCGCCGGTGAAGTGGGAGCCGGGTGTGCCGGCCGATCCGGCGTCGATGCTGTTCCCACACCTGTACGGGCCGCTGCCCGTCGCGGCGGTCACCGGGGTCGAGGAGTATCGCCCCGACGCCGACGGAACGTTCCCGGCCCGGCGCTGATGCGAGCCTTCCGCGGTTGGTCACACCGATCGGTCTACCGTGGAGGCATGAACGTTGAAGTGACGCCACTACCGGGTATCGGGGTGCGTAAGGACTTCGAACTCGCCGCCGGCCGCCGCATCGGTGTCATCACCCATCGCGACGGTCGCACCGATCTGATCGTCTCGAAGGCCGACGATCCCGATGCGTGCGCTGCGTCGGTGCCGCTCACCACCGAGGAGGCGGCAGTCCTCAGCAACCTGCTGGGGGCACCGCAACTGGTGGCGCAGCTGGAGGAGGAGCACCGGGACCTGCCCGGAATCCGCACCAAGCAGCTGTACATCAAGGAAGACTCCCGGTTCGACGGCCGCCCGCTCGGCGACACGGCGATGCGCACCCGCACCGGGGTCTCGATCGTCGCGGTCATGCGGGCCGGGCAGGTGTACCCGTCACCGAAGCCTGACTTCCTGCTCACCTCGGGCGACCTCCTGGTCGCCGTCGGAACCACAGACGGACTGGACGCGTCAGCCAAGCTCCTGGCCAACGGCTGACAGACCCGTGAACACCACCACGCTCGCGCTCATCGAACTGGGCGCGGTGTTCTTCGCGCTCGGATTGCTGGGCCGCCTGGCAGCTCAGTTCGGCATGTCGCCGATCCCGTTCTATCTCCTCGGCGGACTCTGCTTCGGCAGCGGCGGATTCGTCAACCTGGGCGACATCAGCGAGTTCAGTCACTTGGCGAGCGAGATCGGGGTGGTCCTCCTCCTGCTGTTGCTGGGGCTGGAATACACCGCGTCGGAACTCGTCACCGGGCTGCGACGGTCGTGGATGGCCGGGGTCGTGGACGCAGTTCTCAATGCCGCGCCCGGAGCGGTCGTCGCCCTGATGCTGGGGTGGGGGACCACCGGCGCGGTCGTGATGGCCGGCGTCACCTACATCTCGTCGTCGGGCATCATCGCGAAGGTGCTGAGCGACCTGGGCCGGCTCGGTAACCGTGAAACGCCGGTCGTGCTCTCGATTCTCGTGTTCGAGGACCTCGCGATGGCCGTGTATCTGCCCATTCTGACGGCCCTGCTCGCCGGCGTCAGTTTCGCCGGTGGACTGGAGGCGGTGGGCATCTCCCTCGTCGTGATCTCGGTCGTCCTCGTGATCGCACTGCGGTACGGCCGCTACGTGTCCGCCCTGCTGGACAGCCCGGACAGCGAAACCCTGCTCCTGAAACTCCTCGGCGCCGCGCTTCTCGTGGCGGGGATCAGTTCGGCGATGCAGGTGTCGGCGGCCGTCGGGGCGTTCCTGCTGGGGATCGCGATCTCCGGTACGACCGCCCACAACGCGAGCCGAGTCCTCGAACCGCTCCGCGATCTGTTCGCCGCGATGTTCTTCGTGGTGTTCGGGCTCAACACCGATCCCCGGGCGATTCCGCCGGTCCTCGGCTGGGCCGCCCTCCTCGCCGTCGTCACCGCGCTGACGAAGATGATCACCGGTGCGTGGGCGGCGAAACAACAAGGCGTCGCGCGCCTGGGCCGGGCCCGGGCCGGGGTCGCGCTGATCGCACGCGGCGAGTTCTCGATCGTCATCGCGGGCCTGGCGTTGTCGGCGGGAGCCGTGGAGAGCGAACTCGTGGCACTCGCCACCGCGTACGTCCTCCTGATGGCCGTCATCGGCCCGGTGGCGGCACGGGTGGTCGAACCGGTGGCGGGTGCCTGGATCCGGGTGCGCACCAGCGCGTAGCGAGACCCAGACGACGATGCCCCCGGACTCGCTCGGAGTCCGGGGGCATCGAGGTGTGTACGTCAGTCCAGGTAGTCGCGCAGCACCTGCGACCGGGACGGGTGGCGCAGCTTCGACATGGTCTTGGACTCGATCTGACGGATGCGCTCACGCGTGACCCCGTAGACCTGTCCGATCTCGTCGAGGGTGCGGGGCTGTCCGTCGGTCAGGCCGAAGCGCAGGCGCACGACGCCCGCCTCACGCTCGGACAGCGTCTCGAGCACCGACTGCAGCTGATCCTGCAGCAGGGTGAACGACACGGCGTCGACGGCGACGACGGCCTCGGAGTCCTCGATGAAGTCGCCGAGCTGGCTGTCGCCCTCGTCGCCGATCGTCTGGTCGAGGGAGATGGGCTCACGAGCGTACTGCTGGATCTCCAGCACCTTCTCGGGCGTGATGTCCATTTCCTTGGCGAGCTCTTCGGGAGTGGGCTCACGGCCCAGGTCCTGCAGGAGTTCACGCTGGATGCGGCCGAGCTTGTTGATGACCTCCACCATGTGCACTGGGATGCGGATGGTGCGGGCCTGGTCGGCCATCGCGCGGGTGATGGCCTGACGGATCCACCACGTGGCGTAGGTCGAGAACTTGTAGCCCTTGGTGTAGTCGAACTTCTCGACGGCACGGATAAGGCCCAGGTTGCCTTCCTGGATCAGGTCGAGGAACGCCATGCCGCGGCCGGTGTAGCGCTTGGCGAGCGACACGACGAGGCGGAGGTTCGCCTCGAGGAGGTGGTTCTTGGCGCGGTTTCCGTCGCGGCAGATCCAGCTCATGTCCCGGCGCTGGGCGGCGGGGAGCTTCTCGCCGGAATCGGACAGCTCCTGCATGATCTGGGTCGCGTAGAGCCCGGCCTCGATCCGCTTGGCGAGCTCGACCTCCTCTTCGGCGTTGAGGAGGGCGACCTTGCCGATCTGCTTGAGGTAGGCACGGACCGAGTCGGCGGACGCGGTCAGTTCGGCGTCCTTGCGGGCCTGGCGGAGCGCTTCGGACTCCTCCTCGTCCCACACGAAGTCGCCGGAGGCCTTGTCCTTCTCGGACGGCTCCTCGGTCTCCTCGTCCTCGCCGACTGCGACGACCTCGACGACATCGGACTCGACCTCGGCGAGATCGCCCTCGGTGATGTCGATGTCCTCCATGTCGGCGGAGTCTTCGTCGAGGTCTTCGCCGTCCGCACCCTTACCGGCCGTGGCCTTCTTGCCGCCCGCCTTCTTGGCCGCCGCCTTCTTGGCGGGGGCCTTCTTCGCTGCTGCCTTCTTGGCGGGAGCCTTCTTGGCCGCCGGCTTCTTCGCGGGAGTTTCCTCGGCTGCCGGAGCGGTGCCGGTGGCTGCCGCCCCGACTGGTGCTTCCGGTCCTGACTCCGAAGTCGAATCAGCAGTCTGACGTGTATCGGTGGCTGCCACGTACGCCCTTTCGTGACGGTGTCGTGCGGCGTCACGCCAGAGTGGTCATCCGGCGGAGAGGTCTACTGGTTTCGCCGGCGCGCAGCCGGGCTCTTCCATTGTAACGACCCATCCGAATTAGTTACGGAGCGATGCCCGTTTCCACTGCGAGCGCAGCACCGACGATGCCCGCCGTATTCAGCAGCGCAGCAGGTACGACGGGTGTCTTGTTGGTCAGATGCGGGATCCACTTCTCGTTCTTCCGGCTGATTCCGCCGCCGGCGATGAACAGATCCGGACACAAGAGGTTCTCGAACCGGGTGAGGACACGGCTCACTTCGCCGGCCCATTCCTTGTACGACAGGTCCTTCTTCTCCTTGACCGAGGACGCCGCCCGGTGCTCGGCTTCCTTGCCGTCCACCTCCATGTGCCCGAACTCGGTGTTGGGAAGCAGGACGCCGTCGTGGAGGATCGCCGAGCCGATGCCGGTGCCGAACGTGAGGAGGATGACGACCCCTTTCGCGTCCTTGCCTGCGCCGAGCGCGTCCTCGGCGATCCCCGCCGCATCCGCGTCGTTGAGGACGGTGACGAGCCGGCCGCCGAGTGCGTCGGAGAACAGCTTGCGGGCGTCCGTCCCGATCCACTTCTTGTCGATGTTGGCGGCGGATCGCGCCACACCGCCGGTGACGACGCTCGGCAGGGTGATACCGACCGGTCCGTCCCATTCTGCTTGGCGGATGATCTCGGCGACGGTCTCCGCGACCGCCTCCGGAGTGGACGGCTGGGGAGTGGGGAGTTTGATGCGGTCCCCGACCAGCTGGCCCGTCTCGAGATCTACGACGCCACCCTTGACGCCACTGCCTCCGACGTCGACACCGAACCCCGTTTTGGTCATGGCGTGTGCTCCTTCGTGTCGACGACGACGTGTTCTCCGGCGCTCTTCTGCTGCTCGTCACACTAGTGTGTCGACGCGTGTTCGGTGGGTGATGACACCAGCTGTGCGAAACGTCAGCGGTGGTGTGAGGCAGCGAAAGTGTGTTCCGATGGGTGGGTGCATGCACCCCAGAGTTCAGAGTCCGCGCCAGGCCACGTCGGCACCGACCCCAGGCGACTGCTCGAGGTCGCCGTGGCGGTGGCCGAGGAAGCCGCCGCCCACGTCCGGGCGCGACGGCCCGAGGTCTTCGGAATCGTCGGGAAGCGAGCGGGATCCGGCGATTCCGTCGCATCGAAGAGCACCCCGACCGACCCGGTCACGGTGGTCGACACCGAGAGCGAGCAGGTCATCCGCGACCGGCTCGCGGAGCTTCGCCCCGACGACGCGATCCTCGGCGAAGAAGGTGGGGGAGAGGAGGATTCCGTCGCCGAGGTGAGGTGGATCGTGGATCCGATCGACGGCACCGTGAACTTTCTGTACGGCGTCCCCGCGTACGCGGTCTCCGTGGCGGCCCAGATCGACGGGGTGTCCGTCGCCGGGGCCGTGGTCGACGTGGCGGCCCGGTCGACCTACGCGGCGGCACGCGGCGGCGGGGCCACCCTTACCGACGCGGACGGGCGGGTGAGCGACCTCCGGTGCAACCCGGTCACCGACGTGTCGATGGCGTTGCTCGCCACAGGCTTCGGGTACGGCGCGGCGCGGCGCAAGGCGCAGGGCGCCCTCATCGCGGACATCCTGCCGAGGGTGCGGGACATCCGCCGGATCGGCTCGGCGGCCCTCGACCTGTGCATGGTCGCGGCCGGCCGTGTCGACGCGCATTTCGAACACGGGCTGAGCCCGTGGGACTGGGCCGCGGGATCGCTGATCGCGACCGAGGCGGGGGCCCGCGTGCGAATCCCTTCCCCGCAGACGTCGAGTGCGGACGGCGATGTGGTGGTGGCCGCGGCCCCCGGCATCGCCGACGCGCTGGACGCGCTGTTCGCCGAGATCGGGGTGGACGCCCCGATCCCGGAAGGGTGACCGCCGGTCAGCAGCGGGCGGTGCGCGCCGCTTTCAGCAGGTCGATGTCGAGGGGGGCGGGCTGGCTTCCGGGCGGCGGATCCTTCAGGGACCGCAGGACCTCTTCGGCGTCCGTGTTCGGCGAGATCTTGCGGAAGTAGGTGCCGAGGGCGAGGTCGACCGTGTCGTCGGTGCGGGTGTCCTGGATGAGTTCGGCGCACGGGGCCACCAGCCAGAGCGCGCTGGCGGCGGCGGTGCCGTTGGGACCGAACCGCAGCTGCCCCTGGCACTGCATGTTCTGGTCGACGTAGACCGGGTCGTTGCCCGCCTGGACGTCGGGTGCGCTCGCGAATCCGTAGTCGCTGAGCTGTGCGGCGACCTGCGCAGCCTGGCCGTGCTCGCCGTTGGCGTTGAACACGCGCACCTTCGTGGCGGACAGCGCGGCAGGCTCCACGTCCCGAAGGGTCGAACCGTCGACCTTCTCGCCCAGCGCCTGCTGCGGCGGGGCGGCGGGGTCGAGGGGTTGCGCGGCCGGCTGCGGAGGGTTGCAGTCGACGGTGGTGGCCAGATCCTCGTCGTCGCCGAGGACGCCGGCCCACACGACGGCGCCGAGCAGGGCGAGGACCGCGAACACCACGAGGATCGGCATCGCCCGCCGCCGCCGGAACGGACGACCCTTGTCGTCGAGCGGGCTGCCTTCGGTGATCAGTGAAACCACAGTGTGCCTCGACCTCTCCTACGAACTGCGCTTCGTACGTTGCACCCGTACAACGCACCGATACAGGGCCCGGCCACACGTCGTGGCGCAGGTTCGGCACCTACCTTAGATCCCAGGCACGTCATAACCCCGAACCCGTCCCCGTTGTGGAATGTCACAGCTTGCTGTGGTGTTGGTGACGATTAGCAGACAATTTGCGCGATCGGTCGATTCGGTTACGACTTTTGTACTTCCTTCGGCTACTGTCTGGCGGCCCCAGTCGTTCAAAGCGTGCAGAACGAGGGTCGGCAGAAGATGACAAAAGAGGCGTAGATCATGTTTCCGGAGCCTGGTTCCGGGCACGAACCCATCCGCTGCAGCGTTGTGCAGCCGCAGGGTGTGATCTGCGCCGAGGCGGTTTTCGTGTGGACGGTCGACCGGCAATCGGTTCGACGTACCGCACGGGCCGGGATACACCGAAGAGGATGAGGGGAAGGCGACATGGCAACTGACTACGACGCACCGCGGCGAACAGAGTCCGACGAGGTTTCGGAGGATTCGCTGGAGGAACTGAAGGCGCGACGCAACGAGGCTCAGTCGGCTGTCGTCGACGTCGACGAGTCCGACACCGCGGAATCGTTCGAACTGCCCGGCGCGGATCTGTCCGGTGAAGAGCTCTCGGTGCGGGTCGTGCCGAAGCAGGCCGACGAGTTCACGTGTTCGAGCTGTTTCCTGGTGCACCACCGCAGCCGGCTCGCCAGCGACGCGGGCGGAGTGCTGGTGTGCAGGGACTGCGCGGCCTGAGCGGCGGCGAGTACGAGAGGCGGACGGTGGGAGGCCCACCGTCCGATCAGTCTCCGTCCGCCTGCGGGCGGGCACGGTTGACGGCGGCCAGCAACTCGGCCGGCCGTCGTGTGCTGATCAACCAGTAGGGGGTCGGGTCCTCGGGGTCGTCGAGCACGATCAGTGCCATCGGCTTGACCCATACGCGGTGTTGCACGAAGGCGGCGGGGTCGAGCTGACGACCGAGTGCCGCACTCTTCGCCGAACCGGGAACCTCGGCGACCCGCGAGATGACGTCCAACGGCAGATGCGCCTGTCCGACCCGTAGGTGGACACCGTTCGGTTCCTCGACGACCTCGACGCGGAGACGGCTGAGCCAGACGAGTCCCCACACCGGCAGGGGCAGTAGAAGGACGTACGGCAGCCATGCGCGCAGGCCCGGCGCACCCATGTGCACCTCCGCGGCGAGCAGACCGGCGACGAACAAGCCCACTGCCCACCACCAGACGGGCACCCACAGGCGCTCGGAGTACAGCACGGGCGAGGTGTTATCGGTGGGCGCGACTTCGGGCCGGGACGTTTGTGACACCCGACCAGGATAGTCGGTGTCTGAGAGTAGGCTCGGTGCACGTGAGCGACCTATCTCCCGGCCTTTCTCCCGCCGCGACCCCCGCCCTTCCGCCCGTCGCCCTCCAGCGGCTGGACCCCGACATTCCGGT
The DNA here is from genome assembly GCF_000280725.2 of Rhodococcus sp. JVH1. Lineage (NCBI taxonomy): Bacteria > Bacillati > Actinomycetota > Actinomycetes > Mycobacteriales > Nocardiaceae > Rhodococcus > Rhodococcus sp. JVH1. The sequence goes on along the minus strand of NZ_CP166289.1, from coordinate 380,516 downwards.
ACCGCAGCGTGCGCACGACGGCGACGCCGGTGTCGACCTGTGCAGCACCGTCGACGTGACCATCGAGCCGGGGCGCCGTGTCCTCGTCGGAACCGGCATTGCGATCGCGCTGCCCCTGGGCACGGTCGGGCTGATCCACCCCCGATCCGGGCTGGCCGCGAAGTCGGGTCTGTCGGTGGTCAACACCCCCGGAACCATCGATGCCGGGTACCGCGGCGAGATCAAGGTGTGCCTGATCAATCACGACCTCGAGACCCCGATCGAGATCCGCCGGGGCGACCGGATCGCCCAACTGCTCGTGCAGCGGGTCGAACTGGTGTCGTTCGTCGAGGTCCCGTCGCTCGACGGCACCACCCGCGGTAGTGACGGACACGGGTCGAGCGGAGGCCACGCGAGCCTCGTCGGCAATGCCAGTGAAGGAGCCTGATCATGTTCGGACGTCGTAAGAAGAAGGAAGCCGAGGACGACCGGCCCGGTTTCTTCGAGGACGCCGAGGCCGGCGACGCCGACGCGGATTACGAGGACGACTACGACGCCGTGACCGAGGTGGACGGCGGTCCGTACGACGCCGACGACCTCGAATCGGGCGCCGATCTCACCGTCGGTGAGGTGGGAACCCGCCTCGACCTCGGTTCGGTCTTGGTCCCGATGCCGCAGGGCGCCCAGTTGCAGGTCGAGATGGCGCCCGACGGTTCGCCGCAGGCCGTGCATCTCGTCACCCAGCAGGGGCGCATCACCGTGGCGGCGTATGCCGCCCCGAAGTCGCCGGGCCAGTGGCGGGAAGTCGCGGGCGACCTCGCCGAATCGCTGCGCAACGACAACGCCACGGTGAGCGTCGAGAGCGGACCGTGGGGACGCGAGGTCTTCGCCGTCACCCCGAACGCCGACCTGCGCTTCATCGGTGTCGACGGCTACCGGTGGATGGTGCGCTGCGTGGTCGCGGGACCGAGCGGTGGCAACACGGCCGATTCGGAGCTCGTCGCGACCGCCAGGGCGATCCTGCGCGACACCGTCGTGAAGCGGGGAAACGAACCCCACCCCGTTCGGACGCCGCTGCCGGTGGTCCTGCCCGCGGCGCTCGCCCAGCAGCTGGCTGCGGCTCACCAGCAGCAGCTGGCGCAGCAGCAGGGTGCCGCTCCGCAGCAGCCGGCTCCGGCGGGTCCGCAGGGCGAGCAGCAGGCGCCCCCCGCGGAGGCCCCGGCGCAGCCGCAGCAACGTCGCGGCGAATCGGGTTCGGCGATGCAGCAACTCGGTCGCTGACTCCGGTCCCGGAGATTCGACACTCAGGTCGTGTGCAGGACCGAATCGAGCGCGTCGAGGCTGGCGTAGCCGAGAATTGCAGGATCGGCGCCGATCTCGTCCAGCGTCACCGTGACGAGGCCCGCGTGCGGTAGTCGTTCGGACCACTCGCGCGCGACCTCGAGGGGATGCACGGCGTCGTCGGTGGCGGCAGCGATCCCCACCGGCACCGTGATGCGCTCGAGGTCGCCCGCACCGGGGGCGTGGTACTCGGACGCCTCGTCCAGCGCGGCGGGAAGGTGCGGCCACTGCGATCGCCACGATTTCGCCAGTTCCCGGCCCAGCCACGGCGGACTGGACGCGATCATCTCGGCGGTGACCTGTTCCAGGCCGTCCGCCCGCAGCCGGGCCGCGGTGAACCGGGCGCTGGCGGCGGCGGGAGCGTCCGCGGCGGTCCCGGTCCACGCGGGCAGCGCCGCGAGGACCCCGGCGATGCGATCCGGGTGTGATCCTGCCCACTGCAGCGCCACGGCGGCCCCGATGGACACCCCTCCGACGAGGATGCGTCCGTGCTGCGCGGCCGCGGCGTCGAGCGCGTCGACGTAGCTTCCGACGACTCGCCGGGGATCGGGTTCGACTGCGGCCGTGCGCACTCCACGGCAGGTCAGAGGCTCGGTGAAGGCACGGGTCACGAAGTCCGCGTCGGATCCCGTACCCGGGAGCACAACGGCCACACGAACAGGTGGCGGCGCTGTTCTCCGCGGCGGAGGCGGCCGATCATCAGAGGGCATGTGATGATCCTGCCTCGTCCGTCACAGCGCTTCTCCGGTGGTGTGGTTGCCGGGAACCAATGGGTCTACAGTGGCGAATACACAGCCCTACGAGCGGCGCGAAGATCTCGCGTCGCACATGCTCCAGGAGCGCGCAATGGCACCCGCCACGGCAGGATATTTTCGTCGGCTGACTCGCAGGCTCACCGAGGACCTCGAGCAGCTGGACGCCGAGGAAATGGCCGAGACGTCTCAGGCGTCCGGCGCACAACGTGCCTGCGACTGCAGCCGCGGCGAAGAGGTCACCATGCTGGGGCGGCTCCGGAGTGTCGAAGCCTGTCCGAAGTCCGGGAACGCCAGCATCGAAGCCGAATTCTTCGACGGCACGGAACAGATCAAGCTGGTGTGGATCGGCCGGCGGAGAATTCCGGGCATCGAGCCGGGCAAGACCCTGCTGGTTCGTGGACGTGTCGGCGAACGCGACGGCCAGAAGGTGATCTTCAACCCGTATTACGAGTTGCGCGGCGAATCGTAGGGGCCCTCTCGTGTGGCACTCTCGTTGAGTGACCGAAACGAAGCAGCAATCCATACTCGAACAGCTCGGTGGGCTCAGCGGGCTGGTCTATTCGACTCTGCCCATCCTGGTTTTCGTTCCGGTCAACGGTGTGTGGGGCCTGGGTCCGGCGATCTGGGCGGCCCTCGGCGTCGCCGTCGCCATTCTCGTCTGGCGCCTCGTCCGCCGCAGCCCCATCCAGCCCGCGGTGTCCGGGTTCGTCGGCGTCGGCATCTCCGCGTTCATCGCCTACCGCACGGGCGATGCCAAGGGATACTTCCTCTTCGGGATCTACACGAGCCTCGCCTACGGGGCGGTGTTCCTGATCTCGATTCTGGTGCGCTGGCCGATCGTCGGCCTGATCTGGGGATTCCTCAACGGCCACGGCAACCTCTGGCGGCGCCATCGCGGCGCGGTACGCGCCTACGACGTGGCCACCGCAGCCTGGGCGCTGGTGTTCGCGGCCCGGTACCTCGTGCAGTCGCAACTCTACGATTCGGACCAGACGGGCTGGCTCGCGTTCGCGCGCATCGCAATGGGCTGGCCGTTGGCGGGATTGGCTCTCCTGGTGACGATCTGGGCTGTGCGCCGGGCAGACCGGATCGTCGAACCGGCACCGTCGGACGACGCCGGCGAACCGACGGACGACACGGAAGCGGGCGGCCCCCGCGACGAGCCCGGCCACACCTGAGCACGGCCCCCGTCGAGGACCGCGTGGGCCCTGACCGGTTGTGCCGGAGCCGAAGTCGCCGACCCGATCAGGCCACGAGATCCTGGTACTCGGGATGCTTCGACACGAATTTCACGACGTACGGGCACACCGGGCGCACCCGCAGTCCACGGCGGCGGAGATCGTCCAGGGCCGCACCCACGAGCGTCCGGGCAAGTCCGAGTCCCTCGTATTGCGGATAGATCTCGGTGTGAACGAAAACGTGTACGTCCCCGTCGACTTCGTACTGCTCGATTCCCGCGAGTTCACCGTCGGCGTGGATCTCGTACCGGCTCTGCTGCGGGCTGTCGGTGACGACGATGCTCTCGGGTGTTGCGGTGGTACCCAACGGATCCTCCCGGGTGTCGATCGGTCCCGCCGGGTCAGGAGAGCCCGACGGCCGCTCGCAGGTCGTCCTCGACGTCCACGGACGCGACGAACAGCAGTTCGTCGCCGCCCTCGAGCGGATCGTCCTGCTGCGGCACGATGACCCGTCCGCCGCGGAGGATGGTGACCAGCGCGGCATCGCGGGGCAATTGCAGCTTGCGGACGGGCTTCCCGGCGAGCGGGGTGTTGTCGGGCAGCGTGACCTCGACGAGGTTGGCCTGCCCCTGGCGGAATGTCATCAGCCGCACGAGATCGCCGACCGACACCGCCTCCTCCACCAGCGAGGCGAGCATCCGGGGAGTGGAGACGGCGACGTCGACTCCCCAGGACTCGTCGAACAACCACTCGTTGCGGGGATCGTTGACGCGGGCGACCACGCGGCTGACCCCGAACTCGGTCTTCGCGAGGAGGCTGAGGACCAGGTTGGCCTTGTCGTCACCGGTGGCCGCGATCACCACCTCGTAGGTTTCGAGGGATGCGGCCTCGAGGCTGCTCAGTTCGCACGCGTCGGCGTGGACCCAGGTCGCCTCGGGCACCGACTCCCGTTCGACGTGCTCGAGCTTGCGTTCGATCAGCATGACGTCGTGTTCGCTGCGGACCAGTTCGCGCGCGATCGAGCGTCCGACTGCGCCGGCTCCTGCGATTGCGACTCTCATCGATTGCTTCCGTTCGGGTGGTCGATCGTGAACATTCTCACTGTCGTCTCAGTTGTCCGAAGGCGGGGGATTGCCCGCGAGCGCGACCGCCTCGGCAACCGTTCCCGACACGGCCGCGATGTACACCTGGTCGTCGGCCTGGAGGACGGTCTTGCGATCGGGAAGGACGCCGGTGCCGAAGCGGATGATGAACGCGACACGCGAATTCGTCGCGGCCTCCAGTTCGGCGACCGGCCTGCCGATCCAATCCTCGTGCAGGGACAACTCGGTGACCGCGACGGTTCCGGACGGATCGCGCCACTTGGCGGTCTGGCTGTCGCGCGTGAGGGTGTGCAGGAAGCGGTCCGTCGACCACGGAACGGTGGCGACGGTGGGGATCCCGAGCCGCTCGTAGACGGCGGCGCGCTTGGCGTCGTAGATCCGGGCGACGACGCGTTCCACGCCGAACGTCTCCCGGGCCACGCGCGCGGAAATGATGTTGGAGTTGTCTCCGGACGACACCGCGGCGAATGCCTCTGCGCGCTCGATACCGGACTTGACCAGCACGTCACGGTCGAATCCCATCCCCACGACGGTGTGGCCGGGGAAGTCGGGTTCGAGACGTAGGAATGCGGCAGGGTCGCGATCGATGACCGCGACCTCGTGGCCGATCCGGGTCAGCGAGCCAGCGAGGGATGAGCCGACCCGGCCGCATCCCATGATGACCACATACACCTTGTACTCCGTTCATGGGCTCTTACGTCACGTCTCGAGTACGTGCGTACCGAATCGAACCGTACAGTGCCCAGGCAGAAGAGCAACCGAGACAGAGATCGCAATCCGGACACATTGGTGGGTGAGGGTCCAGGTTTTCTGCGGACGGCTTACGCTTTGGCAGTGTCAAAGCTCTCGACCGCCACAAAGCGGCTACTGCTAGGCAGACCCTTCCGGAGCGACAAGCTCGGGCACACGCTGCTTCCCAAGAGGATCGCCCTCCCGGTCTTCGCCTCCGATGCCATGTCGTCGGTGGCGTATGCCCCGGAAGAAATCTTCCTCGTGCTGTCGGTTGCGGGCATCTCCGCCTACGCCTACACCCCCTGGATCGGGCTTGCCGTCGCCGCGGTGATGGCGGTGGTGGTCGCCAGCTACCGGCAGAACGTGCACGCCTACCCGTCGGGCGGCGGCGACTACGAAGTCGCGACCGTCAACCTCGGTCCCAACGCCGGTCTGACCGTGGGCAGCGCCCTGCTGGTGGACTACGTGCTCACGGTCGCTGTCTCCATCTCGTCGGCCGCGTCCAACATCGGTTCGGCGGTGCCGTTCGTGGCCCAGCACAAGGTGCTGTTCGCGGTCGCGGCCATCGTGCTGCTGACCGCCATCAACCTGCGTGGCATCCGTGAATCCGGTGCCGCGTTCGCGATCCCGACGTACGCGTTCATCGCCGGCATGGCACTGATGCTGCTGTGGGGGTTCTTCCAGATCTTCGTCCTCGGCGACGACCTGCGCGCCGAATCGTCCGGATTCGAACTCGAAGCCGAGGACTCCCACCTGTACGGGATCGCGTTCGCGTTCCTGATCGCGCGGGCCTTCTCCTCCGGCTGTGCGGCACTGACCGGTGTCGAGGCGATCAGCAATGGTGTTCCCGCATTCCAGAAGCCCAAGTCCCGCAACGCGGCCACCACGCTGCTGCTGCTGGGATCGATTGCCATCGTGCTGCTGATGGGCATCATCATCCTGGCCCAGAAGATCGGGATCGTGTACGCGCACAGCCCGGCCGAGCAGCTGATCGGCGCCCCCACCGGGTATCACCAGAAGACTCTGATCGCGCAGATCGCGGAGACGGTGTTCGGCGGTTTCCCCATCGGCTTCTATTTCATCGCCATCGTGACGGCCCTGATCCTCGTGCTGGCCGCCAACACCGCCTTCAACGGATTCCCCGTGCTCGGCTCGATCCTCGCGCAGGATCGCTACCTGCCCCGTCAGCTGCACACCCGCGGTGACCGACTGGCGTTCAGCAACGGCATCCTGTTCCTGTCCGGGGCCGCGATCGCGTTCGTCGTCCTGTTCGGCGCCGAGGTGACCAAGCTGATCCAGCTGTACATCGTCGGCGTGTTCGTCTCGTTCGTGCTGAGCCAGACCGGCATGATCCGGCACTGGACCCGGCACCTGAAGACCGAGAACGACCTGGCTCAGCGCCGGCGGATGCATCGCTCGCGGGTGATCAACTCCATCGGCCTGGCCATGACCGGCGCCGTCCTGATCATCGTGCTCATCACGAAGTTCGCGGCAGGCGCCTGGATCGCGATCGTGGCGATGGTCGCGATCTTCGTGGTGATGAAGATGATCCGGAAGCACTACGACAGCGTCGCCCGGGAACTCGAGGAACAGGAATGGGACGGGGTGCTGCCCAGCCGGACTCACTCCATCGTCCTCGTCTCCAAGCTGCACATGCCGACCATGCGTGCGCTCGCGTATGCCCGGGCCACACGGCCGGACACCCTCGAGGCGATCACGGTCAACGTCGACGAACCCGACACCCGGGCACTGGTGCGCCGGTGGGAGAAGAGCGACATCGCGGTGCCGCTCAAGGTGATCGAGTCGCCGTACCGCGAGATCACCAAGCCCGTGCTCGACTACGTGCGGCGCGTCCGGAAGGACTCGCCGCGGGACGTCGTCACCGTGTTCATCCCCGAGTACGTGGTGGGGCACTGGTGGGAGCAGATCCTGCACAACCAGAGTGCGCTGCGGCTCAAGAGCCGCCTGCTGTTCCAGCCGGGTGTGATGGTCACCAGCGTTCCGTGGCAACTGAACTCGTCCGAGAAGGCGAAGACACTGACCATCGAATACACGGCCGGGGCCTCACGCCGCGGCTACGAACCCGACGACAAGTGACGGGCGAGAAGCGTTGAGTGAGAACTGGTCGGACCGCCGCCTCGAACTGCGGCTGGGAAATCCCGGGCACGGCGGTTTCGTCGTCGCCCGGCACGAAGGCCGCGTCGTCTTCGTCCGGCACGGGCTGCCCGGCGAGCGGGTGATCGCCCTCGTCACCGAGGACCGCGGCGGGTCCTACTGCCGGGCCGACGCGATCGAGATCCTCGACGCGTCCCCGGAGCGGGTCACCCCGGTGTGCCCGGTGTCGGGTCCGGGCGGCGCGGGGTGTTGCGACTTCTCGCACGCGAGCCTGCACGTGCAGCGGGACATGAAGGCGCAGGTCGTGTCCGAGCAGTTGGCGCGGCTCGCGCGATTGCAGCGGGACGTGGACGTCGAGGAACTGCCCGGCACCGGAGACGGCACCGGCTGGCGCACGCGGGTGCGGCTCGCCGTCGACCCGGACGGCCGCCCCGGCTATCACCGGCACCGCAGTTCCGGGATCGTCACCGATCTCGCCTGCCCGCAGATCGAGTCGGCCGCCTACGACGGTGTGAGCGAGCATGATTGGAAGCCCGGCAGCGAGGTGCAGATCGTCCTCGACAGCGCGGGGGAGCGGCACGTGGTCGAGATCGCTCCGCCGAAGGTGTCGCGGACCGGCCGCACGAGTCCCGGGCGCCGCGGTGCCATGGCTCGCCGCGCCGCCAGCGGTGCGCCACGCGCCGAGCGGGTGGTCGTCGGATCGGGTCGCCCGGTGGAGCGGGTGTGCGACCGGGAATGGGCGCTGGCCGCCACCGGGTTCTGGCAGGCGCATCGCGGGGCCGCGGAAACGTATTCGGTAGTCGTCGCCGAATGGGCCGGGATGTCCGCGGGCGAGACCGCATGGGACCTGTACGGGGGAGTGGGTGTGTTCGCCGCAGCCCTCGCCGGTGATGCCGGGCCGTCGGGGCACGTGGACTCCGTCGAGTCCTCGCGCCAGGCCGTGTCGGACGGGAAGGCTGCGCTCTCCGACCTCCCGCAGGTGCGTTTCCACGCCGAGCGGGTCGAGCGCGCGATCGCCGGACTCGCCTCCCCGCCACGGGTCGTGGTGCTCGATCCGCCGCGTGCGGGTGCGGGGCGTGACGTGATCGACGCGGTCGCCGCGGCGGGCGCCGAACGGGTCGTGCACGTGGGGTGCGACCCGGCGTCGTTCGCCCGCGACATCGGGCTGTACCTCGCGCAGGGATATCATGTCGACGAGCTGCGCGCGTTCGATGCGTTCCCTCTCACCCACCACGTGGAGTGCATTGCGCTGCTGACGCGCTGACACCGGCGCATCGTTGTTTACCAAACGCAACAAAACGTTATAGTCGGCCCGCAAGTAGTGGGTGTGTGGGACGGGGACTGGATGTCGGTACAGGCAGATACAGCGCAAGCGCTCGTCGATGCGGTGTTCGCACTCGGACGATCGCTGCGGGCGGTCGTCTCCGCGAGCGGCGAGACCCCGATCCCGCCCGCGTTGACGAGCGTGCTCTTCGTGCTCGCCGCCCGGGGGGAGTGCCGTCAGAACGAACTGGCCGCCGACCTGTGCGTCAGTCAGTCCTCGCTGAGCAGGCAGATTTCCGAACTGGTCGACGCGGGATACGTGTCGCGCGCCGCCGACCCCCACGACAAGCGTGCCTCCCGCATTCGGGTGTCGCCGAACGGGATGGACATTCTGCGCGAGACCACCGAGCGCCGGGCAGAACGGCTGCGCGGCATGCTCGAAGGCTGGTCCCAGGAACAGGCGCTCGCGGCGGTGACGTCGCTGACTCAGCTCAACGACACGTTCGCCGCGTCGGTCCAGCAGCGGGGCCCCCGGGTCTAGACGAGACGCCACCGCACCCGGACGTCGACCCGCGTCGGCTTCTCGCCGCGTTCGACGGCGATCGGGGAGTCGGCCGCCGCGAACGCCTTCGCAACCGGCGGCGACACGTCACCGATGTCGACTTCCGAGATGTCGAGCACCTCGCCCAGCGCACGACGCGACAGCGAGGCATACTGCTCCGCCTTGGCGAGGGCATCGGCCCAGGCACGGTCCCGAGCGGTCGCCGTCAGCGCAGGAGGGTCGGAGAAGTCGAATTCGAGTCCGCCGAGCCGGATGTCGTCGCCACCCGCGCCGACGCAGGCGGCCACCACCTGCGCCGATGACGACGCGGACGCCCCGGCCTCGCGGACGGTGATCTGCAGCGTCGTCGCGGCGGTGTAGCCGGTCACCTCGCTGCCCCGGCCCTCGGTCCACGTGGTCTCGGAGTGCACGGAGAGACCGGTGGTCGCGAGGTCGGGCCCCGAGACGCCGTACCCGCGGAGGGTGTCCGTGACCGCCGTAGTGGACCGGGCGACGGCCTCGAACGCATCGGCCACCGCGGGACGGGTCGCGGTCACGGTGACGGTGGCGCGCACGAGATCCGGAACCGCCGACACGATTCCGGATCCCCGTACCGTCACCGATCTCTCGGCGCGATCGGTCGTCGCCACCGTCAGGATTTACGGTTGTACAGGCGCATCGTCAGCGGTCCGAAGATCACCACGAACCCGGCGCACCACCCGAACACGATGGCGAGATCCACCATCTCCACCGTCCCGGCCATCAGCCCGCGAATGGACGTCACCAGCTTGCTGATCGGGTTGACGCCGACGAACGCCTGCAGCCAGCCCGGCATCGTTGCGGGGTCGACGAAGATGTTGCTCGCGAATGTCAGCGGGAACAGGATGAACATCGACACCCCCATGACCGCCTGCTCGGTGCGCATGAGCATCGCGAACATCGTCCAGATCCAGGACAGGCTGAACGAGAACAGCAGCAGCAGGCCGATCGACGCCACCACACCGACGAGGCCGCCGTCCGGGCGGAACCCCAGGACGAGCCCCAGGAGCAGGACGATGATCGAGGCGATCGTGTAGCGGACGACGTCACCGAGCAACGCGCCCACGAGGGGAGACGGACGCCAGATCGGGAGCGACCGGAACCGGTCGAACACACCCTTCTCGATGTCCTTGTTGAGCGTCAGGCCGGTGTACATGGTGATCATGACGACCGTCTGCACCAGGATGCCCGGCAGCAGGAACTGGACGTAGGCGCTGGTCGAACCGGCCAGCGCACCCCCGAAGAGGTACGTGAACATCAACGTGAACATGATCGGGAACATCGTCACGTCGAACAGTTGCTCGGGGACGTGCTTGATCTTGAGCAGAGCCCGCCAGCCGAACGAGAGCGAGGTGGACCACGCGGTGGGTCTCGCGGGCCTCGGGCCGGGCATCTTCAGGACGTCGGCGACCGCAGTGGCGGTGTCGGTGGTCCGGTCGGTGGTGGAGGTCATGACGCATGCTCCTCGGTGGGTCGGCCGGTGAGGGAGAGGAAGACTTCGTCGAGGCTCGGTTGCCCCAATGCGAATGTGCTGACGGCGATTCCGGCGTCGTCGAGTGCGGGCAGCGCCCGCGCGACCCGGGCCGGGTCGTCGATACGGGCGGTGAGGGCGGCCGGGTCCGCTTCTTCGACGATCGGCACCTCGAGCACGTCGCGCAGCAGCGCCGCCGCGGCGGAACGGGTGGCGATGTCGGTGACCCGCACGTGCAGGGCCCCGGATCCGACGGAGGCCTTCAGTTCGCCGGTGGTGCCCTCGGCGATGACCTTGCCGTGGTCGATGACGGCCACCCGGTCGGCGAGTTGATCGGCCTCGTCGAGGTACTGCGTGGTCAGCAGCACCGTCGTTCCGCCGGCCACCAGCGCGCGGACGATCTCCCACACCTGATTGCGGCTGCGCGGATCGAGACCGGTCGTGGGCTCGTCCAGGAAGATCATCTCCGGAGTGACGATGATGCTGGCCGCGATGTCGAGCCTGCGGCGCATACCGCCGGAGTAGTTCTTCACCTGCCGATTGCCCGCTTCGTCGAGCCCGAACGCGGTCAGCAACTGTTCGGACCGGGTGCGGGCCGCCGCGCGGGAGTACCCGTACAGCCGGCCGAGCAGCAGCAGGTTCTCGCTGCCCGTCAGATCCTCGTCGAGCGAGGCGAACTGTCCGGTGAGGGAGACCTTGCTGCGCACGGCGTCCGGCTCGCTCGCGACGTCGTGCCCCAGCACGGTGGCCGTTCCACCGTCGAGGGGCAGGAGTGTGGCCAGCATCCGGATCGCGGTGGTCTTGCCCGCGCCGTTCGGTCCGAGGACGCCGTACACGCCGCCGAGGGGGACGGCCAGATCCAGGCCGTCGACCGCGTGGGTGGATCCGAACGTCTTGACGAGTCCCGTCGTCTCGATGGCCAGCTTTGTCGCTGTGAGCATTGCACCCTGCTTTCGATTCGAGCGTCGTCGATTCCGAGCCCCCAGCCTGTCCGATTTTTCCGGTTCGGGCAATCGGATTTCCTGTGGGCGATCCTCGATCAGGGCCGAAGCAGCGACCGCAGCATCACGTCGAGTTGCTCATAGGCGCCGGCAGCCAGTCGTTCGAGGAGAGCGAGTTTGAGTCCGGGCTCCGTGGCGGCCATGTCGGCATACCGATCCGCGGGGAGAACGGCGACGGTGACCTCGGAGTCGGCGCACACGTCATTGAGAAAGCGTAGGTCCAGCAGCATCGTCATCTCGCCGAAGGTCATGCCCGTCGACAGGGTCATGATCCGGTACACGGCGCCCCCGGAATCGGTGACTCGCATGCTGACCCGGCCCGACAGGATCAGGAACAGCCCGCACGCCCGGTCGCCTCGTTGGATGATCTGCTCGTCGCGGGCAAACGTGCGGATATCGAGTTCGCGGGTGAGTAGCCGCAACTGCTCCGGTCGCAGCCCGGCCAGCACCGGATGGTGCGCGACGTCGATGGTTGCCGGCTGACGAAGGGCGGCGCAGTGCCGATCGAGGAGGGTGTCCTCGGACCACTGCAAGGCGGCTTCGAGGTCGGCGAACACCCGGCCGCTCGCACCGGTGAGATCCGAATGCGTGTAGCCGAGCAGGGCCGCCGGATCGACGAGGGCGACCGCGCAGCCGCGACGGGTGAGTTCGTCGCGCAGACTCTCGAGCATGCGGCGCGCGATGCCGCCGACGTCGTCCACCCGCCGCACGTCGATCACCACGACCTCGAGCTCGTTCTCGACCCCGCCGATCTCGCGCACCGCTGACTCCGCGCCGGCGAAGAGCAGATCCCCGTGCAGCTCGTAGATCCGGCTGCGCTTGCCGACGTCGTCGAGGGCGGCCCGTTCGGCGGGAGTGCGCCGCATCCGCGACGGACTGTCGACGACGGAGTACGTGGCACGGATCGCCGACCGGGCGGCGCGGGTGACGTGCAGGAAATGCAGCTCCAGGTCGTTCGACAGGGCCCGGCACGCCTCCACCCCGCGCACGCTGTTCCCGTGCGCGTCGAGGCGCGGCGAGTAGACGGCGATGCCGATCTGGCCGGGCAGGACCGCGACGATGCCGCCGCCGACGCCGCTCTTGGCAGGCAACCCCACCTCGTACACCCACTTGCCCGCGGCGTCGTACATGCCGCACGTCGACATCACGCTCAGGACGCGCTCGACGAGGGCCGGTTCGAGAACGGTGTCCCGGGTGACGGGGTTGACGCCGTTGTTCGCCATCGTCGCGGCCATCAGGCTCAGGTCCCGGCACGTCACGTCGATGGAGCACTGGCGGAAGTAGAGGTCGACCGTCTCGTCGGGGTCGCCGGTGATGATGCCGAACGAACGCAGCATGTGGCCGATCGCCCGGTTGCGGTGCCCGGTCCGTGACTCGGACTCGTACACCGACCGGTTGAACGTCAGGTCCCGTCCGGCGTACCGGGAGTACTCGGCCCGGATCCGTTCGAACCTTGTGTCCACGTCCGGCCCGGCCACCAGCGACGCGGCGGTGATCGCCCCGGCGTTGATCATCGGATTGCGTGGTCGCTCCGTCCGCGGGTCGAGGCTGATCTCGTTGAATGGTTCCCCGGACGGTTCGACGTCGATCTTCTCGGCGACCGCGTCGGACCCGCGATCGGCGAGCGCCAGGGCGTACGTGAACGGTTTCGAGATGGACTGGATCGTGAAGGGCAGGCGGGTGTCGCCCACCTCGTACACGTAGCCGTCCACGGTGGCGATGCAGATTCCGAACGAGTCGGGGGCGACCGCGGCGAGTTCGGGAATGTAGTCGGCGAGCTCGCCGCTGCGGTTCTCCCGGGTCGCGGCGAAGACTTTCCCGATCAGCGCGTCCACGACGGTGCTCATGAGTCGACCCTAGAGGCTGTTCACGACAGCTGTCGGGTGTTCCGAGGGGCCCGTCCGGCGGCACAATTGTGTGAAGCCGGTCACGGTCGTGGCCGGGATGCCCGAGGACGAGCCCGCGATACCGGGCCGCACCGGCCCCTACCGTGTGTCCCGCACTCCGGCGGCTCCGTAGACTGGTTCCACTGTGACGTGACACGAAGCCACGGCAGAGGCACGCAAGGCCGCGTGCATCACGGAGGGAGCGATCTCGTTGGGTGTTCTTGCCCGTATCCAGACGCCTGACGATCTTCGTCAGCTGAATTCGGCGGAGATGAAGCAGCTCGCCGCGGAGATTCGCGAGTTCCTCGTGCAGAAGGTCGCGGCGACCGGTGGTCATCTCGGCCCGAACCTGGGCGTCGTCGAGCTGACCCTCGCGTTGCACCGCATCTTCGATTCGCCCGCCGACCCGATCATCTTCGACACGGGCCATCAGGCGTACGTCCACAAGATCCTCACCGGCCGCAAGGACGATTTCGACTCGCTCCGCAAGCAGGGCGGCCTGTCCGGGTACCCGTGCCGGGCGGAGAGCGATCACGACTGGGTCGAGTCCTCGCACGCGTCGGCGTCGCTGTCGTACGCGGACGGCCTCGCGAAGGCCTTCGAACTGACCGGTCAGGACCGCCACGTCGTCGCCGTCGTGGGTGACGGTGCGCTGACCGGCGGCATGTGCTGGGAGGCCCTGAACAACATCGCGGCAGGCAAGGACCGCTCGGTGGTCATCGTCGTCAACGACAACGGCCGCTCGTACGCACCGACCATCGGTGGTCTCGCCGATCACCTCGCCGCCCTCCGTCTCCAGCCGGGATACGAACGCATCCTCGACAGTGGCCGCCGGATGGTGAAGAAACTTCCCTGGGTGGGCCGCACCGCCTACTCGGTCCTCCACGGCATGAAGGCGGGCCTCAAGGACGCCGTGGCCCCGCAGGTGATGTTCACGGACCTGGGCATCAAGTACCTCGGACCGGTCGACGGACACGACGAGGCCGCGCTCGAATCGGCGCTGCGCCGCGCGAAGGCGTTCGGTGGCCCGGTCATCGTCCACGCCGTCACCCGCAAGGGCATGGGTTACGCGCCCGCCGAGAACCACGTCGCCGATCAGATGCACTCGACCGGCGTGATCGACCCGATCACCGGTAGGGGGACCGGGTCGGCGTCCGCCGACTGGACGTCGGTGTTCTCGGCCGAGCTGATCGATCAGGCGAGTCACCGGCAGGACATCGTGGCGATCACCGCGGCGATGGCGGGCCCGACCGGTCTCGCCGCGTTCGGCGAGAAATACCCCGACCGGATGTTCGACGTCGGGATCGCCGAGCAGCACGCCGTCACGTCGGCGGCCGGCCTCGCCCTGGGCGGCCTGCACCCGGTGGTCGCGGTCTACTCGACGTTCCTCAACCGCGCGTTCGATCAGCTGCTGATGGACGTGGCGCTGCTGAAGCTTCCCGTCACCCTCGTTCTCGACCGCGCGGGTATCACCGGCAACGACGGTGCCAGCCACAACGGCATGTGGGACATGTCGCTGCTGGGCATCGTCCCCGGAATGAAGGTCGCGGCTCCCCGCGATACCGCCACCCTGCGGGAGGAACTGGACGAGGCACTGGCCGTCGACGACGGCCCGACCGCGCTCCGGTTCCCGAAGGGCACCGTCGGTGACGACGTACCCGCGGTGAGCCGCCTCGACGGCGTCGTCGACATCCTTCGCGCCCCCTCCGGGCGGAACGACGTGCTCATCGTGTCGGTCGGCGCGTTCGCCGGTCTCGCGCTCGCCGCGGCGGAACGCCTGGAACAGCAGGGCATCTCGGCGACCGTCGTCGACCCGCGGTGGGTCCTGCCGGTCCCGGAGTCGCTGGTGAAGCTCGCCGAGGACTACACGATGGTCGTCACCGTCGAGGACAGCGGTCTGCACGGCGGAGTCGGTTCCACCGTGTCCGCCGCGTTGCGGGCGGCGGGGGTCGACGTCCCCTGTCGTGATCTCGGTGTTCCGCAACAGTTCCTCGACCACGCGTCGCGCGCGCAGATCCACGCCGAGCTGGGCCTCACCGCGCAGGACGTCGCCCGGCAGATCACCGGATGGTTCGCCGGCCTCGGGAACCTGCGCCCCGAGCAGCAGAACGGCGTCGTCGCCGACCTCGATGCGCAGCGCGCGGAGAAGCAGCAGGGCTGAGTCGTTGCACAGAAATCCGGCCGAATCACAGTGTGATTCGGCCGGATCCGTATGTGCCTGGGTCAGGTGTGCATCTCCTCGAGCTCCATCCCCTTCGTCTCCCGGACCTTCGACCGGACGAAGAAGAAGGAGAGCAACGCGAAGAACGCGAACAGTCCGTACAGGAACCACAGCCCCACCGAGCGGGTGAGCGGCGGGAATGCCAGCGTGACGGTGAAGTTCGCGATCCAGTTCGCCGCCGTGCTGATGCCGAGTGCGTAGGCGCGCATGTTGTTGGGGAACATCTCGCCCAGCATCACCCACATGACCGGGCCCCAGGTGGAGGCGAAGAAGATCACGAACAGGTTGGCGCCGATCAGGGCGACCGCCCCCCACGGGCTGGGGAGCACGACGTCGTCGCCGCTGCCACTCGCCTGGGAGAAGGCGATTGCGGCCATGAGCAGGCTCGCGAACATGCCGAGCGAGCCGACCATGAGCAGGATGCGCCTGCCGATCCGGTCGACGAACAGGATGGCGACGAACGTCATGCCCACGTTGATGATCGCGGTGATCACCGACGTGGTGAACGACTCGTTCTCGGTGAAGCCCACCGACTTCCAGAGCGTGGTGGAGTAGTAGAAGATCGCGTTGATGCCCACGAACTGCTGGAAGATGGCCATGAATATGCCGACCCAGACGATGGGCTGCAGCCCGAACTTCGGGCCGCGAATATCGTCGAACGACGCCGTCGATTCGTGGCGGAGGGTCAGCCGGATCTCGGAGACGCGCTCGTGCGGGTCGAGTTCGCCGGTGATGTTCGCGAGGATGTCGGCCGCCTCCTGATCGAGGTGCTTGCCCACGAGGTACCGCGGAGACTCGGGAATGAGCAGGGCGAGAATGCCGTACACGACCGCGGGGACCACACCGACGATGAACATCCAGCGCCAGGCTTCGAGGTTCAGCCACAACTCGTTGGAGGCGCCGCCCGCGGCGTTCTGCAGCACCGCGTCCGACAGCAGCGCGGCGAAGATGCCGAGAGTAATGGCCAACTGCTGCAGCGACGCCAATGCGCCGCGGTAGCGGGCCGGCGCGATCTCCGAGATGTACGTGGGCGCAATGACCGACGCGATACCGATGCCGAGGCCGCCGAGGACGCGCCACAGCATCAGGTCGGGGACGCTGAACGCGAGACCCGCTCCGAGCGAGGACACGACGAACAGCACCGAACCGAGCAGCATCACTTTCTTGCGGCCCCAGCGGTCCGCGAGACGACCCGCAAACCATGCGCCCACAGCACATCCGAGCAGGGCGATCGCCACGGCGAAGCCCGTGAAGAACGACCCGAGCTCGAAGTGGCCCTGAATGGAGTCGACGGCACCGTTGATGACCGAGCTGTCGAAACCGAAGAGAAATCCACCTACCGCGGCGGCGACGGTGACGCCGATGACCTTCGCGGTGTGTCTTTCGGACATCTGCGTCATCGCATACCTGCTTTCGGCGAGCGTTCCTGATGCGGGCACAGCGGAAAATTGTGTCTCGAATCACGCTACGCCCGACACCGCCTGTCAGGCAGGAGTTCAGGCACCCGCTTTCGTGGCGGCCTCGCTCAGTTGAGGTGTCAGCTTGTCCAGCACCCACGGAGTCGCGAGAACGCTGGTCTGGCTGAGCCCCGAGATGATCTTCGTGTCCGACAGCGTGACCGCGGTTCCACGCCCGATGGCACCGAGGTTCGCGTAGGCCGGGTTCGCGGCGACGGTGGTGTTCTCCGGGACGAACGCGACCACGACGTCGGCGTCGACATCGGAGATGTTCTCCACGGAGATGTCGGCGAAGAACTTGTCCGGATCATTGGCAGCGGCCAGCTTCTGCACGCCGGGAGACACGGTGAACCCGAGCTGGGTCAGCACCTGGACGCGGGGATCGGAGGGCATGTAGACGTTGACCGTCGCGGCATCGGTGTCGAAGTTGATCACCGAGATCGTCTTGCCGGCGAACTCGGGGTGCGCGGCGGCGGTCCGAGCGAGGGTGTCGTCGAGACCGGCCACCAGCTGCTCCGCCTCGGCGCTCTTGCCGAGTGCCTGTCCGACCAGCGTGGTCTGGTCCTGCCACGTGGTCTGCCACGCCTTGTCCGGGTAGGCCACCGTGGGGGCGATTCCCGACAGCTTCTCGTACGTCGCCTGGTCGAATCCCTCGTAGGGGGCGAGCACGACGTCCGGCGCCAGCGAGGCGACGCCCTCGATGGGGGTGGACGTGGCCGTGTCGAGCAACGTGGTCTCGGACGGATCGAATCGGTCCTGCAGCCAGGGCATCACACCGTTCGCCTCGGCGCCGTACATGTACTTCGGCATGCCGACCGGTGCCTCGCCGAGCGCGTAGACGACGTCCTGGGCATTCCATCCGAGCGTGACGATACGTTCGGGTGCCGCGTCGAGGGTGGTCGATCCGAACGTGTTCTCGAGGGTGACCGGAAACCCCTCACCGGACGCTTCCGTGGTTCCGCCGCTGTCGCCGGACGAGCACGCGGCGAGGAAGAGGGACGAACTGGTCACGGCGAGTGCGACGGCGATCTGACGTCTGGCGGTGGGTGCGAACACGGCAACGACTCCTTCGGGACGAAGATAGAAGGTAAGCCTAACCTAGGCTCGAGTGCTCGCCGGGTGGACGTCGCCACTTCGAATCACCCTGATTGAAACTTCCGGGCCCGGCCCGGCCTGGCGCATTCCCGGGTCGTTGCCGGGTTTTGGCTGGTGAGGCGGTTCGGGCCCGGCGCGGACCCGGCCGATTCGCGGGGGCGCCCCGAGCGGCGGTTCGCGGCGACTCCGGGCCCCGCCGACTGCCGTTAGCGTTTGTCTTCGTCCAGCTCACACGCACTATCGACGAAGGAAACCATGGTGGTGAATCCGACTCCCCTCCAGACGGCGTCGCGCAGTTCCCGCGCAGACCATGCGCGCAGATTCGCCGACCTGCTCCGTCAGCAGATCCACGCTGACTCCTTCGCCGAGCGCGGATTGCCGTCGGAATCGGAGCTGGCCGCCGAGTTCGGCGTGTCGCGCAATGCGGTACGCGACGGACTGGCACTGCTCAAGCAGGAGGGGCTCATCGACCGGGCCCCGCGGGTGGGAACCCACGTGGCGCAGCGCAAGTACGACCACGGTCTCGACGCCCTGCTCGGGCTGAAGGAGACGCTGAAGGGGCACGGAGAGGTCTGCAACGACGTCCGCGCCGCCCGGGAGATCAGCCCGCCGCCCGCCGTCGCCCGCCGCCTGCAGCTGGAGCCGGGCGACCCCGCTGTCTACATCGAACGGGTGCGGTACCTGGGCGACCTGCCGCTCAGCCTGGACCTCACCTACCTCGTCCCCGACATCGGAGCCGAAATCCTCGGTCACGACCTCGAAACCAACGACGTGTTCGCGCTGATCGAGGAAGTCTGCGGTCAACCCCTCGGCTCCGCCGATCTGGCGATCGAATCCGTGAACGCCGACGCCCATTCCGCCGCGAACCTCCAGACGCCCGAGGGTGCGGCGCTCCTGTTGCTCGAACGCCTCACCCGGCTCGTCGACGGACGTCCCGTCGACCTCGAATACATCCGCATGCGCGGTGACCGAATCACCATGCGCAGCAGCCTCGTCCGCCGACCCGACATCACGAACTGGGAGCTCACCTCATGACCTTGGTCAATCAACGAGCAGACGTACCCGTCACCATCGACGAGTCGCTGTGCATCGAGGGCTGCACCCTGTGCGTCGAGATCTGCCCACTCGATTCGCTGGCCATCAACCCGGAGAACGGCAAGGCCTTCATGCACGTCGACGAATGCTGGTACTGCGGTCCCTGCGCGGCTCGCTGCCCGACCGGCGCGGTCACCGTGAACATGCCGTACCTCCTCCGCTGAGCGAAAGACCACCCAGATGAAGCGACGCTCTTCCACCTTCGCGATCGCCGCCGCGGCACTGACACTCGTGGCGACGAGTTGCTCCCTCGAACCGTCGGCCGACAACGGGGAGGCGGTCACGCTCGTGATCGGGTACCAGTCCAAGACGATCAACACCGTCACCGCCGGAACGCTGCTGCGCGCGCAGGGATACCTCGAACAGCGCCTGCAGGACGTGACGGAGCAGACCGGGACGAAGTACTCCGTCGAGTGGCAGGACTACGACACCGGTGCGCCGATCACCGCCCAGATGGTGGCCGAGAAGATCGACATCGGATCGATGGGCGACTACCCGATGCTGATCAACGGCTCCCGCACCCAGGCGAATCCGCGCTCGAAGACGGAGATCGTCTCGGTCACCGGCTACAACCCGAACGGCGCACTGAACATGGTGGTGGTGCCGCCGAATTCACCGGCCACCGCCCTCGGCGACCTGGCCGGCAAGAAAGTGTCCGCGAGCGTCGGCTCCGCAGGTCACGGCACCCTCGTGCAGGCCCTCGACCGCGCCGGAATCGACCCGGGCACCGGCGTCGAGGTGCTCAACCAGCAGCCGCAGGTCGGATCCTCCGCCCTGGAATCCGGTCAGGTGGCGGCGCTGTCGCAGTTCGTCGCCTGGCCCGGGCTTCTCGTCTTCCAGGACAAGGCCAAGCTGCTGTTCGACGGCGCCGAACTCCGAACCCCGACCCTGCACGGTGTGGTGGCCCGCGAGGCCTACGCGGACGAACACCCCGAGGTTCTCGACGCGTTCCTCCGGGCGCAGCTCGACGCCACGCGGTTCGTCCAGACGCAACCGCTCGAGGCGTCGCGGATCGTGGCCGACGCGAGCGGCCTGCCCCAGGAGGTCGTGTACCTGTACAACGGCCCGGGCGGCACGTCGTTCGACACCACGCTCAAGCCCGGCCTGATCGGTGCGCTGAAGAACGATGTGCCGTATCTGAAGTCGATCGGCGACTTCGCCGACCTCGACGTCGACGGTTTCGTGAACGACGCTCCGCTCCGGTCCGCGTTCGAGGCCGACGGGCAGGACTACGACGCCACGCTCGCGTCCACCGCCAACCCGACGTCGGTCACCGGCACCGATCCCGTGTGCGCCACCGCCCCGGGCGATCCGTCGCTGGCCGGGGAGGTCTGGTTCGACGGCGCCACCGAGACGCAGCCGGCCGCGAACCCGACGTGCCTGCTCCGGGCGGTGAAACAGGCCCGGGCCGAGGGCCGCACCGTCCGCGCCGCGTACGTGCCCGACGCCGAACTGGGCACCCGATGGTTCGCCGACAAATCGGTGTGGGTGCGCGACGGCGACAACTTCCTGCCCTTCACCACCGGCGCCGCCGCAGACCGGTACCTGCGCGCACACCCCACGGGCGGCGTGATCACGTACGACCGCGCGGTCGAGGAGGTGCGCCAGTGACCACACTGCACCAGCCGACGGTCCTGGTCGATACCGAAGTCGCTGCCGAAGAACACGATCCGGCATCGACGCGCCGACGAACCTCGCCGTGGCGCTCACGCCTCGTGCGGATCACGTCCGTGATCGCGGCGATCGTCGCATGGCAGGTGTTGACCGCCAACGACGTGCGGGTGTGGCTGCGGTTCGACACGCTTCCCACCGTCACCGACGTCGTGTCCGCGTTCGGTACCCAGTTGCAGAGCGACCTGTTCTACCTCGACCTCGGGCAGTCGCTGATCCGCATCCTCAGCGGATTCGGACTCGCGACGGTGGTGGGTGTGGCCACCGGAGTCGCCCTCGGCAGATCGGAACTGTTCGCCGACGTCCTCGGTCCGCTGACGGAACTCGCACGTCCGATCCCCGCCATCGCGGTGGTGCCCGTCGCGATCCTGCTGTTCCCCAGCGACGAGGCCGGCATCGTGTTCATCACGTTCGTCGCCGCGTTCTTCCCGATCATGGTGAGCACCCGGCACGCCGTCCGGGCCCTCCCGACACTGTGGGAGGACTCCGTGCGCACCCTCGGCGGCGGACGCTGGGACGTGCTGTCCCGAGTCGTGCTGCCCGGAATCCTGCCGGGCGTCTTCGGTGGATTGTCCGTCGGGATCGGGGTGGCGTGGATCTGTGTGATCTCCGCCGAGATGATCTCCGGCAGGCTCGGAGTCGGCTACCGCACCTGGCAGGCGTACACGATCGTCGACTATCCCGGCGTCTTCGTCGGCATGATCACCATCGGCATCCTCGGATTCGCGACGTCCGGCGCAGTCGAACTGCTCGGCAGGCGCGTCACCCGCTGGCTGCCACGAGGGGAGCGCGCATGACCGCCACAGCCGCAGCGTCCGTGGCCGCCGGCATGTCGCTGGTCCTCGACGACGTCACCCTGTCCTACACGGGAAACCCCGTCATCCGTTCGCTGTCGCTGACCGTGGTTCCCGGCGAGATCCTCGTGCTCACCGGACCTTCGGGGTGCGGCAAGTCCACCGTGCTGCGCGCTCTGGCCGGCCTGCTGCCGCCCGATTCGGGCCGCGTCGTCGCCGACGGCGCGGCAGTGGAATCGACGTCCCGGGACCGGGCCGTCGTCTTCCAGGACAACGCGCTCCTCCCGTGGCGCACGGTGCGCTCGAACATCGAACTGGCCCTCGCACTCCGCGGCGAACCCCGCAAGGGGCGGCGTGCGACCGCCGACCGCTGGATCGCGGAGGTGGGGCTGACCGGGTTCGGCGACTTCCTGCCCAAGAACCTGTCCGGCGGCATGCGCCAGCGAGTGCAGTTGGCGCGCGGCCTCGCCGGGGCGCCGCGGGCCGTGATGATGGACGAGCCGTTCGGCGCCCTCGACACCCAGACCCGCGGCGTCATGCAGCGACTGCTCGTCGACACGTGGAGCACTCACCCGACGACCGTGGTGTTCGTGACCCACGACGTGGACGAGGCGGTGCTGCTCGGCGACCGCATCGCGGTGCTCGGCCGGGCCGGTGAGCCGCTGCGGGCGCTCGTCGACATCCCGCACCCCCGGGACCGCGACCACCTCGACCTCCCCGACACCCGTGCCGCGCGCGCCGACGTGCTCGCCGCACTGAACCACACTTCGGAGACCTGATGGACATCCCCGACCTCGCCGACACCGTCCGTCTCGATTGCGACGTGCTCGTGATCGGTGGCGGCACCGCCGGCACGATGGCGGCACTGACCGCCGCCGAGAACGGCGCGAACGTGCTCCTGCTCGAGAAGGCGCACGTGCGCCATTCCGGCGCGCTCGCAATGGGAATGGACGGCGTCAACAACGCCGTCATCCCCGGCAAGGCCGAACCCGAGGACTACGTCGCCGAGATCACCAGAGCCAACGACGGAATCGTCAACCAGCGCACCGTGTACCAGACGGCGACCCGCGGTTTCGCGATGGTGCAGCGCCTCGAGAAGTACGGCGTGAAGTTCGAGAAGGACGAGTACGGCGAATACGCGGTCCGCCGGGTGCACCGCTCCGGCTCGTACGTGCTGCCGATGCCCGAGGGCAAGGACGTGAAGAAGGCCCTCTACCGGGTGCTGCGGCAGCGGAAGATGCGGGAGAAGATCCGCATCGAGAACCGCCTGATGCCCGTCCGGGTCCTGACGGAGAACGGCCGGGCCGTCGGGGCCGCGGCGCTGAACACCCGCACCGGTGAGTTCGTCGCGGTCGGGGCAAAAGCGGTGATCCTCGCGACCGGTCCGTGTGGCCGGCTCGGGCTCCCGGCGTCGGGGTACCTCTACGGCACGTACGAGAACCCGACCAACGCCGGTGACGGCTACTCGATGGCCTATCACGCGGGAGCCGAACTGAGCGGCATCGAATGCTTCCAGATCAACCCGCTGATCAAGGACTACAACGGTCCGGCGTGCGCGTACGTCGCGAACCCGTTCGGCGGCTACCAGGTGAACGCGGAGGGGGAGCGGTTCGTCGACTCCGACTACTGGTCGGGGCAGATGATGAGCGAGGTCAAGAGTGAGATCGAATCCGCCCGCGGTCCCATCTATCTGAAGGTCAGCCACCTCCCGGAGGAAACCCTCGACACGCTCGAATCGATCCTGCACACCACCGAACGCCCCACCCGCGGCACGTTCCACGCGAACCGCGGCCACGACTACCGCAGCCACGACATCGAGATGCACATCTCCGAGATCGGCTTGTGCAGCGGACATTCCGCGTCCGGGGTGTGGGTGGACGAGCACGGCGCGACCACCGTCCCCGGCCTGTACGCGGCAGGCGACCTCGCGTGCGTCCCCCACAACTACATGATCGGCGCGTTCGTGTACGGCGACCTCGCCGGAGCGCACGCCACCGGCACCCTGCCCGGCGTCGAGGCCCCCACCGCGCTGCCCGCGGAGCAGCTGGCCGCCGCGCACGAGCTGATCTACCGGCCGCTACGCAACCCGGACGGGCCGCCGCAGCCGCAGGTCGAGTACAAGCTGCGCCGCTTCGTCAACGACTATGTCGCGCCGCCGAAGACGGCGACGAAGCTGTCGATCGCCGTCGAGACGTTCGACCGGATGGCGGGGGAGATCGCCGGGATGGGTGCGACCACCCCGCACGAGCTGATGCGCTGCGCGGAGGTCACCTTCATCCGGGACTGCGCGGAAATGGCGTCCCGCAGCTCCCTCACCAGGACCGAAAGTCGCTGGGGGCTCTACCACGAACGTGCGGATCTCCCGGAGCAGCGGGACGACGAATGGGGGTACCACCTGAATCTGCGGCGCGGCGAGAACGGCGACATGGAGTTCCTCAAGCGCCCCGTCGAGCCGTACTTCGTGCCGGTGCCCGGACTCGATTCCCTTCCGCCGGTGGACCGGACGGTCGTACCCGTCGCGCAGCCGCCGCTGGTCGGGGGGCGCGCCCCGGTCGAGGAGCGCTCGCGCATCGCGGCGCCGGTCCGGCAGGAGCCGTCGTCACCGGCCATCGTCGCGGTCCTCGGACTCGACGCGCCGAGTGTCGCCGAACTCGCGCCGTATCTGGCCGACGCCGACCCGCAGGTCCGCGTCACGGCCCTCTCGGTGCTGACGGAAGGAACCCCCGACGGATTCGGGGCGGCCCTCGTCGATGCCCTCGACGACGGTGCGGTGACGGTGCGCCGCGCCGCCGCCGACGGCCTGCGCGAACTCGTCGAGGTGCTGCCGTCCGCCGACGGGCTGGCCGACCACCTGGGGTCGGGTGACGCCGTGGTCCGGGCCGCCGTGGTCGACGTCCTGCGCGCGCTGCACGCCGGTTCGGCGGAGCAGTTCCTGACGGCGCTGTCCGACGGTGATCACCACGTCCGGATCGAAGCGGTGCGGGCGCTGGTGTCGCTGGACCGGTGGGAGTCGGTGGCGGCGGGCGCGCACGACGAGAACCGGGAAGTGCGGATCACCGTCGCGCACGGCCTGGCCACCATCGGGCTCGGCGGTGTCGACACCGTGCGCTCGCTGGCCGGCGACCGCGATCCGCTGGTGCGCGCCGCCGCGCTCACGGCGTTCGCGAGTCTGGGCTGCGACGGCGACGACGTGACCCTCGCGACGGCGGCGCTGCGGGAGTCGGCCTGGCAGATCCGGCAGGGCGCCGCGCGGGCACTCGCCGGAGCGGACCCCGAAGTCGCGGTGCCCGCGCTGGTGGACGCCCTGACGGATGCGCACCTCGACGTGCGCAAGGCCGCCGTCCTCGCGCTCGGCCGGTGGTCCGGCGACCGCGCCGCCGTCGGCGCGCTGACCACGGCCCTCGAGGACACGGACGCCGACGTGCGGGCGTACGCCCGCCAGGCGCTCGTCGCCGCCTCCTGAACAGGTGAGTGGCGACGCGTGCCGGGGCACACGTCGCCACTCACGTGGGGTCAGACGCTCGCGACGCCCGGTGCCAGGAACCGCTTGCCGTTGACGGCCTCGGACGTGCCGGTGCGGTCCAGGTACGGCGTGATGCCACCGTTCCAGAAGCCGAACCCGCCGCCCAGGATCAGGCAGAGGTCGATGTCCTCGGCCGCGGCGACGACACCCTCGTCGAGCATGATCTGGATCTCCTCGGCGAACGCGCGACGCGTGCGCTCCAGAACCTCTTCGGACGTGGACGCCTTGTCGCCCTGCTTCCACAGTTCGGCGACCTCGGGGTCGACGACCTGCTTGCCGTCGGCACCGTAACTCCACACCGCCGACTTCTTGGCCTCGACCAGCGCCTCGAGTCCGGGGGAGTTGTGGAAGCGTTCGGGGTACGCCTCGGCGAGGGTCTCGCCGGTGTGCAGTGCGACCGCAGGCCCGACGAGGGCCAGCAGGGTGAACGGGGTCATCGGCATGCCGAGTTCGGCGATGGCGTTGTCGGCCACCTCGAACGGGGTGCCCTCGTCGACCGCGTTCATGACCTCACCGAGGGTGCGGATCAGGAGCCGGTTGAAGACGAACCCGGGCAGGTCGGCGGAACCGACCGCCGACTTCTTGAGCGCCTTGGCAGTGGCGAACGCCGTTGCCAGGGTGGCGTCGTCGGTCTTCTCGCCCTTGATGACCTCGAGCAGGGGCAGCACGGCGACCGGGTTGAAGAAGTGGAAGCCGACCACCCGCTCGGGGTGCTTCAGGTCCGCGGCCATCTTGGTGATCGACAGCGAGGACGTGTTGGTCGCCAGGATCGTCTCCGGGGCGATGTGCTCCTCGAGTTCGGCGAAGATCTTCTTCTTCAGATCGAGGTTCTCGAACACGGCCTCGATCACGAAGTCGGTCTTCGCGAACGCGGCCTTGTCCAGCGAGCCGGACACGAGACCCTTGAGACGGTTCGCCGCGTCCGGGGACAACCGGCCCTTGCCCTGCAGCTTGTCGATCTCGCCGTGGACGTAGCCGACGCCCTTGTCGATGCGCTCCTGGTCGATGTCGGTGAGGATGACCGGCACCTTGAGCTGGCGGACGAACAGCATCGCGAGCTGGCTGGCCATCAGACCGGCACCGACGATGCCGACGCCGGTGACCTTGCGCGCGAGGGACTTGTCCGGTGCGCCTGCGGGACGCTTGGCGCGCTTGTTCACCAGGTCGAACGCGTACAGGCCGGCGCGGAGCTCGTCGGCGAGCAGCAGGTCGGCGAGCGCCTCGTCCTCGGCGGCGAAGCCTTTGTCGAGCGACGCGGGATCGGTGAGATCGGTGGTCCGGGCCAGCTCGAGGAGTTCGACGGCCTTGACCGGTCCGGGGGCGTTGTTCTTGGTCTTGCCCTCGACGATCGCCTTCGCGCGGGCGATCGCGTCGTCCCAGCCCTTGCCCCGGTCGATCTCGGGTCGCGCCGGGGTGATCTCGCCGGCCAGGACCTGCGCGGCCCATGCGAACGACTGCTCGAGGAAGTCGGCCGAACCGAACACCGCGTCGACGACGCCGAGTTCGAGGGCCTTCCTCGGGTTGAGCGTCTTGTTCTGGTTCAGCGCGTTCTCGAGGACGACGGCGACGGCGTTCGAGGGGCCGATGAGGTTGGGCAGCAACTGCGTTCCGCCCCAGCCCGGAACCAGTCCGAGGAACGTCTCGGGCAGACCCAGTGCGCCCGCGCTCTCGGATGCGGTGCGGTAGTGGCTGTGCAACGCGACCTCGAGCCCGCCGCCGAGTGCGACGCCGTTGACGAACGCGAACGTCGGCACGGACGATTCGCGCAGTCGGCGGAACACCTTGTGCCCGAGCCGGCCGAGTTCGAGCGCCTGGTCACGGTTCGTGATGCTCGGAACACCCTTGAGGTCCGCGCCCGCGGCGAAGATGAAGGGCTTGCCGGTGATCGCGATGGCGACGGGATGGGCGGCGAACGCCTCGTCCAGTGCGGCGTCGAGGGCCTTCAGGCCGCCCGGGCCGAACGACGACGGCTTGGTGTGGTCGAAACCGTTGTCGAGGGTGATCAGCGCGACCGGGCCCTCGATGCCGGGTACGGCGACGATCTTGGTGTACGCGTTGGTCACGACCTCGTCGGCGAATGCCGTTGCAATGTCGGTCATCTACTTGGCTCCATCGAAGTTCGGGTTCTCCCAGATCACGGTTCCGCCCATGCCCAGACCGATGCACATCGTGGTCAGGCCGTAGCGGACGTCGGGGCGCTGGGCGAACTGGCGGGACAGCTGGGTCATCAGGCGGACACCGGAGGACGCGAGGGGGTGGCCACACGCGATGGCGCCGCCCCACTGGTTGACTCGCGGATCGTCGTCGGCGATGCCGTAGTGCTCGAGGAACGCGAGAACCTGAACGGCGAAGGCCTCGTTGATCTCGAACAGGCCGATGTCCTCGATCTTCAGACCGGTACGGCCCAGCAGCTTCTCGGTGGCCGGCACCGGGCCGATGCCCATGACGGCGGGGTCGACGCCCTGGAACGCGAATCCGACCATGCGCATGCCGATCGGCAGTCCGAGTTCGAGCGCGGTGTCCTCACCGGCGAGGAGGGCCGCGGTCGCGCCGTCGTTCAGACCGGCCGCGTTACCCGCGGTGATGCGGCCCGCGGGACGGAACGGCGTCTTCAGCTTGGCGAGGTCCTCGAGCGTGGTGCCCGGTCGCGGCGGCTCGTCCTCGGTGGCCAGGCCCCAGCCCGCGGCGGAGCGGGTGGCGACGGGCACCAGGGTGTCGGCGATGAAGCCGGCCTTGCGGGCGGCCTCGTACTTGTTCTGGCTCGCGACGGCGTACGCGTCGGTGCGGTCCTTGGTGATGGTCGGGAACCGGTCGTGCAGGTTCTCGGCCGTGTTGCCCATGACGAGGGCGCTGGGGTCGACGAGGCGGTCGGCGAGGAACCGGGGGTTCGGGTCTGCGCCCTCGCCCATCGGGTGGCGGCCCATGTGCTCGACGCCGCCCGCGATCACTACGTCGTACTGGCCGAAGCCGATGCCCGACGCGGTGGTGGTGACGGACGTCATGGCGCCGGCGCACATGCGGTCGATCGCGAAACCGGGGACGGTCTCGGGGAGCCCGGCCAGGATCGCGGAGGTGCGGCCGATGGTGAGACCCTGATCGCCCGTCTGCGTGGTCGCGGCGATGGCGACCTCGTCGATGCGCGCGGGGTCGAGCAGCGGGTTGCGGCGAAGCAGCTCGCGGATGGTCTTGACGACGAGGTCGTCCGCACGGGTCTCCGCGTAGATGCCCTTGGGGCCGGCCTTGCCGAACGGAGTGCGGATGCCGTCGACGAACACGACGTTGCGTTGAGTTGTGGTGGATGGAGCCACGCGAATTCCTCCTGATGGAGCAGTTTGGTTCCGGATCACGGCCAGGCGTCCGGCCTCCAGACCAGCGTACCCCTACCGTTACTCACGGGTAACTTAATGGGTACCTCATCGGGAATTCACGCGCTCACCCCGCGCGTGCAGTCGATCAGTCGTCGCCGGAACCCTTCTGCTCGGCGGCGGAGAGCAGCGCGCTCGCCAGTACGGGCACCGTCAGCATCCGCTGCCACGGGCGGGCACCCCCCGCGTCGAGCACCCGGTCGATCGCCGACTCGACGTCGCCGCCCTCGGGGGCCGACCAGTCCCAGCACAACCTGCGGACGAGTTCCGGGGTCACCAGGTTCTCCACCGGCACCGACACCTCCGTGCCGAGAGCGGCCAGCGCGGCGCGGGCCGCCGTCAGCCGCTCGGCGGCGTCGGGGTCGTGCCGCGCCCACCGACTCGCCGGCGGCGGTCCCGTGAACGGCGGGGTCTTCGGAGGCAGTTCCGTGTCCGGCAGTGCCCGGGCATCCTCGAGCGCCTGTAGCCAGATCCGGGAGTGCCGCCGCTGACGGGGACCGCCGAACACGGGCAGCGCCCGCAGTGCCTCGATGCTCCGCGGGTCCTTCGTCGCGGCGTCGATGATCGCCGCATCCGGCAGGACCCGGCTGGGGGAGACGTCGCGTTTGCGGGCGAGGTCCTCGCGGGCCTGCCACAGCGAACGGGCGGCGGCGAGTTGCCGCTGCGTCTTCAGCGACGTGATGTGCGACGTCCGCCGCCAGCGGTCGGCCTTGGGCTTCGGGGGCCCCGCGAGCCGGATGTGCTCGAATTCCTGTGCAGCCCACTCGCTCTTGCCCTGCTCGTCGAGTTCCGCGGCCATCACGTTCCGCAACTCGACGAGAACCTCGACGTCGAGGGCCGCGTAGTTCAGCCAGGAATCGGGCAGCGGCCGCTTCGACCAGTCGGCGGCGCCGTGGCCCTTCCGCAGTTCGAGGCCCAGCGTCCGCTCGACGATCGCGGCGAGACCGACCCGTTCGAACCCGGCGAGGCGCCCCGCCAGTTCGGTGTCGAACAGTGTCGCCGGCGCCAGGCCGATCTCCGCGAGCCCCGGCAGATCCTGGTCCGCGGAGTGCAGGATCCACTCCAGCGGGTTGATCACCTCCGCCAGCGGGGCGAGATCGGCGGCGGTGGGGATCGGGTCGAGGAGCACCGTCCCCGCACCCTCCCGGCGCAACTGCACGAGATACGCCCGCGCCGAATAGCGGAAGCCGGACGCCCGCTCGGCGTCGACCGCCAGCGGGCCGGTGCCCTCGCTCAGCGCGGCCGCGGCCTTCGCGACACCCTCCGCCGTGGTCACGACGTCGGGCACGCCGTCCCGGGGTGCGAGCAGGGGAACGATCTGCCGGCCGGGCTCTTCGGCAGGGCCGGGTGACGAGGCGTCGTCGGTGACTTCGGACATGACAGCTGACTCTACGTCGCTTCGGGATTCCCGCAGCGCACCGGCGGGTTCACGACCGGTTCCCCGCTGCCTCGACGAGCTCGTCCAATGCCGCGGGAAACGCGTCGACGAGGTCCCAGAGGTGGGGTGCGAGTTCCGGGCAGCTCATCAGGCCGACGTCGAGCTGACCGTTCAGCGACATCACCGTCACGTTGAGCCCGGCGCCATGGAAGATCGGGCCCAGCGGATACATCGCCCTGATCAGGGCACCCAGGAAATACAGCGGGACCGACGGCCCGGGCACGTTGGAGATCACCAGGTTGTGGACAACCGGATGCCGTTCCGCCAGGCCGAGGGTCGAGTAGAGGCGCATGGCGGTGCCGAACACGGCCTGCCCGGCGAACTGGGACCAGTCCTGCAGCAGGCTCGCGCCGAGGGTTTCGTTGTGTTCCTTCGACGTCGAGTTGTGCTCGCCGATCGCGAGCAGGCGTTCGGCCGGATCCTCGATCTGGGTGCCGAGTTGGGTGAACATGCCGGACACCTGGTTGGTGCCCGGCCGGTCCGACTTTCCGTGGACCGAGACCGGGACGATGGCGACCAGCGACTTGTCGGGCAGCTCCCGGCGGTCCTGCAGGTATTTGCGCAGTGCGCCCGAGCACAGTGCGAGCACCACGTCGTTGACCTTGACGTCGAACGCGTCCTTGACCGTCTTGACCTTCTCGAGGTCGAGCTGGGTGAACGCGAGATTGCGGTGACTGGTCAACGTGCCGTTCAGGGACGTGCGCGGCGCGGTGAACGGCGCGGGCATCGCCGCACCGCGGCGGGCCCGGCCGATCCAGCGGGGCAGCAGTGTCAGGCTCTGCGGGACGATCCTCAGCAGTTTCGCGGGCCGGGACGCGACGGCGAGCAGCCCGCCGACGGCGATGTCGAGCGTGCTAGCCTGCCCCGCGCTCTCGGCGGAGTCGTCGGGGCCGGGGCGTGGTGCGTCCGGTTCGAGGCCGCACAGCTGGGCCATCATGTTGGCGCCGGTGATGCCGTCGACCCCGGCGTGGTGCATCTTCGACATGACGGCGACGGAACCGTCCTCGAGGCCCTCGATCACCCACATCTCCCACAGCGGCCGGGCGCGGTCGAGGGGAATGCCTGCGATGTCGCCACACAGTTCGGCCAGCTCGTCGCGGCCGCCGGGGGCGGGGAGCGCGACGCGGTGGCAGTGCCGGTCGATGTCGAAGTCGGTGTCCTCGACCCACACGGGGTGGTCGAGGTTGAACTTCGAGTCCTGCAGCTTGCGCCGGAACGAGGGAATCGCCTCGGTGCGCGCGCCGAGTTCCGCCTTGAGCTGGGCGAACGTGTAGCCGCCCGGAACCGTCGACACGTCGAGAACGATGACTCCGCAGACGTGGAGGAGTTGCGTCGACGTTTCGAGGTAGAGGAAGGATGCGTCGAGACCGCTGAGTCGCTGCATGTCCTGATACTAGAACACGTTCTAGAATGTGGTCCATCGAATCGTGAATCAACGAGGTCGACGCCGTGGCCCGGCCCGCGAGACGCGGCTCCGTCTCGTTCTCGATCCGGCGTCCGCCGCCGGGGTGGGCAACCGATCGATTAGAACATGTTCTACGGTTGAGGTATGACCCGAGGCTTCGTTCTCCGGCAGGCCGTCGGCGCCGCACTCGCCGCCAACGCCCTGCGTCCCCTGCCCGGTGCGCCCACGTCGGTGGTCGCGTTCTTCTCAGGGTGGCTCACCACCGAACTCGCACCGCACCTGCTCGTCGTGACCGCCGCCGACGCCGCCCAGCACGCCGCGCGTCACGGAACGCGAACCCGAAGCGACCGTGTCGGCCTCGCGCTGGCCGCCGCATCCGCCGCCGGGCTCGCCGCCGTGATCGCCACCGGTCGTGGCGCCGGAGCGGAAGCCGAATCCGCGCTCGTCGAGACGCTCGGCGAGAACTACACCGACCGCGACAGCGCCATCGAACACCCGGGGCGGCCCGTGTGGCGGCAACTCCTCAACCCGTTCTGGATGCGGAACAAAGCGGTCACCCGGGTCCGCAACCTCGCGTACGGGCCGGGCGGGCGCCGGGCCCGCCTCGATATCTACCACCGGCAGGATCTGCCGTCGAAGAGCCCGGTCCTCCTGCAGATCCACGGCGGCGGATGGGTGATCGGGAACAAGGATCAACAGGGTCTGCCGCTCATGCTCGAGATGGCCTCGCGGGGGTGGGTGTGCGCGGCCGTCAACTACCCGCTGTCGCCGAAGGCGAAGTGGCCCGAACACCTGATCGCAATCAAGCAGGCGCTGGCCTGGCTCCGGGAGCACGTCGAGGAGTACGGCGGCAACCCCGACTTCATCGCCGTCACAGGTGGTTCCGCGGGTGGCCACCTCGCCGCCATGGTGGGACTCACCGCGAACGACAGTCACCTGCAGCCGGGGTTCGAGGACGTCGACACGTCCGTTCAGGCGTGTGTCCCGTACTACGGTGTCTACGACATCGCCGGCGACACCGGAATCAAGGCGGTCCTCCAGCGCGTGCACTCCGGACTGATGCCGATGGTGCTCGGCAAGCACGCCACGTTCCCCGACGACTACCGGGCCGCGTCCCCGCTCGCGCACCTGCGGGCGGACGCACCGCCGTTCTTCGTGATTCACGGCACGAGCGATTCGCTGATCCCCGTCGCCGAGGCGCGGATCTTCGTCGACGAGCTCCGGCAGGTGTCCGACAACCCCGTCGTCTACGCCGAATTGAAGGGCGCGCAGCACGCGTTCGACGTGTTCCCCTCGATCCGCAGCATCTCCGTCACGCAGGCGGTCGGGCGCTTCCTGGAATGGTCGCGCAGCGCCACCACCGACGTGCCCGCGGCGGGCACGGAATCGGCCTGACTACTTGCCGCCCAGCGTCCGCAGCTGCGACACCCCGGCGGGCGGCAGGCCGGCCGCATACGCCAGGACCTCGCAGAACGCCTCGACGTGCGTGGCCAGTTCGACGGACGTCGCCGTCCACGACGCACGCAGTTCCAGCTGATGCGCATGCGGGGGGCCGGCGATGTCGCCGTAGCGCACCGACGTCGTCGCCGTCACCGTCCCGCCGAGCGCGTTGAGCGGTTCGTGGCGCGACTCGAGAGCGTCGACGAGCCAGCTCCACGCCACTTCGGGAAGCAGGGGGTCGGACGCCACGGCGGCGTCGAGATCGGCCTGAATGTAGGCGACCAGCCGCATCGTGCCGTTCCAGGCCTCGTCACCCTCGGGGTCGAACAGGAGGATCAACCTGCCGAACGCGTCACCCTCGCTCTGTTCGGCGACGACCCCGGTGTCCTCGTGCACGACCTCTGCGCCGACGGCGTAGCTGTACGGCGCGAGCCGTTGCGGGGGCCGGATGGGGCCCACCTCGATGTCCGCGCGAACCTGCGCGGAATTCATCGCTTCGACCGCGGCGCGGAACTCGGCCGGTTCGGCGGGCGATCCCGAAGTCGTCACAGCTCGGGACGTTAGACCCGGACCCACACATCTCGTCGGAGGCGCGCCGAGCAGGGCCGATCGGCGGCGGAGTCCCGGCATGGCAGCATGAGAGCTGCCGAAATTCGAGCAGGCAGAGAGCGCGAGGACCGATGAGCGGGTTGGAAAGCACCAATGCAGGCATGAGCGAACGGGCGACGTACGCCGCGAGGCGGGTGCTCCCCGACGCACCCCTCCTGGCGGCCGCGGAAGGCCGTACCCCCGGCCGTCGCCCGGTGTGGTTCATGCGGCAGGCAGGCCGCTCGCTTCCCGAGTACCGCGAGATCCGGTCGGGGATCGGCATGCTCGAGTCGTGCTTCGATCCGGCACTCGTCTGCGAGATCACCATGCAGCCGGTGCGCAGGCACGGCGTCGACGCCGCGATCCTGTTCTCCGACATCGTGGTGCCGCTCAAGGCCGCCGGGATCGATCTCGACATCGTCGCCGGCACCGGTCCCGTCGTCGCGAACCCGGTCCGGTCGATCGCCGACGTCGCCGCCCTGCCGCGCCTCGTGCCGGAAGAGGTCGGCGCCGTCGCGCAGGCCGTGCAGCTGCTCACCGCGGAACTCGGGTCGACGCCGCTGATCGGCTTCGCCGGAGCCCCGTTCACCCTCGCCTCGTACCTGGTGGAGGGCGGTCCGAGCCGCAATCACGAGCGCACGAAGGCGCTGATGCACTCCGACCCCCGCACGTGGCACGCGCTGCTCGGCACCCTCGCCGACACCACCATCACCTTCCTGCAGACCCAGCTGCGCGCCGGTGTCGACGCGATCCAGCTGTTCGACTCGTGGGCCGGCGCGCTGTCCCTCGCCGAGTACCGGGAATTCGTGCTGCCCCACTCCGAGCGGGTGTTCGCCGAGGTGGAGAGCGCGAAGGTGCCGCGTATCCACTTCGGTGTCGGAACCGGTGAACTGCTCGGCGCGATGGGCGAAGCGGGCGCCGACGTGGTGGGCGTCGACTGGCGCATCCCCCTGGATGTGGCGGTGCGCCGGGTGGGCCCGGGCAAGGCGCTCCAGGGCAACCTCGACCCCGCGGTGCTGTTCGCGGGACCGGCGGCCGTCGAGAAGCAGGTCCGCCGCATCACCGCGGAAGCCGACGCCGCCCTCGCCGCCGGCGCCACGGGACACATCTTCAACCTCGGGCACGGCGTGCTGCCCGACACCGACCCGGGTGCGCTGACCGCGCTGGTCGAGCTGGTGCACTCGCTGTGACGGGGTCGTCGCCGAACGTTCTCGTCGTCGGCGGCGGCATCTCCGGGCTCGTCGCCGCGTACCGGCTGCGGCAACGGCTCGGCGCCGATGCCCGGATCATCCTCGCCGACGGCGCGGAACGGCTCGGCGGCAAGCTACGCACGGTGGACCTGGCGGGGGAACCCGTCGACGTCGGGGCGGAAGCCTTCATCGCGCGGCGGCCGGAACTCCCGGCCCTGCTCGGCGAACTCGGCCTCTCCGACCAGCTGGTGTATCCGGCGGGACTGCGGCCGCTCATCTGGTCCGAGGACGCGCTGCACCCGCTGCCGGTCGACACCCTCATGGGGATACCGGCGGACGGAAACAGCCTGCGCGGTCTCGTCGACGACCGGACGCTCGCGCGCATGGCGGGGGAGCGGACGGTGCCCTTCGACTGGACACCGGGCGCCGACGTCGCCGTCGGTGCACTGGTCGGCGACCGGTTCGGCGCGCAGGTGGTCCAGCGGTCGGTGGATCCGCTTCTCGGAGGGGTCTATTCGGGTCTCGCGGACACCATCGGCGTGCGCGCCGCCCTGCCCACTCTCGCGGCGGCGCTCGACCGCGGCGCCACGAGCCTGTCCGCGGCCGTGGCGGACGCCCTCCCCGCCCCCACCCCCGGGCCCGTGTTCGGGGCGCTGCGCGACGGCTACGGCGTCCTGCTGCGCGCCCTGACGGAGGCCGCGTCGGCGGAGATCGTGCACGAGCGGATCCGGACACTCGGCCGGGACGGCGACGGCTGGTCGGCGGACCTCGTGGGCCGCGTCGACGGGGTCGTCCTCGCCGTGCCCGCCCCGCAACTCGCCGACCTGCTCGCCGGCATCGCCCCCCGCGCGTCGGCGGCCGCCGCGGACATCCCACTGGCCTCCTCGGCGGTCGTCGCGCTGGCGCTGCCGATCCGGGTCGACCTCCCGCAGAACTCCGGGATCCTCGTCGCCACCGACGCCACGCTCGGCGCGAAAGCGTTCACCCTGTCGAGCCGCAAGTGGCCGCACCTCGCCGAGCGGGAGGTGACCCTCGTCCGGGCGTCGTTCGGCCGGTTCGGCGACGCCGCCGTCGTCGACGCACCCGACGACGAGCTGATCGCCGCCGCCCGGCGGGACCTCGCGACCGTCACCGGGGTGTCCGCGGAACCCGTCGCGGTACACGTCCAGCGCTGGCACGGCGGCCTGCCGCAGTACGGTCCCGGCCATCTCGACCGGGTGGCGGTGATCGAGCAGGAAGTCGCAGGTCTGGACGGTCTCGAGGTGTCCGGGGCACTCCTCCACGGGGTCGGTGTTCCCGCGTGTGTGGCCGCTGCGACGACGGCGGCTGCACGGCTCGCCGGGCGAGTGGCACGATAGACCCATGGCACGCCTCGACTTCGACGCATTGAACTCTGAAATCCGCTACCTCATGTTCTCGGTGTTCCAGGTGGAACCCGGTGTACTCGGGGACGACCGGGAAGCTGTGATCAAGGAGGCGCGGATCTTCTTCGAAGGTCAGGCCGACAAGGGTGTCGTGGTGCGCGGGCTCTACGACGTGGCCGGCCTGCGAGCCGACGCCGACTTCATGATCTGGACGCACTCGCCCAGCATCGAAGCCCTCCAGGCCACCTACGCCGACTTCCGCCGCACCACCGCACTGGGCCGCGCGAGCAAGCCCGTGTGGAGCAACGTGGCGTGCCACCGGCCCGCCGAATTCAACAAGAGCCACATTCCGGCGTTCCTGGCCGGTGAGGACCCGGGCAACTACATCTGCGTGTACCCGTTCGTCCGCTCCTACGAGTGGTACCTGCTGCCCGACGAGGAGCGGCGCAAGATGCTCGCCGACCACGGTATGGCGGCCCGCACGTACAAGGACGTCCGCGCCAACACCGTGCCCTCGTTCGCGCTCGGCGACTACGAGTGGATTCTCGCGTTCGAGGCGCCCGAGCTGTACCGCATCGTCGACCTCATGCGCGACCTGCGTGCCACCGAGGCCCGCCTGCACGTCCGCGAGGAGGTGCCCTTCTTCACCGGCCCGCGGGTGGATGTGGAGAAGCTGATCACCGCTCTGCCGTGATCTGACACAGCACCGATGAATGACGCCGACGGGGCGCGCACCGCGCCCCGCTACCAGCACATGGCGCACTGGGGCATGTTCGAGGCCGAGGTCGCCGACGGCGACGTCGTCGCCGCCCACCCGTACACCGGTGACGCGAACCCGTCACCGGTGCTGGGCAACATCGCCGGATCGGTCCGCAGCAAGGCACGGATCACCGGCCCGGTGGTGCGCCGCGGGTGGCTCGAGAACGGCCCGGGACCCAGCAGTTCCCGGGGGTCCGACGAGTTCGTGTCGGTCGACTGGGAGGAGCTGACCCAGCGGCTGGCGAACGAACTGCGCAGAGTCGTCGACACGCACGGCAACAGCGCGATCTACGGCGGTTCGTACGGCTGGGCCAGCGCGGGACGGTTCCATCACGCCCAGAGCCAGGTTCACCGGTTCCTGAACACGCTCGGCGGCTACACCCGATCGGTGCACAGCTACTCGCTCGGCGCGACGGGCGTCATCATGCCCCGGGTGGTGGGCACGCACTGGAAGATGTTCGCTCGCTCCACGTCCTGGAAGATCATCGCCGAGCACACCGATCTCATGGTGTGCTTCGGTGGCGTCCCCCTCAAGAACACCGGCGTCAATCACGGCGGGACCAGCGACCACCCCACCCGCGACGCACTCGACGCCCTCCGGCGCCGCGGGGGATCCGTCGTGTCGTTCAGTCCGCTGCGCGACGACGTGCACGGCGCCGCCGAACGGCACGCCCCGGTGCCCGGCACCGATGTCGCGATCATGCTCGCCCTGGCGTTCGTCCTCGCGACGGAAGACCTGCACGACGCGGCATTCCTGGGCAGCCACTGCGTCGGCTACGACCGCTTCGAGGACTACCTCCTCGGGCGCTCCGACGGCGTACCGAAATCGCCCGCGTGGGCCGAGCAGATCTCGGGCATCGCCGCAGCGGACCTCGTCGCCCTCGCCCGGCGGATGGCGGCGGGCAGGACGATGGTGACCGTTACCTGGTCGCTGCAGAGGGTGCGGCACGGTGAGCAGGCCCCGTGGATGGGGGTCACCCTCGCCGCGATGCTGGGCCAGATCGGCCTACCCGGCGGCGGTTTCGGCCACGGCTACGGTTCCATGAACGAACCCGGGCTCGCCCCCGTCCCGTACCCGCTGCCCACGCTTCCCCAGGGGTTGAACCCCGTGCGCGACTTCATCCCCGTGGCCGCGATCTCGGACATGCTCCTGAACCCGGGCGCACCGTTCGACTACGACGGTCAGCGGCTGACGTACCCGGACATCAAGATGCTGTACTGGGCGGGCGGCAACCCGTTCCACCACCATCAGGACATTCCCCGTCTGCGCCGGGCGCTGGCCCGTCCCGACACGATCGTCGTCCACGACCCCTACTGGACGCCGATGGCCCGGCACGCGGACATCGTCGTCCCATCTACCACTTCGCTCGAGCGGGCCGATCTCAGCTGCACCCGCAACGACCCGCTGCTCGTCGCCATGCACGCCGCCGTCGGGCCGTACGCCGACGCGCAGGACGACTACGACACGTTCGCCGCCGTCGCCCGGAAACTGGGTGTCGGGGAGAAGTTCACCGAGGGCCGCTCGTCCGAGCAGTGGCTCGAGCACCTGTACGGGCAGTGGCGTGACTTCGTCCGCGCGGACGGCGGTCCCGCCCCGAGTTTCGACGACTTCTGGGCGCAGGGCCACGTGCGGATGCGGACCGAGGACGACCTGATCCTGTTCGGCGACTTCCGGGCCGATCCGGTGAAATTCCCCCTCGCCACCCCGAGCGGGCGGATCGAGATCTTCTCCGCCGACATCGACGGATTCGGCTACGACGACTGTGCCGGACACCCACGCTGGTACGAGCCCGAGGAATGGCTGGGCGGCCGACGGGCATGGCAGTTCCCGCTGCACCTGATCGCCAACCAGCCGCGGACCCGCCTGCACAGCCAACTCGACCACGGCGGCACCAGCCAGAAATCGAAGATCCGGGGCCGCGAACCGCTCCGAATCCATCCGGACGACGCCGCCGCCCGCGGACTCACCGCCGGCGACGTCGTCCGCGTGTTCAACGACCGCGGCGCCTGCCTCGCCGGTGTGGTGGTGGACGAGGGCGTCCGGCGCGGTGTGGTCCAGTTGTCGACGGGGGCCTGGTACGACCCGCTCGACGCGACCGACCCGGATTCCCTCTGCGTGCACGGGAACCCCAACGTGCTGACCCCGGACGTGGGCACGTCGTCACTCGCCCACGGCTGCACGGGCCAGCACGTGCTCGTCGAGATCGAACGCTACGAGGGTGAGCTTCCGCCTATCCGGGCGTTCGATCCACCGACGATCATTCGCCGGTCGGTTCCAGGGTCAGCGAGATCGAATTGATGCAGTACCGCTGATCGGTGGGGGTGGGGTAGCCCTCGCCCTCGAAGACGTGGCCCAGGTGGCTGTGGCAGGTCCCGCACACCACCTCGACGCGGCGCATGCCCAGCGACGTGTCCTCGCGGAGGATGACGGCGTCCGAGTCGGCCGGATCGAAGAACGACGGCCACCCGCAGTGCGATTCGAACTTCTCGGTGCTGCGGAACAGCTCGGCGCCACAGGCCCGGCAGTGATAGACGCCTTCCGTCTTCGTGTCGGTGTACTCGCCGACGAAGGGTCGCTCGGTACCGGCCTGGCGCAGCACGGCGTACTCCTCGGGAGTCAGTTTCTCGCGCCACTCGCTGTCGGAGAGAGCAACCTTCGGGGCGGACTGCGTGGGATCCTGCTGCTGCGAACTCATGGCTCCACGCTAATACGTTTCGCCGATTCCGGCCGTGACGCCCTGCGTGCGACGCGGCCTACGTCTTGGCGGTGGCCGACTCGACCTGCGGCTGCACGTCCGGTTCCGGTTCCCGCGCCGGGGTGCCGTGAGCCTTCCCGTCCGGTTCGAGGAGGAACGCCGGGTCGATGCCCCGGTCGAGTCGCCCCTCGCGCCGTGCCGTGACGTAGCGGACGGTCAGCACGCCGAAGACCACGAGGAGCATCAGGCTCCACCCCAGCGTGGTCTTCATGTACTCGGCGGTCCGGCCGGCCTCGATGAACCGGCTCGACAGCCAGCTGTCGTAACTCATGAACCCGTACACGGCCAGCCACGCCGGCCAGTTCCGCATCACCGAATTCTTCAGCACCACGGACATCAGGAGCGGGAACAGCATCATCGAGTAGTACATCTGGCCGAGCGAGCCGAGCAGCCACGACGCCGTCAGCAGAACCCCCGACGTGGTGACGACGAAGAACAGCTCGTCGTGGCGGTAGTAGCGGTAGAGCAGCCACAGGGAACTGAGCACGATGGCGGTGAAGACGCCGCGCAGGGCCCAGATCAGGGCGGTGGGGAGGCCGTAGTACTTGCCGTTGCCGACGATCGCGCTGTTGAAGTAGTCGCGCGATTCCATCAGGTACGGCACCGTGTGGCGCACGAAGTCCATCGGATCCGCGGACAGCGGCCACGCCACGGCGGTGAGGATCAGGGGAATGCCGATCGCGGTGACGAACACCTTCCACTGTCCGCGCACCAGAGGCAGCAGCAGGAGTGGGGCGAGGATCGGTTTGACCGCAAACGTCAGCCCGATGGCGACACCGGACCACATGTCCTTGCGCTTCATCAGCAACACGAGGAACGCGATCTCGCCGAGCAGGACCAGACCGTTGATGTTGGTGAAGACGAGGGTGTTGGTGACGGTCTCGGAGGAGAACGTGGCGAGCAGCAGGATCGGGGCCGCGATGGAGTTCAATCCCAGGCCGAACAGCCGCAGGAGCAGGTACAACGCGATCACGATGGCGATCGCGTTGGCGATGATGAACAACCACCGGGACTTCTCGGGGTCGATCACCGCGATCGGAGCCATCAGCAGGGTGCCGGACGGCGGATACAGGTAGTGCGGATCGACCCAGTTGAAGTTGGCGGTGTAGACGGGGCGGCCGTTGAGGAAGGCCAGCGCAGCGTTGTAGACCGGTCGGAAGTCGTCGGTGATGTACCCGTTGACCGCCTTGACGACCACTCGATGCAGCACTGTCATGACGGCGATCGGCCACAGCGCGAAGTTGATTACCTCGTTGGCAGTCCGCCCGGTGCGCGGTTCGAGTTGTCGAAGGAACACCACGGCACGGTACACCGAGAAGCTCTGACGTGCGGTCACGCACCCCCTGTGGGTGTCGGACCGAACACGTCGGCTAGGCGGGGCAGGCGCTGCCGTCCGGGGGCAGCACGCCGTCCGCGACGTAGGTGACGATCGACTTCTGCGCGCAGTCCGAATGGGTGGCGGGGTGGCCGCTGCCGTGCCACGTCAGGGTCGCGGTCGCGGCGCCTGCGCTCGACACGGCACCGGTCACCGTCCCCACCCCGGCGTTCCCGACGACCGGGTCGGCGGTGCCGCTCAGCACCAGGACCGGGAGTGTCAGCTCGCCGGGCAGGGCGGGCGGCGCGGTCGCGGGCCAGGAGGTGCACGCGAGCAGTCCGACGGCGGCGTTCGGGCCGAACAGCGGGAACCGCTCACCCCACAGCTTCTGCAGTTCGCGAACGCGGTCGGGTGCGGGCCACTGCTGGCCGTCCGTGCAGCGGGTGATGAACTGGCCGTCGGTCTCGTAGGCCGCCTCGGCCTGCGCGATCGCCGCGAGGATCGGCGCCGTGTTTCCGGCGAGGGCGGCGGACACCGCATCGGACAGGGCTCGGACGCGGCCCTGTTGGTCGCCGCCCGCCGCGGCGAGCGACCCGGACACCGCGGTGAGGAGGGCGTTCGCGGAGACCCGCGGGATCTGGCCGTTCGCGGCGCTGGTGACGGCGTCGGTCATCGCGGCGCGGGGATCGGCGCCGAGGGAGCAGTTCAGGGCGGTGCACTGGCGGGCGAACGCGTCGAATGCCGCCTCCTGACCTGCGACCTGCTGTTCGGTGGCGGTCGCGGCATCCACCGTGGTGACGGCGGGGGAGTCGAGGACGAGTCGGCCGATCCGATCGGGGTACTTGGCGGCGTAGCTGAGCGCGACGGCACTGCCGTTGCCGGTGGCGAGGATCCCGAGCGCATCGACGTCCCAGGTGCGGCGCAGCTCTTCGATGTCGTCGGCGGCGTGGGTGCTGTCGAACGCGAGTTCCTGCGGCTGCAGGTAGTCGGTGCACACGATGGTGGCGTCGCGGCCCAGCGCGGTGACCTTGTCGACCTGGTCACCCGTCCCCGGGTCGAACTGCCCGAGATTCGCCAGGCTGCTGCGGAGCTCCGGAGTGAGGCATTCGATCTCCTGTGAGGAGGCGATGCCGCGGCGGTCCACCGCGACCACCGGTCGCGTCGACAGCAGGGACGTCAGACCGCCGGTGCTCAGCGCGGCGAGCGTCGCGGTCGACGACCGGTCCGATCCCGACGTGAGCACCAGGGGGGCCGCGTTCTCGGGGGTGTCGGCGAGGCGTGCCCGCATGGCCCCCATCGTGAAGGAGCCGGGCAGGGTGCCGCTCTCGTCGACCGCCGACTCGTACGAGCCGCACTCGAAGATCAGCCCGGTGGGCGGCGTCGTTCCCGGGCCAAGGGCGCCGAGGGTGCTCTGCGTGCAGTCGGTCCACGCCAGATCGTTCTTCGGGGTCTGCAACACGGGCGGGGGAGCGTCGGCGTTCTCGGTCTCGGTCGCGGTGGGTTCGCTGCCGCCGCCCTCGCGTTCGACCGCCACGTGCGGCCGGTTGGACGGTCCGGCTCCGCACGCGCTGCACACCACGAGAACCATTGCGAGCAACACCGATCTGCGCATGGCGACCACCCTGCCAGGTTCCCCTACGGGCGGGGCAGCCGCACCCATCTGGTGAGGACGGTGCCGTCGGTGTCGGTGAGGATGTGCGCGGGAGTCATCGCGATGATCCGGGCACCCGGCGCGGTGGCGACGCGACCCGCGGTTCCGCCGACGAGTACGGGCGCCGTGGTCAGGCAGACCTCGTCGACGACGTCGTCCGCGGTCAGCCGGCCGAACAGGCTCGGGCCGCCCTCGCAGAGCACACGGCGCAATCCGAGATGCTCGAGGGCGGCGATCAGGCCGTCGCCGGTGATCTGCCCGTCGCCGGCGGTCACGATCCGCGCACCCGCGTCGGCGAGAGCACGGACCCGCCCCGGGTCCGCGTCCGTGCACGTGACGACGATCGGGGCCACCTCCGTGTCGGTGAACAGGCGTGACTGCGGGTCGAGGTGGGCGCGTGCCGACACGACGGCGATCGGCGGGACCTCCGGCATCCCCGACGCCACCCGACGTCGTCTGCCTTCAGCGTGAATGCGCGCCCCGCCGTAGTTCTCCACCCGGACGGTTCCGGCCCCGACCAGCACGACGTCGGCCAACTCCCGCAGTGTTTCGAAGACCAGCCTGTCCGCCGGTGTGCCGAGCGCCCCGCTGACCCCGTCCACGGAGACGGCGCCGTCGATGCTGCTCACGAAGTTGACGCGGACCCAGGGTCGCGGGGTCTCCGCCGGGTACGCATACAGGTCGCGCAGTGCGTTCGCGGTCGATTCGCTGGACTCCGGGCGGGCAGGCGGACTGTCCGGTGTGAAAAATGTCGCAATATGTACACGGTGCATGTTGGTGATCACAACACGTGGATACGCTGCTTGTATGCATGCACGTCTTGTCGATCGCAGCCCCGTGGTACCGGCTGATCAGTTGGTAGCTCAGATGGTGCCCCCGGCCATGTTCGACGAGGTGAGCTTCGCGTCGTACATCCCCGACCCCGCAGAACCCAGCCAGGCCGCCGCGGTCCAGACGGCCGAGGAGTTCGCGAAGAAGGTCGTGAAGATCCGCAGCGGCGGACGACGCGGCCTGTTCGGGAAGAAGACGCAGGCCACCGGTGCCGGTCTCTACCTCGACGGCGGCTTCGGCGTCGGCAAGACCCACCTTCTGGCCTCGATCTTCCACAGCGTCCCGTCGCCCAAGGCGTTCGGCACGTTCGTGGAGCTGACGCACGTCGTCGGTGCCCTCGGTTTCAACAAGGCCGTCGAGCAGCTGTCCGGCCACAGCGTTCTCTGCATCGACGAATTCGAACTCGACGACCCGGGCGACACCATGCTGGTGTCCCGCCTGCTGTCGGAATTGTCGGCGCGCGGCGTGTCCATCGTGGCGACGTCGAACACCCTGCCGGGCCAGCTCGGTGAAGGACGATTCGCCGCGCAGGACTTCCTGCGCGAGATCAAGAAGCTCGGCTCGATCTTCGAGACGATCCGCGTCGACGGCCCCGACTACCGGCACCGCGACCTGCCACCGGCCCCGGACCCGATCTCCTCGGAGGAGCTCGCCGAGCGCGCCGACAGCATCCCCGGCGCCACCCTCGACGACTTCGACGCGCTGTGCAAGCACCTCAGCACGCTGCACCCGTC
This sequence comes from Rhodococcus sp. JVH1, assembly GCF_000280725.2. Taxonomy (NCBI): domain Bacteria; kingdom Bacillati; phylum Actinomycetota; class Actinomycetes; order Mycobacteriales; family Nocardiaceae; genus Rhodococcus; species Rhodococcus sp. JVH1. The sequence goes on along the minus strand of NZ_CP166289.1, from coordinate 336,420 downwards.
CCGCTACAACAAGCTGGTCGAGGGCATCCCGGCCGTCTTCCTGGATGGCGTCCACCCCGCCGAGGACCAGTCGGTCGCGCTGCGCCTGGTGGTCCTCGCCGACCGCCTGTACGACGCGAGCATCCCGGTCACCGTGGCCGGGGCCAAGCTCGACGCGATCTTCACTCCCGAGATGCTGGCCGGTGGGTACCGGAAGAAGTACCTGCGTGCCACGTCGCGCCTGCTCGCACTGTCGCGCTTCGAGGTCGCCGCGAGCTGACCCAGCTCGTCACAGCGCCCGCTGCATCACGAAATCGTGGTGCAGCTGGGTGCCGACGAGGAAGGTCTTCGTTCCGACCTGCGTGAATCCGTGCTTCGCGTAGAAGCGCTGGGCGCGCACATTCTCCTGGTTGACGCCGAGCCACAGCCCGGCGGACCCCGCGGCGACGGCGCGTTCGACGATGGCGTCCATCAGCGCGGACGCGACACCGGTCCCGTGATTGCCGGGGAGCACGTACAGCTTGCTGATCTCGGTGGTCGGCCGCAGCGTCACGGCCCTGCCGACATCCGGGTTGGCGGGTTCACCGTCGATCAGCATCGCGTAGCCGACGATCGCCCCGCCGTGGGTGACCTTCAGGACGGTGCGGTTCGGGTCGGTGAGGTACTCCGAGAACCGTTCGGCCGACAGCACGTCGTCGATGAAGGCAGCAATGTCGTCCTGTGTCGCGCCGGGTGGGCACGCGAGAGGGAACGTTGCCGCGGCGACGTCGGCGATCGCCTCGGAATCCCAGATCCCCGCCGGGTCTATCTCGACAGTCACAGCTGATCCACCGCGTCCTTCGCTTCCCGAAGTGTCATTCCCGTACTGTCCCGCAGCCGGGTGATCGCCGCAACGGTCTTGATCGACTCGATCGTCCCGGGGTGTGCGAGCCGCCACGAGCGGACCGTGACGAGACCGGCACCGCGACGTAGACGATCGCCACGGCGGTCACGAACGATCCCCGAGTCGGCATATCCTAAGTAGAACATCTGCCGTCAGTCGCGATCCGGGGTCCACTCGGATTCCCGGTCCCGGTCCCGGTCCGGGGCGAATGCGGGGGCGAGCACGACGAGCCCCATCGCGAACAGGAGTGGGACCACGAACCCGATCCGCAGGCTGGTCGCGGTGGCGACGCCGCCGACGATCGCCCCGCCCACGAGCGTGCCCACGTAGTTGAACAGGTTGATCCGCGCCACGACGTCGTCCACCTGGCCGGTGGGTGCCAGCCGGCCGGCGGCGCTGAAACACAGGGGAGCGACGACCGGCACGCCGAGGCCCACGACAAGGAATCCGGCGATCGCGACGGCCGGGGACGGGGCGAGTACGACGACCGTCAATCCGGCGACACCGACCGCCGAACCCGCACGGACGACGGCGATCTCGCCGTACTTCGCCACCCAGAAGTCGCCGGTCAGACGCGACACCAGAGCCGCGCACTGGTATGCGGCCAGTGCCAGGGCGGCCGTGCCGGCGTCCGCGAGCAGAACGTTCCGGACGTACAGCGCGGACCAGTTGCCGACACCGAAATCGATGGCGTAGAACAACGCCATCGCGGTGCCGAGCGCGAGCAGCGCTCGGATCGGAACCGGCACGGGCACAGGGCCGGTCGACGGCGGGGCGGTGCCCGCCGGCTCCTGACGGGCCAGGAGCCGGGGGCCGCAGACGGCGAGGCCGACGGCCACGACGAGCGCCGCCACCAGTTGCGCGCCGGTCACGCTGACGTCGAGGGCGGAGGTGGCGGCGACGAAGAGTGCACCCGCAATCGCGCCGACGCTCCACACCGCGTGGAACGACGACAGGATGAAACGGCCGTACGCGCGCTGGATCGACACCGCCTGCATGTTGGCGGCGGCGTCGACGATGCCCAGCCCGGCGCCGTACACGGACAGGCAGACGAAGAACGCCGCGGTGTTCGGGCTGAAACCGAGGGCGCCACCGGCGACCGCGATGGTCGCGAGCCCGAGCTGCAGCGCCGACCTGCTGGAGAATCGGCGGGCCAGGTGCTCGGCGAGGACGCTTCCCGCCCCGGCGATGAGAGACACCGTCACGACCGCGACCACGATGACCGTGGCGTCGAACCCGAATCGGTCCTGGTACTGCGGCAGTTGGGTGAGGATGGCCGCGAGGAGAAAACCCTGCAGGCCGAATGCGCCCGCAGCGGCGATCCGTGCCGAGCGGTGGTCCGCGGACACGTCTGCGCGTGGTGAATCCGTCATGGAGTCGGCCTTCGGTAGAGGACATCCTAGTGATTGGACGAGTGTCCAATACTTTGCGGGGATGTGCAGCGTTCTCCGAAGGGGCGGGCGAAATGTCCGAAAGCGGGGTGTGTGAGGTGCCTGGACCAAGACTGAGCCCCAGCCTTGGATGGGGGGTCATGGCTGGGGCTCATTGCCATCGGGGGGGTGGATGGCAAGTTCGACGATACATGAGGAATTCCTCACGTTCCAGATGCAGCGGTAACGATTTCGTCACCCGCCCGTCACCGGCGGTCGGCGCGGCACCGTGAATCGGGGTTGTCTCTGCGGACGGTTGTCGCTTACAGTGTCATCCATGCAGCGCATTCTCGTAGTTCTCCGCCGTAGCGGGGTCTGATACGGACCGACCCCTCGCTGCGGGTCGTTGAGCTACGCGTTGGTCCTCCCTTCTTTCAGGAAGACCACGAGAATGAGTACCAACACTTCTTTCGCCTCATCCTTTCCCTCGTCGACACCGGCCGCCGACCCGTTCGCCGCGCGCCACGGCAAGTCGCTGCCACGGGAACTCCGCACCGAATCCGCCGGAATGGCGTGGTCCGTGTTCGAGGCCGCCTACGCGCCGTCCACCGGACCGTTCCGTCTGGGCAGTTGGTCGGAAACGAAGACCGGCCCCGGGATGTGGGATTTCGAAGCGACGCTCGGTATCGGCGAATCGATCCGCAAGACCGGTGCGAGCGCGCCCGGTCCGGTGGCCGCCATGACCTCGATGCTGTACGACGCGGGGTGTGCGATGGAGATCCTGTCTTTTCATCAGCACGAGATCGGGCACCGCACCGCGACATTCCTGCTCTGCGATCGCGACGGCATCAGGCTCTGGGCGATGGGAATCGGTGAATCCCACACGGAATCGACTCTGCGTGCGATGATCTCCGGCGCCAACCGGCTCCAGCCCGCCTGATACCCGGACAACAGTTCAGCCCCGGTCGAGGACCGGGGCTGAACTGTCGTGAACTGTTCGGTTGAAAGTGAACTGGTGCGCGATACTGGGATTGAACCAGTGACCTCTTCCGTGTCAGGGAAGCGCTCTCCCGCTGAGCTAATCGCGCGGGATGGAGAAAAGAGAGCGGACGACGGGATTCGAACCCGCGACCCCAACCTTGGCAAGGTTGTGCGCTACCAGCTGCGCCACGTCCGCATTCGTGAAAGCCCCCGGGCTGGGGGCCGTCACTGGTCGAGCAAGTAAAACAGTCGTGCATCTATCATCTATCTCGGTGCGCGATACTGGGATTGAACCAGTGACCTCTTCCGTGTCAGGGAAGCGCTCTCCCGCTGAGCTAATCGCGCGAGGTGGAGACGGGAATCGAACCCGTGTGCACGGCTTTGCAGGCCGTTGCCTCACCACTCGGCCACTCCACCGTGAAGGTTGAGTCCAACCTCTCGAGCGGACGACGGGATTCGAACCCGCGACCCCAACCTTGGCAAGGTTGTGCGCTACCAGCTGCGCCACGTCCGCATGCACCCTGTAACTCGCGGAGAATGTTCTCCGTGGTGCGGTTGAGAACATTAGCCGACCATCCGCGATAGTTACAAATCTGCAGGTCAAGGCATCAGACGGTGAACTACGCATGAACGACGCCGGGTCGCGGACGTGCCGCGGGCGGGGGTCGACACGAATCCCAACGACGTGATTTTCGTTCGGCCGCTCGGTCGTGTTAATGTTCCAACTCGTTCGAGCGCGAGTGTTTGGCGCGCCTCGGTCCCGTGGCTCAGTGGAAGAGCGTCCCGTTCACACCGGGGAGGTCGCTGGTTCGATCCCAGCCGGGACCACAGAAAAGAAGAGGGCGTTTCCGAAATCGGAAACGCCCTCTTCTTTTTCGTGTGCGCACCCGAATAATCGGTTGTTCCGGCTCTCCGGTGCGGCGGACAATGAACTCAGCCGGCCGAAATTTCCCGGGTGATCCGCTATCGAAGGACTGAGTCCCATGTTCCCCGTGAGGCTGGAAGGCACCACCGCGCCCACCTTGATGTGGGCGGAAGAGTGGACCATCGAGCAGGCAGCGTTGCAGCAGCTGCGGAACATGGCCGACCTGCCGTGGGTGCACGGTGTGCGGGTCATGCCCGACGTCCATGTCGGCAAGGGTGCGACGGTCGGTTCCGTCATCGCGATGCGGGAGGCGGTCGCCCCGGCAGCGGTCGGCGTCGACATCGGGTGCGGGATGACGGCGGTCCGGACGGATGTGACCGCGAACGATCTGCCCGACAGCCTGCGCTCGATGCGCTCGCGCATCGAGCACGCGGTGCCGGTCGGGTTCGCCATGCACGAGCGTTCGGTGAACGTCGGCGCACTGGACGTCAGGGACGCCGGGGGAGTGAAGAAGGGATGGCACCGCTTCTGGCAGGAATTCGGTGACCTGCATTCCGGCGTCCAGTCCCGCGAATCCAGGGCGATGAAGCAGATCGGAACGCTCGGCGGCGGCAACCACTTCATCGAGGTGTGCCTGTCGGACGCCGACGAGGTCTGGCTGATGCTCCACTCCGGTTCACGCAACATCGGCAAGGAGCTGGCGGAGCGGCACATCGCGGTGGCGCGGGCGTTGCCGCACAACCAGCGGCTGGTCGATCGCGATCTCGCGGTGTTCCTCGCAGGCAGCAAGGAGATGGACGCGTACCGCCACGACCTGACGTGGGCGCAGGAATACGCGGCCCGCAACCGTGCCGTCATGCTCACGTTGGTGATGCAGGCATTCCGGCAGGCTCTGCCCGGCAGGCCGGTGCGATTCGACGAGCCGATCTCCTGCCACCACAACTATGTGTCGGAGGAGATCATCGACGGCGAGCCGATGCTCGTCACCCGCAAGGGCGCGATCCGGGCCGGGCGGGGTGATCTCGGACTCATCCCCGGATCCATGGGCACCGGTTCCTACGTGGTGCGTGGCCTGGGCTCCGAGTTGTCCTTCCATTCGGCATCGCACGGGGCGGGGCGGACGATGAGCCGCACGAAGGCGAAGAAGCGCTTCACCGTCGACGACCTCGTGCGGCAGACGTCCGGAGTCGAATCGCGTAAGGACGCGGGCGTGATCGACGAGATCCCCGGCGCCTACAAGGACATCGAGCAGGTGATCGAAGCGCAGGCCGACCTCGTGGAGGTCGTGGCCCACCTGCGGCAGGTCGTCTGTGTGAAGGGATGACCTGCGGGCGGTGCGACGACGCGCCGCCGCAGGTCGCGCTCGGTAGGCTGGAGCGGTGACTAGCGGAGAAGCTCGGCCGGGACCCGCGCCCGAGAACGTGGACGTGGACGACTCGGATCTGTCCCCGTTCCAGGAAGCGGAGAGCCGGTGGCACCGGTGGCGGGCGCACATCGCGGCGCGGCCGAGCCTCAATCTGGCGTACCGCATCGCGGTGGGGGTCATCGGGGCCCTGGTGCTGGCCGCCGGGATCGTCGCGATTCCCTATCCGGGCCCCGGCTGGCTGATCGTGTTCGCGGGGCTCGGGATCCTCGCATCCGAGTTCGCTTGGGCCCACCGGCTGCTGCACTACGCGCGGCAGCGCTACGAGAAGTTCATGCACTGGTTCTCGCGGCAGTCACTGGTGGTCAAGGGGGCGGGCGCGCTGCTGACGTGTGTCATCGTCCTCGCCACGCTGTGGTTGCTCGGGACGTTCGGTCTCGTCGGAACGTGGATCGGCCTCGACTACCCGTGGCTGGAGAGCCCGCTCTAGCCGGACGCATGGTTGGGTGTGACTGCTGGGCCGATAACATGGGCTGGCACATTCACCATGTCTGCACCGCACACCTCACCTAGGAGAACATCGCCGTGAGCACCCCCGCATCCGCCGCCCCAGCCGCCCTCGTCCGGGTGCCCGCGGGGACTACGGCCGGTACAGCGGTTCGGGAGGCGGGCTACCCGAGCAAGGGTCCGGACGTCGTCGTCGTGGTCCGTGACGCCGAGGGCCAGCTCAAGGACCTGTCCTGGGTGCCCGACACCGACGTCGAGGTCGAGCCGGTCGCGGCGAACACCGACGACGGCCGGAGCGTCATCCGCCACTCCGCCGCCCACGTGCTCGCGCAGGCCGTCCAGCAGGAGTTCCCCGAGGCGAAGCTGGGCATCGGCCCGCCGATCAAGGACGGCTTCTACTACGACTTCGCCGTCGATCGCCCGTTCACCCCCGAGGACCTCGCGAGCCTCGAGAAGCGGATGAAGAAGATCATCAAGGGGTCGCAGCGGTTCTCCCGCCGCGTCGTCGAGTCGCTCGAGGACGCGCGCGCCGAGCTGGCGAAGGAGCCCTTCAAGCTCGAACTCATCGACGACAAGTCGGGCATCGACGATCCGGAGATCATGGAGGTGGGCGGCAACGAGCTCACCATCTACGACAACCTGGACCCGCGGACCGGCGAGAAGGTGTGGGGGGATCTGTGCCGCGGCCCGCACATCCCCACCACCAAGCACATCCCGGCGTTCAAGCTCACCCGCAGCTCGGCGGCGTACTGGCGCGGTAATCAGGACAACGCCGATCTCCAGCGCATCTACGGCACCGCGTGGGAGTCGGCGGAGGCGCAGGACCAGCACCTGGAGCTGCTCGCCGAGGCGGAACGCCGCGACCACCGCAAGCTGGGGTCCGAACTCGACCTGTTCAGCTTCCCCGACGAACTCGGCTCCGGACTGCCCGTGTTCCATCCGCGGGGCGGAATCATCCGCACCGAGATGGAGGACTACTCCCGCAAGCGGCACGTGGAGGAGGGGTACGAGTTCGTCAACACCCCCCACATCACCAAGGGGCACCTCTACGAGGTGTCGGGTCACCTGGACTGGTACCGCGACGGCATGTTCCCGGCGATGCACATCGACGAGGAGCTGAACGAGGACGGCACCGTGCGCAAGCCGGGCCAGGACTACTACCTCAAGCCGATGAACTGCCCGATGCACAACCTGATCTTCCGCTCCCGCGGCCGGTCGTACCGCGAGCTGCCGTTGCGGCTCTTCGAGTTCGGTTCCGTGTACCGGTACGAGAAGTCGGGTGTCGTCCACGGACTCACCCGCGTGCGCGGCATGACGCAGGACGACGCGCACATCTACTGCACCCGTGAGCAGATGCGTGACGAACTGGCGACCACCCTGCAGTTCGTGCTCGGCCTGCTGAAGGACTACGGACTCGACGACTTCTACCTCGAGCTGTCCACCAAGAACCCGGACAAGTTCGTCGGCGACGACGCCGTGTGGGAGGAAGCGACGGCGACTCTCGCCGAGGTCGCGGAGTCGTCGGGGCTGAACCTGGTTCCCGATCCGGGCGGCGCCGCGTTCTACGGACCGAAGATCTCGGTGCAGGTGCAGGACGCCCTGGGCCGCACCTGGCAGATGTCGACCATTCAGCTCGACTTCAACCTGCCGGAGCGTTTCGACCTCGAGTACACGGCCAACGACGGCACCAAGCAGCGTCCGGTCATGATCCACCGGGCCCTGTTCGGTTCCATCGAACGATTCTTCGGCGTGCTCACCGAGCACTACGCGGGTGCGTTCCCGGCGTGGCTGGCGCCCGTCCAGGTGGTCGGCATCCCGGTGGCCGAGACGTTCGCCGATCACCTCTTCGACGTGGTGAAGCGGCTGAAGGCGGCCGGTGTCCGCGCCGAGGTCGACGCGAGCGACGACCGCATGCAGAAGAAGATCTTCAACAACACGGCGCAGAAGGTGCCCTTCATGTTGCTGGCGGGTGCGCGCGACGTCGAGGCGGGTGCCGTCAGCTTCCGATTCCGGGACGGCACCCAGGTCAACGGCGTGCCCGTGGACGACGCCGTGCGGATCGTCACCGAGTGGATCGGTCGCCGCGAGAATGCCTCGCCGACGGCGGAACTGCTGCAACCCGGTAAGGAAGGGTGACGCACATGACCGGAGGTGACGACGTGACGGCCGACGAGATGCTCGGCGGCCCCGGCCGCCTCGTCGACCGCGGCCCCGGCGAACCCGATCACCTCCAGCGGATCTGGTCGCCGCACCGCATGTCGTACATCGCCGAGGCGCCGAAGTCGCGGGACACCCCGAACGAGCCGTTCATCGACATCCCGAAGATGGACGACGAGGACGGGTTGATCGTCGCCCGGGGTGAGCACGTCTATGCGGTGCTCAACCTGTACCCGTACAACCCGGGGCACCTGATGGTCGTTCCCTACCGCAAGGTCGCGGCGCTCGAAGACCTGACGGAGGAGGAAAGCGCCGAGTTGATGTCGTTCACGCAGCAGGCTCTGCGCGTGATCAAGCGGGTGTCGCGGCCGGACGGTTTCAACGTCGGTCTCAATCTCGGTGCGGCGGCAGGCGGTTCGCTCGCCGAGCACCTGCATCAGCACATCGTGCCGCGCTGGGGCGGGGACGCGAACTTCATCACGGTCCTCGCCGGGGTCAAGGTCATGCCGCAGTTGCTGCGCGAGACCCGGGGGCTGCTGGCGAAGGCCTGGAATGAATGACGCGTTAGATGAATGACGCGGGAGTCGCTGGCTCACGCGTGCGGGGTTCCTGGCAGGAAGTGAAGAACGGGGTGGAGAGGTGCTGAGCTTCTTCGGACGGGCATCCGTGTCCAAGGTGACGGCACCATTGGGGAAGGCCCTGGTCAAGACCGGGCTCACTCCCGATTCCGTCACCGTCATCGGCACCGTAGCGACCGTGGCCGGCGCGGTCACGCTGTTTCCCAGCGGACATCTGTTCTGGGGAGCGATGTTCATCTGGCTGTTCGTCATGTTCGACATGCTCGACGGTGCCATGGCCCGCGCCCGCGGCGGCGGAACCCGGTACGGTGCCGTTCTCGACGCCACCTGCGACCGGGTGGCCGACGGTGCGATCTTCGCCGGTCTGGCCTGGTGGGCGGTCTATCACGAGAACAGCAAGCCGCTGCTGATCGCGACTCTGCTGTGCCTCGTCACCTCGCAGGTGATCTCGTACGCCAAGGCGCGCGCCGAGGCCAGTGGGCTGTCCGCCGACGGTGGACTCATCGAACGACCCGATCGGCTGGTCATCGTGCTGGTCGGTGCCGGCGTGACCGGGCTCGGAGTTCCGTGGGCCATTCATGTCGCGATGTGGTTGCTGTCGGCGGGCAGCGTCATCACGGTGTTCCAGCGGGTACTGGCCGTCCGCCGGTCGCCGGGCGCCCGGGACGTGCTGCCCCTCCCGCCTGCGGACCCGACGCCGGAAGACGGACAGGCGAGCGCGCAGTGAGCGGCCTGTCGGAACACATCAGCGACCTGGGGTACGCGACCGGCTGGCGGCTGGTCCGTGCGCTGCCCGAGAAGGCCGCGGTCGCCCTGTTCGACAGGGGAGCCGACTTCGCCGTCCGGAACGGCGGCCCGGAACAGTTGCGCCGCAATCTCGCCCGTGTGCTCGGTGTACCCGCGGACGAGGTGCCGGACACCCTGATGCGGGTGTCGATGCGGTCCTACGCGCGCTACTGGCGGGAGGCTTTCCGGCTGCCGTCGATGGACCTCGTGAAGACGGGCGCCGCCCTCGACGAGCTGATCGAAGGGCAGAAGCACCTCGACGCCGCGAAAGAAGCCGGCCGGGGCGCGGTCATGGCACTGCCGCACAGCGGCAACTGGGACATGGCCGGTGTGTGGTGCGCCCAGCACTGGGGCGGGCTGTCCACGGTCGCCGAGCGATTGAAGCCGGAGTCGCTGTACCGGCGGTTCGTCGATTACCGCGAAGGGCTCGGTTTCGAGATCTTTCCGCTCAGCGGGGGAGAGAACCCCCCGTTCGTGGAACTGTCGGCGCGACTGCGGGACAACGGGATCGTGTGCCTCCTCGGTGAACGCGACCTGGCGAAGAAGGGCGTCCCGGTGACGTTCTTCGGGGAACCGACGCGCATGCCCGCCGGCCCCGCGAAGCTGGCGATCGACACCGGCGCGCCGCTGCTGCCGGTGCACTGCTGGTTCACGGACGGCGGGTGGGGTTTCCGCATCGACCCGCCGATCGACACCACCGCGGGGGTTGCCGCGGCGACTCAGGCCCTGGCGGATCGGTTCGAGGCCAACATCGCGGCACATCCCGAGGACTGGCACATGCTTCAGCCGCTGTGGCTCTCCGACCTGTCCCAGTCGAGGCTCTCCCGCATGGAGAACTCGTGAAGATCGGAATGGTCTGCCCGTACTCGTTCGACGTCCCGGGCGGAGTGCAGGCCCACGTCGTCGACCTCGCGGAGGTTCTGATCGAGCGCGGGCACAAGGTGAGCGTCCTCGCGCCGGCGTCCGACGACGTCGACCTGCCCGACTTCGTCGTCTCCGCGGGGCGCGCCCTCGCCATTCCCTACAACGGTTCGGTGGCCCGGCTGAGTTTCGGCCCCGCCGCGAGCGCCCGCGTGCGGCGCTGGATCTCGGACAACAACTTCGACGTCCTGCACATCCACGAGCCGAACGCGCCGAGCCTGTCCATGCTCGCCATGCGCGTGGCCGAGGGGCCCATCGTGGCCACTTTCCACACGTCGACCACGAAGTCGTTGGTGCTGAGCACGTTTCAGGGTGTTCTCCAGCCCTACCTGGAAAGGATCAGCGGCCGCATCGCGGTGTCGGAACTCGCCCGACGCTGGCAGGTGGAATCACTGGGCTCCGATGCGGTCGAGATCCCCAACGGGGTCGACGTCCAGGCGTTCGCGAACGCCGAGCCGCTGCCCGGCTACCCGCGTCCGGGAAAGACCATCCTCTTCCTCGGCCGCTACGACGAGCCCCGCAAGGGCATGGCGGTGCTCCTCAAGGCGCTGCCCGCTCTGGTGGAGAAGTATCCCGACCTCGAGGTGCTGGTGGTCGGACGCGGCGACGAGGACAAGCTGCGCCGCGAGGCCGGCCCGGTCTTCGGGCACCTGCGTCTGCTGGGCCAGGTCGACGATGCCGAGAAGGCGTCGGCACTGCGGAGCGCCGACGTGTACTGCGCCCCCAACCTCGGGGGTGAGAGCTTCGGCATCGTGCTGGTGGAGGCGATGGCCGCGGGAGCTGCCGTCGTGGCGAGCGAACTGGACGCGTTCCGCCGGGTCCTGCGGGACGGGCAGGCAGGCGTGCTGGTGCCGGTCGGGGATGTGGCGGCGCTCGCCGCCGGGATCGACTCGGTGCTCGGTGACCCCGAGCGCAGCGCCGCGCTCACCGATGTCGGCCGGACGGTGGTCACCGAATACGACTGGCCGGTGGTGGCCGAACAGATCCTGCGTGTCTACGAGACGGTCACCGTCGGCCGCGACGGCGTCCGGGAGGTCGGCTCGTGACGTTCTCCGCCCTCACGATCCTGGTCCTCGCCCTGGTCGCGGCCGTCGTCCTGGCGATCGGCCTGTGGGCGTACGGAACGGCCAACCGCCTCGACCGCCTGCACGTTCGCTCCGACCTGTCCTGGCAGGCTCTCGACGCGGCCCTCGCCCGCCGGGCGGTGGTCGTGCGGGCGGCGGCCGCGGCGATGGACCCGCCCGAGGGCAGGTCGCTGGCCGCGCTGGCGGCCCGGGCCGAACGGTCGGACCGGGCCGACCGGGAGATCGCCGAGAATGCGTTGTCGAGTGCACTCTCGTCCCTCGATCCGGAGGCGCTGCGTCCCCAGTTGGTGGCGGAACTCGCCGATTCGGAGGCGCGGGTGCTGATCGCCCGCCGTTTCCACAACGACGCCGTTCGCGACACCCTCGCACTCCGCACCCGGCGTCCGGTCCGATGGCTGCACCTCGGGGGCACGGCCCCGCTGCCGACGTACTTCGAGATCACCGAACGCTCGTCCGCCGCGGCGTTCACCGAGGGTCTGTCCCTCGATTCCGTCCGGACATCAGCCCGGGTGGTGCTGCTCGACGGTGAGGGCCGGGTCCTGCTGCTCCGGGGTCACGACCCCACCGTCCCTGACGTCTACTACTGGTTCACGATCGGTGGCGCCGTCGAGAAGGGGGAGAACCTGCGGGCCGCCGCGGTCCGGGAGATCGCCGAGGAGACGGGGCACACCGCGTCGCCCGAATCGCTGCGCGGACCCATGTGGCGTCGGGTTGCCATCTTCTCCTGGAACGGGCAGCTGATCCGCTCCGAGGAACTGTTCTTCGCGTTGCGCACCGACGGGTTCGAGCCGCACCACGGGGGCTTCACCGAACTCGAGAACCGCACCATCACCGGTCACCGGTGGTGCACCGCGGACACGGTTCGTGAACTGGCGGCAGCAGGGGAAGCCGTGTACCCGCACGACCTCGCGGATCTCCTCGACGAGGCGGGCGCGGTGGCCTCGGCCGCGGACGAACCCGAGGTGCGCGCGATCACCTGAGCCGTCCCGGGAGCCCGGAGAAAGCCAGCAATTGCCGACTGGCTACGGAAGTGGACGGCCCCTCGTCCTAGAATCGGGTACTGCAGCGTGAACGTCGTCGCTCACGTATGCCGTTATCGAAGTCAATCCACGCCACAACCCAGGAGTTCGCTGTGAGCACCCCCGACACCACCCCCACCACCGGTACGGCACGCGTCAAGCGTGGCATGGCCGAGATGTTGAAGGGCGGGGTCATCATGGACGTCGTCACCCCCGATCAGGCGAAGATCGCCGAGGATGCCGGTGCGGTCGCGGTGATGGCGCTCGAGCGGGTGCCCGCGGACATCCGGGCGCAGGGTGGGGTGTCCCGGATGAGTGATCCGGACATGATCGACGGCATCATCTCCGCGGTGTCGATCCCGGTGATGGCCAAGGCCCGGATCGGGCACTTCGTGGAGGCGCAGATCCTGCAGTCCCTCGGGGTCGACTACGTCGACGAGTCGGAGGTGCTGACCCCGGCCGACTACGCCAATCACATCGACAAGTGGCAGTTCACCGTCCCGTTCGTGTGTGGTGCCACCAATCTCGGTGAGGCGCTGCGGCGGATCACCGAGGGTGCGGCGATGATCCGGTCCAAGGGGGAGGCCGGTACCGGTGACGTGTCGAACGCGACCACGCACATGCGGACGATCGGTGGGGAGATCCGCCGGTTGACCTCGCTCAGCGAGGACGAGCTGTATGTGGCGGCGAAGGAGTTGCAGGCGCCGTACGATCTGGTCGTCGAGGTCGCCAAGGCCGGGAAGTTGCCGGTCACGATGTTCACTGCCGGTGGCATCGCCACCCCGGCGGATGTGGCGATGATGATGCAGCTCGGTGCGGAGGGTGTGTTCGTCGGGTCGGGGATCTTCAAGTCGGGTAACCCGGCGGAGCGGGCCGCGGCGATCGTGAAGGCGACCACGTTCTTCGACGACCCGGATGTGCTGGCGAAGGTTTCCCGTGGGCTGGGTGAGGCGATGGTCGGGATCAACGTCGACGACATTCCCGTCCCGCACCGGCTCGCCGAACGCGGCTGGTGATCCCCGCGATCGATCTGTGATCGATCGCGGCGCTCCCGGCGCCGCACTACTTCCGTTCGCACCGCACGAGGCCCCGACCCGGGCCTCGTGCGGTGCGGTGCGCCGGTGCCCGGGACCCGTGTGAGAGTGTCAGCGGACGAGCATCGGAAGGGGCCGTGGATGGCGACGATCGAAGAGATCCTGGAAGTGGAACGCCTGGAGGAGAACATCTTCCGAGGCATAGCGACCGAGACCATGCTTCCCCGCACGTTCGGTGGGCAGGTGGCCGGTCAGGCGCTGGTGGCGGCGGTCCGCACCGTCGACCCCCGATTCATGGTGCATTCGCTGCACGGCTACTTCCTCCGTCCCGGAAACCCCACGATGCCGATCGTGTACCTGGTGGACCGCATCCGGGACGGTCGGTCGTTCGTCACCCGGCGGGTCAGCGCCGTCCAGGACGGTCAGGCGATCTTCACGATGTCGGCGTCGTTCCAGGTCGAGGACGAGGGCATCGAGCACCAGGACGAGATGCCCGTGGTCCCGCCGCCCGATACGCTGCCGTTCGCCAGTGACTCGGACGACCCGGAGATCGCCTGGCTCGCCCAGGAGTGGTCAGACTGGGACATCCGGATGGTCGGCCACGGCGAGGTCGACCGCAGGCGCGGTGCGGCCGCTCAGCAGCAGGCGTGGTTCCGATCCCGCAAGACGCTGCCCGACGATCCCGTCTTCCACGTCTGCGCACTGGCCTACATGAGTGACATGACGCTGATCGGTTCCGCCATGACCCCGCACCCCGGTGTCGAGATCAACGGCGCCTCACTCGATCACGCGCTGTGGTTCCTGCGCCCGTTCCGAGCCGACGAGTGGCTGCTGTACGACCAGACGTCACCGTCCGCCGGATTCGGGCGGGCGCTCGCGCAGGGCCGGATCTTTGACAGGAAGGGCAACCTGGTCGCTGCCGTCGTGCAGGAAGGGCTGACCCGGTTCCTGCGCACGACGTGAGAGGCCTCAGCGGCCCGCCCGGACGGCTGGCCTCGGCGGATGGTCGTACCGCACCAGCAGGTCGGGTTCGACCGTGACGTCGGCGGCACGGCGCAGCAGTGCGGGCACGGTCCAGCGTTGATCGGCCGGGGTTCGGCGCATCAGGGCGCCTTCGCCCAGATGAAGTTGCACGGTGACGTCGAAGTCGAGATCCCGGCCCAGCAGCATCGGGCCGACGACGAGAAGCACCTGACCGTCGGCCGCGGGAACGCGGGCGCAGCGGGCGGAGCGATCCTCGGCCTCGTCCCACAGGCGCGGCAACCACCGGCGGTCGGTGCGGACCGACCGCACCACCTCTCGGTTCAGGGCGTCGTAGTCGAACCAGAGGGTGCGGTAGCTGAGTTCGTCGTCGCGCCCGTGCTCGAACCGCAGGGAGGCGGGCCGGACGTAGTCGTGGAGCGACACGACGTCACACGGGCGGCCCCGCTCCCGCAGCGACGCGCACACCGCGTCCGCGAGGGGCAGGGGGTGCGCGCCGTCCGGAGCGTCGATCGCGACGACGGCGGTGCCGTGAACGGCGAGGCAGCGTTCGGAGACGAGGGCGACGAGACCGTCCGGGCTCGTCGGTGTGAACATCGTCATGGCACCCATGGTGCCTCGAGCCCGAACCGGGCGGATAACCTTGACCAGGCACAGAAGGAGGGCTCATGGCGAGCATCGAGGACGTTCTCGAACTCGAAGCGCTGGAGAAGGACATCTTCCGCGGCGCGGTTCATCCGTCTGTTCTGAAGCGGACGTTCGGCGGGCAGGTCGCGGGTCAGTCGCTGGTGTCCGCGGTCCGTACCGTTGACGAGGCATTCAAAGTCCACTCCCTGCACGGGTACTTCCTGCGCCCAGGAAATCCGGCGAAACCCACCGTCTACCTGGTCGACCGGATCCGGGACGGCAGATCCTTCTGCACGAGGCGCGTCACCGGAATCCAGGATGGCAAGGCGATCTTCACCATGTCGGCGTCGTTCCACACCGAGGACGAGGGCATCGAGCATCAGGACACGATGCCGTCCGTCCCCGCGCCCGAAGAGCTCGTCGACGCCCAGACCCTCGAGGAGTTCGCCGCCACCGATCTCTACCGGGAGTGGAAGGAATGGGACGTCCGTATCGTTCCGGCCGGCTCCACCGGGAAGACTCCCGGAATCGCCGCGCAGCAACGGGTGTGGATGCGGTACCGCAGCAAGCTGCCGGACGATCAGGTCTTCCACATCTGCACCCTCGCCTACCTCAGTGACATGACGCTCCTCGGTGCGTCGAAGGTCCCGCACCCCGGAGTGGTCACGCAGACGGCGTCGCTCGATCACGCCATGTGGTTCATGCGCCCGTTCCGCGCCGACGAGTGGCTGCTCTACGACCAGACCTCACCCTCCGCCGGCTTCGGCCGCGCCCTCACCCAGGGCCGCATGTTCGACCGGAACGGCACCATGGTCGCCGCCGTCGTCCAGGAGGGGTTGACCCGTATCCAGCGCGATCAGGACAAGCGCGACATCGAGACAGGAAACATGGCATGACCCGTCCCCTCGTCGGAGTACTCGCCCTGCAGGGTGACGTCCGTGAACACCTTGCCGCACTGAATGATTCGGGTGCGGATGCCGTCGGCATCCGCCGCCCGGAGGAGCTCGAGAAGATCGACGGCCTCGTCATCCCGGGCGGCGAGTCGACGACCATGAGCAAGCTGCTGCAGATCTTCGAACTGCTCGAACCGCTGAAGGCGCGCCTGCGCGACGGGTTGCCCGCCTACGGGTCCTGCGCCGGGATGATCCTCCTCGCGAGCGAGATCCTCGACACGAGACCCGACGCGCAGCACCTCGGTGCGATCGACATGACGGTGCGCCGCAACGCCTTCGGTCGTCAGGTCGACTCCTTCGAGTCCGACCTCGAATTCGAGGGCATCGTCGGCGACCCGATGCGGGCCGTGTTCATCCGGGCTCCGTGGGTGGAGCGCGTCGGCGACGACGTCCAGGTCCTTGCCCGCGTGCCCGAGTCGGGTGGCGCGGCCGCCGGACGGATCGTGGCCGTCCGGCAGGGCGCCGTGGTGGCCACGTCGTTCCACCCGGAGGTGACCGGCGACCGGCGGGTGCACGAGCTGTTCGTCGACATCGTCCGCGGGGTCTAGGGACGGGGCGCGGCGAGTGTGTTGAGGAGCGCCGCACCCTGCGCGGCGCCGTCCACGGTGACCGCGAACGGGCGGCCGCCGGTGCGGTTCAGCACGATGCCCTCGCCGGCGCGGATCACGACCGCGGTCCCGCGCGGCGTGAAGCGGTAGCCCCAGCCGCCCCATTCCGTGGGCCGGATCTCGGTGACCCGGGCCTCGTCGATGGAGTCGAGCGGGATCTTCCGCCAGCGGATGTTCCACGACGACAGGGTCAGTCCTGTGCGGTCGATCTGCACGGTCACGGAGGCGAAGCCGCCGCCGGCGACCGCCAGGACGACGAACAGGACGGCGAGCCAGAGCGCTCCCACCAGCGCGGAGACGACGGCGGCCAGGGTCATGGCGAGAGCGAGCACGCCCGCCCACCGCCCGCGGGCATAACCGGTCCACGATGCGCGCTCGCCGGGCGCCAGGGGGACGGGCAGCGTCGGCGCCGCACCGTTCTCCGGGGAGTGCGGCGTCCGGGGGAGCAGGGCGAAAGCGGCGATGGCCCACACGATTCCCAAGAGGGGAACGACGATCCACCAGCCCAGCGTCGCCGCTTCGGGCGAGCCCGCCTCGATCGTGGCAGCGACGCTGACGATCCAGGCCGTGGCCACCGTCCACCCGACGAGAACGGTGGCGGGAAGCCAGAGCGCGGCGTCGGTGCGGACCCGCGCCGCCACGACGCCCGCGATCACGGCGGCGGCCGCGCAGACGGCGAGAGCGATCCAGAAGTAGGTGGTCGTGTCGCTGAACCGGTCGGGTTCGGTGCCGGACCAGTGGCTGGCCACCACCGGCGGCAGTTCGCCGCTCCACGCGAGTCTCGCGATCACCAGCGCGAGAAGGGGGACAGCCGAGGTCGCGGCGAGCCGGCGCGTTCGGGAGGTCGTCATTGTCTGGTGGTCTCCTTGATCAGGTCGAGCATCTGTTCGGTGTCGAGTCCGAGGCGTCGTGCCTCGGACACGAAAGTGCGTGCGGCTTCGGTCAATCCGGTGTGAACCGGGTCCGTGTCGGCGCGGACGACCGCGCCCCGGCCCCGGCGGAGGTCGATCAGGCCCTCGTCGCGCAGCGCGGCGTACGCGCGCAGCACGGTGTGGAGGTTGACGTCGATGGATTCGGCCAGTGCCCGGGCGGAGGGGAGCCGATCGCCCGCGCCGATCTCCCCGCGCAGGAACGCGCCGCGCACATTGGCCGCGATCTGTTCGCCCAGTGGGGTGGTGGAGCTGTGGTCGACCCGCATCAACATGTTTGCATTCTATGCAAACAATGGCGACTTATGCGAGTTGTTACCCCGGGAACGCACAGGGGCGGCCGGGCTGCGGGTAACATCGTCAAAGCTGAAACCGCGCATTCGGCGTGCCAAAGGCAGCAGGAAAGGGGCTTGAATCGCATGAGCGGCCACTCCAAATGGGCCACCACCAAGCACAAGAAGGCTGTGATCGATGCCAAGCGTGGCAAAGCCTTCGCGAAGCTGATCAAGAACATCGAGGTGGCGGCCCGTACCGGCGGTGGCGATCCTGCGGGAAATCCCACCCTGTACGACGCCATCCAGAAGGCTAAGAAGACGTCGGTCCCCAACGACAACATCGAGCGCGCCCGCAAGCGCGGCGCCGGTGAAGAAGCGGGCGGCGCCGACTGGCAGACCATCATGTACGAGGGCTACGGACCCAACGGTGTCGCCGTCCTCATCGAGTGCCTGACCGACAACCGCAACCGTGCGGCCGGCGAGGTGCGTACCGCGATGACCCGCAACGGCGGCAACATGGCCGACCCGGGTTCCGTGTCCTACCTGTTCACGCGCAAGGGCGTCGTCACCCTGGAGAAGGGTGACCAGAGCGAGGACGACGTGCTGATGGCGGTCCTCGATGCGGGTGCCGAGGAGGTCACCGACCTCGGCGACACGTTCGAGATCGTGAGCGAGCCCACCGACCTCGTCGCCGTCCGCAGCGCACTGCAGGAGGCGGGAATCGACTACGACTCCGCCGAGGCCGATTTCCGTGCGTCCGTCGAGGTCCCGGTCGACGCCGACGGAGCCCGCAAGGTGTTCAAGCTCGTCGACGCGCTCGAGGAGTCCGACGACGTGCAGAACGTCTACACCAACGTCGACCTGTCCGACGAGGTGCTGGCGGAGCTCGACGACTGATTGCACGACGCACGGCACGGGTCGGGGGAGCGGTGCTCGTCCGCCCCGGCTCGTCCTGCGTGTTGATGCGCCGACTCGTCCGACCCCACGGCTAAGCTATCGAACAGCTGTTCGGCGTGGGAGAGGTGGCTTTGCGTGCGTGTGCTGGGTGTGGATCCCGGTCTGACCCGGTGCGGATTCGGAGTGGTGGACGGCGGCGGCGGCCGCACCGTCACCCCGATCGCCGTCGACGTGGTCCGGACCCCGGCAGACCTCGAGTTGTCCTCCAGGCTGCTGCGTATCTCCGAAGCGGCCGAATCGTGGATCGATCTGCACATGCCCGAGGTCGTGGCGATCGAGCGGGTGTTCTCCCAGCACAACGTGCGCACCGCGATGGGCACCGCGCAGGCGGGTGGCGTGGTCGCCCTCGCCGCCGCGCGCCGCGGCATCCCCGTGTGTTTCCATACCCCCAGCGAGGTCAAGGCTGCCGTCACGGGGAGTGGCTCGGCAGACAAAGCTCAGGTGACGGCGATGGTGACGCGCATCCTCAAACTGGCGGCCGCACCCAAACCGGCCGACGCGGCGGACGCGCTGGCGCTGGCGATCTGCCATTGCTGGCGGGCGCCGATGATCGAACGCATGGCCCGCGCCGAAGCCGCGGCCGCCGAACAGAAACGTCGCTACCAGGCCCGACTGGCCGAAGTGAAGAAGGCAGGTACACGATGATCGCGTCCGTCCGCGGCGAGGTGCTCGAGATCGCCCTCGACCATGCGGTGATCGAATCCGCCGGAGTCGGCTACCGCGTGAACGCGACGCCGGCCACCCTCGGCGGACTGCAACGGGGATCCGAGGCCCGGCTGGTCACGGCGATGATCGTCCGCGAGGACTCGATGACGCTGTACGGCTTCCCCGACTCGGAGTCCAAGGAGTTGTTCGGGCTGCTCCAGACGGTGTCGGGAGTCGGCCCCCGCCTGGCGATGGCCACCCTCGCCGTCCTCGAACCCGACGCACTGCGGGCGGCACTGGCCGAGGGCAACGTCACGGCACTCACGCGGGTGCCGGGCATCGGCAAGCGCGGGGCGGAGCGGATGGTCGTCGAACTGCGCGACAAAGTAGACGCGGTCGCGTCCACGTCCGGGGCGGTGCCGCTCGGTGCGGGCGGCGGCGGGTCGGTCCGCGACCAGATCGTCGAAGCCCTCGTCGGGCTCGGATTCCCGGCCAAGCAGGCCGAGCAGGCCGCCGACTCCGTCCTCGCAGAGGCGCCCGAGTCGACCACCTCCACGGCGCTGCGCTCCGCCCTCTCGCTGCTCGGGAAGACCAGATGAATCCCGAACCCGGGGGCGACTACGACGAGGAGTCCCCGGTCTCGGCCGATCTCGTCGCCGGCGACGGCGACATCGAGGCCAGCCTGCGCCCGAAGAACCTCCACGACTTCATCGGGCAACCGCGGGTCAGGGAGCAGTTGCAGCTCGTCCTGACCGGCGCCAAGATGCGCGGCGGCACCCCCGACCACATCCTCCTCTCGGGCCCGCCCGGCCTGGGAAAGACCAGCATGGCGATGATCATCGCCGCCGAACTGGGCTCGTCGCTGAGGCTGACGTCGGGTCCGGCGCTGGAACGGGCGGGCGACCTGGCCGCGATGCTGAGCAATCTCGTCGAGGGCGACGTGCTGTTCATCGACGAGATCCACCGCATCGCCCGGCCGGCCGAAGAGATGCTCTACCTCGCGATGGAAGACTTCCGGGTCGACGTCGTGGTCGGCAAGGGCCCCGGCGCCACGTCCATTCCCCTCGAGGTCGCACCGTTCACCCTGGTAGGGGCCACCACTCGCTCGGGGGCGCTCACCGGGCCGCTGCGCGACCGATTCGGGTTCACCGCCCACATGGACTTCTACGAACCCGCGGAACTCCAGCAGATCCTCATGCGATCGGCTGGCATTCTCGGCGTGCAACTCGGCGAGGAGGCCGGCGCCGAGATCGCAAACAGGTCCAGAGGCACGCCCCGCATCGCGAACCGCCTCCTCCGCCGTGTCCGCGACTACGCCGAGGTCCGGGCGGACGGCGTCGTCACCCGCGAGATCGCCCACGCCGCTCTCGCCGTCTACGACGTCGACCAGCTGGGACTCGACCGCCTCGACCGGTCCGTCCTCAGCGCCCTCGTGCGCAGCTTCGGCGGCGGCCCGGTCGGAGTGTCCACCCTGGCCGTCGCGGTGGGTGAGGAACCCGCCACCGTCGAGGAGGTGTGTGAGCCCTTCCTCGTCCGCGCCGGAATGATCGCCCGGACACCCCGCGGCCGTGTCGCCACGGCCGCCGCGTGGACGCAACTGGGCCTGACCCCGCCGCCGGACGCTGTGACCGGCGGAATCGAGGTCCGCGTCAACGAACCGCAGGCATCCCTGTTCGATCCGCAAGACCCCTGATCGACCCCGGAGAAACGCCCGCCTCGTGCCGAGCGAACCGGTGTCCGGGCCGGTGATGGCACACTGGTGTATTGCATCGGTCCAACCGGGACCAGTGCTTCGGACCGTGCGACATACCTCGAGGTTGACTTACAGATGGATTTTCTCTTCCCGCTCCTGATTCTGGCGCTGCTCGTCCCCATGTTCCTGGGGATCCGCCGACAGAAGAAGGAGGCGGCCAAGGTGACCGCTCTGCAGGACTCGCTCTCGGTCGGTGACCGCATCCTCACGACTGCCGGTCTGCACGGCACCGTCGTCGCACTCGGCGACGAGACGATCGACCTCGAGATCGCTCCCGGCGTGGTCACCACGTGGTCGCGTCTCGTCGTCCGCGAGCAGATCGTCGACGCCCCGCTGCAGGGCAGCGGTTCCATAGACCACGAGTCGATCGACGCCGAGGCCCCCGCCACCGACATCGTCCGCGAGGATCGTGAGAACGGCGGCGACACCCCGCCGCGCCTGAACAAGGATTGATCGACGCTTCCGCGGCGTACCCGCGCAGCCGTCGCGTCGCAGGCGCCCCGGGCGCGGCAACCGGGGCACAGCCCTGCGTCTGCCGGTCCGGTGCGCTGTGAACGTTCCCACCCGAACTGCACGTACTGAGGAGACATAGAGATCGTGGCACCTTCCACAGGATCGGTGCATCCCGTCCGCTACCTCACCGTTTTCGCGGTGCTCATGGCGGTTCTGTATGCCCTGGTGTTCTTCACCGGCGACAAGTCCGCGACACCCAAGCTGGGCATCGACCTGCAAGGTGGGACCCGAGTCACCCTCACCGCACGCACCCCGGACGGCAGCAAGCCGACGCCGGACAGCCTGCGGCAGGCCCAGGAGATCATCGAGACCCGTGTGAACGGACTCGGCGTGTCCGGCTCCGAGGTGGTCATCGACGGCGACAACCTCGTCATCACCGTCCCCGGCGACGACAGCGCGCAGGCGCGTTCGCTCGGCCAGACGGCGCGCTTGTACGTCCGTCCCGTCCAGACGTCCCAGGCCGCGGCCCCAGCCGGCACGCAGGCACCTGCCGCCGGTGGGACGCCGGCCCAGGCTCCCGCCGGAACCGAGACTCCCGCGCCCCAGAACCGGCCGTTCCCGGCTCAGGATCCGTCCACCTCTCCCGAGCCGACTCCGACGGCGGAGCCGGCGCCCGCCGACGCGTCCGGCACCGAGACTGCCGAGGCGGCCGACGAGATCGCAGCCGCGCGGGCCACGCGCCAGAGCACCGACCCGGCCGTGCAGCAGCAGGCCATGGCGACGCTCGACTGCAGCGTGCCCGACCCGCTGCGCGGCAACGACGACCCGGCCCTGCCGCTCGTCGCGTGCTCCACCGACGGCCAGGCCGTGTACCTGCTCGAACCGGCGATCATCGACGGGCAGGAGATCGCCGACGCGACGTCCGGCTACAACTCCCAGCAGTCGCGGCACGAGGTGAGCCTGACGTTCAAGTCCGAGGGCAGCAACACCTGGGCCACGTTCACGTCGCAGAACATCGGCAAGCAGGCCGCGTTCACACTCGACTCCAAGGTGGTGAGCGCACCGGTCGTCCAGGGCGCGACACCCGCAGGTAGCTCGACGTCGATCACCGGCTCGTTCTCCGCGGAAAGCGCGAAGGAACTCGCGAACACCCTCAAGTACGGCTCGCTACCGCTGTCGTTCGCGGCGTCCGAGGCGGAGACCGTGTCGGCGACGCTGGGGCTCGCCTCGCTGGAGGCCGGTCTCATCGCCGGACTGGTGGGTCTGGTCCTGGTGCTGCTCTACTGCCTCCTCTACTACCGCATGCTCGGGGTGCTCACCGCGTTGTCGCTGGTGCTGTCCGGTGTGATGGTCTACGCGATCATGGTGCTGCTCGGCCGGTACATCAACTTCACCCTCGACCTCGCGGGCATCGCCGGTCTGATCATCGGTATCGGTATGACCGCCGACTCGTTCGTGGTGTTCTTCGAGAGAATCAAGGACGAGATGCGGGAGGGACGCAGTTTCCGGTCCGCGGTACCGCGCGGCTGGGCTCGTGCGCGCCGGACCATCCTGTCCGGTAACGCGGTCAGCTTCATCGCCGCCGCGGTGCTGTACATCCTCGCGGTCGGGCAGGTGCGCGGCTTCGCGTTCACCCTCGGCCTGACCACCATCCTCGATGTCGTCGTGGTGTTCCTGGTGACGTGGCCGCTGGTCCACCTGGCCTCGAAGTCGCCGTTCTGGTCGAAGCCCGGTGTCAACGGACTGGGTGCCGTGCAGCAGATCGCCAAGGAACGCAAGGCTGCCGCAGCGTCGGCGAAGGAGTCACGAGTATGAGCGAATCGACCACGTCCCGGTCTGCGTCGCAGACAGACCGCGAGTCTTCGCTGTCCGATTCGGGCGTCAACCAGTCGTCGATGCCCCAGCACAGCCTGCTGTCGCGGCTGTACACCGGAACCGGCGCCTTCGAGGTCGTCGGGCGTCGCCGCTTCTACTACATCCTGACCGGCACGATCGTGCTGATCTCGTTGCTGAGCATCCTCGTCCGCGGATTCACCCTCGGTATCGATTTCGAGGGTGGTTCGCGGATCCAGTTCCCCGCCGGCGGCGGGGTGGAGACCGCGCAGGTGGAGGAGGTCTACTCCGAGGCGCTCGGCATGGACCCCGTCTCGGTGCAGACGGTGGGCTCGGGTTCGAGCGCGACCGTGCAGATCCGCTCCGAGGCACTCGACGCGGCGCAGGTGGTGAAGCTACAAAACGCGTTGTACGACGAGTTCCAGCCGAAGGACAGCGACGGCAACGTCAGCAAGAACGTGATCAGCGTCGCCGACGTCAGCGAGACGTGGGGCGGACAGATCACCCAGAAGGCGCTGATCGCGCTGCTTGTGTTCCTGGTGATCGTGAGCGTGTACATCGCCGTCCGGTTCGAGCGGGACATGGCGATCGCCGCGATCGTCGCGCTGTTCTTCGACATCGCCGTCACCGCCGGCGTGTATTCACTGGTCGGCTTCGAGGTGACCCCGGCGACCGTCATCGGCCTGCTGACGATTCTCGGTTTCTCGCTCTACGACTCGGTGGTGGTGTTCGACAAGGTCGAGGAGAACACACGAGGGATTCTGCACCTGACCCGTCGCACCTACGCCGAGCAGGCGAACCTGGCGATCAACCAGACGCTGATGCGGTCCATCAACACCACCCTGATCAGCGTCTTGCCGGTGCTCGCGCTGATGGTGGTCGCGGTCTGGATGCTCGGTGTCGGAACGCTGAAGGACCTGGCGCTGGTGCAGCTCGTGGGCATCATCGTCGGCGCCTACTCGTCGATCTTCTTCGCGACACCCCTGCTGGTCACGTTGAAGGAGCGGTGGGGTCCGGTCGCCGCGCACACGCGAAGGGTCCTCGCTCGCCGCGCGACCCTGGCACAGGGCGGTGCGCCGAAGGCCGGCACCCCGGCCGCCGAGGTTGCCGCGTCCACGGCGGACACCGCCGTCCCGCGCCGCCGGTCGGCGGCGACCGCACCCACACCGGGCTCACGTCCCACCGGGAAGCGCAACAAGAAGAGGCACTGACATGCCCGCATCGCACAGCACCCGGCGCGGTGCGCAGACCCGACGCGGCCGTACGGCGGCCGTGTCGGGTGCCGGCCTCCTCGCGACCGTGCTCCTCGCCGGCTCGCTCGTCGGATGTTCCGAGGAGGGCGAGCAGATCCCGTCGATCGGGTATGCCATCGACAACACGATCACCACGTACAACGGCAACAGCGTCGCGGGTGCGGTGTCGGGGGCGCGTCAGGCGTTCGCGCGGGTGCTGCCCGGGTTCAACTACACGGGACCGGAAGGCGGACCGGTGGCCGACACGGACATCGGTACCGCCAACGCGATGCCCGGGGATGCCCTGACGATCCAGTACAAGCTCAATCCCAACTCCGTCTACTCCGACGGCGTGCCGATGTCCTGCGACGATCTGGTGCTGACGTGGGCGGCGAACAGTGGCCGTTTCCCGATGTTCGATGCGGCGAGTACGGCCGGCTACTCGGACATCGACCGGATCGACTGCCAGACCGGCTCGAAGGATGCCGTCGTCACGTTCAAGGCGGGACGGAGTTTCACCGACTGGAAGTCGTTGTTCGGCGCGACGTCGATGATGCCGGCGCACGTGGTCGCCAGCGCCGCCGGCGTGCCAGACGTCGTGGCCGCCGTACAGAATTCGGACGCGGAAGCGTTGACGCGCGTCGCGGACTTCTGGAACAACGGATGGACGATGGCGCCCGGCGACCTCGACCTCGCCAAGTTCCCCGCGTCCGGCCCCTACAAGGTCGAATCGTTCTCCGAGGACGAGGGCCTCGTGCTGGTGGCCAACGACCGGTGGTGGGGGAACCGTCCGGCCACCTCGCGGATCGTGGTGTGGCCCAAGTCTTCCGACGTGAGCGCGCGGATCGGTGACGGTTCGGTCGAGGTCGTCGACGTCGCCGCGGGATCGGCGCTCGATCTGGACCTCGGCGGGTTCGACGTGACGGAGGTGCCGTCGCGCAGCGTCGAGCAGTTCGTCCTGTCCACCTCGGGCCTGTTCGAGAACGCAGCCGGACGGCGGGCGTTCGCGGCGTGCCTGCCCCGGGAGGAGCTGGCGTCGAAGTTCGGGATCGCCGCGGAGTCGGACGAGGCAGGTGGAGCGTCCGGGGGCCCGGTCGACACGCGGGTCACCGCCCCCGACAGTCTCGTTCACCAGACGGTGGCCGGTGCCGTCGGCGGCCGGTACGAGACGGCGGACACGGCAGCGGCGACGGACGCTCTGGCCGACACCGGCAACACGTCGGCGACGGTCCGCGTGGGATATCTCGGTCCGAACCCGCGCCGCGCCGAGATCGTGGCGGCCGTGGCGGCGGCGTGTGCCCCGGCCGGTATCACCGTGCAGGACGTCGCGTCGCCCGAGTTCACCCCGTCCATGCTGCGTGACGGGCAGGTGGATGTGGTCCTCGCGGGCACGGCCTCCGCTCCCGGCGCCGCGGGCACGGCAGCGGCCACCACCGCGATGTACGCCCTCCGCAGCGGAGTCCGATCGAACTTCGGGGACTACAGCAACGGCCGTGTCGATCAGATCGTCGATCAACTCTCGGTCGACAGCTCGACCGCCACCCAGCTGTCGCTGTCGACGGAGGCGGAGAACATCCTGTGGTCGGACGTGCCCACGGTGCCGCTGTTCGATCAGCCGCGGACCGTCGCGTTCGCAACAGGTTTGCAGGCGGGAGCAGTCAATCCGACGCGATCGGGCGCCGGCTGGAACATGGACAGGTGGGTTCTGCGCAGGTGATCGACCATTCTTCGGCCCGTGACGCCGTCACCCGGCTCACCCGATGGGCCGACGACTTTCCGCAACCCGGGGTGCGGTTCGCCGACCTGACGCCGGTCTTTTCCGACGCGGACGGTTTCCGTGTCGTCGTCGACGCGCTCGCCGCCTGCGCCCCGGAGGCGGATGTGATTGCCGCCGTCGACGCCCGAGGGTTCCTCCTCGGCGGCGGCGTCGCCCGGGAACTGGGCTCCGGTGTGGTGGCCGTGCGGAAGTCGGGCAAACTGCCGCCGCCGGTGCTGTCGCAGTCGTACACCCTCGAATACGGTACGGCCACGCTGGAGATTCCGGCCGGCTCGATCGGTCTGGACGGGCGCTCCGTGCTCGTCGTCGACGACGTGCTGGCCACCGGTGGAACCCTCGACGCCACGGCGCGACTGGTGGAATCCGCAGGTGCCCGGGTGATCGGTGTCGCCGTGGTCCTGGAGATCGCCGCGCTGGGCGGTCGGGAGCGGCTCGGAAAGTACCCGCTCACGTCCCTGGTCACGGTCTGAGTACTAAAGTTGTGCCTGGTGGTCGTCACGGCCACCGGGGCGCATGCCCGAGACCAACCAGGGCCGCACGGCCCGAGCCATTTCAGTGGTAGGAGGTGACGGCATGACTTCGAATCTTGATCGGTCGCAGAACACGGGATCAACCTCGTCTGCGCAATCCGATGCCGAGTCACCTGCAGCGAACCCGGCTTCCGGTAACAACCGTGGAGCACAGGGATTCGCCGTTCCGGCGTCCGCATCGCGCCGGGTACGAGCGCGACTCGCCCGGCGCATCACGGGTCAACGGAACACGACCATCCGGCCGGTTCTCGAACCTCTCGTCAGCCTGCATCGTGAGCTCTATCCCAAGGCGGACCTGGCGCTGCTGCAGCGCGCCTACGACGTCGCGGAGGAGCGGCACGCGAGCCAGCGCCGCAAGTCGGGCGACCCGTATATCACGCATCCGCTCGCCGTCGCCAGCATCCTCGCGGAACTGGGAATGGACACGACCACGCTGGTCGCGGCCCTGCTCCACGACACCGTCGAAGACACCGGGTATTCCCTCGAGCAGTTGACCGACGAGTTCGGCGAAGAGGTCGCCCACCTCGTCGACGGCGTCACCAAACTCGACAAGGTGGTGCTCGGCAACGCCGCCGAGGGCGAGACCATCCGCAAGATGATCATCGCGATGGCCCGCGACCCCCGTGTGCTGGTGATCAAGGTCGCCGACCGGCTCCACAACATGCGGACCATGCGGTTCCTGCCGCCCGAGAAGCAGGCCCGCAAGGCCCGCGAAACCCTCGAGGTAATCGCACCTCTGGCCCACCGGCTGGGCATGGCGACCGTGAAGTGGGAACTCGAGGACCTGTCCTTCGCGATCCTGCATCCCAAGAAGTACGACGAAATCGTGCGGCTCGTCGCCGATCGGGCGCCGTCCCGCGACACCTACCTCGCGAAGGTTCGTGCGGAGATCAACGCGACCCTGACGGCGTCGCGCATCAACGCCGTCGTCGAGGGCAGGCCCAAGCACTACTGGTCGATCTACCAGAAGATGATCGTCAAGGGCCGCGACTTCGACGACATCCACGACCTGGTCGGTGTGCGGATCCTGTGCGACGAGGTCCGCGACTGCTACGCTGCCGTCGGCGTCGTCCATTCGCTGTGGCAGCCGATGGCGGGCCGGTTCAAGGACTACATCGCACAGCCGCGTTACGGCGTGTACCAGTCGCTGCACACCACGGTGGTCGGACCCGAGGGCAAACCGCTCGAGGTGCAGATCCGTACCCACGACATGCACCGGACCGCCGAGTTCGGTATCGCCGCGCACTGGCGGTACAAGGAGACCAAGGGCAGGCACTCCGGTGACGTTGCCGAGGTCGACGACATGGCGTGGATGCGTCAGCTCCTCGACTGGCAGCGTGAGGCCGCCGACCCGGGGGAGTTCCTCGAGTCGCTCCGCTACGACCTCGCGGTCAAGGAGATCTTCGTCTTCACACCCAAGGGCGACGTGGTGACGCTGCCCGCCGGGTCGACACCCGTCGACTTCGCGTACGCCGTGCACACGGAGGTCGGGCACCGATGTATCGGCGCCCGGGTCAACGGCAGGCTGGTGGCGCTCGAACGCAAGCTCGAGAACGGCGAGGTGGTGGAGGTCTTCACCTCCAAGGCCGTCAACGCAGGCCCGAGCCGCGACTGGCAGACGTTCGTCGTCTCCCCACGCGCCAAGACGAAGATTCGGCAATGGTTCGCCAAGGAACGCCGTGAGGAGGCGCTCGAGGCGGGCAAGGACGCCATCGCGAAGGAGGTGCGGCGGGTCGGGCTGCCGCTGCAGCGCCTGATGAACGCCGAATCGATGGCGTCCATCGCGCACGAACTGCACTACACCGACGTGTCGATGCTGTACACGGCTGTCGGTGAGAGCCACGTGTCGGCGCAGCACGTCGTCCAGCGTCTGGTGGCCCACCTGGGCGGCGTCGGCGACGTCGAGGAGGAGCTGGCCGAGCGGTCGACTCCGTCCACGATGCCGATGCGGCCGCGGAGCACCGGCGACGCGGGTGTGCTGGTTCCCGGCGCGGAGGGCACGGTCGCCAAGCTGGCCAAGTGCTGCACACCCGTTCCCGGCGACGAGATCATGGGCTTCGTGACCCGGGGCGGCGCGGTCAGCGTGCACCGCACCGACTGCACCAACGCGGGCTCCCTGCAGGAGCAGTCCGAGCGCATCATCGCGGTCAAGTGGGCGCCGTCGCCGTCGTCGGTGTTCCTGGTGGCCATCCAGATCGAGGCGCTCGATCGGCACCGGCTGCTGTCGGACGTGACGAAGGCGCTCGCCGACGAGAAGGTCAACATCCTGTCGGCGTCCGTGACGACGTCCGGCGACCGGGTGGCGATCAGCAAGTTCACGTTCGAGATGGGCGACCCGAAGCATCTCGGGCACGTGCTGAACGTGGTCCGCAACGTCGAGGGCGTGTACGACGTGTACCGGGTGACGTCCGCCGCGTAGCAACGTCGAACGGGACGGTCGTTCGATCAGTTCGAACGACCGTCCCGTTCGTGTAGCCGGGGGAGGGCGTCAGCCGACCTTCGCGGTCTCGATCTGCACCGGGGTGTTGGGCTTGCCGCCGCCCGCGGACATGGATCCGTCGTCGCCGTCCGCCGCGATCTTCTCGACCGTCGCGAGGCCCTCCTCGGAGATCGTCCCGAACACGGTGTAGTTGGGCGGGAGCACCGAGTCGGCGTAGACGAGGAAGAACTGGCTGCCGTTACTGCCGGGGGTCCCGCTGTTCGCCATCGCGACCGTGCCGCGGGGGTAGACCACCGGATTCGCGAGTGCCGGATCGTTCGGCGCGAACGCCGTCTCCGGGTACTCGGTGGTGAAGCCGTAGCCCGGTCCGCCGGTGCCCTTCCCGCTGGGATCACCGCACTGCAGGACCTGCAGTCCCAGCTCCGTCGTCAGCCGGTGGCAGGGTGTGTCGTCGAAGTAGCCCTGCTGGGCGAGGCTCGTGAAGCTGTTGACCGTGCACGGGGCCTCGGCACGGTCGAGGACCAGGCCGATCGGTCCGGAGCTCGTCTGGAGGTCGACCGGGACGGTGCCCTCGGTGGAGACCCCGGACGTGGGCGGCGGCGTGACGTCCTTGGCAGCGGGCTGCCCTGCCGGATAGGCGCAGTCCACGGTGGCCGCGGCCGGTGCCGGGACCGGCGGCAGCGTGCCGAACCTGGACAGATCGAGCGACTGTTCCGCCGCGCTCGTGGGGGCCGCCTTCGATGAGGTGCCGGTCGACGAGCCGCCGGAGTCGGACGAATCCGAACAGCCGGCGAGGAGGACCGCGAGGCTCACGCCTGCGACGAGGATCGAGGTGCGTTTCATCGGTCCATCCTCACACGAGACCTCAGTCCATCCGGACGGACGTGATGTCGATGGGCAGGTTGGGCTTGCCGCCGCCCGCCTGCATCGATCCGTCGTCACCGGCCGCCGCCACCTTCTCGATGGTCGCCAGGCCCGTCTCGTCGACCTTCCCGAACGCGGTGTACTGCGGGGGCAGCAGCGAATCGGCGTAGACGAGGAAGAACTGGCTGCCGTTGCTGTCGGGCTGGCCGCTGTTGGCCATTGCGATGGTGCCGCGCGGGTACGTCACCGGCACCTGTAGCGACGGATCCGACGCCTCGTATTGGTCGGTGGGGAATTCGTTCGCGAAGCCGTAACCGGGGCCGCCGGTGCCTGCGCCCGTGGGATCACCGCACTGCAGGACCTTCAACCCCTCGGACGTGACGAGCCGGTGGCACGGGGTGTTGTCAAAGTAGTTCTGGCTCGCCAGGCTCAGGAAGTTGTTGACGGTGCACGGGGAGTCGGCGTTGTCCAGGATCAGGCCGATGTTTCCCTGCGTCGTCTGCATGCTGACGCTGACTTCCTGGAGCGTGGTGTCGATGTCGTCGGTGCGCGGCGGGTTCACCTGCTTCGCCGGCGGCTGAGTGCTGGGGGTGTACGTGCAGGACACCTTCTCAGGCAGCGGTTCGGACCGGCCCGCCGGCATCACACCGGGCGACTGCGGCGACGCCGACACCGACTCGGCCGCCGACGCTTCCGTCGCGTCGTCGTCGCCGCTGGTGAGGGCGAAGACGACGGCGCCCGCCGCCACGACGAGCACGACACCGAGCACCGAACCGGCGATCGTCAGCTGCTTACGCTTGCGTGCTCTGTCGGCGCGGCGTTCGAGCTGACGCTCGAGCTTTCGTTTGGCTGCTTCCCGGCGCTGCTCGTTGCTCGGCACTGCGGTGGTCCTCCCGTATCGGTCTGTCTGGCAGTCGGTCGATATAGCAGTTGGTCGGTGCGAACTACCCCCGGCACACGACCTCCAGAGTCTGCCATCCGAACCTGAGAACATCCTGGCGGGGCGGCGGCTTAGGCTGTAGCGACTGCAATGTCCACTCGAACAGGAGCCTCACAGGTGCTCGTCACAGGATTCCCGGCCGGGATGTTTCAGACCAACTGCTACATCCTCGCGCAGGACGTTGCCCAGGAATGCGTCGTCGTCGACCCAGGACAGGACGCCGCCGAACCGCTGTTCGAGTTCCTGGACCAGTCGAATCTCACGCCGACCGCGGTGCTCCTGACCCACGGTCACCTCGACCACGTCTGGAACGCCTACGACGTCTGCGAGAAGTTCGGGATCCCCGCGTACATCCATCCCGAGGACCGGTACATGCTGTCGGATCCCGGCCGCGGCATCGGCCCGACGATGAAGCCGTTCATCGAGGGCATGACGTTCGTCGAGCCCGGCGAGGTGATCGCGCTCGCCGACGGCGACGTGATCGAGCAGGCCGGGATGTCGTTCGCTATCGACCACACCCCGGGGCACACACAGGGGTCCGTGGTCTTCCGGACCCGGGTCGCCACCGAGAACGGTCCAGTCGAGATCGCCCTCACCGGTGACACCCTGTTCCAGGGGTCGATCGGTCGCAGCGACCTGCCCGGCGGCAACCACGAACAGTTGCTGCAGTCCATCGCCGACAAGCTTCTGATCCTCGCCGACGACACGGCGGTTCTCCCCGGGCACGGCGGGTCGAGCACCGTCGGCGCCGAACGTGGGTCGAACCCGTTCCTCGTTGGACTCTCGGGATCGAAATAAGGAAAAGTAACGACAGTGAGCAAAGCCAGCACCTTCTCCGCCCCCAAGGGCGTCCCCGATTACGTCCCGCCGCAGTCGTCCGAGTTCGTCGCGGTCCGTGACGGACTCACGCGCGCTGCGCGACTGGCCGGATACGGGCACATCGAACTTCCCATCTTCGAGGACACCGGGCTGTTCGCCCGCGGTGTCGGCGAGTCCACCGACGTCGTCAGCAAGGAGATGTACACGTTCGCCGACCGCGGTGATCGTTCGGTGACCCTGCGGCCCGAGGGCACGGCGGGCGTCATGCGGGCCGTGATCGAACACGGCCTGGACCGCGGCCAGTTGCCGGTGAAGCTGAGCTACGCCGGACCGTTCTTCCGCTACGAGCGACCGCAGGCCGGTCGTTACCGCCAGCTGCAGCAGGTCGGGGTGGAGGCCATCGGCGTCGATGACCCCGCCCTCGACGCCGAGGTCATCGCCATCGCCGACGCGGGTTTCCGCGGCCTCGGCCTCGACGGGTTCCGGTTGGAGATCACGTCCCTCGGTGACGACACGTGCCGGCCGCAGTACCGGGAACGGTTGCAGGAGTTCCTGTTCGCCCTTCCACTCGACGAGGAGACGCGTCGGCGGGCGGAGATCAACCCGCTGCGGGTTCTCGACGACAAGCGCAAGGAGGTGCGCGAGATGACGGCGGATGCACCGCTCATGCTCGACCACCTCTCGGACACGGCGAAGGCGCACTTCGACGAGGTCCTCGCACACCTCGACGCGCTGGGTGTGCCGTACGTGGTGAACCCGCGAATGGTCCGCGGCCTCGACTACTACACGAAGACGACGTTCGAATTCGTCCACGACGGTCTCGGCGCGCAGTCGGGTATCGGCGGCGGCGGACGGTACGACGGCCTGATGGCGCAGCTCGGCGGTCAGCCGTTGTCCGGCATCGGTTTCGGGCTCGGCGTCGACCGGACCGTCCTCGCGCTCGCTGCCGAGGGCAAGACCGCAGGCTCGACCGCCCGCTGTGAGGTCTTCGGCGTACCCCTGGGCGAGGAGGCGAAGGCGAAGCTGGTGGTGATCGCTCAGCAGTTGCGCGCCCAGGGGATTCGAGTCGACCTCGCGTACGGCAACCGCGGGGTGAAGGGCGCGATGAAGGCCGCCGACAGATCCGGCGCCGCGCTGGCACTCGTGCTCGGCGACCGCGACATCGCCGACGGGACGGTGGGAATCAAGAATCTCGCCACCGGCGATCAGGAGTCGGTCTCCTCGGCGGATGTCGTCGCACGCGTCGGAGCCATCCTTGGCGCGTGACGACACCGCGCCGGTGTCACTCGACCTCGTTCCGATCGAGTTGATCGCACCACGGCTCAAACGGGTCGCGGCGATCGCCATGCTGATCGGTGTGGTGGTCGGCGTCCTCGTCGGGTTCTTCGGGCCCGTGTGGGTCGGTGTGACGGTCGGGGCCGTGATCGCGGTCCCGACCGCCGCGTCCGCTCTCCTCACGTTGCGGCGACGCATCACACTGCAGACCGGGCGAATCCGGTCCACGGGTGGGCTGCGCAGCAGGCACGTCGACGTCACGAGGGCGGTCGCGGCGGAACTGGTGGTCCGTTCGGCTCGCGTCAGCGAGGTGAGCGTCCGGATCACGGACCCCGACGGGAGCCTCGCGATACCGCTCGCCCTCTACACGACCGACGGCGGCCGTGAACTCGAGATCCTCGGGCTCCGCAGGCTGGCCGACGCCCTGACGACGAGCGAACTGGTGCCGGCAGCCGCGATCGCGTCGGTGCTCATCGAGCAGCTACGCGCGGAAGCGCGCGGCGCGGCCCTTCCCGAACGCCCCCTGTTCCGGGCCGTGGAACTGGTGCGTTCGGAAGGCCGCGTGCCCACCACCACGCTCACCGATCACGAGGTGGCAGCGCTCCTCGACTGAGTGATCAGCTCCGGTCGCCGAACGGAGTGTCGTCGAGATCCTCGCCGCCGATTACGGCGGGCACGACCATCGGGAGGTCGCCGACGCACGCGTTGTTCTCGCCGGCGTTGACGAGGTAGCTGGGTGTGGACCGGCCGCTCAGCTGGTCGTCGCCCCCACGCCCGGCGCCGGCCATCCCGGCGCCGCCCATGGGCCCGCCAGGTGACGAGGTGGCGGCCGGAGCGGCGCACTGTTTCGGAGTGGTCCCGGTATCACCGGGGCACAACCGGCACGGTGACCGTTCCGCGAGGTACGGAACCGCCACCCGCGGAGACGCTTCCGCCCACGCCGCCACCGTACACGCCGATGCCCGCGCCGCCGGCGATGCCCACCGCACCCGGAACTGCGCCCGCTGCCCCATGTGCGGGAACGACGGCGGATTTCGCCGACGGGGCGTCGGCAGGCAGGTCGGACGAGGAGACACTCGCCGCCTGGGTGCTCGCCGACACCACGTCGCCGAGGCTGTCGGTGAAGGTGGAGATCATCGTTGCCCACACCCTCGATCACGCTGGACGCGATGGCGAACGGTGACGTCGGTGCGGCTCCGGGCAAAGGGGCGGCGGTACCGGACCGGGCGCAGCCAGTCCGTTCATCGTGAGGGTCTGTTCGTTCAGTTCGGTGCGCGTCTGCGTCACGATACCGATGGCCGCCTTGAGGTGCTTGGCCGCGGACGCGAGCAGCATTGCCTGCCCGGGTGGAGTCATCACAATCGGCGCGGCGGTAACGCAGTAGCTGCGAACGACTCCGAGGTAGTCATGAGGTTCGCGTTGCCCCGCGGCGTGGACGCGGCGGACGTCTGGGTGCTCGAGATCTCCGGTGCCGCGTTCGCTCGTTCCGTGCCGCTCGACTGAGCGTCTACGTAGATCTCGGACTGTCTGCCACTGGTGTGGCGGGCGCCTGAGATGGACGTGTGTCACGGCTACCCGCGTCACCGTGCGGTGGTGTGGGTTGGACCGTGTCCCACACCGACGCTTGTGGTGCAGGAACATGCTGTTTCGGATTCACCCCCAACCGCCGTGGTGCGGTGGGCAGGCTGCGGCGGACCCGGCGATGCCGGGGCCTGCTCGGGGTGGGACCGGTTTTGTCGCGGCACCTGCGTATCGGCGCGTGCTCGGCGACCCGGACCGCGGGCAGCTGCCCACGTCGACGGGTGACCTTGCCTTTGCCGAGCAGTGCGCGTTTGGCCAGGTTCACCCCCGCGAGGTGGTCGCGGTTGCCGCCGACCCGGCAGCCCGGGCACCACGCGGTGTGGTACCCGCCGGGACGGGCAAGTGGTTCGTCGCAGCCCGGACACCATGCGGACGATCCTCGGGCGGGCACCGAGACCACCGTGATGCCGGCACCGGTGGCGGTGTGCGCGAGGGCGGCGACCGCTTGGCGGCGGGCGGACTGCGCGGCCCGGTTGTTGTTGACCCGGCCGTGTCCGCGGGTCTCGAGGGTGGTGAGATCTTCCACCGCGATCACCTGCGCTCCGGCGGTGGTGGCGTAGTCGGTGACCTGGCGGGCGAAGTGGAACGCGAGTTCCCGGTTGATCTTCCCCCGCTTGGCACCCACCGCGGTGCGGTGTTCGTCGAGGACGGCGATCTTCGCCTCCAGCTGGGCGCGGACCTCCGGTGGGGCGGTGGCGGCCAGCCGGGTCAGCCGGGCGGCCTTGGCGTGCAGCAGCTGCCCCTCGGCCTGCAGGCGCGCCAGTTTGATTCCGAGGCCGCGGTCGTCGTAGGTGAAGCCCCGGTAATCCGACACCAGCCCCTCCGGGCTGTCGGTGGTGAGGGCGGCGGCACCGAGCGTGGACGGGGACCAATCCACGCCCACCGCGACCGCGGCCGAGTCCAGGTCATCTGCCGGGACGAGTTCGGTCGCGGCGCACCGCCACAACAGACCCCGGTGGTCGAGGACCAGGGTCGGCAGATGCCAATCGATGACAGGCCGGCCGCACAGGTGCGCGGGGATGGCCGCGGTCAGCCGCACCCGCCGCCACTGCGCCCGCCCCACCGGCGCGGGACAGGTCGGCAGCTTCACCGTCAACACCAGCTCATGCTCTGCGACGGTGACGGCAAGCTGCGCGAGCTGCCGATCGGCGGCCGACAGTCGGGCCATCGACGCGATCTGCGGTGGTCCCTGCAGGTCGGTGATCCGCAACCGGCCGGCCGGTGCCCCGCCACTGGAGCGGGCGCGTGCGGCGAGCTGGCGCCGCACACCCCGAGCGAAACCCGAGGGCACAGAGTCGCCCGGCTCGGTGGGTGCGGTCAGACGACCGGTGGCCGGGTCGAATCGGGTCGACAGTGCCGCGATCGCGGTGTCCCGGTAGGCCAGGGTCCGCAGGGTCGCCAGCACCTGCGCGGTCACCACCCGGCTCACCCGCGACGGCACATAGACCCCGTCCGGATAGAACGGATCCCAGCCGAGCCGCGCCGCGGCGACATGACCCTGTGTGGGCAGCCTGCGGTCCTGGCGGTCACGGCCGGCGGCGAGCACGTCGAACGTCGCCGGCCGCCACAGCCGCGACACCAACTCGGCGCCAGCACCTGCAATCAGATCGAGCAGCCACCCCACCCGGGTGTCGACGTCATCGAGGCCGATCCGCTCACCGGTCGCGTCGTCGACCGCCACGTGGGCGCGGGTGGTGAACGAGAACTGCCGCGGCGTCGTGGAGACCCCGTCGTCGATACTGTGGCGACCAGAGCGCCCAGAAACCACGCCGGACAACGATGCCGGCACCGCCGTTACGTCATCCATCAACCCTCCCGCCAGTACATGTGGCAACCGGGTGCGTACGACCTCGACAGTAACGCCGACCTCCGACATTTAGCCTCGGGGGGAGTCCGCAGGCGGGCCGAACGTCCGACCGGGACACCTGGTGATCCCTGGCTTTTTGAGTGGTCGTCTGCGGGCTCGGTGTCTGGTCGAGCGGTGTCCTTGTTCGGGAACTGGGAGCCGGCCGGTAGGCGTGGACTCCTGCTTAGAGAATGTCTGGGCCGTGGCCGCGATGGTGAGTCACCTGGTGAACAGGGATGTGGACCGACAGGAGCAATGACGATGGCATTGACGTTGGGGATCGACGTGGCTGTCCGGGCCGAGCGTCAGACAACGCTGGCCCGTGATGGTGCCACGGTATGGCGTGGCCGGAAGTTCTGGCCACGGCCGGCCGATCTGGAACGGTTGTGGGCGGACTTGTGTCGCTTGCCAGGGTGATGGGACCACCTCGTTGCCACGAGCATGGGACCACCCGGAGATGTTCATCGAGCATCGACCTCGCCTTCTGAACTGTCAATGGCACCACGCCCGGGGCGGGTGCGTTGCCGGTAGGACGGTCCCTCGATGACGAGGGTGTGTGCCGCGGAGGTGAGCCGGTCGATCGCCGACTGCGCGAGCAGGGCATCGGTGGTCATCGACAACCACTCATCAGGGGACCTATTCGAAGAGACGATCGTCGGCTTGCGGCGGTGGCGCTCCACGACCAACTCGTAGAAGTCGTTGGTCTCGGTGGCGTCCAGGGGCCGAAGCGCAAAATCGTCGAGGACCAGGAGATCGACGGTGGCGATGTGCCGCATCTCCGCCTCGACCGAGTTGTCGAGCCGTGCGGCGCGCAGACGGGCGAACAGCTTGTCGGCGCGGGCGCAGAGCACCGTCATCCGGCGCCGGATCGCGACGTGCCCGAGGGCGGTCGCCAGGTGCGTCTTGCCCACCCCGACCGGTCCCAGAACCAGGACCGAGTGGCCGGCCTCGGCGAACCGCAGCGACACCAGATCCGAGAGCAGGGATCGGTCGTAGCGGAGGTCGTCGAGGGCGTTCCAGGTGTCGATTCGCATCGACTGATCCAGACCGGCCTTCGCCGACCGTAAAGTGGCCGAGCGTGATTCCCGCCGGGATACCTCGTCGGCGAGGAGCAGTTCCAGGAACGCGACGTGGCTGAGTTGGTGCTGGCGGGCCAGGGCGAGTCGCTCGGGCAGGGTGTCCTTGAGGGCGCCGAGTTTGAGTGTTTGAGGAGGGCGATCAGGTCGGCGCCGATCGGATCGACCGGCCCCGCGGGTGCGGGTGGGGTGGTCATCGTGTCTCCTTCGTGTCGGTGTTGCCGCCGACGATCACCGTCAGATGCCCGGTCCTCTCGGTGGCGACGCCGGTCCCGGCAGTGGCGACGGTGGTCCTTTCGGTGGCAACACCGGTCCCGGTGGTGGCGACGCTGGTCCCGGTGGTGGCGACGCTGGTCCCGGTGGTGGCGACGCTGGTCCCGGTGGTGGCGACGGTGGTCCCGGTGGTGGCCGGTGTGGTCCTGTCGGTGGCGAACTCGGCGGGGTCGCGGGTGAATCGGGACGGGGCCGCCGATCCGGCGGCTGGCAGCAGCGGCGTGGTGGTCTCGGTGGCGCGTTCGAGCATCGAGGCGATCTTGCTCACCGACACCACGTCCAGCTCCAGCGCTGTGCTGCACGCAGCTTCGACTGGGCCGGGCCCGTAGCGGCGGACCAGCCCGAGCAGCCGGTAGACCGCCCGCATCGAAGATCCAGGGCAGCGGATCGTCGAGCAGTCTTTCGGCGTAGATCCCGACGGCGCGGCCGTGCCCGGCGCAGGTCGTGATCAGCCGGTCCAGGTCCCGCATCGCGTATCCGACCTTCTCGGTGGGCAGATCCTCCGGGTCGGTGCTGCGCCCACCGGCGGGCTGGCGGGGATGCACCTTCACCAGGGTTCCGCGCAGATAGAACTTCACCAGCGCACTGTCCGCCCGCACCTCGAGGATCGAGCCGATCCACTGTCCCGGTATCGAATACAACGCCTTGGCCACCTCGGCATGGAAGTCGCGGTGCACCTTGACCTGTTTGAAGATCGGCACGTCGTAAACCTGGGGAACGGCCAGCAGTATCGGTGCCTCGTCCTCGTCGAACACCTCGAGTGGGCGGGCGGCGGTGGTGCCGTGCTTCCTCATCCCGGCGGTGTCACGGCACCACGCTTCGGCCCGCCGTTGCGCCTCGGCTAGATCCGTGAAGTCCTCACCAGCCCAGCAGTTCCCGCGCACATATTGAACGGCTCTTTCGACCCTAGGTTTGTCCTTCGGGGACCGGATCCGCGCCGGGTCCGTGACGAACCCGGTGTGCTGGGCGTAGTCCAGCCAGCCCTGCGACAGCCGCGGATTGACCGCGTCCGCCTCGGTCACCACCGGTCTCAGGTTGTCGGGGATCAGGACCTTGAAGACACCTCCGAAGAAGGTCCACGCCGCTTCGCAGCCGGCGATCACCGCCGCCAGGGTCTGCGAGTACGTCAGCCACACGAACATGTGTCGCGAGTACACGGCGGTGAAGATCAGTGCGTGCACCTTGCGGCGCCGACCGGTCTCCGGGTCGGTCAGATATCCCAGGTAGCCGAAGTCGATCTGGCATTCGCTGCCCGGATCGCCGTCGACGACCCGGACGGTGGTGTCCCTGCCGCCGAAACCGCACCGCTCGGTGGCGAATCGGTGCAACGTCCGATACGGCACCACACATCCCTGACGGGCCAGCAGCGTTTCGATCTTGGTGATCGTCAGCGGCGGATGGTTCCCGTCGCCGGCCACCCACGCGGTGATCTGGTCCTCGAACCCCAACAGCCGGTCCCAGGCGGGCCCGTGTCCGCTCGGGCGGGCCGGGCGCACCACCTCGATCACCGTCCCGATCAGCCCGTCGTCGAGGGCCTCGACACCGGCGGTGCGCTGCAGCCCCGCGGCCTGCGCGGCCTCGATGTACCGCCGCGCCGTTTTGCGGTCCACCCCGCAGTGCGCCGCAATCGTGCGTAACCCCGGCGGCCGGGACCCGGGCACCCCGAGCCAGACCCGGAGCACTTCCTTGACTTCGTTCACATTGACCTCCCGAAACGCCATGCCCGTCCGCCTTCGTGACCGGGGATACCGACACGACGATCAAACGAGTCATCCGACGGGACTTCGGCGCGACGCGCCGGGTGGTCCCATGACTGGCAATCCGAGTGGTCCCATGAGGGTGGCAGAAATCAGGTCAGACCGGTTCCATGCTCATGGCAGACGACAGACTTGGACCTGCCCGATCCGGCAGAGCTGACCGTGGTGGTCGAGCCGACCCGGAACGCGTGTATCGTGTTGGCGGAGTGGTTCCGTCGCCACGGTGCACGCGTGGTGATGGTCCCGACCACCCAGTCGGCCGACCTGCGAAAGTACTACTCCAAGAACGACCGGATCGACTCCGAATTGCTCGCCCGGCTGCCCTTGCTGCACCCCGAAGGCCTGCGGGAGTACTCCGGGCAGGGGCCCGCCGACTCGCTGCGACGACTGGTCAAGCAGCGCTCCACGATGGTCAAGCGCCGGGTCGCGGTCTATGCCCGGTTCGATGCGTTGGTCGAGTTGCTCGGGCCGGGCTGGTACGCGGACTCGGGTCCAACTACGCATCGCGGCGCTCGAGTTCCTGGCCCACTATGCCGATCCGCATGCCGTGATCCGGTTAGGCCAAGCGCGGCTGACCAGGTTCCTGATCGCCCGGTCCCGCGGTGCGTGGCGCGACGATCACGCCGCCGGGCTAATCACCGCGGCCCGAGAGACCCTCGCCCTGTGGGGCACCAGCGACGGGTCTGACGGGATGGACTTCGCCGAGCTCGCTGAGGACATCGCCCACGAAGCCGAACAGGCACTGTTCCTGACCCGTCAGATCAAGCAGATCGACGGCGAGTCGCGAACCTCTACGCCGACGCCGACCCGGCCGGCATCGTTGTCTCTGCTCCCGGAGTGGGGGCGGTGATCAGCGCGGTCATCGCTGGACGGATCGGCGACCCGCACCGGTTCACCTCCCTGGCCGCGATCCGGGCGTACACCGGTCTGGTTCCCAAGGTCAGCCAGTCCGGGGTGAGCAAGGTCGAGTCCTCGATCACCAAGGCCGGGGTTCCGCTGTTGCGTGAGATGCTGTGCACCGCTGCCGACCAGGCCCGCAGGGTCGATACCCAGTTCGCGGCGAAGTACCAGCGGTTGATCGTCGGCGACCGGCACCACGAGTCCGCGATCTGTCATCTGGCCACCCATCTGGTCACCGAGTACGGCGAGCGCGTCGCAACTAAATGACGAAGTCTCGCTGATCGACTCCCATTAGCCACCTATCCCTCCCGGGGACGCCTCGCAGGCGTGAAAATGGGGTCGGGTCGCCTGCCGACGCCGAGTTCCCCTTGGGCCTGAGCTCGTTCATTAGCCTGGCGCCGGGGCCCCGACCTGGAAGGGTCACGCATTGTTGCTTCGAGCACGCCGGTCAGAATTTCGGTTCCCTTGACCGAGGCCCCCAGGCGGCCCCCGTTGTGATTGCGTGCGGAATGTGGAAGGAGGACAACAGAATGAATTCACTACCCGAACAGATTCCCGATGCAGAGCACGAACTGGTGGTCGAGCGGGTGTGTGCCATCGACGTGGCCAAGGCCTCGGGAAGGGTATGTACCCGGACACCGGATCCGAGACGACCAGGCCGGCGGGCCAGCACGGTGTGGGACGCCCCGGCCACAACCGCCGCGATTACGGACCTCGGCGAGCAACTGGTGGCGGCGGGCATCGAGAAGATCACCGTTGAATCGACGTCGGACTACTGGCGGATCTGGTTCTATCTGCTCGAATCGGCAGGGTTGACGGTGCAGCTGGTCAACGCCCGCGATGTGAAGAACGTGCCGGGGCGCCCGAAAACGGACAAGCTCGACGCCGTGTGGCTAGCCAAACTCACCGAGAAAGGTCTACTGCGTCCGAGTTTCGTCCCGCCGCAACCGATCCGATAGCTGCGCGACTACACCCGGCTGCGGATCGATCTGACCCGCGAGCGCACCCGCTATTGGCAACGGCTCGAGAAACTGCTCGAGGACGCGCTGATAAAGGTGCCGTCGGTGGCTTCTCGTATGGACACCTTATCGGTGCGCGACATGCTGGAGGCACGGATCGCGGGCGAACGTGACCCGCGGCGGCTTGCCGGTCTGGCCCGCGGCGCGATGAAAGCCAAGCACGCCGCCCTCGTCGAGGCGCTCACCGGCCGGTTCGACGATCATCACGCCGAGCTGGCCCGGATGCTGCTCGACCAGATCGACACCCTCAACGCACAGATCGCCAGGCTCACCACCCGCATCGACGACCTGCTGGTCACCATCATCGACGAGCGCAGTGACCCGGTGCCGTGCGACGACCAAGACGCCGCGCGCGACGAGTCAGGGCTCACCACGATCGAGCGGCTCGACGAAATTCCCGGCGTCGGGCGTGCCGCCGCGCAGATCATTCTCGCCGAGGTCGGGCCGGACATGACAGTATTCCCCACGCCCGCGCACCTGGTGTCGTGGGCGAAACTGTGCCCGCGCACCATCCAGTCCGGGCCGATCTAGCGCGGCGGCCGAACCGGCAAGGGCAACCCCTACCTCAAGGGAGTGCTCGGCGAGGCCGCCACCGCAGCCGCCAAGACAAACACCTTCCTCGGCGAACGCTACCGGCGAATAGTCAAACGTCGAGGCAAGCTCAAAGCCCTCGTCGCCGTCGCCCGCTCCATCCTCGTCGTGGTCTGGCATCTGCTGATCGACGCAAACGCCCGGTTCCACGACCTCGGCGCCGACTACCACACCCGCTACATCGACACCGAACGCAAGCTTCGCAGCCACCTCGCCCAGCTCGCCGCCCTCGGCTACCGCGTCACCGTCACGCCCGCGCCTAACCCAAACCCATACCTTCACAACCTGATCCGGCTCCGCAAGCTACGCCGGATGCTATCGCCTGCCACTCACCTTCAGCATTTTCCGGTCAGAGGCGAAGGGGTGTTCCGCCCGCCGTCTCGGCGAGCAGTGCCCGCGACTTCGCCCGGATTTCGTCCATCGGCTTCGTCCATCCGAGGGCGCGTAGGCAGGCGTCGGCGAGGAGTCCGGCGGCACCCTCGTTCTCGGGCCCGGGAAGTAGTCCACGTTCGATGTCGGCGCGGGTTGCGATGGCGCTCTCGACTATTCGGAACGGCAGGTCGGTCAGGGCGGGGGAGGTGTCGCCCGAATCGTCGGTGATTTCCGTGAGGGCCTGGTCCGCCAGCTGCCGGTAGTGCCGGCGCAGCAGGGTTCGCTGGGCGCGGAACGGCTCGAATCGATCGGTCAGCAGTTCCGGAAGAAGATACAGCGCACCGAGATTCCATTTGGTGGCGGTGAGTTGCGTGACGTCGTAGGTGGCCAGCGCGTGCAGGCGCACCGTGGCGGGCGCGGCGGCGTCGGCGAGCCGCCCCGCGGCGGCGAGCGCGGGTGACACCGTCTCCTCGAGGAGCGCCGCCAGGATCTCCTCCTTGTTGGGGAAATGGTGGTAGAGCGATGCCTGCCGGATACCGACCATCTCAGCGATCTGCCGGGTCGAGGTGGCCGCGAAACCCTTGGTGGTGAACAACTCTCCGGCGGCGTCGAGTATCTCCTCGGGAGTGGTCTGCCCTGGTCTGCGCTGACTGGTCAGTCGGGGTCGTCCCGGCCCTGTGGTCACCGCTCCATGATGTCAGGTCGCTCGGAAATCGACGGTCTCCACCCGCAGTGAGGGTTTCGTCATGTTCCCGAAACGTAGGCAACGATGCTGTTACGGCCTGCCGCGATCTGGATACGCGGGCGTCACCCATCGAGGCCCTTTCGCGAGAAAACTGTCGAGCGACAGATATTGCTCTCGCCGAAGGAGTAAGCCCTTGAGTACACCCACAAGGACTGCGCAAGTGCTGACCGCGCCGGCCGCACCTCCCCGCCCGTCCGGCGGAACCGGCGTCGACGACACGGGCGACCTCGGCGAATTCGGCTACGAGCAGCAACTTCACCGTTCCTTGGGTAAGTTCGCGTCGTTCGCCGCCGGCTTCTCGTTCGTCTCCATCCTCACCACCATCTTCCAGCTCTTCGGACTCGGATTCGGATTCGCCGGACCCGCCTTCTTCTGGACGTGGCCGGTGGTGTTCGTCGGCCAGTTTATGGTGGCGCTCAACTTCGCCGAACTGGCCGCCCGGTACCCCATCTCGGGGGCGATCTACCAGTGGTCACGCCGGATGGGCGGCGAGGTGGTCGGCTGGTTCGCCGGATGGTTCATGATCCTCGCGCAGATGGTGACGGCATCCGCCGCGGCCATCGCCCTGCAGGTCGTGCTCCCCAACGTGTGGAGCGGATTCCAGATCATCGGTGAGGACAGCACGCTGACGTCCGCGAGTGGCGCCGCCAACGCGGTTCTGCTGGGCTCCGTCCTCCTCGTGCTGACCACGTTCATCAACTGCATCGGCGTCAACTGGATGTCCCGGATCAACAACATCGGCGTGACCTGCGAGATCGTCGGGGTCATCGCGGTGATCGGCATGTTCCTCACCCACGCCCAGCGCGGGCCGGAGGTCGTGTTCGA
Source organism: Rhodococcus sp. JVH1 (assembly GCF_000280725.2). NCBI lineage: Bacteria > Bacillati > Actinomycetota > Actinomycetes > Mycobacteriales > Nocardiaceae > Rhodococcus > Rhodococcus sp. JVH1. The sequence continues at coordinate 292,016 of NZ_CP166289.1, read as the reverse complement.
CACGGGCACGGCCGGTGCGTCACCCGGATACGGGTGGGCATGGATCGTGTCGGGTCTGATGGCGGCCTACGTGATGGTCGGATTCGGCTCCGCGGGCGAACTCGCCGAGGAGACACGGAACCCGCGCCGGGTCGCTCCTCGCACGATCCGCCTCGCGCTGTCCGTGTCGGCGCTCGGTGGTGGGCTCATGATCATCGGCGCGCTGATGGCCGCACCGAGCCTGGCCGACGGCCGTCTCGCCGCCGAGGGCCTGCCGTACGTGCTCTCGTCGATTCTCAGCTCGCCCTGGGGCACGCTCCTGCTCGTCGACGTCGCGATCGCCGTGTTCGTCTGCACGCTGGCCATCCAGACGGCGGCGTCCAGGCTGGTGTTCTCGATGGCCCGCGACGGACGGCTGCCCGCCTCGCAGAGTCTGTCGACGGTGAACACCCGCACCGGAACACCCATTGCGCCGTCGGTCCTGATCGGCCTGGTCTGCATCGGCATTCTCGCTGTCAACGTCGGGAACTCCGCCATCTTCGCGACCCTCTCGAGCGTCTGCATCATCCTGATCTACCTTGCCTACCTGATGGTCACGGTGCCGCTCCTGCTGCGCAGGCTGAAAGGTTGGCCTCACGGAGGACCGCAGGTCGACGCGGACGGACGGAAGCTGTTCTCGCTCGGACGGTTCGGCCTTCCGGTCAACATCCTGGCCGTCGGCTACGGCGCGCTGATGGTCGTCAATCTGTCCTGGCCGCGCGCCGAGATCTTCGACCCCAGCGGCGACTACCCCCTCCTGCGGTGGGCCGCCCCCGTCACCGTCGCCGCCGTGGTCGCGCTCGGAATCGCGTGCTTCCCGCGCGGCCGCACGACCCCCAACCCCGTCACGATCGGAGCCTGACATGACCTCAGTGGACACCTCGACCACCAGTGCCGCGAAGGAACACGCGCGTGCCCAGTCGGGAGTGGTCACCGACTCGATGCCGGTGGTCCCGGCGTCGTCCTGGCCCACCCCACCGTCCGACATCGATCCGAAACAGCTCACTTGGGCGGAGACGGTTCCCGGTGGCCGGTACACCACGAAGGTGCTGGGCCGCGGCACACGGCTGCGACTGCGTGACCTCGCCGGCCGGGCCTGCGTCCACCTGCTGCTGTACCGGGCCGACGCGCCGTGGGAGCGGCTCAACGTCGCCGACACAGTGAAGGTGCCGTGGCAGGCGTACCTGGGGGCGGGACATCCGCTGCTCTCCGATCAGGGGCGCGTGCTCGCGACGCTCGTGTCGGACGGATCCGGGCGGCACGACACACTCTGCGGCACCACGTCACTCGCCTCGAACACCGCGAAATACGGTGACGGCAGCCTGCATTCGGCATCCCCGGCGGGTCGTGAACTCTTCACCGTGGCGGCGGCGAAGCACGGACTCGAGCGGCGCGACCTGCCGCCGTCACTGTCGTTCTTCCACGGGGTGCGGGTGGGGGAGGACGGGTCGCTGAGCAGCATCGGATCCGCCGGCGCGGACACCGCGGTCGACCTCGTGATCCACCTCCCGGTGATCGTCCTGATCGCCAACACGGCGCACCCACTCGATCCGTCGCCGACGTACGACACGACCTCGCTCGAAGTGCTCGCCTGGACCGGTGTGGACGTGGCCGAGCCCGTCGGCGCCGACCCGGAGTACCACCGAGCCTTTCTCAACACTGAAGACGTCTGGGCTGCAGCGCAGCGCCAGGGACGGGAGCAGGCATGACCACCACCATCGAGACCGCACCGCTGGTACCGGGAACGGTGATCCTGGACGAGGAAGTCGGCGCCCGCGGACCCTGGTCTGCCGTCGTCGTGGCCGCTGACGTCCTGACCATCGTCGACCTGTGTGGCAACCAGGCCGTGGACACCCTGATCTACGCGGCCGACGATCACCGGCAACGCTACTCGGCCGCCGCGACGGTGTCGGCGCAGCGAAACCTGTTCCTGACCACGGGAAGTGTCCTCCGCACCGACGATCACGACGCCCTGATGACGCTCGTCGCCGACGAGGTCGGTTCGCACGACACGGTGGGCGGCGCCTGCTCGCAGGAGTCGAACACCCTGCGGTACGGCCACCACACCAAGCATCAGCACGCCTGCGTCGAGAACTTCCTCGCCGAAGGATCCCGGTGGGGGATCGGCAAGCGGGACCTGGTGTCGAACATCAACTTTTTCATGAACGTTCCCGTCGACGCCGACGGCACGCTCGGAATCGTCGACGGCCTGTCTGCACCCGGCCGCCGCCTGGCGCTCCGCGCGGAGCGCGACGTTCTGGTACTGGTGTCCAATTGCCCGCAGATCAACAACCCCTGCAACGGTTTCGACCCGACCCCGGTGCGGATGATCGTGACCCGCCCGACGGGAGCGCAGGCATGAGCGCCAAGATCACCGTGCACCGGCCCGGCATGCTCACCACGGTGCAGGACTTCCCCGGACGGACCGGGTACTGGCACGTCGGCGTGCCGCCGTCGGGGCCGATGGATGACCTGTCGTTCCGGCTCGGCAACACCGCGCTCGGCAACGACGAGGGCGCCGCCGGAATCGAATGCGCCATGTCCGGTCCCGCACTGCAGTTCGACGAGGACACGGTGGTGTGTGTGACGGGCGCGCCCGCCCCGGTCACCGTCGACGGAGTGCTGCAGGCGCAGTGGCGTCCGGTACGGGTTCGGGCAGGCGCAGTCCTGGATGTCGGCGCGGTGGCAGGACCCGGCCTCCGCATTTACGTACTCGTCCAGGGCGGGCTCGACGTCGACGACTTCCTCGGCAGCGCCTCGACGTTCACGCTCGGCAAGTTCGGCGGACATCAGGGCCGCACGCTGCGGCAGGGCGATGTTCTCGCGGTCGGCGAGCACACCGGCACCCGCGCGGCCGCCGTCCCCGCCGAATACGTTCCGGCCCTGTGCCGTCGCTGGGAGATCGCGGTCACCGAGGGCCCGCACGGAGCACCCGAGTTCTTCACCCGCGCTGACATCGACACGCTGTACCGGACCGACTACGAGGTGCACTTCAACTCGGACCGCACCGGGGTGCGGTTGATCGGACCCAAGCCCGACTGGGCGCGCACGGACGGCGGCGAGGCCGGACTGCATCCGTCCAACATCCACGACAACGCGTATTCGGTCGGCGCAATGGACTTCACGGGGGACACCCCGATCCTCCTGGGCCCGGACGGACCGAGCCTCGGTGGGTTCGTGTGCCCCGTCACCGTCGTCGCGGCGGAACGCTGGAAGCTCGGACAACTGGCGCCCGGCGATGCCGTGCGCTTCGTGCCGATCAGGGCCGACCGGGCCGCGTCCACGCGGGCACTGGGTCCCGCCCGGCGGGCGGCGCACTCGATGGTCTTCTCCACCACCGGCGACCGCGACGACGGCGTGATCGCCCGGCGCGACGGCGAGACCGCCGTGACGTACCGGCGGTCCGGCGACGACAACGTCCTGGTCGAGTACGGCGACATGACCCTCGACCTGGCACTGCGGGCCCGCGCCCACGCGTTGCACCAGCGACTCGAGGTCGAGAAACCGGCCGGGCTCCTCGACCTGACACCGGGCATCCGCTCGCTGCAGGTCCGGGTCGACCCCGACGTGCTGCCGATCCCGAAGCTTATGGGGCTGCTCGGCGAGGCGGAGGACGCGCTGCCCGCGGCGAACGAACTCGTGGTGCCGAGCCGGTCCGTGCGGATGCCGCTGTCGTGGGACGACCCCTCGACGCGTGAGGCGATCCAGCGCTACATGCACGGTGTCCGTTCCGACGCACCGTGGTGCCCGTGGAACATCGAGTTCATCCGCCGCATGAACGGGCTCGGCAGCGTCGACGACGTCTTCGACACGGTCTACGGAGCGGAGTACATGGTGCTCGGGCTCGGAGACGTCTACCTCGGCGCACCCGTCGCGACACCACTCGACCCGCGGCATCGGCTGGTCACCACGAAGTACAACCCGGCCCGCACGTGGACGCCGGAGAACGCGGTCGGTATCGGCGGCGCGTACCTGTGCATCTACGGAATGGAGGGCCCGGGCGGCTACCAGTTCGTCGGCCGAACCACCCAGGTGTGGAACCATCGGCATCCCGAGAGGTCGGGACCGTTCGAGGACGGCACCCCGTGGCTGCTGCGCTTCTTCGACCGGATCTCCTGGTACCCCGTCGAACCGGACGAGCTGATGGACCTGCGATCCGACGTCGCGGCCGGTCACGGCGGCGGCATCGAGATCACCGAGGGCACGTTTTCGCTCGCCGAGCACCAGCAGTTCCTTACCGCCAACGCCGAATCGATCGGCGACTTCCGGGCCGAGCAGGCCGTCGCGTTCGGCGCCGAGCGGCAACGCTGGTCCGCGGCAGGGGAGTTCGCGACAGTGGGCTGACCGCGTTACGCGAGCATGTCGGTGAAGCTGTCCGGCCTGGGTGCGTCCGCGCGTTCCCGGGGCACGTAATGCACTTCGACGACCCCGTTGCCATACGACTCGGTGCCCACCAGTTCGAGGCCACGCTGGTCGGAGATCTCCGAGAACCAGGAGGCGCCCGGTGACACGACCGGGTAGACGAAGAAGTAGAACTCGTCCACCAGCCCCAGCGAGAGGACCGATCGTGCGAAGGAGGATCCGCCAGACAGGTGAATGTTCTTGCCCGGCTGTCTCTTCAGATCCTTGAGGTAGGTCACGAGCTCGTCGGCGGTCGCCACGACGACCTGTTCGGTGTCGGCCGATTCGGTCAGCGGGTGGTCGCCGGAGCGCGAGAAGACCAGCTTCCGGTAGGTGTTCATCCGTTCGGCCATGATCTGGTTGGTTTCGGTCCCCGCGCGTTCGGCCAGCGCGCGGGGCCAGTAGGCGGCCATCTCCTCGTAGGTGGTGCGCCCGACCAGCACCGTGTCGAAGGTCGAGTAGATTCGATCGATCTCACTGGTCGTCGACGACGTCGTGGACCCACGCTGCGGGGTCGTCGAGGCGACCGTTGAGTGTCGTCATCATCTGCAGGACGATCTTGCGCATGTAAGGTCTCCTCCGTTACGCCTGTCGCTCGGCCAGTTCGGCGAGCTGCTTCGTGACGGTGCCCCAGCCGTCGTAGAAGCCCATTTCTTCGTGGGTGTCGCGGTCGGCGCGGTTTTTGTGCATCACGTGGGCGACGTACTCCGTGCCGGTCGGATGATCGTTCAACGTGATGATCGCGGTCATGAACGGCTGCTCGGCGGGACGCCAGCCACCGACCAGCGAGTTGGTGAACACGATGCGCTCGAGTTCGTCGACGGCGAGGAAGCAGCCACTGATGTGTGGCACGAATTCGCTCCCGTCCTCACTGATCTGGGTCGTGAACGCCCCTCCCGGGCGTAGTTCCATGTCGACGACCCGGCACCGGGACGGCGCGGGGACCCACCATTGCTCGAAGCTGGCGGGGTCGGTCCAGGCGCGCCACACGACCGGACGTGGTGCCCGGATGATGCGCGAAATCGTGAGGTCGAGATCGGGTCTCGCGGTGTCGGTCATTGCGGTGTGTCCTTTGCGTGTGTCGTGACGGTGTGTTTGGTGACGAATTGTTCGAGTCGGTCGGTGCGGCTTTCCCACAGTTCCTGTTGCTCCGCGAGCCACGCTTCGACGGCCGTGAACGGTTCCTTCTCGATCGCGCATGTCCGTACGCGTCCCTGCTTGTGCGTCCGGATCCATCCGCTGTCCTCGAGGAAGTGGATGTGCTTCATGAAGGAGGGCAGGGCCATGTCGAATGGTTTCGCCAGTTCGCTGACCGTCGCCGGGCCTCGGCTCAGGCGGCCCAGCACGGCCCGCCGGGTGGGGTCGGCGAGCGCTTGGAAGATGCCGTTCAGCTGCTCCGGATACTGAGCCATAAGGCAAAGTATTCACCGCAGCAATGGTTAGCGCAAGGGCTAACTGACGTGGGTGGTGTCAGCCGAGCTTGCCGCGACCGGGCGTGAGCGGGACGTCCAGGGCGTCGTAGAGCCCCGGCGCGGCCGTCCGCAGCCAGGGGATCGCGTTGACCAGGCGCCCCACCGCGGTGGCGTTGCCGCCGGCCGCTCGATTGCCACCCTCGTCGGTGGCCTCCACGTTCACCTCGATGCGCGGCCGTCCCTCGATGATCACCTTGTGCGCGCCGTCCCCGCCGTCCGGCGGCACGGGCCAGTCCGGTGCGCACGACGGGTGGATCCGTGTGACGTGCTCGATGACGATCAGGGGCTCGCCGCCCACGATGCCCTGGACTTCGAAACGCAGCGCCCCCTGGGTGCCTGACTCGAACTCGCCCATGAGATCGGTGGTGATCGTCTCGTCCAGCGGCCGGCGCAGCAGCGTCTCCCGGATCTCGTCGAGCTCCACACCGAGGGCCCGGGCGATGAGCCGAATCTGGCCGCCCCACACCATCGTCGGCACCGTCGCCGCGACCATCGGCGGTTCGTAGTCCATCGGCTGGCCCATGCCGACGAGGTATCGCACGGAATCGTGCTGGTCGTACGTGGTGTAGTCGAAGATCTCCTGGCAACGGATCTGATCGATCGTGCCGGCCAGGCCCGTCATCAGGATCGGCAGGACGTCGTTGCCCCATCCCGGATCCACGCCCGACACGAACAGGGCGCCGCCGCCGGACTTCGCGGCCGCCTCGATCGGGTCGCGCAACTCGGCCGGCGCGTTGCGCTGGTCGTAGAGCGCATAGATCGACGGGGTCACGACGACGGCCCCGGCGGAGAGTGCGCGGGTGATGTCCGCCGCCGCATCGTCCGGGCGAATGTCGCCCGACGCGGCGTAGACGACAGCGCCCGGTGAGGTCGCGAGCACAGCGTCGGCGTCGTCGGTTCCCGCCACCCCCAGCGAGCGGCCCAGGCGGGCGAGGTCGCCGGCATCGCGTCCGACCTTCTCCGGGTTGGCCACGATCACCGCCGTCAGCTCGAGTCCGGGGTGTGCATCGATCGCGCGGATCGCGGCCCGCCCCGCATTCCCGGTGCCCCACACCACTGTCCGAATCTTCCCCTGGTCGGCCATGGAATCGGACCCTACCCAGTGTGCGAGGTCGACGCTGCCTGAATATTGGGGCAATGCCCTGACCCGCCGGTGCGAGGGTGCTTCGCACGGGCGGGGTTGACCTGCGAGCTTTCGCATGGGTCGTTCGGCGTATGTGGGTACCTGTCTTTTCGAGTTGCTCCAGGCCCGGCCACGTTGAGGTGGACAATGGGAAGATGCACCCGCACGGGACGCTGCCCGGCTCGGGAAAAGGTCTGAGCAGAGCCGAACTGCTGGCCGCGGTATCGCTGGCGATCGATCTCGGTCTGGGACAACCGATGGAACACATGCTTCGGTCGTCCTTGATCGCGACACGGATAGCGGAGCGGATGGGACTCGACCCCGAGCAGCAAGCGACCGTGTACTACGCCAATCTGGTCGGGTGGATCGGCTGTCACGCCGACTCCCACGAACTGTCGGCGCTCTTCGGTGACGACATCGCCTTCCGGGCGGACACCTACGCGGTGGACATGACCGGCCTGCCGTTTCTGCGGCTGATGACGAGTCACGTGGGACGCGGACTGCCGGGCTGGGAGCGCGGCATCCGGGCCGCTGTCTTTCTGGTCGCAGCGCGCGGCCGGGTCGCCACGCTGATCCATTCACATTGCAGTTCCGCCGGGGTTCTGTCCGATCGGATGGGCTTGGACGGGCAGGTCGGAAAGGCGCTGGCGTACGTCTTCGAGCGTTGGGACGGCCGGGGGTTGCCCAACGGTTGTCGCGGAGAGGGTATCCCGATCGAGATCCACATCTCGCACGTGGCAGACGTCGTCGAGGTGCACCTGCGGACGGGTGGGCTGGGGCACGCGAAGGAGGTTCTCCGTTCCCGGCGCGGCAGTCAGTTCAGCCCGGCAGTGGTGGAGGTGTTCGAACGTGACGCGGCGGCGATCGTGGACGGGCTGCTCGAAATGGACGTCTGGGTCGCAGCGTTGGCTCGGGCTCCGGATCGCGACCGAACCCTGACGGCCGAGGAGAGTGACGAGCTACTCGGGGCCATGGCTGATTTCGTCGATCTCAAGTCTCCGTTCACCCTGGGGCATTCGCGTGGCGTCGCGAATCTGGTGGCCGGGGCGGCCCGGCACCTGGGCATGTCGCCGTCGGATATCACGCATCTCTACCGTGCCGGCCTCGTGCACAGCCTCGGCAAAATGGGAGTGTCCAACCAGATCTGGGAGAAGAAGGGGCCGCTCACCACGACTGAATGGGAACGGGTGCGAATGTATCCGGATCTGACCGGCCGGATACTGAGCCGGGTCAACGGCTTGGAGTCGGTGGTGTCCGTCGCGATGAAGCACCGGGAACGGATCGACGGGTCCGGCTTTCCCCGGGGGATCGCGGGCGCGGAATTGACCGCGAAAGATCGGCTGCTTGCCGCGGCGGATGCCTATCAGCGACTGCTCGAGCCGCGTCCGCACCGGCCGGCGCTCGATCCTCGCGGCGCTGCCGATCGGTTGAAAGAGGAGGCGCGCACCGGACGCCTCGACGCCGAGTCGGTGGCGGCCGTGCTGGCGGCGGCGGGGCAACGGGTGTCGCGGCGGACGCCCTGGCCGGCCGGGCTGACCGACCGCGAGGTCGAGATCCTGCGACTCGTCGCGCAGGGCCGGTCGAACCGAGAAATCGCCGCCGACCTGTTCATCGCCGAGAAAACGGCACGCAACCACGTCGAACGTGTCTACGCCAAGCTCGGGGTGAACAACCGCACGCAGGCCAGTCTCGCCGCGATCGACCGGGGTCTGGTGGGCTTCCCGGTCAATGCGGTCGTGGGGAAGTGAAGCATCCGCCTTCTGGCGGGACCGGCCGTGTGGGGCCGTCATCGACGGGATGCGCCGGGCCGGGACCGCCGGTCCAGTACCCACACGGTGGCCAGCATGAGAGCGACGGCGAATGAGGCGAGCGCGATGAGACTGGCGCCGGTGCCTCCGCGGAAGGTGTCGCCGTAGGCGGACATGGCCGGCAGGGTGGCGCTGTACCGGTCGAGATCCAGGTCGCGCCCCAAGGCTTCGAATGCGTGGCGGTTGGACAGGCCGAGGCTCATCAGGCGTCCCGGGAGGGCCATCTCGTCAACCGGGACGATGGCTCCACCGAACAGAACCTGAGGGAAGCAGAGCATCGGCAGGGCGAGGGCGGCCTGCGCGGCGTTGGAGACCGCGGCCGAGGCGAGCAAGCCGAGAGCCAGCGCCGAGGTCGCCTCGATCACGATCGTCACGAACAGGACGGCCGACACGTCCCACCCGACGGCGGGGAGCCGACCGAGCGCCCGCAGCACACCGAGCAGCAGCGCGCTCACTCCAGCCAGCACCGGAAGCAGCGCTGCCACCTTGGAGGCCACGTAGGCGCCGACACTGAGCCCGGCCAGGCGCTCCTGCCGGAAGACGGCCATCTCCCCGACGATCTGGAGCAGGCCGTACGTGAGGCCGAAGAAGAAGCCTGCGAATGCGATCCAGAAGACGATCTGGGCGGGGCCGAGGTCGGCCGCGCCACGCGGATCGAACGCGCCGCGCTGGAACAGCGTCGCCATCATCGCCGTGACCAGCACCGGTGAGCCGAGCAGCACCGCCAGGGTCAGCCGGTTGCGAAGGAGGACATCGACATTGCGTTTTGTGAGTAGCCACCATTGCCGCACCATGCCGGTGCGTTCGACGTCTGAACGGGTGGCGGGGACGGGCAGGACGGGCGGGAGCGCCGAGCCGGTCCGGGATTCCGAGGTCCCACCGCTGTCCGCGAATCGCTCCGCCCAGATCTGGGGGGTGTGCTCACGAGCCAGCCGGTCGTACACATCGGCGAGGTCCTCCACACCGAAGTAGCGCCGAGCCTCGGTCGGGCTGCCGGTGAAGGCGAGGTGGCCGTCGCGAGCCAGGAACACCACCCGGTCGCACCGGTCGATGCCGGCCGGCTCATGCGTCGTGAGGACGACTGTGACCCCGCGCCGGCTGAGTCGGCGCAGCAGGCGCATCACGTCGGCTGCGGTCGACGGATCGAGCCCGGAGGTGGGTTCGTCGAGAAAGAAGAGGTGTGGCCGGGTCAGTAGTTCCACGGCGATACTGGCCCGCTTGCGCTGGCCGCCGGACAGCGCACGGACCGGCACCTCGGCCCGATCGGCCAGGTCGAGGTCCTGCATGGTCTCCTCGACTACCCGGTTCGCTTCGGCCGCCGATGTGCCCGCGGGCAACCGGAGCCGCGCCGCGTACCGCAGCGTGCGGCGCAGGGGCATCTCGAGGTGGATGATGTCGTCCTGAGGCACGTAGCCGATGCGCGAATCGGCGCTGACTCGGGCACCGCGAACGACGCCGTCGTGCCGAACCTCACCGGCAGACGGTGGTTGCAGTCCCGCGAGGATCTCCAGCAATGTGCTCTTTCCTGCTCCACTGCCGCCGGCGATGGCGACCAACTCGCCCGGCTCGACCGACAGTGACAGCTCCTGGAGGATCTGCCGTGCCCCGACCTGCCGGCTCACGTCGACCGCATCGACACGCCCGACGGTCGGTGATTCGAATGTCGATCCGGTCGTGACCGGTGATTCCTGAACTCGCTTTGTCATGCCCTGATCATCGGCCGGCCGCTCACGTCGTCGCATGGGGCGTTTGCCTCAAATCGGGCGCCGAAAACCGATCCAAGTCGAAGCCGATGAGGCAAGCTTCAATCAGATCGATAGTCGAGGCAGGGATGGGGAGCGGGGTGTCACAGACATTCGCGGGACGCCGAATCGTCGCGGCCTTGGCGATCTCGATGACCGGACTGGTGGGATGCGGTGAGTCGGCAGTTCCACCAGCCGTGCCCGACGCACAGCTCGACGACACGATTCCGGCGGCGATGGAGCACGCCTCGATTCCCGGGGCCATCGTCGGTGTCTGGCAGGACGGCGCCGCGCCCTACGTCGAGGCGTTCGGGGTGGGCGACACGGCCACCGGGGACCCCATGGCGCCCGACCTGTTCATGCGCGTCGGCAGCGTAACCAAGACCTTCACCACCACCGCCGTGCTGCAACTGGTCGACCAGGGAAAAGTCGGCCTCGACGATCCGATCGACAGGTACGTACCCGACGTCCCCAACGGGGACACGATCACCATCCGCCAGTTGGCGGCCATGCGCAGTGGGCTTCCCGACTACTCGGAGGTGGTGATCCCGGCGCTCCCGAGTCAGCCGCAGCGCCAATGGACACCCCAGGAACTGCTCGAGATCAGTTTCAGCCGTCCACCGCTGTTCACACCGGGCACCGAGTTCGACTACTCCAACACCAATACCGCGCTCCTGGGCCTCGTGGTCGAGAAGGTCTCCGGCCAGCCGCTGAACGCATACATCGACGAATTCATCACGCGACCCGAGAATCTCGGCCACACCTCGGTCCCGACCGATGCGGCCCTTCCGTCACCACACGCTCACGGATACACGAAAAAAACCGACGGGGAGACGGTGGACGCGACCGACTGGAACCCGTCGTGGGGATTCGGTGCGGGAAACATGATTTCCACGCTCGACGACCTGCGTGGGTGGGTGCGTGACTTGGCGACCGGAACGTTGCTCTCGCCGGCAACCCAACGCGAGCGGGAGCAATTTCAGCCGGCGCCGTCGGAAGGTGCGGGTTCGCTGTACGGGCTTGGAGTCGAGAACCAGAACGGCTGGATCGGCCACAACGGAAATATCGCGGGCTACCAGACCTACGCGTATTACCTTCCGCCTGAAGGGAAGACGGTGGTAATGCTGGTCAATACGAACGTCGACCCGCTGGGGGTGTGGAACTTCTTCGCCGAGATCGTGAAGATCGTCAGCCCCGATCGTCCCTGGCCGGCGCCTCCGTCATAGAGACCGGATGAAAAGGCTTGTTGCCGTCCGGATCAGGTACGTCTTTGGTCTTCGGAGTCGGGCTCTTCGGCAGGCGGTATCGATGAGGGCATTCCTTCACCCAGCTGACGTCAGCAATCCGACGATTGCAATCGCGAGTGCCGAGGCGGCACCGCAGATTGTCCAGGCCTGCACAGCGGTCCGGCTCCAGCGGGGGTTGCGGATCCGAGTCGTCGGCGCGGGGGCTGCGCCTCCTCCACCGACACGTGACGGTTCGGGTTCATGTCCGTGACGATGCGACATCGCATCCGCAGCGAGCGCTGCGCCGAGAGAGGCGACCACCACGATCAACGTGACGGCGATGACCACAACAGTCCAGGGCATATGTGCACCGAGCCTTTACGATTCCTGGGGTGCCGACGGGATGGGGCCGACGTTGGTGTGGGCGTGCGTCATGGCGAAGGCCGGAGCATCACCGCTGCCGCGATGAGGCCGGCGAATGTCGCGGCGACGATCGCCGCGGTGGCGCACAGTGAGTTGGTGACCATCCAGGCGGGCATGGCGACGGATAGTGCGGCACCGGCACCGATGACTGGCTGTGAGAGGCGTTCTGCACCGCCGGGTATGCGCTGCTTCATGGGTAGCGAGGGATGCATTCCATGCTCCTTTCGCAAGGGATAGACGCAGGCGGTGGCGATATCGGGTCCGATCGGCTTGGCCGCCTGGTGGTTTGTCTGTCTCCTCCGGTAACGATTAAGAGTGATTTGGATCACAATTGAGTTGCAGGGCTCGTTTGTACCGCATTCCGGTTGGGAGCGCCACTGGGCAACCGTCCATGTTCGGGGAACCCCCGAAAGCGCTCGGTGCGACTCGCGGTAACGCGCCGGCTGCTGTGATCCGGATCGGGAATCGAACAACGACGTGAGTCGCCGACATTGCGAGACAACGGGACTTTAGACCCTATCCGCACGTGCTTTCGCCGAGCTTACGATGCCGCGTGTGACACTCGGCTCCCTGTCCTTGGCCCTTCTACGTGTGAACTACCGACTGGCGCGGCTTCCGCTGCAACTGTTCGAAGATGTGGCGGTGTCACGGCTCGACGAACAGGAGCCGGTACGGCTCGCCTACGAGCAGATCCTGATCGACTGCGACCGTGCCGCGGCGTACCTGCTCAACGATGAGGACGCGGCCAGGCGCGCGGCCGAGCTGGAGCAGCGGACGGCGTCGGTGCGACTGCTGATTGCTCGTGAACATCACCGCGTCCAGCGTCGTGGTGTGATCTTGCTCGATGAGCAGCGCGAGCGGTTTCATCAACGCCGTCAGCAGGACTCGGGTCTGCCGACATGACGTGTGCCTTGTTCGTCGTTACGGTGGTGGGCGGTCAGCACGATCGACCGGTGAGCCGACGGGCCCAGGTGGGGCGTAGGGAAGTTTCGCGCGTCATCAGGGCACGCCGGCCGCTCTGGCCTTTCACTCCACGCGTGGTGATAGCTGCCGGGTGGGGGAGGGCTGCGACTGCTTTGCCCATAGTTCGCTGGCCTGGTGCGCACCACGTCTCAGCCCGGTTCAGCCCACCAGCGGCCTGAATTCGTGGAGGTTCAACAGCTGCTGCACATACTGCCCTTCGGCCAGCGCGGTCATGGCGTCGAGCTTGGCCAACTCTCCGGGGCTGGCCGTCGCAATGTCGAGTTGCATCAACTCGGCGACCCACTCCCGGATCTCTTGATGGATCACGCCCGATCACCACCTCTGCACTGTGCGTTTGACTCCGGCCGACGTTGATTCTCGATCTGATGTGGCGTCAGCGCCGGATCTCGCGCTTGACGTCGACGCCGGTCTTGCGTGCCTCGGCGATCGCGGCATCGTCCTGTGTGCTCATGCCTTGATTCTCCTCCGAACGTCCAGAGTGCGGGAATCGCCGGTCATCACCATTGAGTTCATTGCCTTTCCGGCGGCCATCTCCAGCCGCGGAGGGCGTAGTACTTCTCGCGGGGCTCGCCGGTCCATCCGTTGATGCCTTTCCGCGGAAGCCACCAGGCGTGGATCAGCAGCACGATCGCGGCCAGGACGCCGAGCAGTACGAAGAACCAGAATCGCCCGGCCGTGGCGGAAACCAGGACCGACAGCCCGCACAACACGAAAATCTTGCCGATGCGCCGCCATTTCGGGGTGTGTTCCTCCCAGTGTCCCCACACGATGGTGCCTACGGCGGTGATCCCGCATGTCACCGCAATTTCGAACCAATAGGGCCAGCTGCTCATCGTTGACCTTCCCATGCCTCGCGGGGACGTCCTGCCTGCCGATTCCGGCGCGACCAATCGTCAGCAGAACAGTCGCGGCAACCCGAGAGTTACTGTCCAGTCGAAGGCGTTCACCCCGCTCGTCGTCCGGTCATCGGGCGTAGCGCGGGTCGATCGGAGGCAGGGTGGTGGGGCCGAAGTTGTTCGCGATCGGCATCATCGCCGTGAACCAGGTGCGGGCCGGCTCGGTGCCGCCGAAGAGGTTGCCGTCCCCGCACGAGCGCAGTGGGCTGGTGCAGATCTGGCCGGGGGACGGCGAGTCCCCGAACACGTAGACGCTGCCGGCCAGGTTGTTCGTGTACCCGACGAACGCCGACGACATGTGCGATTCGGTGGTCCCGGTCTTGCCGGACATCGGCAGCTTCCACCCGGCGGCCGCGGCAGCGGCCGACGCCGTGCCACCGGGCAGGTCGTCCTTGCTGAGCGCGTTGGACAGGGTGTCGGCCAGGCCGGGATCGATGACCTGCTCGCACGCCTGCTGGGTGAGCGGGACCGGTCGGCCCTGCCGGTCGACGATGGAGTCGATCGGGCTCGGCGGGCACCACTTGCCGTGTGAGGCCAGGGTCGCGGCGACATTCGACAGCTCGAGCGGATTGATCCACACCGGGCCGAGGGTGAACGACCCCAGATTCTGGTCCTTCTGCATGTCGGCCAGGCTTTGGTCCCCGTACCCGGACGTGCCCGGTTCGGTGTAGGACCGCATGCCGAGGCGTACCGCCATGTCCACCGTCGCATCGACCCCGGTGGCCTGGAGAAGTTTCACGAACGCGGTGTTCGGCGACTGGGCGAGGGCGTCGGTGAGCGACAGTGCCCGCGGATACGGGGCGGCGTTCTGCACGCAGTAGGCGCCGCCGGGGCACCCTGGGGCGCCGCCGTCGCCCATCCCGAAGGCATCGAACCGGCCCGGTACGTCGAGGATCGCGTTCAGACGCAGCCCCTTCTCCATGGCCGCTGCCGTGGTGAAGACCTTGAACACCGATCCGGCGCCGTGCCCGGACAGTGAATAGGGCAACTCCTGCACCGTCTCCGCGGCGGCTGCGTCCAGGCCGTAGTTGCGGCTGCCCGCCATCGCCAGGACCCTGTGTTGGTCCTGCCCGGGCTGTACGACGTTCATCACGCTCGCGATGTCCGGGAGCTTCGGGTCGGCGTAAGTGGACACCGCCGACTTCACCGATCCCTGCACGGCCGGATCGAGGGTGGTGCGGATCAGGTAGCCGCCCTTTTCGAGCTGCTCCCGAGACAACCCGGCGGTCTGGAGGTACTGCAACGCGTAGTCGCAGAAGAACCCGCGGTCGCCGGCGGCGATGCATCCCCGGGGCAGATTGTTCGGTTTCGGGAGCACCCCGAGCGGTGTTTCCTTCAAGGCGCGGATCTCGGCGGCCCGGTCCGGAACATTCACGACCAGGGTGTCCAGGACGACATTGCGGCGCTCGAACACCCCCTCCGGGTTGGTGTAGGGGTTGAGTGCGGAGCTGGACTGCACCATGCCCGCGAGCATCGCCGACTGCGCCAGGTTCAGGTCCTTGGCGTCGATGCCGAAGTATGTGCGGGCGGCGTCCTGCACCCCGAAAGAACCGTTGCCGAACGGCACCAGGTTCAGATACCGGGTGAGAATTTCCTCTTTGGAAAGTTCCTGGTCGAGGGTCATCGCCATCCGGATTTCTCGGATCTTGCGGACCGGCGTGGTCTCGATCGCGGCACGGCGTTCGGCGTCGGTCTTGGCGACCACGTGCAGCAGGTAGTTCTTCACGTACTGCTGATTGATGGTCGAGGCACCCTGTTCGATCTGACCGCTGGTGGTGTTGGTGAAGAAGGCCCGCATCGTGCCTTGCCAGTCCACCCCTTGATGTTCGCCGAACCGCCTGTCCTCGATGGAGAGAATCGCCAGTTTCATCTCGTTGGAGATCTGGTCGCTGGGGACCTCGAATCGGCGCTGGTCGTACAGCCAGGCAATGGGCTTCCCGGTGATGTCGGTCATGGTCGTCACCGCCGGCACCACCCCGTCGGCCAGTTCGGCCGAGGAATTACCGACGCTGTCGGCGGCACGGTTGGATGCGTACCCGAGCCCGGCGGCGACCGGGAACATCACCCCGGCCAGCATTATTCCCGCGGCCACGGTGGCGCCGGTGAGCTTGAGAACAATCTTGGAATGCACTTCGGCACCTCATTCCGACGGTGCACCGGCAACGAATCTGCCGGTGCTGAAACGGCTATCGGGTCACGCGGCACGTCCGGGAAGGGATGTGGCGCACAAGCCCGTGGCGGTCACGATAGGGGAGTGGCGTCAGATCTGATGGGACGGCAGTAGGTGCCTGCCTGTCACACCCGGAGCACACAGGGGCTGTTCCGCACGGGCATGGTGACACGGCCGAGGTCGGTGACGGTGCCCGCGCGCGGGCCGGCAGCGATACCGGCCAGTTGACGGCGCCGCGCTCCGGGGCGCGGCGCGGCGCGAGCGCGTCGGCTCTGATGTCAGCTGGGAGCGTCTCGTGCACGTCGCTCGTAGCGTTGGTGTGGCCGAACTGCACGGCCATGCGCTCGGCGGCGATCACCCCTAGCACGGTAAGCAGCGCCGTGCGCCGCCGCGAGGATTGCCGACCGCCACACACAGGGCTCAAGGTAACACCGATAGCGCGTTCCCCGACCTGTTCCGGGGAGAGACCATCAAATGCGCTGAACCGGTGGACGATCCGCCGCCCGTCGACTGCCGCAAACGATGAAGGAGACCCTTGGTAGGATGACGAACCCGCTCGGAGGCCCGATCTGGAACCCGGTTGCGTCGATACGAGATGACGAATCATCAGATAGCCCCGAGGAGACGAACATGAGACCCACAATCCGAAGCCTGGTGATCCCCGTATCCGACCTCCGGCGCAACCGGGCGCAACGCTCCACGTCATGTCGCACCCGAGATGCGGATCTGCGTGCTTGCCGACGCCGACGGCAACCCGATCGGGCTGCGCGGCCGATAGACGTCGGCGTGGCCGGGCCCGGCCAAAGTGAATCGCGTGGGAGGGTGGGGTGAATCAACGCAGTCGTCCGGGCTGCGGGTAATCCGCGGCCCGGCGTTCGGGTGGTCGCGGATCTACCGCCGGACCACTCGGACTGCTTGTGTTCCTTGCCATTCGACGGTGAGCGGGCTATCTCCTACCAAGCGCCTCGGCGACCGATCAAGACGAAATCCACCGGGCAAACACAGCAAGGTTGAGCGTTCCACGCTCAATCCTTCGCCTTGACCTCGGTTTGGACCGGAGGGAAAATTGAGTCGATAACACTCGAGTTCGGTGGGTGTGACGACACAGATCGACCGAAGGATCACGCCCACCCGGTGTGCTGCTGGAGGCGGTCATGGCTCGCGCGGTGGGAATCGATTTGGGGACCACGAACTCGGTGGTGTGCGTGCTCGAGGGCGGCGACCCGGTGGTGGTCGCCAACTCGGAAGGTTCGCGCACGACACCGTCGGTGGTGGCGTTCGCGAAGAACGGTGAGGTGCTGGTCGGCCAGCCCGCCAAGAACCAGGCGGTGACGAACGTGGACCGGACGGTGCGATCGGTGAAACGGGAGATCGGCACCGACTGGCATGTGGCGATCGACGACAAGAAGTACAGCGCTCAGGAGATCAGTGCCCGCACGCTCATGAAACTGAAGAGGGATGCGGAATCGTATCTGGGTGAGGACATCACGGACGCGGTGATCACCGTCCCCGCGTACTTCGAGGACGCCCAGCGTCAGGCCACGAAGGAAGCCGGCCAGATCGCCGGTCTCAACGTCCTGCGCATCGTCAACGAGCCCACCGCGGCCGCACTGGCCTACGGCCTGGACAAGGGCGACAAGGAACAGACCATCCTGGTCTTCGACCTCGGTGGCGGCACGTTCGACGTCTCGCTGCTCGAAATCGGCGAGGGCGTCGTCGAGGTCCGGGCCACATCGGGGGACAACCACCTCGGTGGTGACGACTGGGACGACCGGATCGTGAAGTGGCTGGCCGACAAGTTCAAGACTCAGAACGGTATCGATCTGACCAAGGACAAGATGGCTCTGCAGCGTCTCCGCGAGGCTGCCGAGAAGGCCAAGATCGAACTGTCCTCGTCGCAGAGCACGTCGATCAACCTGCCCTACATCACCGTCGACGCGGACAAGAACCCGCTGTTCCTCGACGAGCAGTTGTCCCGCAGCGAGTTCGAGAAGATCACGTCCGATCTTCTCGACCGCACCCGGGCCCCGTTCCAATCGGTGATCAAGGACGCGAAGATCTCCGTCAAAGACATCGACCAAGTCGTGCTCGTCGGTGGCTCCACCCGTATGCCGGCCGTGACGAATCTGGTGCGCGAGCTGACCGGCGGGCAGGAACCGAACAAGGGTGTCAACCCGGACGAGGTCGTCGCCGTCGGCGCCGCCCTGCAGGCCGGTGTCCTCAAGGGCGAGGTCAAGGACGTGCTGCTCCTCGACGTCACCCCGCTGTCCCTCGGCATCGAGACCAAGGGTGGCGTGATGACCAAGCTCATCGAGCGCAACACCACCATCCCGACCAAGCGTTCCGAGACCTTCACCACCGCTGACGACAACCAGCCGTCGGTGCAGATCCAGGTGTTCCAGGGTGAGCGCGAAATCGCCTCGCACAACAAGCTGCTCGGCTCGTTCGAGCTGGCGGGGATTCCGCCGGCACCGCGGGGGGTGCCGCAGATCGAGGTTACCTTCGACATCGACGCCAACGGCATCGTGCACGTGACCGCGAAGGACAAGGGCACGGGCAAGGAGAACACGATCAAGATTCAGGAGGGTTCCGGTCTGTCCAAGGAAGAGATCGACCGGATGATCAAGGACGCCGAGGCTCACGCTGCCGAGGACGCCCAACGCAGGGAGGAAGCGGAGGTGCGCAACCAGGCCGAGTCGCTGGTGTACCAGACCGAGAAGTTCATCAAGGACAACGAGGACAAGGTGCCCGCCGACGTCAAGGAGAAGGTCGAGTCGTCGATCACGAATGCCCAGGAGAAGTTGAAGGGCAGCGACGTCACGGCCATCAAAGAGGCCATCGAGAAACTGACCACCGACTCGCAAGCTTTGGGCCAGGCGATCTACGACGCGCAGGCGAAGGACTCGGCCGCCACCGGCGGTGGGAACGGTTCCTCGGGAGGGGCCGAGGAGGTCTTCGACGCTGAGGTGGTGGACGAACCCGGACGGGAGGACAACCGATGAGCAACAGCGAGCGCCGCGACGGCGACAAGCCGCCGCGGGAACCGATCTCGATCGCCGACAAACGCCGCTTCGATCCGGATACCGGCCGGGTACGCGAGCACACTCCGAGCGAGCCCGTCACCCCGACCCCACAACGGGAATCCCAGCCGACGACGTCCGACGCGGAGATGCACCCCGGTGAACGGGCCGATCGGGCGGCGCGCGAACACCCTGATCGAGTGGCGGAGTTGACCGCCGATCTGCAGCGGGTGCAGGCCGAGTACACCAACTACCGGCGCCGGATCGAACGCGACCGACACGCGGCAATCGAGGCCGCGACGGCGTCGGTGGCGGCGAAGTTTCTCGGGATCCTCGACGACCTCGATCGAGCCCGCGAGCACGGCGACCTCGAAACCGAACCCCTGCGTGCGATCGCGGCCAAGCTCGATGCGATCCTGACCGGCCTGGGAGTGGCCGCATTCGGTGAAGAGGGTGACCGCTTCGATCCCACCTTGCACGAAGCGATCCAGCACGAAGGTGCCGGGGGTGATCCCGTCGTGGGCAGGGTGCTGCGACGCGGCTACACCTTCGGTGACCGCAAGGTGCTGCGGACCGCGACGGTCACCGTGGTCGAGGGGCCCGCGTCGCCGGGGAACGTCACGGGCACCGCACCGGTCGACGGCTCCTGAGACACCGCACACCAGTCTGACGACGCCGATCTCGGAACGCATTGCGCTCTCGTCGCGGCCTGGAGAAGGAAGGAGAATGCCAAGTGTCGCAGCAGGAATGGCTCGACCGCGACTTCTACGCCGTCCTGGGTGTCCCTTCGACGGCGTCGGCCGAGGAGATCAAGAAGGCGTACCGCACATTGGCTCGGGAGCTGCATCCGGACGCAAACCCGCACAACACCGAGGTGGAGGAGCGGTTCAAGAAGGTCAGTGAGGCGTACGCGGTGCTCTCGGACCCCGCCAAACGCAAGGATTACGACCGCGTGCGCCGGCTGCTCCGATCAGGGGCGTTCCCCGGGACGGGTTTTCCTCCTGGCACCGGCTCGGGCGGCTTCGACTTCGGGGACCTGTTCGGGAGCGGTTCACCCTTCACCATGGGCGATCCTCTGGGCGGGGTCGGCGATGTGCTCGGAGACCTGTTCCGGCGCGCAGGAACCCGAACTGCATCGGCTCGGCCGAGGCGAGGCAGTGACGTCGAGACCGAGACCAGACTGTCGTTCCGGGAGGCGGTTGCCGGGATGCTGTTGCCGCTATTGATGACCGGGCCGATGGTGTGCACCAGCTGCCACGGCTCCGGCACACGGCCGGGAACCCGGCAACGAACATGCCCACACTGCCGCGGCGTCGGGGCGCGCAACCGGAATCTGGGCGGCTTCGGGTTCAGCGAACCCTGCGAGGATTGCCGGGGCACGGGATCGATCGTCGACACCCCCTGCCCGGATTGTCAGGGCGCCGGGATCGGAGACCGCACCCGCACTATCTCTGTCCGTGTTCCGCCCGGGGTGAGCGACGGGCAACGCATCCGGTTACCGGCGCAGGGCGAACCTGGTCTCGGTGGGGCGCCGTCGGGGGACCTGTATGTCACCGTGCGCGTCGAACCGGATCCGGTGTTCGCCCGCAGCGGCGATGATCTCACCGTCACCGTTCCCGTGTCGTTCGCCGAATTGGCCTTGGGGACCGTGCTGTCCGTCCCAAACTTCGATGGTCGGGTCAGTCTGAAGATCCCGCCGGGAACCCAGTCGGGGAGAACGTTCCGGCTGCGCGGACGCGGGGTGCCCCGCCGCGGCGACGCGGTCGGCGATCTGCTGGTCACCGTAGAGGTCGCGGTCCCGTCCGATCTCGGCCACGAAGCCGCTGAGGCGCTGCGGGCGTACGCTCGGGCAGAGGAAATGGGCGGATTCGACCCCCGCCCCGGTTGGGCGGACAGCCGATGATGTCGGGAACGATGTCAGCACCGAGGGACCGCCTCGTCATTCCCGCCGTCGAGATCGACACCCGCATCTTGTACCTGCTTCCCACCCTCACCACCCAACCGTGAAAAGGAGTGTCCGATGACCCCACCGGACGAATGCGCCGGCGTCCGTTACCTCGTCGATGACGTGTCCGCAGCCATCGACTTCTACACCAGCCACCTCGGCTTCACCTTGCATACCAATCCCGCCCCTGCGTTCGCCGACGTGATCCGTGGCCCCTTGCGATTGTTGCTGTCCGGCCCGGCCAGTTCGGGTGCTCGCGCCACCCCGTCGGACATCACCGGCCCGGGTGGTCGCCAGATTCTGCTCGCGGACCCCGTCGGCAATCTGATCGAGCTGTTCCAGTCCTCCGCACTGGTCAGGTGACCTCGGATCAACCTCACCACCGCACCCGAGCGAGGTCGAGACCGGCAAAGCGGCTTAGCAATGCAGGTCTCGTGGCCGAGAGCTGATCGTCGGCGAGGAGCGTTGTGCGGCGTTTGGATCTCCGACGGTCCCGCCGTGCAGGCTTCCGCATGACGTCACCACCCTACGTGACGGTGCCCGTGGATCATCTCTTTCGGCGACCACCTGCGTGGAACGGACCCGAAGTGGGTCCGTACACGACGAACGAGTTGGCTTGTCGCGCCGAAACGGTCGTAGAACATGTCGACCACCAGGCACCGCGAGCATCGGTCGTAACCCGCCCCGCCATTCCAGACCCGACCGAGAAGCCCTGCGCGGCAGGGTATTCGTCGCCGTCGTGGTGGCAACATGCGGATTACAGATAGCGCACGCAGATCGACGTACGCCGAAACCACGCCACCAAGGCGGGCAGGCGAAAGGAAAAGATCGGCCGTTGTCGTCAAGGGTGTGCACGTCTTACGATCAGCTCCGTGTTTCACCAATTCGTGAAATAACGGAGGTCAGCATGTCGAGTGTCGTTTCCGGCGTCGACGTCGGTCAGCGTCAGCTCAACGGCCGCAGACCACTGGCCGGGAGTATCGCAACCTCAGCGAGCCCCCGATTCGGGGCCATCGCAGACCACAATGTCGCCGTGCCGATGCGCGACCGTGTCGATCTGCTCGCGGACGTCCACCGGCCTGCCGCTGATGGCCGCTTCCCCGCTCTGATCTCCGTATCGCCCTACCCCGGCAGATTCAAGACCTCGGCGCTCCCGCGGGGTTCATCGAGGCAGGTGCGGCGGACTTCTGGGTGCCCCGCGGCTACGTGCACGTCATCGCCAACGTGCGCGGCACCGGTGGTTTCGGCGGCACATTCGGGTTCTTCGATACCCTGGAGCGCCAAGACATGTACGACCTGGTCGAATGGGTGGCAGCGCAGCCGTGGTGCGACGGCAATGTCGGCATGATCGGCATCAGCTATTTCGCGATGACCCAGTTGGAGGCAGCTGTCGAGCGCCCGCCGCATCTCGAGGCGATCTTCCCGGTCGCGGTCACCGCCGACCTGTACGAGGCCGCGGTTCGTCACGGCTTGTTCAGCGTGGCGTGGCCCGTTGCTGGGAATGGCCCGACACATCCTGACCTCGCCTGACCTCGCCGCGGGTACACCACAAGTTCGCCACGATGAGCGGTGAAGCCGCTGTCACGACCCGAGCGCGCGGCGAGCAAAGTTGTATTGCCTTGCGTAAGTTGGCCGCCCGAGCGGCCGGGTCGAGGTCTGGACGAAATAAACGGTATTGGCGGGATGTTCCCCGACCGTTCCTCGATTACCGTGGCTGTGTGACAGCAGGTCGCCCGTGTACGAGTCGGCGACGCCGTATCCGGCTCGCGAGCTGCTCGAGTCCGCGGGGCTCTGGCACCGTGTGCTCGCGAATCGTCGACGCCAAGCAGATCTTCGGCACCTGGGAGGAGCCCAAACCGTATTTCCGAATTGTTCCCCAGCCAGTCTGAAAACAACTCGTCACCCCCATCGATCACCTGCTCGCGGTTCATCCGGCGGCGGTCGGCAAGGGTGAGCATCCGATGCGGTGTGATTCGCGCTGCTCGACGAAAACGGTGTCGTGGCGCCGGCCGGACGCTATTTGCAGTACCTGGCCGATATCGAGCGGGTCGACATTCCCGACCCGGACGGGCCGATCACCAGCGCCTCGAGCGCGATCGCGGCCTGGACGCCGCTGACGGTGGTGTCGAGGTCGCGAACCACCGACGAGATTGACACGTTCATCAGCGACGTGTCGACGACGAGTACGAGCATCGCCATTGCCAGCAGAATCGTGAGCGCTCGCGGGGGACCCGCTGCCCGCTCGGAACCACCGGTAGTCGGTTCTTCGGTCATAGGAGGCTCACCGTCCGTCCATCCCGCTGCACCCGAGTGTCCCATGCACGGGGCGAGGTATCTGAAGGGCGCGATCCCCGGCCGGACGTCCGGAAACGAGTCTTTTCCCCTCTCCTTCTCGCGGGCCCGGTTTGTGTCGTTCATCGAGGGTTTGCTGTTGCCGGCATGCATGGTCGGTGGATCTGCATCGAAGGGGAGACGCAGAACTGGTGTCTTGCTATCCGGTCCGTGTGTGGGGAGTGCTCGGTCCGTTTACAGTTCGCCGTCCCGGCTTCCGCATCAGACGGGCTCGGGGGTCGGGCGGAAGGCGCCGCTCGACTCGGTCTGCGGCGGCCCGGAGATACGGGTCCCGCTGAGGGTGGGCGCGGACGGTGGGCGAGTCCGGGCCGTGCCGGTCGATCTTCTCGCGCAGCCGCTGATCCAGACTCAACGCCTCGCCGTGCGGACCGGTCGTCTGATCGGCGACGGTCAGCGCGTCCGAGACCGCGTCCTCGACGAAGGTGAACTGGCTCAGTTCGTCGCCCATGCCGGTGACCGCGGCGACGAACCGGGCGCCGGAGTGATGAGCGACCAGGTCGCACACCCGCCCCGGCCAACCATGGGCTTGCAGATAGCGGGCGCCGTCGAGCGGGTGAAACCCGGTCTCGCGCAGCTCGGCGGCATAGCCGATGTCGTGCAGCCACGCGGCGGCCACCAACGTGTCCCGGTCCGCGGCCGGGACCGTGGGTGCAAGCGCCAACGCCCGCGCCGCAACCCCTGCACAGTGATCTGCACGCATGCGGTCGCGGGCAAGGACGCGCAGTGTCAGCGCCCGGGCGCGGGGCACCAAAGGCGACCGCGTCGCATCATCGGCCATGACCACACCTCTCCCGCACGGCGCCGATCCACTACCGGCCGCCACCGGTCGGGCTGTCGCAGCCTGGCATCCAGGATATATCGGACCGACGGCGTCCCGACGGGGTTCGCCGCTTCTACAGTCGGTGACGGCGACGTGCGGTTGAGGCGCCGGGGGAGTGCACCGTCGGAGCCGCGAGGAACGACGGACACCGGCTCGTCGGAGCATCGGGGGTCCTGGAGACCACTCCGCGGGCTCACACCTGCCGCGAAGTGCCGCCATCATCGGCCCGACCGGAGGACAATGAACCTTCCGGAATACTTCACGCGTTGCCCGGGAAGGGAAACGGTCATGTCCGAGGAATCTCTGGTCAAACGCGGTGTGGCGCAGGGGTCCGCGAGGGGTGGGGCGGTCCTGCTCGTCACTGTCGGTGTCCTCGAAGTACTCCAGGGCCTGTCCGCGATCGCCAAGGACGAGGTAATCGTCACCGGAATCGACTACACCTACCAATTCGACCTCACCGCATGGGGATGGACCCACCTGGTTCTCGGCGCGCTCGTCACCGCCGCCGGAATCGCCCTGTTCACCGGTGCCACCTGGGCGCGAGTGGGCGCCATGGTGATCTGCGCAGTCTCGATCCTCGTCAACTTCCTCTGGTTGCCCTACTACCCGATGTGGGCGATCACGATCATCGCACTCAACGCCGTGGTGATCTGGGCCGTCTCGACCTGGCACCCCGACACAGACCGAGCCGCACAGCCCTCTCCACCTGCGAGATGAACTGCCATGCGAGACTGGACCACGAACAGTGCGACCAGCACGCGCCGAGCGCAGGCGGCCGTCGACACGACCTCGCGCCGCGGTGATGTCGACCGGGTGTGAGGCGTGGCCGCCATGACGTGGGCGCTGCCGGCGATCGCGGTGGTCCTGCTCGGCTTCGCGGCGGTCTCTGGGCGCGTGGCGGGCACGCCGATCACCGGACCACCCCCATCCGGAGACCCGACCGGCCCCAGATACTTGACGGTGATCCCCGCACCCCCGGCCGCGCATCCGTCGTCATCGACCGAAGGACCGGCAGGCGATGGTGTCCCCAAGAGTCCAGCCCACATTCCGCGGCGGACCCGATGGGCTGAGGCGGACAATGAGCAGATACGGCGTGCGGGCAGCCCCCGCCGGAAGGGGGTACGTCATGACCGAGGAGTCGTCGACCGAACAGCGCGTGGCGACCGCCACGTCGATCGGGGCGGCCACTCTGGTGCTGACCATCGGTCTCCTCCAGTTCGCCCAGGGCATCGCCGGTGTTGCCGAGAGCGAAGGGTTCTCGGTGGGGATGGAGTACACCTACCGGTTCGACCTCATCGCCTGGGGCTGGTTTCATATCGCCTTCGGGGTGCTGCTCTGCGTGGTCGGTCTCGCTTTGGCCGCCGGGGCGCGTTGGGCGCGGGTGGCGGCGATCGTCTTCGCGGCCATCTCGATCCTCGCCAACTTCCTGTGGCTGCCGTACTACCCCTCCTGGTCGATGGTGATCATCGCACTTGACGTCGCGGCGATCTGGGCGGTGTCGACGTGGAAGCCACCACCGTAGTGAAACGAACGGAACCGCAGTCGAAACCAGATCGATTCTGTGGCGACCCCGGGTCGGTAAGCGGCAGATCTCTGCAGAGGGATCAGCCGGCGCCTGCGCCTCCTGTAGCTATACTCGGGACGCGGCCTCCTCCGGTAACTATTCGGGACGAGCCCGAAAGCCCGGGGCCGGCAGCGTCGAGCGGGTGGTTTTCGTCGGCGAGGTGCTTATGATCCGGGCGCGTAGCCGAGCGGAAGGCGAAGAACGATGCCCGAGAAGAAGGATCACAGTCCGAGACCCGAACCCGGTCCATTCGGCGCGGGCACGCGGGTGCTGGTGCGCCGGCCGTCCGAACCGGCGCAGACCGGTCGGATCATCGAGGACTACGCCGAGCTGACCGACACCGAGGAGCGCGGGCACGCCTGGGCGCCGGTGCACCGGTGGGCTATCGCACTCGACGACGGGCGCCTGGTCTTCGCCGACACCGACGACCTCACCGCCGACCCGAGCACGGAAGGATCCACCGGGTAGACCGGACCTGACCGGCGGAAGAACCAGCGAGAGACCGTGTCCCTGGGCACCGGTTTGACGTTGAAGCCAGAGGCGAATCCGACGCAGGTTCAGCTCTCACTAGCGGGTACCGTCACCACCACCTCACCGGACGCCCCAGCGCTCAGCGCTGGTACCGCGGTGGCGATACCGGCCGCGAAGACCATCGCGGGCGCGATGACCGCCGACGCGATGGCGGTTGTACCGCGATCTTGTTCTTCATGATGCTCACCTCGTTCTGAGAGTCCTCGACTCTTGCAGGAACGGGTGGCGGAACAGCCCCTCGGTGATCGGGATCGGTTATGAGCCAGGTCATCGCGAGGTCGGGCACGTTGATGTGCTGCTTCGGCGCGGGTGGTCGGCTCGTGTTCGCGTGGCCGGTGACTGGGTGACCGCATCCCGGCAGCGTGAGCAGCAGACCTCAGCCGAGGTTCAGCAGCAGTACTACCCCCCGGGGTCTGCGGCCTACGGGCTCAGCGGTTCGCCGGTGACGAGGAAGATCACCCGGCGCCCGACCACGACAGTGTGGTCGCCGAAGCGTTCGTAGAAGCGGCCGAGCAGGGTGATGTCTACCGCGGCCGGGATGCTGCCGGTCCAGGACGGGTCCTGGATCAGGGTGAGCAATCGTCGGTGCAGGTTGTCGAGCTCGTCGTCGCGTCTGCCGATCTCGGCGGCCAGTTCGGGATCGTGCGTGCGCAGGACCTGTTCGGCGAGGCCGGCCAGTTCGGCCGCCACCCGCCCCATCCCGGCGAGCACTTCCTCCGCCTCACCGGAGGCGACGTGCTCGGGATGGCGGCGGCGGACGCTTTCGGCCACGTGCTGCACCAGCCCGCCCATCCGGCTCAGATCCGTCACAAGGTGCACACCGGTGACGACCTGACGGAGATCACGCGCCACCGGGGCCTGCAGCGCCAGCAGCGCCATCGCCTGCTCCTCGCACGGACCGCGTGACGCCTCGATCTGCTCGGTGAGGTCGAACACTCGCTCGGCCAGCGGCAGATCGGCCAGCATAAGTGCGTCGGTCGCCGCCTGCACAGCCTCCCCGGCCAGGTGACACATCGACGCCAACCGGTCGGTCAGTGCGTCGAGCTGCTCGTGAAATTTCATCCGCATACGCATCATCATGGTGCACTCCGCCGCTAGGTGGGCTCGACAGCTGCCCGGGTCTGACGGAAGCGCGGGTCTGACGGCAGTGCCGTTCATCCGGCGATCGGCACCGCTACCACCACTGGCGCAGTATCCGGCACGATCCCGGCCGGTGAGCTGCCGAGCCGGGCGTGCCGCTACTGCGAATGTTCCCGTCTTTCAACCCTTTCCGGGTTCCAGGTCGAGACGGCCCAGATGACGACGACGTCGAGTGCGATGATCACCAGCGACCACACCGGGTAGTACGGCAGCCACAGGAAGTTCGCCAGAATCGAGATCGCGGCAACGATGATCGCTGACACCCGGGCCCATGTGGCTCCGGTGAACAGGGCGAGGCCGACGATCGCGACGAGGGCGCCGAGGACGATGTGGATCCAACCCCAGGTGGTGAGGTCGAACTTGTAGACGTATTCCACCCCGACCACGAATACTTCGTTCTCGGCGACGGCGGCGATGCCCTGAAAGAACTGGATGATGCCGACGGTGACCATGATGACGGCCGCCGCCATCGAGGTGCCGCCCGCGAAGCCTTGTTTGGTCGATGGATACTCGGACACGGACACGGCTGTCCCCTTTCCCCACAGCTACGAATTTCGCTCGGTATGACGATTGTCCGCCGCAGCGTGCTGTCTTCGCCGGAGAACGTGGATTCCGGCGGAACGAGCCCGGCGACGATCCTGGTGGTGAACTGGACCGGGTCGGCGGGGTCGGGTTCCGGTCGTCCTCGAAACCTTCGCGAGCGTGGGTCACGCTCGTTCGGCTTGCCCGCGCAGTGGCCGCCCTGAGCGGGTGCGAGGAAGAAGGGGACAGATCTCTGCTGCTGCATGATGATTGTGGTCCGGCATGCGCCCCCACATTCGTGGTCAGCCTCCCCGGTTTTGTCGAAGGATTAGGCTCACACTGCCCGGGTGTGGTGGGCGGCCGCCGACACCGGTCCCTCTCCCGGGCCTGGCCATCTCCTCTCGCCGCTTACGACAGACGTGGTGAGTGCCGCGCGAAGACACGCCGCCCTCCCCGGCTGCTGATCGTGGCGCGCACCGCCGGCTCGGTGTGCGGGGTGGTGGGAAGTTCAGGTGTGTGCAGCGGTTCGGGTTGCGCCGGTGCCCGGCTGTAGGCGGCGTCGAGTGTGCGCGTGGCGGCTCGTTCGATCAGGAGGGGGACGAAGTCTCGGATGCGGCATCCCTCGAACCGACCCTTCGCTGGAGCGTCGGCGTGCATGGGATGTGGTGTCGAACACGGCGTTGTCGTGCGCTGGTTGGTGTTCGGGGACGAGCCGCGCTTCTGCGAGGGTCTGGTTCGGTTGATGCTGAGTTGTGTGCGGGGGCGATGTGGTTGTTACCGTCCCGCGTCGGATTCGGAGGTGGTGGGGAAGGGGCTGGGGCCGAGTGCGAGGGTGAGGGAGGTGGGGTGGAGTCCGATCTCGGTCCAGCTGGTGGTGAGGATCAGCGACCCGGTGCGCGGGTAGGTGCCGATCCAGTACGACGGCGTGGTGCGGTACGGCCCGGAGTCGTCGGAGCGGGGTTCGGTGGGGTGGAGCGAGTCGGCGGGGCCGTCGAGGTCGTCGACGAGGACGAGCACGGACAGGTAAGACCACCGCGGCGACCAGTCGTGGGGGTCGGTCAGGGGACGGGTTTCGTAGCGGGCGAAGTCGGCACGGATCCCGGTGACATCCATCGCCAGTTGCAGCAGCAGCCCGGACGCGAATGCGGTGACCGCGGACAGTTCGAGGGTCAGGTCTTTCTCGGCCGTGATCGGCATCGGTGCGTGCACGCGAAGGCCCCGGTCAGCAGGCGGCGCGATAGCCGGCCAACGATGGCGGCGCATGCTTCATCTTCGCACCTCTCGCCGCCCGCCGAGGTCGGGATCGGGCGGCGGGATTGTTTGTTTCCCAGAAACATTCGTCCGGGACCCCATTGGTGCAGAGCTGGAGAGGTCCCGCAGACGACTGGCGGCCGTGACGGTGAGTCGGGGTGTCCAGCCCGCGACGCTGCCACCCGGGTCGGTGTCCGACACCGGGACCTGGGAAGGGCGGTGCCTCGGTCGCGTTCGGTGCTAGGTCAGTGCTTTGCTTTTGATCGTCTCGAACTCCTGCGGTGTGATCGCCCCCGAATCGAGCAGCGCCTTGGCGTCGGTGATCTGCTGGGCCGGGGATTTGCCCGCGACGTCCCGGATGTAGGTGTCCTGGGCCTGTTTGACCTGACGGAAGGCCGCCGCGGACCGCTCGGTCATGCCCTGGTTGCGCACGATCAGGTAGATCAGCGCCGACAGGAACGGGATCAGGAACAAGAACAACAGCCACAGCGCCTTGAGCCACCCGGACATCTGGTGGTCCCGGAACAGGTCGGTGATGATCGCAAACAGCACCCTCAGGTAGGCCACGAACAGGAAGAAGACGACGATAAACCAGAAGAACTCCCAGAAACTGTCCATTGTTGTGCTCCGTCCACTTGGTGATTCCGGTCAGGAGGCCAGGGTCCTGGCCTTCCGGTCGTTGAACTCGTCGGTGTGAGCACCTCCTGATCGCGCAGTTCACCGAACTGCTTCAACGCCGTGAGACGGTCGGTACCGCCGGTCGGTGGTGGCGATGCCGGTGGGGTGGACGGCGGCTGTGGCGCAGCCGACGGCGGCTGTTGGGCGGCCCAGCGCTGGCCTTGCCGCCGCGAGACCCGGCCTGACACGGTGGTCGCGGTTCCCGCGATCACGGCGGTGCGGGCAATTCCGCGGAGAAGTCCGGGCATGGTGCGCTCCTCCCGCTATCGGGTGGGGCGTCGAGAGAATCGAGCGTCGCCAGGATGCCTTGGACGGGTATCCGTCCCGACGCAACGAGTTGGGCTCCTTCACGACGTAGCGCGGAGGCGAACGGTGCGGCCCAGCGGTTCTCGTACACGAGGATCGCGCCGACACAGCCCGGTTCGAGGACGGCTCCCGCCTGCTCGAGATCGCCGCGGTCGATCAGGCCCGACGATGCCTCGGCGAACAGGGTCACGTCGACGGTCCCGGTGAAGCCCAGATCCTCGACGGCAATCCCTGCGAGCGATCCGTCGGCGTCTTTGCGGACGAAGACCAGGTCGAGTACCCGGATGATGTTCGCCTCGACCAGGTCGAGCAGCAGGGGAAGAGTCGAGCCGTCGGGCGGGTGGTCGGCGGGAAACTCCACGACCAGGTAGTCGATGGGCCCGACGTCGTCGAAATCGGTGTCGGTCACCGCGCTGACCTCGCTTCTGAAGACCGCAGCGATACAACATCAGGCGAAATATCTGCGCCTCCGGGCATGCGAAATGCCTCGTCCCAGCACGCACAGTTTCCCATCCACGCCTCAGAACGCGCCGGAAAACGACAACACCCGATCGCCCAGGCAGCCCTGAGTATTTTTCTCGTCCGGATCTTCGACTCCTGGCTATTCCGCTGGGTGATCAGCTCGCGCGGGAACCGCTCGGAGGCGCAACCGTCAGCCGAAACGCCGGCCTGGGTAGTGTGCTCGTCATTCCGGGACCGCCCTGGGCATGGACCGTCCTTGGTATCGACTGCCCGTCGGTGCTTCGGTTCGGCGGCCGCGATCGCGCCCCGGGCCCGCGCCCGCCTGAACCGACGTCTACGCCCGGATGCCCGTCGAGCCCGATTCCGGCAGCGTCCGTCGAACGACTGGCCGGGAATGCGCGCAAGTCGCGGTGGCGTACCCGTCGTGCGGCGCACACTTGGGAGCGGGCGTACAGCATCCGAGTCCAAAGAGGTGAACCATCGTGTCCGATAAATCGAGCGTCAATCAGCAGATCGCAGCTGACACGGTGATCGGTGCCGCGGTCTTGCTGGTCACCGTCGGCGTGCTGCATATCCTTCAGGGGATCGCCGCGGTCGCCAATGATGACGTCCTCGTCGTCATCGCCGAGTACACCTACGAATTCGATCTGACCGTGTGGGGGTGGATCCACATCGTGCTCGGGGTGGTGATCGCGCTGGTCGGTGCCGCCCTGTTCCGCGGTGGAATATGGGCGCGGACGTTGACGGTCACCATCGCGGCATTATCGATCGTCGTCAACTTCCTGTGGCTGCCCCATTACCCGGCGTGGGCACTGCTGATCATCGCGCTCGACACGGCGGTGATCTGGGCGGTACTGACCTGGATTCCGAATCCGGCTGGTACTAGGTGACTCGCGGCGATCAACGAACGTCCTGCAGGACGCACACAGGCCGGCGCGCATTCGGGTACGCCGCGCACAGTCATCCGGCTGATGCCACCCAGGGTGCGGTCGACGCGCCGTGTCCGCGATGGCGTCGACCGTGCGACTGTTCGAGGGACGGCTGGTCGGGCCGGTTCACCATATAGGTTCCCGCCCGGTGTCGGCTCTACCTCCGCGTGCACGGTGTTATTTGTGGGTGGTGAGGATCATCCCGTCGCCCTCGTCCCGGCAGTATGTACGACGACTTGTCGTCCTGGAGTTGAGTCTGTCGGATGAGCTTGCCGGCCTGTCGGGTGCACCGCGCGTAAGTCTCGGTTCTTCATGCATTCCGTCCGCTCTGTCGCAGTTGCGGTGAGCCGTCGATCAGGAAGTGCGGGTGCGGCGCGCTCGCCAGCGGTAGGCGTCGGTGATCGGGTCCTCGGGCAGTCGGTCCATCTCTTCGGCATTGAGAGTGCCCGGCGCAGCCGGGTGGGTAGGCGTGCCATTTGCCTCGCCGCAGGCGCCCGCACGAGAGGTGCTGCCACGCTCGGGGGTCAAGTCCCAGGGCGTGGTGTACGAGTCGACGCGTGACTCCTCGTGGGGTTATGCGGTCAGAGCCGCCGGCGTCACCTCCTCGGTAGGTTCGGGTGTTGCGTGGGTGCCGCGAGACCGGGCGAGCACGTCGAGGCCGAGGTAGCGGCGGCCTTCGATCCACTCGTCATGCTGCTCGGCGAGTACCGCGCCGACGAGCCGAATCAGGGCGGTGCGATCGGGGAAGATCCCGACGACATCAGTCCTCCGGCGGATCTCCTTGTTCAATCTCTCCTTTAACCGGCCTTCGCGTGTGGGTCAATCGCAGACTGGCGATCTGGAGTCAGCGGTCGAGCCGGTGGAGGTGATCGGTCAGGGCGTCTGCAACGCGGTGGTGGCGAGCAGCTTCGTCGGGCCAGCCGCGGTCGCAGGCATCGGCTTCGAGTGCCTGGACGTCGGTGCGTTGCGCCTCGAGCGCGCCGCGGAACTCGGGTCCGGTGACGAAGTTGTCGCAGGTCTCGCAGATGTTGGCATAGGGACAGGCTCCGGCCGCTTCGTGCCGAGAACAGTAGCCATGGGCAACACGGGTTTTGAGCATCTCGCTGCCGAGCCAGCTGACGGTGTCGGGAACGATCGGCTTGCCGACCGGGGTAAGGGTGAACCGGCGGCGCATCTTGCCCATGGCCTGGTCGTAGGCGTCGCGCAACGTCGGCGATGCGAGGGTGGCGTAGCGGAGAGTCATCTGAGGAGTGACGTGCCCGAGCAGCGCCATCAACGCCTGCAGGCTCATCCCGGCATTGGCGAGCTCGGTGGCCCAGGTATGCCGCAGCTGGTGCGGGGTGACAATCAGGGGCCCGCCGCCAGTGCCGCGCAACCCAGACCGTTCAACGGCGGCGAGCAGCCCGTTGCGCAGCCGGGTCTGGCCGAGGCGGCGGCCGTGCGCGACGAACAGAAAATCGGTCAAAGCTCCGGTGCGCGGATGCGGCAGTGGTCGGCAGACGCCGCGTTGGGTGGTCCACTCGTCCAACACCGCGACGGTGGCGGCCGAGAGCGGCACCATGCGCTCGGTCGCGAGTTTGCCCAGCGGCACCTTCAGCCAGGTCCCGGCCGGGCCGTAGTCGACGACGCTGCTGAGCTCGAGATCGAGCAGTTCCCCGACCCGCAACCCCGCCCCGCGGAGCGCCGTCAACCCGATGCGGGCGAACGGATCCTCCAATCCGGCAACAGCGTTCATCACCACGCCGTCGACGTCGGGTGCCAGTGCGCGGGGCAAGGGTTGGTCGAGCTTGGGGACGTCGGCAGCGAAGACCAGCCGACGCGGTGGTGCCTGCTCCCAGCCCCATTCGGTGAGATCGTCAAGTAGGTTGCGCAGGCTCAGCACCGCCGATTGGATCACGGCCCTCGAGATGGTGCGTCCGGCGCCGGCGGCGGCGCGTTGCCCACGCCAGGTGCGGGTGCGGTTCCAGGCGAGGAAGCCCTCGATGTGACTGCGGTCGAGGCCGTCGAGGGACGTGACCTCGGGGTGGTGTGTGGTGAGGTAGTCGGCGAACGGCAGGAGGTCGTTGATCAGTGATTCGACGGATTTCGGGCGAAGCACGGCGGCTCGGACGGTGACGTAGCGCAACAACGTCTCGCGGATCGCGTCTGCCATCGGAACGTCGGCGAACCGTTGGGCGTGGCTGCGGGCCCAGGACCGGCGCCGTGGTGGAATGTCGACGATGCGGGCCTCGAACAGCACCTGCCGCAGACCCGCGATCCGGTTGCGGTATGCCCGCCGAGACGACGGCGGAATAGATTGTGTTGCAGCCAATGCGGCGTCGAAATCGTCGACGGTGTCGTTGGTGATGTCGCTGACGAGTCCGCCATGCCAGGCGAGCAGCACCGCCAGGCACTCGCCGAGGACGGTCTCGACCCACGACGGTGCCCAGCCCAAGGCCAGTCCGGCAGTCCGGGCCGCGGCGAACCCGTCCGGGTCGCGGGCCTCGACCGCACTCCCGAGTCCGGTGAGGTTCTTGACCGCGGCGAACTCGAGGTCCAGTCGCAGCTCGTCTCGACCGATGACGTGACACAACAGCGGCCACGCCCCGGTGCTGCGGAGTTCGGTAAGCCGGTCCGAGGCAGGCCGGGCCATCCATTCCCGCAGATCCGGGTGCACGGCCAGGAATGCGGTTGCGATGCGGGTGCGGCCGCGGACGGCTCTTCCGCCCAGCCCGAGGGTGGCGACGTGGTCGAGATAGCCGGCCAGCACCGTATCCGGGTCCACCACGGTCGGCCATGCCGTGGTCATCGCCGTGCCCCGGCGAGACTGGCCCGGGCGGCGCCGTATTCGGCGGCGAGCTGCTCGATCGACAGGTGCACGTACTCGGCGGTGGTCTCCGGGGAGGCGTGCCCCATCAACTCCCGCAGCACCATCAGATCGATTCCCGCGGAGGCGAGTTCGGTGCCGTAGGTGTGTCGCAGCCGGTGCGGACGCACCCGACCCGCGCCGGACAGGTCCCGGTGCCGCCGGAACAACGATCGCAACCCGGCCTCGGTCACCGGCGCCCCCACGGTGGGGCCCCGCAGCACCACGAAGCACTCCGGTGTGACCAACCCGGGTGGCCGCTCGAGGCGCAGATAGGCCGATAGTTCGGTGAAGAACACCGCATCGACCGGCACCACACGCTCCTTCGAACCCTTGCCGAGCACCCGCAGCCGGCGTCGACCGAAATCCACCTCCGCCAACCGAAGCGATCGCACCTCGGCGCTGCGCAGACCCCCGAGCAGCATCGCCCACACCATCGCCCGATCCCGATGGGTGCGCAGCGACGAGACGAACACGTCCACCGCGTCGGCGTCGAGGGATTCGGGCAGCAACCGCGGCTGGCGCACCAGACGGCCTCCGGCCCGGGGCCGGCCGGGCCCGAGATGCCCGAGCAAACCCCGCCCCGACGGACGTAACCCTTGACCCCGCCGGGGTGAGGGCACCGGATTGTCGGCGCGCACCCCGGTCATCACCAGGTACTCGAACAACGCCCGCACCGCCGCGACCCGCCGGTTGATCGTCGACGCCGCCGCCGTGCGCTGCCTGCCGTTCCTCGTCGTTGCGCCGGGTCGGGGATCACGGCGCACGCCCTGCCAGTCGATCCACTCGAACACGGTCACCGGCGTCACCGACGCCAATCCGAGATCGCGGGCGATCAGGAACCGCGCCAGGTTCAGCACATCGAAGGCATACGCCCGCACCGTCGCCACGCTGAACGCACGCCCGGCCAGATGTTTGAGGAACGCGTTCGCTGCCGCGCAACCCTCCCACTCGCCGACCACCACATAACCGTCGTCCACCGCGTGCACCCGAACGGCCATCGCCTGCTCCTCTCCGATCGAGCCGACACCGTCAGCATGCGCCCCATCCGGCCATCGGCCCCGGACCTCACGCCGCGCATAGAATCGTGTCGCCCGAGAGCCGGTTAACCGATCGGGGATTGTTCGACCAGATCTGACGCCAGATCTGCTTCGGGAAGCCGGTGAACGCAACCCGCTCGGGTCCGCGCCTTCCCTGTTCGTGTGGGGCATGATGACTTCGCGTTCGGACCCGAACGCACGTTTCCCCGGGACGCGGGCGATCCTTCCCGATCACGTGGTTGTCGAGTGGCCGGGGGCCGATCACTGCATCCAGGAGGACGCGCCAGAACCGATCACCGCCGCGATCGGCGATCGGTTCGCCTTACGGTTTGCCCCTACCGCGGCCCATATGGTGCAGGCTGAGGAGGGCGCCGCGGGCCGAGAACAACGGACGGGATGACGACGTGGTTTACGACTGGATTTCGTTCACCACCGATTACGGGCTCTCCGACGGGTTCGTTGCGGCGTGCCACGGCGTGATCGCCCGCCTCGCGCCGGGTGTGCGCATGATCGATGTGACCCATGCGGTGCCGCCGCAACGCGTCCGGTGGGGTGCGGCGGTGCTGGCACAGACGGTGCCGTACCTGCCGCCTTCCGTGCACCTGGCGGTAGTCGACCCGGGCGTGGGCACCGATCGCCGCCCGATCGTCGTCGTCACCGACGCCGGGGTGCTGGTGGGCCCGGACAACGGACTGCTGCGGCCGGCGGCCGAGGCGCTGGGCGGGGTCCGGTCCGCGTACCTGCTTGCCGCACCCGAGTATCGGTTGAGCACGGTGTCCGCGTCGTTCCATGGTCGAGATAGGCACAACAGGGCACCTTCGCTGTAGAACTCGACTGATCAGACCAGCGCACTCCGCTGGCAGCACTGAGTTGGCGGCCCACCGGGTCCCAACGGGCCGCCTGGGGTGGGTGCCAAACATGTTGTCGTCAGCGAGTTTCTGGTCCGGCGGCCCTTTCCGGCTGTTACACGCGGACCTGTGGGCATGCAAGCGCGAAGATACCCACGAGGAAATGGGGTCGTGAAAGGGTTGGGTGTGAGGTGGTCCCATGCGGTGCGGACGGTGTGGAGGGCTTCGGCGGCGGTGACCACTCGGGTTTGGCCGGCGAGTTGTGTGTGCCATTCGTTGTCGCTGGGTGGGTGGGTGAAGACGTAGGCGCCGGTGTCCTTTCCGGTCGGCCGTGTTTGCGGAACAGTGCTGCGATGTAGGGGTTGATGGCGCCGATGTTGGTCAGTGCCCAGAGATCCCAGAGGTCGAGGTGGCGGCGTCCACGCTCGATCCGGCGCTGAGTAGGGGCGCCCATTCGAGGCGACCGTATGCGCGTTGCAACGCTCTCGGGAGCGCCTTGACGAGGTCGGCGGCGAGGATGCTGCGTCGTGGGTCGAGGACGATGAGGTCGATGTCTTCGCTGTCGAGGACGGTCTGTTCCGGGGTGGTCACCAGCGCGGGCCCGAGCGGAGTGTCCAGGCGTTCGGCATCGAGCTCGGGGGGTCGATGTACCGCACCAAGACGCTTGGTGAGACGGACGGGAACCTGGCGTGATCGAAAAGGTGCGTATCAGCGGCTACCGCAAACTTCGCGACCTCATGTTCGAACCGCACGCGCGCTTCAACATTCTCGTCGGAGAGAATGAGGCCGGGAAGTCGACGCTTCTGGAGGCCATCGGCCTCGCGCTTACCGGTCGAGTCAACGGGCGTGAGGCTGCCGAAGAGTTAAATCCGTTCGGGTTCAACCAGGAGAAGGTCGATGAGTTCTTCCGTGATCGACAGGCCGGCAACCTGTTGCACCACCGGAGATCAGGATTGGGATCTTCCTCGAGGATCGTGAGGAGTTCCAACGCTCGCTGTTTGGCGCGCACAACTCAGCTACGCCGACACGCGAGTGCGCGGCATCTGCCTAACGAATCGTCCCTGATCCGGAGTACTCAGTGGAGATCGAAGCACACCTCGACTCCGACAGCTCGATCCTGCCGGTCGAGCAACGGTGTCGAGTTCCATCTGCGGCAGATTCTCAACGGGCACTTGGCCCCGGAGGAGAAAGCTGCTGTGTCGCTCGGTTCGCTCGGTCAAGGAGGAGATGACCGCCGACCATTTGCAGAACGTCAACAGCAAGATGGCACAGCTCGAGGGTGCTCTCGACGATAAGCAGCTTTCACTCGCGATGGATCAGTCTGCGCGCGGCTCGTGGGACACCAGTGTGGATCCCCACGTCGCCGAGCTACCATTCGCGATGGCCGGCCAGGGACAAGTCGCCAGTGGTGTTCGAACCCGAATCAGTCAGGAGCAACTTCTCGGCTTGATGGACGACGCGTACCGCAACCGCAGTGCAACCCTCGATTGGGCCCTCGAACAGCGCCTCTCATGTGGATGAAGTGGCTTGTGGTGCATTGCGTGACGCGTGGGAGATGAGGTTGTCTCTCGATCGAGGCAGAAAGGTTACCGTTCTGTCCGAAGCCAGCGCCGGACGGTCTGCCGGCGCCGCTCGCGGCTATGTCGGATTCGGTCTGTTTCGGGTGACCTAGCGCTGATGGACCTGGTTGCCGGTTTCCACCCTGCCGGCGAGGTGTGGGCCTAGGGTGGACTCGGGTGTGGAATCGATGAGTGTCGGCGCGTACCGACGCCGCTCGGCTGGTTCTGCGAGTCCGAGAGGCACGCGATGACGGATTCGAGCGCGAAAACCGCGCGGGTCTCGTTGCGGACGCTGCTGTGGCTGGCTATCGGCACCCTGGTGACGCTGTTCGCGGTGTCCGCAGCCTTCTCGGTGTACGGGAGATTGGCGGTCCGAGCTGCCGTCAATGACCTGTCCGAGCAGCTGCTGCCCGCGCAGCGGGCGGTTGCCGAGCTGACCACGTCGTATGTGAACCAGGAAACGGGACTACGCGGATACGCCCTGACCGGCGATCCGCAATTTCTCGAACCCTATGACGCGGGCCGGCGTGACGCGGCCGCACTGCACACTCGCCTGGACACGCTGCTCGCCGAGGATACGGCCGCCCAGGCAGCGTTGCAGACGACCGTCGAGGCGGCCGAGATGTGGCGGATACGGGCAGCGGAGCCGGAGATCTCCGCGCGCGGCGACAACGCGAGCGAACCGGATCGGATCCAGTCGACGACCGCGACGGGCAAGGAGTTGTTCGACGACCTGCGCGCACGGCTCGCGGCATTGAGTGCCCGCACCGACATCCTGGTCACCGAGCAGGTCGAACGAGTCCACTCGGCGCAGGCCCTGGCGAACATCGCGACCGTCGTCGCGTGCGTTCTCGCCGTGGTCATGGTCGTGATCGCGGTGTATCTGACGCGGCGGTTGCTGACACAGCCCATCGATCATCTTCTCGCCGACATCGGCGCGGTGGCCGGCGGCGACTACAGGCGCGAGATCGACACCGACGGGCCCCGGGAGGTTGCGATCATCGCCGGCGCGGTCGACACGATGCGGACCAGCCTGTTGGCCAAGAACGAACAACTCATGGCGGCGGAGCGGGCCAGCGCACGTGATGACGAACAAAGCCGGATGGCAGCGGATCTCCACGATGTGACCCTCCAACGTGTGTTCGGTCTGGGCCTCGCGCTGACCTCCCTGGGTTTCCGGCAACCACGTTTGTCGGCCGAACTCGACCCGCTGATCGACGAGACGGACAGCATCGTGCGTGGATTACGTGCCGTCATATTCGATCTCACCCAGTCCACCGCGACCGCGGGGTCCGGGGACGCGGGCAGCCTGAGTGCCGCGGTGAGCGAGATCGTCGAAAATAGTGCCGCAGCGCTCGGTTTCACCCCTGATGTCTGTGTGGAAGGACCGGTCGACCGATATTCCGGCGGCGAGGCCGGACCGGAACTGCAGGCGGCCCTGCGCGAGGCCCTGAGCAACGTGGCCCGCCACGCACAGGCGAGCGTATGCAGTGTCCGGGTCACCGCCGACGACGACCGCCTCGTCATGACCGTGAGCGACAACGGCACCGGAATCGCGGCGGGAGCTGCGCAAGGACACGGACTGACGAACATTCGGAGTCGCGCCGAGCGGCTCGGCGGTCACGCGGCCATTCGCGACCTGGGGCCGGGGACTGAGGTCGAGTGGGAGATACCGGCAGCGGATGCGTCTCCACACGTGATTATCGATCGCAGGCCCGGCGACCTGTGACTCCGCTGCCGCATCCGCTGCAGCAGCGTACCGTGCGCGAATGGTGTTCGTGCATGTCGGGTCGCGTGCGGGCCGGGTGGTGAATATGCTCAATCCCAGTTCACTGATCTCGATCGACCGGGACCGGTTGTTGTAGTCGACGGGCCTCACGCCTTTGGGGCGCGGAGGCAATGGTGGCGTCGTCGGTCGGTTCGCCGGTGCACCGACTCCGTCTCGGGCACAATGGCGGTCGTACCGCACCGACACACTGGGGAGGGAACGATGTGGGAGTTGCCAATTGAGGGTGGCATACCGTGGCTGGTCTGGCTGCTGGACCTGGTGATCAACGGCTCCTGACACCGCTACAGGCCGACAACACGGTCTGTTGAGGTCGCTGGGGAGCCTCGTCGAGTACCTCCGTCGCGGGCGGACGTGCAACCGGCTTCTGCTCGTCACCAAGAATGCAACGCCGCACTTGCGGATACTGGGGCACAACTGGTCGGAGGACCGGCGCGCCCGTCGTGTGCGCCGGCCACGGATCCTGTGGGCGGTCGAACGGATGCTCCCGCTGGCTGATAGGTCGATGACACAGACCGATCTGGCGGCCGCCTCGAAGGAGATAACATGGCGGTTTCCCGAGAGGGTCTGAAGGTTCGGTGAGGAAGGCGTCCAATGAGATTCGTGAGCGGGCGATGGGGGAGGGTCGCGTAGTGTCCTCCCCGTGGCCGGATCTCGGGGTAGAAGTCGGAGTTGCCGACGGAGTGCTTGTACTGCGTCCGACAAAGGAAAAGCGAGCGCCGAGCTCGTTGTGGAAGTGCGTGAGCTGACCGATGAGGGCATCGTCGAGGTGGACGAGGGTTATTCCCACGCAATTGCACAGCAGGGCTGCACAATTGGAGAATTCGTGCCGGGCAACGACACTAACGCACGCTCCCTCAGCGGCCGCGTCGCCGGAATGAAGGTGTCAGACTTCGACGGCGGTGTCGCAGATGCCACATTCCTCTAACTGCCGGCGCTTCCAGCGTGCGACCGGAACGAAGAACAATGTGAACTGCTTGAATTCCCGCATCCGTGCCCACTGTGTGGTGTTGTGGCAGTGCGGGCACGTTCGGGTCTGCCCCGGGCCAAGGTGTTGCCGCTTGGTGCCGTAACCGAATAGAAAGAACACCATGCCAGCATAGAGCGATCCTCAGCAGACGGTCATCGGTTGGCATGCCCGATCCCGTTCGTGCGGCACGGCCAACGCGCCAGGAATACGCAGTCAAAGAATGTGCAGGGGGTCCCCACAGGAGGTAGACCGATGCAACGCCGTACCTCGACCGCCCGACCCGGACGCCGAACGTTGATCACGACGACCCGGGCGATCGTCGCCTTACCGCGCTGGTAGCGCTCTGGATAGGGTGGCAGGGGGGTCGAGGAGCGGCGAGAGACGTTGCGATGTAGATATTTGAGCCTCGGCACGGGGGAGGTGGCCGCTGCGGCGGTCTTCGCCGCCGTTTCCGTCACCCTCGCGATATCCCGACTGGAGATCAGGCAGGATTCCGCGGCCCTGTGGTCCGCGCTGTTCCCACTGCTCGTGAT
The DNA here is from genome assembly GCF_000280725.2 of Rhodococcus sp. JVH1. Lineage (NCBI taxonomy): Bacteria > Bacillati > Actinomycetota > Actinomycetes > Mycobacteriales > Nocardiaceae > Rhodococcus > Rhodococcus sp. JVH1. The sequence continues at coordinate 250,652 of NZ_CP166289.1, read as the reverse complement.
CCTCGTGCAGGCGGGCATCTAATGGTTGTCCGCACGTAGTTGGGTTGAGCGAGCATCTATGCCGGTCGCCCTCGCCGCCGCCTATCGTGTATTCCAGCTCGTCGATCCCGGCTTGCTTGTGGTCGGGCTCGTCGGAGTGCTCGTGTGGTGGCCCGATCACCTGGGCGTGGCGATAGCCGCGCTGGCGGTATGGGTCTTCGGCGTCGTGGAGTACGTCAATTACTTCGTCGTCTGCCTGACTTATCCCGGGGGCAGGTGGTTGACCATGGTGGGGCAGTGGCGCACGCCCCGGCTCGTGCCGGACTCGAACTCGACGACGCGGTGATCCCGTTAGCGAGATGCCCTCGTGGTGTGCCGCCGGTCAGGAAACGGGCGCAACGAGCTTGACGAGCTGAGTCCGGGCGTGGTGGGTCCGTGTCTTCACCGTGGGGCCGACCCGAGCAGTCAATAGGTCAGACTCCAGGCAGTAAGGAGGGCGGTAGTCGCGATGGCCGGCCCTATCGCGATCGTTCCCGCCCGTTCACGGTTGTCGGCACTTCCTTTCCCAGTCATGGATGTCCTTCCGTCCGTACTCCTCGATGCTGGTTCGGTAGGAGCGGCGTGATGTCGCGAGAACGGAGTTGTCTGTATACCTTTGGATGCGAATCGGTGTCCGGACATCACGTGTCGGGTTGATGTCGATAGAGGGATGCCGGCGTGTCTCGTCGGAGTACGCCGCATCTCCATCGTTCAGTTGCGGGGATACGAGCACTCAACCAGGCCCGGTAACCTCCCTGACAAATACGGCTCGACATTGCTGACCCGGTTCAGAGCGACTCGGTCCAATGGGTAACCGCCGGCCATAAAGCCTCATTCGAGATCGACTCGGTCCAAGGTCGCGCTGCGCAATCCCAACCTTACCTATCATCGCTGCGGCTCACCAAGGTTACTGACTGCCAAGGTGAGTCGCGCTCGTTCTGCCTGAATCTTGATGCGGCGTGAGTTGGGAACTTCAGGAGGATCGCGTCGGCCTGCCCAGATCAGAGATGGGCTGAAGACGGTGAAATGTCAGTTCGGATGAACTTCCTGATTACCGTGAGAAGCCGCCTGCCGTTACTGTGTGCGTTCGACGGTTGCCCGGGCGAAGAAGGAGACACATGGCGGTATCACCGAGGGGTTCTGAAGGTTCGGCGAAAAAGACAAGCAAGGAGATTCGTGAGTGGGCGATCGGGGAGGGCCGCGAGGTCTCCTTGCGCGGCCGGATCTCGGCCGAGGTGGAGCGAGCCTTCCATGACGCTCAGGCGAAGAAGGTTCAGGCAAAGAAGGCTAAGGCAAAAACGGCGCCGGTCAAGAGGACGGCCGTGAGTAAGGCTCCGGCGAAGAAGTCGTCCAGGGAGATTCGTGAGTGGGCGATCGGGGAGGGTCGCGAAGTGTCCTCGCGCGGCCGGATTCCGGCTGAGCTCGAGCAAGCCTTCCATGACGCTCAGGCGAAGAAGGCTCAGACAACAGCGGCGCCCATAAAGAAGACGGCCGCGGCGAAGACGGCCGGGAAGAAGACAGCCGCGCCGACGACAGTCGCGGCAAAGACAGTCGTGAAGAAGCCAGTCGCGACGAAGGCGGCTGCGGAGAAAAAGGTCGTGAAGAAGGTGGTCGCGGCGAAGGTGCCGGTGACGAGGACAGTGGTGAGTAGGGCTCCGGCGAAGACGTCGTCCAGGGAGATTCGTGAGTGGGCGATCGGGGCGGGCCGCGAAGTGTCGTCGCGCGGCCGGATTCCGGCTGAGCTCGAGCAAGCCTTCCATGACGCTCAGGCGAAGAAGGTTCATGCAAGAACGGCGCCGGTGAAGAAGACGGCCACGAAGAAGACAGCCGTGAAAATCACGGCCGCGGCGACGGCTCCGGTGAAGCGGGCGGCGGCGAGCACGGCTCCGGTGACGAAGACGGCCGCGACGGAGACAGCCGGGAGGAAGACGGCCGGGAAGAAGACAGCCGCGCCGACGACAGTCGCGGCGAAGACAGTCGTGAAGAAGCCAGTCGCGACGAAGGCGGCTGCGGAGAAAAAGGCCGTGAAGAAGGTGGTCGCGGCGAAGGTGCCGGTCAAGAGGACGGCCGTGAGTAAGGCTCCGGCGAAGACGTCGTCCAGGGAGATTCGTGAGTGGGCGATCGGGGCGGGTCACGAGGTGTCCTCGCGCGGCCGGATCTCGGCTGAGCTCGAGCGAGCCTTCCATGTTGCTCAAGCGGAGATGTCGGTGGCGTGAGTTGCAACATTGCCCTGATGGATTCCGCGGTCATCCTGCGGTGAAGATTATGGCCCGTGGGAATCATGGCCTTCGGGGCCGTGCGGTGGGCGGTTGTCCGGCGCCAGCGGTGCCGGCAAGGGGGCCGAGGTATCCCGGCGGCACCTGACTTGACGACTTCCGCGCGGGAGTGGTTGAGGTTCCGGCCCCAGGGCAAGCCCGAGCGTGGTGTGCGTGGCACTTCGGATGCGGCGGGAGACTTTGATGTCGCGGTGGATGCCGGCAGACCGGGGGTCTTCGCGCACGATGACGGACGCCGGGTTTTCGCTGGCACCCACGAGGTGCCCGTCGATCCCCGCCCCGGTCCGCCGGGGCGGGGATCGACGGCGAGAACTCTGACGGGGATTCGACGGCTCGTCCACAAGCCTCATTGGCGGAGCTCCGTGGGTCGAGCCGGGCGGCAGGTGCGATGAAGTCTCTGCCGGGCAGCATCGACTGCGAGGTCGCTGCACTGACCCGACAGACGACGTCGGATATTCTCACGCGGTGAAGTCGGCACCCTCAGGGTTGCGTTCGTCATGGGGGTTGTTGATGGTGCTGGCTGTGGTGCTGGGTACCACAGGCTGTGTGGATGTGGCGCCGGTCGAGACGTTGGATGTGACGGTTCGGAACCCGGCCACGCTCGATCAGTTAAGTCACTACACGTTTGACGGCGAGTGGCTGAGCGACCCGAGACCGGTGATGGTCCCTGCGTTGGACGAGCTAGTGTCTTGAGTCATAAATAAGCGATCGGTTGTTAAGATTGGTCATGGCAACTCGTGGTCCGCGACCGACGGAGATTGTGCTGACCGAGGCCGAACGCGTAGAACTCGAGGGGTGGTCGCGGCGACGCAAGACCGCTGCAGGTTTGGCAGTAAGGTCGCGAATCATTCTCGCTGCCGCCGATGGTGGATCGAATACCGAAGTGGCGCAGAGGTTGGGGTTGAACCGAGGCACGGTGCGGCGGTGGCGCGACAGGTTCGTCGAGGACCGATGCGACGGGTTGCTCGACGAACCACGCCCGGGCCGTCCGCGGACGATCGACGACGACAAGATCAAGGATCTGATTACCTCGACCCTCGAAACGACACCGAAGAATGCCACACACTGGTCCACACGATCAATGGCAGAGCATCTCGATATTTCGCAATCGACGGTCTCGAGAGTGTGGCGCGCGTTCGGTTTGGCCCCGCACAAACAAGACTCGTGGAAACTGTCGAAGGATCCACTGTTCACCGAGAAGGTCCGTGACGTCGTCGGCCTGTACATGAACCCGCCCGAGCGGGCTCTGGTGCTCTGCGTCGACGAAAAAACTCAGATCCAAGCACTGGACCGGACCCAACCGATATTCCCGATGCTTCCCACCACCCCGCAACGCGCCAGTCACGACTACGTCCGCAATGGCACCTCGAGCCTGTACGCTGCTCTAGACATCGCCTCAGGGAAGGTGATCGGATCACTCCATTCACGCCACCGCGCACAAGAATTCATCGCATTTCTTCGCAAGATCGACGCTCAGGTGCCCGACGATCTCGATGTCCACCTCGTGATGGACAATGCATCGACCCACAAGACTCCCGCGGTCAAACGATGGCTCCTCGCGCACCCGCGCTTCGTCATCCACTTCACACCGACCAGCTCATCGTGGATGAACCTCGTCGAACGCTGGTTCGCCGAACTGACCACCAAGAAGCTCCAACGCTCCACCCATACCTCGGTCCAACAGCTCAACAAAGACATCCGAGCATGGATCGAGACCTGGAACGACAACCCCAGACCTTACGTCTGGGTCAAGACCGCCGACCAGATCCTCGACTCCATCGCACACTACTGCGCCAGAATTAAAGACTCAGGACACTAGATGCGCAGGCATTCACGATCAGCGACGTTCGCGCCCTGAGTCGGGTCGAGCGCCGGGATGACGCGAATGTGGGTCACCGCGGCGAAGGTGCCGACGGGGTGGGGGACGTGCTGAGTGGCCGTGATCCCGTCAGCTTCACCCGCTGCTCGGCAGCGGTCCCGTCGGCATCAGTTCGGTTGTCGCACTGACGAGCTTCGGGTGAGAGCTCCTGGTTGCAGTGTGGGATTCCTTCTGGACAGTTCGACAGTTCACGCCATCTCGGGGACGTGCAGGTGCGCAATGGCAAGCTCGAACTCGCAAGTATCGAGTACCTCGGCGTTCGCCTCGCGAACTCCTTCGTCCCGGATGCGGTCGATGCGTTCTCTGTTGCGTTCCATTGCCTCGGAGCTGTCGAATGTCAGCGACGACACCCCGCGACCCGCGGCGTGGTCGAGCATCAGACTGGCGCTGCAGAAGCCGTCGAGTTCCTCCATCTTGGGCAGTGCGGCCATCTTCCACACGTCGACGGCGCGGTCCATGTGGGCAGGCTCGGTCTTGACCCACGTGACGCGGCAACAGGCCCCGCGATCCGAATGATGGTCACGATGCATGACAGCGATATCCCACCGCGACACCTCGGTGGTGCCGTGGAAGACCTCGGCTGCGACGTCGCGCAGCTTCAGTACCGGCCCCTCGCTGGCGCGTAGCGATTCCTCGTCCCGCCACGAACTGGTCGCGATGCACCGGCCCGAGCTGCGATCGATGAGCAAGGACATTCCCAGGCAGCCCTCGACGTCCGCCAGCGCGGGCATCACGGTGTCGCGTACGTGCTTGATCCCGGCGTCGATGTACGACGGATGCGCTTGAATTGTGGTTGAGCGTGCGAACACGATCGGCACCCTTCTCCTCAGGGCGGCGCCGACCCGGCGTCGCCGGTCATTTCTCTGTGTTTCACACTGCTCTCCCTATCCGCCGGAGGCAATGGGCGGTGGCCGGATGCTCAAACGAATGCGTGTCGGCGCGCCGTCACCAGTGTCACCGAGGGGTTGCGCGGGCCGCGGTGTCGAGGTCGGTCAGGGCGGTATCGAGGTGGCCGATGATCCGATGCAGATGAGGGACCGCGGTCCGGTCACCGACGACCGCGACGTGCAGCTGTCCGGATCGGCTGGTGAGGGTGATGCTCGAGGCCTGGCCGCGCGCGAGGGTCGGTATGGGGTAGACAGCGTCGAGATGGGCGCCGTTCCAGTACCGCGGGCGGGTCGGCCCCGGGGTGTAGGAGATCATCACGTTGAACGGTGGCGGGATGTCGTCGAGGACCTGGCGGACCGGGTCGAGCATGATCGGACTCAACGTCAGGGCACTGACCAGTTGAAATTGGGTACGGCTCAGGGCGGCGACAATTCCGCTGGTATGGGCTACGGAGCCGGCGATCCGCGCCAGGCGGGCGAGGGGGTCGTCCTCGTCGGTGGCCAGGGATACCACCATTGCCCCGATCCCTCGGTTGCCGCCCGGTCTGATGGTGGGGCCCTCGCCGAGGTCGAGCGGGACGGGGAGCATCGCGGTCAACGGCACCTCGGGGAGGGCGTACTGCTCGAGCAGATATGCGCGGAGCGCGCCCGCGCACAGGGTCAACACCACCACATCCAACGGGGCACCGGTACAGGCGGAGAGCCGGCGCAGTTGTTTCAGGGCCAGGATCGGGCGGCGACCTTGCGGGCCCGGCCGGTCGGGGCGTTGAAGATCGTCGGCGGGGACAGCAACGGCAATGTCAGGCGCTCCTCGGTCAGGCCGTGGTAGCCGGCACGGACCAGGGTGGGGACGGCGGCCAGCATCTCCCTCGTGATGCCCAGGCCAGACCGCAGCACCCCGCGTGGGTCGAGGGAGGAATGCCGAGTGGGGGCCGCCACCGACGGGCTCCACGGCGCGGGGGAGTCCCGGAGGTCCGGGTCTCCGACATCGGGTGCTGCGGATCGAGCGGCATCGAGTGCATCTGCGAGACCAGGGACAGCAGTTCGGTCATGGTGCCGTCGCCGGGAACGGCGGTGTGCCGCAGGTGATATCCGAGATCGACGTGCTTCTCGAGCCGCCACCACGGATACCCGTGCAGCCGGTGAACAGGGCGTTTGCGGAACAATTCCGCTGCCTCGGTTGGGCTCATCGGCGCCAGTCCACCGACCCCAGCTCGGACACCGCACCTCCCGGCTTCTGTGTGGCTCAGCAGAACACACCGCACCCGCGATGACTGTACTTTCCGCCGACACGACGACGTTGGACCGCACGACTTCCACACATGCGAGCAGGTCCGTGGGTCCTCAGGTGGTCGAGGGCTGGCCGAGTACTCGGTCCCACCAGTCGGCGAGGGGACTGGGGTCGGGCCAGATGATCGGATCGTCGGGTAGGGGCGAGGACGTGCTCGGGTCCTCACCATCGGATTCTCGATCCGGATCGGCGTCGGCCAGGGATCGCCGCACACCACCCCCGCACCGACCAGTGGCCACGGTCGGTGACCGGTCCGGACGCGTCGCTTGTCGGAGCGGCTGCGGATCGGCGGGCGGGGACGGGATGCGGAGGGGGTGGACTTCGTTCTCGAGCACGAACGTTTGCTCCTTCGCTGCATGCATCGGTCACCGGTCGTGTGGTGTCGGCGGGTCTGCGTCGCGGGGTGGGCCACCCACGTCACTGTCGATGCCCTCTCAGCTGTATCCGACCCGCCCCGCACTGTCAGCCAAACGTCATACACTGGGCGCTGATCTCAGTTGTGCCGATCGAGTGCGTCGCTTGGCCGGGAGTACCGCCGGGGCGGACTGCGCCCGCCGGGGCAGGTACCGGGCGCGGTATCTGACCAGTGACGTGAACCGCACGGTGGAGGTCTACGCATCGGGGAGGGGGCCGCGCAATGCTGTGGCCCCGATCCACTTGCGACTTCTCGTCGACGGTCGGTCTTGCGGCCCCGTGCTCGCACCCGGGTTTCGGCCGTGGAGTCGGTTCACGGTCAATCCGAACTCGAGGTTGCAATGCAGGCAAGGGTGCAGACGACGTTCTCGCCTGCCTGTAAGTCGGCTGCAATCATTCCGGCCGACGATTGCGGTGGCACGCAACCAACTCCCCGAACACCTATATCACCGAAGCTGCTATGACTTCGTGGTGCGTCTCTGCGCTGCCGAATAACAGTGCGTCGCTCTTAGCCCGCCGAAAGTACCTGTGTAGAGGGTGTTCCCAGGTGAATCCGATGCCGCCGTGGATTTGGATGGATTCTTCGGCGGCGTAGGTGAAGGCCTCGGACGCCAGCACGTGCGCAATGCTCGCTGCAGTGGCTAGTTCGTCTGTTGGCCTTTCGTCGGCGTTGGCCGCGTCCAGTACTGCGGCGTGCGCCAGTTCGAGTGCCACCAGCATGTCGGTGAGTCGGTGCTTGATCGATTGGAACGAGCCTATCGGTCGGCCGAACTGTTCCCGGGTCTTGGCGTACTCGACCGACATTTCCAGGCACGCCTCGGCGGCGCCCACCTGTTCGGAGGCCAGCGCCACGAGGGCTGACGCCTGCGCGCGGGGCAGTGTCGCCCCCAGGTTCGCGTCGCCGACCCCCTGTGCATGGGCGTCGGCAAACTCGATCCGGGTCAGTGGGCGGGTGGTGTCCAGGGACTCGAGCGGGGTACGCACGACGCCGGGTGCGGCGCCGTCGATGACGGCTAGCGCGAGGCCCTTCTCTCCGCGTGCGACAACGACGAGGAGATGTGCGCTGTCGCCATTGACCACGAATTCCTGTGTGCCCCGAAGAATCAGCCGGCTGTCACCGGACGGGGTGGCGGTAATCGGGGTGTCCGAGTACGGGTATCCGGCGACCAGGGTAGCGGTGCATTTGCCTGTTGCGATGGCGGGTAGATGTGTGGCGCGGCCCGCGTCCGAGGCGCATTCCGAGAGGGTGAGTCCGGCGAGGCACACGGACGAGAAGTAGGCGGCGTTGGAGATGGTGCGGCCGAGTTCGTGCATCACGACGGAGGTGTCCGTGAGGGTGTAACCGGCTCCGCCGAAGCGTTCGGGGAAGGGGATCTCCGTCAGGCCCAGGCCGGTGAGGCCTTCCCACAGCCCGTGTTTCGCATCGGTCTTCGTGAGGAGGGCGCGGACGCTGTCCCGAAGTTGTTCTTGTTCGTGGGTCAATTCGAGGGCCATGTTTGCTCCTAGCGCGGTTCTCTGGGCAGCCCGAGGCCGCGTTCGCCGATGATGTTTCGCTGGATCTCGTCGGAGCCGCCGGCGATGCGGTAGCCCGGGGCACCCAGGAGATGCTCGGTCCAGGCGTAGGTGTTCGGAGTGCCGGTGTCGGCGAGGATGCGGGGTCCGAGGAATCGGGCCGCGGCATCCCCGATGCGCTTGAGATTTTGCGTCCACACGAGCTTGGCGATCGAGCCCTCGACTCCGGGAACATGTCCGGCGAGTTCACGTTCGGCATAGCGGGCGTTGAACATTGCGGTGGCGCGTTCGTAGACGACGACTTTGGCGAGTGTCTGACGCACCTGCGGGTCGTCGGTGATGCCGAGTTGCTTGGCAAGCTGGATCAGGTCGGCTGCGCTGCCGCCGGCGGAGACGATTCCGCCGCTGGAGCCGCGTTCGAAACCGAGGGTGGTCAATGCGACATTCCACCCGTCGCCGACCTCGCCGAGACGCAGCGAGTCAGACAATTCGACGTCGGTGAGGAACACCTCGTTGAACGTGGAACCGCCGGACATCTGGCGGATGGGCCGGGTTTCGACGCCTGGGGCGTCCATCGGCACGAGGAACGCCGTCATTCCGTGGTGCTTGGGTGCGGCAGGGTCGGTGCGCGCGATGAGTAGTCCCCACTCGGAGAACTGTGCGCCCGAACTCCACACCTTCTGACCGGTGATCTTCCAGCCGGTGTCGGTGCGAACTGCGCGGGTCGCGAGCGCGGCCAGGTCGGAGCCGGCGCCGGGTTCGGAGAACAGCTGGCAGCACAGTTCGTCGGCACGCAGGAACGGTTGCACGAACCGTTGTTTGTGTTCCTCGGTGCCGAGCAGGTGGATGGTCGGTGCGATCAGCTCCACGGTCACCAGGATGGTTTCGTGCCGCTCCGGGGTGCGGAACTGACGTTCGAGCTCGACGTAGATCCGTTCGTGGGACGCGGTCAGGCCCGGTCCGCCCCATTCGGGGCCCCAGGTGATGGCGCCGAACCCGGCGTCGACGCGTGCGGATTGCCAGGCCTTGCCTCGGACGAGCAGTTCGCGCTCTTCGGCCTCTGTGCGGTTGTGGAAGATAGCGTAGGACGGCTCCGCATCGCCTCCTGACAGGTCGGTTCCGGAGGCCGGCAGATGCCGGTCCAGCCGCTGGGACAGCCACGCGGTGGCCCGCTCGCCGAACGCGTCGAGGTCCTCCGGTGTTGCCAGTTCACTCGTTGCCGTACTCATGGGTTCTTGCCGTTCGTCAGTGCGGCCATGTGTGCCTCGACCGCAGTCTTGGAGTCCGGATGCTCGGACAGCCGGACGGTGAAGGTCTGTTCGAGCTCGTAGCCGCGCTTGAGATCCATACCCTCGCAGCCGTTCAACGATTGCTTCGCCAGGGTCAGTGCGTAGCGGCTCTTCGAGGCAATGGACCGTGCGCGGGTGAATGCGGTGTTCATGAGTGCGTCGTGGGGTACTACCTCGATCGGCGCGCCCCACCGCTCGAGGGTGTGTGCGTCGACGGCTTCTGCGGTGAAAAACAGCCGGCGCATTGCCTGCTGCGGCAGCATGCGGGCGGTGAAACGGCCGCCGCCGAGGACCCCGACGTTCATTTCCGGCAACCCGAACGTCGCCTTCTCCGAGGTCACCACCAGGTCGCACGATGCGGTCAGGCCGAATCCGCTGCCGAGTGCCGGCCCGTTGACAGCGGCAATGACGGGGATCGAGCAGTCGATGAGGTTGAACATCGCGCGGCGGACATTGCGCATCTGCAGTTCACCGCTCGTCGTGTCCATGGTGCGGAAGTCGTTGAGGTCGTTGCCCGCGCAGAACACGTGACCGCGTCCTGTGAGCACGGCGACGTTGACTGTCGGATCGTCCGACAGCCGGTCGAAGACCTCGGCGAGTTCGCCGTACATTCGGTGGTCGAGTGCATTGACCTTGCCGCGGGCAAGTTCGACCAGGGCGATCCCTGGTTCGGGTTGGGAGATGCGAATGTGCTCGGTCATGTCGTCCTCACTTCTCATGCGCCGCATGAAGGCTGACGCCGACCATCTGCGGCGGGACGTGGGTGCGGTTACGGGTCCAGTCGCGGAGCGCGAACTTCTGGATCTTGCCGCTCGCGGTCTTGGGTAGTACGTCCACCACGAAGATGCTCTCGGGGATTTTCTGTTTGGCGACCTCGCGTCCGATCAGGAACTCGTGGACGTCTTCGAGGGTGAGGTCCTGCGCGTCGTGGGTGACGACGAAGGCGCAGCCCCGTTCACGGGTCGTCGCATCTGGCCCCGCGACTACGGCGACCTCGCTGACAGCGGGGTGCTCACTGAGCAGGTTTTCCACCTCGTGAGTGCTGATCTTCTCGCCGGACCGGTTGATGATGTCCTTGATTCGGCCCTCGATGTGGATTGCGCCGGTGTCGTCGAACCGCGCGAGGTCACCGGACCGGAAGAAGCCGTCGTCGGTGAACGCCGCGGCGTTGAGCGACGAGTCGAGGTATCCGAGGAAGGTGTCGGGGCCCCGCCACAGTACTTCGCCGACTCCGCCGGGCGCGACAGGGCGCCCGGCGGGGTCGACGATGATCACCTCGGTGGGCGCCAGGACTCGACCGTCGGTTCGGGTGCGTAATTGCATTGTGTCCCAGCGATTGCCGGCTGTGACTGACGGTCCCTCCGTGGCGCCGTACATGCGGACGACGGTGCCGAGCCGATCGGTGGCCCGGCGGGTCAGTTCGTCCGGCATGTCAGCGCCGCCGCACACGATGTACCGGATCGACGGAGTGGGGCGACCCGCCGCGACGGCGGCGTCGAGCAACCCTTGCAGGAACGGTGTGGAGAAGATCATGAAGCTGGCTTCGTGGCAGGATATCTTGTCGAGCGCGGCGACTGGATCCCACTGATCGTGCAGCACGACGGGCGCTCCGAGCAGGAACGGCAGTGTCAAGGCACAGTTCACGCCGGTCACGTGCGTGACCGGCGACGGGTTGAAGATGACGTCGTTCTCGTTGAGTCCGAACAACTCGATCATCGATAGGTTCTCGAATACGAGCGTGTTGTGGCTGTGCAGTGCGCCCTTCGGATCCGCGGTCGTCCCGGAGGTGTACAACAGCAGGCAGACCTGATCTGGATCCGGCTGGGGCAGTGCGGCAACCACCTTCGCGGCCTCTGCCGGGGCGCTGCCGAGCAGCTCCGTCCAGGTGGTCATCCGCTCGTCGGTGCCGCGCTCGCCACGGTCGCCGAGGATGACGACCTTCTTCAGGTGCGGCAAGTCGTCGAGCAGCTTGTCATACATCGCGGCGTAATCGAATCCTCGGTAGGTCGCGGGAATGAAGACGGCCGACGCCCGCGCCTGCCCGAGGATGAACCGCAGCTCGCGCCCTCGGTAGATCGGGACTATGGGGTTGGCGACGGCGCCTAGCTTCATGATCGCTTGGTAGACGATGACCGCTTCGGCCCGATTGGCGAGCTGGAACGAGACCACGTCGTCGGCGCCGATTCCGGCCGAATGCAGCGCAGCAGCGAGCGTGGTGGCGTTGCGGTCGACGTCGGCGAAGGTCAACCGTGTGTCGCCGTCGATCACGGCCACTGCATCGGGGAACTGCGAGGCGGCGCGCGTCAAGTAGTGCCCGATCGGTTGATCACGCCAGTGCCCTGACTCGCGGTAGGAATGGCCAAGGTCGGGCGTCGGTGGGCGCGTCGGCCACATCTTTACCTCCGGGAGAGCATCACGTTCGGATGTTGACTGGTGCCACGTGTTGATGGGTGTCACGCTAGCCACTTTCCCTAAATATGTACAGAGTTTGTCGATTCTCTCTCGGAGCTGGGTAGGGTTTGTACGCATGGCGGCTACACATCGAACTGTCGACGAGCGCACCGGGAACGCACTGACGCCGGACGACGCCCATCGCGCACCGGGCAGAGCCCCGAAAATGTCCGAACGCATCGCGAACCAGATAGCGGACGAGATCCTCGGGGGCGGCATCGTGGCCGGTGACCGGCTGCCGACCGAGAAGGAGATGGTCGCCGAGTACGGCGTGGCGCGCACGACTGTGCGCGAAGCCCTCCGACTGCTCGAGAGCCGAGGCCTGGTCACCATTCGGGCGGGTGTCGGCGGCGGCCCCGTCGCGTGCCGGCCTCAATTCGAATCACTGGGCAACACCATGAAACTGTTCCTGCAGCTCGAGGGTGCAAATCTCAGCGACGTCATCGACACCCGGCTGACCCTGGAACCGGTGGTCGCGCAACAGGCCACGCCTCGAATTACGGACGGCCAGCTGGACGAATTGCAGGCAGCGCTCGACAGCATGCGGACGCGGCCCGACGACTACGCCAACTTCATCGAGAAGAACGCGCTGTTCCACACCACCATCTACACCGCATCCGGAAACCCGGTGCTGCGCATCCTCATGGAAACGCTGCTGCTCCTGGTGCGGGACGCGGAACCCTCGCGGCACCCTGAGATCACCCGCACCGCCGCCGTCGAAGCGCAGCAACTGGTGCTCAATGCCATGCGCTCCCGAAATGCGTCCGCAGCAGGGGAGGCGATGGAGGCCTTCGTCCACGACACCGCGAAGTACTACCGTAAGCGCCTTGCGCACATCATCTCCGAGCCCGTGCACTGGCAGCTCTAGCGGACTGCTTCCATTAATATTCAGAAACATGTACAGATTTAGCGGATGCGCGGTTATGGTGTGGAAGCGCTCGCACGAGGTGACCCACTCCCACCTGCGGTAGGCGCACCTTCGGTCCACGCTTTCGCACAGAAATGAGATGTTCGTGGCGACCCACACGAATTCCACATCGCGCACCCTCGAGCAAACCAGACGCCGCGGCGTTCTCGCCGCGGCTGTCGGCACCATCGTCGAGTACTACGACCTCACCGTCTACGCATACCTGGCCGTGGTCGTCAGCCCACTGTTCTTCCCCGGCAACGACCCCACCGCCGCACTGCTCGCCAGTCTCGCCGTCTTCGCGTCGGCCTACCTCATGCGCCCCATCGGCGGCATCTTCTTCGGCCGCCTCGGGGACCGGCACGGACGCAAGCGCGCTCTGCTGGTGTCCGTGCTGCTGATGGGGGTCGGCAGCCTCCTCATGGCATGCCTGCCGACGTACGCGTCAGCGGGCATCGTCGCGCCGATCCTGCTCGTCCTCGCACGACTGGTGCAGGGTTTCTCCGCCGGCGGAGAACTCGGCGGAGCATTGACCTACGTCTACGAGACCGTCGGGGAAAAACGTAAGGGTCTGGGCGCCTCGTTCGTCGCACTCGGCAGCAACGGTGGTTTCGCGCTCGCCGCAATTGCGGTCGGGACCGTCTCAGCGCTCACCACCGAACCACAGATGACCAGCTGGGGCTGGCGAATCCCGTTCCTGCTCGGCGTCCCGCTGCTGCTGTTCTGCCTGTGGACCCGGACCCGCATCGAGGACACCGCACAGTTCGAGAACGCCGCGGCAAAGGACGACCTGGCGAAGTCACCGTTCACCGAACTCATCCGCACACACCCCAAGCAGGTTCTGCAGGTATTCGGGCTCGGCGTGGCACAGAATGCCACGGGCTACATGGTGCTCACCTACATCGGCATCCACCTGGTCCGCCAGGGCGGCTTCGATCGGACCGCGGTCACCTGGACGACCGCGCTCATCATCGTCCTCATCGCGCTGCTGATGCCGATCGCTGGTCTACTCGTCGACAGATTCGGCAGCGTCCCGGTCGCGGCAGCCGGACTGATCGGATCCGGCATCCTTGCTTACCCGGCCATGTCGCTGATGGGCGGCCACGGGCTCGTCGTCGCGGGCGTGGCATTCTTCCTCTTCGCGCTCGGCACCCCGCTCATCCAGGTCGCCACCGCACCACTGTTCCCATCGCTGTTCAACTCTCGCGTCAGGCTCACCGGCGTCGCCCTGGGCTTCAATCTGGCGACGATCGCGACCGGCGGAACGGCCGCATATATCGCCACCTGGCTGATCGACCGGACCGGCAGCGCCTTGTCGCCGGCATACTTTCTCGCCGGATCGTGCCTCATCGGGTTGCTGACCCTGTTCAGCATCCGAACCGCAACCTACGGCGGCGTCCGCCGCGAGTCCGCCTCCCACACGGAAACCGCTGCGCCGCAGAACGTCCGATAGTGATGGCCGGAGCCTGGGGTATGCGCCATTTCACGGCTACCGGTATCACCTTGGTTGGCGAACCAGTCTGTCGTCACTCAGGTGCATCTGCTGAAACTGTGGATTTGTCCGTCGGGAGTCACGGTAGCTGTCGGCAGTTGCGTGGTCACCACGCGTCGTCCCGTTCGTCCGGATCTGCCTCCAGCTCAGCGCCAACCGAAACCGGCGCAGGGGCAAGCGGACCCCCTCGCAACTGTGCAGAGATCGCGAGCACGAGGTCTGTCGGCAGGGGCGGCACGAGGCGGGGCAATTGTGGTCCTCCGACTCGGAGCTCGTGACGAATGGGTCGCCCCGCACCGGAGTCCGGTGCGGGGCGATTATCCACTGTGGCGCTTAGCGGTGTGTGAACGCAGGCGTGCGCTTCTCCACGAACGCGGCCATGCCTTCCTTCTGGTCCTCGGTGGCGAAGGTGGAGTGGAAGACCCGCCGTTCGAAGCGGATCCCTTCGGTGAGGGTGGTCTCGAATGCCCGGTTGACTGCTTCCTTCGCCATCATCGCGACGGGCAGTGACATCTCGGCGACAGTGGTGGCGGTCTGCAGTGCTTCGTCGAACAGGTCGGCGGCGGGGACGATCCGGGACACGAGTCCGGCGCGTTCGGCCTCCTCGGCGTCCATGGTGCGGCCGGTCAGGCACAGCTCCATCGCCTTCGCCTTACCGACGGCGCGGGTGAGGCGTTGTGAGCCGCCGATGCCGGGGATGACGCCGAGCTTGATCTCGGGCTGACCGAACTTGGCGGTGTCCGCGGCGAGAAGGATGTCGCACATCATTGCCAGCTCACAGCCGCCGCCGAGGGCGTATCCCGCGACTGCGGCGATGATGGGTTTGCGTGCGGCGGCGATGCGGTCGCCGATGGAGAAGAAGTCGTCCAGGTAGACGTCCATGTACGACTTGGTTTGCATTTCTTTGATGTCGGCGCCGGCGGCGAAGGCGCGGTCGGAGCCGGTGACGAGGATGGCCCCGATGTCGCTGTCGGTGTCGAGTTCTTCGACGGCGGTGACGAGTTCGCGTAGAAGCTGGGTGTTCAACGCGTTGAGCGCTTTCGGGCGGTTGAGGGTGATGATTCCGACCCGACCTTTGCGGTCGAGGAGGATGGTGTCGTAGTCGGTCACTGGTCTTCTCCGGTTGTGGTGGGTGGGGTGAGCCCGAGTTCGAGGTCGCCGAGTGGGGCGAAGAACGCGTCGACCTGCGCTTCGTCGACCTCCTCGATGGTGGCGGGCGACCATTGCGGGTTGCGGTCCTTGTCCACGACCTGCGCGCGGATGCCCTCGACGAGGTCGGGTGAGTTCAGGCAGGCGACGGACACCCGGAATTCGTCGTTGAGGACTTCCTCGAGGCTGCCGGCCCGCCGGGCGCGGCGCAGCGATGTCAGGGTGACCGCGCACGCGGTCGGCGACTTCGCCCGCACCTGCTCGGCCGCCTTCTGAGCCTCGGGCACCCCGCTGGCCTGCAGCCGCGCGACGATGTCGGCGACACTGTTCGCCGAGTACGCGGCGTCGATCCAGCCCCGCTGCGCCAGCAGTTCCGAGGCGGGAGCCGGTTCGGTGAACTGTGCGAGCGCCTCCTGAACCGGCGTGGTCGACAGTGCGTCGAGGAACCGCTCGATCTTCCCGGACGGGATGAAGTGGTCGGCGAACCCGCAGGCGATCGCGTCGCCGGCACCGAGCCGGGCGGTGGTCAGGGCGATGTGCGTGCCCAGCTCACCCGGGGTGCGGGCGAGCAGGTAGGTGCCCCCGACATCGGGGACGAAACCGATCCCGGTCTCGGGCATGCCGATCATCGACCGCTCGGTGACGATCCGCACGCTGCCGTGCGCCGACACCCCGACGCCGCCGCCCATCACGATGCCGTCCATGATCGCCACATACGGCTTGCCGTAGTTCGCGATGGCCGCGTTGAGGAGGTACTCCTCGCGCCAGAACTCCCGCGAACCGGTGCCCCCGTCCTTCGCGTCGTGGTAGATCGAGACGATGTCGCCGCCGGCGCACAGGCCACGCTCACCGGCACCGGTGATCACCACCGCCCGCACCGCGTCGTCGCCGGACCACTCGGCCAACGCCGCCGCGATCTGCCGCACCATCGCATGATTGAGGGCGTTGATCGCCCGGGGCCGATTGAGCACGATCCGGCCCAGCCCGCCGCTCGTGGTGATCAGAACTTCCGGTTCCGTGGGTACCGCGTCGGTCATACCGCTCCTCTGTTTCCGATGACGCTGCGGGCGATGACCACCCGCATGATCTCGTTGCTGCCCTCGAGGATCTGGTGGACCCGCAGGTCGCGGACGATCTTCTCGATTCCGTACTCCGCAAGATAGCCGTACCCGCCGTGCAGCTGCAGCGCCCGGTTGGCCACCTCGAAACCGGTGTCGGTGGCGAAGCGCTTGGCCATCGCACACAGCTCGACGACGTCCGGAGCGCCGTCCTCGAGCGCGGCCGCCGCCCGCCACAGCAGGGTGCGGGCCGCCTCCAGTTCGGTGCGCATGTCGGCGAGCTGGAACTGCAGGGCCTGCGAGTCGAGCAACGGCGCACCGAACGCCTTCCGGTCCGCCAGGTAGGCGACGGCCCGCTCCAACGCGGTCTGCGCGCCGCCCACCGAACACGCCGCGATGTTGAGCCGGCCCCCGTTCAGGCCCGCCATCGCGATCCGGAACCCACCACCCTCGGAACCGAGCAGGTTGCCCGCCGGCACCCGCACGTCCTCGAAGATCACCTGACGGGTGGGCTGGGCGTTCCAGCCCATCTTCACCTCGTTCGGCCCGAACGACAGACCCGGCGAACCCTTCGGGACGATGAACGCCGAAATCCCGCGGGGCCCACCCTCCCCGGTGCGGGCCATCACCACATACACCTCCGAGGTGCCGGCACCGGAGATGAACTGCTTGACCCCGTTGAGCACGTAGTCGTCGCCGTCGCGGACCGCCCGGGTACTCAACGCCGCCGCATCCGAACCGGCACCCGGCTCGGTCAGGCAGTAACTGCCGAGCTGATCCATCGAACACAGCCCCGGCACCCACGCACGGCGCTGCTCGTCGGTGCCGAACCGGTCGATCATCCACGTCACCATGTTGTGGATCGAGATGTAGGCGGCGATCGACGGGCACCCCTTCGCGAGCTGCTCGAAGATCCGGGCCGCATCGACACGAGTGAGCTCGGATCCCCCCACGTCCTCACGGATGTAGATCCCACCCATCCCCAACGACGCCGCCTTACGCAGGACATCCACGGGGAAATGCTTGGCCTGATCCCATTCCACGGCGTGAGGCGCGAGATGCTCGGCCGCGAAGTCGCGGGCAGTGTCGCTGATCGCCCGCTCGTCATCAGTCAAGGTGAACATATGAATCGACCCTTTCAGATCGGGGAAGTTGGAAGTACTATAGTTGGACATCCAGGTAAATTGCCAGTGGGTGTGACCCACTCCGAAATCAGAAACCCTTCGACACGGGAAGTGCCGTCACGGTCCCGTGTCGAATACGGGTTTCGCGAAATACCCACTCGGGGCGTTCATTCGATGCCCATTCCGGACAACTAGGAGGCTTCAGGTGGCCACTGCGCAACCACCCCACTCGGCGCCGGCCGCCGACTCCGTGGCGCCGTATGCATCGCTGATCGCCGCCGTACTGCAAACCCAGAAGCTGATCGGCCATCAACTCAACTCCACGTTGCGTCCACTCGGGCTGTCCTTCGCCCGGTACGAGGTCTTGGCCATGATGGTCGCCGCGAACGCCCCGCTGCCCATGGTGCGGATCGTCCGCGCCCTGGACAGGCATCCCACCACCATCGGAACGCTGATCGAAGGACTCGAAGGTTCCGGGTTGGCCGTACGGACGATCAATCGTGCCGATCGCCGCTCGACCCTCGTCACGATCACCGACAAGGGTCGCGAGGTGGCTATCTCGGCGACCCGGGCCCTCGACGCCCTCGCCCTCGTGGACCCGCAGGTAATGCGCCGTCTCCACGACGATCTGCACCAGCTCCTCTCCGCGACCCGACGTGCATCGACCGCCGCACCGGGCGGAGACCACCCCGCGGTGGCCGACCTGCCGGGAGGCACACCGTGATCGACGTCCGCAACATCCGCTCGGATGACCTTCGGTACTTGCTCGCCGTGGCGCGAACCGGTCGCCGCCGATCCGCGGCGCTGGACCTGGGCGTCGACCACACCACTGTCTCGCGGCGTGTGCGTGCGCTCGAGAAGGCCCTGGGTGTCCGTCTGCTGCAGCGTAGTGCCGACGGATGGGAGCTGACCGATGTCGGCCGATCGATCGCGGAGAAGGCGCGACAGATCGAGGAAGCCGTTCAGGAAGCCGCTGACGTGGTCCTCGGTATCAGTGAGAATCCACTCCGGGGGACCATCCGGATCACCGCTCCGGACGGATTCGGATCGTTGTTCGTCGCTCCCGCACTGGCCAAGCTGCGAATGAGTCACCCGCACCTTGTCGTCGAGTTGATCACCGATACAAGGCAATTGAATCTCTACCAATCAGGGTTCGACCTCGCGGTCGCGGTGGGCACACCGATCACCAGTCGGCTGGTCTCCGAACGTGTTTGCCAGTACTCGCTCGGGTTGTACGGCAGCGAGGAGTACTTTCGCGCGCACGGCGAACCCGGCAGTCTGGACGAGCTGACAGCGCACCCGCTGGTCTTCTTCGTCGACTCCTTGCTGCAGGTCGGGGATCTCGACTTGAACCGGCACCTGCCCGGTGTCGCGGCAAAGTTCATGTCCACCAACATCTTCGCTCATGTCGCAGCCACGCGATCCGGCGGCGGCATCGGACTGCTGCCGGCGTTCATGGCGGACCAGCACGCCGACCTGCGCAGGATCTTGCCCGATGCCGTCGACGTCCGGCTCGCCTTCTCCCTGGCCGCGCGCCGCGAAAGCCTCACCAATCCGGCGGTCCAGGCAGTCCGGCAGGCGATTCAGGAAGAGGCACGCAGTCGGCGAGACGAACTGGTCCCCACCGTGTAGTTGCCGGGCGCACCCGGGGCGGCGCCGCAGGACGCAGACTCCTGCAACGCCGCTGACCGGTGCGCCAGTCGGACTCGCACCGACTTCATGCCTGCGCGGGCACCATCGCATCGAGCGGATCGGTGGCGTCGACCGAGTCGAGCCAGTCGAGAATCTGTTCGGTGTGCTGTCCGAGCACCGGCGGTGCAGCATGCGCGGACCGCACCAGCGACGCACCGTCGGCCGTTTCCATCCGCAAGGACGGACCCGGCAACTGCACCGGCCCCACCACCGGGTGCTCGACCTGCACCAGCAGCCCCTGGCTGCGGGTCTGCTCCCACTCGTAGACCTCGTCGATGGTGCGGATCGACCCCGCCGGAACACCCGCGGCCTCGAGCGCGGCGAGGACATCGACCCGCGTGCGGTCGGCGAAATCGGCCTCGATCGCGGCGATCAACGCCTCCCGCGCCGCGACCCGGTCCCGGTTGACCGCGAACCGCGGATCCTGAGCCGACAGACCGGCCACCGGGGCGAACTTTTCCCAGATCGCCTCGCTGCCGACCGCGATCTGAACGTATCCGTCGGCGCAGCGGAAGCTTCCGTACGGTGCGATTTGCGGGTGGTGATTGCCGGACCGCTGCGCGACCTGTCCACCGACCGTCCACTTGGTGCCCTGGAAGGTGTGGGCGCTGATCGCCGCGGCCAACAGGGACGTCCGCACCACCATGCCCTTGCCCGTCTTCTCCCTCGACGCCAGTGCGGCCGACACCCCGGCGGTTCCGTGGACGCCGGCGAGGACGTCGGCGATCGGGATCCCGATCCGCGTCGGCTCCCCGTCGGGGTCTCCGGTCACCGACATCAGCCCGGCCTCACCCTGGGCGATCTGGTCGTAGCCGGCGCGGGATCCCTCCGGCCCGTCATGCCCGAAGCCGGTGATCGACAACGTGATCAGCCGCGGGTTGAGCTCCTCGAGCACGTCGGCGGGAAAGCCCAGCCGATCGAATGCGCCAGGCCGCAGGTTCTCGATGAGCACGTCCGCCCGCCGGATCAGCCGACGCAGCGCATCCTTGCCGTGCTCGGATTTGAGGTCGAGGACGATCGATTCCTTGTTCCGGTTCGCCGACATGAAGTACGACGACTGCGGGTCGTCGGCCGGCCCGACGAACGGCGGCCCCCAGGTGCGGGAGTCGTCGCCGGTGCCCGGGGCTTCGACCTTGATCACGCGGGCACCGAGGTCACCGAGCATCATCGCGGCGATGGGCCCCGCCAGCGCCCGCGAGAGGTCGAGCACGAGGATGTCGCCCAAGGGTCCGACAGTCATGGTGTGCTCCCTTCTCAGAGTGTGCGCAGGCGCACGTTGACCTGCTTGGTCTGGGTGAAACCGGCGATCATGCCCTCGAGCGACACTTCGCGGCCGAGGCCACTCTGCTTGTATCCGCCGTAGGACTGGCCGACCATCTGGCCTCCGCCCTGGTTGACCTGCACCCACCCGGTTTCGAGGGCGTGGGCGGTGGACAGTGCCAGATCGAGGTTATGTGTCCACACGTAGGCGGCCAGGCCGTAGTGCGAGTCGTTGGCCATCGCGATGACGTCGGAGTGGTCGTTCCACGGGATCGCGACGAGCGCGGGTCCGAAGATTTCCTCCCGGGACAGGCGCCAGGAGTTGTCGGCACCGGAGAATACAGTCGGTCCCATGTAGTAGCCGTCGGAGTTCGGAACCTTGGCGGGGGAGCCGTCGAGGACGGTGGCAACCTGGGTCGAACTCAGACCGTCGTCGAGGAATCCGCAGACGGAGGCGAACTGCGTCTCGTTGATGATGGCGCCCATGTCCGTGGACTCATCCAGCGGGTTCCCGACCTTCAGGTCGGCCAACGTGTTCACCAGCCGGTCGAGGACCTCGTCGTAGATGTCCTGGTGCAGGAACAACCGGGAACCGGCCGTGCAGCTCTGTCCCTGCCGGTGTACCCGGGTCGACAGCAGCAGTTGATTGATGAAGTCTTCGTCGATGTCCACGTCGGGGAAAACGATCGAGGGATTCTTGCCGCCGAGTTCGAGGGAGACATGTGCGAGACGGCCACCGGCCTCGCGGGCAACATGACGCCCCACCTCGGTCGAGCCGGTGAAGGAGATCTTGTCGACGTCGGGGTGCTGGACCAGCGCTTCGCCGGCGACCCTGCCGGATCCGGTGATGACGTTGAGGACACCGGCGGGCAGGAACTCGGCGCAGATCTCGGCAAGCAGCAACACGCTCAGCGGGGCCGCCTCGGCAGCCTTGACCACGACGGTGTTTCCCGCGACGAGGGCGGCAGGGATCTTGAATCCGGCGATCATCAGCGGGGAGTTCCAAGGCAGGATGCATCCGATGACGCCGAGCGGCTCCTGCCGTGAGTACTGGAGCTGATCGTCACCGGCGGGCAGAACCGTGCCCTTGATCTCGCCGGCGACACCGGCGAAGTACCGGAACAGGTTCGCCAGGGTGGCGACCTCGGGACGCGCCTGGGTGCGCAGCGCGTTGCCGGTATCGAGGGCGGTGAGACGGGCGAGTTCCTCGGCCCGCGCGTCGATGGCATCGGCGATCTGGCTCAGGATCCGGCCTCGCGCCGTGAAGTGCTGAGACCGCCACCGAGGGAAGGCCTTCTGCGCCGCTCGCACCGCGCGATCGACGTCCTCGGTGCTCGAGGAAGGGACACGGCCGATCACGTGCTCACGCAGAATCGGGGTGGTCACCTCACTCCACTGACCGGAACTGGCGTCCACCCAGGCCCCGTCGACGAACATGGGGTAGTCGCGGGCCTCGGGAATGTGGAGCTCAGCGAGTGAGGTTTGTGTGGAGGTCATATCGGAATCTCCTTGATATACGGATGGCTCTGCTGGGGTGCAGGGAACAGCGTTCAGGTGGACGGAGCGACGCTTCCGCGCTCGGACAGCGCGCCGTTCGCGTGGGCGTAGACCTCGTCGACCTCACCTTCCGCATCGACGGACAGAAGAAACGGCGAGTAGTAGTCGAGCAGCGGTCGGGTCTCGTCGTGATAGACCCGCAGACGTCGACGAATGACGTCCTCGGTGTCGTCGGCGCGGCCACGGGCCAGCATCCGTTCGACGACTGCATCGTCCGCTATCGAGAAATCCAGGACGGCATCGATCTGGCTCAGTTGCCGGCCGAGGAGCTCATCGAGCGCGGTCGCCTGAGCCACGGTGCGGGGGAAGCCGTCCAGAATGAATCCCGTGGCCGTGTCGGCGCCGGCGAGGCGCTCCGCCACCATCCCGATGGTGACCTCGTCCGGGACCAGTTCGCCGGCGTCGAGGAACGATTTCGCCGTCTGCCCGAGTTCCGTGCCCTGCGCGATATGGGAGCGGAACAGGTCACCAGTCGAGATGTGGGGGAGCTGCAATGCCGACGAAAGCAACTGCGCCTGAGTGCCTTTACCGGCTCCCGGCGGCCCTGTCAGGATGATGCGCATAACGAATTCCTTTCACATCGAGCAGCCTCACACCCGGTGCCGCGGCACGGGGCGAGGTCTACGTGGGAGGGCTACGACTGATGTGCCTGTGCGTCGTATGCACCGGCGCGGATCGCCGTCACGATCGCCGAGAAATCACGACCCGGGCCGTCATGAGCGACGAACTGTTCGTAGAGTTCGGTGGCGCGCCGTCCGAGCGCCGTCTCGACACCGTTCTCCGCCGCGGCGGCCTGCGCGAGTCGAAGGTCCTTGAGCATCAACGCGCTCGCGAATCCGCCGGCGTAGTCGCGGTTGGCCGGGCTGGTGGGAACCGGTCCGGGAACCGGGCAGTTCGTGGTCAACGCCCAGCACTGACCGGACGCGGTCGACGAGACGTCGAACAGTGCCTGGTCGGTCAGGCCCAGCTTCGCACCCAGCGCGAAAGCCTCGCTGACTGCGATCATGGAGATCCCCAGGATCATGTTGTTGCAGATTTTCGCAGCCTGACCCGCTCCGGAGTCGCCGCATCGGACGATTCGGGCTCCCATGGCGTCCAGGAGCGAGCTCGCCTGGTCCACCGCGTCGGCCGGGCCACCGACCATGAACGTGAGGGTCCCGCCGTCGGCGGCCACGGTTCCCCCGGACACCGGGGCGTCCACCGCCCGATGCCCGGCGCCGACGGCCAGTTCAGCGGCTGCCCGCGCGTCGGCGACATCGATCGTCGAGCAGTCGAGAAAGAGGGTTCCCTGCGCTGCGGCCGGGACCAGGTCGGCATAGACGTCGAGTACGTGCTTACCGCTGGGCAGCATGGTGATGATCACGTCGGCACTCTCTGCTGCATCCACAAGAGATGCAGCAGAGCCTATTCCGCGTGATTCCGCCTTCTCCATCGCCGCCGGGGAGGGGTCGAATCCGACGACCGTGTGGCCGTTGCGCACCAGATTCGTGGCCATACCCAAGCCCATGTTTCCGAGGCCGAGGAAAGCGATCTTGCTCATCTGTACTCCTAGCGGGTGTGGTAACCGACGTTCCACGCGCGGTCCGAGCCGTTGCCGGCAGGTGGCGTCGACTCGGACGAGCCCATGGGATAGACCCCGGGAATCTCTTCGCTTCGCGCAGAAGCTTCTGGCGGGGACGATCTCGAGTGTGCCCGGGTAGGGGAGGCCGGGGAATCACCTAACCTGCAATGGGGATGTGCAATATTGCATCACCGCGTGCTGACAGCGGACCCGTACCTCGATATCGAAGTGACGGGCGGAGCGCTGGGGAGGCGTCGTAGACCCGCAGTGACCGAGCCGCATGGTGATCAGTCCGCACAACTGTGGGCTGGTCCGAATTATCGATTGCCATCCGGACCAGCTCCACGCCTGACTCGGGGCGCACCCTGTGCAGGAACGCGTGCCGCACGTGGCCTGGACCGAGGGGATGTCGAGCAGAACCATGTCCGCGTCTCGGAGATCCGCGAGCCAGACCGTCTCCGACGCCGCCAGGCGGCCTTTTGCCGCCCTCGATCGACTCGCACTCTACCGATCTCGCGGCCACCACTCTCGGACGGCTGCGTCGGAAGCCCCTGATCCGCCAGATCGAGACACGCGGGTTCGTGGAGCGGAGCTCGCCGTCGAGTTCACAGACCCACGCGTGGTTGGGGCAGTGCTCCACCCTCTTGTTGGTGCACGAGTCCACTGTCAACAGCTCGTGCCCCCCGGTGTCGGCACGCGTTTGTAGAAGTGCGTGGAGCGTGCCGGCACCGTCGCGGGTCAGCAGGATGCCTTGGGTCCCGACCCGGACGGCGCGCTGGTCACGCAGACCCAAGCTGACTCCACTAGCCGCTTACGCGGCTCTTCGCAGTTAAGGGTGTTGGCGGGAGGCGTCGAGGTCGGGCAACGCCTCGAGCCGGATCAGGCGGTCATCGAATGCCCGCACCCAGCCGCGTTCACCGATTAGCGGCCAGCACCGCCGCGAGGCCCTCTTGTAGGTCCTTGACGAAATACTCGGGAACCTCCAGCGACGGGAAATGTCCCCCGGTTTCGGGTGACCTCCATCGGACGATCTGTCGGTACCGCTCCTGTGCCCAGGGGCGCGGACACTTCTCGATGTCGCGGGGATACATAGTGATTGCCGACGGGACGTCGACCCGAAGTTCGGGGTCCAGCGAGTTGTGGCTTTCGTAGTAAATGCGGGCCGATGATGCGCCGGTCCGCGTCAGCCAGTACATGGTGACGTCGTCAAGAACGCGGTCTCTGGACAGCGTCTCGAACGGGCTGTCTTCGGTATCTGTCCACTCGGCGAACTTGTCAAGAATCCAGGCAAGAAGCCCGACCGGTGAGTCGACGAGCGAGTAGCCGATGGTCTGCGGTCGGGTCGCCTGCTGCTTCGCGTACGCCGCGCGGTGGCGCCAGAAATCGTGGGTTTCCTCGGTCCACTTGCGCTCGACCGCCGTCAGCCCGTCCGTTGTCAACCCGGGCGGTCCCTCCGCGAATGTTGTGTGGATGCCGAGAACGTGCGCCGGGAACCTGCCGCCGAGAACCGTGGTGATATTCCCTCCCCAGTCGCCACCGTGGGCTGCGAACTTGCTGTAGCCGAGCCTTCCCATCAGTTCCACCCATGCGGCCGCGATCTTTTCGGTTCCCCACCCGGTGGTGGCCGGCTTGTCGCTGTATCCAAAGCCTGGTAGCGATGGAACCACGACGTGGAACGCCGGCGCGTCTGCATCTTTCGGATCTGCCAGCTCGTCTACCACATCGATGAACTCAGCAATGCTGCCCGGCCACCCGTGCGTCACGATCAGAGGAGTGGCATCTGCGCGCGCGGATCGGTGGTGCAGGAAGTGGATTCCCAGATCATCAATTGTCGTGCGGAACTGGCCGATACGGTTGAGGCGCTCTTCGAACGACCGCCAGTCGTACCCGGTGCGCCAGTAGTTCACGACATCGACGAGGTCGGCGAGAGGAACGCCCTGATCCCATCGGCACGGGTCGGGCGCGGCGCGATAGACCGTCTCGGCCTCCGGTAGCCGCGCCGCGGCTAATCGCGCGCGAAGATCGTCGAGGTCAGCGTCAGGTGCGTGGGCTTCAAATGCTTGCACGTCGCTGGTTGGACGGGGCATGAGACCTCCTGGCCATCGCGGAACCGGCTACAACCTATCGAGAACCGTCTAAGACGGTTCTAACATGTCTTCATGTCTGTGCGCAACCTGCTAAGGTGGTTCCATGCGTGCCGAGTTCCCTGACTTTCGCCTCGGTAACGTGCTAGCGACCAGCTTCACGGCGACTCTGACGGAGCGTCGTGGCGACGCTGTGGAGCGCATTCCCACGCCGCACCGACTCGTCGACTGGCTGGCAGTGAACGGCCTCGCTGTGGACTCCTGCACCACCGCTCAGCTCGAACTCGCTCGGGAACTGAGGGAGTCGATTCACGCCGCCGCGACAGCGGCCGCGATCCAGGACGCTCTCCCCGGATCTGCTGTCCAAGTCATCAATGACTGCAGCGTTCAGGGTCGGGCCGCGGCAATCCTGACGCCCGAGGGCAATCGTCAATGGCGGCTCAGCTCGGCGTCCTGCGTGGAAGACGCCCTCAGTGTGATCGCCGCTGACGCGATCAGCATCATCGCAGGCGAACGAGACGGGAAATTGGCCTTGTGCGCATCGCCAACCTGCCAAGCCGCCTTCTTCGACACCAGCCAAAGTCGCTCCCGCAAATGGTGTGACATGAACACGTGCGGGAATCGTCAGAAGAAGGCGCGCTTCAATGCCAACCGGCGCAAAAACGTCGGATCAACGAAGTGATCGTTACCTCGGCACATCCAAGTGGGCCCCACGCCTGCGACACATCTGTCGCGGTGGGTGCACCCCAACGGCACCACTAAGAGCCGTCCGTCGCCTTCGATCAACGTCCTCAATCAGTACGTCTAGGTTACTGATCGGCGACGTTCATCGGCTCGTCGCAGTCGGGGGTGTCGGCGAGTAGGTATGGAGGTCTTCCAGGATGGAAGTTATCCCTGCACTGCACATCTGACAGACCTCGGCCGAAGCGATCAACGGGCGCCTCGAGCACCTCCGTCCTGGGCTTCCGCAACCTCACCAACTACATCGCCCGGAGCTTGCTGGAAACCGGTGGATTCAGACCCCCTCACATTCGATGAGCCGCTTACGCTCCCAATCGAGGACCTCGGGGGACAGGTAGGCGTCCGCTGGAAGCGTGCATGCATCTGAGAGTCGTTCCTGGAGCCCGGAGTCCAGCGCAACGGCGGCGAGGGGTGCGGGCGCGAGGGCGGCGGTGGTCGCGAAAATTGTGTGGACGTTTGGCTTTGTTGTGTGGACGATTGGTCCCGTTTTTCTAACGCATTCTTTGAACGATCAAAGGATGACAACAAACATCGCGCCTGAAATCCTCTCCCCGCGCCGCTCCGAGCGCGCTGGGTGGGCGGGGGTGCTTATCCTCATGGCCACCAGTTTTACGCTGGTGCTCGCTGAATTTCTTCCGCCCAGTCTGCTGACCCAGATGGCAGCCTCACTTGACATCACTGAGGGTCAGGCGGGACAGACGGTTACCGCGACGGCGTTCATGGGGTTTTTGGTGGCCCCCGTTGTTGGCATGATGTTTCCCCGGCTGGACCGGCGAACGCTTCTGACTGGGGTTGCTCTGACCGCTGCGGTGTCCAATATTCTGGTCGCCATCTCACCCAATCTCGTGCTGTTGCTCGTCGCCCGGTTGATCCTTGGGGCCGCGATCAGCGGATTCTGGGCAATGTCGCTGGCGATCGTCTCCCAGCTGGTGGCACCGGAACGCCTGGGCCGTGGCCTCATGCTCGTGAACGGTGGCACCACCGTGGCCACGGTCGGCGGAGTGCCGCTGGGTGTCTACCTTGGCTCCGTGTTTGATTGGCGCGCGGTATTTGTCGGTGTAGCCGTAGTGTCGGTGCTGGTCGCTATCTTGCTGCGCACCGTGTTGCCGGCAATCGCCCCTGCCACCACCACGGGATTCCGTGAGTTGGCAGACACCCTCAAGGTGCCCGGCCTGTCGCTGGGTCTGACAGGGCATGTGCTCACCGTCCTTGGCCACTTCGCCGCGTTCACCTATATTCGGTTGGCATTCGAGCAGGTGCCCGGCATCGGCGCGGGCGGAATCGCGGGGTTGTTGGCGGCGTTCGGTATTGGAGGCCTTGCCGGAAACGTCGTCGTCGGGCTGCTCGTGGACAAGCACCTGAACCTGATGCGTCTGGTGGTGCCTGCACTCATCGGCTTCGGCATCGCTACAGTGGCGTTCTTCCCTGGACAGTTCTGGGCCGTGGGGGTAGGCGCGACAGCATGGGGTGTTGGATTTGGGGCTTGGTTGCTGG
This sequence comes from Rhodococcus sp. JVH1, assembly GCF_000280725.2. Classification (NCBI taxonomy): domain Bacteria; kingdom Bacillati; phylum Actinomycetota; class Actinomycetes; order Mycobacteriales; family Nocardiaceae; genus Rhodococcus; species Rhodococcus sp. JVH1. Next base: position 222,516 of record NZ_CP166289.1, on the reverse strand, counting down.
TGGTCAGCACCTGGATCGGGCGGCTCGCTCAGGATCGGATGGAATCCGTAGGCGGGCTGATCGTGACCGGATTCCAGATTGCGATCACTCTGGGAGCGGGACTCGGTGGCGTGGTTGCCGATAACGCCGGAGTCCAGATGACATTGATTGCCGCCGCACTTGCTTCTCTCGTTGGTGGAACCCTATTCCGAATGGCCAGGACGACAACAGCAGGAAGCTCGAACGCATCGACGGACCTAGACGGCAGGAAGTAGGAGGGACCGCTGTTGTCCGCGCCAGGCAGCGGGCGCGGACCCGGTGTGCCGTCGAAACGCGCGCCGGAAACCGGCCTCAGATTCGTACCCGAGGCGGTGGGCGGTTTCTGCGATGCTCAGCCCGTCACGGATCAAAAGCGTTTTACTGGTCTCCATCCGAACGTCAGTCAAATATGATGCCGGGGTTTGACCTACCAGAGTGGTGAAGCGCACCGCGAAGGCTGATCGAGACATGGTTGCCACCTGCGCCAGGTTCTGCACGGTCCACGGATCCCCGGGACTCTCGTGGATCGCATCGAGCGCGCGAGCAATGAACGGGTCCGACACCTGGTGCAGCCACCGCTCGGGAGCGCAGCCGAGCTCCGCCCAAAGCCGGATTGCGGACGAGACGATGGTGGTGGAAATGAGGCTGCACACCACCGCATCACCTGCACGATTGAAATCGGAAGCGTTGGCTTGTCCGCTGAGCATCCCCTCGATGAGCATCGCCATATTTGGTTCACGTACAGAGAACTCCCTCACCAACAGAGTGTTGGGGAAAGTGCCGAGAGTCTGAGCTGAGCCACCCGACGGCAGAAACCATGCGTTGATAACGTTGCACTCGCGCCTGGCGCGGATCTCAGCTCGGTGCGCCCGGGGGTAGATGACTAGGTCACCGGCGGAAAGTTCGCTTCGTTCTTGGCCTACTCGGAGTGCTGCAGTTCCTGCAGAAATGTAGGAGAACCCGGCAGAGTCATGCACCCGCGCGACTCGTTCACCCGGCGCAAGCAACTCACGCTGTGCAGCCTGAACGGGCCAGTCCAGCGAGGCCAACGCACGATCCAAGGCCCCCATCTGCCGGGGCTCGTTCTCTAATACTTTGAACACCGCAGTGCAACTCCGTAACCGCTCGAGAATATTGCTCGACCGCCCTCGAGCGCCAAATCTCGTCGTAGAAGGTGCTGTTGGACTGCCCCATTCACCATGTCCTCACTTGTGAGTAGGTGTCTTGTCCGGTCTGTGCACGCTTGACTTGTTTCGATGACCGGCAGTAGCGGCAGGGCTGTATGTACTCGCATATAAGTAGTGCACGAATAGATAGCGTACGCTACATGTTGGGATGGACTTGACCGAGGGGGCATGACGGGTCGCCGATGCCCCCGGCTTCGTCGCCAACCGTCTGCAGTTCGCGCTCTACAAGGAGGCATTGGCGATCGTCGAGGGATGGAACTGCGACACCGGAACAGGTCGACGCTGTCGTCAGCAACACTTTCGGCAGGTGCCGCGATGTCGGATCCGAGGTTCGGTTGCGACGATGTATGCCTCGCCGGGGGTCACTGGAGATCGTCGACCTGCTCGAGCGCGGTGGCGACCCTTGAACGTGCGGCCTCGGCGAGACCGCATACCGGCTGGGGGAGATTGGGTGATTCGACGAGGCCGAGGTGTTCGGCGATGGCGGATACCACGCGGAGGCTTCCATGGGCGCGGAACAATTCCCAGATGGGTTCGAGTCGATTCGACAGCGCGGTGGCAGTATTCCGGTCGTCGTTCTGAGATGCGCGGGTAAGTGCCAGGCACGGCTTGGGCAGCACCCCGGCAAGCACGCTGTACCAAACGTCGCAGCCGGCGTTGAGGCCGGTCGCGGCGAAGGCGTCTCCGCTGACACCGATCGTGACCGTCGACGGGATCTGAGATCGGAGGGATTTCACTCGACCGGCTGCCTCGGCGGGGTCGACGGGGACACCGGGAATCTTGATCGATCCGATCTTCGGAAGTTCGGCGATGCGGCCGTGCAGTTCATCGGTGAACGTGAAGTGGGTGGTACCGGGATTGTCGTAGATGCACAGCGGCACGGACAGTTCACGCGTCACCGCTTCGTAGAGGCCGAACACTTCCTCTGCGGTCAGTTGTTGGTAGGACACCGGTGCCAGCAGCACCGCGTCGGCGCCGGCATCTTGTGCGTCTTCGGCGAGGGCGCGGACGTGTGCGGTGCGCAGCGAGCCGATACCGATCATGACTGGTGTGGTGCCCGCTGCGGCCACGGCGAGCTGTGCGACTCGCTTGCGCTCTTCTCTGGTCAGGTAGGCGTAACTGCCGGTGGACCCGAGGGCGCTGATGGAATCGACCCCCGCGTCAGCCAGGCGCGAGACAATTCCGGAGAACGCGGACTCGTCGATTTCCGTCTCGCTCATGGGCGTAAGGGGGAAGGCGGACAGTCCGGTGAACATCGGTCGAACCTCGATTCGCTCTGGCGTGCAATGCGACCACTATCGTCCACATATAGGGCGGTCGGGCACTCAGGTAGTCGCAGAGCTTCCATTCTTCACCCATACCCGTTCTCACTTGACCCGCGGCGATGTCTGTTTTGTCCGTTACTTGCGCGGGTCTCGACGGTGGTTGGGGGTTGATCGGGGTGGGCTGGGCCTGCCGCCACGCCAGGGGCCATTCCACCCGCGGCCGCCGACGAGGGGGATGTCGGAGAAGGGGCGTCCCGCGTCGAGTCGGGGTTCGAAGTTTCCGATCCTGGTGCGCTCGGAAAGGAGATGCTGGCGTGGTTCATTTGTACAAGCGAGACCAGCGAGCGGGGCCACCAGTGTCAGCTGCCGCTGCGCTGTGCGGCCGGCCCCCGCGTCGCCCGTAATACGCACGGAAAAACAATTGGCGGCAGAACCGGCGGTCGGTAGATTCAGTGGCTGACCTGCTTCTGTTCCGTCGTTCGCCGGGACGTCCCCAGCTCCCACCATCCGAAAGGTCCACCGTGACCGAACCCACTGGCCTCGTGAACGACGAGGCGAGAGCCGACGACCGAATCGAACGCCGACACCTCCAGGTGATCGGTGTCCTGTTGGTGGCCAGCTTCGTGGTGATCCTCAACGAGACGGTGATGAGCATCGCCATCCCGGTCCTCCAGGTCGAATTGGGCGTACATCCCAGCGTGGGGCAGTGGCTGACGACCGCATTCATGCTCACGATGGCGGTGATCATCCCGCTCACCGGCTATCTCATCCAACGCATCCCCACGCGCACCCTGTTCGTGCTCGCCATGTCGCTGTTCACGGCGGGAACGCTGATCGCGTTCGCCGCACCAGGCTTCGGTGTGCTGCTGTTCGCCCGCATCGTGCAGGCCTCCGGGACAGCCCTCATGCTGCCGCTGCTGATGACGACGATCATGACGCTGGTGCCGCCCGCCCGTCGCGGTGCGATGATGGGCAACATCTCCATTGTCATCGCGGTTGCGCCTGCTCTCGGCCCCACCCTGTCCGGTTTCATTCTCGACCACTTCGGGTGGCGTTGGATCTTCGGATTCGTTGCCCCCATCGCGTTGGCCACATTGGTCCTCGGCGCACGATTCGTTGTTTCGGTATCCGAGACGACGAAGGCCGGCATCGACATTCTGTCGATCCCCCTGGCGGTACTCGGATTCGGTGGCCTGGTGTACGGCCTGGTGAGCATCGGCGAATCGGCCCAGAAATCCCCGACGATCCCCGTGTGGGTGCCGTTCCTCATCGGTGCGGCCGCGATGTCCGGGTTCCTCGCCCGACAGTTCCGGCTGCAACGCGAGGACCGCGCCCTGCTGGACCTGCGCGTGTTCGGATACCGCCAGTTCAGCATCTCGGTCGTCGCGATGCTGGTCGGCATGGCAACGATGATGGGCACCTTCATCATCGTTCCCTACTTCGCGCAGTCGGTGATTCACCTCGATCCGTTCGAAACCGGTCTCATCACACTGCCCGGCGGCCTTCTGATGGGTCTGGCGGGTCCGATCGTGGGCCGGGTCTACGACCGGCGCGGTCCTCTCGTGCTGGTCATCCCCGGCTCGATCCTCGTCAGCATCGGAGTGTGGATGTTGACGACGTTGAACACGTCCACCTCATTGTGGTGGCTGTTGTTGTCGAACATGGCGCTGTGCCTCGGCCTGGCGGCGACCTTCACACCGCTGATGACGTCGGGATTGGGATCGGTGGCCGCTCACCTGTATGCGCACGGCTCCGCAGTGGTGGGCACGTTCCAGCAGGTGGCCGGAGCCGCCGGTACGGCACTGTTCGTCACTGTAATGACGGTCGTAGCCTCACGATCCGGTCACCCCCACGACTCACCGGACGCCATCGCCGAGGGGGTGCGAATGGTCTTTGTTGTCGCCGGGATCCTCTCATTCGTGCTGATCGCCGCATGCGCCTTCGTGCGTAAACCGGTGAACCCGGAAGATTCCGCACACCCTGCATCGGTGGATGCGCCCGCGCTGGGGACCTGAACGGTGGCGCGTGCTGAAGGTTGGCGCCCGAGCCAGAGTTCGAGCCGCCTGGATCGGGTGTGCTTGCCGGAGGACTGCGATGTCGGGAAGATCTTCGGTTGATGCGTATACGAATTCTCCGCAGTTGTCGTGGTCGACGCGGATCAGTGACCCGGCGATCGCGGCCTGCTCGGCTTCGGCCGGCATATAGCGCTGGGCCTGCAGACAGTTCTTTGGCAGCTTCTCCCCGGACTGGCTGTTCTGATCTGTTCCGATCTGTGTGGGCGGGGCATTGGCCTTTCGGACACAGTGCGCGCCTCGTCGATCGAATGCCCAATTCGCGAACGAAGTCCATCCGCGCAGTTGGTGCAGACGTGAAGTACCCGGCCAACGCGGCGATCAGTTCGGGGACAGTGGGCGCAGGAGTCGAGCGTTGAGGTCGACTTGATCGTGTGTCGGCCGGGCCGCCCATGACTGTGCGTGGGCATCTACTGGCGACACGAGGGCGGGCGCGTCACTGATCATCGATCACTGTCAGTGGTTTCGCCGCCAGCGGTGCGCGGAGCATTTCAGTGGCCAGTTCCCTCGGTGGATGTGTTGTGGATGTCGCCGATGACGGATTCGTTCTCGCGGTGCTGCGGTCACCTTGGCGTGACAAGCCGGCCGTTGTCGTCGCCATGAGTGACGGCCGCCGGATTCCGTGCGCCCATACCAGCCTCGTTTGAACGATCTCTCACCGATCCGTAACCGGCGAGGGTTCCGCGATCGGCGAGCGCGGACACTGTGTGATGACGACTGGTCTTGCGGTCAATCTCCTGGACACGTTCCCTGGCCGCAAGTTGATCGTTGCCGACGGTCTGCGAGTGGTCTCACATGAACTGGAAAGTGCGGGCGCTTAGCCTTTCGGTCCTCGACGTGCATTCGGCGCCGGTTCGGAACAACGTGGTGGTGGAATGGTGGGGTGTGAGCCGTCTTCGGTTCGGTGACGGGAAAGGTGACCGCGATGACAGGTGCATCGCCGGACGAGCGTCCCTCCTGCGCTGCGGGTTCCGAGGGACCGGAGCAGTGGCGGCTCGAGTACGTAACGGATCTCGGCGCCGCCGTTGATGTCGAGCCGTTGGTTCAGGAGTACTGGGGTTGGGCCGGTGAGCGATTGGCCGGGATGCTCGGTCGCCCTGTGCGGGCGGATTCCGCAGATCGGATGCACCGTGCGTTCATGGCGGAGCTACCGACGATCATCGGGCCCCGGGGCCGATTGTTGGTGGTTCGAAGCCAAGATGCGATCGTTGGAATCGCCATGCTCAAGCCGGTCGATGATGTCACCGCCGAGCTCAAACGGGTCTATGTTCGTCCCGTTGTTCGAAGCGGCGGTGTGGCGCGGGCGCTGGTGGGGCGGCTGCTCGATGATGCACGCAAGGAGGGGTTTGTCACGGTTCGTCTCGAGTCGCTTCGTTTCATGACGGCGGCGCATGCGTTGTATCGGTCCGAGGGATTTGTGGAGACGCCGCCGTTCGCCGTGTCGGAAGCGGGGAGCGCCGGGCTCGAGTCAGCGGCGGTGTTCATGGAGTTGGTCCTGTAGGTCGGCCGGCGGCTAACCACGGGGTGCGATCTACCGCGTCCGAAAGGTGACGCGGTCGCACACTGACTGGAGTGGGGGCGCGGGCGTCACACCCGCGCGTGCAGGTCTGCGGCGAGTTGTGTCACGGTTCCCGTGGCGCAGCTGCGGTTATCGCCGACGCCGCCGGAGGCGCCTCGTTTCGCCCAGCCGACGACATACAGTCCGTCGAGCGGTTCGCCTGTCTCGATGGAGATCACTCGTCCTCGGCGGTTGGGCACGACCCCTCGCTCGTCCACGGGGATGCCGTCGATCTGCTTGGTCGTGAATCCGGTGGCGCGTATCGCGGAGTCCGCGAGGAACGTCCGACCGGTCGTCGTGGTGACCGCGACGCCGCCGGCCACTGTCTTCCCGAGATCGGTCACCTCTTGTCCGAAAGACAACACCACGCGTAGCCTGCCTGCTTCGGTGGCGGTCGGTCCGTCTGCCGCGCAGATATCGGCCGTGGGCAGGGCGGAAATGGCACGTTGCAGCGGGGCGTCTGCACCGGCGCCCGGCGGGCGGCCGGAGCGGTCGATCAGCACCTCGGTGTTCTCGAGGTCCAGAAGCTCGTATAACGCCGACGGCGTGAAGGACGCGCGTTCGGGGGCCGATCGCGACAACACGACCACCTCCGTCACCGGTTGGGCCGCGGCACCTTGGTCGCGTGTCTTGGCCATCCATCGGATGACATCGAAGGCGACGTTCCCCGCCCCGATCACGAGGGATCGCGGTCCCAGCGGCCCGCGGGGTCGAAAGCCGGATACTCCACAGTTCTCGGCCACCAGAATGTCGATGGCCTCATAGACACCGTCGCCGGGATCCGCAGTCGTGGGTCCGAGTCTGCGCGGTTGTGAGGCGCCACACGCTAGCACGATGGCGTCGAATCTGGCCCGGAGGTCGTCGACCGAGACATCCACACCGACTTCTGTGTTGTGGATGATCGTGACGCGATCGTCGTTGAAGGGCACGTCGAAGAGCCGGATCATGTCACGAACGCCGACGTGGTCCCGGGAGACGCCTCGGCGCAGCAGGCCCCCGATTTCGCCGTGCTGTTCGATGACGGTGATGCGTACCGAGGTCGATCGCCGAAGGAGTTCGCGAACGGTGTACATCGCCGCCGGCCCGGATCCGACGACGGCGATCTTCAGCCTGTCGCTGGGCCTGCCCAGTGGTTGCTCGAAGCGGATCCGCCGCGCACGGGGTCGGGACTTGGCGGGAGTCTGCTCGAAGTATTCTGCGTTGCGGGCCGCGTAGGGCCGTTCGGTGATGGTCAATGTCCACTCGGGTTTGATGGCAGACGCGGGGCAGGCCTCGACGCATGCGGTGCAATCGATGCACGAGCGCGGGTCGATGAACAACGTTTCGGCCGACTCGAAACCCGCTTCGCCGGGGGCGGGATGAATGCAGTTCTGCGGGCACACTCGCACGCACGAGGCATCCTTACAGCAATGCCCCAGGACAACGTGGGTCACAACGACTCCTGCTTGTTCAGAGAAGATTCGATTTTCGGTAGATCCATCGCGCGCCGAAATTCAGCAGCCCTTCTTTACTCAGGAATTCGATAAACGGTTCTGCGGCCCTGCGGAACATTATCCGATGGTGTTCGTTTGCGGCGATTTCCGGTCCCACAATCTTCCAATCCATGCCGAGGTCCTCGTACATTCGACGATTGATCAGGCTCTTCGCGATGAGATGTGTTCCCATCGCGATGATCAGGGTGCTAATAAACCGTCGGACGCGCGAAATCTTGGTCAACCGAGTGCGGATTTGTTGACGCGCGTACGCCATGTGCCGGGCTTCCTCGACAACGTGGATATAGCAGGCCCTGCGGATGGGCGCGGCGACGTCTTCGCTCGCCATCCAGTCGCGTTGCATGACGTCGAAGATCTCTTCTCCCGCCAGTACGATTCCGTACGTCACCTCCTCCCACGCGATGGTCCTGAAAAGCCATCCGAAGAAGTCCAGTGAGCGGTCGCGTCTATAGAAGTGCGATCCGATGCTGTCGATGACGTTGACGAACATCAACGAATGCAGGTTCTCGTCGGCGCATTCGTTGAACAGGAACTTGACGTCCGGGCGGGCGGGGTCAGCACTGTGGCAGGCCCGCAGCAATGCCACCTGCAATCCCACCTCCAGCCAGATTCCGACGCCCAGGAACTGTGCGACCTCGCTTCTGGTGAGGCGGACGCGTTCGGGCTCTGTCATGGAGTCCCATGTAGCGGTGCCGAAGAGAGGCGACCATTCGGGTGTCATCCCGTGCAGTTCGGCGCCGTCTGAATCGGGTTGGCAAACCAGCGGGTCCCGCGAATCGAATGAGAGGCGCTTGGCCGATTCCAAGAGTGTCTCGAATATCGCGTCGCTTCCGGAAGTCGTCATCCTTCCTTTACTCCTATATCCTATTCCATCGAATCTCGAATCGGTTAATTGACTATTGTGATCTTCTCGAGCGCAAGAAAGTCACCCTCGTACTTTGTCTCAACTGTGTTGCGCCCGGCATTCGAGCCGGTTACGGCAGCAATCGCAGAACTTGCAGCAGCGTACCTCGCCACCGACCCGGCGATCAGGTTGCGGCATCCATTGGATTGATCGTGAATGTCTCGGAGTTCTTCATGAGAATTCAAGTTACATGCAGTTTTTCGGGAAAGCCGTGGCCGATAACGCCACGGATCGACGTGCGCTGCCGCTCTCGAAACGTGTCGATGCTGCCGGCGGCCGCACCGCCGGCGGCGTTCCCGGAACCGGACCCGATCCACCACCTCGGCGTCGGTTCGGGTGCGGCGGCGAGAGTCGGCGATCGTGTCCTGGGCCGCCGGGCTGCGGTAGTCGATGACGCCCGCGTGGTCGCGGCCCGGTCAAGAGCGCCTGGTATCCGCGGCGCACTGGAGCCGCGCTGTGGTCCCCGTCCTGCTATCGGACCGTCGCTTCTGTAGGTAGAGCTCCGGCTGTGGTCCTCGGGTCGACCGCAGCCGCCTCGCCGGACCCGCCTGCTGGTCGGGGGTGCCGAGTTCACCGTTAGCCGTTAGCCGTTAGCCGTTAGCCGTCCGCTGTCGACTGGGACGGGGACGGCGGGAGTGGGCGCAGTCACCGTAGATCGGCTCACATCGGGCCTCGGCGCCAGCGCGGCGGAGCAGATCGGTCAGGACCGCGGGTTGATCGTCCAGCACCCGCCGCAGCGCCGGATGCGCGACTGACCCCGGGGATGGAGAAATCGACCCTGGGTGCAATTCCACACCCAAGGGCGCTCGTCCCCGCACACGCGACAAGTGTTGTCGACATTCGCGAGGGCCTGCATGGGCGCACCGGCTCAGACGGAGTCGAGCGGGTCTCCGTGGTGTGCAACGACGTCGACGACACCCGCGCAGAGCCCGGCGATCACGAGACCATGCAATGCCGCCGCCAACACGGCGAATCTCCCAGACCGAACGTCGAGAAACCGCCCCCGAGCTGGCTATTGAGGTCAGTCTGGGCGTGGTTTAACGTGGATGGTGCGAGCCGTATCCCGTCGGGTCGAGACTTGACATTCCGGGATACGACTCGCCTTGGGAGCAGACCAGCTCTCGAGGCTGAGGTCTGATGAGTGGCCCAAGCTCGTCTCGTTCGTCCGGTCGTTGCAGTCACAACGACCACGCACTGCCGTCGTGAGAAGCGCGAATCAGCAGTGACACGTGAGGGGAGTGATGAGAGATCGTCACGCACCGCTCTATGGACGCCCGTGGGGTGCGCCCGACCTACGGGCAGAGGGCGGCGATGACGGTTCGTGTCAGCCAGCTCGCGTACCTGTCGGGCGTCCATTCCCGCTCGAGCACGAGTCGTTCGTAGGTATCGATCGCGAGGTAGTTCCACAGCACGTCGCGCACCTCGTCGAGTTCGACGCCCGGCCGAAGTTGGCCGGTGTCCAGGAAGTGACGCCCGACGATCGTCATCCCGGTCAGTCCTTCGTCGCTCAGTTGTCGCCAGACCGGGACGAGCGAGTCGTCCACGTGTCGGCCGTCGCGGATGAGAATCTGCACCTTCGCCGAGCGCTCCTGTCGCTGCGCCAGTCCGTGAATGAACATCTCGATCTTGCGGCGCACGTCCGGCTCGGTGAACATCGCCTGCTGCTCTGGACGGTCGACGACCCGCTCCGGTTCGTCGTCACCCGCGATCACGAGATCGAACACCGCCTTCGCGAGCGCTGCCTTGCTGCCGAAGCTCTTGTAGAGACCTTTCACCGAGACATCTGCCCGCTCGGCGACGGCCGCGAGGGTGGTGGCCCGGAAGCCGTCTCGCTCGAACAATTCCTTTGCGGCCAGTACCACGGCTCGCCGGCGTGTGCGGGCCTGCTGTCGTCGGCCGGAGGCGTCGTAGCGCCTCTTGACTTCGACCATGACCGCTCCCATACTTTTGAGTACAACCTGATTGAACCTAATTTAGCGCGATCAGGAAAGCACCTTCTCCTCACCCCGAAGAAACCACGGAAGGAGAGGGCCATGGGGACCAACCTGCATGAGCCCGCCGACACTCGAAGCATGGGGATCGTTCACAGCGATCCCGCATCGCCCTCGAGGCACCGCCCTATCCGGACCGGAAACGTCGCCGACAGCTCGCCGCGCACGTGCTCTGGCTGATGCATGTGCTGCATCTGCATCACATTGCCGAGGACACCGGGCTGTGGCCGTTCATCCGCGCACGAAACCCGTCCGCGAGCACGCTGCTCGACCAGATGGATGCTGACCACAAACGCATCGCTCCCGCGATCAGCGCCCTCGAGGATGCCGCCCGGGCGTACCGCGCGAACGAAACGTCACGGACACAGCTGCTCGACGCGCTGACCGCGCTCGAGGCGGTTCTGCTCCCTCACCTGCGGCGCGAGGAACTCGACATGATGCCGGTCGTCGCCGCCACGATGACCACCGCCGAGTACCTCACCATCGAACAGGAGTTCTTCGTCAAACCGAAGGGCTTCCGGGAACTCGGTGCCGAAGGGCCTTGGATCATCGACGGTCTCGACCCGGAGGGGCGCGAGGTGATCCTGCACGTGATCCCGGCCGTTCCACGTTTCGTACTTCTCCACACCTTCGGCTGGGGCTACCGCCGCAAGGCCACCCGGCTGTGGGGCCACGGGCCCGCGACCGCCGTGCCGTCGCTGAGCCTGGCAACGATGGAGCGCAATTGCCGGGACGTCGCCACCGTCGAGCGCAACCAGCGAGATCGCCGACCATACTGAGGTCGTAGATTCTTCCCCAACGTAATCAACCGGTCTCTGCTGTCCACGCATCTACAGTAGTCTTCTTGCCAGACAGGGCATCTCATCACGATGCTGCGGAAGAGCTCGAGGGCTGCGCGGACGCACGGTGCCGCTTCCCGTACCCGGGATCGTGCGCTGGACGACGGCGCTGCGGGCAAGGCGTTCATCGGCCCGTGAACGCGCCACCATGGTCGGTGTTGGCCAAACATGGCCGCGCGAGAAGTCTCGTCGGAGAGATCACGATAGCGATAGCTGAACTGCGAGAATGGATCGTGGGTCGGGCCCGCACCACCAGTGGATCCATGTCTCGGATTCTGCGCCTCGCCTTCGTCGGGAGGAAGGGGATGCGTGACGGTAGTCGCTGATCAAGTAGCCGACGACCATACCGAGCATCGCGGTCTGCAATGCCGGGATGCCCCCTGCTAGCCGTGCTCGTCCTCGGCTCGCTGTGCGCTATTGCATTGAATGACCGCGCTCGACTTCCATACCTGCAAGTGCGTCCCACTGCCGAACCATCCTCTCTAGCAAAGAGTTGCACGACGGACCACATGAAGCACCAGCTCCACGCGGTCGAGGTTTCCAAGCACGCGGTGATCGACGGCAACCATCCGTTCGGGTCCATCCTGGTGGACGACAAGGGCAGTGTCCTGCCAGGAACTCCCTGTCGTACTGCTGGGAGGACCTGCGCATCAAGACCGTTTCCGCGTGGCCGGTGCAGTCACTCGTGGTGACCTCGATGTTCCCCTGCTCCAGCACCTGCACGCTTTACACAACAGCCGAGCCCTGCTCGATGTGTGCAGGTGCCATCGACTGGGGCAATGTTTTGCGCCTGGTGTACGGCATCACCAGAAGATCGAGATGATCGGCCCAATCCCGGAAGTGGCAGACGCAGTCCTGGAGCCGCACCGGACATACTGGACGCAGAAGAGCTGACTCTGACACGCCGGCACTTACGGTGCCCGCCCGGCAATGGTGTACCCATCCTCTGTTTCGGTCGCGATAACGAGGGGGTCCGCGTAGCCGCTGCCGGAAACCCCGGCCGTGACGGCGCCACACTTCGAATGTGGCCGAGATGGCGTCCCTCGAGGGTGTCGTTCTTCGTCAGGATTCGAGAAGCGGCATCACCGATTCGCGCATAGCGTGGTGGGCATTGCCGAAGAAGCGGTCGCCGACGACCGCCGTATCCCGAAGGAGACGTACATGAGCCCCACAATCCGCAGCCTGGTGATCCCGGTATCCGACCTGGACGCCGCCAAGGCGGTCTACACCGCGCTGCTCGGCGCACCGCACACCGACGAGTCCTACTACGTCGGGTACAACGTGGACGGCTTCGAAGTGGCCTTGAATCCGGGGGAGGAGACCGCCGGACCGGTTGCCTTCGCCGACGTCGAGGATCTCGACGCGACCCGCGAAACTCTGCTTGCCGCTGGCGCGACCGAGCGCAGCGCCCCGCGTCAGGTCGCACCCGAAACGCGGATTTGCGTGCTCGCCGACGCCGACGGCAACCCGATCGGACTGCGCGGCCGGTAGCCATGGCGTGGCCGGGCTCGGCCTCGTGAGTCGCCCGCGTCAACCACACTATCGACCTCGAACCGACTCGTGCGGCATGAGCGCTCGTTGATTCACCCGCAAACCGGGCGACGTGGTCACGATCCGGAGCAAGCACCTCGGCGCACTGGTCAACGAGGTCGGCGCAATCGAGACCCTCCCCGCCTGGTCCTTCGGCATCCGGCAGCTGTTCGAATACCTCCACACTCACACGGTGCCCCCGCTGCCGGTCACCACTGGTGTCGGGGGTGGGCTACTGGAGAGCCGAGTTTGAACAGGACCGATCCACCTTCCCACAGCGGTGGTCCCGGGGACCGCGATCCGGTGGCGACGTCAAGGGCGGATCTTGCCGCCGACGGGCCACCGAAGTACCAGTGCGCCGGCCCCGGTTCGATCGTCGATGTGGTCGAACCCGCAGCTGGGAGCTGTTGAATGTGTTCCCGACGATGCCGGCGACCGTGATCGCCGCCTGCCAGGGTGGGCACCGGGTGTTGTTCGCGACCGCCCCCCAATGGGTCGCCCGGCGATGGTCATCTCGCTGATCCTTCCGGTGCCCTGTTTGTGCGGTGGCGAACCGGGGACCGAACTGACGCCGCCCCTGGGCGACTCGCCCAGGGGCGGGAGGTCGATCCGCTATCGTCTACGGATGAGCGATGACGCGACTCCGTCCGGTCCGACCCGCGCTCCGACGAGCACCCGGCGGGCGGTGCTCAACACGATGAAGGGCTCGGCAGGAAACCTCGTCGAGTGGTACGACGTGTATATCTACACGGTCTTCGCCACGTACTTCGAGGCGCAGTTCTTCGACGAGAACGACGCCAACTCCACGCTCTACATCTACGCGATCTTCGCGGTCACCTTCGTCATGCGACCGGTGGGGTCCTGGTTCTTCGGCCGGTTCGCCGACCGTCGTGGCCGCAAGGCCGCCCTGATGCTCAGCATCACCATCATGTCATCGTGCTCCTTCGTGGTCGCGGTCATGCCGACGCGCGAAATCATCGGGTATTGGGCGGCGGTGGTTTTGGTCCTCGCTCGGCTTGTTCAGGGATTCGCCACGGGTGGGGAGTACGGCACCTCGGCGACGTACATGTCCGAAGCGGCGACCGCGAATCGGCGCGGCTTCTTGTCGTCTTTCCAGTACGTGACCCTCGTGGGCGGCCACGTGCTCGCGCAGTTCACGCTCCTGATCGCGCTCAGCGTTCTCGATGTCGAAGCGTTGAAGGATTGGGGATGGCGGATCGGCTTCTTCATCGGCGGCATAGCCGCGCTGGTCGTGTTGTGGATTCGGCGTTCGATGGACGAGTCGCTCAGCGAGTCGCATCTGAAGGCCATCCGTGCGGGTGAGGACCGGACGGCGGGTTCCTTGACGGCGTTGTTCACCAAACACTGGCGTCCGCTGCTGCTGGTGTTCCTCATTACCGCGGGTGGCACGGTCGCGTTCTACACCTACAGTGTCAATGCGCCGGCGATTGTGAAATCCACGTTCGGGGCCGACAATGCGCTGACGGCAACGTGGATCAACCTACTGGGGCTGATCTTTCTGTTGCTGCTGCAGCCGATCGGCGGCCTCGTCAGCGACCGCGTCGGGCGCAAGCCGCTTCTGATCTTCTTCGGTGTCGGTGGTGTGCTCTACACCTATGTGCTGCTCACCTTCCTTCCGCAGACCACCTCGCCGCTACTGGCGTTCGCGCTGGTCGCCGTCGGCTACGTCATCCTCACCGGGTACACCTCGATCAACGCGATCGTGAAGGCGGAGCTGTTCCCCGCCGACATCCGTGCCTTGGGTGTGGGACTGGGATATGCGCTCGCGAACTCTATCTTCGGCGGTACGGCGCCAGTGCTTTTCCAGGCGTCAAAGTCGGCCGGTCACGTCGGTTGGTTCATCTTCTATGTGACGGTAGTGATCGGGGTCAGCTTGCTGGTCTACATCTTCGGACTGAAGAACAAGGCGGTCACCGTGCTCGATCGCGAGCAGGGGAGCGCCTGGGGAGTGCCCGTGTCTTCGGGTCCCCGCTGAGCTGATTCCCGCGGTCCGGGTTCCGGGGGATCGGTGCCGGCAGTGCTGGCCCGGGGTGGACGGATAACTGCCCGGACGGACCACCCGGAAAAGCGGACCTACCGCAATCGGTGCGGGTCGTGCGGATGCCGACCTCGACTCGACTCTTGGGATTCTCGGCGACCACTTCGTAGTCAGCGACGGGCGACTCCTCGAAGCCTTCATCCGTTCCTTCGGAGAACGGCCTGAAGCAGATCATGCGGGCGGCGGTTGGGCACCTGCACGCCTTTCTCGGCGAGGTCCGGCTCACCGAGGGCGAGTGGAAGGTGGGAATCCACTTCCTCTCCAGTGACAGCGTCTTCGGGTCAATGACTCATTCGTGAAGGAATCTGTCGCGCAACCAGCCGGCACATCCACCCCGGACGGTCGCGACGGGAGCACCCGGACCTGGTCACGCGTTCGCTTCGACATCGTGCTCGCAACCGCGACACGTGGACCGCGACGAACGGCATTCGAACCGTGATATCGCCGAATCATGAAGGTGGGTAAAGGTATACGACACGCAGCGTGCTGTCTTTGCGAAACTCCTCTTATCGTTGTGACGGAGAATTCAGGGTGCAGTAGGCGTGAATCCTGCCGACATCGAGTTTGCGTGGTCTGCAATTATCTGCGCAATATCGACGGGACGGGAAAGGAAGGCCGAGTGGCTGGAGGCGACGCGTATGGTCTGTCCTGCCCGTGCGGACATGGCTTCCTGCGCCGGAACCGGAATCGCATTGTCGTTCTCGCAAATGATGTAAGTGCTTGGGGTCGATATCCACGCTGCGGCAGTTTGTGATTCTTCGAAAGAAGAGAGGCTCTGTGGCGAAAGTCGGGCTGCCGCGGCATCTGCGGCGGCTTCATCGATATCAGCAAAGAATATGTCTCGCGTATCTGTCGGCATCGTGACACCGTCGCCTATTTGCAACCATGATGTTGGTTGTCCCCCAATGGCACTCAACAGAGACTCGCCGATATCGAGCTGAAATGCCGTCAGATAGATGAGGTGCGCAACATTGGGGGCGCCCGCTGCCCCCTCGCTCAGTGGG
This sequence comes from Rhodococcus sp. JVH1, assembly GCF_000280725.2. NCBI lineage: Bacteria > Bacillati > Actinomycetota > Actinomycetes > Mycobacteriales > Nocardiaceae > Rhodococcus > Rhodococcus sp. JVH1. The sequence continues at coordinate 206,596 of NZ_CP166289.1, read as the reverse complement.
AGGCCGCCGTAGGAATGTGCTACCGCGATGACGTTCCCCTCTATCGAATCGAGAGCAGACCGCACAACTCGCGCGTCATCATAGAGTCCTCCTCGTTGTCCTCCTTGCGGATTGGCGCTGGGGAGGTCGACAGTCTCGACCTCCAATCCGTTTCTGATCAATTCTTCCTTGACGTTCTGCCAGCGCCATGCGCCGTGCCATGCGCCGTGCACGAGTAGGACCGTGAGGCGCTCCTGGGAATCCGATGACATGGAACCTCCGTTGTTCGCGATGTGAACATTCATGCAGTATGTGAACATGCAGAAGATAGCAAGAAGGGTGACTCCTGTCACCATTGAATGTCGGTGACCGCCGGCAGGCAGCGCCTGATCACGGTTCGTGTATCCAGATCAGCGCAAATGCCGATGCCGTTCGTGTTGAACAGATTCGGGAAGGCTGATCCGCGGAGGGGTCGACACCGCAGGTCGCCTTTCGTGGCATCTATGCACTCGCTGCGACGTGGGCGATGGCCGGTCTCGGTCTAGCGGGCGAACGGCGCGGCGTCGGTGTCGTCGTGATCGACAAGGACGTCGTGGTCGACGACCTCGACCGCCGATTTGCATGTCGCCTGGGGCGGTGAGTCGTCACTTTCCTGCAAGAATCATTGCCCGGGATCGGGTCGTGCCTGCAGCACCGGTGCGGCGGCGGCGAGCAGGGCGTCGCGGTCTCGGTTCAACGGGGGATAGATGCGTTGGGTGTTGATGGTGACCTTGGTGGCCTTGGCCCGAGCGCCGCGCGACACTACCTGGCGATCCCACCCCTCGGTGTATACCGCGCCCGCCGGTCCCAGGTCGAGAATCGTGGCATACCAGGGGATCCGGAGCGGAAGCATCGGCTCTCCGAGTAGATCGCTGACGACGTTGTAGCCCGCGTAGCGGCCCATCGGGCGCCCGTGCTGGCACGACATCACCGACACGTGGTCGTCGTCCACCTGTGCCGCGGCGACGTCGCCGGCCGCGAATACTCCGGGCGAGCCGATCACTCGCAGATAGTCGTCGACCGGCAGGCGCCCGAGCCGGTCGCGCTCGCCGAGTTGTGCGGTCAGCGGATTGGCCCGCATGCCCGCGCACCAGACGACGGTGCCCGCGGCCAGCACCTCTCCGGAGGAAAGCGTCACGCCGTGCTCGTCGACAGCGGCGACACCGACACCGGTCATCGTCTCGACGCCGTTGTCGGACAGGGCCGCTTCGATCACCGGTCGCGCCGATGCCCCCATGTCGGAACCGACGTAGGGGTTGTGATCGATCAGCACTACCCGCGGTTCGACGCTGCGTCCAGCGCATACCTTCGCCAGCATTCCGGGCAACTCGGACGCCGTTTCGATGCCCGTAAGGCCTGCGCCGACCACCACCGCGGTCGCCGCGCCCCCGTCCGCTCGGCCGTCGGACAGCGTGGCCAGGTGGCGCTGGAGCTTGATTGCACCGTCGTAGGTGTCCACGTCGAAGCCGAATTCCCGCAAACCCGGGATATCGGGCTTCACCACCCGACTGCCCAGCGCCATGACCAAGCGGTCGTACCTCTGCGTGGGTTGAACTCCATTACCCGAGACGGTGACGCTGTGCGCCGCGGTGTCGATCGCCCTCACCTCGGCAGCGATGTGCCCGACGTCGACCGGGTCGAGCACATCGCTCAGCGGAATGCGGCAAGCGCTCAGGTCTGCCTCGTAGTTGCGGACCCGGATGTCGTGGAACGGCTGCGCACTGATCACCGTGACATCGACGGTGTCCGCGGCGTCGAGTTCGTCGCGCCGCCGCGCCGCCCCCAGCGCGGCCCACAAGCCGGCGAATCCCGAGCCGAGGACGAGGACGCGCTTGGAATCAGACACACCGCCATCGTGCCAGGTCTATGCCGGGACGACCGCTGGATCATGCGCGATCGGGCACCACCGGACCGAAACGCCCGAACTCAGCCCTGCGTGAGCCGGGCCACCAGGTCGATGTAGCCCTGCTTGGCATCGGCGCTGCTCGTACCCGCTACCTTGGCCCAGGCGTCGTACTTGGCGCGGTTGACCATGTCGAACCGACCGGGCCGCTTGCCTTCGACATCGCCCCTCGACCCCTGCTTGAACAGCGCGTACAGCCGCAGCAGCTCATCGTTGGCCGGCCGTGAGGTGAGCTTCTTGACGTTCTCCTGCGCATCGGCGAACGCCTGATCCAGATCCGACATGGGCACCCCTGGCTCTCGGACGAACTCTTCGACGCAATCGTAACGCCCGGAGCCGATGGCGTCTGATCCGTTCGGGCCGCCCATTCGATGAGGGCGAGGCGGGTTTCGAGAGACAGGTTGTCCCGAGCGGGAGTTGGTGTGAAGGTGTGCGGCGACGGGGGTTCCATCGATATGGTCGACGGGCGAGTGAGGTGAATTGAGCAGGCGCAGTGGTGGTGGGACCCCAAACTTCGACGGAGGTGTGTATGACGGTCGCTGACACGGTGGCGCCGCTGGTTCGCGCGGTGGTGGGGGCACAGGTCCCGGTAGGGATCCGGTGTTGGGACGGTAGTCGCAGTGGTCCTTCGGACGCGCCGTGGCAGGTGCACATCGTCAATCGGCGTGGTCTGCGGCGGTTGCTGTGGGCGCCCAACGACCTCGGTTTCGCGCGGGCCTACGTGTCCGGCGACATCGACATCGAGGGAGACCTGCTCGCCGGGCTGGACGTGTTGGAGCAGGTGTCGGACCCGAGCAGGGGCCCCGGTGTACGGATAGACCGGCAGACGAAGAAGGCGCTGGCGGCAGCGGCGCTGCGTCTGGGGATCATCGGCCTGCCGCCGAAACCGCCGGCCGAGGAGATGAAACCGGCGCGCGGGCACCGGCACGACAAGGAGCGTGACGCCGCCGCGATCAGCCACCACTACGACGTCGGCAACGACTTCTATCGACTCGTGCTCGGTGAGTCGATGACCTACTCGTGCGCGTACTGGGCGCAGCCGAGCGAGGATCTGGACGCAGCCCAATATGCCAAATGCGATCTGGTGGCCCGCAAGCTCGGTCTGACCGCGGGGATGCGGGTCCTCGACGTCGGCTGCGGGTGGGGGACGTTCGCGCTGCACGCGGCACGTCACTACGGAGTGCACGTCGTCGGTGTCACCCTGTCCCAGGAGCAGGCGGACTACGCCGGCAAACGGATGGTCGACGCGGGCGTGGGGGAGTTGGTGCAGATCCGAGTCCAGGACTACCGCGACGTCACAGACGGCCCCTACGACGCGATCTCGAGCATCGGCATGGCCGAGCACGTCGGCGCCGCGATGCTGGCGACCTACGCCGCGGACCTGTTCGCGTTGCTACGCCCGCAGGGGCGGTTGCTCAACCACGCGATCTCGCGGCGGCCACGCAAACCCGCCGCCACGTTCTCCAAGACGTCCTTCATCGATCGCTATGTGTTCCCCGACGGAGAAATCGAACCACTCGCGACGATGATCGAGGCGCTCGAAGGGGCCGGTTTCGAGGTGCGCGACGTCGAGTCGCTGCGCGAGCACTACGCGCTGACCCTGCGGGCCTGGGTGGGGAACCTGGAGGCGAACTGGGACGAGGCGGTGGCCTACAGCAGCGCCGGGCGGGCCCGGGTGTGGCGGATGTATATGGCCGGCGCGGCGTTGGCTTTTGCGGCGAATCGGCTCGGGATCAACCAGGTTCTGGCAGTCAAATCCTCCGAACGGGGTAGCAGCGGCATGCCCGGCACCCGTGCCGAACTCTTGCAACAATCTGTACCGATACAATCTCCGGCTCGCGAACACTGAAAACCGTTCAGAAGCACTGAATTCGCGTTCGGTGCGTGCCGAGCGCAGCGCGGTAAACAGTGTCGTGGTGAGACCCCCGACGGTGAGGAGGGCGCGTGCGGTTCGCGCTGGACGATTTGTTGGTCGACGTGCCGGCGGAGCAGGTCGAGGAAGCTCGCGGCTTCTACACCTCGAGGGCAGTCGGCCGCGGCCCCCGCACTCCCGAGGAGCTGAGGGAAGTACGGGCGAAGCGGTCCGCTCCTTCACCCGCCGATCCACCGGCGGTCGAAGAAATGGTCGAAGCCGCGGGAGCGCATGTCCCGGTGCGGATCTTCACCCCCGCCGGCGGGCGAGCGCGGGGCGTCTACCTCGATATCCACGGTGGCGGCTTCTACATGGACTCCGCGGCGCGCGACGACGTGCGTAACCGTGAGCTCGCTGACGCTCTCCGCATCGCCGTCGTCAGCGTCGACTACCGGCTGGCACCCGAGCACCCGTGGCCGGCCGCACCCGATGACTGCGAAGCGGCGGCGCTCTGGGTCGTCGAACACGCCGATGCCCGCTTCGGATCATCTCGACTGGCGATCGGCGGGCGATCGGCGGGAGCGACTCTCGCGCTGGCAACTCTGCTCCGGCTGCGGGACAGGGGAGCCGTCGACGGGTTCACCAGCGCCGCACTTCAATTCGGCACCTTCGACTCGAGCGCGCAGACTCCGGCCGGACGTCGGATCGCAGACGAATACTTCATCCAGGCCTACGTCGGCCACGTGGAAGATCGCACTGCTCCAGACATCTCTCCTCTGTACGGCGACCTCCACGGCCTTCCCCCGGCGCTGCTGGTCGTCGGAAGCAAAGACGTGTTGCTGGAAGACAACCTCGCGATGGCAGGCCGGCTCTCCGCCGCCGGCAATGACGTCGAGCTCCGGATCTATCCCGACGCGCCCCACGGGTTCACGGGCCACCCCACGGCAATGGCCAGGACTGCGCTGAGCGGCGTCGAATCATGGCTCCTCGAGCGGCTCGCCCAACCGTAGGACTACTCGGGTGTCGAAGCCTGGGAGGTCGATGCGGCAAGCTCGGCCAAGTGGTGCAGCGAGTTGGTGAGATGCTCAGGACCGAACGGCGGGAACTGGATGTACTCGCGGATGAACTGCGGCACCGCAGACCAGTCGTAGGTGAGCGTGACCTCGGTTTCAGTCGTGCCGCGCGGCACCAGGTCGTAACGCCAGATCCAGCCGCCGAACTCCAGGCGACCGTCGTCCTTCTCCTGCCCCGTCATCCAGCCGATGGCGCGCGGCGGGTCGATGACCTGGACCTCGTTGGGCACCTGATACTCACCGTTCGGATGGTTGGGGTGATACATGTCCATCCGGAAGATCTGCCCCACCTCGGTCATCGGCGCCGGGTCGGTAGCTTCCTGAACCCAGCCGGTGCCGTCGATCGCAGAATGGGTCTTCGGGTCGGCCAGCACCGCGAACACCCTGGTGGCGGGCACGGTGACAGTCAGAGTGGCGCTCACGTTGTCTTGATGCACGGTATGCACGCTCCTTGTTTGCCTCATCTCCGACCCCCCGCGGGTGCGGAAGCGGACACTCATCGAGACAGACTGCGGGGCGAGGCGGAATTCATCGGTCGCCGACGCCACACGGTGGCTACGGTTATCCTGCGTTGGCGCGGTGCGCGGTGCCGAAGCGGTGTCGGTAGGCGGTCGGTGACATCGACAGCTCTCGTGCGAAGACTCTTCGTAGGCTCTCGTAGCTGGGGAATCCGGCGAGTGATGCTGCTTGTGTTGCGTTGTGTCCTTGATCGAGGAGGGCCTTTGCCAGGTCGAATCGGATCAGTTCGACGTATCGGGCTGGTGTGGTGGACAGTTCGGTGCGGAAGAGCCGGGTGAGGTGTCGGGGGCTCATGTTGAGGTGTGTGGCGAGCTCGGGGAGCGAGTGGTTTCCGGCGGGGTCTGCGGTCACCAGGTCCACGATTCGGCGGAGGGCCGGTGTGCGCGGCGGTGGGCCTTGGAGTGGGGCGGAGAATTGCGATTGTCCGCCCGCGCGCTGCAGGTAGACCACGAGGCGTCGGGCGACGTCGCGTGTCAGATCGGGGCCGTGGTCGTCTTCGACGAGGGCTAGCGCGAGGTCGATGCCGGCGCTGACGCCTGCGGAGGTGTAGGTGGTGCCGTCGCGAACATAGATCGAGTCGGGTTCGACGTGGGTCGTCGGGTGTCGGGTGGCGAGTTCGTGTGCGACTTTCCAGTGTGTGGTCGCGCGTTTGCCGTCCAGGAGGCCGGTCGCTGCGAGGATGAATGCCCCGGTGCAGATGGAGCCGACTCGGGTAGCTCGCGTGGCGAGGGTGTTCGTGGCGTCGACGAGGTCGCGGGCGATGGCGGTTCGGGGATAGATGTCGCCGCCGGCCACGAGGAAGGTGTCGGGGGCCGGTTCCGATCCTGCGTTGCCGTCCACGGAGATCGTGATGCCGATGGACGATGCCACATTGGCCCCGGTCGGTGACAGCAGCACGATCTGGTAGTCGGCGCCGCATCGATTCGCCTCGGCGAACACTTCGGCGGGGCCGGCGACGTCCAGCAGCTTCACCCCGTCGTAGACGAGGATCGCGACCCTGTGGGGGTGGGGGCTGGTGTGCATGCTCACCGCCTGTCCAGATTCGAGTGGTTCATGGCCGGACCGAGGCGGCGCCGGATGCCGGATGTGCGGCACCGTTGGGGGACGGACACATCGTCTGTTCTACAACATCGAAACCTGAAAGTGCAGGCTCATGACCGAGATCATCGCAGGAGTGGAGATTCCCGAGACGCAGGCGGCGGCTGAGGCCACGGTTCTGATCAGGGAGACGACGAACCCGCTGATCTTCCATCACTCGCGGCGCGTGTTCCTCTTCAGCACGCTGCGGGCTCGCGAGCTCGCCCTGCGGCCGGACCCTGAGCTGCTGTATCTGTCGGCGCTGTTCCATGACACGGGTCTGCTCAGGCCGTTCTCGGGCGTGGAGCAGCGGTTCGAGCTCGATGGAGCCGATCACGCTCGCACGTTCCTGCTCGATCGCGGTTTCTCCGATGCCGCCGCTGAGGTGGTCTGGACGGCGATCGCGTTGCACACCACGCCGGGGATTCCCGGCCGGATGGGGGACGAGGTCGCTGCCACGAACTTCGGTGTTCTCACCGATGTGGTCGGGTTGGGTTTGGAAGGTCTGGACCCGGATCAGGTGGAGGAGATCACTGCTGTCCATCCGCGGGGTGATTTCAAGAACGAGTTTCTGCAGGCCTTCGTCGACGGGCTCAGCTACCGGCCGGACACTACCTACGGCACCGTCAATGCCGACGTACTCGAGCACTTCGTGCCCGGCTTCCGCAGCACGAGCATGGTCGATCGGATCATGGGGTCGGCGTGGTCGTCGTGACCGGGACGGGATCGCAGGACCATTCGTCAATTCGGCACACTATTCGAAGGGAACATGATGACCAGCGTGAATCTCGGTGAGCAGCACCCGTCCGTTTACCAGAACCTGATGAGGCTGGACGCGGGCGTGAAGGCGGCTCTGGAAACCGCGGGAGTGGACCCGCTGCTGGTGGAGTTGGTGAAGATTCGCGTCTCCCAGCTGAACGGCTGCGCGTTCTGTCTTCGCTTGCATAGTCGTGCGGCCCTGGCCAAGGGGGAGAGCGCGGATCGGCTTGCGGTCGTGGCGGCGTGGTGGGAGTCGCAGTACTTCAGCGACCAGGAGCGGGCGGCGCTCGCTCTCGCCGAACAAGTCACCGCGCTCGCTGTCCCGGACCGGCGAGCCTGGGACGACGGCTCACTCACCGACGTGCAGGTGTCCGCGATCAGCTGGCTGGCGACCGTGATGAACGCCTGGAACCGGGTCGCGATCACCAGCCACTACCCGGTTGCGCCGTAGAGTTCTCGGCCCTCGCGGCACGAGGCAGGCGGTGACGGCGAATTGGGCCGGCGCGAGCGCGGGAATCGCGGTGGTTGGCCATGTCGAGTGTCATCTGGCTCGATCCGGCGGGCTGTTGACGTTGGCCTGGGCTTCGATGACCAGCGAAACATGGTCTATGAACCGGCTTGTGGAAATTTTCGAGTTGCCGGTGAGCCAACGCTGGTACAGGGACGCGAGAGCGCCGAAGTTCGCTGTCGAGTCGAGTAGTGATCAACGTATCGCGTGCGGCGAGAACGACACGATCCAGGACGGCAACGGGGAGTGCATCCGTGCCGGCGAAGCTCTCGTAGACGTACCGCTCGGGGGCCTGCTCGGCGGCAGGTCCCCCGCACCATCGCGCGGCCGGTCCCGGTCCCGGTCGTGTCCTCATCCTCTCACTGCGACGTGCAGGTCGGACGCCGGTGGATCCTCCTTCAAATGTTGACATCGACCGCTGTTGACAGCGGATGATGTCAGTTCTAGTGTTGCCGGCATGCGCGGCATCAACGAGGAGGGCGCCCGAATGGTCAGGTCTGCAATACCGGTGGAACTTCCGGTCGACAGCGTCGATCACCCACCCGAAGTGGTCGACGTACTCGTGGTCGGCGCGGGATTCGGTGGGCTGGGAACTGCGATCAGACTGAAACAAGCCGGCATCGACGACTTCGTCGTGCTCGACCGCGCGGAGGACATCGGCGGGACGTGGCGGGTCAACACCTACCCGGGAGCGCAGTGCGACATCCCCTCGATCCTCTATTCATTCTCTTTTGCACCCAACCCGAACTGGACCAGGCTTTACCCGCTGCAGCAGGAGATCCACGACTATCTCCGTTCCTGCGCTGAGAACTTCGGCATCGTCCCGCATCTGCGGATGGGTCATGACGTGCAGGACGCGACCTGGGACGACGACTCGCAGGTGTGGCACGTGACCACCAGTCGTGGAACTTGGGAGGCGCGGATCCTGGTCGGGGCGATGGGCCCGTTCAGCGAACCGGCGGTACCGAACCTCCCGGGACTGGAGAGCTTCCGGGGCGCTGTCTTTCACTCGGCGGCCTGGGACCACGAGCACGATCTCGCGGGGGAAAGGGTCGCAGTGATCGGAACCGGGGCCTCTGCGGTCCAGATCATCCCCCGAATCCAGCCGATCGTCGGTTCGATGACAGTGTTCCAGCGGACCCCGACGTGGATACTTCCGCACCCCGACCAGCCGATGACCGGATGGCCCCGGAAACTGTTCGCGCGGGTACCTGTTGCCCAGAGGCTGGCACGGTCCGGTCTCGATCTGGTCCAAGAGGCGATGGTTCCCGGGTTCGTGTACAAGCCGGCGCTGTTGAAAGGGCTGGCGGCACTCGGGCGCGCCCACCTGCGCCGCCAGGTCCACAACCCCGAACTGCGGACAAAACTTACGCCCACCTATGCGTTCGGTTGCAAACGACCGACGTTTTCCAACTCTTTCTATCCGGCGCTCGCGCAACCGAATGTGGACGTGATCACCGACGGAATCCGGGAAGTGCGATCGAATGGGATCGTCACCGAAGACGGCGTTCTGCACGAGGTCGACACGATCGTGATGGGAACGGGATTCCGGCTGACCGACAATCCTGCGTTCGACGTGGTGCGAGGTCGAGGCGGTCGTACCCTGGCCGAGGCGTGGAACGGCAATGCCCGCGCCTATCTCGGCACCACCATCAGTGGTTTCCCCAACTTCTTCATGTTGCTCGGCCCCAATTCGGTCGTCTACACCTCGCAGGTGGTGACCATCGAAGCGCAGATTGCGTACATCCTCAGTTGCCTGCAGGAAATGAACGCGCAGGGGGCGGCCAGTATCGACGTCCGCCCCGAGATTCAGCAGGCGTTCGTCGACGAGGTCGACGAAAGGCTGCAGACCTCGGTGTGGAACACCGGCGGGTGCAACAGCTACTACCTCAGCGGCGAGGGCCGCAACTTCACCTTCTACCCGGGGTTCAACCGCCGCTTCCGCGCGCGGACCCGGCGGGTGGACCTCCACCACTACATCATCAGCGGGGCCGGAGCCTCGGCAAAGTCGACAGTGAGGACAGCAGGATGATGTCGTTTGCCCGAATCGGCCGAAACCCTGTGGTCGATCCCGTCGGTGCGCGGCGGTACACGGACGAAGCTCACGCGATCGCCGCCCGTGACGTCGAGTTCTCCTGGGATGGAGTGCCGTTGCACTATGTTCCCGGCGAGCCAATGGCCACGCATGTCATCAACTTCATGCATCTGGTTCTTCCCGAAGGTGAGCGTGCGATGTCCGCGACGTTGGCGGAGGTACTGCCATTGATCGAGGACGAGCGGCTCCACGAGGAAGTGGTCGGGTTCGTCGGCCAGGAGGCGACTCATGCCGCTTCGCACAAGGGTGCCCGTGAGCACCTCGCGGAACTGGGCATGGACATCGAACCGATGGCGGAGAAGATGGACTGGCTCGTTGACCGGATTCTGGGAGACCGAGGGCTGTCCGGCCGCGCGAAACAGGCGTGGCTGTGCGAACGGCTGGGCTTGTTCGCCGCCATGGAGCACTACACCGCCGTGGTGGGGGAGTGGCTGCTGACGGACCCCGCGCTGGAGAAGGCGGGCATGCATCCGGTGATGCTCGACATGGTCCGGTGGCACGGCGCCGAGGAGGTCGAGCACCGCAACGTCGCCTTCGACGCCTACATGTACGTCGACGGCAGCTATGCCCGGCGCGTACGAACGGCGCTGATCGCCAGCCTCACGCTCAGCCTGCTGTTCCTGACATCGATGAACTACCTCTTCCGCACCGACCCGTCGACGGACAAGGGTCGCTTCTGGCCCCTGCAGCTGATCCGGGCAACCAGGCGGGGGCTCGTGCCGAACATCAAATTCCTGATCACGGAGATCCCGCCGTACCTCCGTCCCGGCTTCCATCCCTCGCAGATCGGTGACATGGATGTGGCGATGCGCTACCTCGCACAATCGCCTGCTGCCAACCGTTCCCACCGAGGAAGCCACTTATGACGATGACGAGGTCGGACAGGTCCGCAGGTTCGGACTCCGATACACCCGATTTCGAACCCTCCAGGGTTCTCCGGCTGGCCGCGCGGGCGACGGTCGCGTATCGGCACGTGTTCGCCGCCAGTCGTGCTGCTCCGTGGCTGTCGAGGCCGAAGCCTGTGCGCAACTGGGGGTTCGATAGGGAACTGATCGTTGCGGAGGTGCGAACCGAGGCTGCTGATGTGGTCAGCCTGAAAGTGGTGTCGCCGGACGGACGCGATCTTCCGTCCTGGATCCCGGGCGCTCACCTCGACCTGATCCTCCCGTCCGGAAAGCAACGGCAGTACTCTCTGTGCGGCGACCCCGACGACCTGTCGTCCTACCGCATCGCGGTCCGCCGGATCGACACGGGTCTGGGTGGCTCGATCGAGGTACACGACTCCCTGCGGGCCGGGACCCCGATCACCGTGCGGGGGCCGCGCAACGCGTTCCCACTGGTGGCCGCCGACTCGTATCTGTTCGTCGCGGGCGGAATCGGAATCACCCCGATCCTGCCGATGCTGAAGAGATGCCACGACCGTGAACTGCCTTGGCGGCTGGTGTATCTCGGACGCTCCCGAGCGACCATGCCGTTCCTCGACGAACTCGCCCGGTACTCCCGTGGCCAGGTCGAGATCCGGCCGGACGACGAACTCGGCGCTCCCGACGTCGCCGGAGTCGTCGCCACGGCTTCACCGGGTGCCGCCGTCTACATGTGCGGTCCGACACCGTTGATGACGACCGCACGTCGGGTGATGCGCGAGATCGACCCGACCGGATCGCTTCACACCGAGCGCTTCTCACCACTTCCAGTGGTCGATGGCCGCGAGTTCGAGATACACCTTGCCCGCCGAGGGACGACTGTGTCCGTCGGGCCGGACGAGACCGCGCTGGCCGCGATCCGCCGGGAGGTCCCCGGCGTGGCCTACTCATGTCAGCAGGGCTTTTGCGGCACCTGTCGCGTGCGTGTCCTGGCCGGTGAGGTCGATCACCGCGACAGGATCCTGACGCACGACGAGAAGGAGGATTCGATGCTGATCTGCCTGTCCCGCTCGGCCGGTGGGTCGCTGGTGGTCGACCTGTGACGCGCTGGTACCCACTCGCCGCGACCGACGACGACTTCCTGCAGACCGCCCGATTCCGGATTGTGCACGTCGTGAACGTCTCGACGGACACCGGCCACGTGTGGAGTGTGTTGACCGCGCACGACGCACTGGTGTCGTGGGCGCGGCTGATCACGGCCAGCGAGTGGACATCGTCGCGGCCCTTCGGCGTCGGTACCACCAGGACCGTGACGCTCGGGCACGGGGCCGCGGCGCTCAGGGAACGCTTCTACCGCTGGGACGAGGGCAGACGGATGACTTTCACCGCCGAGTCCGCAAGCAGACCGGGATTCCGCCGGTTCGCCGAGGACATCTCCCTGGAGCCGACGCCGGACGGAACCCGCCTCACCTGGACCTTTGCGGTGGACTCCGCGCCCGGGTTCGCCCCCATCCTCGCGCTGTCCCTTCCACTCCTTCGTCGGGTGACACGGGGATGGGCGAACGCGCTCGCCGCCACGGCGCTCGACGAACCGAAGGGCACCGCCCGATGATCAGCACCTCGGCTGCAGCAGACACGTTCGATGTGATCAGTCCGGCGACCGGACGGGTGGTCGGCACCCACCCCCGCGGGTCGGCCGACGACGTCGAGGACGCGATATGCCGCGCGCGCGAGGTCGGCGGATGGTGGGCGGCACTGGGATTCGAGGCACGGGCCCGGCGACTCGACGCGTGGCGGGGCATCATCGCCCGCCGGGCACCGGAACTCGCGGAACTCACCCACATCGAGATGGGCAAGCCGCAAGCGGACGCGATGCTCGAAATTGCGATGGCCTTGGAACACCTCGCGTGGGCGGCGAAGAACGCCGCCCGGGTTCTGGGTCGGCGCACGGTCCGCCCCAGCCTCCTCACCGTCAACCAGGCGGCCGGCGTCGAGTATCTCCCCCTCGGAGTCGTGGGGGTGATCGGACCGTGGAACTACCCCATTTTCACCCCGCTCGGTTCTCTGTCCTTCGCGCTCGCCGCCGGGAACACCGTGGTCTACAAGCCCAGCGAGTACACCCCGGGCGTCGGTGTGTGGTTGGCCCAGACATTGTCCGAGGTCGTGCCGGAACACCCGGTGCTGCAGGTGGTCACAGGGGACGGCTCCACAGGAGCAGCGCTGTGCCGATCGGGTGTGGACAAGATCGGGTTCACGGGGTCCACCGCCACGGGAAAGAAGGTGATGACCGCGTGCGCGGAGACGCTCACCCCGGTCCTGATGGAGTGCGGCGGGAAGGACGCCTTGATCGTGGACGCTGACGGCGACCTCGACGCCGCGGCCGATGCGGCGGTGTGGGGTGGGTTCTCCAACGCCGGTCAGACCTGCCTCGGGGTGGAGCGGGTGTACGTGCACGAAGAGGTATTCGACGCGTTCGTCGATCGGGTGGTCACTCTCGCAGGCACGATCCGGGCCGGTACCGGCGGGAACGCGCAGATCGGCCCCATCGCCATGCCCACGCACATCGACGTCATCCGTCGCCACATCGACGACGCGATCGGAAAGGGCAGCCGCGCCGTACTCGGAGGGCCGGACGCCATCGAGGGCAACGTGGTGCAGCCGACCATCCTTGTGGACGTGCCGGAGGACAGTGCCGCGGTCACCGAGGAGACATTCGGGCCGACATTGACCGTCAGCAGGGTGCGGGATATGGACGAGGCGGTCGAACGGACCAACGCGAGCCGATACGGGTTGGGGTCGAGCATCTTTTCCCGCCGTCACGGCGAGGAGATCGCGACACGAATCCGCACCGGCGCGGTGTCGGTCAATTCGTACGTCATGTATGCCGCCGTCCCGAGCCTGCCGCTGGGTGGTGTCGGTGATTCCGGATTCGGCCGGGTCCACGGCGCTGACGGGTTGCGGGAATTCACCTTCCCTCGTGCGATGACGAGGCAGCGATTCCCGTCGATTCTTCCGCTCACCACGTTTCGGCGCACACCACGCATCGACGCTCTGGTCCGCGTTCTCGTCCGACTGCTCCACGGAAGGCATTGATGATGGCCACGTTCAGAACCCGGTCGACCATTGCGCGCACCCTGAGAGACCTGGGCCTCCCACTGCCCGGTCGAGGCGCCGAGTACAACGTTGCCGGCAAGGTAGTCCTGATTACCGGCGGAGGTGACGGTATCGGACTGGCATCGGCGCGTGCCCTGCACGCCCGCGGCGCAACGGTCGCACTGCTCGATGTCAATCAATCGTCCCTGACGGCAGCCGAATTCGCGCTCGGCCGACGGCGGGTCCTCACCCTGGTCGCCGATGTCCGCGACCGTCCCGGCATGGATTCAGCCGTGCACGCGGTGATCGAGCGGTACGGGCGGATCGATGTGGTGATCGCGAACGCCGGAGTGACCCCGCCCCCGTCCACCCTCCGCCAGATCGATCCGGCGGGCTTCGACCGCGTGATCGACATCAACCTCACGGGTGTCTTCAACACCGTCCATCCTGCGATCGACGAAGTGATTGCGCGACGCGGCCACATCGTGGTGGTGTCGTCTGCGGCGGCCTTCGCGCCCGGTCTCGGTGGCGCGTCCTACATGATCAGCAAGGCCGCCGTCGAACAACTCGGCCGGGCACTCCGTCTCGAACTCGCCGGCTACGGCGCCTCCGCGGGTGTGGCGTACTTCGGGATGGTCGACACCCAACTGGCTCGGGCAACCCTCGACGACGACGAGATCGGCAGAAGGCTCGATGCGCGTCTTCCTCGTCCGCTGCGCCGCCGCATAAGCCCGGAGGATGCCGCGACGGTGATCGCAGATGCTATCGCCCGCCGCGCCGGACGCACCCTCGCTCCGGCGGCATGGCAACCGTGGGCCCTGGGACGAGGACTGGTGAACGTGCTCGCCGACGGCTACCTCGCCGCCGACGCCGAATGTCACCAACTGATCCGCGAGCTCGAAGAACGTCCCGTCACCACACACCCGAGTGGCTCCACAACAGCCGGTCCCGAACCGAGGAGAACGCCATGACCATCGAGGAAGCGCCCCACACCCTGTGCGCAGCATTTCAACGCACCGCCGCCATCGACCCGGACGCCATCGCACTGCGAACCGTCGGCGATGCACAGACGTTGACCTGGCGGCAGTACTCGAGCCAGGTCCGCGACGTGGCAGCCGGATTCGCCGCACTCGGAGTCCGCCGCGGCGACACCGTCGCCTTGATGATGGCCAATCGTGTGGAGTTCTACCCCATCGATGTCGGAGCTCAACATGTCGGGGCGACGTCGTTCTCGATCTACAACACGCTTCCCGCATCTGCTATCGCTTACGTTCTCGGGAACGCCGAAGCCAAGGTCGTGGTGTGCGAGGCCCAATACGTGGAACGAATCAGGGAATCCGGCGCACAGGTGGAGCAGATCGTCGTCATCGACGCCGAGGGAGGAATTGCCCCGGCCGGGACACTCACCTTGAACCAGATGAAGACACTCGGCTCACCGGACTTCGACTTCGACGCCGCGTGGCAATCGGTGCGGCCCGACGATGTTGCAACCCTGATCTACACCTCGGGCACCACCGGCAACCCGAAAGGGGTGGAGTCGACTCATGCCGCATTGCTGTTCGAGGCCGGCGCGGTGTGCTGGATCCTCCCGATCGAGTTCGGAGACCGCATCACCTCCTTCATGCCGTCGGCACACATCGCCGATCGGATGACGGCGCTGTACTTCCAGATGGTGTTCGGAACGCAAGTCACCGTCGTCGCGGACGTACAGCGGATTGCTGCCGCACTTCCCGACTGTCGGCCGACCATCTGGGGCGCGGTGCCGCGTGTCTGGGAGAAGCTGAAAATCGCGGTCGAACGGGCGGTGGCGAACGAACCGGACGACGCACGACGGCACGCGCTGCAGTGGGGCCTCGATGTCGGCGCACGCCGTATCGAGATGCTCCGGGTAGGGCTGCCGGTACCGGAAGAACTGGAACACGAGTTCGTCACGGCAGAATCAATGGTGCTGGCGCCGATGCGCGCCGAACTCGGATTCGACAAGCTCAGATGGGCCGTGTCGGGGGCGGCACCGATACCAGCCGACACGTTGGCGTTCTTCTCAGCGCTCGGGCTGCAGATCTCCGAGATCTGGGGGATGTCGGAACTGACCTGCATCGCCAGTGCGGCCCCGGCCGATCCCGCCAAACTGGGAACGGTCGGCAAGATCGTGCCCGGCATGGACATGCGAGTCGCGAACGACGGTGAGCTTTTCGTTCGTGGCCCCCTCGTCATGAAGGGCTACCGGGGGGAGCCTGCCAAAACTGCCGACGCCGTCGACGCCGACGGATGGCTGGCCACCGGTGACGTGGTGTCCATCGACGCGGACGGATACCTCACCGTCATCGATCGGAAGAAGGAACTGATCATCAACTCCTCGGGGAAGAATATGTCCCCCGCCACCATCGAAAACGCAATCAAGGCCACCTCCTCGTTCATCGGCGGCGTGGCCACCATCGGAGATGCGCGGCCGTACAACACGGCCTTGATCTCACTCGACCCCGAGGCCGCAGCCAATTTCGCTGCGACGAAGGACATCCGGGTCGACGCCGCTTCCCTGGCAGGAGACCGTGACATGATCGCGATGATCGCCGCCGCCGTCGCGCTGGCCAACACCGGCCTCTCTCGCGTGGAGCAGATCAAGCGCTTCCTGATCCTCCCCACCTTCTGGGAGCCGGGCGGTGACGAACTGACCGTGACGATGAAACTGCGCCGCAAACCGATCGCCGAGAAGTACGCATCCGAGATCGAGCTGCTCTACCTCGAACCACTCGCCCGAGGTGTGTATGAGCCCGCCGCCCGGACGTCGGAGGTCCCGGTGGGGAGCTGAGACAGCTGACCCCTCATGACTCGTTCGCAACAAATTCTGGAGACGAACCCGTGACTGCTCACCCTGCCATCACCGACATCACATCCTCATGGATGGACGACGAGCTCGGCGCAGTTGCCGAACTCGCCCGAAACTTCTTCGCCAAGGAGGTCACCCCCCACCAACGCCGGTTCGCCGCACAGGGCTTTCCGGACAAGGAGATCTACGGCACCCTGGGCAAGCTGGGCTTGTCGGGGATGTCGATTCCTACGGAGTTCGGCGGAGGGGGAGGAACTTTCGCCCACGATGCCGTGCTGTTTCACGAACAGGTGATGGCGGGTGACCACTCGTTACAACTCGGTGTGCACTCGGGAATCGTTCCGCACTACCTGAACGCGTACGGAAGCCTCGAGCAGAAATCGCGATGGCTTCCCAAGCTCACAAGCGGTGAATGGGTCGGTGCCATCGCCATGACCGAACCTAGCGCCGGCTCGGATCTGCAAAATATCACTACCCAGGCCGTGCGTGACGGCGGCGACTACGTCATCACCGGCGCCAAGACCTTCATTTCCAACGGTCGCAACTGCGACCTCGTGATCATCGCGGCCAAGACCGATGCCACGCTCGGGGCGAAGGGAGTGTCTCTCGTTGTCGCCGAGGTGAACGACGACACTCCCGGATTCTCGCGCGGACAGATCTTCGACAAGCTGGGCCAGAAGGGGCAGGACACCACCGAACTGTTCTTCGACGGACTTCGCGTCCCGGTGGACAACCTCCTCGGAGAACGTGAGGGTGCCGGATTCGTCCAGCTGATGCAGCAGCTACCACAGGAAAGGTTGATCTGCGGCGTCGCTGCCGTCGCCGCGATCGAACGCGCAGTAGCACTTACGATCGAGTACACCAAATCGCGGACAATGTTCGGAAAGACCCTGTTCGACCTCCAGAACACCCGCTTCGAACTTGCCGAATGCGCGGCACTCGCGAGGGTGTCGCGCACCTTCATCGACGACTGCATCGACAAGCACCTTCGCGGCGAACTCGATGTCACCACCGCCGCAATGGCGAAATACTGGTTGACCGACCAACAGTGCGCCGTGATCGACCGCTGTCTCCAACTGTTCGGAGGATACGGTTACATCCTCGAATACCCCATCGCCCAGATGTACGCCGACGCCCGCATCCAGCGCATCTACGCCGGATCCAACGAGGTCATGAAAGAACTGATCTCGAGAGCGCTATAACAAGCAGACAGCTCAGCATCGTCGCATGGTGGGTGATTCCGCAAGTGCCTACCACATGCACACGATCGGCTCGGCCTGGTCTGGGGAAGTGCCGGGGCGGAATACAGATCTGACAGACGCGCAATCGGCTCTACTGGACCGTTGGTTCGGGCAGTGGCAGGTTCTCGCGGATCATTCGTGGCCATTGCAGGACACGACCGTACTGAGAGTGCGGAAAGCTGACAACGACTTCATCGTGAAGGCATCACGGTCGAGCCATCACATCGGCAGGGAGATCGCAGCCCACCAAGTATTCCTGAGGAACACGGGGTTGGGTTGCCGCGCTTGGTGTATGCCGACGTGGGCGAGAAGCTGCTGGTGACCGAGTACCTTCCCGGAGAACTGGTCGAGGGGTCGCCAGCGGACTGGGACCCGGCCACCTACCTGCAGGCGGGGCAGGCACTCGCTGGCCTGCTGTTGCCGGGCGACGTGTCTGCCGTGTACTACGCAAATCTGATCGAGCGCACGCATGGGTACATGGACCGGGCGGAGGATCTGGTGTCGGCTGACCAGCTGGAGGCATTGCGCGTGCGGTTGGCGGCTACCGCGGCAAGGCCGGTGCGGTTGTCGTTCACCCACGGCGACTACCACCCGCGGAACTGGTTGCTGCATGAGAGTGAGTTGAGGGTGATCGACTTCGGCCGCGCGGACTGGCGGCATTGGACGAGTGATCTGGTGAGGTTGCAGTCTCAGCAGTTCATGGGCCGGCCCGATTTGGAGGAGGCCTTCCTTGCCGGTCTCGGGCGTGATCTCACCGCCTCAGACGTCGAAACCTTGGACCTCGAGTGGATGCATCAGGCGATAGCGACTGTGGTGTGGGCTCACAACATTGGTGACGCAGAATTCGAGGAACACTGCCGCTGGATGCTCGACAAGAGCGTCGGCCGGGTATCCCAGGTTCATCTTTGAAAACGTAGAAACGCGACGCATCTACCGATCGGCGGAATCCCGCAGATCAGGACCGAAGGCAGATCGCCGGTCGGGCAGTGAGTGGCGCTCAGGTGTGCCCGCACCGGGTGCGGACCCACCCACCTCGGATTCCGACCGGGCGCCCACCACGGTGGCGACCCGGTCGGAAGTCGAGGCGGTGCTCAGCACGCAGTTGCGTGCGTCGTGAACGGGTGGGTGAGGTGCCACCTCTCCGCGTCGGTCAGTCGCCGATGACGGCGTCGGCCTCGATCTCGATGAGCAGGCCGGGGGCAATCAGCGCGCTGACCTCGAGGATCGTGGTGGCGGGTCGGATTTCGCCGAAGACCTCGCCGTGCGCGATGCCGGCCTCTTCCCACCGGCTCATGTCGGTGAGGTACATGCGGGTGCGGATCACATCGGTCGTGCTCGCTCCGGCCTCCGTGAGTGCTGCGTCGATCCGGCGCAGTGCTTCCCGGGTCTGTTCACCGAGATCGTTTCCGCCGACGGGGCCGTCGGGACCCGACGCCGTGGTGCCCGACACGGACACGAGCCGGCCGATGCGCACGGCGCGGGAGTAGCCGATCTTGGCTTCCCATTCGGAACCGGACGAGACATTGTTTCTGTTCGACATGGGCAACATTGTCGCAAGCCCAGATCCGGCGCTCACCAGCGCGGTCTTTCCCCACGATCCGGTCTCCGCGCGGGTCGAAGCCTTGACACCGGTTAGAACAAATGTTCGCATGTACTCATGAGGTGGGATGGGCAAGCGGTCGACGCCGACGACGGTGCATTGCCGGGGCTGGAGCGTGCCGGGCTCGTGCGCAGTGTGCAGACGCCCGAGTTCGACGGCATCACCTTCCACGAGGTGCTCTGCAAGAGCGCGCTGAACAAGATGCCCGAGGAGTCACAACTGCCTTTCCGGTTCACCGTCAATGCATTTCGCGGATGCTCGCACTCCTGTCGCTACTGCTTCGCGCGGCCCACCCACGAGTACCTCGACCTCGACGCGGGCCGTGATTTCGACAGTCAGATCGTCGTGAAGACCAACGTCGCGGCGGTGCTGCGCAAGGAGCTGGGGCGTCGGTCGTGGAAGCGGGAGCACGTGGCGCTCGGCACCAACACCGATCCCTATCAGCGAGCGGAGGGCCGGTACCGTCTGATGCCCGGCATCATTCGCGCGCTGGCCGAATCCGCCACCCCGTTCTCGATTCTGACCAAGGGGACATTGCTGCGGCGCGACCTCCCGCTGCTGACGCTCGCCGCCCAGCAGGTGCCGGTCAGCATCGGCGTGTCGCTCGCGATCCACGATCCCGACCTCCAGAAGTCGATCGAGCCGGGAACGCCCACCCCGAAGGCGCGCCTCGATCTGATCCGGGCGATCACCGACGCCGGCCTGCCCTGCAATGTGATGGTGGCCCCCGTCATTCCCTTCCTGACCGATTCGGTGCGGCATCTCGACGGACTACTCGAATCCATCGCCGATGCCGGCGCCTCGGGTGTGACCGTCTTTCCGATGCACCTGCGCGGCAGCACCAAGGGCTGGTTCATGAACTGGCTGTCGACCGAGCATCCGGCGCTCGTCCGTCAGTACCGGCAGTTGTACGGGCGGGCGGCCTACGTTCCGCCCGAATACAAGTCGTGGCTGAAGCAGCGCGTCGACCCTCTCGTCGACCGGTACGGTCTGGGCGGCGGGGCGAACCATCGGGAGGCCGGGCACCCCCAGGCCGTCGAGTCCGATCGCGGTGAACTGGTCGGGGTCGGTCGTCCCGGACCGGCGCTCACTCTCTTCTGACGTGAACGGTCCGCCTCGGCTCGTACCATTCGGCGCCGGCAGGTTCTCCCGCCATGTTCCAGCTCCACGAGATGGTCGGTGCGATGCGCACATAGAGGCCGGGGCCGATCATTCCGTCCCGTTCCACCGGCTGATCGGCCGTGCCGTAGATCCGGATGGACCGCGCGACGAAAGGTTCGAACGACACCAGGTCGTCGACGACCAGCGACACCTTGTCGTTCCCGGCCCGGATGTTCCGGAACTTGCGGGTACCGGCGACGGACGGTCCGGAGCCTCCCACCCAGAAGTCCGTTCCGTCGAACTCGAAGGCGAGTGGAACGACGTCGGGTTGCTCGTCAGCGCCTACGGTGGCGACGCGCGCGATCGGCTGCGACCGCAGGTAGGCGATCTCTTCGTCCGTGAACGACATGGAAATCTCCTCGTCGATGGCGACCGATGTTTCTGCGTCGACACTAGCCAAGCGGATGAGTAACGCTCCCCGCCTTCCCGGAGACAAGGGGGAGAGAGGTTCGCCCGACGCGCAACGACCAAGGAGCACCATGCCTGTGGGAGATCTGGTTGTCCGATCGGCGGTGGTGGGTTCGCTCGCCGCGGCCGCACTACTCGGTGCACCGGCCGCCGCCGGGGCGGATGCTGCGACGCTGACCCCCACCTACACGATCGGGCACGGTCTGAACCCCGGCGACCTCAGCGTGTGCGGTGGGCGCATCGACGCCCACGCGTCATCCGGCTACCCGGAGCCGTACGGGCCGAACTACGTGCTGTTGACGACGTACTTCGTGGGCCCCTCCCGGGTCTGCATGGTCGACGGAACCCTGCATTGGCGCAACCTCGACACCGGTGCCTCCGGGACGAAGCAGTGGGCGTTGAGCGGGTGGGACGGTCCGGGCGCGCCGACAGCCGTGTACTTCGATCCGGGGGCGGGCCAGGTCGGCATCGAGATCACCACGAGCACCCCGAACATTCCGGGTACGGGCGAGTTCACGGCGTCCTGAGCGCAGGTGCGGCGGGTTCAGGCGAACACGTTGGCCAGCCAGGACTTCCACGCGTCCTGCGACTTCTCCTGGTCGGCGCCCGCAGCGAACAGGTGGTGCGCCGCGTCGACCGTTCCGCCGAACGCGTTGCGGCCGTAGAACCGGTACAGCGCATCGGCGGTCCGGATGCCGATGAAGTGCGGCGTCAGGTAGTCGACGACACCGTCCACGGTGCCGAAACCGGGGACGTCCACGGACACGGCGTCGCCTGCGGCGGAGGCGTCGGTCAGACTTAGCGCGCCGCGGAGGGTGGCCATCGCGCCAGGACCGGTGGACGTGTCCGGGCCGGCGGTCGTGATGTAGGTGGCCGCGCGGCCGGCGAAGTACTGGACATACTGGCCGAGGCTGTGGAGGTAGAACGTGGTGTGCTTGTCGGCGCCGTCGTACTGCGCGTCCCAGTCGTCGGTGAAGATGCCGCTGTGGACGTAGCGCAGCGCCGCGGTGCCGCCGTCGCGGGCCTCGATGAGGTATTCGAGGGCGTTGAACCAGCCGCCCGGACCTTCCTGCCGCACGGCGAACTTCTGCGGCGGCTCCCACGCGACGACGGTGGGGTCGTCCGGTCCCTCGCTGCCCACACCGGGATCCAGTTCGGAGGGGAACATCCAGCCGCCGGTGCCGGTGGTGACGGCGGCGAACACCTCGTCCGGGCCGGCGTTCAGGACGACCTCGCGGCGAATCTCGAAGTTCTGGGACATGGCTAGCTCTCCTCGTGACGGTTGTCCGGTGACTTAGCTTGTGCAGGAGGTATTTTCAGGCTGGGGTGCAGTGCGACGACGAGCCGGTGCCTGCGTCCGTTCGGGGCGTTCTCGTCGTGGTACCGGGCCACCAGGTGCTTCACGGACTCGCCGAGTTCGTCGGCGAAGGCGGACCGGTCGGCTGCGGACGCGAACCGGATCTCGCTGTCGATCGCGTAGGTGGCCAGCGGCTGACGCGCCGCGGTGGCGCCGGCGATCAACTCGCCGACCTCACGCACCAGTCGCGCGGCCAGTGCCACCAGCCAACGGGCCGACAGTTGGTCCGGTGACCGGTCGGGATCGGGTGCGAGGGCGGCGAACGCGGCGGGGGAGATGACGTACGACGCCGCGGTGGCCTGGAAGACCCGCTCGGTGACGTTGCCCTTCTTGCGTTCCTCGACGAGTTCGACGAGGCCGTGCTCCTCGAGTGCCCGCAGGTGGTAGTTGGCCTTCTGCCGCGTCAATCCGACCGTCGCGGCGATGGAACTCGCCGAACCGGGTTCGGCCAGCGCCGCGAGCAACCGCGCCCGGACCGGGTCCAGGGAGATCTCCGCGGCGGCCGCCTGATCGATCACTGCTACGTCCAACATGCGTCAACTGTCGCACCGACAGCAAATTCTGTCAAGACAAATATAATTGTCGGTGCGGTGATCGGTCAGCGCAGCGCGGGCGGGTTGTTCAGATCGCGCGCCGAATAGGTGTCACAGGCCTGGACCTGACCGGTCCGGTACCCGGTGGCGAACCACTTCTGGCGCTGCTCCGAGGAGCCGTGCGTCCAGCCCTCCGGATTCACCCGAGCGCCCGCGGACTGCTGGATCCGGTCGTCACCGACCGACGAGGCGGCGGAGAGGGCGTCGTCGATGTCGGTGTCGGTGAGGGTGTTCAGGAACGGCGGCCCGCCGTCGGGGCCGGGGAGGCTGTCGGCGTAGTGGGCCCACACGCCCGCGTAGCAGTCGGCCTGCAACTCGGTTCGCACCGCGGCCGAGTCGGCGCCCCGCGGGTCGGCCTGCGCCCGCCCGATGTCGCCGAGCTGATTCTGGACGTGGTGGCCGAACTCGTGCGCCACGACGTACTCCTGCGCCAGCGGTCCGCCGCTGGAACCGAAACGGTCGACGAGGAGCTGGAAGAAGCTGGTGTCGAAGTACGCCGTCGAGTCCGCCGGGCAGTAGAACGGTCCGACCTCGCTGGTGGCGTTACCGCAGCCGGTGTTGACCGAACCGGAGAACAGCACGACCTCCGGCGGCACGTACGCGGTGCCGGTCTGTTTCGCGAGCTCCTGCTCCCACACGGAGTCGAGACTGCCTGCGGTGAACACCACCCGGCAGTTCACGTCGCGGTTGGCGTCCGCGCCGGTCTCGCAGCCGGCGAGGCCGGCGCCGGAATTCTGGGCGGAATCGGTGGTGCCGCTGAGGCCGCCGAGCAGCGATCCGGGATCGCCGCCGAGGAGCAGTGCGAGGACCAGCACGATCAGGCCGCCGGCGCCGCCGCCCATCGCGAACTTGCCGCCGAGGCCGCCGCCGCCCCCGCCGCCGACCGACACCCGGCCGGAGTCCATTCGGGCGCCCTCGTTGAAGGTCATGTGTCGTCGCTTTCTCTGCAGTTTTCCGGTACGTGCCGATCGAGCCTCGCACGTGAAGCGGGTATGCGTTTCCGCTCACGCACGGTGTCTCCGTAGGATCTCAGCCAACGAAGTAGCTTGCCCCATGTTTCGAAAGGAATCCCGTGCTGCGCACACATCTCGCCGGTTCATTGCGAGCCGAGCAGGCCCAGCAGACCGTAACCCTCACCGGTTGGGTTGCCAGGCGTCGTGATCACGGCGGGGTGATCTTCATCGATCTACGTGACGCGTCGGGTGTCTCCCAGGTGGTGTTCCGGGAGGGCGCCGCCGCCGAGCAGGCTCACCGTCTGCGCGCGGAGTACTGCGTCAAGGTGACCGGCGTGGTCGAGGTACGTCCCGAGGGCAACCAGAACTTCGAGATCCCCACCGGGGCCATCGAGGTCAACGTCACCGACCTCGAGGTCCTCAACGAGAGCGCACCGCTGCCGTTCCAGCTGGACGACCAGGCCGGAGAGGAAGCGCGCCTGAAGTACCGCTACCTGGACCTGCGCCGTGAGGGCCCCGGTCACGCCATCCGGTTGCGGTCCAAGGTCAACGCCGCGGCCCGCGCCGTGCTCGCGCACCACGAGTTCGTCGAGGTCGAGACGCCCACGTTGACGCGGTCGACGCCGGAGGGCGCCCGCGACTTCCTGGTTCCCGCGCGACTGCAGCCGGGCAGCTTCTACGCGTTGCCGCAGAGCCCGCAGCTGTTCAAGCAGCTGCTCATGGTCGGTGGCATCGAACGCTACTACCAGATCGCGCGCTGCTACCGCGACGAGGACTTCCGCGCGGACCGCCAGCCCGAGTTCACTCAGCTCGACATCGAGATGAGCTTCGTCAACCAGGACGACGTCATCCTCCTCGCCGAGGAGGTGCTGTCGTCGCTGTGGAAGCTGGTCGGGCACGAGATCAAGACGCCGATCGCGCGCATGACGTACGCGGAGGCGATGCGTCGCTACGGCTCCGACAAGCCGGACCTGCGCTTCGGCGTCGAACTGGTCGAGTGCGCCGAGTTCTTCAAGGACACCACGTTCCGGGTCTTCCAGCAGGAATATGTCGGCGCGGTGGTCATGCCCGGCGGTGCGAGCCAGCCGCGTAAGCAGCTCGACGCGTGGCAGGAATGGGCGAAGCAGCGCGGGGCCAAGGGCCTGGCGTACGTGCTCGTCGGCGAGGACGGCACGCTCGGCGGACCGGTGGCCAAGAACCTCACCGACACCGAGCGCGAGGGCCTCGCCGCGCACGTCGGGGCGAAGCCGGGCGACTGCATCTTCTTCGCCGCCGGCACCACCAAGTCGTCGCGTGCGCTGCTCGGTGCCGCGCGTGGCGAGATCGCCCGCAAGCAGAACCTCATCGACCCGGACGCGTGGGCGTTCGTGTGGGTCGTCGACGCACCGCTGTTCGAGCCGACCGCGGACGCCACCGCGAGCGGCGACGTCGCGCTCGGCTACAGCGCCTGGACGGCGGTGCACCACGCGTTCACCTCGCCCAAGCCGGAGTCGATCGACACGTTCGACACCGACCCGGGGTCCGCGCTCGCGTACGCCTACGACATCGTCTGTAACGGCAACGAGATCGGTGGCGGCAGTATCCGTATCCACCGCAAGGACATTCAGGAGCGAGTGTTCAAGGTGATGGGCATCTCCCACGAGGAGGCCGAGGAGAAGTTCGGCTTCCTGCTCGACGCGTTCGCGTTCGGCGCCCCGCCGCACGGCGGCATCGCGTTCGGCTGGGACCGCATCACCGCCCTGCTGGCCGGGGTCGATTCGATCCGCGAGGTCATCGCGTTCCCGAAGTCGGGCGGTGGCGTCGATCCCCTGACCAATGCTCCGGCTCCGATCACCGCGCAGCAGCGCAAGGAGTCCGGGGTGGACGCCAAGCCGGAGCCGAAGGGCGACGCCGCGGCGGCCAAGCCCGACGCACCCGCAGACAAGTAGGCGGGTCCGCCGGCGGCATCTGCCGGCGGAACTCGATTGACCGGACGACGCGGAACAGCCGGGGGACACGATGTTGCACCTGCGAGTGATCTGTCCGGCCGAGCGCACCGAGGACGTCCTCGGTGTGCTCGCCGCGGAACCCGGCGCCACCCACGTGGTGGTGCTGCGCGCCGCCGCGATCGACCCCGCCGGCGACGCGATCCAGACCGACGTGGCCCGCGAATCCGCGAACGACGTCATCGACGCGCTCGAGGCCCTGGGAATCGATCGCACCGGCGCGATCACGGTGGTGCCCGTCGAAACGGTGCTGTCGAAGTCCGCACACGACGCGGAGAAGGCGGCTCCGGGCGATCCCGCGGACAGCGTCGTGTGGGAGGAACTGGTCAGCCGGACGCGCGAGGAGTCGACACTCAACGGCACCTTCATCGCGTTCCTCACCATCGCCTGCCTGCTGGCCGCGGTCGGTGTGGTGACCGACTCGCCGATCACCGTCGTCGGGGCCATGGTGGTGGGGCCGGAATTCGGCCCGCTCGCCGCACTCGCCGTCGCGCTGATGCGGCGCAAGCTCGGTCTGGCCCGGCGGTCGCTGATCGCCCTGCTCGTCGGTTTCCCGTTCGCGATGGCGGCCACGCTGGTCGCGACGCTGCTGATGGAGCGGGTCGGCTGGATGGAGTTCGAGAGCATCGAGTCCCTCGACCAGGTCGATTTCATCTACCGGGTCGGACCGCTCTCGCTCATCGTCGCGCTCCTCGCCGGCGCGGCAGGCATGCTCGCGCTCGTGTCCGCGAAGTCGGCGGCACTCGTCGGCGTGTTCATCTCGGTCACCACCGTTCCCGCGGCGGGATTCGCCGCCGTCGCGGTCACCGTGGGCGAATGGCGCGTCGCGGCGCTGGCGGCGCTGCAACTCGGTGTCAACATGGTGGGCATCGTGATCGCAGGGGTTCTCGTTCTGGCACTGCGATTGCGCAGCGGCGGCGATCCCCGCCGGCTACTCGAGCAGGCGCGGAAAGAGCGGTTCGTGGCACAGAGGCGGAGGGCCTGATGATCGTGTCACCGCACGACGGCGCGGGCTACGACGAACTCTTCGGCGACGGCGGCGACGTCCGGGAACCGTGGGCGGAGCTGGCCCGGGACTTCACCGGCGGCGGGCCGGACTCCGTCCGCCGCCTGCAGTCCCGCATCCGGCTTCTTGTCGACAACCACGGGATCACCTACAACCCCCTCGACGGATCGGACGCCCCGACCGTGCCGCCGCGGTGGGAGATCGACGCGGTCCCGCTGATCGTCGCGGCCGAGGAATGGGAACAGCTCGCGGCGGGCTTCGTGCAGCGCTCCCGCCTCCTCGACGCGGTACTCGCCGATCTGTACGGACCGATGGCGCTCGTCCGGAGCGGCGCCGTGCCGGCCCGCACGGTGTTCGGGCACCCGGGGTACGTCCGTGCGGCGCACGGCATCACGGTGCCGGGCCGCCATCAACTGTTCCTGCACGGACTCGACGTCGGCCGCGGGGCCGACGGCACGTTCCACGCGCTGCGCGACCACACGCAGTCCCCGGCAGGCGCCGGCTACGCGATGGCGGATCGCCGCGTCGTCGCCCGCGCGATGCCCGGCATCTACGAGACCGTCGGCCCGCGTCCGCTGTCCTCCTTCGCCCAGTCGATGCGGCTCGCGGCGATCGACGCCGCCCCCGCGGGCACCGAAGACCCCCTGGTCGTCGTCCTCAGCCCCCGCACCCGGTCCGAGGCGGCATTCGATCAGGCGTATCTCGCGACCGTCCTCGGCTTCCCGCTGGTGGAGAGCGCCGACCTGGTGGTCCGCGACGGCCACGTGTGGATGCGCTCGCTCGGCAATCTGGAACGCGTCGACGTGATCGTCCGGCGGGTGGACGCCGACCTCGCCGACCCCCTCGACCTGCGCCCCGACTCCCGGTCGGGCGTGGTCGGGCTCGTCGAGGTGCTGCGACGGGGAGCGGTGACCGTCGTCAACCCCCTCGGCAGCGGAATCCTCGAGAACCCGGCCCTCACCAGGCTGCTCCCGGACCTGTGCCGTCGTCTCCTCGACGAGGACCTACTCCTGCCGTCGGTTCCGAGTTTCTGGGGTGGCGACCGGTCGGAGCTGTCGCACATCCTCGCGAACGCCTCGTCGATGGTGCTGCGCGCGGTGCACGGGGGGTCGCCGATCGTGCCAGCCGAGCTCGGTGCCGCCGATCGGGACACCCTGCTGGACCGGGTGCGGGCCGAACCCGAGCGGTGGGTCGGGCAGATCGTCCCGGACCCCTCGTATGCGCCCGCGGCCGACGGATCCGGCGACGTCTTCCTCGCACCGGTCGGGGTGCGGCTGTTCACCGTGGCGCAGCAGGTCGGATTCACCCCCATGGCCGGAGGTCTCGGCACGTCTCTCGTTCCCGGGGCCGAGCGCGGCGACCGGCGTCACGCCGGCGCGAAGGACGTCTGGATCCGGTTGGCCCAGCGCACCGCGTCCACCGATCCGGCGGACGCCGCCGACCGCGACGGGGAAGCCCTGCCCACGTATGCGGCGACGACGTCCGACCTGATGACGTCGCCGCGCGCACTGACCGAACTGTTCTGGATGGGCCGGTTCGCCGAGCGCGCCGAGGGTGCGGCACGCCTGATGATCGCCGTCGGCGAGAAGTACCGCGACTACCGCCTGCGACCGTGGCTCGCGGGCGGCGGAAGCCTCCCGATCCTGCTCGACACGGTCCTGTTGGTCGCCGACGCCGGGAACCGCCCGGAGGAGCCCGGTCGCGGTGCCGAGTCCGGCTCGGACCCGGTCGCCGACCAGTTGCGGGTGCGCTCGGAGTTCCGTTCGCTGACGGTCGACCCCGGCCGGGACGGGTCGCTCGCGCACGCGGTCCGTGGCGTCGAGCAGGCCGCGCGGGCCGTGCGCGGGCAACTGTCCACCGACATCTGGGCCGTCCTCAGTTCCGTCGAACGCGCACTCGGACAGGTCGCCGCCGACACGGCCGACGACGGGTCCGTGCTGTTCGAGGCGCAGTCCGCCGTACTCGGTGGGATGCTCGCTCTGTCCGGAGTCGCCGCGGAATCGCTGGTCCGGGACACCGGCTGGCACGTCATGGACATCGGGAAGCGAATCGAGCGGGCAGCCACCCTGACCGCGCTCGTGGAGTCCACGCTGCGACGGAAGACGGACCCGGCGACCGAGCGGGCGGTGATCGAATCGCTCCTCGTCGCCACCGAGAGTTCCGTCGTCTATCGCCGCCGCAATCGGAGCATCCGCCCGGCCGCCGTGGCCGAGTTGCTGCTGTTCGACGTGAAGAACCCGCGGTCGCTGGCGTTCCAGCTCGAGGCGCTCCGTGCGAATCTGACCGCACTGCCGGACGCCTCGGGTGCGTCGCGTGCGGAGCGGCTCGTCGAGGACATGGTCAATACCGTGCGGCGCGTCGACCCTGCTCGACTCGAATCGGTCGACGCGACCGGGTCCCGGAAGGAGCTGGGTGAGCTGACGGCCACGATGCGCGCACTGCTGAGCGAACTGTCCGACGTGATGTTGAAAGGTCAGCTGTCGCTGCCGGGCGGCACCCAGCCGCTGTGGGGCAGCGGGACCACGTGGAGCGCCGCGCAGGGCGGGGTTCCCGCATGACCGACGTGTCACCCCGCACAGACGAGGCAGCGCAACGGCCGGTGCTGCGCCGATACAGGATCACTCACCGCACCACTTACACGTACTCGGGGCCGGTGTCCTCGTCGTACGGCCGGGGTTATCTCCTGCCCCGCGACACCGAGGAACAGCGATGCGTGAGTTCCGTCGTCGACATCTCGCCGGTGCCCGCGGACCGTTCCACCGGGTCCGACGTGTACGGCAACCGGGACCTGTACTTCCAGGTGAGCACGCCGCACGAGGAACTGGTCGTGGCGGCCGAATCCGAGATCGAGGTCTACGGACCCGACAAGACCGGACTCGCCGCCGCACCCGCGAACGCGCCGTGGGAATTGTCCCGCCCCGTGGGAACCGAGGGGGCGATGGCGCAGGAGTTCGTGCTCGACCTCGAACCCCCCGAGATCAGCGACGCAGTCCGCGAGTACGCGGCGCCGAGTTTCCCACCGGAACGGCCCCTCGCCGACGCGGTGGTCGATCTCACCACGCGCATCCACCGCGACTTCCAGTACAAGTCGGGGTCGACGTCGGTCTCCACGCGCGTCGCGGAGGTGCTCGAGAAGCGGTCGGGGGTGTGCCAGGACTTCGCTCGGCTCGCCATCGCCTGCCTGCGCTCGCGGGGACTCGCGGCCCGGTACGTGTCCGGCTATCTGGCGACGCAACCGCCGCCCGGCAAGGAACGGATGATCGGCGTCGACGCCACCCACGCCTGGGCGGCCGTGTGGATGCCGGGGGACCGGTGGCTCGCCTTCGACCCCACCAACGACCAGCTCGTCGACGAGCGGTACACCGTGGTCGCGTGGGGCCGGGACTACGCGGACGTGCCGCCCCTGCGCGGTGTCATATACACAGAGGCACGAAACAGCACCATTGCGGTGTCGGTTGACGTGGCGCCGATCGAAGTGCTCGCGCCGGATCAGCCGAAATGCTGAAATTCATCCGGGCTTCCGGTGGAGGACTCGATGATCCGTGTCACTAGCAGGTAAGTTGGTCCGCGATGACTGCAATACTGGCAGACCCCGTTTCAGAGGTAGTTGCCGCAGCCGAGAAGCTGCTCACCCGTCGCACAGGGGCACCCGTGACACTGGTGGATCCCGTGGATCTCGGCGGTAGTGGCCGCACCATCGTGCTCCGTGTGCGCGTGGCGGAGAATCCGTTCTCCCTTCCACGGACGTTGGTGATCAAGCAGGTCCGCGAGGAGTCCGGGGTGTCCGGCGCGCGGGCCGTCGATCCCGACGATCTCACCGGCGACAGCCGCAGCGCCTTCCTCCGGGAGGCCGTCTCGTACCAGTTCGCCACGGCGCTGGCGACGGACAGCCGCCCCGGAGCCGAACTGCTCGCATCCGACCTCGACGCCCGGCTCCTCGTGCTCAGCGACCTCGGGGACGCCACCCCGATCAGCGCCCTGCTCGAGCACTCCGACTCCGACACCGTCACCAACACCCTGATGGCGATGGCCCAGGCGCTCGGCCGCATGCACGCGGCCACCGTGGGCCGCGAGGAAGACTTCACCGCCCTGCTGCGCCGCGCCGAGGTGGCGCACTGCGACGACACCGTGGCCGAGCAGGTGGAGCGTGCGGTGCCCGCCGTGCCCGGCCTTCTGTCCGAGATCCTCCGCGTCGACGTCTCCCCGGACCTGACCGATCAGGTGGCGCGTGCCGCGAAGCTGTTCGAGAGCGGCCGCTTCCGGGCGTTCAGCCCGTCCGACCTGTGCCCGGACAACATCATCGTCAACGACGAGGGCGTGCGGTTCCTCGACTACGAGTGGGGCGGTTTCCGCGACGCCATGCTCGACATCGCGTACGCGCTGGTCTCGTTCCCCGGCTGCCTGTGCAGCATCGAACTGTCCGAGGACCGGACGCAGGCGATGATCGAGGCCTGGCGTGCGGAGGTCGTGGGGATGTGGCCTGCGCTCGCCGACGACAACGTGCTCGCCGCCCGCATGGTCGAGGCGCAGCTGATCTGGGTGTGGCTCAGCACCTACCTGTTCCTGCCGGAGAACCACACGCGCATCGCGGCCGTCCGCGAACACCACCTGTCCGTGCCGCGGTCCGAGGCGCTGACCCAGCGCTGGGACAAGCTGGCCCGCTCGGCCGATCACGCCGGGAACACGGTGGTCGCCCACCACGCCCGCGTCATCGCCGACAAGATCCGGGGACTGTCCGTCGGCTGACCCGCGGTCCGGCCGGAATGGGTCCGACGGTGCGGTTCCAGTAGCGTCGAACTTGTGAGCGATCTTTTCGGTTCGGATGTCGGCGAGGACGAGTCGGCAGGCCTGTTCGAGACGGCGCAGCCCGACGAGGCGGCGTCGGCCCCGCGATCGGTTCCCGGTCCCGTGTCGCTCGACCACCACGCACCGCTGGCAGTGCGCATGCGTCCCCGGACGCTCGGTGAGGTGGTCGGGCAGCAGCATCTCCTGGGCCCCGGTGCGCCGCTGCGGCGCCTCGTGGAGGGGTCGGGGGCCGCGTCCGTCCTGCTGTACGGTCCGCCCGGCACCGGCAAGACGACGCTGGCGTCGCTGATCTCGGGGGCCACCGGCCGCCGTTTCGAGGCACTGTCCGCGTTGTCCGCCGGGGTGAAGGAAGTGCGCGGCGTCATCGAACTGGCCCGCCGCCGCCTGCTCGCGGGCGAGCAGACGGTGCTGTTCATCGACGAGGTGCACCGCTTCTCGAAGACCCAGCAGGACGCCCTGCTGGCGGCAGTGGAGAACCGGATCGTGCTCCTCGTGGCTGCCACCACCGAGAATCCCTCGTTCTCCGTGGTGTCCCCGCTGCTGTCTCGCTCGCTCGTCCTGCAACTGCAGTCGCTGACGGCGGACGACATCGAGAACCTCCTGGAGCGGGCCCGCACCGACGAGCGGGGTCTCGGCGGGGAGATCGAGATCGCGGGTGACGCGATGGACCATCTGGTGCGCCTCGCGGCCGGCGACGCCCGCCGGGCGCTCACCGCGCTCGAGGCGGCGGCGGGCGCTGCGCTCGACCAGGCCGGTGACACGGACCGTCCGGTGCTGCTGGACCTCGCGACCGTGGAAGCGAGCGTCGACAAGGCGGCCGTCCGCTACGACCGTGACGGCGATCAGCACTACGACGTGATCAGCGCCTTCATCAAGTCGATCCGCGGTTCGGACGTCGACGCCGCCCTGCACTACCTGGCCCGGATGCTCACGGCGGGCGAGGACCCCCGCTTCATCGCGCGGCGGCTGGTCGTCCATGCCAGCGAGGACATCGGGATGGCCGACCCCACCGCATTGCAGACCGCGACCGCCGCCGCGCAGGCAGTACAGCTGATCGGGATGCCCGAGGCCCGCCTGGCCCTCGCCCAGGCCACGATCCACCTCGCGACCGCACCCAAGTCGGGGGCCGTCATCGCGGCGCTCGGTGCCGCGATGGCGGATGTCGCGGCCGGAAACGCCGGGCTCGTCCCGCCGCACCTGCGCGACGGCCACTACGCGGGGGCGGCGAAACTCGGCAACGCCGTCGGGTACCGCTATCCCCACGATCATCCCGACGGGGTACTGGCGCAGCAGTATCCGCCGGACGAGCTGGTCGGTGTCGACTACTACCAGCCCACCACTCACGGCGGTGAGCGGGACATCGCGGGGCGTGTGGACAAATTGCGCGCCATCGTCCGCGGCACGAACCGTCAGGGTGGCCGGTTAAGCTGAATGATGCCGAACTGCGCGGTGGACGCGTGGTTCGCTCCGCTTGTTCGACCCATCGTTGCCCTCGAGACAGACAATAAGGATCACTGACGTGCAGACCCACGAGATTCGCCGGCGCTTCCTCGACCATTTCGTCAAGGCAGGCCACACCGAGGTACCCAGCGCCTCGCTGATTCTCGACGATCCGAACCTGCTGTTCGTCAACGCCGGGATGGTGCAGTTCGTGCCGTTCTTCCTCGGCCAGCAGACGCCGCCGTACCCGAGGGCGACCAGTGTCCAGAAGTGTGTGCGCACCCTCGACATCGAGAATGTGGGCATCACCACACGGCACAACACGTTCTTCCAGATGGCCGGCAACTTCTCGTTCGGCGACTACTTCAAGCGCGACGCGATCAAGCATGCGTGGGCGCTGCTGACCTCGAGCGTCGACGACGGGGGTTACGGCTTCGATCCCGAGCGCATCTGGGTGACGGTCTACCTCGACGACGACGAGGCCCGCGACATCTGGCGCGACGAGGTCGGCGTTCCCGAATCGCGGATCCAGCGCCGCGGCATGGCCGACAACTACTGGTCCATGGGCATTCCCGGCCCCTGCGGCCCGTGCTCGGAGATCTACTACGACCGCGGCCCCGAGTACGGCAAGGAAGGCGGCCCGGAGGCCGACGAGGACCGCTACATCGAGATCTGGAATCTCGTGTTCATGCAGAACGAGCGTGGCCTCGGCATCAGCAAGGACAACTTCGAGATCCTCGGCCCGCTGCCGAAGCAGAACATCGACACCGGCATGGGTGTCGAGCGCGTCGCGTTCCTGCTCCAGGGCGTCGACAACGTGTACGAGACCGACCTCGTGCGCCCGGTCATCGCGAAGGCCGAGGAACTGTCGGGCCGCAAGTACGGCGCCGTCCACGACGACGACGTGCGCTTCCGGGTCATCGCCGACCACGCGCGCACCGCGGCGATGCTCATCGCCGACGGCGTGAACCCCGGCAACGACGGGCGCGGCTACGTCCTGCGCCGCCTGCTGCGGCGCATCGTCCGGTCCGCGAAGCTGCTCGGCGCCGACAAGCCCAGCATGCGTGAGTTCATCACCGTCGTCCGCGACACGATGGCGCCGTCCTACCCGGTCCTCGACACCGACTTCGGCCGCATCGAGACGGTCGCGGTGGGGGAGGAGACCGCGTTCCTCAAAACCCTCACGTCCGGCTCGAAGCTGTTCGAAGGCGCCGCCGAGTCGGTGAAGGCGTCCGGCAAGTCGACGATCGGCGGCGACCAGGCGTTCGCGCTCCACGACACGTACGGCTTCCCGATCGACCTGACCCTGGAGATGGCGGCCGAGGCCGGCCTGACCGTCGACGAGGAGGGCTTCCGCACGCTGATGGCGGAACAGCGGCAGCGCGCGAAGGACGACGCCCAGGCCCGTAAGCACGCGCACGCCGACCTGACCGTCTACAAGGAACTCCTCGACCGCGGACCCACCGAATTCACCGGATTCCACGAATTGGTCTCCGAGGCACATGTTCTCGCGCTGATCTCGCAGGGGCAGCGGGTCCCCGTCGCGACGGCGGGCCAGGACGTCGAGGTCATCCTCGACCGCAGCCCCCTGTACGCGGAGGCGGGTGGCCAGATCGCCGACCTCGGTACCCTCACCGGCCCGGGCCTGCGGGTGAAGGTCAACGACGTCCAGAAGATCGCCAAGAAGCTGTGGGTCCACAAGGTGACCGTGCAGGAGGGTCAGCTCACCGAGGGTGACGTCGTGCTCGCGCAGGTCGACGCCGCGTGGCGCAAGGGTGCCACGCAGGGGCATTCCGGCACCCACATGGTGCACGCCGCGCTGCGACAGGTGCTCGGCCCCAACGCGGTTCAGGCCGGCTCGCTGAACAAGCCGGGCTACCTGCGTTTCGACTTCTCCTGGCAGGGCGCGCTGACGGAAGCGCAGAAGCAGGACATCGAGGTCGTCGCGAACGAGGCGGTGGCCGCCGACTACTCGGTGAACACGTTCGTCACCGATCTCGACAAGGCGAAGTCGATGGGCGCGATGGCGCTGTTCGGCGAGAACTACGGCGACGAGGTGCGGGTCGTCGAGATCGGCGGACCGTTCTCGATGGAGCTGTGTGGTGGAACTCACGTGGGCAGCTCCTCGCAGATCGGCAACGTCACCCTGCTCGGTGAGCAGTCCGTCGGTTCCGGTGTGCGCCGCGTCGAGGCGTACGTCGGGCTCGATTCGTACCGCTACCTGGCCAAGGAACGCGCGCTCCTCGCCGGTCTGTCGTCGTCGCTGAAGGTGCCCTCGGAAGAAGTGCCTGCCCGCGTCGAGGCGCTGGTGGAGCGACTCCGGGTGGCGGAGAAGGAACTCGAGCAGACCCGCGCGCAGGCGGTTCTCGCCGCGGCGGGCACGTTCGTCGACAAGGCGCAGAGGGTCGGGCCGGTGCTGCTGGTCGCAGACTCCGCCCCGGCCGGTGTCGGCGGCAACGACCTGCGTGGGCTCGTCACCGACATCCGCGGCCGGTTCGGCACCCAGCCCGCCGTGGTCGCGCTGCTCGGCGACGTCGACGGCAAGGTTCCGTTCGTGGTGGCCGTGAACAAGGCGGCACAGGAACTCGGCCTGGCGGCCGGCGACCTCGTGAAGGGATTCGGTCCGAAGATCGGCGGCCGCGGAGGCGGAAAGGCCGACATGGCACAGGGCTCCGGTTCGGACACCAGCGGAATTGCGGCTGCCCTCGACGCAGTCCGGGGACAAGTGGCGGACAAGGTGGGGAGCCAGTAGCGGTGGATCACGCGGAACAGGGTCCGGATCGACCGGGAGTCGACGACCCTGGGCGTGGTCGGCGCATCGGCATCGATGTGGGCAGCGTCCGGATCGGGGTCGCGTCGAGCGACCCCGACGGGATCCTCGCCACCCCCGTGGAGACGGTGCCCCGGTCCAAGGAACGGGGACCCGACGCGCCGGATATCCGGCGCATTGCCGACATTGTCGAGGAATACGAGGCCGTGGAGGTTATCGTCGGTCTGCCGCAGACCTTGCGGGGTGAACGGGGGAAGGCCGCCTCGATCGCTACTGTGTTCGCGAAGCGATTGCGAAGGAAGGTCGACCCGATACCGGTGCGGATGGCGGACGAACGTCTGACGACCGTCACTGCCGCGCGGGCGCTTCGCGAGAGCGGTGTCAGTGCGAGGGGCCAGCGTCCTGTGATCGACCAGGCTGCGGCGGTGGCGATCTTGCAGGGATGGTTGGACGAGCGGAGCAGGTCGGTGAATGCAGGGGATTCAGGTGGGGACGCGCAGCTACCGGAGGGGGGCCAGTGAGCAATCATCGGCGACCCGCAGGTGAGCGACCCGAATTCCAGTACGTCCCGCGCGAACCCCGACGGCACCGCTACCTCGACGAGGACGACGACCAGGTCGACTACGCGCCGCCCCCCGAGGACGACGACGTCGTCACCACGGGGCGCCACGCGGTGGTGTACGACGACCGTGACGTCGACGAACCCCCCGCCCACTACACGGAGCCGGTGTACGAGCAGCCGGTGTACGAGGACCCGGTGTACGAGGACCCGGTGTACGAGCGCCCGGTGTACGAGCAACCGTTCGACCCCGAGCCCGTCTACGAGGACGGATACGGTCCCCGTTCGTACGGCGACGCCCGCGCCTACCGGGAACCGGCAGCCGACGACCACGCGTACGACGAGCCCGCCTACGTCGAAGAGCCCGCGTACGTCGACGAGCAGTACGGTTCCTACACCCATCCCGACGACCGCTACGACACACCGCCCGACCAGCCCGATGTCGCGTTCGCGGAGGCCGAGACACAGATAATCTCGGCGATCCCCGAGGAGATCCCGCCGACTCGCGCCCACGCCCGCACGCAGGCCCGCCGGCGCAAACAGGCCACAGGACGCGCACGCCGAGGCAAGCTGTTCGGCGTCCTCGCAGCCGCGACGGTGCTGACAGTGCTGATCGGCGTCGTGTTCGTCGGCGGCAAGATGTTCTTCGGCGGTCCCGACGCCCCTGCGGACTACGCGGGCCCGGGTGGTCCCGACGTGGTCGTGCAGGTTCATCCCGGCGACACCGCGGAGGAGATCGCCTCCACTCTGGCCGAGCGGGACGTCGTCGCCAGCGGATCGGCCTTCTTCAACGCCGCGGTCCAGAGCAACGCGATGAACTCGGTGCAACCCGGCTTCTACAGCCTCTCGACCCAGATTCCGGCGGATGACGCCGTGCAGGAACTGATCGACCCCACCTCCCGCGTCGGGCAGATGATCATCTCCGAGGGCAGGCAACTCCACGACACCACCGATGTGCAGACCGGGGCCAAGAAGAAGGGGATCTACACCCTGATCTCCGAGGCCAGTTGTATCGGTGAGGCCGGCCAGGAGCAGTGCATCGGTTACGACGACCTCAACGCCGCCGGTGCGGGCGACCTGTCCGCGCTCGGGGTTCCCGACTGGGCGAAGGACGCGGTCGCCGGTGTTCCGGACCGGGATCGTCAGCTCGAGGGCCTCATCGCCGCGGGCAGCTGGGATTTCGATCCGACCGCCGGTCCCGCCGCCATTCTGCAGAGGCTGGTCACCGAGAGTTCCGCGAGCTACGAGAAGACCGGGATCCTCACCGCGGGCAACCAGGTCGGACTCACGCCGTACAAGATGCTGATCGCGGCGTCCCTGGTGGAACGGGAGGCGATGCCGGACGACTTCTCCAAGGTCGCTCGCGTCATCCTCAACCGGCTCGCCGTCAACCAGGCGTTGCAGTTCGACTCGACGGTCAACTACGCGCTCGACACGACCGAACTGGCCACCACCGACGCCGACCGCGCACAGGTGACACCCTGGAACACGTACGCCAGCCCCGGTCTACCCGCGACGCCGATCTCCTCGCCCAGCATCGGGGCGTTGCAGGCCGTCGAACAACCGGCACCGGGCGACTGGATCTACTTCGTGACGGTCGATTCGAAGGGCACCACCCTGTTCACGAAGAGCTACGACGAACACCTGGCCAATATCGACCAGGCTCTGAACAACGGGATTCTCAACAGTGGACGATGAAGTGGTGACCGCACGCAAAGCTGCGGTACTGGGCAGCCCGATCGCGCATTCGCGCTCGCCGCAATTGCACCTCGCGGCGTATCGGGCGCTCGGTCTCACCGGGTGGACGTACGACCGGATCGAGTGCGACGGGGAGCGACTACCCGGCCTGGTGTCCGGGCTCGGCCCGGAATGGGTCGGGCTGTCCGTCACGATGCCGGGCAAGATCGCCGCACTCGAATTCGCGTCCGAGCGCACCGAACGGGCCGTGGTGATCGGCTCCGCGAACACCCTCGTCCGTATCGAGGGTGGCTGGCGTGCCGACTGCACCGACGTCGACGGGGTCAGCGGTGCTCTCATCGCGGGTGGTGTCGGAACCATCGCGGGCACCGAGGCGGTCGTCGTCGGCGCCGGGGGAACGGCCAGACCCGCGCTCGTGGCGCTCGCCGACATGGGCGTGAAATCGGTGACCGTGGTGGCACGCGACGCGGGTCGCGCGGCAGGTGCACTGGGGTGCGCGGAATCGGTGGGACTCGACGTCCGGTTGCTCGGCTTCGACAGCCCGGAACTCGGTGCTCGGTGCGCGTCGGCCGCCGCGCTCGTCAGCACCGTTCCCTCCGCCGCGATCACCGAGTACGCGGACATTCTCGGGCGGGCGCCGTTCGTGCTCGACGCGATCTACGATCCGTGGCCGACCCCGCTGGCAGCGGCCGTCGAGGCGGCGGGCGGCACCGTTGTCGGCGGACTCTCGATGCTCCTGCACCAGGCGTTCGGGCAGGTCGAGCAGTTTACCGGTCGCCCGGCGCCGCGCGAGGCGATGGCGGCCGCTCTGGGCTAGTTGTCCACAGGCCGGACCGCCATCCACAGGTCGACTGTCGTGCCAGGTCACGGTGATCGACACGGTGATCAGGTCACGCATGCTGCTCGGTATGTGGTGGCTGATCGCGGCGAGTGTGGTGGCGGGTGCGGGTGCGGGATGGGCAGCCCGCCGGACGGCCGGCCTGTTCGTGGGCACGGTGCGGGCGGGCTGGTGCGAGGCGGTGTGCGCTGTCGGCGTCCCCGCCACGGTCTGGGCCGGTACCACCGCATCCACACCGGGGATGCTGCCGTGTGCGCTCGCGTTCTGGTGGTGGTGTGTGAGTCTCGCCGCCACCGACCTGTGTGCGCGGAAGCTGCCGAACCTGCTGACCCTGCCCGGCTTCCTCGCGATCGTCGGCGTCGGCGCCGCGACCGGATCCGCGGCCACAGCCGTGATCGGCGGGTTCCTGTTGGCTTCGGCGTATCTCGCCCTGTACCTCGGCGCCCCCGGGGCGGTCGGTGCGGGTGACGTGAAACTCGCCCTCGGGGTGGGCGCAGCCGCCGGGCTCGCCGGGGGAGAAGCCTGGGTGCTCGCGGCGGGGCTCGCGCCGGCGCTGACAGCGCTGGTGGGCTGCATCGTTCTCGCCACCCGGGGTTCGCCGCCGCCGCTCCCGCACGGCCCCGCCATGTGTGCCGCGACACTGGTTGCGCTGTTCGCCGCGCACGTCACCTGAACGAGTCCGCGCCCGGCACACGGTTGGGAGGACCACCGTCACTGCCGGGCGCGGCGACATGGAAGGATATTGGGGTGCTGCGCTGGATAACTGCCGGAGAATCCCATGGTCCCGCCCTCGTCGCGATGCTCGAGGGGATGGTCGCGGGCGTCGAAGTGACGTCCGAGGACATCTCGACCCAACTCGCGCGACGCCGTCTCGGCTACGGCCGCGGCGCGCGGATGAAGTTCGAGGCCGACAAGGTCACCATCGTCGGTGGTGTGCGCCACGGGCGGACACTCGGCGGACCGATCGCCGTCGAGGTGGGTAACACGGAGTGGCCCAAGTGGGAAACCATCATGTCCGCGGACCCGGTGGACGCCGAACTGCTCGCCGACCAGGCGCGGAATGCGCCACTGACCCGCCCGC
The DNA here is from genome assembly GCF_000280725.2 of Rhodococcus sp. JVH1. Taxonomy (NCBI): domain Bacteria; kingdom Bacillati; phylum Actinomycetota; class Actinomycetes; order Mycobacteriales; family Nocardiaceae; genus Rhodococcus; species Rhodococcus sp. JVH1. Next base: position 166,513 of record NZ_CP166289.1, on the reverse strand, counting down.
GCCCCGGTCACGCCGACTACTCGGGCATGCTCAAGTACGGATTCGACGACGCCCGCCCGGTTCTCGAACGCGCGAGCGCACGCGAAACCGCGGCACGGGTCGCGGCCGCGACGTTCGCCCGCAGTTTCCTCCGCCAGGTGTTCGGCGTGGAGGTGCTGTCCCATGTGATCTCCATCGGCGCGTCCGACCCGTACGTCGGCCCCGAACCCACCGCGTCGGATCTGGCGGCGATCGACGCCAGCCCGGTACGCGCCTTCGACAAGGCCGCCGAGGAATCGATGATCGCCGAGATCGAGGCGGCCAAGCGTGACGGCGACACCCTCGGCGGGGTCGTCGAGGTCGTCATCCACGGTCTCCCTGTGGGTCTCGGATCGTTCATCAGCGGCGCGGACCGCCTCGACGCCCGTCTCGCGTCCGCCCTGATGGGCATCCAGGCCATCAAGGGTGTCGAGGTCGGCGACGGCTTCGAGACCGCGCGCCGTCGCGGCAGCCAGGCGCACGACGAGATGCGTCCGGGCCCGGACGGAATCCTGCGTTCGACCAACCGCGCGGGCGGCCTCGAGGGCGGCATGACCAACGGGGAGGCGCTCCGCGTGCGCGCGGCGATGAAGCCGATCTCGACGGTCCCGCGCGCGCTGGCCACCGTCGACATGTCGACCGGTGAGGAAGCCGTGGCCATCCACCAGCGGTCCGACGTGTGCGCGGTGCCCGCGGCCGGTGTCGTGGCCGAGGCGATGGTGGCGTTGGTCGTCGCCCAGGCGGCACTCGAGAAGTTCGGGGGCGACTCGGTTGCCGAGACGACCGCCAACTACGAGCGCTACGCGTCGGGCGTCGCAGCCCGGCTCGCGCGATGACCACCCGGTCTGCCGTCGCATCGGGGCGGTGACGGATGATGGCACCGAAAGCCGTGCTCGTCGGCCCCCCGGGCGCGGGTAAGTCCACGATCGGGCGGCGCCTCGCGCAGGCCCTGGACCTTCCGCTGTTCGACACCGACGTGGCGGTCGAGGAAGAGGCGGGACGCACGATCGCCGAGATCTTCGTCCAGGAGGGCGAACCCGCCTTCCGTGCCCTCGAGGAAGAGATCGTCCGGAAGGCCATCGAGAGCCACGAGGGGATCGTGTCGCTCGGCGGTGGATCCATCCTCTCCGAGCGGACCCGGGAATTGTTGAAGGGCCACACCGTGATCTATCTCGAGATCAGCGTGGCCGAGGGGCTCAAGCGCACGGGGACCAACACCGCGCGCCCCCTTCTCGCCGGTGGCGACCCCCGCCAGAAGTACACCGAGTTGATGCGCAAGCGCCGACCGCTGTACCGGCAGGTGGCGTCCATCCGGATACGCACGGACGGGCGGAGTCCCGCCCGCGTGGTGCAGCAGCTGGTGGCGAAACTCGCCGAGTGATCGGCGGCCCCGGCGGAACAGAGACATCCGAGAATCTCGGACAAGACGGAGCGGAGCAGCAGACAGTGACCGAACCGGTACGCGTACAGGTGCAGACGGCGAACCCCTACCCGGTCATCATCGGGCGCGGATTGCTCGGCGAGCTGGTGGACGAACTCACCGGCACGAGGACGGTGGCGATCTTCCATCAGCCGCCGCTGGCCGAGACGGCGGAGGCGGTGCGCGCGGCGCTCGCCGAAAAGGGAATCGATGCGCACCGCATCGAGATTCCGGACGCGGAGGACGGCAAGGATCTGGCCGTGGCCGGATTCTGCTGGGAGGTCCTCGGCCGTATCGGGCTGACCCGCAGCGACGCCGTGGTCAGCCTGGGCGGTGGCGCGGCCACCGACCTCGCCGGGTTCGTCGCGGCGACGTGGATGCGCGGTGTGCGCGTGATCCACGTGCCCACGACGTTGCTCGCGATGGTGGATGCGGCGGTCGGCGGCAAGACCGGCATCAACACCGAGGCCGGTAAGAACCTGGTGGGCTCGTTCCACGAGCCGTCGGCGGTGCTGATCGACCTGGCGACGCTGGAGACGGTGCCCCGCAACGAGATCGTCGCCGGAATGGCGGAGGTCGTGAAGACCGGCTTCATCGCCGACCCGGTGATCCTGGACCTCATCGAGAAGGATCCCGAGGCCGCCCTGGACCCGACGGGAACCGTTCTGCCCGAACTGATCCGGCGGTCCGTGGAGGTCAAGGCCAAGGTCGTGGCCGCCGATCTGCGCGAGTCCGATCTGCGGGAGATCCTGAACTACGGGCACACCCTCGGGCACGCGATCGAGCGGCGTGAGCGCTACCGCTGGCGCCACGGTGCGGCGGTCGCCGTCGGGCTCGTGTTCGCGGCGGAGCTGGGGCGTCTGGCGGGGCGCCTGGACGATGTGACGGCGGACCGGCACCGCACCATCCTGGAACTGGTGGGTCTGCCCACCACGTACGACGCGGACGCGTTCGGCCAGTTGGTCGAGGGGATGCAGACCGACAAGAAGAACCGGGCGGGCGTTCTGCGGTTCGTCGTGCTCGACGGGCTCGCGAAGCCGGGGCGGCTCGAGGGCCCGGACCCGTCTCTGCTCGTGGCCGCGTACTCCGCGGTGGCGCGGGAGGAGAAGCCGGGCACCGGTGGTGCCGTCCTGCTGTGACGTAGCGGCACGAAGCGAGACGCGGCGGTGTGAGCGAGTGCGCTCACACCGCCGCGTCGTCTGTCGGGTGTGGTGAAGCCGAGAGGTGTTACTCGCCGCGGCGAGGGTCGTCGGTGGTGCGCTTCCCGAGGTCCACAGGGTCCTGCCACGCGGTGTCCGCACCCTGCGGCTGATCGAGGTCGGACGTGTCCTCACGGTAGTTGTGCACCGGTTCGAAGACGGCCGTGTCGGCGTCGGAACCGGCGTAACCGGTGTCCGCGGTCTGCTCGTAGGCCTGACCGGGATAGTTCTGTCCGTAGCCCTCGTCGTCGGCGACGGCTGCTGCTGCGGTTCCCCCCGCTGCGGCCCCTGCGGCCGTTCCGGCGCCGCGCGCCGCCGGGTGACGCTCGCTGCGGTCCTTCTCCGTCTTCCTGGACTCGCGGCTGACGAAGAACCGGCCGAGGAACACGGCGAGCATGGCAGGCACGAAGATCAGCAGGACCGTGAACGCGGCCCCGGACGTGATCTCGAAGAAGAACGAGTTCTGGGTGACGTTGAGGGACGGAATCAGGTTGGCCAGCCAGCTCCCCATACCCGCCACGATGCCGCCGAGCAGGGCCGCCTTCAGCCACAGCATCGTCAGGTCGGCGCCGTCCTCCGGCTCGGGGTTCCGGCGACGGTCCCGGATGCCGTCGATGCCGGCCCAGATCAGCGCCACGAACACGACGACCAGCAGTGCGAGCCATCTCAGAGCGGATCCCTGAAGGGGCCACTGTGTGATCGACACACCGAGGATCACACGAACGAAAACATGTATCAGGGCCATGCCGAGGCCGCGTACCACCCACGCATTCATGGGCACAGCGTAACGAGCGGGTTTTCACCCGTGTGGTCTAACCCACACGGCGCGCTCTGAAACCCGTTCTCGCCACCGGACGGGTGCCGTCGATCCGCGCCCTCCGGGTGGCGATTTGCCGGTACGTTTGACGACATGCCTGCTGATCATGGTTCGCGGCGCGCGGCGCTGCGCGCGGCCCTCGCCGCCCGGGATCTCGACGCACTTCTGGTGACGAATCTGGTGAACATCCGCTATCTCACCGGGTTCACCGGATCCAACGCAGCCCTGCTCGTGCACGCCGCCGACGCCGAGGGGGCCGAGGAGCGCACCGTCATCTGCACCGACGGCCGCTACCTCACGCAAGTCGGGGAACAGGTTCCCGATCTGCGCGCCGAGATCGCCCGCGCCAGCGCCGCGCACCTCATCGAATCGGTGGGACGGCGGAGCCCGTCCTCGCTGGCGTTCGAGAGCCACGTCGTGACGGTGGACGAGTTCGCGGCCTGGTCGGTGCTCGCGCCGGACGCGCGGCTCGATCCCGTTCCGGGTCTCGTCGAGGAACTGCGGATGGTGAAGGACGATTTCGAGGTCGGATTGCTGCGGGCGGCGTGCACGGCCGCCGACTCCGCGCTCGCCGACCTGATCGAACGTGGTGGCCTCCGCCCTGGACGCACCGAGAAGGAGGTGGGCCGGGAACTGGAGGCGCTGATGCTCGCGCACGGCGCCGACGGCATCTCGTTCGAGACCATCGTCGCGGCCGGCGCCAACTCGGCGATCCCGCATCACCGCCCCACCGAGGCAGTCCTCGCCGGCGGCGACTTCGTGAAGCTGGACTTCGGCGCCGAGGTCGGCGGATACCACTCGGACATGACCAGAACGTACGTCCTGGGGCAGGCCGCCGACTGGCAACGGGACGTGTATGCGCTGGTCGCGCGGTCGCAGGAGGCCGGGCGGGACGCGCTGCGCCCGGGCGCCGAGGTGTCCGCCGTGGACGGTGCCGCCCGCCGGGTCATCGAGGACGCGGGCTACGGGGAACTGTTCCTGCACGGGCTCGGACACGGCGTCGGCCTGGAGATCCACGAAGCTCCGGGAATCGGCAAGCTCGGCACCGGTACACTTCTGGACGGTGCGGCGGTGACCGTCGAGCCGGGCGTGTACTTCTCCGGGCGCGGAGGCGTGCGGATCGAGGACACGCTCGTGGTTCGTGAGCAGGGACCGGAGCTGCTCACACTCACCACCAAAGACCTGACTGTCGTGTAGACGGTTTCGACCTTATCGAGGAGACGCGAAGCAAGTGGCTTCCACTAGTGATTTCAAGAACGGCCTGGTCCTGCAGATCGAGGGCCAGCTGTGGACGATCATCGAGTTCCAGCATGTGAAGCCCGGCAAGGGTCCCGCGTTCGTGCGCACCAAGTTGAAGAATGTGCTCTCGGGCAAGGTCGTCGACAAGACGTTCAACGCCGGCGTCAAGGTGGAGACGGCCACGGTCGACCGCCGCGACATGACGTACCTGTACCACGACGGCACCGACTACATCTTCATGGACGGCGACACCTACGACCAGATCTCGATCAGCGAGGCCACCGTCGGCGACGGTGCACGCTTCATGCTCGAGAACATGGCCGTGCAGGTTGCGACGCACGAGGACGTCCCGCTGTTCGTGGAACTGCCCGTCACCGTCGAACTGGTGGTCCAGCACACCGATCCCGGTCTGCAGGGCGACCGCTCCACCGGTGGCACCAAGCCCGCCACCCTCGAGACCGGTGCCGAGATCAACGTGCCGCTGTTCATCAACACCGGTGACAAGCTGAAGGTCGATTCCCGCGACGGCAACTACCTCGGGCGTGTGAATTCCTGAGTGTCCGGTACGCATAAGAAACTCGGCGCACGGCACAAGGCCCGCAAGCGCGCCGTCGATTTCCTCTTCGAGGCCGAGGCGCGAGATCTCGATCCGGTCGATCTCGCCACCGAACGCGCGGAGCTGTCCGGCAAGGACGACTCCGTGGCGCCGGTTGCTCCGTACACCGTCACCGTGGTGACCGGGGTGGCGGAGAACCTGGACCGCCTCGACGAGGTGATCAGATCCCACCTGCAGGACTGGACGCTGGAGAGGCTGCCCGCCGTCGACCGCGCCATCCTGCGCATCGCCGTGTGGGAACTGTTCCACGCCACCGACGTGCCTCCGGTCGTGGCCGTGGACGAGGCGGTGGAGCTGGCGAAACAGCTGTCCACCGACGAGTCGCCGGGGTTCGTGAACGGCATCCTCGGTCAGGTCGTGCTGGTGGCGCCGCAGGTGCGGTCGGCTGCGGCCGCGACGTCGCGGCGCACCGAGACCGCCGGCGGCGAGTCGAACGACGCCGGTTCGTAAGTTCGTGTCCCGCTGCGGGCCCGTGACTGCGCGGGCCCGCAGGTCAGGGGTCCGGGCCTGGCGCAGTCGACGCGCTGATAAGCTGTCCGCGTCAGGCATCCTTTAACGATCCGTCCAGTGAGGCGGAGAAGGAGGTCGTTGTATGCGTGTGCCCGAAGGGTCTCGCCCCGCCGGGGAACCGGCGGATTCAACACCAGAGTCGTCCCCGTCCGTCGAACCCGCACGCGAGCTGCTGTCCGCAGCCGATGTGGGACGGACCATTGCGCGAATCGCGCACCAGATCATCGAGAAGACCGCGCTGGACGCCGCCGACGGTGACGCGCCGCGGGTCGTCCTGATCGGCATCCCCACTCGGGGCACGACGCTCGCGGCCCGCCTCGCCGGGAAGATCGAGGAATTCTCCGGGGTGCGCCCATCGGTCGGCTCCCTCGACATCACCCTCTACCGCGACGACCTGCGCACCAAACCGCACCGTCCCCTCGAACGCACGTCGGTGCCCGAGGGCGGCGTCGACAACACCCTGGTGGTACTCGTCGACGACGTGCTGTTCTCCGGCCGCACCGTCCGCTCGGCTCTCGACGCCCTCCGCGATCTCGGGCGGCCCCGCGCCGTTCAGCTGGCCGTCCTCGTCGACCGCGGCCACCGGGAACTGCCGCTGCGCGCCGACTACGTGGGCAAGAACGTGCCCACCGCCCGCACCGAGGACGTCAAGGTGCTCCTGAGCGAACACGACGGCCGCGACGCGGTCATGATCTCCGGGGGGAAGAGCTAAGTGAAGCACCTGTTGTCGATCGCGGACCTGACACGGGAATCGGCTGTCGAACTCCTCGACGAGGCCGAACGCTTCGAACAAGCCCTCCTCGGACGTGAGGTGCGGAAGCTCCCGACGCTGCGTGGCCGGACGGTCATGACCGTGTTCTTCGAGAACTCGACCCGGACCCGGGTGTCGTTCGAGGTCGCCGGGAAGTGGATGAGCGCGGACGTCATCAACGTCAGCGCCTCGAGTTCGTCGGTGTCCAAGGGGGAATCCCTCCGGGACACGGCGATGACGCTGCGCGCCGCCGGCGCCGACGCCCTGATCGTGCGCCACCCCGCATCGGGTGCGGCCCACCAGATCGCGAAGTGGACCGGGCATCAGGACGACGGCGGGCCGGCGGTCATCAACGCCGGCGACGGTACCCACGAACATCCCACCCAGGCGCTGCTCGACGCGCTCACGCTGCGTCAGCGTCTCGGTGACATCGAGGGCAAGCGCATCGCCATCGTCGGCGACATCCTGCACAGCCGGGTGGCGCGGTCGAACGCCTTGCTGCTGTCGATGCTCGGTGCCGAGGTGGTCCTGGTCGCGCCACCCACGTTGCTCCCCGTGGGGGTGTCCGCTTGGCCGGTGTCGGTGGCGCATTCACTGGACGCGGAGCTTCCCGGCCTCGACGCGGTCCTCATGCTGCGTGTGCAGGCGGAACGGATGAACGGCGGATTCTTCCCGTCCCAACGGGAGTACTCGATCAATTACGGCCTGTCGGAGAAGCGGCTCGCGCTGCTTCCCGACCACGCGGTGGTGCTGCACCCCGGCCCGATGCTGCGCGGCATGGAGATCGCGTCGGCGGTGGCCGACTCGACGAGGACCGCCGTGCTGCAGCAGGTGACCAACGGTGTGCACATGCGGATGGCGGTGCTGTTCCGGCTGCTGGTCGGAGCGGAGGAAGTTGCGGGATGAGTGACAGTGCAGTGACAGGAGAGACAGTGCTCATCAAGAACGTGTTGCTGTACGGCGAGGGCGAACCCACCGACGTGCTGCTCGGGGACGGCGTCATCGCCGCGATCGGTGCGGACGCGGGCAAGGACAGCGGGCCGGACGTCGAGGTGATCGACGCAGCGGGGCAGATCCTGCTCCCCGGTTTCGTCGACCTGCACACCCACCTGCGTGAACCCGGCCGCGAGGACACCGAGACCATCGATTCCGGTTCGGCCGCCGCCGCGCTCGGTGGATACACCGCGGTGTTCGCGATGGCCAACACCAGCCCGGTCGCCGATTCGGTGGTCGTCACCGACCACGTGTGGCGCCGCGGCCAGGAAGTCGGGCTCGTCGACGTACACCCCGTCGGCGCCGTCACCGTCGGGCTCGAGGGCAAGCAGCTCGCCGAGATGGCCACGATGGCGTCGGGGATAGGCCGGGTGCGGATGTTCTCGGACGACGGCCACTGCGTCTACGACCCGCTGATCATGCGCCGGGCGCTCGAGTACTCCAGTTCGCTCGGGGTGCTCATCGCGCAGCACGCGGAGGAGCCGCGGCTCACCGTCGGCGCCGTCGCACACGAGGGCCCCACCGCCGCCCGGCTCGGGCTCGCGGGCTGGCCGCGCGCCGCCGAGGAGTCGATCGTCGCCCGCGACGCGCTGCTCGCCCGCGACGCCGGGGCGCGGGTGCACATCTGCCACGCCTCCACCGCGGGCACCGTCGAACTGGTGAAGTGGGCACGCGGCCAAGGCATTTCGATCACCGCCGAGGTCACCCCGCACCACCTGCTGCTCGACGACTCCCGGCTCGAGACGTACGACGCCGTGAACAAGGTGAATCCGCCGCTGCGGGAGGCGAGCGACGTCGCCGCGCTCCGGGCCGGACTGGCCGAGGGGATCATCGACTGCGTCGCGACCGATCATGCGCCGCACGCCGAGCAGGACAAGTGCTGCGAGTTCGCGGCCGCCCGCCCCGGAATGCTGGGTCTGGAGACCGCACTGTCGATCGTTGCGCAGACGATGGTCCGCACGGGTCTGCTCGACTGGCGCGGAGTCGCGCGGGTGATGAGTGAGCGGCCCGCCGAGATCGTCGGACTCGACGACCAGGGTCGCCCGATCGAGGTCGGCGAGCCCGCCAACCTGGTGCTGATCGATCCGGACGCCGAATGGACGGTCCACGGCCCCGATCTGGCCAGCGTCGCCCACAACACGCCGTACGAGTCGATGACGCTGCCGGCGCGGGTGACCACGACGTTCCTGCGTGGCCGGGTCACCGCGAGCGACGGCCACGCCCGCGTCCCGGTGCGGAACGGCAGGGGATGACGGTGGAGAGAATTCTGTGGATAGTCGGCCTCGTCGCGTTCTGGGCGCTGGCCATCTTCCTCATGTACATCGGGTGGCGCGGTCGTGCCCGCCGTCAGGCCGACCGGGTCGGGCAGCTTCCCGCCGTGCCCGCGCACCTCGGCAAGCAGACGATCGCCCCGGCCACCGGACTGTACGTGGGCAGCACCCTGGCCCCGAGCTGGCAGGACCGGATCGCGGTCGGCGACCTCGGTTTCCGGGCGACGGGGGAGATCTCCCGCTACGCGACCGGGATCCTGCTCGAACGTGATGGGGCGTCGGCGATCTGGATTCCGCAGGACGCGGTCCGCGCCGTCCGCACCGAGCGCGGTCTCGCGGGCAAGGTCATGAGCAAGGACGGCGTGCTCGTGATCCGATGGGAACTGCCGACCGGCACCGAGATCGACACCGGTTTCCGCAGCGACGACAAGTCCGTGTACCCCGCCTGGGTCGGCGCAGCGGCGCCGGACGGCAAGACAGACAGTGAAGATTCAGCGAATGCGGCGAGCTCTGGTGAGGTCGAGCAGAACGGAGAGAACGCATGAGCGGCTACGACACCGACTCTGCAGTACTGGTCCTCGAGGACGGACGGGCATTCCGGGGCACCACGTTCGGTGCCGTCGGCCAGACACTCGGTGAGGCCGTCTTCAGCACCGGCATGACCGGCTACCAGGAGACCCTCACCGACCCCAGTTACCACCGCCAGATCGTCGTGGCCACCGCGCCGCAGATCGGCAACACGGGATGGAATGACGAGGACGACGAATCCGTCGGCCCCACCGGCAGCAGCGCCGAGGCGAAGATCTGGGTCGCCGGGTACGTCGTCCGCGACCCCGCCCGCCGCACCTCCAGCTGGCGCGCCACCGGCTCCCTGCAGGACGAGCTCGTGAAGCAGGGCGTCGTCGGGATCGCCGGCATCGACACCCGCGCACTGGTCCGCCACCTGCGTACCCGCGGCTCGATGCGTGCCGGGGTGTTCTCCGGTGACGCACTGGCCGACACCGACGTGCTGCTCGACCGCGTCAAGAGCCAGCCGTCGATGCTCGGCGCGGATCTCGCCGGCGAGGTCAGCACCACCAGCGGGTACGTCGTCGAACCGACCGGGGGAGACGCGCGCTTCACCGTCGCGGCAATCGACCTCGGTATCAAGACCAACACCCCCCGCATGTTCGCCGAGCGCGGCATCCGGGTGCACGTGCTCCCGTCCAACGCGACGCTCGAGCAGATCCTCGACCTGAAGGCCGACGGCGTCTTCCTCTCCAACGGTCCCGGCGACCCGGCGACCGCCGACGGCGCCGTGCACCTCACCAAGGAAGTCATCGGGCAGGGCCTGCCCTTGTTCGGCATCTGCTTCGGCAACCAGATCCTCGGGCGTGCTCTCGGTCTCGGCACCTACAAGATGAAGTTCGGTCACCGGGGCATCAACATCCCGGTCGTCGAACACGAGACGGGACGCATCGCGATCACCGCGCAGAACCACGGGTTCGCGCTCGAGGGCGAGGCCGGGCAGGAGTTCGATACCCCGTTCGGCAAGGCCGTGATCAGCCACACCTGCGCCAACGACGGTGCCGTCGAGGGGGTCCGCCTGCTCGACGGATCCGCGTTCTCGGTGCAGTACCACCCCGAGGCCGCGGCGGGCCCGCACGACGCCGCGTACCTGTTCGACCGCTTCACCAGCCTGCTCGAGGGAGTCAAGAACTAATGCCACGCCGTACAGATCTCTCCCACATCCTGGTGATCGGCTCCGGGCCGATCGTCATCGGCCAGGCCTGTGAGTTCGACTACTCCGGAACCCAGGCCTGCCGGGTGCTGCGCGAGGAGGGCCTGCGGGTCAGCCTCGTCAACTCCAATCCGGCCACGATCATGACCGACCCCGAGTTCGCGGACGCCACGTACGTGGAGCCGATCACCGCCGAATTCGTCGAGAAGGTCATCGCCCTCGAGGCGGAGAAGGGTCACCCGATCGATGCCGTCCTCGCGACGCTCGGCGGCCAGACGGCCCTCAACACCGCGGTGGCGCTGCACGAGCAGGGCATCCTCGAGAAGTACGACGTCGAGCTGATCGGCGCCGACTTCGACGCCATCCAGCGCGGCGAGGACCGGCAGAAGTTCAAGGACATCGTCGCCAAGGTCGGCGGCGAGTCCGCACGCTCCCGCGTCTGCTACACGATGGACGAGGTCCGCGACACGGTCGCCGAACTGGGCTTCCCCGTCGTCGTGCGGCCGTCGTTCACGATGGGCGGACTCGGCTCCGGCATGGCCTACGACGACGAGGACCTGACGCGGATCGCCGGCGGCGGCCTGGCGGCGTCACCCACCGCCAACGTGCTGATCGAGGAATCGATCCTCGGGTGGAAGGAATACGAGCTCGAGCTGATGCGCGACGGCCGCGACAACGTCGTGATCGTCTGCTCGATCGAGAACGTCGACCCGGTCGGCGTGCACACCGGTGACTCGATCACCGTCGCCCCCGCCATGACGCTCACGGACCGCGAGTACCAGGCGATGCGCGACCTCTCGATCGACATCCTCCGCGAGGTCGGCGTCGACACCGGCGGCTGCAACATCCAGTTCGCGATGGATCCCACCGACGGGCGCCTCGTCGTCATCGAGATGAACCCGCGCGTGTCGCGGTCCAGTGCGCTCGCGTCCAAGGCGACCGGCTTCCCGATCGCGAAGATCGCCGCGAAGCTCGCCATCGGCTACACCCTGGACGAGATCGTCAACGACATCACCAAGGAAACCCCGGCGTGCTTCGAGCCGACCCTCGACTACGTCGTCGTGAAGGCGCCCAGGTTCGCGTTCGAGAAGTTCCCCGGCGCCGACGACACGCTCACCACCACGATGAAGTCGGTCGGCGAGGCCATGTCGATCGGCCGCAACTTCACCGAGGCGTTCGGGAAGGTGCTGCGCTCGCTGGAGACCAAGCGGGCCGGATACTGGACCGGACCCGACGTGGAGGCCGCCGACCTGGACAGTCTCCTGACGGAACTGAGCATCCCCCGCGACGGACGCGTGTACGGCCTCGAGAAGGCGTTCGCTCTCGGCGCCACCGTCGAGCAGCTGTTCGACGCCACGAAGATCGACCCGTGGTTCCTCGACCAGATCCTGCAGATCCACGAGCTCGGCGACGCGCTGCGCGAGGCGCCCGAGGTGACCGAGCGGGTACTGCGCCGCGCCAAGCACCACGGCCTGTCGGATCGGCAGATCGCGGCCCTGCGCCCCGAGATCGGCGGCGAGGACGCCGTCCGGGCGCTGCGTGAGCAGTGGAACGTCCACCCCGTCTACAAGACGGTCGACACCTGCGCCGCCGAGTTCGAGGCGAAGACGCCGTACCACTACTCGACGTACGAACTCGACCCGGCGGCCGAGTCCGAGGTGACCCCGCAGACCGAGCGTCCGAAGGTCCTGATCCTCGGTTCCGGACCGAACCGCATCGGTCAGGGCATCGAGTTCGACTACTCCTGCGTCCACGCCGCACTGACGCTGTCGGAGGCCGGCTACGAGACGGTGATGGTCAACTGCAACCCGGAGACCGTCTCCACCGACTACGACACCGCCGACCGCCTGTACTTCGAGCCGCTCACGTTCGAGGACGTGCTCGAGGTGTACCGGGCCGAGTCGCTGTCGGGCACCGTCGCCGGCGTGATCGTGCAGCTCGGCGGTCAGACCCCGCTGGGTCTGGCGAAGCGGCTGAAGGCCGCGGGCGTGCCGATCGTCGGCACCAGCCCGGAGGCGATCGACCTCGCGGAGGATCGCGGCGAGTTCGGCAAGGTGCTGGTCGAGGCCGGTCTGCCCGCTCCCAAGTTCGGCACCGCCACCACGTTCGCCGGGGCCCGCGAGATCGCGGCCGGCATCGGGTACCCGGTGCTGGTGCGGCCGTCGTACGTCCTCGGTGGCCGTGGCATGGAGATCGTCTACGACGAGGCGTCGCTGGAGAGCTACATCTCCCGCGCCACCGAGATCTCCGACGACCGGCCCGTCCTGGTCGACCGGTTCCTGGAAGACGCCATCGAGATCGACGTCGACGCGCTCTGCGACGGCTCCGAGGTGTACCTCGGCGGTGTGATGGAGCACATCGAGGAGGCCGGCATCCACTCGGGCGACTCGGCCTGCGCGCTGCCGCCGATCACCCTCGGCCGCGCCGACCTCGAGAACGTCCGCCGCTCGACGGAGGCGCTCGCCAAGGGCATCGGCGTCAAGGGCCTGCTCAACGTCCAGTACGCCCTGAAGGACGACATCCTGTACGTCCTGGAGGCGAACCCCCGCGCCAGCCGCACCGTGCCGTTCGTGTCGAAGGCGACGGCGGTGCAGCTCGCCAAGGCGTGCGCCCGTGTCATGCTCGGCGAGTCCATCGCCGATCTGCGTGCGAGCGGCGTGCTCCCGGCCACCGGCGACGGCGGCTCGACCCCGGCGGACGCACCCGTCGCCGTCAAGGAGGCCGTGCTGCCGTTCAACCGGTTCCGGCGTGCCGACGGCACCGGCGTCGACACCCTGCTGAGCCCGGAGATGAAGTCGACCGGCGAGGTCATGGGCATCGACGCCGACTTCGGCACCGCGTTCGCGAAGAGCCAGACGGCCGCGTACGGCTCCCTGCCCACCTCGGGCTCGGTGTTCGTCTCCGTCGCCAACAAGGACAAGCGGTCGCTGATCTTCCCGGTCAAGCGACTCGCCGACCTGGGGTTCCGGATCCTGGCCACCGAGGGCACCGCGGCGGTGCTCCGCCGGAACGGGATCATCTGCCAGGAGGTGCACAAGCACTCCGGCGAGAAGCTGGAGGCGGGTGAGCGCACCATCGTCGAGATGATCCGCGACGGCGAGGTGGACATGGTGATCAACACGCCGTACGGCAACTCCGGACCGCGCGTCGACGGCTACGAGATCCGCAGCGCGGCCGTCGCCATGAACATCCCGTGCGTCACCACCGTGCAGGGCGCGTCCGCCGCTGTGCAGGGCATCGAGGCCGCGATCCGCGGCGACATCGGTGTCCAGTCGCTCCAGGCCCTGCACGCACGGCTGCGGTCGCCCGCAGTGGTCGTGGCTCCCGCGACCGGGTCCGCCTCGTCGTGAGCGGACACCGTCACCACCACTCCTGGGTGCATCGGCTGACATCGGCGGTCGAGCACCGGGGGCGGTTGTGCGTCGGGATCGATCCGCATCCGGGCCTGCTCGAGGCGTGGGGGCTGCCCGTCTCCGCGGAGGGGCTGGAGACGTTCGCGGAGATCTGCGTGGAGGCCTTCGTCGGTGAGGTGGCCGTCGTGAAGCCTCAGGTGGCGTTCTTCGAAGCGTACGGCTCCGCCGGGTACGCGGTGCTCGAACGGACCATTTCGGTCCTCAGAGAGGCAGGGACGCTCGTCGTCGCCGATGCCAAGCGCGGGGACATCGGGTCGACTATGGCGGCGTACGCGCAGTCCTGGCTGGGTGCGGAGTCGGCCCTGTCCTCCGATGCGGTGACGGTGTCGCCGTATCTGGGATTCGGTGCGCTCGACCCGGCGCTGTCGCTGGCGGCGGAGCAGGGCCGCGGGCTCTTCGTACTGGCCCGGACGTCCAATCCCGAGGGCGGCGACCTGCAGGCGGCGCAGACCGCCGGGGGAGCGTCCGTGGCCCAGTCCGTGGTGGACGCGGCGGTCCGGTACAACGACGCGCAACCCGGTCTGGTGGGTCTGGTGGTGGGCGCGACACGCGGACACGGCCTGGATTTGTCGAATTTTTCCGGACCGATTCTCGCGCCCGGTCTCGGCGCCCAGGGCGCGACTCCCGGTGACCTCGCCGACATTTTTCCCGATTCTCGAAAACTGTTGTTGCCGAACAGTTCTCGTGGTGTTCTCGGTGCCGGACCGTCGGTGACGGCACTGCGTGAGGCGGCAGTGAAGGTCCGCGACGAGATCGAGTCCGCGCTCTCATAGCCCACCCGAATCCGGCTCTGACCTCGGGGGGTGGGTTCGCAATCGGCGCCGGGCGTGAGTACGGTCGCTATCGCTGCTGGTTATCCAGTGGTTTGGACTATTTGCCAACGACGAGACGGAGGAACCGTGGCCCTTCCCCAGTTGACTGATGAGCAGCGCGCTGCTGCTTTGGAGAAGGCAGCTGCTGCCCGCAAGGCCAGGGCTGAGCTCAAGGAGCGCCTGAAGCGTGGTGGCACCGACCTCAAGCAGGTTCTCAAGGACGCCGAGGACGACGAGATCCTGGGCAAGATGAAGGTGTCGGCACTGCTCGAGGCGCTGCCCAAGGTGGGCAAGGTCAAGGCGCAGGAGATCATGACCGAGCTGGAGATCGCTCCGACCCGTCGCCTCCGTGGCCTCGGCGATCGGCAGCGGAAGGCCCTGCTCGCCAGGTTCGACTTCGAGGCCTGAGCACGACAGTGGTAGCTGACGCACAAGTGTCAGAGAGCAAGACCGCAGTGCGGAGGGGTCGGCTGGTAGTACTGGCCGGCCCCTCGGCCGTCGGTAAGTCCAGCGTGGTGCGACTCCTGCGTGAACGGATGCCGGAGCTCGTCTTCAGCGTGTCCGCGACGACGCGCGACCCACGCCCGGGCGAGGTGGACGGCAAGGACTACCGGTTCACCTCTCGCGACGAGTTCCAGCGGATGATCGAATCCGGTGAGCTGCTCGAATGGGCCGAGATCCACGGCGGACTCCAGCTGTCGGGAACCCCGGCCGCACCCGTCCGCCGGGCCATCGAGCAGGGCAAACCGGTGCTGGTCGAGGTCGATCTCGCCGGTGCGCGGGCCGTCCGCGCCGCGATGCCGGAGGCTCTGCTCGTCTTCATGGCACCTCCGAGCTGGGATGTGCTGGTCGAGAGATTGACCGGCCGGGGCACCGAATCCGCCGAGGTCGTGGAGCGGCGTCTCGCGACCGCGAGAGTCGAGCTGGAGGCGCAGGACGAGTTCGACGAGGTCATCGTGAACGAGGATGTCAGCCGATCGTGCGACGAGTTGGTATCCTTGTTGGTTGGACGACCGGAACAGTCCGAGTCGACCCACTAGATCTCACATCAACTAGCCAGAACTATTTCAGGAGATACCGAGTGAGCAGCACCCCCGCAGCAGCGTCCGCAACTCCCAGCCACGGCGCCCTGCCGGCTTACGACACCCCGCTCGGCATCACCAATCCTCCGATCGACGAGCTTCTCGCCCGCACGTCGTCGAAGTACGCGCTGGTGATCTACGCGGCCAAGCGTGCGCGTCAGATCAACGATTACTACAACCAGCTCGGTGACGGCATCCTCGAGTACGTCGGCCCCCTCGTCGAGCCGGGCCTGCAGGAGAAGCCGCTGTCGATCGCGCTGCGTGAGATCCACTCCGATCTTCTCGAGCACACCGAAGGCGAGTGAGCGGAGGATCTGCCGTGCCTGAACAGGCAGCGGGCCCGGGCTCCGGGCACGCGACGGATTCACCGGAACCGGTTCTCTCGGGGGCAGCCCGCAAGCGGATCGTCGTCGGTGTCGGCGGCGGCATCGCCGCGTACAAGAGCTGTGCCGTTATCCGGGCCTTCACGGAGGCCGGTCACCACGTGCGGGTCATCCCGACGGAGTCCGCGCTCGAGTTCGTCGGCAAGGCGACGTTCGAGGCGCTGTCGGGTAACCCCGTCCACACGGGTGTGTTCACCGACGTTCCACAGGTTCCGCATGTTCGTCTCGGGCAGGAAGCGGATCTCGTCGTCATCGCGCCCGCCACCGCCGACCTCATGGCGCGGGCCGTGGCGGGACGCGCGGACGACCTCCTGACCGCGACGCTGCTCACCGCACGATGTCCCGTGGTGTTCGCTCCCGCGATGCACACGGAGATGTGGGAGCACCCGGCCACCGTCGCCAACGTCGCCACCCTGCGCGCTCGCGGCGTGACCGTGATCGAACCGGCGTCCGGCCGCCTCACCGGCAAGGACACCGGCGCAGGCCGGCTGCCCGAACCCGACGAGATCGTCGGGTTGGCGTCGCTGCTGGTCGAGCGTCCCGACGCGCTGCCTCGTGATCTCGAGGGCCGGCGGGTCCTCGTGTCCGCGGGCGGCACCCGCGAACCACTCGACCCGGTGCGATTCCTCGGTAACCGCAGTTCGGGCAAGCAGGGCTATGCCATCGCCCGGCTCGCCGTGCAGCGCGGGGCCGAGGTCACCCTCGTCTCCGGCTATACCGCCGGACTCGCCGACCCGGCCGCTGTCGACGTGGTGCACGTCCGCACGGCCGAAGACATGCGGGTCGCGGTCGCCAAGCACGCGCCCGGGTTCGACGCCGTGATCATGGCCGCGGCGGTGGCCGACTTCCGGCCGTCGACGACGGTGGCGAGCAAGATCAAGAAGGGTGCGGGCGAACCCGACTCGATTGCACTCACCAAGAACGAGGACATCCTCGCCGGCCTGGTCCAGTCGAGGAGGGACGGCGAGATCCCGTCGAAGACCGTGATCGTCGGATTCGCGGCCGAGACGGGCGACGCCGACGGCGACGTCCTCACGTACGCGCGGGCCAAGCTCGCGCGAAAGGGCTGCGACCTCCTCGTCGTCAACGCGGTCGGCGAGGGCAAGGCGTTCGAGGTCGACCACAACGACGGGTGGCTGCTCGGAGCCGACGGTTCCGAGTCCGCGCTCGAGCACGGATCGAAGGCGTTGATGGCCAGCCGGGTACTCGACGCCGTCGACCAGCTGTTCCGGACACTCTGACGGAAAATCCGGCAGAGTTTCGGTGATTCGAAAGGTGTCACTCCCGCCGGGGTGGCGCTAGGGTCGTTCGCGGTATTACGCAGCTAAGCTGTTTTCACGTGCTGTTCAGGACAACTGTCGAGAGGGAATTCTGTGAGCCAGTCCGGTAGTCGGCTATTCACCAGTGAGTCTGTGACCGAGGGGCACCCGGACAAGATTTGTGATGCGATCAGCGACTCCATCCTCGACGCGCTCCTCACCGACGACCCGCGCGCCCGCGTCGCCGTCGAGACCCTGGTGACCACCGGACAGGTCCACGTCGCCGGTGAGGTCACGACCACCGCATACGCCGACATCCCCAAGATCGTGCGCGACACCGTGCTCGAGATCGGGTACGACTCCTCGGCCAAGGGCTTCGACGGCAACTCCTGCGGAGTCAATGTCGCGATCGGTGCACAGTCCCCGGAGATCGCCCAGGGCGTCGACCACTCGCACGAGGTCCGCACCGGCGAACTGAGCGACGACGAGATCGACCGTCAGGGCGCCGGCGACCAGGGACTGATGTTCGGGTTCGCCACCACCGACACCCCGGAACTGATGCCGCTGCCGATCGCGCTGGCGCACCGCCTGTCGCGGCGTCTCACCGAGGTCCGCAAGTCCGGTGTCCTGCCGTACCTGCGCCCGGACGGCAAGACCCAGGTCACCATCGAATACGACGGTGACAAGGCGGTTCGCCTCGACACCGTGGTCATCTCGACGCAGCACGCCGCCGACATCGACCTCGACAACCTGCTCACCCCGGATCTGCGGGAGAAGGTTCTCGGATCGGTTCTCGCCGAGATCGACATGCCCGAACTCGACGTCTCGGACATCCGTCTGCTCGTCAACCCCACCGGCAAGTTCGTGCTCGGCGGCCCGATGGGTGACGCCGGCCTGACGGGTCGCAAGATCATCGTCGACACCTACGGCGGAATGGCCCGCCACGGCGGCGGCGCGTTCTCCGGCAAGGACCCCTCGAAGGTCGACCGGTCGGCGGCCTACGCCATGCGCTGGGTGGCCAAGAACGCGGTCGCGGCAGGCCTCGCCGACCGGATCGAGGTCCAGGTGGCGTACGCGATCGGCAAGGCGGCGCCGGTGGGTCTGTTCGTCGAGACGTTCGGTACCGAGAAGACGGATCCGGCGCGGATCCAGCAGGCCATCGCCGAAACGTTCGACCTGCGGCCCGGCGCCATCATCCGCGACCTCGACCTGCTGCGTCCGATCTACGCGCAGACCGCGGCCTACGGCCACTTCGGTCGCACCGACATCGACCTCCCGTGGGAGAGCATCGACCGGGCGGAGAAGCTGCGGGCAGCCGCAGGCCTCTGATCGGTAGTCACGGCGCGACGGGCGCCGCTCCGGTAGGGGCCGTCGCGTGAGCGCGGAAAAGGTTGCGGCAGAAGTCGATCCGGTTGCCCGGGTGCTGCCGCTGCTTCCGCTTGCCCACCTCGACCGCGAATTCGACTACCTCGTTCCGCAGGACCTCGACGAGCAGGCGCGGCCCGGGGTCCGGGTGCGCATCCGGTTCGCCGGGCGTCTGGTCGACGGGTTCGTCGTCTCCCGGAACGCGACGAGCGACCATCAGGGCCGTTTCGGCTGGCTCGAACGGGTGATCTCGCCCGAGCGGGTCCTGACCGAGGAGATCACCCGGGTGGTCGACCTCGTCGCCGGCCGATACGCCGGAACCCGCGCGGACGTCCTGCGGCTCGCGATCCCGCCGAGGCACGCGCGGGCGGAGTCCGAGGCGGCGTCCGAACCCCCCGAGGTGCCGGACAGCGCGATCGAGACCGAGGCGTGGGACCGGTACGTGCACGGCGGCGCATTCCTGACCGCACTGTCGGGGGAGCGTGCCCCGCGCGCGGTCTGGCAGGCGCTCCCCGGCGAGGACTGGCCTGCGCGTCTCGCGGAACTGTCGGGGCTCGTCGCCGCCACCGGGGCGAGCACCGTCGTCGTCGTTCCCGATCAGCGTGATCTCGACCGTGTGGTCGCGGCGGTGGAAAACCTCCTGGGCAAGGACGCGGTCGTCGGACTCGCCGCCGGTCTCGGTCCGGCGCTGCGGTACCGGCGTTGGCTGGCGGCGCTGCGCGGGACGGCCAAGGTCGTCGTCGGGACCCGGAGTTCGGTGTTCGCGCCGACGCCGCGCACCGGGCTGATCGTGGTCTGGGACGACGGGGACGACAACCATTCCGAGCCGCGCGCACCCTATCCGCACGCCCGCGAGGTGGCGCTGCTCCGCGCGTACGCCAGTGGTTGCGCGGTGGTGCTGGCCGGTCACGCGCGCACCGCGGAGGCGCAGGCCCTGGTCGACTCGGGGTGGGCGCACGACCTCGTGGCCTCCCGGGACTCGGTGCGGGCGGCCGCCCCGAAGATCACCGCACTCGCGGACAGTGACCACGCCCTGGCCCGCGATCCCGGTGCGCGCGCGGCCCGGTTGCCCGCGATCGCGTTCGCGGCTGCCCGGGAGGCGCTCGGCGCCGGCCGGGGAGTGCTGGTCCAGGTGCCCCGGCGCGGCTACGTGCCCAGCCTCGCGTGCGGCAAATGCCGGGCGCCCGCGCGATGCCGACGATGCAACGGACCTCTCGCGCTGCCGTCCGCGGCCGGCCCGGACGGGGCGGGGACGCCCGCGTGCCGATGGTGTGGCGTCGCCGACGCCGCACACCGCTGCCACGCGTGCGGAGCGAAGGCGCTGCGGGCCGTCGTGGTCGGTGCCGGACGGACCGCCGAGGAACTGGGTCGCGCGTTTCCCGGGGTTGCCGTCCGGATGTCGGGGGGCACGGACGTCGTGGACGAGGTGAAGCAGGGTCCCACCCTCGTGGTGTCGACGGTTGGGGCCGAACCGGTGATGCCGGGCGGCTACGGCGCGGCGTTGCTGCTCGACGGCTGGGCGCTGCTGGGCCGTCCCGACCTGCGCGCCGCGGAGGAGACGCTGCGCCGGTGGATGACGGCGTCGTCGCTCGTGCGGCCGTTCGCCGAGGGCGGTCAGGTGGTCGTGGTCGCCGATTCGGGGATTCCGACCGTGCAGGCGCTGGTTCGCTGGGATCCGGTCGGTCATGCCCGTGCGCAGTACGAGGAGCGGGCCGAAGTCGGATTTCCGCCCGCCATCCACCTCGCGGCGATCGACGGCAGTGCGAAGGCGATCGCCGATCTCCTGGACCTCGCCGACCTGCCGGCGAATGCGGAATTGCTCGGCCCGGTCGAGTTGCCTGCGGGGGAGCGGCTGCCGTTCTCCGGCGACGCGCCCGAGCCCGCGGACGTGGAGCGCATGCTGATCCGGGTGCCGCGGGGCGAGGGGAAGCCTCTGGCCAAAGCGCTGGGAGAGGCGCAGTCGGTGCGCAGTGCGCGCAAGGACTCGCAGCCTGCCCGCGTCCAGATCGACCCCATTCGCATCGGCTAGTTCGGCCCCGGGGTGACCAGACGGAATGGCAAGGAAATTATCCACTCCCTGCCACTCTCAACATATAACGCACCGGGGGCCTTGCGGCAAGACCCGGGTCGTGCCGCAGAATCTCCCACCGAAGCCAGGACCAGCGGAAATCGGTATTCGCGGCATACGTGTGGGGGTTTTCATGATCGACGTGATCGTTGCGGGCAGCGGACCGACCGGGTTGATGCTGGCCTGCGAGTTGCGGTTGCACGGCGTTCAGGTGCTCGTGGTGGAGAAGGACACAGAGCCGACCAGGGTTGTCCGTTCGCTGGGCCTGCACGCGCGCAGCATCGAGATGATGGACCAGCGCGGTCTGCTGGAGCGGTTCCTCGCGATCGGTACGCAGTACCCGGTCGGTGGCTTCTTCGCCGGCATCAGAAAGCCGGCTCCCGAGCGGCTGGACACCGCACATCCGTACGTTCTCGGCATCCCGCAGACCACCACCGAGCGACTGTTGACCGAGCACGCCACCGAAGTCGGCGTCGAGATCCGGCGCGGCTGCGAACTGGTCGGCCTGACTCAGGACGAACACGGGGTGACCGCCCTGCTGGCCGACGGCACCCAGCTGCGCTCGCGCTACCTCGTCGGCTGCGACGGCGGCCGCAGCACGGTGCGGAAGCTGCTCGGCGTCGGCTTCCCCGGCGAGCCCAGCAGAGTCGACACACTGCTGGGCGAGGTGGAGCTGACCGCGCCGCAGGAGACGCTGGACGCCGTGGTGGCCGAGGTCCGCAAGACCCAGCTTCGGTTCGGCGCCATGCCGCTCGAGGACGGGGTGTACCGCATCGGTGTGCCCGCCGCAGGGGTGGCCGAGGACCGCACGGTCGCGCCGACCCTGGACGAGTTGAAGCAACAGCTGCGGGCAACCGCGGGCACCGACTTCGGCGTGCACTCGCCGCGGTGGCTGTCCCGCTTCGGCGACGCCACCCGGCAGGCCGAGCGCTACCGGGTCGGCCGGGTGCTGCTGGCCGGCGACGCGGCGCACATCCACCCGCCGGTCGGCGGTCAGGGGCTCAACCTCGGTATCCAGGATGCGTTCAACCTCGGCTGGAAACTGGCAGCCGAGGTCGGTGGCTGGGCCCCGGAGGGGCTGCTGGACAGCTACCACACCGAACGGCACCCGGTAGCCGCCGACGTGCTGACCAACACCCGCGCCCAGATGGAGCTGATGTCCCTCGAGCCGGGGCCCCAGGCGGTGCGCCGGCTGGTGTCGGAACTGATGGATTTCGAGAACGTGAACCGGTACCTGACCGAGAAGATCATCGCGATCGGGGTCCGCTACGACTTCGGCGAGGGGCATAAACTGCTCGGCCGGCGCCTACGGGACGTGGGGCTGAAGCGGGGACGTCTCTACGGGCTGATGCACGACGGCCGTGGACTACTGCTCGACCAGACCGGCCGGCTGTCGGTGACGGGCTGGGCGGACCGGGTCGACCACGTCGTCGATGTCAGCGAGGAACTGGACGTGCCCGCAGCGTTGCTGCGACCGGACGGGCATGTGGCGTGGGTCGGTGACGACCAGCAGGATCTGGTCGGCCGGCTGCGCGAGTGGTTCGGCGCCGCTGCCGACTGAGCGCGAACGCCTCCGGACTCGGCCGGCAGGCGCAGCGCCCGCGAGTCCGGGGGCGACTTGACCACCGTCACAGGAAAGGACCTTGCCGAGTGTCAATTGACGATATATCGTTGATGCATCAGCGATACAGAAGGAGGCTGATGATGGAAAACTTCCATTTCGAACACAGGGGTCCCCGACGGGACCGATTCGCCCGCGAACGGACGGGGCGGCCCGAGGGGCCCCACCGTCACGGACACCGGCGAGGCCGCTTCGGGCCCGAGGGCGATCCCGGGTTCGGCCCGGGAATGCACTTCGGCCGCGGACGTGGACGGGGTGGCAGGGGGCGGCGCGGCGATGTCCGCTCCGCGATCCTGCTGTTGCTCACCGAGGAGCCGATGCACGGCTACGAGCTGATTCAGCAGATCGTCGAACGCAGCGACGGGGTGTGGAAGCCCAGCCCGGGCTCGATCTACCCCGCGCTGTCACAGCTCGAGGACGAGGGTCTGGTGCTGATCGAAAAGGTGGCGGGTCGCAAGACCGCACGCCTGACGGACGAGGGCAAGGCCTTCGTCGAAGCGAACAAGACCGAACTCGGCACCCCGTGGGACGACGTGCGGGAGAGTGTCGGCAGGCCAGCCGAGGACCTGCGGGGTCTGATCGGACTGCTGATGGGTGCCGCGGGGCAGGTCGCCGCCGTCGGTGACGACGAACAGGTCCGGCGTGCCGGCGAGATTCTCACCGAGGCGCGTCGCGCGATGTATCGCCTTCTCGCGGAAGACGATCAGAGCGAAGCCGGCAAGGGTGACACCGACTCGTAGGGCGTCGCGACTCACCGCGGGCCCACCGTCTCGACGCGACAGCGCGTGCACATTCTGGGAAAGTTCACGGAGATGTCACGGCGAAGTCGGGAGAGATCATGAGATTTCGGGGTGCCGGTGCGGTCGTCGCGGGTGTCGTCCTGCTGATGTCCGGCGCAGTGTCCACCGCCGATGCGGACGACGCCTCACCGCCCCAACCCGTCGTGCCCGCCACGGCCGGGCTTCCCCAGACCGGACGTAGTGCCGCCGCCGCATATGCGCACGAGCACCCGGGCACCGCGCCCGCGGGATCGAACGACTTCTCCTGCACACCTTCCCCGGACCACCCCGAGCCGGTGGTGCTCGCACACGGCACCGACGCCAGCGCCTACGCGGACTGGGCCGCCCTGTCGCCGATGCTCGCCGCGGACGGCTACTGCGTGTTCGCACTCAACTACGGCGGAGCGCCGGGTGCCGATACGTACGGCACCGAAGACATCGTCGCGAGCGCGGAGCAGTTCGGCCGATTCGTCGACCGGGTCCGCGACGCGACCGGCGCCGACAAGGTCGACACGGTCGGATACTCGCAAGGTGCGAACGTCACGCGGTACTACGTCAACAAGCTCGGCGGCGCCCCGTTCGTCGACCACTGGGTCGGACTGGCGTCGCCCAGCTACGGGGGAGTGATGTACGGCCTCGTTCCGATCGTCCAGGCGCTTCCCGGGGGACCGGACTTCGCCCGCACGGTGACGTCGGTGGCCGTCAGCCAGCAGATGCAGGGCTCGCCGTTCCTGAACGCGCTCAACGCGGGCGGTGACACCGTGCCCGGTGTCGCGTACACGACGATCGGGTCTCGGTACGACGAGATGATCCAGCCGTACACGAACATGGCGCTCCACGGCGCGGGGGCCGACAACATCCTGATCCAGGATCGATGCCCCCAGGACGGCACCGGACATTTCCAGGCGCCCTACGATCCGTTCGCGCTCGACCTCGTCCGGGCGGCGCTCGACCCGGACGCGACTCCGCTGGCTCGTTGCGAGTTCGTCCCGGTCGGTGCGGGTATTCCGCAGGTGATTCTCGACAGCAACAGATAGACCCACGAATGAGGCGGGGAGCCGTGCGCTGTACGGCTCCCCGCTTCCTCGTGTGTGTGCTACTCCGCCAGTTTCGCGACGGCCTGCGCCCACAGGAAGTACTTGTCGGTGCCGAGGTCCTTCACGGTCTCGATGTCGAACGCGGCCGCGAGGTGTTCGGCGTCGGAATCGCTCACGCCCTGCAGGGCGGCGACGGGGGCACCGGCCTCGGAACAGTCAATACCCGTCCGCCGTCGCTGTGTGCGGTTCTGCGGAATCGATTCGCCGACTGTTCGCCGAGTGTTATGGCCCGGGGCCGACTCCCTAGACTGGTCGGCACATCGTCGATCAAAGGGGAGCTTTCTTCGTGAGTATCGTTTCGGCCCGCGCAGCGGTCCACCGTCCGTCGTGTGGGTCGCCGACGTGCGCATAGTCTTCGCCGGAACCCCCGAGCCCGCTGTTCCCTCGCTCGAACGCCTGATCCGTTCGCCGCGCCACGACGTCGTGGCGGTCATCACCCGCCCGGACGCGGTCGCAGGCCGCGGACGCAAGGTGGTCCGTTCACCTATCGGTGCACTCGCCGACTCCCACGGCATCGAGGTGCTGACTCCCGAGCGGCCCTCGGAGCCGGACTTCCTGGCGCGTCTCGCCGACCTCGCACCCGACTGCGCGCCCGTCGTCGCCTACGGGGCGCTGCTGCCGCAGAAGGTCCTCGACATCCCGGCCCACGGCTGGGTGAACCTGCACTTCTCGCTGTTGCCGGCGTGGCGCGGGGCAGCCCCCGTGCAGGCCGCGATCGGTGCGGGCGACGACATGACCGGCGCGAGTGCGTTCCGGCTCGAGGCGGGGATGGACACCGGGCCGGTCTACGGGGTGGTCACCGAGAGGATCCGCGATTCCGATACCGCCGGGGATCTGCTGGGGCGCCTGGCCGACAGCGGTGCGGTCCTCCTGGAGTCGGTTCTCGACGGGATCGAGGACGGCGCGATCACCGCGGTCCCACAGTCGGCCGACGGGGTGTCGCACGCGCCCAAGGTGAGCGTCGAGGCGGCCCGGATCCGGTGGGACAGAACAGCTGCCGTGGTGGACCGGCACGTCCGCTCGGTGACCCCCGCGCCCGGCGCCTGGACCATGATCGGCGATCTGCGCGTCAAGGTCGGGCCGGTCACTCCGACGGAGGAGCGACTGGAGCCGGGGGAGATCTCGGTGACCAAGGCCGGATTCCTGATCGGCACGTCCACGGTGGCGGTGCGGCTCGACCGCATCCAACCGCAGGGCAAGAAACAGATGGCCGCCCTGGACTGGGCGCGAGGCGCACGACTCGACGCGGAGGTACGGGCACAGTGAGCGAATCCAGAAGGCCTGCACGTCGCGGCCAGTCCGGCTCGGGGGCCCGCAACAACCGTCCCCGCCAGGCCCGCCGGCCCGACGCGTCGCAGTCCGGTCTCGACCAGCCGCGGCTCGCCGCGAGGGACGTGCTGCGCGCCGTCCGGGAACGCGACGCCTACGCCAATCTCGTGCTGCCCGGGCTGCTGCGTGAGCGGCGCCTGGACGGACGTGACGCGGCCCTCGCCACGGAATTGGCCTACGGCGCCGCCCGCGCCCGCGGGCTCCTCGACGCCGTGATCGCCGACTGCGCAGGCAGGTCGATCGCCGAGATCGACGGACCGCTCCTCGACGTCCTCCAGCTGGGCGCCTACCAGCTGCTGCGCACCCGCGTCGCCCCGCACGCCGCCGTCGCCACCTCCGTCGATCTCGTGCGCGCGGAGGCCGGCCCGGGGAAGGCCGGCTTCGTCAACGCCGTGCTGCGCCGGGTGTCGGAGCGGTCCGAAGCGGAATGGGTGGAGCGCCTCGCCCCGGCCGACCCGGTGGGGCGGCTGGCGTTCGAGCACGCGCATCCCACGTGGATCGCGCAGGTGTTCGCCGACGCGCTCGGTGCCGACGCCGGCGAACTCGAGGACGTCCTCATCGCCGACGACGCCCGGCCGGTGGTGCATCTCGTCGCCCGCCCGGGGGAGATCTCGTCGGAGGAACTCGCGCTCGCCACCGGCGGCGAGGTGGGGCGCTACTCGCCGTACGCGGTCTATCTGGACGGCGGCGACCCGGGGCTGCTCGACGCCGTCCGTGAGGGGCTCGCAGGAGTGCAGGACGAGGGCAGTCAGCTCGTCGCCCGGGCGCTGTCGCTGGCACCGCTGGACGGTCCGGACGCGGGCCGCTGGCTCGACCTGTGCGCGGGCCCGGGCGGCAAGGCGGCCCTGCTCGGCGCCCTCGCCGGAATCGAGGGCGGACGCCTCGACGCCGTGGAGCCGGTGGAACACCGCGCGGACCTGATCCGCAAGACGACGAAGGAACTCCCGGTCGACGTGCACGTCGCCGACGGGCGGGATCCCGGGCTGGCGGGCGGGTACGACCGCATCCTGGTCGACGCGCCGTGCACCGGACTGGGTGCGTTGCGCCGACGTCCGGAGGCGCGGTGGCGCCGGCAGCCGTCGGACGTGGCTGGTCTCGCGAAACTGCAGCGCGAACTCCTGGCGTCGGCCGTCGAGTTGGTTCGTCCGGGCGGCGTGATCCTCTACGCAACGTGTTCGCCGCACCTGTCCGAGACGGTGGCCGTGGTCGCGGACGCGGTGCGCCGCTACGGGCTCACGGCACTCGACACGCGTGAGCTCGTTCCCGGGGTTCCGGGTCTGGGAGACGGTCCGGGAGTCCAGCTCTGGCCGCACCGGCACGGCACCGACGCGATGTTCATGGCTGCGTTGCGCAAGCCGTAGGACGGGGGGCGTCCCCGCTACCTGGACATCTGCCCGACTCTTGGTAGAACCTGTTCCACTTTTACGTGAAACGTGTTCTAATTCTTCTCGCGACAGAGACGTACGTCACGAAGCGAGTGGAGGACTTCAGATGAATCGGGTAGCGGGGAAGGTCGTTCTGATCACGGGAGCGGCGCGGGGTCAGGGGCGTAGTCATGCAGTGCATCTCGCCGACGAGGGCGCCGACATCATCGCCTTCGACCTCTGCGAGGACATCGCATCCAACGAATACCCGCTGGCGACCGAGGCCGATCTCGCGGAGACGGGACGGCTCGTCGAGAAGGCGGGGCGCCGGGTCGTCACCGCCAAGGTGGACGTGCGCGACCGCGCGGCCCTGCAACGCGAACTCGACGCCGCCGTCGCGACGCTGGGCCGGCTGGACGTCGTGGTCGCCAATGCCGGGATCGCGCCCCTCGGGAACGCCGTGCCCGTCGAGGGATTCGTCGATGCGTTCGACGTCGACTTCGTCGGAGTGATCAACACGATTCACTCCGCCCTTCCGCACCTGGACGCCGGCGCTTCGATCATCGCGACGGGATCGGTGGCCGGGCTGGTCCCGCAGACCGGTCTGAACGGCCAGCAGGCCCTGCAGGGGCCGGGCGGCGACGGCTACGGTCTCGCCAAGAAGATGCTGTGGACGTACACCAACTCGCTCGCGCTCACCCTGGGCCCGAAGTCCATCCGCGTCAACGCGATCCATCCCACGAACTGCAACACGGACATGCTGCAGAGCCCGCCGATGTTCCGCACGTTCCGCCCCGACCTGGAGAACCCGACCGCCGAGGACGCGAAGGTCACGTTCCCGTTCATGCAGGCCATGCCCACCCCGTGGGTCGAGCCCGAGGACATCTCGCACGCGGTGGTGTTCCTGTCGTCCGACGAGTCCCGATTCGTCACCGGTCAGCAACTCCGGGTCGATGCGGGGGCGGGCCTCAAGCTCGGCGTCTGACGCCGATCCGATGAGGGTCCGGGCCGGTGTGCGGGCGCCGCCCGGGCCCTCGACTTTCGCGTCAGGTCTGGTCGAACTGCTTGCGCAGCTTCGCCGGTGCCTTGATCCGCCAGGCATCCTGCAGCAACTCGGTCAGCTGCGGAACGGCGACGTTCTCGAGGTCGACGAGGATCGAACCGTGACCGTCGTAGTGCGGAGTGGTGTAGAACGGTGCGCCCTGGGCCAGCAGGGCCGCCTTCTCGTCGAGGTCGCACATCACCACCAGGCCCCCGTCCGACTCGGCCCGCAACCGGGCGAACAGCTTGCCCGCCACCTTCAGAGCCGGGGTGCGGTACGACGTGCTCTCCTGCACCTCCGGCAGGGCGACACCGATCGCCACGACGTCCGTCCAGGTCGGCATGAGCCCAGTATGGACCGCGGGACCCGGCCCCGGCACGCCTACGACTAAACTGCGGCCCGTGGCAACCCCGATGATCGCACCGTCCATTCTGTCTGCCGATTTCGCGCGTCTCGCCGAGGAGGCGGACGCCGTCGCCGGTGCCGACTGGCTGCACGTCGACGTGATGGACGCACATTTCGTGCCCAACCTGACGCTCGGTCTTCCCGTCGTGCAGAGCCTGCTCGCGGCGACGGACATCCCGCTCGACTGCCATCTCATGATCGACGACCCCGGCCGCTGGGCGCCGCCCTACGCGGAGGCGGGCGCGCACAACGTCACCTTCCATGCGGAGGCGACCGACGACCCCCGATCCGTGGCCCGTGACATCCGCGCCGCCGGCGCCAAGGCCGGTCTCAGCGTCAAGCCCGGCACGCCGATCGAGCCGTACCTCGAGATCCTGAAGGACTTCGACACGCTCCTCGTCATGAGCGTCGAGCCCGGCTTCGGTGGTCAGTCGTTCATCCCCGAGGTGCTGTCGAAGGCGAAGGCGGTCCGCCGACTCGTCGACTCGGGTGAGCTGAGACTGATCGTCGAGATCGACGGTGGCATCAACGCCGACACCGTCGAGGCCGCCGCCGAGGCGGGCGTCGACTGCTTCGTCGCCGGGTCCGCCGTCTACGGCACGAGCGATCCCGCGGAGGCCGTGCGCGCCCTGCGCGCCAGCGCCGCCAAGGCGTCACCGCACCTGAGCCTGTCGCGGTAACGGCGCTCCGGCACATCGTGAACTCCCACGTGCGGCACGAGAATTCGGCGGCGGACCTCGACGCCGCGATGCAGATCGCCATCGGCGCCGCGGAGTCGGCGCGCGGATTCACCAGCCCCAATCCGGCGGTCGGCGCGGTGGTCCTCGACGCCGCGGGACGCATCGCCGGTGTCGGGATGACGCAGCCTCCCGGCGGTCCCCACGCGGAGGTCGTCGCACTGCGGGAGGCGGGGGACGCCGCACGCGGCGGCACCGCCGTCGTCACGCTGGAACCGTGCAACCACCACGGCCGGACCGGGCCGTGCTCGCAGGCGCTGCTCGATGCCGGTGTGGTTGCGGTGCACTATGCGGTGGGTGATCCGAACCCCGAGGCCGCGGGCGGCGCGGAAACCCTCGTCTCGGCGGGTGTCGAGGTGACGTCCGGGCTGCGGGCCCAGGACGTCGAACGCGGGCCGCTCCGGGCCTGGCTGCACCGGCAGCGCACCGGACGGCCGCACGTGACCTGGAAGTACGCGGCCACCCTGGACGGGCGCAGCGCCGCCGCCGACGGCACCAGCCAGTGGATCACCGGTCCCGAGGCCCGGGAACGCGTCCACGCCGACCGGGCGAAACTGGACGCGATCGTGGTCGGCACCGGGACGGTGCTCGCCGACGACCCGCGGCTGACCGCCCGGATGCCCGACGGATCGCTCGCGGCCCACCAGCCGGTGCGCGTCGTCGTCGGACTCGGCGACATCCCGGCGGACGCCCGGGTCCTCGACGACTCCGCGCCCACCCTGCTGCTGCGCACGCACGACGTGGACGAGGTCCTCGCCGCACTCGCCGAGTACACCGATGTGCTGCTCGAGGGCGGGCCCCGGCTGGCGGGCGCATTCCTCGCCGCGGGCCGGGTCGACCGCATCCAGGCGTACCTCGCCCCGCTGATCCTCGGCGCCGGCACGTCCGCGGTCGCGGAGGCAGGAGTGCACACGATCGACGGCGCGCTGCGGTTCCGTCACGAGTCGGTCGAAACAATCGGCTCCGATCTGTTGTTGAGTCTGGTTCCAGCAGTGTCCGAAAACCCTGACAGTCACCGAACGTAGGAGAAGCCACAGTGTTCACCGGGATCGTCGAAGAATTGGGTGAGGTCGTCGCCAAGGAGGAACTGGCCGACGCCGCACGGTTCACCGTCCGTGGTCCGGTCGTGACTTCCGACGCGTCACACGGGGATTCGATCGCGGTGAACGGTGTGTGCCTGACCGTCGTCGAGGTACTGGCCGACGGCTCCTTCACGGCCGACGTCATGCAGGAGACGCTGAACCGGTCGAGCCTGCAGAAGATCGACGTGGGCAGCCGCGTCAACCTCGAGCGTGCCGCCGCCCTGAACAGCCGCCTCGGCGGCCACCTCGTCCAGGGCCACGTGGACGGCACCGGGCACATCATCAGCCGCAGCCCGTCCGAGAACTGGGAGGTCGTGCGCATCGCGCTGCCCGACGCCATCTCCCGGTACGTCGTGGAGAAGGGCTCGATCACGGTCGACGGTGTGTCGCTGACGGTCTCGGCGCTCGGCGGGGAACGCGGCGAGGAGTACTTCGAGATCTCGCTCATCCCCACCACGCTGCAGCTGACCACGCTCGGAGCGGCGTCCGTCGGGACGCCCGTCAACCTCGAGGTCGACGTGATCGCGAAGTATGTGGAGCGGCTGCAAGCGGCCGGCCGCTGAGTCGTACTGTTGAGGAGCATCCCACGGATGCATCCGTTGTATTCGAAGATGCCTAAGTCAAGACTTTGGAGACCGAGCACGTGACCAGGTTCGACAGTATCGAGCGCGCCGTTGCGGACATCGCCGCAGGCAAGGCAGTCGTCGTCGTCGACGACGAGGACCGCGAGAACGAGGGAGACCTCATCTTCGCCGCGGAGAAGGCCACCCCCGAGTTGGTTGCCTTCATGGTTCGATACACGTCCGGCTATCTCTGTGTGCCGCTCGACGGCGCCGACTGCGACCGCCTCGGCCTGCCGCCGATGTACGCCACCAACCAGGACAAGCACGGCACCGCGTACACCGTGACCGTCGACGCCCGGGAGGGCATCGGAACCGGCATCTCCGCGTCCGACCGCGCCGCCACCATGCGGTTGCTGGCCGACCCGTCCAGCGGCGCCCAGGACTTCACCCGGCCCGGCCACGTCGTGCCGCTGCGCGCCAAGGAGGGCGGCGTGCTGCGCCGTCCCGGCCACACCGAGGCCGCCGTCGACCTCGCCCGGATGGCCGACCTCCGGCCTGCGGGTGTGATCTGCGAGATCGTCAGCCAGAAGGACGAGGGCCACATGGCCCAGACCGACGAGCTGCGGGTCTTTGCCGACGACCACAACCTTGCCCTGATCTCGATCGCCGACCTGATCGCGTGGCGCCGCAAGCACGAGAAGCACGTGGAGCGGGTCGCGTCGGCGCGCATCCCCACCCGGCACGGCGAGTTCACGGCCGTCGGCTACCGGAGCATCTACGACGACGTCGAGCACGTGGCGCTGGTCCGCGGCGACCTGCCCGGCCCGGACGGCGACGGCAGCGACGTGCTCGTGCGCGTGCACTCCGAATGCCTCACCGGCGACGTGTTCGGTTCGCTGCGGTGCGACTGCGGTCCCCAGCTCGACGCCGCGCTGGACATGGTCGCGCAGGAGGGCCGCGGTGTGGTCCTGTACATGCGCGGGCACGAGGGCCGGGGCATCGGCCTCATGCACAAGCTGCAGGCCTACCAGTTGCAGGACGCGGGTTCGGACACCGTCGACGCCAACCTCGAGCTGGGGCTGCCCGCCGACGCCCGCGACTACGGCATCGGCGCGCAGATCCTCGTGGATCTGGGCATCTCCTCGATGCGTCTGCTCACCAACAACCCGGCCAAGCGGGTCGGTCTCGACGGCTACGGCCTGCAGATCACCGAGCGGGTGTCGATGCCGCTGCGGGCGAACGCCGAGAATCTGACGTACCTGCGCACGAAGCGCGACCGCATGGGCCACGACCTGATCGGGCTCGACGACTTCGAAGCGGGAGAAATGCTGTGAGTGGTGAGGGACTGCCGGAGCTGCAACTCGGTGAGGCGGGCGACCTCCGGCTCGCCATCGTCGCCGGCAGCTGGCACGCCGAGATCTCCGAGGCGCTGATCGCCGGCGCGCAGCGGGTGGCGGCCGAGGCGAACGTGAAGAACGTCACCCTGGTCCGGGTCGCCGGTGCCATCGAACTGCCGGTGGTGGCGCAGGCCCTGGCCCGCACCCACGACGCCGTCGTCGCGCTCGGTGTCGTGATCCGCGGCGGGACGCCGCACTTCGAATACGTCTGCGACGCCGTCACGGCCGGTCTGACCCGGGTCTCGCTGGACGAGAGCACCCCGGTCGGGAACGGTGTGCTCACCACGGACACCGAGCAGCAGGCCGTCGACCGCAGTGGCCTGCCCGGCTCCGTCGAGGACAAGGGCGGTCAGGCGTGCGCGGCCGCGCTGGACACCGCAGTCACGTTGGCGCGACTGCGCCGCGCCGAGGAGTCCTTCGTATGATCCGGATCCATCCATGACCACTCCCGAATCCGAGTGGACACTCGTCGCGACGCCACGCAAGTCGCGTCGATACGCCATCGGTGTCGCGATTCTTCTCGTCGTCGTACATGTGACGTTCGCAATCCTGCTGCGCGGCGATTCCACGGGCGTGTACTTCCGGCTCGCCGACCAGCTGGCGTTCGCGGGAATCGGCTGCCTCCTCGCGGCAGCCGTCCTGCTGCTGACCCGGCCCCGGTTGCGGGTCGGGCCCCGCGGCATCGCCGTCCGCAACGTCCTCGGGGAGCGCATCGTCGACTGGGACCTGTACGAGGGGTTGTCGTTCCCGGACGGCGCGGCGTGGGCCCGGATCGAGCTGCCCGACGACGAATACCTGGCTGTGATGGCCATCCAGTCGAACGATCGCGAATACGCCGTGGACGCCGTCGACCGCTTCCGCGCACTCGCGTCGGAGTACGCACCGTCCTGAACCGGGGGTCGGCCCTCCGCGACGTCGCGGATGCGGGGTTGGTCGGTGGCGCCGACTAACGTGGAGGGGTGCCCGATCCTTCGACATATCGCCCCGCGACCGGAACGATTCCGGTCGACCCGGGTGTGTACAAGTTCCGCGATCCGCACGGCCGGGTCATCTATGTCGGGAAGGCGAAGAGTCTTCGTTCACGGCTGAATTCCTATTTCGCCGACGTCTCGACGCTGCACCCGCGCACCCGCCAGATGGTGACCACGGCCGGCAGCGTCGAGTGGACCGTGGTGAGCACCGAGGTCGAGGCTCTCCAGCTCGAGTACAACTGGATCAAGGAATTCGATCCCCGGTTCAACGTCCGCTACCGCGACGACAAGACGTACCCGGTTCTCGCGGTCACCCTGAACGAGGAGTACCCCCGGCTGTTCGTCTACCGCGGGCCCAGACGCAAGGGTGTCCGCTACTTCGGTCCCTACTCGCACGCGTGGGCCATCCGCGAAACCCTCGACCTGCTGCTGCGGGTCTTTCCCGCCCGCACCTGCTCGGCCGGGGTGTTCAAGCGTCACAACCAGATCGGCCGTCCCTGCCTGCTCGGCTACATCGACAAATGCTCCGCGCCGTGCGTCGGACGGGTGTCCGCGGCCGAGCACCGCAAGATCGTCGAAGACTTCTGCGACTTCCTGTCGGGACGCACCGACCGGCTGGTCCGGCAGCTGGAGGCCCGGATGCAGGAGGCGTCCGAAGAACTCGACTTCGAGACGGCGGCGCGGCTGCGAGACGACGTGGGCGCGTTACGGCGGGCGCTCGAGAAGCAGGCCGTCGTGCTCGGCGACGGTACCGACGCCGACGTCGCCGCCTTCGCGACCGACGAACTCGAGGCCGCGGTCCAGGTCTTCCACGTCCGGGGCGGCCGCGTGCGCGGCCAGCGCGGCTGGGTCGTCGAGAAGGCCGGTGACGTCATCGACTGGGCCAGCGTCGATTCCGAGGCGGGATCGGACCTGCCGCTGCTCGTCGAGCAGTTCCTCACCCAGTTCTACGGGGAGCAGGCAGCGCTGTCGGGCGCGACCGACCAGGAGGCCGGCACCAGCGGCGTGCCGCGGGAGGTCCTGGTGCCCGTGCTGCCGCCCGACGCCGAACAGGTGCAGGAGTGGCTCAGCGGTCTCCGCGGCTCCGCGGTCCGCCTCCGCGTGCCCCAGCGCGGCGACAAGAAGGCCCTCGCCGAGACCGTGCAGCGCAACGCCACGGAGGCGCTGCAACAGCACAAGCTGCGCCGCGCCGGCGACTTCACGTCCCGGTCGGCGGCGCTGCAGGGCATCCAGGAGGCCCTCGACCTGGATTCGGCGCCTCTGCGCATCGAATGCGTCGACATCAGCCACGTGCAGGGCACCGACGTGGTGGCCTCCCTCGTCGTCTTCGAGGACGGCCTGCCCCGCAAGTCCGACTACCGCCACTACGCGATCAAGGAGGCGGCGGGCGATGGTCGCTCCGACGACGTCGCCAGCATTGCCGAGGTCACCCGGCGACGGTTCCTCCGGCACAACCGCGACGTCGGGGTGCTACGTGCCGAAGCGGCCGGGGCGGACGCCGACCAGGTGTCGGCCGGGGCGGACGCCGACCAGGTGTCGGGCGGGGACGGCGGCGACCTGGCCCCGGAGGCGGCGATCGATCCGCAGACCGGCAGGCCGCGGCGGTTCGCGTACCCACCGAACCTGTTCGTCGTGGACGGCGGAGCCCCGCAGGTGGCCGCGGCCTCGGCGGTCCTCGACGAACTGGGCATCACCGACGTCGCCGTGATCGGGCTGGCGAAACGGCTCGAGGAGGTGTGGGTGCCGGGGGAGGAGGACCCGGTCATCCTCCCGCGCACGAGCGAGTCGCTGTACCTGTTGCAGCGGGTGCGCGACGAGGCACACCGCTTCGCGATCACGTTCCACCGCAGCAAGCGGTCCCGTCGGATGACGGCGTCCGCACTCGACTCGGTCCGCGGGCTCGGCGAGACCCGGCGCAAGGCCCTGGTGACGCATTTCGGTTCCGTCGCCCGCCTCAAGCAGGCGTCAGTCGAGGAGATCACCGCGGTGCCGGGCATCGGAACGGCCACGGCGAAAGCGGTACTCACCGCTCTCGGGGCGGAGGAACCGTCTGCGGACGTCGTGGGAGTGGGGGATGATGAACCAGATCGGAACGGGCCGGGCACGGCAGAACGGAACGGCGCGGACATTCCCCGCGAACCGGTAGAACAGCACGGCCCGGCAGCACAGAGCGCTTCGCAACGGACAGGTGTCGAGTGAACGAGCAGCACGCGCAGAGTGACCGTCCACCCACGGTTCGGCCGATGGACTTCCTTCTCGTCACCGGGCTCTCCGGGGCGGGTCTGCAGACTGCGGCGAAGGTCCTCGAGGACCTCGGCTGGTATGTCGCGGACAACCTTCCCCCGGAACTGATTTCCCGGATGGTGGATCTGAGCCTGGAATCCGATTCGCGGCTCGAGCGGCTCGCCGTCGTCATCGACGTGCGCAGCCGGTTGTTCACCGGCGATCTCGGCTGGGTCCTCACCGAACTGGAGAGCAAACCCGTGCACACGCGGGTGCTGTACCTCGACGCGTCGGACGAGGTCCTGGTGCGACGTTTCGAACAGGTGCGCCGCAGTCACCCGCTGTCGGGGGGAGGCGCCGAGGGCACCCTGTCGGAGGGCATCGCCGCCGAGCGCGATCAGCTCGCGAAGGTGAAGGCCGCCGCGGATCTGGTGATCGACACGTCGTCCCTGGCCGCGCACCAGTTGCGGCAGAAGATCGAGGACGCGTTCGGCGACGCCGAGAACCGGACCATGCAGGTAACAGTCCAGTCGTTCGGTTTCAAGTACGGTCTTCCGATGGACGCCGATCTCGTCTGCGACGTCCGCTTCCTGCCCAACCCGCACTGGATTCCCGAGTTGCGTCCGCACACCGGGCAGAGCGAGGACGTGCGGGACTACGTGTTGTCGCAGGACGGTGCCGAGGACTATCTGGCCACGTATCACCACCTGCTGGATCTGACGATCGCGGGATATCGTCGGGAGGGGAAGCGCTACATGACCATCGCGGTGGGGTGCACCGGGGGGAAACATCGGAGTGTCGCGATGTCGGAGGCCTTGGCGAGCCGACTCGGAAAGGACTCCGGGCTGAACGTGCGCGTCGTCCATCGTGATCTGGGGCGCGAATGAGGCCGGTGAACCAGCCGCCTGCGATCGTCGCGCTCGGCGGGGGCCACGGACTGTTCGCCACTCTCAGCGCCGCGCGCCGGCTCAGCCGTGACGTCACGGCTGTCGTCACCGTCGCTGACGACGGCGGATCCTCGGGGCGGCTGCGCGCCGAACTGGGTGTCATCCCGCCGGGGGATCTGCGGATGGCACTCGCCGCACTCGCCGCGGACGACCCCGAGGTGCAGGACTGGACGGACACCATCCAGCACCGCTTCGGCGGAATCGGCGCCCTCGCCGGCCACTCGGTGGGCAATCTCATCCTGGCCGGCCTCACCGAAGTGCTCGGCGACCCCGTCGCCGCGCTCGACGAACTCGCCCGGTTGCTGCGGATCAACGGGCGCGTTTTGCCGATGTCGCCGATCGCCCTGGACATCGAGGCCGACGTGCAGGGCCTCGAGGCGGACCCGCGGGTCAGCCGCTGCATCCGCGGGCAGGTCGCGGTCGCGACCACCCCCGGCAAGGTGCGCCGCGTGCGACTGCTGCCGGCGAATCCGCCCGCCTGCCCGGACGCGGTCCGGGCGATCGAGGTCGCCGACATGGTCGTCCTCGGCCCGGGGTCGTGGTTCTCCAGCGTCATCCCACACGTCCTCGTGCCGGAACTCCTCGACACGCTGATCGCCACCGCCGCGCGGAAGGTGCTGGTGCTCAACCTGGCTCCGGAGCCGGGCGAGACCGCAGGATTCTCCACCGAGCGTCATCTGCACGTACTGTCCCAACACGCACCCGAACTCACCGTCGACTTCGTCGTGGTCGATTCGGGTTCGGTTCCACCGGGGCGCGAGCGCGAGCACCTCGCCCGCGCCGCCGGACAGTTCCAGGCACGCGTCGTGTACGCCGACGTGTCGGAGCACGGCACCCACACGCACCATGCAGGAAAACTTGCGTCCGTTCTCGAACAGCTCTGGAGCGACCCCGATGCGGGGTCTCGGGGGAGCGAAGTGGCCGAGACACCAGAGGAAAGGGAGAGCGCTTCGTGGCAATGACAGCAGAGGTCAAAGACGAACTCAGTCGTCTCGTCGTCACTCATGTGAGTTGCCGGAAGGCCGAAGTCTCGTCGCTGCTGCGGTTCGCCGGGGGATTGCACATCGTCGGCGGCCGGGTCGTGGTCGAGGCGGAAGTGGATCTGGGGTCCACGGCCCGCCGGTTGCGCCGCGAGATCTTCGACCTGTTCACCTACAGCGCCGACGTCCACGTCCTCAGCGCCGGCGGGCTACGCAAGTCGTCCCGGTACATCGTGCGGGTCGCGAAGGAGGGCGAGGCCCTCGCCCGCCAGACCGGTCTCCTGGACCTGCGGGGACGCCCCGTGCGCGGGCTTCCCGCACAGGTGGTCGGTGGCAGCGTCGCCGACGCGGAAGCCGCGTGGCGCGGCGCGTTCCTGGCGCACGGTTCGCTGACCGAGCCGGGCCGGTCGTCGGCGCTCGAGGTCAGCTGCCCCGGCCCGGAGGCGGCGCTCGCGCTCGTCGGGGCGGCGCGCAGGCTGGGCATCTCCGCGAAGGCGCGTGAGGTCCGCGGCACCGACCGGGTGGTGATCCGCGACGGCGAGGCCATCGGCGCGCTACTCACCCGGATGGGCGCCCAGGACACCCGCCTCGTGTGGGAGGAACGCCGCATGCGCCGGGAGGTCCGTGCCACGGCCAACCGGCTCGCCAACTTCGACGACGCCAACCTGCGCCGGTCGGCGCGAGCGGCCGTCGCGGCCGCGGCCCGCGTCGAACGGGCCCTCGACATCCTGGGTGACGAGGTGCCCGACCATCTGGCGGCGGCCGGTCACCTCCGGGTGGAGCACCGGCAGGCGTCCCTCGAGGAACTCGGCCAGCTCGCCGACCCGCCGATGACGAAGGACGCCGTGGCCGGCCGCATCCGGCGGTTGCTGTCCATGGCGGACCGCAAGGCCAAGGAAACCGGCATCCCCGACACCGAGTCGGCCGTCACCGCAGACCTTCTCGACGACGCCTGACCGTCGTCGGCGGTCGCCTCCCGCCACCCCCGGTCCCGGACGAACGGGACGCTCGTTGCGCCAGATCGGACGAGCGTCCCGTTCGTTCGGGTCGGGGCGGCACGGAAAGGGCGCCCGGAGGTGACTGCGCGCGAGCGTGGCCCGCGCACTAGGGTAAGAGCCACATCGACCGATGAAACCTCGCGCCGACCACCCGTCGGTGGTGTCGTAGCGGCGCGGGAGCAGAGCTGCACAACCAGAATCATGCGCAAAGGAGCAGATTGTGACTGTCCGGGTAGGCGTAAACGGTTTCGGCCGTATCGGACGTAACTTCTTCAGGGCGGTGGATGCGCAGAAGGCGCTCGGAACCACCGACATCGAGATTGTGGCGGTCAACGACCTCACGGACAACGCTACGCTGGCGCATCTCCTGAAGTACGACTCGATCCTGGGTCGTCTCCCGCACGACGTCTCGCTCGAGGGTGAAGACACCATCGTCGTCGGAAACCAGAAGATCAAGGCACTCGCCATCAAGGAAGGCCCCGCAGCGCTTCCCTGGGGTGACCTGGGCGTCGACGTCGTCGTCGAGTCCACCGGCATCTTCACCGACGCAGCCAAGGCGAAGGGCCACCTCGAGGCCGGCGCCAAGAAGGTCATCATCTCCGCCCCGGCCAAGGGCGAGGACATCACCATCGTGATGGGCGTCAACGACGACAAGTACGACGGCAGCCAGAACATCATCTCCAACGCCTCGTGCACCACCAACTGCCTCGGTCCCATCGCCAAGGTGCTCGACGACGAGTTCGGCATCGTCAAGGGCCTCATGACCACGGTCCACGCCTACACCCAGGACCAGAACCTGCAGGACGGCCCGCACAGCGACCTGCGTCGCGCCCGCGCCGCCGCCCTGAACGTGGTCCCCACCGGCACCGGTGCCGCCAAGGCCATCGGCCTGGTCCTCCCGCAGCTGCTCGGCAAGCTGGACGGCTACGCGCTGCGTGTCCCGATCCCCACGGGCTCGGTCACCGACCTCACCGCGAACCTGAAGAAGTCGGCCAGCGTCGAGGACATCAACGCCGCGATGAAGGCTGCCGCCGAGGGGCCCCTCAAGGGCATCCTGAAGTACACGGACGCCCCGATCGTGTCGTCGGACATCGTCACCGACCCGCACAGCTCGATCTTCGACTCCGGCCTCACCAAGGTCATCGACGATCAGGCCAAGATCGTGTCCTGGTACGACAACGAGTGGGGTTACTCCAACCGTCTGGCCGACCTCATCGGTCTCGTCGCCAAGTCTCTCTGAGCGAAGGTCCGGTAACAGTGGCAGTTCAGACTCTCGACGATCTGCTGAACGCTGGGGTCGAGGGGCGCGCCGTGTTGGTGCGCTCCGACCTCAACGTTCCGCTCGACGGTGACCGGATCACCGATCCGGGGCGCATCATCGCTTCCGCGCCGACGCTGAAGGCGTTGGCGGAGGCGGGCGCCAAGGTCATCGTCACCGCCCATCTGGGTCGCCCCAAGGGCGAGCCCGACCCGCAGTATTCCCTCGCACCGGTGGCGGTGAAGCTCGCCGAGGTGCTGGGACGCAACGTCCAGCTCGCCGGCGACGTCGTCGGGCAGGACGCTCTCGCACGTGCCGAGGGGCTCACGGACGGCGACGTTCTCCTGCTGGAGAACATCCGCTTCGATCCGCGGGAGACCAGCAAGGACGAGGCCGAGCGGACGAAGCTCGCCAAGGCTCTGGTCGAACTCGTCGGCGACGACGGCGCGTTCGTGTCCGACGGATTCGGTGTCGTCCACCGCGCGCAGGCGTCGGTGTACGAGGTGGCCAAGCTGCTCCCGCATTACGCGGGCAAGCTCGTCGAAGCCGAGATCAAGGTGCTCGGCAAGCTCACCGAGGAGCCCGAGCGGCCGTACGCGGTCGTGCTGGGTGGGTCCAAGGTGTCGGACAAGCTCGCGGTGATCGAGGCGCTGGCCCCCAAGGTCGACACCCTCGTAATCGGTGGCGGCATGTACTACACGTTCCTGGCGGCGCAGGGCGTGTCGGTCGGCAACTCGCTGTGCGAGGAGTCGATGATCGACACGTGCAAGGCGCTGCTCGAGCAGTACGCCGACGTGATCCACATCCCGCAGGACGTGGTCATCGCCGACTCGTTCTCGGCGGACGCCGAGTCGAAGATCGTGTCGGTGCTCGAGATCCCGGACGGCTGGATGGGCCTCGACATCGGACCGCAGTCGGTTCGCCGGTTCGCGGCGATCCTGACCAGCGCGAAGACCGTCTTCTGGAACGGCCCGATGGGCGTGTTCGAGTTCGAGAAGTTCGCCGCGGGCACCAAGGGTGTCGCCGAGGCGATCATCGAGGCCACCGGGAAGGGCGCGTACAGCGTCGTCGGTGGCGGTGACTCCGCCGCGGCGGTCCGCCAGCTCGGTCTGCCCGAGGACGGGTTCTCGCACATCTCCACCGGCGGCGGCGCCTCCCTCGAGTACCTCGAGGGCAAGGAACTCCCCGGCATCGCAGTTCTGGAGGGCTGAGGCATGGCACGGAAGCCGCTGATCGCCGGCAACTGGAAGATGAATCTGAACCATCTCGAGGCCATCGCGCTGGTTCAGAAGATCGCCTTCTCGCTCCCGGCGAAGTACTTCGACAAGGTCGACGTGACGGTGATCCCGCCGTTCACCGACATCCGCAGCGTGCAGACCCTCGTCGAGGGCGACAAGCTCCTGCTCACCTACGGTGCGCAGGACGTGTCGGCCCACGATTCGGGTGCGTACACCGGCGAGATCAGCGGCTCCATGCTGGCCAAGCTGGGCTGCACGTTCGTCGTCGTCGGGCACTCGGAGCGCCGAACCCTGCACTGCGAGGACAACGACACCGTGCTGGCCAAGACCAAGGCCGCGCTGAAGAACGGGATCACCCCGATCGTCTGCATCGGTGAGGGCCTCGACGTCCGCGAGGCCGGCGAGCACGTGTCCTACAACGTCGAGCAGTTGCGGGGCTCGCTCGCCGGACTGTCCGCCGAGGACATCGCGAAGGTCGTCATCGCGTACGAGCCGGTGTGGGCCATCGGAACCGGCCGCGTGGCCAGTGCCGCGGACGCGCAGGAAGTCTGCGCCGCGATCCGCGCCACGCTCGGTGAGCTGGCCTCGC
The DNA here is from genome assembly GCF_000280725.2 of Rhodococcus sp. JVH1. Taxonomy (NCBI): domain Bacteria; kingdom Bacillati; phylum Actinomycetota; class Actinomycetes; order Mycobacteriales; family Nocardiaceae; genus Rhodococcus; species Rhodococcus sp. JVH1. The sequence goes on along the minus strand of NZ_CP166289.1, from coordinate 124,957 downwards.
AGGACGTCGCGTCCGGTGTCCGCGTTCTCTACGGCGGCAGCGTCAACGCCAAGAACGTCGGCGAGATCGTCGGTCAGACGGATGTGGACGGCGCCCTCGTGGGCGGCGCCTCACTGAAGGCCGACGAGTTCGCGACGCTGTCGGCGATCGCCGCGGGCGGACCTCTGCCGTAAGGCGCCTTCGGCGCCCGTGCGCCTTTCCGGTACCTACAGCTACCGGAAAGGCGCACGGGCGGGCAGCGCCTGTAGGGTGTACGAGGTCGTTGTTGTTCCTACTGGATGGGTGGACGTAGACAGACATGGAACTGTTCCTGGATATCCTGCTGGTGGTCACCAGCTTGCTGCTGATTCTGCTGGTGCTGCTGCACCGCGGTAAGGGCGGCGGTCTGTCCAGCCTGTTCGGTGGCGGCGTCCAGTCGAGTCTGTCCGGTTCCACCGTGGTCGAGAAGAACCTCGACCGGCTTACCGTCTTCACCGGCCTGATCTGGCTGATCGCGATCATCGGAATCGGCCTGGAGATCAAGTTCGGCTGATCGGCTTCATCATGCAGACGGGCCGTCACCGGTCGATACTGGATGAATGATCGAAACCCCACGTGAGGCCACTGAACCACTCCGCGAAGACATTCGGCTCCTGGGCGGCATCCTCGGTCAGATAGTGCGGGAACAGGCCGGGGACAGCGTCTTCGACCTCGTCGAGAAGGCCAGGGTCGAATCGTTCCGGGTTCGTCGTTCCGAGATCGACCGCGCAGATCTGGCGGACATGTTCACCCAGGTGTCCACGAGCGACACCATTCCCGTCATCCGGGCCTTCAGCCACTTCGCCCTGCTGGCCAATCTCGCCGAGGACATCCACCGCGAACGCCGGCGTGCCGTCCACGTCGCCGCCGGTGAACCCGCCCCCGACAGCACCCTGACCGCCACGTTCGCCAAACTCGACGCTGCGCACCTCGACAGCGCCGTCGTCGCGGACGCGTTGCGCGGGGCGCTCGTGTCGCCGGTCATCACCGCCCACCCCACCGAGACCCGCCGCCGGACGGTATTCGAAACCCAGTCCCGCATCACCGAACTGATGCGCTACCGCGAGCGGACCGCCCTGACCGAGAGCGAGACGGCCGACGTCGACGTCCGGCTGCGGCGGCAGATCCTCACCCTGTGGCAGACCGCGCTGATCCGGTTGTCGCGGTTGCGGATCCAGGACGAGATCGAGGTCGGGCTGCGGTACTACGACGCGGCACTGTTCGAGGTCGTCCCGAAGATCAACGCCGAACTGCGCGGCGCCCTGCGATCGCGGTGGCCGGACGCGGATCTGGGCCGGGAACCGATTCTGCGCCCCGGCTCGTGGATCGGCGGCGACCGCGACGGCAACCCGTACGTCACCGACGAGGTGGTCCGGCAGGCCACCACCCGTGCCGCGGCCACCGCCCTCGAGCATCACCTCGGGGAACTCGAGACGCTCGAGCGCGAACTGTCCATGTCGGCTCGCCTCGTCACCGTCACGCCCGCACTCGACCTCCTGGCCGCGGCCTCGCAGGACGATTCCCCGTTCCGCGCCGACGAGCCCTACCGGCGCGCGATTCGGGGTATCCGGGGGCGTCTCACGGCCACCGCGCACCGCATTCTGGGTGAGGCACCCGATCACGGGCTCGACCTCGGGCTCGCACCCTACGACACCCCGAGGCAGATGCTCGACGAACTCGACGTCGTCGACGACTCCCTGCGGCGCGGAGGTGACGGCACCATCGCCGACGACGGACTGGCGAACCTGCGGGACTCGGTGGAGGTGTTCGGTTTCCACCTCTCCGGACTGGACATGCGGCAGAACTCGGACGTGCACGAGACCGTCGTCGCCGAGCTGCTGGCGTGGGCGGGCGTGCACCCCGACTACCCGTCGCTGTCCGAGGACGAGCGGGTGGAGTTGCTGTCTGCGGAGCTGGCCACCCGGCGCCCACTGACCACCGCGAACGCGGAGTTCAGCGAGCTGACCGCGAAGGAGCTCGCCATCCTCCAGGCCGGCGCCGAGGCGGTCCGGACACTCGGTGCGGGCGCCGTGCCCAACTACATCATCAGCATGTGCACCTCCGTCAGCGACATGCTCGAGGCCGCTGTGCTGCTGAAGGAGGTGGGTCTGCTCGACCCCGGATCGGGGGAGGCGCCGTCCTGCCCGGTGGGCATCGTGCCGCTGTTCGAGACGATCGAGGACCTGCAGCAGGGCGCCGCCACCCTCGAGGCCACCCTCGAGGTGCCGATCTACCGGGCCCTGGTGACGTCGCGCGGCGACTCGCAGGAAGTGATGCTCGGGTACTCCGATTCCAACAAGGACGGCGGCTACCTGGCGGCCAACTGGGCGCTGTACCGCGCCGAGCTGGATCTGGTGGACGCCGCCCGCAAGACGGGAATCCGGTTGCGGCTCTTCCACGGTCGCGGCGGCACCGTGGGTCGCGGCGGCGGACCCAGCTACGAGGCGATCCTCGCGCAACCGCCCGGCGCGGTGGCCGGGTCGCTGCGGATCACGGAACAGGGCGAGGTGATCGCCGCCAAGTACGCGGAACCCCGCCTCGCGCAGCGCAACCTGGAAACGCTGCTCGCCGCGACCCTCGAAGCCACCCTGCTCGACGTAGAGGGACTCGGCGACGACGCCGAACCGGCGTACCGCATTCTCGACGAGCTCGCCGCGCTGGCCCGCCGCGCCTACGGCGAATTGGTGCACGAGACACCCGGATTCGTGGAGTACTTCGAGATGTCGACTCCGGTCGCGGAGATCGGGGCCCTCAACATCGGCAGCCGCCCGGCCTCACGGAAGCAGACCACGTCCATCTCCGACCTCCGGGCGATCCCGTGGGTGCTGTCGTGGAGTCAGTCCCGGGTCATGCTGCCCGGGTGGTACGGCACGGGTGCGGCGTTCGAGGAATGGACGCAGGGCGACCCCCAGAGGGTGGCCACGCTGTCCCGCCTGTACGAGAAGTGGCCGTTCTTCCGGACGGTGCTGTCGAACCTGGCGATGGTGATGTCGAAGTCCGACATGGGTCTCGCCGCCCGCTACGCGGAACTGGTTCCCGACGAGGAACTCCGCCGACGGGTGTTCGGCAAGATCGCCGAGGAGCACGAGCGGACCATCCGGATGTACAAGGCGATCACCGGGAACGACACCCTGTTCGCCGACAACCCCGGTCTGGAGAGGTCGGTGCACAATCGGTTCCCGTACCTCGAGCCCCTCAACCACCTGCAGGTGGAACTGCTGCGCCGCTACCGGGCCGGGGACGACAGTGATCAGACGCGCCGCGGCATCCAGCTCACGATGAACGGGCTGGCGACCGCGCTGCGCAACAGCGGATAGCCGGACCGGTTCCCGCGTTCCGCGAGAAGTGCGTGAACTTTCTTGCGGGGCGGGGGAACCGAACCGTCCTTCGCTGCGTCAGAACGGGAAAGAGCACGAACGTTTCCGAGACGAATTGGGGCGACGGATGAGGCGCTGCACGGGCAACCCGGACCATTGGCGCGGGGGAATCGGACGGCGGGGGACGAGCACGGTAAGCCCCCGTCGTGCCGGTCGGATCGTCACCGAATGCCGGGTCACCCGGTCACCGGTCGAGCGGGACCCTCGGTCGCCCGCCGGATTACCGGCGGACGACGACGAGGACCCCGTCGGATGAGAGCGTCAGTTCGGCAGCCGGGACGCGGCCGACGTGTCGAGCAGCCACCGGGTCGCCGACAGCCCGCGGGCCCCGGACGCCGGGATCTCGACGGGGGGAGCGCCCGCGATGGCGGCGGCCACGGCCTCGGCCTTCGCGTCACCCGACACGACCAGCCACACCTCGTCGGCGTGCCGGACGGCGGGCAGGGTCAGCGTGACCCGCACCGGCGGCGGCTTGGGGGAGTCCGTCACCGCGACCACGAACCGGTGCTCCTCGCGTACCGCGTCGGTGTCGGGGAACAGCGAATTGACGTGTCCCTCACCGCCCATGCCGAGCAGGTGGACATCGAACACCGGGACCTGCTTGCCTCCGGCGTGCGCCCCGAGTACCTGCGCGTACGCGACGGCGGCCGCCTCCGGATCGTTCTCGTAGATGCCGTCCGCGACGGGCATGGTGTGCACCCGGTCGGGATCGACGTCGACGTGGTCGAGCAGCGCGGCCCGCGCCTGCACGTCGTTGCGTTCCGGGTCGCCGGCCGGCAGGAACCGCTCGTCACCCCAGAAGATGTCGATCGCACGCCAGTCGATGTCGCCCGGGTTCTCCCGGACCTTCTCGAGCAGGCCGATCCCGGTGCCGCCGCCGGTGAGGACCACCGACGCCGTGCCGCGGTCCTTCTGGGCGGCGACGACGGTGTCGACGAACCGCTCCGCGGCCTTCGTCACCAGCGTGTCGGTGTCGGGGTGGACCTCTACGTGGATGTCACTCATACGTCACCTTCGTCAGCCCGGCGAGTGCGGTCTCGTAGACCTCGTCGGGGTCGAGTCTGCGTAGTTCTTCGGCCAGGCACTCGCTCGTTTCCCGCCTGCGGAGCGCGACCCGCGCATCGGGCTTGCCGGTGCGGGACAGCGTCGCCGTGGTACCCGTCTGGGGGCGGCTGATGGTCAACGCACCACCGTCGGCGAAGTTGATCTCCACGAACAACGGGCCGACCCGCCGGGTGACCGGGACGTCGACGCGGCTCGCCAACCACCCCGCGATCATGTCGACGGCGGGCTCGTCCACCAGTCCGGACACCACCGCCGACGTGATCGGCGAGTGCGGCGGCTGGTCGACGGCCGAGGTCAGGAGCGCACGCCAGTAGGTGATGCGGCTCCAGGCCAGGTCCGAGTCACCGGACGAGTACGATGCCAGGCGGCTCTTGATCTCCGCAGCCGGATCCGCGCGATCGGTCGCGTCGGTGATCCGCCGGATCGCGAGCTTGCCCACCGGATCCTCGGCGGGAACCTCCGGGGCGGTCTCCGGCCACCACACGACGACGGGAGTGTCTGGGAGGAGGAACGGCACCACCACGCTGCTCTCGTGGTCGGCGAGTTCGCCGAAGAGGCGCAGCACGACGACCTCCGACGCGCCGGCGTCGCCGCCGACGCGGATCTGCGCATCCAGGCGGGGTTCCGCGTCACGGGACCCCCAGGCGACGACGATGACGCGGCACGGATGCTCCCGGCTCGCCTCGTTGGCGGCGTCGATGATGTCCTCCGAGTACTCACTGTCGCGGGTGCACACCACCAGCGTGAGTACTCGTCCCAGGGTCACCGCGCCGCCCGTCTTGCGCAGCTCCACCAGTTTCTTGTTGACCTGTCCGGTGGTGGTCGCGGGAATGTCGGTGATCATCTACGGCCTTCTCCATTCGCGACCGGTGCGGTGCATCATTTCGTCTGCCGACGGCGGGCCCCACGTGCCGGCCTCGTACGGTTCCGGCCTGCCGTCCGCGGCCCAGTGCTCGAGCACGGGGTCGAGGATTTCCCAGGACAGTTCCACCTCGGCGTTCACGGGGAACAGCGAGGGCTCACCGAGGAGCACGTCGAGGATGAGGCGCTCGTACGCCTCGGGCGACGACTCCGTGAACGCCTGACCGTAGCTGAAGTCCATGTTGACGTCGCGGACTTCCATGCTCGACCCCGGGACCTTGGACCCGAACCGCATGGTCACACCCTCGTCCGGCTGCACCCGGATGACGAGGGCGTTCTGCCCCAGTTCCTCGGTCATGGTCTGATCGAACGGCAGATGCGGTGCGCGCTTGAAGATCACGGCGATCTCGGTGACCCGACGGCCGAGCCGCTTCCCGGTGCGGAGGTAGAACGGCACCCCCGCCCAGCGGCGGGTGTCGACCTCGAGGGTGATGGCCGCGAACGTTTCCGTGGTGGAGTCCTTCGAGAACCCTTCCTCCTCCAGCAGTCCGACCACCCGGGTACCGCCCTGCCAGCCGCCCGCGTACTGGCCGCGCGCGGTGGTCTCGTCGAGCGGCTGGGCGAGCCTGGTGGCGGAGAGCACCTTGATCTTCTCCGCCTGCAACTCGGACGGTTCGAAGCTGATCGGCTCCTCCATCGCGGTGAACGCGAGGAGTTGCAGCAGGTGATTCTGGATGACGTCGCGCGCCGCCCCGATGCCGTCGTAGTACCCGGCGCGTCCACCGAGACCGATGTCCTCGGCCATGGTGATCTGGACGTGATCCACGTAGTGGGCGTTCCAGATCGGATCGAACAACTGGTTCGCGAAGCGCAACGCCAGGATGTTCTGGACGGTTTCCTTGCCGAGGTAGTGGTCGATCCGGAAGACCGTGTCCTCAGGGAAGACCTCGTTCACGACCGCGTTGAGCTCACGTGCACTCTCGAGGTCGTGACCGAACGGCTTCTCGATGACTACCCGACGCCACTGGTCGTCGTTCGACTGCGCGAGACCGGCCTCGGACAGCTGCTTCAGGACGACCGGGAACGCGTCCGGCGGAATCGCGAGATAGAACCCGTGATTGCCGCCGGTCCCGCGTTCGCGTTCCAGTGTCCCGAGAGTGTGGGCCAGTTCCTGGAAGGCCGCCGGGTCGTCGAAGCTGCCCTTGACGAAACGCAGGCCCTCCGACAGTCGCTCCCAGACGTCCTCCCGGAACGGGGTGCGGGAATGGTCGCGGACGGCATCGTGGACGATCTTGCCGAAGTCCTCGTCCGACCAATCCCTGCGGGCGAACCCGACGAGAGCGAACCCGGGCGGCAGAAGACCACGATTGGCCAGATCGTAGATGGCGGGCATCAACTTGCGCCGGGCCAGGTCGCCGGTGACACCGAAGATCACCAGCGCACACGGCCCGGCGATGCGTGGTAGGCGCTTGTCCCTACCGTCGCGGAGTGGATTGACCCAATCGTCTGACGCTGCGGGTTCGCTCACGTATCAGCTCTTCTGCCCTGCTGCGCGCAGCTGCTCCGCGGTGGCCTCCAGAAGCTCGGTCCAGGACACCTCGAACTTGTCCACACCCTCGTCCTCGAGGACCTTGAACACGTCTGTGAGATCGATGCCGACGGCGCTGAGCTTGTCGAACACCTCCTGCGACTCGACCGCGGTGCCGGAGACGGTGTCGCCGACGACCTCACCGTGATCGGCGAACGCGTCGAGAGTCTTCTCGGGCATCGTGTTCACTGTGTTCGGAGCCACCAGTTCGGAGACGTACAGGGTGTCGGGGTAGTCGGGGTTCTTGACTCCGGTCGACGCCCAGAGCGCGCGCTGCGGGCGCGCACCGTCCGGCAGCAGACCCTGGAACCGCGGCTGCACCTCGAAGACCTGCTGGTACGCGGCGTACGCGAGGCGGGCGTTGGCGAGCGCCGCCTTGCCGCGCAGCGCAAGCGCCTCAGGGGTGCCGATCTTGTCGAGCCGCTTGTCGATCTCCGTGTCGACGCGGGAGACGAAGAACGAGGCCACCGAGTGGATGCGGGACAGGTCGTGACCGGCCGCCTTCGCGGCCTCGAGGCCGTCCAGGTAGGCGCCCATGACGAGCTCGTAGCGCTCCACGGAGAAGATCAGCGTGACGTTGACGCTGATGCCCTCACCGAGCACCTTGGCGATGGCCGGGATACCGGCCTCGGTGGCCGGGATCTTGATGAACAGGTTGGGGCGGTCGACGATCTTCCACAGTTCGACGGCCTGCGCGACCGTCTTGTCGGCGTCGTGCGCGAGGCGCGGGTCGACCTCGATGGACACCCGGCCGTCGACGCCGTGGCTCGCCTCGAACTGCGGGGCGAGGACGGCGCAGGCGGCGCGCACGTCGTCGGTGGTCACCGTGCGGATGGTGGCCTCGACATCGGCACCGCGCTCGGCGAGCTCCCGGACCTGTGCGTCGTAGACGTGGCCCTTGCTGAGTGCGGCCTGGAAGATCGACGGGTTGGTGGTGACACCGACGACGCTCTTGGTCGCGATGAGCTCGGCGAGGTTGCCGGACTCGATGCGGTCACGGGAGAGGTCGTCGAGCCACACCGACACGCCTGCTTCGGAGAGCTTCTGGAGGTTGGGGTTCTGAGTCATGGCTGTCTATCCCTTCACGCGTGCGAGCGAGCGCTGTGCGGCGGCGGTGACGGCTTCGGCGGTGAAACCGAACTCGCGGAACAGGGTCTTGTAGTCGGCGGACGCGCCGAAGTGCTCGATGGACACGATTTCGCCCGCGTCGCCGACGAAGCGGTACCAGGGCATGGAGATGCCGGCTTCGACGGCGACCCGCGCCTTGACCGTCGGGGGGAGGACGCCGTCGCGGTAGGCCTGGTCCTGGGCGTCGAACCATTCGACGCAGGGCATGGACACGACCCGGGTGGGGATGCCGTCGGCCTCGAGGGTCTCGCGGGCGGCCACGGCGAGCTGCAGCTCGGACCCGGTGCCGATGAGCACGACCTCCGGTGCGCCGGTGGAGGCGTCGGCGAGGACGTAGCCGCCGCGGGAGACACCCTCGTAGCTGGTGCCCTCGAGGACGGGCAGGTCCTGGCGGGTCAGGGCGAGGCCGGCGGGAGCGCGGGTGGCCTCGTCGGCGCCCTTCTCGAGGACGGCGCGCCAGGCGTGGGCGGTCTCGTTGGCGTCGCCGGGCCGCACGACGTACAGGCCGGGGATCGCGCGCAGCGCGGCGAGGTGTTCGATCGGTTGGTGGGTGGGACCGTCCTCACCGAGTCCGATGGAGTCGTGCGTCCACACGTAGGTGACCGGGGTCTTCATGATCGCGGCGAGCCGCACAGCGGGACGCATGTAGTCGCTGAAGACGAGGAAGGTGCCACCGTAGGGGCGGGTCGGTCCGTGCAGCGCAATGCCGTTGAGGATAGAGCCCATGGCGTGTTCGCGGACCCCGAAGTGCAGGGTGCGGCCGTAGGGCTGGGCCGTCCACATCCGGGTGGAGATGGCTTCGGGACCGAACGAGTCGGCGCCCTTGATGGTGGTGTTGTTGCTCTCGGCGAGGTCGGCGGAGCCGCCCCACAGTTCGGGGAGCACCGGCCCGACGGCGTTGAGAACGGCGGCGGATGCCTTGCGGGTCGCGACGCCCTTGGGATCCGGCTCCCAGGTGGGGAGGACGTCGGCCCAGCCGGCGGGAAGGTCGCGGCCGATCAGACGGTCGAGGAGCTTCTTGCCCTCGGGGGCGCGCTGCGTCCACTCGTCGTACTGGGCCTGCCATTGCTTGTGTGCCTGCGCGCCGCGCTCGACGACCTTGCGGGTGTGGGCGATGACCTCGTCGGCGACCTCGAACGTCTTGTCCGGATCGAAGCCGAGAGCCTTCTTCACGGCCGCGACCTCGTCGGCACCGAGGGCGGCGCCGTGCGCCGCGCCCGTGTTCATCTTGGTCGGTGCGGGGAAGCCGATGATGGTGCGGAGCAGGATCAGCGACGGCTTGTCGGTGACCTCGCGGGCCTTGTTCAGGGCCTCTTCGATGGCGACGACGTTCTCGCCGCCCTCGACGATCTGCACATGCCAGCCGTACGCCTCGTAGCGGGCGGCGGTGTCCTCGGACAGCGCGATCGCGGTGTCGTCCTCGATGGAGATCTTGTTGTCGTCGTAGATCAGCGTCAGGTTGCCGAGCTGCTGGACGCCGGCGATGGAGGAGGCCTCGGAGGTGACGCCCTCCTCGATGTCGCCGTCGGAGGCGATGACGTAGATGTGGTGGTCGAACGGGCTGTCGCCGAGCGCGGGCTCGGGGTCGAAGAGGCCGCGCTCACGGCGGGCGGCCATGGCCATGCCCACGGCGGAGGCGAGGCCCTGACCGAGCGGTCCGGTGGTGATCTCGACGCCGCGGGTGTGGCCGTGTTCGGGGTGGCCGGGGGTCTTCGAGCCCCAGGTGCGCAATGCTTCCAGGTCGTCGAGTTCGAGCCCGTAGCCGGCGAGGTACAGCTGGATGTAGAGGGTGAGGCTGGAGTGCCCGCAGGACAGCACGAACCGGTCGCGGCCGATCCAGTCGGCGTCGGTGGGGTCGTGGCGCATGACGCGCTGGAACAGGGTGTAGGCGAGGGGCGCGAGGCTCATGGCCGTGCCGGGGTGGCCGTTGCCGACCTTCTGCACCGCGTCCGCGGCGAGCACCCGGATGGTGTCGACGGCCTTGGTGTCCAGTTCGGTCCAGTCGGCGGGGTGAACCGGTTGCGTGAGGACGTGGATGTCGTCTGTGATCGACACGGGCAGAAGTCTCCTGACATGGGTGAACGTGGAGCCTGAGGATGCGTGGGCCTCTTGTGCGACTCCAGCCTAGTGTGCGGTCGTATCCGGGTCGATTCGGTTCGCGCATTACGGCGGTCTACCATCGTTTGTAGTAGACGGCCGGCGGTCGCGAAGGACTTCGGGAGCAGGCGCCGGCATTCGGATATGGAATTACGCGTGGTGCGAGGAGAGAACGTGCGGACAGGGCATCAGCCGAGCGGACACGGCTTCGGCAGCCCCAGCCCCGCCCCCCGCGCGACCGACACCGGTACGGTGCTGGGTCGCGTCACGGGCAAGGTCCTGGCCTACATCGCATTGACCAAGCCGCGGGTGATCGAGCTGCTGCTGGTCGCCACCATCCCAGCGATGCTGCTGGCGGATCGCGGCAACGTCGACATCGCGCTGATCCTCAGCACGCTGTTCGGCGGATGGATGGGTGCGGCGAGTGCGAACTCGCTCAACTGCGTCGTCGACGCCGACATCGACAAGGTCATGAAGCGCACCGCCCGCCGGCCGCTGGCCCGCGACGCGGTCCCGACGTCCCACGCGTTCGTGTTCGGCATGACGCTCGGTGTCGCGTCGTTCCTGTGGCTGTGGTGGCGGGCCAACCTGCTCGCCGGCTGCCTGGTCGTCCTGACCATCGCGTTCTACGTGCTCGTGTACACGATGGTCCTCAAACGCCGGACATGGCAGAACGTGGTCTGGGGCGGCGCCGCCGGCTGCATGCCCGTCATGGTCGGCTGGTCGGCGGTCACCGGGTCGCTGAGCTGGCAGCCCATCGTGCTGTTCCTGGTCATCTTCTTCTGGACGCCGCCGCACACGTGGGCCCTCGCCATGCGGTACAAGGAGGACTACAAGGCGGCCGGTGTCCCGATGCTGCCGGTGATCGCCACCGAGGAGCACGTCACCAAGCAGATCCTGCTGTACAGCTGGGCGATGGTGATCACGTCGCTCACGCTCGTCCCGGCCGCGGGTGTCGTCTATGCCGCCGTGACCCTCGTCGCGGGCGCCTGGTTCCTGCTGATGGCCCATCAGCTGTACCGCAGCGTCCGAGGCGGAGCGGCCGTGAAACCGCTCCGCCTGTTCCTGCAGTCCAACAACTACCTGGCTGTCGTCTTCGTCGGTCTCGCCGTCGACTCGGTGCTGGGACTGCAGACCGTCGGCAGCCTGCTCAGCTGACGCTCCGCGTCAGGGCACCAGCACGATCGATCCCGTCGTCGCACGCGCCTCCAGGTCGCGGTGCGCCTCCTCGGCCCGCTCGAGCGGGTACTCCGCGCCCACCCGGACCGTCAGCGAACCGTCGGCGAGGGCGGAGAACACGTCTCCGGCCCGCCACGTCAGTTCCTCACGGTTGCGGATGTAGTGCGCGAGGGTCGGCCGGGTGAGGAACAGCGAACCGGCCGGGTTCAGCCGTTGCGGATCGAACGGCGGCACCGGGCCACTGGCCGCACCGAACAACGCGACCGTCCCCCGGATCCGTACCGACGCGAGACTGGCCTCGAACGTGGACGCGCCGACACCGTCGTAGGCGGCTGCGACCCCGTCGCCGTCGGTCAGTTCACGCACCCGGGCGGCGATGTCGTCGTCGTATCGCAGCACCTCGTAGGCGCCGGCGTCACGGGACAGTTGTTCCTTGGCGTCGGAGGACACGGTGGTGATCACCCGCGCGCCCAGCGTGGTCGCCATCTGGGTCAGCAGCAGACCGACTCCGCCCGCTCCGGCGTGGACGAGGACGGTGTCGCCGGACCGGATCGGGTAGGTGGAGTGGGCCAGGTAGTGGGCCGTCATTCCCTGCAGCAGAGCGGAAGCGGCCTGCGGGGCGGGCACGGAGTCCGGGACCGCGATTGCGACCGCCGCGGGGACGACCACCTTCTCGGCGTAACTGCCGGGGCCGGAGCACCAGGCCACCCGGTCACCGGGAGCGATACCGGTCACGTCGCCGCCGACGGCCTCCACGACACCGGAGCCCTCGTCTCCGGGAACGTAGGGCAACGGCCGTGGGTACAGCCCAGTTCGGAAGTAGGTGTCGATGAAGTTGATGCCGATCGCGTCGGTGCGAACCAGAAGATCCGTCGTCCCGATCCGGGGTTCGGGAACCTCTGCCGGTTCGAGGACGTCGGGACCACCGAGACGGGAAACCTGTATAGCGCGCATGGTTTCAGTTCTACACGGCGCGGGCCGCCGTACGGAGCCTGGCGGACACGATGCCGCTACCGCCCAGTATTCTCGGGGTCATGAGTACCGACACCCATGCCGAACAGGCGCCCGCGAGCCCGGCGCCCACGCTGCCGTCCCACACGGTCGACGCGATCAAGAAGTTCGTGGCCGAGCACGGCGGTTCCGCCAGTGCCGTCATCCAGCCGATCGGACTCGCCGGCGTCCGCATCACGCTCGTCGGCGCCGACGGCATCCTCGGCGACCAGGTGGTCAAGGATCTCGCCACCGCGAACGCCGTCGTCGCATCCTTCGACGACGTCACCGTCTCGGAGTGGGACCGCGCGATCACCAGCATCGTCACGCCCCGCAAGGGTCACTTCCAGAAGATGGCCGGCTGGGTCGCGCGGCAGACGCGGTTCCCGAAGGCACGCAACGAGCGCTAGACGCTCGCGGTGTCCGGCTGCGTGACGTACTCGCGGGTGCGTCCCGCAGCCCAAACCGCCGCGGTGGCCGCGGTGCACAACCCGGCACCCGCGACGTGGAATGCCACCAGGGCCGCGGGAACGTTCGTGAAGAACTGGACGAGTCCGATCAGCGCCTGCGCCACCACCAGTGCGAGCAGAACCTGCACGCGGATCTTCACCGCCCGGGTGGCGCCCACGGCGTACAGGCCGAAGCACAGGCCGACCAGCAACGCCAGGTAGCCCACCAGCAGTTGGGCATGCAGGTGCACGAGCGTGACGATCTCCACCTCGAGGCGCGGAACCACGCGGTCGAGACTCTTGTCTCCCGCGTGCGGTCCGGCGCCCGTGACCAGCGTTCCGGCGGCGAGCACCCCGGCCAGAGCGACACCCGACAGCGCGGTGAGCCATCGCAGCGGGGCAGGGATCACGTCGATTGCCCGTGCATCGTCGGGTTCGCAGATCTTCGCGTACATCACGGTCGCAAGCCACACCATCGCCATCGACGCGAGCAGATGCACCGCCACCGTCCACCACAGCAGTCCGGTCAGCACCGTGACACCGCCGATCACGGCCTGCACGACGGTGCCGAGAGGCATCATCCACGCGTAGACGAGGACCTCTCGGCGGCGGCGGGCGCGGGTGACCGCGAGAACGATCAGAGCCGCGGCCACGACGACGACGAACGTGAGCAACCGGTTGCCGAACTCGACCGCCTGATGGACGACGGCGACCTCGCCGTGCCCGACCGGCACGAAACTGCCGGGGAAGCACTGCGGCCAGGTGGGGCACCCGAGGCCGGACGCGGTCACCCGCACGACGGCCCCGGTGACGGCGATACCGCCCTGCGTGAGGATCACCGCGAACGCGATGACACGCTGCACGGTCAGCGACGGAAGGGGGAGACGGTCTACCAGGCTCAGAAACCCGCGATACAGCACGACGTCGATGGTAGAGGGCCGTCAACTACAGCGTGTCGTTGGGCCGGTGGCGACGCGTTCGACTCCGTGCTACTCACCGCGAATGCGAAGGATGCCGGTCACCGTGCCCTGCCAGAAGTCGCCGGTGTCGGTGACGAGTCCGGACATCTGCAGGGTGTCGTTGACCGCGGTGCCGGGGAGTGGGCTGGTGTGCTCGACCGAACCGTCCGCCGGATCGATCACCGCGAACGAGAAGCCGTCCAGGGGCGTCGTGACGTCGAACCCGTGACGGATCACGGTGTACAGGAGCCCGTCGCCGGTCGAGAGATGGGGCACCGCCGCGCTGCGGACGTCGTTGCTCCACACCTGGTGGCAGCCGATCGGGTCGATGTCGACACGGGTCATGCCGCCGGTGAACGGGGCGTTCGTCGGCACCGCCGGGCCCGCGCCGTCCGGAACCGCGGGATACGGGTAGCCGTACGTCCCCGCGACGTACACCGAATTGGCGATGCCGATCGGGGAGTTCTCGCTGCCGCCCGGGCTGCCGAGCACCGGGAGGGAGCAGATCTCGTCACCGGAATCGGCGCGGAAGACCCGAAGACTCACCTCCGGGTCGGCGTTGTCAACGATCGCGACGAAATCGCTGCCGGTCGACGGTCCGAAGTAGGTGGGGGTGGACCCGGTGCCGTGGCTGAGTTGCCCCGGCTTACGGTCCGGACCGCGGTCGTAGTCACGCCGCCAGTCCACACGCACCGCGCCGTCGCGGAGCGTGAACTGGTACAGGGCATGCGTCGTCGCGACCGCGGTGCCGGCGGGCGAGGTGGAGATGCTGTTCTGGACCTGTTCGCCCGCGGCCAACGGCAGAGCATGCGCGACGCCGGCGCGATCCACGGCTCCGACGACACCGCCACCCGTGGCGAACCAGACGTTGCCCTGCCAGTCCGGCGTCAGCCCGGTCACGTTGTCGCCCGCCGGAACACTGCCGGACAGGTCGACGCGCGAGTCGACGGTGATCCGCCAGCGGCCTTCGGGATCCTGCGAATGTCCGAGGCGCAGTAGCTGACGGTTGCCGTCCACCACGACCAGCCGGTTGTCGTTGTCGAGGAACGCGTACACGCCGCCCAGGAGGCTGCCCTTCGCCAGCGCGAACGTGGCGAGCGAGTTGCCGAACGGGGCGGCGGGAGCGGCGGGGTCGACGAGGTGAACGGTGGGGACCTGGCCGGCCACGGTTGTGCACAAGGCGACGACGAGCCGGTCGGAACCCTGCAGGAGGGTGGGGCACGCCGAGACCAGCGGGTATGCGGACAGGGTGAACGGGCCGGTGCCGGGACCGGGCAGCGGAGTCACGTCGGTGGACCCCGCGTCGCCGTGCATCGTGGACGTGCCCGCGGGTCCGAGGAACGGGTTCGGCGCGGCGGGCGGACCCCACTGCGGTGCGGCGCCCGCGGGCAGGGTGCCGCAGCCGAGGACGGCGATCAGGACTGCCAGAACGGTGCCGGCGCTGCGGGCGCGCCGGGCTGCAGGTCGGCGGATCACGTGAATCGGAACGTCCGGGCCGCCAGGGCTCCCGCGGCCGCACCCCAGACGACGAGGACGACGACGCTGAGCAGATCCACCGACCCCGACAGTGCGGCGTCGAGCGCGTGCGCGAGCGCACCGGACGGGATCAGCCGGGCCCCGGTGTGGAGGAGCCAGGGCAGCTCGCCGGTGGCGAACACCACGCTGCCGACGCCGACCATCACGAACCACAGGATGTTGGCCAGGGCGAGGACGATGTCGGCGCGGAGGGTGCCGCCGAGCAGCAGTCCCATCGCCGCGAACGTCACGGTGCCGAGGGCGATGATCACGGCGCCGAGAACCAGTCCCCACGCACTCGGACGCCAGCCGAGCGCCAGTCCGATCGCACCGAGGAGCACCGACTGCAGGGCGACGACGATGACCACGGCGGCGCTCTTCCCGGCGATGATCCCCCACGTCGGCAGGGGGGTGGCGCCGAGTCGCTTGAGGGCCCCGTACCGGCGGTCGAAGCCGACCGCGATGGCCTGGCCGGTGAACGCGGTGGACATCACCGCCACCATCATGACGGCGGGCACGACCTTGTCGACCCGCGACGTTCCGAGGTCGCCGATGGGCAGCAGGCACAGGCCGATGAGCAGTGTGATCGGGATGAACATGGTCAGCAGCAGCTGTTCGCCGTTGCGTAGGAGCAGTTTGAGTTCGAGCGCGGTCTGCGCCCGCAGCATGACCGCTGCGCCACTCGGTCGGGGGTCGGGTGCGAACGTGCCCGGGGCGAAACGATTCTCCGTCAGACGGTCACTGCTGCTCATCGTCATCCCCTCAGTTCCCGGCCGGTGAGTTCGAGGAAGACGTCCTCGAGGCTGCGCTGGTCGACGCGGATATCGCTGATCAGGGCGTCCAGATCGGCACACCACGACGCGACCGACGCCACCACCTTCGGGTCGATCGGCCCTTCGACGAGGTAGGTGCCCGGTCCGGATTCGGCCACCCGGAAACCGTCGGGGAGGGCTTTGGCGAGGGGCTCGGTGTCCAGACCGGCGGGCGCGCTGAGCCGCAACTGGCCCTCGGCGCCGCGGCTGGTGACCTCGGCGGGCGTGCCTGCCGCGACGATCGACCCGTGGTCGATGATGACGAGCCGGTCCGCGAGTTCTTCGGCCTCGTCCATCAGGTGCGTCGTCAGCAGCACACTGACGCCGTCGCGGCGCAGGGCGTCGATCAGTTCCCACACGAGCAGGCGGGCCTGGGCGTCGAGTCCGGCGGTGGGTTCGTCGAGGAAGACCAATTCCGGCCTGCCGACCAGCGCGCAGGCCAGGGACAGGCGCTGCTGCTGCCCGCCCGACAGCCTGCGGTAGGGGGTGCGGCGGGAATCCTCGAGTCCGAGGCTGCGCAGCAACCAGTCCGGGTCGAGGGGGTCGGCCGAGTAGGCCGCGACGAGGTCGAGCATCTCTCCGGCGCGGGAACCGGGGTAGGCGCCGCCGCCCTGGAGCATCACACCGATCCGGGCCCGGACGGCGCCGGCCTCCGCGACGGGGTCGAGTCCGAGGACGCGGACGGTGCCGCTGTCCGGCCGGACGAAGCCCTCACACATTTCGACGGTGGTGGTCTTACCCGCGCCGTTGGGACCGAGCAACGCGACCACCTGTGCAGGTTCGACGGTGAGATCGAGTCCGTCGACGGCCCTCACACCGTCGAAGGTCTTCACCACGCCTTCCAGGCGTACAGCAGGTTGCGCCGATCCGGGCGTTCGCGAGGTCACGGGGAATCAGCGTAAGCCCTGGCCTGGTGTGACCCGGCCGGTGCCCCGGCTTTCCGCGTCGGCGTCGTCCCGGGGCGGATCCGGGGTTTCCGGCACGGTCGGCTGCTGCTCCGAACCGACCCGCCACGGCAGCCGGTTGCGGGTGATCACGATCAGCGTTCCGGCCGTGAAGATGGTGGCGATGGCGGCCTGCACGATGACGAACGGCTGGTACTCGCCGCCGTTCGGCATCAGGATGACGCTGACGATGGACGAGAAGACGATGGCGGGGACACGGAAGGCGGGTGCCGTGGCCCAGGCCGCGAGCGGCAGGACCGCCCACAGCAGATACCAGGGCTGCACCACGGGGAAGAGCAGGACGACCGCGCCGAGGGACAGCCCCAGCGCGCCGACCGCGTGGATCCGCCCGACGAGCGTCGCGACGAGCATCCGCAGTGTGATGAACGCCGCAGCGACGGCCGCGATCGGCCGGGTCAGGCTCAGCACCGCCGTCGTGTGGTCGCCGAGGCCCAGCAGGACCCCGGCCAGTCCGGTGCCCAGCCCGAGGAGCGTGGGGATGGACATCCAACTGCGGACCGCGTTCGCGGTGCCGAGGGTGTGTACCCAGCCGACGCCGAGTCCGCTGGACGTGCTGATGACGAGGGTGACCACCAGGGCCACCCCGCAGAGGAGGGCGGCCGCGGTGAGCACCGCTTTCGGTGTTCCGCCCCATCTCCGGGCCAGCGCCATCCCCACGAATCCCAATGCGAGGAGGGAGGGGATCTTGATCGTCGACGACAGGGCGATGAGTGCCGCCCCCGACAGCAGTAGGAGGAGGGACTGCCCGCGGATCGGCTCCGATCGTTCGACGGCCCGCAGCGCCAGCTCGATTCCGGCCAGCATGAGGCCGAGCATCAAGGCCTCGTTGTGAATTCCGGCGACCAGGTGGAACAGCAGCAGGGGGTTGGCGGCGCCCAGCCAGAGGGCGCTGACCTCGGCGACACCGCAGCGCCGCGCCAGCCGGGGGAGTGCCCACACGATCATGGCCACACCGGCGAGGGCCAGCAGCCGGTGCAGGAAAATCCCCGCGACGATGTTCTCGCCGGTCAGCCAGCTGATCCCGCGCCCCATCCAGAGGAACAGCGGCCCGTACGGCGCCGGGGTGTCGCGCCAGATCGTCGGCACGGTCCGGGTCAGGACGTGATCGACCCCGAGCGCACCGGCGGGACCGATCGCGTAGGGATCGAGCCCGCGGGCCGCGATCTCGCTCTGCGCGAGGTACGAGTACACGTCCTTGCTGAACATCGGCGGCGCGACGGACAGCGGGATGATCCACAGCAGAAGGGTGCGGTCGAGCTGGGACCGGTTGAGGCGACGCACGGCCCCGGACTGCAGGCTGCCGATCGCGAAGCGCCCGAGGAGGAGCCACGCGAGCACGATCATTACGGTGCCGGTCATGGTGAGCGTCAACGCGACGCTGGGGATCCGGGCGGGAAGCCCGATGACGCGAAGCCCCTGGACCGGGTTCTGCAGGACCGGCTGGGCGCCTGCGCCCAGCGCGCCCACCGCCATCAGGACGGCTCCGGTGGCGCCGAACCGGCGGATCCCGCGGAGCTGCGCGGTTTCCTGCTTGTTCAGCCCCGCGGTTTCCGGCTCGTCGCCGTGCAACGCGGCCGCCACCGAGGCGCGCGGGGAGCGGCCGTCGATGCCCAGCGCCCGGCGGGCGAGCTCGGCCGGATGTCGAAGAGCGGCGCGAGCCGTGAAGGTCGGCTCCGCGCGGGTCGGCTCCGGGTTCTCGGGGGTCTGCGGCACACAGGCAGCGTAGCGGTGCGCCGAACACAAGCGGTTCGGCCAGTATTCCCGGGCCCGGGCGGCACATAATCACAGGTGTAAGGCAGGGCACCCTTAGTGGACCTGCGATCCGAATTCCGTCACACTGGTGTTGTGAAAACGGAAACGACACCACGTGCAACGACGGAAAGCGCAGTTCACGCGCCTTCCTCGGCGGCGCCTGTCGGAACCGCGTCACCCGTCGCCGTCGGCCACGAAGGCCATACCCGCGCTGCCGTCGTGAAGCTCCTCCTCGAGGAGGGACCGATCACCGCATCGGAAATCGGAACCCGCCTCGGCCTCAGTGCCGCCGGTGTCCGCCGGCACCTCGACGCACTCCTGGACTCCGGTGAGGCGCGCGAGGCGTCCTCGGTCGCCGTGCGTCACCGCGGACGAGGGCGACCCGCCAAATACTTCCAGATCACCGCCAAGGGCCGCGGCAGGCTCGGACACGCGTACGACGACCTCGCCGGCGCGGCCATGCGTCAACTGCGGGAGGTCGGGGGAGACGCCGCGATCACCGATTTCGCTCGTCGCCGAGTCCAGGCGATAGTCGGAAACGTGACCCCGGCCGCCGATCAGAGCGCCGAAGGCCTCGAAACCACCGCCGACGCCATCGCCGACGCGTTCACGACCGCGGGATTCGCGGCGTCGACACGCCCGGTGGGCAACGGCGTGCAGATCTGCCAGCACCACTGCCCGGTCTCGCACGTGGCCGAGGAGTTCCCGGAACTGTGCGAAGCCGAGCAGGAAGCGTTCGCCCAATTGCTCGGCACCCACGTCCAGCGGCTCGCGACCATCGCGAACGGCGACTGCGCATGCACCACCCACGTTCCACTCGTCCCGCCGTCCGGTCCCAAATAACAACGCTTTCCCGATAGATCCCCTAGTCAGCAACCGTTTTCCACCGGCGACCAGCCCTCGCCGGTCTCGTAACAAGACTCCGGAAGGAGCTCGCATGACCGTCACATCAGACCAGGTGACATCCACTGCGTCGGCCAACGCCGAGCCGCTCACGCAGGAAGAGACCATCGCGTCACTCGGGCATTACGGGTACGGCTGGTCCGATTCCGACGAGGCCGGTGCCAGTGCGCAGCGCGGTCTGTCCGAAGACGTCGTGCGCGACATCTCGGCGAAGAAGAGTGAGCCGGACTGGATGCTCGACATCCGCCTGCGCGCGCTGAAGACCTTCGACAAGAAGCCGATGCCGAACTGGGGTTCGAACCTCGAGGGCATCGACTTCGACAACATCAAGTACTTCGTGCGCTCGAGCGAGAAGCAGGCCGAGAGCTGGGAAGACCTGCCCGAGGACATCAAGAACACGTACGACAAGCTGGGCATCCCCGAGGCAGAGAAGCAGCGCCTCGTCGCCGGTGTCGCGGCTCAGTACGAGTCCGAGGTGGTGTACCACTCGATCCGTGAGGACCTCGAGGCGCAGGGCGTGATCTTCCTCGACACCGATACGGGCCTGAAGCAGCACCCCGAGCTGTTCCGGGAGTACTTCGGCACGGTCATTCCCGCCGGCGACAACAAGTTCTCCGCGCTGAACACCGCGGTGTGGTCGGGTGGCTCCTTCATCTATGTCCCGCCGGGTGTGCACGTCGACATCCCGCTGCAGGCCTACTTCCGCATCAATACGGAGAACATGGGCCAGTTCGAGCGGACCCTGATCATCGTCGACGAGGGCGCCTCGGTGCACTACGTCGAGGGCTGCACGGCGCCGATCTACAAGTCGGACTCCCTGCACTCCGCGGTCGTCGAGATCATCGTGAAGAAGGGCGGCCACTGCCGCTACACGACCATCCAGAACTGGTCGAACAACGTCTACAACCTGGTCACCAAGCGCACCAAGGTCGAGGCAGGCGGATCCATGGAGTGGATCGACGGCAACATCGGGTCGAAGGTCACCATGAAGTACCCGGCCGTCTGGATGATGGGCGAGCACGCCCGCGGCGAGGTTCTCTCCGTGGCATTCGCCGGTGAGGGACAGCACCAGGACACCGGTGCCAAGATGCTGCACCTCGCGCCGTACACGTCGTCGACGATCATCAGCAAGTCGGTGGCACGTGGCGGCGGACGCGCGTCGTACCGCGGACTCGTCCAGGTCAACAAGGGTGCTCACGGTTCCAAGTCGACGGTCAAGTGTGACGCGCTGCTGGTCGATCAGATCAGCCGCTCGGACACCTACCCGTACGTCGACATCCGCGAGGACGACGTGACCATGGGCCACGAGGCCACCGTCTCGAAGGTGAGCGACGACCAGCTGTTCTACCTGATGAGCCGCGGGCTCACCGAAGACGAGGCCATGGCCACGGTCGTGCGCGGCTTCGTCGAGCCGATCGCCAAGGAACTCCCGATGGAGTACGCCCTGGAACTGAACCGCCTGATCGAACTGCAGATGGAAGGGGCGGTGGGTTAGTGACCACGCCAGAAACTGGTGTCCAGAATCTCGGAGTCGCGGGAGCCGTCGCAGGCGAGAATCCGCGGATAGCGCGGACCGCCACCGGCTCGCCGATCAAGAACAAGGGTGAGGTCTTCACCTCGTTCGACGTCAACGCCTTCGAGGTCCCGGGTGGTCGCGACGAGGTCTGGCGGTTCACACCGCTGCGCCGACTCCGCGGACTGCACGACGGAACGGCCGTCGCGAACGGCACGGTCACCGTCGACGTAGCCGGTCCGGACTCGGTCCAGGTCGAGACCGTCGGACGAGACGACGACCGGCTGGGCAAGGCCGGCGTGCCCGCCGACCGGGTTGCCGCGCAGGCCTACTCGGGTTTCGAGACGGCCACCGTCGTGACCGTCGGCCGTGAGGTCGAGGTCGCCGAGACCATCAACATCACGGTCACCGGCCCGGGCGAGGACAAGGTTGCCTTCGGGCACCTGCAGATCCGGCTCGACGCCTTCGCGAAGGCGACCGTCGTCATCGACCAGCGCGGCAGCGGCACGTTCGCCGAGAACGTCGAATTCGTTCTCGGCGACAGCGCCCGCCTCACCGTGGTCGCCGTCCAGGACTGGGCGGACGACGCCGTGCACGTCGCGTCGCATCACGCGCGGCTGGGCCGTGACGCGGTGCTCCGCCACAACGCGATCAGCCTCGGCGGCGACCTCGTCCGCCTGTCCGCGACCGTCAAGTACGACGGCCCGGGCGGCGACGCCGAACTGCTCGGCCTGTACTTCGCCGACGCCGGACAGCACTTCGAGCAGCGACTGCTCGTGGATCACTCGCAGCCGCACTGCAAGTCCAACGTGGTCTACAAGGGCGCCCTGCAGGGTGATCCGAATTCGGGCAAGCCCGACGCCCACACCGTGTGGATCGGCGACGTGCTGATCCGCGCCGCGGCCGAAGGTACCGACACGTTCGAGCTGAACCGCAATCTCGTCCTGACGGACGGTGCACGCGCCGACTCGGTACCGAACCTGGAGATCGAGACCGGTGAGATCGTGGGTGCCGGCCACGCCAGCGCCACGGGACGATTCGACGACGAGCAGTTGTTCTACCTGCGCGCCCGCGGAATCCCCGAGGACGCGGCACGGCGACTCGTCGTGCGCGGGTTCTTCCACGAGATCATCAACAAGATCGCCGTCGCCGAGATTCGCGAGCGCCTCGAGGCAGCTGTCGAGGCCGAACTCGCCGCAGTCGGCGTGTGACCCGAGCCGCCGGACCACTACTTCCCATTTCTTCGAAGGATCACAATGTCTACCCCTGACGCTTCCACCCCCGAAATCTCGGTCCTGGAAATCAAGGACCTGCACGTCGACGTCGCGAACACCGACGAGAACGCTGACCCGATCAACATCCTCAAGGGTGTGAACCTGACGGTTCGTTCCGGCGAGACCCACGCGATCATGGGACCCAACGGGTCCGGCAAGTCGACGCTGTCGTACGCCATTGCGGGTCACCCCAAGTACCAGATCACCTCGGGCACCATCACCCTCAACGGTGAGAACGTCCTCGAGATGAGCGTCGACGAGCGTGCCCGCGCCGGACTGTTCCTCGCGATGCAGTACCCCGTCGAGGTTCCCGGCGTCTCCATGTCCAACTTCCTGCGCACCGCGGCCACCGCAGTCCGCGGCGAGGCCCCGAAGCTCCGTCACTGGGTGAAGGAAGTCAAGGAAGCGCTGACCGAGCTGGACATCGACCCCTCGTTCGGCGAGCGCAGCGTCAACGAAGGCTTCTCCGGTGGTGAGAAGAAGCGCCACGAGATCCTGCAGCTCGGTCTCCTGAAGCCGAAGATCGCGATCCTCGACGAGACCGACTCCGGTCTCGACGTCGACGCCCTGCGCGTCGTCTCCGAGGGCGTGAACCGCTACAAGGAGCGCCAGCACGGCGGAATCCTGTTGATCACGCACTACACGCGCATCCTCCGATACATCAAGCCGGAGTACGTCCACGTGTTCGTCGGCGGTCGTGTCGTCGAGTCGGGCGGACCGGAACTGGCCGACGAGCTCGAGGCGAAGGGCTACGAGCGCTTCACCCAGGCTGCAGCAACGCAAGGAGCATAAACGCAGATGACCACCTCGGTGCGCGTATTCGACGTCACCCGGATCCGGGAGGACTTCCCGATCCTGGCGCGTACGGTCCGCGACGGAAAACCGCTGGTGTACCTCGATTCGGGCGCGACGTCGCAGCGCCCGAACCAGGTGCTCGACGCCGAGAGGGAGTTCCTCACCACCTGTAACGCGGCCGTGCACCGAGGCGCTCACCAACTCGCCGAAGAGGCCACCGACGCGTACGAGAACGCGCGTGCGGCGATCGCCGCGTTCGTCGGTGCCGACAGCGACGAACTCGTGTTCACCAAGAACGCGACGGAATCGCTGAATCTCGTCACCCACGTCCTCGGCGACGACCGCTTCGAGCGGCACCTCGGCCCCGGCGACGAGATCGTCATCACCGAACTCGAGCATCACGCCAATCTCGTGCCGTGGCAGGAACTCGCGCGCAGTACCGGTGCGACGCTGCGCTGGTACGGCGTCACCGACGACGGCCGGATCGATCTCGATTCGCTCGAGCTGACCGACGCCGTCAAGGTCGTGGCGTTCACCCATCAGTCCAACGTCACCGGGGCGGTGGCACCCGTCGAGGAATTGGTGCGTCGCGCCCGCGCGGTCGGTGCGCTGGTGGTACTCGACGCGTGCCAGTCGGTCCCGCACATGGCGGTGGACTTCCACGCGCTCGGCGTGGACTACGCGGCCTTCTCGGGGCACAAGATGCTCGGCCCGTCCGGCGTCGGTGTCTTGTACGGGCGCCGCGAACTGCTGAACGCGATGCCGCCGTTCATCACCGGTGGTTCGATGATCGAGACCGTCACGATGGAACGCACCACCTACGCGCCGCCGCCACAGCGGTTCGAGGCGGGCGTTCCGATGACGTCGCAGGTGGTCGGGCTCGGCGCAGCAGTCCGGTATCTCGAGGAGATCGGGATGGACGCGGTCGCGGCGCACGAGCACACCCTGGTCGAGGCGGCACTGGCGGCGCTCGGTGCCATCGACGGCGTGCACATCATCGGACCCACGACGGCCGAGGACCGCGGCGGGGCCGTGTCGTTCGTGGTCGACGGGATCCACGCACACGATCTCGGTCAGATCCTCGACGACGAGGGGGTCGCCATCCGCGTCGGCCACCACTGCGCCTGGCCCCTGCACCGTCGTTTCGGTGTCGCGGCCACGGCGAGGGCGTCGTTCGCGCTGTACAACACGGTCGACGAGATCGACGCGCTCGCGGCGGCGGTGCGGCGCGCACAGGAGTTCTTCGGGGAGGTTCCTGCATGAGAATGGAACAGATGTACCAGGAAGTGATCCTGGACCACTACAAGCATCCCCACGGCCGCGGCCTGCGCGAACCGTTCGGCGCAGAAGTACACCACGTCAATCCCACGTGCGGTGACGAAGTGACGCTGCGTGTGCAGCTCGCCGACGACGGCACCGTCGTGGATGTGTCGTACGACGGCCAGGGCTGTTCCATCAGCCAGGCGTCGACATCGGTGCTCACCGATCAGGTGGTGGGGATGCCCGTCGAGCAGGCCCTGCAGACCGTTACCGCATTCAACGAGATGGTCAGCAGCCGCGGTACCGTCGAGGGGGACGAGGACGTCCTCGGGGACGGCATCGCCTTCGTCGGCGTCTCGAAGTACCCGGCTCGCGTGAAGTGTGCGCTACTGGGATGGATGGCATTCAAGGACGCGGTTGTTCAAATAGTGGACGACCGGGTCGTGGACGAACGGGATTCGGCCGTTCCGACAGCAGACGGCGAACCAGCTCGAATCGGAGGACAGGCATCATGAGCGAGACGCAGACGCCGGAGGCGGACGCCACGGCCGTACCGGAGCAGGCGACGGCCGACCAAGGCGGCGAGACCGCCACCGCCGCGTCGGGTGCGATTACCGACCCGAAACGCCTCGAGGAGCTCGAGGAGGCGATGCGTGACGTCGTCGACCCCGAACTCGGCATCAACGTCGTCGACCTCGGTCTCGTGTACGGGATCACCGAGGAAGAGGACGTCGTGACCCTCGACATGACGCTCACGTCGGCGGCCTGCCCGCTGACCGATGTCATCGAGGACCAGTCGCGGGGCGCGCTCGTGCGCAGCGGTCTGTGCAACGAACTGAAGATCAACTGGGTGTGGCTCCCGCCGTGGGGCCCCGACAAGATCACCGAGGACGGCCGCGAGCAGTTGCGCGCGCTCGGCTTCACGGTCTGACCACCCACCACGGGTAACGCGGAGGGGCTCGGCGAGATGCATCTCGCCGAGCCCCTCCGCGTCGGTTCAGGCGCGCTTGCGTTCCGAACTGGATGATTTCGCTGTGGCCTTCTTCGCCGCCGTCTTGGCCGGAGCTTTCTTCGCCGGCTTCTTCTTGGCCGGTGCGGCCTTCTTCCCGGCGGCGTCGACGCTGCGCTGCAGGGCCGCCACCAGATCCACCACTTCGGCGTCCTCGCCGCTCTTCTCGACCTCGGCGACGGGGATGACCTTCTTGCCGCCCGACTCGATCATCTCGTCGAGCAGTTCTCGCAACTGCACCTGGTAGTCGTCGGTGAATTCGGTGGGGTCGAAGTCGTCGGCCATGCTGTCGACGAGTGTCTCGGCCATCGCGAGTTCCTTCGCCTTCGGCTTGTCGACGCCGTCGAGCGAGGAGAACTCGGCGACGCGTACCTCGTCCGGCCACAGCAGCGTCTGGATCACCAGCACCCCGTCGCGTGACCGCATCGCGGCCAGTCGGGTGCGCTGCCGGAGGGTGAAGTGGACGAGGGCTGTGCGGTCGCTGTTCTCGAGGGCAGTCGCGAGAAGGACATACGCCTTCGGAGAGCTGGAATCCGGTTCGAGGAAGTAACTCTTCTCGAACAGAATGGGATCGATCTGTTCGGTCGGCACGAACTGCAGAACGGGAATCTCGTGTTTCTCGGCGGCAGGCAGTTTCCCGAAATCATCGTCCGTCAACACCACGCGCACGCCGTCGTCGGAGTCGTAGGCCTTGTCGATATCGGCGTATTGGACGACGTTGCCGCATTCGGAGCAGACGCGGTTGTATTTGATCCGGCCGCCGTCCTTGGCATGGACCTGGTGGAACCTGATGTCGTGATCCTCGGTTGCCGAATAGACCTTGACCGGCACATTCACGAGTCCGAACGCTATCGAGCCCTTCCATATCGACCGCATGCGTTCCATGATGGTCTCCTTTTCGCGTTCGCGCGACAGTTCATCGAACTTCCCGGCGAAGCGTCGAACGGAGAATCACACTGCGGATATCGCCGGAGGATGCCCGAAACATCCGCCCCATTGCCGACAGGGTTCCGCGCGGATTCGACCGTTCGGACAGATATGCCGCCTGGAGTTGTGGCGGCAGATCGAAGAAATGCTCGAAGAATTCGGGGACGTGTTCCGCATCCAGATTCAGGAGGACGCGGAGACCAACCGACCGCAGGGACGCGACGGTGCGGGCCTTCCACGACCACAGTCGCGCGTTCGAACCGTCACGAAGATCGCGGGCAAGAACATCTGCGCACAGGAGCGACGCTGCGACGCTGTAGCCCGTTCCGGGGTGCATCAACCCGGCGCGGGCCCCGAAGCGCACCTGATCCGAGCTGTGGGCACGACCCGCCTCGGGGGGTGGCTCGACGGCGAATCTGACTCTCTCGACGTCCGAATGGGACGGCGCGGTGACGCCCCGCTGTCGGAGTCGGTCGTGGAGTCGGGTGGCGAGTTCCGAGATCGGGAGTGGCGGGCGACCGACCAGGCAGGTCTCTTCGAGCAGGAACCGGTCGTGCGCGAGCGGAACCCCGTAGAGGAAGGACGGCGCGTCCGAGGGTGATGTGCCGTTGTCGCGGCGCCAGTCCATGAACACCGCGGCCTCGCCGGCGAGCGCATGTGCGGCCGTGTCGGGGTCCACCACGACGCCGTATGCCGTCTGCTGGGCGAGGTCGGGGCTGTCGCCGGTGCCGCGGGCGTCGACGACGACATGCGCCTCCAGCGTGGACCCGTCGTCCAGCTGGACGGAGGTGGGGGAGAGGTCCACGGCTCTGCCTGGGAGAACAGTTCCACATTCCCTACTGAGTATTGATTGCAGTAAGGGTGTATTCAAAACACAATAGGTGCGATCGATGATGTGGCGACGTGTCGTCCAGGCTGCCGGGCGAGAAGTTCTCGTTTCGACCGCGTCCCTCGGAAGCCAGCTGGGGAGCTCGTCTTCCCACGCCGCGTACGTCGCGGTCCACGATCTGCGGGGGAGCGGGTCGACCGAGACGACCGTCGCACCGAGAGCCGTGGCCCGGTGGGCCAGGGCGCGGCCGGCAGGCCCGAGGCCCACGATCGCAACGTCCCAGATCGCTGGACGGGGAGAAGCTGTCACGCAGCAAGCCTGACACGAGGGCCGAGATCCCTGTCGAAACGAGTCCCCGTTCCAAAGTCGGACCCGGACGGAACAGCAATATTTACCGAATTCATCGTCGTACGCTCCGAATGGCTCGGGGGAGTGGCGCTCCACCCGGCGCACGTCGCGCTCCCGTCGACTCGCCACGGCCGGCCCGGACCAGTGGGGGCGTTGAGGGGAGTGCTGACGCGTGGCCCGGCTAACCGGGCGTGGGAGGAGCGCGGTGCGTTGAACGAGATGCAATTGCGCGGGGTGGGGAACCCGGATGCGCCTGCGAGGTCCCGAAACATGCCGGTCGCGCTTCCCGGTCCACCAGGTTGGGAGACGGTGCACTGAGTCGGGCCCGGACGGAACATCCTAGTTGCCCGAATGACCGTGGTGGCATTGACTCATCCCACCAACCGTCGTCACCGCAGCGCACACCTCGCGACTGCATCACACCCGATCGCCAGGCCTACGACGAAGAGGCCAGAGGCTTTCTACGAGCGGATACGGCCGCGAACGTTAGCGGGATCACTGGCGGGCGTGTTCCGAGTCGCCGGCGGTCGGGTAAAATTGCTGGTTCGTGTGTTCTTTGCGCAGTTTTTCTCATTCAACGCGAGCGTCATTTTCCTAGGAGTCTTGTTGATCACCGCTACCGACCTGGAAGTTCGAGCTGGAGTGCGGACGTTGCTGTCCGCGCCCGGGCCGGCTTTGCGGGTGCAGCCCGGCGACCGCATCGGGCTGGTCGGCCGCAACGGTGCCGGCAAGACGACCACCCTCCGCATTCTCGCGGGGGAGGGGGAGCCGTATGCGGGTGCCGTGGTGCGCACCGGCGACCTCGGATACCTCCCGCAGGACCCGAAAGAAGGCGACCTCGACGTCCTCGCGAAGGACCGCGTGTTGTCCGCGCGCGGCCTCGACGCGCTGCTGCGGGACATGGAGAAGCAGCAGATCCTGATGTCGGAGGTCGTCGACGACGCCGAGCGCGACAAGGCGGTGCGCAAGTACGGCAATCTCGAGGACCGCTTCTCGGCCCTCGGGGGGTACGAGGCAGAGAGCGAAGCCGCACGCATCTGCAACAGCCTCGGCCTGGCCGACCGCATCCTCGGTCAGCAGCTGCACACCCTGTCGGGTGGTCAGCGCCGCCGTGTCGAACTGGCGCGCATCCTGTTCGCGGCATCGGACGGTAGCGGCGGACGGTCGGACACGACCCTTCTGCTCGACGAGCCGACCAACCACCTCGACGCCGACTCGATCACCTGGCTGCGGGGATTCCTGCAGAACCACGAGGGTGGTCTGATCGTGATCAGCCACGACGTCGATCTGCTCAACGACGTCGTGAACCGGGTGTGGTTCCTCGACGCCGTGCGCGGCGAGGCCGACGTGTACAACATGAGCTGGAAGAAGTACCTCGACGCCCGCGCGACCGACGAACAGCGTCGTCGCCGTGAGCGCGCCAATGCGGAAAAGAAGGCCGGTGCGCTGCGCGCGCAGGCCGCGAAGCTCGGCGCGAAGGCCACCAAGGCGGTGGCGGCGCAGAACATGGCGAAGCGCGCCGACAAGCTGATGTCCGACCTCGACGCGGAACGCGTGTCCGACAAGGTGGCCCGGATCCGGTTCCCCGAGCCGGCCGCGTGCGGCAAGACTCCGCTGATGGCGGAGAACCTGACCAAGGTTTACGGTTCGCTCGAGATCTTCACCGGAGTGGACCTCGCGATCGACCGTGGGTCACGCGTCGTCGTGCTCGGTCTCAACGGTGCCGGTAAGACGACGCTGCTGCGCATTCTCGGCGGCGTCGAGACGCCGGACGCGGGCGGACTCGTTCCCGGACACGGGCTGAAGATCGGTTACTTTGCGCAGGAGCACGACACACTCGACGACAACGCGTCGGTGTGGGAGAACATTCGCCACGCGGCCCCCGACACGGGGGAGCAGGAGCTGCGTTCGCTGCTCGGTGCGTTCATGTTCACCGGGCCGCAGCTCGAGCAGCCCGCGGGCACCCTGTCCGGTGGTGAGAAGACGCGTCTCGCGCTCGCGGGTCTCGTGTCGTCCGCGGCGAACGTCCTGCTGCTCGACGAGCCGACGAACAACCTCGACCCGGTCTCCCGCGAGCAGGTGCTGGACGCGCTCCGCAGCTACACCGGTGCCGTCGTGCTGGTGACACACGACCCGGGTGCCGCCGAGGCACTCGACCCGGAACGGGTCATTCTCCTGCCCGACGGCACGGAGGACCACTGGTCGCAGGACTACCTGGAACTGATCCAGCTCGCCTGAGCACTGCGCGTAGATATCGCCGTCGCAGGGCTCTACCGTGGAAACCACCGTCGCTCGCCGACTGGAGGAGTTCATGGCTGACATCGGGGTCTTCGCCAAGAGCGCTCGGATCACGGGACCGTCGCGCGCCGATCTGCAGGCGGAGCTGAAGGAGCGCTACCAGGCCGGAGCGAGTATTCGTTCCCTCGCCCGTGAAATGGGGAGATCGTACGGATTCGTCCGCAACATTCTTGCGGAGTCCGAGGTGGAGCTCCGCGGACGAGGCGGAGCTCACCGTCGCAAGACCTGACCGGTGTCGGTGGGGGAGTGCGGTGTCGGTGTCAGTCGCGGCGTCGGACGGATTCCTCGACGAGGTCGAGCACGGCCGACAGGTTGTCGCCGGCGTGCCCGGAGGCGATGCGTGCGACGAGGCCGTCGAGAACCAGGTCCAGGTAGCCGATCAGGACGTCGGTCGGTACGTCGTCGCGGAGGCGGCCCGCGGACTTCTGCCGCGCGAGGCGCGCCATGGTCGCCTCGGTGAGTTCCGCCGACCGCTGTGACCAGCTTCTGCGGAAGTCGGGATCGTTCCGCAGCCGCCGGGCGATCTCGAGCCGGGTTCCCAGCCAGTCGAACTGTTCGGGCTGGGCGAGCATGTCCCGCATCACCTGGACGAGGCCCTCGTGGGCGACGACGTCCGCCATCCTGGTCGCGTCCTCGTGGGCGAGCGCCAGGAACAAGCCGTCCTTGTCCTTGAAGTGATGGAAGATCGCCCCGCGTGACAGTCCGGTCACTTCTTCGAGCCGGCGGACGGTGGCGCCGTCGTAGCCGTATTCGGCAAAGCAGCGGCGGGCGCCGTCGAGGATCTGACTGCGCCGTGCCGCGAGATGGTCTTCACTGACCTTGGGCAAAGGCTTCCTCCTTCGTCGTTCGCCTGTGCGCGTTTTCGGCCCTTCGCGAGAAAGGTCACCTCATGCACTAAGCGCGCACGACCATGTGTCCGGGACGGTGAGATCCGCTCGAAGATGGTCGTGCGCGCTTAGTGCCTGTCCTGGCCGAAAACGCGCACAGGCGCGGTAGCGCCTAGAGCGCCTAGCCCTTGATCATGTTGCGGAGCACGTACTGCAGGATGCCGCCGTTGCGGTAGTAGTCGGCCTCGCCGGGCGTGTCGATGCGCACGACCGCGTCGAAGACGACCTTCTCACCGTTCTCGCGGGTTGCCGTGACCTTGACGGTCTTCGGCGTGACACCCTCGTTGAGCTTTTCGACGCCTTCGATGTCGAAGACCTCGGTGCCGTCCAGCTTCAGCGACGCAGCTGACTCGCCGGCCGGGAACTGCAGCGGCACGACGCCCATGCCGATGAGGTTGGAGCGGTGGATGCGCTCGAACGACTCGGTGATGACGGCCTTGACGCCGAGGAGGCTGGTGCCCTTGGCGGCCCAGTCACGGGACGATCCGGAGCCGTACTCCTTGCCGCCCAGCACGACCAGCGGGATGCCGGCCTTCTGGTAGTTCTGCGACGCGTCGTAGATGAACGCCTGCGGGCCGCCGTCCTGGGTGAAGTCGCGGGTGTAGCCACCGGAGACGTCGTCGAGGAGCTGGTTGCGCAGACGGATGTTCGCGAACGTGCCGCGGATCATCACCTCGTGGTTGCCGCGACGCGAGCCGTATGAGTTGTAGTCCTTGCGGTCGATGCCGTTCGCGTCCAGGTACTGCGACGCGGGCGTTCCGGCCTTGATGTTGCCTGCCGGGGAGATGTGGTCCGTGGTGACCGAGTCGCCGAGCAGCGCGAGCACGCGGGCGCCCTTGATGTCGCTGACCGGGGTCGGCTCCTTCGGCATGCCGTCGAAGTAGGGTGGCTTCCGCACGTAGGTGGAGTTGGCGTCCCACTCGAAGGTCTTTCCCTCCGGGGTGGGCAGTCCACGCCAGCGCTCGTCGCCCTTGAAGACGTCCGCGTAACCCTTGACGTACATCTCCTGGCTGATCGAGGAGTTGATGGTCTCCTGGATCTCCTGGGGAGAGGGCCAGATGTCCTTCAGGAACACGTCGTTGCCGTCGGCGTCCTGGCCGAGGGCGTCGTGCTCGAAGTCGAAGTCCATGGTGCCGGCGAGGGCGTACGCGATGACCAGCGGCGGGGAAGCCAGGTAGTTCATCTTCACGTCGGGGGAGATGCGTCCCTCGAAGTTGCGGTTACCCGACAGCACCGCGGTGGCGGTGAGGTCGTTGTCCTGGATCGCCTGCGAGATCTGCTCGTCCAGCGGGCCGGAGTTGCCGATGCAGGTGGCGCAGCCGTAGCCGACGAGGTAGAAGCCGAGCTTCTCCAGGTACGGCCAGAGGCCGGACTTGTTGTAGTAGTCGGTGACGACCTGCGAACCGGGTGCCATGGAGGTCTTGACCCACGGCTTGGCGGACAGGCCCTTCTCGACGGCGTTGCGGGCGAGCAGGGCGGCGCCGAGCATGACCGACGGGTTGGACGTGTTGGTGCAGGAGGTGATCGACGCGATCACGACCGCACCGTGGTCGAGGATGAACTCGCCCTTGTCCTCGGACAGGACCTTGACCGGCTTGGTCGGGCGTCCCTCGGCTCCGTTGGCGGCCGACTGCACATCGACGGCGCCGTCGTCGGCGAACGACAGGGCGGCGGGATCGCTCGCGGGGAACGACTCCTCGACGGCCTCGTCGAGCTGCGAGTGACCCGTGGGGTGGTGCTCCTCCACGTAGTTGTGGATGTCCTTGCGGAACGCGTTCTTCGAGTCCGACAACAGGATTCGGTCCTGCGGGCGCTTCGGGCCTGCGATGGACGGAACCACGTCACCGAGGTCCAGTTCGAGGTACTCGGAGTACTCGGGCTCGTGGTCGGCGTCGTGCCAGAGACCCTGTTCCTTCGCGTACGCCTCGACGAGGGCGAGCTGCTCCTCGGTGCGGCCGGTCAGGCGGAGGTAGCTGACGGTCTCGGCGTCGATCGGGAAGATCGCGGCGGTGGAACCGAACTCGGGGCTCATGTTGCCGAGCGTCGCGCGGTTGGCCAGCGGAACCTCGGCGACACCCTTGCCGTAGAACTCGACGAACTTGCCGACGACGCCGTGCTTGCGGAGCATGTCGGTGACGGTGAGGACCACGTCGGTGGCGGTGACGCCGGGCTTGATCTCACCGGTCAGCTTGAAGCCGACGACGCGCGGGATCAGCATGGAGACGGGCTGGCCGAGCATGGCGGCCTCGGCCTCGATGCCGCCGACGCCCCAGCCCAGCACGCCCAGGCCGTTGACCATAGTGGTGTGCGAGTCGGTGCCGACGCAGGTGTCGGGGTACGCCTGGCCGTTGCGGACCATGATCGTCCGGGCCAGGTGCTCGATGTTGACCTGGTGGACGATGCCGGTGCCCGGGGGGACGACCTTGAAGTCGTCGAACGCGCCCTGGCCCCAGCGGAGGAACTGGTATCGCTCACCGTTGCGGGAGTATTCGATCTCGACGTTGCGCTCGAAGGCGTCTGCGCGGCCGGCGACGTCGATGATGACCGAGTGGTCGATGACCATTTCGGCGGGTGCGAGGGGGTTCACCTTGTTCGGGTCGCCGCCGAGTGCGGTGACCGCTTCACGCATGGTGGCGAGGTCCACGATGCAGGGGACGCCGGTGAAGTCCTGCATGATCACGCGGGCAGGCGTGAACTGGATCTCGACGTTCGGGTCGGCCGAGGGATCCCAGCTCGCGATGGCGCGAATGTGGTCGGCGGTGATGTTCGCGCCGTCCTCGGTGCGAAGCAGGTTCTCGGCGAGAACCTTCAGTGCATAGGGCAATTTTTCGGTGCCGGGCACGGCCGAGAGGCGGAAGATCTCGTAGGAGTTCTCACCGACCTCGAGGGTGCCTTTGGCGCCGAACGAATCAATACTCGTGCTCACGTCAGCTCCACTCGTCTATGAGGGTCGCCGCCAACGGGGCTGTGTCGACGGCTGCAGGCACTGCGGGCACGGCTGATCCGTGTGCGCTGTCGTGCTAGCGATGACGGAATCGGCCCATACCGCGGTACCTCCGATAGTCTAACAGTACGCTTGTCCTGTGAGAATTCGGGGCGGTATCGAGCGTGGACCCCCCGGCGATTCTGCTCGACTCCGATGCGGGACGCGCGCGGACGGAACGGAACTTCGGGGACTCCTCACGTAGTGTTCACGCGAGGCTTACGTTCCTACAGCAAACCCGGATGAGAGATGCCTGCCCCTATCGCCACCGCACTTCCTGCCAGTGTCATGCTCCCCGTCCAGTCGGCCCTCCCGTTGTCGACGGACCTTCCGGAAGACATCGACGTCTCCGACGTGGTCGCGGACGTGTCCGACGACGGCGTGTCGGCGCCGTCCGACGAGGCGAGTGACCTCGCCGCCGTGGTCGATCGCGCGGCCGACCACGGGATCAAGCTGAGCATCGTGGTGCTGGACGAGGATCCCGGCCGCGATTCGCAGCTGCGCGACCTCGCGACCGAGGTCGGGGCGGAAGAGGGCGGCACCGTTCTGGTGCTGAGTCCCAGCTGGGTCGGCACGTACAGCGATTCGATCAGCCGGGT
Organism: Rhodococcus sp. JVH1; assembly: GCF_000280725.2. Lineage (NCBI taxonomy): Bacteria > Bacillati > Actinomycetota > Actinomycetes > Mycobacteriales > Nocardiaceae > Rhodococcus > Rhodococcus sp. JVH1. The sequence goes on along the minus strand of NZ_CP166289.1, from coordinate 90,577 downwards.
CCTGCTCGAATCGGGTCAGGACCGCACCTACACCGGCGATGCGGTGGTCTCCGCCAATCACTTCGTCGACGAGGTGATCGAGCCGGGACCCCCGTGGGCCTTGTTCACGGCCGTCATCGTCGCGATCGTCGTGATCGCGTCGGGCGCCACGTTCTTCGCGAAATCGCGCCGCAGGTCCGGATCGCGTGACGACACCGCGGAAAAGGGCGACAACGCCGCGGGGGCCGGCACGTCGTACGAGCGACAGAAGCCCTGACGCCTCCCGAATTTCCGGGATAACTCGGCGGCAATTTTCACGATTCGCCCGACTGTGGCCGCTGCCTGCGTCGATGCGCGTAAATAGCGCCGACGATTCACAGTTCGACATTTCCGCTGGTCAAATTACTCATGTGTTATTTGTGACTAAAGTTTCCATAGAGTCCGGAAGTGTCGTACGGTGCATTTGGCGCTCTTGGGGAAGAAGTGTCGCAGGCTGGTGATTGACGTCCAGAGTGACGGCGATCCGGTGTATGCCGGTGTCGTCGAAGCACGGGTAGGTGTGGCTTCCGCAAATTTCTCCCCACGACGAGCACGGCGCGGTGTGCGTGATCGGTGCAGAACCGAGGGAGAGAGTTGTGAAGCGACAAGCACGAGCTGGAGTGGGGCACCGTAGCTTCTCCCGCGGGCACACTCGCACGGCGCGCCTCCTGATCGGATTGGGCATCGTCGGAGCCCTGGTCGGCAGCACGCCCGGCCTGGCCGCCGCGGTACCACCCCCGCCGCCGAATCCGTCCGACAACGACATCGCGCAGGCCCAGACCCAGGTGTCGGCGGGCCTCGGACAGGTCAGTGAACTGATCAACCAGGTGGCCTCCGCGGATCAGCAGCTCGCTCAGCTCGACAACGAGGTCGCCATCAAGCGCGAGGACGTGAACCGGGCGCTGGTCGATCTGCAGAACGCCCGCAGCGCAGCCGATCTGGCGGCCAATGTGGTCGGGGCCTCCCAGCAGGCGCTGCGCGACGCCGGGGCGCAGATCGAACTCGCGCAGAAGGACTTCGACAAGTACGCCCGGTCGAGCTACACGCAGGGCACCAACGTCTCCTCGATCTCGACCTACCTGGGCGCCCAGGGGCCCGGCGACGTCCTGGATCGCGCGCAGGTTCTGAAACTCCTGGCCACCAGCCAGAATGCGGTGCTCGAGGGTCTGCAGCGGGCACGGACCGCGCAGGCCAACAAGGACTCCGCGGCACGCGAGGCCAAGCAGCAGGCGGACGTGGCCGCCGACCAGGCCGCGGCGAAGAAGTCGCTCGCGGAGCAGGCGATCGCGATCGCCCGGTCGGCGCTGCAGGATCAGGCTGCCAAGAAGGCACAGATCGAGAGCAACCGCGCCGCCGCCCAGGCCCAGCTCGAGGCCGCCCGCGGGAACGTCGCGGGGCTGCAGGGGCAGCGTGAGGCATACGCGACGTGGGAGGAGCAGAAACGCGCCGAGGACGCGCAGAAGGCGGCCATCGCCGCCGCGGCCCGGGAAGCCGCGACACAGGCCGCCGCGCGCGTCGCCGCCAACGAGGCGGCTCGACAGCGCGCCGCGGAACTCGCCGCCGGGCAGCGCGCGCACACCACGATCGAGGAGGACTCGGAGGACGAGGACTCCGACTACTCCGCCGACGGCGGGACGACCACACCGAAGTCCACCCCCAAGTCGAAACCGTCGACCAGCGGTGAGGACCTGACCGGCAGCGAGGCCATCGAGACCGTCATCGACCGGGGCCTGTCCCAGATCGGTGTGGAGTACGCGTGGGGCGGCGGCGACGAGAACGGACCCACCCTCGGCATCCGCGACGGCGGTGTCGCCGACAGTTACGGCGACTTCAACAAGGTCGGTTTCGACTGTTCCGGTCTGATGATCTACGCGTTCGCCGGGATCGGCATCTCCCTGCCTCACTACACCGGGTATCAATACACCGCGGGCGAGCAGGTTCCCTCGGAGGAGATGCAGCGCGGCGACATGATCTTCTGGGGCCCGAACGCCAGCCAGCACGTCGCCCTGTATCTCGGAAACGACGAAATGCTGGAGGCCCCGCAGTCCGGATCGACCGTCCAGATCTCCCCGGTGCGATGGGACGGCATGACCCCTTACGCTGTCCGTATGGTGTCGTGATCCATGATGTCGATGAAGTAGTCCGCAGTGCGGATCGTGCTTGGTTGCGGCGGGGGTTGCTTGCACCTGGAATAGTTGAGCAAGTACGTGAACGGGCGGAACGATCTAGGTGAAAGCGGTGGATTCTTGGTGACCTCACGTGATGATGCGGTATCGGAGGGTGCAGCCCGGAAGGAGTCGCCCGCGAAGGCCGCTCCCGAAGGTGTGAAGAACGGGGGTGCGGCCAACGGATCGGGTCCCCAGAACGTCACCGCGCCGAATGCACCCTCACAGAACGCGGGCACGCAGAGCGCGACGACGAAGACGGTCGCGCCCAATCTCGCCGCCGATGTCCAGACGCTGGAACGCGCAATCTACGAGGTCAAGCGCGTGATCGTCGGGCAGGACCGGCTCGTGGAGCGGATCCTGGTCGGTCTGCTCGCGAAAGGGCACGTGCTGCTCGAGGGTGTGCCGGGTGTCGCGAAGACCCTGGCCGTCGAGACGTTCGCGAAGGTGGTCGGCGGATCCTTCTCGCGTGTCCAGTTCACCCCCGACCTGGTGCCCACCGACCTGATCGGTACGCGCATCTACCGGCAGGGGCGCGAGGAGTTCGACACCGAACTCGGTCCCGTCGTCGCGAACTTCGTGCTCGCCGACGAGATCAACCGCGCGCCGGCGAAGGTGCAGTCGGCGCTGCTCGAGGTGATGGCCGAGCGGCACGTGTCGATCGGCGGCAAGCGGTACCACATGCCCGACCCGTTCCTGGTGATGGCGACGCAGAACCCGATCGAGAACGAGGGGGTGTACCCGCTGCCGGAGGCGCAGCGCGACCGCTTCCTTTTCAAGATCCTCGTCGACTACCCGACGGTGGAGGAGGAGCGCGAGATCGTCTACCGGATGGGTGTCGATGCGCCCGAACCCCACCAGGTCCTCGATCCCGAGGAACTCGTCCGCCTGCAGAAGGTCGCGAGCGGCGTCTTCGTGCACCACGCGCTGGTCGACTACGTGGTGCGGGTCATCGCGGCCACGCGCACGCCGGCCGAGTTCGGTCTCCCCGAGGTCGACGGCTGGATCGCGTACGGCGCGTCGCCGCGCGCGACGCTGGGCATCATCTCCTCGGCCCGCGCGTTGGCGTTGCTGCGTGGGCGTGACTACGTGGTGCCGCAGGACGTGCTCGAGGTGATCCCGGACGTGCTTCGTCACCGTCTCGTGCTGTCCTACGACGCTCTCGCCGACGAGGTCAGCCCGGACGACGTCATCTCCCGTGTGCTGCAGACCGTGGGTCTGCCGCAGATCGCCGCACAGCCGACGACGGTCCCGGCCGGCCCCGCCGGTCACCACGGACCGCCTGTCCCGTCCACGTCGGTGCCCGGACCGACGGCGATGAGCCAGCCACGGTGAGTGCGCGTACCGCCGGTGCGCAGAGTTCCGGCCCGCCGCCGTCGTTTCGCTCCGGCGAACTCCGTGATCCCAAACTGTCCGCCGCGCTGCGGACGCTGGAACTGACCGTCCGCCGCCGCCTCGACGGGGTGCTGCACGGCGACCATCTGGGCCTGATCCCGGGCCCGGGTTCCGAACCCGGTGATGCCCGCGAGTACCAGCCGGGTGACGACGTCCGTCAGATGGACTGGTCGGTGACCGCCCGGACGACGCACCCGCACGTCCGGCAGTCGGTGGCCGACCGGGAACTCGAGACGTGGCTCGTCGTCGACCTGTCGTCGAGCCTCGACTTCGGGACCGCCGGCTGCGAGAAGCGGGACCTCGTGGTGGCGGCTGCCGCCGCCGTGACGCATCTGACCAGCGGCGGCGGGAACCGGATCGGGGCGATCGTCTCCACCGGCGCCCAGACCACCCGGATCCCGGCCCGCGGCGGCCGCATTCATGCGCAGGCGATGCTGCGTCAGATCGCGACCACCCCGCACGCCGCGGACGGGGTGCGGGGTGACCTGCAGGGTGCGGTGGAGTCGTTGCGCCGACCCCAGCGTCGCCGCGGTCTGGCCGTCGTCATCAGTGACTTCCTGGGGCCGATCGACTGGGAGCGGTCGCTGCGGGCGATCTCGGGCCGCCACGACGTACTCGGTGTCGAGGTGCTCGACCCGCGAGATCTGGAATTACCCGACATAGGGGATGTAGTGCTGCACGATCCGGAGTCCGGACGGACCCGCGAGTTCACGACCACACCGCAACTGCGCGCCGACTTCGCGCGGGCAGCGGACGAGCACCGCCTGCAGGTGGAGCAGTCGTTGCGGCGCTGCGGCGCCCCGCTGCTCAGTCTGCGGACCGACCGGGACTGGATCTCGGACGTCGTGCGGTTCGTGTCCGCCCGGAAGCACAGCTACGGGACCGCGACGAACCAGAGGTCCCGCCGGTGAGCCTTTCCCAGTTCACCTCACCGTGGTGGCTGCTGTTCCTCCTGGTCGTCGTGGCATTGGTCGCGGGATACGTGTGGGTGCAGCGTCAGCGGCAGAAGCACACCCTCCGGTTCACCAACTTCGCGCTCCTCGAGAAGGTGGCGCCGTCGCGGCCGGGCCGGGCCCGGCACATTCCGGCGCTGCTGATGGTGCTGGCGCTGGTGTTCTTCAGTGTGGCGCTGGCCGGACCGACGGAGGACAAGCGGGTTCCGCGGAACCGGGCCACCGTGATCCTCGTCATCGACGTGTCGTTGTCGATGAAGGCGACCGACGTGGAACCGACCCGGCTGGCCGCCGCGCAGGACGCCGCGAAGTCGTTCGCCGACGGGCTCACCCCCGGCATCAATCTCGGTCTCGTCGCGTTCGCCGGCACGGCCTCGGTGCTGGTGTCGCCGACCACCAACCGGGAGGCGTCGAAGGTCGCGATCGACAATCTGCAGTTGAGCGAGCGGACCGCCACCGGTGAGGCGATCTTCACGTCGCTGCAGTCGATCGACACCCTGGCCGCGGTGCTCGGCGGCAGTGATCAGGCGCCGCCCGCCCGCATCGTGCTGCTCTCGGACGGCAAGCAGACGGTCCCCGAGAACCCGGACGATCCGCGCGGCGGGTTCACCGCGGCCCGGCAGGCGAAGGACAAGGACGTCCCCATCTCGACGATCTCGTTCGGCACCAGCTACGGCAAGGTCGAGATCGAGGACGAACGCATCCCCGTGCCCGTCGACGATCCGTCGCTGCGGGAGATCGCGAATCTCTCCGGGGGCAGCTTCTTCACGGCGTCGAGCCTGGAGGAACTGCGTGACGTCTACGACACCCTCGAGGAGCAGATCGGTTTCGAGACCACCCGCGGCGACGCCAGCCGCCCCTGGCTCGTGCTGGGTGTCCTGTCCGCCACGGCGGGGCTGATCCTCGCGCTGGTCCTGCGTCAACGGCTGCCGTGATCTGCGTTCCACCGCGGCCCCGCGCTTCCACTCCTGCACATCTGAACAGATAGGTTGATCCCCATGTCTACCCCACAAACTACTGACGCGTCAGTTAGGACGGTGTCCACTCCTCGGTCGGTGCTCGTCACCGGCGGCAACCGCGGGATCGGCCTCGCTGTCGCGCAGCGCCTCGCGGCGGACGGCCACAAGGTCGCGGTCACGCACCGCGGCTCGGGTGCGCCGGACGGCCTGTTCGGCGTCCAGTGCGATGTCACCGACACCGAGTCGGTCGACCGCGCCTTCAAGGAGGTGGAAGCGCATCAGGGTCCCGTCGAGGTTCTCGTCGCGAACGCCGGCATCACCGACGACACGCTGATCATGCGGATGACCGAGGAGCAGTTCACCTCCGTCGTCGACGCCAACCTGACCGGCGCGTTCCGTGTCGCGAAGCGGGCCACACGGTCGATGCTGCGGGCGCGGTTCGGCCGGTTCGTGTTCCTCGGGTCCGTCGTCGGTCTGGCCGGTGGTCCCGGCCAGGTGAACTACGCGGCGTCGAAGGCCGGTGTGGTCGGCATCGCACGGTCGCTGACCCGTGAGCTCGGTTCCCGGTCGATCACCGCAAACGTGGTGGCCCCGGGATTCATCGACACCGACATGACTGCGGTCCTGGACGACAAGTACAAGGACATGATCACCGGCGCGGTTCCGTTGCAGCGGCAGGGCAAGCCCGAGGAGGTCGCCGCGGTGGTGAGCTTCCTGGCCTCCGACGATTCCGCCTACGTCTCCGGCGCGGTGATCCCCGTCGACGGCGGCCTCGGCATGGGCCACTAGCTCTCCCCACTCCACTTCCCGGACTTTTTCTCACAGGAGGACACCTCATGGGCGGATTGCTCGAAGGTAAGACCATTCTCGTCACCGGCATCATCACGGACGCGTCCATCGCGTTCCACGTCGCCAAGGTCGCCCAGGAACAGGGCGCCAAGGTGATCATCACCGGATTCGACCGTCTCCGGCTGATCGACCGCATCGCGCAGCGCCTGCCGCAGCCGGTGCCGCCCGCGCTCGAACTGGACGTGCAGAACCCGGAGCACCTCGCGAGCCTCGCCGACCGCATCCGGGAGATCGCGCCCGAGGGTGTCGACGGCGTCGTGCACTCCATCGCGTTCGCGCCGCGGTCCTGCCTGGGCAGCCCGTTCTTCGACGCACCGTGGTCGGATGTGGGAGTGGCGTTCGAGGTCTCCGCCTACTCGTACGCGTCGCTGTCGAAGGCGCTGCTGCCGGTGCTGAACGACAACGCGTCGATCGTCGGCATGGACTTCGATCCCGCGCGCGCGGTGCCGTTCTACAACTGGATGGGCGTCGCCAAGGCCACGCTCGAGTCGGTGAACCGGTATGTCGCCAAGGAGGTCGGCGAACGCGGTATCCGCTCCAACCTCGTCGCGGCCGGCCCGATCAAGACCCTCGCCGCCAAGGCCATCGCCGGCACCGCCACCGACGACGCCAAGCAGATGAACGAACTCAACACGGCGTGGGACGAGCGTGCGCCCATCGGCTGGAACGTCGATGACCCGGAGCCGGTCGCGAAGACCGTGTGCACCGTGCTGTCCGACTGGCTGCCCGGCACCACCGCGTCGATCATCTACGTCGACGGTGGCGCCCACGCGATGGCCGGCTAGGGCACGACCCGGGGAGTGCGCCCCGAACGGCACCACGGAAGATGGTGATCATGATCGCTGCGAATTCGACGGACGGTTCCGGTTCCCGGTTCGATGCCCTTCTCGTGTTGTCGTTCGGGGGTCCGGAGCAGCCCGCCGACGTGCGCCCGTTCCTGGAGAACGTTACCCGGGGCCGGGGGGTGCCGCCCGAACGTCTGGACGCGGTCGCCGAGCACTACCTGCACTTCGGGGGTGTGTCGCCGATCAACGCCCTCAATCGCGACATCATCTCCCGCGTCGAATCCGAATTGGCAAGCGCCGGAATGGATTTGCCCGTCTATTTCGGTAACCGGAACTGGCATCCGATGGTCGAGGACACCGTCGCCCGGATGGGCGCGGACGGGGTGCGGTCCGCGCTCGTGTTCCCGACGTCGGCGTGGGGCGGGTACTCGGGCTGCAGGCAGTACCACGAGGACGTCGCCCGGGCACGGGCCGCGGCCGGGGACGGGGCACCGCACCTGCGGAAGCTGCGGCAGTACTACGACCACCCGCTGTTGATCGGTGCGTTCGCCGACGCCGTCCGCGAGGCCGCGGCGCAGCTGCCCGCCGACCGGCGGGCCGACGCACGGCTGGTGTTCACCGCGCATTCCGTGCCGGTGTCCGCGGACCTCAACGCGGGACCGCCCGCGGAGGGCGGTCATCTCTACAGTCGGCAGGTGGCCGAGGCGGCCCGGCTCACCGCCCGCGCCGCCGGCTTCGACGACTTCGACCTGGTGTGGCAGTCCCGGTCCGGGCCACCCCAGGTGCCGTGGCTCGAGCCGGACATCTGCGACCACCTCGACGCCCTCGCCGCCCGCGGGGTGGGCGCGGTGATCGTGTGCCCGGTGGGATTCGTGTCCGATCACCTCGAGGTGGTGTGGGATCTCGACACCGAGGCCCGGGACAGGGCGGCCGACCTCGGCATCGACTTCGTGCGTGCCGCCACCCCCGGAACGGATCGGCGTTTCGCGGAACTCGTCGTCGCACTCGTGACCGAGCAACTGTCCGGCACGCCCGCCGAGCGGCTCGGGTCCGAGCCGCTGCTCGGTTCGACCCTCGACGGTCAGTCCTGCGCGGTCGACTGCTGCAAGGCCGTGGTCAGGCCGTCAGGCCGCCCCGCGCGCACGCATTGACGGCGGCGGTGCGCGCCGAGCGCACCGCCGACCGCAGCGGCCGCAGCAGGTCCTCGAGCGTGGCCGCACCCGACGCGGACACGGTGCGTGCGGGGGCCATCTGCTCGGCGACCGTGAGGATCGCGGCCACCTGATCGGCCGAGTCCAGGATCCGCAGTGCCCGCGGGGCGATCGTCGTCGGATACCGGTGCCGCGCGGACTGCGCCAGCGCATCGGCGATCAGCGCGCGCGGGTCGGCGCCGAAACCGGAATCGAGCATGTGCAGCGCCTCGAGCGCGGCCGCGGCGTCGCGCACCGCCTGCCGCATCGAGAACTCGGCCTCACCCAGCCCGGTGTGGTGGGCGTCGAGGGGAAGCCGCTCGATCGTCGACACCGTCCAGCGCAGCACGTCGGGACCCTCGACGTGCGGGACCAACCCCGTTCCGGACCGGCCGGGCGGTCCGACGAGCACACCCTCGCCTGCGATGATCGCGGCGGACGCGAACTCGGTGCCCGCGGGAAGCCCGCGGACGTCTCCCGGGCCGGGCAGCACCAGCCGGATCTCGGTCTCGGGTTGCGACACCGAGCGGCGCATCGCCTGCAGCAGCGCCGTCACCCCGGCGTCCTGCGGGTGGGGCCACGGCAGCCCGGTGCGGCCGGCCGTCTCCTCGTCCTCGGCGCAGGCGAGATGCATCGGCGCCCACGCGTGGAGGGCGTCGATGACGTCGTCGGGTGCACTGCTCCCGGCGAGCCAGGAACTGGCCCACACGGTGAGAGTGGCGCTGGGTGAAGTCACGATAAACGAGCATATGTCGGCGTGGCGGCGTGTGCGTAATGGCGCCGCTGGCATAGCGTCAGCGCCCGTGAGCGGAGGCGACAGATACGGCGACATCTTTTCCGGGCACCCACGCGCGCGCAAGCCCGTGACGCCGACGGTCCCGGCCGAGCGGGACCTGGTGGTCGAGGATGCGGGCACCGGTTTCTGCGGGGCGGTGGTGGGGTTCGAGCGCACCTACGACGGCGATTTCGTCCGCCTCGAGGACGGGGCGCGCCGCACCCGGTTGTTCGCGATGCGGGAGGCGGCGTTCCTGATCGACGGGAAACCGGTCACCCTGGTCCGCCCGGCGGCCAAGCCCGCCCGACCGGCCACCACCCGATCGGCGTCGGGATCGACCAAGGTGGCGGGGCTGCGGGCCCGGACGGCGCTGGCGAGCCGGATCTGGGTGGAGGGCGTGCACGACGCCGCCCTCGTGGAACGGGTGTGGGGGCACGACCTGCGCGTCGAGGGTGTCGTCGTCGAGCACCTCGAGGGTCTCGACAATCTCGGGGAGCGGCTCGCCGAATTCCGGCCCGGCCCCGGACGGCGCGTCGGTGTCCTCGTCGATCACCTCGTCACCGGATCGAAGGAGACGCAGCTGACGCAGGGACTCGGGCCGAACGTGCTCGTGACCGGGCACCCGTTCATCGACGTGTGGGAGGCGGTCCGCCCGTCGGCGGTGGGCATCGAGGCGTGGCCGAAGATCCCGCGCGTTGAGGACTGGAAGACCGGGGTGTGCCGCGAATTGGGGTGGGGGACACCGCGCGACGGCTGGCGCCGGGTCTATTCGGCCGTCAACACGTTCCGGGACCTGGAGGCGCCGCTGATCGGGGCGGTCGAACAGTTGGTCGACTTCGTCACCGTCGGTTCCGGAGATTCTGGTTAGATGGTGTTGTGGCTGCATTGATTTGGCTGGTAGCGGGGGTGCTGCTCGCCGCCGCGGAAGCGTTGACGGGGGATTTCTTCCTCCTCATGCTGGCGGGCGGTGCGCTGGCCACGGCCGGGGTCACCGCGATCACCGACTTCCCGGTCTGGGTCGACGCGGTGATCTTCGGGGTGCTGTCCCTCGCCCTGATCCTCGGGGTGCGGCCGGTGTTGTTGCGTAAGTTCGAGACCCCGCCGCCGACCCCGACCGGGATCGAGGCGCTGACCGGCAAGCAGGCCCTGGTGCTCGAGGAGGTCGCCGAACACGCGGGGCAGATCAAGCTCGGCGGCGACGTCTGGACGGCCCGCCCGCTCGACAGCACGGAAGTGTATCCACCGGGAACGACCGTGACGGTAATGCAAATTGACGGCGCGACCGCCGTCGTGTGGAGGGGACCGTAGATGGCAGCGCTCATCGTGTTGATCGTGCTCGTGTTGTTCGTCGCCCTGGTGGTGGCCAAATCGGTGGCGCTGGTGCCGCAGGCCGAGGCCGCCGTGATCGAGCGACTCGGCCGGTACGCGCGGACCGTGTCGGGCCAGTTGACGTTCCTGATCCCCTTCGCGGACCGCATCCGGGCCAAGGTGGATCTGCGGGAACGGGTGGTGTCGTTCCCGCCGCAGCCGGTGATCACCCAGGACAACCTGACACTGAACATCGACACCGTCGTGTACTTCCAGGTCACCAACCCGCAGGCCGCGGTGTACGAGATCAGCAACTACATCGTCGGCGTCGAGCAGTTGACCACCACCACGCTGCGCAACGTCGTCGGGGGCATGACGCTGGAGGAGACGCTCACCTCGCGTGACTCCATCAACGGGCAGTTGCGCGGCGTGCTGGACGAGGCCACCGGCCGGTGGGGCCTGCGCGTCGCCCGGGTCGAACTCAAGAGCATCGATCCGCCGCCGTCCATCCAGGAGTCGATGGAGAAGCAGATGAAGGCGGACCGCGAGAAGCGGGCCACCATCCTCACCGCCGAGGGTCACCGGGAGTCGGCGATCAAGACGGCGGAGGGCGACAAGCAGTCCCGCATCCTCGCCGCGGAGGGCGCGAAGCAGGCGTCGATCCTCACGGCCGAGGGTGAGCGGCAGTCCCGCATCCTGCGGGCGCAGGGTGACCGGGCCGCGAAGTACCTGCAGGCGCAGGGGCAGGCGAAGGCGATCGAAAAGGTGTTCGCCGCAATCAAATCCGGCAAGCCCACCCCCGAGCTCCTCGCCTACCAGTATCTGCAGACGCTGCCGCAGATGGCGCAGGGCGACGCGAACAAGGTGTGGCTGGTGCCCAGCGACTTCGGTGACGCCCTCAAGGGTTTCGCGAAGACCCTCGGCGCGCAGGGGCAGGACGGGGTGTTCCGGTACGAGCCGTCCACCACGGAGGAGGATCTGCCCAAGCCCGAGGACGATTCGGAGGAGGTCGCCGACTGGTTCGAGACCAAGTCCGACCCGGCCATCGCGCAGGCCGTCCGCGCCGCCGAGGTCGAGGCACGTCGTCCAGTCGACGGGCCGGGACCGCTCGCGAAGTCCGGTGGCGCCGACGAGCATCCGCCGCTGGATCCGGGTGGCGCGCCCGGGCAGCTGCCGCCGCCCGTCACGCCGCCGGGTCACTGACCGACTCCGACGCGGCGTAGCGGCGCAGCAACGGCCGGAGTACTCCGAAGAGCTGTTCGGGTGTGTGCTCGAGGTAGAAGTGATCGCCCGTCATGATGCGCACCTCGCGCAGCTCGGTGGTGTGCCGATCCCAGGCGTGCAGATCCCGCTCGCCGACCAGCGGATCGGCGTTCGCGCCGAGCACGTGCATCGGACAGGGAAGCGGCGGGTCTGCGGGATCGCGGTACCCGGTGCAGAGGCGGAGATCGTCCCGCAGTGCGGGGAGGCAGCGGTCCCGCCACGCCGGCCGGGCCGGGAGGTCGGCGGGCAGCCCGCCCGTGGCGCGCAGCAACTCGATCAGGGCCGGGTCGTCCAGGTCGTCGACCGGCGGCAGCGGCGAGGGCAGGTGCGGCGCCGAGTACGCGGACAGCAGCAGCGCCCGCGGGAGCGGGTGCCCGGCCGCGCGCCGGCGGCACGCGAGCCGGTACGCGATCAGCGCCCCCATGCTGTGCCCGAAGAAGACGTGCGGCTGCGTGAGTGGTTCGGCGAGCTCGGACTCGAGTGCGGTGACGAGGGACTCGACGCCGGTGAACCCGGCCTCGCCGGCACGGCTCTCCCGGCCTGGCACGGCAACAGGCCATACCGACACGTGCGGGCTCAGGGCGCGGTGCCAGTGCCGGTACGTCGAGGGTCCGCCGCCGGCGTGGGGGAAGCAGAACAGCCGGAGGGTGCCGGGCACGGCGCTACGCGGCCGCGACGAGCGTGGCGAGTTCGTCGGCGAGAGCTGCCACCGTGGACCGGATCTGGTCCTCGGTGTGGCACGAGGTGACGAAGAAGCGCAGCCGCGCGAGGTCTTCCGGCACGGCCGGGTAGAGGATGGGGTTCACGTTGATGCCGCGCCGGAGCAGGGCGTTGGACAGGGCGAGGGTGCGGAGTGAATCCCCGACGATGCACGGGATGACCGGGGTGTCCTCCGAGTCCCCGGTGTCGATTCCGGCGTCCGTGGCGAGCTGCAGGAAGAGCCGGGAGTTGCGGCGCAACCGGTCCAGGGCCTCCGGTTCGGCGCGCATCTGCCGGATCGCGGCCAGGGACGCCGCGGCATTCATCGGCGTGATCCCGACGCTGTAGACGAAGCCGGGCGTCGTGTACCTCAGGAAGCGGATGAGCTCGGCGCTGCCCGCCACGTAGCCGCCGCAGCCGGCCAGGGCCTTCGACATCGTGCCGGACCACAGCTCCACGTCGTCGCGGTCGACGTCGAAGTGCTCGCCGATGCCCCCGCCGGTGGCGCCGAGCACCTCGATACTGTGCGCCTCGTCGATCATCATCAGCGCCCGATGCTTCTTCTTCACCGCGATCATCGCGGGCAGGTCGGGGATGTCGGTGGTTGGGCTGTGCAAGGCGGCATGGGAGGGCCGGTGGCCTTCTCGGCGCACAGATCCGGGTGACCGAATCTTTGACCGTGCGGAGCTCGATTCTTATCTGGGCAGGCCCGGATGGGAGTGTGTGGGAGCGACGCCGGAGCGGGGGGCGTCGCTGGTCAATCCAAAAAGATGTTGCGGGACAGCACTTCTGGTGAGGTGTATCGAGGTATGCACGGATCGCGGTTCGAGTCCGCGGGGCAGCAGGCGGGGTTGAGCCGGATGCTCGACGGCGCGCCCGAGGGCCGGTTCGCCGGTGGCGTGGTTCGGGCGGTGCTTGAGTTCCTGACGGAGGTCAGGCCACCTGGCGGCTCGTAGGCTTGGTCTTGGCGGGCTGGGCTGTTGGAGCGCATCGCGGCTCCTGGGACTCCTGGCCCGCCACGTGCTTGCGGCGCTCACGCATCCGCTGGTATCGGACGTTGTCGCGCCGCCGCGGGTCGATCTTGTAGCGCGCCGTGACGATCGCCCGGCCCTCGGCCTCGGTGATCGGCGTGCCGTCGACGTCCCGCAAGGCGTACGGCTGGCCGGCACGCATACAGGCGGCGATCCGGGTGACCAGATGGGTGGCCAGATGACAGATCGCGGACTCGTGGTGCCGGTCGCCGACCATCAACCGCTGGTACTTCGCCGCGAACTGGGTATCGACCCTGCGGGCCTGGTCGGCAGCGGTGCACAGCATCTCACGCAACAGCGGATCCCCGGCCTTGGTGATCGAGGACTCGACCTTGCTCACCCCGGACTGGCTGACCTTGGGAACCAGAGCGATGACCGCGCTGATCACCGCCCCCACGCCGGGAGCAGAGGCAACGATGCCGGCCGGGTCGGCGTCGGCGTAGAGGTTCGCGACTCGCTCGTCGATCTGCTTGATCTGACGGGTCAGGAACAGTGCCTGTTCGGCTTCGTGGGCGATGTCCTCAGCGAGCTCGGCGAAGTCTAGCAAGGGCAGCCGGGCGAGCAATTCGGAGTCGATCCGGTCGTTCTTGGTGTGCTTGGAGTAGTACTTACGCAGGTCGGCTGACTGGGTGGTCGGGACCATCACCACGCGTGCACCGTGGCGACGGAACCACTCCGCCAACACGATCCACGCGTTCCGGGTCGGCTCGACCACCACGGTCAGCTCTGCCGGATCGGGCAGGTCCAAGTCCGCCCACAACCGTTCCAGAACTTCCGGCCACGCCATACCGTGGCACCATCACGGGCGAGCGTTGCCTGATGCTCCGCCCGGACAGCCACGTCGATCCCCAACGTCAATGCCATCGTCATTACTCCTGTCGGTCCACATCCCTGTTCACCAGGTGACTGACCATCGCGGCCACGGCCCAGACATTCTCTAAGCAGGAGTCCACGCCTACCGGCCGGCTCCAAGTTCCCGAACAAGGACACCGTTCGACCAGACACCGAGCCCGCAGACGACCACTCAGAAAGCCAGGGATCACCAGGTGTCCCGGTCGGACGTTCGGCCCGCCTGCGGACTCCCTCCGAGGCTAAATGTCGGAGGTCGGCGTTACAGTCGAGGTCCTGCGAGACAAGGGGTGCCACATGTGCTGGTGGGAGGGTTGATGGATGACGTCAGGGCGGTGCCGGCATCGTTGTCCGGTCGGTTCTCTGCGCTGCGGTCGACACGGAATCACCACCGGCTGTGGGGCGGCGCCGCCGCGCCGACGGATCCACTCGCCGATCCACGCACCACTCCTGCACAAACCTGCCGCGTCGTGGGAGTCGCCGGGACGGTGAGCATGGCGGGCGATCGCGAGTCGTCTCGGACTGCGACGGTGCTCGCCGCTCATGAATTGGGCCCGGCATGACCGGGCCGGGATCGACCGTGCCGCGGCAGTTCGCGTTCACCACCCGCGCCCATGTGGCGGTCGACGCCGTGACCGGTGAGCCGATCGGCCTCGACGACGTCGACATCCGGGTGGGGTGGCTGCTGGACCTGATCGCCGCGGCGGGTGCCGAGTTGGTGTCGCGGCTGTGGAAGCCGGCAACGTTCGATGTGCTCGCCGCCGGTCGGGACCGCCAGGACCGCAGACTGCCCGCACAGGGTCATGTCGCCGCGGCCCGCCTCGGCTGGAACCCGACCTACCCGGACGGGGTCTATGTGCCGTCACGGGTCACGCGGGTGGTTACCGCTCAGGTGATGGCCACCCTGCGGACACTGACGCACCGGGACACCGCGATCACGGCGCTCTCTCACCGATTCGACCCGGCCACCGGAGCTGTGGCGTGGCCGACCGAGCCGGGCGACCATGTGTCGGCGGGCTTCCTCCGCGGCGTGCGACGTCAGCTCGCCGCCCGCGCCCGCGGCGGTGGGGCACCGGCCGGCCGGTTGCGGATTAGCGACGTCCAGGGACTGCCGCAGACGAGCGCGATGGCCTGGCTGTCGGCCGCCGATCGACAGCTCGCACAGATCGCCGTCACAGACCGTGACCTGGTGTTGACGGTAAAGCTGCCCACCAGCCCGGCCCCGTCGGGGCGGGCGCAGTGGCGGCGGGTGCGGCTGACCGCCGCCATCCCCGCGCACCTGCACGGCAGAGCTGTCATCGACTGGCATCTGCCGACCCTGGTCCTCGACCGCCGGGGCCTGCTGTGGCGGTGCGCGGCGACCGAACCCGTCCCTGCCGACGACCTGGACTCGGCCACCGTCGCGGTCGGGGTCGACTGGTCCCCGTCCACTCTCGGTGCCGCCGCCCTCACCGCCGACAACCCGGACGGGCTGGTGTCGGACTACCGGGGCTTCACCTACGACGACCGCGGCCTCGGAATCAAACTGGCCCGCCTACAGGCCGAAGGGCAGCAGCTGCACCGCAAGGCGGCCCGATTGACCCAACTGGCCGCCACCGCCCCGCCCGAGGTCCGCGCCCAGCTGGAGGAGAAGATCGCCGTCCTCGACGCCCACCGCAAAGCGGTGGGTATCAAGCGGGGGAAAATCAACCGGGAACTCGCGTTCCACTTCGCCCGCCAGGTCACCGACTACGCCGCCACCGCCCAGGCGCAGCTGATCGCGGTCGAGGATCTCACCACCCTCGAGACCCGCGGGCACGGCCGGGTCAACAACAACCGGGCCGCGCAGTCCGCCCGCCGACAAGCCGTCGCCGCCCTCGCCCACACCGCCGCCGGTGCCGGCATCACGGTGGTCTCGGTGCCCGCCCGGGGATCGTCCGCACAGTGTCCGGGCTGCGACGAACCACTTGCACGCCCCGGCGGCTACCACACCGCGTGGTGCCCTCGCTGCCGGGTCGGCGGCAACCGCGACCACGTCGCCGGGGTGAACCTGGCCAAACGCGCACTGCTCGGAAAAGGCAAGGCCACCCGCCGGCGTGGGCAGTTACCCGCGGTCCGGGTGGCCAAGCACGCGCCGGTGCGGCCATCGCGAGACAAACACGGTCCCACCCCGAGTCGGCCACGGCATCGCCGGGTCCGCCGCAGCCTGCCCACCGCACCACGGCGGTTGGGGGTGAATCCGAAACAGTATGTTCCTGCATCACAAGCGTCGGTGTGGGACACGGTCGAACCCGCACCGCCGCACGGTGATGCGGGTAGCCGTGACACACGTCCATCTCTAACGCCCGCCACACCAGTGGCAAAGGACATGAGATCTACGTAGACGCTGTCGTGGATGACCAGGCAGTGACGTTGGTGGCGTGTCCGCTCACGAGGGCGATCCGTCCTCGGTGCCGAGCAGGCCGGCCAATTCGGCTTTGAGTTCGCGGTGTACCGGATTCTCCCCGGACAGCAGCCGACTGGCCGAGCGGGAACTGCCGTCGCGGGCGACCGCGTCCTGCACCGCCGACACGACGGCGGGGTGCCCGGACATGCCGAGGTAGTTCTACCGGGGCTGCGCCCCAGCCCGACGAGGCATGTGGGGGCGGGCTGCAGTCAGGGGCCCCGGCCGGTCGGGTGATGACCCTGGTCGACGTTGTCGATCGGGTGTATGAACCGTCGTAGCGGTTGGTTGGCCTACCGGCCGCCCGATCGTCCGGAGCTCATCATGACCATACCGCGCAGCGTCGCCGATGTGCTGACCACGCACACGCTCTTCGAGGTCGAATGCATCGACCGGATGTACCTCAACGTCTACGTTCCCGGGCTGCAATACGCCCCGGGTCTCGTCGCCTACGTGCACCGACAACTCGGGTTGCCGGTCGCCTCGACCGCCCCGTTGGCGAGGATCACCGACCGCTTCTCGGCGGCGGTGCACCGTTTCGCCGACACCCGACACATCCCGTGGGTCGACTTCGTCAAGGGTCAGCGCAAGGACGACGTCATGCACGAGCACCTGCAGCACTTCACCGCGGCCGAGGGAGTGGTGTTCATCGGACGGGCGCAGGAGAAGACCCCGTTGTTCCGCACCGAGAAACGCCGCGACGCGGACGGCAACAGCTACCCGTGGATCGTCAAAACCACCGGCATGGTCAACCATTACTACTTCTACTGCGTCGACGCGGACTTCGGACCTTTCTTCCTCAAGTTCTGCTCGTACTTCCCCTACAACGCCAAACTCTGTATCAACGGCCACCATTGGGCCCAACGTCAGGCGGCGAGGGCCGGGCTCGGGTTCACCGCGCTCGACAACGCCTTCGCCGCCTTCGCCGCCGTCGACGACCCCGACGCGCTGCAGGCGATCTGCGATCGGCTGACCGGTCCCCGGATCGATGCCCTGCTCCGCAAGTGGCTGGCGATTCTGCCGGATCCGTTCACCGACGCCGATCGGGCCGTCGGCTATCGCTATGACCTGTCGATCCTCCAGGCCGAGTTCTCCCTGACCCAGATGCTCGACGCCCCGGTCTCGGGGCGGGTGTTCTTCGAGCAGGTCATCCGCGACAACCTCGATCTCGGTCGCCCCGATCAGGTCACGCTGGTGTTCGACCGGCGGTTGATGCGCCGGGGGCCGCGTGCCACCCCGGGACGATTCCGCACCCGGGTGATCACCGAAGGCGTCATCCCCAGCCTGCACGTCGACTACAAGCACACCACCATCAAGCAGTACCACAAACAGGGACGCGCCCTGCGTACCGAGACCACCATCAACGACACCCGCGATTTCCACCTCGGGAAACGACTGACACATCTGCCCGCCCTGCGGGAGATCGGCTTTCACGCCAACCGACGCCTGCTGCGCGCCGGGCGACTCAGCCACGACCCGATCACCGGCGCCGACGCCCTCGCCGCCCTCACCGGCCCCCTCACCACCGCCACCGGCACCCGCGTCCCGGGCTTGCGGTTCGCCGACCAGCGCAGCCACGCCCTGCTCTCCGCGCTGCTGGTCTTCCGGCTGCACCCGAACGGCTTCACCAACAAGGACTTGCGCACCCTCACCGGCGAGCTGCGCGGACTCGACCCGGACACGGTGTCTACTGGGCAGATGACCTACGACCTGCGCCGGCTGAAAACCCGCAACCTGATCGTCCGGATCGAGGGCACCCACCGGTATCAGGTCACCAACCACGGACTCGACACCGCGAAGTTCCTCACCTGTGTCCACGATCGGGTCCTGCGCACCGGCCTGGCCGAACTCGCCACGCCGACAACCACTCCCGGTCGCCTGCGATCGGCTGCCACCACGTATCGCAACGCTGTCGATACCCTCACCGGCACAGCGCAACTCGCAGCCTGAAACACCAAGCCGTCGAACGTGACCCGAACACCACAAACTTGACCCCAAAATCCGGCTACGCCATCTTTAGCTACCTAGCTGGAGAAGTTGACGACCTCCGCGCCCCAGATCATCGACGTGTCTCGCGTGGCGCCGTCGTTGACGAGGAAGTACGGGTTGCTGACCCGAGCCCCTCGGCCGTGTTCAGCCGTGCGGCGAGCGCCTGAACCTCCGGGAACCCCGCGATGCGGAACTCGGGTGCGACCGCGGTGCGTAGGGCCTCCGGTTCCTACGAAACCGACGGTTCCGGCCGTGGGGGACACGGGTGCGTGGTGCGAGGTCACGTGCGCGATGACATCGCCGAGGGTGCGGCTAGGGGAGAACCAGTGCGGTTCGACGACGAGACCGGGGAATGCGCGGCTCACCCCGCCGAACAGGTCGGTGATCATGATCGAGTTGAATCCGAGGTCGCCGACGAGCGTATGTATCGCCTTCAGCGCCGCTGCCGGGAATCCGCTGACCCGGGCGACTTCCGCGCGCACCCTCGTCGCGACGTCGCCGACCGGTGTAGCGGGGACCCGGCCCGGCGTCCGGCGTCGCCGCCGGCACGGGGAGGGCTACTCCGGGAACGCCGTTGGCGGCAGCAGCGAGGACGGCGGCCTGTTCCCGGAAGAGCGCGATCAGTTGTTCCCTGGTGGTGTCTCCGGGTCGGGCGTCGGGCGTCGCGTGGGCGGGTGCGGGGTCGGCGCGGCCGCGGGTGCCTCGTCGGGTGTCCAGAAGCGAGCGGTGGTCGCGAACTCGTATCCGCTGAGCCGTCGGCGGACTCGGGCACCCGGCTCGTGGATGTCGCCCGGGGGCGACTACGTGATGAGGGCGCGTCCCGTTCCGCACACCGCGATCGCCCAGAGCACGCTGGTGAACGTGCCGATGATGAACTGTTCCGACGCGTGCGGTTCGCGCAGTTCTGGGTAGCGGGCCAGTCCCTTGACCGCCAGGACGACGGCGATGCCCTCCGGCCAGGCCGCGAGGATCGCCACCGCGACGGCGGCACGCTCGAGGAGTCCGATGATCCGTCCGCCGCGCAGCGGCCCGGCGTCCGGCCGCGGGTCGGAACCGGCGTCGGGCTGGCGGCGCGCGATCCGGAACGCGGCCAGCACGAGGGGCGCCCCGCCGGTGGCGGCGGCCGCGACACACAGGACGAGGGTCGCGGCGAGCGCGAAGCCCGTGACCGGGGTGGTGGCGGACGCGGCGAGCGCGGCGACGGCCAGGGCGAGCGCGACCACGATCGGCGCCGCCCACTGCGACATCCAGCGGGGGCTGCGCGGCGCCGCGAGCACCAGCGGGGCGACGGCGGCGACGCCGAGGGCGATGAGTGCGAGGGTCGTCACGTGTCCGCCTTGCGTAGGAGTCGTTCGGCCAGTCGTCGTCCGGCGGTCTCGACGTGCCAGCCGGCGGTGGAGAGTCGTTGGGAGACCGCCTGCTTGCTGATGCCCAGCGCGCGGGCCGCCTCGGTCTGGGTGGAGCCGTGCCGCATCTGTTCGACGGCCTCGCGGCCCTCCTCGGTGCGGCGCGCGACGAGGATCGCGACGAGGGTGAGGGCGGTGTCGGCGTCGGCGGCGCCGTCGGGGTCGGAGCCTTCGACGGCCACCCGGCCGGGGGCGTTCTTGGCGCGGTCGACGGCGACCCGTGCGGACTCGAACGCGGGGCCGCGCCCGGCCCGGGTCTCGGCGGGGAGGGGTTCCTCGACGGGGCCGGCGCCGATGCCGATGCTCCAGTGTTCGCGTCCGACGAGGTCGAGGGCGAGGTCGACGACGGTGGCCGGGTCCGCGACCACGGCCTGGACCTCGTCGCCGGCTGTCCGCTGGAACGGGCGGACGAGGTCGCGGTGCGCGAATTCGGTGAGGAGTTGGGCGACGCGGTCGACGTCGCGGCGGCTTCCGCGCTGGTCGACCGTCAACACGAACATGGGTCAAGGTTAGAAACTGGATACCACGATGTCAAGACTCAAAGCTTGACTGCCCTGGTTCAAGGCTGCGCTATTGACTCGTCCTCGGCGGGGCGGTCCACGGCCACGTCCGGCATCGCGTCGCCGGAACCGTCCAGCGGCCGCCGAGAATCCACCACCAGCCCGGCGATTCCGACGACGATGCACACCGCGGACAGCACGAGAAGTCCCGGCTTCGTCTCCCCGGTGAGGGCGTCGCCGAGAACGACGATGCCGACGGTTCCCGGCAGCACACCGACCACCGTGGCCAGCACGTACGGGACCAACCGGATCGAGGACACCCCGGCGCAGTAGTTCACCACGGAGAACGGGACGAACGCGATCAGGCGCAGCGAACCGACGGCGAGCCAGCCGCGCCGGGCGATCCGCTCGTCCACCCGGCGGATCGTCGGGTTGGAGATGCGCTGCCACACCACGTCCCGGCCGACGGCGCGCACCAGGTAGAGGGCGAGTACGGCACTGACCGTCGACGCCAGCACCGCGATCGCGATGCCCAGCCACGCACCGAACAGCAGACCGGCACTCAGCGTGAACACCGTGCGGGGGAACGGGAACACCGTCACCACCGCGTGCACGGCGACGAAGACGAGCGGAAAGGCCGGCCCGACGGATCGCGCCCATTCCCGCACCTGCAGCACGGACGGGTGCGGGGCCAGCAGCGCCACGACGACCAGCGCGACTGCCAGTACTGCGACGCCGATCACCCTGCGGTCCCCGAGGCGTCTCTTCACAGGGCACCAGGCTACCCGGGTGACCGGTGCGGGGCGCCGCGAGCGGCGGTCAGGACGGGCGGCGGCGCCCCGTCACGGTCGCCTCGACGCAGACCTGCCCGCCGGACGTCCCGGCCACCCGGGCCACCGCCACCGAGCGGCCCGCCCTGACCACGTCCGCGGTGAACGTCGTGTCGCGGTCGAGGGGAACCGGGCGGAAGTAGTTGATCCGCGCGGAGGCCGTGTCCATGTCCGCGCCGCCCCGGCTCAGGGCCGCGCGCGCCGCGAGGTCCACCGCGCATGCCTGGACGCCGCCGTGCATGAACCCGAGCTTGTTCGCGACCAGCGGGTTGGCCGGCACCACGACCCGGGCGCCGGGTCCGTCCTCGATCCGCCCGCCGATCCAGTCGAGCGGCGCGGCCCCCGGTTCCGGGAAGTCGGGCAGGGCCGACCCGGCCGCCGCCGGCGCCGGCAGGTCCACGAAGTTGCCCCACAGGGTGCCGGTGGCGATGAGGGTGCCCGCCGAGTCGTGGACGCGGGCGGTCGACGTGCCGCCGTCGGCGGTGAGTGCGAGGAGCCGGCTCTCCGCCCGCAGCGTCGGACCCTGCCACCGCCGGGGTGTGAGGACGTCCACCGACAATTCGGCCGTGACCAGGCCGTCGCGTGCTCCGCGCCGGTCCCACACGGTGAATCCGAGGAGATCGTCGAGCAGCACGGCGAGGACGCCGCCGTAGGGGGTGCGGGCGGTATTCGAGGCGAGCGCACCGATGTCCATGCTCATACGATTGAGTGGTTCGCCGCGGTCGTCGACGTCCCGGGTCGGCGCGCCGAGGCCGAACAACCGCTGCGTGGCGGTGCGATCGGTGACCACCGGTTCGTGCGCAATGCTCATGACCTGAGGTTATTCATCGTGTGGTGATCCTCACGATAGGGGGCGCCGAACTGCGGCTAGCATCACAGTCACACAACGTATTGATCGATCGCTCATCAGGGAGAGGAAGCCGACACCGTGTCATTAGCTTCAGAAGCCGAGGGAGCTGCGCGGGCGTACGCCGACTGGCAGCACTCCGTGGCCGGAGTCCTCGCGAAGTCGCGTCGGATCGACGCCGCGGAACTCGGTCCGGAACCCCAGAAGCTCCTCGAGACCGTCACCTACGACGGTGTCACCGTCGCCCCGCTGTACAGCCCGCGCGACGAGCGTCCGGAGCAGCCCCTGCCCGGCACCTTCCCTTACGTGCGCGGCGCGGACGTCACCCGGGACGTGAACGCTGGCTGGCTGGTCAGCGCCCGCTTCGGCGAGGGCGCGGAGGCGGCGGACGTCAACCGCGCCGTCCTCGACTCCCTGGAGAACGGTGTCAGCGCGCTGTGGCTCGCCGTCGGCGGCGCCGACCTTCCGGTCCGGTCGCTGGAGACGGCGCTCGACGGGGTCCTCCTCGACCTGGCACCGCTCACCCTCGACGCCGGAACGGACGCACCGCTCGCGGCGCGGGCACTGTTCGCGCTGCTCGACGCGCGTGCCGCCGCGGGTGACGGGGTCACCGACCGCACCGCGGTCCGCGTCGGCCTCGGGACCGCCCCGCTCACGAGCGCGTTCTCCGGTACCGCCGACGTGGCACTCGGCGACGCGGTGGCCCTCGCGGCCGAGTCCGCGTCGCGCGCGGAGAGTGTGCGGGCAATCACCGTGGACGGCACCGCATTTCACAACGCCGGCGCGTCCGACGCCGAGGAACTCGGCGCGGCGATCGCGGCGGGCCTCGAATACCTGCGGGCGCTCACCGAGAGCGGCCTGACCATCGGGCAGGCGCTCGGGCAGCTCGGCTTCCGGTTCTCGGCCACCGACGACCAGTTCCAGACCATCGCCAAGTTCCGGGCGGCGCGGCTGGTGTGGGCGCGGATCGCCCAGGTGTGCGGCGCGTCCGACTTCGGCGGCGCCCCCCAGCACGCGGTCACCTCGGCCGCGATGATGGCGCAACGCGATCCGTGGGTGAACATGCTCCGCACGACGCTCGCCGCGTTCGGAGCCGGTGTCGGCGGCGCGGACGCCGTCACGGTGCTGCCGTTCGACGCCGCACTGCCCGCCGGGGCGCTGGGAGTGTCGAAGACCTTCGCCGCCCGCATCGCCCGCAACACCCAGCTGCTGCTGCTCGAGGAGTCGCATCTCGGCCGGGTGCTCGATCCGGCCTCCGGATCGTGGTACGTCGAGGACCTCACCCAGCAGGTGGCGGCCAAGGCGTGGGAGTTCTTCCAGCAGATCGAGGCGGCCGGCGGCTACCTCGCCGCGCTCGACGCCGGCCTGATCTCCGAACGCATCGCCGCTACCCGCGCCCAACGTGATTCGGACATCGCGCACCGCAAGACCACCGTCACCGGCGTCAACGAGTTCCCGAACCTCGCGGAGGCACCGCTGCCCGCGGGCGCCGCCGAGACCGGCAGCGTCGCCCGGTACGCCGCCGCGTTCGAGGCGCTGCGGGACCGCTCCGACGCCTACCTGGCGGCGCACGGTGCGCGACCCGCCGTGTTCCTGGCCCCGCTCGGCCCCGTCGCCGAGCACAACGTGCGGACCACGTTCGCCGCGAACCTGCTGGCGTCGGGCGGCATCGAGGCCCGCAACCCCGGCCCGCTCGCAGTCGGAGACGGCAGCATCGCCGCCGCCGCGAAGGACTCCGGCGCCGGTATCGCGGTGATCTGCGGTACCGACAAGCGGTACGCCGCCGAGGCCACCGCCGCGGTGGAGGAACTGCGCGCGGCCGGTGTCGGCACCGTGCTGCTCGCCGGCCCGGAGAAGGTCGTCGCCGACGCCGACGGCTCCGCCCGGCCCGACGGATTCGTCACCGCCCGTATCGACGCAGTCTCGGTCCTGTCCGGCCTGCTCGACACCATCGAGAGCTCGAGCGACTCCTCGGGCGACACAGGGAGCAAGAAGTGACTACTCGCGAGGTCAAGCACGCGATCGGCAGCTTCGCCGACGTGCCACTGGAGGATCCGCAGTTTCCACAGCCGTCCGCCCCGACGCCGGAGCAGACGGAGGAGCTGATCGCGGCCGCCGCGGCCGCGAACCACTACAGCCCGGAACAGGTGGTGTGGTCCACCCCCGAGGGCATCGACGTCAAACCGGTGTTCACCAAGGCCGACCGCGACGCCGCCGAGGCCGAGGGCTACCCGGTGGGCAGTTTCCCGGGCGCCGCGCCGTTCGTGCGCGGCCCGTACCCCACCATGTACGTGAACCAGCCGTGGACGATCCGCCAGTACGCGGGCTTCTCCACGGCCGCCGAATCCAACGCCTTCTACCGCCGCAACCTCGCCGCCGGGCAGAAGGGTCTGTCGGTGGCGTTCGACCTGGCGACGCACCGCGGCTACGACTCCGACCATCCGCGGGTGCAGGGTGACGTCGGCATGGCCGGGGTGGCGATCGACTCGATCCTCGACATGCGTCAGCTGTTCGACCACATCCCGCTCGACAGCGTCAGCGTCTCGATGACCATGAACGGTGCGGTGCTACCGATCCTCGCGCTGTACGTCGTGGCCGCCGAGGAGCAGGGTGTCGCCCCGGACCAGCTGGCCGGAACCATTCAGAACGACATTCTGAAGGAGTTCATGGTCCGCAACACCTACATCTACCCGCCGAAGCCGTCGATGCGGATCATCTCCGACATCTTCGCGTACACCAGCGCGAAGATGCCGAAGTTCAACTCGATCTCCATCTCCGGCTACCACATCCAGGAGGCCGGGGCCACCGCCGACCTGGAGCTGGCGTACACCCTCGCGGACGGTGTCGAGTACATCCGTGCCGGCCTCGACGCCGGCATGGAGATCGACAAGTTCGCGCCCCGGTTGTCGTTCTTCTGGGCGATCGGCATGAACTTCTTCATGGAGGTCGCGAAGCTGCGGGCGGGTCGCCTGCTGTGGAGTGAGCTGGTCGCGAAGTTCGAACCGAAGTCCGCGAAATCGTTGTCGCTGCGTACCCACTCGCAGACGTCGGGCTGGTCGCTGACCGCGCAGGACGTCTACAACAACGTGGCCCGCACGTGCGTCGAGGCGATGGCGGCGACGCAGGGGCACACCCAGTCGCTGCACACCAACGCGCTCGACGAGGCCCTCGCCCTGCCGACGGACTTCTCCGCCCGCATCGCCCGCAACACCCAGCTGCTGCTGCAGCAGGAGTCGGGGACCGTCCGACCCATCGACCCCTGGGGCGGATCGCACTACGTCGAGTGGCTGACCCACCAGCTGGCGAACCGCGCCCGCGCACACATCGCCGAGGTCGAAGAGGCCGGCGGCATGGCGCAGGCGATCAGCGAGGGCATCCCGAAGCTGCGCATCGAGGAGGCCGCGGCCCGCACGCAGGCCCGCATCGACTCCGGCAGGCAGCCGCTCGTCGGCGTCAACAAGTACGTGCCGGACGAGGCCGACGAGATCGAGGTCCTCAAGGTCGAGAACTCGCGGGTCCGGAAGGAGCAGCTCGAGAAGCTGGACCGGCTGCGCGCCGACCGCGACTCGGACGCCGTCGAGGCGGCGCTCGCCGAGCTGAGCCGCGCCGCGGCCACCACCGAAGGCGGCATGGAGAACAACCTTCTCGCCCTGGCGATCGACGCGGCCCGCGCGAAGGCCACGGTCGGGGAGATCTCCGAGGCGCTCGAGAAGGTGTACGGGCGCCACCAGGCCGAGATCCGGACCATCAGCGGGGTGTACCGGGACGAGGCCGGAAAGGTCGAGAATATCAGCAAGGCAACGGAACTCGTCGAGAAGTTTGCGGAGGAGGAGGGCCGGCGTCCCCGTGTCCTCATCGCCAAGATGGGGCAGGACGGCCACGACCGCGGCCAGAAGGTGATCGCCACGGCCTTCGCGGACATCGGATTCGACGTGGACGTGGGACCGCTGTTCCAGACCCCGGAAGAGGTCGCCAATCAGGCGGCCGACAACGACGTCCACGTGGTCGGTGTGTCGTCGTTGGCCGCAGGTCACCTCACGCTCGTGCCTGCGCTCCGGGAAGCCCTCGCGGCGGTGGGACGTCCCGACATCATGATCGTCGTCGGCGGCGTCATCCCGCCCGGCGACTTCGCCGAACTGTACGAGGCGGGTGCCGCCGCGATCTTCCCGCCCGGGACGGTCATCGCGGACGCCGCCAGCGGTCTGCTCGAGAAGCTGGCCGCGCAGCTCGGCCACGACCTGACAGGCACCCCGGAATAGCATGGGGCGCCCTCCAGTCGACATCGATGCCCTCGCCCAGGCCGTGCGCGCCAATCAGCGCGCCGGCCTGGCGAAGGCCATCACCCTGGTCGAGTCCACCCGGACCGACCACCGTGAGGCGGCGCAGCGGCTGCTGCTCGAGCTGCTGCCGGAATCTGGGAAGGCGCACCGGGTGGGTATCACCGGTGTGCCCGGCGTCGGGAAGTCCACGTTCATCGACGCGCTCGGGATGCACCTGATCGGGCAGGGGCACCGGGTCGCGGTCCTGGCCGTCGACCCGTCGTCGACGCGCACCGGCGGGTCGATCCTCGGCGACAAGACGCGGATGGCGCGGCTGACCGTCGAGAAGGACGCCTACATCCGGCCGTCACCGACGTCGGGCACGCTCGGCGGGGTCGCAAAGGCGACCCGCGAGACGATCGTGCTGCTCGAGGCCGCCGGATTCGACGTGATCCTCGTCGAGACCGTGGGCGTCGGGCAGTCCGAGGTGACGGTCGCGAACATGGTGGACTGCTTCTGCTTCCTCACCCTGGCCCGCACCGGCGACCAGTTGCAGGGCATCAAGAAGGGCGTCCTCGAACTCGCCGACCTCGTGGCCGTCAACAAGGCGGACGGCAAGCACGAGCGGGAGGCGAAGGGCGCCGCCCGGGAACTCGCGGGTGCACTGCGGCTGATCTACCCGCACGACGCCGTCTGGACGCCGCCGGTGATCACGATGAGCGGCCTCGAGGGCGTCGGTCTCGAGGACTTCTGGGACACCGTCTGCCGGCACCGTGAGGTGCTCACCGCGGCCGGGCAGTTCGAGGAGAACCGGCGCCGCCAGCAGGTGGACTGGACGTGGACGATGGTCCACGATCAGCTGCTGCGCCGGCTCGCGTCCAACACCCGGGTCAAGGCGATCCGCGGCGAGGTCGAGCAGCGGGTGCGGGACGGTTCGCTGACGGCGGCGCTGGCCGCCGCCGAGATCCTCGACGCGTTCGACGGCACCGACGCGTCAGCCGACTGATTTCGCGAAGCGCCCGACCCGGTCGACGAGATCGTCGAAGAACGCGGCCGGGTCGGTGCGCACCGCGATGTCGACGTTGGGTTCCCGGTTCCAGTGCCCCACCCAGTCGGCGACCGTGGTGCCCCGGGTGAGCCGGCCGTGCAGTTCGACGTCGACGGTGGCCGGACGGGTCCTCGTGATCGCCGGGTTCAACGCCACCGCCGCCGCGAACGGATCGTGCATGTGCGCCAGGAAACCCTGGTCGTGGGTGCGGTGGAAGTCCATGTAGAAGCGGATGGCGTCAGACAGGTGCCGGATCACCGGGTTGGACGCGGTCGAGCGCACCTGCGGCCCGTCGTCGGGGGAGATGATCTCGGCCGGTGTGCTGCCCGCCGCCTCCGCCAGCCGCCGGACGTGGTCCGGTGTCATCTCGATCGTCTCGGTGACGTCCAGTCCGCACAGGATCGGGCGCCTGCCCGCCGGCAGCCCGGAGAACGCGTCGAACACCTCCTTGGCCGCCTCCGGATCCACCGACACGTTCCACTCGCTGGTGGGGGTGGTGTTGCCGGGGTGGTTGAACGCCCCGCCCATCACGACCAGGCGCCGCAGCAACCGGGGCAGCTCCGGTTCCTCGCGGATCGCGAGGGCCAGATTCGTCAGCGGTCCCGTCACCAGCCCGGTCAGCTCGCCGGGGTGGGCGCGAACCAGATCGACCCACAGGGTGGTGGCGTCCCGCTCCGACAGCGACCGCCCGGAAGGGGGGAGGACGGCGTACCCGATGCCCTGGGGTCCGTGCGTGTCCTCGGTGGTGCGCAGCGGGCAGTCCAGCGGCACCCGGGCGCCGAGCGCCACCTCGATGTCGGGTGCGCCGCACAGGGCGAGCCAGTTCAGGTTGTTCGCCGCGACCTGCTCGACGGGCACGTTGCCCGCGGTGCTGGCGATGCCGACGATCTCGGCCTCCGGACTGGCCAGCAGGTACAGCAGGGCGAGGGAGTCGTCGATGCCGGTGTCGACGTCCACGATCAGCCGGTGTGCGGGGGCGCTCATGCGACGCGCACCGCCGGACGGTGCCGGACCGGGAAGTTGACCGACCGGGCGATGAAACACTTCTCGTGTGCGCGGGTGTGCAGCTGTTCGGCGCGCGCGACCATCGACCCGTCGGCGACGGTCACGACCGGCGCCAGCACGACCTCGGTGAACTCGCCCGCCCCGTCCGGGTGTTCGACCATCGTGCCCGTCGGGTCGTCCCGGTAGTCGACGACGACCACACCGGCCGCGGCGGCCAGCCCCAGGTACCACAGCATGTGGCACTGCGACAGCGACGCGACGAGCAGTTCCTCCGGATTCCAGCGGGTGGCGTCGCCGCGGAACGACGGGTCCGCGCTGCCCGGCAGATCGGGTTTCCCGGCCGCCGCGATCACGTGGTCGCGGTCGTAGGCGTCCGGGCCCGCCGTTCCCGCGCCGCGGGTGCCCGTCCAGGTGACCGTCAGCGTGTAGTCGTGTGTGCTCACCCGACCATTCTTCATGGCCGCGCGATGAGTTTCGCCGGCGGGCACGGTCTGCCTCCGTAGGGCACGACACGGCGACCGGAGGAGACGGACATGGCACGGGACACGGCACCGGACTGGGTCGCAGGGGAGCGGCGCGACCTGGCGTCGATGCTGGCGGGACTGACGCCGGAGCAATGGGACGCGCCGTCGCTGTGCGCGGGGTGGCGCAGCCGGGAGGTGATCGCGCACATCACCATGCCGTACCGCCTGTCGACGCCGCGGATCCTGCTGAAGATGGTGAAGGCGCGCGGCAACTTCAACCGGATGTCGGACGCGCAGGCCCGCGAGGACGCACGGACCCTGACCGCCGACGCGCTGCTGCACACGCTGGAGGAGAACGTCGCGCACCCGTGGAAGCCGCCGGGCGGCGGCTTCGAGGGGGCACTGTCCCACGACGTGATCCACGGTCTCGACGTGTCGGTGGCGCTCGGCCTGGGCAGGCGGGTCCCAGACGACCGCCTCCACCGGGTGCTCGGCGGCGTCGGCCCGAAGCACGTCAAGTACTTCGGCACCGACCTGACGGGAGTGCAGCTGACCGCGGACGATCACCCCTGGACCTTCGGTGCGGGTGCGCCGCTGCGCGGTTCCGCCCAGGACCTGCTCCTCGTGCTGTGCGGTCGCCGGTTGCCGCCGGGACATCTGAGCGGGGAACCGAGCGCACGGTTCACAGCGACGGGCTGAGCCCGGGCC
This sequence comes from Rhodococcus sp. JVH1, assembly GCF_000280725.2. Lineage (NCBI taxonomy): Bacteria > Bacillati > Actinomycetota > Actinomycetes > Mycobacteriales > Nocardiaceae > Rhodococcus > Rhodococcus sp. JVH1. The sequence continues at coordinate 60,860 of NZ_CP166289.1, read as the reverse complement.
AGGAGGGGGCGTCGCCGCCCCAGGGCCGGGCCGGGAACGGGTAGTCGTCGAATTCGGCCAGGGCGGGACGGGCGGTCACCAGGTCGCCGTGCGCGGTGAGGCAGCGGGGCCCGGGCATGGCGGGCGGCGGCGGATCCTCGGATCGGCCGTCCGCGGTCAGCAGCCACGCGCCGGTGCGGGCGAGTGACACGTCGACGGAGCGGCCGCGTCCGTCGACGTGCCCCGCGGCGACGGCGTCGACGATGCCGGCGGCGAGCAGATAACCGGTGGCGTGATCGAGTGCCTGCGCGGGCAGCGCACCCGGGGTGTCGCCGCCCTCGATCGTCGCGATCCCCGACGCCGCCTGGACGACGCTGTCGAAGCCGCGGCGGCGCGCCCACGGTCCGGAGCCACCCCACGCGCACACCCGTCCCCGCACCAGATGGCCGGGGGCGTCGTCGAGCAGCCCGTCCAGTGCGCCCGGACGGTACCCGGTGACGACCACATCGGCCTCGGCGAACAGGCTGCCCCACACCAGCCTGCCGTCCGCGGACCGCACATCGAGCAGCGCGGTCCGCTTGCCCTGCCCGGTGTCGAGGTGCAGCACGACGATCTCGGGGATCGACGGCGGATCGATCCGCAGCACGTCGGCGCCGAGCAGCGCCAGCGTGCGGGTGGCGACGGGGCCGGCGATCACCCGGGTCAGGTCGAGGACCTTCACCCCCGCCAACGGCCCCGAGCCGGGCACCCGGTGGGAGCGGTGCCGTGTCCGGGGACGGGAGCTCTCGGCGTGCACGACGGTGGAGACGAGGTCGCCGGACCCGGCGGCCACCCCCTGCGCGCTCGCCGCCCACTCCGCCGCGGTCCGCACGCGCACGGCGATTGCCTGCGCCGCGGCGGCACGGTCCTCGACGTCGGCGGCGGTCAGGCGCCCGATCCGGGCGGCCATCGCGTCGCGGCCTGCGTCGTCCGAGAGGTCGAGTGCCGCCAGCAGTCTCGTGCGGTGATGCGGGTAGTTGGCGTGGGTCCGCACCCAGCCGTCCGACGCCGCGAAGAACCCCGACAGCTCCGCGAAACCGGACACCGGGGCCCCTGACACCCGCAGCAGCCGGTCGCTCGCGAACGAGGCGGCGATCCGCTCGGGATCGAGCCGCCACGACCGGGGGTCGCGGCCGTGCGCGCTGTCGTACCGGTCGACGGCGCCGGTGAGCGCGGCCACCGAACCGGCCGCCAACGTGAGCACGGGGAGGCGGGCCGCCAGGTAGTTGCCGGGGTCGCCGTAGTCGATCACGGTGGGGATCATCCGGGCACCTGCACTGTCATATCCGCGCCGTCGATGGTGGCGGCCGGCAGTTCGGTCTGCGTGACGATCTCGGAACGGTAGCGGTCATAACCCGGGAGAGTCATGGGCTCACGGTAGCGAGCAACCGGTTGCACCGGTCGCGCACTGCGGCACGAAGCGGTGCGGCGCGGTCGGCCAGCGCCGACTGCTCCCGGACGTACTCGGCGCGGCCGTGCGGGGTCTCGATCGGGATCGAGGTGTACCCGTAGGCGGTGAGGTCGTACGGGCTGGCCCGCATGTCGAGTTCCCGTGCGGCGAGCGCCAGCTCGAAGCAGTCGACGGTCAGGTCCGAGTCGATCATCGGCGCCAGCTTGTAGCAGAACTTGTACAGATCCATGGACGCGTGCAGGCACCCGGGCTGTTCCCGCCCGAGCTGGTCTTCGCGGGTCAACGGCTCACTGTTCCGCGGTTCGGCGGCCGGGGTGAAGAACCGAAACGCGTCGTAGTGGGTGCACCGCAGGTTCAGCGACTCCACCACGGAGTCGGTGCCGCCCGGCCCGAGCCGCAGCGGGACGCTGCCGTGCCGCACCTCCTCGGAGCGGTAGACCATCGCCCACTCGTGCAGGCCGAAGCAGGACAGGTGGGTGGGACGCCCGGCGGTCGCCTCCATCAGTCGTGCGGTGAAGGCGACCGTGTCCGAGCGGCGCCGCAGGAATTCCGGGTCGACGGCGACGCCGGCGTCGGTGCGGTGATACCCGCGGAGTTCGGCGTACTCCTGCCCGCCGGCGAGGACCGTTCCCCACCCGGGGTGCCAGCGCAGCAGCTGATTCGGCCGATAGCTGTAATAGGTGAAGAGGAAGTCGATCACCGGGTGGGTCTCGCCGCGTTCCCGGCGCTGCAGGTGCGGTCCGATCAGCGCGGACACCCTCGCCCGGTGCCGGTCGCGGCGAGGGATCCACTCCGACGCGTCCAGAACGTCCATCCGATCAGCTCGTTCGCTGTCCCGGATTGACGCCGTTGACGCGGTGGGTGCCGTCGCGGACGGTGCCCACGTATTCCTCGACGAGGTCCTCGAGGGCGACAATGCCGACGATCTGCCCGGACGCGTCCGCCGCCGCCCCCAGGTGGGAGCTGGCGCGCCGCAGACTGGCCAGGGCCTCCGCGAGCGGGGTGGTGGTCGACATGCGCGGCAGCGGACGGATGTCCGACCGCGGGATGACGGTGTCGGGTCCGGCCTCCTCGTCGAGGATGTCGTCGAGCACGTCCTTGAGGTGCAGGTACCCGACCAGTGAGCCGTCGTCGGCGCGCACCGGGTACCGGGAGTACCCGGTCTCGACGACGGCCTGCTCGATGGCGCCGAGCCGGGTGCCGCCCTCCGACAGCGGGATGGTCCGGGCCTCGGCGAGGGGGATCATCACCTCGCTGACCGTGCGGTCGGTGGTCTCCAGCGCCTGGGTGAGCCGGCGGTGCTCCTCCGCGTCGATCAGTCCCTCGGACCGGGACTCGCCGATCATCTCGGACAGTTCGACCGCCGACACGGTGACGTCGAGTTCATCCTTCGGTTCCACCCGCAGCAACCGCAGCGTCAGGTTGGCGCACAGGTTGTAGAAGGAGATCAGCGGGCGGGCCAGCTTGATGAACAGCAGGTGCACCGGGACCAGCAGCATCGCCGTCCGCTCCGGGCCCGCGAGCGCGATGTTCTTCGGCACCATTTCACCGAGCAGGATGTGCAGCACCACGATCAGCGCCAGCGAGATGGTGAACGCCACCGGGTGCAGCAGCCCGGCGGGCAGGCCGACCGCGTGGAGCGGCACCTCGAGGAGATGCGCGATCGCCGGTTCGGCAACCTTGCCGAGCAGGATCGAGCAGATGGTGATGCCGAGCTGCGCGGCCGCCAGCATCAGCGACAGGTTCTCGCCCGCCGTGATCACGGTGCGGGCGCGTTTCTTGCCCTGCGACTCGAGGGCCTCGAGCCGGTCGCGGCGGGCCGAGATCAGCGCGAACTCGGCGCCGACGAAGAAAGCGTTGCCTCCCAGCAGCACGAAGGTCAGCAGCACACCGAAGAGGTTACTCATCGTCGTCCTCCTCGCTGTCGGTGTCGCCGGTCTCGTCGGGCTTGGGGGTGAGCAGCACCCGGTCGATGCGCCGGCCGTCCATGTGGGTCACGGTGGCGACCCACCGGCCGCCGGGGTCGTGTGCGCCCTCGGGCAGTGGCAGTTCCACCTCGTCGCCCTCGTCGGGTATCCGCCCGAGCTCGGTGAGGACGAGTCCGCCGAGGGTTTCGTACTCACCCTCGGGTGCGGTATAGCCGGTGGTGTCGGAGACCTCGTCGACGCGGAGGAGCCCGGAGCAGGACCAGCCGTCCCCGACCCGCTGGACGTCGATCTCGGATTCGTCGTGCTCGTCGCGGACGTCGCCGACGATCTCCTCGATCAGGTCCTCCATGGTGACCATCCCGGCGGTGCCGCCGTATTCGTCGACGACGAACGCGACCTGCATGCCGTCGGACCGGATCCGCTCCATCAGGGCGTCACCGTCCAGGCTGGAGGGCACCACCGGGACCTTCTGGGCGAGCGAGTTGAGGCGGGCGGTGCGCCGGCGGTGGGCGGGCACCGCGAACGCGTGCTTGATGTGGACGACGCCGACGGCGTCGTCCAGGTCGCTTTCGACGACGGGGAAGCGGGAGAACCCGGTGCGGGAGGCGGTGTCGATGAGGTCGGCGACCGTGTCCGTGGTGGACAGGGTCACGATCTTCACGCGGGGGGTCATCAGTTCCTCCGCGGTGCGTTCCCCGAACCGCAGCGAGCGGTTCACCAGCAGCGCCGTGCCCTTGTCGATGGCGCCGCGCTGCGCGGACGTCCGCACGAGCGACCCCAGCTCCTGCGGGGACCGCGCCGACCGCAGTTCCTCGGCCGGTTCGATGCCGAGGCGTCGCACCAGCCAGTTCGCGGTTCCGTTGAGCCCGTTGATGGCCCACTTGAAGATGAGCGAGAACGCCGCCTGCATGCCGGCCGTCGCGCGTGCCGTGGGCAGGGGGTGGGCGATGGCGAGGTTCTTCGGCACGAGTTCGCCGAACACCATCGAGAACGAGGTCGCGAGGACGAGGGCGATCACCAACGACGTTGCCGCGGCAGCGGATTCACTGAACCCGATCGCGGACAGCACCGGGGTGATGAACCGTGCGAGGACCGGCTCGGACAGGTAGCCGGTGATCAGCGTGGTGATGGTGATGCCGAGCTGCGCCCCGGACAGCTGGAAGGACAGGGTGCGGTGGGCGTGCTGCACCTGCCGGGCCCGGCGGTCACCGTCGCGGGCGTGCGAGTCGACGGTGCTGCGTTCGAGGGCGGTGAGGGAGAACTCGGCCGCCACGAACAACGCGGTACCTGCGGTCAGGGCGAGAAAGCCGAGGAGGGCGAGAATGCTGAGCGCGATGTCCATGTGTCATCGCCGCCGAGCTGAGGAACGGGGGTCGCCGGGTTTGTCTCCCGGCTCGCTAGAGGAGCCCTCCGAACCGGCGGAATCGGAGTCCGGTTCCACGGAGCAGGAGGCGACGGCACTCCCGGAGACGGCGGGTGGGGCGCTTGCTTCGTGTGTGGGTGCCGCGGGCACCGGAGTCCTCTCGTTCGGCCTCGACGGCCCGGACGGGTCCGGCGCCGAGAACTGGTGTGGTTGAGCGACCCATGATACCGGTGGATGTCCGGTTCCGTGGAACAGGACACCCACCGGCGCATCAGGACGCGGTCGTCACCAGCCGGCCGGCAGCGGGCGGCCCTCGGCGAACCCGGCGGCGGACTGCACACCGAGAACGGCCCGCTCGTGCAGTTCCGCCAGCGTCCGTGCGCCCGCGTAGGTGCAGGTGCTGCGCACACCCGAACAGATGTGGTCGATCAGGTCCTCGACGCCGGGGCGTTCCGGGTCCAGACGCATCCGGGAACTCGAAATACCCTCCTCGAACAGGCCTTTCCTGGCCCGGTCGAACGCGGTGTCCGTGGCGGTGCGCGCCGCGACCGCACGCTTGGAGGCCATGCCGAAGCTTTCCTTGTACGCGTTGCCGGACTGGTCCACCCGCAGGTCGCCGGGCGACTCGTAGGTGCCCGCGAACCACGATCCGATCATCACGTTCGACGCGCCGGCGGCGAGGGCGAGGGCGACGTCGCGGGGGTGACGGACGCCTCCGTCGGCCCACACGTGCGCGCCCATCGCGCGGGCCTGCGTGGCGCATTCCTCGACGGCGGAGAACTGCGGCCTGCCCACCCCGGTCATCATCCGGGTGGTGCACATCGCCCCCGGTCCGACCCCGACCTTCACGATGTCGGCGCCCGCGTCGATCAGGTCCCGGGTGCCGGCGGCGGACACGACGTTGCCGGCGACCAGGGGGACACCGAGGTCGGCCTTCTTCAGTGCGCCGAGGACGTCGATCATCTTCTGCTGGTGGCCGTGCGCGGTGTCGACGACCAGCAGGTCCGCGCCCGCGTCCACCAGGGCGCGGGCCTTCGCGGCGACGTCGCCGTTGACGCCGACGGCCGCGGCGACCCGCAGCTTCCCGTTGCCGTCGACGGCGGGCTGGTAGATGCCGTCCCGGATGGCGCCGGTGCGGGTGAGGACCCCAGCGAGGGTGCCGTCGGGGTGGACGATCACGGCGAGGGAGTCGTGTTTGCCCTCGAGGAGTTCGAACACCTCCCGCGGCGACGCGGAGTCGGGGGCGGTGACGAAGTCGGTGAGCGCCACCGAGCGCAGTCGCGCGAACCGGTCGACGTCCGTGCAGGAGCCCTCGGTGACGACGCCGACGGGGCGGTCGTTCTCGACGACGACCACGGCGCCGTGCGCCCGCTTCGGCAGCAGCGCCAGGGCGTCGGAGACGGCGGCGTCGGGGCCGAGCGTGACCGGGGTGTCGGCGACCAGGTGCCTGCTCTTGACGAACGACACGGTCTCCGCGACCGCGGGCGCCGGAAGGTCCTGGGGGAGGACCACCAGACCGCCGCGGCGGGCGACCGTTTCCGCCATCCGGCGTCCCGAGACCGCCGTCATGTTGGCGACGACGATCGGAATGGTGGTGCCCGACCCGTCCGAGGTGGCCAGGTCGACGTCGAATCGGGAGGTGACCTCGGTGCGGTTCGGCACCAGGAACACGTCGTCGTACGTCAGGTCATAGGGAGGGCGATGCCCGTCGAGGAACTGCACATGTCAGGACGATACCGGGGAAGTTGCGGTGGTGTCGGATGTCCGCTGGGCCTGCGACCTGGACAGTCCGATCGTGGCCACCAGCATCACCGCGACCGCGCAGCCGACCACCACGAGTCCGGGGCCCGCCACCCGCAGCCGCTCGTCGAGGACGGTCATGCCGAGGAACACGGCGGCGAGTGGTTCGGCGATGGTCAGCGCGGGCAGCGACGCGGACAGCGGTCCCACCTGGAAGCCGCGCTGCTGCAGGTACACCCCGACCAGGCCGGCGGCGACGAGCGCCCACGCCTGCCAGCTGCTCAGCACCGCCCACAGCCCGCGGGGCACCAGTTCGACGACGTACTTGGTGAACGCGACCGCCACCCCGTACAGGATGCCGCCCGCCCCGCCGAGCAGCAGCGCACGCCATCCGGGGTCGATCTTCGACATCCCCGCGGCGGCCGCGACCGCCACCACCGCCAGGAGGATGCCGAGCGGCACCACCCATTCGCGGAAGGGGGCGTCGATGTTGCCCTCGGTGGGGTCGCCGATCACCAGGAAGATCGCGAGCGCGACGGCCAGTGCGACGGCGAGGGCCCAGGTGGTGCGGCTGAGCCGGTACCCGGAGAACTTCGCCGACAACGGCAACGCGAACAGCAGTGCCGTCACCAGCAGCGGCTGCACCACGAGCACCGATCCGAGCGCCAACGCCACCGCCTGCATCGCGTACCCGCCGCCGTCTCCGACGAAGCCGGCCCACCAGCGGGGACTGCGCAGCAGGGTGGTCATCAGCGCGGCGTCCTCGGGGACCGCGGACGCCGCGCTCTGCTGGGCGACCGACGCGCACGCGAACAGCAACGCCGCGATCAGTGCGCACACGATCGACGCGAACGGCAAGGACATGCCTCTCAGTGTGCCCCGCGGTTGCGGTGTCCGTGCGGAGTTGACGCAGGTCCGGGTTTCCGGCCGCGTCGGGCACCCGCCCGCGGTGCCCCGCCGTCCCCGGGGCGGCCGCGGCGGGCCGGGCGACCCCCGGTGTCGTGCGCCTGCCTGCCCTTCTTCGGGGTGTCCTGCGCCGGTGCCCGGGTGTCGGGCGCGGGGACCGGCTTCCCGGTGGGGCGGCGGGCGCCCGTGATCTCGGCCAGCACCGTGTCGCCGGGCCGCACCCGCACGCCGTCCACCTCGATCCCGGCCTTGCGGGTCAGCTTCTCGACCTCGGCGCGTTCGTCCTCGGTGACGAGGGTGACCACCACGCCGGACTCGCCGGCGCGGGCGGTGCGGCCCGCGCGGTGCAGGTAGTCCTTGGGGTCGGCCGGGGGGTCGACGTGGACGACGAGCGAGATGTCGTCGACGTGGATGCCGCGCGCCGCCACGTCGGTGGCGACCAGGACCGGGGTGGTGCCTTCGGCGAACGATTCGAGGGTGCGGGTGCGGTTGTTCTGCGCCTTGCCGCCGTGCAGGGCGCCCGCGGAGATGCCCGCCTCGTGGAGTTGCTGCGCGAGCCGGTCCACCCCGTACTTGGTGCGCACGAACATGAGGGTCCGTCCCACACGTGAAGCGATATGTGCCACAACGGATTTCTTGTCGACCCGGTCGACGAACAGCAGGTGGTGGCGCATGGTGCTCACCGACGCCGTGACCGGCGCCGTCGAGTGGGTGACCGGGTCCCGCAGGTACCGGCGGACGAGGGTGTCGACCTCCCCGTCGAGGGTCGCCGAGAACAGCAGCCGCTGACCGTCCGCCGGGGTCTTGTCGAGGATCGTCGTGACCTGCGGCATGAACCCCAGGTCGGCCATATGATCGGCCTCGTCGAGCGCCAGTACGGTCACGTCGTCCAGGGACACCGACCCCTGCGCCACGTGATCGGCGAGGCGTCCCGGCGTCGCGATCAGCAGGTCGACCCCCCGCGACAGGATCTCGACCTGACGTTTGATGGGAATCCCGCCGACGACGTTCGCCACCCGCAATCCCACGGACAGGGCCGGCTCGTCCAGCGCCCGCTCGATCTGCAACGCCAGTTCACGGGTGGGCACCAGCACGATGCCGCGGGGGAAGCCCCGCCTGCTCGCGGCGCCCTTGAGCCGCACCAGCATCGGCAGTCCGAAGGCGAGGGTCTTCCCGGACCCGGTCGGCGCGCGGCCGAGGACGTCGCGGCCCGCGAGGACGTCGGGAATGGTGGCCGCCTGGATCGGGAACGGCGCCCCGATACCGCTGCGGTCGAGGGCGTGGGTCATCACCGCGGGGAGACCGAGCGCGAGGAACGTCTCACCCACCGGTGCGGGGGAGGAGAACTCGTCGTCGGGCATATCGAGAAGGCTACCGCCTCCGAGTAGGGGCCTCCGACGCCTCGGCCGTGACGTACACGCGGTACGTCACGGCCGGGGACGGGCAGTGTGCGACGCTCAGGCCTGCACTTCGCTGCGGTCACCGCTCCAGAGGGTGTGGAACTTGCCCTCCGCGTCGACCCGCTCGTAAGTGTGGGCGCCGAAGAAGTCACGCTGCCCCTGCGTGAGGGCCGCGGGCAGCCGCTCCGCGCGCAGCGCGTCGTAGTAGGACAGCGACGACGCGAAAGCCGGCACCGGAATGCCCAGCAGCGTGGCGGTGGAAACCACCCGGCGCCAGCTGTCGATGGCCGTCTCGATGGCGTCCCGGAAGTACGGGGCCAGGATCAGGCTCGGCAGCTTCGGGTTCTCGTCGTACGCATCCTTGATGCGGTTGAGGAACCGGGCCCGGATGATGCAGCCGCCACGCCAGATGGTCGCGAGGTCGGCGGGGTGCAGGTCCCAGTCGTATTCGGCGCTGCCGGCCGCGATCTGGTCGAATCCCTGCGCGTAGGCCACGACCTTCGACGCGTACAGGGCCTGCCGGATGTCCTCGGTGAACTGGGCGGCATCGGTGGGCTTGTCGGCGAGGACGCCGGACGCCAGCCCGACCGCGGCCTTGCGCTGCTCGCGGGACCCGGACAGGGCGCGGGCGAACACGGCCTCGGCGATCCCGGTGACGGGGACACCGAGGTCGAGCGCGGACTTGACGGTCCAGCGGCCGGTGCCCTTCTGCTCGGCGGCGTCGACGATCACGTCGACGAGCGGCTTGCCGGTCTTGGCGTCCTTCTGCCGCAGCACCTCCGCGGTGATCTCGACGAGGTAGCTCTCGAGGTCGCCGCCGTTCCATTCGGTGAACACGTCGGCGATCTTGTCGGCGTCGTAGCCGAGGGCGGACCCGAGCAGGTTGTACGCCTCGCCGATGAGCTGCATGTCGGCGTACTCGATGCCGTTGTGCACCATCTTCACGAAGTGGCCGGACCCGTCGGGGCCGATGTGCGTGCAGCAGGGGGTGCCGTCGACCTGGGCGGCGATCGACTCGAGCAGCGGTCCGAGGGCCGCGTAGGACTCCTTCGGGCCGCCCGGCATGATCGACGGACCGTTGAGCGCGCCCTCCTCGCCGCCGGAGATGCCGGCGCCGACGAAGTGCAGGCCACGCTCCCGGAGTGAGGCTTCCCGGCGGATCGTGTCCGTGTACAGGGCGTTGCCGCCGTCGATGATGATGTCACCGGGCTCCATCGCCGCGGCGAGTTCCTCGATGACGGCGTCGGTGGGGTCGCCGGCCTTGACCATGATCAGCACGCGGCGCGGCTTCTGCAGCGCGCCCACGAACTCCTCGATCGTTTCGGTGCGGACGAAGTCGCCCTCGCTGCCGTGCTCCTCGATGAGGGCGTCGGTCTTGGCGATGCTGCGGTTGTGCAGCGCGACCGTGTGACCGTGCCGGGCGAAGTTGCGGGCGATGTTCGAGCCCATGACGGCCAGTCCCGTGACGCCGATCTGGGCGCGGGCACCCTCAGTGTTGTCGATAGTCATGGATACAGCATTCCCTCTCGCTCGGCGGTAGTGAAATCGGCGGCTACGAAAAGCTCGACCGCCTAAGCCAAACATACGAAGGCCGGCCGTCGCACATGCGACGGCCGGCCTTCTCTCACACTTCGATATTCGGTTGTCGGATCAGCGATCGATCAGCTGCGGCGCTCACGCCGCGGGCCGTCGAAGCCGTCGTACGAGCGACGCTCCGTGCGGCTACGGAACCCGCCACCGGTCGTCGCCGCGGGGCGACGCTCCGGCGTGGCCGCGGGGCGGCGATCGTCACGGCGGTCATCCCGGCGATCGTCGCGACGGAACCCGCCTGCCGCACCGCGGTTGTCGCCGAAGTCGCGGCGGGGTGCGCTGCGGTCGAAGCTGCGCTCGCCGGTTCCGCGGTGGCTGTCGCCGCGGTCGCCGAAGTCGCGGCGCGGTGCGGTGGTGCCGCCGCCGTACTCGCGTCGGGGTGCGCTGTCACCGAAGTCGCGGCGCGGGGCCCGATCGGTGAACGTCCGGTTGTCCCGGTCGCCGCGGTAGCCGCCGCCACGGTTGTCACCGTCGCGCTGCGGGCGGTCGCCGCGGTAGCCGCCGGACCGGTTGTCGGTCTGGTCGCGGCGCGGGCCACGACCCTCGAAGCTGCGACCACCCGACGGACGGTCGCCGATGCTGCGCTCACCACGGTCGCCGCGGTCGTTGCGATTGCCGCGGTAGCCGCCGCCGTCGCGGCCGGCATATCCGCCCTCACGGCGGGGTCCGCGGTCACCGAACTTGCGGTCGCCGCCACGCTCGCCGCGGGAGTAGGTGTCGCGCACCGGTTCTCCGCTGGGCGCCTTGGCGCCGGTGATGCTGGCCAGCTTCTCCGAGCCGGGGGTGACGGGCACGGCGGTGGCGTCGACACCGGCCATCCCGGTCAGGCGGCGGAACGTGCGCTTCTGGTTGGGGAGCACGATCGCGACGACGGTGCCCTTCTCGCCTGCACGGGCGGTCCGGCCTGCACGGTGCAGGTAGTCCTTGTGGTCGGCGGGCGGATCGACGTGCACGACCAGGTCGATGCCGTCGACGTGGATGCCGCGGGCGGCGACGTCCGTCGCGACGAGCACGGGGGTGCGGCCGTTCTTGAACCGTTCGAGGACACGGGTGCGCTGGTTCTGCGCCTTGCCGCCGTGCAGCGCCTCGGCGGCGATTCCCACCGCGCGGAGGCGGTCGGTGATGCCCTCGCAGCCGAGCTTGGTGCGGGCGAACATGATCGTGCGGCCGTCGCGGGCACCGATCTCGGCGAGGACGTTGTCCTTCTGGCCGCGGTCGACGAGCAGCACGTAGTGCTCCATCGTGTCGACGCTGGCGCGACCGTCCTCGGTGGAGTGCTGCACGTGGTCGGGCAGGAACTGGCGGACCAGCGACTGCACCTCACGATCCAGGGTGGCCGAGAACAGCAGACGCTGACCGTCGGCCCGGGTCTCCCCGAGGATCGCCCGCACCTCGGGCAGGAAGCCCATGTCGGCCATCTGATCGGCCTCGTCGAGCGCGGTGATCTCGATGGAGTCGAGGATGCAGGTGCCCTGCCGCAGGTGGTCGTTCAGCCGGCCGGGGGTGGCGACGAGGATGTCGACGCCGCGGCGCAGCTGGTCGACCTGCTTGCTGAACGGGGTGCCGCCGACGGCGGGGCGGACGGTCAGTCCCATGGCCCCGGCGTACGAGTTGAGGGAGTCGACCACCTGGAACGCGAGTTCACGGGTGGGAACGAGCACCAGTGCGCGGGGACGCTTGGGTGCGGGCCGGTCCTCGTGCCGGGACAGGCGGGTGAGCATCGGCAGGCCGAATGCGAGGGTCTTGCCCGATCCGGTCTGTGCGCGGCCGAGGACGTTGGTGCCGGCCAGCGCGTCGGGGACGGCCAGCGCCTGGATCGGCGACGGGACGGTGATGGAGTTGCGGGCGAGGGCCTGCACCAGGGGTGCGGGCAGGCCGATCTCGGCGAACGTCACGGTGGCGTTCTGGTCAGGGGTTTCGGTCTCGGTCTGCTCTAGTGGGGCAGACGTCGTCTGGACAGCGTTGGTCACGCAAATACCTCTCCGGGCATAGGGCGCGTCGCGGAGCGGGGGCTGTCATGCAGCACGCACAAAGGGACGAGCCAGGGCACATGTCACCTGGTCAATCCATTCGCGGAAGTGCGGGGAATTGGGCTGTGTGCCGTTTCAGTGTTGATGGGCCGCAGTGGCGACCGTCGACCAGTGTACGCGACGGGGCACCCGGTTATCGAACCCGGCGGGGTGTGAGCTGGGTGACTACACGGCGCTGAACAACCGGCTCAGCTCGGTGAGCCAGGGGACGGCGACGGCGATGGTCGGCACCACGAGGATGGCCACCGACGCGGCGTACGCGGCGAGAGCCACGGGGGTACCCGCCTCCGTGGAGGCCAGGCGCTGTACCCGCAGCAGGGTGCTGGGACCACCCGCGGCCATGGCGCCCTTCGGGGCGATCGACCCCGAACAGGCGACGAGCGCGCGGGCCAGTGCGGTCGGCCCGGTGGCGCGGACGGCGGAATCGTCGGCCAGCATCTCGACCAGCAACTGCACCGACCCGAGCGCGGACTTGCTGCGCACGACGGTGGGGAAGGCGGCGTTGACGGCGGTGAACGCCTCGAGGACGAGGTCGTGCCGGGCCCGCAGATGGGACCGCTCGTGGGTGAGGATCGCGGTGATCTCCGCGTCGTCGAGGTTGGTGAATGTGCCCTGGCTCAGCACCACCCGTTGACGCAGACCGGGCAGGCAGTAGGCGATGGGCTCGGTGACGTCGAGGACCCGCAGGTCCGGGGTGCGGGCGAGCGGCGACGACGAGTCGCAGCGGTCGAGGAGGTCGACCAGCATGCGGTGCCGGGCGCGTCGGCGCCGGGTGCGGACCCCGACCTGCACGATCGCGAAGATCAGTTTGGCGCCGACGAGGAGGGTGAGCGCGAAGACCACCACGTACAGCAGCCACAGGGGCAGGCCCAGGGCGTCGATCTCGGCGACCGGCGCCGTGGTGGGGCGCCCGTCCGGTCCGGGGACCAGGAGCTGGCTGGCGATCGCGAGGCCCGAACTGAATGCGGACAGAACTGCGGCGAGGGCGATTGCCTGCCACAGCACGAGTGCTGCTCGGGGGGCGCGATGCGGCCATCGGGCACGACTCAACAGCGCAGGGACAGGCCCTGCGAGAAGAAGTGCGAGTACTCCGAATACCAGCGCGGTGGTGGCGTCCATGTCCTACTCATCATGCATGACGAACGTCAGCCGGCGCGAACGGTTCCCGACTGATTGTCTCCGGTGGACCGCTCCTTGGCCTCGAGCGCGGCGAGGGCCTCGCGGAGCGCGTCGGCCTCGTCGGCGCCGACCTGGCCGACGAAGTGCACGAGTGCGGCGGCGCGGCTCCCGGACTTGTCGGCCTGCTGCAGTGCGTCCACCATGAGGCTCGCGACGAGCTCCTCGCGCTGGTGCACCGGCAGGTACCGGTGGGCGCGGTCGTCGCGCTGCTGAATGACGAGGTGCTTCTTCGCCAGTCGCTGGAGCACTGTCATGACAGTCGTGTACGCGAGTTCACGGCGTGCCGCCAGTGCCTCGTGTACCTGCCGTACCGTCTGCGGTTCCGAAGTGGACCACAGGTGATCCATCACTGCGCGTTCGAGTTCGCCGAGTCCAGCCATAAACCGATTCTACGGATACGACGACGCAGATACGTACTACTGGTAGTAGTAAAACTGCGCCACGGCGTGTGGTATTGGCCATACTCCGAAGGGGTGGATTACGGTCGGGTTGGCAGCGGCCGACCCGCCGGGCAAGCGTTCGTTCTCGACATCGCGGAGAGTGGGGACCTGGCGGATGAAGACCGACGACAGCGCGGCGACCGGGCACGGTGCGGCGTCCAGGGTCAAGGGTCAGACCGGGCGGGCAGCGGAACGGGTCCGGGGCGGGGTGCGGGGCGCACCGATCAGCATGGCGCTGCTGGTCGTGATCTGGATCCTCGCGATCGCCACGTCCAGTGTGATCAGCGGCCCCTCCCACGACCTGTCCCAGCACGTCGCGATCGGGATCCGGGCGTTCCAGAACGGGTGGGTGTGGACCCTGTTCACGGCCGGGCTGTGGGGCGACGACGTCCTGGCGTACCTGTCGACGACCGTCCTCGTCCTCGTGGCGGCCGCACCGCTGGAACGCCGCATGGGGTCGGCTCGGTTCGCGCTGGCCGCGGTCGCCACCCAGGTGCTCGGCGGGCTGCTCGCACTGTCGGTGGCCGCCGTCGCGAAGGTCGTCGACGCGAACTGGGGTTTCCGGCTGCACGTGGGCATGGCCGTCGGACCGAGCACGTGGATCGTCGGTGCCGCGATGGTGGCCAGTTCGAACATGGGCACCCTGTGGCGTCGGCGGATCCGCGTCGGCGTCCTCGTGTTCACGATCACCCTGGCACTGTTCAGTGGGTCGCTGCAGGACGTGGTCCGGCTCGCCGCGGCCGTGGTCGGGCTGGTGATCGGCCGCTGGATCGTCGGCCGCTCCGCCCGCGGCGAACGGATCGCGGGCACCCAGCGTGAGGGCCGGGTGCTGGTCGCGATCATCGTGGCGGCCAGTGCGATCGGCCCGATGATCGCGGCGCTGTCCGCGGAGGCGGTCGGACCGCTCGCCGTGCTCCGCGACCTGTTCCGCGGCATCCCCTACACGGCCGGCGAGGTGCGCGACCTGTGCGAGGTGTCGGCGTCGGACCCCGAATGCCGGCGCGGGCTGCTCGAACTGCGCCTGTCCGGGGTCGGGCCGACCCTGCTGAGTCTGATGCCGTCCCTGTTCCTCCTCACCCTCAGCGACGGCCTCCGACGGGGCCGTCGCTTCGCGTGGGTCGCGTCCGTGATCGCGCAGGTGATCCTGCTGGTGCTGTCGCTGCTGAACTTCGCGGTCCGGTTCGTCGACTCCCTCGACGAGGACTCCCTGTTCTACGGTCTCGCCGACCCGAACCTGTACCGGACGCTGGTGCCGTTCCTGACACCGCTGGCGATCCTGATCGTGCTGCTCGCCACCCGGAGGTTCTTCGACGTCTCCGCCCCGGCCGGCACCTATCGGCGGCTGGCCGTCGTCCTGGTGTCCGTCCTGGGCGGGCTCGCCGTCCTCTACGTCCTGGGCGGGCTGTGGGCGCGGAACGGTTTCGACCCCCGGCCCGGCACGACGACCCTGCTCGCCGACTTCCCGGAGCGGCTCATCCCGCCCGTGTACCTGCAATGGCTCGACCCCCGGCTGCTGCCGGTGAGCATTCCCGCGACCCTGCTGTACGAGTGGACCGGGGTGGTGTTCTGGGTGGCGGCGTGCGCGCTCGTCGCCGCGACGTTCCTCAGTCCCGCCATCGGATCGGACTCGGAGTCCGCCGAACGGGCCCGCGCCCTGCTGAAGTCGGGGAGCGGAAGCCCACTGTCCTGGATGACGACGTGGCGCGGCAACAACTACTGGTTCTCCGCCGACGGCACCGGCTACGTCGCGTACCGGGTCCTCGCCGGTGTCGCGCTCACCACCGGCGACCCGGTCGGCCCGCCGGACCGGTTGCGGGACAACGTCGAACACTTCGCCGAGTTCGCCGCCGCCAACGGGTGGATCCCGTGCTTCTATTCGGTGACCGGGGAGGTCCGCGCCGTCACGGACGCCCTCGGCTGGAGCGGCATCCAGGTCGCCGAGGAGACGGTGCTGGATCTGGGGCAGATCGCGTTCACCGGCAAGCGGTTCCAGGACGTCCGAACCGCCCTGAACAAGGCGAAGAAATCGGGGATCACCGCGGAATGGGTCAGCTTCCCCAGCGCCCCGCGATCGATCACCGACCAGATCACCGCGATCTCCGAGGAATGGGTGGCCGACAAGGGGATGCCCGAGATGGGATTCACACTCGGCGGACTCGACGAGGTCGACGACCCCGAGGTGCGCTGCCTGATCGCCGTCGACGAGGACCGCACCGTCCACGGCGTCACGTCCTGGTTGCCGGTGTACCAGGACGGGCGGGTGGTCGGCTGGACCCTCGACTTCATGCGGCGGCGCTCGGAAGGATTCCGGCCGGCGATGGAGTTCCTCATCGCGTCGGCGGCGCTGAAACTGGAGGAGGAGGGGGCGCAGTTCCTGAGCCTGTCCGGCGCCCCGCTCGCCAAGGTCGAGCAACCGGACGGCGACGCCGACGAGCGGGAACGGTCGGAGTCGTCGAGCCTGTCGGCGGTGATGGACAGTGTCCTGGATCTGCTCGGCCGGACCCTGGAACCGGTGTACGGGTTCCGTTCGCTGCTCGCGTTCAAGTCGAAGTTCCAGCCCCGGTACGTGGCCATGCACATGACGTTCGCCGACCCGGCCGCCCTGCCGAGCATCGGCAACGCCGTCGGCAGGGCGTACCTGCCGACGGTGTCGCTGGGTCAGAGTTACCGGTTGGTGCGGACGATGATCGGCGGCAGGCGCTGACGGCCGCTACTTTGTGTCCGGTCCGCCGACCGCGCCGTACACGTGGCGGGTGCCGATCGGCACCACCAGCGGGCGATCGGACACCGGGTCGGCGATGACCGCAGCCTCGAGGCCGAACACCTCGAGCAGGAGTTCGGCGGAGATGATGTCCTTCGGTGCGCCGGCCGCGACGATGGTGCCGTCCCGCATGACGATCAGCTGATCGCTGTAGCGGATCGCGAGGTTCAGGTCGTGGAGCACCATCACCACGGTGCGGCCCAACTCCTCGTGCATCCGGTCCACCAGGTCGAGAACCTCGATCGAGTGCGCCAGATCCAGGTAGGTGGTGGGTTCGTCGAGCAGGAGGATGTCGGTTCCCTGCGCCAGGGCCATCGAGATCCAGGCCCGCTGACGCTGACCACCCGAGAGTTGGTCGACGGGGCGGTCCGCGAGATCGGACACCCCGGTCAGCGCGAGCGCCTCGGCGACCTCACCCTCGTCGTCGGACGACCATTGCCGCAGCCACGACTGGTGCGGGTGCCTGCCGCGGGCCACCAGGTCGGCCACCGTGAGCCCCTCGGGGGCCAGCGGCGCCTGGGGAAGCATACCCAGTGTGCGGGCGACGTCCTTGGTGCGCATCGAGCCGATGGCCTTGCCGTCGAGCAGCACCGAACCGTTGCGCGGTTTCAGCAGCCGCCCCAGCGCGCGCAGCAGCGTGGACTTGCCGCAACCGTTCGGCCCGATCACGGTGGTGATCACCCCGGTCCTCACCTCGAGGTCGAGGTTGTCGACGATGACCCGGTCGCCGTACCCGAGGCTCAGGTTTTCGGCGATCAGTCGAGAGTCAGTCTGCACGGTCATGCCGAGACCTTCCGATTGTTGCGAACCAGCAGATACAGCAGGAATGGGCCACCGAGTGCGGAGGTGACGATACCCACCGGCAGCTCGACGGGCAGGATCGTGCGGGCGACGACGTCGCTGCCCACCACGAGCACGGCGCCGGTCAGGGCGGACGCGATGAGCGGTGGGCCTGCGGACCGCACCAGCCGTAGCGCCACCTGCGGTGCGGCGAGCGCGACGAAACCGACCGGACCCGCTGCCGCGGTCGCGATGCCGGCGAGGGCGACGGACATGAGCAGGAGCCGGGCCTGCGACCACTGCAGGCGCACACCCAGCGACACCGCGTTGTCGTCGCCGAGGCGGAGGGCGCCCATCGTGAACGACGAGATCACCGCGTAGCCGCCGACGAGGACGACGGCGATGGTGACGGGCCACACCTGACTCCAGGCGGCGCCGTTGAGGGACCCGTTGAGCCACACCTGGGCCCGCGAGGCGTCGTTGATGTCCGCGGAGATCAGCAGCCAGCCGGTGACCGCGATCAGCATGGCGTTGATGCCGATGCCGATCAGGATCAGCCGGTAACCCTCCACCCCGCCGCGCCACGCGAGGAGGTAGATGCCCAGCGCGGTGAGCAGTCCGCCGAACAGGGCGGCCAGCGGGATGCCCAGGGTGGCGAGGAGGCCGACGAAGCTGCCGCCGCCGCCGAGGACGATCAGCGCGACCGCGGCGGCGCTGGCGCCGGACGTGATGCCGAGGATGTCCGGGCTGGCCAGGGCGTTGCGGGCGATCGACTGGGTGATGGCGCCGGCCAGGCCGAGGGCCATGCCGATGAACACCCCGGTCAGCGACCGCGGCAGGCGGAGGTCCATGACGATGAAGTTCTGGGCCTTCGTGCCGCCGCCGAACAGCACCCGCGTGACCTCGGGGATCGACAGCGGGTAGTCGCCGCGACCGATGTTGAGGCACAGCACCAGGAACAGCGCCACCAGCAGGGCCACGTTCACGGCGATGCCGAGGGGGCGCAGGACCAGGGAGATCGGTCCGAGCCGGAACGCGGGGCGGGCCGGGACGCGGGACGCCGGGGCGGCCCCGAGGTCGGGGCGCACTTCGTCACGAGTGCTCACAGGCTTGCCAACTTTCTGCGCCGAACCAACGCGATGAAGAACGGTGCACCGAACACGGCCAGCACGATTCCCACCTGCAGCTCGCCCGGCCGGACGACGACGCGTCCGATGACGTCGGCGGTCACGAGCATGACGCCGCCGAGGAGCCCGGCGTAGGGGACCAGCCACCGGTAGTCGGGTCCGGTGATCGCCCGCGCGACGTGCGGGACCACGAGACCGATGAACGCGATCGGACCGCACGCCGCGGTGGCCGCACCGGTGAGGAGGGTGATGGCGACGATGCCGAGTGCGCGGCTGGCCTCGATGTTCGTGCCCAGCGATCGTGCCACGTCCTCGCCGAGGCTGAGGACGTTCAGGCCCGGTGTGCTGACGAGGGCGAGGATCAGACCGATGGCGAGGAACGGCAGCACCTGCCACAGCACGTCGAAGCCGCGGCCGGCCACCGACCCGACCACCCAGAAGCGGTAGGAGTCGAGGCTGGACTGGTCGACGATGATGATCGCGTTGGTCATCGCCTGCAGGAAGAACGCGACGGCGGCGCCGGCCAGGGCCAGGCTCAGCGGGCTCGCCGCCCCGTTTCCGATCGACGACAGCCCGAACACGACCACGCTGGCGGCGAACGACCCGGCGAACGCGAACCACAGGTATTCGCTGGGCGCGCTGAACCCGAACAGGTACATCGACAGCACCACGAGGAACGCGGCGCCCGCGTTGAGACCGAGGAGGCCGGCGTCGGCGAGCGGGTTGCGGGTGTGCCCCTGGATGAGGGCGCCCGCGACGCCGAGCGCCATCCCGACGACGAGTCCGAGCGCGGTACGCGGGCCGCGGAGTGTGCGCACGATGATGTCGGTCTGCGAACCGTCCGCATCGAACAGGGCGTGGAAGATCTCCGCGAACGACAGCGGCCGCGCCCCGACGGCGACGCTGGCGAGCAGCACCAACCCGAGCAGGACCACGAGGACGCCCAGCCCGACGAGCCGACGACGCCGGATCGCCGCGACCGACACGTCCTTCTCGCGGACGGTGAAGCCCTCGTCGGACGCGGTGCTCTCCCGCACGACCTCGGTTCCGGAGCGCGGGAACACCCGCTGCAGCGACCGTTTCGGGCCGACCGCGTCGTGGGTGTGGGTGTCGCGGGTGACCAGGCCGACCCAGCCCTTGCCCGAACTCTGGCCGGTGTTGCCTTCGCGGAAACCGCGGTTCCACACGGCCAGTCCGAGGGCGATCGCGACAGCGGCGCCGCCGAAGACGACCCGGTCCGCCTGCCCGCCGCCGTTGTCGTCACGGAGGGAGTCGACGATGTACCAGCCGAGGACGAGGGGGATGGCCACTATCCCGATGTCGAGCAGTCCCGCGAGTGCCCGGAGGTACAGCGGGGCGGGACCGCGCGGGACCTCGCGCTTCCCGTAGGGCTCGTCGGTCGGCAGGTGCGGGATGTCGCTGCCGAACTGTCTCGTCGTCGTCACTGGCGGGGGAGGCTCCTGACGTGTGTGCCTGTGCACCGGATCTGCACCGAATTCAACTACTTAGGTTACGGAACCCTATCTCTGATGCCACATCCGGCGGGACGCCCCGGGCGTTGCGGTCGGCGGGGGTGCCTCACATCACATGATGTCAACTCTTGATATTTGGTTAGGCTCACCTATGTTTGGTGGTGTTCCATCCCGACCGATTGGAGTGCACGGTGACTTCGACCCTGTCCGCCCCCGCGACCGCACTGGACGTGTCCTGCACACGACTTCGCGCGCTGAACGCCGAATATCCGCGTATGTACGCGGTCGCGACGATGGCAGACGAGGGTAAACGCCGGTGGTGGTCGCTGGCGGACGACCTCGACGGCGACCGGGTGCCCCGGATGTGGGCCCGTTCGCTCGAGGATGTTCCCGACCCGGACGTCGCCGCGATGCAGGTGGCCACCGCGCTCATCCACGCCGTGATCGGGCGTGTCACGGCGCTCGTCGTCCTGGAGGGCCGCGCGTGGGACCCGGGGCTCGAGAACCTGTGGATCCACATGGACAGCGACGAGGGGGTCGACTGGGCCGGTGTCGCCGACGACACCATGCGCGTGCTGCCGGACGACCCCTACGCCGGCGCACCCCGGACGGTCACCGTGCCGTGCGAGCGGGCGCTGCTGCTCTGGACGGTGCACCGCAGTCTCACGTCACTGCATGCGGTGTTCGACGCCATCGCCCGGCTGACGCCGATCGACGCGTCCCGCTTCTGGGGGCTCGTGGGGGAGGCCGTGCTCGGGGCCGCGACATACGTGCCGATCCTCGCCGGTGGCGGCGAGGCCGCCGCGCAGCGTCGTGGTCAGGGGATCCTGGACGCCTTCGTGGCGGCCGGGGTGCCGGTCCGCTCGAAGAGCCGGATCACGCGCCCGCACTGCGGCCGGCTCGGGCAGGCGAGGAAGCGCTTGCTTAATTAGGGCAGCCTTGCCTATACTCGTTCCAATCGCCGAGCAGAAATGCCGGCGCCGAGAACCGAACTACCGGACCGCGCCGGAGTCCTGAGGGCTGCAGTGACTCCCAGGTCCATCCCACGGCGGGTCTCACGCTGACACAGTGTGAGGCCCGCCGATCCGTTTGCCCCACCTGCTTTTCCCGCCCCCCGCCCCGTCGTGTAGGCAGGACATCGGGTGCGCCGCGAGAGCGCACAGCGATCCGATGGAGAGTGTGATGGTGGATTCCGGGGAACAGCAGGCATCGAACGGCGACGGGCGGATCGACACCGCCGCGTTGGCCGATCAACTGGGCAAGGGCTTCGACGCCCTCATCGGACTCGAATACACCGAACTCTCACCCGACCGTGTGCGAGCGCAATGGACGGTCACCCCGGACCTGCAGCAGCCGGCCGGAATCCAGCACGGCGGCGTCTACTGCTCCGTCATCGAATCGGTGGCCAGCGCAGCGGGCACGGTGTGGCTCGGCGGACGCGGACACGTCGTCGGTGTCAACAACAACACCGACTTCCTCCGCGCGACCCGGGAGGGCACGCTGACCGCCGAAGCCAGCCCCGTCCACCGCGGACGCACCCAGCAGCTGTGGGAGGTCCGGATCACCGACGAACAGGACCGACTCGTCTCCAAGGGGCAGGTCCGGCTCGCCAACATCACCGACACCGGCCGCCTCGGCAACTGACGACCACCCCCGTGCACGGCGGAGGGGACGGACCCGACAGGTCCGTCCCCTCCGCTCTGTTCACGTCACGGGCGCGTCTGCGTCACCCCGCGGCTTTGCGCTGCGCGCCGCCCGACTTCTCGGCGGCCTCTTTCTCCCGCTCGTGCCGCTCCAGCTGCTCCATCGCGTTGCGGGCGAACACCCACTGCTCGGTGGATGCCATCTGCGCGCGCCCGCGGCCGAGGAACGTCACCGTCCACGACAGTAGAGTGGACAGCCGGCTGCGGAACCCGACCAGGTACATCAGGTGGATCGCCAGCCAGGCCACCCAGCCGATGAACCCGCTGATCTCGAGCTTCCCGACCTTCGCCACCGCACTGAACCGCGAGATGGTGGCCATGCTGCCCTTGTCGAAGTACTTGAACGGCGGCCGGTCCTCCGGCTTGTGACCACTCAGTCCCGCCTGGATCTGCTTGGCCGCGTACTTGCCGCCCTGCATCGCGACCTGCGCCAGACCCGGCAACTTGTCGAGCGCCATCATGTCGCCGATCACAAACACCTCGGGGTGGCCGGGCACCGACAGGTCGGGTTTGACCAGGACGCGACCGGCCCGGTCGATCTCGGCGTCCGACTGCTCCGCGATCTGCTTGCCCAGCGGGCTCGCCTGCACACCGGCCGACCAGACCTTGCACTGCGACTCGATCCGGCGCTGCGTGCCGTCCTTGTCCTTGACGACGAGGCCGTCCACATCGACGTCGACGACCATCGCCCCCAGCTGAATCTCGATGCCGAGCTTCTCCAGCTGCTGGCGGGCCTTGCGGCTCAGCTTGCCGCCGTAGACGGGCAGCACGTCGTCCGCGCCGTCCAGCAGGATCACCCGTGCCTCACGGGGATCGATGTTGCGGAACGCCCCCGACAGGGTGCGTCGCGACAGTTCCGCGATCTGGCCGGCGAGTTCGACACCGGTCGGACCGGCGCCGACGACGACGAAGGTCAGGAGCCGGGCGCGTTCGGCGGGATCGTTCGACAATTCGGCCTGCTCGAACGCGCCCAGGATGCGGCCGCGCAGTTCGAGGGCGTCGTCGATGGTCTTCATGCCCGGCGCGAACTCGGAGAAATGATCGTTGCCGAAGTAGGACTGGCCCGCGCCCGCCGCGACGATCAGGCTGTCGTACGGGGTGACGGTGGTCCGGTCCAGGAACCGGGAGGTGATCGTCTTCGCCTCGAGATCGATCTTGTCGACATCGCCGAGCAGAACCTTGGTGTTCTTCTGCTTCCGCAGCACCAACCGGGTGGCGGGAGCGATGTCGCCGACGGAGAGAATGCCGGTCGCCACCTGATACAGCAATGGCTGGAACAGATGGTGAGTGGTGCGCGCGATCATGGTGATGTCGACATCGGCATTCTTCAGCGCCTGTGTGCCGAACAACCCACCGAAGCCGGATCCAATGACCACGACGCGATGGCGGCGTGACTCAACCGACTTGATACTCATTCCGTGCTCCTCGAAAAATAGACGACTCCTGTCACGGTAGTCGCCTTGTCCCCGAGCGTCTCAGTAAGCGTTGCTTCGCCCCGCCCGCACAGCGGAATCGATCCAGAAACCGGCGGCCCGGCCATACGTGAAGGCGGGCAGCCCCTCCGTGAGGAACCGCCCGCCTTCCGGTGCGTACGCGGCTATTCCGCCCTGCCGATCCGCTTCCGCCCCGTGGGAGTCCCCGGGGATTCCGGCGGAATGAAATCCGATTTGATCGAGAACACGAACAGTGCCGACACCCCGACCACGACGACAAGAATGGTGAGGACTACGACCACGTAGCCGAAACCGACACCAATTGCTGTCAAGTCCATCAGACCTACCTCCTCAGTCGCTGCTCACGCTACTGCGGAGGGTAGCCGCTGTCACCGCGTCGGCGGGGAAGAACGATTCGATGGCCAGCTCCGCGACCGTCACGTCGAGGGGAGTGCCGAACATCGTGGTCGTGCTGAGGAACGCCAGCACCGTGTCGTGGTGCCGGATACGCAGCGGCACGACGAGCGACCCCGGCAGTTCGGCGCTGCCGACGGTGCCACCGGGGTAGCCCTCCAACTCCCGCAGCAGGTCACGCAGTCCGTCGTCGCCGGTGACCGCGATCTGATGCCGCAGCCGGTGCAGGAGATGCCCCCGCCACTGCGCCAGGTCCAGGATGCGCGGTGCCATGCCGTCCGGGTGCTGGCTCAATCGCAGGACGTTCACGGGCGGCTCGAGCAATTCCGCGGCGCACCCCTCGGTCAGCACCGCGACCGCGTCGTTGGCGTCCACCATGTTCCAGTGCCGGTCGACGACCACCGCCGGGTACGGGGAATGCGCGGTGAGGATCTTCCCGATGGCATCGGCGATCGACGCCATCGGCACATCCGACAGTCGATGCTCCGGGAAGGCGGGCGCGAAACCGCCCGCGAGGAGCAGCGAATTGCGTGCACCGGATTAAACAGAGGAAGCCTGGCCCTTCAGGGCCGGGAGGAAGCTGATTCTGTCTGCGCGAGCGCCGTAGCGGGGTCGCTTTCTTTCGTGGGTTCTGGTCGTTTTTGGTTGGTGATGTACTCGGCGATGATGGCGAGTGGGCGTCCACCTGCGGAGGCGGCGAAGTGGGACGGTGACCAGAAGTGATTGCGCCACAATTATTTCCGGATGTGGTCGGGGAACTCGTGGCGCAGGTATCGAGCGGAGACGCCCTCGAGGCTATTGACCAGGGTGGAGAGTTGCACGGTGGGTGGGTAGTGGATCAATAGGTGGACGTGGTCGGTTTCTCCGTTGAACTCGGTCAACGTTGCGCCGAACTTGTCACACACCTCTGCCATGATCTGCCGGTGACATAGACCAATGGGTATCAGCAGGGAAAGGTGCAGGGTGTGAAGCGGATCGTTGTCGTGAAGCTGGCTCCCACCCCAGAGCAGTATGTGGCGCTGAAATCGACACTAGAGTTGTGCAATGCGGGGGCGAACATGGTTTCGCGGTTCGCGCACACGGCTACTGATCGACGCCCGTTCGCGCTGCAGAGACAGGTCTATGCCCAGCTCAAAGCGCGGGGGTTGTCGGCGCAACCGGCGATCCGGGTCATCAAGAAAGTCGCGGATGCGTACGTGACCCGGAAAGCGAACCTGCTTAACGGGAATTACGGCACGCCGGAATCGAAACGGTATGCGAAGGTTGCAGGTAAGGCGATCGTGTTCCGCGAGGACGCGGGCCAACCGTTTGACGATCGGTGCTTGTCGTGGCAGATCGATCGATCGACGGTGTCGATCTGGACGACCGAGGGCCGGATGCGCAACGTCGGATTCGTGTGCGCGCCGTGGCAGCTGAAAATGCTCGCCGACCGCAAAGGCGAGTCGGATCTGATTTTCCGCGACGGATCTTTCTACCTGCACGCCACCGTCGATACCGACGCACCGGATCAGGTGGTCCCCGCCGACGACCCCACCGGGTGGCTGGGCGTGGACTTGGGGATCGTGAACCTGGCGGTGACCACCGCAGATGACCCGGCCGAACTCGACGTCCGGTGGTCTGGTGGTGCGGTCACCGCTCGCCGGAAAAAGAACGAAACCATGCGGTCCGCGCTGCAAAAGGTGGGGACCAAGTCCGCGAAACGGAAGCTGAAGAAACGGCGTAGGAAGGAGACTCGGTACGCCACCGACATCAATCACCAACTCTCGAAACGATTGTTGCCCAGGCACAACGCACCGGTCAAGGAATCGCGCTAGAAGACCTGTCGGGGATCCGGGACCGGGTACGGCTCGCACGCAAACAACGGCAACAACTGCACTCCTGGGCATACGCGCAATTGCGCGACCAGATCACCTACAAGGCGCAAGCCGCAGGACTGCCGGTGCAGGTGATCAACCCGCGCAACACCAGTAAAACGTGTCACCTCTGCGGGCACTGCGACACCGCGAACAGGCACAGTCAAGCACTATTCCGGTGCCGCGGCTGCGGATGGACCGGGCACGCCGACCATAACGCCGCCGCCAACATTGCCGCACTCGGACACACCAACTACCGGGCCGCCCAATCAACCGTGCCTAAAGCAGCCACCCCTCTAACAGCCAGTTAGAACGTGAGCAGCAAACCCGCGTCCTTCAGGACCGGGTAGTTGATGCAGGGGAATGTCGAGATGCTCGCTGAGCCGCAGCAGCATCGCCCGGGTGGGATTCGACCGCCCGGTCTCCAGGAAGCTGACGTGGCGGCCGAGATGTCCGCCCGGTTCGCCAGTTCCAGCTGACTGAGCCGGCGGCGTTCCCGCCGCGTCCGCAGATGGGTGCCGACATGCGACGTTCGCCGATCGTCGAGGGTGGTCATGCGGCCAGTCTAGGGCGGCCGGATCGTCGTGATCATTACCTCGGACGTCATGGTCAGCGGTCAGGTGAGGTGATCGAACTCCCCGGTCACCCACGCGCAGTGACGGGTGGCCGAGTATTCGAGCGCCTCCCGGCCGGCGTTGTCGATCACGTTGTCGAAGTTGCCGATGATGCGGTCGAATTCGAGGTGCGACAACTGGTCCGCGATGCGCCGCACCACCGCCGCGGACAGCGGCAGCCGGTTGGGGTACGACCGGAGGAACGACACCGTGCGGCGGTCCGGGTTGGGGAACACGCCGTCCCCGGTGAGGAGGACCCCGCGGCCGTCGGCGCCGTCCCGCCAGTGCGCGACGGCGCTGCCCGGGAAGTGCCCACCGATCTGGTGCAGGGTCAGACCCGGCGTCACTTCGTGGGTGCCGGACCAGAACACGATCGGGCCGTCGGACCGTGCCAGCCATCCGCGGTCCGCGTCGGCCACCAGGATGGGCACGTCGCCGAGCGCCTTGGACCACTGCGTCTGGACGCCGAACATGTGCGGGTGGCTGCCCGCGACGGCGAGGACCGGGCCGTGCGCGGCGACGGCGGCGACGGCGGCGTCGTCGACGAACCCGATCGGATCCCACAGCAGCGACCCGGCGGGGGTGCGGATCACGAGGGACTGCTGGCCGATCGCGGTCTTCGGGTCCACGTACAGGCCGTGCAGCCCCGGCTCGACCTCGTGCTCGACCGCGCGGTACCCCGCACCGGACAGCTTCTCCACGGTGGTCCACTCCTGACCGCCCAGCGGAATGTACTGGCGTTCGTCCGCGCAGATCGCGCACTCGTCGGGGAGCGGGGTGTTCGGGTCCTGTTCGACGCCGCACGTGGCGCAGAGATGAAATAACACCCCTCGATCATGCATCCTCACGGCACCCCGAGGAGCCGCAATCCGGCAGTCGCTGCGGCCGCGGACAGGACGACGACGACGAAAGGTGCCTTCCGCCAGGCGAGTATGCCCGCGACGACGACGCCGGTGGGACGCGCCACTCCGGCGAGGTCGTGGCCTTCGGTGAGCGCGGTCGTGCCCACCAGCGCGGTGAGCAGAACCACGGCGGCCGTCGCCATGGTCCGCTCCACCCACGGCCGGGTGGCGATCCGCGGCCGCAACACCGGTCCGGCGAATCGGAACGCGAACGTTCCCGCCGCGAGAACCCCGACCGACCCGATCAGCACGAGGTTCCCGGTCACCGCAGCACCTTCCGCCGTACACCGGCAAGCAGCCCCGCCAACGCCGCCAGCACCGGAAGTCCGGCGGGCAGGAAGGGTGAGGCGGCCAGGGCGATCACCCCGCCGGCCAGTGCCGGCACCCGCACGTCCCGATCGCGCAACGCCGGCAGCACCAGTGCCAGCAGCACTGCCGGGAACATGGCGTCCAGTCCCAGCACCGCGGGGTCGCCGATCGCCGAACCCGCCACCGCGCCGAGCACGGCCCCGAGCGGCCAGCACACCGCGATCCCCACGCCGCACGCCCAGTAGGCGGCGCGCCTGCGGTGGGCGTCCGTCTCACCGAGGGCGAATACCACCGACTCGTCGTTCATCAGGTGACTGCCGACGACGCGGCGCAGCCCGCGCCCCAGCACGTCACCGACCGCCAGACCGAACGGCAGGTGCCGCGCGTTCACCAGTAGCCCGGCGATCGCCGCCGCGACCGGGCTGCCGCCTGCCGCGACGATGCCGACGAACAGGAACTCCGCAGATCCGGCGAGGACCAGCACCGACAGCGCGACGGGCAACCATGCGTCCAGGCCCGAGCCCACCGCGATGGCGCCGTACGACATGCCGACCAGTCCATCGGCCAGGCACACCAGCGCGATGTTCCGGAGGACCCGCACATCGAGTGTTCGCTTCATCGAACGCATGACTTCTATACTGAACACATGGTGCGGTGTTCGTCAGGACGAACGCAGCGCCCAAAATAATGAACACGAAGTCGGAAGTCGGGAAGGGGAACCATGGCAGGGCAGTCCCCGCTGGGCTACATCGGGCCCTCGCTGCGTCGCGAACGGGAACGGTCGGGCATGTCCCTGACCGAGGTCGCCCGCCGCGCCGGGGTCGCGAAATCCACTCTGTCCCAACTCGAATCGGGGGGCGGCAACCCGAGCGTCGAAACCCTGTGGGCCCTCTGCGTCGCCCTGGACGTGCAGATGTCGCAACTCCTGGACCCGCCGCGGCCCCGCGTCCAGGTCATCCGGGCCGACGAGGGGCCGGAACTGACATCCGAACGGTCCGACTACCGCGCCACCCTCGTCGCGTCCTGCCCGCCGTCCGCCCGCCGGGATCTGTATCGCCTCGTCGTCGAACCCGGCCCGGTCCGGGAATCCGAACCGCACATGCCCGGTGTGGTCGAACACGTCATCCTCAGCGCCGGGCGCGCCCTCGTCGGCGTGGCGGGCGATCCGGTCGAACTCGGACCCGGCGACTACATCGCCTACCCCGGCGATGTCGCACACGTGTTCGAAGCGCTGGAACCGGGTACCCGCGCCGTCCTGGTGTCCGAACACAACTGAGGACATTCGGCGAAATTTCTCCGCGCAGGGTGTCGATTCGGAAGGGTGACGTTCGTATAGGAGGTGAGAGCCGGTCACATCCGCAGACGCCGGCTGTCCGATCCGAGGAGGAACCCGAGATGACCCAGTACCTGTTGAGCGTGTACCAGCCCGACGGCCCCGCTCCCGAACCCGACGTCCTCGCGAAGATCGGCGACGACCTCGACGCCCTCAACCAGGAGATGGTGTCCGCGGGCGCGTGGGTGTTCAGCGGGGGACTGTGCGCCCCCACCACGGCGACCGTGCTGCGGGCCCAGGGCGGGGACGTGCTCCTCACCGACGGCCCCTACACCGAAGGCAAGGAGCATCTCGGCGGATTCACCATCGTCGAGGCGCCCGACCTGGACGCCGCCCTCGAATGGGGTCGCAAGCTCACCCGGGCGACGACCCTCCCGATCGAGGTCCGGCCGTTCGTTCACCACGGTGGAGCCGGCGACTGACGTGATCGGGTCCGCCGACATCGAACGGGTGTTCCGTGAGGAACACGGCCGCGCGGTGTCCGTCCTGGTCGGCGTGTTCGGCGACATCGACATCGCCGAGGACGCCGTCCAGGACGCGTTCACCGAGGCGGTGCGGCGCTGGCCGTCGTCCGGGCTGCCACCGAGCCCGGCCGGATGGATCATCACCACCGCCCGGCACCGCACGATCGATCGGCTCCGGCGCGAGGCCTCCCGGCACGACCGCCACGCGCAGGCCGCCCTGGTGCTCGCCCGCGATGAACCGGTGAAGGAGGTCGTCGTGCCCGACGACCGGCTACGCCTGATCTTCACGTGCTGCCACCCGGCGCTCGCCCCCGCCGCCCAGGTCGCGCTGACCCTCCGCCTCCTGGGCGGGCTAGGCACCGCGGAGATCGCGCGCGCATTCCTGGTCCCCGAACCGACCATGGCGCAGCGCCTCGTCCGGGCCAAGGGGAAGATCCGGGACGCCCGGATCCCGTACCGGGTGCCGAGCGAGACCGATCTGCCGGACCGCCTCCGCGCTGTCCTGGCCGTCGTCTATCTGATCTTCAACGAGGGATACACGGCCAGTTCGGGGGATCGGCTGACGCGGGCGGACCTGTGCGCCGAGGCCATCCGCCTCGGCCGGGTCCTGGCCGCGCTGATGCCCGACGAACCGGAGGTCGCCGGGCTGCTCGCGTTGATGGTGCTGATCGAGTCCCGGCGAGGCGCCCGCACCGACGGCGACGGCCGGCTCGTGCTCCTGTCCGATCAGGACCACAGTCGGTGGGATCGTGACCTCGTCGCCGAGGGGCAGTCGCTGGTGCGGGAATGCCTGCGACGGAACACGCCCGGGCAGTACCAGATTCAGGCCGCGATCAACGCCGTCCACAGTGATGCGGCGACGGCCGCCGACACCGACTGGTGGCAGATCCTGCAGTTGTACGACCAGTTGATGTCGGTGGCGCCGAGTCCGGTGGTGGCCCTGAACCGAGCGGTCGCCGTCGCCGAGGTCAGGGGACCGGAGCAGGGGTTGGCACTCGTCAACCACCTCGACCTCGACAACTATCACGTGTACCACGCGGTGCGGGCCGATCTGCTCCGCCGCCTCGGACGCCCCGAAGAGGCTGCGCTCGCGTACGAGACGGCGCGCGACCGCACCGACAACGCTGCCGAACGGGAATTCCTTCGGGCGCAGCGCGATTCGCTCCGGTGACCGGGGCTGCGGGTCAGAGACCCAGGCCCGGCGGCAGGCACACCGACCCGAAACACGTTTCCGTGCGCACGGTGACGGGGAGAGGCTCCGCCGTCGCCGGCTTCGCGTATGCGGTCTCCGGGAGCGGCGCCGAACCCCACACCTCGTCACCGGGGCCCGCGTTCTCACTGCAGATCCAGTGGATCAGGTAGTCGCCGTCGGGCACTGCGTCGAACACGAAGTCCCGCGGTCCCGGCCCGATCACCACATTCGATGCGTGGAACACCGCCACGGACTCGGGGTTCACGATGTCGTCCGCCGCATGCAGTCCGCCGAGTCCGCACACGATGTCCGCACCGGTGTCGTTCGCGATCGTCGTCGTGACGGTGCTCGCGGCCACGGCGGCGGCCAGGGTCACGTCGGGTGGGTCGGCGGAGACGGGAGCGGCCAGGAACAGGGCGAGGGGGCCTCCGGCGATCAGCGTGACCGCGGCCCGGGGCACGAGTGTCATCAGCGGAACCTTCGTTCTCGGCGGTCTCACTCCGGACGTCACGGTATTGATACCCGCCGTGCGGGCGGATAAACGGCGGCGGGCGACACGACATGTTCCCGCCGGCGGATCGGGACATTCAGTGTCGGCGGCGTTTGGCGCGGGCGGCGAATTCGTCGAGCACCCGGACCACGTCCTTGGCCTGCCAGATCCGGTTCCGTCGCCCGTCGGTGATCTGGGTGAGTATCCCGGCGTCGACCAGGCGGTCGATCGCGATCTGCGCGTTGGCGCCGGTCACCCCGAGCGTCGATGTGACGATCTTGTTGTCGACGACCGGTTGGCGAAGGAGCAAGTCCACCAGCCGGTGTACCGCCGCGCCGCGCCGCGCCGTCACACGGGTGCGCCAGTCGGCTCGAACCGTTTCCAGGTCCTGGACGAGGGTGCGACCGTTGGCGACCGCACCGAACGATGCCTCCGCGATCGACCGGACGATCGGCTCGACGTTCCCGGACCGGTACTCGCCGAGTGCGTCGAAATACTCTGCGGTGTCGTGCAGTAGACCCGCGGACACCGGAACGGCAACACTGCGGGTGAGCTGTCCGCCGCGCAGCATCGCCTGGATCAGGGCGCGACCGACACGCCCGTTGCCGTCCGGGAACGGGTGGATGGTTTCGAACTGCGCGTGCGCGACCGCTATCTGCGCGATCACGGGCACATCGACGCGGTTGGCGAAGACGATCAAGTCGTCGATCAGGTCGGGAACCCGGTCATGGTGCGGGGGGACGAATTGCGCGGTGTGGGGTCCGAGGCTTCCGCCGCCGATCCAGACCTGCTGCTGCCGCCATCGACCGGCGATGTTCGGATCGCCGTGTTCGAGCAGCGCGCGATGCATCTGCAGGATCGCCTCGGCGTCGATGGAGTCGGACAACTCCAACGCGGCGTGCATGGCGCGGACGTTTCCGGCGATCAGGCGGGCGTTGCGGGAGGAGTGCTCGCCGAGTTCGGCCAGCGCGATTTGCCGCGCCCCGCTGCTGAGGTTCTCGATCTCCGAGCTCGACGCACTCTCGGTGCGGAGCAGAATGGAGGCGAACGGGGCGGTGATGTGGCCGACTTCGACGTCGAAACGGGTGAGCTCGGTCGCCGCTTCCTCCGTCAGCGACTGCAGCTCGCCGCTCAGTGAGATGGACTGATCGGCAATGAACGCCGGTACTGCCGCACGGTAGGGGCCGGCAGTGAGGCGTCGCTCGCGCCGGGAGCCGTAGTCGCCGGCGGCGCTGACCCAGGGATGCTGCTCGTAGGCGACAGGAGGCCACAACAGTCCGCCGTTAACCGATGCCACCCAGCGAACATACCATTGGTTGATAAGTTATCCAATGGTATGGACCGCCGGTAGTCACGGTGTACAACGCGATCGGGCGCCAGATCTACGACTTCGGTTCCGGCGCCCAATCGCGTTCCCCGTGAATCTCGGTGTTCCCGCGGTCGTCACGTGGTGTCCGGCGTCGCCGGGACGCGGTGATTCGGCGACCGACGATTCCGTGCTGGGGTGCGAACAGATAGACCAGCGCGAATGCCGCGCCCTGGGACAGCACCACCATGCCGCCGCTGGCCGTGTCGAGGTGATAGCTCAGGTACAGGCCGATGACGGCGCAGGCCGCCGAGATCGCCGGGGCGATGACCAGCATCCGGTGGAAGCTGTCGGTCAGCAGGTACGCGGTGGCCCCGGGAATGATCAGCATCGCGACGACCAGGATGACGCCGACGGCCTGCAGGGCCACGACCGCCGTCAGGGCCAGCAGCCCCAGGAGCGCGGCCCCGAGCAGGCGCGGGTTCAGGCCGATCGCGTGGGCGTGGGTGGGGTCGAAGGCGTACAGGGTGAAGTCGCGGCGCTTGACGATCAGTGCCACGAAGACGACGGCCCCGAGTGTGGCGATCTGGACGAGGTCGGACCGGCTCACGCCCAGCAGGTTGCCGAAGATGATGTGATTGAGGTCGGTTTGGCTCGGGGTGACCGAGACCAGCACCAGCCCGAGCGCGAACAGGGTGGAGAACACGATGCCGATCGCCGCGTCCTCCTTGACGCGGCTGGTGTCGCGGACCACCCCGATCAGTGCCACGGCCAGGAACCCGAAGATCACCGCGCCGATCGCGAACGGGGCACCGACGATGTACGCCAGGACGACGCCGGGCAGAACGGCGTGCGAGACCGCGTCACCCATCAGTGACCAGCCGATCAGAACCAGCCAGCACGACAGCACCGCGCACACCACGGCGGCGATCAGGGTGGTGATCAGCGCGCGGACCATGAAGTCGTAGCGCAACGGGTCGACGAAGAAGTCGATGACGTCCATTGATTCTCAGGTCCTTGTCATGACGTCGAGGCCGAAGGCGGCCGCCAGGTTCTCCGGTTGCAGCACGACCGTCGGGTCGCCGTGCATGAGGACGGTGCGCATCAGCAGGATCGCCTCGTCGGCCAGGGTGGGCAGCGCGTGCAGGTCGTGAGTGGAGACCAGGATCGCCGCACCCGCGGCGGCGAGTTCACGCAGCAGTGCGGTGATGGTGGCCTCGGAGCGTTTGTCGACCCCGGCGAACGGTTCGTCGAGGAGAAGGATGGTGGCGCCCTGTGCGATTCCGCGGGCGACGAAGGTGCGTTTCTTCTGGCCGCCGGACAGTTGCCCGATCTGCCGGTCCGCCAGTTCGGTCAGTTCGACGCGTTCGAGGGCGTGGTCGACGGCCTCGCGGTCAGCTCTGCCGGGCCGCCGGGTCAGCCCCATGTGCCCGTAGCGGCCGGTCATCACCACGTCACGCACCGAGAGCGGGAACGTCCAGTCCACGTCCTCGCTCTGCGGAACGTAACCCAGCACACCGGTCTTGCGTGCCGCGACCGGCGCCGTGCCGTTGATGCGGACCGTGCCGGAGTCGGGTTTGACCGTGCCCATGATCGTCTTGAACAGGGTGGACTTTCCGGAACCGTTCATGCCGACGAGGCCACAGACGCGTCCGGGCTGCAGGGCAAGTGAGACCTGTTCGAGCGCAAGGACATCGCCGTAGTGGACGGTGACGTCCTGTACCTCGACGGTCGGCTGGGTGGTCATGATTGCTGCCCGTTCAGTGCGGAGGTGAGGGTGTCGGCGTCGTGCCGGATCAGATCGAGGTACGTCGGCACGGGCCCGTCCGCCTCGGACAGGGAGTCGACGTAGAGGGTGCCGCCGAACGCGGCGCCCGTGGCTTCGACGACGCGTTGCATCGGCGCATCCGACACCGTGGATTCGCAGAACACCGCCGGAACCCGGTTGTCTTTGACGAACTCGATCGTCGACGCGATCTGCTGGGGCGTGGCCTGCTGTTCGGCATTGACCGGCCAGATGTACTTCTCGGTCAGCCCGGCATCCCGGGCCAGATACGAGAACGCTCCCTCGCACGTGACCAGCGCCCGTTCGTTGACCGGCAGCGCTCCCAGCTCGGCGACCAACTCGTCCTGCACCTTCTGCAACTGCGCCTTGTACGCGTCGCCGTTGATGCGATAGTCGGCCGCATGTGCCGAATCGAGTTCGCTGAACACGGCGACCATGTTGTCGACGTAGATCTGAACGTTCAGCGGTGACATCCAGGCGTGCGGATTCGGTTTGCCCGCGTAGGCATCCTCGCCGATGGCGATCGGCTCGACGCCGTCGCTGACGACCACGTGCTCGACGTCCGAGCCGTCGACGAACTGGGCGAACCACGCCTCCAGGTTCATCCCGTTGTCGAGGATCAGGTCGGCCTCGGCTGCCTTCTTGATATCGCCCGGGGTGGGCTCGTATCCGTGGATTTCCGCGCCGGCCTTGGTGATCGACTCGACGGTCACGTGCTCGCCTCCGACGTTGGCGGCGATATCGGCGAGAACGGTGAACGTGGTCAACACCACAGGTTTGTCGTTTTCCGGTCCGTCACCCGTGCCGCACCCCGACAACATCAGCGCCGTGGCAAGCGCTGTCAGCACCGCGGCCGGCCGTCGTCGCACACCCACCCTGAAGCCCATTGTTTTCACGGTCGAATCATAATGTTCGGCTTGCCGAAACCACAAGTGGTGGCACCCGCGTGACCACCCCTCGGGACGGTGCCCCCGAATGCGCCCACACCCGCCGCAGTCACGATCTCGGTCGACGGAAGTCGCCGTTGGTGCCCGTCTGGGAGCGCCGTGCCGCGACCGTGTCGGCGGTGGACCCGATCGTGGGCGCGAGCCGCCACAATCCAGCGGCGGCGAGAACGTGCCACAGCGCGTGGCCCTGCAGGACACTGCCCGGCCGGCAGATCGACGTCCGGTCGCCGATGGTGCCGAGTAGCGCGCCGGACGCGAGAAGCAGTGCCGCGACGATGGTCGTGCGCCGCAGCTGCGGACGGACGCGGGCGCGTTCCAGACCGAGTCCCACGGCGACCGCGGCGAGTATGGCCTGCGCGGCCGTGGAGGTCGCCGGGCCGGCCGCGACCGCGGGGATCATCACGACCGGGACGACGAGCCACCACACCGGCGACAGCCGCCGGCCTAACCGATCGGAGGCGGCGTCGACGGCGATGAAGGTCAGCACTGTCGCGATCGGGATGTCGTGGGCGTAGGCCTGCCATGGCGGGTTGGGTCCGTGCGCAACGAGAGACCCGGCGCCGACCGCGGTGACGAGGAGGCCGTACGTCACGGTCGGCGCGCTGTGCGGACGACGCGCGACGACCGCGAGACCGGCGATCACGAAGGCGAGGCTGGTGACGGCGGCCGCCGGCTGCCCGATGAAACCCGCGTCGCGGTACAGCTCGCAGGCGTTCGCCAGCATCATGTCTTCGAGGTTTCCAAAGAGGTCCGCCTGCCGCAATCGCGGTAGCGACGGCGGGCTGGCGGCCAGGCGGTGGTCCCGTGCGGACCGGAGTCGGTGTCGTGTCAGCTCGCCCGCGCGACGTCGGCTTCCGTGTCCTCGATGCGGCGTTCGAGGTGGTGCAGCTGCGCGATCGCGTTGCGGGCGGTGATCTGCTGGTGGGTGTTGGTCAGTTGACCGCGCCAGGTACCGAGGAAGGTCCAGGCCCACGACAGCAGGGTCACGAGGCGGCTGCGGAAGCCGACGACATAGACGACGTGCACGGCCAGCCACATGATCCACGCGAGGAACCCGGTCAGCTCGAGGCCGCCGATCTTGGCGACCGCGTTGAATCGGCAAATGGTTGCCATCGCGCCCTTGTCGCGGTACCGGAAGGGGTTCCGATCCGGTACCGGGCGTCCTTTGCCTGCGGCGCAGACCTCGGCGGCGATCTGCTTCGCGGCGTAGCGGCCCCCTTGGATCGCGACCTGGGCGACGCCGGGGAGACGATCGCGCGACATCATGTCGCCGACAACGAACACATTCGGATTGCCCGGCAGGGTGAGGTCTTCGTCGACGGAGACCCGGCCTGCGCGGTCGATGTCGGCACCGGACTGTTCGGCGAGCCGGCGACCGAGGGGACTCGCTGCCACTCCCGCGGACCAGACCTTGCAGACGGACTCGATGCGGTGCTCGGTGCCGTCGGCATCACGAACGGTCAGTCCGTCGGCGTCGACGTCGGTCACCGACGCACCCAGCCGCACCTCGACGCCCAGCTTTTCGAGGGTTTCCGCCGCCTCGGAACCGAGGTTGTCCCCGAACGGCGGCAGTACCGCCGAGGCGGCGTCGAGCAGGACGATCCGCGCATCCCGGGGATCGAAATTGGAGTACGCCCCGACGAGTGTGCGGTGTGCGAGCTCGGCGATCTGGCCGGCCATCTCGACGCCGGTGGGGCCGGCACCGACCACGACGAAGGTGAGTAGGCGTGCCCGCTCCCGCGGGTCGGTGATGACCTCTGCCTGCTCGAACGCGCCGAGTATCCGGCCGCGGAGTTCGAGGGCGTCGTCGATCGTCTTCATGCCGGGTGCGTGCTCGGCGAAGTGGTCGTTGCCGAAATAGGACTGCTGCGCCCCGGCGGAGACGATGAGGCTGTCGTATCCGGTGACGGTGATCTGCCCGAGGTGTTCGGACGTCACCGTACGTTCGGTCAGGTCGATGGTGGTGACGTCGCCGAGTCGGACGGCGGCGTTGGCTTGGTCCTTGAGGATCATCCGCGTCGAGGGGGCGATCTCGCCTTCGGAGAGGATACCGGTGGCCACCTGGTACAGGAGGGGTTGGAACAGGTGGTGGGTGGTGCGGTCGATCACCGTGACGTCCACCTCCGCGCGGCGGAGGGCCTTCGTCGCGAACAGCCCACCGAAGCCAGATCCGATGACGACGACGCGGTGGCGCGCGGGCGGGGACTGGGGGTTGCTCATGGTGAGCCTTTCCGATCACGCCCAGGGGCGACGATCTCGGTGTCGGGGGAGATGGATGTCGGGGTTCAGACCAGCAATTCGACTGACAGGCATCAATAGTGAACAAGCGGCGCAGGGAAGCCGAGGTGAGAGAACAAAATTCTCTAGACTGAGCCGGTGAAGAAGAATGTTTCAGGCGCGCCGTATGTCGAAGGCTCGGGATCGAATGATGTTCGAACGGGGGCGCCGATCGATGAGATCGACCGGATCCTCCTCGATCAACTCTCGCGCGACGCGCGTACCCCGAACAACGCCCTCGCCGCCCTCGCGGGCATCGCCCCCTCGACCTGCCTGGGCCGCGTGCGTTCCCTGATCGATCGCGGAGTGATTCGCGGCTTCCATGCCGACATCGATCCCGCCACCCTTGGCAGGGACCTGCAGGCAATGATCGCAGTTCGAGTACAGGCCAACGCAAGACAGCATCTCGGGCAGCTCGCCGAGCAACTCGCCACCCTCGACGAGGTGCTGAACGTGTACTTCATCGCCGGCGCCGACGACTACCTCATCCACGTCGCCACCGCGAGCAGCGAAGAGCTGAGGCGCTTCGTCCTCGACCACCTCAGCGCGCATCCCGCGGTCGCCTCGACGGAGACCATCCTGATCTTCGAGCACGTGCGCCCGCGGCACCGAGCGCCCCGGACCGAGCAGTCTTCGGGCCGTTGAG
Source organism: Rhodococcus sp. JVH1 (assembly GCF_000280725.2). Taxonomy (NCBI): domain Bacteria; kingdom Bacillati; phylum Actinomycetota; class Actinomycetes; order Mycobacteriales; family Nocardiaceae; genus Rhodococcus; species Rhodococcus sp. JVH1. The sequence continues at coordinate 23,046 of NZ_CP166289.1, read as the reverse complement.
GGGGAGCGGAACTGCTTGGCGATGGATGTGATCAGGTGCGTCGGTCGGATGTTGTCTTTGCCGGTGGTTGGCGTGTCGTTGTCCTGGCGCTGTTCGCGCGTCCTGTTGTGGGGGGCGGGCGGGGTGTTGTCGGCGTCGGAGGAGGTCGGTGGCCGGCACGAGTTTTCGGACTCGATGTCGGGTATCAGTTGCTAAGATTTGGTGCGCCAATGGTATTCGCGCGATCGGCAATGGGGAGATGGCAGATCACCGCACCGCCATCGTGCACCCGGCGAAGTCAATCAGGGATGGGTGGGACGGTCGGCTTCGCCGATGCGTATGCCATGGCAACGCCTGCGCTGTCTGCTCGCTGATCGGTGAGCATGTCCACGCCGCTCCTCTGTTGTGTAAGCGGGTGCACAGGCTTGCCGCTGATTGGTCTCCTCCTCGGAAGGAAGATCTCGGTACGGGGGCCTGTGTGACGCGATAGTGCGTCGGTGGTCGCGGGGACGAGCATGTGGTGCTGGGAGAGTTCGTCGGGGTTGTTGATCTTCGTGGAGAACCAGGACGGCAGTGTGGCCAGGACCTCGGTGAGGGTGAGGTGGTTGGTTCGGGCGAGCCGAGGTAGGTAGGAGCTCAGCGTTTGCCCTGTGATCGGTGCGACCGGCCGTGGCAGCACGACCGTGTGCTCGCCCGGACTGCCCGAGCGGGCGCGGGGGAGCCGGCTGTGCGGCGGGTTGCCGGAATTGTTGCATCTCGCGGTTGAAGGTCGCTTTGCTGGCTTGGAATCCGAGTTCTTTCAACTCTTTGAACAGGGCGTGGGGTCGTAGCTGTGGGTCGTAGCTGTGGGTCGTCGGTGAGGTGCTGGCGGCTGTAGTCGGCCAGGCATCGGTGAGCAGGCGGGTGCGTGCGGTTCGGACTCCGGGTCTCTTGTGTCCGGTCAGGGAGGAGCGGTTCGTCGTCGGGCTGTAGCCGAGCTGCCCCGGCGATGGCGTTCACCGACCATCCGGCCTTGCCCAGGGCCGGTATCAGCTCGGCTCGATCGCGGGGCAGCATGTGGGACCTCGCCGCTTATCCGACGGGAGGGGCCGAGGATTCGGAGGTGATGTCGGCGTCGGCGGCGTCCAGGGACTTCTTGGTGATTTTCTCGGTGCCGTCGAGGACGGTGTTGATGGCCGCGCTGCGGATCAGCCAGAGCAGGCTTCCGATCATTTGCGTGGGTGCGCCTGTGCAGGTAGCGGTCGAGCTCGGGCAGTGATCCAGGCCGGTGCCGGTGTAGTCGCAGACTGTCTTCCAAGGCGGCGATGAGCGCGGTCCATTGTTGGTCCTGGCTGAACGGACCGGTGCGGACCGTGTTCGAATCGGCCGGCGATCTGCTCGCCGCGGGTGCCGGACAGCAGCCCGGTGCGTTCCAGGCTGATTCCGGCATATGTACAGGTGGCTGGGGTCCTCTCGCTGAAGTATTTCAAGGTGTCGGATGCGTCGGCGCCCGCGCGGGTGCGGGTGCGGGTGTTGAGGTTATGGAGTTCGTCGACTGCGACGAGGGTGACGCGGGCGTCGCGGCTCACGCCGCAGACCGCGTCGGCGATGTCGGTGATGTTGGCGCGCCGCGAGATCGGCAGGTCGAAGAACCGCGCGAACTCCATCGCGATCATCTTCGGGGTGGCGGCGGGCGCGATGGTGATGTAGACGAGGGGAATGTCGTCCGCCGCGTGCGGGTGACGTCGCCGGTGGATCACCTCGACGGTCTTGCCGAGCTGGGTCAGTGCGGTGGTCTTACCGGTTCTGGCGGGCCCGGACACCATCAAGCCGCATCGCCCGTAGTGGGCGTTGCGGTTCAGCTGGACCAGGCGGCGACCGGAGGCGATGACCTGGCGGATCGTGGGTGTCTGGACCACCAGCAACCGGGAATGGTGATCGATGCGATCGTCGTCGTAGTAGTCGCGTTTGTCCTCGGCCAGGCCCGTCCACACCGCTGCGGGCAGCAGGTTCGGCGCGGTGTGCATCTCGGCGACGAAGCCGCGCCACCCGTCCAGCGTGGTCAGCTGCAGGTGTCCGTAGTCGGCATCACCGGATTCGTCATCGGATCCGTGACGGGCTGTGCGGGTCACCATCGCTTGTCCGCCTCGGCGAAGGGGTCGAAGATCGGCAGCGCTATCACCTTGGCGCCCGGACGAGTTGTTGCGGACCGGGTCCGGTTCCTCGTCGATGCTGTCCCGCGGTGCGGGCCGCGGTGGGATCGGGGCAGCCGGTGAGCTGGCCTTGGTGCGCGCGGCGACCCGGCGGTGAGTTTCGCCGAGGCCTTTCCCTCACTGTCGGAAGGTCCTTGGTGGGCCCGTTTGAGCAGGTCGGCGACAGCGTCGGCGACTTCTTCTTCGGTCGCGGCCGGTAGGGCGCGGTGGGTGTGGTCCCAGGCCAGTTCCCCGAACGGTGCTGCGACGCGGTGCAGGTGCTTCCAGAACAGGGTGATCCAGCCGCCCTTCCAGTGGTTGCGGACCCAGACGCGTGAGACGTCGTAGGGGTCGTAATGGATCTCCCAGAGATCCCGATGGTCGGTCACGCCGGATCGCTGGTGCCGCAGCGGGTTCAGGGCTTTGTCGTGGTAGGTGCGATGGCTGATCTTCACGCCGTAGACGTTGATCGCCCGCCAGGTCGCGGGCAGCAGTTCGACGTAGTCGTCCGCCGACAGTGCGACCGGGACATAGCCTGCGGTTTCGATGAGCGCGGCGTATTTCTCGTTCGGGCTGAACATCCGTCCCGGATGGACGGGGTCGCCGAGCCCGTCGTGGGGCCGGTTCTGCCAGGCTGCCACGAGCCACTCGTCCAGCAGCTCCTGCAACTCCGTCACCGACCACACCGCTTGCTGCTCGACGTGGCGGCCCCGGCGTTCGGCGTTGAATCCGGTGTAGCCCGCGACGAACTGGGCGAACAGCGTGCCGACCGAGCCGAGCATCCGCTCGATATGCCCCTTTTCCCAGCCGGATGCGTCGTGGACGGGCTGGAAGTTGATGCCCAGGAAGTTGCAGGAGGCCCGGAAGTTGCGGGAGATGAACACCTTTCCCTGGTCGACCACGATCGTCTCGGGAATGACGACCGGCCGGGCTGCGGCGTGCTGCATACGGGCATCGATGTCCAGCAGCCGCTCGAACGGCAGCGCCGACCGCGACATCGCCAGTGCCTGCGACCAGCCCGGCCGCATCGGTTCAGGCGTGACGGTGCGGGCCAGCAGCACGCTCGCGTCCACCGACTTGGTCGTCGGAGGCAACACCGCCGCGGTCACGGTCCTGGTCGCGACATCGATCATGCCGGTCAAATCGATCCGGCCCGCGACGCCGTCGTCCAGGCGGACCAGCACGTCCAGCGGGGTGCAGTCGATCTGCATCACCTCACCCGGCGCCCACGCGTCCGCCTCGCCGAACGGCCCGTCCGGGCGGTCGGCCAGCGACCGGCGGGTGCGGGCAGATCCCGTGGTGTGCTTGCCCGCCGCCAGCTTCTCCAGCAACCGGTAGAGGCTGCGCTGTGACGGCAACCGAACGGCCCCCCCGGACCGTGGGCGGCCTCCAGGATCTGGCCGGTCCGCCAGAACAGGTAGGTGGCCGTGCGGGAGGACTCCTGCGTCGCCTCGGCGATCGCTTGTTGCAGCGCCTCCACCACCAGCGGATCGGCCCGACCGTGCGCGGTGACGGGCTTGTCGATCCGATGATCGACCATCCCGGCCAGCCCGCGCGCTTCGTAGCGGCGTCGGCGTTTGGTGATCGCGCTCGCGGTCACCGGACGACCGGCCCCGGTCAGCTCCGCGGCCTTGGCCTGCTCGCGGCGGGTCAGCGACACCCGCTCCGGGTCGTACTCCCGTTTCGGCCTGGTCCCCGCCGGGGCCTGCGGCGGCACCCCGCGCAACACCTCGACGATGTGCTGTTCCCACCACAACGCCTCCGCCGCCACAGCTTCCGGCACACCGTCCAACAGCGTGGACGGGGGAACCGGAGCCTGCGCCGGCGCACTCACCGCCTCGAAGTCTCCGGCCGCCAATAGGTCGGTCAGGCCAACCTCGGCGACTTGACCGCCGGTGTCCGCCAGCTGTATTCGTGTTCCCGACACCGCGATCACCGTGTGCAACGTTCCCGCCAGCCGCACGCGATCACCGATCGACAACCGCGCAGGCCGCCGAGGCGCAGATCCCCCGCTCACCGAGCACCACCGACCGAACCCACAGTCGCCACCAGAGTGGTCGGGCACAGCCTGGCGGCCGCCAGCTCGGCCACCAGCTCCTGCTGCCACATCAGGTGCAACAGTGCTGGCAGCACCGCGATCCGGTCTCCGGCACGCTCGGCGGTCGCCAGCAGCGGCGCCGGTGACGCGAACACCCCCCGCAGCCGCTGCCCGATCTCGGCCCGGCCGGCGCACCGCGGATGCCGGTAGCGTGCCAGCCACCGCACGTTCCCCGCCAGCATCGGATCCAGCACCCCACTCGCCGATATCGCCAGCCGACCACCTGCTCACACGCCTGCGCCGTGACCGTGAACGCTTCGGCGTCCCTCGGCTCGATCGCGTCATCGGCGCGGACATCGATCACCACACCCGACCCGTCGACCACGCGAGCGAAATAGTCCGGGGCATGGCGGCGCTGGCCTCTGCCATCGCTCCAGTGCAGCCAGAACGGCTGCGACGCGATACCGACGACGTCCCGATCGAAATCGAGCGCGCGGACACGATCGCGCTCCAGCCAGGACTCGTAACCCACATGGTGGCCGGTTGTCACCGACCACCACCACCCGGGGAAATGACCGAGCCCACGCGACCAGCGGAACGTCCGCACCGGCGCGGCCTGCTCCAGCGTCAAGTGACCGCACTGCCCCAGCCGCACGAATCGATCCCCGCCCACTGCATCGCGCAGCCCCAGCGTGAACCCGAAATCGTCGGCCGGAACACGATCCAGCGCCAGCACAGCGTCGCCCACCTGATCAGCGCTCGCTCAGCCGTTCCTCCGCAGCCCGGGCGATCGTGTCGCCGAGTGCCTTCCCTGGGGCGCTCGCGGAGTCGGGAATCATGATGTCGACCGCGCGCCCGTCGGGGTGATCCGGGGTGACGTCGCCGGTGGGGCGCCATCCGCCGAGGGTGGTGATCTCGGGGAAGGCCGCCGCGATTGTGCGCATGATGCGGATCGAGTCGATCTGCATGTGCGCTTGGCTGCCTTTGTCGGCGGGCAGCGGCGGTAGCTCTTCGTCGGTGGAACGAACTCGGCTTCGGAGGTCGTGCGGTGTTTGCGGCGTCGCTGCGGGCCGGCGGGTTCGTCGCTGCGGGCCGGCGGGTTCGTCGACGACGGGTGGTTCGGTGGGAGGGGGGTGCCGCGGGTGTCCTGGGCGGTTCGACGGGCGGCGGGCTGGCCCCGGGCCCCGGGGCTCGGGGGCCGGGGGCCGGGGGCCGGGCTGGGTGTTGTGGTGCCGGTTCGGCCGGCGGGGTCGTGGGGGGCGTTGCGCATCGCCGCGGCGCGGGAGGGAGGCGGGGCTTCCGGCGGCAGGACCGGCGGCTGCGGCTCGTCGAAGTTCGGGTCGAGCACCGGCGGCGATGTCCTTGTTCGGGGCTGATCGGATTTCACCGTCGATCTTCGGTAGTGGACAGGTCGAGCACCGGCGGGCCGGGGCCGGGGCGCTCTGTCCGGGTCTGAGGCGGTCGTGGTGCCACCACGTCGTTCCATGCCGCGATGAACACGGAAAGTGCGGGGGTCGGTCGGCGTTGATGTATCGGGTGATCGTGGTGGTGAGAGAGACGGTGAGCGTGAGCATCACGGCCAGTGGTGTGAAGCCCGGAGGGACGTGGATGATCATGCGGGCGACGACGAAGGCCGTGACCGCGATCGTTGCATTCACCCCGACGGCGGAGTACCGGATGCGAGTCGGGGGAGGGTTCTGCCCGCGGGGGCCGAGGTAGTGCGCGTCTACGCGGGTAGAGCGGGTCGGTCGGCGTTTACGTGCTCACTCCCTTCGAGGATGTGTTCGCAAGGGACGAGCACGCGTGAGACGTCGACGCCGAAGAGGCTGAGGGAAAAGGTTCCGAGCCCGTTCATTGCGTTCTGGCTACCGGCGAGCACGAAGAAGGTGATCGCGCCGACAGATCGGTCCGCCGACGGTCGGCACCTTCGAGAAGTTGCTTGTGGCGGGCTCCGAGTGTGATCGCGCAGGCAACCAGCGGGGAAGATCCCCGGCGAAGACGTTGTCGCCGATCCAGTCTCGAGGTTGTTGGTGTTCACCTCGGTTTCCGGAGCAAGAAAGTGATCACCGATGTGGGGGTGTGTGGGTGAAGCGAGTGCGGCGTCGACGACGGTGGACGCAACACAGATGGGGTTCTTCTCGGGTCGGATCTGGCGAGAGCACTTGAAATGTGGTGCGGGCGACGTGAAGAAAGATCGCGTGCCGACGTCAACGGGGTATGTGGATAGCTTCCTTGTGAGAAGGCGCAGCGGTGGTCGTCGGCGCAGCGGGGGTGCGTGCTTTTCGGCCATCTGGTGACCCACGCATGGGCTGGGCGCGGGCATCGGTTGCGTGGGCGGTGAGGGTGTCGCGCGTGGACCTCTGACGGGTCGTGGGTGGTTCGGTGTGCGCTTGACCCCCTCTCGGTCAGAGATCGGGGCCCGCCGAGCACCGCAACGGGCCGCCCGGTGGGGTGGTGCCCGGAGAACCCGGCGGAGCAACGGTGGCGGCAGGGCCGTGGAAGCGCGAAATTCAGCGCTGCAATGTGGTGCCGGACCGCCCGTGTTCAGGCGCACACGAGTGCGCGTCTTATTGCCCTCGAAATGGGGATCGAACAGGTGGTGCTGCGGCACCGATCGGAGGGTGCTCTGCCGTGGCATGAGAACGGGCGTCCGAATCGAGCGTCCGGAAAAGCGGGGGAACCCCACCCCCTTCGGGGGTCACTCCCCCCGGCCCTTCGGGCCTAGGGGGGAGTGTACTACTAGAAATTGCGCCGCGCCAACCTATTTCGGGACGCCCCATGTCACACGCCTGCGGCGGTGCTGTGTCGACCGCGCAGCGGGGCGCCGGTTCGGCGCGCCCTTCGTGGACTCGCCGCGCCGGCATCGGGACCGCGTCGACCGCCGCACCGACCCTGCCGGTATCGCTCGCGGAGAGGCGTCTCACACGCGTGCTCGGACGTGCTCGCCGCAGCGGTCGAATCACCGTCGAAACGCCCGGAACTCGACCGCTCATTCGACCGCTGATTCGAGCGCTCTGCGACGGGGGTCCGTGACCGCTGATTCGGGCGCTCTGCGACGGGGGTCCGCGACTGCTGTTCGGAGCGCTGCGGCGGGCGGGTCCGCGGCCGCACCCGCACCGTTCCGGCACCGTGCGGCGAACACCGCCGACACAGCGAACGAGTCCCCTGGATGCCTGCTTCGCCACGGCGTGCGATGCGGCACACACCGGGTCTCGGTGAGCGGCGCGCGGACCGCTGGGATCCGGGGGTCGCCGGGATGCTCTACGTGGGGCACCGACAGGCTCGGGACGATTCGTCGAACGCGCCGCTCGGAAGTTATCCACATACCCCGTTGAACCCGGCGCGCGTTTGTTGCCACAGTGCTCCCGCATCACTCCCGCAGTGGTGTCGGGCCGAGCGAAAGGAGCCCGCGGTGAACGCACGTCGTGACCCGGTCGAGGACTGGGTGGTTCAGCAGTACCACGAGATCTTCGGCGACTGCGACACCGCACGCGCAGGCACGCAGGTCGATTCGGCCGCCCGACCGGGCGCGCATCGGCCGCTTCACCCCCACCTCACCGATCGCTGTGGCCGGCGCCGCCGCGGCGGTGTACGCGCCACGGCTGCTGCCGGCCGTCGACGGCAACGAGACCGCGACCGACGTCCCTCACCCAGCTGCACGGCTACCAGTGGCCCGTTGCTCGCTGGCGCTGCCGCACTGTGCGCGCTCGATGTGTCCCGCTACCGCGCGCACAAGTCGACTCGGATGCTCGAATCCGTGGTGCGGCAGAGCACCGGTCACCGTCCCCGGAAGGTCATCGTGTCACTGGCTCCCCGGCGACGGACCGTCTGCCGGGCGGCGATCACACTGCACCCCGGCACCGTGATCCGGCCGAAGGCGTTTTCACGAGCTGACCCGGGCAATCGAGGAGGCATTCGCTGGCCGCGGCAAGTGGGAGGTCCGCCTCGAGCATGAGGGGCACAGGAATCGAATCCTCATCACCCGCGCCGAAGTCATCCCCGACACTCGCTCCGCGCGGCACAAGGCGCTGCAGGCGGCGCTCGATGCCGGCGCAATCCTCAAGGACGCGAGTGTCACCGTCGACTCGGTCGACGAGTACGGCGTCGAGAACGGCTCGAGAACGGCGTCGAGAGCACGTTCGAGCCGTCGATGAACTCCGGTGCCCGCGGCTTCCAAGCGAAGGTCGACGAAGCCCTGGCATCTCTTGCGGGCGTGCACGAGTCCGGCCGGACCTGGACCACGGAGTGGACCCCTTCGCAGGGCCCCCTGGTGATGCGGCTCGTGGCTGCGGTGCCGACCGGGGTGGAGTACCCGTTCGCCCTGGTCGGCGGGGACCTGCGGCACCTGCCGTATGCGACCGGCGCGGCGGACCTGACGATGTTCTGGGATGTGTCGACGAGTTCGAACCGGCCGCATTGCGTGATCGTGGGGCCGACCGGCGGTGGCAAGGGGTTCGTGATCCGCACGGTGCTGACCGAGGCGGTGCGCCGTGGCATCCCGTTCGTCGGTGTCGATCCGAAGATGATCGAACTCGACGGCACTCGAGGGTTACCCCGGTTGTGGCGCGATGGTGTAGGACGCGCTCCGCGCGGCAATGTTCGTGCGTGCGCTGCACACCGAGATGATGGCCCGCAACGCCTACATTCACCACAAGAAGATCGAGGGTTCGCAGCTACCGCTGATGATCGCGGTCCTCGACGAGTTCTTCATTCTCTCCGGCAAGTGGCAGCGGCTGGCGAAGACGGGCGACGACGCGACCCGAGAGCAACCCGAGAGCGACTCGAGGAACTCGACCCGAGAGCGGAGAGCGACCCGAGAGTGACTCGAGAGCGACTCGAGGAACTCGACCCGCTCGGGGCGTGGGCCGCGTGCTCGGTGTCCAGGCGTTCCGGACGCTTCTCTGTTCGGCGGCGCCAGCGGTAACCCTCGTGACAACCCCCGGGCGCCCGCACCGCGGGTGCGGTGCCGGGGGCCGGCCAAGCGACTACCGACTAAAAGCCCGGGGAATGCGTGGCCCTTCGGGTGGCCGCCCATACGTGAAGACCGCAGCCGCGTTGGGCATCACCGCCGCCTGCGTTGCCGCCGTGGGGGTGGCGAACGACCCGATGGGCGAGGGCAATCCCGATCCGGCTCAGGCTGCGATGACGGCCGCCGCTGCGACCGGCGAGAACGGACTGCCCACGCTCAACCTGCCCGAACCTGAAAGGGTCGAGGAACCGGAGGCCCGCTGCGGTCGGCGACCTTCGCTGCGCCGGGAGGGCAGTTCGTCATCGCGACCGGTGACAATCGGTGTTTCGTCGCTTCGGAGAGCACCGTGCTCGCTTTCGGGGCCGGGAGCATCGCGTCGTTGACGCGTTCGGGCGTCTCGATCGGCGATGCTCCATCGGACTCTGGTTGGTCCAAAACCGTTGATCTGGTTCGTATTCTGGTGCTGGAGCTGGGGTTCTCCGTGGGGTGGTGGGGTCGTCGGGATGCCGCGTTGGACGCGCTCGTTACCGGGCGGAGCTCAGGTGCAGGGCGTCGGCGGTGGCCGGTGTCGCGTGCCGGGGCGCGAGGGGTCGGTGCTCGCGGCGGCGAGCTCGGTTGGTGTGTCGTTTGCGGTCGTTTTCGGTCATGCCGCCCCAGATTCCGTACGGTTCGCCCGTCGTCAGGGCGTGCTCGCGGCACTGGGTGAGTACGGGGCAGTCCTGGCAGATCTGCCGGGCCCGTGATTCGCGGTGACTTCGGGCGATGCCGCGTTCATTGTCGGGGGAGAAGAACATCGACGGTTCGATACCGCGGCACGCGGCGCTGTCCCGCCACCCTTCGGGTCCGCTCAGGACCTGGTGGGTCGGCGTGGATGGGGTTCGGGCGGGGAGCAAGTGCGGTTCCTTTCGTTCCCGAACGGGAGGATCTGTGGGCAGATCCGGACTCCGGAAACTGAATTTCTGTGTTGTCGATGTGTCGTGGGGTCTCGGTTGCGGCTCGTTCCGGACAACAAACCGGGCACCTTGGTTTGACGGGTAGTGCGGATGGCCTGGTGTCTGCGCTAGGCGGTCCAGTGTCCAATCCTCGGCGGTGGCGGTGGCGGTGGCGGTGGCGGTGGCGGTGTGGGCCCCATCGGGGTGATGCCGTGTCATGGCTCCCGCCTCGGGAGGCTTGTGGCTCTTGTGCTGTACGTATGCGACTTTCCCCTGCCGGCCACCCGGGGTGGGATGGAAGATGACGCTCGATCAGTTCGAGGACAGCTTTCGGGTGGTGGCCGCTCGCGGCGTCGGCAGGGGCGACTGTCGCCGGTTCGGCGAGGTTGGCGCCAGGAGAATATGCGATCTGCTCTTCGTCGCCGCGGCGGTTGCCGCGGCCCTTCGCCACAACATCATCGATTGTACGGACATACCGATCACATGGGTTTACAGGAGAACAGCGATTGTTCCGCGAGGCTCAGGTCACCGTTTGTCAGTCGAGCCGATCCTCGGGTGGCTGGCCGGCTATCCGTCGCTCGACCGGATGCTCGCGACCGAAACCCCGGTCGTGGCTGCCCGCGACACCACCGGCGGGCTGCGCGTGAGGTTCGCGCGGACCTTCCGCACCGTATCCCGAGGTGAAGACGGTGCGCGCCCACGGTCGGACACCGCTCGATGATCGGTGTCCCTCTCGACCTCTACCTCTGAGACCGAAGGGTTGTCCCGTCCCGGGTCGCCGAAGTGCCGATGCCGACCGAGGCTGCGGGTGAAACGCAGTGCCCGGGCCGGCAGAGGTGAATACCCGATCGGGTGCGGCGGCAGGATGCGCCGGATGGTCCGACGCGTCGACGACAGCATCGGCATCGTGTCGTTCACCGCCTGTCCGGTCAATCTGGCTATGGCACAGCGCATTCCATGTTCAGTGATGGGATAGTTCCGTCCGGAGGCGCCCCGTGATGTTCATGTCGACGTTGCGGTGACCGTCGAACGTCCGCAGGCTGCTCGTGGGAACAGGTGAGGTGCACGGCGAGTCGCCGTGCACCCATCCCCGTGCCCCTGACATTGGTCACCGATGCGATCGGCAGGCGCCCTCGGTGCGCTGGACCGATGCGCCTGTCGGCTCGAGGAGTGAACCGGTCGGATAGGGGTATCCGATGCGCGTGCTGCCGCGTGGCCTCGGACGGCAAACCCGCGCGAGAGCCCGGATCCTCCGGCCGCCTGACCCCTTCGGTCGGAGGGTTCCCATCTGGACCTGATCCGCATGCTGATGGAAGCCTTGGGGCAGTATCGGATTCGACCGTGCATTTCGCCAACGGCCGCATCCGGCACCTTTGCGCGGACGAACTCATACTTGCCGCCGCCGCCCCACCACCGGCGTATCGCGAGATCACCGATTCGCTCAGTGGCGACGATCCGTTCCCCTCGAGGAACTGCCGACGCGGCGTTCCGGTAGCCGGCCCCGGCTGAAGCCGGTCGGCCTCGTAGACGGAAATGGAGCGCCGCGCCAACCTCGAAAATCCTTCCTGCCCAAGGATCGTCTCGACAGGACGGCCTCCACGCAAAATCGCCTCCGGGTAGAGCCGGGACTATTTGCGTTTTCGGGTCGGTAGATGGTGGTGCCGATGACGAGAGCGCGGTTACCTCGACATCGGTCGGTGCGGGGGACGGGCGGGGCGCAGGTATCGGACGTTGCGGGTGCACGCGGTCAGTTCGGAGAGGGCCTGGTGTAGTTGGCCGGTGACGTCCCACACATCGGGGACGAGGTTTCGGCAGGTGATGATGCCGACGTCGAGGTGCCGGCCGTAGGACATGGCGGCGATGGTGATGCCGCCGGCCATGTCGCTGACGGCGGAGACGGGGAAGTTCCCGGTTACCTCGATGCCCGCGGCATACAGCCGCCGAGCAGGGCCGGCGGCGTGGGAGATGATCAGGTTGACCGGTGGCGTGGGCATGGTCAGTGCCCGCAGCGGTGTGCGTGAGATCGGACCGCGCAGTGCTCGCGGCAGCGCGGCACCGACGTCGCGGACGAGGGTGGCGGGGGCGGCGCGGAAACGTTGGGGTGCCGCCGTGAGCGAGGTGTGCACCTTGTGCAGGCGGCGGGCCGGGTCGGCTTCGTTGATCGGAAGGGCGATGGGCAGGAGGGAGAGTCGATGGCCGGCGGCCGCGAACTGTGCGTCGGTGCGCCGCGCGATCGGCATGGCCGCGGCCAGCGCCGTGTTTGGCGGGGCATCGTGGTCGATGAGCCAGCGACGCAGCATGGTGGTGCACAGCGCCGTCACCACGTCGTCGACGGTGCACCCCAGCGCGGTCCTGACCGCATCGACCTCGCCGAGCGGTAGCGAGGTGAACGCGAACCGTCGGCGCGCGGTGTCGGGGCCGGGGAATGGGGTGTCGGGTGGTGCCGGTGCCCCGGCCGTCGCCTCGTCGGCCGGCCGCCGCCATGTGCGCGGGGTCAGCCTCCGGGCGAGTGTGCCCAGCAGGTCCGCGCCCGGGTGGGTGAGGGCGTCGGCGAGCTCGGGCAGGTGCGGTGCCAGCCGGAGTGTGGACCACATCAGCCGCGCGGGCAACAGTGCCAGATGCCAGGCACTGTTGCCGAGCATCCCCAGGGCGCCGGCCGCCTGGTACTGCTCGTCGCTGAGCCGGTGCGGCACCGTGCGGGGTTGCGGGGTGGTGTCCATCAGCACCGCGAGAGCCTGCGCCGCGGTCAGGCCGTCGATCACCGCGGGGTGCACCTTGGTGTAGATCGCCTGCCGGCCACCGGTGAGCCCGTTCACCAGGTAGCACTCCCACAGGGGCCGGTCGCGGCTCAGTGGACGTGCCGCGAGACCGGAAATCTGCTCGGCGAGCTGTTCGTCGGTGCCGGGACCGGCCAGGGTGACCTCCCGGATGTGATAGCCGAGGTCGAGGAACTCGGAGTCCACCCAGTAGGGCCGGTCGAGCCCGAGAGGTACCTGCTGTAGCCGCCACCGCAGTGGCCCCACCAGGTGTAATCGGCCATCGGCGAGCCCCCGGAGGGCCTGCACCGTGAGCCCGCCACCCGGCGTGGTGGGGCCGAGGACACTCAGGATCCCGACATGGGTGCAGGTGGTGGATGTCTCGGCGTCGAGGAACTGCGCATCGAGTGAACTGAGCTGGTGCATAAGGTTTTACCTGGATTGGGTGAGCCAACGTGCTGGGCGAGCCCACAAGGCGTCACCCCAACGCTACGCCGCGGCGCGCCCCCGTGGTGTCCCACGCAATTCGTTGACCGAATCCGCGCTGAGCTTCGCTCGACAATTTCGAATTGGCGCACACCGAGTTTCGAATTGCGCCGCCGGTGCGGCCGCACGCGGGCAACAGCGAGGGTTCGTGCGGACCTCCCGGCGTGTCCGGACACCAGAGAACTCGGCGATCGCGCCGAGTACGGAAAGAACCTCCGCCGGGGGAGCGTGAGAGAAGTGGGATTGACCCATCGGCTCTTCGACAGCGTCGAGCGCGAACTGGGAAACGTCTCCGCGCTGGTGTTCTGCCATTGCGAGTCGGTCGATTCCGGCCGGTTGGACACCACGGTGGAGAGCTTCGATCGGCACTTCGCGGTCAGTACGCGGGCGTCGTGGCTGCTGATCCGGGGGTACGGGCTGCGATTTCGCGGTCAGCACGGTACCGGGCGGGTGGTCAGCCTGACCAGCGATCACACCGTCGGCAACCTGGCCTGTGGGGCGAGCAAGGGGGCGATGGACCGGATCACGCTGGCCGCCGCCCGTGAGCTTGCCGATCTGGGAGTGACCTGTAACGCGATCAATCCCGGACCGACCGACACCGGGTGGATGAACCGAACAGCAGAAGGCGCACATGATCACCTGCACATCTCTGGGACGCCTCGGTATGCCGCAGGACTTGCGCGAATCTGGTGACGTTCCTCTGCTCGGCGGAGGGCGGAGGGATCAACGCCCAACTTCTCCAGAGCGACGGCGGTCTCGAGTAGTCAAAGGCTGTATCTGATCAACGACGCGAATCGTACGGTCGAGGTCACCGCGCTCTCTCACCGCGCGGACGCCTGTCGGTCCTCGTCCTGACGTGAGACGGCGAGTGTCGCAGGATGGACAGGATAGAGCCGTGGCCCGGGCGAATGCTCTGATCTGGGAATATGTCGGGTCCCGGATGTGATCGGGAGGCGTGTTGCGGATGATGGGTGGAAAGGACTGCGGATTTCACTGGGCGTCATCGCGGGGCCGCTGCTGGCGGTCTTTTCCAGCTGCCGGTGATGATTGTGTGGCAGCACTTCAGTCGACCGAAACCGCGTTGCCGGCGCCGCCGTGGTAGGCCGTCTCGATCCACCCGACGGTCGCCAACCGTCGTTCCTCACGGCTGCTCCAGCGGCCACGGTCGAGGACATTGCGTTGCAGCAACGCGAAGAACGATTCCATCGCCGCATTGTCACCCATGCCCCAACCTTCTCATAGAAACTCGTAAGCCATTGCAGGCCAACAATTCTACGAACATTCCGGAACGGAACCGACCAGGTTCAACCGGTCGACGCAACACCTCGACAATGAAAGGCGCGGAATGGGTGACGTCCATCGGCACGGGCGGCAGCGTTGACTTCGACGGGCGGCGGTGTGGTCACCGGGACCACACCGACCGACGAGTACGGGCTGCCCACGCTCAACCTGTCCGTGAGCAAACCGGCCGAAGACACCGAAGCCACCGAAGCCACTACCCAGAAGATCTCGTTTCTCCTGCGTTTCTGTGTCACGAATGCCTTCGGGGCAGTCGCGGTGTTCACCGGGGATCGTCGGGAACCGCCCACAGGCCCGGGCCGGTCCGTCGGCCGGTGTCGGGTGTCAGTGCCCGTAGCCGGGCGGCGTCGTCGCTCAGTGCCTTCCGCAGGTGGGGGCGTACGTCCTCGGCGACGCCTGGTGGGAGTGTGCAGCCGTGGTGCACGAGGTCGGCGGTGTTCTCGATGAGCCGCACCGCTCGCACGACGAGCGGCTCCGGCACCCAGACAGTGGGAAGGTCACCGTCGTGTTCTCTGGTCAGGACGCCGAGGGTGGAGATCATCGACATCGCTGTCGCCGGCTCGTCGGGACCGGTGTCGGCGCCGGCGAGGGCGGCGACCTCGACGAGGGCGGCGATTGTCGCACCGAGGGTGGGCAGGGGCATGGCGATGGTGCGGGGCAGTGTCAGCAGGTCGGCGCCGGGTGCCTCATCGTTGATGCGCAGGGCCAGTTCACGGGCGAGGGTGCGCAGTGCGTGAGGATCGAAGTACCGGCGGGCGGTGCGTTCGGTGATGTGCATCCGCTCTGCCACGGCGGCGACTCGGTCGGTGAGCAGGTCCTCGAGTCGGTCGGCGGGGACGGTCAGACCGATCCGTGCCAGCTCCTCACCGAGGGCGGAGGCCGTCGTCCTCACCCATGATGATGGTCGTGGCATCGGGGCCTCCTGATCAGAGCGTTCCACCACATCTGGTCTGTCTACCAGTTCGCCCATGGTGCGGCGGCGGCAGGCGACGGGAATGAACGCCGCGCCGGACCGGATTGCGGGTTCGGCGACGGGTGCTGGATCGGACGCTGACAGTTTCCGGGGTGCGCTCGCTGTCGGATCGGGACTTCCACAGTGGTGTGCAAATTTGGTGCAACAACGAAGGGTGGGCATGTCTGTCCTCGACACCAGAAGCGCTCTTGCCGCCAACTCTGCCCGTGCACACCTCGGCTTCGGAGGGGGGAGCTGTGGAGCGATTCCGGTGGCGGGCAGGGCATGCAGTCGGCGGCGTAGTGCTCGGTGAGCGCCTCTGGTCGACGATCTCCGCCAGATCCATCCGCACGCGCATGCGTCGACGGCGAGGACACGGTGATCGAGTCGATGCGCGGCGACGTTCCCCGGGGCAGTTCCCCTGCCATGCCCGCCTGGAGCGGTGGGTCCCGGTCGAGTCCTGACCCGGACGAGTAGTGCCATCTGGACAGCGGAGATAGACGCCCCCTATCGCTCGCTCGTCGCGGCGATCGCGTCGGTGATCTGCCCGCGCTGTTCGGCGGTCAGGTCGCGGGCCCGGGCGTCGTCGGCGATGCCGAGCATGACCATGACCCCGGCCGGCCCGATCCCGTGACCGCGCATGTATGTGGTGAGGACGTCGGAGACGAGTAGGTCGGCGGCGATTCGGTCGCGTCGGCGGTACAGCAGCGACGTCAGTGGTACGTGCCCGGACAGTAGGTCGTCGGTTGTCCTCTGACGCACCGCGTTCAGACTGACGATCGTCTGGTCGTCTGGTCGTCAGGTTCGGGTGTCGGCACTGGGGTTCCTCTCGGTCGGCAGGCGGCAACGGCGGATCACAGGCAGCGCGGCGGTGCGGTCGCTCCGGCCCAACTCGTTCGGTCCGTGCTGCGGATCGGGGATCGCCACCGGAGCCAGACGCCGCCGGCGGCGAGGACGACACCGGCGAGGGCCAGTCCGGTCGCGTGCCAATCGACCACGAAGACGGTGGGGGTGGTTCGGGGGCCGGAGACGAGGTGGAGGGTGCAGTGCGCGGCCACGGTGGGCATCTTTGCTCGGCTGAAGTGCTGTTCGGCGATGACGAGTCCGTACTGGTTGAGCACGTCCTCGGGGAAGCGGTGGTGTCCGCGGCAAATCTCCTGTGGGGGGTGAGAGATGAACGCGGCCAGATAGACCGCGATCCCGATGACTACCGCGGCCAGCGGTCCCGCGCGGCGCATCAGCTGCCGGGACGTCGCGGGCGGCGGGCGGCGAACACAGCGACGGTGATCTCGACCTCCTTGAACGCGGCGGCCAGAGCCGTATGCAATCCGTCGAGGTCGTCCCCGCGGTTGTGGAAACGGTGTGATCGGCCCGCTGTAGAGGCTGTTCAGGGTGCGGCTGAGAAGAGTGTGCTGCACACCGTGTCGAGGATGGTCGAGCCGAAGAACACCCCGTCGTCGGCCATGAAGTAGCCCAGGTTGCGGAGCCGAATCTGCCATTCGCGCTGAACGCGGCGCGCCTGCGCGACAAGCTCTTCAGGTTGTGCGGGTGTCAGCGCATCGGGAGCGGCCAACAACGACTCGACCACCGCGACCGGGACGCGAGGGGTTGAGCTGTCGTCGGCGTTGTCGTCAGACCTGTCGTCGCCTGACCGCTTGCCCGTTAAGTCCCGCAGAAGGTTTGGAAGGATGTGCCGAATCATTGTGGGCGGACATGGTGTGGTCAGACCATTCGTCGCGGCGGCCGAACGCCATCAGCTTCTCGAACGAGCGGCAAATCCGGGCAGGTTGTTTCGGTCGCGGCGAAGTCAGGTTCCGGCATGGCTCGGGGCACGGTGCGGGGTCGGGTTCGACGAGTGACGGTGTCACCCGACCGGGCGGTGATCTGCCGGGCGTGGACGACATCAGGCGCCGACCTGCGGGGGTGGGTGTCCTGCCGCCGTGCGTATACCAATCAACGTCATTGACTACGTTTAAGGTAGTAAAAGTACGCTAAGATGTCTGTTGTCTACGTTTGCACCGAACCAGGGGGAGAAGGTCTGTGATCTGGCCGGAGCATCGTATCGAGACTCGGCCCTGGAACCCGCGTCATCGGCAGGGTTCGCGCGCGGACCGCACCCTGGAGACCGTCGACGTGATGATCCCGCCGATGATCGGCGCCCTCGACTGCGATCTGGTCGGTGTTGTTGCCCGCGCGCACGAGGAGGCGGTCATCGCGGTGGCCCGCCTCGAAGCAGGGTTCGGCGAGCACCTGGCGCCGCTGTCGGACTTCCTGCTGCGCAGCGAGTCGGTGGCGTCGTCGAAGATCGAGCACATCGACGCGGGCTGGCGCGCGTTCGGCAAGGCGCTGGCCGGTGGCAAGTCCAGCGCGGAGGCCAAGTCCCAGCTCGCCGCGGTCAAGGCCCTGATCGCGATGGTCGACGCGGCCGGGGACGGCCCGATCACCGGTGACACCCTACTCGGTGCGCACCGGTTGCTGATGGCACCGGACTACTACACCGCCCGCGACTCCGGCCGATTCCGCGACGTGCAGAACTGGATCGGCGGCAGCGACTACACCCCGATCGACGCGCTGTTCGTGCCCCCGCCACCGGAACTGGTCGACGAGCTGATGGCGGACCTGCTGGAGTTCGCGAACCGCACCGACCTGCCGATCCTCGCGCAGGCCGCGATCGCACACGCCCAGCTCGAGTCCATCCACCCGTTCACCGACGGCAACGGACGCATCGGCCGCGCCCTGATCAGCGCGATCCTGCGCCGCCGCCGCCTGACCCACCGGGTCACCGTCCCGTTGGCGTCGGTGATGCTCGCCGACACCCGCCGCTACTTCGACCACCTGACCCGCTACCGAGCGGGTGATGCCGACGGGTTCGTCGAGTACGTCGCCCGCGCGGCGATCGTCTCCAGCGAGGCCGCGCAGGACTCTGCCCGCGCCCTGGCCGAACTCCCCAGCTATTGGCGCGATATCGCGCGGCCGCGCAGCAACTCCGCCGACGAGAAGATCATCGACGCCCTCCTCGGCACGCCGATCTTCGGCGCCGACACCGCCCAGCAGATCACCGGCACCACCGACGCCAGCGCGTACCGCGCGCTCGGCCGGCTCACCGCGGCCGGGGTGCTCGAGGTGCTGTCCGAGAGCAAGCGCAACCAGATCTGGGCCGCCACCGGTGTGCTCGCCGAACTCGACGCCCTGAGCACCACCATCGGCAGGCGCACCACCGAGCACCTGTAGCCTTCCGCAGGGCCCGCCGCTCTGCGCCCTCGGCACCCGTCGCGGCGACGGGTGCTGCTCGGTTAGGGCCCCGGCGGAGGTGTTGGCCGATCCGGATCATCGTTGGTGGCTGTCGATGCCTGAGCAGCGCCGGCGGCGAGGGCGTGATGCGTTGCTCCTGCTGGGTCGGGATCCGGCGGCGAGAGCTCCGCAGCAGCAACGAAATACACGGTAGCGCAGAACCTGCCACTGTCGGCTGGCGCTCTGCCGGGTCACGGACGTGGCGGCGATGGCAAGCCCCACCGAGGGCGGCGCGGGTGATCCTGGACACGAAAGATATAGGCAGGACACGAAAGGCGGAGGCGCTGAACGCCCGTCGTTGGTGCCACTGCAGCATGAACGCGTTCGGTGGTGTCGAGGTGCGCGCGGCGTCCGCTGGGTTCGGGTGAGGAACAATAGAATTCTGCGATACCTGATGGTGCCGACCCGGCCGGGTGCTGACAACCGGCGGCGGTGTTGCTGCGACCGTGCCGGGTACTCGTCGGCGTCCGGTGTTCAGGCGCCGTCGTCGACCGGGGGCCGGGTGGGCGGCCTGGTCCGCGTTCGAGCCAGAGTGCGAAGTCGTCGGCGAGATAGTACCGGACTGCGTCCTCGCGCAGTCGAGGCGTGGCCGCGACCGAGGCGATCAAGGCGAGCAGTAGGCGCCCGCGGACCGGTGTGGCGGGACCGTGGCCGAGCAGCGATCTGCGATCTGGCTTCGAGTCCGTCCCAGCGGTCGCGAATGGGCCGGCGGCGGGCATGAGCGCAGTGTGCCATTCAGTGGTGTGCTCGTGGCGGAACGCGGACCGAACGGGAGGTGCCATCGGTTCGCGGAGCGCGACGGCGAAGCCCGGTGGCTCTGCCGTGGAATGTCGGTGGCGCGGGCTAGCGTCGAGTGGGTACCCGACAGTTGAGGGGCAGCGATGAGCGCGGTCACGACGAATCAGCCACTCGGCACCCCCACCTGGATCGACCTGGGCATCCCGGATCTCGACCGGGCGATGACCTTCTACGGGTCGGTCTTCGGTTGGGAGTTCGACGTCGGTCCCGAGGAGTACGGGCGGTACACGATGTGTCTGCTCGGCGGCAACAAGGTCGCCGCGCTGATGCCGAATCCCGACGAGAACGCCACCGAGTTCTGGTGGAACGTCTACCTGGCGACCGACGATCTCGATGCGACGGTCGCTCGGTCCGCCGCCGCGGGCGGCGCACTGCTGATGGAGCCGATGGACATCGCCGACCAGGGTCGGATGGCGATGGTGCGGGATCCGTCCGGGGCGCAGTTCGGCCTGTGGCAGGGGCGGGCACACGTCGGCTGCGAGCTCGTGAACGAGCCGAACACGTTGTTACGCAACGACTTGGTGACCCCGGATCCCGGCCCGGCGCGGGAGTTCTACGCGGCGGTGTTCGACTTCACCCTGGACGGGAACGACGACCTGCCCGGCGTGGACTTCACCTTTCTGCGCAGACCGGACGGGCACGAGATCGGTGGCATCGTGGGCGACCCGGCCGCCTCGGCGTCCGCTTGGGGCACGCTCTTCCAGGTCGTCGATACCGACGCGGTCGTCGCCGCCGCGCGGGCGAGCGGGGGCGCCGTGGACGATCCGACGGACATGCCGTACGGGCGGACCGCGGATGTCACCGATCCGTTCGGTGCGACGTTCACGGTGGGTTCCCCGCTGCCGGGTGCACAGGGGTAGACGCTCCCGTCGGGCTACCCGCCGACAGCTGGTGCGTGCGAGGTGGCGCCGAGGGTGATCGCGGGCCGCCAGCCGGGGTGCCCGGACGAGGCGGCAGCGCTGCTCCACGACGGCGGCCCGATCAGCCCGGTCGTGCGATGAACGCCCTGACCGAGATGCCCGCGCTGCCCCTGTCACGACCAACCACCGACGCCCTGTCGAGGTGGTGACGGTCCCCGAAGTAGGGGGCCTGCCAGCACACGCGCGTCAACGGCCGGCCGGCCGTTCACGAGAAATTCTCACTCGTGGAGCGATTGTCTGGGCGTGGGATCGGCCTCCTTGCGGTGAGTTTTCGCTGCACGAGGACTGGTTCGACATCATCGCAGCATCCGCGCATCGTGGTGGGCCGCCTGAGATGCCGGCGGTTGGTTTCGGGCTTTTCCTGCCCGTTCATACTGGAGTATGATTGCAGTATGACGACGAGGTTCACGATCAGTTTGCCCGACGAGGACGCTCGCGTCCTCGACGCGTACGTCCGCGACCACGGTCTGGGTGGCCGGTCGGCGGGGATTCGAGCCGCGGTTCGGATGCTCGGGGAGGTGGGTCTCGAGCGCGATTACGCGGCGGCTTTTGTCGAGGGTGGTGTTGTCGACGACGACTGGGACGTCACGTCGGCAGATGGCGAATGATCCGCCGGGGTCAGGTGCACTGGGTTGATCTTGATCCGGCGCAGGGCAGTGAAGCGGCCAAGCGTCGACCCGCTGTTGTGGTGAGTAATGATCGCGCCAATGCGACGGCGGAGCGGCTCGGTCGGGGGGTGGTCACTGTGGTGCCGTTGACGAGTAACACCGCACATGTGTTCGCGTTTCAGGTTCTCGTCGAACCCGACGAATCGGGTATGCCGCGTGAGTCGAAGGCTCGAGCGGAACAGGTTCGTTCGGTGTCGGTGCGTCGTCTCGACGGTGACCCGGTCGGGAAGCTTTCGACGAGAACGCTTGCCGCGCTCGAGGAAGCTCTGCGGCTGCATCTCGATCTGCACTGAGTCGCGTCCCCTGCGGTCGGTCTGACGGGTTCATCAGGTGGGGCACCCGTCGCACTTTCGCGGCGGCCGTTCCGATCCCGCCGCGCGGTCCTGCCCACGGTGAACTCGGAGAAGTCCGCGAGAGGCGCAGCGCAACGCTTCTCTCTCTTCTCGCCCGGGCCCCGGTCTGGGAGGACCGTGACAAGCGGGCAAGGACCATGAGATGCGCCGTGACGCCAGGGACGCCGATCGCGTCGGAGATCCCGGGGCTCAGTGGCGATACCACCAACGCCAGGGTGAGACCCACGACTTACCTGCTGCTCACGTCGAAATTGGTATCGCCGGTGATACCATCCTGTAGGTCGGGGCAGGCGCAACTCCGCGGGGATTCCTGTCAGTCCACAGGGCGTGTCCGACAAGACAATGTGGCACGGCCGAGTGCTCCCGGGGTCGACCACGCCATCTCCGCCGACGGCAAGGGCGTGAAGGAGGCGGGACAATGGCTGACCCGGCGCATTACACCTACCGGGTGACCTGGTCGGAACCGGACGGCGAGTTCGTCGGCACCGTCGCCGAATTCCGCTCCCTGTCCTGGCTCGCCGACACCCAGAACGAGGCCCTCGACGGCATCGTCACCGTCGTCCGAGAGATCCTCGACGACATGGCGAGCACCGGGGAACGCCCGCCGGTGCCGATCGCGGACCGCTCCTACAGCGGCACCTTCACCGTGCGGACCTCTCCGCGGGTGCACCGCACACTGGCGGTCGAGGCCGAGGAGCAGGGTGTCTCACTGAATCTGCTGGTCAACCAGAAACTCTCCGCTCCCGCGGCGGACCCCGCCGGAGCCGACGCAACGCCGGGGTGAGGCCGGGAGGATATCGCCGACACCCGTGACGGGGCAGGACGACCGCATCATCGGCGGTCATATGGTGCACATTCTCAGTTCCGTGTATCCCACGAGCCTGCTGGGGTGGGTGTGAGGGAAAGGCCTCGAACCGAGGATGCCCTGTCCGACAGAATGTACGTGGAGTACGATTATTGATACGTACTTCACGTATCGGAGGTGTGGGATGCCGGAGAATCGAACGCGGCGGAAGGTGATCAAGGCGCCGGCCGTGAAGAGCGGGGGTGGGCCGCGGGTGGTTGCCGGGCGTGGTCACCGGTTGAGTGCCGCCGCCTACCGCGCTGGTGGGGGCCGTGGTGTGGAGGTGGCGGGCGAGTTCGTGGAGTACGTGACCCGGAATGCGCCGCGGCAGGAGTGGGCGCTGATCGCGAAGCTGATTCTCGATGAGGCGTTCGCCGACCCGGTGGGGACTCGTGCCGGGGACCTCGTGGGGGCGGCGGCGGAGCGGCGGCAGTCGTTGCTCGAGCAGGTGGTCACCCTCAAGGCCGGGGAGGCCGGCCGGGTGTTGGCCCCGCGGGCGGGGGAATCGCGGACCCTGGTGAAGAAGTTGCGGGACGAGGGGGTGTTGCTCGGTTTGCCGTTGGGGCGCCGCCCCGATTATCACTATCCGG